>NZ_CP040462.1:0-211104 GCF_005843965.1 Enterococcus sp. M190262 | reverse complement strand
GAGGCCAAATCCAGTGGTCCCAGCAATCGTCACGATTTTCGCCAATTGAGAGAAAAAAATCGTACAAATCGAATAGACTGTCGCTTCTTTGATTGGCAAAGCAAACATCAGCATCAGCAAAGAAACATTGATCGGTCCGCCGCCGATTCCTAGAAGACTGGCTAGAAAACCAAGGACTAAACCACAGAAGCAATACCAGAAGTTATTTTTCAGTTGGAATCCGGGCCAGTCATATTTGGTATAAAAGAAAGCAAACAACAACGTCACGACGGTCAAAAAGATCTGCACCATCTGTACATGGTCTTCATTCTGGAAAAACAGCAACAGCTGATCAAAAGCGACATTGCCCAAGATACCGCCTAAGATGGCGCCTCCTGAAACCCAAAGGACGATTTGCCAATTGATCTTATGTCCGCTAGCCAACTGTCTTGCGGTAGAAACCAGCGACATAGTAAAGACTGCTACGGCAGAATAAAACGAGATGGCCGCAACAGAATGGGCGCCGATAAAATCAAAAATGGGTTTGATCAGAACGCCGCCCCCCATGCCTGAAACGGCACCAACCGTATTCGCCAACACGATCACTATAAAATAAATGAACCCAATCACACACTTACCCCCTGTAACAAACCTAAAATCCGATTGATCTGCGTTACAAATTCCTGCAAGAGTTGCTGATAACCGCAATAGTCCCCATCCACATAGATGGCATCTTTCATGCGTTTGCAGCCGCCACGACACATTTTTTGAAACGGGCAACTCAGACATTTCTTTGGCATTTCGAGCCGTTGACACACAAACGTTTTTGCAATGTCCTGTTCAAATAACTGACGCAAGGTCTGTTCTTGAATATACCCCATTCGATAGTCATCTAACACATAGAAATCACAAGGATAAACACTGCCATCTGCTTCAATGACATATTGCACTTGACAGTTTCCTAAGATCCCGCAGGCGGTGACTTGTTGCTTGACCAATAGATTCAAAAGATCATCAAAAAGCTTGATACTCACATAATGCCCCTCCGCTAATTCTTGCAGCCATAACTGCAAAAGCTGGTGGTAAAATCCCGCAAAACGTTTTGGTGTGAGGGCATAACTATTTCTTTCTTTCGCATCTAAATCATCTAAACAAGGAATAAACTGGACAAAATCGATTTTTTGTTCTTTTAGAAAGCGAAAGACTTTCTTAGCCTCTTTAGCCAATGGATTGGTCAGGACACAAAGCACATTGTAGTCAATCTCAAAGTGGTCAAACAGCTGTTTTGTTTGCAGCACTCGCTGAAAAGTTCCTCTTCCTATCGGATCGACCCGATGCAAATCATGGTAGAGCGGATGGCCATCGATCGAGAGACCGACCAAAAAATCATGTTCTTTCAAAAAAGCACACCATTTTTCATTGATCATGGTCCCGTTCGTTTGAATCGCATAATGGACCTGTACCTGCTTTTGCTGTTGATCCACTAGTTGGGTCACTTTTCGAAAATAATTGAGGCCCGCCATCGTTGGCTCTCCACCTTGAAACGCTAATGTCAATTGATCACCGTCTTCTAAGTCTGCATAAATATTTTTGATCATTTTCTCTGTCACTTCTTCTTTCATTTTGCCAAACGAGCGGACTTCCCGCAAGGAACTGACATTGGCATAAAAGCAGTAGCTGCAGCGAAGATTGCAGAGGGAAGAAGCTGGCTTGATCAATACTGAAATATGTTTCATGATAATAGCCTCGATTCTAAAAAATATATTTACAATTAATAAAAATTACTACAGCAAGTAAAATCAAATGAGTAACATTTAGTTATTAGATTGGAGTTGAATTTTATAAAAATTCCATTTTTTATAACTTTCAACATATTCTATAGGTTTATTATTTTCAGACAAGGAGGATAATTTAGTTTGAAAAACAACAGGCTCAGATTCATTTATTTCTAGTTGTTTACATATATTCTTAGGAGCAGGAAATAGAATTTCATTTGTTTCTATAAAGTTTTCTTCGTTTAAATCAACACCATAGTCTAATTCCAAACGATTGTAAATAGAATTGTAATAATCAATATTTGGATAATTGGGATTTATATATTGTTCTGGTAAATAAGATTTATGATAGATATAAGGAATTTTATCTGCTTCTCTAATTCGTTCAATTCGATAGTAATATGAATCAGTTGTTAATTTTAATACATCTAATATTTGTTTTTTATTCTCACGTATAATTGAAAGTACATGTACTTTATCATTATCAAATGAAAATATTTCTATATCAGAAAATTTTACTATTTTTTCTTTTCTTGCACGTGAAACGAAAGTTCCTATTCCTTGATAACGTACAATATAACCTTCTTGAACTAATTCTTTTAATGCACGAATTGCTGTTATAGAACTCACATTATATTTTTTGATAATTTCTGATTCTGAATAGAATCGGTCGCCATTATGAAATTGACCGGTTACAATTTGTTGTTTCAACTCATTCTTAATTTCTAGGTATTTTGGTTTTATTATAAACGCCTCCTGTAGACTTTTTGTATTAAATACTAACATATTTTTTGAAATTTGTTGACTTTTAATACATACCATCTTAATATACTAAGTATATTGAGATAATGAGGTGATGAAATAAAGTATGGCTACATTTGAGATAAAAGAGGAATTTTTATTGAATGGAAAAACATTTAGGATAATGTCTGGTGCGATTCATTATTTTCGTATTCATCCGTGTGATTGGGAACACTCTTTGTATAATTTAAAAGCGCTAGGATTTAATACGGTAGAGACATATGTTCCTTGGAATTTACATGAGCCCCAAAAAGGAGAATTTCAATTTGAAGGCATATTAGATTTAGAGAAATTTTTGACATTAGCTCAGAAACTAGGTTTATATGCAATTGTACGCCCATCTCCATATATTTGTGCTGAATGGGAATTTGGAGGCTTTCCGTCTTGGCTACTCCGTGAACCTATCCATATTCGAAGGAATGAAACCGCTTATTTAGAACATGTAGCAGATTATTATGATGTTTTGATGAAAAGGATTGTTTCCCATCAATTTGATAATGGGGGAAATATTTTGATGATCCAAATTGAAAATGAGTATGGATCTTTTGGAGAAGAGAAGGAGTATCTGCGTGCGATAAGAGATTTGATGATTGAACGAGGCGTGACAGTTCCCTTATTCACTTCAGATGGACCATGGCGGGCTACTTTACGAGCGGGAAGCATGATCGAAGATGATATTTTGGTTACTGGTAATTTTGGTTCTAAAGCAAAAGACAACTTTGACTCTATGAAGCAGTTTTTTAAAGAATATGATAAAAATTGGCCACTGATGTGTATGGAATTTTGGGATGGTTGGTTTAATCGTTGGAAAGAACCAATCATTCAACGAGATCCACAGGAACTCGCTGAAGCGGTAAAAGAGGTATTAGAACAAGGAAGCATTAATTTATATATGTTTCATGGAGGAACGAATTTTGGGTTTATGAATGGTTGTTCAGCAAGAGGAGTGATTGATTTACCACAAATTACTTCTTACGATTATGGCGCACCATTAGATGAGCAGGGGAATCCAACAGAAAAATATTATGCATTGCGGAAAATGATTCATGATAATTATCCAGAGATTAAGCAGTTAGATCCTGTCATTAAACCCACGATTGAAAAGAAAAAGATTTCTTTGACGAATAAAGTAAGTCTTTTCGCGACTTTAGATACCATTAGTCAACCAGTTCAATCAAAGTATCCAAAGCCGATGGAAGAGTTGGGACAAAATACAGGTTATCTACTTTACCGAACAATGATAGAGAGGGATGCAGAGGAAGAACGATTACGGGTAATTGATGGCAGAGATCGCAGTCAATTATTTTTGAATCAAAAATTACAAGCTACCCAATATCAAACAGAAATAGGTGAAGATATACAAGTTAGTATGACAGAAGAAATCAATCAATTGGATATTTTGATTGAAAATATGGGACGTGTCAATTATGGACATAAACTCTTTGCAGAAACGCAAAAAAAAGGAATTAGAACGGGAGTAATGGCAGACTTACATTTTATTACAAATTGGCAACAATATTCATTGCCTTTGGAGAATTGTAAAACTGTGGATTATTCAAAAGGATGGCAACCCCAACACCCAAGTTTTTATCGCTATGAGTTTCTTTTAGAGGATGTCGGTGATTGTTTTATTGATTTAAGTAAATTTGGTAAAGGAATTGTCTTTGTTAATCAGACCAATATAGGTCGTTTTTGGGAAGTAGGGCCAACGCTTTCGCTGTACATCTCTAGCGGTTTTCTAAAAGTTGGTAAGAATGAAATTGTTATTTTTGAGACAGAAGGCACCTATGAACCAGAAATCAATTTATTAAAAGCACCATTGTATAAAGAAATGAAAGAGGGATGAACAATGAGTATTATTGGAGTAAGAATTGATGGACGTTTAATTCACGGGCAGGTAGCCAATTTATGGACAACCAAATTGAATATTTCTCGAATTATGGTTGTGGATGATGAAGTGGCTCAAAATGATATTGAAAAAAGCGGATTGAAATTGGCTACCCCAGCAGGTGTGAAACTAAGTGTTTTGCCAATTGAAAAAGCAGCGCAAAATATTTTAGCAGGAAAATACGATTCACAGCGTTTACTGATTATTGCACGAAAGCCTGATCGATTATTAAAATTAGTAGAATTGGGCGTTCCAATAAAAGAGATTAATGTTGGAAATATGTCACAAACTTCTGAGACTCGATCAATTACGAAATCAATTAATGTTGTCGATCAAGATGTAGAAACGTTCAACCAATTAAATGCAAAAGGTGTCCATTTAATTGCGCAAATGGTTCCAAGTGACAAAGCAGATGACTTTATGTCTCTGTTAAATAAATAAAAATATATGTAGGGGGAGAAAAGATGACGGGGCATTTAGTCTTAATTAGTCATGGACGATTTTGTGAAGAGTTAAAGAAAAGTGTCGATATGATCATGGGAACACAAAAAGATATTTATACTGTAGGGTTATTACCTGAAGAGTCAGCAAAAGATTTTCGAGTAAATTTCGAAAAAACAATTAATGGTTTGAAAAAAGTTACAGTTATGGCTGATCTAATGGGAGGCACTCCTTGCAATGTTGTTTCTCAATTAATTTTAGAAGGAAAAGAAATAGAACTATATGCAGGAATGAATATGCCAATGGTTATAGGCTTTGTTAATAATCAATTTTTAGGAGAAGATAGTTCTTTGGTAAATAAAGGAAGAGAAAATATTATACATGTAAATGAATATTTGGAAGCAAATCCAATAGATTTAGAAGATGAATGAATGTGGAGGAATTTATGAATATAAAAAAAATCCAAATATATTTTATTGCAACTTGCTGTTTGATCAGTTTATCTATGTTAACAAAAGTCGCTCATGCTGAAAGTAAACCCATTGGTAATTGTTACTATGTTAGTTCTCAAAGAGGGAGTGATACTAATTCAGGATTATCTAAATTGGAGCCTTTTAAAAGTTTAAACAAAATAAATGAACTTAAATTAAATCCAGGGGATAAAGTTTTATTAGAAAATGGATCGGTTTTTGATGATCAGTATTTACAAATAAAAAATTCAGGAAATATAAAGGCATGTATTGAAATCAGTAATTATGGTGATAGAGGGAACCTTCCGATTATCAATACTAATGGGAAAGGAGTTTGGTATCAAGATTATGGAAAACCTTTACCAAATTCATGGCATAAATATAAAGGTAATGTGTCTAGCGCTATCTTATTAAAAGATGTTGAGTATATAAAGATTAAAAATATAGAGATAACAAATGATCGTGAAAAAAGTCAACCAGATCATTTAGCTTTTAATGATTTAAAAGTAATGGATAGAACCGGAGTTGCAAGTGTTGCTAAAAATAAAGGAACCCTTGAGAATATTGTGTTAGAAAATTTATATATTCATGATATAGATGGGAATATATACAATAAGCATATGGCTAATGGTGGAATATATTTCATTTCTGAACTTCCAGATAATGAAGAAAAAACAGGCATTCCAAAGTATGACAATATTATCATTAAAGGTAATAGAATTAAAAATGTCAGCCGAACAGGACTTGCAGTGGCATATTCTGCCTATTTTGATTTATTTCAAAATTCTGCAGAAATAGACCAGGAGCTAATAGAAAAATATGGAAATACAAATGTTTTAATTGAAAACAATTATATCGAAGATGCAGGTGGAGACGGTATTGTAACGATGTATTGTAGTTCTCCAATTATTCAAAGAAATGTTTCTAATGGAGCAGGAAGGCAAATGAATACAACAGACTATCCAATTGCCACACAACGTGTTGCAGCAGCTATGTGGCCGTGGAAGTGTAAAAATGCATTGTTCCAATATAATGAAGCATATTGTACAAAAAATGCAGATCAAGGAAATGGTGATGGTCAAGCATGGGATGCAGATTCGGCTGATGGAACTATTTATCAATATAATTATAGTAGTGGAAATTCTGGTGGAACAGTTATGTTTTGTTTAGAAAACGCAGTAAATAGTACATTCAGATTTAATATTAGTCAAAATGATAAAAAAGGCATTTTGAATTTGCCTAATAATCCTGATGCCCATATCTATAATAACATTTTTTATATAGATAAAGGGGTACCGTTTGTGAGAAAGGATATGAATACTGGGGCAGCTCTGATTGAGAATAATATTATATACAATGCTGGAAAACAACCAGTAAATGAAGAGTGGAATCCGAATAATCGCATTATCTATAGCAATAATTTATATTGTAACTATAGTAATTTACCAAGCTCAGATAATACTGCTTTATTAGTAAATAGCCAAGAGTCGAATATATTTGTTTCTCCTGGAAATGGTCCCGTAAAACCTAATTTTAACTATTTGACATATGATCGATTCAGTCAGAATACAGTGTTTGATGGATATAAATTGGAACAATCATCTCCTGCTATTCATAGTGGGAAGAAGGTTATCGATAAAAATGGTTATAATTTAGGAACTGATTTTTTTGGTATTAAGTTAGATGGCATACTAGATATTGGGGCAGTGAAAAGTTCAAAATAATATAAAGGAGTTAGTTTGATCATGAATGATATTTCTTTTTTTCAGATATTTTCTTTAATATGTTTAGCTATACTAGGAGGTATAGATCCTTATCTGTCAGGATTACAATTAAGTAAACCGGCAATTTCTGGTTTTCTAGCAGGAATTATAATGGGAGATATTAATACAGGCTTATTAGTAGGAGCAACATTACAACTGATGGTCTTAGGTGTAGGAACATTTGGTGGCTCATCAATTCCTGATTTTGGCACAGGTGCAATCATTGGTACAGCATTAGGTGTTGTTAGTGGAAAAGGAATTGAATTTGCAATAGGTATTTCTGTTCCTGTAGGCTTATTATTAGTTCAATTAGATATTTTAGCTCGTTTTTGTGGAGTTTATTTTTTACATCGTGTGGATAAACATATAGAAGAAGAAAATTTTCATAAGATTAGTTTAGAAGCATGGTTAAGTTTAGTTCCTATTGCATTATCTCGTGCAATACCAGTAGGCTTATGTTTAATTTTTGGTAATGAAGTAGTAAATACAGTATTAAATTATGCACCGGATTGGTTAATGGGAGGATTAAAATTGGCAGGAGCTATATTACCAGTTGTTGGGATTGCCATTTTACTACATTATTTGCCAATTAGGAATTTTTTCGGTTTTTTAATTATTGGGTATATTTTAGCCGCTTATTTAAATATTCCAATGATGGGTATTTCTTTTGCAGGATTGGCAGCTGCTATTATTCACTATAAAAAATTACAAGATAAACGTTTATTAGAATCAAAACTAGATACTATCAATCATATAGAAGTAGTTAACGGAGAGGTTGATGATGATGAAATCTAATGTTAGCAAATTAAGTAGCAAAGATCTGAGAAAAGTTAGTTTAAGATATATGTTTGGAGCTCAACTAGGTTGGAACTACGAACGAATGATGAATGTGGCATATGTTCGAGCTGTATATCCAGCTTTGAAAAAGCTATACAAAGATGAAAAAGAATTAAAAAGTGTGTTGCAATCAGAAATGCAATTCTATAATACCAGTCCTTTTTTAAGTGCATTTATTATTGGAATTGATTTAGCATTGCAAGCAGAAGATGGAAGCAAATCGAAAGATGCTGTTGCAGCAATTAAAACGAGTATGATGGGACCTTTTGCAGCTGTAGGCGATTCTTTATTTGGGGCAGTGATTCCAACAATTTTTGGATCTCTAGCAGCTTATATGGGATTAGAAGGAAATCCATTAGGTGTACTACTTTGGTTATTAGTATCTCTCATTATACTATTTTTGAGATATTTTGAGTTACCAATTGCTTTCCGAGAAGGTAAAAAACTGGTATCCAGTGTAGGTGGATTGTTGAAAGATTTAACTGAATCAGCAACTTTACTTGGTGTAGTAGTATTAGGAGGCTTGGTTCCTAGTGTTGTAAAGGTTGGTGTTCCATTCAAATTAGTTATTGGTGATAAGAAACTATCTTTCCAAAAAGAAATGTTAGATCCTATTATGCCAGCTATAGTACCTGTTGTTTTAGTTTTATTGGCATATTGGTTATTAAGCAAAAAATCTCTCAATTCAACCAAGGTTATTTGGATATTTTTAGTTTTATCAATACTAATGTATTCATTAAATATTTTAGCAGTTTTGTAATAGATGTGGGGGCGTGATCAACTAAATTATGGCATGTCCCCTGTTTAATTTTCTAAATATTATATTTTTAAATAAGTGAAAAGAAGATATAGTATTAGAGATTTAATGAATAATAAGTTATATAGGTAAAAAATTAAAGACATTTTGATATCAAGGTTTATTTTATTATAAAGTGTTCGTAACTAATCAATCATACGCTATAAAGTTTGGTAATCCATTTAAATTTTTTGTTATCACAAAAAAATATATTCTTTCAAAAGGAAATATCAACTTCTTAAATTAAGAGAGGTTATTTGGATATTTTTAATGATTGGAGTTTTTAATATGAAAAAGAATCAACCCAATGTTGTTTTAATTGTAGTAGATCAGATGAGAGCAGATGCGTTATCTTTGAATAGTCAAGATAAATTCATTAGTACGCCTACGTTAGACATGATGGCGAGTCAGGGATATAATTTTGAACAGTGTTATTCGCCTGTTCCAAGTTGTGTTCCAGCAAGAGCAGCATTATTAACAGGATTAGATCAAGAAAATTCGGGTAGAGTAGGTTATGAGGACGAGGTTTCGTGGAACTATGAAAGAACGCTTCCGAGTACTTTTAAAAACTTTGGCTACCAAACAGAGTGTATAGGGAAAATGCATGTATATCCTTCAAGAAAACGTTTGGGATTTGATCATGTATTATTGCATGATGGATATCTTCATGTTGATCGAAAATATGATAAACGATATGGTGAACAGTTTGAATACTCTAGTGATTATTTGATGTATCTCAAAGAAGGATTAGAAGCAGATTTGATTGATGATGGTTTAAATTGTAATTCTTGGGAAGCTCGACCTTGGATGTATCCTGAAAAATTTCACCCAACAAATTGGGTAGTTTCAGAAGGGATAAACTTTTTAAGGAGGAAAGATCCTACAGTACCATTTTTCTTAAAATTATCATTTGAGAAACCTCACGCTCCATTGAATCCACCCAAATATTATTTTGACATGTATATGGATAGATTACCAGACACTCTAGATTTGCATATTGGTAATTGGGAGAAATTAGAACATGTTGTTCCAGATGTTTGTGCCTTAAGAGGAAAATTAAAAGAGGATGATCAAAGAAGAATGCTTGCTGGATACTATGGCCTTATTTCTCATATAGATCATCAGATCAATCGCTTTTTAATGGCTTTAAAAGAATTTAGACATGATAAAGATACAATCATTTGGTTCATTTCAGATCATGGAGATCAATTAGGAGAACATTACTTATTCAGAAAAGGGTATCCTTACCAAGGGAGTATTCGTATCCCGTCGTTTATTTACGATCCTGGTGATCTGATCTCAGCAAAAAAACATGGAATTAAAGAGCTTGTAAAAATACAGGATATATTTCCTTCATTAGTTGATTTAGTATTAGGACAATATGTAAATACAGATGGAAAAAGTGTTAAACAGTTGCTCTTTGGAAACTATGAGGGATGGCGGCGAGAAATTCATGGAGAGCATAGTTTAGGTATAGATTCTAGTCAATATATATTAACGGAGAAATGGAAATTTATATGGTTTCCCGTAAAAAATACGTATCAATTATTTGATATGATAAATGATCCAAATGAGATGAAAAACCTATATTATGATAAAAAATACAAATCTATTATTTATGAAATGAAACATAAATTAGTAGGATATTTAAAAGGTAGAGAAGAGGGGTTTGTCAAAGACGGACAGTTAATTCAAATAGGGATTCCAAATATCGTTTCAACTTTAAAAAGTAAAAAATAAACTAAAAGTGAAGATACGATAAAGAATCAACATAGGGTATACTGAGTCAAAATATATTCAGATACAAGCAAAACTTTGCATATTTATTTCAAAAAAATCAAATATTCTTGGTTCTTTGTTAATAAGGACTGATGAGTTGTGCAAAATTAAATCTGACTCAGTTTTATTATTTGTATCAAACCGGCTATCTATGCGAATATTTGGATGGAGAATGCTGGAAATATCGGTTGAAAACATCCAATCAAATTAATTTTTGTATTCGTAAAATAATTATTCCGGCAAAGAACAACAAAAAGCCTACTTTGTACAAGTAGGCATGAGTTGACAAATTGATGGTTTTTTTAAGGATCTAGCATTGCGGGTTGATGACACTCATAGATTAAAGTTTGTCAACTCAAAAAAAGTATATCAAAAAGAGAAGGAGAGAAAAAGTAGAAATCTTTATTGATTTCTGCTTTTTTGACATTATGTTTAAGAAATTAATTTAAAGAAAAAAATGAGGATGAGAGAGGTGTGTTGTTTAGAAGATGAAAAAAGAAGGATCAGGAAAAAATTGGGTTGCTTCGTTATCTGTGTCAGAATCGTCCCAATTTATTTATTTTTGCATTATCTGAATTAATTGACACACCAATTGAGAAAACGTTTCTATGGATTAATGGGTATCATTTACCCTATCATTGGAAGTATCAACGCTGGAAGGAATGAAATTGATGTAAAGAGAAGAAAAAATCATGTTCATATGAATGTTTTAGAAAAGAAAAAGGGTAGTCAAATAGATGAAAATATGGAAAAATAGAAAACAAAAAAAGTCGTTTCAAAATATATATTATGAGAAGGGACGTCTATGAAAAAAAGTGTAACATTATTGATTGTTGGATTAACTATAATCGGAAGTGTTTTATTTATAGGAAACTCGTTGTTTTCTAACAAAAATGCTAAGGAACAAATGAATACTAGCACAACGGAAGATGTATCACCAGAGTTGTTTTTAGAGACAGAAGTTCTTGATACAAAGAAATCTGAGGCAAAGCCTTCGGAGAACGAGCTTTATCAAGGAGATCTCTCATTTGAACATGCGGATCCGGGAAAGCAGTATTTACTAACGATTCGGTTTATAGATAAAATGAATCATGAATATACAGGTCCCGATAAAAAGCCATTGAAAAGAGAGAAAAAATTGATTTTAGGGAAAACCAAAGGGGTGGTACATGTAGTTGTAAAAGCAAACAGATCAATGTTAACTCATATTCAGAAGTTAAAAGATATTCAAGTGTCTGCGACATTAAAAGAGGAGTAAGAGAAAATGGAAATGATGGATGACAAAAAATTTTATCAACAAATAGAACGATTAAAACAAGAAACGTTTTGGGAATATTTGTCCCATTCTTATCGATTTTTTTCTTTTGTTCCGTTATTATGTTTGCTTGATTTTTTATTCTATCCACATTTTTCATGGTGGTTTGTGCTAAAACTGATTTTGTTGTTAGGGTGTATGTTGGTTTATTTTTTCTGGATGTATGTTTTTTATAGAAAGATAGATAAAAAAAGGAATAGTTCTTTTCTGTTTTTTCGACTATTTGTGATGTATGCACTTTGTAATGGAGTGTTCATGATGATCGTCATGACAAATTTTTATCGAATACCTATTGAAAAAGTAAGTATTATTTCTAATTGCGTAGGATCTATATTTTTTGGAATCATTATGGGAGCGGTGTACGCAGGAGGTTCCTATGAACGTATGAAAGAATATTTAGGATCTAAAAAAGAGTAGTCGAGTAAAGAACTAAAATGAGTTAGGTGATTTTATGATAGACGATGGAATGAGACGAACGTTTTATTCTTACAAAATTTTAATTAATAAAGCTGCATTAAGAGAAAAATATGATATACATTCTTTAAAAAATTATATTGTCTTTCAATTACATGGCTATATGTATAACGCGCATGATCGTATAAACTATACGATCAATCTTTCTCTAAAAGAAATGGTATTAACGATTACTAAAAAAGATGGGAGTATCTTTTCTACAAATGAATGGGTATTTTTTGATCGAATTCTTCCTGGATTTTTTGAGAAGTTAGAAGTAGAGTTTATACAAGAAAAAGAAATGAGGGGAGAATAAAAAAGGATCGAAGCGGGTGCTTCGGTCTTTTTTATTGTTTTAAAAATAAAGTACACTTAAATTGTTCAAAAAAAAGCCATTTTTGCTAACCTCTTAAGAACTTACTTATCTAAGAGTTTGGACAAAAGATCGATGCAATTAAAATGTATTATGTACAAAGTGCTTATTAAAAATAATATTTTAAAACAAAATTAGTGTTTTAAAATAAGTTAATTTTTAAAAATAATCAATTGATAATATTTTACACCAACTATTGTGAAAAGAATAGACTGTTTTTTCAGAATTTTGTATGTCACAATCCTAATTGTGAAGGATGTTACAAGGCAGAAAGGAGCAATGAATCAATCGGGAAAAAATCGCTTTGTGAACAGTCGTTTGCATAAATTGATTATAAAATAATAAAAAAATAGAAGGTGAACAACAATGAAAAAGTGGGGAAAATATTTTTCTTTATTAGGAGTATTGTTAGTTGGGTTGAGTACATTCGTTTATGCTGGCATAAGTGTTTATGCGGCTGAAGAAACAACAGAAATGAATCAACAATTGAAAAATGAATTAGTAGATGAATTAACTTTTTATTTTGAAACAGTTGGTTCTTTTGATGAAGATGGAGTTTATCATGTAAATGATTTAAATGCAATTCACGAACGAATCAATCAGAATACTGAAGAAGGAATAGCTGCGAAAGCATTTTATGAGCAGATTGTTGTGCCAAGTTTACAACGAGTGAATTGGAAAAAGTATGCTGGTTGTGTAGTAATTAATTCATTGCCTGGAGGTGGAGTTGCGTGGGCTTTAGGAACAGCAGCTTCTGCCCAAAGTGGATTCATCGAAGCTTTGAAAGCTTTTAATTTTGAAAAAGCAGCAGATATATTAATAAAGATTGCAGAAAAACAGTTAGGTAAAGCGGCCGCAAAAGAATTAGCAAAGGTAAATGTTGTTGCGGGAATTGCAACAGCGGCAGTTAGTTGTGCAATGGAATGAGTATGAAAACTTTAGAAGAAGAGCATATTGCCTTTAAACGAGCGATGATTACAGAAAATATTTTCTTAAATCATAACTATCTTCGTGTTACAAAAGCGTGTTCACCCGTATTAAATATGCTTGGTGGTGGTAATGGCTTATACCATTACCTTTTTACAGATATTTGTTGGTTGATCTTTTTGAATCATGAATTACTTATGATTACTGAAAAGACGGAAAATGTCAAAAGTGATTTTGATTATTCCATGTTGCGTATTAGCTACAAAAATATTACTGAATTTTTAATCGAAAAAGTACCTTTTTGGGGACAGCACTGTTTAAAAGTAAAAACCAATCAAAAGACAATGTATTTTTATATTGATGTTGATAGTATTCTTTCGATGAGTTGTATGGACTTTTCTAGTGTTAACTTTCGTTTTTTATTGGAGAATGATTTCAATGGTTTATTAACTTCTAAGTGAAAGCACTTGAGTGTATACAAATAAAATGTGCAATTAAACATCTTATTTGTTGGATTTATTAATAGTGGAATAAATACATTCGTTGACGCTGGTATAAAAGTAGTGGCTTAAGGGAATTTAATATAATTTTTTGCTTAGAGAAATGAGGAAGAAAAACTGAATGAAAACGATAAAAAAGTTTTAATTTTTATACTCTCGTGTGTAGCAATTTCTATCATTCTTCCTTTAGGGTATTTTATTGTTAATTTGACTTTATTAGGAGCATCTTTTTCAGAAGCATTTAGGGATTTTCTTTTAACGTTTAGTTTGATGTTCTTTTTTACCCTTATAGGAATGTTGTGGGAGAAAAATCATTAATATCAAAATTTAATCTTTTTATGGAGACAGAGAAAATGAAAAAAATATTTATTTACGGATTTACATGTATTGGATTTATTGGTGTTGGACTATTTGCGACAACTGAATCAGCTTCCGCAGCAAGTTGGTACAATCCTATTTGGTATAATCCAAATATTGAGTGTCAAAATGGCTATGCTTATGGTCCAACAAATCTAAAAAATGGAAAATGTAGAGTGAATTGGAACGGTGTGGTAGATAGTGTAATTACTGGTTCAATAGATTCCGCTTTACATGGGTTTACAGGACACTAAAATTGGAGGAATTAAAATGACTGTAGATAAAAAAGAGATTGTCGATTTATTACAAAAATTAAGATACTCTCTTTCTACTATTGAACATGTCGATATACGAGAAATTCAATTGACTATCGATCAAACAATAAGTGAAATTCAAGATAATCGTTGCGAAGGGATAAAAATATCTGTGGCTCTTTCAAAAGTAGTAGATAAAATGAATCATTCCTTTGCTTTTAATGGATTAAAATTAGACAAAGATTCAGGTGCTACATGGGATAGTTTAAAAGAATTATCAGATAAATCCAGAACAAGTGAACGAACAGCTGTATCCATTTTAAAAGGACTTTGGGGAATCAATTCTTAAGATGCAAATTAAAAAATAAGGGAGGTATTTATTCCAGAAAGTAGTTTGGAAATAAAGCATTCTTTAGATGTACTGATTTAATAGTGATGGCTCTTGATAATTCAAGAGCTTTTTTTATGGATGAATTCAAATAGTTCATTTCGCAATGCGATATTCAAAAAGGAAATTAAACTTATTTTTTGGAGAATATATAAGTAATGTGATTTCAGGTATATTGATTAAGTTTGTAAGTGTAGATACAATCTATTTTACTATTATTTTTTTGTTAATTTTAGTGTTGTTCTGATTTTTTTCTTGCCCATTAAAGATATACAAAGAAATGAAAGTATCAAGAACAGTGAGGGAGCAAAAGAAAAGATTGAAGACTCTCTGTTGTTGTTTATTAAGAAAAATATTTTTAGAGATAAGAAATTTGTAGTATTTATTTGTTTGCTTTTCTTATTAAATTTATATTATGGATATATCCCTAATATATTATCTTATTATATGTTTAAGTATACGAGTCAAACTTCACCTATTTTCTTATCATTGCTAAAATCTTCTGTTAATTTAGGAGAGATAGTAGCTTCATTTCTTGTTTTTATCATTTTATGGATTTTTTGATATACTTACACAACCATTGTTCAGTTATTTTGTTAGTTCAATTGAGCATAAGAACTGTGGGAAAATTCTGGGAATCGTTGATTGTGTTATTTATTTGGCTACACCAATTGGAATGTCATTAGGTAATTTTATTAGTCAATATGGTATGTTGCTACTGAGCCTTTTGATAAGTATAGTATTCTTTTGTTCGTATATTTTACTTGTAAAGACGAAGACATATAAAAGTATTGATTTAGCAGGAAATTTGTGATGAATCTTATTCAGGAAAAGTTTTTACAGAATGAGTTAGTTTGGTTGAAATCCCTTTTATGTGAGATTCATTTGACTGAAAATTATATCATTGTTAAAAGTGATTTTTCTAAATCTGAAGATTTCAATTTTATTTTCCTTCGAAAGATAGTTTAAGAAAAAGACTTATACATGATAATGGATCCATATAAAATAAAGTATCTAAAAATAGCTACCCCTACATTGATTTAGAATTAACTTTAGCAATGACCTGTTTAAAAACGTATGATTTGAATTTTAATGCGAATGCTCCATTATCAAATTTTCGTAAACTTTGTAGTAAGAAAAAAGGAATAAGGCTTTCAGCAAATATTTTATGGAAATACAATGCTCTACCTAATCGTATATTTTCATCGAATGTAGTTCCATTTACCATTTGTTTCAATCAATATGAAGTTGGACAAGTTTGTTTAGTAATTCTTAAAAGCAATATTGATATATATGATTTACAGATATATAAAGAATTTCAAAATCAAGGCTTTGGAAATGAATTTTTGAAGGAGCTACTTCTTGTTAATAATGAATTAGATATTGGGAATATTTTTATTCAGACCTGGAATCAGAATATAATCGCTAAACAACTATATTCTTCTAAAGGGTTCAATGTAATAGGAAAATATCAATATTATATTTACACAGAAGAGTGATAATACTGATTGCATTATATAAAAAGAGTGTTCAGAAAATGACCCGTTTCTGAACACTCTCTTTTTGATCTAAAATTCTATAGAAAATCTCAAATTTAGTGTTCAGAAACTCGTAACAAAATCTATGTTCAGTTATTCCCTCTCGATTAAGTTATGGTACAATGGTTTTAATCGAGGAGTGATTTTTTTGAAAATTGGATATGCACGAGTTTCGACTGGATTGCAAAATTTAGATTTACAAGAAGATAGTTTAAAAAAATTTGGTTGTGAAAAAATTTTTACGGATCACATGAGCGGAGCAAAAAGTAATCGACCAGGTTTAGAAACTGCGATTGACTTTGTGCGATCAGGAGATACACTTGTTGTTTGGCGCTTGGATCGATTAGGACGGAATATGGAAGATTTGATATCGATCGTCAATCGATTGAATGAACGTGGCGTGAGTTTCCATAGCCTTCAGGAAAATATCACGATGGATAAATCTAGTTCAACTGGCCAGCTGATGTTCCATTTGTTTGCGGCTTTTGCAGAATTTGAACGTAATCTAATTCTGGAGCGATCGGCAGCTGGAAGAGCAGCAGCTCGAGCGAGAGGAAGATATGGTGGCAGGCCGGAAAAATTTACTGAACAGGATTTACAGCTGATGAAGACTTTGATCGATAGTGGGACACCGATCAAAACGATTGCCGAACGTTGGCAGGTCTCTCGGACGACAATTTATCGCTATTTAGAAAAGATGGAGAAAACAGAGTCTGAAGAGGAAGAAATTATACATTAGGAATATTGCGAGGGGAAAGTGATGAAAGAAAAGGATATCCATTTAGAGATTGTAAAATTGACTGAGGATCCAGAGTGGATACATTGTGCTGAAATTGTGGCTCACGTGCAAGAATTAAGCAAAAAGTTCTCTACTACTCGTCAATCGCCTATTAATTACAATGCTATAAATGGGATCAAAGTTGTATACTCAAATGGTTCACATAGGATTTATTCTTCCCTGAAGCAATGTGCTCTAGAAGAGAAACTGTGTAATGGCACTATTCAAAGAGTCATACGAATGAAATCAAAAACAAGTGATGGCCGACAATTTATTGTGATTTAACTTTTTTGTCTTTTATTCTTTGGTATAATTAATATAGATCTACTTAACATAGACTTGCGCTGCCCGTTATTGAAGTTTCAGGCAGCGCTCTTTTTGGGGGATTATATATGGAAGAAAAAACGATATTTGAGAAGCGCTGGCAATTAGCGTCTAGTGATCAACGTGCAAGGTTTGACAAACTTTTATCCTCTTACCCTACAATTGAATGGACGTACAAGGAGAAGAAATATTTGTTATGGTTATGCCAGCTAGATATAGATACTTTTGAAACTTTCGAAAGTATCCTTAAAAAAATACAGATGAAATAATATATGTTTGAAGCTCTGATCAGACTTAATAGAGCTAGTTTCAAAGTGATAGCATAAGAAGACATAAGCAATAATTAGATAATTGTTTAAATAAACAGACGGATAGTAGATTTTAAAAATGACTCAAGAAAGAGACAGAATATCATGATACCTTTTTTCACTATAATAATTGTTATACTTATCCTAGTAGTCGCTTGGTTTTTATTTGAATATCTTAAATTCAGGAAAACGCGATTTCAAAAAAAAGACGAAGAATCCGAACTGTTAAATCATATCGATGTAAGTGATAGAGCGGCATATTTAGCTGGATTATTAGAAAATAATTTGACGTTCTTCTTAAATGGGGAGTGGGGGACAGGGAAATCTGAATATTTGCAAGAGGTGGAGAACCATACCAAGAAAAAATTTGTCTATTTAAATTTGTGGAACATAAAAGATGAACGATCTGTTATCAGTATAAGCTTTTCTTTGCTACACCCAATAATAAATTCATTATATAGGCTTTTTCTTATCGGTTGTGTTGTAGTATCGATTCTTATTACTCCAGCAATTAATATTGGAATAGGAAACTTTTTGGTTAATATTTTTGGAGAAGGGATTGTTACACAAGTTATATTTTTCGTTGGTACTATCATTGCTTTGTTTGTTGCAGTGTGGCAATTTTTTAAATACAAATCCGATGAAATCTATTATCGATTCTTTCAAAGGGAAATCTCTACATTTTTGATGAAGAATAAGGTACTTGTTATCGATGATTTTGATCGAGTAAGTCCCACTAATCAAGAAGAGGCATACAAACTATTCAATTGCTTAGACAGGAGACTACCCGTAATTTTTGTTGGAGATTATTCAAAGTTCGCAAATAAAGATAAATATCTACAAAAAATTATAGATCAAAAAATTGAACTACCTTATGACTTACACCCAAACAATATATGGGGGCCATATCTCCATAACCTGGAGTCTATTTTTTCCATTCAAATCAATATGGCGTTACAGGATATTTTTATTGCAGAAAATAGAAATCTTAGAGAGCGGAAGATGTTCAATTACTATGTAAACCATGAGTTAATTGAAAGAGCAAAAAGAAATTTTGTTCAAATCAATCAGCAATTAGCTATTATTTACTTGTATCTATTTCATAATGAAACCTATCAAGACTTACTTGTAGGAAAAAGTTTAGATGACTTCCCAAAGGATAATAAGAATAATATTGGGGAGCTAATTTCATTACTCGCTGAAGCCGATGGTTATCCGAGGTCGTTTACTGATAATAGGCAAGGATATTTTTTATATGAAAAAGTATTAAGCTTACCAGAAGAAGAGGTTTTATCATTATTAGATAATTCAAATATAGAAGAAACAATTATTTCGGCGGATCCCAAAATGTCAGATGTTCAAGAATATATTAGACGTAATTATTCAAAGTTAGATGAAGACCTAAAGGAACGTTTGTTAAGTGCAAGTTTGTTAGGGATCAGTAATAATGAAACGTCAGATCTCATATATGTTTTCATTGTACTATATAGGGGCGATGTGATAAATCGAATAGATTCAAGTAGCACACAATTACAAATAGAAAATTGGGATAAAATTTTGAATGATTATACTTTTGATCTTTCTCAACGATTGTACTTCTATGAATACTATTTAAGAATTAGTTTTTTTAAACTTAGTGAGTTCTTTCCTGATTTGGATTTAAAATCAGATGAATATATTGAAGGAAAGATGAAAAGGTATTATTTTTTAACTTATTTGACGATAAAAGACAGGTGGTTCAATTTCCAGTGGCCCCAATATTACTGGGAGGCTCTTGACTTAATCTACAAAGATAATCATAAAGAGTATCTAAATGTTTTAAAGGTACTGTATTTGATTAAAGTAGACTTCGAGAGTGAACATATTATTGTTTATGAAAGTATATATAATGATGTCTATAGTAACTACCTTGAGGGTATAAGTGAAGTGCTAGATAATATCAAGCCAAAACTAGCGGAATTAAAAGAATTGGGATACACAATTGAGTACCAGAATCAGCTAAATATAAGCCTTTCTTGAAATAAATTAATATTAAATTGGTAACAGCTGATAAATCTTTGATATAATTGAAAAGGCAACTTGCCCCGATAGGGGGTGCTTCTCTTGATAGATAAAATCTTCACATTGGTTATCGCACCAGTCTTTGTCGGATTGGTTCTGGAAATGATTTCTCGTTGGTTAGACGAGAAAGACGATAACTAAAGCAAGTTGTCACTAACCCACACGTTCGGAGTCGCAACGAACGAAAAAAAAGCCAACCCTACTCGCAATAGGGTTGGCTTTTGTGTTTCTCTTGAACAAAATCTTCACATTTCGCAAAACTAGTATAGCATATAATTAAGAGAAAATCTACTTTAGAAGATCTATCCCTTTTAGTGAAGAATACTAATTACAAAGAAATATCAATAGCAGCAAACCAGAAAGTACTCCTATTTAGCGTCACTCAGGGCTAACTCCGGCATATCAGTTGATAGGTAGTTTCTCGCAAACTCTATATCTGAAAGCCAGTTATTGATGTCATTTTTCTTTATAATCAAAGGCATACGATCGTGAATAGGTTCAACAGATTTACTAGGCGTGGTCGTCATGATTACTGATTCTGTCTCAAAGCCGGCACCATTTTTATGAATCCGATAAAAACCACCAACATACAAGAGATCATTGTCTTCAGCTGAGAATAAAATTTTCTTCTTCTCCTGGTTCCATTCGTAAAAACCAGACATAGGAAATACACAGCGTGTCTCTTTGAAATGCTTAGAAAACGTCTTTTTTTCTTCCACTGTTTCAGATCGTGCATTGATCATTAATTGCCCTTTTTTGAAACCTTCAAATCCCCAACGAGTAATCCCAGGTACTATTTTAGATTCCTGATTAAGGGCCAAGGTTACCACATGATTTGATGGAAAAATTTCATTATAACCGATTCGGACGTGCGTATTAGTTGCATTCGGTGTGACTTGATCATAATAATTTTTCAGCTCATTTGATGATAGATCGAAAAAATAGCGACCACACATAATATACCCTCCATTCTCTATATTTTAATAAAAAGCGTGTGTCAGACGGCCATTCTAAGCCGTTTTAAATCGTTATAGAAGGATAATCCCTCTTTAATCGTCTTCTACAAACGGTTGGTAATACTCATTTTTTATTATTTCAATTTCAGGATCTCTCTTTTTTTTCTTCTCTTCTATTTTACTTGGAGAACTCTTGTTTCGAAAGTAATCGATATCGAACCATTTTTTTTCTTTTTTAATTTCAACGTGACGAACGTCTGTCCAAAATATTTGCTGATCGTTTATGACAAAGTAGTCTTCGTACGCTTCACCTACGAATAAGCCTTCAATCGGATCTAATAAACGACCAAACTCGTCTTTCGTATTGAGTTGAATAGAGACCGGTTTGTGGTAAAGAAATGATTCTGAGAGTATAACGTCAATTTCTTCTCGATTCATTAATTCGAGAGCAGCAACTTCTTTGATTGCCCAAGCTTCATTTTCTTTGATCCCTTTGACCAACTCGTCCACGGCATAAGCCGTTCCCCACTTTAAACCAAACGGCCGGTCACGGAATTCGTTATAGTCTAAAAAGGCTTTCTTAGTTCGCTTTACCATGGCTTTCTCCACCTTCGAGACCTGCTAAACCTCCGGCATGTCCACCGACAAGGCTACTACGAGCGATCGCACGTCCGCCTTCCAGAAGACTATTCGCATGAACAATTGATTTAAAGCCATACTTTTTCCTTATAGTGTCAACCACGTAATCAATCTTTAAGTCTTTTACTTGTTCGTCAGGATCTGTAAACAGGTCCAGCTGTAATGAATTTGAAAAAACTAATTTGGAACAATTCACGCCAACATGTCGGATATCCTGGTACTTGTAATGGCGATTAAATATCTGAAGTAGATAGCTTGCGATTTGTTTGCTGCTGTTGGTTGCTGGCACCTTCATTTGCTGACTAAAACCACGATTGCCAGCTCGATCGACGTAGCCCATAGAAAATCCGATCCACAAAGATACGACTTCAGCTTTGGCTCCTGCACGTCGTAACCTGGTTGCAACTTGATCCGCCATTTCTTTTATCACGATTTCGATTTCATTTCTTCTCGTATAATCACGATTCAAAACCTGGCTATTACCTATCGATTTTGATTTAGGCGAATATTTTTGACCTAGGAATGAGCGATCAATCCCCCATGAACTTGCATATAATTGTGTACCTAAAACACCAAATTTATCCTTGAGTTTGTAGTAATATGCATGAGCGAGATCATGCATATTGAAGATACCCATACGATATAGTTTGACGGCTGTTTTGCTCCCTATTCCCCATACGTCGGTTAAATTATCGATGGTCCAAAGTTTTCCAGGGACGTCCTCATAGCGCCACTCTGCTCTCATGTGAGGATTTTTTTTACTTTCGAGATCCAGAGCAAACTTGGCCAAAAGCGGATTGTCACCTATTCCGACTGTCGTATAGATTCCGGTACGCTTATAAACGTCAATTTGGATCATTCTAGCCAACTCATTTGCGTCTTTAGCACCAAATAATCGCAATGAGTCTGTGACGTCTAAAAAGCTCTCGTCGATACTATAGACAGCATGATTTTGTTCGTCTGCATACTCCTTGTAGATATTGTTGATTTCCATATTTTTCCGCATATACAACGCCATTCTTGGTGGTGCGATTATTAAATCTTTCGGATAAGGAAACGGTAAATCCCTTGCCCTGCTTACATTAGAAATACCGTAGGCTGCCTTTGAAGCAGGACTTGATGCTAAAATCAAACCACTTCCTCTTAAGAGCGGATCGTCAGAAGGATAAGACATAACAACCAATTTAGTTTTAAGTGGATTTAATCCTCGTTCTACGCATTCTACTGAACTATAAAAGCTTTTGCAGTCGATACAAAGTATATCTCGTGAGGGTTCTTTCGCATAGTCGAAGGTAGGATTCACACCAAACTGCACAACCATGATAAATCCCCTTTTCTAAATAACGATACGTTTTATATATTAGAACATGCGTTCTCTTTTGGTGTCAAGAGAACTAATCGATCTTTTTATTTATAGTGTTATTAAATTATAGGATTTTCAGTATAAATGTATTTATAAAGCACAGTACGTAAATAGTAATATATAAAGTAATATAATATATTACTTTATAAAAGGTTATTGTATAAGCGTTTATAGTATTAATAATATTTAAAGTAATATTATGGTAATATATGTAGTAATATTTTGGTAATACAAATAGTAATATAAAAATTTCGCCCTATAAAAAAAGAAATAGCGATAAGCTACTTCTTTTCATAATTATCAAAGTTAAGTGGATACTTACTATAGCTGTTTAGATGCTTTTGAACTTCTTCTTCAGTGGCAAGTCCTAGCTGTAATAAATGTTGCCAAATTGCATTGTCCATAAAATCTGAAATAAATCCCTTAGTCCCAGGAATTTTTTTAGAATGTCTTTGGTCTTTGTACACTAAACTTTCAACTCGCTGTATAGTTTCTTTTTTATATTTAAATGTACGTGCAACTAGTTCAGAACTTGCAGATTTCGAAGTTTTGCTTAAGCCAAATCTGTTTGCTTCATTAAAGTTTTCGGTAATTGTTTCTTTATCTGAGGGAAAACTATTGCTAGCAGTTACCTCAGTCTCAGGTATGCTATCGATAGTGTCACTAGGTGTTTCTAGTTCTTCCAGTTCATCATCAAATACAGACTCAAAATCTCCTGCTGGTTTTTTTCTGTTTATTCTTGGCATTATTCTTCACCGTCACTTTCAACATATAACTTATGAGGAATTTCTAGTTCTTTACCATTTTTAGAAAGTAAACCTAGCTTATTCATTTCGATAATCAGCTTATAAAAATGCTGAGCAAATTTATTTTCAGGTGAACTCATTGTTATCGGCATTCCGTTTCGAACTAATTTATCAGCAAAGGTAATTGATCTTGGGAGTTCAGAATCAAAATAATGATAATTATTTCTATTAGTATATTTCATCATTGCATTAATCATTTTTGCATGTAGATTTGTATTATAGACTTTGTTGGCAAGTACGCCTCCAATGCGTAAATTTGGGTTGTATTTTTCTTTCAATGTGTTCACACGAGATATTAAATGTGTAACTCCATCAACCCCATTTAAGTCAGGTTCGTAAGGAACGATAACTACGTCTGCAATTGAAAGAACAGATGAGGTAACTTGTTTTAATTCCGGTGGTGTATCGAAAATAATGTAATCGTATTTATCACTCACATTATCAAATTTACCATCAAGAGCATTAAAATAGTTTGCGCTAGGATCAATAATATTATTCATTTTTTTCTTTAATCCTGAAACAGTCATGATCTCAGTTAAGTTATCTTTAAATTTTTTAAGTAATGATACAAACCATTCTAATATGGTATCACGAAATTGTTCCATTTTATCAAACTCTAAATAGTTGTTATCAGAATTTGCCGGAAGGACGTCTATATGATCGTCATATGTTTGAACAATAGTTTCTTCAACTGTTGCATTATCCATGAAAACATCATAAATCGTGTTTTGGTCCTTAGCTACTTTCACACGAAAAGACTTTGTACTATTTCCTTGAGCGTCAGTATCAACGACAAGAATTTTTGCTTCAGGAAAACTCCTACGGATAGCTCCTGCAAGATTGATTGTAATAAGTGTTTTGCCAACGCCACCTTTGTTTGCTGCAACAGTCAAAACTACTGCCATTTTTCAATTCCTCCCTAAATAATATAATAGTAATATTTTTGGTAATATATAAGTAATATATAAAGTAATATTTTGTTAATCTAACAATATGAGAAAGTAATATACTATATTACTTTCTCATATTAGCATAATATGTTGTCGAAATCAACAATGAAACAAAAAATAAAACAGCGAATTTTATATTATATTACTATTGATAATAGTAATATAATAGTAAGGTAATATATTATATTACTATTATATTACCTTTTAAACGCTGATAGATAGGGAGTTTGAAGAATTATATTAAAAAAAAGATTGTATATAAATTTTTTTGATGGTAATATTGTAAACGAGGATGTTGCTATAATTAACAACGGAGAGGTAGGCTTTCATGAAAAAAAACTCTAAAGAGTTTAGAAACGAATATGACAGATTCGTTCTTAAGTTTTTGATTGATAATTATTATATAAGCCGAATTGATCTATCTAAAGCTATTGGATTAGCTCCTAGTTATGTGCGAGAATTTTATAATGGATCTCGTAGCTTTGGAAATGAGGCATTAGAAAAACTAGAATCAACAATTTTTAACTTATATAAACCTTTACTAGAGAATCATTCATTTGAATTAAATCAAGTACAGGAAATGATAGGATCAATTGATTCTGAAGAGGAACTTGAGTTGTTCAGACTTAAGGGAGCTAACGTATTAGATATTTAGATAATTTCTGCTTGATTTGGTAAACTATATTTACAATTTTCAATAGATTCGGTAAGATATAAAACAAAAATATACAAAAAAGAGACGGATAAATAAGTGAATTGGACCTCACTCATTTATCTGAATCACATAAAACAACTATGTGTTCTCGCTCGTCTCAAGGAAATTATGTAAGTGGTAGCCAACCACTTATGTGATTTGAATAAATCTGTTCGGACTACCAATCCGAACTTGTAGGTTTATTTTACCATTTTTAGACGGGCAACTCAATAGATAAACGCTTATTTGTCATGCTTTCTTTAGATTGTTTTGATATTTCTGGCGATTGAGAGAACACAGATCGAACGATTATTTGTGTTCTCTTTTTGTTTAGAAAGGATAATAGGCATGACAGTGACGCTAGACGTGGTATACGCAACCGTTTTACATGACGGTATCCGTAAATTTAAATATAAAAATAGCCGCCTTAAACCGGTCTCTTTTAGCGAACAGACAGGGAAAGGGGCTATTTTTGCGTATCGTTCAAAGGAACACATGATCGAAGGAATCGGTCTTGTGATCACGTCTGAAGAAGGAATTATAGAAAATAATAATAAATTTAGTCACTGGACCCCAAATGTGTTCCGCTATGGAACGTATGCTGATGAAGGGAGAATGTTCACGAAGGGCCATTCTGAGGACAATTTACGGCAAATCAACACTTTCTTTGTTGATTTTGACACGCTAGATCCAAATTTTGATTATGGAGAGATTTTGTTGGCAAGTCATGAGCTAGGATTTATGCCAACCATGGTTTTGCAGACCCCCCATGGTTACCAAGCGTTTTATGTACTGGATCAGCCAGCTTTTGTGACAAAGAAATCCAATTTTAAAGTGATCAATGTGGCCAAAATGATCTCTAACAACTTGCGTAAGACATTAGCTAAAGATTTTCCTGTAGACGTCAATGCTAACCATTTTGGAATCACTCGTATGCCGACTGAAGACAATATCTTATTCTTTGAGCCACAGTACCGCTACAGTTTTTCGGACTGGATCAACTGGTCAATGCGTATCGATGCAGATAAAGCAGCTGCCTACAAAAATATCTTTGAACTACCGTCAAATCAGGATTTTCGTCAAGTGGACGAACCATGGTTCCGTCTATTGATGTGTAGTGAAAAAATCAAAGGAGAGAAGGGGAGATATGGTCGAAATAACGTTATATTTACCCTGTCTTTAGCATACTTTTCTTCCGGATACGAAATCGAAGAGTGCGAGTTGGCCATGTTAGAGTTCAACGATCGATTAGCTTACCCTCTTATTGATCGGGAATTGACACGAATTATCCGATCGGCATATTCAAAAAAATACCAGGCAGCGCACAGAGAAAAAATTGTTCTATTATGTCAGGAATGGGTCGATGAAAACTTGTCTGAAGAACAGCTTTTTAACAAGAAAAAGGGCTGGTGGAAATTTAAAAAAGAGCGTAAAATGCGCAAATATTCGCACAGTCATGAGTGGGCGCAAGATCTCTTAGATTATTTGAATAAACAATCATACACGTATAAACCTTATATCGTTTCAACCAAGAAAGAGTTAAGAGAAGAGCTGAAAATTCCTGAACGCTCGTTAGATAAAGTATTGAAACAGCTGAAGAACGAAAACAAGATCTACTATCGCATTCGTTCCGGCCGCAATGGCGGAATCACGTTAGCGTCGGTTTATGGTTTGATGAGATCGATCATTCGAGTGAAGAAGGAAGTCCAAGAGGCGTATTTTAGTGCGCTTTCAGAGGCTTTTGGGTTGGCGCGTACATTTATCTACGCAACGCTGGAACAACTGATAGAGCCACCTAAAAAGGCTGAACAAATAGAATTGTTTGAAGTGGATACTGGATAAAAATAAAACCCGCAAATTGCCTATTACATTATATCTTTGATACATTATCAGTGTCTTGATGGGTTTTAGGGACTTCCCTTGATTGCTATGTTTTGACAAGAGAGGTATTATTATCGCGTATGTGATTATATTTCTTAGGGGGTTATCATCTATGGGAGTGAATACTTTTGTTTATCCTTATCCTGTCAGTGTTTTTATTATCCAGCGTTTAGGGATATCTGTGGAGGAGTTTTGTGAGTTATATGGCTATAGGCAAAGCACGGTAGCGACTTGGGCTTATCGAAATCGATCTGTTAAAGTGTTACCTTGTGACTTTCTATATTGTTTGAGCTTGTCTTCTGGTTGGTCAATGGATAAAGTGTACCAGGATCTTTTAGTTCTGGAGGAGGAGTATTTGAAGAAGATAGATCCTAAAAAAAGTAAAGAATGGGTTGATTAAACGTTTAGTAAGTTTGAGAGGAGGATTTTTATGATGGCTGTGGAGATTATTGAAAAGAAAACGATTGAGAAATTAGAATAAGCAGTAAACAAGGAGATTAACGTGTATTATTCTGCTATGATTGTGTTTAAAAGGTAAAGTTGTTCAGAGATGTTGGAATTATTTCAGTGAAAAATTATCGTTATAGGAGAATTGGTAAGATGAATATTGATCATTGTGAGAATGTAAACAGGCTGGATTATGCGGGTAAGACGTATTATATTGTCGGAACTAATCATGTTTCTTCAGAGAGTGCTTTGCTGGTGACAGAGGTTTTAGAGACTGTTCAACCTGATACGGTTTGTATAGAGTTAGATGAGAAGCGGTATGATGCATTTGAGAATGGAAATAATTGGAATGAACTAGATATTGTTCAGGTTTTTAAACAGAAAAAAGCTAGTATGTTGTTAATGCAGGTATTTTTCAGTGGGTTTCAGAAAAGATTGGCTATGAATTTAAAAGAAAAAGTTGGAGGAGAAGTTCGTGTTGCGATAGACTATGTCAAATCTGAAAAGAAGTTCTTAAATCTTGTAGACAGAGACGTAAATATAACTTTTAAGAAAATTTGGCGATCAATGTCTTTTCGAGAAAAAGTTTTCTTGCCAATCGCTTTTTTTGAAAATATTGATATTTCTGATGAATTAACAGAAACAGAGTTAACAGAGAAACTAATGGAGATGGATATGGTTGACAGTTTTTTTGGTCAACTAGAAGATCGTTTTCCGAATATTTATCAGCAAATGATTGGAGAAAGGGATCTTTATCAGGTGAGTAAAATAAGGGAAAGTTCTGGAGAGGTTATTGTAGTTATTTTAGGTAAAGCTCATGTTGAAGGGGTTTTGGAAAACTTTGATATGAATGTAGATAGGGAAAAGCTTGAAAAGATTCCAGATAAGAAATTTTCTGATAAGGTGTTGGAGTGGATTTTTCCTATAGTTCTCGTGCTTTTACTGTCACTTGGATTTTTCAATGGTTTTGAAAGTGGCATGAGTCAGGTTATCCGTTTATTACTTTGGAATGGTAGTTGTGCAGCTTTGTTTACGTTATTTACACTTGCTCACCCCTTGACAATTTTAACTAGCTTTATTACAGCACCTATTGGCACGTTTAGTCCATTTTTATCTGTGGGGATGTTTTCTGGTATTGTTGAAGCAACTCTTAGAAAACCTGTAGTGAAAGACTTTGAGAATCTTTCTAGCGATATTTTCAATGTAAAATCTTATTATAAAAATAGGGCTCTACGAGTATTATTTATCTTTGTAGTTGCTTCACTTGGTGGAGTTGTTGGAAATATTATTGCCGGTTTTGATATAATCAAGAATTTAATCTAGCAAAAAAGGTAATATAATAGTCCTGTTTCTTTTGGCTCTATAATTCATGGGACTGAAGAATAAAAATTTATTCTTCAGTCCCATGAATTATAGAGCCACTCTTTTTAATAATCAACTTTGTCTTCTAGTTGATCCAATTGCTCAGTATAATAATTATGATAAAGTAAATAGTCATGAGGTATTTCGATATTATACTCTTTACTAATTTGGTGTAGACTATCATTCAAGATGGCTTTATGTAGGACAGTTTCACCCAATTCTTTAAAAAGATCAGCATATCGTAATAATTCAAGATAGTGTTTAATGTTTTTGGTTATTCTAAATTTAACCTCTTCTTTAAGAAATAACAGTTTGAGTGTTGTTAAAGTATTCTTGATAAATCCTTTTGTATATATCATATTTCTAATTTTCTCAATCCATTCGGATGCTAAACTATATTCCTTTTGCTTAATTAAAAATTCAATTATGTTTGTTGCAGATATTTGAACAATATCGTCATGGGTATAACCACGATTAAGTTGACAAGGAAACAGATAATCTGCAAGTGTAGTTAATTCTTTGACTGTCAATAGTGATGCAATATTTCCAATGATTTCGTAGTCTACAACATAATATTCGTTTCTGTCCTTGTAAAGGTTTAGTGCAAATTCATATATCTGTGTTCGATCATAGGAAATTGGTAGGTCTAGAAGAACACATAAGTGAATTGCTGCGATATAAATTGAAAAGGATTGAGTGGTATTGAAGTTACTATTTCTGATTTTTTCTATAAAATCAGTTAAATTTTGTTTGACTTCTTTTCTATCATTCAGGTTTTGGGCGATATCAAGTAATTCTAGTTTCCAACGGCCATAGCTCATATTTTTCTTTGTAGAAAGATCGGTGTACTCAATAAATTCACTCCATCCCATACCTAAACGATCGAGAATAGCTGTCATTTCGGAAATAGTAACAGATGTAGTATTTGTTTCATCCTCAAGAGATAAATATTTTCCTTTTGAACAGATCCCACCGTATAAAGCTGATTTAGTTAGTTCTCTTTCTTCTCGAAGTGTTATTAATTTACTTTTATAATCCATAAATGCCTCCTCAGCGGTTCAAAATTTGTACCTAAAAAAAGGTTTTCAGGGGGATTTTTCATCATTTTATAAAATGATGAAAAAAAGTGGTTCAAAAATTGTACCTAAAAAATGACAAAATAATTAAAAAAAATACCTATATTGTGTTATGTTTTCTTTGGGTTTAAAATAGAAATACCAAGTAAACATTGGAATGATAATGAGGTGAGAAAAGAATGTTAAGTTTATTTGCTACAAGCTTACTAGCATTTTCAATTGTTATTATCCGATCTTGAAAATTGTATTGTTACAAAAAGGCATACCCCCAAATTACTAAGGTATGCCCTCTGCTTCTCAACAAAACAAGTATAGCAGAATATTTTTGTAAAATACATAGAAAAGTTGCTTGGAATAAACGAGAGGAGGAAGAAGTGCCATTATTAATTGTACCGTTAGTAGGCCTAAGTGCTTACAGTTATGTAAAAAAATATACTTGTAAAAAAAAATGGTCTATGGTAACGTCTAACTAAAGAAAACAGAATATTTTGTATGTTTCAGTATGAAGCTAAACAAAAAAGGAGCCATTGCCCCTCTCGCTAACACTAAACGCCAATTTAGTATTAGGTCGTTGAGGGAACAATGTCAGACAGTATGTAGATTACAGCTACATATGCTGTTTGCTCCTTGTTGTTACAGTCGAAACTGCAACGGTCATATTATATCAAAAGATTATGAGAGATAAAAGAGATTTATGGGGCAAGGCTCTGTCTATTTTCTCATAAGCTAGTATAAATAGCAGGCATCTATTTGTGTAAATATTCGCCTGATCTATGGGCTACTAGGATATAATGACTTGCAGCAAGGATAGTAACGACGAGGGAGTGAAAGTATGTGTATTGCATGCTTTCACTCCCTCTTTTTTGTTTAGTTTCATAGTGAAACATACACAAGGGGGCAGAAAACATGAGAATGATAGAAAAACATATATTGGATTACGGGTATCGATGTGTATTATTTCGTAAAAAGGACTCGTCAGGGAAGACGATTGGTAAGAATTATTTGATAACAGAATCTGGCTTGTTAGAAGTTAAATTGTGTCATAAGGGGTCAAGAGTTGTCTATATTCAAACAGGGAGAAAAACCAATCTTCGGAATGTGGAGAATGAAATCCGACTAGTTTTTGATTGTAACGGAGTTCTTATTGCAAGAAAGGTAAGTCCTAGAGCTCCGCTTAGGTTAACGGGAAAAGGGAGGGGAAAATTGGTTACTCAAGAAAGAATATATGTTTAGAAATGTGTTGGTTGACAATTGGAAGAGATTACCAACTTGGAAAGAAAAAAGACCAACAAAAGTTGATCTAATTAATCCTTATAATGAATACTTCCATCTGGCTCTAGTCTTGGTGTAATTGCGACGCCTTTTCCGTCTGAACCGATAACAATTGTTTGAATATATTGTACCTGTGTCTCGGGATCAGTAATAACAAAGATTTCGTTGGTTCTGCCTTTATAAACCTGTTCAACTTCAAATTCAATATTGTTCGCCATAGAATCATTCCTTTAAAATAAAATACCATAATAAACAAACAAAATAAATAAATACTATAAATGTTTGTAGATATGAAAATTTAGCAACGACAGAAATAATGAAATTTATGATAAAAACGGAGTTTTTCTGTTTTAACAATTTGCCTTAACTCTCAATAAAATTTTTAAAGAACAAGAATAGCGAATCTGGTTCGTCAATTGGTAAGTTATGTCCGCTGTGAGATAAGAGTTTAACTTCAAAATTTTTTCTATCATTCATTAATTCTAGTTGGTCTTTATAACCTACTATTTGATCATATCTCCCTAATAAAACTGTGCAATGGGTATCTTTTATTCTATCAAAGAGTAGATTTTCAAAACTTAACATATAGTCCTCTTCGGAAATATTAGTCCAAAAAGAATCAGTTCCTTTTTTTAGACCGGGTAATATTGAATGTTGATATTTAGACCAGCTGAGATTGCTTATTTGTACGTTCATGTCTAAATAATCTTCGAAATACTCTTTATTATCAACAGGAATCACTTCTTCTTGAACAATGACCTTGTGGTTTTCTAAAATACGCTCTCTATGTTTTGCTTTTACAACAGGACAGGTGAGGAATAGATTACTAATATTTGGAAAGAGGGTTGCCAGCCCCAGACATAAATATCCTCCATAAGAATGTCCACACAGTGAGAAGTTTTTGTTATTTGAATGATCTAAAATAAATGAATATATTTCTTCAAGAATATCGTCTGAGTTGTTAATAGAAGGTTTTAGATAAGAATCTCCCATTCCCGGTATATCTAGATAAATTCTTCTAAATGATTGATTAGTTTCGAAAAAGGGTTCATAAAATTCAATCATACTTTCTAAGTTCAAGGAATTTCCATGAATGAAATATATTAATTTACCAGATCCAAATTCTTTGTAATGAATAGTGTCCAATTCTAAAACTCCCTTGTTTATAATTATTTTTATTAATTCATTATAAGCTAAATTTATTTTTTTAACGGAAAATTTTCAAAAAAAAAATAATAACTGTGCAGAAACAATCAACCTTGGAATTCAAGCAAAAGCCTTTTGAGAGATGTGGAGAATATTCAATGATTAAAATGGAGGGCAAGGTCGAAGATAATACGTAAGAAATATGAATTATCAGATGTGTAATAACTCATAGACATATAGAAGCTAGTATATAATCCACCAAGATAGTGAATACACTCGAAAGGGATGTGAGATTCTTTGAACAAGCTGAAATTAGTATTGATAGTAAAAATTGGTATGCTGGTTGGGCTTTTTTCTTTCTTGATTATGATAGCTATGACTTTGCAGAGACAACAATCTTACTTTGAAAATACGATTGACAGTATCAAGTTTGAATGTGGCCTGGCTTACGATGAAAAGTATGAACTAAGAGAAACCATAGATCACAACTATGTCCAACAAATTGTTTGGAAAATCGGTTCTATTAGGAATTATCCTGTTAGTTTTACAAGTAAAATTCTGCTAAAAGAAGAAGCAAATGAAAAGAGCTTAGACGAAACATGGGAAAATGTAATGTACCTTGTGGAGATGTATTCAGAAAAACGGATAGACTCACAAAAATAAACATAAGGGTTATGAAAGATGAGGGAAATCATGGAATATACACTCGCACTTGAATCAATGACGGCTCTGAATTCAAAATCTGATCAGTTCAAAGAACAAGTGATTTTGTTCGCAGAGGAAAATTCGGGAATTGGTGTCACCTTCGATGACTTTGAGAAGTGGCTGAATCAAAAGGGGTTTCGGCTAGTCGCAACAGATAAGAAATGGAAAGCGGTTCTTTCATCCATAATCAAAAGACGCTTCTATTATGAAGTCAGCTACAAATATGACTGTGATAGAAATTTGATTACAGTTTTTACTCTTAAATGCATAACATAAGAAAACGAATTATTGAAGCACGATAATCAACATTTTGTATTTGCCTGAAAATCCTCTAAGGGTATTTCGGATGTAAAGGATTTATTGAGGAAGTTGCTAATTGAAAGAGTGGTCAACGCGGTCCAACGTTAGGTTGACAGCTTTCTAAAAGAGGTATCTTTTAATGGTCTCAAGCAAAAGAATCAGTAAAGGAATGTAGCAACTGACTAAAACAGTTGTGTAACAACATTTACAGACGATTTTATCCAAAGAGCAAATACGTTCCCAGAGTTATCAGCGCAGCTTATAGGGCTTTGGGGCTATACAGTCGTTCTTGAAAAACAGGACTAAGGACTGTTTGCTGCATACATGTAGATACTTGCCATGACCTTGAATCCATAGAGATATCCAGTGAGCATTTACCGTTTTCTACAAGGGTTAGAGTTATCGGACGCCATAAAACTCGCGAAATTATTTTTTTGGTAAATACAAAATGTTGATTAACAAGTTGATAAAAATGATAGCAGGAAAGAGTTAGATCTGAACAAAAATCGGGAGGGAAGATCAATGGAAACATACAGATTCCAGTTTATTAATAAGCATGGTCGTCAGTGTGAGGGCATAGCTTATGGGTACACGTTAGCGCAAGTTGACTGGTGTAAGTTGCTGCTATCTACCACACATGTTCCCAAAGAGTCCAAAAAGGTGGTTAAGATCTAGTTCCTTTTTCAACTTTCAACAAGAGGAGAAATGAATTTATGGAGTAAATATACTTGCTTGTTTTTTTTTTCACATAATGCTATTTTTGAGAGGAGAAAATAACCAATGGAGTGGAACATGAGTACGGAGAAAGAATTACCTCGATATGACGCTTACGGACGTCCATTACATCGATTTGAAATCGGGATCACGTATACAGTGATCAACAAGGGGAATTATTTAGTTTGCTTGTTACCGGGAGAGACTGAACAAATTAAGCCAGTGATTATCAACGCAGTTAGGTTTGACGATTAACGGAAAAGGAGATAAATAAAATGAAAAAATGGAATGAATTGTCGAAGGCGACAAAACGAATTTCAATCGTGATTGGTGCCGCGGTGGTGTTAGGTGGCGGTTTTGGTGGATATAAAGTCTATGCACAACAGCAGCATACTCAAGCCAAAGCAGCAATTGAAGCTTCTTTAGAAGAGGTGGGGAATCAAGGTGCATTGGCTAAAACGATCGCTACATTCGCTAATGAGAAGGGATATTTAGCTAAAGACTTGGATTCAAAAGCAATTGATACTGCGAAGCAACAACTTAATACTCTGAGAAATTCCGTTGCGGATTACGAAGAAAAATACTCGAACGAAGACTTAGCGAACGAAGCAGAGATTTCAAATCTGGAAAAAGAGATCTCCACTGTTGAGTCAAAATTATCAACGCAGTTGACAGTTAATAAATTGTACCAACAAGAGACACAAGCACTGAATGGTTCTGAAGTAGCTAAATCGCTAGTTTTAGCGGATAAAGTCGATGCAAAAGCTGTGGAAGCTGTGAAGCTCGATAAGTTTTCTGAGGATGAGTGGAAAAAATCCGTCCAGGGCTTATTAGATCAAGCAACTACACAAGTAAAAGACATTGAATCGGCTACAAAGGCGGTCAATGATTGTTACAAAGATAACAAAGTTAAGTCTGACGTCACGAAAAAATCTTACGAATCTGCAAAAAAAGCGGTTGACAAGGTCAAGCGACAAACAGATAAAGAAGCTTTACAAAACAAACTAACTGAGATTAAAAAGGTTGTTGACGCGAACGAGAAAAAAGCAAAAGAAGCCGAAGAAAAGAAAAAAGCAGAAGCTAAGAAGAAGGCTGAAGCTGAAGCTAGCGAAAATGGCGGCACTGTAGTTGAAACGAAAGAAGGCGAGTATGAAGTCGTTTCAGAATCAAATGGTGAAGGGAATACAGGCAGTCAAAGTCAATCGCAAGTTGGCAACAACTCTTCTGGAGGACCTTCTCGTAATTCTGGATCAGGATCTTATTCTTCAGGAAACAGTTCTTCTTACAAAGGCGGCGGCTCTTCAAGCAATTCCGGAAATAGCGGTGGCTCGTCTATTGGCGGAGTATCTGGCTCAAGCGGTTCAAATTCAGGAAGTGGATCGAATTCAAATGCTGGCAACTCTGGATCAGGAGGTGGCTCAAACTCAAGTAGTGGAACAAATTCAGGAAGTAATTCCGGTAATACAGGTGGAGCGCCAACGATTGTTTCTGGATACGTCGGAAACAGTGGTCGTGTGTTTAGCACAGCCTTAGAAGCGAATACTTGGGCAAACAATATTTTAGATACTGATTTCTCAAAAAATGGATACTACTTAGTTGGTATTTTCTACTCAGATGGAAGTGAAAAATTCTCGATTGACTGGTACTAAAATACTTATTGACATGACGAAAGCACGATTTTAGAATCGTGCTTTTTTTGTATGGAGGATAGAAAAATGATTAAAATACGAAGTCCGGCAAAATTGAATACTTAATGTATGTAGACAGGTTATCTGACCTGTCTTTTTTATTGTAATTAACTAAAAGGAGTATGTGTATGAGTAAAGTAAAAAAATTAATGACTACTCTCATGCTTGTTTTAACTTTTTCTGGAACAATCGCTGAACCAGTTTCCGTATTTGCGGATACCACGGCTGGTACAAGCGAAACAAAAACTGTGAAAGAAGAAAGTTCTTCAGCTGAAGTCGCAGAGGATTCAGTTGAAGAAACAGAAACAAGCACAGCTTATTCTGATCAAACACTAAACACAAAATCTGATCAAGAAGAAAAAATTGGAGAGAGTCAAAACGCAAATGACAGTCCGATTTCTGAAGGAGAAAAGCAATCAGTCAATAAGTATTTAGATGGATATGGATTTAAAATGTTAGATGATGGAAAGATCGTTAGTACGAACGGAACCTCTTATCGAGACGATTATCTATCGGTCATTCAAGAAGTCAAAAACATGCTCAATCCAAATCGAATCAGTTTTCGTATGGCTCGTGCAGCTGGACAATCTGTTTACGTAAAACGTGATTATGGTTCGTCTACAATTGGTTGGACGTATTCAAACGGTATCTCTGAATTGGGTTGGTATGCAAAGAAAGATAAAAATGGTGGAATGTTATGGTGTATTGAACCTGGAATACCACTGAATTGGGGTGAAAATTCTCCATATACAACGTCAGAAGATACTCATGAAAAGTATGTTCGTGCGTCATTAGCGGTCTATTACGGATGGGAGAAACAAAAATCAGTTATTAATGCTTTTTATACAGAACGTTTGGTTCAAGAAATTACTACCGGTGTGACAACTAGCGGAATCCATGATTCAAACGGTAAGGCTAGTCAATCTGGCTACAATACGTTCCGTAAAAAAGTTTTAGCAGAAGTGGAGACTTTTTACAATCTCCCTTCATTCGCAAGGAAAACCTATACTGTAAGACTTGGCGAAACGTTGACTTTGACAGATTCTAATGGATCACTGTCAAAATATAAAGTGACTGCTGATACTGCTAATGTGACAGTAGCTCAGTCTGGAAATACGCTTAAAATTACTCCAAAATCTAGTAGCAATGCGTCGGGATCATTGCGTCTCAAATATCAAATATCCCCGTCTTATTCATATGCTTCTCTTTTATTTTCAGCCCCTTATCTACAAGATGTTTTAAGAGCAGGAATTAGCGATCCGAAAGCATTCAATGTTAATTTAAATGTTGAGCTACAAGGTCAAGGTGAAATCATTAAAGTTGACGAGAACGGCAAAGGATTAGCTGGAGCGCAATTTGAGATCAAGAATAAAAAAACGAAAAGGACTGAAACTAAAACAACAGATAAAGACGGAAAAATCTCTGGGAAATGGGATTTAGGGACAGTTTTAGAAATTCAAGAAGTTAAAGCGCCAAAAGGTTATATATTGAGTACCGAAAAGAAAACATTGACCATTGAAGCAAATAAAACTAAATCAGTAACGTTCGCAAACAAGGCGCAACTAGGAACAATCACCGTTGATAAATCGGGCGCTGAATTTGGTACAACGATGCCTAATTCAAACTATACGTTGAAAGGAAATACGTTTGACGTTTACGCTGGCACAAAGGCTTCTGGAACGTCTGTGGCAACGATCACGACCGATTCAAACGGCCAAGCAAAAACAAAGAATCTGCCTTTAGGAACGTACACGTTGAAAGAAAAAGCAGCGTCTGAAGGCTATATTTTAAATAACGATACTTGGACGGTTGAAATCAAGTATGCTGGTCAGAACGTTGAAATCACGAATGTAGATCAAAAGATCGAAAACAAAGAACAAAAGGGTTCAGTTGTCTTAACCAAACAAGACAGTTCTACAGGAAGCACACCGCAAGGGGATACGACTTTTGCAGGTGCGGAATTTGACTTGTTCCGGAAATCGGACAATAAAAAACTCGGTCACTACAAAACAAATGCTAAAGGACAGCTGACAGTTGATAATCTATTGATCGATAACTATTATTTTGTAGAAACAAAAGCACCAGTCGGATATGTATTAGATAAGACTCCGGTTGAATTTTCGATTGAATATGCAGGACAAACGGCTAGTGTCGCCAAACAAGCGACTGCAATTAAGAAAAACAAAGTGATCACTGGCGGATTTGATTTGATCAAGACTGGTAACTATAACTGGTATACAAATGCTTGGAACTGGATTACAGGAAAAGATACCTCTGACCAACCAACAGTTCTTGAAGGTGTTGAATTCACTGTCACACAAGATTTTGGAAACAAAGCAGTTGTTGACAAAGCCTTAACTGACGAACAAGGTTATGTATCGTTTGAGAATCTTCCTTACGGTACCTATGTTGTTTCTGAAACTAAAACACCAACCGGTTATAAAGGCATTGCAGACTTTAAAGTAACGATCAACAAGGATGGACAACGTTTTCACTATGTTGTAGAGAATAAAGTCAAAGAAGCACAAGTTAAATTTGTCAAAATTGATTCTGAAACAAGAAAACCAATCGTTCGTTCAAACGCTGGATTTGAGATTTATTCAAAAACGACTGGTGAACAATTGATCATGAAGGATCTACAAGGAAAAGATCAATCTGTGTTCTATACAGATGATAAAGGTATTTTACAACTGCCTACACAGTTTGCTTTTGGTAATTACTTTGCCAAAGAAGTTAAAGCTCCAGAAGGGTATGTATTGGCAAAAGATACTATTGATTTTAAAGTAACTGGTGAAGAAAAAGACGGTCTTGTTGTTGTTACGATCAAAAATGATAATCAGAAAGGTCAATTGACTCTTCACAAAACGGTTCAAACAGCTATGTCTGTAGCAGAAAAAGAAAATGAGCATGGCAGCTATTCTGAGATCAAATTTGAACAAGGTCATGGTGAGGGTTTCAGCTTCAAGATCCGCGCAACCGAAGATATTGTCACAGCTGACGGTACTACGCGTATGAAAGCTGGCGAATTCTTACAAAAAGACGGTCAAGATCAAGTCTGGACCACTGATTCTGAAGGGAATTTCCAGACACAAGCAAACCTGTATATCGGCAACTATGAACTTGTAGAAGTCAAAGCTCCAGCAGGTGTCAATTTGGAAGATAATAAACCAATTACCTTTGAAATCACTTATGCAGGTCAAAGTGTCGAAATTTCGTCCACCACAGCAACTGCTGAAAACTACCTTCAGTCAATCAATATCTACGGTCACAAAAAACAGGAAGTGATCACTGGTTGGGAAGATGGAAAAGCTGTTGTAGAATTGGAAGACGCCAACAATGGCCAAGTCTTTGCATTAAAAACGGGACAAGACTTGCAAATTGGTGAAACCACATTACCAGGAGGAACAACGCTTGGTTACGCAGTAGTGAAAGACGGAGTCATTTCTTTTGGAAACATGTTGTTGCCAAATGTTCAAGCGGACTATTACCTGCAAGAAGTCAATGCCGGCAGCGATCATGTGTTATCTGAAGAACAGCACTTCTTCACTTACACGCCAGCGAATAACAATCGCAAACATGAGATCTATGTCTGGTCAGACAGCTTTGCCGAAAACAAACAGACGCTAACTCGAATTACACGCAACCCGATCATTAATAAGTTGGCACGTGCAACAGTTAAATTAGTGAAAACCGACGATTTAGACGGTCAAGCACTGGAAAATGTAGCATTTGATTTGGTTCGTATCGATTCAACCACAGACGAAAATGGCGAAGAATCAACGACTGAAACAGTAATCTCAAAACATGCGACAAACGCAGCAGGTGAGATTGTCGTTGAGAACCTTCCTACAGGACATTACAAGTTCGTTGAATCTCGTCCACTGGAGTGGTATGAAGATAATACCGACGATCTGAGCTTTACTGTAACACCTAAAGAAGACGACACTGTGATCGAATTGAGTGCAGTCAACTATCGTAAACCGTTTGAGATCACGACCAAATTCGCGACGACAAAAGATGGTCTGAAACAAGTGAATCCGGATATTGACAACGATTTGACAGACTATGTGTCAGTCGATGGCATGAAACCAGGTCACACATACTATGTCGATACGACTTATTCTAACCGTGATACGAAAGAAGTCGTTTCTACTTCACCGTCTGAGATCACCACTGATAAAGAAGGAACGTTCGAATTTACAACCAACTTGCTTGTTCCAAAAGGCACACTGAAAGACGGTACACGTCTGACAGCGACGCATATCATTTATGAAGACAAGGAAAAAACGAAAGAGATTGGTCGTCATGATGACTTAGAAAACGATGATCAAACGGTAACGTTCAAAACACCGAAGATTTCCATTCATACCAAAGCTCATACCGGTGATAATAAGACACAAACGTTTACGCACGGCGATATTATCACTGCCTATGACAATGTGGAATTGAGTCACGAAAACGTCTTAGATGGGACACAAAGAGCCTTAGAAGCGATTCTGGTTGCTCAAACGCCAGACGGTAAAACGACTGATATTTGGTCTTCCGGAAAGATCGACTACGTTGTAAATGACTCAACGATCGTAAAACAAGTCAAAACAAAAGTAGATACGTCCAAATACCCTGAAGGAACGACGTTCTTCTTCAAGGAAGTTGGGTACAATGAAGCAGGTGAAAAAGACTCTGAACACAATTTTGACGGTAAAGACACGGAACAAAGCTTGACACCAGTCAAGAAAGGTACACTGCCAAAAACAGGATCTAAAGCGTCAATTTACTTGACTGTGGCTGGCGCTGTTTTAGTGTTAGTCGTTTTTGGCGGGTACTTTTATCTACGGAATAGAAAAAATAAATAATACAAATTGAGAGAAGATCGTTTTCGATCTTCTCTTTTCATTTTGGGGAGGAACACAGATGGCTGAAATAACTAATAATGGTCCAGGCATTTTACATTTGACGCTGGGATTGGACGTATTTTTAACCTATGACGATACTGGTAAGAAAATCAAAACGATCCAGCTATCAAAAAGTCGATTGGGAGAACTATTTCGAAATAATATCGTGACACGGACCAGTATTACTCGAGTAAAAAAGATTGGATTGATTATAGGTGTGAACAATAAACTTGTGATTAATATCGAAGAGATTGTTGGTTTGGATGAAAAGGGTCCTATTGTACTGAATGTTGATAATGAAAAGACACAAGCAAAATACGCAGATAAGGATATATTCCAAATGAGTTATTTTGAATTTATTGCTTCAAACGAACAGGAACTGTCCTCTGAACAAATCGAAATGCTCTACAAGCTCAATCAAAAGTACACCGCTTATTTAGAAGAACAAATTTCCGCTATCAAAGCAAAAAGACGGAAAAGAAATATCCGCAGAAGTGCGATTGCACACCAAAAAAGTTCTAGGAGGAAATGATTTATGGTACTCGACTTAACAAAAAATCAGCCGCAAGAAAAGAAAGAGATGTCATTTGAAAAAGTTGAGCGAATCGGAATAATCGCGAAAAGCAACACAGGTTGGACGACTGAATTGAATCGAATCTCTTACAATGGCCGCGATCCAGTTTATGACTTACGTACATGGTCACCTGAAGGGAAAATGGGTAAGGGAATGACTCTGACGGACCAAACACTTGAGAACTTGCTGATTGTATTGAAGGCCCATTTGGAGGGGATCACTCCTGATGGGGAATCCGGACAAACAGAGCAAGAAAAGGAGTCGGAAATCTCGGCACACCTTCCGGATAATTTTTGAACGAGGAGGTTAGAACATGAGCCAATCACAACAAGAAGCCTATCAAGTGATCTGTAAAGGAACACCGCAAAAACTTTATCAATTGTTTCGCTTATTATCCATGCTAAAAAGAGCGGCTAAAACAAGAGAAATGAAGAAAAAAGAAACAGAAGTCACAAGCAGTGACTGGAATAAATTTCAGAAATTGCGAGAAGAATTGGAGTTGCCAGACAATCCCGAATTAGAAAGGAAATTCAAGACCCTTTCGAGAGAACAACGAATTGAATTGATTCGTGATTGCGAAAAAAAGGTGCTGATCAAAGCTGGAGAAAAAGACTATGAGTTTTTTATGGCTTCAAACAAAATGTTGGCTGAACCGCAGCTATTAAACAAGGAGGTCAATCTTGAACAACTGAAGGCTATGATGACTGAGTACGGTATGCAATTTCACCTAAAAGAGCTTCCAGACCAGTCTATGGAACTCCATTTCTTTGCCAAAGACGCGAATATTGCTTCACATGCAATAAGACGTACGATCGACACGATAGTGAATGATCCGAGCACAGTAACGAAGCCAACCTTAGAATCGCTGATCAAAGACGCCAGGGACCGCGTAAAAGAAAAAGCCGCGCAAGTAGAACAAGCGAAAGAATCTACTGTTCAACTAAGCCAAATTGGCGGAGAAGTTGGAGATTCAGCGAAAGAAGCAAAAGAGGCCTTAGACGCGTTATCTCTTTTTGAAAGCAGTGGAGGAATCGAACTATGACTAAAAAGCAGTCATTTCTTCCTTACGTATTTTTTGGTGGAACTGGTGCTTATGTAGCGAATCGAGCAGCAGAACTTGCGATTCATGCGCCTGAAGGACAAGAAATGATCGCTGCTTTGCAGGTAAGCAAGGAAATTTTCTATCATCCGCTTCACTTCTCTACTGAAGGAACCCCGCTTCTTGTCTGTGGCACAGCCTTAGTTGTCTCTTCTCTGGCCTATCTCGTAAGAGATACACGAGAGTACGAACCAGGAAAGGAATACGGAAGTGGTCGCTGGGGAACCAAAAAGGAAATGAAGAAGTTTCGGAATAAAAAGAAGTTTTCAGACAATATCATTCTAGGAGACGGCTGCTATAAGAATTTTTATGAAGGAAGAAATCCTCGAGTAAATCGGAACAACAATGTCATGGTCATTGGGGGGTCTGGATCTTGGAAGACGACTTCTTATATCATGTCGAATATTGCTCAAATGAGATCGAGTTTTGTCCTCACAGATCCAAAAGGAAGAACAGTCAATCGAGTGGGGAAAATGTTGGAACGTCGTGGGTATAAGATCAAAGTCGTTGATTTTGATTCATTGACAAATACCGATCATTTTAATCCGTTTGCTTATGTCAAAGATGAGATCACACTTAAAAAAGTAATAAGAGCATTGATCGATGCGACGAATGCGGATCATGAGAAGAAAGGAGAACCTTTTTGGGACAAAGCCGAGGAATTGCTTATTACCTCGCTGTTTGCTTATCTTTACTATCGCTATCGAGGCACGGATACAGTCAAGGGTGACGGCATTATGCCTAGCCTAGATCAAATTGGTACACTGATCCGTCTTTTGACTCGTGAGAATAAAGACGTGGAAAGTCCGCTTGAATTTATGTTTAAAAGCTTTGCAGAAGAGTTTGGTGAAAAGAATTATGCATATCTTCAATGGCAAAACTTCCTTCGAAACTTTGAAGGAAAGACGAGAGATAGTGTCTTGGCGATTTCGATCACTCGCTTCTCACTGTTTGACCTGGAACAAGTCAAAGCCTTTATCAAAGAGGATAATTTAGATATTGAAAAATGGGTTGATGAGAAGACGGCTGTTTTCCTGAAGATACCGGATATGGACGATACGTTCAACTTCTTGCCCCTTTTGATTTTTATCCTTTCGTTTCGAACGCTTGAACACAAAGTTGATAATGAAATGGGCGGTGAAGCAAAAGTACCTATCGAGTTTTTGATGGACGAATTTGCTAATCTCGGCAGAATACCAAATATCAAACAGGCTTTGTCGGTATTTAGAAGCCGGAGGATGAGTATCACGATCCTATTACAAAATGTCAATCAACTCGTTGCCATGTACAAAGACGATTGGAAAGCTTTCTTTGGAAACTGTGACGCTTGGGTGTATCTATCTGGATCGACTGAGCCAGATACCACGAAGTTCTTTTCCGAAGCAGCTGGAAAAAAGACGATTTATATTCGTAAACGTGATAAGGGGTCTGTTCGTAGTGAACCGGTCGGAAAGGATGTTATTTCAGTCAGTGAGGTCGGGGAACTAGATCGACTTCACGCCCTGGTAAAAATTGCTTCTGTTCCTATGTTCAAGGTACCAAAATTTAATTATATGAAACACCCGAACGCCAAAGAGTTTGGTCATAAAGAAGGGGATCCAAACTGGTACGAGGTGAAACGATACAGAAATAGCTTGGAAAAATTTGAAGCCAACGTGTTGAAGAATAAAGGTTCTGATCCACTGGTTTTGGATATTGACTGGGCTGCATAACGAAAAACAATACAGGAAATGGAGAGAAAAACATGAAAGAAATCGTAACAAATGTAGCAAGCAAAGTGAGTCAATACGCCGTTCTAGCAGCAGATTCTAATACAACGGGGCAAAAGATTGTTGAGGGACTTCAATGGCTAATCGCTGGTGGTGGCTTGCTTTTAGCTGTTTGGGGCATTGTTCAAATCACACAGGCTGGTCGTCAAGGAGACTCGCAAGGCAAGATGGAAGGGTCATGGTTGATTGCAGGGGGAATTTTACTGCTGTCTGTGAGTGGAGGTACCTTAATCTCTGGCGTCTTTTCCAACCCTCCAGGCATGTAAAAAACTTTTTGGAGGAGGATTACTATGGATTTAGTCGAAACGCTCACCCAAAACCTGAGCGGCTTTTCTTCAGAAACATTGATTTGGATAAATGGAATCGTTTCAAATGCGACACGTGCAGTGGGTCTCTATCTGGTAGGCATACTCTTAGTATTGGAACTTGCGAAAATGTTTGAAAAAGCCAACGCGTCAAACGCCGGAATCGTGACCTTGAAAATGTTTCAAGGTCTTGCTTTTCGGATCTCTCTTGGTGGACTTGCTGTTGCAATGTCTAGCTTTGTCCTCCATTTTATACTGACTATCGGTATCGGATTGGCCAATTTGATTTCAAGGTTCGCTGGGGCCGCATTTGATGTATTTGCGTTACCTAGTGTAGAAGTGCCAACGGACACGTTGTCTATTATTGGAGAGATGTTGTCGGCACTGTTGAATCCTACAGAAGCCGTTCGAAGAGGAATCTTGGTTTTGTTACTGATCGTTGTTGGGGCTTTGGTCACATTGGCCGCTTATGTCATGGTTTGGGTGATCGTTTTACTTCGTTTCTTCCAGCTGTACGTCATGTTAGCATTGATGCCGATTCCAATGGCCTCATTTGCGTCTGAAGAACATGATCATATAGGGAAAAACTATATCAAACGTGTACTAGCTTACTCCTTTCAGCCAGCCGTGATCATGGTCGTGTTTGGTGTCTATCATTTCTTGTCAGAACTTACCCTTGATCTGACCGGTCTAGGAAATCCGCTAAATGTCGATATGGAAGTGCAGTTTTTCCAAAATCTCATTTTAGCAATCGTGTTCATTATTGTGCTATGGCAGACACACAAAAAGTCTTCGGAATTGTTTGGCGTATAGGAGGGAAAATAGAATGGAAATAAAAGTATTCAAAGATATCTCAAAGAGGGACAAGACACATGGTGGACTGACTGGATCACAGTGGCTATTCATTATCGCGTTAATCACTACGATCGGATTAGATGTAGTCAATTTGATCTTTGGCTTTTTACCAGTATTCCTTTTTCGAGTGATATTTTTCCCATTACTAGGACTTGTCGCTTTTAACGCATTATTTAGACCGTATGGCCACAAGTTTTCAACATGGATCAAACTGAATTGGACCTATCAAACAACGGTTCAAGTCAGAACCTATCAAAAAGAAGGGATTGAACAATACAGTGCTAAAAACTTTATCAAGAACAAAAAGATCAAAGAAGCAGGCCCAAAAGCCCCAAATAAAGGTAGCTAGTACACAAAATTCGTTGTATTACACCGCATTGTTTGAAGATGGATTGATGCATGTTGTTGACGATATCTATTCGAAAACGTACTCGCTAGGAGCGATTAATTACACTACCGCACACACGGAAAAGCAAAAGCAGATTCTTTCTCAGTATAACAAGGCGATCAATCAGCTATCGGAAAAAGAACATTATCAACTCACCCTGCTGGTGACCAAGAATCCTAAAGGAAAATATATGAAGGAAACCGCTTATTCATTAAAAAATGATCAAGGCGACGTTCTAAGAGAAGAACTGAATGAAATCGTTGAGGCAAATTATGATGCTGGACGAAACAATTGGAACGTAGATCGATTTATCACGTTAGGTACACACGCGGAAAATACCCATAACGCTGAAAAACGGTTGCTAAATATCAGTGAGGCTTTTGCGGATGAAATGATGACTGTAAAAGCAGCGATGGATGAACTAGACGGACTCCAACGGCTTAAAATCATGAATAAAATTTTGCGTCCAGGAAAGCCGCTTTATGGAGATTTTAAGGATATTGAACGAAGCAAGCGAACGACAAAAGATTTGATTGCGCCCAACTATTTAGACTTTAAGCGATCTGGAAAGATCGACTTTCAAATGGACGACCACTACGGACAAGTCTTGTATTTACGCGACTTTCCACGAAATTTATCTGACAGTATGTGTAAGAAACTAACAGAAGCAGAAGCCGAAATGGTTATTACAATTCATGCCACTCCTTATTCGATCGAAAAAACAACCAAAAAGCTTCGTTCTGAAGCGACAGATCTTGAAACAGATGTAATCAAGCGAGAAATGAAGGCCAGTGAGCGTGGATACTCCACCAGACATATTGCGCGAACCATTCGGGAACTTCAAGAGGATGTGAATGAACAAATTGAATTTGTCGAAGAAACAGGTGATAAACAGCTTTCTTCGATTTTTTTGGTGTATGTTTGGGACGATACGAGAGAAGCATTGTATCACAAAGTAGATAAAGTGAAAGCTGTTGGCGAAAAGTTTGGTGCAGTGTTTGAGCCTTTATATCTTACGCAAGAACTGGGGTTGAATTCGAGTCTGCCGATCGGTAAAAACTATTTAGATTTCGAGCGGACGTTTTTGCGAGACTTGATCACTCCGAATATTTCGATTAATTCACCTTTTACCAGTCAAGATGTTCAGCACGAGGGCGGAACGTATTATGGTATTAACTTGTTATCGAAGAATAATATTATGATTAATCGAATGGGTGAGGAAATGAAAAATGCCAATGGCGGGATTATGGCTGTAACCGGAGGCGGAAAGTCCTTTGCGGCTAAGAATGAGATCATTTCCACACGTCTGCGAAAACCAAAAGCAGAAATCATTATTCTGGATATGGAGCGAGAATATATTCAGTTGGCTGAGGCTTTGGATGGTGAAATCGTGACAGTGGCACCAGGAAGCGATACGTCAATCAATATTCTAGAATTGGCTGACGCAAGATATATGGACGTAGGAGACAATCCTGTGGCGATCAAATCAAATTTCTTGATCAGTTTGATCTCTAACTTGGTGGGTCACATTTCTGCTGGTCAACGAACAAAGATCGATTCAGTCACCCAACAGACGTTCAAAGAATTTGAAGCACCTACCTTGCAAGAATGGTACGAAGTCTTGAAACGAGATACCAGTCAGGACGCCACCGAGTTGATCGATGCATTAGGCCTGTATATCACTGGCTCTTTAAACATGTTTGCGAAGAAAACAAACGTGAATGTATCTAAGAATTTGACTATTTACGACATGTACTTATTAAAAAATGAAATGACAACGTTTGGCTACTTGTCAATTTTGGATCGAATTTGGAATAAAGTGGTAGAAAATCGCGCACGCGGCATTGAGACGATGGTCTATATTGACGAGTTCCAAGTGATCATCAGTCCGTCACAACCAGAAGTTTTACGTGTACAAGCGTCAGAAATCTACTCACGGATCCGGAAATATAAAGGCTGTCCAACATTCATGACACAGTCTGCGGAAACGATGTTGTCTACACGCGAAGGACGGTCTATTTTGTTCAATTCAGATTTCTTGATTTTACTTGAACAAAAAGGAGAGGTCTTAGACGCGTTGATCGAACGATTCAAACTGACAGAAAAAGAAGCCATGTATCTTCAAAACAATAAAGTTGGAACAGGGTTGATAATCGCCGGTGGTCAAATTATTCCCTTCTCTAATTTGATTCCTAAAAACACGAATCTGTATCGCTTAATGGATACGAGCAATAAATCATGAAAATTCGTTCTCGTTCCAAAGAAAGATTTAAACTGCCTGCGGCCGCACGCTTTAAGGGAGAGCAGCGATTGCTGAAAATTCGCGCTGGTACGATCGCAAAATTTAATGAGCGCGTTGGTTTTGGTTATACCACTCGCAAGAAACCATCGAATGGATCCAATGAAAAGATTTGGAAAGGAAATAAAGGTTCTGCTTCTCGTAAAAATGGAGTCAATTCAGCGCTTTTATTCGAATCGGAGGATGGAACGTCCCTCAATGAAACAACGGTTCGCGGAAACGATAGGTTTTCAACTGATCCTTCCAGTCAAGCAAAACCAAAGGATATCGAAAACGCGCACTGGCAGTCCTCCAGCAAGAAACAAACCTCCAGCAGAAGCGCTGAAGAGAACAGGCTTCGTGAATCGTTTAAAAGGAAGAAAAAGCAACGAGAAGGAACTGCTAAAAGTGGAGCCTTCTCATCAAATAGTGTTATTTCTTCTGCTTTAAAAGCGGCCGGAACAAAGCAACTGTTCGAGCAAAGTTTTAATGTACTAGATCAAGAGGAGGACGCTGAAGGCGTACAACACTTCAAAGAGAATGTGAGTCATTCAAAACAGGTCTTTAAAGGAACCAAAAAAGCGACTGGATTTGTGACAAAAAATCAAAAGTTTTCGGAGTCGGTAACGGTCGGAAAACTAGAGTCGCTACGCTTTGGAGGAGATAAGCAAGCAGGAAAGGCAGCGGCTGCAGCTGTTAGAAATACGAGAAGAACGGCCAATCAACAAGCCTCAGCTTCTGTTGGGGTAAAGATCCACCAAGCGATCACGCAAGCAACAAGCAAGGTGGTGGCCAGCTTTACAGCAAGTAATCCGATAGGCTGGATCATTGCTGGAGGTGCTTTGGTCTTACTTGTTTTCTTTGGTTTGCTTTTCTTCTTTAATAGTCAGAGCAGTGCTTCAACAAATGATGGGGTCTTTTATGTAAAGCACTGGGATGGCAACGACGCGTATCATTCGTCTTTGTTAGCTCAACGATACGGAATCACAGCGGAACAAATTGATGGCTTCATTGCAAATGAAGGCTATAGTGTCGATTCACGCGCCACTGGTGAAGAATTCTTACGGTTGCAGGCATTATCAGGAATCGATGTTCGAATGCTGGTTGCTTTCGCACAATGGGAAAGCTCGTATGGAACAGCTGGAGTTGCCCTGCAGTTCCCTAAAGCCAATATTTTTGGCTACGGGGCATTTGATAATGATCCTAATCAAGGCGCTTCCTGGGACAATTCAAGAGCGGTAACGGACTTTCGCAGTACCCAAATCGATTCATACAACAATCGTACATTGGCTATTATGGATGCTCGTGCCAGCGCCTTTCATAATAATACGCTAAAACCTGGCGAATTTGTTTATTGGACAGCACTTGATGCAGGAAAGCCAAGAGCAGAAACAGCGGAAAAGCTAGATAAATGGATTGATGATCATGGCGGAACGCCAGAGCCACCAGGAGGCTATGGGCCTGTAAATGGCGGTGGAGGCGGTGGTGCTGGACTTGCGGTGCTAGATCAAAAAATTGGAACAGTCATAAGCGGAGATTATGGAGGGCTGACTGGTGAATGTTACGCAGTTTCTGCTTATTATGCACATTCGATCAATCCGTCCATCATTTTGAGAGGCGGAGTGAAGGCAAGCGATATCGGGATTGACTATCCTTGGACCAGTTGGGGCTGGACAGTCATTAAGAATCCTGGTTATCAACAAATCCGAGCCGGCGACATTATCAATTATCAAACAGGCGGCAATTTAGGACCATGGTCAGCATCTTCTTTATACGGACATACTGGCGTTGTCGGTAAGGTCTTAGGGAATAATCAATACCTTTTGTATGATCAAAATCCTGGTCCTTTAAAAACGTGGACAGTCACGTTTTATCCAGGAAGTGTCGCTTCTGTTGTCCGACCACCAACTAAATAAGGAGATAAATCTCATGCAAGATAAAAGAAAAATGAAGCTGTTGATCGGCGCGTGTTTCTTTCTCTTTTTCGTGATTGCCGGCTTGTTGATTTTTGTCGGAAGTCGCTTCATGACAGGAGAAGGTCAGTTTACAGGATCTGTCGATCAATCGCAAACTCAAACAATAAGCGAATACCATTCGCAAGACAGTACAGAAGAGAGCAATCTTACAACGGATTCAAGCGAAAGTCAGACGAGTGGCACACAATCTGCTAGTGAGTCAGAAAAAGGGACAGAAGCGTCTGTTGAACTATTGAGAAATTTCTTCAGCGTGTTTTATACGTGGGACCTGGACGCAGAATCTGTGACAAAACGACAAGAGCTGTTAAAAGGACTTATGAGTGAAGATCTCTATGAACAAAGAAGTATAGAAGCAGATAGCGAAATTTTGAAAGAGTTGATCACTACCTATCAAAAAACAAAAGAGATCAATACGTCTAATTCCACACAGCTGCTTTCCAGTCGCTATCTTTCTTCTCAGATCTATCAAGATACAACGGACGCGAATCTGTATCGTGTCACTGTCAGATTCGAACAAAAGGCGCCTTATCAAGACGAGGCTTTCATAAATGAAGCCACCTATAACGTTCGCTATTTAGGGGATCAAGTAACTACACTGACTGAAGAAAACGGTCAAGCAAGGAGTGATAGCAATGCCTCAAAGTAAATTAGACAAACTTCGTTCAAAACTAGAAGAAAGTCAGAACAAGAAAGAGAAATTGAACGTAGTTATTAAGAAACTGCAGGTTCAGATAGCAGAAGAAGAAAGCAGGGGATTTCGTTCCGTGATTGAAGAGCTTGAGCTTTCTTATGAGGATGCAATTTTGTTACTAAAAAACCATCCGCCACAGGTTCCGGAAAAGGAAAATGAGGTTTTAGTAATCCAAGAAGAGGAAAATATTGAGGGAGAGGAGAACAGTTATGAATCTATTTAAAAGAAAGCCTAAATTCATCTATGCTCTTTCCGGCTGTGAGGATCTGTTGCAGGACAAACTATTTGATGCATACGAACTCGTTGAGTATATCGCAAAGGAGGATTATCGTTTCCAGCGTGATTACCTGGAAGGTACTGTAAGGATCACGAAAATGCGAAACAATGCGAAAAGGACGGTATACTTCTCGAAACAGATTCATTTGCCGCAAGGAGAGGATACAAACTGGTTAGAAGAGCTTTCTGAATTCTTCACTAAGAAACCGCTGGTGTTTTCTGTTGAAGAGACCGTTCCTGATCACTCAGAAAAAGAGGACAGTCAGGTGCGAGAAGCAATCACATTGGAAGAATTTGAACAGGATCCACAGGAAGAGCTGAAAGAAGCAGCGACTTTAGATCTTCTTTCTATCAAGGCTTCTTCTGCAAAAGAATCGGAAGCAGCTATTGTGGCGAATCAAGTAGCAGCTCCAGCTGAGACAAAGTTCATACAAGTACCGGAAGATGAATTTCTTTCTTTGAAAAAAGCAGTCGAAGCGCAAACTCGTGAGATCGCCAAACTAAAAGAAGAGCGACTACAAGTTACAGAAGAGGTGTTACAGGAAGAGCTCCCGCTACCAATAGGCAAACATTCGAGCGAGACGTTAGATAAAGAATTTGAGATCGATGTCAATCAGCTGGAGATTGAAGCCAGTTCTGATGAAATCGTTCAAAGTGTTCTTCAGTCCACAAAAGCAGAGATCAATCAAACACTGGCGAAATTTGTGGAAACAGAGACCGAAAAAATCAAAGAAGAAATTAAACGATTAGACAAACGCGATAGGATCGAAGACGATGTTACGAAGCGTTTAGAGGGTGAAGAAAGAGACCAGATGGCCACAATGAACCACCAGATGGCCAGTGAAAAAGACCAACAAATCAAAGAAGAAAAAATGCGCCACCAACAAGCACTGCAGGCCATTGAGCAACTGTTCCTCAGTCAGCTTCAAGAGAAAACGGCTACTATTAAAGATACGTATAGGAAGAAAATTGAACAGACAATCAGGGAAGAATATGATCGACAAACGGAAGAGCTCTCTCGTATTTTACAAGGAAAAATGGATGAACTGAAGATTCGTCAACGAGCTATGAATACAGGACTTGAAGCCAATTTCAAAGAAGCATTAGCAAATTTCAATCGTGGCCACACACAGGTGATCCAAGTAGTGGAACAAAAAAAGCAATGTTCCCCAATTGATCTTGGGGAAAGAAGAAGAGTGAAGCAGGCATAAAGAATATAGGGGTGCATTGATACTTTTTCAGTGCACTCCTTCATTTTTGTGAGGGAGGGGAAGTATGAACAAGCAGCAAAAATACCTCATTTTCGTTATTCCAGTAATAGAAGAAGGCGTTCCTGGAATAGGAACCTGGCTGACAAGTAAAGTGATCAATAAAGGGGGTCAGTCTTATCTCACGTTTGATTGGACTGAGGATATTCGACAGACAATCTATTTTGATACAAGAGAACAGGCTGAATTTATTGCAAACAAGCACCGTGATCACCTTCAGCCACATTTTTGTAGCGTGATAAAAATGAATGAAGAAGATATAAATTTTTTAGGAATTAACAAAGCTCAAATCCCTGGAAAATTTACAATTTTAGATGATTAATCAAAAAAAGAATTAAGATTCCAATAGGACTGGAGGAACAAAAGTGAAAGTTCAAAAAGGCTATCTAATTTTAGTAATTCCTGTTATAGAGGAAGGCACGCCTTCAGATAGTTTTTGGATGACAGCCGATATGAAAACGATAAATGGTGTAACAGCGTTGTGGTTTGACTGGACAGGAGATATTCGCCACACCATCTATTTTGAAACAGAGGAAGAAGCACGTCGAATTGCGTCTATTCATTCGGAGAATCTGCACCCTCATTTTTGTGATGTTGTGGAATTAGATAGAAAAGCAATTGATTTTCTAAAAATTAGTAAGGGTAAAATACTAGAAAATCCAGAGCTTCATCCGTACTAAGATCCAGATTTATGTAGAAATGATTATTCGATTCTTTGAGCGTGAAAGAGCCAAAAAAGTATAGTTTATATTTTTTTCCACTGAACGCTTGTATTTGTAAAAATTTTTCTTTGCTTATGACGCCTCGATGAATCGCACCTTTCTTATTCAAATTTAGGGTAGGTTTAGTAACAATTTTGTCGATTTTACAATCATTGGTAAGTTTTAAATGATAATATCTATTGTTTTCTTGCCCTCTTAATGATACCCAGGCATCAGCAACATAGATCTTGATCACGCCTTCAGAGATTATTGGATTGCGTCTTAAATCTTGAAAATGTTGTTTTAAATCAAGTGGCTTACCATATTTATCTTCAATGTCGTATAGCTCGCCTTGTCTTGATTTTTCATATAGATCTATCAAGGCTCTCAACGATTTGATCCTTTTTTTCAACTGTTTGTGCGCTTTGTGGCTCCCCTGAATTGACTCAGATTTTGAATAAGTAGTTTTTCCACTCTTTGAGGCATTAAAATTAGTTTTCTTTGAGTCAGCTATTTCTACCAGTAGACCATTAATCAAGTCAAGTTCAACAGTGATCTTACTACTGTTTCTTGTAAAAAAGTAGCTGCTCTCTTTTTCTCCAATTCTTGCTTTTGCTTCTTTTTGCATCAGAGAACAAGAAGGTGAGTGCTTTTGATCGAATTTAGCAGAACGAAAATGCGGCTCTTTTATAAATTCTGTTTTACCAAAATTCACTAGAGCGAGTTTGAATGAGCAAGTCTCAGAACATTGAAAAGCGTTGTGTTCTTTGAGCTCATTCTTCAAAGATAACTGATGTGCTGTTTCTGGTTCCATTACTTCATGTTTTTCTAAAGAGTAAGCGTCAATATATGTTTCTGGCATAAATAAAACCCTCTCAACATTTTTTTACATTATAGCACAACTTTTGGAGGTGGTTAACATGAGCAACTATAACCCTAATCGTCTCAAAGAATCAGCTAAAGGTAAGAGCATATTAGATGTAGCCAGTTCTTTGGGACTAGAATTAAAGCGTGTGGGAAGAAAATATTGTTGGATAGAACACCCTAGTTTCAAAATCGATCCGGATAAAAACACCTTTTCGTGGTACTCGAAAGGGGATGATCTTCGCAACCAAGATGTGATCAAAATGGTAGAGGTAATCAATAATGTGTCATTCAAGGAAGCTTTACACTTTCTCTTAGGAACAGAAGCTGGTGTTTTTGATGGAACAAAAGTACCTAAAAAAAAGCCCTTTGTGTACCGAGTGAGAGAAGCAAAGACGTTTGATTACGCGCGAAAGTATTTGAGAGAAGAACGAGGACTATCTGACAAGACAATTGATTTTTTTCTAAATAAAGGAATCATGGTCCAAGCGATTCATAAAGACTTTGAAACCGGAAAAACAGAGCCAATGATTGTTTTTAAGCACTTGGATATCGAGGGAAAGATCGTTGGTGGCGCGAGACAGGGCATTTGGTACAATAAGCAACTCTATCCGGAAAAAGGACGTCTTAAAAAGACACTTTATAACAGTGAAGGAACCAGTGGTGTGATCGTCGATATTGGTGAGAAGGCGGAATTTAGTAAAGCAACACCAGAGAATCCCTTTAGGATTTATGCATTCGAGGCTCCGATCGATATGATGAGTTATTATGAACTGCATAAGGATCACTTATCAAATTGTCGATTAGTAGCAATGAATGGCTTAAACAAGGGGATTATTTCACGTGCGATCGTTGAAGCGCTTTGTGCAGATAAAACATATGTGAAGAAAATTGAAGAACAAGTCAGTATCAATCGCTGGCTGCAAAAAATAGATGATCTTGCTGGGAAGTCAAATGCAAAGATTGAAAAGCTTAAAATCATTTTGGCGCTGGATAACGATGCTCCGAAGTTTAATCCTCAGTCAGGACGAGTGGAAATTCCGGCGAAAGATTTTTATCATTCTTTCGGGATCAACAATATTGAAGTCATTCCCCACATGCCAAAATGTCATGAGGGAATGACGAAAAACGACTGGAACGATGAATTGAAGTATCAAAAAGGATTGCTGAAGGAAAAAGTGCCATCCGTTTCACTGCAACATACGATCGATATGGTTCAGCACAACCTCAGTTCAAAGGATACACCTGCTATAGATTTTTAAGGACAGGAGAATTTGTCGGACAAAAGTAGAAAAAATCAGAAAAGAAATTGTGGTATAATAACAGGGCAGTAAAGTTTGTGACGGTGGCTATCTTTTGGAAGGTGGTGGTGCTTATGAAAGTAGGTGCTAACTCTTTAGAAAGGAGAAGCCTTTTGTCTGTAGCTGAAGCATTAGGGCTAATGATAAGTTTCGGTTCTTTAATCGCAACGATCATTTTTGGCGTCCTAACAGCAGTGAAAAATGACAAAAAAAAATAACCGTCCTCTTTAGCCAGGCGACGATTATTTTTAACAATTAATCAAATCTGGTCACCGTCTTAAACGGTGCTGTAGGGGAGTTGTTAGCGCAACTCCTCTTTACATAGTTATCCTACCATAATTGAGCTAGTTTTTCAAATAAAGTTGATTTAAAGGCGTTTCATTGACGATTTGTTGATGGAACGTCTTTTTTTGTTTAAGGAGGTGAGAATGGTGGAAATAGAAGAGAAATTAGAGGTCCTAATTGTTAAGGATGGAAAAATTAGTAGGGAATTGCCTGTCGATTTTGAATGGTTGTTTTTGAGTCATTATATGAAATCAAACGGATGGGCAGTATCAGGATCTGCATTTTCGGGAGATAGGGACTTTATTATTTGGCTAAAGGAAGAAGAAAACAAGGGGGTTCAGGAATTATTATCGAAAAGCGGACTAGTTTCCGAAATGTACTCTCTTGTAGAGAAAAGTGAGGGGTGGTTCTCAACTGAAGTGTCAGTCGTCATGAAGGCATCTCTCTCTGAGAATGCTTCTATGCCAAGGTAAATGCTGAATCGAGTCGTGCAACACATGTTGACTGCTAGGAATGAAATAGGAGGGACTTATGGAAGAACAAATAATTAACGAAGCTCAACTTCACAACTTTATCATCCGTTTGATCAATGACTACCAGCAAGGAGAAATAACGGAATATAAACAAGGTGCAGTTTCAGCACTATTACAGGTATCGGAACAACTCCAACAAATGACAGGAGAAACTGAAGGCAGCGGAGAAACTGAGATCCCAGATATGATTCACGTGGAAGTAGAACAACTATCGGAAAGAGAATAAGAAAGGAGCTGCGTGTATGGATAATCAGTTGACCTCATTGCTTAAAAAGAAATACGGAACAACTACTTCTTCACCGGTAGTATTTACAGAAAAAGATACCTTGTACACGGCATTTCGAAAGCTGGCCGACAATATTTATAGAAATGGCTCTTGGGCACAGGAAGATGAATTGAGGGCAGTAGACACATTTGTCCGAAATAGATATGGCTATCCGGTAGGAAAAGAGGATTCTATCCTTGTTGACGGAATCGACCGAGCTTGGTCAACGGAAGTTAAAGTAAAGGCAGTTGAAGCAGTAGAAAGTCCCTATCTCGTTGGTAAAGCCAAAGGGATGAAGGTATACTCGGCTACGTCTATCAGGAAAGAAGTCGATGGATCTAAGGATCATACCCAAACGATTAATGTGCTTTTAGATCCAGCGAATAAGACTGGCACGAAACACGGCGAATTCTACTATGTTTCGCCAAATGGTTCCAAAGGTCTTACTTATTATTACGCATTAGGGAATATGAATCGGGCCATTGGTTACGACAAACTGCAAAGGGATATCTTAAAAGAGTTTGATGATCTTGCCCAGGAATCTAAGTTTGAAAGAAGAGACTTAGAGCGATTACTGGAGCATCTTTCCATTGCGAGTTACACCGGAAAAAAGAATGCTCGGTTATTTCAAAAAAATCCTCATGGCGAATTGACGGACGAATTCTTGGCCACCTTACCTAGAGACGAAGGAGAAAGGTATCGCGGAAATCCTTCACAAATGACCGCCATGATAAGGAATCAGGAAGTTCCAAAAGAAGATCTGGCGCTATTTAAGAAAGAACTCAACGCAACATGGGGAGACTTGACGGAGGACCCAACAAGTCCAGTAAAAGTAAATTTGGACAAATCACCTTATCTTCTCAAAGAAGGATACAGAACAACGTATTTGTATCCTAAAAACCTTGAGAAAGCCCGAATCCACAATCATGTGATCGATTTTGTAGAAAACTATATACAAAACACTTACGACATTTTTCTCCAAAGAGAATACGAAAAGGATATTGACAAGCAGACCAGAGCTTCCGCCTGGCAAACAAAAAAGAACATTAATAAAGAAACTCGGAAAATAATGGAAACGACAACGCTGAATAAGTATTTCCAGTTTATCGAAATAGATAACGATGTAGACTTAGGCTTATTTTCACAGTTTGAGAAAGAAATGGAGCGGATGCATGGCATTCTCCCTAAAACTGGCGATACACCTCCAGAGCTGCGTTTAAGGAAGCTTGGAAATCATCATGCCCTTGGACTATATGTTCCTCAAAAAAATACGATCGCTATCGACTTTAGAGATACAAACGATGACATTGGCGGTGTGGGGTTACAGTCATTTGTTCATGAGTACGGACACGCATTGGACTACGCCACAGGTAGTGGTTTATTGAGCATGAGCGACGATTTCAAGCCGATTGTCGCAAGATATAGAGAAAACCTTACACTTAATGGAAAAGGCTCGTATGTGGCGAATAAAGTGGAATATTACACAGCGCCTACAGAAGTATTCGCAAGAGCTTTCGAGTTATACGTGAGTGAAGCTGGACTGAGTAGTATTTTTCTCAAATCGAAAGAGACCTATGAGACAAACATTGAGTATTCCTTATTTGATGAACAGATGCGTGAAAAAGTAAGGGACTATTTTGATCGTGCGTTTCCGGATCTGCGTGCAGCAATCAAGGAATCGAATAAAGGAGCGTTAGATCTCAACACTAGCCTAGTAAATGAACAAGTGGATCTGTTTGGAGTGGCCAATTCGGAAATAGAAAAACTTCAATCGACGAGATTTCGTCACGAAAACAAAGAGATCACTTTAGGCGAAGCTATGGAGAACTGTGATCTGTCCTTAGTAGATAAAGCGACAGCTATCCAGAAACAGACGGAGTTAATACAGCTGTACAGGAATGCCATTCCTCAAACGGACACTATGACACATATTGCTGCGATCCATGAAGAAACACTGGAAGAAATGAAAGAACAATCGGAAGAAACGCTATTCTTATTTGATGGAACGGAATTGGCTATGTATTCGACAGACGCTGCTCAGCTGGTGGAGGCTATTGAGGGTAGAGAAGTATTCTATGATATTTATGGGTACGCGTTGAGTGAGGGTCTATCTGCATTAGATCTTTCGAATGATTTCAGGAAAGGGAACGAGGAGCGATTTGTCTCTGAAGCAGAGACACAATTTAGAAAGTGGCTCTTACTTCCAAAAGAAGCGAAAAATGAAATTTTGATCATTCATTTCCGGAATCCTGTAAACGCGAATTTAGTTTTGATGAAATATGGGCTGGAAAATGTAGACAGTCTTTTTAACGGCTTAAACAATCCCTTACAAGCTGAATGGCGGCACCGGTATAAAGAACTTTCAGAAGAAATCAAAGCATTTGATGATCAGCGGAACGCTTGGCTTGAGTCAATTGAGGATGAGAGAATCATGTACATTCCTGAAAGTCTATGGGAAGTTGCTGAGAGGGAGGGACTGATGGAAAATTATCCCAAAAATTTAGGAATTCCTGAAACGGTTGATGTGCAAACTGAACCTGTAACTGTGACTGAAGAGCTTCCTGCTGACGAAATGAATCTTGAGGATAATAGCCGGTTAGGGCAAGCAAAAAGAAAGCTGTCTCGCTTGAGGTCTGAGTACAAGGAAAAACTTGATCAAGTTTATGCGCACCAGGAACTAACAAATGGTCAGCCAATGAATGACAAACGAAACGGATGTGCTTGGTTTATCCGGCGTGAACAACTTGAGAACAGTCTCAGGAATCTATCTGAACAGATTCAAGAACAAGAAGAGCGTGTCGCCAAGTTAGAGGACCAAAAGGAAGATGCTGAAATGGGCTTCAGTAAACAAGGCGGCTTGATCATGAGTGTTGAAAATATTCCGAGAATCCAAGAAGAAATCGAAAAATCAAAGACCGGTAACTCTCTTTTTTCTAAAGATACGATTCGAAAATACGAAAAGCAGCTTGAGCAATTGTTGGAAGCAAAAGAGCGATCGGAAAAGGCGCATAATCAGTTAAGCAAGCACGCCCAAGAGTTGATCGATGCGAAACTCGTTATGCAGTGGGCCAAAAATCCAACAATCTATTTTGTGAAGGGATTGAAAAAAGTTGCCCTAGAGTTAAAAGAAACAGGAGAATTTACGATATCTGAGAGATATCAACCGCAAACACAGAAGGAAAAAGAAGTGGTAGCGTCTTTACTACAAAGCAATGAAGTAAAGAAGAGTGAAGTCAATAAGATAGAGAATCAACCAGTCGAACAACCAAAAGGAGTGATCAATGTGCCACAAGTCCAGGAACTAGAAGAGAGAAAAGGTAAGAGATTACTGGAGTTAGAAAAAGAAATTGAAACACTGACTGAAGAACGATCAGCCGCTTTTAACAAGAACGATTGGCACAGCTTAGGCGCAATTGATTGGGATCTGCACAAATTAAAGTTAGAAGTAGAAGTGCTTGAGCAAAACACAATCGAGCCAATTTTGAGGAGAACTGCTGAATTTGAGATCGCTATTGCCGAATTAGAAGCAGATAGTTATTATGCAGATAGTACGGAAGGATCCCAGCAAGAAATTGATTCCCTCAAAGAAAAAATCAGTGATCTGATTACTTTAAGAAATAAATGTATTGAATCTTATACGCTGAATGAAGCAGATTTGAATGTTGATCGTACAGAACCTGTCGTGGAAGAAAAAGATCGATCTATCAACAGTCATTTTATACAAGAAATCAACTATAGCTTTAGTGAGACAGTGGAAGAAATCGATGCTCTCTTTAAGGAAAATAGTGATCTTGATCAGCAAGCAATCAACAAAGCTGAGTTGGAAACGATCTTGGCGAATCACTTAAGACAAGTTGAAGTCATGATTAGAAATTCAATCAGTGCGATCGAATCAATGCCGAATCTAACGGATACTCAGTTGCAGTTAGAAACCGTAAAACTAAAAAGAAGTATTGGCTCGATCCTAGTCGATTTAAAGGATAAGATTAAACAATATCTCGCTACGAAAAAGGAAAACACTGTAACGAAATTGAAAAATACGAGAGAGGACGTTCGATTAGGATTCAAGAATTCGTTCAATCGAAAAATGTTGACGATCAACGGTCTCTTGAAGCAGCTATCTAACAAAATCGATCAAAAATTCGTTTTAGAAGAAAAACGAACACCTGCGGACCAAACGGAAGTATCAAACCCTGAAGCTCACATTTCTCCACAACCTGTTCATGAGCCTGGTGAAAATCACTTGGCGGAGGCGACGTCTCATAGTACGAAAGATCTTGACCAAGTAAAAAACGAGAATCCAATTGAAACAACCGAGCAATATCCAACGAATGAGAAGCTGAATGATAGTGAAATGCAACAATTGAAACGAATCGAAGAGTTGAGTAATCAGTTGGGATTAAAGGCAAGTGACAAAGAAAAGGATACAATTAAAGATTTAACGCAATCGCAAAAATCAGAATTGATTCGATCAATGGAAGCTGCTATAGAAGAAAAAAATAAATCTGTTCCTGCCGAAGAAGTAGAAATCGAAGTGGGATAAGGGGAGGGCTAAAAAAGTGCCAGCATTGTTTCCTGAGGATTATGAAAAAGCCAGTACGACCAAAAAGAAGAAATTGGTAAGAGAGTTGAAATTGAAAAATGAGTTGTCAGCATTAGAAATTTCCCTCAATGCCCATCGTATTTTAGATTTTTTAAAGCAACAAGAAGTAGATAAACCGAATCGAGTATTTGTCAAAACATTTCAATATGCGGCAAGTGCGTTAGGTGTTCCATACGAGGTGATCGATGAGGCGTTTTTCACACAAACGCCTCTGTCTGAAGAAGAACTTTTTGAGGTGTCGCATTTGTTTAATCCTAATGCGAAACTGCCAGAGGAAAAGGATTTACCAAACGTACCTATCACAATCGACTTCTATTCCACTTGCGTCTCTTTGTTTGAAAAAGTGCCTTTTACTTTTTGGCAGAATTACTTGATTGAAGATACTTCACTTCCTAAAACGAAAGTAGCTGCGTATGATCTTGAATCGCTGTTACAAGGATTCGTGCAGGAAGTTTGGTTGAGTACAAAGAATAATTTAGAAGTCCCGAGTGAATCAGAAGTTGAAAAAGCACGTCAGATGTTTTTGGCTTATTTTTATCGAAACGATCAAAAGTATTATCGAAAAGAAACACAGGACATGTTGTTAGATTTGTTGGAAAAGACTTTGGAAGAACACGCAACCGAAGCATTTTCAGTTGATCAAGAACTGCAATCTTTGTTAGAAGCAGGAAACACAAAAGCGGTTTGCTCGTTTATTCAGGCTCGTGTATTTGATTGGACGAGAGAATACAACTATCAACGTTTTTTGCGTAGTGTGACAAAGACCAGAAATCTTTCTTTGATGAACCAGCTGTTACTCCTTTACCAACGACCAGAGGCTTCTGAAACGAAAGAAATCAATGATTGGATTCGAGAGAATCGAACACTGAGAGAAGAAGCAGAACCGGTATTTTTGCTTGGAGGAACACAAGTGAAAGTTGATCCGGAAACTGGTGAAATTCTTAAAGAAAAGAAAACCTCGCTTGTTGATTTTGAGAACGTACCAATCATTCCGTATTTTGAAAAAAGCGAGACGGAAGGAAGGGAGCTTAAAGAGAAAACCGAATTTACTCCAAAAAGAATTTTTGAGATTCTTGAAAGTACGGTTTCTGAGCCGGTCTATTTTGAGGAGAGACAACTTTCGATTTATGATGATCAAGCAATTCGTTTAAAAGCAAAACAAAGTGAAGAACAAACGATTGCTGATTTGGTCGCATGTCTTTTGGAAAAGGAAAAACGATCGGATAACGAATTTATCCGATTTGAAAACGACAGTATCGCTTCAGTTGTGATGACCGTTTTTGGTTTAAATCCTTTGCCGGTCAATCTGACGATTCTTACAAATTTGAGATCATTAAAAAATGGGAAAGTGAAATTGCAACAATTACTTACGGATGTCATTGTCAGAAGTGAGACATTTCTACAACGGTTTGCGGAACAAATGTACACAAAGGAACCAGAGGTTATTCGACCAACTTTTGAAGAGGAGATCAATCGAGCGAAGGAATTGCAGCGTCTGGCCGTAGCCAATGTGGCAACCGACAAAGCGAACAAGAAAGAAGAAAAGTCGGGAACGACAATAACGATGGCCGACCTTTTGGAAAAAACAAATGAAGGCTCAGAGGGTAATGACGATGATCGAGAAAATTAAAAGCCGACCATTGAGTCACTATTATTTGTGGAAAGTTTGCCAACGAGTAGAAAAAGATCCAACAAGAGAATTAATCATACCACCGCTAAAAACAGTGATCGGGCAGTTGAACGCCGAAAGGCGCAATCTTGAAAAGGTGAACAGTGAGATTCTCGCAAAGCACATTTCAAGTATTGCATTTTTAGAAGAAATGTTGAAAACTGTCTCGGAACAATCTTTCAGGAAACTGATCACAGATCTGTGGGAAGAACAAAAATTTCAGTGAGTGATGTGGTCAAAAATTGGGGTTTGGGGCATGCCCCAAATGTAAAATCAAAAAAGAGGGAATTCGAAAATCGTAGATTTTCGAATTTGCCCTTTTTTTTATTTTTTCGCAAGGTGTACCCACCTTGCTACGCTTGCCAGAGACGAAACCCCGCCCCGCCAGGGCGGAGGGTTTTCGGGTTCGGCTCTGGGCAAGGCGCAGCCTTGCTGTCAATTTTTCACAGAAAATATGGGAGGAAGATCCAATGCCTAAAAATTTATTTCGCAATGAGCATATAAAAGTCTATGTAACTGAAGACGAGAAAAATTTGATTCGAAAAAATATGAATGCGTCAAGCTTGAGGACTTTAACAAACTACGTGCGTTTGATGGCGCTCAATGGGCGTGTTATCAAAATTGATTTTGAAACTTTGAAGGATTCTTTGTCTGAGACAGGAAAATATGTCTATGAACTAAATAAAATCGGAAACAACATTAATCAGATCTCTCATAAATTGAATCAAACCGATATCGTAGAAAAAGAAGACATAGAATACCTCGTTTCAGAATTTGAAAAGATGAAAGCAAACTATCTGAAGGCGCAACAAATCTTATTAAAAGAAATTAACAAGTTGACGAGGACTGAATGATATGCCGACAACGAAAACACTCACGATCAAACAGGAAAGAAATTTGCAACGTGCGATCGAATACATTCTTGATCCGGAAAAAACCAAAAATCAGACTTTGACAAGTGGACATAAATTAAATTCTGTAAATAATGCATTTTTTGAAATGAGTTTAACGAGACGTTTGGCGACCAATATCAAAGGACAGTCGAACAAAAAAACACCAGAAGAGGTTTTAGCTAGACACATTATCCAGTCATTTGATCCAGCGGATAATTTGACTCCAGAAGAGGTCCACGAAATTGGAAGACAAACTGCCCTTGAATTTTTAGGCGAAGATTATGAATTTGTCATTGCGACTCACGTTGACAAAGACCATTTGCATAATCACATTATTTTTAATACGACGTCTACCGTAGACTTAAAAAAGTTCCGGTGGCAAAAACGAACGACAGCCGATCTACGATACATTTCTGATAAAGTAGCGGACTATCATGGCGCGTCTATTTTACAATCAGCCAAAAGGAACTCGTATGCGAAATACCAGGAATACCGCAGAAAGAACGCGTATCGAGTCGAGATAAAGGAACGTTTGAACTTTTTGCTGAATCACAGTCTCGGTTGGGAAGATTTCTTAGTGAAGGCAAAACTATTAAATCTTGAGGTAGATCCAAATCATAAATCTAAAGAATATGGGAGAGTGATTAATTACAAATTGCTGGATTTTCCTCAAGAGCGGCCTGCAAGAGATTACACATTGAATAAGAAACGCCGAAGCTATAACGAAGAAAAGATTCGTGAGCGTACAAGCAAAAATGATCCAAAAGCAGTCTATGGTGTTCTTGAGATCGCCCAAAAATTTGAGGAGCAAAAAAAAGAAAAAGAAGAGTTGCCTGATCTAACGTTTATCATTGAACCGTGGCAAATAGAAAAAGACACAATGACAGGAATTTATGTAGAAATCGCTTATGGGCGATACGAAACCGGAATTGTAAAAATTCCAGATTTTATGCTGGAAAAAAAAGAAGATGGCCGATATGAAGCGCATTTTAATTACAAGGATACTTTCTTTTTTCTGAGTGACGATTCCATTAAAAAAAATAAATTTGTCAAAGGATCTTCTTTGGCCAGTTATCTTTCTGGAGAAAACGGCCTTTTTCCTAAACGTAAAAATTCAGCGATTCAAAATGTGCGTGAAATGGTCGCAGCGCTGAATATTTTATCGGCACGACAGGTCAGCAGTGAACAAGTACCTAAAATTTTAGGACAGGATTTTTATGACAACTACGAAATTGTTCAAGAAGCTAGATCAACTTTGAACGATAAGTTATATCGGGCCAATGAGAAATTAAAGTTTGATCCTACCAATCAAGAGTTGAAAGAAAAAGTAAAAGCATTGCATGCGGAGAAAAATGATCTGGAAAAGCAAGTTAAGATTTTTGAGAAACAGCTGAAAACTTATGATTCGGCCTTAAGTATTTTGACTGAAAGAGGATTATCAGAGTCAGCCGACTTAGAAAAATAGGACTCGAAATGCTTAATTGTGAACCTTAGACGTGCTATGATATAGATACTGATAATGGAGAACTACAAGGTTTGGATCTCTTTAATCGCTATAAAGAAAATACGATTTTTGTGATTGGAAACTTTATTAAAACGAACTATATGTCTTATACGAAAAATAGAAAACTCTATAGGAGGGTTTATATGGACAACACAGCACTCGCAAAATTTATACAGTCGCTGGGTAGTTTGAACAACTACGGCAGCTCTGTTTATCAAACAAAGAAAGCACTGGATTTAAAGTCAACAAAACCGTTACGTCAAAATGTTGATGATATCGCCATTTTTGTAGATAGCCTAAAAGGAATTGAAGCAATCAAGGAAAAAGGATTTTCTGTCGATGGTATTATCGAAGTAAACAAGCAGTTTGATTCTCCTTCAGATGAACAGCCGAATCTTCCTGGTCATTTGAGAAATTCGTATTACAACGAAGATGATCGTATTGCAATCGTAATTGATCAAGCGAGCCAGGAGTATTATATTCCTAAAGATGTCATTACAAGAGAGGACCTGCAAGAAATTGTGGATCAATTCAACGAGTCAGAAAGAACTGAAAAAGATGCGTGGTTAGTTTTTGCCCGACTTGCCAAATTACAGGCTTTTCAAGATGGCAACAAACGTACAGCGTTGATTTCAGCGAATGCGGCCTATGGTACTTTGGAAACGGAAGACTATTTACTGATACCGTTTCATGATATCAAGCGTTTAGAATTTACTGTCAGTTTAATGGCTTTCTATCGAGCGAAAGATCCTTTGGAAGAACAAGAAGCGTTTGAGCGTTTGTATCAAACCTTGCCTTCGAAGAATGAACGAGAAATTTACTTGCACAAGCCAATTGAAGATCTCAATCAAAGTAAAGATATATCTACGTATCGTGTTAAATCTGAATTGCGTTCAAAAGAATATGATCAAGAACCATATTTATAAAACTAAGAATATGTATAGCGCTTAATAAGCTAGTAAGAGGAGCATTGCCTTATCCGGTTGGTAAGGTAATGCTTTTTTTAATTGGAGGGGGACAATGGAATTATTTGATGTGACAAAGTATCAGTTACCAGCGGAAACGGCTGTTGAGTGGGAGATAACTAAAGAGAGATTGGGAATTTTTCTCTCACAGTATAAAAGTGTGCGAGAGAAAATAGGAATCTCCGCAAGTCCTAAAGTTTATGAAACGTATTCTTTTTTACACCGTGACGAGATTCCAAGTGAACTGACGAATGATCCAATTTATCAAGAGTTCAAGTATCTACACAGAATTTTTATATCGGGTTATCTGTCGATCAACCACCCTTACAAACCGGAGATAACTGAAAGAAGAAGGAAGATTTTCCTATTACGGTACTTATATGGCCTTTCGATTTCTGCCGTCAGCGAAAGGATCCATTATCAGAAAAATATCATTCTGACCGATTCAAAAAAAGCCCTGGTACAGTTTACACACGCGCTTCAATTACTGGAGGAAAGGGAGAATTAAGCCTAACTTATTACCGAAAAAGGACAAACTTACGCATTTTTCCAGTCATTAATCCAACTGATCACCATTTATAGTTACCTTACAAGCTTGAATAACTGAAACACAGCTGTGGGAAAGAACTATGAATGAAAGGAACAAAACCATTAACTTTTATTGATTTGTTTGCGGGAGTAGGCGGTTTTCGAATGGGTATGGAGAAAGCTGGACATAAATGTGTCGGCTTTTGCGAAATTGACAAATATGCTAGGCAAAGCTACAAAGCGATTTTCGATACACGAGGAGAGGTGGAAATGCATGACATTACAAAGCTATCAGACGACTTTATTCAACGAATCGGACGTGTGGACGTTATCACAGGAGGATTTCCTTGCCAGGCTTTTAGCCTTGCAGGAAAAAGAAAAGGTTTCAGCGATACTAGAGGAACTCTCTTTTTTGAAATTGCACGCTTCGCAAAAATTTTGCGACCTAGCTATCTATTCCTTGAAAACGTCAAGGGACTTCTCAATCACGAGGGAGGGTCTACGTTTGAGACGATCCTCCGAACCTTGGATGAGTTGGGGTATGACGTGGCATGGCAAGTGTTTAACAGCAAAGATTTTGTCCCACAAAACCGAGAACGTGTCTTTATTATCGGACATTTTAGAGGATCAGGTGCCAGAAAGTTTTTACCTCTCACAGGAGAAGAAGAATCAGCTGATCAGGAATCAGCAAAAATCAATTTAGCTGGAACAACGAGCAAGAAGAATGATCTGAGTACAAATTTGAGAGAGCGAACCTATTTTACAAATGGACTAATGGGAACCTTAACCGTGACAGATTACAAAATGCCAAAGCAGATTGTCGTAGGGAATGTGAATCCCAGCGGCAATGGAATGAACGGCCAAGTTTGTAGTTCTGAAGGCGTAGCCCCTACGCTGACGACCAATAATGGAGAAGGAAATAAAATAGCCATTCCTATATTATCTCCGGATAAAGATACTGTTCGACAAAATGGCCGCAGAATTAAAAATGATGGTGAAGAAATGTTCACTCTGACCGTACAAGATCGACATGGAATTATCGTAGAAGGAAAGATCGATGGACGGTACCGATCCGCAACCAGCGTGTATTCTACTAAAGGTATCAGTCCTACACTAAACACGATGCAAGGTGGTGGCCAACAGCCGAAAATAATTGTTAATGAGGCAACTAAACAAGGATACACACCAGCTGTACCTAGAGAAAGGTTTAATTTTGAAATTAGGAAACTGACACCTTTAGAATGCTGGAGGCTCCAAGCTTTTCCGGATTGGGCTTTTCTAGCCGCAAAGTTTGGCAGTCGAGAAATTGCGAAAGATATCTTGGAGAATCAGAAAGATCACTACAGCTGTGATCATGAGGTAAAAGTTTCGAATTCTCAGCTGTACAAACAAGCAGGGAATTCAGTTACAGTCTCAGTGATCTATTTCATAGCAAAACACCTTTCTATCACCCTTTGACCCGCTTTTTTGAGTGGATTTCTAAGCTCCGAAAGAGCCTTGCCAACAGTAAAGTAAACGTATCAAGACTTGATAAAAAAATGGATTCAGGCCTGAATCGTAGAGGAGAAGTCTATGATTCAAAAGAATACGATTTACTTAGAAGATTGTTTAGAGGGAATGAAAAGAATTCCTGATGCTTCAGTCGATGCGATTATTTGCGATCTGCCTTATGGAACGACTGCTTGTTCCTGGGATAATATACTCCCTTGGGAAGATCTGTGGCGAGAGTATTTACGTGTGATAAAAGAGAATAGTGCGATCGTACTTTTTGGCGCGGAACCCTTTGCGACACAATTACGAATGAGTAATTTAAAGCACTACAAGTATGACTGGTACTGGATTAAGAACAACGCGACAGGCTTTACCTTTGCTAAAACTCAGCCGATGCGCTCAGTAGAGACAATCTCCGTGTTCTCAAAAGGAACCGCGGCTTATTATCCGCAAGGCTTGCAGCGTGTAAAAAAACCTCAAATACAGGTAAGAAAGGTCGGAGAGGATACAGTCTATAAGACTGATTCCCTGGAAGGAAAAGAATTTGTGCAGGAGTATACCGGTTTTCCAAACAATGTTTTACGATTCAACAAAGATACGACAAATATATTTCACCCGACTCAAAAGCCAGTAGCGCTTTTGGAGTACCTGATAAAAACATATTCTAAGAAAGGAGATATCATTCTAGATAATTGTATGGGAAGTGGGACAACCGCGGTCGCTTGCTTAAATACGGACCGGTATTTTATTGGTTTTGAAACAGATGCGGCTTATTATGTGAGGGCGGTTGAACGAATTAAGACGAATGTCACACAGCTGGATCTATTCGAAGTTTAAAGAAAAAATAGTTAAATAAGACTTGCTTAAGTCGGTATACCGATGTATAATATGCTTATAAAATCGGTATACCGATTTAGTGTTTTTACTACTCTTTGAGAATGGATGTGGTTTTATAAGTTCAATGATCGTCAGCAATAAAAAAGCACTTATCCTGGTCCCACAGAATAAGCGCACAGTAACAAAACCAGCCTGGTATGCTACTACTCAAAATATATCATAAAAGAGAGTAGTAGCAAAGCTTTCGCTACACTCCTTACGGAGGGAAAACCATGTACGCTGATAAAAAGAAAATCGAATGGTTATTATTTGAAAGTGGAATATCAAGAAAGCAAATCAACGAAAAATCGGGAGTTAAATTAACAACAATTACAGATTTAAGAAAGAAACGCTCTTCGATTGACCTTATGAGATTTGATAATGCCGCAAATTTGACGGCTTTTGTTGATGAAATCACGAAAGAAGAGAAATGATTCTACTGTAGTTGTGACTCCTTAAAATCTAGGAGGACATATGAAATATACTGCATACAGAAAATCTGATCCATATACTTTATACGAAATCGAAGGAACGACTAAAAACTTAGCCGCCTTTATAGCTACTCGGAGTCCTTTTGAAAATGATTTTTACATTTTTCGAGATGGCCGATTGTTTCTAACGTTAGTTGGGTTCTTCATTGATAGAGCGGTTGATAAAGACTTTTTAGCCTATGAACTGTTGCCTGTCTTGGTTCCGATGCAGCAAGGAGAAGTACCGACTCCAACCGTCAAAATGACAAAGAAATTCGTCAATAAGCAGCGAGAGGACTTTTTGTTATGAAGACAGGTACCATTGAAGGGAAAAAGTACCGATTAACAAATAATTTTAGTTTCTCCGGACATAAATTATCTGAAGGAATCTGGATAAGAGTAGTAGAAATCGTTTTTCCGATTGCCTACTGTATCGCTGATGAAGGACAAAAAGAAGTAACAATGGAAATCAACATACAGCGCTTAGCACCTATTCTGGATTTTTCAAGTGAAACAAGTAGTTTTGGAAACTGTGATAATTGTCATTGTGATATTGTTTATCAACCAAAAAGAGGCTTAAACTTGGGCTATCTCTGTAATGAGTGTGTTGATAAATTGGGATATACGGACAAATGAACAGTCAAAAATGAGAAAGTGGAAGGTTGCGGATAAACCTTTACTGTAGCCTTTCATGGGTAGGAAGAAGCACATAAAATCAAACAAGTAGCACTATGATCAAAGTGGTTCATAAGTTTTTGAAATGTAAAAAAGCTTATCTTAGTTAGGGATAAGATAAGGAGGTACTACTATCTACTCAGACGACCGAGATTGTAATCTCTGCTAGTTGATAGAAAGAAGGTGTCGGTAAATGGAAAATAGATATAATGGGAATCTTATTTCTATAGATAGTAAAAGAAAGAGGGAATGGACAGTTATTGTATTGAATCATTTTTCAAAAGAACTAGTAGGATTTTTATGTGAGGATGCGTCAGCTGATAATTTACAATTTACGCAAAGAAAAGAAGAGTTAGGTATTTTTACAGAGACTGAAGCAAATGAAATTATTGATTCGATTCACAAGTTGAAAGACAATGAAAATGCGATTCATAAGACAAACGAGGAAACCGGCAGTGAAGACTGGGTTTCAAAAAAATATTTTGACTTTGAGAAAGCAAGAATCCAATTCGAGTAATCAGACCAGTTTCCACTAGGTAGAGAGAACATAGCATGCCTAACAAAGATTAAAAGAACGAACAACGATAAGGAGTTGAATGATATGTATGAAGTTTCTAATCGAAAATGTTTTGGAGGTCCCTATAAGGTACCAATTACTCAATTCAATCGTCAAACATGGTGGCCACCAAAATGGATTGAATGTGATTGTGGAGAACATGCGGAACATATTTTTTATCGAAAAAATGGGAACCCCTATCCAACAAAACGTTGGCATTGTGACACTTGCCATCGAGAATACCAAATTATGAAATATACAACGAACTTTATTTTGTTGGAAAATGATTCGAGAAAGTAGCCAAATAAAAACTAAATTACTGTGAATAACGAATTTGATTATTAATAATAGGTCGTGGTCAAAAACTTATAGTTTTTGATCTTTTTTCTTATAGAACTATTAAAGAAGTTGTTTCTAAAGTAAAAAATACACTAATTTGAGTAAACTAAATAGAATTAATAATAGTTATTTTTGTGGTAATAAAGATATACAAAAGTAAAGTGGACGATTTAATAGTCCAATATGTTTATTTATGAAAAAAAGTAGTATATTATTTCCAATAAAAACAAAAACACTAATTTCATAGCTATAAGGTAATTACATACTTCATCTTTTAGGCACGTATATTAGGTATGGACGGTCAATATTTTAAGAAAATAAGAGACTTTACATTTGAGTATAAAGAATAAAAAGTTCTTGATAATGTTGCTCTAGAGCTCAATAGAGGACAAATATTAATCATTACTGGAAGAAATGAGTTTGGAAAGCCCACACTATTAAATATCTTACTTACGAATTTATTATCGAAAAATATTCAGAAAATTCTATCATTATTGGCAGACAGGATTTAGTAAAAAATAAATTACCTTTACATTCTTTGGATAAATTGGTAAAACACACGCAATAATAGAATTTATTTGATTTTTAGTTAATTAACTTTGATTACGATGTTGATAATTGCTAATTATCGTTAAGTGATAAAACATAGGAATAGAATAACTAGATATTGTTTCATTAAAAAATCAGTAAAATTAGTTTCACAATATATAACTTTTTCTTTATTAAATCAACTGTTATTTTGTGAGCTTCAGTACGGGACTAATTTGTGCTGTTTTTTTGCGTGTACTGGTAAATATAAAGCATACAGAAAATCAACATTAGCTTAAAATATCTGTAAATATTGGTAGAGTCAATTATTGTTGTTATGTCATATATTTTAACTAAATTATTTTATGGAGGAATTTGTATGAATTCTGAAAATTTAAAAAGACCATTATTTTTAGTTCTGAATATCGAGTCCCACAGAACGCCCGAAGAAAACTTGGGGATCTACTATCTTCAAGCGGCTTTGAAGGATGAGGGAATTGATAGTGAATATAGAGATCTCTGGTTGGAAAATATAGACTCAAAAGAATTTTCAACAAGTTATGATTTTTCAAAAACACTATTTGTTGGAATTTCGGGGTGTTTAAGCAATGTAAGTGAAGTTAAGGAATTTATTGATCTATTACCTAAAGGAATTCCCGTAGTAGTGGGTGGATATGGAGGAACATTTGAATATGAAGCGTTACTGAGAATTGGCTGTGAGGTTGTGATGATAGGTGAAGGCGATAAGGCAATTATAGATTTATGCAATTACTATTTTGGAAAGATAGATATTTCTGATGTTCATAATATTGCCTATTTGAAAAATGGAAATGTAGTGAAAAATGATTCATATCCTGTAGTAGATCTTAATAACCTTAATAATATTCATGAGCGAAAATACCTGTCCCAGATTATTGAATCTAAGGCAACTGTTAATGTGATCTCTTCAAAGGGCTGTTATGGATCATGTAGTTTTTGTTCAATTTCCCAATTCTATTGTTCTTATAAATGGAGAGAGATGAGTATAAAAAATATCGTTAATATTTTAGAATATCTGTATTTGAAAGGGGCACGGGTATTTAAATTTGTTGATGATAGTTTTTTAGAGGGAAGCAGAGATGATGAGTGGTGCAAACAATTTTTTGAAGCTATATGCCGTTCCCAAATTATCGACAGCATACTATTTAGAATATCTATTAGAGCAGATCAAGTTACAGATAAAAGAATTAAATTTTTAGCTGAATCTGGTTTATTTGCCGTCTCATGTGGAATAGAAAATGGATCTCAGAGCTTTTTAAAGAGAATTGGGAAAAAAGCCTCCTTTTTAGATAACAACAGAGCTTTAGCAATTTTTGAACGATATAATATTTTTGTTCAAGCTGGGTTTATGCTTTTTGATGATAAAACAACGATGCAGGAATTATACGAAAATTTGAAATTTTTCAAAGAGCATAGAGAAATAATAATTAAAGGAATTTTTAGTGAAACCTATGCGGCTGAAGGTACTATATTTGGGAAATATATCAAAAGAAAATATAAGGAATCAACTTTTAAAATAAATGGGAATTATCAATACCCAATTTTAGATCCTTCGGCTCAAAAAGTATATTTTATACTTAAAATGTATCAAAAGAAAAATAGTGCTTTATATGATAAGCTGATAGATCCAATTTCAGCTCCCAAAGCACTAGACAATAAAGAAAAATATTTTCAATTTTATGATCTGTATAAAGTAGTTCATGAAATTGATATTGACTTTTTTGAAAAAGTGCTATCAAAAATAGATGAGATAGAAGATTCAGAGATTTTTGTGGATAAATTTATTCTTGAGAAAAAGAAGGATTTTGGAATTATAAATGCTGCGGTTGATAAACTTTATCGCGATAACCAGATGATATTTACAGGAGTAGTTAGTAAGTTTTTGGAATAATAGTTTTTAATTTAATTAGCAATAAACTTAAATATAGCAAGGAGGATATCTTATGAAAAATGAGCTTATGTTAGATGAGGAATTAAAACAGCTGGATGAATGTGAATTCAAAATCAAGAATATAGGTTGGACTCTTGGGAATGAGTGTCCGTATAGATGTACACATTGTTATTCTATGTTATCCAGAGAAAAAGGAATGGATCTGACAACTGAAATGATTGATAGGATTGTTGACCAGGTATCTCAAATTGGAGTGGAAACAATCAATGTAGGTGGAAATGAGCCATTATTTACTAATGGATTAAATCCTAAGAAGACACTTTTACCTTATATTATAAGAGAAATAACTAAGAGAGGAATAAAAATAGGCTTAACTACATCGGGAATTACTGCCATTTATTTGGAAAAAAATTTCCCTGAAGAGTTTAAAATGTTGAATGATATAGATATTAGCTTTGATTCTCCATTTGAGGAGGAACATAATAAAAATCGAGGTGCTAACTTATATTCTCAAGCTATCACAGTGTTAAAAATGTGTCAAAAGTATAATAAAGATCATACAATTGTAATGTGTGCGATGAAATGGAACTTTTCAGAGGAGCATTTGAGAGAATTAGTTTCTATTGCAAAAACATATGATGCTAACATTAGAATAAATATGATGAAGCCAACAGAATTGAAGCATATTGAAAATATGGCAACATATGAACAGTATTTTAAGGGATATAGAGTTTTAAATAGTTTGTGTAATGTTATAGATATGACCGACCCGATTGTTGCAGGTGCAGTAGGAAATGAGAAGGGAAAACGATGCCCATGTGGGAGAACCTCTTTCAGAATTCATTCAATCACACCAGATGGTAAAATTCCAATCGCCCCATGTGTATATCTCCATGATTTCAAAGTTGGTAATATTTTGGAGGATGACTTAAAAGATTTAATAGAAAGTCCTCAATTTCGACTGTTTAGAAAGAGAAATGCAAATCCGAACTTAATTGAAGATTGTGGAAATTGTAGACTTGTAAATACTTGTGGTGGAGGATGTGCTGCGATGGCTTATTTGTATAGGATGCATAAAACTGGTGAAAAATCTTTATTTTCAAAAGATCCGTATTGTTCAAAAGAGCATAATGCAAGTCTTCCACCGGTAAAAATTCATAAAGGATCTTCTAAACAATTAGTACACATGGATTATTTATGCACATGGATTGGTAGTCCTATAAAATAAAGATAAAGGGGTAAAAAATACTATGACTATGGAAAAACTTAAACTGCGAGTTACTATTGATCGACCTATTGGCTTTGAAGACAGCTATGGAAATGTATATCCTATTAACTATGGTTTTGTTTCAGGGGTTATAGGCGGAGATGGAGAAGAGCAGGATGTATACGTTATTTCTAAGGAAGCAACATCTCCAATGAACACGTTTGAAGGAGTACTTGTCGCAGTTATCCATCGGAAAAATGATAATGAGAATAAGTGGGTTGTTACTTCAGAAAAAGAAGTATTGTCAGAAAAAGAAATATTTGAAAGAACGCATTTTTTGGAAAAATATTTTGATTCAGTTATTGAAGTTCTATGATAGAGTTTTATATTAAAAGCTAGAAAAGGAATGATAATATGCTTATTTTAGAAGCATTGAAAAAGAGAATTGCTGAGACACCAGATAAAATCTGTATTTCTTCACCTGAAGAGACATTTACTTTTCTGGAGGTCGATTTTTATTCGAATGGTATAGCAAAAAAAATAATCTCTTTGACATCAAAGAAAATTATTCCTCTATATCTTAAAGATGATAAATATGTTCTTCCGATTGTTCTAGGAATAATAAAAGCAGGTAAAATTCCAATGCCTCTGACTACATCGTTACCATTGGAAAAATCTCTGTTGAGAGTTGAAGATGTTGACTATGATTTAATCATCATGTGTAAGGAAAATAGATTTTCGCCAAAATCTTCATCTGTATTTATTGCACCAGATAAGAAAAATTTATTAGGTGTGCATAATTTTAGAAACAATATATCAGATATTGCATATATCATATGTACTTCGGGTACTACAGGAGTTCCCAAAAAAGTTTTTTTGACTCAAAAAAATATCGCGTGGTTGCTATCAGAATTCAGACAAATTTGTTCTTTTGATGAAAACTGTAAATTTCTTTTTTCAACCCCGTATACGTTTGATGTATCAATTTCAGAAATATTTTTACCGATTTTTACCGGTGGGGAGCTTTGTTGTTTTTCAAATACCCTTAAAGATACAGAAAAAATGACTGCTGTAATTCCTTATATTAAAAAGTTTAACATTACACATATTTCACTATCTCCTTCTTATGTTGAATTGTTATTGGAAATATCTAAGTATGATGATTTTAAAAATCTAAAATATCTTGGATTGGGAGGTGAAGCTGTAAGTTTGTCCCTTTCCAAAAAGTTATTACCAATTTTGAAGAATGGCACTGAAGTAATTAATATGTATGGACCTAGTGAAACCACGATTTATGCCACGTTTTATAAACTTACAGGTAAAGAAACAGATTCGGTACCTATTGGTATCCCCTTAACAGGTACACTTTTGAAAATTTTAGATGAACAAGGTGATGAAACTTTAAAAGGAGAACTATTTATTGGGGGAGAAGGTGTGTCTGCAGGCTATCTTCTACAACCAGAATTATCAAAGAAAAAGTTTATAGATATAGATGGGGAGATATTTTATAGAACAGGTGATTTTGTTTATCATAATACTCAAGGAGAATTAGTTTTTGAAACTAGAAAAGATAATCAAGTTCAGGTGAATGGAATAAGAGTTGAACTGGAAGAAATTGATAATACTGTCCTTAAAATTTCTGGTATCAGACTTTGTAGAACCGTATACGAAAAAAAGAGAATCTATATCTTTTATTATCCTGTATCAAGTTCTGATGATTTAAAAAAAGAAATACTCGAGTCCATACCTAATTATTTAAATCCCATCATAATAAAAGTCGATGAATTCTTATTAAATCAAAATCGAAAGTTTGATGTTAAAAGGATGATTGAGAAGTTTTATTCACAAAAAGAGATATCCATTGATTCCCAAGTTACACAAGAGGAATTAATTAAAATTTTAAAGAAATACGACGTTAAGTCTCTAGACGAGCTTGACTCATTGGATACAGTTCGTTTTTTTTTAGAAGTTGAAGATGCTTTTGATATAAAAATAGATGACAGTTTATTTTTCAGTTTTTCAAGCTTAGCACAATTAAGTGATTTTTTGAAACAAAAGAAAAGTTTTAAACCAATGATAAATCAGGATAAAAATTTGGATGAAATTAACTTGAAAATGATTGTAGAAAACTCTTTGAATAAAAATAACTTAGAAGAAGGATTAATTCCAACACTTTATCATCAAAAGACGTATTACTTAAAAAAGTATAATTCTATTCTTTATTTTGATTCCCCAGTTGAAGATATTAATTATAAAATATTGAATGATATAAAAGTTTTTTTTCAAAGTTTATCATATCATATAGACTCACTAAAATTTGTTTTAACTGAAAAAGATAGTTTATATTTTAAAAAAATTAAACAAGAAGATTTTCAGCCAATTATTTATGCAGTGGAAAATGAGCTCCCTGATAAATTAATTAAAGACTTACTTCATGAAAAACTTGAAAGATATTTATTTTTAATTATTGCTGAAGTAAAAGAAAAAAATATTAGGGTTTACTTCTCACATCATATTATGGATAAATCCTCCCTTTTTAAAATCGCTAAATTGATAAAAAATTATCTTAATAACGATAACGGAGAATATTTCCATGGAATAGATAGCTCTTATGAAAGTTATATCAAATTCATAAAAGATACCAACAGTAGCTTATCTATTGAAGAAGCCTTAGAGTTTATACCTGTTACAGAAGTGACTTTTAGCAAAAATATCGATAGAAAAAAGTCTAATATACAAATAATGCAATCAAAAAATATTTTTAATGATTCTATTGACATAGCTGTTGAATCATTCTACAAGTTTTCTCAATGCCTTTTCAATAAGGCGCAGGTCTCTTTAGTAACTGGAGCGATGACTGCAAATATAAGAAATTTGGAAAATTTTGATGCTGAAAATATTGTAGGTGATACTCACTTTACTTTACCCATCTTTATTAAGAATTCCGATAATTTTTTTCAATTCAAAAAAAGAATTGTGGATTTAACTGAAAAATATCGAAAAGGTCTGAATATCAAGGACAAAATATTTGAAGGATACCCTAGATTTGAGGGAGCTTATAAAATCGCCAAAAATAGATGGGATAATGTAAATGCTATAGTTAATTATATTGGAGAAGTAACGGATATACAAAATACTTTAAAAAAAATATCGGAAGTTGGTTTTGATAGTAATTATATGGTTGTGTTTACTCATAAATCTGAATTGTACCAAGTGATTTTTTGTAATGTTTTATTGGAAGAAGAATATCATGTAGAGATACTCGGGGAATCATATGCCATTGAGGTTAGCAGACTTTGACTAAACAAAATGTGTTAAAGATAAAGTACAGTTCAAAGTTTTTATAGATTTGCATTCCTCAATTATATATTTATACAATTAAAAAATGTTGGAGAGAAATATTGAAAAAAATTGAAAAGAAAAACTCAACCTTTCTTGTAACAAGCAGTGCTATTTCTAGAATTGGAGATGTTCTATTTGATTATGCAAATAATACCTTTCTTGCGAGCTTAAACTTGCACTCCTTATCTCTAGTTGGAATATATCAGACACTTGAGAGTGTCATGGGAGTTATTTTCAATCTATTTGGTGGAGTAATTGCAGATCGTTTTCGACGTAAAAAAATTATTATTTTAACAGACTTTCTAAGTGGACTAGCTTGTATTATTCTGTCATTTATCAATGTTGAAACTTGGCTAATTTATTCGATTATAGTTGCAAATATTTTTTTGGCTTTATTATCATCATTTTCGGGACCGGCTTATAAGGCTTTCACAAAAGAAATAGTTGAGAAAGATACAATCGCTCAAACTAATTCATATTTGCAGACAGCAAGTACAGTTGTTAAGATTGTAGTACCTATCGTAGCTATTGGGATTTATCACTGGATAGGGATTTATGGTTCCCTGATTTTAAATGGAGTTTCATTTATAGCTTCTAGTTTAATTGTATTACTTATTTCGCCTATTTTCGAAGAAATTAAGAAAGAAGATACATTTTCAATTCAGATTATTTTTCGAGATTTGACTGATGGATTCAAGTATATGTTTAAGCAAAGGAAAATTTTTATATTAATTATACTTTCAGCCCTAGTAAATTTTTTTCTTGCAGCTTACAATTTGTTATTGCCTTTTGGAAATCAAATGTTTCCTAGAATCACTGGTAGTGTATATGGTACTTTTCTTGCAGCTGAGGCTATAGGAGGACTTGCTGGAGCTTTTTTAAGTGGTAAGCTCAATAAGAGCTTGTCGACTAATCGATTGTTAGCGTATCTTGGAATTTCGGGACTAACTCTTGCGAGCACACCTATCATATATATAATATTCCCTAATTTACTATTATTATCTTTAGTTCCTGTATTTTTTAACTTATTTTTAACAATTTTTAACATTCAATTTTTCTCTTTTGTTCAAAGAGATGTGGATACTGAATTTTTGGGACGTGTATTCGGTATTATATTTACAATAGCAATTCTCTTTATGCCTGCGGGTACTTTAACGTTTACATTTATTTTATATCCTAATTTTACATTCAATTTCTTATTCATAGGAGTAGCGATGGCTATTTTGTCTATTGTATTTGGAATATTTCTTCACAAAAAAGTGGATTAGGAAAATGATCATTTTCTGAACACCCTTTTTATAATTATAATTGAAGTGTATTATTGTCTCTTTATATCCATAAATTCACAAACAAATCATTGTTTATTAAAAAACAGGTTTATGAAGTAGTAGAACAGTTCTTGGATATTATTCTTCTATTATATTAATTACTTCAATGTGGATTATGAAATCCAATTAAAAAGGAATAACAAACGAATAGAAAATAACAAATACTAAAAATTAGTATGTCTATGTTACAATAATTATACAATTAAATCTGATATGGAGTGAGGATATGATATCTATTTTTAATTATATAATATCAAATATTACAAAGATGAAAGATCAAATAATAAAGACAAGAAGCATTAAAGACTATCTTTCTTAAAAAAAGACACATTAATCTGTGTCTTTTATTTTCTCTATTTCTTTTGACAATTCTAGAAATAGGATTAGTTTCTATCCGAAGTATTGTTTGATTCTTGAATAATTTTCTTAAAGAAGGTAGACTGAGTTTATCCTAACATTTAGAACCTTTCGTTCTAACTTTCTGAGCTCGATCATTCATGATTGGGCTTTTTTTTATGCTATAATCAACTTCAATAAATTTGGGACAAATTTTTAGGAGAGACGATGATATGATTAAAGTTTATTATCTTTCTAAGACTAATTCGGGGCGTACGGCAATGAGGTGGTTGGAGAATCACAATCTGGAGTATGTCGATCGAAAGATTACTAAAAAAAATCCGATTAAAGTACACGAAATTAAAAAAATTTTGGCTCTTGCTGAAAATGGATTTGATGACTTGATCAATGCTCGGACCAAAAAATTCCAGGCGTTAGAAATTAATGAAAATGAGTGTTCGACAGAATATTTAATCGGAATACTTATCCAGAATCCTTCAGTGATTAAGTTGCCTATTATAATTGATGAAAAAAAGATAGTGATTGGATTTAACGAGAGAGAAATAAGATGTTTTCTATCAAAGGAATATAGACGTACACAATTATTGGATAGTGGTAGTTACTATCTAGAAGAATAATTGTAAGAAAAAATTTTTTAGAGTGTTCAGAAAATGGTTATTTCCTGAACACTCTTTTTATAATCCTAATTGAAGTGTATTATAGTCTCTTTATATATCCATTATCAATTGCTCCAATGTGGATTATGAAATCCAATCAGAAAGTACGAACAAACGAATAGAAAATAAGAGATACCAAAAATTAGTATGATATATCTTACAATTTTGTTCATTCTATTAAAATATAATGCTAGGAATACTAGGACTCCAGGTGGTCCAAAACCGGTTAAAAGATTTTCATAAATTTTATCTCCCAATAGGTTAGTATTTACTAAATAACTAGAAATAATAGCTATAAGAAAGACAATTACACTAATCACTTTCGTTATATGGCTATTTAACGTGAATTTCATTCAATCACTTCATTCTTTATAATTTTTTAATTTTTGCTTGCGACTGGGAGTTAAGGCTAGAAATAGGAAATTGTTCCACTAGTGTAACACGAACGCCACCTTTCGATGACCCAACGTTAATCCAACTTTGTATTGTATTACTTGCAGATCTAACAGTTGACCCTAAAATACCGCCACCTACTAATCCCAGCAACGCCCCTAAAGGACCTGCAACTGCAGCACCGCCGACAGTTCCGTTGGCCAGTAGTAATGTTGCTGTAGTAGCAAGGTCGGTGCGTAATTGTTGTAATCCAGACTTGCTTGTAGCAAATGAATTTACGCCATCATTAACAAATTTAGTTGAATATTTTGCTGCTACTCTCACTACAGTAATTTCAGCACCATCGTATTTTTCAATTAAATTAACTGCTGCTTTTTGTGTCGACTGACTATATACACGAGTTTTAAATTCAGTACTACATTGGTTTTGTAGTTGTGAAAATTATTTTTCGAACTTAATGTACTTATCATTTTTGGTTACAATTACTTTATCACTTGCTTCAAGTGTTGTATTTTCAGTAGCATATGCTACAGAACCAGTCACTAATTCAGTACCAACAATCAAGACTATAAAATCTAAATTCAAAAATTGGAAGCTGATGGATCAGAAAAAATCTTCAGTGAAAAATATACTGGAATGAAAAAAGAAAGCAGGAAAGAGTTAGAAAAATTGCTTTCTATTGTCGGAATGGAAATGAACAGTATGAGAGAAGTTGAAAAGAAAACAAATATATTATTGTCTAACTTGAAACGTATTAAGAAACAAACAAAAGAAGAAAAATTTACAAGTGGTCAACAATGAATCGAAAGGATCAAAAGAGATGGGTACATGAGAATTGGATTTATGATTTCTCAATTGATGAACTAGGCGTTTTTCAGGTTTTGAATACAACCGATACGGCTGAGGTTTTTGTATGTCGTAAGGTATATATAGAAACAAAAAGAAATGCTAAAAAATTAAACTATAGGATTCATGTCCCAAGAACACATTTGATTTGAAATTTGACAGAATTTTCTTATATAATAAAAAATATTGATTTAGTATCAATTCATACGTTATAATAATTTTATCCAAATCGGAAACTCAATGTTTTGCTATGTGAATAAGCAAATCAAAAAGAAGAGCGTTAGTTCATAATTAGTGCTCTTCTTTTTTCTATCAATAACTTAAAAATTTAGGATAGAATAATACCGAAGTGGAATGCACTGCACAAATGCTTATACTTATTGCTTTTTAGGAGGTAGTAATGTTTAATAAAATATGCTTTTATATTTTCATTATTCTAGGTATTACGACACTTAGTTTAAACTTTTTAAGGATTATTTTAGATATAGATGTTTTTAAAGGTTTTACAGTAACAAATAATATTTTGATATATTTGAGAAGCCTCTCTAACCCTGTTAAAATTATAATTACTTTAATTACATTTATTATTGTTGTTGTTTTATTAAAAGGATTTATTGGATATGTAGATAGTTTAAAATCAAAATAATATATATAAATTGAAATATAGAAGCTAATGTTATATTTGATAAAAGGGGGCTCTTTGTCAATAAATGAAAATAGGGCTGAAGAAACAATTATGGTTCATCATTACCATAAATTATAGAGCCATAAAAAAGCAGTCAATCGCAAGATTAACTGCTTTTTAAATAATTTTGTTCTATTCATGATATTTACTATTATTTAAACTATTCAAGCAGTGCTTTATCTCGAAAAATTAATAGTTTAGTGACATATAAAGTTGCTAAACTGTATACTTTAACTTAGTAAAAGGAGGAATAATATTGTCTATAAGTGAAAAGATAAAAGTATTGCGAATAGAAAAAGGATGGTCTCAAAAAAAATTAGCCGAAATGTTAAATGTATCTAGTCAAGCAATTTCAAATTGGGAAAGAGGACAAAGCTCTCCAGATATATCAAATATTATACAATTATCTGATCTATTTGATATAACCTTAGATGAACTTATTAAAGAAGATATTAATTTCAAGGAAGAATTAATCCACAAAAATTTAGAAAAGAAAATATCTATTGTTTTAAGTAGTATCATCTTGATTATTTTTATAGGAATCTTTGGATATTTTATCTTTAATGCTATCAAACGTAATTTTAAAGAAATAAATTATTTTGCTTTGTCAGTTTCTGTTCTTGGTATAATATATTTCATTAAAGAAATTCAAAGAAATAATTAAGTAGAATTGTAACTTTTAATTTGTAATAGTAAAAAATCATCTAATTATTTTGGCTTTTTGTCAATAGTAAAAATCCATCCGTGAAAACGGGTGGATTTTTAACAGCCCTAGAAGGGATCACCACTCGCTAGCCCCTTAAAAGGGGCTTTTTAAATGAGCACCAACCGCTCACAGCCCTATCTCTCTTTAACTATTTAAATGGATCTACATACTCTTGTTTACTTATACTATCTCTAATTCGATCATCTGCTTCTTGCTCTCGAATATATTTTTCAATTGTTTTTTGATTTAATCCAACTATACTCATGTAATATCCTTTGGATCAAAAGCTTTTATTACCATACTTATATTTCAAATTCGCATGTTTTTCATGGATTACGGTTGCGCTTTGTCCTTTTAAGTAACCCATAAAACTGGAAATACTAATTTTTGGCGATATTCTTACTAACAGTTGAATATGGTCAGGCATTGCATGACCTTCAATGATTTCAACATCTTTTATCTAACACAATTTTCTTAATATCTGACCAATATTACTCTTAACTTTCCATAAATCACTTTTCGTCGATACTTTTGGGTGAAGACAATGTGATACTTACAATTCCATCTCGTATGTGCTAAACTTTTATCGCTAAAGCTATTTCGTCCACGCTTAGAAACGCGCGGTTTTTTTGTTTCGTACGCTACGCGAACGAAATTGACTAAAGTCAATAAATGAAAATAGGACTGAAGAATCAATTCTGATTCATCAGTCCCATAAATTATAGAGCCTATTTTTTAGTTTTCAAAGATCAGACCTTGTTGTAAATAGATCCGTGCCCGAAAGCTATAAAAGTTGCGATAACCAAACGCAATTCGTTTAATCAGCTTTATCTTGTTATTTAGACCCTCCGTGACGTCGTTTGAGTAGATCCAATGTTGTGGAATCTTTGAGTAAGATAATATCGCTTGAGCCGATGGTACTTCTTCTGATTTTCAGACCACAATCATGACAGAGAAAACGGGTACGTTTTAATTCTAAAATAGTTAACTTTTCTTTGACTTTCAACATCTGAGTACGTGTCGTATAGGAACTGTTGCGGATAATACGAACCGATCCACAGTGTTCAAAATGGGAAGGTGAGTCATCCAATTTTCCTTTAATAAACTGAGCTTAAACACCTTTGATTTTATGTCAACACACAATATTATAGAATCTAAAAATAAAGTACACTTAAACTGTACAAAAAAAGACCTTTTCGCTAACCTCTTAAAAACTTACTTAACCAAATTACCAGAAATTGCTAGTTTGAGACAGTGCCCGTGATAAGTGCGTGAATAGAGTCCTTTTTTGGGTAATATATTTTACAGAAAAGGCGTGTATAAAATGACATGGGCAAATAATATTATAAAATTTAGAAGGGAAAATCATTTTACTCAAGAAGAATTGGAAAAAGAATTAGGAATTTCTCGACAATTTATTTCTAAGTGGGAGAATGGAGAAACATTACCAAGTATTGATAACCTGATTGTGTTAAGTGGTTTATTAAATATATCTTTGGATGAACTAATTACAGGAGAGCCTTATTTAAATTTTCCGTTCCACTTTGGAAAGCCTAATAATAAGTATCCGATTTTTATTTTGGTATTTATGTTAATATTTACGGTATTTTGTTTTAATCTATGTATAGAGCATATACCACTCAAAGTTTTTACATCGTTAGGTATAGTATGTCTGCTATATTTGTTTATTACTAACAATGGTCCTTTTGACTATAAACGATACTATCAATATTGGACAATCACAAAATCAGGTTTAACTTTTGTGAAAGAAGCAAAAGATAGTTCCAGAACAGTTCTGGATGAATCAACCTTTCTTTTAAAATCTATTTTTAGAAATAAAAATTTATATTATGTAGATTATAAAGAAATAGAATCAATTGAAATTATTTTAGAACCATTCAAGTTTAATCCTGACAAATTATTTTCTTTTTGGTCAACACCAAGAGCAAGTCACTTAATTAGGGAAACTTTTTTTCTCACAGTGATCACAAGAAGCGGAGAAACGATTAATTTAGATTTGAGTTCTGCTTTAATTAAAGAATCTAAGGAGCAAATTATGTTATTGACGATTCTTTCATTTTTCAAAAGAAAATCATTTATGTATTCGGATAAACAAGGGATATGAAAAATTATCAAAAATTCATCGGAAAATTGGATAAGTCATTTTTATAAATAACTATAAAAAAGTGGTAGAGCATTATTAGAAACTGACACTTTTTTTTAAGTAAATAAGATCAAGATTTTTTTATAATTCATCGATGTTTATCAGTGTAATGAAACGATTAGAGATTATATGATGGATCATGAATCCAAGACAATAGTATAGATGTCAATCCACATGTATGAACCGGAACAGTTGAAGAAATTCATCAGGCGAAACAAGATGTAGATGATCTGGATCAGTATTTATTATTTAGAGAATATCATGAGATTGATGTGACACGTTTAGTCGTTCTTAAAAAGTGTCCGGAGAAAAGATCGACGCAAGTAATGTATTATGTACGAAGTGCTTATTAAAAATAATATTTTAAAACAAATTTAGTGTTTTAAAAGAAGTTAATTTGTAAAAATAACCAATTCGTAATATTTTACACCAACTATTGTGAAAATAATAGACTGTTTTTTCAGAATTTTGTATGTCACAATCCTAATTGTGAAGGATGTTACAAGGCAGAAAGGCGCAATGAATCAATCGGGAAAAAATTGCTTTGTGAATAGTCGTTTGCATAAATTGATTATAAAATAATAAAAAAATAGAAGGTGAACAACAATGAAAAAGTGGGGAAAATATTTTTCTTTATTAGGAGTATTGTTAGTTGGGTTGAGTACATTCGTTTGTGCTGGCACAAGTGTTTATGCGGCTGAAGAAACAACAGAAATGAATCAACAATTGAAAAATGAATTAGTAGATGAATTAACTTTTTATTTTGAAACAGTTGGTTCTTTTGATGAAGATGGAGTTTATCATGTAAATGATTTAAATGCAATTCACGAACGAATCAATCAGAATACTGAAGAAGGAATAGCTGCGAAAGCATTTTATGAGCAGATTGTTGTGCCAAGTTTACAACGAGTGAATTGGAAAAAGTATGCTGGTTGTGTAGTAATTAATTCATTGCCTGGAGGTGGAGTTGCGTGGGCTTTAGGAACAGCAGCTTCTGCCCAAAGTGGATTCATCGAAGCTTTGAAAGCTTTTAATTTTGAAAAAGCAGCAGATATATTAATAAAGATTGCAGAAAAACAGTTAGGTAAAGCGGCCGCAAAAGAATTAGCAAAGGTAAATGTTGTTGCGGGAATTGCAACAGCGGCAGTTAGTTGTGCAATGGAATGAGTATGAAAACTTTAGAAGAAGAGCATATTGCCTTTAAACGAGCGATGATTACAGAAAATATTTTCTTAAATCATAACTATCTTCGTGTTACAAAAGCGTGTTCACCCGTATTAAATATGCTTGGTGGTGGTAATGGCTTATACCATTACCTTTTTACAGATATTTGTTGGTTGATCTTTTTGAATCATGAATTACTTATGATTACTGAAAAGACGGAAAATGTCAAAAGTGATTTTGATTATTCCATGTTGCGTATTAGCTACAAAAATATTACTGAATTTTTAATCGAAAAAGTACCTTTTTGGGGACAGCACTGTTTAAAAGTAAAAACCAATCAAAAGACAATGTATTTTTATATTGATGTTGATAGTATTCTTTCGATGAGTTGTATGGACTTTTCTAGTGTTAACTTTCGTTTTTTATTGGAGAATGATTTCAATGGTTTATTAACTTCTAAGTGAAAGCACTTGAGTGTATACAAATAAAATGTGCAATTAAACATCTTATTTGTTGGATTTATTAATAGTGGAATAAATACATTCGTTGACGCTGGTATAAAAGTAGTGGCTTAAGGGAATTTAATATAATTTTTTGCTTAGAGAAATGAGGAAGAAAAACTGAATGAAAACGATAAAAAAGTTCTTATTTTTATACTTTCGTGTGTAGCAATTTCTATCATTCTTCCTTTAGGGTATTTTATTGTTAATTTGACTTTATTAGGAGCATCTTTTTCAGAAGCATTTAGGGATTTTCTTTTAACGTTTAGTTTGATGTTCTTTTTTACCCTTATAGGAATGTTGTGGGAGAAAAATCATTAATATCAAAATTTAATCTTTTTATGGAGACAGAGAAAATGAAAAAATATTTATTTACGGATTTAAATGTATTGGATTTATTGGTGTTGGACTATTTGCGACAACTGAATCAGCTTCCGCAGCAAGTTTGGTACAATCCTATTTGGTATAATCCAAATATTGAGTGTCAAAATGGCTATGCTTATGGTCCAACAAATCTAAAAAATGGAAAATGTAGGGTGAATTGGAACGGTGTAATAAATGATACTATTGGAAATATGACTAGCGCAACCAATAATATTAGGAATGATATGAGAACTATTTTAATATGGCATAACTTAAAAAGTATTTGATTCTTAAAAAAGTAATTTCATTTATTTTTTTCTAAAATTTTGTTGAAGTATGATTAAATTTTAATCTTCAGAATTCACAGAATATGTTGTGATGAACTCATTGCCATTTGGTGGAGTTGTTTGGGATATTCTTAATCGAGAACACTTAATGCAAACTCTAATCAATGCTTTACAAGGAAAATTTATGATTATGCTGTTAAAATTCTTTTGAATGTGGCTAAAAAAAGTTTATCTTCTGCACAATTTGCAAAATTCAATGCAGCAACTATTGTAGCTGGAATAGCAATCAACGCTGTGTCTTGTTGGGGAAATTAATGGAAGTGGTAAAATGATTTCAGATGATCGATTAGAACAACAGATAGTTTCATTTTTAAAGTATTTAGAAATTACACCTCAAGAGAATTATTTTACATGTTACAGTTATGCGTATCCTATTTTGAATAGTATTCCTTTCGATGCTTTGATCCAAGGGTTAATTACTAATATTGTGTTGTTTATATGTACACCTAGTGAAGTGATTGAAAAAAATAGGTAGTGGTGTTTCTTTGGTAAATCTAAAAGAGGCAGCATTCAGTAAAAAGCTTATTCGTATTCCTAAATCTACTATTAAGAAGTTTGAAATTAAAAATTATTCTAGTTTAGGGATAAAGTCCGGCTATTTGTTAATAATTGAAGCAGAGAAAAAGTATTATTATCATATAGCTAGCGTAACGGGAAATGATTTTTCTACGCGGAATTTTTTTGAAATGAAACAACAAAATTTTTGTGGTTTACTTACAATTGATTAATTTTAAAATAACTAGTCAGCTTTATTTAAAAATATGAAAGAAGGTTTTTCTCTATGATGAAATTTTTAAAGCCAAAAAAATATAAAGTTATTTGCTTAGCTGCATCATCATTGATGACATCTGAAATTCTGTTTTTTAGTGGGATAAATGCAGATGCTGAGGAAGTGATAGCAAATTCGGCTCAAATACAAAATGTTTTATCAGATAATAGCACTGTGTATGATGGAGAACCTGTTATTCAAGAAAGAGGATGGGAATGGATTGGTGATGTGCTAGGTGCTATTGGTAATGCCGCACATCCTGTTAATCCACAACAAGTAATAGATCAATTAAATGGAAAATACCCACATCGTGGCCCTGTACATTCTTGTGTTCCTGGAGGAACTGGTGGAACACCTAATGCATGTAATTTTAGATGAGGATGTGGGATTCGTATGAAAGCTTTATATAAAGGTCATTTATCAGATGTATGGGAAATTAGTAAAACTAATATTCAACCAATATGGGTTCAAAAAGCTTTTAAAGAAAATTATTTAAGATGGAATGATGATAAATTAGTAATTTCGATGAGTGGAATAAATCCGTCTGTGAAATTCAATTTGAAGATAACCTTATTGAGTTATCCTGGTTATGCATCGTATCCAATAGGATATATTGGAGATTTTTTAGATATTACTAATCATAGCGTTGTTTCAAAAAAACGATTTTATAAACATTATAAGATTGTTGAAGAAGATTCATTATAATATTGCTCATTTATAGCGAGAAAAAAGTAGTGAAAGAAGTTGTTTTATTATCATTTTAAGCAATCAGTAAATATCCACCCGTGAAAACGGGTGGATATTTACTGATAAATTTTCTTTTTGGATATTCGTAACGATTCTTTACATTCGTTTGTCAAGATTAATAAAGAGACCTGATTGTAAAATATTGAAAAAAACGAAAGAAAATATTCTTAAAATTAATCAAGAAGAATGTTCTTCTAACACACCTACAAAAAATGGAAACACGGTAAAATATATTTGTATCAAGGGATTAATCGTAAATGAGGGAATCGCAGACAATTTATTCTTCTAATTTTCTAGATATTCAAAAATTGAATTGAATGTAACGTATGCTTTAGTTTATCGAGTTATAGAATGGTGTGATTAAATAAATTTTTAGTTCTATCAATTTTTTAATATCTCTATTATGAATTTGACAATATGAAACCAATCAATTACTATTTCCGCATTAGATAGAACACGCTTTGTAGGCTAGAAGTTGGTGGTATTCATGTCTGCGATTAAAAATTATACTGATTCTGGATTGGTGTAGTCTAAGAAATAATTTGTTTATCAAGGTAATTTATTTTTAAAAATCTTTCAATTAATCCACGTGTTTTGTCATCTGCACAAGTAAAGCCCATTTCACGTACTATGGAAGTGTGCGGAAGAAGTTTGTCAACTATTAATATTTTTAGAAGAATCTTTATAGAGACCTTTTTAGTAAATAGCTTTTAAACTTTTTCAAGGTACGAATAATGGTGATCAAATATATCTGATAACAAAAGATAAAGACATTTTTTCGTTCAGCAGAGAAGTAATTTTATATCTGATATGATTCACAATTTAACGTCTGAAGTAGACAAAATAATTTTGATAGGTTCAATGTTTTCAACAGTTTTTGCAGGAATCGAGTTATTTTTTATGCGCATATTCATGAGAATAATATTGTAAGAAATTTTTTATAAAAGTATTTACAAATAATAAATAAATTTGTATCTTATTATCGAGATGAAAACGCTGTTCTTTAGCTAGAAACAAAGTGCAAAATTTTTATCTTTATTTTTTATTTGGAAAGGAAAATAGTTTATGAAAAATGTATTTAGAAGAGTAAGTACATGTCTTTTATGCGTTACATGTTTATCTGCTGGAATTATATTGCCTACTACACACATGAACATTGTATTTGCACAAGAGACACAACAACAAAAAGATCTTTATCAAGTGACTACCACAAAGATTACAAAAAATAAGGGAGAATCAGTTAATAAGTTCGAGATCTTAAATGCTGTTCAGACAACAGCATTTGGTCAAGTACCTGTTATTAAATCTGTTCTTAAAGAATATGAACAAAGACTTCCTTTGATGATTAAAAATGATGGAGACTATAATTTTCCTGTTCAAGTTCAGTATCCGGATGGTAGTATTACAGAAGTCACTGTTTCTGTGGTAACACCTAATAATGCGATTACTGGAAAAGAGCAGGAATCTGAACTAGTCACAGAAAAACAAAAATTGACAGTTGCTTTAAATGACTTGCTTATATTAATCCAAGAAAATCCAAATACTTTTCCTTATACAGAAGAATCAAAAACAGTGTATGCGAATGCTGTATCAAATGCTTATGAACCATATAAAGAAGGAAAAGCGATTGTAAATAGTTCTAATGCTACATTAGAGGAGATTAAAAAGGCACTGGCTGACGTTGAAACACAAAAAACTGCAATTATTTCTGCAAAGGAGGGGTTTGTTGAACGACAAGCTACAGCTGAAGAAGTAAACAGATATAATACTCTTTTATCACAACTAGAAACTGCACTTAAAACAGCTGTAAAAACAAGTGATAAAGCACCAACAAGTATTTCAACCTATGAAGAAGTAAAAGATCGGGCTCAATCATTATTAGATAAAGCAAAAAAAATGTCATTAGGAAATGTATTATTCAATAATCTATTAGAAATGTTTAAAGAAGTAGAGGCAATGAAAAAAGAATTAATTATTGCACAAAATACATTAATGAAGTCTACTTCTCAAGCGCAACAATATAATCCGAAAGGGAAAGAAGTGACAGTATCAATTGGTGATCCGATTCAGCCCTTAGATTTTATTCAGAATGCCGAAGCAATCGATCAATTACCACAAGGGACAACCGTTAAGTGGACTTATGGAAAACCAATGACAGATGTTGAATACGACAAAGCACCAATTAGTATTACTTTTACGTATCCAGATGGTTCAACTGATATTGTTTCAGCAGCATTAACCGTAATACCACAAAAAGATCCTGAAAATTCTAATAGTGCTGGAATTCATAAAGAGCCATTAAATGGAAACATTGGGGATACTTCAAAACTAATGGATAAAAAAGATGAAAGACAACTAGAACAAAAGACTGATGTTACTCCTAGAGTGGCTAAAGCAGTTCAAAAAATATCTGAAGATAAACAGGAGAACAAAAAGTTACCAAAAACAGGAGAATCTGAACAATATGTTTTAATGTTAGGTGGTAGTTTTCTTCTATTGCTATCTTTTATAGGTTTAATATTTAAAAATAAGTATTTATAAGTAGATTACATTGATAACAAATATATAATATTTTTATATAGTCAAATTAATTAATGTTGATGGAAAATGGAATTTAATTTTTCATCAACATTAATTTTAGTTTAATGATTTTAATCAGTTTTGTTCGCGTAGTGTATGAAAAAACGCGAGTTTCTACTAGAGGATGAAGTAGCTTTAGCGAAAAAAACTCCTTTCGATATACTAACTACTTATCAGTAATTAGTATATCGAAAGGAGTTTTTTATGTTTAACTAAATAGGATTATAAGTATCACATAATTAAAGCATCTGTGAAAAGTGATTTATGGAAAGCCAAGAGTAAGTATTGGCTAGATAGTAAGAAAATTGTACGAAATGAAAGATGTCGAAATTATAGAAGCACACGTTATGCTTGATTACATCGATATTTAGTGAGAATTCAAAAATAAGTGTTTCCAGTTTTATGAACTATTTAAAAGCTGAATCACAACTTTAATCCATGAAAAATGTGCGGATTTGAAATATAGGTATGGAAATAAAAGATTTTGGTCTAAAGGATTAGTTTAAATAAAAAATAGAATTTATTATAATTGAAATCGTTCATATAATTCACTTATTTTTTCACTATTTGGAGTATAGAGTTTCAGATAAAGATAAGCTGTCTTAAAAATTTTTATTAAGTGTATTTGATATTTTATTTTGATAATAGTATTAATCATCTATCTCCAATATAAAACTTTTTTCTCTATATAAGTAGCCATATAGTAAAGGACCAACCCTATAATGGATAAAGTAATAACTGATGAAAGTATAATGTTTATATCATACATTTCATTTCCATATGTTAAAAGGTAACCTAAGCCTGACTTGGCCCCCATCATTTCGCCTATAACCGCAGCAGTAATGGCTTGTGTCACGGAGACTTTAATTCCCGATATAATTGCAGAAAAAGCAAATGGCAATTCCAAACTAATAAATTTTTGAAACTTACTTGCTTTTAATATTTTTAATAATTCGATATAACGAATATCAATTTGTTTAAAAGCTGTGTATTGGTTGACCATAATTGGAAATGAAACAACTAAAATAACTAAAGCAATCTTAGATTGGATACCCAGTCCGAACCACAATATGAATAAAGGAGCTAAAGAAATTTTAGGTGCTATTTGGATAATTAAAATTAAGGGCATCAGCAGCCGTTCAATTAACTTTATTTTAACAATTAAGTATCCTAAAAAAACACCTAAAATAATTCCAAAAAATGTTCCAATAAAAATTTCTTGTAGAGTAACCCATGCATTTATTAGTAATTCACCAGTAGATATATAGGTTAGAAAAAAACTAGTTAATTTTGTGGGTGATGGCAAAATGTAGTTTGGAACATTGCTAATTCTCACAGATAATTCCCAAATAATAATAATAAGAGTAAAGAGTAAAGAAGGGTATATAATATTTTTTGATTTCATTACTTTTTCTCTCCCTCATCAAGATTTACGACTAATTGCTTTGCGTCATACTTATCTGAGATTAAATTATATTCGCACAATAAGTCGATATAGTTGTTATATCGAGAAACATCAGAATACCCGAAACCATAACTGAATGTATTTTTACTTTGCCAAAGTTTTGGGACAAATTCATTCTCCATAACTTTTTTTATTTTTTTTTCAGACCCTTTCGCAGAAGGAGCGTAGTCAGCGATCGCGGTTTCAATACCAGTACTTAAGTGCCCATCTACGAGAAAAGCTAGTGATCGATTCAATGCCTTCACGAATTTTTGACATAGATCTAGATTTTTTTTCAGGAATTTATCACTTGTGATTACGACATTTCCTTGTGTAGGCATGTAGTTTTCAGAGCGAAACTCTCCAACAGTTAGGCCTTGTTCTTGTAAATCGTAAGCTCTTAACATTGAAAAACTAATGGCATCTACTTGGTCGGAAACAAGAGAATTTACGATAGCTCCTGTACCAATTATTTTGATAGAAACATCGTCTAATGATAGTCCTACCTGCTCTAATATGACTTGCAACTGAATAAAGTTAGGACTTCCATAGGAGGTAATACCAATTGTTTTCCCTTGTAAATCTTCAGGCTTACGAATAGTAGAATTCTTTTTGTAAATAATGGATCCGAGACCTTCTTGATAAGTAGTATGAATAATTTTAACTGGAACTCCATTTGATCGTCCAATGACAACGGGATCAGAGTTTGGAAAACCAAATTCTACGTTGTTAGCAGCAACATTTTTCACAATTTCCGAAGCAGAGGCATAATAGAATTCTACGTCTAAACCTTCTTCTTCAAACCAACCTTTTTCTTTAGCTAAGTACAATGGAGCATAATATGGGGTTGCAGCACCATCAATTTGAATAGAAACTTTAGCCAAACCAGTGCTTGTATGTTCAATAGATACTTCTTTATTTTTACAGCTACTTAAACTAAATAATAAACATAGCCCCCAAAAAATTATTAATAAATTTTTTTTCATTTTTGATCCCCCGATTTATTCCAGGATAAGAAATAAGCTTCAAAGTGTTCGATAATAGCATAGAAAAGTAGACCTAAAATTATTGTAAAGAAAATTCCCGCAATTAATAAGGGAGTATTAAAAGTTGAAGATGCATACGTTTGGATGTATCCTAATCCGTTTTGACCAGACATCCATTCAGCAACTGTAGCACCAATAATTGCTTGGACGATTCCTACTTTCAAAGCAGCAAAAATGGAAGGAAGAGCATATGGAATTTCTAGGCTTTTGAGCACTTGCGAACGATCAGCATTTAATATTTTCATCAAATTATACATGTCTTTTGGGATAGCATTCATACCATCGATCATTCCAATAACAATCGGGAAAAACACCATTGAAAAGACAACAAATAGCTTAGAAAATAATCCTAAGCCAAACCAAATGATAAATATGGGGACTAGAGCAATTTTAGGAGCTGCTTGGAAAAATATTAAGAAAGGCATCAGCATTAATCTAATGGTTTCGTTTTTATAAATAAAGTATCCTACAATTAGCCCAAATAATGAAGCCATTAGAAACCCAATGATTGTCTCGAATCCTGTTACAAATATATGAAACCAAATATTTCCACTGATTACCTGATTCATAATCTCTTTCAAAACATCTAGGGGAGATGGGAGTATAAACGCTGGAACATCTTCTTTACTAATATATAACTGCCAAACAATCATCAGCAATAAAATGGATATCAAAGGATCAGATATATGAGTATTTTTTTTGGGCTTCAATGGATCAGATATATGAGTATTTTTTTTGGGCTTCAATGTTCTAACTCCCCTCTTAAATAATTGCTATATTTAATAAATTGATCTGAACCTCGAATTTTTAAATCACGTTGCTTATCCAAGTCGATTGGAATAACTTCTTTAATTGTTCCAGGTCGAGCACTCATTATAACAACCTTAGTTGATAGAAAAACTGCCTCATCTATATCATGTGTAACAAATAGTATAGTTTTTCCAGATTCACTCCAAATTCGTGATAGTTCGAGGTTTAATGTATCACGTGTCATAGCATCTAAAGCACCAAAAGGCTCATCCATCATTAGCACTGTTGGATCATATGAGAGAGCGCGCGCAATAGAAGCTCTTTGTTTCATTCCCCCAGAAAGTTCTTTTGGTAAAGCATTACGAAACTTTTCTAAACCAACCATTTTGATTAAATCATCAACCTGAGCTAAGCTGCTAGCATTTTTTTGTTTTTTTATTTCCAAAGGGAAAATAACGTTTTGATAAACTGTTTTCCATGGAAATAAAACAGAATCTTGAAAAACGAAACCATTATTTTTGTTTTCCAAAGTAAATGTTAATTCTCCAGAATCATATGTCTCTAATCCACTAATAATACGAAGAAGTGTTGATTTCCCACAGCCACTTGGCCCTATTAAGGAAATAAATTCCCCTTCACTTACTGTTAAATTTATGTTTTTTAAAGCTGTTATCCTTTCATTAGCATTTGTGATAAATGTTTTTTCTAGGTTTTTAACGTTTATTAATAGATTTTGCATTTTTTCTCCTTATTATTAATAGAGTTAAATGATAATTTTCTGTTTTTTATTAGTTAACTCTATAAATCATTGTTATTTTTATTTGGTATTAATCATTTTCCTATAACCATTTTTAGTAGAGCGGTAAACTTTACTATTTCTTGTTGAAGTTTATATTGTATTTGAAATAGTGTTTTTCCTGATGAATTTGATTATTTATAAGTCGTATGTTGCAATTCTTTAAACGAATTTGTGTCTAATATAAGCTGGTGCGTCTTTCCGATTTGAAAAGAAAATGGCTTGGAATAAAAATTAGGTATTGATATTGGCAAAAGTTTTCTTCTGAAGACTGGAAGTAGTTTTATAATCCTAAAACAACAGAGCGTGTGTAGTATGTAGCTTTAAAATAAATATTTTAACCATGTCAGGTATAAATAAGACTTAATATGAAAGCATTTAAAGAATTATAATGCAAGTTTGGTGATCTATATAGGAAGGCTTTTTATTTCATTTTATTTAATTCAAAATGTACGATTCCTAAAAACATTTTCAATTTATCACTTGTGTTATTATAATCTAAACCTGTCAATACTTTAATTTTTTTCAAACGATATCTCAACGTATTTATGTGGATAAATAATTCTTCACTTGTTTTCATTAACTGTTCATTATTTCTAAAAAATGTTTGCAGTGTTGCCATAAGCAGCTTGTTATCAGCAATCGGTTTCAAGTGATTCATCAGATGGTTTGCAATTTCTGTATCTGAAAGGCTATTCATCACATCATAAAACTCCACAGTGGAGTATATTAGGATAGGAGAATCTGCACAAATAAATTGATTTATTTTATGGGCAAATGTAGCTTGTCTATATCCTTCAACAATATTATATACAGAAACGTTATCGCTTAATCCATAATAGACAATTAAATCATCTTTTATTGCTGAAAGATAATTCTGATTTACATTCTCTACTGCAGAGAGTAATTCTTTTTTATCTGTCTTATTTTCAGAAATGAGAATAATGCTAATTGAATTAATATCATTTGTATAAAGATAATCTGTTAATTGATTTTTCTCGACTAAATTATCTAGTCGTTGAATTAATAATAATAATAATTGTTGTATATTTTTCCAATAATTTGGTTTCTGAGAAATCATTGGTGATGTCTGAAACCAATCAATATTAGGACCCACATGTAAAACGGTTACTTTTGTATGATCACTCAATTTTGCTAAATGTTCAAGTTGTTTTAAAGAAGCCGATTTGATTTGGGTAGTTAATAGGTATTTTGCCAAATTTTCTTTTAAAAAAGTGGTTTCTCTTTCTGTAAATAAAATGTAGTTGACTTGATCCATGATTGTTAGATATGTTACATTGTCAGGAATTGTAAATATAGGGAAGTTTTCTTTTTTAGCATAGGCTAAAGCTGTTTCAGAAAAATAGAAATGATTATTAGATATTTTTACTGCTAATCCGACTGCTTTTAGTGTAACTAAATCTTTTAATAACTGTACTTGTGTTTCAAAATCAGTTGTAAATGTTTTAGAGCTAGTTAGAATGAATTCACCACCTTGAAGCCATTTTTTCACTTCAGGTGATTCCATGATTGTGATAGATTTGATTGCATTATTAAATTCCACAGGAGCATTGATTAGCTCGATAGGCAATTTTACTTGGCTCATTAGTTGATTTAATGTAATCACTTTATCCACCTCATACAAAATAATTGAGTTTTTCAGTAATAAATCAAGACCCATTATATACTATATGTGGATACATGCAATGGTATCGTTTAAAAGATATTTTTTTTTGGACTTTTATACAAAAAAGTGCTTATTTTTTTAGTATTAAGTCCAATATAATTAATAAAAAAAAGATGATACACTGTTAGCGTTGATAGCGCTTCATCTAAACTAAGTATTATGGAGGTTTTTTATGGAATTCTCAAATGATTCAAAAATAACTAAAGAGCAGAAAAAAGTTCTTTTTAGTTCTATGAGTGGTTTAGGTTTGCAAAGCATGAGTACAATGTTGTTGTCTTTTGTGCTAGCAACTATGATTTCTGATTTTGGAATAAATGGAGCGGCCGGAGGATTTATTTCAACAATCACTAATATTGGAATGCTTGTAGGAGGAATTATATTTGGCACCTTAGCTGATAGAAGGGGGCGCGTGAGAGTTTTTGTAATTACTGTAGCTATCTTTTCAATAGCTACAGGAGCAATGGCTTTTGCTAATAATATTTATCTTGTCTACTTATTTCGATTTTTAGTTGGCGTTGGAGGTGGTGGAGAATATGGAGTTATTATGTCTATGATCGCTGACAGCTTTTCAAGTGATAAACGAGGTCGTATCAACTCTTATGTAACAATCTCTGGTCAAATAGGAAGTATTGTAGCAGCAATTGCTGCAGCTATTATTATCCCAGCATTTGGTTGGCGTGCACTCTTTGTTTTTGGTACTTTACCGATTTTTTTAGCAATCTACGCGCATTTTAAACTAGAAGAACCAGAAGAATGGAAAAAAGAGGTGCTGGAAACACAAGTCAAGCCCTCAATTAAAGATCTGTTTATAGAAGGAAGAGCCTCTGTGACCATCCGTCTAACAATTATGGCTATCGCACAAGTAGCAGGTTACTTTGGATTAATGAACTGGTTGCCTTCTATTTTACAGAATAAAGTAGGGTTAACTGTATCGGGATCATCTTATTGGATGATTGTTACAATTGTTGGAATGTCTGTTGGCATGCTTTTTTTTGGTCAAATTATGGATAAAGTTGGAGCAAAATTCGCTTACTCTTTGTTTTTGATTGCTTCAGCAATTGCTGTCTTTATCTATTCGTTTGCTGACTCAGGTACGGCAATTTTAATAGGTGGAGCTGCAGTGGGATTCTTCTGCAATGGTATGAATGCAGGATATGGTGCAATAGTCGGAAACCTTTACCCATCCCATATTAGAGCAACCGCAAATAATATTATTTTTAACATTGGAAGAGCGGTGGGTGGATTCTCATCAGTTTTCATTGGTTTCTTCTTAGATAACTATTCTTTGACTATTGCCATGCTATTTTTGTCAGTTCTATATATTGTGTCATTACTGTCTGTATTATCATTAAAAATGAAGAAGGGAGAAAATCAATGAGTATACATTTGAAAGGTCTTAAATATGGGGACCTTGGAGAAGCAACCATAATTGTGGGGGATCCTGGAAGAGTTGAGTTAATTTCTCAAGATTGGCGTGACAAAAAGAAATTAGTTGATAGCAGAGAATTTGTTGTTGTTTCTGGTTTGTGGAAAAACCATTTGGTATCAATTTGTTCCACAGGAATTGGTTCAGGATCCACTGAAATTGCAGTAACTGAATTAATTGAAAATGGAGCAAAAAAAATTGTTCGTTGCGGAGGATGTGGTGCTTGGGTAGATGGAATTGCACCTGGTGATCTAATTATTAATAATGGTATGGCAAGAACAACAGGAATGTTAGGTGCCTATGTTTCTGATAACTATCCTGCTGTAGCAAATCCTCTTTTAACTTTTGCAATTATTAATAAAGCAGAACAAGCAGGTTTTAAGACACATACCGGGATTGGACTGACTTCAGAAACTTATTACTTTGGGCAGGGTAGAACACCTAATATTTCTACTGCTTTAAGTGTAAAAAAAGAGTATATGGACTACTGGACAGATAGAAATATTCTAAATTGTGAGATGGAAACGGCAGTACTATTCCTTTTAGGAAGTCTATATAACATTCCTGTTGCGAATTGTCTTGTTGTTCATGTGAGTAGAAAAAATGAAAGATGGGCAAATGATGAAGATTACCAACGTATTCATAAAGCTGCATCAGAGGTTGTATTATCCTGTCTTGTCGAATGATATTTTTTAAAGAAGGATATCTTAACGGATAGTTATTTCTAGATAAAATTAGTTTATATTTGTGTGTAAGTTAGGAGAAATTGAGATGTTTAAACGTGTACATTTGATCGTAATGGATTCTGTAGGTATCGGTGAAGCGCCCGATGCAGAAAAGTTTGGTGACGTTGGTTCTGATACATTAGGACATATCGCCAAAGAAGCTGGTTTAACGATTCCTCATTTGGAGCAGTTAGGTCTTGGTACGATCCGACCGCTGGATGGTGTCAAAAATGTAGCAGACCATGACGGCTATGCAACGAAACTAGAAGAAATCTCTGTCGGAAAAGATACCATGACTGGACACTGGGAAATCATGGGTTTGAATATTCAAAAACCGTTTCGTGTGTTTCCTGACGGATTTCCTCAAGAATTGCTGCAACAAATCGAAGAATTTTCTGGACGTAAAATCGTCTGCAACAAACCTTATTCCGGTACAGCAGTCATTGATGATTACGGTGAACACCAAATGAAAACAGGCGATTTGATCGTTTATACGTCTGCCGATCCAGTCTTGCAAATTGCAGCTCATGAAGAAATCATTCCGTTGGAAGAATTGTACCGCATTTGCCAATATGTGCGTGATATTACCAAAGATGAACCATATATGATCGGCCGCATCATTGCTCGCCCTTATGTTGGTGAACCAGGAAACTTCACCCGGACAAGCAACCGGCATGACTATGCACTGGATCCTTTTGGACACACAGTGTTGGATTCGTTGAAAGATGCTGGCAAAGACGTCATCGCTGTCGGAAAGATCAATGACATCTTCAATGGTCAAGGAATCACTGATTCAGTAAGAACAAAGAGCAATATGGATGGTGTGGATCAGCTATTGAATGTGATGAAGCAAGACTTTACCGGCCTAAGTTTTACTAATTTAGTTGATTTCGATGCGCTTTACGGCCATCGCCGGGATGTCGTCGGTTATGCTCATGCGATTGAAGATTTCGATTTAAGAATCCCAGAGATTCTGGATGCCATGGCTGACGATGATTTATTAATGATCACAGCCGATCACGGGAATGATCCAACCTTTACTGGGACTGATCATACAAGAGAATATGTACCATTATTGGTTTACAGCAAACAATTTAAAGGACAAGGCCAACTACCCCAAGTCCATTATGCCGATATTTCAGCAACAATTGCAGAAAACTTTGCGGTACCGGCAACAGAAAATGGAACAAGTTTTTTAAATTTTTTAAAATGATAATTAACACTTTTAAATGTTTTTGTTTATTAGATAGAAAAATAGGATTTTGACTATATTTCTATTGAAGCAAGACTATCATATTTTAATGATTTTTTACTTTTGGGATGTGTAAAATTAAAACTAGGTCAGAATGAACCTCATTCTAGCCTAGTTTTTTGTCTAATAAAGATAAAAGTTTAGCACATAGGGTGTCCTAAATGCGAGGAAATTGAGAGGGAAAAGGTATTTTAAAAATAATTTTTTCAAAGAATGAAAGTAGGTTTCTATAGTCGGTATATAAGTATATGCTATAACCCATTTATAAGTGCTATAATCAAAAATTGCAGTATTGAGCGTATATTATAGAAAAGGCAATAAGAAAAAGTGTTAGATGTGTGTGTTGTAGAGATGAACGAAAGTGAAGAATGGATTCTGGAACATCTCAAGGAGGGGGGATAAGTCCCATCTTAACTAATGTATATATACTATGTATTTGATTTATAGATGAGAATGATATTTCCAAAAAATCTATGGATGAGATATGCAGATGATGACTTGATTCATTGTGCAATGAAGAAACAAGTGATTCATCTTAGGAAAGAATTGGCAAAGAGAATAAAAGAATATTTTCTTGAAAATTATCCAGAAAAAAGCAAAATTGTTTATTGTAGAATAATCAGTCAAATGAAGAAAGTAGTTTTAAGTTTTGGGGTTATTCCTTTGGAAATCGATTGGGTGTTTATTTCATCGTCTTTATTTTCGCACATTCGTTTGTTGAATATTCTGAATCCCGTTATTCGAGGATGGGTCAACTATTTCATGAAATTTAATAAGAGTGAAGCAAGTAGGAAAGAAAATCAATTATATGAATCTGGCACCGATAAGATGGTTAAGAGTAAATATCAGTCAGATACTAAAAAATTGTATGAGATGAAAGATGTTAAAATCATTGAAGTTACATCATACTTGACCATATTTAATTGTTAGTGAGAATATCATACAAAATTAGTATTTCCAGTTTGGGCTATTTATTAAATGATTAAAAAAAGATAAGGTTATGAGCTGTTGCTGATACTAAAAAATCCCTTTTAAAGTACTATCAAGTGATTAAGCCCATCTAGAGAGGCTAAAAAGCAATCCGTTTTCTAAAAGTAATTAGAATGATTTAAGTCTTTCCAATACAACCAATCAATTATTTTGTTTTTTAATGGTGTTTAAAAAACAAATATAAAGATTACGTGTTCTTTATATTTGTTTCGAATTATTATTTTTTATTGATTTAAAAAATGCAGATAAAAACCATGTATTAAGCAGTCCATTTTAAATAAATGATTTTTCCATAGATGAATTAGTTTATTTTAGTGATTATTGTGTTCAATTTAAGCACCATAATATATATAAATTATTTGACAAAAATGTATTGATTTTGAGTTTTTATTAGTATTATAATTCTTTTCGAAGTATAAATATAGAAAACTATAGTGTTAATATTATGCTTCATTACTTATTTTATAGAAAATAAAAGGAGGGAATATAATAACTATTTATTATTAAATACAGGAGGAATTTTCTTGATATATTAAGCAAAATAGATAGATTATTACAAAATTGATTAATTAATTATAAGTTGAATATCGATCGCTTTTAATAACAAATATAATTTATATTCGTTTCATTTTTAATTTCAGTCTAAGTTTGAGGGTTTTGAATAAATAAACATTTTTAAAGAATATCTATGGTACAAATGTACTTCTCTTTTCTTATTAAATTAGTTTTTTGCCTTCTGATTATGACTTAATTATCTTAAAAGTTATTTTTTCTTTCAATTGAGCAGGTATCTATTTATTACGACAATCAATTTGATTGAAAACGATAATAAGCACCATTTAATATTGATTATATCTTACAAGATAGGAAAGGATTTTTTATGAAATCAAAAAAAATTATTGTATATACATGTATGGGAATATTCTTCGGAATTAGTGCAATTTCTACAATTTCCCATGCAGATGATGATAGTAATAAAGAAGTATCAGAAAAAAATAGTAGTATAGTATATTCTTCATCATCTACTGAGAATTCCTCGGAAAAATCAGTTTCTAGCAGTGAATCTATGTTTAGTAAAGATACTGTTCAAGAATCTATCACTAATTCCTCATCTACAGAGATAGATAGTTCAGCGACACTTGAATCAAGTGATAGTGAAGAAAAAAATAATTCTAAAAATTCAAAAGAATATAGGTCTGATAATGATTCAGATGTTTCTCTAAATATTTCTCAATTAGATCAATTAAAAATCGATGTTACATCTTTATTTTCAGATGAGCAATGTACAAAATTATCAGAAGATGTGACTCAAGAAAAGATTGATAAATTAAAAGAAAAAGTAGGGAATTCAACTGATTCTCAAAAAGAAGAAATACTTACATTGCTATCTCGAGCTACGGATTTATTACAGGAATTTACTTTTAAAGGATTAGGGGATTCAACGTTTGCACAACTATATTTTTATGCTGATAAAAGCTACAGCTGTAAATTAATTACTAAAGCAGTGAAACCGCATTCCTATATTGATAAAGAATATACGACAATTACAGTTATGGATAATAAGAAAAATACAGTTTATAGTAAAAAATATATAGGAAATCAATTGCAGCAGGCACAGTCTGAGGCATTGGATCTAAAAGAAGGTTATTATTTAGTAATTAATAAAACAGAACCTAGTCGATTTGTAACAAATCATAACGATCAATTGAAGCAAAATGAAACTAATCCATATATGTATATGGTAAGAAATGGGAAGTTAGAAAGAATAGATGATAAAAATCGAATTTTACATTTTTTAGGATTAGGTAACTCGGAGTATGCGACGCTAAAAGTAGATTACAATACTATGAATTTGACACTGGTTACTAATAATGTGAAGCCACATCAGTATTTTACTAGCTCTTATGAGAAAATCGAAGTTTTGGATTTGCAAGATAAAGTAATTTACAGTAAGGATTTTATAGGGAATAAACAATTAGAGGCTGAAACAGAAAAAGTTCCTTTTGAAATAGGCTATAAAATTCGCTTAACTGGATCTGAGCATAGTTCTAGAGTAAAAAGTTATGACGATAATAATATAGTAAAACCAATTGAGTTATCTGAGAAAATGGTAGAGATCCGAATTGGGAAACAAGGATTATCTAAAGTTTTTTTATTCAATGAAAAAATGAATGGAACACTTCAAAAAAATATTGAAACGAGACTGACGAAAGAATATTTGGATAGCTTTATAAAAGCAGATGATAGGCACAAAGCATTTTTAAATTGGCTATATGGAAATTCTGAAGCTATGCAATTATACTTAGATGCAGGTTATACAACAACATCTAATCAAGGGGGAATGTCCTCATACCAATTTAAAAATCCATATAATTTAGAAAATGAAAAAGAAGCTTTTGAATTATGGTTTAAAATATGGAATAAATCTGATAAGTCACATCAGGGAACTAATTTAAAAATTGCTATTAGTGTTGCTATGGAGTTTAACAAAGAAGTAAGTGCTTGGTATAATTCTTCTTTGAAAATTGATCCAATCAAAAGATATTTAAATTATGAAGATGCTCTTCAAAAAGGATTTCTTTTTGAAGATTTTACAAATTTAACTGTACAGGAAACAAGAAATGTAGTAAATGCTAAAATAACTGATGATGATATGAACTGGTTAAGAAATTATATGAAGCAAAATAAACCAGATATGTTAACTAGATCAGGAATTACAAGAGGCTATACTCTAATTAAATATGTTATGAAAAATCCTGAAACTGGAGTAAGTGTTCAGAGTGGAAATTTTTACGGCCCTAATCCAACTATAAAAGAAGTTATTAAATATGGTGGAGTTTGTGGAGCTATGTCCAAGCTTAGTTGCGTTTTAGCACAAGCATACGGTGTGCCAGCTTTTCCTGTTGGGCAACCAGGACATTGTGCATATATATATTTAAACAGCGATCATAATTATCAACTCGGATACGATGTTTATGGATGGAAGGGTTGCGGTAATTATAATTCTACACTTCCTTATATACAGATCAATAACTATTTCTCTTCTCATATAGATGAATATAGAAAATCTGAATATTTTAGATATGAATCAGCAATAAAGACAAATAATTCTGATAAATTGAAACTTTTGAATGAATCATTAAAGGTAGAACCACTAAATTATCATGCGTGGAATGATAAATTGTCGTTATTGTCGGGAGCGAAGGATAGTGATCAATATAAAGAGGCTATAAAAAGTATGAACGAATCTTTGAAAGACTATCCAATTATATCTAAGGATATTGGCTCAAGTACTGATATAAAAGAATAAAAATAGTTAAGAAAAGATTATGATAATCTATAAAAATTTTATTTGATGTCAATATTCTTTAATTTCACATTATATAATCAAGGTAAAAAATCTTTATTAGTGGTCCTTTTATTTACCATATTTCTTAAGCTGTTAGAATGAGATTATATGAGGAAAATGTTTTCTTTATTTTAAAAACCAGTATTTTGATCTTGAATAAGGCGCTGTACAATCTTTCTTTTAGCAGTTGTACAGTGTTTTATTGTTTACCTTGTTTGAAAAGCATTGCGATATATTTTAAGTCAGGCCTATGACATAGTATATTTAGTTAAAAAGTGATAGAGAGATCTTAGATATACTTCCTAGTAAAAATTTTTTTGGCTAATCTAGCGGAAATATTTATAGTATTTAATGGAAATAAAAAATAATAGATGGATTTCTTCAACTAGTTTTTTTAATTATTTATAAATAACTAGAGTACTTTTCTTATAGTATCATAAATAGTTTGTATGAATACATGTAATCGTAAAAATGGTGGATGGTTTTGAACGAGTAACAATAAATTTTTTGTTTTGACTATCATTTTATTGTTCAGAAATAATTTATTGCACTTTTTGAGGTAAATAGTTTAGAATTGTTATAGTATAAGTAATTCAAATTGAATAATGGAGAAATAGGTAATGAAAAAAATTGATTTAATCAATATAATAGGTATGTTAATAGGAATACTAGTAAATATAGTAATTTTCACAGATTGGCTTTGGATGTTATTTTCTAATCTTGTTCCTGTACTTATTATAGGTATTTGTGGAATTATACTTTCAATATTAGAACTTTTTGAAAGTAGAAACACAATGAATAGAAGAGTTGCTTGCATTGTATTAATAGTTAATCTATTGCCTATGGCCTATTTTACTTTCTTATATTTTGCACTAGGATAAAATAAATTAACCTAAAGTCTCTTTTTTCTTATAATCCATCTCAAATATTTTCATTTGTGATACTATAACTCTATAAGAAGGAGATGGAAATTTTTGAAAAAAATTCTTATTAATTCTTTACTAGTACTTTTATTCCTTGTAGGATTTGCTTTAGTCTTTAATAAGCAAATAAAGGATTTTACAATAAAACAAACAACTGAAAAATATACTGTTAACAATTTTAACAGGAAAGAGATTGAGAAAAATCAGCAGCAAAAGGACGCTTCTTTTAATTTTGATGATGTTGCTCCAATTAGTAGTGAAGCTGTTTTGAAAGCTAAATTAAGCAACAAGCGGTTTCCTGTTATTGGAGGTGTTGCTGTTCCAAGTGTAGGAATAAATTTACCTATTTTTAAAGGTTTATCAAATGATGCCTTATTATGGGGGGCAGGAACGGTAAGCGAAACACAGGTAATGGGGAAAGGAAACTATGGATTAGCTAGTCATCACGCAGATAAAAAAGATTTATTATTTACACCACTAACTAAAGTAAAGATTGATGAAAAAATTTACTTAACAAATTTAGATAAGATTTATATCTATAGAATTACTAACATTGAGATAGTTTCACCGACTGATGTTCAATGTTTAGATGATGTACCTAATAAAAAATTAGTTACATTACTTACTTGTGATACATTAGCAGGAACAAACCGAATTATTGTGCAAGGAGAATTAATTGATGAAATAGAAGTGGATAAAGCAAGCCAAGAAGTATTAGGAGTGTTTGAGATGGAACAAAAAACTTATTAATATTGGTTAGAATGTTGATGTTTATCCATCCTCTGGTGAAATACTATTTCACTATCGAAATAGTAGAAATTTATCTCTATTCATAGAAATTTAAATCCGTATACTAATGATTTCTCACCCTATTTTACTCATTCAAACGATTGGTGCGCCATTTGGATATAAATGGGATTTTATCGTTTTAAATCAACAGTTTGCGGCAATTGTTAATGCAGTTTTTGCATTATTGGCTATTCTTGGAGTTGTTTCAGATCCAACTACTGCGGGAATCGGTGATAGCGATCAAGCCATGACATATACAGAGCCAAAGAAACCAGGTGAATCAGATAGGAATTAATCTTGAGATGGAGCAATTACGTAATCAGGGTGTGCGGTATTCAATGTCTGACTCGCGTACGGGAACAGATGGGACTGCGGACTGTTCAAGAGCTATCTATGTTTGTTTGAGAAAAGCTGGCGCCAGCAATGCTGGTTGGGTATTAAATACAGATTCAATGCATAGCTGGTTAGGGGCAGAATGGGTTTCAATTAATTGCGCAGAATAGAGAGTGGCAAGCCCACAGAGGGGATATAATGAAAAGGGGCTTCAGGTGGGACCGCTGGCATGTGGTACTATTTATCAGTAGTACACAAATCATTCATTGTAATTATGCTAGAAATGGAGTGACGATTGATGATGAAGCAACCACTTGTCCTTATAGTATGGGCTGGTATGTTTACCGTTTGAAAGGTACTTTTTACTCATTGAATACATCTCCGGCTACATCCAGCAGCTGGAGGGCTGAAAATGGTCATTTCAAATTAATACAGCAATCAAGCTTCGAAAAAGTCCTTCAACAAATTCAGGAGAAATTGCGACGATTGGTGTCGGATCTGTGATTATCTATGATGCCTATAAAGTATATACAAATGGTTATGTATGGATTCGCCAGAAACGTGGGAATGGTTATGGCTATACGTCGACCGGTAGAAGTAAAAATGGAAGATGGATTGACTACTGGGGAAGTTTTTATTAAAATAAAGTCAAGCAATACCTTTTAGCGAAAGTCGTCTTTTCGAAGGCGGCTTTTTATTTTTTAGATGGATTGAGTTTGATAGATAGAAATCTAACTATCAAACTATCTATTAAAGATAGGGCTGAAAAACTATTTTTTATCTAATTTTTCTTTTACATCTTCGACTACTTCTTCTGTTTTTTCTTTTACATCAGAAGCAACTTCTTTCACTTTACCGACAGCTTGATCCAAAAGACCTTCTGCTTTTGTTTTTTTGCTATTTGTCACATCACCGGTAACTTCTTTTGCTTTACCTTTGATTTTATCTGTTTTCCCTCTATCTGTCATTTAAATCACCTCCTCAAAAAGAATAATGGACCTTGCAGGACTCGAACCTGCGACCGGACGGTTATGAGCCGTCTGCTCTAACCAACTGAGCTAAAGGTCCTGCATAAAATGAACACGTTATTCTTGAAAAACAAAAAAAGGCACTATAAAATATAGATAGATGTTAACATCATCTCTATAATGAAAGAGTAACGGAGCTGGGAAGTTTTGGGGAAGTCTTCTTATTTACTATCCGCTACTCTTTTCTATTAATTAAGATAACATATTATAAAAAATAATCAAATTTATCCTTTTTGGGGTTCACTTTATTTTTTATTGTAACATATTTGTGATTAAATAGAAGTATGTGACGAAATTTCGTCAATAGGTATTCAAGATACTCTATTGAATTATCAACCAAAATCGGTTAAACTTTATTTACCTAAAACCTTTTATTTTATTTCTGTGAATCCACTCTCCCCCGAGGGTGGGTGTTTTTATGTAAAATAGCTATTGAAAAATATTCTGTTTTATCGTACTATTTGCTTATAGATTATATTTAACTTTCTTCTTTCAAAAGTACCCACTTTTCGGAGTGGGTTGTTTGGTGTCTTTAGCGCAGTTATTCAGAATAGATGACTAATAATCGTTTGGTTGCAGATTTGAGCTCTACAAGCTATATAGATAAATTGTGCCAAATTTTGTGCCAAAAAAATTTCAAACATGTTCTGATACGTGTTCGTGCTTTTATGTGATTTACTTTTAAATCGTGATTTTTTAAACGTATACTAACTAATTTTTATATATAATTGCTTGCAAGGTCCATTACTCTTTTAGTTAATAGGTGGTTTGAATAACAGATAATAGAAATCTGAAACCACTAGACGCACTTGTTTACGGACTTTTCTAGGGTAGCGCAAGAGAAATAGTCGCGTAAAGGATCGAGTTGCCGATTTTCCACAATATCAATCAGTTGATGGGGCTTGCCGTCCATCATGACGAAGCTCATGGCTCCGAGACGTTTTTCACCGATTTGAATTCATCGAAACACACCACTTCTGGTAACGGCTGGTTCAAAGAAACGGTTTTAGGCCGAATGCTGCGAAGTATTCGAATGACAGTGGTCGGAGAAATGTGCTTCATATGTGCGATCAAAGACATAGAAAGAGGTTCGCTTAATAGCTCAAGAATGGCTTGTTTGTCTCTGCGAGCGATGGAGCAGAGACGATCACTAACTGAATCTTCTGCTAAAAAAGTCTTTCCACAGTGTTTACATTTAAAGCGCTATTTGTTAATTCGCAGAATGGTCTTGTAGTTACTGACAGCATTCAATAAGATGGATACTTTTTTCCAGCTCCATTTAATGATCGTTTGCTTATTTTGATAGTGACAATGGAAGCATTCCTCAAAGGTAAGATTTAGATCTAGAATATCTAATAACTCTTTGGTAAACTTTGAATAGGACATCTTGAAACATTCCTTTGAATGGTTTTCGTCGACTTTATTCTAAAGGATTTCAAGGTGTCTGTTTGCATTTATTAGAAAAAAAGTATTGGCAACAGAAGGCGTCACAAACACTAGATATTATAGAGCCATAAAAAAGGTCTGTATATAATTTTTTTAATTATATGCAGGCTTTTAATTTACGACTTACAAACATTACTGGATATAGATAAAAACAGTTTTTTATAAAAATTAATTAAAAATTATAATAATCTTTAATTAATTGGCTTATTTTTAACATAAAGAAATTTATATAATTAAATATTAGCTTCAGTCCTAATAGTAATAGGGATATTCCAATATTGAATATAAAAAGATTTTACATATAGATTTCCCAAAACTTTAGTTTTAATAATGTAGTTTGTTGGGGGGAGTTAGGATAGTATCTAAATAGTATTATAGGTAATATGACTGATACTATTCTCAATAGCATGTATGAAAACAAATACTAATTTAAGTTGTGAGAGGATAATACAATGGATAAAGAGTTAGCCGTTCAATTATTAGAAAGGTTTCGATCAAGTTTAGAAAATAGTAAAAAGCAAAAAAATATTCAGGAAGTTCTTCAGGAATTAGATTTGATTCTAGAGGATATACTAAGTAATGACCTAGAAGGGATTGCTTTACCAATAATATTATCCGAGTTTACTAATAAGATTAATTTGGCTTTAGCTTTTGATGTAGTACGTTTTTCTGAAGAGCAAAGCAGGGTTTGGAAAATTTTACAAGATGGTTTTATCAAAAGAAGATAGCGTTTTTTTATGAACTAAAAAATGGGTATGTAAAGAATTTTGTGTAAGATTTTTTTCTTTAATATAATCAGTCACGTGATTTTCAAAAAATCTGCCCCAAGTTTTAAACCGCCATGATCTATTTTTTTGTAACATCTATTGTAATGAGATACAGTATTTTAAGCAGCGACTCATCCGATGTAAAGACACTTTTTAACTTTTTTGGCCTGCAAAGTTGCCGGTGAAATCTTTCAATCACTTGTGTAATGATGTAGTGTAATTCTTCAGGATACTTGAAAAAGGTCTAATAATCTATACATATTTTTTTAATATATCCCATTTTTTCTGAAAATCCAACACCTATTTTAAGTAGATACCGTATATATCGGTTTTAAATTATCTGTAGTAGTCTTTAAACCCTTATAATCAACAAATATCATGTTGTTTCTATTTTGACGGATAATACATTTTTGAACTTCTGTTTTTGGAAAAGTGGCTTGAATGGTTTCATTAGACAGTAAGGTTCTAGAACTAGATTCATTTTACCATTAGAACTTACATAACATATTTAACACTATTTAATTAATTATTAAATAATATTTTTAACATATATTCTATTTTTATTTTATTATAATTATTTTAACAAAATTTCAATATATTATTATATGATGTTTAAAATATGTGTTAAATCGGTCTTCAGTTGTCATTTCAAATTAATATTTTTTTATTAATAATATATTTAATTAATTGAAAAATATTATAACAAACACTTGTTTACGAATGAGACACAATCTGATTCTGTCACATTCGTTAAAATCGCTCCATCCTTAGAGGCTCTAAGAGAAAATTACTTTTCTTTTAGAGGCTTTTTTCTATAGCTTGTTTAAATGTGACTTATTATCTGTTATAATCGTATTAAGTAACATTTGGGAGGCGGCTAAAAATGAAGAGCGTGGAACCGATTCGCGACAAAAAAAAGATCGATGCCATGAAGGCCATTTTGGCTTCCGGAAAATATGGGCAACGAAATTTGGTGCTTTTTTCGATTGGGATCAATACAGCATATCGAATCTCTGATTTAAGACAGTTAAAATTAAGTGATGTATTAGAAATTTCCCGTGGACGGGTGATTGTCAAAGAACGTCTGGCCATGAAGGAACAAAAAACGGCCAAACACAATTCGGTCTTCATTTCGAACAAATTACGAAGAGTGATTCTCGATTATGTTCAATCGGAATTTCCTGAACAGCTGCAAGTACATGATTTCAGTAATTATTTGTTTCCAAGTCGAAAAGGAGCAGATACGCCTTTGACCCGACAAAGCCTTTGGCGGATCATTCATGAAGCAGGAACGGCGGTTGGTTTAAAAGAAATTGGTCCCCATTCGATGCGCAAGACTTTTGGTTATTTTTTGTACAAGCAAGGGACTAAAACAGAGATCATTCAGTCGCTGCTCAACCATTCTTCGCAACGGGAGACTTTACGCTATATCGGGATCACCCAGGAAGATAAAGATACCGCAGTAAAAAGTTTGGATCTATGACAGAATAATTCCCTATATAATAGAAGGAAAAATTCAAGAGGTGAGAAAATGAGCGAAGAAAAGCGTCCTAAATTTCCTGATAAATACCACTTATCGCGCAAAGAGTCTGTCTATTTATTGAAGAAAAACATTGTGGAACTGGTGTATAATGCGGGTAAATTTGAAGGATTGAATACAACGTTGTTACAAACAGAAGAGATTATTAAGTATAATCGGGCCAATAACGTGGCGGTAGATGATGTCCTGACCGTCGTTAACTTAAAAAGAGGCTTTGAACTGCTTTCAAACGACGTACAAGAGCCTCTGTTAGAGACAAGTAAGCGGATTAATCGAGTCGTTTCAGCGGAAGATGCCCTTTTCCCTGGAGAAATTCGGACTGGTGGGGTAGAAGTATCAACTATTCAAGGAAGATATGTGCCACCAATGTTAACTGAAGATGAGGTAAAGAATCAATATGGCGAAATATTGAGACAAGATATATCTGACACGGAAAAAGCGTTAAGACTGTTTCTGTTTATATCAAAAAATCAAATTTTTGGGGATGGTAATAAGCGAACAGCATTATTAACAGCAAATAAAATTATGTTTGATCATGGTTTAGGCTTGTTGTCCATTCCTGAAAACGTATTTGAAAAATTTAATGAATTTCTTTCTGCTTATTACAATAGTGAAGAAGATATTGATGCAGAAAAGATCCTGGATTTTATGTATTCGAATTGCATTTTCGGAATTACTTATCGATAAAATTATTAAGGAGGGATTTCTTTGTCTAGTTTTGCAAGGAAGCCTACGGTATTTATTAGTTCAACCTGTTATGATTTAAAACAAATAAGAAGTGATCTTAAGAATGTTATAGAGAATGATTTAGGATTTGAAGTACTGTTGTCAGAATATTCGTCGTTCCCTATAGACCCTTCATTAGGAACCGTGGATAATTGTCTGCGGGTTGTACAAGAAAGGGCTGATATATTCATTTTGATTATAGGCAATAGGTATGGATACCAAACTGACAATGGAAAATCGGTAACTAACTTAGAGTACCTTAGAGCAAAAGAAAAGGGAATTCCTATTTATGCTTTTATTGATAAGAAAGTCATTCAAGGTATGCCATTATGGAAAGATAATCCTGAGGGGAATTTTGACTCTCTTGTAGATAACTCGGAATTGTTCAGATTTGTTGAACAAGTGATGTATGAAGATAGCACTTGGAGTTATGAATATGAGCTTGCTGAACAGATTTCGGAGCGATTAAAATTTCAATTTGCATATCTATTTTACGATTCTTTATCCTTAAGGAAAAAATTAGTACAAAAAAATTTCTCCAAAAAAATCATGGCTCTTAGCCCTAACATACTTCAAATCATTTTAGAAAAACCAGATGCATGGGAATATATCTTTTTTATTCAAATTCTATTAGAATTTTTGGGAGAAGCCGACGAACTAAAAAAAGATCTTCGTTATGAAATTATTCTTGAATTTCCAAATCCTATTACTGAAGATGGAGAAATATTTGAATGGATCAGTTACAAATACAATCAAATATTGAAGCTAACAAATGGATTATCAAATCTAGTAAATGTTGCTTTTCCTGAGGCTATAGGGGATCCTGGAACTAGGGGAGATATTGATTTTCTTCTTTATATAGCAGAGAAGTGGAAATCCATTTATTGTTCAATTATAAAATGGGAGCTAGAATTGATTTCTATAAGTGTACCAGAGAACACTCAAGAGCTAGTTTATTCTTTGCGAAAGATAAGTCAATCCTTAATCATTAATATTGATGACTTTAAGATAAAGTTATTTAACAGTCTTGAGAAGATAGCTAACCATACACCAGGTGAACAGACTCTAATAATAGATTTAGTGATGGAATTTACGGAGCCAGACTTTACTGAATTTAATAAAGAATTAGAGATTTTAAAGCAAAAGTTAGGAATTAGCTGAAAAAAGACTAGGAGTTTAACTCTCTTATATTAAGGAAAAACATACACTTGAGAATAAAATAATTTGAAGAAAATGTATATACGGTGTATACTTTTTATAGGAGCTGATATAAATGAACATAAAGAAGAGGAAAATAAGAGAAGTAGGCAACTCAATTGTTGTAACATTATCAAAAGAGAGTTTATTACAAAAAGGTTTGAAACCTGGAGATACTATTTTTATTGATGAAGATAAAATGATGGATGCAATTGTGAAGGAAGAAAGAAATTTAGATCTTGAAATTGATATGTATGTGAATCAGGCTCTATCAGAATATGATGAAGCATTCAAGGAATTAGTTGACAGATGATGTATCTGAGCGAAAAAGATATTGTAAAATTGAATGTTATTCAAATAAAAAAATATTCACCAAAAGAAACAGTTGGTGTCATTGATAAAAATGCTTTGAGTATGGCTGTAAATCAACCAAAACAGCATATTTTTGGAAAAGAACTTTATCCTGATGTATTCAGCAAAGCAGCAGTTCTCTTAATAAATCTAATCAAAAAGCATCCTTTTCACAATGCTAACAAACGTACAGCATTTTTAGCTGCATATGTTTTTCTCAAGTTAAATGGCTATTCATTAAAAATGGAAAATCAGAAAGTGGTTGAATTTGTAGTTAGAGTTGCTACGTATCAGGGTGAGTTTGATGATTTAAAAGAGACAACAACTGATATACTAAAAAATAATTCTATAAAGATTGATACAAAAAAATAGAAGCAAACTAGCAGTTCAGTTGATTCCGAAGCGTTAGTTTGCTTTTTATTTTAGTTTACATAAGATATATTATACAAAGTTATTTATTTTTACATTTATTATATTAATGGTTTCACATATAGTTTTTTAATTATGTAAACTAAATTCGATCGGTTTTGTTAATTATTAAGGATCAATTATTATCACTTTTAAGAGACTTTTCTATAAGAGAAAAGTCTCAACTATTTGCTGTAGTATTTCTAAGGTTGCAAAATTAGAATTTGTGTTATTCGTTAATAAAGTTTCAAGTAGTATTTTGGGGAAACTAACAAAGAAATATTAAATAACTTTTTTAGCAACTTAATCTTCAATTTACTATTTCTTTAAAATTTTTGAACCAAATAGATAATCATAAACTAAATCATTGATAAATACATTCATTCCTTCGTGACTATATTCTGGTAATATAATTATCTCTTTCTTTGTATTAATACGATTATAAATAGCAAACTGAGTAGATGGTGGGCAGACATTGTCTTCTAATCCGGTTATCATCATTATAGGGCATTGAATCATATGAGCTAAATTTTTCACATCAATGTAGGAAAGATGTTTCAAAAATTTTTCTTCTGTTTGATGCAATGGATCCGAAAACTTAAAATATCGAAACAATTCATCATAGGGTTCGCAATTATTTCCCAATTCCAATACACGCTTAAAGTCTGAAAGAAAAGGATACACTGCTACTGTTTTACTAATTCGATTATTTAAAGCAGCACATACTAAAGCTAATGCACCTCCTTGTGAAGCACCGTAAGTTAATAGCATGGTTTCATCTACAAAATCTAATGAAGCTACTATCTCCACTAATTGATACGTATCCAAATATATATCTTTATAAAACAGATGTTCTGGTCCATCAATTGCCCCACGAATAACTTGCCCTTTTACTGTCATTCCATTGAAGTTTCCTAAATCTTGTGATTTACCCGCTTGTCCCCTTACATCCATACACACTACTGCATAACCAGCACATACAAATTTTAGATTTTCTGTCCAATCAGGACTTTGTCCTTGATAACCATGAAAATAGAATACTACTGGAGCTTTGCTTACTCCTTTTGGAAATAAACATTTAGAATAAATGCTAGAACCATTATTTCCATTAAATATCAATTCATAACAATCTACAAATTCTAAATTGAAATCACACGAATTCAATTGATATGACGGAATCTCTGCAACCGATTTTATTTGATTTTTCCAAAAAGCATCCATATCTGGAGGCAACGTTTGACGACCTTTATACCTTCTCATTTCATCTAAAGACATAGTTTCAATCATCTTCAACACTCCTTCAATGACCTTTGGCGATTCATGAAATGATAAAACGCACCTAACATCCCTGCATCATTTCCATGATGAGCAAAAGTTAAATTTATTTTTTCAGCTATAGTTGGCAATAAATATTTATATAAAGCTCTTTCAATACGATTCTTTAAAAAAACTTCTTGAACCATAATCCCTCCACCTAAAACAACAGTTTGTGGGTTTATTACATAGCATATTGTTGCTATCCCTTGACCTAAATAATCTGACATTTGATCAATGGCGTCAATACATTTTTGATTCCCTGCTTTTGCTTCCTCAAAAATACGATATCCATCCCATTCTATTGAGTTATCCCCATGAGCTTTAGCCACATTTTTTACTAGTGTTGTTGTAGAAGCTAACTCCTGAAAACTAGCTTGTCCCATAGGTAAATACCCTATCTCACAAGCACTGTTACTATAACCATGAAAAACCTCAGAATCTATAAGGAAGCACCCTCCAATTCCTGTTCCGATAGTTAAACAGAGAGTAGATCTACTTCCTTTTGCACTTCCTGAAATTACTTCAGCCATCCCAGCACAATTTACATCATTTTCAATTTCACATGGAATACTATAACGCTTTTCTAATATTTTTTTATACTCTGTTCCAGCATAATTAGGGATAGAAGGTCCTGAATAAAAAATTTCTCCTTTCTCTGAATCAACCATACCTGCTGAAGATAAACAAATGCCTGAAAGTAAGTATTTATCTTGGTATTCATCAATTATCTTAATTACTTTTGAAAGAATACCTGGTCCACCTAATTCTGCTTCTGTAGGAATTTTATTTTTTCTTATCAGGCTTCCATTTTGGTCAACTATTCCATATTTTATCATGGTGCCACCTATATCAATCACCACATATTTTTTCATTGTTTTATCTCCGATTACTTAATAAATTTTTCTTTTGTTAATTGAATTAATGAAGCAGCTCTCCGAATAGATTCGAAATCACTTTCAATAAATGGTGTTAAAGGCGCTCTTACTGAGCCAATATCCATTTCTTCATTAATTCGTAAAATTTCTTTTGCTACAGAATACATATTTCCATAACATGACACCATTAAAGCAATAATATCGTTAATTACATATTGTAATTCCTTAGCTAAATCAATTTCTCTATCTTCGATAAACTGATTTAACTGTAAAAATAATTCTGGCATAACAGCATAAGTTCCACCGATTCCTGCTCTAGCTCCCATTAAACGACCACCCAAAAATTGTTCATCAGGTCCATTAAAAACAATATGGTCTTTTCCACCTAAAGCAGAAAAGATTTGAATATCTTGTACAGCCATTGAAGAGTTTTTAACTCCTATAATGTTTTTATTTTTTAACATTTCACTATAAAGTTTTGGTGTTAAAGAAACACCAGCTAGTTGAGGAATATTATAAATAATAAAATCAGTATTTGGTGCAGCATCACTTATATTATTCCAATATTTAGAAATGGAGTACTCAGGCAAACGGAAATAAATAGGTGGAATGGCAGCAATAGCATCAACACCTAGACTTTCTGCATGTTTTGCTAAAACAGTACTATCTTTCGTACTATTACATGCTACGTGAGCAATAATCGTAAGTTTATCTTTAGCTACTTCCATTACATTTTCCAAAACTATTTTACGATCTTCTACACTTTGATAAATACACTCTCCAGATGAACCATTAACATATAGGCCTTTAACCTTTTTATCAATAAAATATTGAGTTAATTTTCTAACTCTTTGGGGAGAGATTTCCCCTTTTTCGTCATAACATGCATAAAAAGCTGGTATTATTCCTTCATATTTTGTTAAATTCTTCATTGATTTATTCTCCTCTTTTAATAATTGGCTGTAATTGTCGAAACAAATCTTTTAGTAATGATTTGTGGACGAGTAATAATAGAACCTACGACTACACTATAACATCCTAATTCTAATACTCTTTTAGCTTTCTCAGGCGTATCAATATTTCCTTCCGCAATTACTGGATGTGAAACATTGTCTATAGTTTTACGGATAAACTCGAAATCATTAGCTTCAATTTTTATTGTCTTACTTTGCTCTGTATATCCAACTAACGTAGTTCCAATGAAGTCAAACCCTAACTTATCAGCAAATATACATTCTTCTATTGTGGAACAATCTGCCATCAATAGTTGATCTGGATACTTTGTCTTGATAGAATTAAAAAAGCTTTCAAGAGACTTCCCTTTTGGTCTGATATTACTTGTTGCATCTAGAGCTATGATATCAGCTTTTGCTTTGACTAATTCATCAATTTCTTTCATCGTTGCTGTAATATAAACACTTGAATCATTATAATCACGTTTTACTATACCAATTACTGGCAAATCAATCATTTTCTTTATTTCCACAATGTCATTATAGGTATTTGCACGGATACCAGCGGCACCACCTTCTTGAGCTGCAACTGCCATTCTTCCCATAATAAAAGATGAGTGCAGTGGCTCGTCTGGTAATGCTTGACAAGATACAATTAAATTTCCTCTTATACTTTCAATTTTTTTCATAATTAATACCTCCAGCAAATAATATACAGATATATATACTATTAAAATGTACATAATGTAACGTTAATTAATTTGTCGAAAAGATAAATTAAAAATATTAAACAATTATTATTCCTAGCAAATATCCTCTATGATGGACTTATTCAATAATTGATTAATCATTTTTAAATAATAAAGATATATTAAAAGCTAATAAATGTTAGTAGTATTCTTCTATAAATTTCAAAATTTATATTTCTAGAACAATCTATCTACCACTGCCTGTGAACTTCTATGTTGATTTCTAACACTGCATTCCTTATTTCTTTGGTAGTATGTGGTATAAAGTAAATCCAGAAGATAAATTTGACTAGTTTTAACAGTTAACGATCCTCCTTCTAAAGGAGATTCCTTACTACCACATAATAGAATTTCATCTGTATATTTAGTTAAAGGTGATTTCTGGTATCGAGTAATACCAACTATTTTAGCATGAGTTTCTTTAGCAATATCAGCAATATTAACAATATCTTTCGTTGATCCTGAATAAGAAATCAAAAAAACTAAATCATCTTCTGTTAACAAAGATGCAGCCATTGCTTGCATATGAGCATCTTGAATAATTCTTACTTTTGGAGTGATTCTTAAGAACTTATTCCAAAAGTCTTGAGCTGTTTGGGCACTTCCTCCAACTCCAAAAAAGAAAATAGAATTTGCCTTCTCCATCATTTCCACAATACGAGTAATAGCTTTTAAATCTAATAATTGATAGGTTTCCTTAATTGCCTCAAATTGCCGATCCATCCGTTCTTTTTCGAATCCAAAATCTTGACTTTCATCTTCTGTATCATTTGTTCTACTAGAAGCCAGATAAAGAGAAAGTTCCATTTTAAATTCTTGATAACCTCTAAATTTCATTGTTTGGCAAAAACGATACACACTAGTTTCCCCAACCCCACAAGCATTTGCTAATTCTGTAATAGACATGTAAATTATATTTTCTTTGTCCTTCAATACATAATCAGCAATTTTTTTCTCAGCTTTTGTTAATTGGTTATATCGTGTTTGAATTTTTAAAATTAAATTAACAGGTCTTTGCATTCTTTTTCACTCCTTCTCTACCTGGCTAAAGTATCATTAAACAGCAATTTTTACTATGCATTTCCTAACTTTTTTACTTTTTTCTGTCATTCTATTAGGTTCATGCGCCTCATTAGGAAGAAATAATGCAAAGTATTTAGGAGATAGGTATAATTCTTGTCTTCGACTTGAGAATACTAAACCATAGTCATTTTTATTACTATATTCTTTAATTTCTGTAATATCACCAAATCCATAAGCAATAGTTTCCTCACCATCTATGATTATATGAAGATCTATATATTTTTTATGATACTCATACTCACCTGTAAAAACACTATTTAATTTCTTGTCTTGGATCATAAATAGAATATTTTCATTTAAAGAATATCTCCAATCTAAAGGTAAGGAATCGATATCTATATTTTCTAAATACTCTATGACCAATCCTAGATTAGGGTGAAAATTTTTATATTTTTTCAAATTTTTTAATTGATCATAAATCATTTTTCAGGCTCTCCTTGCTCGTTTAAAGCTTTAGAACGCCTTAATCCTCGATCGATAGCCTTATCTCCAGCTTCAACAAATGCATCTAATGCTTCTTTGGATGTCTTTTCACCTGTTAATGCTGCTTGTATTTCTGGATAAAGCGCATTTCTAATTTCTGCATATCCTGGTGTATTATTAGAAAAATTTACCACGTATTTATCGTTATTTGTATATGTTTCAAGAAGTGGCATTTTATCTTTTTCTATTTCAATGATACTATTTCTCACAGGTAAAAAGTTCATGCTTGCTTGAACTAATTCTTTATTTTCTGAATAGAATTTAACAAAATCTTGAGCTAATTTCATTCTCTTTTCTCCATTAGTATTAAAGACTCCAGAACCAAGTACATAAGTAAAGGATAGTGGTTTTGTTTTTCCTGGAATATTAGCCAAACGGACATCAAACTTCTTAAGAGAACCATTATCCATACTTTCTAACATTCCTGCATACAAAACGGAATTGGCAAAACTTATACCGACCTGTTGATTTTGAAACATTGCATTTACATCATTACTTGAAAGAGATTCAGCTCCCGGAGTAACTAGTTTTTCCTTAACTAATTCTTTTAGGAAATCCAAGGCTTCTACTCCTTCTTTATCATTTACATTTAACTCACCATTAGTAGAGAAAAATGTGTTTCCAAACATTCTCAAATACATCATATTCCAGGTATCTCCTTGATTGTTTTTCGCATATAATCCAAACGGAGATACTTTACTATTGCTTTTCTTCAAAGAAGTTAATATTGTTTTAAAATCCTCAATAGTCCACTTAGCAATTTCTGTTTTTCCAGATATATAGCGATCTAGTCCTGCTTCTTTAAACATATCAGCGTTATAAACAAGCAAGCCTGGATTTTGCGCAAATGGGTAAAAGTATGTTTTATCTTTAATCATTACGTTGTCCCAAATTGCATTCGAGATATCATTACGGTTTTTATCATCAATAATAGAGTCGAATGGTTCCAACAATCCCTGATGAGCATATGTGGATAATACAAAAGTTGAATCAAAGAAAATATCTGGCAAAGTATTTGTTTGTACAGCTACACTTAATTTACTATCTCGTTCATCTCCAGGTACAACTTGAACATGAATTTTCGTTTCAGGATGTTTCTTTTCATACATATTGGCTGCTGTTTTCAAGAAACTATCATAATCAGCACCTTTTTCATCAGCTCCATATGTCCCTTTCCATTGTGGTGTTAACCAAACTTCTACTTCGTTTTGGGGAGGCTCTTTTTTTCCACATCCTGAAAATCCAATAATGATTAGACTAAATACTAAAATCATATACACTAATTTCTTTTTCATAAATAACCCTCCTTCTAATTATTCTTTTACTGAACCATCTGTTGCGCCCTTAATAAAGAAACGTTGAAACATGAAAAAGATAATAATCATCGGTAAAGCAGCAATAGCTGCGCCAGCAACCCGTAATCCAATATTAGGATTCACATCTTGTTGCAAGCTGGCTACCCCTATCGTTAAAGTCTTCATCTCTTTACTACGAGCCATTAACAGTTGCCACAAATAGTCATTCCATGCAGTAACAAAATTTAAAATAAACAATGCACCTAACCCAGGTTTTACAATTGGAATACATAATTTATAAAAAATTGTCCACTCATGAGCACCATCAATTTTAGCAGATTCTCGAATTGACTCTGGAATAGATTTAAAATAGGAATACAACATAAACGTACCAAATCCTGTTGCTAAATTAGGTACAATCATTGATTGATAGGTATCAATCCAATTCAATTTCACCACAACATCAAATAAAGGAACAATAAATGTTTCTTTTGGAATCATGATTGATGCAATTACAACTAAAAATAAAACTGTTCGTCCTTTAAACTTTAATTTAGCAAAACCATACGCAGCCAAAGCTGAAATAATCACACTTAAAAGGGCAGTAAAAAAAGCTACAACAAAACTGTTTGTGATCCACTGCATAGCAGGTTGGCCTTGAAACAATTCATTTAAATTACCAAAAAACCATTTATTTGGTAAAACATTAGGTGGCATTTGATAGATTTCTGCTGATGTCTTAAAAGTATTTGTTAGTAACCAAAATAAGGGAAGTAAAAATAATAGAGCTAACACAAACACTATAATATTTGTAATCAAATCGAATTTTTCCATTTGTTTTAACTTATTTAACATATGATTTTCCCTCCTAAATTATTTTGACTTCAAAAATGATTTCAATTGTGGAATGCTAAATAACAGAGCAATGATAAACATTAGAACTCCAATTGATGAAGCCATACCTGTATTGTTATAAACAAAGGCATTTTGATATAAGTAGTACATCATTGTCACAGATGCATTGTTAGGTCCACCACCAGTCAATAACTGAATAACAACAAAGATTTTAAGAACCGCAATAATATTGATAACCGTTAAATATGCTGTTGTTGGTTTCATTAACGGAATAAGTATATATTTAATTCTTTGCCATCTGGTTGCACCATCTAATTGAGCTGCTTCAAAATAGTCTTCTGGCAAACCAATCATTGTTGCTAAATACAAAATAATAGCTTGCCCTACATTACCTACAAATGTAACAAAAATAATAACTGGCATAACTGTCATTGGATTTCCTAATAAATTTACATCTTTAATCCCAGCATTTCCCAACATATAGCTTATTAATCCATTTGATGGATTCAATAAAAAATTCCAGATAATACTCATTACTACCATAGAAACCATAACCGGCAAATAATAACTTCCTCTAATAAAAGAAACATACTTAGAGTTTTTATCAAAAACGCTTGTTGCAACAAACAAAGCAAAAACAATTGTTAAGACTACAATAGCAACTACAAAAAGAATTGTATTAAATATAGATTTTAGAAAAACCGGATCTGTAAAAAGATTTTTAAAATTTTCAAATCCTACAAAATAAGAATCCATACCATATACTTCATAAAAACTCATTTTAAAGCCCTTGATTACTGGATAAATAATAAAAATCAGCATCAGTAATATTTGTGGAGCAATGAATAGATAGCCAGAATAATGATTATTAGCAAAAATATTTTTTTTGTTTTGATTCATCATTAATAATTCCTCCTATTTTTATAATTAATACACTAGATTTACAAAAAAATTCAACTAATCTCTCCTTTCATTATAGATTCTAAAACACTAAGCACCTTGTTGGTTGCGCTTTCATATATATTGTACTATTAAAAATAAAAAAAGAAAACACTTTTTTTATTTTAAAAAAAAGGAAATTTCTTTTTTGATACTATATAATACACGGATTTCAGTAAAAATTTATCTTTAAAAACTGATTGATTTTTACCAGCTTTAAAAAAGTGGTCACAATTTGTTAGTCCTTTTAAAGGGATTTTTTTATGATTGTCAAGCGCTTGCAAGCTTATTTATTTTTATAGATTTACGTACTCTTGTTTACTAACATTATATTTGATTCAATCACTATTATTCCCGAATATATTTTTTATGGATTGAGGTTAGATTTCATTTTTTTAAATAGCCCATAAAACTGGAAATAATGATATTCGGTAGTATTCTTACTAACAGTTGAATATGGCCAGATGTTGTATGAGTTTCAAAAATTGTAACATCTTTTATCTTACACAATTCTCTTACTATCTAACTAATAGTTAATTTTCATTTTCCATAAGGCATTTTTGTCGATATTTCGGGAATTAATACTATGTAATACGTAGTACGAGCTAAACTTTTATCGCTAAATCTATCTCGTCCACGCATAGAAACGTACGGTTTTTTTGTTTCGTTCGCGTAGCGAACGAAACTGACTAAAGTCAATAATGAAAATGGGGCTGATGAATCAATTCTGATTCATCAGTCCCATAAGTTATAGAGCCGGTTTTTTTATATCTAACAATGATGAAAGTTTAGCACAACTTGTCGGTTCGTGTTGACAAACAGACCATTTTTTAATATTAAATTCTTTTTAATAGAATTGATTTTTACATTTTAATATGATCTGTACGTGAGATAACATCACGACGTTGTTCTGGTGTTAAGTCGCGAAATTTCACTGCATATCCAGAAACACGAATCGTAAAGTTCGCATATTTTGGATTGTCAATATCTTTATCCATTTCTTCTAGCAGTTCACGACCAAAGACATTGACATTCAAGTGGTAGCCGCCCTTATCAAAATAGCCATCTAATACTTGTCGTAGGTTATCCACTTGCGTTCCTTCATCATCCATACGGCCTAATGCTCCAGGATTAATGGTTTGTGTGTCGGAAATACCATCTTGCGCACAAGAGTAGTTCAATTTCGCTGTTGAGTTTAATGAAGCTAGTAATCCATTTTTCTCACCTAAGAATTTACCATCTTGATAACTTGGATTTGCTCCTGGTGCTAATGGTTTTCCTGCACGGCGACCATCTGGTGTATTTCCAGTATTTTTGCCATAAACGACATTTGAAGTGATTGTCAACAATGATAATGTTGGTGTTGAGTTACGATAAGTATGTTGACGTTTGATTTGAGTCATGAAGTACTCAAGAATCCAGTTTGCCATTTCATCCGCTTCGTCATTGTCATTTCCATAAGTTGGAAATTCATTTTGTGGGACATAGTCGATGGCTAAACCATCTTCATCACGGATAACTTTTACATTTCCATATTTAATTGCCATCAATGAATCGGTTGCGTGAGAAATCCCTGCAATACCAGTTGCGAATGTACGTTTCAGATCAGTATCCATTAATGCTAATTGTGGAGCTTCATAAGCATATTTATCATGCATATAATGGATTACGTTCAAAGTGTTTACATATAGCTCAGCTAACCAGTTTAAAACATCTTTGTAGCTTTCCATAAATTGATCGAAATCGATGCTATCACCTTCTAGAGGACGGAAGCGTGGGCCAACTTGCATTTTCGTCATTTCATCAATGCCACCGTTAATTGCATAAAGTACTGCTTTTGCTAAGTTTGCTCGGGCACCGAAGAATTGCATATCTTTTCCAATTACTGTCGCAGAAACACAGCAAGCAATTGCCGCATCATCTGATCCCCAGTATTGGCGTAATAAATCATCGTTTTCAAATTGAATTGAAGAGCTTTGCTTGGCTACTTTTGCTGCATAAGTACGGAAGCCTTCTGGTAAACGGGAAGAATATAACACAGTCAAATTTGGTTCTGGTGAAGGTCCCATGTTAGTCAATGTATGCAAGATACGGAAATCATTTTTGGTTACTAATGAGGATCCATCCATATTCATACCAGCTATTGATAGTGTCGCCCAAATTGGGTAACCAGAGAATAATTGGTTGTATTCTGGTGTACGAGCAAATTTTACCATGCGTAATTTCATAATTAAGTGATCAATCATTTCTTGAGCTTCAAATTCAGTAATCAATCCACGATCTAAATCACGTTGGATATAAATATCAAGAAATGCAGAAATACGTCCTATTGACATTGCTGCCCCGTTTTGAGATTTAATTGCTGCAAGGTACCCAAAATATAACCATTGAATTGCTTCTTGTGCATTAGTAGCAGGTTTTGAAATATCATAGCCATAACTTGCTGCCATCTCTTTCATATCAGCTAAAGCACGGAATTGTTCAGAAACTTCTTCACGTAGCTGTATTACGTCATTGGTCATTACTTTATTACCAATATTTTTCCAATCTTTTTTCTTTTCCTGCATTAAGAAATCGATACCATATAATGCTACACGACGATAATCACCAATGATTCGCCCACGTCCATAAGCATCAGGTAGCCCAGTAATAATTTTGTTTTTACGTGCTAAACGCATTTCATCTGTATAGGCATCAAAAACACCTTGGTTATGCGTTTTACGCCATTTATTAAAAATAAAGGACATTTCATCGTCTATTTCATATCCATTTGATTCCAATGCCTTATTTGCCATATTGATTCCACCAAAAGGCATAAATGCTTGTTTCAATGGGATATCTGTTTGTAGCCCAACGATTTTTTCTTCTTCCTTAATTAAGTAACCTGGTTTATGAGAAGTGATTGTTGCAGGTACATCGTTATCCATATCATAAACACCATTTTGCTTATGTTGAACTTCAAAAAGCTCCTGTAACTTATTCCACAATTTTTCTGTACTAGAGGCTGCTACTTCTAAAAAGCTATCATCTCCTTTGTACTCTGTGTAATTACGTTTGATAAAGTCTAATGTATTAACTTCGTGCTGCCAGCGACCTTCGTTAAAACCTTCCCAAGGATTTTTCTCCTGTGCTACAGTTTTTCCAGCTGTTTTACTTTCCATATTTGTACTCCTTTGTTAAATAGTTTCAATTTTAATTTAAAATAATTATAGCAAAGGAATTTATTTTAAGAAAGGGCTTTTTTACTTTCATATTGTTGAAAATCCTTTTAAAATAATGATAATTCTTTTATTTATTTAGAATAAACTGTTATATTTTTTGTTATAATAGTTTATGTAATTGATAATGAAAGATTCTATACGATAGTCAATATTGCTCAATAATAAACAATTTTATTTATCTCTGCTAAATGAAAAACAGATAACTGATACAGAATATATTGTGAAAAAGTTCTCTCTCTAAATTCTCATGGTATATCTTTTCTCATAAAAATATTTAAAAATATTTTTATGAGTTTGTAGGATCGTGTTCTACAATACAGAAAAATAAAGAGAATGTGGAATGTTACCATCAATCTTTAGATCAAATATTTCCCTAGAAAACAATTTATAATCTTTTCTGGAACATTCAATTATTTCTTTTTGAGTTATTTTTTCAAATGGATTATATGTTTTTTCAAAGTTGGTTGGTAAAAGTGTTAAAATAATTTGTAAGCGTGCATCTAATCCAAGAATTTTGGAGTGTATCTCGAAATAGTTACACGAATTTACCAAAGAAATATATTTTTTAATTTTTATACAGATTGCTTTGATCTCAACTAAAACTAATGGATAATAGTCTATAAGATAGGAATCCATGCAAATTTGATCAAAATAGGAAAAATAATCCTCTTCATTCAAGAATGTTTTTATCTCTTTCATAAAATAATTACTTCCTTATTCTTTCTTTATTTTCTATTTGTAAAATAGTTATTATTTTTAACTTGTGGACTTTTCTTTAATTAATACTAAATTTCTTCACTCATAATCCTTTCATTTAGTATTTTCTTTTTTCCATATTTCAAAATGCTTTTTGTCTAATTTTTTTAAAGAATAATCTTTTTCAAAATATTTAAATAACCCTTTTTCAAATTCATTTCTTGGTTTAGGATTATACTTTTTTTCTTTTTTCCCCACATTATCAACTCTCCAATATTAATTTTTCCTTATCTATAAATTATCAAAATAACAATTGTAATAAAAGTTTTTTTAGATTATACAATTATTTTAACGTGAAATAATATGTATACTTATTTCTGAGATCATAAAAAGACTAGGCGATTCAGTAATTTTGTAACACTATACTTTAAATAGGTATACAAGGATGCTACTTCCGAAAGAAAGGTAAGTGATGTCTGTCGTTAATTTTTGTAAAGGTTATTTGGTGTTCCAATCCTTTTGGATAAGGTTGTCAAAAGCTTTATGTTGCGGTCCGGTATGACGATATTTTTTTTCTTTTGCTCTGCAGTTCCAGTCTTTTCGTTTCATGATACACGGCACTTTATTGATATCTATTGTAAATTCACAACTCAAAAAGGCATGAATTTTGCGATGCCCAAATAGAGAATGTTTCTCGTGAATTAATTGATGAATTCGTTCCTCTATAGATGTTATTACTGTTGATATGAGTTTTCTATTCCTGTAGAAAGTGCTTCTTGATAAATCCAAACAACCGTGTCAGCTTAGAGATTGACAATTGATTTTTGTGCTTTTCAATGAAATGAACAATATTTTCTTTTGTCACCATCTTTTGTTTGAGATAAAATTCTCCACTTAGATACCATTTTTCCAATTATATATAGCTCCTCTTCCTGGGATACTGAATTCTTCTTGAAGATAAGAAGCTGACTCTCCTTTCAATAAGCGCTCTTATTTTTCTTATAACAATTTAAAAAATGTTACTTTGTGCTAAACTAATCGTTAGATTTGCATAATTAGACTTGCGTTGCGCGTTAGTGAAGTTTCACGCAGCGCTCTTTTTGGAGGAGTGAGTAAAGGGCGAGATACAAGAATCTGATTCCCCCCTATCCTAGTATTAATTGAACTTATAAAGGAAAAGAAATACTTACTTTAGTTGTGCCAGCTTGATATAGATACTTTTGAAGTGATCCTGGATAAATTCAAATATAGCAATGACAAAAGAGTGAGCCTATAATAGATTCGCTCTTTTATTATTATTGACTTTAGTCAGTTTCGTTCACGTAGCGTACGAAACAAAAAACGCGCGTTTTTATGTGTAGATGAAATAGATTTAGCGATAAAAAACTCCTTTCGATATACTAACGATGGCTACCAACTGTGTATCAGATCGAAAGGAGTTTTTTTATGTTTAACGACAATAAAAGTTTAGCACATACGAGATGGATATATGAGATGAAAGACGTTAAAATTATTGAAGCTCATGAAATTCCTGACCACATTCAACTGTTAGTAAGAATACCGTCAAAGATTAGTATTTCTAGTTTTATGAGCTATTTAAAAGGACGAAGCGTAGCCTTAATCCATGAAAAACATGCAAATTTGAAATATAAGCATGGGAATAAAAGCTTTTGTTCCAAAGGATAATACGTGAGTACGGTTGGGTTAAATCAAAAAACAATTGAAAAATATATTCGAGAACAAGAAGATGATAATCGAATTAGAGATGGTATAAGTAAGAGTATGTAGATCCATTTAAATAGTTAAAGAGAGAGGGATGTGAGCAGTTGATGGTCATTTAAAGGGGCTAGCGAGTGGTGAGCCATTCTAGGGCTGTTAAAAATCCACCCGTTTTCACGGGTGGATATCTACTTTGTTGATTCAGTTGCCCCCTAGACCTATTGAAGTGTCATCTGAGACATTGAATTGCTTACCAATTCATTCAGAATCTGAGTGTCTGGGTGTTCTATTGAGACAATGGGATTATCACCTAAAAATCCGTTTTTTATTAAGTTATCTAGTCGAGTGTCTTTCTTTATGGAATCTTCGTTTTCATGAACTGTTTCATATTCTTTTAGTGCTAAATATTGCTGTTCATTGATTTTACAAATTTTATTCTTATTCGTATCATACAAATAATTACTAATTGGTGTATTAATGAGTTTATATAAGATCATTTCTATACCCCTCATTTCTCAAAAGAATATTAAATACTAATAGATGATTATAAATTTGCCTTTACCATCATTCCCTCTTTTACCATCATTTCCTTTTTTGCCAGGCTCCCCCTTTCTGCCTGAAACCCCTCTTTTACCATGGTTTCCTTTACTACCTGGATTTCCTCCTGAAAAGTCGTCATGCTCCTTAAACATTTCATCTATAGTATGAGATGGATTTGGATAAATAAATGATTTCGCTTCTACAGCATTTAAATTCAAAAGAAAAAAGCCAGTGAGTAGCAAAATGGTTATCGAAAATTTCTTGCATTTTTTTAACATTAAAGTTTCCTCCCGAAATCTATATATTTTAAATCAACTTTTGAAACGTTTATAAACCCCTTATTTGCTATAACTATTTAAACTATTGCATAGGGTTGATTTGTCCTTGTACTAGTGTACTTAGGGCGAGATCTGTATACATCGAGATTAGAAATTCTTTTTTCCCTCATTTGCAAATTAACTTTGCCATACTAAAATTATAAATGTGAAAAAGTGCACATTAGGTTTTACTTCTACTACATTATTTATAAAAATCCTAAATGAGAATACTTAATAAAGTGATATCGCAAAAAAATATTGCGTTATTTGCATTTGATTGTACTGCTGCATACAAATAGTGTCAATATCTAAAAAATGTTTATTTACATAAAAATATTATTAAAGTTTATTCGATGTTTTGATGTTTAATTAAACAAAATGTAAGTATTACCTATTAATAGAAGTATCAATAGAATTAATCCCAAGAAAATAATAATTATTATTATGGTAGTATTTAATCATGTTTTGTTCCCTTCTTTATTATACTTAGGTGTTTATTTCAATATTCTTAAACCATCGTTGATATAATACATTACTATAAAAGTAGTATGCCTAATTTTATAGTATTTTAAAAAGGTACTACCATAATTGCGAATTATGGTAATACCTTTTTAGTTTATATAGTTTATTCTCTAGTTAATCTGTAAAAATCTGTAGTTTTCGCACTTTCCGACCATTATTCTAGAAATAGCATTCAAAATAGGTGATAATTTTAATGGTATTTGAGTAGAAAATAAATAATTAATTTTCTTATGGAAGAGCCTATGTCTTTTCTTTTTTTTAGTGTAGCAGTTGAACTATTATCCGGAGGGGTCGCTATATAAAATTTTTAGTAGAATTGATAGTCGCGACTCTGAGCAATTTATCCTTTTTTAAAAATGCTCTAAGGAATTCTCTTCAGTCGTCTTCTAAAAAGGACTAATAATACTCGTTTTTTATTAATTCAACTTCAGAATCAATTTCTTTATTCTTCTCTTCGACTTTACTTGGAGATCCTTTATTTCGAAAGTAATCGATATCGAACCATTTTTGTTCCTTTTTTATTTCAATATGGCGGACGTCCGACCAAAAGATTTGCTGATCGTTAATAACGAAATAGTCGTCGTAAGCCTCACCAAGAAAGAGGCCTACTAGAGGGTCTAAAAACCGTCCAAATTCGTTCTTGGTGTTTAATTGAATAGAAACCGATTTGTGATAAAGAAACGATTCTGAGAGGATCACGTCAATCTCCTCTCGATTCATTAGCTCAAGAGCAGCAACTTCTTTGATTGCCCAGGCTTCGTTTTCTTTGATTCCTTTGACCAGCTCGTCCATGGCATATGCAGTCCCCCACTTTAACCCGAATGGCCGATCATGATACTCGTTGTAATCTAAAAATGATTTTTTAGTTCGCTTTACCATTGGAACCACCTTCGATTCCAGCCAAGCCTCCGGCATGACCACCTACGAGTGATGAACGAGCGATTGCGCGTCCGCCTTCTAAAAGGCTATTGGCGTGCACAATGGACTTAAACCCGTATTGTTTGCGAATAGTGTCTACAACATAATCTATTTTCAAGTCTTTTACTTGTTCGTCTGGATCAGCAAATAGGTCTAATTGTAACGCGTTCGAAAAAACTAATTTCGAACAGTTCACGCCAACATGTCGGATATCCTGGTACTTGTAATGGCGATCAAATATCTGGAGTAAGTAGTTTGCAGTTTGTTTGCTGCTGTTGGTAGCAGGCACCTTCATTTGCTGACTAAAGCCGCGATTGCCAGCTCGATCGATGTAGCCCATAGAAAAAACGATCCAAAGTGATACGACTTCAGCTTTGGCTCCTGCACGTCGTAACCTGGTTGCTACCTGATCGGCCATTTCTTTTATAACGATTTCGATTTCATTTCTTCTAGTATAATCACGATTCAAAACCTGACTATTACCTATAGATTTTGACTTCGGAGAATATTTTTGACCCAGAAAGGAGCGATCAATCCCCCATGAATTTGCATATAATTGTGTACCTAAAACACCAAACTTTTCCTTGATTTTATAATAATTCGCATGAGCGAGATCATGCATGTTGAAGATACCCATACGGTATAATTTGACAGCTGTTTTGCTCCCTATTCCCCATACGTCGGTCAAATTGTCAATGGTCCAAAGTTTTTCAGGGACGTCCTCATAGCGCCACTCTGCTCTCATGTGTGGATTTTTTTTACTTTCGAGATCCAGAGCAAATTTGGCTAATAAAGGGTTGTCTCCTATTCCGACTGTCGTATAGATTCCGGTACGCTTATAAACGTCAATTTGGATCATTCTAGCCAGCTTGTTTGCGTCTTTAGCACCAAACATTCGCAATGAGTCTGTAACGTCTAAGAAGCTCTCGTCGATGCTATAAACGGCATGATTTTGTTCGTCAGCATATTCCTTGTAGATATTGTTGATTTCCATATTTTTACGCATATACAACGCCATTCTTGGTGGCGCGATTGTTAGATCTTCCGGATAAGGAAACGGCAAATCCCTTGCCCTGCTTACATTAGAAATACCATAGGTTGCCTTTGCAACAGGACTTGATGCCAGGATCAGGCCACTTCCTCTCAGGTTCGGATCGTCTGAAGGATACGACATAACAACCAATTTAGTGTTAAGTGGATTTAATCCCCTTTCTACGCATTCTACTGAAGCATAAAAGCTTTTACAGTCGATACAAAGGATATCGCGTGAGGGTTCCTTCGAATAGTCGAAGGTAGGATTCACACCAAACTGCATGGCCATGATAAATCCCCTTTTCTAAAAAACGATACATTTTATATACGCATTAGAACATGAGTTCGCTTTTGGTGTCAAGAGAACTACTCGGTCTTTTTATTTATAGTGTTATTAAATTTCTCGTTTCTCCCTTCTTATTAAAGGATTTTTAAGAATTTTGTTTGAAAATTGCTATTTTATGTACAAAAATTGGGAAGCCTCCTTGTTTTCTAGGTATACATGTGCATGACTATATTTATATACATGTATATGATTGCCAATATGTTTATGTATATGCGTATTTTTTTATAGTTTAAAAAAGAAGTATAAGCAAAAGCTCACACTTCTTTTATGTATCAATCCGGAAATTGACGGGAATATTCAGCATTAATCAGATCACGAATTACCTCTGAAGCGGACTTACGTTTAAGTTTCTTTCTAAGGATCTGCAATTTTTCCTTGTCTGAAGGATAAAGAGTTATTTGAGTAGGCTTTGTTTTTTCTACTTCTTCTGCTGGATTTAAAGCACTGTCTAATCTAGCAGTAGTAAGTTTTTCTGTTATGGGAGTATCTGGAGTTCCCTCGAACGTATTTTTTGCTTTTTCGAATCTATTTGCCATTATTTATCACTTCCATTTAGTTTATTTAGTATAGTATCAAAGACTCCCCATGTATGATCAAAGAAATTTTTGTGTTTGTTGTAGAGATCTTTGTTCTTTGAAATTTCAACTAAAGGCGTCATTTCTAAATTAGCTGTATTTACCAGCTCTTTATCTGGAACGTAACCTAAGTAGTTTGGTTCTTTGGAAATAATCTCTAAAAATTCCTTGCTAGAATTAGTATTATGTTTTACTTTATTGCCAATAAAGTAATATTTAGCAACTAAATAGCTTTCTCCTGTTCGTACTTCAACCAGTTCTTTGCGTAAAGTATCGATATCTCTGCCGAGTTTCAATAACGCTTTGAAACCGTCCATTGAGGGATCAGATACTCCTAGAACAACGTCAGAAACAGCCCAAGCGTTTTGTGTTATTAAGCTCGTATCGTTGTGCGTATCTATGAATATATAATCATACTTTTTTTGAAGTTCTTCGATATTTTTTACATACCAGGAAAACAATATTAAGCGATTATTTGGTTTGTCCCTAATGAGATCTTCTATTTCTGCTAGTTCAGGACCGCCTGCTAATAAGTCTAAATTTTTATGAATATGGATAGGCTCGACGTCGTTTCCTTTATATAAATTAGAGATCTTGTTCTCGTCCTTTAGCAAACCAAAGTCATATTTTCCATACCTATCGGATAGGTTTCCTGATTTATCTTGATCGATGAGGAGCACAGTAGCTTCTTCTGAAGTCTTTTCAGCCAAATTATAGAGGGTACTGGTTTTACCTGTACCACCTTTTTCAATATTTGCAGTCAATGTGAACAATATTTTTTCCCCCTTTTTCTCAGTTATTGAGTGAATAGACGATCTATAAACATATTCATATACATATTTATGATGGTAAATATAAACATGTATTTATTTTAGTCAATTAGTTCGGATTCTTTTTTGGTATGTCTTACCTTGATGCCAAGTGTTGTGCGACCCTCTTTAACAGATTCATACTCGATGTTCATAGTAGTTAGGTTATTAATGTCCTCTTTAGCCTTCCTGAGATACGAAAGGACTCTGTACCATTCAAGATGCTCTTTTTGGAATAACTCTTTTACCTCTTCTACTGAAAGATATATTTCAGTATTAGGTTTACAGGACTGTAAATATTCGTAAAGCTTCTTTGCGTGAATACTTTTTAAATTTACTACGTCAAGGAAAAACAGCTTAGTAGATTGACCTTCAACTAGATTTAATAAGTACGGAGCAAGGTCAGAATCAAGTCTCAACTTAACTTGGCCATTCTTTATGTATGGTTTGTCAAGCCAGCGACCGATTGTTTTAGCTCCGTCAGGTAGCTCAATCCAAAAGCCTTTATTAGCTAAATTTAGTAGTGCTTTTTCAGTATTTTGATGGGCAGCCCCACCTTGACCAAATTTACATATTTCATTTAATTCTGCGATAGATGTTTCAACTGTAAAAAAATCACCGTCGGTTTCTTTGATATTTGTTACCATATAATCGACCAGAGTAAGTTCTTTTGCTGACAAGGAATGTTTCGCTTTTTGAATTAAGCTATTGGATTTTTGGAGTGTTTTGTTCCTTTTGTTGTCTATTTCGTTTAGATCAAATAGCACAATGTTTTCCATAATAATACCGTTTTACCTTTCTAGAAGATTTTCTCTATATACAGTATACTACACATGTTTATGTACATCAATATATTTATATACATAAACATATTGATTATTAATCGAAATGAAAAGTATGATTCTTGGACTAGTGTTTTATATAGTTCTCTAGGTATCAATATACATAAACATGTTTATATTCGTGTATATATTTATGTGTATGTATAGATATAGGATTTGGAAATTTCTATTACTAGAAAAGATGGACATTAAGGAATACGAAACAAATAGCATAATATTTTCCATAGCAATATCGTTTTACCTTCCTAGAATTATGTTCTTTAAATGAAGGATACTTACCATGTTTATATACACCAATATATTTATATACATAAACATATTGGCATTTAATCAAAATGAAGGATTATGATTCCTAAAGTAATGTTTTATAAAGATCTTTACTGCTAACAAACATGATTGCGTGCATGTTTACGTATAGGTACATATTAATGTATATGATTAATGCTTTCTGGCAGCAGTAAGATGCGCAATAAGGAATCTGAAATAAATAGCATAATATTTTCCATAACAATATCGTGTTATAACTCTAGAAAATTTTCTACATAAACATAAACAATTCTTTTCGAATGGAAATACATGTTGGTATATACATGAATATAAACACGTACATATACATATACATACACGTATACATGTATATGATTGAGAATATTCTAGTAGTTGTAATAATAGACATTAAATCTTTTAAATCAAAAATGGGGCATCGATCATTGAAATAAAAATGCACGTCAGAAAATAGAGTGAATCAGTGAGCGGAAATAGCATATAATTTTCCATATGAAAGTTAGTTATGATTCAAGATATAGATATAGATATATAAATATAAGAATCCAGACTGTGGTAGATAAGAGAACCCGAAAAATGTAGCATAAAAAATTCCATAGTATCTATTTGTATTAATGCAACGGAACTGAGCGAAAATGAAAAGTAAGTAGCATAAGTTTTTCCAATGTTTATAAACATAAATATAGCTATGTTTATGTTTATAAATATGTCTAAAGGATAGTGTATCATTGGTTTTGGAAACCACAACAGCTGATGCTAGTGGGATAATTACAAAAATCAATTTTTTATCTTTATGGAAAAACATGTGCTATATTCGGAGGTGGAAAAAGGTTGATATTACGCTATTTGTATATTTAGCATAAAAAATTCCATGAAAAAGGGAGTTTACATGTTTAAGAAGTATGGGGTAAGATGATATAGAAGAAAAATACATAAAAAAGAGACGGAAAAATAAGTGAATTGGACCTCACCTACTTTTCTGAATCACATAAGACACTATGTGTTCTCGCTCGTCTCCGGAATTTATGTAAGTGGCTGACAACCACTTATGTAATTGGATAAGTTTCTTCGGACTGACAATCCGAACTTACAAGCTTATCTTACCATTTTTAGACGAGCAACTCAATATATATACGCTTATTTTGTCATGCAATTTTAAAGAAATTTTGACTTTCTAGGCCATTGAGGGAACACAAAACGAAAGTTTATTTGTGTTCTCTTTTTGTTTGGAAAGGATAAGTTGGCATGGTAGCTTCTTTAGACGTCGTTTATTCAACGATCTTACAAAACGGTATTCGTAAATTTAAATATAAAAATAGCCGCCTTAAACCGTTCACTTTTAGTGATAAATCAGGAAAAGGGGCTATCTTTGCGTACCGTTCAAAGGAACACATGATCGAAGGAATCGGCTTGGTAATTACGTCGGAAGAAGGAATTATCGAAAACAATAATAAATTTAGCCATTGGACTCCCAATGTTTATCGATATGGAACCTATGCAGATCAAGGACGCCAATTTACAAAGGGCCACTCGGAGGACAATTTGCGACAAATCAATACCTTCTTCGTTGACTTTGATACCTTAGACCCGAATTTTGACTATGGAGAAATTTTATTGGCAAGCCATGAGCTGGGTTTTATGCCAACAATGGTTTTACGTACGCCTCACGGATATCAGGCATTTTATGTATTAGAGAAACCAGCTTATGTCACAAAAAAATCCAACTTCAAAGTGATCAACGTAGCAAAAATGATCTCTAAGAACTTGCGTGATGCCTTGGCAAAAGACTTTCCTGTAGATGTGAATGCCAATCATTTTGGAATCACACGAATGCCTTCGGAAGATAATCTTCTGTTTTTTGAACCACAATACCGATATAACTTTGCGGACTGGATCAACTGGTCGATGCGTATGGATGCAGATAAAGCAGCAACCTATAAGAACGTCTTTGAATTACCGTCAAATCAAGATTTCCGCCAAGTTGATGAACCCTGGTTCCGTTTGTTGATGCGAAGTGAAAAGATCCAAGGAGAGAAGGGGAGATACGGCCGAAATAATGTCATTTTCACTTTATCCTTAGCCTATTTTTCTTCCGGATACGAAATTGAAGAGTGCGAGTTGGCAATGTTAGAGTTCAACGATCGATTGGCTAATCCTCTTACTGATAGGGAATTGACTCGAATTATTCGATCAGCTTATTCGAAAAAGTACCAGGCAGCGCATAGGGAGAAAATAATTTTGCTATGCCAGGAATGGGTTGATGAAAGTTTATCTGAAGAACAGCTGTTTAACAAGAAAAAGGGCTGGTGGAAATTTAAAAAAGAGCGTAAAGCGCGCAAATATTCGCACAGTCATGAGTGGGCGCAAGATCTTTTGGAATATTTGAACCAACAATCATACACCTATAAACCTTATATCGTTTCTACAAAGAAACAACTGAGAAAAGAACTAAAAATGCCTGAGCGCTCGTTGGACAAAGTACTGAAGCAACTGAAGAACGAAAATAAAATCTATTTCCGGATCCGTTCCGGACGAAATGGCGGAATCACTTTAGCGTCGGTCCATGGCTTGATGCGATCACTCATCCGAGTGAAGAAGAAAGTCCAAGAAGCGTATTTTAGTGCAATTTCAGAGGCTTTTGGATTGGCACGTACATTTATCTATGAAACGCTGGAACAAATGTTAGAGGGCCCCAAGAAGGCTGAACAAATGAAATTGTTTGAGGTAGATACTGGATAAAATTAAAACCCGCAAATTGCCTTTTACATTATATCTATGATACTTTTTCTATTTTTCTATGACCCTAAGAGACCTGTCTTGCTTGCTCGTTTTTGAGAAGAGTAGTACTATTACTGCATACGCAGTGATATCGAAGAGGAGGCTTACTAACTATGAGTGTGAAAACCTACGTGTATCCACATCCTATCAATGCTTTTGTCATTGGGCGTTTAGGGATTAGTGTTGAGGAGTTTTGTGAACTGCATGGTTACAAACAGGGTACAGTATCTAGCTGGGTAACGAGAAATAGGTCAGTTAAAGCTATTCCATGCGATTTTCTTTATAGTTTGAGCCTATCTGCAAGTATACCTATGGATGGGGTCTACAAAGAGTTGCTACTGCTGGAAGAGCAGTTTTATCTCAGTATGAATCCCAAAAAAGAAAAGACGTATGTCGATTAGGTTTTGAGAGTGTTTGAAGGAGGAATTGTCCCGAAAACTTATTGATGGCTTGGACTGAACGAAGTGAGTGAAAGGCATCAATAACGTCGAGGGCTACATGAGCTTGCGAATGATGGTTTGTTTCTTTTTAGAAGGAAGTCTTTGAGTTACTGACTTTAGGATAGGGAAATAATTTAAAAATTAATTGATTGATCATAATAAAAAGAGCCTAAATAGCTCTTTTACCAATTTATGGTGATCTTATTTTTATGGTTTTGTTTTTCTTGTTTTTTTAGGTTCTCAAATGAGTTTTGATATGCCTTAAATGCAGGTGTAGTTCCAAAAATTGCTTTACCAGATTTTAACTATTTTTCGTAACACTCTAGAATTTCTAGCTCCTCTTTCTCGCTGTTTACAGTTAAATAGAGCAGGCGATAATTCAAAAAATGGGCTTGGAAGTAGTAGAAAAAGTTGTTGTTGTGTTTCGATAGTTCTTTTAAATCAAAGAGGAGCAATGTTGCTGTTTCAAATTCTTTGTTATCGATGAGTATATCCGCGATATTGCTTTGACATATAGGTATATATGTCTGAAAAATACGTGGCCGCAGTTCTAAATCCGGATTGTTTGAACGGAAGAATTTTGGCGCTATGGCTTTCAATTGAGCAACAGTAAAGTAAGTGGTTAAATCTCCTACTAATTTTAGGTCGATGGAAGTTAGTATTTTTGATTGATAAATTCGGTTGAAAATAGATTCCATTTCGTCTGAAGAAATGGCTGGAATTAAGTTACTATAGCTTGAATAGACTGCTTTTAACAAGAGAAGAACCTTATGTATACCATTGTTTTTCTCTTGTTTGTAAGTATTTTCTACTTCCAAATAAAAGTGTTCTATGTCGGAGAGATTGCTGCTTTTTTGGGTTGTCAACTCATTAAATTTTTTGTGAATGATCCTTTCTGATTCTGATGTAAATAGGCTTATAGCTTCAATGTCTTCCCAATTCGCGTGTAACCTATTTACTTCAAGATTGATGTGTATTTGACCATTTTTCATTTTAGAATAGCATATCTGAAAGCATTTCAGTTGTTTCAGTCGTATGTGAAGCACGAGATAAAAGCCAATCATAGAGAAATTTCTGGCAATCAGAGTCATGAAAGTTTCTATACGAATAGTGATCTTTGATCAATTGTGTATGTTGACTGATTGTCATTTTCCTAGAATAAGAATCAAATTCACGTGGATCAATAGATAATTGATTAGCCAGATACACTATCACTTCTAACGGAATTTTTGAAAATTCAGTAAAAAAAGTTCCTAAAAATCGCACTGTACCAAGCTGTACAGCAAAATCAAGTTTAGTGGAATCTAATCTCATTTCATTAATAATTTCCCTATCAAAATCAGTTAATTGAAAGTATAACTGTAATTGTTCTTCCGAAGGAACACCCACAAACGTACCAAAAATTTTTTCTTTTACCATTCATTCCTCCAAACTTTCCAAAAACTATCGTCTTTTGATACCCTAGCATAACCAATAATCATATAAATTCCCTCCAAATTATATTCTTGCTTATTATGAAGAGTTCTCTTCTTTTTGGCAACGGTTTATTATAAACTTTTTTATAATGAGTTTTTGAAAACTGGAAATGCTGACAAATCAAGAACTCAAAATAGACAAATTAGATTCTAAAAAACTATCAAAATTTAGATCGTCAAATTGATCAGTTAAAAAATTTTGGTGCAGAGAAGATTATTAAAGAAAAATATACAGGTACAAAAAGAAACCGCCCAGGAATTGAGCAGCTTCTTCAGACGATTCGAAAAGAAGACAGTGTTGTAGTAGAAAGCATTTCTAGACTCGGACGTAATACTTTGGATATTTTGAACTTGATTCAAGAATTGGATCAAAAACAAATTCAATTTGTTTCTCTCAAAGAGAATATGAATACTTCAACACCCACGGGGAAGGCCATGTTACAAATGATGAGTGTGATCGCAGAATTAGAACGGAATCTTTTGGTTGATCGAGTCCGTGAAGGAATCGAAGTTAGTAAAAAAAGAGGGGTAGCGATTGGCCGTCCTAAAATTCCACAAGAGAAACTAGATATTGCAGTTCGAATGTACAAAAGTGGCGATTATTCTGTCAAAGAAATCATTGAGACCAATCAAATATCTACAGGAACCTTTTACCGTGAAATCAATCGACTAAAATTGAGAAAGCTAAACAAAAGAACCGAACAACCGACTTAATTGTCCATTAGTTGTTCGGTTTTCTACCGCTATTTTCTGTACGGATGTTCCAGTGACCCCAAGGACGGGAAAAGACTTTGGATACAAAAAAAGAAACGAAAAAAGAGCTTCGGAAATATCTTTCTCTTGTGGCATATTGCCACGAAGAACATTTGGCTTTTGATCATGAAATAGGGAAAGATCCTGATTGCTTAAGTTGTGAAAATTTCAAGAAGCTCACTGCTTATGTCAAAATTTTTGAAAAAAAATGGCCTCTTATCGCGACTAAGAGACGATTGAAGTTGTTGAAAGGCAAATAAAGAAGCGCTCAAAAGGAGTATCCTTACTTTCAGGGTCGGTTGTTAACAAGTGAAGAAGCGAGTGCAATTTATGTTGAAACTGGACCGGATTCTTATTGTCAATTACCAAAAGTTTCGGAGAAAAAATGTGGGATCATTGCAAGGAAAAGAAAGCGCATAAAAAGAAGTGTCATTACTGTCATACCGATGAATACCTGGTCTATACAGGGGAGAATCCCCAACAAGTGATTGATTTTTGTATAGGGTCTGATGTTTTTAAAACCAAGAAAAAGAACAAAATGCAGATTAATTCGGCCAAAGGATCAATCAGTGCAACACCAGGAGACTATCTGGTAAGAAACAAGTTGAATCAGATTGCGATATACTCGTCCGAAGAGTTTAATCAGTTAATTGAGCCTGAAACGTTTGATGTTTGGAAGAAAATGTAACAGGGCTATACAAAAGAAAAACGTCTGAAGCTGCTTCTAAAATGTTTTGTCACTTTTGACGAATCCCATAAAAGTTGTTATAATTCAGGTGTAGGTAAAAGGTGCTGGTAACACCTTTTACAAAACTGTTACGGCAGTGATAATAGGCTTAGCTTAAAGGATTAGTCCTTTAAGCTTTTTATTTTGTTCGCAATCTCTAAGATCAAATTAATGATCGTTAAGATTGCTAGAATATTTTGCAACATTCTATTTCAGAATGTAACCTTTCCCATTCCACTGTTATTCATTGGCAGACCTCCTTACAACCAACGTTTCAAATAAGAAATTGCAAAGTTGATTGGGGTCACCACGACCGGACAGCGCTACACCTGAATTATAGCAACTTTCTTTTCTAGTATAACATATTGAATTTTTTGGTGTGATTGTAAAATTAATCATATTCTATATTGCATTTTTTATTTTCCGGGTATAAACTATTTTTATCTAATTAAATTTTTTCATTTTTTCCTTTGGGAGCTGCTAATGCAGCTCTTTTTTCTTGCACTTTTTGATAAAAAAACAAGGTATATGGAATCACTGGATTTGAGTTTTATTGAGAAGTTTAATTTCAGAAAAATACAATAAATATTTAAATTAACTTTAGATACCCCTAAATCAAACATTTCTAAAAATTATTTTAGTGTGATTTTCTTGCGATTTTTTTAAATCATTAAATGAATTTACGAATGGTTCTATATTTTGCGGAGCCTCTTTGAATAGTAATTGTGCTGCATTTATCCAGTCTTCAAATTCTTTTAGTATTTTACTTTTTCTATGTTCATTTTCTTCTTTGAAAAATTGTAATCGATAATTTAGAAAGTGGTACATGAAAATATAAAAAAAGGAGTTGATGCAAGTAGAAGTTGATTTTAAATTATCAAGGATATTTTCTGCTTCAGCAAAATAGGCATTGTCTATAAAGATGTCGGCAATATTCGATAATCCCTGTAAGGTGTATAACTTTGATGATCTGGGATTGACTAAAAAATCTTCTAAATCTTTTACCATTAGCTTGGGATATAACTCGAGCAATTGTGGGATAGAAAATTCAGATGTTAAATCACCTATTATTTTATAATCAACAGAAGTTAATATGGTTGAAATGTTTATATTTTTAAAAATTGATTCAATTTCATTCGGTTTAATTTTTGGAATATAGGAGCTTTCTTGGGAATAATATTTTTTTAATAATAAATATAAACGTAACAATTGGCTGTTCTTCAAATCCAGTGAAGAAATTTCTTGGAATAATTCTTCAATATCGCTTAAGGAGGATTTGGGATTACCTGTCAATTGATTATATTTCTTTGAAATTCGATTAATTTGAGGATCAGTAAATAAGTTGAGCGATTCTACATCTGTCCAGGAAGCATTTAAACGAGAAAGAAATTCATATCCATCTTTTAAACTTAAAGAGAGTTCTCCTTTTTTTATTTTTGAATAAGTTGATGGATCCATAATTCCTAAACATAATTCTTTTTGTGAAACATGTTTTGCTTGTCTCAGGTTTTCAATAGCATTAATTAAATGGTTAATCTCTAATTGTAGCATAATTTTTATTTTATTTGGCAAAAATGGAAGATTCTTCCATTTTTAATTTTTTCCTTTCTTTTTCATTTTAAATCTGATAAATTTTATTTATAAATATTTATGTTTTTTTTATTGTGACGATATTTATCTTAATTAGAAAAGAGGTTTAGTAATGGGCTATTTATTAGGGTTTATTGGTAACATGGAAGAAATGTTGCGTGATATACAAATTGTTACCCGTGGATAGTGAAAACAGTTGATTACAGATTTACAAGCCTAATAATCTTGTGTTTTACTTAACAATATGGTAACGTTTATTCAATAAAAATAGAATAGTTGCTAGTTTCGGTTTGAAACTAGACAAAAAAGGAGCCATTGCCCCTCTCGCTAATACTAAATTGGCGTTTAGTATTAGGTCGTTGAGGGAACAATGTCAGCCCCTATGTAGATAGGACCTACATATGCTGTTTGCTCCTCCTGTCACAGTTTGAACTGCAACGGTCATATTATATCAGAACTTTATAGGGGAAGAAAGCGAACTTTCTTTCGGATTTTATAGAGCTAGTATCTATGACGGATAGTTGTTTATTAAAAATAATTATCTAGGACTATAAGTTACTAGGATAGAATGACTTGCAGTATCGTGACAGTGAGGGCGAGGAAGTGTATGTAAATACGCTTCCTCGCCCTTTTTTGTCTAGTTTGAGATAAAAACAAACGATAGAGGGGAGGGAGAGACAAAATGGAAAAATACTTGATGAAGTATGGTTATCGTTGTGTTTTATTTCGCAAAAAAGATCAGACTGGAAAGATAATAGCTAAAAACTATTTAATCACAGGTACTAGATTGATAGAGATAAAGATCAGCCACGTAGCTAATCGAATCTCTTATGTTGAAACAGGAAAAGAAGTTCGTTTTCGAGAGATTGAGAGATATATCCGACTAGTTTTTGATAAGCAAGGAATACTTATTGCAAGACGGGTGAGTCTTCGTTCTCCTCTTAGATTTACAGGAAAAGGAATGGGAAAACTTGTTACAAAAAATGTGATATGAGTAAATTATTTTTACTTTGGAAGCAGAGAAACAGTCTTATAAATTGATTGTACAAGAGGCTGCGAATTTTGACATAGGATTAAATAAAAAGTGCCGACACTTGATCCAAAGGTGATGTATCAAGAAGGTCAAGAGTAAAAAAGGGAGCATAAAATGAGAGAGATTACTGCTATACAATTGGTAAAGGATTTGTCCATTTTAGATACAATGGATCAATTGCTGACGTATTATGCTCGTTTTTGTTTAGATAATTACTTGGTTGAGGAAGTGCAGGAGGCAATCAAAAAATGTAATGATATTTATCCAGCGTATCATTTTACACATGAACTTGTTTACGGTGGATTTGGTCATGATTTAGTAGTCATTGACATTAAACGAAAGCAGGCATATGACTGTATCCCAAAATTCCACACTTATGAAGAACTGTTTGAGAAACTTGAAAAAAAGTATGGCATAAAAACCACTGCGAAATTTCATTGTAAGCCAACTGAACGGCTGACAACTAAAGAATTTCAACAAATACTTGCTTTTTATCAAAGTATTTGTGTAGATAGTTTATTTGAAACAGATGATAATGTTACATGAGCATGACTTGATACAGTTTATAGATTAATTCTACTATCAAAAAGTAGTTGACTAGCTGGAAGAAATTAAGGGATGGAGGAAGCTAACTTGAAAGAATGTAAGTACTGCACGCCAAAAGAAGGCACTTGTTATGGTGAATCACTTAAAACTGATTTCAATCAAATTGATACCAGAATTGATGGTCTAAATGGCTGCCTAGATATTAGAGGGAACAATGATGATGATATGGTTTTAATTAATTTTTGTCCTATGTGTGGACGTGATGTTTCAGAAGGTCACGATTAGGTACGCTAGTGGAAGATATAGCGGAATGAGGTGAAAGGAAATGTCTGAAAATCATTTGAAACGATTATCGAAAGGAACGGCAAGTATGTTTGATGCCAATCTACTAATCTTTAAAAGTTTGCTAGAATTTGAAAAACAACGTGTAGAAGAGATTGCTAAGTATGGTAACTATGCTACTGTTCCGAGTATTTACAATGATTTAATGAAATGGTTCAAGGTACAAACGGGGTTGGAATATAGCCAACAGAATTTAGTGGTAAAAATAGAGGAGTATGAAAATCATGGGTAAAAGTTTATCACAAGAATTAAGAGAATTTGCTTTTAGAGAGAGTGATGATCCTATAGCTGAACTAGATCAATTAGCGGAAAGAGCAAAAGAATTAGAAATGATTTCTGGTGCGTATAGAATTATTTCTGAAGAATTAGGTCAAGCGGTTGTGTCACAAGCACTTGAAAATTATTTGAAAAAACAAGTTGATTAGTGACAGATACTACTAACTTTAGGAAAAGAAAAATGAAACGGGTATTGTTAATTACGTGTTCTCAAAAAAAAGGTGCAAATGCACCCGTCAAAGTCATTGATAGATTTCCCCAGTTGAATCAGCATCATACACTTCTCCATCTGGAGTAACACGATAGAATCCTAATGTGCCAGTACCTCCGTTTGCAATGGCGGCTTCACTTTGTGCTTTGAATAGATAGTCACTGCCTATCATTTCCCAAAATGTTAGTCTTGTGTCTGCGGAAAATCCGTATTTTTGTTTAATAGCTTCTTTTGCATCCTCTTCATTTGAAATAAGGGATACTTGGCTTGATGAAGACGTTGTATGATTTGAGCTGCTTGTTGAAGAACTTGTAACTTTTGTAGAAGATTTTGTAATTGAGGATCTCACGTAGCTACTAGAAGAATCTTTATAACTTTCATGCGTTGAAGAATTTTTGGTATCGTTATTATTTGCCGAGCATCCTGAAAGAAATCCAATAGCAATAAGGTATAGAAAAATTTTTTTCATAATATATCTCCTTTTATTTTATAAACGAATTATAGCACAGAATAATTATTGAATATGTATTTTTATGGGATGAACTGCTTTTTTGAATAGTCAGTTATCCACCAAGTTAGTGGAATGAATGTTAGAACAGAAGTAGTTTGAAAGAAACAAAATTATAAATGAATCAACATTTTGTATTTGCCTGAAAATCCTCTGAGGATATTTCGAAAGTGAAGGATTTGCTGAAGAAGTTGCTAATTGAAGGGGGAGTCAACGCGGTCCAACGTTAGGTTGACAGCTTTCTAAAAGAGGTATCTTTTAATGGTCTCAAGCAAAAGAATCAGTAAAGTAATGAAGCAGCCGACTAAAACGGTTGTGTAACAACATTTACAGACGATCTTATCTAAAGAGCAAATATGTTCCCGAAGTTATCAGCGTAGCTTATAGGGCTTTGGGGCTACACAGTCGTTCTTGTAACAAAGAACAAATGGCTGTTTGCTACATACATGTAGATACTTGCGAAGACCTTGTCTTAAAGCAAGCGAGCATTTACCGTTTTCTACTAGGGTTAGAGTTATCGGACGCCATAAAACTCGCGAATTTATTTTTGGTAAATACAAAATGTTGAATAAAAAATAATTTTGGAAGGAGAGAACTATGGAAAAGAGTTATAAACAAAAAAGGAAGAACAAACGAATCAAACGTTTAGAGCTGCTGATCCTTTTAAGCAAGGATCAAGACTGGTACAAAAAGGAGAATGAGTTAGTCCACGCAATCCAAAGAAAGGTAAAAGAGTTATCTTTTCCAGAACAACACGCTCATCTGGATTTAACAATAAATAATTATAAAAAATTGTATGAAAGGAGGATTCCAATAAAGGATATGCATCGATATTTTGGTATATCTTCAGGTAGTTTTCTTTACTGGAGAAAAGAAAATGGGCTGATGAAAGAGAACAAAAAACAACAAGAAATAAGTTCAGAAAAAGGAGTATTCAGTGAAAAATCGTATTAGAAAATCGATTAATCCAACTTTTTTAGTTGCCATTACACTAATAACAGGGCTGATTGTCTTATTTAGTTTATTTATTCTATTGCTGTTTTTTATATTTTGCTTCTTTGTACTTTTTGAAACATATGACTGTGATTAATTATAAAAAATAAATAATTCTTTATGACAAACTAATTATTCTATTGTATTATTGGTGTATAAAAATGATTAGAATATTTTGAAAATATAAAAAGGGGAAAATATTTTGGAAAAGGTTACTGTAATGCATGTATTTGATGAAGCACAAGATATTTATAAAAATTTTAAAGGGAGTATTTTTTCATTCGAAATATTAGATAATCATCGAATGTTAAAAGGAAAGCCACCTTATACAAAAAAAGAACGTTTGACGTTGATTTCTTACTTACAACGAAAATACGGTCTTATAAGATCTTATCGAATGATGGATGGAGAGACTGTAACGCATTTCTCCTTTGAAGAAATGAAATAGAAGTAGTAAACAATGAAAAACTCTTTCTGTGAATTAATCAGAAAGAGTAATTGAATCATAGGTAGAATAGAGAGGGTCTCGTTTTGCAAGACCAAACGTATTCTCTAATTGAGTAATTTATATGAGCAAACTAAAAAAACGAACCCTCAAAGAAGTGTGATATAGAAGGTTCGTAAAAGGCTAAAGGGAGTTCGCATTGGTTGGCAGTTAACTAATATTAAGAAATTAATAGATGTGTAATTATTTTAGCCTTTTTATTTAGAATACTAAATTATCTCAAATTGTCAATGTTGTTAATTAGCCGATTTTTTTCTAGGCTTAACTTTTTTTGCATAGGATTCTACGTCACTTTTAAGGTATAGGCGTGTAGTCGAAGGCCCTTTTTCGTCACCGATTTCAATAAAGGGTTTTATATGTTTTCTTTTTATAGCACTGGAAAACCCTTCATAATTTAATCCAGCAACTTTTGAAGCTTGTTTTCGGTTGATTAGATTTGATTCTGCCCATTCTTGAATTTCTTCTAGAGTGGTTAAATTCATAGCTATTCCCTTCTCTCTATAAAATAATTAGAATCTGAACTAAGTTTAGTATATCAAAAAATAAAAGAGGAACAAAATCACTTGCACCATTGAACTAAGTTTGGTACAATGTATTTGTAAATATTTATTAACTATATTTGGAGGTATAAATAATGAAAAAGTTGAAAGTATTTGTAAGTGTAGTAGTTGGTGCGGCATTAGGAGTTGTGTTTGTAACAAGTGGAACAGATGCCCACGCGTCAGAAGTAGACGGTGTTTGGATTCCACGTACAGTTGATCAAATCAAAGCAGATATTGCGAAAGCTAAAGACAATAAGTATAAGATTATCTGGGGAGATACATTGAGTGGTATCAGTCAAGCAACAAATTTGACGGTACGGAAACTGGTGGACATGAATAAGATTGCCAATGTAGATTTGATTTATGCTGGAAATACGTTAGTTTTTGAAGGAAATGTGGTTTCTGTAGAGGATGATAAAGGAGAAACAGTTGCTCAAACAGTGATTCGACCACAAGATAAGAATGATACTAATAAACCAGTAGGAAAACAGGAAGCTACAAATCAAGCAGAAGAAAAAGCGCAAGAAACATCAGCTCCTGGTCAATCACAAACGAATCAAGCAACGAATACACCAGATACAACACCTGGAACAAACGCTTCTGTTTCCGGATCGAATAACAATCAAAACGGGACAGTTAGCTCGACAACTGGGACAACAGCCCCTTCAAACCAAGCAGAAACTCCAGTACCATCAACTGGTTCTTCTGCAGAAACATCATCAGGTAATCAACCAACACAACCAAGTCAACCCGCGGAAAAACCAACGACACCGACACAACCAAGTACAGGTGGAGAACAAGGCGGTACAACGAAACCTTCTGAAACACCAAAGCCAACTGAACCAACGATTGTACGTGGTGAAATTGGAAATTCTGCAGGTATGAAAGATCAAAATGGAAATGTGGTTTCTGGTTTGTGGGATGATGGTACAGAAGCGAACGAGTTTGGTAATTGGGGTATGATGAATATGGAAAATCCAGACGGTAGTTTAAAATGGGGTGGATATGAAACATGGGGAGTTTACTATAGTGATGGCTCTGAGAAAACAACGGTAAACTTTTATACAGAAGATGAATTTAATAAAATGGCTGAAAATTGGAATAACTAAAGAGAATGAAAGGTACTAAGAAATATCTTGGTACCTTTTTTGTTTGGAGTGAAAAAAGATGGATGCATTACCACGGGTGAGATCACCAGATCAAATAGAATAAGAACAACTATTCACGTCGTTATCGATTTCGGTAATGGCGTTTTATTATAGATAAAATAAAATGGAAAGGAAGCGATTCTTGTGGAGACAAGAACGAAAAAGAGTTGGTTAAAAGCCGCTGCGCTTCTGGTATTTTCTCAGTTCTGCTTTTTGACCGGGACGTTTCAAGCACAAGCAGAAGAAACGACACCCAGTCAACCAGCGGTAGAAACAGCTGTCGCAGCTCCCGCTGAAGCCGTTGAAGTTCAACCGGTAGAAGAAGCAGTTCCAGCGGTAGAAACACCAGCTGAGTCTATGCCAGAGACCGATGCACCGACAACCAACTCAAAAGCAGTCCTTGATCAAACGATGGGGGAAGCGCAAAAACCAGGAGACAGTCCAGCTGTCACGCAACCGGTAGAACCAGAAACAGACAGTTCACAGGAACTTTCAGAAGAAAGTACGTCAAGTATTACACCTTCTTCTGAACCAGCAGAAACAACAGATACGACAGAGGCAACAACAGAAGATAAAGCAGCACCTAAGTTGCCTGCCTTGACGGAACCTTCTGTAGAGAAAGAAACGGATACATCCGCTACTAACACAGAAAAACCAGTAGAACAGCCTGTAGACAATAAGGATACCGAAGAAACGACAGAAGACTCTGTGGTGGTTTCTGATAAGAAAGAAACGACGTTATCGGATAAAGCAGGAGAAGAAACGTCTGTTGTTACTCAACCACGAACAGCCCGTGTTCGTCGTGCCGCAGTTTCCACACGTGCCGCGAATCAAACAGTACATGTCGATCAAAGCTATGGTAGTTCAACGATTGGTTGGAGTCAAAGTAACGGAAATAAAGAACTTGGTTATTATGCAAAACGTGATGATCAAGGAAATATGTTGTGGTGTATTGAACCTGGTGTTCCATTAAATTGGGGTGCTAATGGAGGCTTTACTACGAGCACTTCGAATAATGCGAAACATAAACAAGCAGCGTTAGCGGTTTATTGGGGTTGGGAAAAACAAAAATCTGTTGTTAATGCTTTTTATACAGAAAAACTGGTTCAAGAAATAGTTGCGGGAGTTACTACTTCTAACATTACTGATTTAGCAGGACAAGCCAGTCAAGCAGGTTATGAGGCATTCAAAAAAGCTGTAATGGCAAAAGTAAATGCTTTTTCTAAAAAGCCATCTTTTCATAATGAAACGAAGACAGTAAAAATTGGCGAAACACTAACGTTAAAAGATTTGAATAATGTGTTGTCTTATTACAAGGTTTATAGTAATTCAGCGGATGTCACAGTAAAGATAGAAGGAAATACGTTAAAGATTACTCCGAAAGCTTCTAGTAAACTAAAAGGAAATATTCGTTTTCAATATGATATTGCATCTTCTTACCAAGGTGCGACAATTGTTTATACAGCACCAGGATTACAAGATGTGATTAATGCAAAAGCAGGAGATCCTAATAATGCTGTTTTAAACCTAAACGTCCTTAAACAAGGAAACCTTGAAATTTTGAAAATCGATGCAAAAACAAAGAAACCTTTAGCGAATGCGGAAATCAAAGTCACGATCAATGGCAAAGACCAAACTGTGAAAACAGATAAAAATGGGAAAGCAACGATCAAAAATGTAACGCATGGCACAAAAGGAACTGTTGTCGAAGTCAAAGCGCCAACTGGATACATTTTGAACAAAACAAGCAAAGATTTTACAATCGAAGCGAATAAAACAATCAAAGTGACCCTTGAAAACAAAGAACAATTAGGGATTGCGAAACTCTTCAAAGAAGATGCAGAAACTGGAAACAACGCACAAGGTGCTGCGACCTTAGAAGGCGCAGTCTATGGACTTTATCAAGCGGATGGTAAAAAAATCAAATCTGTTACGTTGAAAAATATCAATGGGAAAGTCCAAGCGGAAGTGAAAGATCTGAAACTTTCTTCTTACTATTGGTTAGAAGAAAAAGCTCCAGTTGGCTACAACCTTAATACGAATAAAATCCACTTTGAGTTAGTTTATGGTGGACAAGATAAAGAAACCGTCACAAAAGAAGTCACTGCTAAAGACCAAGTGATCAAAGGAACGATTGAAGGGGTCAAGGTCGGCAATAAAGACTTTGTGGACGCAAATGATCCTGACAATAAACCAAAGTTAGAAGGTATTGAAATTTCATTGACCTCAAAAACAACGGGAAAAGTCGTAAAAGCGGTATTGACTGACAAAGACGGTTACTTTACCTTCGGTAAAAATTCCGTTGTTTTTGATACCTATATTGTTTCTGAAACGAAAGGCAAGGAAGGATACAAATTATTTGATCCGTTCGAAGTAACGATTTCCAAACAAGGCCAAACCTTCCGCTATGTCTTAGAAGATAAGGTAATCGAACAACGCATTAAAGTGGTTAAAGTCGATCAAGAAACAGGAAAAACGATTGCTTTAGCTAATACGGAATTCAAAATCTTTGATACCTTAGCCAACAAGTATGTCACCTTTTCGATTCCAAATGATACCGAAGTAACAGATATTTTCCGGACAAATGACAAAGGATACCTTGTTACGAACGCTACGTTTACGTATGGAGTAAATCGTTATCGGTTAGAAGAAATCAACGCACCAAAAAATTATTTGTTAAACAAAACACCGTTGGTGTTCTCGATTACCGATGATACAGAACCAATCAAAGTGATCAATTTTGCGAACCGTCAAGCACGGAAAAACGTGAAATTGTTCAAGTATGAAGAATGGAACAAGAAGAAAACACCGCTTGCGGGTGTGACGTTTACTTTGTATAACGGAGAAGGAAAAGCAGTTGGTGAATACACCACCGGTACTAACGGTGAGCTTGTGGTCAAAGGCTTAGTAGCTGGGAACTATTATTTCTTTGAAAAAGCACCATTAGAAAGCTTCCAACCAAATAAAGACAAACAAGCATTCACTGTCTCATTCAAACAAAATGCACCAGATGATGGCGAAACCTTGTTAGTTTCTGTACGTAACTATTTGATTCCACCAACACTTGAAACACAAGCGTCGAATAAAGAAGACGGGAAAAAAGTCATTGATCCACTTGAAAAAGTAGTAATCAAAGACAGTGTTTCTTATACGAACTTGTTTGTTGGGAAAGAATACACGATTTCAGGGGTATTGATGAACAAGGCAACCAATGCGCCGATCTTACAAGATGGTAAAGAAATCAGAAAAACTTTGACCTTTATTGCAGACAAAGCCAACGGCACGAAAGACCTGGAATTTGTGGTCAATGCCAGCGTCTTAAAAGGGCAAACGATCGTTGTCTTTGAAAAACTCTTCCGTGATGGCATTGAAGTTGCAGCACACGAAGATATTACGGATGAAAATCAAAGTGTCCGGGTAAACAATCCAACAGTCCATACCACAGCTATCTTTGAAGACGGGTTGACGGTCGCAGACCCAACGGGGCTGTTTACCTTAAACGATATCGTTGAAATTACCGAGATCCTTCCAGGAAAATCGTACTTGGTCAAAGGAATCTTAATGGACAAAGCAACCGGTGAAGTCTTACTTGTTCATGATCAACCGGTAGAAAGTGCGGTTGGATTTATTGCCAAAGCAGAAAATGAAACGGTGATCGTGCCATTTACTTTTGATCTAACCGGCTTAAATGGTCGTGAAATCGTTGTGTTTGAAAGTCTCTTCAGAAATGACGAAGAGCTGGCAAACCACAAAGATATCAATGACAAAGGTCAAACCGTTCGAGTAACGAACCCAAGTGTTCGCACGACGGCTACGCATAAATCAACAGGATTAAAAGTAGTTAATCCATTAACGAAAGTGACTATTACAGACGCTGTGAAATATCACGACTTAATCGTTGGAAAAACATATACAGTAAACGGTATTCTAATGGATAAATCAACGAAAAAACCAGTATTAGTAGACGACAAAGAAATCACAAGTACGTTGACGTTTGTGGCAGAAACAACGGATGGTACAGTCAATCTAGACTTTGTGTTGAACGCACGTGGGTTACAAGGCAAAGAAGTGGTGGTCTTTGAAGATCTGTTTAGAGACGGCGTATTATTAACCTCTCACGCAGATATTACCGACAAAGATCAAACAATAAAAATTGTCAATCCAACCATTACCACAAAAGCCACCAATGAAAATGGCGGAAAAGAGATTTTGGCCTTGCCAAATCAAAAAGTAGTTGAATGGGCAAAGGTAAGTGGTCTAGCAATCGGTCAGTTGTACAAATTGATTGTCCAAGGTTACTTAACGCCAGATGGCACGCCATTTGAAGGCACCCATGCCGAAAAAATCTTTACGGCAGACAAAGAAACCATGGAATTCTTGTTTGAATTTTTGGTAGATGGTCGCAATCTTGCCGGAAAAGGGTTGAGTTTTGCGGAATGGCTGCAAGCGAAAACAGAAGATGACAAAGAACCGTTTGAAGAAGTCGCACGTCACAACGTGGATCTAACGAATAAAGATCAAACGGTTCAAATTGTAGAAGCACCAAAGCCCCCACAACCAATGAAACCAGAACAACCAGTCAAAGAAGCCTCTATGATGCCAACGTTGCCAAAAACAGGCTCTGAAGACAATGTGTTATGGATCATGATTGGAATGATCTTTGTCCTTGCGGCAGGATTGATAGGTTATGACTTATACAAAGTCAAAGACTAGGTAGGATGAACAAACGGTTAGAAATTCTAGCCGTTTGTTTGGTTTTAGAGAGAAGGAAGGGATGGATGAGAGAAGAAAAAAATTTTTTGTTTTTGTATGATTTCATTTAATGTATAATTAAGTAGATTGATTTTCATCAGATCCGTTCACTCTGAGAGGATAGTGTTATGAAAAAAAACACAACAGATTTAAAAAAATGCCTCATGTATTTTTCTCGTCAAAGTAGAGAAGAGAGGGCTTATCATAAGTATACTAATGATAAATTAATGTTGGAAAAACTTTCAATCAATCGGTTAAAGTTTCAACTAATAACACTAAAAACAAAGTACGAATACAAAAGAAATGTATGTGCTATTTTTTTAGGTACAATTTTATTAACTATATTGACGGGGACATGGGGAACTGTTTTTGATTTAACAAGAAAAATTATAGAATATGCTGTTGGAAAAGCAAATGTTGATCCACTGCTTGTTAAAGGATGGACATTAATCATTCTGATATTCTTTATCACAGCAACATTCCTGATTTTTATCACAGCATTAAGTTTTATGAGAACCTTATATCAATTACACGAAGAAATACTTATGGTGGAAGATGTATTAAAAGCTAAAAAAGAAGACAGAAAGTAGTACAATTATGGATGTTAACAAAATAGTAAAATTGCTAATACCTATCAGTATTTATGAAGTATTTGTAGTTATTTTCTTGATTAAGTTAAACGAGTTAAACGCTTATTTATTAAAAGAATATTCGAATGCTTTTTTTATGGAATTGCTACAGTACAATGGTTGGGAACCTTTGGAATATTTTGGTATGACAGTAGTTCTTGGAGCTATTGGCATAATAGGAATTGTATTTTGTTGGAACATATTAAAAAATAGCTACGTTGACGTAGAGGAAATGTTAGCTTGTATTCTGTCTATATTTTTTTTTGTGGTAACTATAATTCTCTTAGTGAAATTTATCAGTATTCCCATTTTAAAAGCAGTATTTTTAGCAACTATTGCTTTAGTAGGTGGGGCATACTCATTTAGTAAAAAATAAAAGTTTTGAAGACATTTATTTTTAAATTTTTTTGTTTTCAACCAATTATTTTCACAAAACAGAAGATGACCAAGAAATGTTTGAAGAAGTCACAATCTGGATCTAACAAATAAAGATTGAACGGTTTAAATTGTGGCAGCACCAAAAATGAAACAATCAGTGAAAGCAGCTTCTGTTGCGCCGATGTTGCCAAAACCAAGGACTGAAGACAATACGTTATGAATCATTATTGGCATGATCAAGAAAGAGTAAGAGAGTTGGTTATTAGACTACTCACAACATTCTAAAAACCGAAAGGAGGAAAGCTCCTTATCGCTTATTCTTCTGTAAGAGACAGCACAAATCATAGATGTGCTGTCTTTTTTTATAATTAAAAATGAACAAGGAAAAGATTTCCTTGTTCATTGTGTTTGTGTGGCCAATGCTTTTTGACTTAGTACATCCAATACTTCTACTGAAGCTCTTGCAGCGGAAGTGACGGAAAACTGAATGAGTAAATCAACGATTTTTTCAACGGTTGCGGCTTCGTCTAGCGTAAACTCTTTGTCAGGAAATAATGAAATTAAATATTCCACTAAAGTATCACGCATAGCATCATGTTCAGCGCCGTGATTTCGCTCAATCGCTTTTTCTACAATGTGATTGAGTTCTTGTACTGTTAGGGATAGCTGCATGTTACCTCCTCCTTTCTTTATTTAGAATAATTATAACAAAGAAAAAGGAGGTGAAAGAAAAAATTTAAGGGGGTGAATCGGGATGTTTTCTTGTAGTGATTGTTATACGGCAGAGGAATTACTCGAGGCCATTCGAATGTATCAAGAAGAACGTGATTGGGCAGATTCGCTTACGTTGTCATGGGAGTATGAACCCATTGCACCTTCTGTAATTCAAGCAATCGAAGAAGCGGGCTATTTTTGTGAAGCACATTTTGATGCACTTCATAACATTTCTTATTACAAGTGTTACTTTGTTCCTGTACCAGAAAAGCAACGAGTGTGTAACCAACAACGAATCAAGAAACAAGAAGAACAGCGCAAGAAGGAACGACGAAGGGATATTCTAGAAACGTCGTTTACGCTCTTTGTCCTTCTTTTTGTTTGTATAGTGGGATATGTTTTATGTGTTTAGAACAACGAGATGAGTGGAAATACGCTATATTTTTCGATTTCAGGCGTTTCAAGTCATCGATGAAGAATCAAAAAAGTTTTAAAATATTGAAATTAGCGATTGTACATTGTGACAAAGCATGATGATCATCAATACGTTAATAATAGTATTGATTTTCTATAAAGGGAGGAGGAAACGGAAAAAATGAAGCAAAAAGAGCGATCGAAAATAGCGCTTCTTCGATCTCTTTGCCAAAAGAAACCAGAGTTAATGATTTGTGAGTTAGCTGAATTAATCGAAGCGCCAATAGAAAAAACGTTTTTTTGGATCAAAGAGTATAATCTGCCTTATCATTGGAAACTAAATTGTTTGACCGGATAAGTTTTTATCGGATATAGAAGACTTATAATCAGTAAATACCGCTTCTTATAGGCCCTCAGTTGCTTTTTAAGAGGTTTTACTTGATCGATGGAAGTTCCATCGAAAACTATTTTAAAAGCTTGAGAAATGAGAATCTCGAGTTTTTTTGTCTTTTAAATTGAAGAATAGGGAGGAACTTCAATGAATGAACCTTTAGAAAAAGATCGTGTTTTACATTTATCACTTGGATTGGATGTTTTACTAAACTATAACGAGGAAGGGACCAAAATCACAACTATCCAATTATCAAAAAGCCGACTTGGCGAGTTGATTCGTAATCGTATTGTTACGCGCACTAGTATTATGCGGATTCAAAAAATCGGGTTGATTATCGGATGTAACACAAATATTGAGATCAATGTGGACGATTTGATTGGCTTTAAGGGCGACAATCCGATTGTATTGAATATTGATCATGATCAAACGGAACAGACGTATGAAGGAAAAGACATTTTTCAAATGTCGCATTTTGTATTTGTCGTGTCGGAAGAACAAGATCTTCGACCGTCTCAAATCAAACAGCTTTATCATATCAATAAAAAATACCAAAACTATTTAGATGAACAGGAAGCCGCAAAAAAAGCAAGAAAACGAAAAGTAGCGATTAGAAAAAGTGTAATCGCCCATAAAAAATAATAAAATGGAGGATTAAGTAATGAGATATTTATTAGGTATTTTGGGTATTATTTTGTTTGTTGGTTTAGTTTTTGGAAGTGTTTATTTTTCTATCTTTGATCCCAATATGAATCTAATGGTAGCAGGACTTGTGGTCGCTATTGTGATTTTGGTGGCAGTCTGGAAAGTAAAAAAGAAAAAAAATCGATTTTGAGGTGATTATTTATGGCCGGACTTACGTTAGATCTTACTTCTGCTAAAAAGAAAGAGATCCAAAAGACGGTAAAGGACTTAATGAGAAAAAAAGGATTAGATTACGAGGATTGGTTAGCACAGCAAGAATTAAACTATTTACTTGATAACATTGCTGATGCAATCACACCAAAAACAAATTATGCAAATAAAAGAGGAGAATGACAATGTTAAAAACAACTTTTTATTTAGTAGTAGCCGCAACTTCTAATCCCGGGCAAATGGGTAAAAAAATCTTCGATGATGTGAAAAGCTGGTTACTTTTAGCAGCAGCAGGATTCGCAACAGTACAATTCATTTTAGCAATGTTTGCTTACATGTCAAAAAACCCTCAGAAACATGCAGAGGGGCAGGAACACGCATTTCGAGCATGTCTTGGTCTAGTTGGCTGCTTTTGCGCAGGAACGATCATTGCTTATTTACAAGGCCAAGCTTCAAGCTGGAGTGCTTCACATGCAATTATTGAAACGCTCTTATTACGGGGATAACTGTATGATTACTTCCGTTTCAAACCTTTAGTCCTTAGAATTGGAGGTGATGACAATGATTAAAATAAAATTTGAGAAAAAATATGGTTTTCGAAAAAAGCCTTATTCTTTAGTAGAAGGTCTAGAAGTTCTAGCAGATTTGGACGCGGACTTTAATAAAAGAGATCAAAACGAAGAAGTATACATGGAGCTGTTTGATACAAAGGATAAAGACTTTGGTTATAAAGGATACTTTGAGCTTGGGTTGGGAAATGGGGATTCTTTTTTAGAATGGCTAGAAAAGACATTGATGAACGAATTTCCGAATAGCAGCACAGAAATTCAAGAAATGATTGATCTTCTTACAGAAGAAATTGCTCAACAAGCACTATCTGCTAAAGAAATACCTATAAAATCAAATAAACCACGAAAACGATCACCCTGGATTATTAGTGGGGTGATCATTTTTATATTGCTATTAGGTGGAGTAGGGGCATATTTTCTAATGGGTAATCAGATATTTCCTATAACGAGTGCAGTAGAGACCAAAGAAACGTTTAGGGAAGATCTCCAGTTGTTGGTACCAAAGGAATTAGCGGCTAAATATCCTGATCAGCTAGAGGAGATAGCTGAATACTATAAGGACAATCAGAATTGGGACAAATTGAAAATGTTACAAGAGACACACCCTACTGCTAGCGGTGCATTTGATCTAGCTTTTTATGAACGCGATTGGGATACGGTGATTCAAACAGATGTAACCACACTGACTGAAGAGAGAAAAATTATGCTTTGTTTTGCATATATTGAGAAAAATATGATTTCTGAAGCCGAACTTTTAGCAAAAAAATTAGACTCAGACCAGTTGAATGAAGCTCTTGACTATGCCTATCTACACCAGATTGGAAGTTTGATCAAAGAGAAGAAATTGAGTGATGTTGAAGATATCGGCAAAAAGATACAGTCTGCTGCTCTTCAAAAAGAGTATCAAGAGTCGGTAGACAGTGCGCATATCATGAATGACATGATTGACTTATATCAAAAGCAAAAAGATACAAAAAATAAAGAAATGTGGGAACGTCGCCTAAATGACCTAGGATCAGCTCTAGAAGAAAGGGGATTAACTAAGTGAGTGAAGAGGAAAAGCAAAACAGATATAGTCGCAAAGCAATAAAAAAGGTAAATAGAAAGGTCCTCATTGGAACAGCAGCTACACTTTTATTAGGTGGAACAGCTTTTGGTTTAACTAAATTGAATCAAGATAGTAGTGTCACACCTATGCATCAAATGAAATCAACAACAGAATCCACAAAAGAGAATAAGAACTCAATAATCAGTCCCAAAGAGTCTCAGAAGATATCAGGAGACACAAAGAAACAAACAGATAAAGTACCTTCCGTTCTGGAACAATTTGGTATTATTCGTTCTGAGATAACGAATGAAGGAAATTATGTTGCGGCGGCACAGTTGAAGCCAGAAGAACTGTCAGTTGCTGCAACTGCACTAAAGAAATCAATTGATAAAGAGACTGAACTAGCTGATAAAGTAAAGGATCCTGTGGCAATTCAAGATAGTCCAACGGATACGCCACTTGCTCCGCCAATTAGTAGTGTGGATCCAGTGACGCCAAGTGAAACGCCCACAACTCCTGAACTCCCGCCTGTCGTTGTTGATCCAGTACCCGTATGGGTTGGACCTAAGATTTATTCAAATAACCAATCACTGGTCATTCAACAAAATGGTGCATTTCAAGCTAGTGACTATTTTTATGTCGTTGCTGGATCTCAAGCTGATCCAGTAATTACTACTACGGAAATTGATACAAGTGTTGCAGGAACTCAGACCTTGACTATCACGGCCATAGATACTCAAGGTTATTCTGATACAGTATCCATTCCAATATATGTGAATAGTCGGCCAACCCTCTCATTATCTACTAAAGAAACAACAATTCCAATTGGATCAACGATCGACCTTGCAACGTACGTGACAGCTGAAGATCTAGAAGACGGTGTATTATCTTCAAAAGTAACATATACAACGAATTTAGATACTTCTGTCGAAGGAATCTATTCAGTTCATTATACAGTGGAAGATGCTTATGGAGCAGCTGCTACTGCTTCCATGAAAGTCAAAGTTGAGAATGAAGCGCCATCCATTTCAAAAGTGAATATGACGATACCGGTCTTTTCATCATTTGACCCTGACGCCTATTTGAGCCAAGTGGTCGTCAAGGACAGAGAGGATCAAAATGTGAAGTTAACCTACAACGAAACTGAAATGGCTGCGGTTGATCCTACAAAGCCTGGTGGCTATGAAGTCTCTTTTACAGCGACAGATTCCTATGGAAAGAGTACCACTGTGGTAGGGAAAATCACTGTAGAGAATACACCACCGAAGATCGTTGGTGTTTCTAACAAAACAATTTATCAGGGAGAATCATTTGATCCTTTAGAAGGTATCAGCGTCATAGATAACGAAGAAGTGCTCGATTTGTCTCAAGTTGTAGTAAGTGGGGAATATGATTTGTCTACACCTGGTGAATACACGATCGTCTTATCGGTTTCTGATTCTTTTATAGAAACAACTGAATCAATTATTTTGACGGTTCTTCCAACAAAAGACGAATTAGATCCTGATCAACCAGTAGAAGAAACAATATTAGAGGAAAATTCGACGGATACAAATTCAGAAGAAGGAACTGCTTTGGAAGAAGCGCCAAAAGGAGAATCTGTAGGCGAAGAAAATATCTCGGATGAAGAACAATCTACAAATCAAATAATGCAGGAAGGGAATGCAGACAAAAAAATGGTGGAAACTATCAATGAATAAAAAAGAGAGAGAAAGTATCTCTCTTTTTTTTGATAGAGGTGTATCACTTTTATCAAAGATGAAACTGAAAGGAAATGTGCTATGAAAGAAGATCTATTGAAATTAAAAGAAGACGTTTCAAGGAAAGGATTCTGGCTCATTCAGTTACTAAATATGGTAAATATACTGAAATATATTGCTTTAGTATTTATGAGAGCTGCTTGTTGGAAAATTTTGATCAACCTTTTTTTCTCAGACATGCAACTTCCAAGTGAGACGAAAATCCAATTTTTACTATTATTTCAATCACTCTGGTTCGCTTTGATCCCAATGCAAATATGTAGTTCTGCTATTAGAAATAGGCTAAAGTGGCCAGATTCAGGAAGCAGTTGTGTCGTATTTGTGATGTTATCAGGTTTTAATGCAGGTTCTTATACAGATACCAATTTGAGTTCCCTCATAGAGCAATATTTGCCTATCTTCGTTTCAGCTGCTATTTTTTCGCTAATTGTCCGCTATTTGGTTAAGTGGGTTTTTGAAAAAAGTGTGACACCTGACATGAAGAAAGATCACTCAATTAGTTGGCATGCAGATAGTTGGATAAATCCTTATTTAGATCCAATCGTCGCAAGTTATAAGCATCGATTCTCAAAGCCCGATCGTATTGAAGTGGAGTTCGGTCTTCGATATTCGTTTTGTAAGTTTTCGGTTGGTATGTTCGCTGCTGTTCCTTTGGAGTAGAGGAGGGAAATTATGGCGATTGCACCAGGCAATATCCGGCGTGCTGCAACATTGGACCCACTTCGACAACAACGACTTGGAGAAATATTATCCAACTCCACTGATAAGACATTTACTGATTTTGTTCAAAAGTGGATCGATCAAGAATATGTATTGTTCACCCAATGGAACAAGAAAATCAAGTAAAGGAGGAAAGATAATTTTATAAGGAGTGTGAAGAAAAGATTGATTGTAAAGGAAAAACTGCAAATATGTATTATAAAGGACGGGAAAATAAGTCGAAAAGTTCCGGAAGATTTTGAGCGTATATTTTTGCAGCACTATATGAAATCTAATGGCTGGACAGTATCAGGAGCTGCTTTTGCAGGGTGTAATGACATTATTATCTGGCGAAAAGAAGAAGAAAATAAAGGATTTCAGGATTTATTACCAAGAAGTGGAATAAACCCTGAAATCCTTTCGCTTATTGAAAATACTAATCTGTGGCTCGATATAAAGGTTTCAGTCGTTGTGAAAACGAATGTTCAATACCTTATTAGATAAATTACTGAAAGGAGGATAATAAAACTGCAAAATTTATAGTATCTGAAGTGAATAAAATAAATAGAGAAAAGAGGAAAATTTAAAATGGAAATTGTTCAGCTTATTGAAGTGGAAGGGAACATTTTGACTTTTGAAGATGATCAAGGACGAAAAATCGTCTTTCCAGTTGATAAAAAGTTAGCTGAAGAGTACAAAAAAAATCTTAGTGATCAAGCCGAAGACCAGGAACCCTTTCTTTTTGAACGGTCTCAAATGGAATTATTGCGGAGGTAAGTGGGATGGTATACAAGAAGAAACAATATAAAAAGCGTAGTACCAAAGAAATCCAAGAGGAAGTAAACAATTTAGTTACTAAAGGTCTGGAAGCAATCAAGCAATATAGTGTAGATCCAAAAGATCAATTGGAATTGCTTCAGTTTATGAGTAGCTTCCACAACTATTCCATTAGAAATCAGTCACTTATTTTGGCACAGTTTCCTGGTGCTTATGCAGTTGGCGGGTATGTAACATTTAAAAATATGGGCTTTCCACCAATTGAAAAATCAAAAATTCGTATTCTGCGGCCAAACTTTTTCAAACTATTTAAAGATACACGTGGTGAAAATCGAATGGTCTCAAGTGCTACACCAGAAGAAAAAACACTCATTGCAGCTGGGAAATTGGAAAGTTGGGAGGTGAAGCATTTTAAACCGGAAAGTGTCTTTGATATTTCTCAAACTACTGCACGTCCGGAAGACTATCCGAAGTTGTTTCCTAATCGGAGAGTCGAGTTTTCGGTAGAAAGTGATCATGTCATTAACCAATTAGAATCCGCCTTGTTTGCTATGGGAGAGAAGTTTGGGGTTCCAATAAATAATGAAAATACGTCTATTTTTGGTACAAGAGAGCTTGGATCAGCCAAAGGGCACTTTGCTAGAGACAACATTGGAAACAAGGAAATCGTCCTAAATTCGCGGACAACGAAAAGTGAACGGATTGCTGTATTGATTCATGAACTAGCTCATGCCACCCTTCATGATCCTACGAATCTGGATGGCTCTTACTGGACCACACAAAATTTGAAACCGAAAGATCTTTCTTTGAAAGAGCTACAGGCTGAAATGGTTTCATATGTAGTGAGCTATGAGTATGGTATTGATACGTCAGAACAAGCGATACCCTATATTGCAAGTTGGACAAGACATTTGGCAGCCTTAGAAGAAAGTGGCCCAGATGCGCAATTTCACCTATTAGAGGATGTTCAAAAAGTGAGTCACTCATTTATTCAATTTCTAGATACGCACCTAGAGCAGCAGCGGTCCGCCGAAAAGGAAAAAGTGATTACTGAAGAAAAGGTACAGGCTTTTTGTCAGAAGTATCATATTCAAGAAAATGACGTGTTTACTCGAGAGAAAATAGTATCTTTCATACGGGAAGAACCAGAATTGACTGAAAATCAACTGTTTGCGGCTCTTCATTCGCACCAAAATGATACGTTATTTGAATGGGCGTACGAGAATCAGAAGCCGGCGGAGACCATTACGCATTATCTAGAAGAACAACAATTGAATCTACGGAAAAAAGTTTATAGTGGCCACGCTTTTTATCAAGTAGATGAAACGATTGAATTACTATTAGAAAAGCGCAATGAGTACGAACAATTTGAGTTGATCCTTCTCAATGAGGTGGGCGAGTGTGAAACCTATAGCTTTCCTTCGGAACAAGACGTTTTTCAGAAGCTCAAATCACTTATGGCTTATCCAATCAATGCTTTAAGTGAACGAAAAGTTGACTTGTGGAATGCTAAAAAAGAACGAAAGCACCAGCAGGCATTGATCCATGACCAGGTCATGCGAGAAACCTATCTTGAAGAAACAGGTCGTGAAATGTAATGAAGGAATTCAGAGAAGAAAAAAATACGATTTTCTTGACGAAACTGAAGCGTTGGTTTGAAAAGGTCGATAAGAAAGAACTTCGGTGGAAACTCGGTGTAGCGGTTTTTATTGTCTGTACCTTGATAGCAAATATCATAAGTTCCTTGTTGTTCAATTTATCAAACAATTTGTTAAATGGAAATCCTTTGTCAAATCCATTTGGTCTTCACATGATTCGTTATCCATTCATATATTTAGTGGTTTATCTCTTAGGGATAGGTTTTTTTTATTACCTTTTTTTACAAATTAAGATTAATTATGAGTCATTAGAAGAAGGGGACCAGGCAACCGGACGTTTTACAACTTTAGATGAATTGATTCAACAATACAAACAAGTTCCAATAAAAGGACGAACTCCTGAAGAAACTTATCCTGGAGAGAGTGGAACAATCGTAGCTAGACACAAAGACAGTCTGTTTATTGATACAGATCCAGCACATAATTACACGCTTGGTCGATCCAGATCTGCTAAGGGGGAAACGAAAGTAATTCCGGACATGGATGTTTACTCTCGATCAGAAGAGAAACCCCATTTGATTTATGCTTCAGGAAAATATGAATTGGCTGTTGCAGCAATCGCAAAAGGAACATTCAAAAGAAGGGGCTACGAGACACACATTCTCAACCTTATTGATATGAAACGATCCTTTCAGTACAATCCTCTAGATCTTGTTAAAGATGCTTATATGAAAGGTGATATCGATGAAGCGATTGAGCTTTGTAAAACCTTCAGTTATCCGCTTTACCATAATGAAGAAGCGAGAGAGCCAGTATGGGAGGAAACGGCAATGGCTCTTGTAAATGCTGTCATTCTAGCACTTTGTCATGAGTTCATTACGAAAAGTGACGATCCGAAAAAAACAGAAAAATATATTTCACTGTATGCAGTGTCCAATATGTTGGTAGAACTTGGTGATGTAGATGAAAATGGCGATACATTATTGGATAAATATTTTGCCAACTTACCGGCTGGGAATCCCGCGAAACTTGAATACTCCACTGTATTGTATGCAAAAGGACAAATGCGTGCTTCTATTTTCGCTTCAACACAGGCAAAACTTCGACAATTTACAGCGCCGCAAGTGGCAAAATTGATGGCACGATCTACTTTTGATTTTCGTAAGTTGACCAAAGATGAGTCTCCAATCGATATGACGAAAAAAATCGTTGTTCGGGGGTATGTGGATACTCAGACTGAAGGGGAATATACGTTAACATATGAGATTACGAATGATTTTGATGAAAAAGTCCACGTAGAGAGAATGGTCAAAGTTGGGAAAGGACTTGTATACCAGTCTTTGCCTAATGAGGATCCCTATTTTTCTGGAGTGGAACATATTGAAATGCCGCCAGGTGCAAATTTCGATCCAAGAGCAGGTGTTACATGTATTTATAGATACAAACCACAAGCGGTTTTCTTAGTTTTACCTGACTATATTCAAACCAATTACATTATCGCTAGTACATGGATTTCGCAAATGTATCATGTCGCTAGTGACTTTGCCTCTTCGTTATTATCCGGGAAATTGTTAAAACGAATTCGAGTTCCTTTGGACGAATTTGGAAATCTACCAGGTTTTTCTAATATTGGTTCGATGCTGTCAGTTGGGGCTGGACGTGGGATTCTGTTTGATTTTTATGTACAGCACCCGAATCAGCTGACGACTCGATACAACGAAAAAGTTGGAGAATTCATACAAGATGAGGCCATGAACAAATTTTATCTTTTGAGTGGTTCAAAGAAAGCAAGAGAAGATTTTTCTTCTATTTTGGGTAATCAGGAGGTGACGGTAAAAAGCCGCTCAGGAGGCGTTTTTGATTTGAATAAACAAATTACGGAAAGTGTTCAAACGAGACCGTTGGTATCTCCAGATGAATTAGGACGTCTTCAAGAAGGAGAAGTCATTGTGGAACGTTCGATACACCGACAGGATTTAAACGGAAATAAGGTTCGACCATACCCCATTTTCAATAGAGGCGAGGACGGCTCTTTACTTTATGCGCATACTTACTTGAAGGATCAGTTTGATCCGCAGGAAAGTATTGAATACTTAGATTTACCATTTGTACCGAATTTACCTTTAGAAACGTATTCGAAAGAGTTTGTTGCACGAATTAAAAATCCGCTTGCCAAACAAGAACAAATGAGTATAGAAAGCAGAAAAGAAGAGGAGTTGAGACAGCTAATGGCTAAACCAGAAGCAGTATTAGACAATGAATATAAGGATGTAGAAAAAGCTGGAGTAGCAGCGAATCTGAATGAGATCCAGGGGGCTTATGTAGAAGGTGAGCGTAAGACATTGATAGAGGTCTATGGACCAGAAAACACGACTATTATTTATGATCAAATGATCGCGTCATATCCTGAGTTGACAGAAGAAATTGATCAACTGGAATTTTACGAGGACTATGAAAAGTTCCTCTTCAAAAAAGAACATGAAGCCTGCCTGTTAAGAATTCAAGGATTGGGCCTTGGTCTGTTTACAAAGAAAGAAACAGAGTAGAGGTATCTTATGGAAACAATTGACTATTTATTGGACTATGAGAAATATCTCAAGGTCTCGAGTTTTCTTTGGAATATTTTTCGATGGATAGGTTGGGGAATTATTTTCCTGTTCAAGGTGTTGTTAGAAGGGCTTGAAAAAATCTCGAGCAATGTGTTTAAGCTAGTGGATTTCCTTTCCTATGATGGTGTAAAGAAGTTTGTAAATGACAATATTTTCCTGGCTTATGCGATTGGAACAGTCTGTTTAATTGTTTTCTTTTTACGCTATATGAGTAATAAGAATTCTTCTATGAAGAGTCTATTCAATAATCTATTACTCTTTGTAGGGGTGATTATATTATGTCTTAGTTTGACCTCAACGATCACAAACAAAGTGTTTGGGGTAGCTAAAGCAATCAATCAAGAAAATACTACGGCAGCCGCAACAATTCTAAATGAAAATATCTATGATATAACTTCAATCGATGCGAATGATTGGAATGGGGTAGAAAAGGTTCGTCATGTATCCTATAAATCGTCTCAATATACGTTTTTTGATATCACTAAAACGATTGATCCCGGCAAGTTTGAGTTTTCATCTGATAAATCAAAGGAGATTCTATCCAATCGAATCGATTTTGATAGTCAAGGGAAATACAAACTTGTAAAGCTGGATACCGGTATGTTTACTATTGAAAAAGAATACTATTACCGCTATTCCTGGAACTTCTGGACCATTTTCTTCACATTAGTAATGATGATAGCTGTCACGCTGTTTACGGCATTTAAGTATTTGCAATCTCTATACAATATAGGCTATAACGGAGTGATCATGCCATTTTTTGCAGGTAGTGATTTTACAAGTGGTAGCAAAATACAAAAGATTATGATGAGTACGTTGAATATTTGGGTCAACGTACTTCTTTTTTCCGTCTCTTTGAAAGTTTATCGGCTATTTATTGGTTATATATCTGAAGCGTCTATCGATAATGTTTCGAAGTTAGTGTTTCAGTTAGTCCTAACTGTTTTCTTATTTGAAGGCCCCTGGATCATTCAAGAGCTTACAGGAATTGATGGAGGAATTAAGTCTTCTGTAGGGCAAGCATTGGCATTAGGGGGTGCTTTATTCTATGGAGGCAAAGGAGCAAAGGCTTTGGCTAACAAAGCGAAAGATGCAGGTGGAAAAGTAAAACATGCGTCTAAGTTTTTAGCTGGTTTGGCGGATGGGGTTACAGACGTAGAAGGATTAAAGAAAAAAATGCAGCTAAAAGATACGAAGCCTACTGAAAATCAAGCAAGCCCAGATATTCCGACTCTTTCTGAAGAAGAAAAAGAAGCTTTTGCGAAAGAAATTAAGGAAAATCAAAAAGACACAAAATTAGATAAGGACAAAACACAACTTCAAGATCCATTAAATCATTCAAATGATGAGGAAACAACTGCTAACAGCTCGATGACAAATGATGCTCCTGACTTGGCAATCAAAAATGGAGACAAAACAGAATTAGAGAAAGACTCGAATTCACCACTTGAAAAAGCTAAATCAGAAGATCCAGCAAAAGAAGAAATACCAAAAGCAGAAGCAGATATTGTTCGACCAGCAGGTAATGATACGGAGATTCCGGATGAATTGAAGTCGATTATGGCACAAAGACCGATCGGAGATACAGATAATAGTGAACCGAAAGGAAATTCTGTATCACTGAAAGATCGTGTTCAAGCAACTGAAAACGCAAATGAATCGTTCGCAAACGTGTTGAAACAAGGTAACCACGGTAAGCTAACCGGACAAGTGAAGCCAGAATTGCCTTCTCAATCGCTTAAGGAAACTCTTTCTAGTGATCCGACCCGATCCAGCGTCGGACAGTCAAAAGGAGCTTTTTCTATATCTTTACCGAATTCTGTTATGCAAGCCAAGAAGCAATTGCAAATGCAGCAGCAAGCAGGAAACGTTCTATCTCACTCTCTCCCACAGAATGTTATTCCAAATGGCCAAGTGAGTTCAGCTGCCATAGTAGGGAAGCAAGCTGGGAAGGTACTTTCTGATCATGCAAAACATGGACAGAACCCACTTCAGGCGACGAAACCGCAAGTGATCGCTGCCAAGCAAACGCTCGGAACAGCTGCAATGGTCGGTTCTGTTCTACAAAGACCATCTACAAGCCGCCAAGAGCTGGCTGGACATATTTTAGGGACAAGACCTGTAATGCGGCCTAGTATCCAGGTACCCGCGTCTATCACTCAAAGTAGTCCTGTTCAAACGTTAAAACAAGATATCGCCAAATTTAATGAACCAGTTACGGATAAAACACTTGTAGACGTAGTTGCTGATAGGCAAATCAAAAAAGCAAAAAATAAGGCTACAAAGCAGCAATCTTACATGTCAGCGAAGCAAATAGGAAAGAATACAGGAGAGCAGCTGCGTAAAGAGGTTGGCAACAGTCCTTTGCGACGATTTTTTAGTTCCTCGAAACAGAAGAAAGAGTAGGTGAGAGAATGAGAGAATTGAGAAACGTTGAAAGCATTCGTCCTAAGAAAGAACTATTTTTTAGTTACTCAATTGTTGATCTATTACTTATTTTTTTAGTGACTGGAATGGCATATTTAATCAGAGGGATCGTATATGATCCCTTTGAGTATGTTTTTGTTGGCTTTACTGCCGCCAATTGCATTTTTCTTTTGAAAGAACCAAAATCTAATCCAAAAAAAAAGCATGTTAATGTCATGCTCTTAAGTGTATTAAGAGTGTTTAGGAAATCTAATGCCCCTATTCGGTCCATTGATCTATATGAGTATGGAAAGAGGAGAAATGAATGAAATTTGATACAACTAAAGTGGAACCAGCAAATAAACATAAAAAGGTGAAAAAAAAATCGAGGGCAACTTTTCAGTTTCATATCCCCAAGAAGAAAAATCAAACGCCTCAACAAGTATTGCAGCAGGAGCTGAGTCAAGACGAGCTAAAAGATATCGGCAAACGGAAAAAAATGTTACGGAAGATGACAGAGATCCATCCGATAAGAGGATGGGGATCTGAACCGACAGAAAATTTTATTCGTTACACTAGAGGTTATTTTGAAGTAGTAAAGATGAGAGGTCACAACTTATTTGGAATGAAAGAAGAACAGTTTTTTAAGATTATGGAATCGTATGCTGCCCTCTCCAGTCTATATGAGCCCCCCTTTAAATTGATCTCGATCCATTCTCCTGTGGATACTACTATGCAGCAAGGCTATTTTCGACGAACATTTCAAAGAGCGTCTGAAAATTTTCAAAAAGATATCCTACAGACAAAATATGAGGAACTTGCTTCAATCGCAAAGTACCGTCAAATGGAAGATTACTTTATTTTTATCTTTGGCTATGATGAAAAGATTCTACGGGAAAATTTAGAAGACTTCTATAAATGCGCAGGTGTTCTTCAGTTGGAAAAGCTGAACCGAGAAGATAAAGTTCAATTACTTTTTCGAATGAACAATCCTACAAAAAAATTGGCACCAGCACCAATTAAAAATTTAGAAATTACAGATAAACGAGTATTAGATTCGGGGATCGATCCGGAACTATTGTATCGAATTCAACCATTAGGAAATTCCAAATTCACTGAAACAGCCATGCGTACGGATCAGTGTTGGCAAGCATGCCTACACGCTTTTAAACTTCAACCAGAGCCAGATTACCTTTGGATGTCGCCCTTAACTAAAATAAAGGACAAGATTTTGATGGTTGACGTCGCCACACAATCGGATGATTCTTTGCGACAAGATATTCAAAAAACACTTGTCCACTTAAAAGGGACGTATCAAAAAACAAATGATGACACAGAAAAAGAAATGATTCAAGAAGAATATACACGTTTGATCAGCCTTTCCAAAGATATTCGGAAAAAGAGAGAAATCATGAAATATGTGTCAATCCGTTTGTATCTCTACGCGGATACACAAAAAGAGCTGGAAAAGCGGATAAAAGAAACGCAGAAAAAGCTTGAGAAAGAAGAATTCGGATTTACTTGCTTTACTTTAGAACAAGAATACGAATGGCAGTCTCTTTTTCTGGATTATTTCTCTCAAACAATGCTGCCTAATCGACGTTCTGGATTAGATATAGCAACAAACGAGTTTGGTGCGAGTTATCCAGCCAATCAAGTTTATTTATCGGATGCTCGTGGTCAATACATTGGTGTTTCAAATACCGGCGGTCATATCTTTCTTGATGTATGGGAGTACTTAATGGATCAGAACCGTACCTTCTACAATATTTTAATTACTGGTCTTATGGGGAATGGGAAAACAACCCTAATGAAGAAAATAATGGACGACAATATCGGTCGAGGTTATCTGGTTCGGGGATTTGATAAATCTGGTGAATTTACTCGCTTGATCAGGAAGAGAAAGGGTGAAATTATCCGTCTTGATGGTCAAGATGGCCGTATCAACATTTTAGAAGTGATTGCATTAGCAGTGAATGATGAGACGCTAGAAGTAAGCGAACAATCCTCATTTATGATGCACTTGTCTAAATTAGGTACCTGGTATTCAATCTTGAAACCGAGTGCGCCAATCGAAGAACTAGATATGTTTGACTCGATTATTATTGAGCTATATAGAAAAACCGGATTATCAGATAAGGATGGTCATGTAACCAAGATTACAGGGTTACCTTCTGAACGCTACCCTATTCTTTCCGATGTGATCAGTGTGATTGATGATCGATACAAAAATTCGAAATATGAACAGGAAAGAGATCACCTTTATAATATTCAATCTACACTGACAATGCTATTGCAAAAAACAAATACGCTTTTTGATGGACCAACGACGATTCCGGACATTTCCGATCAACAGGTCCTCTTTTTTAATATTGACGGTCTGTCAAACTTTGAGCAGCGCTTTGTTAATGCTCAATTATTTAACGCGTTTAATCTATTTAGTGCAACACTCTTTAATAATGGCCGAAGGGAACACAGAAGATATCAAAGAGGTGAGATTTCTTTTGAAGAGATTCGCAGGGGAATGTTCTTTATGGCTGAGTCCCACAATCTGATTAATCAAAACAATCCTCGAATGGTTTCATTCTTTAACACCTATGCTAGAGAAGCGAGAAAGCGATATGCTGGATTATGTCTAGATACGCAAAGTGTACGCTCACTTGTATCCACTACCAAAGATAGCACCAGCACAAATGATGATGAAGCAAAGGATATCTACGATTTTATGAACTATCGTTTTTTCTTCCAACCTGGTGACGGAGAAAGCGAGAATCTGAGTGAAGAAAACGGTGGTGTCTTAACAGCTGAGCAAGCAACAAGATTAAATAAATTTATTCCAGGACAGGCGTTGCTTCGAATTGGAAAATCAGATGCTTATGAGTTATTTGTCTACGCTTCAGAAGAAGAATTGGATCTTTACGATGGAGGTGGGCGCAAAGGTGGAGACATATGATTACTAAAAATATCAAGAAGCGATTAATCAAGTGGGTACTTGTATTTGTCGCTTCGAACATTTTCCTAATCGGTTCTTTAGTTATTGTCACAGCACTTATTGTTGGTGTTGTTTCTACCGTTAATGATAGTCAGTCAAATTGTATTTCAAACACGATCGATGTATCTGAAGGGAATGATTCAGCAGTTCCAAGTTCTATTGAAGAGTTTGTAAGAGGTCATGCGGAAGCGTATATGCTTTCATGGAAAGCCGGAGGCTTTTTGCCTTCGGCTAGTATTGCTCAAACTATGGTCGAAAATGGGTTCAACTTTACAAATCCTGCAGGAACTTCGTTTTGGCAAGCACACAATATGGGTGGTGTGAAAACGTCTAAACTGAGTGACTTTCCAATTACATTGGCTACCTTTGGAAAAGATTCGGTGGATATTACTGGCACGAAACCTGGAACAAATGTTGGAGATAATACAGGAGGGGCATATACCTGGTTTAAAAATTATGATGTGGGTATTGTTGGCAAAGCAGAGTTCATGGCACACCAAACCCTATATACTAGTGCGATCAATAATACCGATGGAATTAGTACGCTTACTGCAATTTATAATGGCGGTTGGGCGACTGATCCTACGTATTTAATGAAACTGCAGAGTGCCTATAAAAATTTAGGGACTAAGTTTCAATGGTTAGATCAAGAAGCTATTAGTAAGTATGGACCAGCACCGTATGAAAAGAAAAATCTTTCTCCAGGTTTAGATATTGATTTCTCGAAAGATGACTCGACGACTTCAGAAGATGGCTGTCCGGTATCTTCCGCAGATACAAGCGATCAGATCGTAGGTCAAAACTCAGCCCCTATTTTAGAAGTTCCGGCTGAGTATCAAGGAAAGTTAACCTTACCGGATCCAGACAATCACAATTATTCAGGAAACAATTATCCTTACGGACAATGTACCTGGGGTGCCTATAATCGAATGGCGCAAATCGGAAAACCAATTGAATGGTTTTCAGGTGACGGTGGTAATGGCGGATCGTGGGCAGCGTCTGCAAAAGCCAGAGGATACACTGTCGTAAAAGGTAAACCACAAGTTGGTTGGGCAGTTAGTTTTCCTGGAGGAGTCGCAGGATCAACACCGCCATACGGCCATATTGCAGTCGTAGAATACGTGAATAAAGACGGCAGTATTCTGATCAGTGAAACGAATGTAATCAATCCTGGTTCAGGAACTCGTTCTTGGCGAGTGATCAGCAAAGGAACAGTTGATCAAGTTGAATTTATTCAAGGAGGAAAGCATTAGAATGGAGAAGAAACGAATCTCTATGGGCGAATATAATCTATTGGAATTGAAGACTGTGACTCAAGGAGGAAGATTAATCGAATGTTTTTTTGACAACAAAGATCGGTCTTTCATAAATGAAAAGCAGTCTAGAATTAAAAATGAATCAAGGAGGTCGGAGTCAAATTGAAAGCCAATCGAATACGAGCTATTGGAGGTACGACACTCATTTTATTATTGGGGACGTGCCTTTTTCTATTGTTTCAAAATGTCAGTTTGCGAGGACAAGTTAAAGAATATCAAGCAGACACACAGCTTTTGCACCAGAGCGAAGCCAATTTAAAACAAGATATTGAAACGCTCTCCAATAAGTATGACGAGTTGTATAAAGAAAAAAACGGGACAGCAAATAAAGAGCTGATTATGGCCGTAAAAATATTATTTGCTTCAATTTATGACTATGATACGTCCAAAGCAGATGGCGATATCATTGTTCGAAAAGACAAAGCAAAAGAAGGAGCAACAGATAAAGTCGTTGAGTATTTGTTTCCAGAAGACTCTTCAAAAACGACGACTACGGTAGACTCCGTATCACGCCAGACAAAGGATCCGGAAGTCTATCTTATGTCTTCAGACAGTCGTCAACTTCAAGCACTTGTTGTTGTTGATTACGAAGTGTCTATCGCCGGGAGCAATAATTTGACTGGTCATTATATGTATAAAGTTACCTATAACAATGAACTAAAAAAAATCAATTCTATTGAAAATGTAGGTGAGTTTAATTAATGGAAATGAGAAAGGAGATCGTATGTGAAAAAGAAATTCCTACTCTCTTTTGCTACGTTCCTAGTATTATTTGGAACAACATTTTTAATTCGCATGAAGAACTTTGAGGATCAGAAACAACCTGTCGAGATTTCTGAAAAAGAATCGAGAGTGATTGTATTTTATCGAGACGATTGTCCAGACTGTCAGAAGGTATTCCCTTTCTTATATGCTAGAAATCTCGTGTTTAACGACTTGCTATTTGTGAATATGAACAGCGAGTCAAACCGAAAATATATTGATCAGTATTCACTTGAATCGGTACCTACGTTTGTCAGTAAAGGTGATTTCTATAGTGGAATCAGTCTAGAAAAAATTTACTCACTGATTCAACAGGAAGATTAAAAGGAGGATCTATGGAAAATAAGAAAAGCCGATTGGATCTTCTGCGTGACCGAGTAGAGGATCTATCTATCGCTGCAAGAAGATACCAATCATTGTTGTATTTCGCTTGGTTTTCTTTTGTTGTACTTGCTTACGGTCTGATGATTGGACTCAATATTTTTATCTCAGACGATATCAAAATTGTTTCTACAAAATTGCAATCGGAACTGACTTTTGGGAACACGACCTACGTTTTAGTTGATCGAGAAGTGAGCCAGCAACAACGAAGTGCAACCTTCTTGCTAGGGAAAAAAGAATTAGATTCTGTTTATGAAGACCGTACCTGGGAAGTTGCTGTTGAGTATCAAGATGGTTCCGGTGATGGAAATATTGAAACTAAAATTTATCAAGGTGAGAACGGCTTCACGTATATTCAAGTGGAAGGGTTAGCTTCTGAATGGGCGGCGCTACGTGTTGAACTTACGACAAAATCAGATGTGCAGCAAGAAGAACAACAGGACTATATTGTGGTTGGAAGTAGTGATGTTCAGACGAAGAATGTTGCCTTTAAAGGGGAAACTGATGTACAGATTCTGTCAATTGATTATGCGATTGATCAAAGAAAAGATGCGATCACAACTAATGAAAAAGTAATCAAGAATAATGAAGAACAGATCGAAAAGAATAAGGAAAAAGTGCAGCTGCTTGAGGCAGACATGGTGTATCAAACAGAAGCGCAAAAGACAGAAACCCAAAGTTCGATCAACCAATTGGATGAACAAAATCGACAATTAGAAGCCACAAACTATTCGACAGAAAAACAAAATGAAGAACTACAGGAACAAATCAAAATGCTAGATGAAAAAATGAAAGACCAAAAAAATGGATTAAAAAAGGTGGTGGAATGATTAACGGAAAAGTAACGGTACGTAACGGAAATCCAACGGTAGACCAACGTTAACGTAACGGTATGATAACGGAAATCCAACGGTATTTGCGCCCTTTGTGTACCCATTGAAATCCCCCGCACTGCGGGGACCAGACAAAGTCTGGGTACAGATTTCCCTTATGCTCTTTTCTAAAACCCCTCTCTTCGACGTTTCGCGTCTGTCGAGAGGCGATTTAGAAAACGCCACTTCTCAAATTCGAAAGGAGGTTGAACGGATGGGGAAACAGATTTCTGATTTTGATGAGATCAAAATCCGTGGTGTTGATATAGACAAAAAAGCTCGTTTGATGCAGCTAGCTGATGTGCAACATAAATCGTTGAATCAATTCCTACTTGAATACGTTAATCGTCTTGCCGAACGCCATGAGATAGTGGAAGCAGAGACTAAATACTCTGAGCTTGTGGAAATGATGGCAAGGGTTATTGAAAAAAATACGCAAACGATGAATGAAATGAATCAAATCATTCAAGTAATTACGGGAGGAGAACTTGATGAGCGACAATAAAAAATTGGCTAGGTTAGAAACTTATATTTCCCAGGAGGCTAAAGATAAATTGCATCAAATGCGGGATCCGGGAACGCGAAGCTATGGCGCAGTGATTGAAAAGATTTTATACCAACTAGAAACAGCAGATGCAAATAAACTCCTTGGTGAGATTCTTTCGGAAGAGATAGCCGACCGAGTCATAAAAGAGTTAAAGGAGCCTATCGATATTCTCCGACGACGTACGGGCTACTCAGATCGACAAACAAAAGTAATCACAGAAATGTTGAATCACATGATCAATACGTTGCAGATCGATCGGATCGAAGAACAAGTGGTATTAACGAATAAAGCAAAGACAAATACGTTGAGTGCTGCAGAAAAACGGATCAAAGAGCAGTTGGATCATTTTGCACAACAGGCAGCAACGAAAAGGGAACAACGGAAAGTGCCAACTAATGGAGTTGAAAGTAGATGACCTATAAAGCTGGAATAGTGACTAAGTCAAAATTCATTTCTCCTTCAGATAAACGATACAATAAAGCCATTGATTATATTTCAAGAGACGCAGCACAACGAAATCACGTTGTAGAAAGTTATCACGCGTTTGCGGATGATGGAGCGTTAAACATAAAAAACGATGAAGGACGTTTGACACCTTTGTTCACGAGAAACAAATCTTATCTTAACTCCAAAGAAAAGAATCAGCTGAAGCGTGGCTTTGAAGTAGCCAAACAAAATGAATCTCCGATGTGGCAGACAGTATTTTCTTTTGACAATGAATATCTGAAAGAAGTTGGGCTTTATTCTGAAGGAGAAAATGGATTTTTGAATGAAGATGCCTTGCGAAATGCTGCTCGAGTCGCGATGAACAAAATGATCGATGATATGAAGCTCGGCGATACCGTAGAGTGGGCTGGAGCAATCCATTTTAATACAGATAATATCCATATCCATACGATGATGGTCGTGAAAGAGCCAGAGGATGTGCTTGAAAAAATGGTTTATAAAAACCAATCCGTATACAGAGGAAAGATACCACCCGTCACTCAACGAGGGATGAAGTCGACGTTTGCCAATGCTATTGAAAATCGAGAACCTGCCTTGATCCGTATCAGTCAGTTGTTACGGAAGGAATTGAAAGCTGGAATCTACGATAAGGAATGGGCAAAGGATGCAGCAATGTTGTATCAGCTGAATCAACTGAGGAATGATTTACCTGAAGACACCAGGACGTGGCGATATAAGCGATCTGAAATGGCAGAACTCCGACCGAAAATTGATCATTTGACGCAGAAAATTTTATCGGAGTACCACGGAGAATCACTAAAGGAATTTGAAAGATTGCTGAAAGAACAATCTGATTTTTACGTCCGAGTCTATGGAGAAAATGCAAAGGAAGGAAATTTAGGTAAGACGTACCAAGACAATAAACGAAAGGAGCTGAGAGAAACTGTTGGTAATGCGTTGCTCAATGCGATGAGAGAAGATGCGTTGAAAGAAAATTCAGCGCGACTTGAAGTAATGGAAAGAAAAAGAGTCAGGATGCAGCAGAGGAAAAGAAATAGTGTGCAGTGGAAGATTGAGAAGAAAGCTTTATCAAATATCAAGAGTTTTGTTGGAGAAAGCTATCAAGATTTTTTGAACCGGGTCAGTTATGAGCGGGACCAACGAGAAAAGGAATGGAAACAGAAAATCGAGCAGGAAAGAGACTTTTATTAGTCTCTTTTTTATTTTTTGGAGGGAATTGAATGGAAAAAGAAAGAAAAAGAATCCGGACGTTTACGAAAGCAGAAATTAAAAAAGCAGCGCAAACCGATATTATTGATTTTATCAATAGCCATGGAAAAGGAACCTTGAGTGGAGGTGGCCGATATCCTAAATATTATATTAATGGACATGGGTCACTAGTGATCGATCGAAAGCATAATTACTTCTATCATAACGGCCAGCATAAGGGTGATAACGTTATTCGCTTATTGACTGATTATGAAGGATACTCTTTTCCGCAAGCTGTAGCCTTGTTACTTGGTGAGGAACTTGAACAGCATACGCCATACATTGAAACGGAAGAAGATCTTGAATTTACGTATTCGTATATCAAAGATGAGACAACGACTCAAGCGGCTAATTACTTAACTCAAGTACGAGGAATCGATCAAGAGATTGTTTCATATCTGGTAGAGAATGACTACCTGATCCAGGATAAAAGATACAAGAATGCCGTGTTGAATTGGAAAAAATTTGGGCTTCCTGAAGAAGAGATTATCGGTGCGACAAGCATAGTCACTAAAAAATCTATCTCGGATTCTCCAAGCAAATATATCGCAAAAAATTCTGAGAAGCACTACGGATTTAATATTACTTTAGGGCAACCAAAGGCTGTCTATTTTTTTGAAGCCAGCATTGATTTGTTGAGTTATTGGTCGCTGAACAAAGATTTAAATGATTGCCGGCTTATTTGTTTGGAAGGGCTCAAGGATAAAACAATTATCAAAACGATTCAAGAAACGTATCAGAAATTTGGTATGCTTCCAAGCGATGGAATCTATTATGGTGTTGATAATGATCCTGCGGGGCACCACTTCTTTGACTCATGTGATAAGAACTACAACTTTCGAAAAGAGGCTGGAAAAGAAGAACTTATTATCAATCAATCATTGATACCCTACAATAACCAAATTCAAAAAGAAATCTACGATCAGGTGCTACAAGCAGCAACTACACATGGAGTCGACAAGAATCTGTTGTTGACGATCCAAAAAATAGAGAACAATCTAACGATGACAAATAAAATTTCAAACGGTTGGAAGGCGTATGGATTTTTTGCAGACTCACCTAATGAGCATGCCAAAGCACAAGAAATTCAGTTAGATGAGTCGTTAGAAAAGGTTTGTCAAGCAATCAAAGAAAAACAAGTCACAATAGACACAATTGCCGACTTGTACCAGCAAAATGATCTCACTCTTCTGGAGGAAAAATTGCTTAAGGATCGTGCCAGTGAACTTTACATGATGTACGATCAAGAAAATATTGACGTTGTTTATGGCGTAAGCAAGGACTGGAATGATTACCTGAAGGAGCAACGCTCCGAAGGGTTAATAACAGAAAAGCAGCCGTTAAACTCGAACGTTCTATCAACGGATCGTATACGTTCGTCGATTCCCGAATCATTTACCTACTATCTTCAGGATTCTAAAACAAATGATGTTGTAAGAACAACTTTGATAAATAAGTATCAAGCAGATCCTATGATCGTTGATGCTTTGATCAAGAAAAGACTGATTCGAGAAGATGATAATCAGCGAATCGTTTATTTGTGGAAAGATGGCGAAAATGTATCTGGGGGGCAAGTAACCGGAACGATTGAAGATAAATCGTATGGACGCAGTAAAATTGAACAAAAGATTCTTGATGCTTCTCGTCCAGGATATGGATTTAATGTGACACTTGGTACACCTGACGAAATTTATTTTTTTCAGAGTCCCGAAGATCTACTAAGTTACTGGACGTTGCACAAAAACACAATTGATCATTCGATTTTGTTTGCTTTATCCGATGATTCTCCAAGATCCATGATCAATCTATTGAATGAAAAACTGGAGCAGGGCGTTTCTTTCAAGCAGGTAAACATTTGTATCAACAAGGATAAAGCAGGACTGGCTTTGATCGATGAAATCACGAAATTAGAAGCCTTTGATCGAAAAGAACGGACATTGATGACGGATAAAGGAAAACAGATCCCCATTAAATCTGTTCGGCCAATCTTAGGGATTAATTGGCAAGACGAAGTTCAATTAAAGAAAGAACGGGTGAAGGAGCTTAGTCGCTTTCAAGGCGGTCCAACGGTACAGCAGCAGGTAGAGCAACAACTGAGTATCAGTCGATAAATATAAGCAATAAAGGAGAGAGAATTCATGATTAATACTGTAGCGTTAGTGGGTCGATTAACCAAAGATCCCGAACTACGATATACTGCAAATGATACAGCAATTGCAAAATTTACTTTAGCAGTTAATCGTAATTATACTAGTCAAAGTGGCCAACGTGAGGCCGACTTTATAAATTGTGTGATCTGGAGAAAACCAGCTGAAACAGTCGCTCAATACGCAAAAAAAGGAACTTTGTTAGGTGTAACCGGTCGTATTCAGACACGGACTTATGACAACACACAAGGTCAAAAGGTTTATGTGACTGAAATTGTATCGGACAATTTTCAACTGTTAGAGTCTCGTCGTCAAACAGAACAAAGAGAGTCGGGTGACTCAGATACTCCTTCAAGAGATTTTAGACAAATGCCTACAAATGATTTGCCGGGATCCTCAGATAGAAACGAGGATCTAGACACAAATTACCCACCTTTTGATGATGATTTGCCCTTCTAGCTTATCTTAAACGAGTATGGTATACTAAACACGAAAAGAGGAGTTGCGCTAACAACTCCTCTTAGGGATAGCACCGTTTAAGTCGGTGGCTTAGTTGAATCAGTTACAAAGAATAACCGTCAAACTCGCCAAAGTTTATGTTACGGTTATTTTTTGTCGTTTTTGTTATTGCTGATTGCAAGTACTAAAGTCGCGAAAGCTAACGCAAACATTAGTGCTTCATATACAGACAAGCTTATTCCTTTCCAGGGATAAGGCCGAAAAACAACATAGGCGTCACCCCATTTCTTTAGGGATTAGCCACCGCATAAACTTTACTACCAGCTAGTATTGTATCACAGAAAGAAGACCAAATCCCTTAAAATTAAGGAATTGGTCTTCTCTTTTTTTAGATAAGGAATAAGCTTTTGATCAGCCATTCATGGTAAATTTTCCTTTTTCGTTTAAATACTTTTCAAACTCTATGATTTCGTTTCGCTTTTTCTTTAGGATAGAGTCTTGCATAGATTTTGGAAAAACACCTTCCCGTTCATAAATTAAGTTTTCAAGTACATAAATTTTTTTAATCAATACCTGATATTTCTCGTCTTCATTTGCGCGAAAAGCTTTGTCTTTTGCCTTGCGAGCAATTTTTAAAAGGTAGTAAAGAGTTAACGTTTTTTCCTGAAGAAAATCAATCGTGGTTTTTCCCAGGACTTCATTTTCGTCTTCTAGCATTGGAATTTCTTCGGGAATTTGTGTCTGGCGATGATGGTTTTGACAGACGTCTGAAAGAGAAAAACCAATCTGACAAAAATCACAAGATAGATGTTCGGTAAGGGGCGTCCCGCAGTATTTGCATGTGTAGTTTGTATCCATAGTTTTTCTCCCTCGTTATCGATGTCTGTTTTCAGTGCAATCGTTTTTTTTTAGTATAACTTAGTGTTTGTTAGGATTAAAGCTATTTTTGAGAAGAAAAGGTGTGTACCAGGTTGAAAAAACTTCATTTGTAAGTGAATTTTTCACCTGACAGATGGCGCTAATCCCCAATAGGGATAGCTGTACATAAGTCATTAACAAACAGTTCTCGTCAAGATCTTCGCAATGAACGATAAGTTGTGTTTGGGTATTATAACCTTTTTTTTGCATGACTGAAATTAGACCAATGATCATGCTTCCGGATCCACAACAGGGTTCATAGTAATTCATTCGACCACTCTCTAACACTTCGGTTTGTCCGGATACAAAGGTTAGCTCAGCCATGAGTTTTGCGACATGATTTGGTGTGAAGCATTGACCCAAAGAACTATTAGCCAAATTCAGTTCCATGTAAATTTCACCTAACCAGTCAATAGAATTTTCCTCAAATGCGATTGTAAGCAGCGCAAAACACTCACAAAAAGTCGTTACCTGGTCCTTTGAGTATTTCTTGATGATAGTCAGATATAGTGCCTCACGTTCATCAAAATGAAGCTGATCCAGTGTGTTAGAACAAGTGTAGGCCATAAGATGGATCCAATCGATGAATACCGTATTTATAGAATACTTTCCTGTGATCGATTGCAGCTTTTTCATGATTTCTCTCTTTGTGTTCATAAAATGACCTCCTTCAGAAAGGTTTTTGCCTTTCATAGATTTGATTTATTTTTCTTTGACGTAGAAGATGATTCATACCTGGAGTGAGCAACAAGGGCTTACAGATGGACCAGCTTCAGCTGGATCCAGCTGTTGTGCATTTACCCTTGTTGGTTGAATGGAAGGTATGATAGAAGGCGGTGGAGCCGCCGTTCTTTTCAAAAGAAAAAATTAAATGGAAGGCAGAGATCCTGTTCTGTTGGTTAGGCGCGACGGAGGAGCGCTAAAGTGTGAGAGGCCGTTGGAAACGGCCGGAAAGTGTGCGCAGCACACGCCAGGGGGACCCGGCGATCGTCGATCGGTGGGGGGAAAAGCAGGCGTAGCCTGCGTTCCATTTAATAAAGGTCAGCTGTGGCAACAGCTGGCTGAATTTGTCCATATAGCGCAGCGTCAAAGGAAGAGAGCGCAGTCGAAGACGGTACGAAGCGAACGACTGTATATGGACAAATTCACAACAAATTGCGCTAGCAATTTGTATCCAAAAAGCGGGCAAAAAAAGGCAAAAAAATAACCTTTCCAATCAATGGAAAGGTTAAATAGGAAAGGAAAAGTTTTTTAGAAATCTCTGTGCAATGTCAAAAAATACTTCTTCGTCAAGGGTATCCACATACTTGACGTTTCGGTTGGCTGCCTGGGTGTAATCAAGTGAGAATACTTGAAGTGTGTTTACCTTGCTAGGCTTCGAATCGTTTGATTTGAGCTTGTCACTGTGAATAGGGACAAGAAATGGACGTTCTTTGTCACTTGTAGTGATTGGGCAAACAATGATTAGATTCGTTGCAGAATTATAGGTATCTTTACTCAAAACTAAGGCAGGACGTCGTTTCCTAACTTCATAGCCTTTTGAGGGCTCAAAATCAAGAATGACAATGTCTCGCTGTCGTGGTTTATAGTTCATTCAGTTCGCCTCCCTGGGGCGTATAATCGATTGCTAATTCAGGAAGAGAAAACTCACCTTCTTTGGCAGATTCAAAAAAATCTTCAACTTTGGGAATGAGAGCGACCGTTCCATTTTCCTTTTTGACGATTAGAAATTCTTCGCCTTCTTTGAGTCCTAGCTTAGCAGGAATCGTGATGACAAGGGAATTTCCTTGTTTTCTGGTTTTTGTAGAAGCCATAAAGCATTCCTCCTTATACAGAAAGTATACCATGTAATTACACGGTAATACAATCTGAAAGGTTATCGTGTTTCACTTGAAATAGGCGTTGAGGGCATATATCCTTACTAAAAGTAGGCTTCAATATCATTTAGTGGACTTCTAGAGTGTCGAATATCGTTGATATTCTCTTTGATTAATCGTTTGGCAATAATCGCTCTTAGCGCTGTAAAAAGTACGATTAACGGGGTTTCATCAAGGTTCTTACTATTTGGCTTTCCGATAGTATAGAATTTCAACAAGGAATTTAAGCATGTTTCATGGGAATTGATTGTAAAGGGAGAGTCAAAAGATTCTTTGTCTTGTAGATATTTTGTAAGCAGATAGTCTAACCAATGCGTGCTAGAATTGTAGTTGTCATGAGCCATTCTTTCTTCAATAATTTCCTCAAATGAAGAGTGGAAGGGAACTTGGTAAAGCCAGTTTGGAGAAATAATCAAACCCCGTTTTGTTAGTAAATCAATTAGTTGAGCGCCAGATATGACAAGAGACATTTCATACAGTGGTAAATCTAAATAATGATTGATGGATAAACTTCTTAAGTAAGTGTCTGCCAGCATGGAAAGTTCTAAGTATCCTTGAATTTTATTGTCTCGCATGAGAACGCCTCCTTCAGAAAGGTTTTTGCCTTTCAATGATTTGATTTATTTTTCTTTGATGCAGAAGATGGATCATACCTGGAGTGAGCAACAAGGGCTTACAGATGGACCAGCTTCAGCTGGATCCAGCTGTTGTGCATTTACCCTTGTTGGTTGAATGGAAGGTATGATAGAAGGCGGTGGAACCGCCGTTCTTCTCAAAGAAAAATGAAATCAATGAAAGGCGGAGACCTGGAAGGTCGGTGCGCGACGTAGGAGCGCTAAAGTGAAGGCGTCAGCCTGAGAGGCCGTTGGAAACGGCCGGAAAGTGTGCGCAGCACACGTCAGGGGGACCCGGCGATCGTCGATCGCTGGGGGAAAATCAGGCGTAGCCTGCGTTCCACTTAATAAAGGTCAGCTGTGGTAACAGCTGGCTGAATTTGTCCATATAGCGCAGCGTCGAAGGAAGAGAGCGCAGTCGAAAACGTTACGTAGCGAACGACTGTATATGGACAAATTCACAACAAATTGCGCCCGCAATTTGTATCCAAAAAGCGAGCAAGAAGTGAGTCACTCAGAGACTCACTTCTTGCTCGCTTAATCAATGTTTAGAAGGGCTTCAAATTCTATTTCTCGCTCTTCTTCTATGAACTCTCCCTCTTCGTCATAGAAGTAAAAGTAATCATAAGCTTCGCATTGATCGACAATGATCTCACCATTTTTTATGAGATAGTGTTCTGAGAAGCACAAACCAATTTCTCTTGATTTGATAGTAATTTGAAGATTTAAATCTTGTGATACTGTGACAAGGTTTATATCCGTGTCGGAATGCTCGTCGATGAGACACGTTTGAACGCTCCATGCACAATAGCCTTCGATCCACAGCGTTGTTTCGTCTGAAAGATATATCCAGGCTTCATAGGTTCTATAAAATCGTTCTCCAATCTCGGTAACTGTTCCATTAGTCAGTTCAGTATCAGAAACATGCATTAGAGATAAAAGTGTTTTGATGGATTGTTGGTCTCCTTCGATTTTCATATGGAAGTCGCAATCATTAGCCAAAGAAATCACCAAACCTTTGATAATGGTCTGTCACTTTATTATTATTGACTTCTATGACACCAAAATCAGTGAATTCTTCGCCACGATAAGCCACTCGTCCATTCAAATAGTAACCGTTTGGCGCAAGGATTTTGTCAATCAAATATTGTATCCACTCAACGTAGCTATAAAACTTTTCGTTCATATCCCATTCGATCGTTTGATTGTCGTCAGCTAAGAGCCATTGACATCAAAGACTCGGTTGAGTTGCGGGTGGTCGGTTGTAGTCAATTACGGACTCCAAGAATATTTCTTGCCCGTAGTGCCCGTCGTCGATGCAGAAAAACTCACCGTCTACGCCACAATCACCATACCCTGCTTCAATTAACATGGCGTTGTCTCTTTTCATTCTTCTAGTGGTTGCTAAGCCTTTCATTAGGTCTGCGACTTCTTTAGTGACGGGACGATCAATTTGAAAAGCTCCGATAAAATCTGTGTGATAACCCATTACTATATCCTCCTTTTTACCACCACTCATGGTAGATTATATGGCTTCCTTCATTAATTTCTTTTCGAGCTTCTTGAATGATGGATAATGTATTCTCTAAATCTTCAAAATAAAATGTGTCATATTCGGTACTTCCAAAAAAGAAACCAGATGATGTTGGCAGCAGTTCTTGACATACACTAACGTCTCGACCCTTTAAGCATGCGTGTATCTTTTTTTCTAAAGTATCTAACATTTCCATAGTGATAGTTAATTTTTCAATGTTCTCATGTGCTTGTTCGGGAACGTATCTTGCAAAGAATTCTCGTATTTGATTTGCTTTTCGCCAGTAACCGATTGCTTCAAACTCATTTCCTTTCTCCTTCAGTAACCACATGTCTAGTCCCATATCTTTTTTTCCTCCTGTAAAATAGTTGATTTCAAAGGATGGCTTCCTTTAGAAAGAGGATGCCTCTATCTGAATGATGTCTTTTCCTTTGATGAGTTGGAGAAATCGCAGGTGGGAGCGCAAACAAGGACGAAGAGCTGCACGAACTTCAGTACGATGCAGCTCTCGTGCCATTTATCCTTGTTTAAGCGAAATACCTGTGATAGCAGGCAACGGCGTTGCCGTTTCAACCAAAGGAAAAGTTTTCAGGAAGAGGCGACTCATTCGAAAGGATAGAGGCCGTTGGAAACGGCCGGAAAGTGTGCGCAGCACACGTCAGGGGGACCCAGCGATCGACGATCGGTGGGGGAAAAGCGGGCGTGGCCCGCGTTCCATTTGATAAAGTGTCAGCTGTAGTACAGCTGACTGAATTTGTCCATATAGCGTAGCGTTAAAGGAAGGGAACGAAGTCGAAGACGGTACGAGTGACCGACTGTATATTGACAAATTCACGACAAATTGCGCCAGCAATTTGTATCCAAGAATGGATCGATTGAAAAGTAAATTTTTATTTTTTTAATTTGAAGAAATGGTTTTGAGAAGTAATCAAGATAAAGTATGAGTTATAATATTAAAACTAGAGTGACACAGTTTAATTTATTCGAGTATCAAGAAGATAATTTATTAAATAAAATAAACGTTTATTTACATTTAAAGTGTGATAAAATATTGTCGTAAGCAAAAAATGTATAAACTATAATATTGTATCGAATGGGGGGATAGAAATGAAAAATGCTTTGCATATATTGAATATTTGTCTTTTAGCTATCATTTTGTATTTATATTATTTGAAGATAAATGTTGGTGAAAATATTTGGATACCAGGTATTTTGTTAATTATTGGGGTCATTTTCAACTGGATTTTATTTTATAGGCTCATAAATAAAAAAAGGAAAGAGGAGAAATAATGAAAAAAATTGTCGCTTTTATATTGGCTGTTTTAGTTATGGGAATTATTGCCCCAATAACTTTGGTAAATGCAGAGACAGCGAGTACTTTAAATGAATATGCGATTGACAATATCAAAATATTAGAAGATGACAAAGGGAACTTACTATTAAGTGATAATGTGACAGGAGAAAAAGTTACTTTAAGTATTAATAATGATGATAGCGCTTCGCTGAAGATGAATGACGGAGAGATTAAGGAAGTATCTAGAGATGAGGTAGGCAATATTTATGTAGACAATAAATTAGAAATTCCCTCACCAGTTGGAAGTGTTGATTCTACAATTCCTAGTATTCAAAAAAGAGCTGCAAGCAAATGGATCTACTTTCAGACAACATATTATGATACGACCACACAAGGTAATTTACAATCTATCGCGTTAGGACTGTTTTCTTTAATGCCATACGTTGGAACAGTTGCAACAATTGCGGGTATCATACAGACTGCTCGCAATTTAAATGCACCAACACTTTACGTTAAAGTAAACCAATATCATACAAAAGGATATCAATTCTATAAATATGATAGTTTCTTTTATTCAAATAAAGCTCGAACTAAATTAGTTAAACGAGTAACGAAAGAAAAAAGAATGTGGTAATATCTTGTTAAGAAGAAATATGCTTTATTTAATTAAATAGAATTCGGAAAAAATCGATCGTAAACACCGGCTTAGTTTGTCGATTAATAGATTGTAAAATTGAATTACTAATATATAATTATCTCTATTATGGAAAAGAGGAATGCTGTTAGGTATTCCTCTTTTTAGTATCTAATTACCTAATAAAATTAGGGAGAATCGGAAGCAATTTTATTGTGGTCAGAAACTTAAAAGTTTTTGATCCTTTTTTGTTTGCTCGTTTCATGGCTCCTTCAGCAGCTCAGCTAGTTAGGATCTGTTAAATATAAAAAATAGACTACAACAGAAAATAGCCTGAAGACCTTTTTCTAACTCTTGACATTCTTTTTATATACAGTTAAGATTTATATAGTAAAACTTTATATAGTTCGACTATAGTAAGATAAGGAGTGTCTTTATATGACTCGAAATCCATATTTACCTTTAACCGAAACAACATTTTATATTCTTTTAGTTTTAACTACACCCGCTCATGGATATGCTATTATTCAAGAAATTGATAAGTTAAGTGAGGGCTTAGTTAAGGTAGCGGCTGGAACTATGTACGGAGCGATTGAAAATTTACTTAAGCTTAATTGGATAGAAGAAATTCCAAGTAGAGAAAAAAGAAGAAGAGTTTACAAAATTACTGATATAGGAGAAGAAGTTTTAAAACTAGAAATAGAACGTCTAAGAAGCCTGATTAAACTATCTTCTGAATTTGGATATTAGGAGGGGACAACATGAAAAAATATAGAATTTTCTTATCCTTGAAAAAAGAAGAAGAATGGATCAATTCTATACAGGAAGAGGGATATAGGTTAGTTTCTGTTAATTCTCTGGTGCCCATGTATACTTTTGAAAAAATGGCTAGTAAAGAAATGTTCATTCCGTATGTACGCATTGATTTTAGAGAAAAAAGTATGAGGAAAACAAATTACGAAGATTACGTAACACTGTTTTCTGATAGTGGTTGGAAATTAATAAAGGGCAGTCGTTCCGGTGGCGCTCAGTACTTTCAGCAAGAACATCCAGATGTAACAAGAGAGATATTTTCTGATTCTGATTCTCAAGAAAGTGTAAAGAAAAGATATGTGAAATATGGTTACACATATGGATCTATATTTTTATTGTATTTTTATATTTTTTCTAGCAGTAATTCATGGAGTTTAAATAATATTTTAAACATTAAATCATGGTATTTCACTCAAGGTTTATGGGAAATGAAGGGTATGTGGTTTTGGAAAGCATTTATTTTTGAAACTCCATTTGTTTTACTCCGTGTATTACCATTATTTTTCTTTCTATTTTTAGGTGTCTATTATCTCTTACGTTCGCTTATAAATGATGACTCGAAACTTAAAGCAAAATAAAAATAAAGGAAGTAGCCTTTTGAACAAGGGCACTTCCTTTATTTATTGTGGGACACCAGAGTATACCTTGTTGGTCTATTTGCCGATTTAATTATATAAACGTTTCTTGACGGACAGATATGTTGAGCAAATTAGATTTCAAAAAAATAGAATGTGCATAATGAAATTGTTAAAAAAAGTGTTCAGAAAATGATCATTTTCTGAACACCCTTTTTATAATCATAATTGAAGTGTATTATTGTCTCTTTATATCCATAAATTTACAAATAAATCATTGTTTATTAAAAAACAGGTTTATGAAGTAGTAGAACAGTTCTTGGATATTATTCTTCTATATATTAATTACTCCAATGTGGATTATGAAATCCAATTAAAAAGTAATAACAAATGAATAGAAAATAACAAACACCAAAAATTAGTATATCTATGTTACAATAATTATACAATTAAATCTGATATGGAGTGAGGATATGATATCTATTTTTAACTATATAATATCAAATATTACAAAATGGAAAGGAACAACTTCTAGAGCGAAATATTGGCAAATATTTTTAGTGGCATTTGTTATTGGCTTTACTCTAGAAGTAATATCAAGGCTAACGACTGGTATATCATTGATCCAACAAAGTTTCTATTTTAAATATACAAGTTTACTACACTTGATTTTATTTTCATTATTTACTTTACTTAACCTTATGTTGTGGGTATTTCAAATCAGAAGATTAAATGACTTAAAATTATCTAGATGGATTGTTCTAATTAATTTAATCCCTATAGTCGGTCCGACAATAATGACTCTTCTGATGTTAAAAAAAGGGAAGTCTAATTAGAACCATAATTTCATAGATAAATAGACTGAACGGATAGTTATTTATATATAATATTTTATTTAAAACACCAGTGAGAACGTTCACCGCTCCCACTAGTGTTTTTTATAACACATGTATTATGAAAATTACTTACAAGATAAGGAATTGTAAGCTCCTTGTATAGCAGCTTGAATTGAAAGGCCTTGAAATGCTACTCCACTTAAAAAGGCTCTAGCTACACATTGATTGTGTGTTCGTTGTAAAGAGTAATATTTTGTTCGGGCTTGCTTTCTAATTTTTGCGTTTGGTATTTGATTAAAAGCAAATTCTGCCCATGTACCTAGTCCATCATCTTGAGCATATACAACAGCAGTTCCTAATGGCAGACTTGTTGATACTGAAGATAAAGCAACAGCCGATAATGAAAAACACAACAAAGCAACGCTGAAAATTTTTTTCATATGAAACACTCCTTATAAATACTTATTTTAATAATTTAATTATACAATATTTAAATAAATTGTTCAAAATGAACTTTTTAGAGATTATAAGGAGGTTCTTTATTGAATAATTGACAAATTTTCATTTGACTCATCCGTTTGAGCAACAGTTTATAATAAAAGTATCAAATTATATATAAATTAAATTGAAATGAGGATTAGCATGAAAAAGAAAATCGCAAAAGGTTTGTTGTTGAGTAGTTTTCCAATAGTTGTAATAGGATATTTTTACAAACTATTTTAATTCCCATTCAAGATTTTAATACATTAACTAAAGAAGAGATAAAAAAATACAACTTGATGTTGCTATCAATTACCCTTTGGGTACCTTTATGCTTTACGTAGGTGGAATCTTATTGTTGTTCGCCAGTACTTATTTGGTTATTACTAAATGTAGAAATAAAAAAGGAATATGAAGCTTGTCGTTAACAAAAGAGAAATCACAATAACGGAAGACATAAGAAAGTAGGCAAAACCATGAAAGATATCTTAGTAATCTCATTTGTGCTTATTTTGATAGGTTTAGCAGCGTGGGGAACAGTCGTGGAAGGTAATTGGATGAAGGAACAAATAAAAAAGAAAAACGATCAGAAACACTAAAGAGTATTCTTTTTCGATTGACAAGGTGTCATTTTTCTATTTAAATGTCATAATTTTTCACAGATAAATGGCACGTATTTTACAGAATAGTTAAATTCGTAGGAAAAGCTACATAACGATAGCATTTTTCCTTTTTTTTATACTAAACTTAATATAGAAAATCCGATTATCCGCATAAATACAGAATTTAAGGACTATTCATCAATTAGAAAAATAACTATTTTACCACGAATTTACCATGATTGAATGAGCTTTGATATGACAATAAAATTTTATTACAAGACACTTGAAAGAGTGTCTTTTTCTGTAAGTAAAAAGAGGTCAATCTTATAAGACTAACCGCTTAAAATGTAAATATGAAGTTGTTAAATAAACTAGAATTTGTTAGTCATACTTTTCAGTATTTATTGTTGTAATTGCCGATTGATTAGGTTTTCCTGTTTTCAAGTCTTGTGGAGCAGGAACTAACATCATAAAGACATTCTTTCCATATCGGTTTTCATAGCCCTGTGTATATTCTTCTTCAACAGAAATATGTTGTACTTGTCCAATAATCATTGAAGTAATACCTGCTCCGCTTAAATCCTGCGTTTCTTTCAAAGTACACTCTATATTTATAAATGCTTCTTGTATCATTGGAGGATGAATGGTCTTGGCATTTATAAGTGTAAATTTCCCTGCCGAAAATTCTTCAGCTTCGTAGTCGTTATGGTTAATAGTATCTACCAACTTATCATAATAACTTATGGGAAGAAAATTGATACAAAAACACTTTTCCCTTTGGATATTTTCATAAGTATGGGTGTGCTGATAAAGATTTCCCATAACGGCAAAGAAAGCTGTCTTATCGCCATGAAAACAACTCCATGAGTGGAAGCATACATTAGGCTTTCCGTTTTCTTTCTATGTGGTAATTGCAAATAAAACTGTCAGTATTTCTGCTGTCGTTTCAAAATGGGAGAACAGTTCAAATTCTTCTGGATATGAGGGTATAAAATACTGTGGAAAATCTTTTCCTATCTCTATTTTCATTATCACACCTACCGTAAAAATTCCAATTTATAATGTATCAACATATTGCTTTGCCTGTACTAAATCCATAGAAGTTAATTCTCTCACTTTTTTTACAGCGTCCACTTCTTTACCACTGTTTTTTAGATGTGTTATATATGCTTTTTCTTTATCAGAAATAAAACATGTAGCTAATTGGTGGTTTCCAGTTTCTTTACACAATTTATCAATTTGCATTTGTTGCAATTTTACTTGCTTTTGTAATTCGTTGCATTTTATATAAAGTAAAACTCCGCCAATTATCATTAAAATTCCAATTCCATATTCCATAAATCTTACCTCCACCTTAACTTCCAATTTACTTATTTCTGCATATCTATTATATCGGTTGCCAATGCCTACAACAATGAAATTCTGCTATTCTGTCATTTTTCTTTCGTAAAAATACAGCTATCCTTATTTCCTCTTCTCCGCCACAAACAGAAAAGAAAAAGCCCTGTCAAGAGCCTGCCCCTTCTTCAGAGGTGGTGCGTGCACTCTTGATCTGGAATTTTTGTTCTTGACTTTAGCAGTCATTCGTGGAATTTAGATAATATTTTTAAACTTTAAATTATGGTATTTCACTCAAGGTTTATGGAAAATGAAAGGGATTTGGTTTTGGAAAGCATTTCTTCTTGATAAAATATATAAATCATTTTTGGAGTCCAAATATATTGTGAAAAATTAACCCTCAAATAAAAGAATATACATGATGAAACTGTTGAAATGCGGAACAAAAAATAATCGGACAAGATTAGAAACTGCGATCGATTTTGTACGATCTGGAGATACACTTGTTGTTTGGATCGATTAGGACGAAATATGGAAGATTTAATATCGATAGTCAATCGATTAAATGAACGTGGTGTGAGTTTCCATAGCCTTCAGGAAAATATTACGATGGATAAATCCAGTTAACTGGTAAGCTGAGGTTTCAATTGTTTGCTACATTTGCAGAATTCAAACGTAATCAAACTTTGGAGCGATTGGCATCTATCAGAGAAGCAATTCGTGTGTGGCCGATAGTGTGGCGTTCGGAAAAATTTACAGACCAAGAGCTACAGCTGATAAAGATATTAATTAATAGTAGAACACCAATCAAAATGATTGCTGAACGTTGAAAGGTTTCTATAACAACAATTTATCGACATTTAAAGAAGAATGAGAAAAAGAAGTCTGAAGGGAAGAAAACTATACTGGTACTTTAGTATGATTATTTTTAACAATATTTATGTTTTAATAAATTCAATCAATAGAGGACTTATAAGGAGTGTTTAATTTGAAAGTTGTGAAATGTGTATTGTTGTTTTTTTCTATGTTTGTAGTTTTTATATTAGGATTTATCTATTTTTTTGGTTATAAATTTAATATTTATGTAGTACCTCCAACACCTCAAGAATACGTCAAAGTAGCAATAGAGAACATGGATGATTTAGGAATATTTACAGATTCAAAAGAGTGGAAAAAAATTAAAGAACAAACCTTAGAGAATAGTGCAGACGTAAAAGAGTATTCTGATACTATCCCTATTTTACAAAAAGCTATTAAAGTTGCTGGAGGAAAACATTCCTTTATTGAAGATATAAAAAACATTAGTGATAAAGGAACAAATACCTATATAAAGCCGAAAATAGATATGGAAAAAAACATTTTAGTATTGTCTATTCCAGAATTTACAGGAAATGAGAAAGAATCCCAAGAGTACGCCACAATTTTAGAAACTGCTTTACATACGGATAAATACAAAGGAGTAATTATTGATCTACGTGGAAATAGAGGGGGAGATATGAATCCAATGATATTAGGAATATCTTCAATTTTACCTGATGGAAATCTGTTTAGTTATATAGATAGAAATAATAATTGTAAATCAGTAGATTTAGAAAATGGCGAAATAAATAGTGGTGGTTCAGCAATAAAAGTAACTAACACAACAAAAATAAAAAAAATACCAATAGCGGTATTGATAGATAAGGACACAGGAAGTTCTGGTGAGTTAACTGCGTTATGTTTAAAAGGACTTTCTAATGCTAAATTTTTTGGTTCAGATTCTGCAGGGTATACGTCAGCCAACCAAGAAGTTCATTTATACGATGGTTCAATAATGCAGATCACTTCTGCTTTTATAAAAGATAGAACCGGTAAAATTTATAAAAATACTCCTATTGAACCAGATATTTATACTACTGATGAAAAGGGTTCAGCAATAAATTGGATTGAGCACGATGAATAACTATAGTTATTTTTAATAAGCAATAAAAGTGGCTAGGTAGTTGTGTTCTATTATTACGATTGAACGATTATCTTTGAACGTATAGGTAGCTATTTGGATATAACTAGGTTTTGAATTGGTTATTATCCATATTTATATACAATAATTTTTTATAAATGTATGGTATCTGTCACTTTTCTTTTTAAATGGCAAAAATTTCAATCTTTAAATGGCGAAAAACAAAGAGCGTGAGACCCTATCCTTATCTCACGCTCTTTGTCTATTTTTCTAACAAATCAAGTATTTCTTGAGGAGAATTAATAATTATATCTACACTTTGAAATTTTTCTATATTTTTGGCTCCCCATTTAGCTAAACCAAATGCTATCCCACAAGCTTTCGCACTTTGCATGTCATATAATGAAACATCAATATAAATCGTTTCTTCTTTTTTTATGCCCAATTCATCAATTGCCTTTTGTATGGGGTCCGGAAAAGGTTTATGCAACTTAGTATCTGAAGCTGTAATTTGTATATCAAAATATATATTTAAATTAAATCGATCAAACTCATTTTTCATTTCTTCTTTTGTTTTAGATGTAACAAGTCCTAATTGAATCCCTTTTACATGCAATATCTGTAATGTTTCTTCTATATGCGGAAAAACTTGAGCATTGTCTGATAATAAAAGTACGTTTTTACTCCATTTTGATAAGAGAGTTTCCTCTTCTTCTTCCGTATTTACAAACTTTTTAATAGCTTCTCTTCCAGGAATACCTAAAATATAATGTAATTCTTTAATCGGGATATTCTTCTCTAATTCTTCACGCAATGTTTTTTGCAGAGAATTTGTCATAACATATTCTGTATCACTAATCGTTCCATCAACATCAAATAATATCGTTTTAATCATAGCTATTCTCCTTTGTGTAGATGATTTTGCTCTTTCCTATTCTAACGACTAATTCTTCAGGAATTTTTTTATCAGTTATCAAATAATCAATTTCTTCAAACGAGTAGACAAGGTAATTGTGTGATAAATTAATTTTTGTATGATCACATAGTAATACGATTTTATTACTTTTCTCTCTAACTGCCTGTTTCATTGCGATATCTTCTTCATGGGCATAATAGATTCCCTGATTATTTATACCCGCACAACTTAAGAAAGAACTATCAAACCGATACTTAGTTAATTCCCAGATTGGGTATCCACCAGTAACTGAACGGCTTTCTCTATTTAAAGTTCCTCCAAGAATCGTAGTAGGTATTGAAGTGGTCTTTAAGAATTGATCGGCAATGTCAATCGAGTTTGTCACAGCTAAGTTTATATTTCTATTCGCTAAATATTGAGGCAAAAGTGAGATTGTGGTCGACACATCTAAATATACGGTTTGCTTTTCAAGTAATAGTTTACTTGCTTCTTTAGCAATTTGCTTTTTCACTTGAAGTTCTTGATCTGTTCTTCCTAAATATCCATCTATTTTATTAAACGAATTTGCTAAACTAATACCTCCATAAGTTCGGATCACAAGGTTACTATCCGTTAACTTTATTGTATCTCGCCTAGCCGTGTCTCTAGAAACATCTGTGAGTTGCATAATGTCTTGTAAAGTCAATGATTTTTCTTTTTCCAGTCTTTCCATAATTATCATCAATCTTTTTTGTTGATTCACTTATTCAATCTCCTTCGTAAAAAATAAGTAATTTCTGTACACTCTTTTTAGATACCATAGTTAATAGGTATTACTTTATTTTTGTGTTCATAAACTTGCAACTAAATCATTGTTCAATTAAATTATAGATTTATGAGTATTAGGACAAATATTGGATGGTGTCATAAACTTATTTAGTTTTTGACACATGGTTAAATTCGCGATATAATAGGCTTGGCGGTGTTTCATAAACTTATGTCAGAAAGTTAAGGGGATTTTGCATGATTTTAGAGAATAAATTGGGTTTAACCAATCAAGTTGAGTTGGCAAAAGCAGAAGAAAAACTCAGCAAGCAAAAAGCGAAGGAATTATACGATTCAGGAAAAATAAATGAAATCGAAGTCGGCACGTTTAAAGGCTTATCTGAAATTCATGATTTTCTCTTTTCAGAAATTTACGATTTTGCAGGAAAAATTCGAACGGTCAATATCGCAAAAGGAAATTTTCGATTCGCACCGGTCATGTACCTGGAACATTCGTTAAAGCATATTGATCAGATGCCGCAAACTTCTTTTGACGAGATTATAAAAAAATACGTGGAAATGAATATCGCTCACCCGTTTCGTGAAGGAAATGGCCGAAGCACTAGAATTTGGCTGGATCTCATTTTGAAGGAAGAGTTACAAAAAGTTGTTGATTGGAACTTGATCAATAAAGAAGACTATCTTTCTGCAATGGAACGGAGTCCAGTAAATGACTTAGAAATACGCTATCTAATTTCTAACGCTCTAACTGATGAAATTAACGATCGAGAGTTGTATATGAAAGGTATCGATGTCAGCTATTTCTATGAAGGCTACTCGGAGTATACAATAGATGATTTGTAAGAGCAGGTGGATCAAATGACAAAATATGGCTATGCACGTGTTTCAACTGCTTCTCAAAGTACAAAGGAACAGATACAACAGCTGCTTGAGAATGGTGTTGAGAAGAAAAATATTTTTTCCGAAAAATTTACAGGTACAAAACGAGATCGGCCAAAGTTTAATCAGCTTTTGGCCGGTCTGAAGTCTGGAGACGAAATCGTTGTAACGAAACTTGACCGATTTGCTCGTAATACGAGAGAAGCATTAGATATCATTGAACCTTTACTCGATGATAACGTCACAATCAAGGTGTTGAATTTAGGTACAATCGAAAATACGTCGATGGGCCGAATGGTTACACGTACTTTGTTGAGTGTTGCTGAAATGGAACGTGACATGATTGTAGAACGTACTCAAGAAGGAAAGATGTTTGCAAAAAAGAATAACCCGAACTTTAAGGAAGGACGTCCGAAAGCTACAATCACTCCAAAGAAACGCCACGCATATGAACTTCTTATTTCAGGTAAATCATATAAAGAGGTGGAATCCATAACGGGATATAGTCGAAGTACGCTTTTTAGGATAAAGAAAAAGATTGAAGAAAGCGAGGCTACGATGGAGGGAACCGCTACTGTCAAATACTCAAGATAGTAATTTAAAACGGTGGAAGAATAAACTGATGAATGTTTAGGAGATATAGAATGAAGCATAGTGTTTCAGACCAAATCAGAGAATGATTGATGAAAATTTTTAAGTTTTGGAAGAAGAACAAAAACAGCATTAAGGAATCAGAATAATTACCATGGATCGATACAAGCACGCTTTGGATCTAATGGAAACGAACAGTATGAGAAAAGTTGAAAAGAAAACAAACATTTCATTGTCTACCTTGAAACGCATTAAGAAACAAGCAAAGGAAGAAGTTTTGAAAGTGGCAATAACGAATGAATCGAAATGACCGATAGAGATAATACAGGAAGGATTGGTTTATGATTGCTTAATTAATGAACTAGGCGTTTTTCATGTTCCAAGAGAACATTTGATTCGAAAATCGACAGAATTTTCTTATATAACAAAAATATTTACCCCAAAATATTGATTTAGTATCAATTCATACGATATAATAATTTTATCCAGATCGGAAACTCAACCTTTTGCTATGTGAATAAGCAAATCAAAAAGAAGAGCATTAGTTCATAACTATTGCTCTTCTTTTTTCTTATTCTTGACTTTAGTCAGTTTCGTTCGCGTAGCGTACGAAACTGACTAAAATCAAGAACAAAAACCAGTTAAGCACTATGCCTAACTGGTTATGACTAAATTTTCAGTTGTTTCTTTCTCTATCAACACTAAATGTCGAAGAACCTTTTTCTTTTAGAATATGAGGGATCTCTTTTGTCACGGGGTTCTCAAAAAAATAAAACAAGTCAGTTTGATGATTGACGTAACATTATTTTCTATCTTTAAGTAATCTACATTTTTGCTTTTAATAACATTGTGAATCCATGGGAGTTTAACAAACAGCTGAAAAAACTTGAAATTAAAGCGGTTCTTTTGGAGTGAAGACTATTGCTATTGTCTCACTATCATTTCATTGCTTAAACTTAAATGTTCTATTTTAGAGAGTACAATACTTGTTAATTAATATTGTATCTTTAAATATTTAAATATCTGTATGAGCTCTACTATATCAATTAAAATCTAGATAATCTGATGGGTTCAAATAGTTATGCCATTCGTTTGTACTGATACCAAAATGTAAATGTGGGCCAGTTGAATTGCCTGTACTTCCTACATAACCAATAACTTCACCAATTTGAATAGTTTGGCCAACCGTAACATTGGTTTCGCTCATATGAAAATAGTTAGTGTATAATCCATTAGGATGTTTTACAATAACATAATTACCTGCGGAAGAATCAAATCCTGTATTAATAACTTGTCCCTCACTTGAAACATAAATGGGAGTGCCAAATGAAGTGGCCAGATCAATGCCATCGTGATGATCTGGCCCTCTAAAACCGAAGTGACTACTAATTGTATAGTTGTCACTTAAAGGTAATATAAAGTCTTCAAGTTGATTGTTGATAGGATTAGCTACTTCAAAAATTTTTTTGTTTATATTGCTACTTTTTTTTAGTATTAATTTTTGTTTTGGATGATCATATTTTGTTAAATCATAAGTTTTAATTATCTGATTGAGTTTCTTGTTGTAATTAATATCTGTTGCATATTTACCAGTTAAAAATTTTGTAGCTTCTTCATATGTTTTAGAATTACTTTTTTTAGCTCCATGATAAAAGTTTTTATTGTGAGAAAGTCCATATTCCATTAGGTTTGCATAATCTTCTAAGGCTTCTTTGTAACTAGTATATTTTCTGAAAATAGCCTTAACAGACACCAAATTTCCTACGCCGTTATCTTCAAATGTTAGAAAAGAAACAGAGTTACCTTTGTAATTTCCCTTAATCCCAAATAAATTATAATTTGGAGCACTAGCTAAGCTACTCTGACCACTACCTGATTCTAAAATTGCTTGTGCAATTATAACAGAAGCGTATAAGTCTTTTTCTTGACCAATTTTTCTTGCAATTTCACCAATTTTTTTGATGAATTCTTGTGTTAATTCATTGGGGACTTTTACGGAATAACTATCTACAAAATTATTATTTTTAGAATTAGCGTCATCAGTGAATTGATTGTCATTTATAATTTTTTCTGGAATAAACGCTTCTGTTTTATCTTCTGAAGGTGAGGTGCTCTCTTCAGGTTTTACTTCTGTTTTATCTTCTGAAGGTGAGGTGCTCTCTTCAGGTTTTACTTCTGTTTTATCTTCTGAAGGTGAAGTGCTCTCTTCAGGTTTTACTTCTGTTTTATCTTCTGAAGGTGAGGTGCTCTCTTCAGGTTTTACTTCTGTTTTATCTTCTGAAGGTGAGGTGCTCTCTTCAGGTTTTACCTCTGTTTTATCTTCTGAAGGTGAGGTACTCTCTTCAGGTTTTACCTCTGTTTTATCTTCTGAAGGTGAGGTGCTCTCTTCAGGTTTTACCTCTGTTTTATCTTCTGAAGGCGAGGTGCTCTCTTCAGGTTTTACCAATTTATCCATTTTTTCTACGGTAGATGAATTAACATTTTTAGATAATTGCATGTAATTATCCATTTGTCCAATTGAAGAAATATAGTAAGGGGGTTGTTCTTGCATACTCGCAAGAGCAGTTGTTGATTGAATTCCAATTGAAGAAATTAAACTGACTAAAAGAACATATTTTTTTTTATTCACGGTACATCCTCCTCTAAATCTCATTCGTAAAATGTTTTAATTTGTTCTTCTCATAAATAAATTACAAAATATTATTTGCGAATATATTATAAATTAGTTTTAACTTATCATCAATAACATCGCTATCATCGGCATGTTAAGTGTAAAAAAAACCGAAATATACAATAAAAACACAATTATCCATCTCTTTTTAATCTTTTTTTTGTTTTTTAAACAATACTTTAAAGCGAAGATGCATTTACAATTATTATAAATTATGATTTTAGGAGGAGTTAGTATGTTTTCTAAAAATAATAGGAAAATGTATCAGAAAATTAGTGAGAAGCGAATACTTAAGTACAGTATTAAGAAATTAAGTGTTGGGGTTGCTTCCGTCTTAGTCGGAACAGGTATCATATTGGGAACAGGTATGCTTAGTGAGGCTCAATCGGTCACAAGTAGATTGGTAGATTATGCCGCCTCAGGGAATACATTTGAAGAGAATCCTGGTTATTCGAAAAACTATAATTTTTCCGATTTACAATTTAAGCCAGATAAAGTGGAATCTAATACTTTATCTGGTAATACAATTAACTTTGAAATGTACGGGAAACATAATATTGCTGCATCCACTGATAATTGGGAAATTCGATTACAATTAGATGAAAGATTAGCTAAATATGTCAAAGATATTCAAGTAGATCCTAAATCAGGTTTAGGTTCAAATAGAAGAACGTTAGTAAGAACTAATGATTCTTTAGGTAGAGCTAGAAACATATGGAAAGTCAACTATATTCGAGCAAGTAATGGTTTATTTGCAGGAGCAGAAACTACAGATACACAAGTAGCACCTAATGGTGTTATTACTTTCGAGAAGAGTCTTGAAGAAATATTTAAAGAGATTGGAGAGGAAAGTCTAAAAAATGATAAGTTGATATATAGAGTTTATTTAGTTAGTCATCAAGATAATGACAAAATTGTTCCTGGAATTGAAAGCACGGGATATTTTGTTTTGGATAATGATTTTTCTAATACTTTAGATCCTTCTCCACATAATAATGATCAATTTAGGACGGGGTCTATCAACTCATTATATGAAGCTCCTAATATTCAAACAAATGATGGACTAGGTTCAACAGGAGATAATGGTTCTATTGTAATAGATCATAAGATAACTAAAATGAAAAATTTTTCATATAATGCTAGCGCAAATGGAACTCCTTGGAAAGCTAACTTTAAAGTTGATGAACGTTTAGTACCATATATTTCAGGGATACAAATGCATAAGGTAGCAGCAGATAGTGTTACTTATGATATTTCTTTTCCTTATGGGAAAAAAGTAGTTGATTTGTCTATTGAACGTCGTAAAGATCATCCAAATTATGGTATGGGAACGATAACAGATAATGATTTAACTAATTTGATTGATTTTGCTAACGCTAGTCCTCGTCCGATTGTTATTCGCTATGTTTATCAATTAACGAAACCTTTAGATGAGATTTTAGAGGAATTTAAAAAGTCTGAAAATATAGATGGGAATAGTTTATACGCAGAAGATTTTATTTTTGATGCTTGGTTAACAGATAATGATGATAAACTGATTCAAAATACTTTTGGAACAGGGTACTATCATTTACAAGATATTGACGGTGATGGCACTACAGATGATAAAGAAGAGGAAAATAAGACAAGTCCATTTGTAGGCAAGCCACAATTAAATGAAGTTTATGATGTAGACACTACAATTGCGGGTTCAGTTTACTTACATGAACTAGCAGGATCTGGAAATGTTGTAAGATTAATTGATCAACAAGGAAATATTGTTGCAGAACAACCAATTGAAGTAAAACAAAACAATGGAGTATCTACTTCTGATGTTGTTAAATTTGAATTTACAGGAGTTGACTCAAGTAAATTAAATGCTGATGAAGAATTAAAAGTTCAAATCGTTTCACCTAATTATGATCAACCAGAGGAAGGATCAACGATTGTTAAAGAATCACCTAAGCCAATCGACAAAAAAGCGGTTGGAATGAATTCTAAACCGGATCCAAAAGAATCCATTAAAAATAATAAAAAAATTCCAGAAAGTGCTACTTACGTCTGGAAAACAGAACCAGATACGTCAAAAATTTCAGATAGCACGATAGGTGTAGTAACTGTTACTATTGGCGATCGTGAATTTGATGTTGATGTCGAATTCTCTGTGGAATCTACACAGGCAGTAGAAAATAAAGCAACATATAAATCTGTTGTCACAGAACCAGAAACTAAAGTTCAAAGTGACGAGCCAACGTTTGATAAACCAGATGTACCGTTAGCACAAAATCCGTTTGCAATTGGTGCTGATTTTGATAAAGCTTTAGGTGAAGCTACTATTGATTCAGCTACAGGTATTGTTACATTTACACCAGCTAAAGGTATAGGTGAGGACTCTCCTACTGAAGTTAAAATTCCCGTATCGATTACTTATGAAGATGGATCTGTTGGAACAACCGAATTATTGGTAGCAGTAGGTAAAGAAGTATATCCTGATCCAGGAGGAAATATTCCGGCAGGCTACCATAAAGTAACATTTACAGCTGGGGAAGGAACAAGCATTGAAAGTGGAACAACTGTTTTTGCGGTGAAAGACGGAGTAAGCTTGCCAGAAGATAAGTTACCTGTATTAAAAGCAAAAGATGGGTATACAGATGCAAAATGGCCAGCAGAAGCTATACAGCCAATTACAGCAGATGATACAGAGTTCACTTCAACGGCAACGAAGTTAGATGATATCATTGAAAATCCAGGAGGAAATATTCCGGCAGGCTACCATAAAGTAACATTTACAGTTGGGGAAGGAACAAGCATTGAAAGTGGAACAACTGTCTTTGCGGTAAAAGACGGAGTAAGCTTGCCAGAAGATAAGTTACCTGTATTAAAAGCAAAAGATGGGTATACAGATGCAAAATGGCCAGCAGAAGCTACACAGCCAATTACAGCAGATGATACAGAGTTCACTTCAACGGCAACGAAGTTAGACAATAAGTCAGAAGCAGATAAATACGAACCAACGGTGGATAAAGAAGTAGTAGAGATAGGTGGAAAAGTTGATTTAACAGACAATGTAACTAACTTACCAGATTTACCAGCAGGAACAACTGTGACAGATGTGACGCCTGAAGGCACGATTGATACAAATACACCTGGAAATTATGAAGGTATCATTGAAGTTACTTATCCAGATGGCACAAAAGATACAGTGAAAGTACCTGTGGAAGTAACCGATAATCGAGCGGATGCGGATAAATATGAACCAACGGTGGATAAAGAAGTAGTAGAGATAGGTGGAACGGTTGATTTAACAGACAATGTAACTAACTTACCAGATTTACCAGCAGGAACAACTGTGACAGATGTGACGCCTGAAGGCACAATTGATACAAATACACCTGGAAATTATGAAGGTGTCATTGAAGTTACTTATCCAGATGGCACAAAAGATACAGTGAAAGTACCTGTGGAAGTAACCGATAATCGAACGGATGCAGAAAAGTATAATCCAGAAGGACAAAATGTAACAACCGAATTAAATAAAGAACCTAGTGCTGCAGAGGCTATTAAAAACAAGGAGATTTTACCAAAAGGTACGACATATTCTTGGAAAGAAAAAGTAGATGTTAGTACACTTGGTGATAAAAAAGGTGTGGTTGTCATTACTTATCCAGATGGATCTACAGAAGAGGTTGAAGTAGTAGTCTCAGTTATAGATACCGTTGCTCCGGAAAAACCATCTGTCAATCCAATCAAACCAGGAGATACAACAATAAGTGGGAAAACAGAACCAAATGTAGATGTTACTGTAACCTTACCTGATGGTAGCGAATATACCAGTAAATCAGATTCAGAAGGCAACTTTGAAATTGAGGTTCCTAATCTAAAAGCAGGCGATAAAGTAAGAGTGATAGCAACAGATAGTTCAGGAAATAAGAGTGAACCAACAGACGCTATTGTATCTGAAGAAAAAGTATTAGGTCTAGGAAATAGTAATGGAAATACTCCAGAAAAGCGTCGCAATGAAACTGGTGTGATGAAATGGTTTGGTAAACAATTGCCTAAAACAGGTGAACTTAATAGTAATGTATTTATCATTAGCGGGGCGATAATTCTTTTAAGCAGTTTAGGATTATTAGGATACAAAAAAGGAAGAAAAGAAAATGAATAATCAAATTGATGATTAATTCCTTTTCTAATGTAAGGAGGAAGAGATTAATTTTTCTTTCTCCTTTTGAAAGGCTGAATTCAAATGAATAATAATAAAAATTTTTTTGGGGAGATACCTAGTATCGAAGCCTTTATAGTGAAAGAACGTTTAAAAAAAGGGATCAAATTTGAATTAAATAAATTTGATTGTTTAGTAATTGAAAAAGTGAGATGTTTATGTAGAAATGCTGAAAACTTAATCAAAGATATAAATTATCAAAAATTTAAAGAATCTATGAGTAAATTAATAAAACTAGATGTAAAGATAGCAAGCTACCTTTTTTTTCTTATAGACGATTATTTTTTAGATTATCGAATTATTCATAGATTAGTAGATAAAGAAAGCCTGAAAGACTATTATGCAAGCTTTTCTTACGAAGAAAATTTGAACACGTTTAAGGTAATTTATCATGGGTAATGTGAATAAAATAGTTATAGTAGGCGCAAATCATTCTGGATTGGCTGCTCAAAAATTTTTATCTATGGCAAAAGAAAAAAAATTTGACATTATTATGATAGACAAAAGTTCAAAAATTAGTTATCTAAGTTGTGGGTTATCGTTGTTAATCAAAAAAGAAATAAATAATTTACAAGAACTCTATTATGCAACACCTCAAGAGTTATGCGCTGAGGGTGTCCAAATGTTACTGGAAACAGAAGTAATAGGTATTGATGTAGAAAAAAAGCAACTTTTCTGTAAGAGAAAAGATGGCTCAAAATTTCGGCAAGAATATGGGATACTTATTTTAGCGACCGGTTCCAAACAATTAACTTTTGATATTCCTAATAGCCATTTAGATAATATTTTCACTGTAAAAAAACATACTCACGCTTTGGAATTGATGAAAACAATAGTTGATGACTCTATTGATAAAGTAGGTATTATTGGGGCGGGATACATTGGTGTTGAGTTAGCCGAGGCTATTTCTAAAATTGATAAGGAAGTTTATTTGATTGATGCAGCGGATAGAGTGCTATCTATGTACTACGATGAAGATTTTTCCAATAAAGTGGAAGCTTTACTAATAGAAAACAATGTTCATCTTTGTTTAGGACAAACACCGAAAAGCTATATAGGAAAAAATAAAATTAAAAAAATAGTCACTAATTTGGAAAACTATAGTATTGATATGGTTATTCAAGCAATAGGTTTCATTCCTAATTCTCAAATAGGTGGAAATAAGTTTATGAAAGATCTTACTGGAGCTTACCTAACCAATAAATACCAGCAAACAAGCGTGAAAGATGTATATGCAATTGGTGATTGTGCAACAACATTTTCTTCAATATTAAATCAAAACACTCTTGATTATTCAATTTCTAATGCAGTTAGATCCGCGTATATAGCAAGTAAATGTATTATGGGGGAAACTTTTCATCCGTTTAGTTCACATTTAACGAATGGTTTTTCTATATATGACTATAAGTTTTATTCTATTGGAATGAATTTTAAAATGGCAAATTTGTTTGGCATGATTGTTGACTATGTTGAAATGGATGAAAAAATAACCCCGTATTTTATGAAAGATATTACTCAAATAAAATTACGAATTATATTTGAAAAAAGTTCTAAAAAAATTGTAGGTGCTCAAATTTTTAGTCAAGAAGAGTGTTCTGGTTTATTAGCAATGTTCTCGTTAGCTATAGAAAAGCAAGTAACAATAGATGAACTACAAATGTTAGATTATTTATTTTATCCGCAGTTTAGCCAGCCCTACAATTTTATCCTAAGAGCAATGATGAGTTCATCAAAAAAATAATAATCACCCTCTAGAATAATTGAATACTATCAAATTAAAGAAAGTCATAAATGTTAGTAGAAAATATATAATATCCTTTTTTATATATTCCGATAATAAATTAAAGAGGACTAATCTTGCACGATTTATATAAGATAACAATTTCAATAAAATACTAAAAGCTATTCATTAATAGAGTTAGACAAAACTTAACTAAGCAAGTCATTATTTAATAGTTTGTTGTAGATGCATAGAGCAGATGCTTCAATAGCTCCATTTGTTTGAAAAATTAACACTTATACATTTGAACAATTATTAGATGGTGTGGACTATGAAATAGCGAATGAAGAAATAATTCTTACTCCAAAATATGAGTTACTGAGAGATATGGTAGATAATGATACTCAAAATCAATACGGAAAATTTGTATATAAAATTTTGATAACTTTTATCCAGTTCTCAAGTATAGATAGTGATCTTTCTGAAAAAAGAAATTTCATCAAACTGGTGCATCTATATCGTATTATAAAATAAAGTATAGATTTCAAAAAACACACCTCTAATTTATTCAATTAAATTTGAGGTGTTTTCTGATATATACAACAGAAATACTGATGTAAATTTTTAATAGTCTAATAAAATATGCTGTATTCTTCATGAATAATAGAATATGAATCAATAAGATAGTTTATAGCTTTAAATCATCTTGAAAAAAGACATATGTTATACAGGATAGAATTTCTTTTGAAAAAAACATTTTTAATCAATCTTAAAATTTTACTAAATAGCAATAAAGCAGATTGTTTTTTTATTTGAAAATATATCACCTATATTTTCTTATATTTTAAAATTTTTTTAAACTAATTGACACGAAAACTAAAAAATATTAGGATGAAAATCTGTTGATTTTGCTCGTATTTACAGTAATATTTGGTACCAAAATAGTGTTTTTTGATTTTATATCTTTGTTTTCTTTCAGAAAGAATAATTGAAAATCAGTCTATAGTGTATATGTAAAAAGCAATATCGAATGGTATTTTTAATATTTGAGTATTATTTTTTGTTAATTCTTATTGATATGAATCTGGAGGTATATATATGGATTTAAATAAGGATTTATTATTGAAATCCTTAAATATTTGTTTACATTTACCAATCATGGTATTTAATCAGCAGAATGAGCTTGTAACCGAATATCGTTCAAAACAAGAACCTATATTTTATTACAATTATGGGAAAATAATAAATGAAGTAATCAAAGACTCTAGATCATTTTACTATATAAATGGTCAATTTAATGAAATGTTTTTATTATATATATACGAAAATAAGAGATATTTATTTGGTCCATTTAAATGTAATATAATTGATAAAAAATTTTTTGATATAAAAATGAAAAGTCAGAATTTAAGTTCTTATGATCAAGAACTGCTCTATACACATTTGACAAAAATTCCTTTATTTGCACTTGGTGATACTAAAAATATGTTATTTCTAGTTCATTATTTTTTTACAGGGAGAATGGAGGACTTACTTCATGATAACTTGTACGAAAATATATCACTAATATCCGCTGAAGTTGAGTTAGAGTGTGTTGAAAATATACTATCTCAATCTTATAATCCTGAAGAATATTTATTTTTATATGAAAATAAATTTGAAGAATATGTAGTAACTGGAGATTTGAAAAATCTAAAAGATTTATTTTTTAACATGGGAAATGGGATTATTCCTACTATAAGTGGGGATACTATTCGCTCAGAAAAAAACTACTCTATCATTATTTTTGAAAAATTAACACAAGTAGCAATTAATAATGGCGTAGATGTGGCAATAGCGTATAGGACTAGAGATAATTTAATACGTAAAAATGAGTTGAGTGTTTCATTGAATGAAGTTCAAAATATACGAGATTCATGTATTATTATTTTTATGGAAAAAATTAATAAAGTTAAATTAAAAAAGCTTTCTCCACTAATTTTATCAGTTATACAATATATAGGCATAAACATTCATAAAAAAATAACTGTTAGGGAGTTAGCTAAATATTTTTCAATGAGTGAGACAATGCTTAGAAAGACTTTTAAAAAGGAAATGCATATGACTGTGTATAGTTATATTTCCAGGCGTAAAATTGATACAGCAAAAGTAATGTTAAAAACAGATTATACTATAAGTGAAGTTGCTTTAGCTTTAGCTTTTTCAGACTCTGCACATTTTTGTAAAGTGTTTAAAAAATTTACAGGGAGTTCACCTAAAAAATATAAACAATTACTAAAAAATAGGTATCTTGAAAGCAAGGGTATATAAAGTTTGTAAAATTCTTTATCAGTTTACAAACTTTACTACAAAAAAATATTATTATATCCACATTTAAAATCTTTTTTTGATGTCAATTGATGTAAATTTAGTTTTGCTGTAAAGTTTTTGTATGACCGTAGGATTTATGCCTGTCACACAACAGTTTACCACTGAGTTCAGGAATATGTCAAAGTTCTTTATAAAATTTGGAAAAATAAATAGTCCTTTTATTCGTGGGAAATGGACGAAACGTATATCAAAATTAAATGAAAGTGGCACTACTTATATCGAACAATTGATACAGATAGTCTAATTTTATACATTTGGTTACGTAAAAAAGCGCAATACATGAGCTGTGTATGTATTCTAAAACGATTGGAAAACAGTTCGGAGAGCTGAAGGTTTTAGTCACCGATAAAGCTAAAGCTCCTTCTATTAGCGGTGTTTTCAAGAAATTACAAAAATATGTTCTATAAACTAGGACAGAGCATCAAAAAGTCAAGTATCTAAACAATTTAATTTAGCAAGATCATCATCCGATTAAACGGAGAAATAAATTTTATCAAAGTCTTTGGACAGCTTTTACTACGATTAAGGGCATGGAAACGATTCGAGGTTATACAAGAAAAGCCGAAAATAGGGGACTCTCTTAGGCTTTTCGGTCTGCACTAAACTCAAGGTGTTATTAGGAATTGTTGTTTAAATATCTTATTAATTAGAAGTCAGATATTCTTCATTTAAACTTTGCAATAGAGTCACACCTCCTCGGTAGTGTATACATGTATACACTACCGAGGAGGTGTGGTATAATAGAGAAAAGAACTAAAGGAGGAAGCATGATGAAAGTTGCAATCAAAGAGATTAAGAAATGGGGAAACTCCACAGGTATCCGCCTTTCTAAATCAGACTTAGAGCAATTAGGCATAGATACTACCGATAGACTTCAAATGACTATTAGTAAAGGAAAAATGACGCTCGTTCCAATTAACGATAAGCCCAAAACATTGGATGATTTATTTATCGGATATGAGGGAGAACCGTTAGGAGATAGCGATCGCTACGAATGGGCAGAGAATGTTGGGAGAGAGATTATCTAATGAAAAAAGATTATCGGGACTTGCGTCAAGGCGATATTTTTTATTTAGACTTTGACCCAACAAAAGGACATGAACAGCGTGGAAAACGTCCATGTATCATGTTAACTGATACGAATAAATATATGGCATATATGATTGGTGTTGCGCCAATTACTTCAAAAAACAAAACATTTCCTTTGCATGTAATTTTACCAAAAAGTACAAAAATTCAAGGAGAAATACTTTTAGAACATCATCGAATGGTAGACGTTCAAACAAGAGGATTTCAATTTGTGGAAACAGCTCCTAAAAAAGTAGTGGCAGAATGCTTGGAAAAAATAAAACTATTATATAGTGAACAAACAGCAAAGTAAATATCCACTCGTTTTCACGGGTGGCTTTTTAACAGCCTATCTCGCTTTAACTATTTAAATGGATCTACATACTCTTGTTTACTTATACTGTCTCTAATTCGATCATCTGCTTCTTGTTCTCGAATATATTTTTCAATTGTTTTTTGATTTAACCCAACCGTACTCACGTAGTACCCTTTGGACCAAAAGCTTTTATTCCCATACTTATATTTCAAATTCGCATGTTTTTCATGAATTAAGGTTGCACTTCGTCCTTTTAAGTAGCCCATAAAACTAGAAATACTAATCTTTGGCGGTATTCTTATTAACATATGAATGTGGTCAGGCATTGCATGAGCTTCAATGATTTCAACGTCTTTCATCTCACACAATTTTCTTAATATCTGGCCAATACTTACTCTTAATTTTCCATAAATCACTTTTCTTCGATACTTCGGAGTGAAGACGATGTGATACTTACAATTCCATCTTGTATGTGCTAAACTTTTATCGTCGTTAGACATAAAAAAACTCCTTTCGATCTGATATGCGGTTGGTAGCCATTATTAGTATATCGAAAGGAGTTTTTTATCGCTAAAGTTATTTCGTCCACGCGTAAAAACGCGCGGTTTTTTTGTTTCGTACGCTACGCGAACGAAACTGACTAAAGTCAAGAACAAAAATGGGGCTGAAGAATCAATTCTGATTCATCAGTCCCATAAATTATAGAGCCGAAATTTCGATAGCTGTAGGATACTCGTTTTATCACTTTTATCTTGTTCCTTCTAATGCATCATTACTATCCCCTGTTATTAAAGCACAGTGAATCCCTAATTTGTATTTATTTAAAAAGTTCAGCTTTTTAAATAAACATTGTGGGAGTCGTTGATCTAAGCTGTTGATCGTATCGAAAAAGTTGTGGATATCCTTATGTTTAAAGTGATAGGGAAGGAGCTGACAGGTCTCGTAAGCTCTTGCTAATTGCTCGTTGTAACTCAAAATCTCATCAACGATTGCTTTTTGCGTCATTGGTCTACGAAAGGATCGATCATATCGACAATTGGAACTATTCAGATCAGAGGCATGCTTTAGGAGTAATTTCCAAAATCGCTTCAACCGTTGATACTTTGTCGGTTCCGTTTTTTGAAAGTTGTTCATTGTTTTAATTCGCAATTGATTTAACGCACGAGTGATTTGTTGGACAATGTGAAAACGATCGGTCAGGATTTTTGCGTTTGGGAAGACAGCTTTTACAAGTTCAAAATATGGGGTATTCGTATCCATCACGACATATTTTCCGTTTGCTCGTGCTTTTTCGAGTGAATTTAAGGAAATATGGTTTTAAGAAAGCAAGGCGACGATTCTCCAATACACCGATTAATTGCTGATTCTACCCATTCATAAAGACAAAACGCATTTTTCCGCTGAAGGATTTCATTGATTTGAACTCATTAAAACAATAGCGATCGGCAATTTATTTTCTTGTTATATTCTTCGCTAGCTCCAAGGCAATTTGAACCTTTAATTTCTTTGAAAGATAGCAGCTTTCATCCACCAAATTTGTCTGAGCATTGAATGTAGACTGACATTCTTTACAGTAAAAGCGTCTACGTATCAGGCGTAAGTTTTTGTTGCTCGATAAGGCAAAGATTGGACTTTTGTTTTGTGTGAGCCATTCTTGATGATTTGTCCTTCATTTTTGATACCACATTTACGGCAATGACTTGGTATATAGCTAAGTTTGGCATGGATAAGATTGGTGCGAAAACCCTCTTCTTCTACTATCTCTAACCATTCTTCTTCGAAGAAGAAATTTTCATCTGTTAAACTTAACAATTTTCTATTACAGTGATTCATGGAGATAGCCTTTCTTGATGTAGTTTTATTTTAGAAGATTAAATTCTATCAGTTAGGCTATTTCTTTTTTCTATCTTTTTTTACAAAAAAGTATCAGTAGAAAATCCATAGATTTTTCACCAACACTAAATATTGTAGAACCTTTTTTAAATAGGAGTTAACTGTTCCTTTTAATATGTGATAAGTTGAATGAATGCAGTTATATATAATTAGAATTATCAAGAATATTGATTATTCGTAGATATTACGTATAGAATGATCTTCTATCAGTCTTAGAAATTCTGAAACTAATTAGTTAAACTTAACTGAGTCTCAATATCAACTTGTTTTTTTAAACAACTCACGTCTGTAAACGGAACTTTGCATATGGTAAACAACTATTTGATTGGCAGTGCTATTCGAAAAATCATGCATATTACTAATGCAATTGAGAGTATTTATTCTAGTTTCAGAAAATTCACAAAAAAGAGCGCTTCTTAATGAGAATGTACTTCTAAAGTTATTAATTAATCGTTTTCTATAAGTGGTTGATAATACTTGTTTTTTTATAGTAGTTGGTAGCCGTTATAAAGATTGATGATTAGCACCAAGAGGATGACTGTCTGGAAGACCAGCGTCACTTTTTGTGGTGAGAGGACAGTGCTGACTTTTGCCCCTAACAAACCGCCAACAATCGCGGCTGGAATCACAAACCACAAAATCTTTAAGTCATA
>NZ_CP040461.1:2525000-3339183 GCF_005843965.1 Enterococcus sp. M190262 | reverse complement strand
ACTTAGAAGACGGTGATCAATTGACATTAGCGTTTCAAGGTGGAGAGCCAACGATGGCGGGCCTCAATTATTTTCGAAAAGTGACCCAACTAGTGGATCAACAGCAAAAGCAGGTACAGGTCCATTATGCGATTCAAACGAACGGGACCATGATCAATGAAAAATGGTGTGCTTTTTTGAAAGAACATGATTTTTTGGTCGGTCTCTCGATCGATGGCCATCCGCTCTACCATGATTTGCATCGGGTCGATCCGATAGGAAGAGGAACTTTTCAGCGAGTGCTGCAAACAAAACAGCTGTTTGACCACTTTGAGATTGACTACAATGTGCTTTGTGTCCTGACCAATCCATTGGCTAAAGAGGCTAAGAAAGTCTTTCGCTTTCTAAAAGAACAAAAAATCGATTTTGTCCAGTTTATTCCTTGTTTAGATGATTTAGATGCGAAAGAAAGAAATAGTTATGCCCTCACACCAAAACGTTTTGCGGGATTTTACCACCAGCTTTTGCAGTTATGGCTGCAAGAATTAGCGGAGGGGCATTATGTGAGTATCAAGCTTTTTGATGATCTTTTGAATCTATTGGTCAAGCAACAAGTCACCGCCTGCGGGATCTTAGGAAACTGTCAAGTGCAATATGTCATTGAAGCAGATGGCAGTGTTTATCCTTGTGATTTCTATGTGTTAGATGACTATCGAATGGGGTATATTCAAGAACAGACCTTGCGTCAGTTATTTGAACAGGACATTGCAAAAACGTTTGTGTGTCAACGGCTCGAAATGCCAAAGAAATGTCTGAGTTGCCCGTTTCAAAAAATGTGTCGTGGCGGCTGCAAACGCATGAAAGATGCCATCTATGTGGATGGGGACTATTGCGGTTATCAGCAACTCTTGCAGGAATTTGTAACGCAGATCAATCGGATTTTAGGTTTGTTACAGGGGGTAAGTGTGTGATTGGGTTCATTTATTTTATAGTGATCGTGTTGGCGAATACGGTTGGTGCCGTTTCAGGCATGGGGGGCGGCGTTCTGATCAAACCCATTTTTGATTTTATCGGCGCCCATTCTGTTGCGGCCATCTCGTTTTATTCTGCCGTAGCAGTCTTTACTATGTCGCTGGTTTCTACCGCAAGACAGTTGGCTAGCGGACATAAGATCAATTGGCAAATCGTCCTTTGGGTTTCAGGAGGCGCCATCTTAGGCGGTATCTTGGGCAATGTCGCTTTTGATCAGCTGTTGCTGTTTTTCCAGAATGAAGACCATGTACAGATGGTGCAGATCTTTTTGACCGTCGTGACGTTGTTGTTTGCTTTCTTTTATACCAAATATGACTGGCCCGGATTCCAACTGAAAAATAACTTCTGGTATTGCTTCTGTGGTTTAGTCCTTGGTTTTCTAGCCAGTCTTCTAGGAATCGGCGGCGGACCGATCAATGTTTCTTTGCTGATGCTGATGTTTGCTTTGCCAATCAAAGAAGCGACAGTCTATTCGATTTGTACGATTTTTTTCTCTCAATTGGCGAAAATCGTGACGATTGCTGGGACCACTGGATTTGGCCTCTATGACTTAAAGATTTTGTGGTTTGTGATTCCAGCCGCGATTGTTGGCGGTTTGTTAGGGGCAAAAGTCAGCACTGTCCTCTCACCACAAAAAGTGACGTTGGTCTTCCAGACAGTCATTCTCTTGGTGCTAACCATCAATCTTTATAACGGCTATCAATTATTATAGAAAGAAGGCAGATGGGATGATCAAGATTCCTGCTGGAACGTATCGAATTGGCACGGATACAAAAGCTGGCTTTGAAGAGGACCAAGAAGGTCCCAAGATCCAAGTTGAGATGGCCTCTTTTGAAATCGATGAAACGACTGTTACCAATCAGATGTTTGAAGCATTTATTGCGGCAACAGGCTATGTGACGGAAGCAGAACAGTTTGGCTGGTCGTTTGTCTTTCATTATTTTCTTTCCGAAAAGACGAAACAGAGGAGCCAACTGATCCCCAATATGAGTTGGTGGTATGCTGTTGCGAGAGCAGACTGGCGACATCCTGAAGGTCCGGACTCATCGATTGAGCAACGGATGGATCATCCAGTCGTCCAAGTCTCGCGAAATGATGCGTTGGCATTTTGCCGCTGGGCAGATAAGCGGCTGCCAACAGAAGCTGAATGGGAGATTGCCGCGAAAGGTGGTACAGAGAATGATTTTTATCCATGGGGGACAGATTTTTTAGCTGGAGAAGACTATCACTGCAACATCTGGCAAGGCGCGTTTCCCAAAGCAAATACGAAGGCAGACGGCTTTGCGAGTACTGCACCTGCTCGGTTTTATGAGCCGAATGGCTATGGACTTTATCAAGTCATTGGCAATGTGTGGGAATGGTGCAGCAATCCCGCAAGGATACCATTGGAACAATTTCGTTCATGGGACAGCCATTTTTTTGAGCAACGATTTCAGCAGGTGGACGATGCCATGTATGCGACACGGGGAGGGTCGTTCTTGTGTCATGAATCTTACTGCAAACGTTATCGGATCGCAGCCCGCAATGGAAACTCCGGGATGTCTGCGGCCAATAATTTAGGCTTTCGCTGTGCCAAAAGCTAGGCGTGTCTGTGAATAATAATAAAAAAACTATCTAAAAAATCTTGATTGTCTCATTGCTTTTTTTTAGCAAGTCGTCCTTTGATAGGAACAATCAGTGATCGCTTAGATAGTTTTTTGTTTAATTGCTGTCTTAATAAATGATGGAAGTAGGGCCTGTGTTGACCGATTAATCCCATTGAGAAAGATAATTTCCTGAAAGATCATAAACCAGATTCAGTGCAGTATGTCCCCGAATATCATCGACACCGACCGTCCAAGTCCATTTGCCTTGAGAACCATTTAAGATCACGATACTAACTCCGGGATAATAATGGTCTAATTTCGCAACCCGTTTTTCCGTTTCTTTGATAACCTTGGGAATAACGCCCCAATCGATTTCATTATAAGCAATGGTCTCTTGAATAGGTAACTCGATCGTATCACTGTCTTTCTGCCATTTTTGTAAAAGATTTGTCGAATAATACCAGTATTCATCTTGTAGTTTAGTGGTGGGGTTGATGATTCGCGCGACTGCATAGACGCCGCTTTTCAAAGGAATGTTCCGAATGTGATAGCTATAACTGATGAGCTGAACCTCTTGATCTTTCAGCGCTTTTTTGTCGGTTAATTCAGCCATGATCGCGGAAGCAGAGGCTTCTTCTCTAAAAAAATTTCGGTCGAAGGGTAGCAAGGTTGTTAAAGCACCAAATGCAAACAAGATGCTAGGGAGAATGACCAATGTGCCGATCCAATAGAACAAAGCCCTTTTTCTTTTTCTGATACCAAAAAATAATGCCAAGACTATCATTAGTGCTATAACGAAGTACCAGAGTAGCGGAAGATAGCCGATCACTTGGTCGCGAGTTTCTACAACTGTGTACTCATCCAGTCCAAACCAGTTTTCGGCAATATTGATGTTCGTCAGTACAACGATCCCTAAGATTCCTGCAATGATGAGCAGGAGGATGAAATAAAAAAGCAGAGAAGGGAGAAGCTTGGAGTTACGTTTTTTATCAGTCATGGGTCACTTCCTTTGTCGGTTCATTGTGAATGAGCTGCTATTCCTAGTCCAGCCAAAATCTATTTATCTAAATTATTTTATTCGCTGTTGACACTAATTATACAACAAATAAAAAAGAGACAAAAGGCAATGCAAACAAAAAGATCTGATCCATAGAAAGTAGAGCAACTATGGATCAGATCATTCGTTTCTTGCTTTTTATTTATCAATGATTATCGGTTCACATTGTCTTGACGAGCAATACCAACAAAGAACTTCAAGCAATAAATCGCGCAGATACCGACAATTACGTAAATGATTTTAGCGAATAATGTAGTTGATCCGCCCGCAATTGTTGCAACCAAGTCAAATTCAAATAGTCCAACCAATAACCAGTTTAGGCCGCCAACGATAAGTAGCGCTAAAGCTATACTGTCTAATACTTTCATTTTAGAATTCTCCTTTCTTTGTGCATATTTATAGTATATAGCATGTGTTTTGTTTTGGGAAAAATACTGCTTGAAGAAAATCGTCACTGTTTATTCGCCATCATCGGATACTTCGATATTCTTTTCTTTCTCTCCATTTTGTTTCCGTTCATTGTAAATAAATACATGACGGACGATCTTCAACAATGGTCGGATCGTTAAGAAGATTGCTCCTATCAGATAGGCGATAGTTCCATAGATCGCAGGCAGATCTGTCAAGGACACGATACTTCCGAAAATATAAAATAAACCAGTCAAAATATCATTCGTTAGGGAAATCAGCAGATACCGGTTTTTGAAATAGACATGAAAACGGCGTCCTTTAATAATGACGTCTTCGTCTTTACCAAGTTCGATCTGATGTTCATTTCGTTTGATTTTTGGCACTGAGGGCGATCATCCTTTCTTTGCGTTAATTTGGCTTTAATACCACTTTGATGTTGTTATCTTCCTTTTTGTCAAAAATGTTATAAGCCGCAGCGGCTTCTTCTAAAGGCATGGTATGAGTGATGATCGGTGTTGGGTCGATCTCCTCTTTTTGGATCATTTCATAAATTTTTGGCATTAAGTGGATAACGGGTGCTTGTCCATGTTTCACTGCCACATTGCGCATGAAAAACTCTTGTAAAGGGTAGGACGATGCTGGAGTCATATAGACACCAGTAATTTGCACGGTACCAAATTTTTTGACCGCTTTCGCCGCCATTTGGATCGGTGAAATCGTACCACTTTGCAAGCTGACCAAATTTTTGGCTTTTTCTTTGACGGGTTCTAAACCATCCATACCGACGCAATCGATGATGACATCGGCGCCGCCTTTTGTTAATTCATACAAATCATCAGCGCTTGTCGCAAGGTCATCCAATTGGAAGGTCTCTACCTGATTGTAGCTTTGCGCCTTTTCCAGTCGATGGGCAACTGGATCGACCGCAATCACTCGTTTCGCACCAGCCATAACGGCGAACTTTTGGGCAAAAAGTCCTACAGGTCCTGAGCCAAGAATAATGACGGTATCGCCTTGTTTGACACCCGCATTTTGGACACTCCAGTAGGCAGTTGGCAAAATGTCTGATAGAAAAAGCACTTTTTCATCCGGGATCGCGGTATCTGGAACGACAAACGAAGTGAAATCAGCAAAGGGAACCCGTAAGAATTCTGCTTGTCCACCCCAATGATTGCCATTCAGCTTACCAAAGCCAAAGAGGCCACCATAAAGTTGATCAGAAGAGTTATCACATTGGCTCTCCATCTCATTTTGACAAAAATGACAATGTCCACAGCCAATATTAAAAGGGATGACAACACGGTCCCCTTTCTTCAATTTTTGAACTTGACTGCCGACTTCTTCAACGATCCCCATTGGTTCATGACCAACAACGTACCCTTCTTCTAGTACTGCACCACCGTGATGATACAAATGAAGATCAGAGACGCAGATCGCTGTTGCTGTAATTCGAATAATCGCATCTGTTGGTTCAATGATCGTCGGATCACTCACATTTCGAACTTCCATTTTTTCTTTTCCTTGCCATGTTACTGCACGCATACTTGTTCCTCCTTTTATGAGATGTGACGGGAAAGGTTCCTGGTCGTGTGATTGACTGCCATTTCTTCTTTTGGGATGACAAAAAATTCGTGTTCTTAATAATTGTGCCGGGAAAAAATGCTTTTGACAAAAGAAACGCTCATGGTTTACCAGCCGAATTTTTTGCGATCGGCAAGACAGTTGAAAACAGAATAGTTGATTTAACTAAACAAGCGTGACACTATAAAGGTGGATCGAAAACAGGATCGATGGGCTCATCCATCGAAGCGTATCCCCAATGAGGACTCACATAAAAGTAGAAAAGAGGAGAAAAACATGGATATTACGATTCGTGGAAAAGCATCTTGTGTGAATTGCAAGGAAAATTATGATGGCAAATTGATTGTTCATCTGCAAGAAGATGCAGATGGGAAGCTGAAAACAGTTCCGCCTCTAGAAGAAAACGAGTTACACTCAGATGAAATCGCTATTCATTATGATTATGGTGAAGTAAAAGATGCGATCGAAGGCACCTTTGTCTGTCCTGCATGTCAGACAACAAATGATGTCCGCATCGAGATACCGCAAGAATTACTGCATAATAACTAAAAAAGAAACGCCTGTGGTTGGCGTTTCTTTTTTAGTTATCTGTCCGATCAACCACTTCGACATTGAAGTCTTGCAAGATTTTCAATCCAGAAGACTCATGGTTTCTACCTGAAACTAGCTGTTGATTAATGAGAAAATCGGCTTCTGGAAAAGCACTCTGAATCTCGATCGTATTAGACAACACGCAGATGTTGGTTTCTACTCCGGTCACTTCGATATGTTTTTGTTCATTTTTATCATTGAAAAGTTGCTCCTTGATTTCCAAGAGAACTTCAGGTGGGATACTAAAGTAATATTTTTTTATTACTTTTTCATTCGGCAACGGTTGCAGTTCAGGAACGATCTGTAACGCTTCTTGTTCTTCATCAGGAGTATCTTTACAATCAATCGGGATATCTCTTGTAAAAAGGATATATTCACCTTCTGCACGAGCTTGTTGAAGCCGTTTTGCGATTCGCGTGATCAAAGCAGGGCTGTCAGAAATAAATGATTGACTATTTTCATCACGAATCTGATTCTGCATATCAATAACAACTAACATTGACGATTCCTTCTTTCTTTTTTTCATAAAACGTAGTTTTATTTTCATTGTTCTTTCTTAAGTGATAAAAAAATGAAAAAAGAGAACAATAGCTTAAGAAAAATCCTCTAAAACTATCATGCCTGAAAATAAATAAGATTTCAAAGAAAACGCTCCAAAAAATCTCCGGCTATGAAATTCGTTATTTTTTTTGATAAAAAAACAATGCTTATTGTTTGCTCATTACTAAGAGTCATGATACTTTAAAATTACAACATTATAAAATAATGATAAAAATGAAAGCAGGGATAAAAGATGAAAAAGGCACTATCAATAGGGTTGTTGCTGTTTTCGACCGCATTGGTGACAGCGGCTTGCGGCAGTAATTCGGAAGACAAAAATACTGACGCATCGGGAAAACAGACAAGTGATGGGAAAATAACATTAGATTTTTGGTCTTTTTGGGGATCGGGGGCTCGCCAAGAAGTCATCGAAGAGATCATCGACGATTTTAATCAGTCACAAGATGAAATCGAAGTGAAATATAGTTACCAGCCTTGGGGAGATATTTGGACGAAGTCTCTCTCGGCAATCACTGCAGGAAATCCACCGGATGTTATTGTTCAAGACATCAATTCAGTCGCGCAGCGTGCAGAAGCACAGCAAGCAACGAACTTGAGCGAGTACGTTAAAGATGGCATGTCTGATGAATTTTATCCTCAATTATGGGATACGGTAGAATATGAAGGAGACCCTTATGCAATTCCTTTCAATACCGATACCCAAGTGATTTTTTATAACAAACAAATTTTCAAAGAAGCAGGGATCAGTGAAGATCAGTTACCCCAAACATGGGACGAACTTGAAACTGTTGCACACAAATTAGATGTCAAAAAAGGCGATGATTTTGAGCGTATCGGATTCTATCCTTTATGGAACCTTGGCGCGGATGTTTGGGCATTGAACGCTGATAACGGTGTTAGTTGGTTTGACAAAGATGAAAAGGTTTCGATTGACACAGAAAATAAAGTGGAGGCTCTGGATTGGATTCTTGATTGGCAAGATTATTATGGGCAAGATACGATCAATCGTTTAGAAGCTGAGTTTGGCTCCGGTGTAGCAGATCCATTTATTTCTGGTTTGGTGGCCATGCGGGCACAGAATATCAATTATTACTCTAGCTTGATGGAAAATGCGCCAGATGACTTTGATTTTGGCGTCATCCAGATTCCAGAAAAAGAAAAAGGTTCTGGTCACTGGTCATGGGGAGGCGGCTTTGTCTTAGAAGTTCCTCAAGGAGCCAAAAATCCCGAAGCGTCCTACAAGTTTATCGAGTATCTTTCAACCCCAGAAGTTCAAGAAAAATTTGGTGAAAAGAGCTTTGATATTATGGCTAACCGAACAGCAAATGAAAATCTTGTCAAAAATGATCATTTAGATGAAAAAGGTCAAATGATCTATCAAATGGCGGATGAGAATTTTGCTAATACAGTAATCACTCCGGTACCATTGGATGCACCAGATTTCAGCAGTTTAGTCAATGAACAAATTGATCAAATTCTGCTAGGGAATAAAAAACCAGCAGAAGGATTAGCAGATGCTCAAAAAGCAGTGGAAGATCTTGTAGAACAAAATAAATAATAGATTGAGATAGGGAGTTGCGGCTAGCCGCATTCCCTTTTCTATCGTTACTGTTCTCATTGCATCATTGCTATTTTGCTGAAAAAAGATGGCAGAAAACACTTTACTAAAGGAGGGGAATTATGAAAAAGAAACGATCGAGAAGCAAAAGACAAGATGCCCTCTGGGGATATTTGTTTGTAGCGCCGTTTTTGATTGGTTTCATGGTGTTCATGCTGGGCCCTATGTTATTCTCGTTTATCGGCAGCTTTACGGATTACAATCTAACGTCAAAAATGAATTTTATTGGTTTTGGAAACTTCAAACGAATGTTTACGCAAGATGCACTTTTTTGGAAATCACTTTATAATACAATTTATTTTGTACTCTTTAATGTCCCACTGACGACCTTGTTCAGTGTCTTTCTAGCTACATTATTGAATCAAAAGATTAGAGGAATCAGCTTTTTTCGGACGACTTTTTATTTGCCAGCGATTTTATCCGGTGTGGCAGTATATGTGTTATGGATGCAACTGCTGTCGCCTTCCGCTGGTTTGATTAATACTTTTTTAAGCTGGTTCAACATCAAAGGTCCGGCCTGGCTGTTTGATCCTGAATGGACCAAACCGGCATTGATCCTAATGAAAATTTGGAGCTCTGGGGGGGCGATGCTGCTGTACTTGGCGACATTGCAGAACATCCCCGGAACGCTTTATGAATCAGCAGAGATCGATGGTGCTGGTATGTGGGCTAAGTTTAAACATATTACGATTCCATTGATTACACCAATTATTTTTTATGATGTCATTACGTCGACAATCGGTTCTTTCCAAATCTTCCAAGAAGCCTATGTTATGACGAAAAACGGCACTGGTGGACCTGCCAATTCGCTCTTGTTCTATAATCTCCATATGTGGAACAAAGCGTTTGTAGCTTTTGATATGGGGTATGCAATGGCGATGTCGATGATCCTTTTCTTAATCGTATTAGTCTTAACATTTATCAATCTGAAATTAGCTCCTCGTTGGGTCCACTATGCAGGAGGACAAAACTGATGGCTTCAACAAAGTACACTATCTCAGGAGGGCTGACTGTATGCAGATGTACAAAATAAAGAGCAATTCTCAACAGCAGCGGATCAAAAAGTTAACGAGTTATTTAGTGATGACTGTGATTGGCATCGTTCTGATTATTCCGTTGCTGTGGATGGTATTCACCTCATTAAAGCCAATGGAAGAGATCGTCCGTTATCCACCAACGTTTTTTCCAGAAGAAATCAATTTCTCAAATTATCTTGATACGATCAATGCGTTTCCTTTTTGGCAATATGCAAAGAACACCTTGTTTATCACGGTGTTAGTTGTGTTCGGCAACGTGCTTTCAAACTCATTTATCGCTTATGGATTTGCCAAGTTGGATTTTCCAGGGAAAAACCTGATTTTTTCTCTGGTCCTTTCAACAATGATGATTCCAGGATTTGTGACAATGATTCCACAATACGTGCTGTTTTCTAAAATTGGCTGGGTAGGGACGTATCTGCCGCTGATCATTCCCTCATTTTTTGGGAATGCCTTCAATATCTTTCTGATGCGGCAATTTTACTTGTCAATCAACAATGAACTGATTGAAGCGGCAAAAATGGATGGCGCCAATCATCTATATATCTGGAGCCATCTGATGATTCCTTTAACCAAACCTGCACTGATCACGATTGCCATCAATTCATTCAATGGTGCTTGGAATGACTTCTTAGGACCATTGCTGTATATTCAAAATCAAGAAAAATATACACTCCAAATCGGTTTGCAAGTTTTCCAAAATCAATCAACGACACAGTGGAACTATTTGATGGCGGGTGCAACACTGGTCTTATTACCAACGATCCTATTATTCTTTTTTGCACAACGCTACTTTATTGAGGGAATGGATCTGACGGGAGGAACCAAAGGATGAGAAAGATAGAGCCGCAGCGTTTATTCAATGGTCTGATCACTTGGATCAATTGGATGCCTAAATTGATTCTTCTACAATTTTTGTGGTTGGTTTGCTCAATGCCTTTTTTTACAGTGGCAACAGCGACAAGAAGTATGATTGCGGCGATTAAGCAGATCAAAGACACTCAAGAGAGGGCAGAACAAGAGAAAACGACGACGATTTTCTTTACGAAATTTTCTGAGCTGTGGCAACTGAATAAAAAGAAAGATATTGTATTCAGCTTTTATAGTCTTTTTCTTTTGATTGATCATTCCATTCTTAGTCGATTTCCACAACCGCTTTTTCAAGTCATGGCCACGATGCTGATCGTGATCTTCATGATCTGTAGCTTGATTTTTTTCTATCAGACGCTTTTAATGGGCGAAAAGAAGCAGCAAGTCAGCTTCTTTTATGCTTTTTATCAAGCCGGTCGCTCACCTAAACGAGTGTTGCTCCATCTTTTTTGGACGATTACGCTATTGTTGTTTTTTGGCTTCTTCGGTCCGGCGTACTTATTTTTGGTGGGAATGAGTGGTTGTTGTTTGATTCAGTTAATTATCTGTCCTGCTTCGATTACTTCAATCCAGATCTCTCATTAAAAAGAGTAGACATAAGTTGAGACAAAACGATACGATACCCTGCATGATGGGGACCGCCGTTTTGGGAACTTATGACTACTCTTTTTAACTGCATTGATTAGGAGCTAATCCATTAAATAAGCAATTGTAGCGGTACCGACCGCTTTGGCTGCAATCAAGAGACAGTCTTCATTCATCATGAAATCAGGACTGTGGTGAGGATGATTGAGATGATCTTCTGTCATACAACCGATATAAAAGAAAAGACTAGGTCGTTCTTGTGCATAGTAGGCGAAGTCTTCAGAGGGATCTTGAGGACCGCAATCAAAGATCTCCTTCACTTCAGGTAAGTGAGCTTCTTTGAGGGAATCAATCACTTGTAGTGTAAAAGCTGGATCATTATAAAGAACCGGATAATTGTCATCATATTCAAGACTGGTTTCGACCGCAAAAGTTTGTGCTAGACCATCTGCCATTCGCTGGATCTGTTGGTGAATCGTTTGACGAGTGGTTTCTTTCATCACACGAACATCTCCCTTTAGGGTCACAGTCTCTTTGATTGCATTAAAGGAACCACTCCCGTCAAAAGAACCAATCGTTAGACTTGCTGTGTCAAAAGGATCGATCCGACGAGAAACGATCGTCTGTAGTTGAGTAACGAAATAACTGCCTGCTACGATGGCATCATTTGCTAGTTGCGGCATGGAAGCATGACCACCTTTGCCACGAATGGTCAAAGTGAAATTTGCCCGTCCAGTTTGGGTTTCGCCAGAGTGGTAGCCAATCTTGCCTGTTTCCATTGAAGACATCACATGGACGCCAAGTACATGATCAATATCTGTTAAACAACCGTCGGCAATCATGCCTTTGGCACCGCCAGGAGATACTTCTTCAGCTGGTTGGTGGATGATGCGGATGCTTCCTTTTAACTGGTCTTTTAAGGTAATCAAATTCTTAGCCAAAACCATTAAATAGGCTGTATGCCCATCATGACCACAAGCATGCATCACACCAGGAACCTGAGATCGAAAAGGCAGCTGATTGTCTTCTTCTACAGCCAGAGCATCAAAGTCGGCCCGTAAAGCCAGCCGTTTTCCAGGTTGCTCACCGATGATATCAACGATCAGGCCATAGCCTTCGCCACATTCTGTGATTTGGCAGTCTAGTTTTTCATAGTAGGTTTTGATATAAGCGGCGGTTGCTTTTTCCTGAAATGAAAGCTCTGGGTGTTGATGCAAGTGCCGCCGAATCGCAATCATTTCCCCTTCGTCTTTTTCCAATTGCTGCATAAGTGTTGTTGTGATATTCATCTGAATCCCTCCTATTTCTACTTTTATCATACACGAAGCAACTATTTTTCTGCACGCGATAACCTAACCTGTTTTCTTGCGTAACAAGTAGGGATTGACAAAATCGCTGTTTCTCTCTATTCTTAAAAAGAGATTTAGTAAACAGTAAACAGCGGGGTGGCAGAATGGCAAGTATGAGGGATATTGCAAAATTGGCAGGGGTTTCCGTCGCAAGTGTGTCGCGAATCTTAAACAATGATGAAACATTTAGTATCAACGAAAATACCCGCAAACGGGTGATCGAGATTGCCAACCAGCTGAATTATTCTAAAGACAAGAGCTTGTCGAGTTCGCGAGAAGCTGGCGATAAAAATACGATAGCAATCATTACACGGCATAACAGTGAATCGGAGCGTAATGATCCTTATTTTATGATGATTCGTAACGGAATAGAGAAAGAGGCAGCCAAATGGCGTTTAAAAACGGTTCGTGTCTTCTCGATGCGAGACCAAGACAAAGATCTGACTCAACTGGCAAAGTATGGTGCTGTCATCATCATTGGGGAAATGACACAAGAGGCATTGCAAGAAATCAGCCGGTACAATCAACATATTATTTTGGTAGATAATTATAGTGAAAACGACGCCTATGATTGCATACAAACTGATTTTGCTCGAAAGACCCATCAAATTTTGGATATCTTAAAAGCAAAAGGACATGAGAACATAGCATTTATTGGTGGTGTTTCCAGTCGGGTAACGATCACAGGAGAAGTCGTTTATGATGAACAAGAAATTCGTGCAGAGAATTACAAAAATTGGATGCTGATGAACAAGCTGGAAGAATACAGTCATGTTTTTCAAGGAAAATGGTCTCCAGAGACTGGATTAGCTTTTGGCAGAAAAATCGCCGAGATGACCCCACGGCCGACAGCCATCATCGTTGCTAGTGATCCCATGGCAGTGGGGGTCTATAAAGCATTAAATGAACACGGATTGAAGATCCCAGAAGATATATCAGTGGTTAGTTTTGATGATATTCAAATGGCCCAGTTTATGACACCAGCGCTTTCTTCAGTCAAAATGAAAGCGGAAGAAATGGGTCAAATGAGTGTAGAGCTGGCGAAAAACAAATTATTGGGCGTTCGAACAATGCCAGTCCGAGTGATTTGTAAAAGTGAATTGATATTAAGAGAATCGATTGCCGATAAAAAAAGATCATGAAAAATGATCTTTTTTTATTTTAGAGTTGTGTAAACATTAACTAAACGATTATACTGATTGTAGTAAACGTTTACAGACAAATTAAAGGAGATTAGTTATGAAATTTATTGATAAATTAGCAGAGAAGATGGTTCCTTTTGCCCAAATCATTGCCAATAATAAGTATTTATTGAGTCTGCGTGATGGCTTTATGGTTGCTTTTCCCGCGACAATGTTTGCTTCAATCATGATCATTATTCAAAATTTACCCGCTACCTTTGGCTTATCTGAGAAACTGCCCGCAGGACTGATGACCTTTTTGAATGATTTCTTTGGTCCTATCGGGAACGCAACCATGAGTATCACAGCGATTTTTGTTGTTTTCGGGATCGGCTATCAATTGGCAGGAAAATATGGCCAGCCAAAACTTTTTGCCGGAGCAATCTCATTGTCCTCTTTCTTAATGCTTTTGCCCTACGGTTCTTCCGATGACCTGGGAACAGTGATTCCCCTTTCAAAATTAGGTGCGGAAGGGATGTTCGTTGGGATCATCACAGCGATTATCGCTACACAAATTTATTGCAAGATCAGTGCTTCTGGGTTAACGATCAAAATGCCTGAATCGGTTCCGCCGATGATCGCTGAGTCTTTCCTTGCTATCATTCCAGGTGCTGCGCCATTGTTTTTATTTAATTTGATCCGTTACTTGTTTACATTCACGTCATGGGGCAATGCGGTCGACTTTGTCTACGAAATCTTACAGAAACCATTAATGGGCTTGGGGGGCACGTTGCCTGCAGTCTTGATTGCCGTTTTATTTACTCAATTCTTCTGGTGGTTTGGGATCCATGGCACACTGGTTGTTAACGCCGTGATTGATCCGATCATGAATGCATTGGCGATTGAAAACTACGAAGCCTATAAAGCAGGTGCAGAACAACTGCCTCATATCATCAATACAACCTTCATGGGCGTTTTTGTAAACCAAGGAATGCAATTAGGGATCTCGATTACGATGGCATTTTTTATTGCTCGTTCGATTCGGATGAAGAAGCTGATGAAGACAGTCATTGCACCATCTGTTTTCAATGTGTCAGAGCCAATGACATTCGGGTTGCCGATCGTATTGAACCCGATTGCTTTTGTTCCGTGGATTTTGGCCCCGCTTGCTAGTACGACGATTTCTTATTTTGCAATCGCTGCTGGTCTTGTGCCTCGCCCAATCGGAGCAACGGTAGTCTGGACGACACCGGTCTTCTTATCTGGCTGGCTGGGAACTGGCTCTGTAGCAGGTGCCATTCTACAATTGGTAACTGTTGCTGTGATGACATTGATTTGGGTGCCATTCCTAATCGTGATGGATCGTGGCTATTTGAAAGAAGAAAAAGAAGAGCTAGCCAAAGAAGCGCTCGCACAAACTGGCCCTGCCATCGACGAAAGAATCAAAGAAAGCTAAGCTTAGTATTCCGTTCTGTCAGCATGGCAACTGAAAAAATGGAGGATCGAAGATGCGAACAGATACATTGACCTATACTTATCAGATGCGTACAACGCCGGAACGATTCTATCAAGTGATGATTGCGCAACAAGCGGCATTCTTTCGCTCAAAAGGAGCAGAAGAACCTTTCGGCGAGAACAGTCAAATTGATTTGATGATTCGCACAAAATCAGCGGCCACGCTGGTGCCAGCGGTGATGAAAGTCAAAAAAATCGCGCAAGATGAGATTGCTTTGATAACAGCCTATGAACAAGGAAAAATCTGTCAAAGGTATCGCTTTGTTCCTAGTGGAGCAGAAAAGATTGAGGTTACGTATTCAGAACAGAATTCTTTTGATCGTTCCCGCAATACGTATAGTTTCATGCTGGCAGCATTATTCTATAAGTTCTTTTTTAACAAAGGGGTCAAAAAACGCATGCAGTATTTGGAAACTGCATGCCAGAAATATAATGAAATAGACGAGAATAAAGTTGAAATTAGAGGAAAAAAATGATTGAGATAATAACCGATACGATTTTTCATTTATACAATGAAAAGATTAGTTATGTGATGCATGTTTTACCAAATCGACAATTAGGTCATCTGTACTTTGGTCCATCTTTGGGGCATTTGAGTGCCAATGACATGGACTATTTAACCAAAAAAGAAAATAAATCTGCCGGCACGGTCAAATTTTTTGAAAATGATGGCCTGTTTACGTTAGCAGATCGCTTTCAAGAGTTGCCAACCTATGGTTCTTCTGACTTTCGAGAAGGAGCCGTTACTATTTTTGCAGAAGACGTGCCTTTGTATGTGGATTTTAAAGTCGCAGAAGTCGAAACTTTCGCAGGAAAGGAACGAGAGCTGGCCAAACCGGCGAGTTTTGCCGAAAAAACAGAAAGCCAAAGCCTGCGAATAATGTTGATCGATGAGCAGCGGCAATTGAAAATGGAAATCACCTACACTATTTTTGCTGGTTTAGGCACGATTGCGCGCAATCAGCGGATCACCAATCTTGGCGCTGAGAAAAAACAACTTTCTTCGTTGATGAGCGGGGTACTGGAATTAAGAAATCAGCAATTTGAATTTGTTCACCTTTCTGGTGCTTGGCTAAAGGAACGCCAAATCAAAGCCACACCATTGACGCAAGGAACCTTTCGAGTGGGGTCTTTAAAAGGGGCCTCTGGGCATCAGCACAATCCCTTCGTGGCACTGAAGGCTGCCAATGCCACCAATGATCAGGGACGTGTCTATGGAGCAAATCTGATTTATTCAGGGAATTTTCTCGCTCAAGTCGAGATGGATGAGTGGGACAATGTCCGCTTGATGCTGGGGATTCATCCCGAACAGTTTTCTTGGACATTGCAGCAAGATGCAGTCTTTGAAGCCCCAGAATGTATTTTGACATTTACCGATGAAGGGTTGAATGGGTTAGGGCAAGAGTCTGCTGCGTTTATTGAAAAGCACGTGATTGCCCCTTATTGGCAAAAACGGCCGCGGCCGATCGTCTTCAATAATTGGGAAGCAACTTATTTTGATTTTGACCAAGAGAAATTAGTAGCATTAGCAGCAGAAAGTCAGGCATTAGGAATGGAATGCTTCGTCTTAGATGATGGCTGGTTTGGTAAAAGAGACAACGATCGCAGTTCTTTAGGGGACTGGGTACCAGATCCAGCGAAATTTCCTAATGGCATCGGTCATTTTGCAAAACAAATCCACGATCTAGGGTTGCAGTTAGGCGTTTGGTTTGAACCGGAAATGGTCTCTCCTGACAGCCAGCTTTATCAAAAACATCCCGATTGGGTGGTCCGACATCCTTATGAACGCATCTCTGTGGGGCGCGGCCAGTATGTCTTAGATTTTGCCAATCCGGCAGTCGTGGAGGCGATCTTTGCTGCGATCAAAAAAGTCATCGTCGAAACGGATCTTGATTATATCAAGTGGGACATGAATCGGAATATCACAGAAGCTTATTCACCTTATTTAGCAGATGAAGGGATTCCCCAAACAGAATTCTTTCATCGCTATATTTTAGGGGTCTATGCCCTTTATCAGAAAATATTAACAGAATTTCCGGAGATTTTGATCGAAGGCTGTGCTGGCGGCGGCGGTCGTTATGATTTAGGGATCTTGTTTTACAGTCCTCAGATTTGGCCGAGTGACGACAGCGATGCCGTGGAACGACTACAAATTCAAACCGGCACATTACTTGGCTATCCGATGTCTTCATTCAGCAATCATGTCTCCGCTTGTCCCAATCATCAAGTGGGGCGCAATACGTCACTGGCATTTCGGCAATCGGTGGCTATGTTTGGCCCATTAGGCTACGAGTTGGATCTTTTCAGTTTATCAGCAGCTGAAAAACAAGCAATCAAAGAACAAATCATTTTCTATAAAGCTCATCGACAACTTCTGACTTATGGCGCCTTCTATCGGATGACCGATTTGAGCCAAAAAAATGAAGTTGTATGGGGAGTCTCTCATCAAGAGGAAGCACTGATTGCCTATTTTCGGATTCTTGCTGAAGCAAATCCTGCAGCGGAAGCTTTTATACCGGTACCGTTCATTGATCCGGATCGAAGCTATCTGCTGGAGAATGAGCAGTTGTCTGGCAAGGTTCTGAAGCAAATTGGACTGCGCAAACCGTACTTATTCAATGCTGTCAATCACCAAACGGCGCAAGTAACAGGAGATTTCCAGTCATTTGTTTATCAAATCAAAGCAATCAAAAAGGAGTAAAAAGATGACGAATTATTTCTTTGATCAGCGGTTCCTGCATGGTGGGGACTATAATCCCGATCAGTGGCTTGATTATCCGGAAATCCTAAAGAAGGATTTGGCGTATATGCAAAAAGCCCACGTCAATACGGTCACACTTGGGGTGTTTGCTTGGAGTGCTTTGGAGCCAACAGAAGGGGTCTATCAGTTTGACTGGCTTGATGAACAGTTTGATGCGATCCATGCTATGGGGGGCAATGTCATTTTGGCTACCCCCAGCGGTGGTCGTCCCCAGTGGTTGAGTCAGAAATATTCGGAAGTCAATCGCACCAATGCGTATGGACAAAAACATACCCATGGCTTTCGCCATAATCATTGCTATTCTTCACCAATCTATCGCGAAAAAGTGCGGCAAATCAACACAAAATTAGCTGAACGCTATGGCGACCATCCGGCACTAGCCATGTGGCACATTTCCAATGAGTATTCAGGGGAATGTTTTTGCGAATACTGCCAAGAAAAATGGCGTGACTGGTTAAAGAAAAAGTACAAAAACCTAGAAGCATTGAATCATGCGTGGTGGATGAGTTTCTGGGGCAATCGCTATTCCGATTGGGAACAAGTCTTGCCACCATCACCTTTAGGAGAACATAAAGTTCATGGGATGGATCTGGATTGGAAACGATTCGTCACTGATCAGACCATTGATTTTTATTTGAATGAGATTGTCCCTATTCGGGAACGAACCCCTGATATCCCGGTAACGACGAATTTTATGGCGGAAGGTCATGCCACACAGGATTTCATTCCTCTGGAAGGAATCGACTATGGCAAGTTTTCTCAGTATGTGGATGTGGTTAGTTGGGATAGTTATCCCGATTGGAACAATCGCTTTGAAGCAATCGCTACAACCGCTATGAAGTCTGCCTATGTCCATGATCAGTATTGGTCTTTGAAGAAACAACCCTTTTTAGTTATGGAATGTACCCCAAGTTATGTCAATTGGCACCAATACAACAAATCGAAGCGCCCCGGGGTCCATGTTTTAAGTAGTATGCAGCAGTTAGCTCATGGGTCAGATAGTACCTTGTATTTCCAGTGGCGCCAATCTCGTGGCAATTCGGAGAAATTTCATGGCGCCGTTGTCAGTCATGATGATTCCACAAACAATCGAGTGTTTAAAGAAGTTGCTGAATATGGCGCTCGTCTCGAAAAAATCAGTGAAATCAAAGGAACCACTCGCAAGAAAGAAGTGGCGATTCTCTTTGACTGGGAAAGCAATTGGGCGTTGAAGCGCGGGGGAGGATTCGGCCGTCCTACGAGACGTTATCCCCAAACGTTGCAAGAGCATTATCAGGTTTTCTGGGAACAAGACATTCCGGTTGATATTCTGACTCCTGAGCAGGATTTTTCTGATTATCAATTAGTCATTGCGCCAATGCTATATATGATGACAGAAAAAACGATGCTAAAATTAACGAGCTATGTTGAAAAGGGTGGAATACTAGTATCCAGCTATTTCACAGGAATGGTCAATGAAACAGATTTGCTTTATATTGGCGGATTGCCTCAACCATTAAAGGCGCTCTTTGGCATTGAGGTATTAGAGCTTGAAACACTTTTAGAAGACGAACACAATCAGATTGATTTTCAAGATCAGCGATTTGTCACCAAAGACTATTCAGCAATCATTGACGTGTTGGATGCAGAAGTTTTAAGCCATTATCAGACAGATTTCTATCAAGGCACGCCTGCGGTTACGAAGAAGCCATTCGGTGCAGGGTCTTCGTATTATTTGGCTGCCCGAACGAACAGTGATTTCTTAGCTGCTTTTTATCAAAAGTTGATTGAAAAGTTGGGATTGAGAAGAACAGCGATTGCTGAAGCACTTCCTGAGGTGTCGATTCAAACGCGAGTTGGGACGCAACGAGACTATTCATTTATTATGAATTTTTCAGAGGAAGAACAGCATCTAGTATTGAAGCAGCCAGTAACCGATCTGGAAACCAATGGACATCTAGTGGGAGCAATCACGTTGGCACCCTATGAAGTCAGGATCGTATATCACCCCTCTGAAGTACACTAAGAAAAAAGGACCATTCGTTACGCCAATCAGCGCAACGAATGGTCCTTCATAAATGTAGGCAATGCTTCACTAATCTGTGTCGGCAAGACAACATAGTTCTCGGCAGCTAAATGTTCGCCAATCAAACTGTGGAGATAAACCGCTGCGTGGATCGTTTCTTCGGTTCGATCAAATTGTGCCAAAAAACTGGTAATGATCCCGGCTAAGGTATCCCCGGTGCCGCCAGTGGCCATAGCTGGCGTTCCTAATGGGTTTTCGACGATTTCTGTGCCATAAATCTGGGTGCGATGGCTTTTTAAGACCACGATACTGGCTAATTTTTTTTGGAAGGCTGCGTTTTTCTCCGGTGTTTGCTCACTGATCTCAATGCCGCTTAATCGTTGCCACTCCATTTGATGAGGGGTAAATACGACGTGACTGGGGTAAGGAAAAGTCAATGGGTATTTCGCAGCTAAATTGATCGCTGACCCATCAACAACTAGCCATTGATGGCTTTTTTGTGCAGCGACGACTGTTTGCAACAGATTGAAACTGGTTTTGCCTTCACCCATGCCTGGGCCAATCAATAGGACATCCGCAGATTCAGTGACCGTGCTGATAAGCTCAGTCTGGTCCCAAGAGACGAACATCGCTTCTGGCAGTCGCGCATGTAGCGCCGTACGATTGACAGGATCGGAGATCACCGTGGTTAGTCCAGTTCCGCCATAAACACTGGCTTGTGCCGCCATCAAGATTGCGCCTCCGTACTGTTGGTTACCGCCAATCACTACGGCACGGCCAAAGGTTCCTTTGTGACTTTCGACGGGGCGTTTGCGAATCACTGCTGCTAAAATAGTTTGCTCCAGTTGCTTCATACAATGACTCCTTTTCTGCTTCTTTCACTGGGCTCATTTTCTAGAATAAACCTATTGCTTTTATTATACTCGTTTTATGAAAGATATCGTCTGAAAATACACAATTTTTTTTCCTTTTTTCAGCTAAGAGTGTTATCATAAAAGGCGAGAAAAGAATTGGAGGGAATCGTATGACAATCGATTGGAAAAAAGAAGTCGAAGCGCGTAAAGACGATTTGCTAAATGACTTGATTGATCTTTTGAAAGTAAAAAGTGAACGAGAAGATGACAAGGTAACGGCAGATGCTCCGTTTGGACCTGGACCTCGTGATGCCTTGCTGCACATGTTGGCTTATGGGGAACGTGATGGTTTCGCTGTGAAAAATGTCGATAACTATGCTGGACATATCGAATTTGGTGAAGGAGACGAAACATTAGGGATCTTCGGCCACATGGATGTTGTCCCTGCTGGTGACGGTTGGGCGACAGATCCCTACGATCCTGTGATCAAAGACAATAAAATTTATGCTCGCGGATCTTCCGATGATAAAGGTCCTTCAATGGCTGCTTATTACGGAATGAAGATCATTAAAGAGTTGGGCTTGCCATTATCTAAAAAAATCCGCTTTGTCGTAGGATCTGATGAAGAAAGCGGCTGGGGTGATATGGATTACTATTTCGAGCATGAAGAAAAACCTGATTTTGGTTTCTCTCCCGATGCGGAATTCCCAATCATCAATGGCGAAAAAGGGAATGTAACATTAGGGCTTCATTTCCAAGGAAATAACGAAGGTGCTTATCAACTGCAACAATTCACTGCTGGTTTGCGGGAAAACATGGTACCAGGAACTGCGGTTGCAAAATTGACTGCCCCGTCTACAGAAGCTGCATTAGAAATGGAAAAAGCTTTTTTTGATTATGTCGAAGGTCAACCAGTGACTGGCACCATCGAAACAGAAAATGAAGAAGTTACCATTGAACTAGTCGGTAAAGGCGCCCATGGTGCAAGTCCTCAGTCTGGGATCAATGCGGGAACTTTCTTGGCAGTCTTTTTAGACAACTTTGCCTTTGGCGGCGGCGCAAGACAATTTATCCATACGGCGGCAGCTTATGTCCATGAAGATTTTTATGGTGAAAAATTAGGCGTGGCGCATGAAGATGAAAAAATGGGTAAACTAACCATGAATGCTGGTTTGTTTGCTTTTAAAGCTAATCAATCAGGTGTTCAAGCAGACAACTTTATTGCCTTGAATTTCCGCTACCCTCAAGGGGTAACTGCAGAAGGTCTGGAAATCGGCATTGAAAAAACCGTTGGCATGGAAGGCGCAACAGTGACTCGGAACGAGCGCAACATGGAGCCTCACTATGTGCCGATTGATGATCCATTGGTGAAAACATTGCTTGAAGTTTATGAAGAACATACTGGTCAAAAAGGCTATGAACAAATCATTGGCGGTGGCACTTATGGCCGTTTATTAAAACGTGGTGTCGCATATGGGGCGATGTTCCCAGGCTACACAGATACGATGCACCAAGCAAACGAATTTATGAGCTTGGATGATCTATTCAACGCGGCAGTGATTTATGCAGATGCCATCTACCGTTTGGCAAAATAAAACAACTCGAAACACCTCATGAAGAACTTCTTCATGAGGTGTTTTTTTGATGGAGATAGTCTAGCGACCGGTAACAAGGAGCAGGTGCTTGTTTTCGTAGTTACTGTGTCAAAAAGCCTTGCCTTTTCAAAAATTTTTCTACGTCCGGACGGCGAGGTTCTTGGAAAAAGCCAGTCATTTTGGTTTGCCAATCCGTTTTTTGTTGATTGCTTCTCCGATGGGCATAGTAGTCCGCGGTAGTTTCATTGTAGCGAGCAACGAGGTCTTCGGTCAGGGGCTGATAGTGGTCGACGCTTAACACAGCGGATTGCGGTAAGCGAACTTTCGGCTCATTTTTCGTTGCGGGATAACCGATAGTCAACCCAAACAATGGCAGTGTATACGGGGGCAGCTCCGTGAGTTCAGCGATACGGAACAAGTCATTCCGGATTCCGCCAATGTAACAGATTCCCAGACCTTGGGTTTCTGCAAAGGCTGCCATATTTTGAGCAACAATCGTGGTATCTACCACAGCAACTAGAAGGGCTTCCATATTCGACAACCCATCACTAGGCAAATTTGCTTGTTGCAACAATTGATGGTGTTTATATAAATCTGCTACGAACAGATAAAAGACACCCGTCTGTGTGATATAGTGGGGAGCACCGGCGATTTTCTCGATTTCTGCCAATCTTTTAGGATCTTTGATCTCGATGATTGAATAGGCTTGAACGAAATTTGAACTTGAACCGCTTTGTGCTACTTTGACAAGTTGTTGCTTCATTTCTGCTGATAAAGACTTTTTTTGGAAGTCTCTAACCGATGTGTGACTTGTAAAAAAATCAATGGTTTCCATTATTGTTCCTCCTCTGTCACGCTTGTTACGCTGTAGATTAGTGTAACAGAAAAAAGAAGCTTTTTTCAAAAAAATATATCTGAGAAAAGACAAATTTGTGCATAAAGGTTGCTATCTTCAAAAAATTTCGTTATGATGATTCTACATTCTGATAAACCCTTAGGGGAGTAACCAGTGGCTTCGGCTGCGATAATATCAACAGTAAGTAAACTGGCGACAGTTTTCTGGTATTATATGAAATGGTGAGACCTAAGACAAGCATCCACTTGTCTTAGGTCTCTTTTTTTCTAAAAAAGGACTCATGCAAGGGATAGCAACTATGAAGGAGAGAAATCATTGGCAAAAGAAATGTATCAAAAAGAAATCACAGAGGTTATGAACGAGGTAAACAGCAGTCCATCTGGATTGTCCCAGCAAGAAGCGGCAAAGCGCTTAGAAAATGGTTTGAATCAGCTGAAAGAAGCTCCCAAAAAATCAAGTTTGATACTCTTTTTAGAAACCTTCAAAGATGCGATGGTGATCGTTTTGCTGATCGTGGCTATCGTTCAGATGATCATGGGCGCCCATGTTGAATCGATTGTCATTTTTGCTGTTTTGCTACTGAATTCGGTTGTTAGTGTCATCCAAACGAAAAAAGCAGAAGGATCGTTAGATGCATTGAAAAGCCTCTCGGCACCCAATGCAAATGTCATCCGAGATGGAAAGGAACAAACGGTACCGGCAAAAGAATTGGTAGTGGGTGATATCGTTATTCTAGAAGCAGGGGACTATGTACCTGCTGATGGCCGTCTGATTGAAGAAGGGGCATTGAAAGTCGATGAAGGAATGCTGACCGGTGAATCGACACCTGCTGAAAAAGAGCTTGGGGTTATTGACCGCACAGCGCCTATTGGAGACCGCGATAACATGGTCTTTAGTGGAACGATCGTGACTTACGGCCGTGGCCGTTTCATTGTGACTGCCACAGGAAATGTGACAGAAATCGGGCAAGTCGCTGGTTTATTAGAAAACACAGTGGAACACAAGACGCCATTACAACGCGGGCTGGATCGCTTCAGCAAAAAATTGAGCTTGGCGATCCTCGTTCTTTCCTTGATTATTTTAGGTGTCCAAGTTGCTCGGCTATTTTTAGGTGATGGGTCTGGCGATATGACCGCCGATCTAGTCAACGCTTTTATGTTTGCAGTCGCTGTTGCGGTGGCTGCTATTCCTGAAGCACTCCAATCGATCGTTACGATTGTTTTATCGATCGGTACCAAACAAATGGCTCGTCAACATGCGATCATTCGTAAGTTGCCGGCAGTTGAAACACTAGGTTCTACTAGTATCGTTTGTACAGATAAAACAGGAACATTGACCCAAAATAAAATGACGGTCGTTGATTTTTATTTGCCAAATGGACAGACGGGTGAATTTTCTGAGAATCCTTCTGAATGGACATTGCCTGAACGTCGCTTGATCGAGATCAGTGTGCTTGCAAATGATGCGGCAATCAGTCCCGAAGGAGCTAAACTAGGAGATCCCACAGAGATTGCCTTTCTTGATTATACAGAAAAATTGAATCAACCGTATCGTGAGATTCGTCAACAATACCCGCGATTACAAGAATTGCCTTTTGATTCCGATCGGAAACTGATGTCCACATTGCATACCATTGATTCGGAACAACTCCTTTTGACAAAAGGGGGACCGGATATTGTGATCGGAAGAAGTACAAAGGTTCTTATCAATGACGAAATCGTTCCACTGACTGAGGAAATCAAACATCAGTTGCAGCATCAAAATGAAGAATTCTCTAAACGCGCGCTGCGGGTTTTGGCTTTTGCTTATCGTCCACTGACAGTGTCTGAAGACGAAGAGCTGCATTTAGGTCTCGAAGAAGAGTTGATCTTTGTTGGTTTGATGGCGATGATTGATCCCCCTCGGAAGGAAGTCAAGCAAGCCGTGGCAGACGCGAAATCGGCTGGCATCAAAACAGTGATGATCACTGGTGACCACAAAACGACGGCTGTGGCCATTGCTCAGGAGATCGGGATTGCGCAAGAAGGTGACTTAGCATTGACCGGTACAGAGCTTGATGCACTGTCGGAAGAAGAACTGACGAATCAATTGGAGAAAATCACTGTCTACGCCCGCGTCTCTCCTGAGAATAAAATCCGCATTGTGCGAGCATGGCAAGATAAAGGGAAAATCTCTGCTATGACCGGTGATGGCGTAAATGATGCACCAGCATTGAAGCAAGCGGATATCGGGATTGCGATGGGGACCGGAACGGACGTTGCAAAAGATGCAGCAGCAATGGTCTTGACAGATGACAACTTTGCTTCAATTATTCGAGCGGTAGAAGTTGGCCGCAATGTGTTTGATAATATCAAAAAGGCGATTTCTTATCTTTTTGCTGGTAACCTCGGCGCGATTATCGCCATTGTGTTTGCTTTAGTAATGGGCTGGGACAATCCATTTACAGCCTTGCAATTGCTGTTTATCAACTTAGTGAATGATTCGCTTCCTGCTATCGCTTTAGGGATGGAAAAAGCGGAACCAACTATCATGCAAAGAGAACCTAGAAATCCTGATGCTGGCATCTTTTCTGGTAAAACGCTGATCTCAGTTACTTATCGTGGGATCTTGATTGCGGCAGTGGTGATTATAGCGCAATGGATCGGGATGAATCAATCGCCGGAGTTAGGTGTTGCAATGGCATTCTCAACTTTGATCTGGAGCCGTACATTACAAACATTGCCTGCTCGTTCCAATACAGAGACTGCTTGGCAAGCTGGATTGTTTGCGAATAAAATGGTTTGGCTGGCGATCGTGGTTTGTGGTCTGCTTTATAGTGTGACATTGCTACCTGGAATTCGGGAAGTCTTTGCGATTCCAGAAACCTTTACAATGAACCATGTTGGGTTAAGCATAGCTATGGCAGCTGGTGCTGTCTTGATGATGGAAATCACAAAACTGATTATTTTAGCGGTACAATCTCGAGGGAACAACACGAACTCATGATACTTGCGGGAGTGTTTTCGCTAATCAGATGAACAAAATAAGAACCGAAGGCGCAGCATGCAGTACTGCGTCTTCGGTTCTTTTTCTTGCTTTCATTTAATGGACTTGATTGATTTTCTTTAATTGACTGATTTGCTGGGCGACATGAAGAATCAGCTGTTGTTGGCCGTCTATTGGTTTCCCACCGTAAAGATAATCTTCATAGGTTGCCGTCAGTTGGATAAAACTCCCGTGGAAAATAGGATAAACAGCTTCCAATCGGCTGGCGTACTCACTAAGAGGTTCCGAATCAGCATGGAAAAGAACTTTTGCTGCTTGTTTCATCAAGACAGGATAGGCGGTTGGTAATGGTTCGGAGCGAAAGCGAGCAATCAACCAGATGCGAATTCGGAAAAAGTAGCGGCGCAAAAGATACAGTAATCCCAAGAAAACCAAGCATGCGATACCTTGCAGAAAATAACGGATCCATTGCCATGTTTCAGGTGAGAAAAGGTGTTCTTCTGCTGGCGCAACAGTTGCCGTCATTGTTGTGGAACTGCTGGTCTCACTACTGCTGCTGGTAGAAGACTCGCGACTAGAACTGCTCGTTTCAGGTAATACTTCAGAAGAGACAGTTGTTGTTTGCAATTCGGGACGATCAGGATTTTGAAAGTTCGGCGTCGGCTCAAACGGTACCCAGCCAAAACCGGCAAAATAGACTTCCGCCCACGAATGCGCGTTGCGGTTTCTCACGGTAAATGTTGTCAGGCCATTTTCAGTTTGAGCATCTCCTGGCGAAAAACCCTTGACCCAGCGCGCCGGAATATCGAGCGTTCGTAATAATACCACCATCGCAGTCGAGAAATTATCACAATAGCCAACTTTTGATTCAAACAAAAATTGATCGACATAGTCTTGTTCTTCTGCTGGATAGACGGCATCCGTTTTTGAATAACGGAATTCAATTGAATTTTTCAAGTGATTTTCAATAGCTGTGACTTGTTCGAAGATGGTACTTTGATCTTCTGTGATTGAGCGCGCAAGCTGCCGAATCCGTGCAGGAAGGTTCTCTGGTAATTGTGTATAGTCAACAGGAGTATCTGGCTGTTGCAGCGGCAAGGATTGCAATGTTTCAGCGGCATAGTCCGCTGGCTGCCAAGCCAGTGAAACTTCAATCTGTTGTTGCGGCTCCATTAGATCGACTCGTTGAACCGCATCATCCACAATAAATCCAGTGGCTCCTTCTTTAATAGTCAGTTGACTACTTCCATAAGGTAATGGCAAATAATCTCCCTGATTCTGCAAATAAAGCTGGACTGTTTCTTCTTTAAGATAATCTTGTTGATAATTATCATCTGCAATCCGCAGGGAATCAGGCACTGTTCGCAGATCTTCTTCCCGTATCGTATTGATCCAACCCTTGCCAGAATAAAAATCTTTGCTTTCTACTCGCCAATAATGGCGGGTATCTTGTTGGGCTGTAAATAACACGGTATCATCGTCTAATAAAGGACCGCCTAATTGCCGATCATTTTCGCTAAAGCCTGTACGGGACCCGCTAGGTGCACCATGTTCTTCGATAAACTGATAAAAGCCGCGTTGATTCGCTTGTGTGCGTATACCAGTGGTAGCTGCTACCAAGCGATCGCGAATCGCGGTTCTTGGCAGCAGTGTTGCTCCAACCAACAGCAACGAACATAGCAGGGTGAGCCCCAGCCAGAACGACCATTCTCGTACTGTTTTCAGCTGTTGGGTTTTGATCAGGCTGCAAAGAACTCCGCAAAAACACACCCCCAACAAATGCCACGTTAGATTGAAATCATTAAAAATCACGACAGTCAGCAGATAGAGACACATTGCACCGTAGACAATATAAAAATGCTGGATGTAGATCGAGAACACAGCAAACAGAAGAATGCCGGTGACGATAATGGTCACTGCAACAAGTTCAGTGATATAACCAACTTTGCCAGCCAGAATCTCGCTGAGAGCTGTTTGCAAATCATAAAAATATCTTTGGAACCAAGTGAAGGAAAATCCTTCACCATAAGGAAAAAAACGGTAAAGAGTGACAAACCAGCCTACGATGTAAAAAGGCAGACTGTAGCGAAGACGAGGACTTAAAATACTCACGAAGCAAATCAGAAAGGCGTACAGAAGCAACGTAGTTTGGTGCCCCAAGTGGTAGACTGCTAAAAACGGCAGCACCGTCAAAATGATCGCAATGTAAGTCAGAGCTCCGATTATGGCTTTTTTGATCAAAGGATTCATTCAGACACCTCTTTGTTCGACAGTCGTTGGATCAGGTCATGATACGTATAAACTTGCAGCATGTTGCTTGGCGTCAAGGATTCCAGATAGACTTCTAAGGATTGCGAGACAGCCGGTGTGATGATAATCACCTGACGCCCTGAGATTTTGGGCAATGGTTCTGGGACTGTGATAAATGGCTGAATCGCTGCGAAAGCTCCAGCATGGATTTGATAAGGAGAATCCAGGCCCTCGCCGATCAATAGTTGCTGAAAAGGCATCTTTTTAAGCAAGAGATTTTGGAGCGAAAAGAAGATCGCCAATGTGTCTTCAAAAGCAGGGTGAGATTCACCCCAAAACAACAAAGTCAACTCCTGTTGTTGTTCCGTTTCATGTTCTCGATAAATCAGTTCTTGCTGTTTACTGGAGAGCTTCCAGTCAATATGCTTTAATGAATCCCCTTGCTGATAGTTACGGTAGTTTCGAATGGTGAAATTTGATTCCCCGTAAGTATATTTTCGCGGCTTTTTTTCAAAAAGTGTCATCAAGGATAGGACCTCGGGGCGATATTCTGGCAAAATGAGGATTTCTTGTTGGATTTTCATTTGCCGCCTTTTTCTGAAGAATCCCCAAAGTTCCTGGCTTGTGAGGGTCAATGGCAGTCCATTATATGCTCCTCGAGCGGTAGGAAGCCACAGCACCTCTAAGCGGATGGATTCGCCCCGATAAAAAGTGAGCGTCTGTTCCTGATTTTGAAAGAGCAAAGACAGCTTTGGGATTGGCAACAGCGTTGGCCGATACTTGAAAACTTGCAGCGGCAAAGGCGTTTCTTTGTTTATTTGTGTTTGGATCGATTCTTCAAGAGTCACTTGGATTTTATTAAGGGAAGGCAGAATGAATAACAAGTCTGCTAGTACCAATAAAGTAACAAAAAAGAGGAGACTCCAACCTGCTTCATTATTGAAAATGATACAATAGCTTAGTAAAAGAAAATAAGTAACAAAAAATACCAGATATTTTCCGAATAACCGCTGTTTGCTCATCATCAGCGCCTCACTGGTACAGGAACGCGTTGGATCATTTGCTTCATGATCTCAGAGAGACTTTCCTGGCTGGCAGTAATCCCGCCTTTTAATAATAAGCGATGACCAAAAACGGCTGGCAAAATTCGTTGCAAGTCTTGAGGTGTCACATAGGTTCTTCCTTCGGTCAAAGCCAATGCTTTTGCCCCTTTCAAAAAGGCAATGCCGCCACGAGGGCTGATGCCTAAATCAATGGCATTATGGTTGCGGCTAGCTTGGACCAGCTGCAGCGCATAGCGAGCAACTTGATTGTCCACGAAAACTTGATCGACCATTTGTTTCAATGCGGTAACTTCCTGCGAGGTCAATATTGTCTGAATTTGATTGAGGGATTGCTGGCGTTGTCCAATCAGTAAAGCAAGCTCATCTTGAAAAGCAGGGTAGCCAATGTGTAATCGAAACAAAAAACGATCCAGTTGTGCTTCCGGCAAAGGATAGGTTCCTTCATATTCGATTGGGTTTTGAGTCGCCAACACAAAGAAGTGAGGGCTTAGCGCGTAGGTTTGATTATCGATGGTCACGTGATTCTCAGACATTGCTTCCAATAATGCTGCTTGTGTACGAGGTGTTGTCCGATTGATTTCATCTGCTAATAACACAGAAGTAAAGATAGGTCCCGGTCGAAATTCAAATTGCTGGTTTTCTGAATTGAAGATCGATACACCTAAGATATCATTGGGCAAAAGATCTGGGGTAAACTGAACACGCTTATAGTCGCTTTGGATGGCTTTTGCCAATGATTTGACTAGCATCGTTTTCCCTACTCCGGGAATATCTTCAAACAAAACGTGACCACCTGCCAATAATGCCGCCACAGTTAATTGGATCACATCACGTTTTCCTAAAATCACTTTCTCGACTTCATTGATCAACGCATCGATCTTTTGTAGTTCATCTGCCATTTTTCAACCTCCTTGAGCCTTTTCTTTTATTGTATCGGTTTTTATTTGCAATCGCAATTTATTGAAGGCAGCGCCTATCCCCAAGAAGAGAACTAGTCAAGCAATGGGCAGCAATCTGATCTGCTTGTCGTAAATTAAAAGCATTGGTTCCCGGTTGTGCTGTGGCGGCGGTTAGCCAGTGAATGCCTTCTGTTGGGATACCAAAACAGTAAAGTCCTTCTTGAATCTGATCATTTGGATCAAGCAACTGGCTTGTGGCCGGATCAATCGCAATGGCACCTGTGTAAAACGGAGCCTCCTTAGGAATGTATAATTTATGAGGACTGGCAATGCCATCAGCTAGTAAGTGTCTTAACAATGGATTAGCGGTACGACGAATATCCGTCGATTGAATCCGAGCTTCCAATACCTGCTTAGCGGCGTATCGTTGTTGGGGATAGCTGGCTGAATAGGCCACAAAGGTGCCGCTTCCTTCAACGATCATCTTTGGACCAAGAATCGTGACGATATCCGCTTCGATCAGTGCGATCAATTCACGAATGCGCTGAAGCGGGGGGCCAATCGATAAAAAGGCGTTCAATGGAACGAAAGACTGCCAGAATTTTTCTTTTAATGCTTTTGGCGAAAACAATTGCTGATCAAGCATAAAGCGAACCGGATCACGCAAATCTTTTAACAATTCAAACATACTACTGATCGGACTTGTTAAATTTCCTTTGGCCGCTTCTGTAACATCCCAAGTAAGATAGGTCAACAGAAAGTCGCGAACCGATTGGCTTTTTTTTCTTTTGTAAGGATCGAAGATATAGCGCCAGTCCAACCAATTTTGGCGAGGAATTTGGAAGTCTGTCAAAACATCGACGGCGCCATTTTGGCGGACAAATTGTTCAGTAAAAGCCGCTTGATCATCTTCAGACTCTTGAGACAGCCAGCGTTGATAATAAACAAGTTCCATTTCTTTCTGCAAATAAAAGAAAAACTCAGTGGACTGATCTTGACCTTTCGCTTGCCAAGAGCGGAGTCGTTCCGTTGTCAAGAAGCGAGGCAGAATCTGTTCTGTTGGATGCTTCTGATTGGCTCCTCGTGCGTGGTATGGCAAACCTCTTCCTGATCCGGCAATGATTGTTGGTTCATTGCCAGAAGGAATGTAGCGAAGGTGATCAGTACCAATAAAGACACCGCCGCGATCAGTGGTCAAACGGGTGACATAATCAAAGAACGCCAATCCTAGACCTCGGAGAATAACGTGTTCTCCGCCTTTAACTTTATTAAAATCGACATCCGCTGCATTCTGAGGCGGAGAATACAAAAAGCCTTTTTGGCGGGCGAATTCGTTTAATCGATCTTCTTCTTCAGTGAGCGAGACTTGATGATGCCCAACTGCCAGAATCACTCGGTCCGATTGAAGAGAGTGCCTGTCTGTTTTTAGTAAATAGTGCGTTTGTTTCGGTATTAGGCCAATGGCGTTTTCCTGCAAATACGTGAATGTGATGAATGGGGGCAATGTTTCAACCAATTGCTGATAAAACCATTTCTGATACAGCCCGTATAATGCGCGAGAACAATGACCGTCAGGATCCAACTTGTCAATTTCTGATACCAGTGAGGGCTGATTTTTTTTAGCAAAATTCCTACCGTCTTTTTTTGCCCATTCGTAAAGACTGGGACCGGGGTTGATCGGGCCGCCAGTTTCTAGCGTTTCGTCAGTAAAAAGGGTGACTTGACTGGTCACAGAATTGAGTAGCAAACTTTGCGGTTGATTCGTTTGCCAAATAGCGCCTCCAGGGGGATAGGGATCAATCAATGTGAGAGATAGGGACTGCTGATTGATACTTGCTTGAGCAATCAACCTTTCACATAGTGACAGTCCTCGTGGTCCAGCACCGATGATTGCGATGTTCATTTTCATTCCTCCTTCGCAAACTGGAGAATCTTTTTTGATCGATGACTTATTTTCTTTCACTTTAGAGAAATTTTTGAGGAACTGCAACTATTGCGACTGGTTTCAGAAAAACCATTCAAGTAATGGCTTAAAATAAGAGGAAATAAGAAGAAAGAGGATTGCTCTGTGATAGGAATAAAATTGCTGGAAAGAAGAAACTTCGATACAATGAATAAGAGAAGAATTTGGATGTGCATGATTAAAGGACAAGTAAAGTGGATTCTTTTCATAAAAAAGCGAAAAGAGGGATACAATGTTTGTGGAACACATTGCCATTTGGGTTCGTGATCTAGAAAAAATGGCCGAATTTTATGAAACGTATTTTGGTGCCCAACGTTCTGAAAAATATCACAACACCAAGACTGGGTTTCAATCTTATTTTTTGCGTTTTGATTCTGGCAGTCGTATCGAATTAACGACAAAGCAGCATCTTCACCCTGGTGGAACAGATACACTGGGTTACACGCACTTAGCGATGGCTCTGAAAAGCCAAGCGGAAGTGGATGCTTATGCCCAACGTTTTGTTTCAGATGGCTTTCCTCTGCTGAGCGGTCCCCGCACAACAGGGGATGGTTATTATGAAGCGGTGATCCAAGATCCTGAAGGGAATTTGATCGAAATTACTGTTGCGTAAACAAAAAACGAACGGTGATCCCCTGATTTGGCGTAACTTTTCGCCTGCAAAAAGGAGAGATCTACTCGTTCGTTTTTTTGGCGCAACTCCCAATGCCCAACGGAAAGGTTTAGCAAGATAGATCGTAGGGGGTATTGCGGAAAAGCAGCCAGTGCATACCCAAGATCATGGCTTGGTCGAAGTCGTGAACAAAGGTATATACAGGATGATTCGGCTGTTTGGTAATAAAAGGGTCGTGAGTGATAGCCGCTAGCAAGTCTTCTTCTATTGCTGCTGTACTGGCAAAAACAAAGCGATCAGGAGCAAAAGCAGCATTATAAAAAGGCACTAAAGCAGATAAGCGGGCCACCAATTCTTGAGTACTTTTTGGAGCACCTTTGTCGATAAAGCCTGGTAAGTATTTTGCTTCTCCAGCAAGCGCATTTTGGCCTTCTAACAGAGAAGCATTGAAGATCAACGTGATCCCTGGCATGCTGTTTTCGGGATTATAAATACCTACGATGTTTTCCGAGAGAGAAATCTGCTTGGCGATACAATGGCCAACGGTCAGCAAATGGGCATCATTTTGATAAAAGCAAGGAATAGGCGTAATCTCCTTGAATAACTGGTCAAGATCCCATCCATCAAACTTTTCATACCAGCTGGAAGTCACGACACCCTCACTGATTTTTCCTGGCAACAGCACAGCGATCTGTTCGACATCAGCGAAAGCTTCGATAGATTGTCGGACAAGATTCTGAAAGGCTGTCGGTGTGATCTCGGAAAAAGCTTGGTGCTGCGCAGCTAAGATCGTTCCTTTCAAATCGATGTGGTAGCTTCTCAACTCCAATTGACGATTTACTTCTATCAAAGCGAGCAACAATGATTTTGAGTACTTATAGTTAAAGCAATATTCGATAGCTGGGCGCCCAATCTCTCTTTGAACGAGCTTGCCTTTCGTTACCATTCCCTCTGAAACAAGATCTTTTAATAAAGAATTGATCGTCACCATGCTGATGCCGGTCTCTTTTACCAGATCGGATGCAAAAGAGGTCCCTTTTTGAAACAATTCTTTTAAGACGACTTGAATATTCTGGTGGCGAATCAAGTTTTTATTGGCAGACATGTTATTGCCTCCTTTAGTGAACCTAGTTTATTAAGTATAGCGATGAAGCGCAGCAATGTAAAGAAAGTTCCTAAAGCGATTGACGGTTTTCAGTTAAATAAGTATATTTAATTAAGGTAGTTAAATAAATAGAGCGGCAGCGACGCGGCGAAGGATGTGGAATGAGATGATCAAACTGATCATTACAGATTTAGATGGAACATTTTTAAATAGCCAGGGGGCCTTTGATCAAACCTATTTTGATAAAGTCAGCCAGATGATGGAACAAAGAGGGATAGCCTTTGCCGCTTGTACTGGCAAGCAGTGCGAGCGCGTAGAAGAACTGTTTGGGGATCAAGCAGCGAAAATCTGGATATTAGGGGATAGTGCCACACGAATCAAACATCAAGGAGGCTATGTGTTTGAATCCTTACTCCCAAATGCATTGGGGCAGCGTTTGATCCAACGATTAGAAAAAATAGCAGATGACCATGTGATCATTGCTTGTACCCCAACAGCCGCTTATATCAAGGAAACGACAACGGAAGAAAAGGCAGCCCGGGTTCGAGGTTCTTATCGTGTTGTCAAAACGGTCACCAGTTATAGTGAGATCCAAGAAGACTTCGTGAAAGTGACGGTATATGATCCTAAGTTACGTTGTTTCGATAGCGTCAAGCAGCTGTCTTCTTTTGCAGCAGATGCCTACATCGTTGCTTCAGAAGCTGCGTGGATCGATATCACTAATCAAGGTGTCCATAAAGGGACAACAGTAGCCCAATTACAGAATTTGCTGGCAGTGAGTCCCCAAGAAACGATGGTCTTTGGGGATGGATTGAATGACAGCGAATTAATGGCCGCTGGCACCTACAGCTTTGCAATGAAAAATGCTTTTGAGGAAATCAAGGAAGCTGCAGCTTTTGTGACCCGCTCCAATGATGAAAATGGTGTGCTGCGAACCATTGAACTGATTTTGGCGTTACAGGAATCTAAGCATTGATCTAATCGATTTAGGCTATCGGTTCATTGATTGATAGCTGCAAAAGAGCAACCAGCAAAAAAAAGGTCTGCAACATAAGTTCTTCAACAAACTGACTATCTGAAGGTTGTTGTAATTGTCCTGCGGTCAGCAGGGTATCTCCATAAGTGGGAAATACCTCGCGCAATTCAATTACTGTCATTCAGATAGTTTAGTTTGGTTGATCCTTATGTCGCAACCTTTTTTTCTTTCGGTATTGCTCGTTCTTTAAAAAAGGTACCTACCGATTTTCATTATGGTCTTCATTCGACTCTTGACTATGCGACAGACTATAAGGATAAGCTTCCGCTGACCAAGTCTTACTGCGGGGAACGATGCCTAGAGTATAGCGGATCGTCGAACCAGCGATCAGTTCATCATGAGTAAAGAACAACCGAGAGTGTTGTTTACCATTTAGAGTCACATTGTCGATAAATTGCTGCTGCGGCTGATTTGGCGTGCTGTGGATTTTAAGTTCTTTTCCATTCGACAAAAAGAGTGTCGCTTCGTCAAGCAAAGGCATCCCCAAAACGTATTCGCCGGTACCAGGAGTGACAGGATAGAAACCTAATGCGTTAAAAACATACCAACCGGACATGCTGCCATTGTCCTCATCTCCAGGATACCCTTTTGGAGAATCATCGAAACATTGGGTCAGCAATTGTTTAATCAATGGTTGTGCCATTTCTGGTTTGCCAATGTAACTAAAGAGATAAGGATAGTGGAAACTAGGCTGATTCGAGATAGCTAACTGACCAAAATCCAAAGCCGCCATTTCACTCATTTCATGAATCTCAAAACCGTAGCCCTCGGTAGTATAATGGGGAGCTTGATTGCACAAATCCACCAGTTTTTGTTCAAAGGATTGTTTGCCGCCATGAGCTGCGATCAGGCCAGCAAAATCATGGAACACAGCAAAGCTACTTTGCCACGCACTCCCTTCTGCATAATCACGACCCCAACGATAGGAATCAAAATCCGTCCGAAAATCACCGGCTTTGTCTTTTGCTCGCATAAAGCCTGTTTCTGAATCAAAGATCGCTAAATAGTTTTTTGCTTGCTGCTGATAGTAGCTTGCTTCAGGGTCAGCCAGAGAACTTGCCACTTGGGCAATGCAAAAATCACTGTAACAATAATCAAGGGTATGATTGACAGATTCATGGTACTCACTAGGAACATAGCCGTATTTCAAGTAATCGGCAGTTCCTTGCCGGCCATAATTTGGATTTGGACTCTGAATGGAGGCTGCTTTCTTCATAGCTGTTAAGAACTCTGGCATCAAGTCAGGTCGAATTCCTTTGACGCAGGCATCAGCGATCACAGCATCGATCAATGTACCTGGCATCAGCCCTCGCTCATCAGGTGATAACCATTTTGGCAAGAATCCGCTTTCTTTAAAGCTGTTCAAAAATCCTTCCAACATATCTTCTAGCTGCTCGACCGCAATCAGAGAAAAGAGTGGGTAGACTGTTTTGTAAGTATCCCAGAAACCATTGTTTGTATAAAGCGGTCCTGGTTTGATGGTCTTGGCAAGTGTATCGTAATGGATTTTTTGACCAGATTGATCTCGTTCATAAAAAGTCTGCGGGAATAAAAACAACCGATAAAAATTATGATAAAAAGTTGAAACTTGTTTTGGATCGTGGTGCTTGATATCTATTCGATTCAAGTAATTTTCCCATGATTGCTGCGCATTAGACAAGTAGTCAGCTGTTGTTTGATCCAACTCACGGCTGAGATTCAGAAAGGCTTGCTGAGAACTTAAAAAGGATGTCCCAAAACGGATCGTTTGCTGATTTTTTTCTTCAAAACGAATCACCACAAAGCCATTTTCTCCTGATAATTCCCCTTCAATCGCATGAACAGCTGTTTCAAAACGCAAGATGAAGTGAAAAGCAAAGTCATTGTCTTCACAGCCAGAGTAATTGATGACCTGTCCTTTGACGGTCTGTTCGTCGACTTGCTGCAGCTGATAGCGCCCAGGCAAAGAGATTCCTAAGCCAGGATCAGTCACTGCACCATCTAGAGCCAGAATGCCTCCGTACATGCTTGGGATCAATGTTGTAGTGAGTTGGTAGCGTTGGCTTTTCACTTGTAAACAAGCTGGATTGAAGACACTTTCTTCTGGACGATAGGAACTTTGGGCATGAAATAGTGTATTTTCTGATAACTTCCCATTAATAGGCAAAAAAGTAAGGTGACTAAAATCGCCCATCCAAGGGCTTGGCTGATGGGTCAGTCGAAATCCTTGAAACGTACGGTCTTCAGGATGGAACCACCAACTTCCACGTTGGTCGCTTGTTTGAGGGGCAAAATAGTTCATGCCAAACGGAACCCCTGTATAAGGGAGACAGTTGCCGTGAGAAAAGCTGTATTGATTATCTGTCCCATGCCTCGTATCGATCATTGTTACTTTCATTTTGTTTGCTCCTTTATGTCATTGTTTTTGGTCAATTGTTGAATCTCTGACAACTAAAGTGACTGCGACTTTCTGATTCGCTGTTGCAGACTCATCTTCTTTGGCGAGCGTAGATAAGTCGGCAGCAGTTGACTGAATCAACTGTACTAATTTTGTACCAGCCAAACGACCCAACTCGGCAAAATTTTGTTTTACAGTGCTGAGAGGTGGATCCACCAATGCAGCCGCTTGAATGTCATCGAAGCCGATCACAGCAAACTCTTTTGGAACCTGAACCCCAACTTGTTTCAATTGGCGCATCAATTCGATGGCGACAAGATCATTCTCGCAGACAGCCCCAGTCAACTGATTCTCTTGAATATAACTAACAGCTGATGACAAAAGTGCCTGAGGATCATCAAGTTTTGTTCGAAAAGACGACTGTTGCTTTTTTAATTGATCCACATAGCCTAGATAACGTTGGCGGACAGACTGTGGATGGTGACGTTCACCAAAAATATAGCCAATGCGTTGATGACCTTGTGCCAAAAGATGTTCAGTCGCTAACTGTCCTCCTTCAAAGTTGTCTGCCAAAACAGCTGGGAATGAGAACTCATGCAGTGCTTTATCAAGTGTGACGACAGGGAACCCTTGTGAAGCCAGTTCGAAAAGCAGATCATAATTTGAATTCGTGTTGTTAGCGTAGTAGATCATTCCGTCAAATTCTTCTGTCAACGCTTCGGCCGTGGTTTGCTCTAGATAATCAACAGGTGTCAGCATCAATTCGAATCCCTGTTCCTGCATGACTGGATAGATGCCTTCCGTAAAATTGCCAAGGGAAAGGTCATTCGCGAAGGGTAAAATAAACAGCACTTTCCCCTTTGATTGAGGTTGGATCGGTCTACGAACAAAACTGCCACTTCCTTGAATACGATAGATCAGCTGATTTTGTTCCAATTCAGTTAAGGCTCGCTTGGAGGTGATGCGACTCACTTGGTATTTCTCTGACAATTCCTTTTCAGTAGGGACACGGCTTTCCGGAGCTAACTCACCGCTTTGAATCTGCTCATACAATTCGTGATAAATTTTTTTGTATAATGGTTCTTTCATGAGTTGATCTCCTTTTTTTGATATATCATATTCACAGGATAGCATATTCGTTCAAAATTGAAAATAGAGTTTTGTCAAATTGCACTAGACAATGCTGAGAAACATCGTTATACTGAATTCGTAAAATGATATATCAAATTTAGGACGGTGACCAAATGGCTTATCAAGAAATACCAAATTCAGTTGCAAACTTTATGCAGGAAATAACCGAACGTTGCGGAAGTGAACATGCGGATTGGGCAAAAAACTTCAATGCTGCTTTTGCTAACACATTGTTGACAACGGTCAAACGCCATGAAGATGGCACAACATTTCTACTGACAGGGGACATTCCGGCGATGTGGTTGCGAGACTCAACCGCGCAGGTACGGCCTTATTTAGTAATTGCCAAGGAAGATGAAGAGCTGGCAGCGATGATCAGCGGATTAGTCAAGAAGCAATTTTTTTATATCAATATCGACCCTTATGCCAATGCCTTTAATGAAGCAGCAAATGGCGCCGGGCATCAAAGCGATTTGACAGAGATGAATGATTGGATCTGGGAACGAAAATATGAGATCGATTCTTTGTGTTATCCCATTCAATTGGCGTACCTGTTGTATAAGAATACTGGCAGAACAGATCAGTTTAATGACGATTTTGTGAGCGGTATCAAAAAAGCCCTTCATGTTTTTGCCACGGAACAAAATCATCAAGAATCTCCTTATCGCTTTGAGAGAGAAACATGGCGTAAAGAAGATACCTTGATCAATGACGGGAAAGGAGCGCCTGTCGTACCAACTGGTATGACCTGGTCGGGATTTCGTCCCAGTGACGATGCATGTGCTTATGGTTATCTGGTTCCTTCGAATATGTTTGCTGTAGTGGTTTTAGGCTACATTGTTGAGATTTTTAGTTCTATCTTGAATGAACCAGCGATTGTTACTCAAGCAAAACAGCTCCAATCAGAGATCCAAGCAGGGATCGATGCGTTTGGCAAAACCACCAATCAAGCGGGTCAAACGATCTATGCCTATGAAGTCGATGGTCAAGGCAATGCCACTGTGATGGATGATAGCAACGTACCGAATTTGATTGCCGCCCCTTATTTAGGTTACGGATCAGATCAAGATGAAACCTATTTAGCCACACGCAAAACGTTGCTCAGTTCCGAAAATCCTTACTTCTATGAAGGAAAATATGCGAAGGGGATCGGAAGCTCTCATACACCAGAAAACTATGTGTGGCCGATCGCGATGGCAATGGAAGGCATGACGACACCAGATAAGGCGGAGAAAGAACGAATCCTCAATCAATTAGTTGCAACCGATGCTGGCACCCATTTGATGCATGAAGGATTCGATGTGGATGATCCGACGAAATATACCCGGGAATGGTTCTCATGGGCCAATATGATGTTTTGTGAGCTTGTCATGGATTACTTTGATATTCGAGTAGAAAAATAAGCATCTCCGGCAAAAACGAGAGGAGTTAGACAATGAAAAAACAAATTTATATCGTATCTCATAGTCATTGGGATCGTGAGTGGTATATGCCTTATGAGCAACACCATATGCGCTTGATTGAATTGATGGATGACCTATTGGAATTGTTTGAGATAGATCCTGAGTTCCACAGTTTTCATTTAGATGGTCAGACCATTATCCTAGATGATTATTTGGAAGTTCGTCCGGAAAAGCGGGCAGCGGTCAAACGAGCAATCGATCAAGGAAAATTACAAATTGGTCCCTTTTATATTCTTCAAGATGACTTTTTGATTAGTTCAGAGTCCAATACCCGCAACATGTTGATTGGGATGGCTGAAAGCAAAAAATGGGGAACACCCGTCATGCTGGGCTATTTCCCCGATACATTCGGGAATATGGGCCAAACGCCGCAAATGATGAAGCAAGCCAACTTACACAGTGCAGCTTTTGGTCGAGGAGTTAAGCCAATCGGGTTTGATAACGAAGTTTTACCGGATGATCAGTTTACCTCCCAATACTCAGAAATGAATTGGCGAGGTCCAGATGGCAGTGAGATCTTTGGTCTACTTTTTGCCAACTGGTATTCCAATGGCAATGAGATTCCGGTTGATCGGGAAGAAGCACACCAGTTTTGGACTCAAAAATTGCAAGATGTTGAGAAATTTGGTTCGACAAATCATTACTTGATGATGAATGGGGTGGATCATCAGCCTGTCCAAAAAAATATCAGTGAAGCGATCCGCTTAGCGAATGAATTGTTCCCTGATTATGAATTCAAGCATGCTGGGTTCACAGAGTACCTTGCAGCAGTTCAAGCGGATTTGCCAGCAGACCTTGGGACCGTGAGCGGCGAATTGACAAGTCAAGAGACAGACGGCTGGTATACGCTAGCCAACACGGCCTCCTCGCGGGTTTATTTGAAACAATGGAATACGCGCGTCTCACGTCAATTGGAAAATGTGGCTGAACCATTAGCAACGATGGCGTATGAGGTAACGAAGAAGTATCCCCACGATGTGCTGGACCACGCTTGGAAGCTATTGATGCAAAATCATCCTCATGACAGTATTTGTGGCTGTTCGGTGGACGAAGTGCATCGGGAGATGATGCCGCGGTTTGAAAAAGCCAATGAAATCGGCAAATATGTCGCTGATGAAGCAGTAGCACAGTTGCTAAATGCCATCGATACTTCCGCTTTTCCAAAAGAAAGCCGACCATTTGTAGTTTTTAATACCTCAGGGACGACACGTTCGGGCATCGTTGAAGTGGAAGTAGAACTGAGCCGGAAAACATTCCGAGAAGGGCTTCCTAGCCGGTTATATCAAGAGTTGCAGCAACAGCCTAAAGGTTCTTACCAAATCATTGATTCTGAAGGAAAGATCTTACCGGCAAAAATCAGCGAAGAAGAAGTGCTTTTTGACTATGAATTACCGAAAGACGCTTTTCGGATTCCTTTTATGAAGCGTTTTGTCAATGTACAAGTCCAAGTGGATCAAATGCCGGAATTTTCATGGCAGACCTTTGCACTGATTGAGGCTGACAAGCCACAAGTAGCATCTACGACAGAAAAAATCGTTTCAGCAGATGGTCGTGTTTTAGAAAACGCGTTTGTCCAAGCAACGATCACTTCAAACGGCAGTCTGACCATCAAAGAAAAAGCAACCGGGAAAGAATTGACGGATTTATTGGTTTTTGAAGATGTTGGCGATATCGGCAATGAGTATATTTTCAAACAACCTGAAGGGGACCGCGCCATTTACTCAACAGCTTTTCCTCATCAAATTGAGGTCATCGCAAATTCTGCTCTTTATGGCGTCGTTAAAGTAACGCAGATGATGCAAATTCCAGTATCGGCTGATGAGCAATTACTTGAAGAACAAAAAGCAGTCGTCGATTTCCGTTTCCGTAAAGCACAAAGGGCGCAACAAACAGTGCCATTTACCTTGGAAACAGAAATTCGCTTGGACTGCAACAGTAAACGAATCAGTTTTAAAACGACAGTGAACAACCAAAGCAAAGACCACCGGTTACGGGCGCTTTTCCCTACGGGTATCCATACGGATCAACATGAAGCTGATAGTATCTATGAAGCAGTTAGAAGGCCGAATAAAGTCTCTAGTCATTGGCAAAATCCGACAAATCCGCAGCATCAACACGCATTTGTTAATTTACATGAGGAAGATTTCGGCGTCACAGTTTCCAATACTGGTTTGAATGAATACGAGATCGTAGAAGACAAAATTTGTTTGACATTGTTACGATGCACAGGAGAACTTGGCGATTGGGGCTATTTCCCAACACCAGAAGCGCAATGTATCGGTAAGCATACATTTGAGTACGGGATTGAGTTGCATGCTCAAGCCAACGAACGCTACGAAACCTATCGACAAGCACAAGCAGCTCAAGTGCCTTGGATCGCCCGGCAAACAGCCATCCACTCAGGTCTATTAGAAAAACAGTCACAATTCGTGGAAGCCAATGGCGCTACAGTGGCGATCACGGCTCTTAAACGTCGTCGCCAAGATGACTTGCTCGTTCTAAGAGGGTACAATCTTGCCGATACAGCAACACCTTTTGTCGCGAAGAAAGAAAAGACAGATCGTTGCCTGCTTAATTTGTTGGAAGAAGAACAGCCTCAATCAGTCGGAGAAACACTGGCTGCTTATGAAATTCGCACAATCGGTTTGAAGGAGTGAAAAAGATGTTTTATGGTGCAATTGAAGCCGGTGGAACAAAAATGAATTGTGCGGTCGCTGATGAACGTTCTATCATTGATGAGTGCTCACTACCTACGACGACACCAGAGGAAACGATGGCTGCTATTTTTGCTTTTTTTGATAAGTACACCTTAGCCACCATGGGGGTAGGATCATTTGGTCCGATTGGGATCGATCCTCAACAAGAAACGTATGGCAAAATCTTAGCAACACCCAAAAAAGGCTGGCAGCAGTTTGATTTTTTAGGGACTTTGAAAAAACGGTATCCCGCCACTCGTTTTGCCTGGACGACAGATGTCAATGCTGCGGCTTTTGGGGAACTGAAACAAGGTGCAGCACAAGGAATGCGCAGCTGCGTGTATCTAACTATTGGCACTGGTATTGGAGCTGGAATCGTAATCAATGAGGAAATCTTCCAAGGCGCAGGTCATCCGGAAGTTGGGCATACTTTTGTGAAACGGCATCCGCAGGACGATTATGTCGGCACCTGTCCCTATCACAAAGATTGTCTGGAAGGGTTAGCAGCTGGTCCCTCACTGGAAGCACGGACAGGTATCAAAGGACAACATTTGCCAAAAGATCATGAGATTTGGGATTTACAAGCCTTTTATATTGGGCAAGCACTTGTGAATATCACTTTGACAGTTGCCCCTGATCGAATTGTATTAGGAGGCGGAGTGATGAACCAACCGCATCTTTTGACGAAAATCCACGATCAGTTTACTGAGCAAATGGCTGGTTACATGGAAACACCGACAGTCACAGAATACATTGTTGCTTGGGGGCTGCCGAACAAAAGCGGCATTATTGGCAGTCTGTTATTAGGAAAAGAAGCCCAATAAAAAAAAGAAAAACAAGCAGCAATACGTGCTGCTTGTTTTTTTGTGAAGAAAAATCGTCTTTTGATCGATGGGGAAAATCATACAAAAGATAATAGAAAAGACAAAATCTTTAATTTGTTTCTTTTTACCTTTAGTTTGTTCCTTAATTATTCACAATGAAAGCGTTATTCTTATAGCAGAAGGAGTTGATCAAATGTGAAGAAAAAGGGATTTTGGAAAAATGTGTGGCAATTTAAAGCACTTATCTTAATGGCACTTCCCGGTGTCATTTGGTTCATCTTTTTTTTCTATATTCCAGTATTTGTCAATGTCGTTGCATTCAAAGATTTTCGTCTTTCACCAGACGGATTTTTTGCCAGTCTGCAACAGAGCCCGTGGGTCGGGTTTGATAATTTCAAATTTTTATTTGCATCAAATGATGCTTGGCTGATCACTAGAAATACATTGCTTTACAATATCGTGTTTCTAGCATTCAATCTATTTTTTGCCATCGCCTTTGCGATCGTGATGAGTGAATTGCGGAACAAGCGATTGGTCAAAGTGTATCATACCATGTCATTGCTGCCTTATTTTCTTTCATGGGTAGTTATTTCCTATTTTGTCTATGCCTTTTTGAGCCCTGACAAGGGAATTATCAATCAATGGATCACCAACATGGGTGGTGAAGGAATCAACTGGTATGCCGATCCAAAATGGTGGCCATTTATCTTTGTGTTCATGAACGTCTGGAAGAGCTTGGGCTACAACAGTATCATTTATTACGCATCGGTGATGGGTATCGATCAAACCTATTATGAAGCAGCGATGGTGGACGGGGCCAATAAATGGCAGCAAATCAAAAACGTGACACTGCCGCAATTATTGCCGATGATCTCTGTCTTATTGATTTTGAATATTGGCGGGATCTTCCGGGCCGACTTTGGTCTATTCTACCAAGTTCCTCGCAACTCAGGTGCATTGTATCAAGTTTCTTCCGTTTTAGATACCTACATCTATAACGGCTTGACGGCCACAGGTGACTTTGGCATGACTGCTGCCGCCGGACTTTATCAATCCGTAGTGGGTATGTGCTTGCTCTTAGCTGCCAACTTAGTGGTACGTAAATTAGAACCAGATTCAGCATTATTCTAAGGAGGATGGACGAATGAAAAAGAAAGTAGCAAAGGTCGAAGTCCGTTCCTTTAATCCAACGGTCAACCTGATTTTCAATATTGTTTTGGCGCTATTTGCCTTTTCTTGTGTCTTACCATTTTTATTTGTAATTGCAATTTCTCTGACGAGTGAAACCTCGCTAGCTGAGAATGGCTACCGCTTTTGGCCCGGTGAATTTTCTTTTGCTGCCTATAGCTATCTCTTTAGTGGCGCCATGAGCAGTAAGATTTTTCAAGCATTTGGGATCTCCGTCTTTATCACCGTCTTCGGGACAGTCATCAATGCAACGATGACTTCATTGTATGCCTATGTGATTTCTCGTTCCAATTTCCCATTTCGGCGATTCTTTACGCTCTTTGCATTGGTAACGATGCTTTTTGCCCCAGGAATGGTAGCCAATTACCTAGTAATGGTTAATTTGATTCAATTAAAAGATACGATTTGGGCATTGATTTTACCGATTGCATTAGGTCCTTTCAATATTTTAGTGATGCGGACTTTCTTCAAGAAGACTGTGCCAGACAGTATTATTGAGTCAGCTCGGATCGATGGTGCCAGCGAAATGAAGATTTTCATCTCGATCGTCTTACCATTAGCGGTTCCAGGAATCGCTACGATCAGTTTATTTGCGGCACTTGGTTACTGGAATGATTGGTTCAATGCATTGTTATACATTCAAAAGGATTCACTAGTGCCGTTACAAGCACTATTGATGCGGATTCAATCGAACTTGGATTATTTAGCTAAAAGTACCGGTATGGCTGCTCAAGTTCAAGGTGGATTGGCCGCATTGCCAAACGAGACTGCTCGGATGGCAATCGTTGTAGTAGCAACATTGCCAATTGCCATTACTTACCCATTTTTCCAACGATATTTCGTGGGTGGCTTGACAATTGGCGGTGTCAAAGAATAATAAGGATATAGGAGGAAAACAAATGAAATCGTGGAAAAAAACAATGTTTGCAGGATTCGCTTCAGCAATGCTGTTGAGCTTAGCTGCTTGCGGGTCAAACGGGGAGTCGTCGGATTCTGATTCTAATAGTGCGGACGGCGTAACGACTTTGTTGATGTATCAAGTCGGGGACAAACCAGAGAACTTTGATCAATTGATGGAGATCGCCAACAAACGGATCGAGGAAAAAATCAATGCACGGATCGACCTACAGTACATCGGCTGGGGCGATTGGGATCAAAAAATGAGTACGATCATTTCTTCTGGCGAGAACTATGATATCTCTTTTGCATCTAATTTTGTGGCAAATGCCCAAAAAGGAGCATATGCGGATCTGACCGACCTCGCACCAAAATATGCTAAGGAAGCTTATGATCAATTAGATGAAGCATATATCAAAGGCAACACCATCGATGGCAAGCTGTATGCCTTTCCTGTTAATGGAAACGTGTATGCGCAACAAGTATTGACATTCAACAAACAATATCTCGATAAATACGACATTGATATCAGCAATATCAATTCTTATGCTGATGCAGAAGATGCCTTGAAAAAATTCCATGAGAAGGAACCGAATATTGCCAGCTTCGCAATTGGTCAAACCTTCAACATTTCAGGAAACTATGACTATGTCATGGGGAAAGACTATCCATTTGCGGTCAAACTTGACGGAGACACTACAAAAATCATCAACCCATATGAAGATGACGAACAAATGGCAAACTTGAAATTGATGCACAAATGGTATAAAGAAGGATTGATCCCAACAGATGCCGCTACCAATACCACTGGCTATCCATTAGAAGGAAATACTTGGTTTATGCGTGAAGAAACCCAAGGACCAATGGATTACGGCGATACAATCTTGAACAATGCTGCCGGTCACGAATTGATTTCTCGTCCGCTTACCAAACAATTGAAATCAACAGGGCAAGCCCAAATGGCGAACTTTGTAGTGGCAAATGTTTCTAAAAACAAAGAAAAAGCTGTCGAATTCCTTGGTTTGTTAAACAGCGACCCTGAATTGTTGAATGGACTTGTCTGGGGTGTTGAAGGAGAAGCATGGGAAAAAGTGGAAGGGCAAGATAACAAAATCAAATTGTTGGATGGCTACAAACCAAACACTCACATGGCGGCATGGAATACTGGGAACAATATGATCTTGTATACGCAAGAATCGATCACTGATGAAATGATCAAAGAACGTGACGAAAACATTGCTAAAGCCGAAGAATCACCAATTCTAGGTTTCAACTTTAAAACAGATAGTGTGAAGACTGAAATCACCAACATCGCCAATGTGATGAATCGTTATAAAGCAAGTCTAGCAACAGGGACCATCGATCCAGAAGAAAATGTGCCAAAACTAGTGGAAGAATTGAAAACAGCTGGTTGGGACAAAGTTCGTGATGAAATGCAAAAACAATTCGACGAATACCGTGAATCTGGAAAATAATTAGTTAAAATAAGCGGAGCAACTGCGCGTAGGAGCAGATGAGGAGTAGCCGATGAATGATTTCGTCACTCCTCATTTGTTGTACATAATAGAATAAGATAGAATAAGCGGCGATAAGCGACAGAAAAAGTAAAGACTCGCATTTTGAGAAGTGACAAAAAAACGCTATAATAAAACGGGCAAATACCAAGAGGGGATGAGGAAGAATGAAAGAGACAACAAGTGGAGGATTAGTGAAGGCTTTTCGTCTGATTTGGGCGGTCATTAAACTGAATCTTTTCTTCGTATTGTTTACAATGATGGGCGCAGTTTTGTTTGGGGTTGGTCCGGCATTTCAAACCATCAGTGATTTGATCGAAGAAGAGGGGTTATCTTACGAGGACCAAACGTTTAGGAAGGCCTTTCGCTGTTGGAAGCAAAACTTTTGGCGAGCCAACGCCCGTTTTTATTTATTTTTCGGTTTGTTGGCGATCGCAGCGTATAATTTGTATCTCTCCAGTCAGATCCAAGGACTACTGTGGCTGATGATCGACTTTTTGCTAGTAGTAGTAAGTGGTCTCTTGGTTTTACTGTATTTGTATAGTTTATTGTTTGAATCAATTTATGAAACCTCTTTATTGAATACGATCAAACTGGCATTTGTCAGTTTATTTCTAAATTTTGGCACCTTCGCTAAAGTCATTTTTGGTCTCGTAGGTATTTTGGTGTTTACTTGGAGCATGAAAGGATTGTTTTTATTTGGTACCTTCAGTTTGATCTTATTATGGGTCCATTCCGCTTCCCGGAAAGACCGTGCATTGATCGATGGAAAACTGCAATATGAATAAACGAATCTTAGCCCTTTTCAAGCGTGACTTCCTGATCAATCAATTGATGCAACTTTATAGTGCCTTGTTGATTCTGATTTCGATTTTGATCATGTTAGGGTTGAGTGTCTATACGGGTGTGGATCGGTTTCGGATGAGTAATCGACTCGTCGATGCAACAAGCACGTATTTAGATACGTATATCCAAGAGCGTAATACGATTGTTTCTGAAGTATTAGGAGAATTCACCAGTTCGGATGCCACCTTTGAATCATTGCGCAACTATTTACAGTTATCGATCGCCGATTATTTTTCCTATAGTAATGATATGTTTCGACAATCAGGACAAAATATTTATCTGCCAAATATCCTTTACCGTTTGATCAGCAGTCATCCTGACATTGAAGAAATCATCGTTCAATTGGATGAAAGCAAAGATTATTTAGTTGCTACACCAGACAGACCTTACGGAGAGAAACTGCGGGGCGACCAGATCCAATTGAAAAATCGCCTATATTTTGCGCGGTCGATCGCACAACCGAGTAATTTTGCGCAACCAATGGGACAAGTGTTTGTGGTATTTAATGAAGAAAACGTATTAGCTAATCGTAGTGATGAAAATAGAGAACACGGTATCAAAAGTTTCATATACACAAGCAGTGGACAGCGTCTCTATAAAGATGCACCGAATCTGAATCAGGCGATGATCGACAAAATCGATCAAGCAATGGCCAATAATCAAAAAGAGATCGTGCCGAAATTGTCCCATGATTTTTACATAAAAAAACAAGGGAATATCAACGGAGAAATCACGCTGGTTTTACTAGATAAGCAAGTGATTTGGCGGGATGTCCTAAATTATACATTGTTGATTTTTGGTTGCGGTACGCTGATTCTTTTTGTGCTGCTATTGATTTTGCATCGTACGTTCAAGCGTTACACCCAGCAGGTCAAACAGATCGTTCAAGCAACCCAAAAAGTCAGTCACGGAGATTTTAATGAGCGTATTGATACCACGGGGGTTCAACAAGAATTAAAAACAATCGCCGAGGCGATCAATCAAATGACAGGCAGTATCAATGACTACATTGAGGACATCTATACCCTGGAAATCAAGCAGCGGGATGCGGATATGCGGGCATTGCAGGCTCAGATCAATCCTCATTTCTTATACAATACACTCGAATACATTCGGATGTACGCATTGAGCCGCCAGCAGGAAGAATTAGCGGATGTCGTATACGCTTTTTCGGCACTTTTGCGCAACAATACGACACAGGAAAAGATCAAAACATTGGCAGAAGAAGTGACGTTTTGTGAGAAATACGTTTACTTGTATCAAATGAGGTATCCGGATAAAATCGCCTATCACGTAACTATCGAAGAAGACCTGAAACATCTGCTCTTGCCTAAGTTCACTTTGCAACCTTTAGTAGAAAATTATTTTGTGCATGGAATCGACTATCAGCGAAATGATAATGCCATCAGTATCAAAGCCTTCCGACAAAATGGCAAGATTCTTTTGCAAGTACGGGACAACGGAAAAGGAGCAGATCCAGAGCAATTAGCGATGATCCGCCAAGAGCTTGCAGATGACCGAGTCGTCGTACAAACATCCATAGGCATGAAAAATGTTCATGAACGATTAAGGGGGATGTTTGGCGATCATTATCAGATGGAAGTTGAATCTGAAAAAAATCACGGATTCAAGATTTCCATTGCGATCGATGAGGAGATGTTGAATGATGAGTTTATATAAAGCCATGTTTGTGGACGATGAGTACATGATTCTAGAAGGCCTAAAGATGATCATTCCTTGGCAAGAATTAGGCTTTGAAGTCGTTCACACAGCTAAAAGCGCTTCTGAAGCGTTGGAATATTTAGAAACACAAGCCATTGATCTACTGATCACTGATATTCGCATGCCGGAAATGAATGGGATTGATATGATCGCTAAAGCACAGGCAAAAGGCAATACCTTTTTTTCCATCATCTTATCTGGTTACCAAGAATTTGCATTTGTGAAGCAAGGCATGCAGTTAGGAGTCCGAAATTATCTCGTTAAGCCAGTCAACAAGGTCGAACTCTATGAAAGTGTGCAGGCAATTGCGGAGGAACTGGCACATCAGCAACGAATCGATGAACAAAATGACTTGTATCGAGAATCCAGCTTGTTGCTTTGGCTGAATGATGAATTAAATGAAAGTGAGTACCACTTATTATTGGAACAGTCCACACAACCCATCCATCCGCCTTATACGATTCTACAGCTGACAGGGACACCTGAAATCTTAGAAAATGGGTTTCGTTTTTTTGTCGAAAAAGAACAGCCATTGCTACTGCCAGGACGATTGGGAGAGAATCAGTTGCTGATCGTTTTTTATGGTGAACGTCAACGTCTCTGGTGTCTGCTCAAAGAACTGTCAGCGATTCTAGCAGGGGATTGGCAATTGGTGGTCAGTGAAACGATCAATGAATGGGAAAACTTATACAAAGGGTATGAGAAAATCAAGCAAGTCCAATCACTGCAGACCTTTTACCCGGATTTGCTGCTTAATGAACAAATCATTCAAGTCGATATCTTAGACCGCAACGAAGCGCTACCTTTTCTCTCTTTCAATAAAGCATTGACGATCGGGGATACAAAAACCGTTCAAGATGAATTAGACAAAATCTTTTCAAGTCTCGAGGGGATGCAGGCTGACCCTGAGCATGTCCGTTACGTAGCCTTTCTATTATTCAATGATATTTACCGCCAGTTCCCTGCTTTGACTAGAGAAAATTATGATCGGATCATCACTCGGATTCGAGCATCGAATACGATCCAGGTACTGCGGCAACTCTTCAACGAGATTTTGCAGTTGGCCAAAGACCAGCCTCAGCAAAAGCGTTATTCTGAGATTGTTCAAAAAGCGGTTGGCATGATTGAAGAGCACTATACGCAAGAGCTGACGGTTAAATCGGCTGCCGAAGCTCTGCATGTTAGTGTAGTCTATCTGGGGCAAGTGTTCAAAAAAGAAACGGAATTAAGCTTTAATCAATACGTCAATTTTATTCGGATCAAAAAAGCTCAGCAGCTTCTGCTGCATACGGGACAAACAATTAATGAGATTGCCGATGCGATCGGATACAATAATACGAATTATTTTTCAAAGATGTTCAAGAAATTGAATGGTCTGACGCCAAAAGAATTTCGAGAGAAGTATGAGCAAAGTTACGAATCACTGGATTGACCGCTTGAAGGGTTTTTTAGACAGATAAAAGAAATAGTAGTAATCTCTGAAACGGCAAGGTACACTAAGAGAGTCTAGAAAACTAAATTGGAAAAGAGAGTGATGTCGTGAAAAAAATTTGGCAAATCTTGTTAGGTACGTGTTTGATTGCGTTAGCAATTTCATTGCTGATCACTGCCCATCAGGGGTATGATACGATCAGTACATTTTTGCTGGGAATCTTGAATTATGTGTCTGTTCCGTTTTGGATCGCCAGTCTATGTTTTAATCTGGTCGTCTTATTGATCGTAGCTATTTTCGATCGCCAGGAGCTTGGAATCGGCAGTTATATCAATGGGATCGGTCTTGGTTTGCTGATTGGGATTTTTGAGCCGGTTATGGATAAGATTTTTGTTCATTTGCCATTCTATTCTTGGTTGGCGATTTTCATCGCCCCCATCTTGTTCGGCGTTGGGGCAGGGATCTATGTCTCTTCAAATCAAGGATCAGCAGCATTAGAAGCACTAACTGCGCTGATTTATAAACGTACAAAGCTGACCCAAAAGACGATCCGGATCGGCTTGGATGCAGCGATGGTCTTGATTGGCTTTGGTTTGGGTGCCAATGTCGGTATCGGTACATTGCTCTGTATCATCTTTATTGGACCAATTTTTGAAGCCACAGTCAAAATGCTGGCAGCACATTCCAACTAATCTGCTGTCTCGGAAAAGCGCAAGTATAATCCTTTTCGGACAACTTATTCAAAATAAAAGAACTGTTGGACAGAATTAGTACAACGACCAAGGATCTTCAGCCAGTAGAGATCTTCAATCGTTGTGTTTCAAAAAAAACGATATTTCCAGATTGCTGAAATCGGCAGGGGAGATTCGTTTTTTTTTTTATGATACTAGCACTTATCACCACTAGCTTTATTGAGATCTGACTTGCAATACCAGTAGGGAGCATTTTTCAACTGATAATACACCAAAAAAGAGAACATACTCTAGCAATTTGAATAGCATTTTCCATGGCGATTGTGAAAGTTCTCTTGCTATACTAAACAAATCTGGAGGAGGTAAAAATGAAAAATTATCAACGAACGATCATTGCTTGCTTTGCTGGGTATATTGTTCAAGCAATCATCAATAACTTTGCACCTTTATTATTTTTGACATTTCAAACACAGTATCAGATTCCGCTAAGTCAAATCACGCTTTTGGTTACATTTAATTTTCTAACGCAGCTGGGTGTGGACTTTGCAGCGATCTTTTTTGTCGATCGGATTGGTTATCGTATCTCGATTGTCGCGGCGCATTTTTTTGCGGCTGTAGGATTGATTGGGTTGGCTGTTTTTCCACTTATCTTTCCGACCCCTTTTACCGGTTTATTGACGGCAGTCTTCCTCTATGCAATTGGTGGCGGACTTCTGGAAGTATTAGTGAGCCCAATCGTCGAAGCTTGTCCAACCCCGAATAAAGAAAAAACCATGAGTATGCTGCATTCGTTTTATTGTTGGGGATATGTTGGGGTCGTCTTAGTCTCAACACTCTTTTTCTTTGTCTTCGGTATTGCTCGTTGGCCATTTCTTACATTGATCTGGGCTATTTTGCCGCTGGTCAATTTGGTTGTTTTTACTCAAGTTCCATTAGCACCAATCGTAGCAGAAGGCGAAGTAGGACTGAAGAATCGTGAACTGTTCTCATTGAAAAGCTTTTGGCTGTTTCTAGTCATGATGGTCTGTGCCGGGGCAAGTGAACAATCAGTTAGTCAATGGGCATCCACTTTTGCAGAGCAAGGACTTGGTGTGTCCAAAACGGTCGGTGATCTTGCGGGTCCAATGTTGTTTGCGATCATGATGGGACTTGCTCGTCTGTATTATGGGAAATTTGGCGAACGTATCGATCTACGGAAATTTATGTTTGCAAGCTTATTGCTATGCTTGGTGGCGTATTTGCTGATCGGGTTATCAAGTGTCCCAATTCTAGGCTTTATCGGTTGTGGATTGAGTGGATTTGCTGTCGGTATATTGTGGCCGGGAATTTTTAGTTTAACGACAAAATACATTCGTAATGGAGGTACAGCAATGTTTGCTTACCTAGCCTTAGCGGGTGATTTAGGTTGTTCATTGGGACCTTCATTGGTCGGTTTGTTGGCAGAAGGCAGCGACAAAGGTTTGCAGCAAGGAATTTTGGGAGCGGGGATCTTTCCTTTGATCTTGTTGCTTGCAGTTTTCTTAGTGAAACGAATGCACCAAAGGCGTACACAAGTTTTGGTTTCAACAGTAAATAAATAAAAGGGATAGCTGTTGAAAAGCAGCTGTTTTTTTGTGGTCCAAACGAATCACTCTAGCCAACAAAGCATCTATCCGCTATACTTTGATTTAGTCAAAAAAAGGAGCGTGAGTATTTGAAGAGTCAACTAAAGAAAGAAATCACTTTTTTCGGAGCACTTTCGACAGTCATGGGAACTGTGATTGGAGCCGGGGTGTTCTTTAAAGCGGCTGCAGTGGTCCAACATACGCAATCCTCTGGCTTAACATTGCTTGTGTGGTTGATTGCGGGCTGTTTGACGATCTGTGGCGGACTAACGGTAGCGGAGCTAGCAACAGCAATACCAGAAACTGGTGGTCCTATTCGCTACATTGAACGAATTTACGGGAAATTGCCTTCTTTCTTGCTAGGATGGGCTCAAAGCATTATTTATTTCCCTGCCAATATAGCAGCGTTGAGTATTATTTTTGCCACTCAGTGTTTGAATCTGTTTCATTTGCCCGCAAGTTATCTCTTGCCGCTATCGTTGATCACCGGTACCAGTGTTAGTTTGATCAATCTATTAGGGACAAAAACCGCCGCAGGCGTACAGTCATTTACATTATCAATCAAATTGATTCCCATCGCATTGATCGTTTTAGTGGGATTGATGACACCAGGACGAGTGTCAGTCTCGGTAATCAATTTTTCTAAAACAAGTGATGGTTCGATCATCGCAGGAATCAGCAGTGCATTACTAGCGACTCTCTTCGCTTATGATGGCTGGTTAGGTGTTGGAAATATTGCTGGTGAAATGAAGCGGCCGGAAAAGGATCTTCCGAAAGCGATTATCTTTGGATTAAGTTTTGTAACCTTGGTTTATCTCCTGATCAATCTTGTTTTCTTGAAAACATTGCCCTTAGAACAGATTGCTGGAAACTTAAATAGTGCTTCAGAAACCGCATTGCAGTTATTTGGTGATTTTGGGGGCAAACTAGTGACGATTGGTATTTTGATTTCAGTTTATGGCGCACTCAATGGGTATACGATGACCGGATTGCGGGTGCCTTATGCCATGGCACTCGAGAATGAAGTTCCATTCAGTTCGACCTTTGTTAAATTAACAAATAAAACCAAGGCTCCTTATGCGGCGGTTTTTTTCCAATTAGCAATTGCGTGTTTAATGATGTTGTTGGGTAGTTTTGATCTCTTAACGGATATGTTGATTTTTGTGATGTGGTTTTTTAGTGTGTTATTGTTTGTAGGTGTGATCTTGTTAAGAAAAAAAGCACCTGAGCTCAATCGTCCATACAAGGTTCCGTTGTACCCGATCACACCGATCATTGCTCTTTTAGGGGGCGGATTCATTTTAATAATGACGATACTTACGGCCCCTGTGCTTGCATTGATCGGTATTTTGATCACCTGTTTAGGGATTCCAGTCTTTTATTTCCAACAGAGAGGAGCAAAAAAATGAAAATTGTTGTTTTAGACGGCTATGCGTTGAATCCAGGAGATTTAGATTGGCAGCCATTAGCTGGATTAGGGGAAATCACGATTTATGATCGCACTTCCTATACAGATACGAAGGAGATCATTGAGCGAATCGGCAAAGCAACGGCTGTTTTTACGAACAAAACGCCCCTTACAAAGGAAATACTACAAGCATGCCCTAACATCGATTATATCGGCGTGTTGGCAACTGGCTACAATGTTGTGGATTTACAAGCTGCAGCATCTCAAGGGATTACCGTCACAAATATTCCCAGCTATAGTACGAATTCAGTAGCGCAAGCTACATTTGCTTTATTACTTGAGGTAACGAATCAAGTAGGGCGGCACAACCAATCCGTCCATCAAGGAGATTGGCAAAACAGTCCCGATTTCTCTTATTGGCAAACGCCACTGACTGAAATTGCCAACAAGACGATCGGTTTGATCGGCTATGGTGCGATTGCTCAGGCAGTCGCTGAAATTGCTCATGCGTTTCAAATGAAGGTCATCTATTACAATCATCGACCAAAAACGCCGCAGGCTGAATGGGCAGAACAAGTTTCGTTGGAGAGACTCTTTCAACAAGCAGATGTGATCAGTCTCCATGTACCGCAATTTCCCGATACTGAAAGGATGATTGACGCCCGTGCATTGTCTCAAATGAAAAAGGATGTTATCTTGATCAACACTGCTCGCGGTGGATTACTAGATGAACAAGCGGTAGCAGAAGCGTTGTCAGCTGGACAAGTTGCTGCTCTGGCAGCTGATGTTGTTTCGAAAGAACCAATCACGGCTGACAATCCATTGTTGCATGCGCCTAACTGCTATTTGACGCCGCATATTGCGTGGGCACCATTAGAGACCCGGCAACGATTGCTAGCTATCGCTGTCTCAAATTATAAGCATTTCTTAGAGAATCAACCAGTCAACGTAGTATCTGAGTAGTGACGAGTATATTGCCGACAATTGGTACTCCAGGTTGATTCTTCATCACAAATTTTGAAAAAAACAGCGAATGCTGATTAGAAAGTTTTCTTTTAAAAAGTTTCCCTCAAAGGAGTGGAAACTTTTTTTGTTTGGTCACACTAAAAGTAACGGCGAATGAATAAAACGATCTGCTAGGGGCAAGGAAGTTGAAGGGACACTTTATTTTTTCTTATTGGATTTTATTTGTGTAAAAAATCCCTTGCATTCAACAGGAGAATCGGTATAATTGGAAATAAGTTAGGCATACCTAAAAAATAAATAAACGATACTTTAACATAGATGTAAAGGAGCGCAAACTATGATCACATTTTCAAAAATTTCCGCCAGCTATGATGGGAAAAATCAAGCTGTCTCTGGAGTATCTTTCTGTGTTGATAAGCCGGCCATTGTAGGGATCATCGGACCGAATGGTGCGGGAAAATCTACCTTCATCAAAGCTGCACTGCAGCTGATCCCTTCTGAAGGACATGTCACATCGAATGGAATGGCACTCAATAAGTTCCAAAAAAAGATAGCCTACGTGGAACAAAAGACTGCAGTCGATTATACATTTCCGATTACAGTAAAAGAAGTGGTGTCATTAGGACTCTATCCGCAGCTTTCTCTGTTTCAACGAATAACGGCCAAAGATTGGCAGAAAGTCGCCGCTGCATTGGAGTCTGTCCAAATGGCTGACTTTGCTGAACGGCAGATCGGCGAACTATCTGGCGGTCAGTTCCAAAGAGTATTGATCGCTCGCACATTACTGCAAGAAGCGGAATTCATTTTTTTAGATGAACCATTTGTAGGAATCGATGCGATGAGTGAAGCAATTATTGTAGGACTTCTGCGTGAATTTCGCCAACAAGGAAAGACAATTTTTATTGTTCATCATGATTTAGGCAAAGTGACTGAATACTTCGATGAACTAGTGATGATGAATCAGCATTTAATCGCATATGGTCCGACGACGACTGTTTTTACTGAAACAAATTTGAAAGAAACATTCGGCGATACGATCATCGTGAAAGGAGGGGCTTAAGATGATTAGTCAGTTTATTGATGGATTAGTTCATTACCATTTTCTGCAAAATGCCTTGATCACCGCCGTAGCGATCGGTGTTGTTGCAGGGGTGATTGGTTGTTTTATTATTTTGCGGGGAATGTCATTGATGGGAGATGCCATTTCTCACGCCGTACTTCCCGGAGTAGCATTATCCTATATTTTAGGGGTGAACTTTTTTGTCGGAGCAATTTTCTTTGGTGTTCTTGCATCGATCATTATCACCTATATTTCTAACAATAGTTTGATCAAAAGTGATACGGCGATCGGGATCACCTTCAGCTCCTTTTTAGCTTTGGGAGTTATCTTGATTGGCGTAGCTAACAGTTCTACGGATTTGTTTCATATCTTATTCGGAAATGTGCTCGCAGTCCAAGAGGGGGATAAATGGGTCACGATTGCGATTGCTTTACTGGTCATTGCACTGATTATGATCTTCTTTCGGCCATTGCTGATCACTTCTTTTGATCCGATGATGGCAAAAGCTTTTGGAATGAATGTACAGGTATATCATTACTTGTTGATGCTGCTTTTGACATTAGTTTCCGTTACTGCGATGCAAAGTGTCGGTACGATCTTGATTGTAGCTTTGCTGGTTACGCCAGCAGCAACTGCTTATTTATTTACAAAACGCCTTAGCCATATGATGGTGATTGCAGGGATTCTAGGCGGTGCTTCTTCTGTGATTGGGTTATTTATCGGTTATTCCTTTAATATTGCAGCCGGATCAAGCATTGTCCTCACTGCAGCTGTTTTGTTTGTCTTAGGATTTCTCTTTTCACCAAAACAACAAACGAGTCCTGCCAAACGCTGGCTGACCACGGCAATGGTTTCTGCTGCCGCTGTTGCAGGAGGATTCTTGATTTATCAGCAAGCAGAGCAGGCGGCAACCGTTGATGACAAATTAAATGTTGTAGTGACCAATTCGATTTTAGCAGATATGACCAAAAACATCGCCGGGGACAAAATCAATCTCCACAGCATCGTTCCTGTAGGGCGTGACCCTCATGAATATGAACCACTGTCAGAAGATGTCCAAAAAGCCACTGATGCAGACATTCTATTTTATAATGGCTTGAATTTAGAGACGGGCGGCAACGGCTGGTTTACTAAATTAATGAACAACGCCAACAAAAAAGCGGGTGAAGATTATTTTGCCGTCAGTGATGGCGTGGAAGTCCTGTATCTATCGGATGATGCTGATCATACAAAGGCAGATCCTCATGCATGGCTTAATTTGGAAAATGGGATGATCTATGCGCGAAATATCGCCCAACAATTGAGTAAGAAAGATCCTGCAAATCAGGGGGTCTATCAAGAAAACTTGGAACACTATCTGCAGCAGCTTTCCGAATTAGACCAACAAGCGAAAGATAATTTTGCTTCAATTCCTGAAGAAAAGAAATTGATCGTGACAAGTGAAGGCGCCTTTAAGTACTTTTCGAAGGCCTATGGTGTGCCATCCGCTTATATCTGGGAAATCAACACCGAAGAAGAAGGAACGCCTGCTCAGATCAAGAATTTAGTCGACCAATTGCAAGCATCGGCAGTTCCTTCATTGTTTGTCGAGAGTAGCGTTAATACTCGCCCAATGCAAAGCGTGTCTCGGGATTCTGGTATTCCGATCTACGGCACTGTCTTTACAGACTCCATCGCTGAACCTGGACAAGATGGCGATAGTTATTATGCGATGATGAAGTGGAATTTGGAGACGATCTATAACGGATTACGCCAATAACGAAAACAAGCTCTTAAGTATCCTAACTATCCAAACGAAGATAGGAGGATCACTTAAGAGCTTGTTTTAGGCTACAGCATGTTTTTCGGCGGGCACGAGATGATAGTATGTGATTTCTGGCGGCACAGCAAAGCGCGCTGGAATCGCCGTGGTCCCCACACCATTGGACACACTTAGAAGTGTGTTCGCGGCCAAAAGATAGAGACCATCTGTGTATTTGAGGGCGCCTTTCGTTTTCACACGATAAAAGGGCACACGAATCTGGCCTCCATGGCTGTGACCGGATAGAACGAGATCATAGTCACGAATGTTGTCTACTCGAGAGACATAGTCAGGTTCATGGATCAAGAGAATCTGCCATTCTGCTAAGGTTGGCTCGTAATGGTAGTGGGCACTTTTGCTTGCACTATCGATCCCTACGATATTCATCGAGGTTTTCTCATCAGAGCCAAATACAGATTCATTGTCCAACAAGGTGAAATTGGCGTTTTCATACACTTCATTCACAAAATATTGCCCATCATTCAAATGATCATGATTTCCTAACACAGCGATTTTCCCCATTGGCGCATTCAATTTCTTTAACTTTTCAATGAGGCGGCTGGTTGAACGGTGAGGCCACTTACGGTAATTGTCGATCAAGTCACCCGTGATGATGATCAAATCAGGTTTGTTTAAGATCGTGGAACGGATGATGCGATTGATGCGTTGCGGTTTGAACCAACGAGAAAAGTGTAGATCACTGATATGTGCGACTACTACATTCTGTTCATTTTGATAAAGATCATAGGCTTTGGAAATATCAAGGACCGTTTGCTTTTCTTTTTTGATCAAATAATGCCGCTGTTTTAATCGGCGCGGCTCAATAATAAAGGCGTAAAAAAGCAAGCCCACAAGGAAGGAAAAGATAAAAATGAAGGTCAGCATAGCGGGTCTCCTTTTTTGTTTAGCTAACTAATAGCATAGTAGATTCACCCCAAAAAAGCAATCAAACAAAAGACATTCAGTAAAAAATTTTTTCCTTTTTTTTATTGATTTTCAAAAAATAAAAAAACAAAATCACTTTTTCCATTGTTTTTGTTTAACGATGAAAATATCCAGCTTAGATAACAAGAGCAGCAGTCAAGCACATCTTAAATAATAGGCGAAGGGCTCCTGCATTGCAGAAGCCCTTTGTAGGAAGTCTAAGTGTTCATGTCCGCGTCCTTTTCCACTAGGCATGCATCTTAAATGTTGGCAAATCAGTTTCAATGTCAGCGTGGAATCAAGATTTAGGTTCCGCAAAAATCATTTGTTTCGCAGCCGTTGTAATCGGCGTCCTTTCTTTGAAGGAATCAATGCAGTCAAACAATCATAAGGAGTGGTGATCAGTCGCCAAGCAACTGCTTTACTAGAGGCAAACTCATAATTTCGCTTGAACAAAAGATGCCCGCTGATCAAGGCAAAAATAACCGCTGCAATCATGATCCATTGATCATCGAATGTTGTAAAATGATGAATCGCTGTGATCAAGAAAGGGTAGCTGTAAAAGTACACGGCTGTAAAAATAAAGGTCAAGTTTCTTGTCAACTGTCTGAGAGTGAGCAGAAAGAAAAGCGCTGAAAGCAACAAACCAAGAGGAGGAAAGAGTGTCACTAGAAACGAATAGACAACTCCCCAGAGAATCATTCCAGGACCTTTGACTAGTGCTGCAATGACAAAAACAAATAAAAGAAATAAGAGCTGTTGGGTAAATGTGGCTACAGTCACTAAACTAAATAGAATCAGTAAGAACCAGTGAGAAAATGTCGCTGTTTGATCTTTGGCAATCGGCTTTTGCTGCAATTTAAGCCAGTTAGCAAAACTTGGGAAATCTTTTTGGAAGTTTTGTTGAAAATTCCCGTTAAATTGTTGATGAGCATTTTGCTGACGATAATAGTGATAGCGTTGCCGTAAAGTACATTTTGTAAATGGTTTTGATTTTTCCATCTTTTCACCTCCGAATCTGATGGATCATAGGTTTATTATAATCGACTGGCTTTTTTTCTCCCTCCACCTTTGGGCTGATTTTTCTTGATTGCTGAAAACTTTCTTTAGCAAATGAAAAAACAAGAAGGATTCGTTTCTTAAAGCCGCAAAATATGCTAGAGTATAGAGGAAACAAGGAGGAAGTTTTATGATTTTTGATTCACATACGCATTTAAATGCAGAACAATTTAATGAAGAGATTCCCGAAACGATTGCCAGAGCTCACGAGCTAGGAGTAACGAAAATGGCAGTTGTCGGATTTGATCAACCTACGATTGAAAAGTCATTGGCATTAAGTCAAGAATATGATGGGATATACAGTATCATTGGATGGCATCCAACAGAAGCGGGATCTTACACAAAAGAGATTGAGGCATTCATCCAAGAGCGCCTGACACAACCCAAAGTTGTAGCTTTAGGAGAAATTGGATTGGACTATCATTGGATGGAAGATCCAAAAGAGGTACAATCGGCTGTCTTTCGTCGGCAAATCGCGATCGCTAAAGAGATGCATTTACCTATCAGTATTCATACCCGAGAAGCGATCGAAGACACGTACCAGATTTTAAAAGAAGAAAAAATCACTGATATCGGCGGCATCATGCATAGTTTCAGTGGTGATGGTGAATGGGCAAAGCGCTTTTTGGATTTAGGTATGCACATTTCATTTAGTGGTGTAGTGACCTTCAAAAAGGCGTTGGATGTCCAAGAAGCTGCGCAAGTGGTTCCGATCGATCGTCTATTAGTGGAAACTGATGCACCTTATCTTGCACCAATGCCTTACCGAGGAAAACGCAATGAACCAGGGTATACCCGCTATGTAGTCGAAAAAATCGCGGAACTGCGTCAGATGTCTTTTGAGGAAGTCGCCAAGCAAACGTATATCAATGCTGAGAAGTTGTTCAACCTTTATGAAGGATAGATGGAGAATCGAAGAGATCATTGTCGTCGAAGGGAAAGACGATACGCGCCGATTGCAAGAAGTGTTTGATGTCGATACGATTGAAACGATCGGATCAGCGATTGACGAAACCATCTTAAGTCAAATTGAACATGCCCAAGAGACTCGTGGCGTGATCGTTTTTACAGACCCTGATTTTTCGGGTGAAAAAATTCGTAAAATCATAATGGAAGCTGTCCCGGCTGCCCAACATGCCTTTTTGCCTCGAAGCCAAGCTGCACCAAAGAAAAAGGGCAGTTTAGGAGTGGAACACGCTAGTGATGAAGCGCTTAGAGAAGCACTTCGCAAAGTCGTCACGCCAGTCAGTCAGCAAGATGAAGACGAGAGTGAGAAAATTTCTCGTCAAGTTTTAGCAAGCTATGGGCTGATTGCTGGTGAGCAAGCACGAGCAAAACGGGAAAAACTCGGAGATGTTTTACGAATCGGTTATACGAATGCCAAACAGTTGGAAAAACGTCTTGCCATGTTTCGTATTACTGAAACAGAATTGGCTGAAGCAATGAAGATAGTGGAGGAAGAATTGTGAAAGAACAAAGGGATATTGCAACCCCATCAAGAACGAAAGAAATATTAGCAAAACATGGCTTTACCTTCAAAAAGAGCCTGGGGCAGAATTTCTTGACTGAACCTAATATTTTGCGCAAAATCGTTGCGACTGCTGCAATCGATGATCAAACAAATGTGATAGAAGTCGGACCGGGGATCGGCGCTCTGACCGAGCAATTGGCGAAACATGCGCGTCAAGTCCTGGCTTTTGAGATTGATGACCGTTTGATTCCAGTTTTACAAGATACATTGGCTCCTTATTCGAACATTCAAGTGATTCATCAAGATGTTTTACAAGCAGACTTGTCTACAATGATCAGAGAAGCTTTTACCGATGAACGGCCAATCAAAGTCGTAGCGAATCTTCCTTACTATATTACGACGCCGATCATGATGCATTTCTTAGAATCACAGGCACCAATACAAGAAATGGTTGTCATGATGCAAAAAGAAGTGGCTGACCGTATTTCAGCTGTTCCAGGAACGAAAGCGTATGGCTCTTTATCGATCGCTGTCCAATACTACATGGAAGCAGAGCTTGCTTTTATTGTCCCTAAGACGGTTTTTGTGCCCCAACCAAATGTGGATTCCGCAATCTTGAAGCTGACTCGTCGTGCAACTCCTGCGGTTGAAGTAACAGATGAAAAAGAATTCTTCAAGTTGACGAAGGCAGCCTTCCAATTACGACGGAAAACGTTGTGGAATAACCTGCAGAATTCCTATGGAAAAGATGAAAAAACGAAAGAATGGCTTAAAGCGAGTTTAGCTGCCAGTGAAATTGATCCAACTCGTCGCGGAGAGACATTGTCATTAGCAGAATTCGCACGTTTGAGCAATGAAATGCTGGCGCACAAAAAGGGACTTGAAATAAATGAATAATGAAACAGCAGGGGCTGTGGCATAAGTGAGGCAACAAACTGAATATCTGAAGGAAAGGGGAAAGGACCTATTCCAACCGTATCGTTGGTTCAAGGGGCACTTTTAACAGAATTCGCTACCTTATCTCCTTCAGGTATTTTTGTCTGTTCATACTTAGGTCATCGTTCTGTTTTTTTTGTGTCTTGACACCTTGGTGTTTTCAAGCTACAATGAGCGAGATAAATGTGTCAAGACACATTGAAGGAGGAATTATTCATGAAGAAACATTCAGTACGTCATTTAACGATTGCAGCACTTTTGATTGGTATGGGAATCGTTATTCCAATGGTGATGCCCAAGATCGTCATCGGGCCGGCTTCCTTTACTTTAGCTAGCCATGTGCCATTGTTTGTGGCGATGTTCTTTTCACCAGGGATGGCGATAGCAGTAGCTTTAGGTACCACATTTGGCTTTTTTATCACATTACCGCCGATCATTGCTTTGCGGGCATTGTCGCACGTTGTTTTTGCCGTGATCGGGGCATTTTATTTACAAAAAAATCCAAGTATTTTATTAAAGAACGGCAAGCCAACATTATTCAATGCTCGTTTTCAAGCCTTTAATCTTGTGATTGGCCTTATCCATTCTATTGTGGAAATGCTTGTTGTAGCTGTTTTCTATTTTACCGGCAATGTACCAGGCACCGCGTTTGATGGCAATTTTTACTACTTCTTGTTTGTCTTGATGGGTATCGGTGGCTTGATCCATAGTTTGATAGATTATAACTTAGCCTATTTTGTTGCCGGGGCACTAAGCAAACAGTTTGATATTCGTTCCTTTTCAAGCGCAAAAAAACTATTACTAGGAAAAAAGAAACAAGTCCTTTCTTAGAATTAGACAACAAATACAAAGCGTAATGGTAAATGCTAAGGGAACTTTCTCCATGTTCTCTTAGCTTCTTTTTATGCTCATTTAGGGATGGTCTAAATCATTGGATTCAACGCTTTGAGAAGCATTGTTTTCCTAAATTATGGTTCTAAAACATAAATTCTTTTCGTTCCTTTGACATTCAAGGTATAATAGTCAAAGAAGAAAGGAGTAAACTGATGAAAAAGAAAAGCATTCGTTTGCTTTTAGGTCTGCTCACCTTTAGTTTGTTCTTTATCTTGCTTTTCTATGATAAAGCTGGAGCAACTCCTTATGTGAAGAAGCAAGAACAAGCGGCACAATCGGTGACTTCGATATCAGGACTGGATCTGACTGCAGAAAAAGAAGAGCCCGTGATTCGATTAGATGTACCATTGGAAAGCCAATTTGATCCAGAATATTTAGGGAATGGCTGTGAAGTCACTGCTTTATCCATGCTGTTGAATTTCTACGGGTATGATACAAATAAAAATGAGCTGGCTGCCAAATTAGACTATGTCCCTGTTTACGCAGATGAAACTCATCGAGGAGACCCACGAGAAGGTTTTGTGGGGAATATTTATGGCGGCGATGGAGCAATGGGGGTTGCGGTAGAACCAATCGCCAAAGTTGCGAGCCAGATGGTAGGGGCATCCTATCAAGTGGTAAGTGGTCGAGACAAATCTTTTGATGAGATTATTGAAGTTTTGGAGAAGGGCACGCCTATCTGGATGATTGCTACCCTTGAATTGCAAGTACCAACCAATGCTGATTTTTTTGAGTGGCCGACGCAATCGGGAATGATCTACGAAACGACATTGATCCATTCCGTTGTTATTACTGGAATAGATGGAGACAAAATGTATGTCAACGATCCTTATGGCTACAAGGATCGTGAAGTTTCACGAGATGATCTGCAAGAAATCTATGAACAAATGGATCAACAATATCTCTATCTTTCAGAGAAATAAGCCAAAGTCTTAAAAGCGGATTGACATTGAATGGAAGAACGATTATAATTCTTAGAAATTACAAATAGAGATGAAACGTTGAAGAGAAGAGTAAGCGCTACGTTGAAGGTACAGAGACTCCGGTTGGTGAAAAAGGAGACATGAGACAGGCGTTGAAGATGAGCTCTGAGTTTTTATTTGGTTCACGCCAAATAGACGGTATGCGCCCGATAACGCGCCAAGTATCATTGGTACTGTTGAGGTGCACGCCTGCAAAGGCAGCACGAATTAGGGTGGTAACACGAGTCAGTCGTCCCTTTTATCGTTAATGTAACGATAAAAGGGACGACTTTTTGCTGTGAATCACTGCGACTGACATGCAAGTCCTTCTTAGCGAACTATGCTTAGAAGCGACTGTAGGCGAAGCACAGAGTAGACGAGCAGATGATGAACAGTACTAGGGGACCGAAGGGAACGTAGTCACCACGTCCCGAATCACTGCGACTGACATGCAAAGCATGGCATGCAAGTCACACTGAACCAACCATGTTCAGAAGCAACGATAGGTAAAACCACGAGAAACGATAAGGTAATAAAAAGTAAATGTTCATAGGAGTCGATTGAAAAAGGAGTGAGAAGATGCCAATCATCATCCCCAAAGAATTACCGGCAGCAGCTATTTTGCAGCACAACATTTTTGCTTTACAACAACAGCGAGCTATCAAACAAGAAATTCGCCCTTTGAAAATTGCGATCGTCAACTTGATGCCGCAAAAAATCACTACAGAAAATCAATTGTTGCAGCTTTTGTCCCAAAGTCCTTTGCAAATCGAAGTAACATTATTGAAAATGCAGCAACATGAAAGCAAAAATACTAGCTCGACTCATCTAGACAAGTTTTATGTCGCATTTAAGGCAGTCAGTGAGGAACGTTTCGATGCCTTGATCATTACAGGAGCACCAGTCGAAAAAATGCCTTTTGAAATGATTGATTATTGGCAGGAACTTCAGGAAGTCATGGCTTGGAGTCAAACAAATTGCACATCGGTATTGCATATCTGCTGGGGAGCACAAGCTGGGCTGTACTATCATTATGGTATCCAAAAAGTGCTTCATAAGCAAAAACTTTTTGGTATTTTTGAACAGCGAGTGATCGAGGCTCATCCGCTGATACGAGGGTTTAATGATTCCTTCATGATGCCCCATTCTCGTTATACGGGGATCAATGAGGCGCAGCTGCCACTTGCCCCTCTGAATGTGCTTGTTACAGGAATAGAGACCGGTCCAGCACTCTTAGTTTCCCATGACCATAAAAATAGTTTTCTTTTAGGGCATTTGGAATACTATACAGAAACGTTGAAAGAAGAATATTTGCGAGATAAAGCCAAAGGGCTCAAAACGGCACTCCCCAAAAATTATTTTTCCGACCAGCAAGGAACGGTCATCAATCGCTGGCGAGGGCATGCGTCCTTGTTTTTCAGTAACTGGATCCACGAAACCTACCAGCGCACGCCTTATGATTTACAGATTCTGCCAACGCGTACTGGTTATTATATAGGTAATGAATGGGAGGGCGGACATAGGCGGCAGTGACTTTAGTCAATGTTTTTTTCAGTGAAAAAAAAGAGCGCTAGACAAAGAAGGTTGATCTGAAAAGCCCGCTAGTTTTAAACCAGTTACTGCTGTACTCATTTACTGCTACCCTCCATCAATGGTCAGGTTTTCCACAGCGAATGATCAAAACAGCTCATTTTGCTTCATTGTTTCACAAAAGGCTATGATTGCTTCATTCTACTCATCAACGAACAATTTGGCAGTTAAGGCAACTAGTTTCACTACTATCGTCAGAATCTTGCGACAACGACTTTATCCCGCTTCATTGAGCACACTAAACAAAGAAAGGAAAATACGATTATGACTGTTGATATGACGACTTTTTTAGCACAACTAGGCAATCGTTCGGATCAAGCGACGGGAGCTGTCAGTGCACCAATCTATCTCTCTACCACCTATGCGCATCCTGAATTAGGTCAAAGTACCGGTTATGATTATACACGTACCAAAAACCCGACGAGAGAGCTATTAGAATCCGGACTGGCTACCTTAGAAAATGGCGCTCGAGGAATCGTCACGAGCTCAGGTATGAGTGCGATCGCATTGATTTTTGAACTTTTCCCAAGCGGTAGTGAATTTCTCGTATCAAGAGATTTATATGGGGGTAGTTATCGTTTTTTTGAAGAGTTACAAGCGCGCCAGATTGCTTATTTTCATTATTTCAATACGCTAAACGAACTTGAAGAACAAATCAGTTCAACGATTGCGGCGGTCTTTTTAGAAACTCCGACAAATCCATTGATGACAGAAATCGATGTGTCTGCGGTCGCCGAGATCGCGCATCAAGTCAATGCTTTACTCATCGTTGACAATACTTTTTTGACACCATTGAGACAAAAACCGTTGGAACTAGGCGCAGACCTCGTTCTTCATTCTGGGACCAAGTTCCTGACAGGTCACAATGATATTTTGGCTGGTGTGATCATTGCAAAAGAAGTCTCCCTTGGTGAACGCTTGACCTATCTTGCCAATAGCACTGGCCCAACTTTAAGCAGCTTCGACTGTTGGTTGTTCATTCGCAGTTTAAAAACGTTGCCGTTACGGTTTGAAAGACAAGAGCAAAACGCAAAAGAAATCGCTGCGTTTTTAAAACGCCAACCAGCAATCAAAGACGTACTGTATCCTGGTGTAGGAGGTATGATCAGTCTTCGGTTAAAGGAGGCAGTGAAAGTCCGTTCATTTTTGAAGGAACTCTCAATTTTTACATTTGCTGAAAGTTTGGGCGGAGTTGAAAGTCTCATCACTTATCCTACGACGCAGACACATGCAGATATCCCTAAAGAGTTGCGGGAGTCCTATGGTTTGACGCCGGATCTCTTGCGGCTCTCTATTGGGATCGAGAATAGTCAGGACTTGATTGCGGATCTTACGCAGGCATTGTCTTACATCTAAAAAAACCCCTTTTTGCGAGTACTATAGAAAGATATAGCGCAAGGCTTTACTAGAGTTTCTTTATTGACAGTTTTTGGTGTATAAGATAAAGTTACACTACATATGAATAGTTAGTCCGATGATCAACTGACTACAGCAGGAAATGTAAAGTTGTAGTTAAGTACTAAGTATTCTATCCAGTCATTGCGTCTATTTGCGACAATCACAAGAAAGGGATCGTTGCTTCTGTAGGCTTCGCTCAAAGGGGGAAAAAGGGGAAGAAAAAAATGAAAATAAGTTGGAAAAAATGGGTTAGCGTATTTTTAGGCGTATTGGTTTTTGCTTTGGCAGGCTGCAGCAAACCTGCCTCAGAGGCAACTACAGTAAAGCTTGGGGTTGTTGGAGAGCAAAATGAAGCTTGGGAATATGTTCAGGAACAATTGTTGGAAAAAGAGCAAATCAATCTACAGCTCGTTAAATTTACTGATTATCGTCAGCCCATCCTGGCACTAGAGGACGGTTCGATTGATCTGCACGCAGCCTTGACAGAGATTTTTATGGATAATGTCAATCAGGAAAGCGGATATTCCAATACAACGATTGCTTATACCACACTCAATCCACTGGGGATTTATTCAGACAAAATCAAAGACATTGCTGAATTGGCTGATGGTGCTACTGTCGCGTTACCAAATGACGTTTCAAATGAGAGCCGCGCATTATTGTTGCTGCAGACGGCCGGGGTGATCACATTGGATCAATCAAAAGGTCTGCTGCCAACGACGAATGATATCACCGATAACCCGAAGCAGCTGACGTTCAAGTTGCTGGATGCCAATCAGACCGCGCGAGCAATAACGGATGTCGATATTTCATTGATTAACAATGGGATGGCTGTTGATGCCGGATTTGTGCCAACAGAAGATGCGATTTTCTTAGAGCCTGTCGCAGATTCGTCCAAACCGTATTACAATGTGATCGCGGCCCGAGCGGAGGAAAAAGAAAATCAGACGTATCAGACGATCATTGAGTATTATCAAACAGATGAAGTCAAAGAAATTATTGATAAAGTAACAAAAAAATCAAGTATACCTGTATGGTAAGAAAGTAGGAGAACGATGAAAAATTGGAAAAAAGGATTGATTGGGACGGCGATTATCAGTATAGGTTTATTCTTAGCTGCGTGCTCCTCATCCAGTACACAAGATTCAACAACAAAAACTTCAACTCAAGCAGGAGATAAAGACACGTTCACTTATGCGATCAGCGGTGATCCAACGTCAACGAATCCAATCAATACGAGTGACCGTTGGGGGCTGACTGTCACCAACATGATCTATTCTCCTTTAGTGATTGTTGAAGCGGATGGAACAACCCAAAATGCACTAGCAGATTCCGTTGAGCCAGCTGAGGATGGCTTGTCCTTGACGGTTCATTTGAAAAAAGATGTGAAATGGTCAGATGGCGAAGCCTTTACCGCAGAGGATGTTGTTTTTACTTATGAACAAAAAGTGAAAAAAGAAAACGGCAATGCAGATGCGTTATGGGTAGATGGAAAACCGGTCAGCATTGAAAAAGTTGATGATTATACAGTGAAGTTTGTGTTACCTTCTGCAAGTGCAGCAGCATTAAATAATATCGCAACTGAAACGTATATCATTCCTGAACATATTTATAAAGATGTGACTGATTTTTCTGTTAGCGAATTGCCTGAAACCCCCGTAGGAACAGGGCCTTACAAATTAAAGGAATACAAGCGCGGCGAATATTTTACTTTTGAAGCCAATGAAAACTATTACGGCGGCGAAGCAGCAATCAAAAATGTGACGTTGCGGATCATTGAAAGTACTGATACGGCTAAAGTCGCTTTACAAAAAGGCGAAGTAGATGCGGCAGTTGTCTTGCCTTCTGATATTGAAGATTTGGATGAATCAATGATCTCAGTATATCCTTATACTGAAAATCGGGTTGGTTATCTAGGATTGAATACTCATTCTGATGCCCTCAAAGATGTCAAAGTAAGACAAGCGGTTCTTTATGCTTTGAACAAAAATGAAATGAATCAAGCAGCGTATTTGAGTGATGAATATTATGATACGCCATATTCTTTCTTGCCACCGAACAATCCTTACGCGACCGAAGACGTGGAAAAATATGAAACAAATGTGGAAAAAGCCAAAGAACTTTTGCAAGAAGCGGGTGTATCCAATCTCCAACTGAATCTAGCATTTACTTCAACGGATCCTGCACAAACGATTCAGGCAACATTGATTCAACAACAATTACAGCAAGCAGGTATCAACGTTTCATTGGAAGGCGGCGATGGAACAGCGATCTTTACAGAATTGAAAAAAGCCGGTTCGACAAAATACAATTTATTTTTAGGCGGCTATATCATGGGAAATGACCCAGATCTTTATGGTATGCTTTTCAAAACGGATGGCAGCTCAAATTATTTCCAAACACAGAACAAAACTACCGATGATTTGTTTGCTAAAGCAGCGGTTGAGTTAGATGAAACAAAACGGAAAGAGTTATATGACCAGCTGCAACAAGCCATTGCCGATGATGCTCGAATCTATCCTATCGTAGATAATAAAAAGATTTTAGCTGTCAACAATCGCATTGCCAATGTAGAAGAAGCTGGCTTGATTCCAATCTACACATTTGAAGATATGTCAAAATTGACAATCAAGTAACATGAATGGTTGTGACAGAAGTCAAAGAAAGACGGAAAACATAGACGGATTCGCCTTCTTTAAAGTTGGCGGATCTGCACCAAGAAGTTGGGCTGTGCCCTAAGTAACATCCAGATGAAAATGCCTGAAATGGTTGAGATAGAGGTAGACGCTGAAGGTACAACCGCTCTTGTATGACAGGAGCCATCTCAAGTTTCTTCGGATATCAGTTGGATGAAATACTTAGGTTCTTGCTCCTCTGGTGCATGCGATTTGTTATCTGTCTAGCGGCCTTCTGTCATGATTTTTTTTGAGAGAAAGAAGGGAAACCATGTTCCGATATATTATGAAGCGAGTATTGCAGGCTATTCCTCTGCTATTCGTTATTTCATTCATCGTTTTTTCACTGATTCATATCGCACCTTATGATGTGATCGATTCAATCACAACGCCAAATATGACACAAGAGCAAATTGATCTGTTGCGGCAACGCTATGGATTGGATCAACCATTTCTAGTGCAATACTTTCTATGGATCAAAAACATCCTTACAGGGAACTTGGGATTTTCATTAGTATCCCAGAACAGTATCGCTCAAGAATTAGCGGTCAGAATCCCTAATACGATTCGACTGGTTCTGCCAGCGTATCTGACTGCATTGTTGTTAGCAATTTTACTCGGACTGTTGGCGGCAGCAAACAAGGGAAAAGTATGGGATCGTCTGATCGACGGTATTGCTTCTTTAGGAATCGCGGTGCCTACATTCTGGTTTGCAATGATTTTGATTTATCTTTTTGGGTATCGGCTGAATCTGTTTCCTATCATTGGGATGTATACTGTTGGAAAAGAAGGAGATTTCAACGATTTTCTGCAACATTTTATTTTGCCTTATGCAACACTGACGGTCGCTTTTTTCCCAGAATTAACTCGGTACATTCGCGCCTCAGCTACGCAACAAGTATCAGAAGATTATGTCGTTGTACAGCAGGCATTTCACGCTACGAAATGGCAGATTTTTAGCCGTCATATCAGTCGCAATGTGTTGATCCCGATCGTGACGCAAATTGGTTTGGCACTGCCAATGCTGGTCACAGGAGCAATCATTACAGAAACCATCTATGGCTGGCCAGGGGTCGGTCCTTATTTGATGAGTGCTACGAAAAGTTTGGACTATCCCGTGATCATGGCAATCATGTTGCTGTCAGCGACCTTAGTTATTTTAGGCAATCTATTGGCGGATGTTCTTTATTCGATTGTTGATCCAAGAATACGTAAAGGAGGGAATCGTTCATGAAACGATTGAAGAAAATCAGAAAGGCGATTTTCTCTTCTCCAGTTTACGCCTTTTCTTTTATCTTTTTGACGTTGCTGATTTTGTTGTCATTAGCGGCACCTTTGATTCCAATCGATCCGAATGCGACGGATGTCAGCAATATGTCCCAAGCACCTAGCTGGGCCCATCTGTTCGGAACGGATGAAGTTGGACGAGACTATTTCATTCGAGTTGTCTACGGCGGTCGGGTCTCGTTATTAGTGGGAGTACTAGCGATGATTACAGCGACATTGATCGGCACGATGGTCGGTTTAGCTGCTGGATACTTTGGTGGTTGGGTGGACAGTCTTTTGATGCGTCTTGTTGATGTCTTGTCTTCCATTCCTTGGTTGGTATTAGTGATTGTTTTAAGTGTCTTTCTGCGTCCGGGATTGACGACGATCATTATTGTGATTGGCGGCTTTTCGTGGATGAATATCGCTCGTCTGATTCGGGGAGAAACACTTGCTGCGAAAGAAAGAGAATATGTTGTCTATGGTAAGTTTATTGGTCGGACATCCTTTAGTATTATTTTCCGCCATATTTTTCCAGCAGTTTTACCTACGCTGATCGTGGCAGCTTCTGCCAGCATCTCAGGAGCGATCATGACAGAATCTGCGTTGAGTTTTTTGGGAATGGGAATCCAACAGCCAATGGCTTCTTGGGGGAGTTTGCTGCAAAATGCCCAAAGCAGTTTGCAACGAGCCCCTTATATGGCAATTCTGCCCGGCTTATTCGTGATTTTTACCATCTATTCATTTAATAATCTGGGGGACATGATCAAACGTGTCTTGCAGCGGGAGGTGTAGCAAGCATGACAGAGCCATTACTTACGGTGAAAAACTTAAATGTGTTTTTTCATAGAAAACAAGGAGATCAGCAGCTGCTGAAAGAAATCGACCTAGTCATTCCTAAAGGACAAGTCGTGGGGATCGTCGGTGAATCAGGCAGTGGCAAGAGTATGACGATGAAAAGCGTGATGGGGATCTTACCAGAAAATATCTCCGACTCCTTTGACTCGTTTGTTTTTGAAGGCAAACCAGTTGTTGATCGCAGCAAATTACCGCTAGCCATGATTTTTCAAGATCCAATGACATCATTGAACCCTTTGCGAACCATCGGGTATCACTTGATTGAAGTCATTCGCAGACATCAGAAAATGTCAAAAAAAGCTGCGCAAACAATTGCCATTGCGGAGTTGAACAAGGTAGGGATCCCCCTTCCTGAACAACGGATGAAGCAGTATCCCCATGAATTATCAGGGGGGATGCGGCAGCGGGTCATGATCGCTATGGCACTGTTGGCACAGCCGAAGTTGCTGATTGCAGATGAACCAACGACTGCATTAGATGTAACGATTCAAGCTCAGATCTTGGCATTGATCAAGCAATTGCAGCGAGCAGAGAACCTTTCGGTCGTTCTGGTGACCCATGATTTTGGGGTTGTCGCTGGCATGTGTGATTTTATCAAGGTGATGTACCAAGGAAGAGTGGTAGAGGAAGGGACTACTGAAGAAATTTTCTATCAACCTCAGCATCTCTATACGAAGCAACTGCTCGAGGCCGCCCACTTAGGGGATAAAGAAGAAACAGTTGTCTTTGACTATCAGGAAGAACTTCCTGATGTGTTACACGTTCGGGAAATCTCTGAGACGCATCGTGTTTGGGAAGGAGGAGCAAGCAATTGAAGGAATTGATACGAGTCGAAGAGGCCAGCAAAACGTTTCGAAGCAAAAACTGGCGTGGTGTAGTGACAGAAGTGCGCGCAGTAGAGAATGTTAGTTTGACGATCCATCGGGGCGAAACTCTAGGCCTTGTAGGAGAATCAGGCAGTGGTAAAACAACATTAGGCCGTAGTATTTTGAATCTGGAAACTTTATCTGCAGGCAAAGTCTTTTTTGAGGGACAAGAGCTGGCAAGTTTGTCACCAGAGGAACAAAAGAAACGCTATCAGCAGATGCAAGTAATTTTTCAAGATCCTTATTCTGCGTTGAATCCACGAATGACTGCTTTGGAGTTAGTGATGGAGCCTTTACTGAAAGAAACGAAAGACGCTGCACGAGCAAAGGCTAAAGAGATACTTGCGATCGTTGGAATCAAAGGAGAGGACATCCATAAATTTCCTCGGAATTTCAGTGGTGGACAACGTCAACGGATCGGGATTGCTCGAGCAGTCGTTAATCGACCAGCCTTTGTCTTGTGTGATGAACCAACTTCTGCATTAGATGTGTCGATTCAAGCGCAGATCATTCAATTACTTCTAAAGCTGCAAAAAGAATTTTCATTGTCCTATTTATTTATTTCCCATGATTTGTCCGTGATCCGTCATATCAGTGACCGCACCGCAGTCATGTATCAAGGAAAATTGGTTGAATTGGCGCCAACAAAACGACTCTTTGAAAGCCCTCAGCATCCTTATACAAAGAAACTATTGGCAGCAGCACCAATCGCTGATCCAATTCTGGCTCGAGCAGCAATGGATCAGAAAGACATCCAAGAAACGATCACTTTAAGTCCTCTTTTTGAATGGATAGAAGTAGAAAAAGAACATTATGTAAGGAGAGAAAAAAATGACAGTTGAAACCTTAACACTGGTTCAAGGAAAAGATAAATTAGAATTACCACAGCAAAATGGCAACTGGGTCTTGGCTCGAGAACTAGGATACTCACCGGTTCAGATGCTTGTAACTGCAGCCGCAGCTTGTGGCGGTTATGTGTATACTTCTGTTTTGGAGAATTCTCATGTGCCTGCTGAGATTGAAAAAATCGAAGTCAGTTATACGAGAGATTCTACGAAGAAAGCAGAGCCGATCTCTTCGATCCAGATCGATTTTTATGCGCGGATTTCAGCGGAATATCAAGAAAAAGCCATTCGCTGTCTCAAACTCGTTTCTCCGAATTGTCCAGTCATCCAATCATTAGATCCAACGATCACGGTAGCAGAAACAGTTCATTTCATTTAATTCAAACAACACAAAACACGTTAAACAAAAAGGCAGCTAGTCAAAAGAAATTCGACTAGCTGCCTTTTCTAATAAATAATATTTTCGCGAATTGACCCGATATCTAAAACCAATAGTTTCCGGTCTTGAGTCTTGATAGCACCGCTTTCTCTCAACCGCTGCATCATTCGATTGACACTACTTGCTGAAGTGATACCGCAAAAGCGGGCGATTTCCTCATTGGTTACCTCAAAATCAATCAAGGTTCCTTCACCCACTGGTACCCCAAAGGTTTCGTATAATTCATTCAATTGTGTACAGACCGCACCAAATTTGCCATTCATCAGCATTTGCTGCATTTTTTTCATGGAGTACATTAGATTTTTGCGATAGTACTCTTTGACATAATCTTGTAACGCCCGATTTTGATTGACATCTGTCCAGAATTGATCGCGCACGATCTTATATAATTCGGCTTCTTCTGACTCGACACGCACATTGAAGGGCGCTTCGACTTCTTGTGAAGATTCATCTTTAAAAAGAGAAACAATATCGAAATCATTCATATAGCGCAAATTAAATTCACGCCCCTCATGAGTGACGACACTTGTCTTGATGATCCCTTTTTTCAAAATATAGACATAACGATCAGGGATTCCTTCATACGTCAAATAACTTCTTTTTTTACGTATGACTACTGGAATATTATTTTGTTCTAAATAGTCCATTAATAGCTGTTTTACCAAACAAAGCACTCCTCTTATTCCTATAGTGTTTCCTTTTCAATGAACAGTCACATTCGCCAAATCTGGGTGAATATTCTTTTTTAATTAAAGAACATTCTAACTCAAAAAGCAATAACAAATGTTAATGTATTATGTTTTTGCGTTTTTTCAGCAACAAAAGCGAATTTGCGCTCTTGAAATATCAGGTATAGTTAGACCTGTCATCTGAGAAAGAGGATGATGAAACAAAGAAACAATAAAAAAGGAGCAAAACACAACATGTCAGAACAGGAGCAACAAACAGAAAAACTATGGAACAAAGGTTTTATTACTATTACATTGATTAATTTTATTGTTTTTCTGGTCTATTATTGTTTTGTCGTCATCACGGCAAAGTTTGCTACGCAAGAATTAGGGGCTTCCGCTGCACAAGCTGGGTTTGCAGCAGGGATCTATATTATAGGAACATTGATTGCCCGCTTGTATATTGGTAAGGTATTGGAGCTAGTTGGACGAAAAGCCATCTTACGTTGGGGAATGATTTTTTATGTCATAACTACGGCGGCTTATTTGATTTCATCGAATATCATGATTTTGGATGGTGTCCGTTTCTTGAATGGTTTCGCCTATGGAGCAGTGTCTACAGCGGCAAATGCAATTGTTACGGCGTACATTCCCTCTTCAAAACATGGAGAAGGAATCAACTACTATGGATTAAGCACGAGTTTAGCAGCTGCTGTCGGTCCATTTATCGGAATGCTGCTGTTACCCTCTTTTGGTTTTGATTTTATTATCCTATTAGCAACTGCTCTTTCGATAGTAACAGCCATTGCTTGTTTCGCTTTCCCAGTGAAAAATATTTCCTTAACACCAGAACACCGAGCAGAACTAAAGAAATGGTCATTCAGCAGTTTTGTTGAGCCAAAAGTCTTGTTTATTTCAGGTCTGGCCTTTTTGATTGGGTTGTCTTATTCCAGCGTATTAGGTTTCCTTTCTATTTATGCCGGAAACCTTGGCCTAGAAACCGCAGGCGCATTCTTCTTTGTTGTTTATGCATTATCCGTAACCTTCACTCGTCCAATGACAGGTCGCTTGTTTGATCGTCGTGGTGCAGATGCAGTGATGTATCCAAGTTTTATCTTCTTGACATTAGGATTGTTCTTGTTGAGCATTACTGGCAATAGCTTGATGCTGTTGATTTCTGGCTGTTTTGTTGGACTTGGCTATGGTACATTCATGTCTAATGGACAAGCCGTATGTCTAAAAGAAGTCGATTCTCATCGGATCGGTGTTGCACTTTCTACTTATTTCATTGGTCTAGACTTAGGATTAGGTGTCGGTCCTTATGCATTAGGTAGCTTAAACGGGATGTTTAATTATTCTCAAATCTATATCATTTGCGGAGTGATTCCGGTCGTTGTTATTGTACTGTACAAATTCTTTTATAAAACAAAAAAAGTCGTCGAAAGCGCCGCTATTTCAGAACGTTCGAGAGAAGAATAAAGACAAGGAGTGTAGGAATAATGGACAGTAATCAATTGATTTTAGAAGCACTGAAAAATTTGGTAAACAATGTCAATGAATTGAACAAAGAAATCCATTCGATGGAAGAAGTAAATCAACGTTTGACGATCGAGCAAGTTGAGATTGCTCACGAATTGAAAAACATCAAGCGTGTGTTGATCAACGATAATATCATTGGCTGATCAACGTTAATCAAAGTGGCAGAGCAGTGGTATTGGGTTCCATTACTGCTCTGCCTTAATTTTTGCCCAAGATACGGCAAAAAAACGAACGATTCTTAAAAAACAGCTGTCATTAAAGGGACTAAAATTGAAGACCACTAGAATCTGTGCTATAGTTTGTCTGGGTAGAGATACCTAAATAAATCAGAGTAGGAAATAAAGCGTTAAGTGCCGAAAGGATGGGATGTTGCCTTTTGGACGAAGAACGATTCGTTCGCGGTTTTATTTTCGCATTCGCTGCATGAATTTGTAGCAGCTCTAAAAGGAGATGCTCGTTATGAAAAGAAAAGTCGACGCACACATGATCGCGGTCATGGGGCTTTTGATTGCCCTGATGGTGGTCTTGTCGCAAATCTTGGGGTTTGAAACAGCCTATTTGAAACTCACCTTCACTTTTGTTCCTGAGTTGATTATGGGGATGCTTTTTGGGCCATTCTGGACTGCTGTAGGGGCTTCGGTCGCTGATATAGCAGGAATGATTTTATTCCCTAAATCCGCTTATTTCTTCGGATTTACGATCAATGCATTCGTAGGTGGGTTGATCTACGGTTACTTTTTTTATAGAAAGGAAGTAACTTGGAAACGGGCAGCAACAGTGGTCTTGCTGAATACCCTTCTGATCACATTGATTTTGACACCGATCTGGTTGGCAATGATGCTGAATATTCCATTAACAAGCTGGGCAATTTGGTCGGCTCGATTGATGAAAGCTGTTATCATGTTTCCTATTCAGACAGTTTTGATCTACTTTGTTGGGCGCGCAGTGCCTTATAAACGCTTGACTCGGCGTTTTACCTAATCATTTTAGCAACAAAAAAAGAATAAAAAACAAACATCCATTAAAGCGAACAGTACACTTGAGTGTGTCGTGTTCGCTTTTTTTACCTTAAAAGGCATGCTAAAATAGGCTGATGTAAAATAAGACGAGGAATTGATGAACTGGAGGAATTTATGAATAAAAAAGGAATCCTTATGGGTGGCTTTATTTTGCTTCTGTTGCTCATTATAGGAGGAATGAAGTGGCTGATGGACCAACAGTCAAATGGGGAAGAACCGACAAACGCTTCACAAACAACGTCAACAAGTTCTCTAAGTACCGAGTCGAGTATTCCCGAACAATCAACTGAGGAGGAAACGACGATTGATAAGCGGATTGACCAAATGAGTCTAGAAGAAAAAGTCGGGCAACTATTTTTTGTACGAGTGCCTGAAATCAATCAAGTCGAAGATATACAAACCTATCATTTAGGCGGCTATGTCTTATTCGGACGTGATACGGAGAATGAGACAGCTGAGACGTTGAAGCAAAAGATTGCTGATTATCAGCAAGCCAGTTCCATACCTTTGCTGATCGGAATGGACGAAGAAGGGGGAACTGTCACTCGAATCAGTCGCAACCCTGCATTGGTACAAACACCATTTTTATCCCCTCAGCAACTTTACCAACAAGGGGGCTGGCAAGCAATTGAAGAAGATACTGCTCAAAAGGCAGCTATTTTCCACGAATATGGCATTTCTACCGGTCTGTTTCCAGTCGCCGATGTATCCACTGACCCTAATTCATTTATCTATGATCGGACCATAGGTTTAGATGCAGCAGGAACCAGTGAATTTGTTCGTAGAAACATTGCCGTTTTAAAAGAGAATCGGATTGGTTCGACATTGAAGCATTTTCCGGGTTACGGCAATAACCGTGATTCACATGTAGAGATCGTTACCGATGATCGTCCGTTAGAAGAGTTGGAAACGAATGATTTCTTACCTTTTGAAGCCGGGATCAAAGCAGGAGCTGACAGTATTTTAGTCTCACATAATATTGTCACAAGTATTGATGACAGCGCACCAGCCTCTATCTCGAAGCCTGTCCATGAATTATTGAGGAAGCAGCTGGGGTTCAAAGGAGTAATCATGACGGATGACATGGATATGGCGGGTCTAGCTGACTTTATTTCTCAATCAGAAGCAGGGCTGAGAGCATTAGAAGCAGGGAACGATTTAGTGATGTCATCTACCTATCAGCAACAGATCCCAGTGATTGTGGATGCTGTCAGAAGTGGTAATTATCCGGAAGCAGCCATCGATGCTTCCGTCAAACGAGTACTTGAATGGAAAGCTTCCATTGGGTTAATCAATTAAAGAAAACGATCTGAAAGACACTCTTTTCTGCTAACAAGTATTGGCGCAGAAAGAAGACTTTCAGATCGTTTTTTTTTATCCTATACAGATTTTTCCGGCAGCAACATTATAAAAAAGGTTCTTCAGATGGTGCCACTGTCAAAAGGACGTTGGTTGCTAATTCTGATAGTTCAGCAGCGTAGGCAGATTGACCTAAAAAGTGTAGGATCTCAATTGCTTTCGTGATTGTTTGTTTTCCAGTTTCGATTTCACCATGGAAGATCGCGATGATCCCTTCGAAATAGCGGATCATCAATCGAATCCGGTCGTTATCCAATGGAATATTTTTGGTCATATAAAACAAAATTTGTTTAAGATGATCGATCTGATTGCGGTCAATGAAAAGAAAGGCAGCGTTAGTCAACAACTTAGAATAAATATGATAATTGAGACTAAGCAAATTATTATAAAATTCCTGCTTGTTTAGTTGCTCGATTTGAAACAAAATATATTCGTCCGTGAAAAGAAACATTAGATTTGCAAATATGGTAATCTCAAATTTTCCCCAGGTTTCTATTTTGTCGAGGTAGCTCTTTATCGCTGCCTCGATTTTTTCTGTTTCATCGATGGTATGTAGAAAACCCTTTTTCTTTAGGATCAAATAGTACTGGCTATAAAGAAGATAGTAGAAAAAGTCTTGTGTTTCTTGGTAGGTTGTTTTTGACTCGTCAATCAAGATTGCTAGCTGATCATAATCATGTTGGTAATAAGCATTGTGAAATTGTTTCGAGAGTTGCTTCTTTTCATTTAATTGATTGTTTGTCAAATGATACTCAAATTCTTCGAGAGTCACATTCAAGCGATCAAGGTATTTGTAAAGAATATCAAAAGCAATTCGATGACCTTTTTGTTCAAAAGTAGCTAACGTGCTCCGCTCAGATATATCGGCTGCTAACTTTCTTTGGGAAAGATTACGTTCAGTACGTAACTTTTTCAGTAATAGATTGGCTTCCAAAAAAGCACCTCCTAAATGCACCTAGAAAATAGGTGGACGAAAAAATAGTCCAAATCAACTATAGTACTATTTTCCAATTAAACTGAAGGAAAGTCAATTAAAGGAGGAAAAGAAAATGTTTCAATTATTTGGGTTTCCATGGGAAGTTGTTGAAAATATGATCAACATTTTTTCTTTCCTACGCTAAAAGTTCGTTCAGTAAATCTGATCAACATCAGATTTCAGTAACGCAAAAATAGGTGGTTTCTAGTAATAATTTACTATTTGCTCCTCCAAGGTCGTTGACCTCTCCCCAAAGTCCTGCTTAGCAGGCATTCCAGGCTGTCGATCTTAGGAGGAAACAGGAACTTGAAGTAGGAAAAAGCAGGAAAACAGCGATTTCTGCTTTTTCCTATGTTTAAATCAAGAATGATAGACAGAAAACCAGTGGCATTCCAAAAAGGAAGCCACTGGTTTTTTAGTTTATCGAAAAGTCGTTGATTGTCAGATATTCCTCCCATAAAGCGTCAAATAATGGCGACAACTCTTTTAGAGTCTCAGTTTCTTCCATGACATAAGCAGGATACTCAATTGCTGGCAACAATCTATTTGCTGAAACGATGTAATAGTCAAAGTCTTTTTCGTGGTTTCTTACGATATCATAGTCCACAAATTGAATTTGATCCAATAAAAAACTGATTTGCTGAATGGCTGATAAATTCAATGAAGGAATGATTCCCACCTGTAATTTTTGTAAATGATGCTGTTGATAAAACGGATATATGAAAAAAGTCAGATAGTCTAGGACTAGCGATTTGGCTTTTTTGAGCCATTCATAACCAACACGTCGAGTGTATTTTGTCAAAAATGGACGAATCTTTTTCTGTAGATTTGTAAATCCTTTCTTTTGAAAGGATAGATTCAACTCATTTTGAGACCAAAAATCAATCAATAGGCCATTGTTTGCATAAAAAATATACAGAATAATGAAGCTATCTTTTTGAATTTCAGAAAATACTTCTTCATCAAAAGGGATCCCAACGATTTCTGGTAATAATACGTGACTAAAATCAGCCATAAACTCATGAAAAATAGGATCATCTTCTTTGATCTGTTCATAGAAATCACAAAGTAGAGTAGCTCTTTCTGGTGTTGGCTCAGCGAAACGGACTAGAAAGAACAGCATTCCTTTGACATAATTGATCTGATAAGTTACTTGCTTTTCGTCAGTCATAAATGCCGTAAAATAATTTTCTAGAGGATGGTTCATCTTTGAAAATAATTTTTCAAAACCATTGATTGGGTTAAGCAAATAGCCTTGTTCGAATCGAAGTTTGGATACAAATAAAATGACTAAGATCAGTCGTTGGTTAACAGGAGAAAACTTTTGTAATGCTAATTCGTTGATCAAAACCGTTTGATCACTGAAGTCCGTTAAGTAATCCGCTTCTAATGGTGAGTTCTCTAGATAAGTTAAAATTTGAACGTAAAATGAACGGATATTGATTTCATTTCCAGTCAGTTTCAACTGAGAAACATTCAAATGGATTTCTTTTCCCAATAAATAAGTCTTCAGTGGTTTAAGTGCCCGGGTGATCGTTGAATGACTGACAAAATGAACAGTTGAAAAATCATTGATGGTCATTTCCGGGTTCATGATCGATGTAAGTAGAAGTTGGAAAGCAAGGCTTTCCTGAATCAAATACTTCTGATAAAGTGAATAGGAAAGTGGTTCTTCTAATGAACGAACCTTGAAACCTTTTTCACATAACGAAACTTGATAAAGCGCTGAAAACTCTTGTTGCATTTCCTCTATGAGTGGTGCTATCCCGTGATAAGACAAGCCCAGATGCTCGGCGATTTTACTGATATTGATTGGTTGATTGGTATTCTCATTTAAATAAGTCAAAATTGCTAATTTTTTCTTTGCATGATTGGTGAGTAACAGATCTTCAAACATAATCATCCTCCTTTTAAAAATATTATCATAAATATTATTTAATAATGAATCAAAAATGTAAGTTTGAGATGCCAATTTTTGATTAAAAAAGTTCTTCTTTTGTCGTGTTGTGTAATTAAATAATCTCGGTGTAAAATTATCATTGGATTTTATGTGAAGAAAATCGCTATTCAAAAATAGCAGATTTTCTCTTTTTTTTATGCGTTTTTTTAGAGTAAAAGAATCACTATAGAATAATTATTCGGTCTTTAAATATATGTACGTAATTAATAAACGAACGATATAAGAAGATTTTTTGTTTTTAAAATAACACATAATACCTGTTCCTACAAGTTAAAAAACAGTGACAAGTGCGTGTACTTATTTTTATCCATGTGATTTCAGTAAATAGACGATGCTGATCCTTAGGAAATCCTACATGCTGAACTTAGAAAAAGGCGGTACAAAAGCTTTTTGACGATTATTCTTAGCGAACAAGAGAGATGTTAGTTGTGCTTTTTTGTTTACATGGAAATAATCTGAAAAATTGTTGTCCATTTAGGAGTGAGAATGGTTAGGAGACAATTGAGAATGGCGTGGGTTTCTTCAAAAACGATTATTTTTATTATCTATCAAGAAATGGTGACAAAACCTAATAAATATAAGTTGAAAAGCTAGTGCTGATGAATAGAAAAACAAATGTATTTTTACTTCTGGGCGAGGGATAAGTCGTCTTGATTGATAAAAAAACGTAGGGTTGTTAGACTGGTTTTAGAGGAAAAAAAGGAGGACGTAAAATGAAACACGGATTTAGAGATTATTTAGGAGCAAATGAGCGGGAGGCCGGTTATAACTTATCCTGGGGCTCAATTTTCGCAGGAGTCGTGACGTTTATTGCATTATTCATGACATTTTCATTAATCGGCTCAGCGATCGGCTTTGGAATGGTAGAACCTACTTCAAACAACCCGCTGGATGGTGTGGGAACAGGCTTGATGATTTGGACTGTTGTGACACTGATTCTTTCATTATTCGGCGCAGGATTTGTTTCTGGTGTAGCAGCTAGACGCGTTGGTTTGGTACATGGATTTCTTACTTGGGCAACCAGTATGATCGTTACGATCGTTATGTTATCATATTTAACGATTGGGGCTTTTTCTGTAGTTGGTTCACTATTGGGCAATATCGCTTCAGCTGTCGGAAGTGGCGTAGAGAATGTCGCATCGGGAACAGCAGATGTCGCATCAAAAGCCTTTGATGAAATTACAGGAAACATGGGAGATATTGATACAGATCAATTGCAAACGGACGTCCGCGACGTATTAAAAGACACTGACGTTCCTGAATTGCAGCCAAACTATTTGCAAGATCAAGTTTCTGATGCAACGAGTGATATTACCGATGCAGGTAAGAAAATCGCTACGGATCCAAATAAAGCAGACGAAATCATCGATGATCTTTCAACAAAATTACAAGATCGGGCAACGAAAATCAGCGATTCCGTTGATGAAGATGCCATTTCAAATGCGGTAGCAAAAAATACCGATCTAAATCAACAAGAAGCACAAGAAGCTACCCAAAATATTGTTAATGGGTTGCAAAAAGCTTCTGACGAAGCACAACAGCAAATTGAAACAGCACAACAAAATCTTGAACAAGCAAAACAAGATATCGATCAAGCAGTCAAAGATGCGCGTAAAAAAGCTGATGAAGTAAGTGATGCAACTGCTAAAGCATCAATTTGGGGCTTTGTAGCAATGGTCTTAGGACTAGCTCTAACATCGATCGGCGGCATGGTCGGAGCGAACTTAGTCAAAACTGCCGATCATGAAAATCGGATCTAAAGGAAAAAGACAAACACGAAAATAGTAGTGAGTGACCAATCATCAATGCAGTATCTCCATGGGAGACGGATCATTGATGGTTGGTTTTTGTATCAACAAGTCATTGCCTCCAATGGTGAAAACTTAAACGATTACTATCAAAATATATCCAACCATAAGCCCTCTGAAGAAGCTGTTTTTCTAAAAGTTGAGAAAAATAGCCGGAGTGCTAATGGTTGGATTTTTTATGTTCTTTCAATAGTTATACTGCTTACTGGTTTGGTAGTAATAGGCGTACAGTAGTTCCTTCATTGACGCGAGAGACAACGGTCAAGCCATATTTTTCCCCGTAGAGTAACTTGATTCTTTGATCGATATTCTCCAATCCGATACCAGAATAATGTTCGATCGACTGATTCTTATTCAACGAGGATGCTTCATCAAAGCCGATACCTGTATCAATGATTTCGATGATTAGCCCTGATTTACTGATGCGAGAAAAGATTTGAATATAGCCTTTTTCTTCTTCAGGAAACGCATGCAGATAAGCGTTTTCGATGATTGGCTGCAAGATCATTTTAGGAACCAAACAATTTTCACATTCTTCTGCGGAGAAGATCGTTGATTGAATCCGGTCACCATAGCGAACGTTCATCAGGATCAGATACTCTTCTACGATGGCTAGTTCATCCTTTAATGGAACGATCTCTTTGCGGTTGAATGTATGGCGAAGCAATTGAACGAAACTATCGATGGCTTGAGTTGCTTTCTCTTGTTCATTTTGCCAAATCAAAAATTTGATTGCTGTTAGTGTATTATAAACAAAATGGGGTTGGATCTGCATCTGTAAGGAACGGATCTCAAATTTGCGTTTTTCCGCTTCGGTGATCATCAAATGGTCGACATAGGATTCTAAATCCTCCAGCATCAAATTATAGGCACGACCTAGTTCTTGCGTTTCATACGTGCCATTGATTGAGACTTTATTGCTGAAATCACCTTGTGTGACTGCCGGCAGCTTGTCGATCAATTGATAGATAGGTTGTGTGATTGTTCGAATGATCCAGAAAGCGAACAGACTAAAAAGCAAAATACTAAGAAAAGCGATCAGTACGGCTGGTTTGATCAGATTCATATTGCGTACTAAATGAGATTCATCTAGCAGATCATAAAATGTGAATTGATAAGAATAAAGAGGCATTTGATTAACAGAATCATTTTTCACTTCGATCATTGCTGGATCAAAAGCTGTTCCTAGTTTTTGTTCTTCAGAAGTGGACAAGATCTGTCCTTGATCATTGACCACGTAGATGGTATGCAATGTTGTGTCTAACAACTGCCGATAAATAGAAGAAAAATCAGATTCTTTCAAAAAAATCAATGCGTAACCGAATAAAGCATCGTCTTTCATTAATTTCCGCACGTACATCAGTCCTGGTGAATGGCTCGTAGAAGTGCTCAACCCTTGTTCCAGAAAATAGTATTGACTAATAGCCTCATTTTCATTGATTTGCTGCGTAAATTCACTTGCCAAAAAAGTTTCAACCGACTGGTTTCGGACAGCATCATTTTGAAAGAATGATCGTCCGTTCGTTCCAATCAATACCAAGTTGGAAGGAATCGTTTGAAAAAGCGAGCGAGTATCTTTCAACTGTTCATTGAGTTCTAAAATCGTTCTTCCCTGATTTAGCTGTCCTTTTAAATAATTTTCTACGGCTTTGCTCTCATCGACGACATCAAAAATACGATTGATATTCTCATTCAAGCGCTCATAATCTTCCTGGATCTTATCCAAAAGCAAGCGGTTCGAGCTCTGATACGAAGCCACATAAGCATCTTTGGACCGTCCATAGATAACGATCACTGTCAGTAAACAAACACTGATTACTCCTACCACAACAAACAAAAAGATTCGGCTGAACAATTCATTTTTTTTGAGCCACTGTTGGATTCTCATAATTGGTTCAACCGCCGATACTTAGAAGGAGTGACTTGAAATTCTTTTTTAAAGATTCGAGAAAAATAGCTGATATCGGAATAACCAACTGCTTCACTGATTTCTGACAAATTCAACTCAGATTGGGTCAGCAACTCTTTGGCTTTTTCTAGACGTGTATTTTTTAGATAATCAGAGAAACTCATTTTTAATTTTGAAGAAAGGAAAGCTGACAAGTAGGTATAACTAAAGTGGAACGTTTCTGCCAACTCAGATAGTGAGAGGCTCTTCATATAATTGTCTTGAATGAAGCGCTGGATCGAGACCAGTAAGTCATCTTCATCCATAGGGGAAAGAGTCGTCAATTGCAGACGTATCTCATCGATCGTTGACAATAACAAATCGGAAAAATCTTCTAAATACAAGACATGACCGATCTCATGGAGAAATTCCGCTCGCAAGCGACTAAAGCGGGAAGCTGTTGGAAATTCTTCTTCTAAGCGGGACAACAGCGTATAAAAAATACTGCTGGCCTGCTGCTTCAGAAAGTTAGGATCGACATTTGATAGAATCATTTCATTGAAATAGTCTTCGATACGTGTAATCCCCAATAAAAAATTATTGTCTAATAATGCCCGTAAAAATTTTTTTGTATCAAAACGATCACTTTCCATATACAAAAAAAGCTCTTGTTCCAAGACAAGCCGCTGCTGCTTATAAAAAAAGGATTGTTCACGACTTTTATCTTTTAGAGTCAGAAAAGCCGAACGCAAGTCTTCAATCGATTCAAACGGGCATCCAAGGGTAAAAAAGGCATTCGGTTCGGTATAGTTCAACTGGTCCAAACAATTTTTCAAAGAAGCAAAAAAATCACTTTCTTCTGCGTAACTGATCAATAGTCCCGCATCATTATTACTGGTCTTGAACGCCAATGTTTTCAAGCGAGAATTCGATTGCGAAAATTCTGTCAATGCATGAAAAAGCTGTTCAGTGGAACGAAAATAACTGACATTCGTATAAAGAAAACATAGTTGCTGTTTCATAGCTATTTCAAGATAGTCAGCAAAAGGAGTAAGTGGTTCTTCATACCCAGCCAGATAGCGATTCAAAGATTCTTGCAATGGGACCTCAGCGGTTATTTGGCGGGTATCAGATATTTTTTCGCGGATGGTGTTTAGGGCTTTCATCAACAAAGCAGGCGTCAATGTTGGCTTTAGCAAGTAATCAATGGCACCGTTCTTAAAAGACTGACTGACATAGTGAAAATCATCATAACTGCTCAATACCAGAAAATGGATAGATGGGTATTGTTGTTGAATGATGGTTGTTAATTGGATGCCGTCCATTTGCGGCATTTTTAAATCTGTGATCACGATCTCTGGCTGTAATTGCTGGATCAGGGTTAGAGCCTCCTGTCCGTTTGCTGCATCTCCTAGCAAGCGAAAACCTTCTTGCTCCCAACGAATCATATGTTTTAAACCATCACGAATAGTGGTCTCGTCATCCACAAGCAAGACTGTATGTAAATGATGCATGGTATCCCCCCTATTTCTTTATTCTAGTATAAACGCTTTCATAAAAGAAAGGTATTGGTAAAAATTTTCTATTTTTGGACTATTTTAGTAAGCTCTTCCACGCGTATTGTATCCGTTTACAACTCCGGTGTATAGTAAAAATGTAATTAAAAGGAAAGAGGGAGAAAAATGAAAAAATTGCTTGTATCACTTGTGACTGCCGCTACTGTATTGACATTGACAGCTTGTGGCAGCAACAACGAAAGTACTGGTGACACTGGAGGTTCTTCTGATAAGGTTACAGTTTGGGCTTGGGATGAGACTTTCAATATCAAAGCTGTCAATGAAGCGAAAAAGGTTTACGAAAACAAGGATGTTGATGTGGAAGTAGTGACCATGTCACAGGATGACATCGTTCAAAAGTTGAACACTAGTCTAGCATCAGGCAATACGGATGGCTTGCCAAATATCGTTTTGATCGAAGACTATCGTATTCAAGGCTATTTATCTTCCTATCCGGATGCTTTCAGCGACTTAACTGATATTGTCAATGAAGATGACTTTTCCAGCTACAAATTCGCCGTCAACAAAATCGATGATGTGATCTACGGTGTACCTTTTGATAGTGGGGTAGCAGGGCTGTTTTATCGTACAGATTATTTAGCAGATGCAGGATATGAAGCTGCTGATCTCCAAGATATTACCTGGGATGACTTTATTCAAATTGCCAAAGATGTCAAGGAGAAAACGGGACATGCCATGATGTCTCTGGATCCAAGCGATTTGGGATTGGCACGGATCATCATGCAGTCAGCTGGTGAATGGTATACCGGTGAAGACGGCACTACAGTAACGATTAAAGACAACGAATCATTCAAAGCCGGCTTGAATGTATTGGCGACACTACTGAATGAAGGATTAGTTGAACAAGTCTCTGATTGGGATGGCGGCGTCAATGCAGTCCAATCCGGAAATGTTGCTGCAGCACCAACAGGTGCTTGGTATTCTAGTACGATTCAAGGGGCTGAAGATCAAAGCGGCAAATGGGCGATTGCACCGATTCCGGCACTAGCTGGTGGCAATTCAGTGAACGCATCAAGTATTGGCGGAGCAGGATGGTATGTCATTAAAGGCGTAGCTGGTGAAGAGAATGCGAAAGACTTTTTAGCGAAAACGTTTGCTTCAAATAAAGAATTGATGGGAACATTGGCAACTGAAATTGGGCTGGTTTCAACGATGAATGCTGCCGAAGAGACAAAAGAATATACTTCAGGACTTGATTTTTATGGAGGACAAAAAGTTTTCCAAGACTTCTCTCAATGGTCACAAGAGATCCCGGCCGTCAACTACGGCAATCATACTTATGCGATCGAATCTGTATTGACAGAAAGCTTGCAGCGAGTAATCAATGGGGAAGATATCGATAAAGTACTAGAAGATGCACAAACACAAGTAGAAGCACAAATCGCAAACTAAGCAAATCATTTAGCTATGGTTTCATAATCAACAAATCAGATACGAACGATAGCTGCTGGTACCAATAATTTCCCATTAGAGGAGATTGTTAAGCAGCAATCGTTCGTATAGTCATTAGATTGGTGCCATAGTGTCGTTTGAAGGAGGAATCACCATGAAAAATAAATCGAAAAATTGGTTTGCGAATGGAAACGCGTTTATTTCTTTGCCTGTGATCTTGATTACACTATTAGTATTTGTTCCTATGATTTCAGCTCTTTTTACGTCTTTCCAGTCGGGACCGCCGACAACGATGTCATTCAACGGTTTGGGAAACTATCAGCGGATGCTGAGTGACTCAACCTTTAAGAAAGCTTTTGGTAATACATTTTTATACTTATTGATCCAAGTACCGATCATGCTGTTTTTGGCTTTGATCGTCTCGAACATACTAAATGACAAAAAATTAAAATTCAAAGGTCTTTTCCGAACGGCCTTGTTTTTACCTTGTATCACTTCATTGGTCTCTTACTCGTTGATCATGAAAAGTTTATTCTCAGCGAATGGGTTAGTCAATAATTTATTAATGCAAATTCATTTGATTGAGGTGCCGATTCAATGGCTAACGGATCCTTTCTGGGCAAAAGTCTTGATTATTTTTGCCATTACTTGGCGCTGGACAGGCTATAATATGATTTTCTTTATTTCTGGTATGCAAAACATTGATCCTAGCATCTATGAAGCTGCTGAAATTGATGGTGCGACTAAATGGGATCAACTTTTCAAGATAACTATTCCTAATTTGCGGCCAATTATTTTATTCACGACAATTACTTCAACGATCGGAACATTGCAATTATTTGACGAAGTACAAAATATTACAGGTGGGGGACCTGCCAATGCAACCACCACGCTCTCGCAGTACATTTATAATTTAAGTTATAAATTCACCCCGAACTTTGGCTATGCGGCGGCAGTATCCTTTGTGATCGTGATCGCTATTGTGGTCTTATCCGTCATCCAAACAAAATTAGGAGGGAAAGAAAATTGAAAACACTCTCTTTAAGCTTAAAGTATCTTTTCTTAGGTCTTTTGGCCTTTATTTCCGTCTTTCCATTTGTCTGGATGGTATTGGGAATGACCAATCAAACCTTTGACATTGTGGCAGGAAAAATCATGATCGGTGATCAGCTGGTGATCAATTTCCAAAATTTATTTGCTTCTGAACTGAACTTTACTCGTGCTTTGGGCAACTCTGCAGTGATCGCGGTCATTACGACCGTCTTCGCGTTGCTGTTTTCTTCCATGGCGGGCTATGGGTTTGAGATCTATCGAACCAAAACAAAAGATCGCATTTTCAATATTTTACTCTTATCGATGATGGTTCCTTTTGCGGCTTTGATGATTCCGTTATACCGCATGTTTAGTCAGCTTAGCGGAACCCCAATCGGAATCAATACTTTTGCAGTGGTCATTTTACCTTCTGTTTGTACAGCGTTCCTGATTTTCTTTTTCCGCCAAAATATCAAAGCTTTCCCTAAAGAATTAGTAGAAGCAGCCCGCATTGATGGGCTAAATGAGTTAAGTATTTTCTTCCGAGTCTATATGCCTACTGCTAAAAATACTTATGCAGCAGCAGCGATCATTACCTTTATGAATAGCTGGAACAACTACTTGTGGCCATTAGTTGCCTTGCAATCACCGGATAAACGGACAGTTCCGTTGGTTTTATCTGCGATGGGGGCTTCCTATACACCGGATTACGGCATGATGATGTGCGGGATCGTGATCGCCACTTTGCCAACAGCGATTATCTTTTTCGTATTACAAAAACAATTCGTACAAGGCATGTTAGGTTCTGTGAAGTGAAGAAAAGAGAAAACGAGGAAATGAAATGATCCATTTTGATAAAAAAAACCATATTTTTCATTTAAGCAACAACAAAATCAGTTATGTGATGCAGATCGAAGAAGGTGGAAATTTAGCGCATATCTACTTTGGAAAGAAAATTACCCATTATTCTGGCCATTATCGTTACCCACGATTAGATCGTTCTTTTTCGCCGAATCCAGCAGGCAGCAAGGATCGCTTATTCTCGCTGGATACGCTGATGATGGAATTTCCTGGGAATGGGTTCGGTGATTTTCGTGAAGCGGCATATGATATCCAACTGCCAAATGGCAGTCATGTTGCGCATTTTATCTATCAAAGCCATGAAATCAGTCAAGGCAAACCAGCACTTGCGGGGTTGCCTCAAACTCACGGTGCTCCGCAAGAAATCGAAACGTTGCAAATCATATTGCGAGATGAAGTTGCCGCGCTTGAATTGATTTTGAACTATAGTATTTTTACTGATACATCAGCAATCATTCGTTCAAGTGCCTTAAAAAATGACGGTCTTGAACCAATCGTTATCCATCAACTAGCCAGTCAATCACTGGATTTTCCCAACCGACCGCTTGATTTGATCCAATTGAATGGTGCATGGGCGAAAGAACGGCAAATCAGTCGAGAACCAGTTCAGACAGGTATCAAGAAATTGGACAGCAAGCGAGGTTCCAGCAGCCATCAACAGAATCCTTTTGTTATTTTGGCAGATCCCGCTACAACAGAATTCTCGGGAGAATGTTATGGCGTTAGTTTACTGTATAGCGGCAATCACGAAATGATTATCGAAAAAGATCCTTATGATCAAACGCGGCTCATCATGGGCATCAATAGTTATCGATTTGCCTGGACAGTACCACCTCAGGAAAGCTTCCAATCACCAGAAGTGGTTACAGTTTATAGTAATCAAGGGCTCAACCAAATGTCACAAACCTATCATCGCTTTTATAATAGTCATCTTATTCGTGGACAGTATCAGCTGACTGAACGTCCGACGTTGATCAATAACTGGGAAGCCACTTATTTTGATTTCGATGAAGAAAAACTGGAGCAGATCGTCGATGAAGCGAAGGCATTGGGAATTGAATTGTTTGTTTTGGATGACGGTTGGTTTGGTGCACGAGAAAATGATTTGACTTCTCTGGGTGACTGGTATGAGAATGAAGGAAAGTTAGCTTCTGGTCTGCGAGGGTTTGCGGAAAAAGTCCATCAGAAGGGTTTGAAATTCGGTCTCTGGTTAGAGCCGGAAATGATCTCAGAAGCGAGCGAGTTGTATCGTCAGCACCCCGAGTGGGCCTTAAAAGTACCTGGACGTTCTCCCGCATTAAGTCGCAGTCAGTTTGTACTGGACTTTTCTAGAGAAGATGTTCGGAAACATATTTTTGATCAGTTAGCCCTTCTATTTAACGAAGTACCCATTGATTATATTAAGTGGGACATGAATCGCAACATGACGGATGTCTATTCATTGTTGTTAGATCCTACCCAGCAAGGGGAGGTGTTCCATCGCTATATTTTAGGTCTGTATGACTTTTTAGAACGATTGACAGCTGCTCATCCCACTATTTTGTTTGAAGGATGTTCTGGCGGGGGTGGTCGTTTTGATGCAGGTTTCTTGTATTACATGCCGCAGATATGGACGAGTGATAATACCGATGCGATAGCCCGTTTGAAAATCCAATATGGAACCAGCCTGTCATACCCGGCTTCTAGCATGGGTTCGCATGTTTCAGCAGTGCCTAACCACCAAACACAGCGGATCACTGACTTAGCGATCCGCGGAAACGTTGCAATGTCTGGTGTCTTGGGCTATGAGCTGGATTTGACGACAGTGACCGATGAAGAAAAAGCAGCCATCAAAGAGCAAGTTGCCTTTTATAAAAAACATCGACAACTCTTCCAATATGGCACGTTTATTCGCTTGTTGAGTCCTTTTGCAGGAAATGATACTGCGTGGATGTACGTTTCTGAAGATAAACAAGAAGCGATTGTTTTCTATTTCCGTGTATTAGCCGAAGCATCTGCACCGCTAATCACTCTCAAATTGGCGGGATTAGCGGCAGATACAGTGTATCAAATGGGGGGATATAAAATCGGCGGCGATGAATTGATGCAGATCGGTTTCTATATTGATCCTGCTTTATCCGGCGACTATGCAACACAAATGGTTCATCTAACAGCGATCAATAATGACTAAGGTTCTTTTCAGTAATCACTATCAAATGAAATCAAACGAATAGAGCTGTAACAGAAGCAAAAGCAGACGAAATGATCCAAACTGGACTTGAGAAAGAATTCTTCTCTCTGTGACTAGGGACGAGGATCGGATTGTAGAGAGGATTCGATGTGTCTTCGGATCGTTTGTTTGTTGAAGTGCTTATGTTGCAGTTTTTTCTAGTAGAGCTGTTTTTTCTGCTAAATCTTTTACGTATAAATGGCGATTGTTTTATTTTTTTGTTGATTTAGCTTATGATGAAGGCGGTCAATAAAAGTCAAGCAGTGACGGAGGGAAAACAACGACAGAGCACTTAAAAGAACACGCAGAGGAACAGTTGCTTGCTGATGGGTATCGCAAATATCATGGCTCAGCATTCGATGTTTATTCTCACAAAGACATTTGTATTCACAGTGGAAAGTGTGTTTGAGGTAATCCAACTGTTTTTGAGGTAGGACGTCGACCGTGGGTCATTCCCGATAATGCTCAAAAAGAACAAGTTGCTCAAGTGAACCAATCTTGTCCAAGCGGCGCATTAAAATTTATTCAAAGGGGAGAAAACTAATGGAAATCAAGGAAGAAAAAAATCGTTTTGCCTTATTAGACGGCGAGAAAGAGATCGGCGAAATGACTTGGTCAAATGCAGGAACAAAACGAATGATCATTGATCATACTTTTGTCGATCCAGCCTATCGTGGTCAAGGACTGGCAGAAAAGTTAGTGGCAAAAGGGGTAGAAAAAGCGCGTGCGGAAAAGAAAACAATCATTCCACTCTGTCCATTTGCAAAAAAAGAGTTTGAACGTAAACCGGAATATAGCGATGTTTGGAGTAAATAACAATTCTCAATTTTAAAAAAAGAAGTGGTTCTTTTAGGGAACCACTTCTTTTAGCGTTAATCTATCAACATGTGCCTGTTAATGTTGAAATTGAGCATGGTAGAGACGGTAATAATACCCTTTTTCCGCTAACAATTCTTCATGAGTACCTTGTTCGACGATTTGACCGGCATCCATAACCAAAATTTTATCAGCCGCACGGATCGTTGATAAGCGGTGGGCAATGACGAAACTGGTTTTTCCTTCCATCATTTTCAAAAAGGCATCTTGAATTTTCTTTTCTGTCAGTGTATCGACTGAACTGGTGGCTTCATCGAGGATCAGCATCGGGGGATTACTGATCATAGTACGAGCAATGGTCAGTAATTGTCGCTGCCCATCGGAAATCTTGATGCCTTGTTGCCCAATCGGCGTATCCAATTTATCTGGTAACCGCATAACGTATTCATACATATATGCATTTTTTAAAGCATCGTATATTTCTTCATCGGTAGCCGTGTCATTGCCATATTGGAGATTCTCTCTTAAAGAAGCATCGAACAGCCACGTGTCTTGAAGGACCATACCAAAACTCTTTCGTAACGCTGTTCGCTGCAATTGACGAATATCGACGCCGTCTACTCGGATAGTTCCCTGATCAACATCGTAGAAACGCATCAGCAAATTGACTAGTGTCGATTTACCGGCACCAGTCTTTCCGACAATTGCCACCGTTTCACCTGGTTCAGCTGTAAAAGAAAAGTTTTCGATCAGTTTTTGTCCTGGATCATAAGCAAAAGCCACATTTTCAAAGTCGATTTTACCTTTGATTTCCTTCATCGTTTGTGTTGCTGTGTCATCCACACTTTCTGGCACTTGATCCAATAACTGGAAGGTTCGTGCCAAACCAGCTAATGCAGTCTGAATCTGAGTGGTGATGCCTGACAGTTCAATAAATGGTTTTGAAAATTGGCTAGAATAGATCGTAAAGCTTGAAATCATCCCAACTGTTACCAGCCCCGAGCCTGAAAAGTACAATAAACCACCGACGAAGCCGACAGACAGATAGGAAAGATGGTCAACAAAACGGGAAAGCGGATTGGTCAACGAGGAAGAAAACTGTGCTTTTCGGCCACGAAGGTTTAATTCGTCATTGATCATTTCAAACTGTTCTTGGTTGATTGCTTCTCGTTCAAATGCTTTGACAATTTTTTGATTGCCTATCATTTCGGTAACGAATCCAGAAATTTCACCGACGATCTCTTGTTGACGCGCAAAATCTGCTTGTGATGTTCGTGCCACGATCCAATTGACTAAAAAGATGATCGGTGTTGAAACAAGAACGACGAGAGTCAGTGGCACACTCATCTTAACCATGACTACCAAGGCAATCAGCACGACAGAGATACCGGAGAATAATTGGTTGAAGACAGCAGCAACCGCAATTGAGATATTATCCATGTCATTGGTAAAGCGACTGACGATATTCCCGTGAGACGTTTGATCGTAATAACGCAAGGGTAGTGTATTTAAATGAGCAAAACCTTCTTTGCGCAGATCAGCAACAGACAGATAGGCTACTCGATTCCCTAATCGTTGGATCAGCCATTGACTGACAACAGTAACGATCACTACACCGCCAAACAACGCGAGAATGCGATAAAGTTCTTCGAAATGAACCTTGCTAGGACCAATCATTTTATCGACAGCCTGACCTATTTCATAAGTCATAAAAACCGTTGAGATGCCAGCAGCGATCCCTAAAACGACAGCAGTCCAAGTTTCTTTGGCATACACAGCGAGATAGGGGAGGTAGCGGCGGAAGGCAGACCAATCAAATGATTTCTTTTTCATTCTTCTTCCTCCTCTTGAGATGCCACAATTTCTTGATAAGCTTTGGAAGTGATCATCAACTCGTCATGGGTGCCTTTGGCGACCAGATTTCCCTGATCTAACACTAAGATCTGCTGTGCGTCTTGAATCGAACGAACACGCTGAGAAATGATGATGATCGTTCCGCGAATTTTTTCTTTTAAAGCCATCCGCAGATCCAGATCTGTTTGGTAATCTAGCGCACTTAATGAATCATCCAAAATCAATATATCAGGTTTAGCAATAATTGCTCGAGCAATCGTTAAGCGTTGCTTTTGCCCACCAGAAAAGTTCTTGCCTCCTTCAAAAATCGGCGTATCCAACTTTTGCGGTAGTGCTTCGACGAAGTCGCGACTTTGGGCGATCTCTAATGCTTGCCAGCATTCCTCGTCTGTCGCATCTTTTTTTCCCCATTGTAAGTTTTCACGAATCGTACCAGTGAACAGAACCGCCGTTTGAGGAACCATGGCAATTTTTTGTCTTAATTGTTTCAGCGGCCACTTGCGTACATCCTGTCCATCAACGATCACTTTACCAGCAGCTGTGTCATAAAATCGCGGGATCAGTTGCGTTAATGTCGATTTCCCACTGCCAGTTGGACCAGTGATGCCCAAGGTTGTGCCAGGAGCAATCTCAAAATCGATATTTTTTAATGCTAAGCCATAGTTAGGTGAAAAGCGAAAGTCCACATGTTCGAAACGAAGGGCACCTGCCTGTTTTTGTTGATCCATAAAAACCTCAGATAAACTATCATCAATCGACGGTTCTGTATCAAGAACTTCATTGATCCGTGAAGCCGAAGCAGCAGCGCGAGTAAAAATGATGACGAGATTCGATACAACGATCAGTGCCAACAGCATTTGGTTCATATAATTGACCAACGCCAGTACTTCCCCCTGTTCCAAGTTTCCGATGTTCACTTTGAAACCGCCAAAGTAAAAGAGTGCAATAATTCCTAAATTCATAATCATGGTTGTAGCTGGGGTCAATAATGCAGAAAGATTGGTCACACGAATATAGACATTGGTCAAATCATCTGTGGCTTGGTCAAAACGTTTGGTCTCAGTTTTTGTTCGAGCAAAAGCACGAATCACACGAATACCGCTCAAATTTTGGCTGACTAGTTCATTTAGTTCGTCCAAGCGGATCTGGACTTTCTTATATAATGGCACTGTCTTGCTAATGATCCAAAATAAAATGATACAAAAAAGTGGCAGCACACATAAGAAAATCAAGCCCGCTTGCCAATCGATGACAAACGCCATGATCACTGAACCAATACTCAAAAAAGGTGCTCTGACGACTAAACGGATCAACATAGCCAATGCAACTTGCATTTGGTTGATATCATTGGTCATTCGAGTGATCAACGTATCTGTTCCAAATAGATTCAATTCATTGTGGGACAACAAATTGATTTTTTTCATTAATGTATTGCGTAATTCTGTGCCAAAACCTTGAGAAGCAGTGGCTGCATAGTATTGACAGATGACCGCACAGATCATCCCGATGACAGACATCGCAATCATCCAGAGGGTCATTTCAACTACTTTCGACCAATTGTTTTGGCGAATTCCATGGTCCACGAGTGCAGCCATTTGGAGTGGCAAAACCAGTTCAAACACAGCTTCTAAAAACTTAAAAAAAGGACCTAAGACGATCTGTTTACGATAGTCTTTGGCATAGCGTAATAATCCAATCATAAAAACCTCCTGTAAAAATAAAATAGTCAATGAAAGAAAAAATGCATCCGGAGAGGAATTCTCCACTGTGAATTTACGAATAAAAAATCTTTCGTTTCTAGCATATCTTACCATAGTTCCAAACTGAGGGGGAGCAATCAAGAAAGAAAAGAAAGTTTCATTTTTATTTCAGAAACAAACAATTAGTTTTCAATTTTTTTGATAATTATACGATAAATACTGCGTATGATACTTTACTTGGCTATGATCTTTTTAGATTTTTTCAAGGAAAAATCATAGGGAAATTTTTTCGAACAAATTTGCATTAGCATAAAAATTCACAGCAAAAATATAAAATATCTTAAAAAAATAGGCGCTGAAAACAAAATCTGGTACAATCGGGGAGAGTGAAGTAGGAAACATGAAGGAGGCACTATGGATAGAAAGTCGAAATTTAGCAAACAGCGGGCCCGCAAAGCTCGTAATAAGCGCCGAATCATAGGAGGCGTCGTACTTTTTGCGATTGCAGGAGTCTTTTTATTTGCAGGATATACGTATTATGCTGCAAAAAATTCTGTGGATAAAATGTTTAAAGAATCCGCTGTGATCAAATCCAATAAAGAAAAAGACAATTCATTGAAATCAGCAAATGTTGATTCTAAATTTGGGATCCTGTTAATGGGGGTCGACAATGATGCTGAACGAGAAAAGAAAGAGCATCTAGATACGACTCGAGCAGACAGTTTGATCTATATGGTCTATGATGGCGAAAATAAAAAGATCGACATGGTAAGTTTACCTCGAGATATTTGGACAAATATCTACGATGGTACCGGAAACGGGACGGTCGTCAACACGGCAAAAATCAATAGTGCATTTGCGATTGGTGAGGAAGATGCAACGATTGAAACGGTGCAAAACTATTTGAACTTGCCAATTGATTATTATGTCAATATCAATTTTACAAGTTTTGAGAAGATCATTGATGCAATCGGCGGTGTTACCGTAGATGTTCCTTATGACATTAATGAAAAGTATACTTCGGACAATTCTGGTAAAACACTGATTCCAAAGGGCCGACAGTCGTTGAATGGAGAGCAAGCATTGATTTTTGCTCGAATCCGTAAAATGGATACTGACGTGGACCGTGGCAATCGGCAGCAAGAAGTCATTGAAGCAGCCATTAGTCAAGCATTGAAAATCAATAATGTCACAAAATATCAGGAGATTCTTGACTCTGTCAGTGACAATGTCAATACCAACTTTAAGTTTGAAGACTTGGTTTCACTAGCTGGGAATATGCTTTCTGGTTTTACTATCGATAAACATACTTATGAATGGTATGATGGTGAATCTTATGATGGCCAGTCAATCGTTTATATTCAAGATTACTCCTATAATGAGATCCGTAATGATATGCTGAAAGCATTGGGTCAATTAGATGAGACGACATCAGAAAATCAAGGGACGACTACGGATACAAGTACAAACTATTAATGAAATGATGTTCTTTTATAATAGGAAATAATAAAAAAAGAAACGCTGCGGCGTTTCTTTTTTTTGTTTCTAAAAGGGCCGTTTTTGGCGGTCGTATGCAATAAATTCATAGGTCTTTGAGAAGAGAGTGGTTTTGGACATGTAGCTAGAAAATGATTGATTTTCTTCAAAAAATAGACACTATTCAATTTTTCTAATGAAATTCTTAGAAAAAAATATCTGAATGATTATGAGTTAGAGGAGAAAAAAATGGGTAAAAAAAGAGGATAAAAGCGATTATTCATTACGGATGAATAATGCCAATTTTTTGGCATTGGAAATGATAACTGAACCACAATGTAAGCGTTTTTAACTCGTTATCATATACATGTACCTGATAAATAATTGTTATTTCTCAGGAAGAAGAGTGATTGATTTCAGCTGAAAAAATCAATAAATAAAAGGAAAGAGGCGAGAGAGTATTTCATTTAGCTAGATTGGTTTTAATGATTTTTGTGATTTTTTTTGCAAGTGGGATTTATGCAAGTTACTACACAATACTAAAGAAAGTTGGAGAACAATGGAAAAGAAAAGAGGAATCAGTAAAATCGGCTTGATTGCCTTAGTAGTCAGTTCATCCATTGGTAGTGGAATCTTCGGTATCACGAATGACTTAGCGATGTCCGCTGCTCCTGGACCTGCAATCATCGCCTGGATCATCGTCGGAATTGGCATTCTTGCATTAGTTTTATCATTGAATAATTTAGGCGCCAAACGACCAGATTTAGACGGCGGTATTTTTGGGTATGCAGAAGCGGCATTTGGGAAATTAGGAGGTTTTATCAGTGGCTGGGGCTATTGGCTCTCTGCCTGGCTGGGAAACGTCGCCTTTGCGACAATGCTCATGAGTGCAATTGGTGAATTTATACCCGCATTCAAGGGAGGACAAAACATTCCGTCTATCTTACTAGCAAGTGTTTTTATTTGGGTATTGACCTTTCTGGTGAATAACGGAATTGAGAGCGCTTCATTTATCAACACAATTGTTACGATCTGTAAATTAGTTCCTTTGTTTTTATTTATGGTTATCGCACTCGTTAGTTTTCATGTCGATATTTTCTCAGCAGATTTCTGGGGAAATGTCAGCAGCTCACTACAAAGTGGTGCTTCTGTCAGTCTCTGGTCACAGATCAAAGGTTGTCTAATGGTGATGATGTGGGTCTTTGTTGGGATTGAAGGGGCAAGTGTTTTAGCCAATCGTGCGGAAAAACGGTCAGATGCCCAAAAAGCATCAGTCATCGGTTTGCTTTCCTTGCTAGTCATCTATGTGCTAGCTTCCTTATTGCCATACGGCGTCATGTCGCAAGCTGAATTGATGGCGTTACCACAACCAGCAATGGCCAACATTTTGCGCTATATGGTTGGAGAGTGGGGTGCAGCCTTTATCAATATCGGTCTGATCATTTCCATCATTGGTTGCTGGCTGTCATGGACGATGTTACCAGTAGAAACAACCTTATTGATGTCCCGCGATGGGATGCTGCCAAAAAGTTGGGGCAAGGTCAATCGAAAACAAGCACCAAGTTATTCATTGTTTATCACTGCTGCATTGACGAACGTGTTCTTGTTAACGTTCCTTGTGACCGATTACGCGTATCAATTTGCTTATTCAATGTGTACCGCAGCGATTTTGATTTGTTACTTGCTCGTGGGGATCTATCAAATGATTTATTCCTATCAGCAAAAAGACAATAAACAATTGTTTATTGGTGCAGTCGCAACGGCCTTTCAGATCATTGGGATCACATTAGCAGGCTTTGCCTATGTTCTCTTATGCAGCATCGCCTATTTACCAGGATTCTATTTCTACTTACGGGCATGTAAAGAGAACAACTATCAAATCAGCAATAGGCAAAAAATTGTCATGGCTGTGGTCAGTTTAGCAGCAGTATTATCGATCGTAGCAATCGCTACTGGAATGATCTCAGTATAAGGGGGTTGATTATGGATATTGCTAATTTTGGTGTCGAGGAATGGTTGAATATCTGGGAGAAAAAAGCAACCTATGACATTGCCCAAAGTTCTATCGAAGCACTGACGCTAGAGGAAATCATGGCCTTCAGTGGCAAAACGAGTACAGATTTTTTGAAACGTGTCGCGCAGCAGCCTTTAGATTATGGCTGGATCGAAGGATCGGATCGGTTCAAAGAACTCGTCGCTTCATTATACCAACACATGACACCAGCGAATATTTTACAGACAAACGGAGCTACAGGAGCAAATTTCCTGGCACTATTCGCTTTGATCGAAAGCGGGGATCATGTTGTCTCCATGCGGCCAACGTATCAGCAACTCTATGATTTGCCAAAAGCATTTGGGGCAGAAGTAGACTTTGTTGAATTAAATCAAGCAAACTGGCAGCTTGATCTAGCAGTTTTGAAAGCCAAAGTGAAACCTGAAACAAAAATGATCTGCTTAAATAACGCGAATAACCCCACCGGTACGCTATTTGATCAAGAGCAATTACAGCAGATTGTCGCCATCGCTAAAGAAGCGGATGCCTACATTTTAGTAGACGAAGTCTATGCACCATTAACAGAAGAAGGCACATTTTGTTCCATCGTCGATTGCTATGAGAAGGGAATTGCCACCAACTCTTTGTCAAAAACCTACTCAACGCCAGGCATTCGTATCGGTTGGACTGCCGCTAGTGAAGAACTCACGGAACATTTTCGTAAATACCGAGATTATACGATGATTTGTGGCGGTGTTATCGCTGATGAAATAGCGATTCAAGTATTGGAAAACAAAGAGCAGATTATCGCACGAAACAAGAAAATCGTCGCAGAGAATCTTGCCATTGTCAGGCAGTGGGTAGACCAAGAACCGAAAGTGGAATTAATCGTTCCCCATTATGTTTCTACGGCATTTATCAAGTTGAAGATCCAACAAGAGGACTATCAATTCTGTGTGGATCTATTAGAAGAAACTGGGGTCTTGCTTGTTCCGGGAACAGCTTTTGGGGTACCAGGGCACGCCCGCTTAGGTTATTGCTGTAAGAAAGAGACGCTAGAAACTGGTTTGAGATTACTCTCAGACTATTTAAAAAAAGTTTCATAGAAAAAGGGAAACAAATTGTATAGGAATGAGGAGGATGAAAAAATGAATGAACCTATTCACGTTTTTTCAGAGATTGGACGATTAAAACAAGTGATGCTTCATCGTCCAGGAAAAGAATTGGAAAATTTAATGCCGGATTATTTGGAACAATTGCTGTTTGATGATATTCCTTTTTTACAGCAAGCGCAAAAAGAACATGATTTCTTTGCCGAAACATTGCGAAATAAAGGGGTTGATGTGCTTTATTTGGAAGATTTAGCAGCTGAATCTTTGACCTCTACAGGACTCAAGGAACAATTTGTTGCAGAGTACTTGCAGGAAGCAAACATCCAAAGTGAAAACACCCGCAAAGTGATTGAAGAATATTTACTATCGATCTCTGATAATCGTGAACTGATCGACCGAACGATGGCAGGATTGAGAAAAAATGAAATGAAGATCGCTAGCCATCAGAATCTGACCGATCTTGTAGACGATCAGTATCCGTTTCTGATCGATCCAATGCCGAACTTGTACTTTACCCGCGATCCATTTGCTACGATCGGAAATAGTGTTTCCTTGAACCGAATGTATTCAGAAACGAGACGAAGAGAAACATTGTACGGCAAGTATATCTTTAACTATCATCCAATTTTCAAAAAAGAAGCCGAGCATCTTTTATACAATCGGGATGAATCCACACGAATCGAAGGTGGCGATGAATTAGTCTTGTCATCAAAAGTGTTAGCTGTTGGGATTTCACAACGTACAGATGTCGCTTCAATTGAAAAATTGGCGAAAAAATTATTTGAGAAAGAACCGACTTTTGAACATGTGCTAGCTTTCAATATCGGTGAAGAGCGTAAATTCATGCATTTGGATACGGTCTTTACAATGGTGGATTATGACAAGTTCACTATCCATCCGGAAATCGAAGGCGAGTTAACGGTTTATTCCATCTCCAAACAAAATGACCAAATCAAAATCTATGAAGAAAAAGAAACATTGGAACGGATTCTTTGCCGCTATCTTGATTTAGATGCAGTGGAACTCATTCGTTGCGGAGGTGGAGATATCACAGCAGCTGCCAGAGAACAATGGAATGATGGTTCGAACACGTTGACGATTGCACCAGGAGAAGTAGTCGTCTATGACCGAAACTTGATCACGAATGAAAAACTAGTCGAAGCAGGGGTCAAACTTAATTACATCCCAGGAAGTGAACTCGTTCGCGGACGTGGCGGCCCTCGTTGTATGAGCATGCCATTTATCAGAGAAGATCTTTGAGCAACCTGAAATTTACAAAAATAAAGACTAACGGTATCATAGGAGGAATGAATAATGGAACAAGTATTTCAAGGAAGAAGTTTATTAGCAGAAAAAGATTTTACGAAAGAAGAAATCGAGTATCTGATTGACTTTTCGATTCACTTAAAAGGACTCAAGAAAAAAAATATCCCGCACCGCTATTTAGAAGGAAAAAATATTGCCTTGCTCTTTGAAAAAACATCGACTCGGACACGGGCGGCCTTTACGACAGCTGCCATCGATCTAGGTGCTCACCCAGAATTCTTGGGCGCCAATGACATTCAGCTAGGTAAAAAAGAATCTGTTGAAGACACAGCGAAAGTGTTAGGCAGTATGTTTGACGGAATTGAATTTCGCGGCTTCAGCCAGCAAGTCGTCGAAGATTTAGCGAAGTATTCTGGTGTTCCTGTATGGAACGGATTAACAGATGAATGGCATCCAACCCAAATGATCGCTGATTTCATGACGATCAAAGAGAACTTTGGCACGTTGAAAGACATCACGTTGGTGTATGTGGGAGATGGCCGTAACAATATGGCGAATAGCTTGTTAGTTACTGGTGCGATTCTTGGGGTCAATGTTCGAATCTGCGCACCTAAATCCTTATTCCCAGAAGACGACGTCGTTCGTTATGCCAATGAATTTGCCAAAGAATCTGGCAGCCAATTGATGATCACAGATGACACTGCTGAAGGTGTTCGTGGTGCGAATGTCCTTTATACGGACGTGTGGGTATCAATGGGTGAAGAAGACAAGTTCACCGAACGAGTCAATTTGCTAAAAGACTATCAAATCAATATGGATTTGATCAAAGCGACAGGTACACCAGACGACCGCTTGATTGTTTTACATTGCTTGCCTGCCTTCCATGATACGAATACTGTCTACGGAAAGAAAATCGAAGAAGAATTCGGGATCAAAGAAATGGAGATCACTGATGAAGTCTTCCGCAGCAAATATGGCCGTCAATTTGAAGAGGCTGAAAATCGGATGCATTCGATCAAAGCAATCATGGCCGCTACTTTAGGAAATCTATTTATTCCAAGAGTGTGAGAGGACGAGGGATACCATGACGAATAAAAGAACAGTAGTCATCGCATTAGGTGGAAATGCGATCTTGACCGATGATCCTAGCGCAAGAGGGCAGCAACAGGCGCTTAGACAAACAGCCAAACATTTAGTATCTTTGATCAAACAAGAGATCCAAGTAGTGATCACCCATGGAAATGGACCGCAAGTTGGGAATCTCTTATTACAGCAACAAGCAGCAAACTCTCCCAAAAATCCTGCGATGCCATTAGATACCTGTGTCGCTATGACTCAGGGAAGTATCGGTTATTGGTTGCAGAATGCATTAGAAGAAGAATTAGCAGCAGAAGGCTTACCAACAAAGGTAGCAACGCTGGTCACTCAAGTAGTAGTCAGTGAAAAGGATCCAGCATTTGCCGATCCGACAAAACCAGTAGGACCTTTCTTGACTGAAGAGCAAGCCCAGCAGATGATGACAGAAACCAATGCGATCTTTAAAGAAGATGCCGGTCGCGGTTGGCGCAAAGTCGTTGCCAGCCCGAAACCGATCACAATCCATGACCAAGCCAGCATTCGTGCATTGGTCGACAACGATTTTATTGTCATTTGTGCAGGTGGCGGAGGGATACCCGTTACTGAATCAGGACAAGGAGTCGAAGCCGTGATCGACAAAGATTTTGCTTCAGAGAAACTGGCAGAGGTCTTGGAGGCAGAAGAGTTGATTATTTTGACAGGTGTCTCTAAAATTGCCTTAAACTATGGAAAAGACAATGAGCAATGGTTAGACCAAGTCAATTTGACAGAACTGGAACAATACATCCAGGAAGGTCACTTTGCGCCAGGAAGTATGTTGCCAAAAGTTCAAGCAGCGATGGATTTTGTACAGGTTAGCAAAAACAATGTTGCGATCATTACCTCGTTAGAAGACCTAGCTGATTTTGATCACGAAACAGGGACTCGTATCATTTCTGATTAACTGGCAAACAAAGTATTGGAGTGATGGATATTAGTGGAAACATGCGAGAATACGTAAAAGACAATTTTGATTGTCTAAAAGTGCTGACGCAAGAAAACAGGGAACGATTGGAAGAAAATATGTATTGCCGAACCTTTCCTAAAGGGCAGATTCTATTCAACGATGGAGATTTGCGTGATCGTATTTTTGTTCTGTGTAGCGGACTGATTCGTATCGAAAAAAATGATCAAACCGATTCTTTCTTTTATACGGATTTCATCAGTGAAGGTGAACTGTTTCCGGTAAATGGCCTTTTTGAAGCAGCGTGTTATGACTTTTCTGCCATTGCGGTGACAGAGATCGAAGTCGCGTATGTGGCAACTGCTGTTTTGGAACAATTGATGGTAGCGGATCGAGAATTATTGAAAATGATCGTTAAGAAACAAGGTCGAGTACTGGAACAGCAAGTGACCAGAATGCAATACTGTATTACTTCCAGTGCCCATGATCGTGTCATCAATACACTAGCGATCCTTATGAAAAAGCATGGAAAGCTAGATGAGTCTTGGTATATTCCTTATCCGATCATGATCAACGATCTTGCGAAATTCAGCGGTACGACGAGAGAAACGGTTAGTCAAGTGCTGAAACAATTGATCAAACAGAAAAAAATTTCCTACCAATATAAAGAATTGATATTTATCGATGATGCGTTTTTCCAATTAGATGAATAATAAAAGCACTGTGACGACAATCATTAAAGGGTGGGATCGATTTTCCAAACAACTACTGTAGCAAGCAGCTGATTTACGGATGATCGATCTCGCTTACTTTTAAATGACTCGAGTGTCCATCAGTGATAATTTTTTGAATGCGGATACATGACGTATCCGCAGATAATGGATAGAGTAGAAGCAGGTGATCATTTTGAAGAAAAACCAGCGACAAGCGATTATCAAGCGTTTGATCCTCAACCAAGAAGTAGAGACACAAGAAGAATTGATGCGCTTATTGAACGAACAAGGCGTGTGTTCCACACAAGCGACCATTTCAAGAGATATGCGGGAGTTGAATATCGCAAAAACTTATACGAAAGAAGGCAAAACGAAGTATACGATGATTGCTACGGCGGAAGCAGATGTGACCGAAAAGCTGAAGCTATCGATGAATGAATACTTGAAATCAATTGAACAAGTGGAGTTCATCACAGTGATCCATACTGTCAGCAATGGGGCAGATGTTATTGCGAATTATCTAGATGAAATGGATCTTGAAGGGATTGTTGCCACGATGGCTGGCTTTGATGTATTATTGATTCTCTCGCCATCTAAAGAGCAAGCCACACAGTTGATTCATCATTTAGAAAAATATATCGACTAGCGGCGACGATGCCCATCACCAATGCTTGACCACCATTGCCTCTCGGCACGAACAAGCATGGAACAAATGAATACAGAATCAACCAGAGACAAAAAAGCAACGCGATTCACTCGGAACGACAAGCCAGAGAATGACAGTTACTGTCGCAATCCTCTCACTTGTAGCTAGCTTTCGAAGGAGAATGCAACGCTCACTTGTCTCTTTTTTTGTATTAAAAAAGTTAAATTCTATTTCTGGGCCTCGTCAGCGCTAAGCGCAATTGTTTTCCTCCTCTATTGGAAGGTGCTATTCTTAAATAAGCAGAAAGAAACACTTGATAAAAGTGGACAGAACGGAGACATAGAAAATGAAAGAGGCCGATCAAGAAAAACGACAGGCACGAGGGATTGTCTTAGTCACGCATATTATTGCAGCAGTGGTCAAAATCATTGGATTTCTTTTCAGCGGCAGTGCGGTGTTGATGAATGAAAGTATTCATAGTGTCATTGATTGTCTCAATCAGGGATTACTAGCAATCGGCGAAAAACGAGCACGGCGCGGCCGAAGTGAACTTTACCAATTTGGTGAGGGGCGCGCGACTTATTTTTTTAGTACGGTTGTGGCAATGACGGTCTTTTTCGGTGGCGGCCTGTTGGCAATCATGGAGGCAAGTCAGGATCTTTTGGATCCTACCCACGAAGTGGAGAACATCCAACTAGTTGCAGCCATTCTTTTTGCTGGTTTTTTTATTGAAAGTTCAGCAGTCCAAAGTGGATGGCAAGAAATCAAAGAGCAAAACACGGATAAACAGCCGTTGATCGCTTTTTTGAAAGAAAGCCGAGAGAGCGAGATCCTTTTAGGCTTTACAGAAGACTTGTTTGCATTGATCAGTGTGAGCATTGCATTGGTGGGTATTTTATTGACAGCAATCACCAACAACCCCATCTTTGATTCTTTAGGGGGTGTCATTGGTGGGGTCCTTCTAGTGATCGTAGCTGGTTTTTTAGGGAAAGAATTTTATAGTTTATTGATCGGAGAGAGTGCTTCGAAAAGTGATCTGAAAAAAATTCGTCAAGTATTATCATCTAGGGAAGTAGGTGAAGTGATTGACCTGCGTACTCTGCATTTAGGTCCAGATGAATTACTGATCGTTGCTGAATTGACGATTTCTCCTAAAGTAACTTCGAGTGACTATGAGGTGATCGATCAATTGGAACAAGAAATTCGCACAGTATTAGCTCCGAAAAAAACATATATTTACTTAGAGACAGAAAGACAGCAGCAAGAACAGGTAAAAAAACCGATTCCATGAGGGGAAGAAGACCTCAAAGGAATTGGTTTTTTTACTAAGCAGTGGTTAGTTTTCCTCTAGATGATAAATATCTGGGGTTAAATGATCTTCTGCTACTCTCAAACCCGTTCGTAGTATTTCAAATGAATACTTGCGGCAGGCTGATTTCTTCAAGAGGATCACTTCTTTTTCTGGGTTGACTTGGATTGAATTGGGTTGACTTAAAACGAATAAATTCAGGTGGAAAAGCGCGAGCGAAAGAAATTTCTTATTAAAAAAAGTTGTTATTTTTTTTATTTATTTCACAAGGAAAGGGATTGCTCTATCAGATTTATTTGTGAAAAGAAATCGGAAATCTTGATTCTCTTTATTTTAGATTCAAATTTACATAAATTTTGTTCTTTATCTTAATGATATTGATATTTTTCAAGCAAAATAATTTACCTGTCTTTTATTCCATGATAACTTAAAGATAGAAAGATAGTTTTTTTCACAAAGTAAACATCCTTATCTGCAGACACCCTTTTACGAAGTACCCAGATCTCCCTTTCTAAAACCAATGATTTTCAATTGCTGTGTTCCAATCAACTCGTAAAAAACTTGTGGAGGCGTTTTCCCATCTGTATTCGCATTCGATCAAGATTACAGACACCCTCACAACATACGAAAGAAGCAATCCTTGCTTGATTTTTCCGTTTTGTCAATCATACGCCCTGACTCCAAGCACAAGTGACACAACTTTACTTGAAGCCATAATTTGTCATGGACAAAATCTCACTATAAAAACAGAGCTATAGACATAGAAGATACTTATACAAGGAGGAGAATAGATGGAAAATTTTTATCAACGAACACCGACAGAAACACTTGAATACTTTCATTCAGATCAGACGAAAGGGCTTAGTAAGCAAGGCGCAAAAGAGGCGCTAGATACATATGGTGAAAATACGATTCAGCAGCAAGAATCGACCTCCCCTTGGAAATTGTTATGGCACAATTTAAATAATCTAATCGTTTATTTATTACTAGCCGCCGCATTGCTCTCTTTTGCGATGGGAGAAACGATAGAAGGAATTGCTGTGTTGATTGCGGTGGTAATTGCCGTGATGACTGGTTTTGTGACAGAGTTGCGTGCACAAAAGTCAATTGATTCCCTTCAGGAAATGATTTACACTACCGCAAAAGTGATTCGTGATGGGCAAGTGATGGAAGTCGAATCTGCTGCGATCGTTCCAGGGGATATTCTCGTTTTGGCAGAAGGTGATGCGATCGCTGCCGATGCACGTTTGCTGGAAAGCCGCAATTTAGCCTGTATTGAGTCCGCATTGACGGGCGAGTCCGAAGCTGTAGAAAAAAATGCGGCAGAACAATATGATGAAGACGTCCCCTTAGGTGATCGCCGCAATGTTGTTTTTGCAGGAACAGCAGTGACAAGAGGAAATGGCTATGCCGTCGTTACAGCCATCGGGATGAAAACGGAAGTCGGAAAAATCAGCGATATGCTGACTGGAAACAAAAGCGCGAAAACACCTTTGGATATCGAGCTGGATAAATTAGGGAAAGCAATCATTATTGCGGCACTCTTTGCCGCCGTGACGGTCCTAATTGCAGGTCTTCTAACGGATCAGCCTTTGGTAGAAATGCTGCATATCTCAATCATCCTTGCAGTAGCAGCCATTCCAGAAGCAATGCCCGCTGTCTCAACCATTACTCTTTCTCGCGGCATGCGGATCATGGCTGAACACAAAGCATTAGTCAAAACCCTCTCAGCGGTTGAGACTTTGGGCGCTACGAGTATCATTGCCAGTGATAAAACCGGGACATTGACAGAAAATCAGATGACGATCGCTGAGATCATTCTAAGTAATGGAGAGCACTACACTGTGACCGGTAATGGGTACGAACCGATGGGGAGCTTCCATAAAGAAGGACAAGAAATCTCAGTCAATGAAGAGCCAGCACTTCAAGCGATGATTGAAAACGGTGCACTATGTACGTCCGCTTCTTTGAAAGAAACGGATGGCCAGTTTGAGGTCCTAGGAGATCCAACCGATGGAGCGTTTGTTGTATTAGGAAAAAAAGAAGGCATCGATCGTCAAACACTGATGGATCAAGGCATTGAAAAAATCGCTGAGCTTCCTTTTGATTCAGAAAACAAATTTATGATCACCGTCTATGAAAAAGAACAGCGAACGTTGATCATGAAAGGTGCACCGGATGTTTTGATTGAGAAAGCTGCCGTCGATCCGTCTGTGAAAGAGCAGTTGAACGACATCAATCATACACTAGCTTCCAATGGGCAACGAGTGATTGCGGTGGCACAAATCAGTAACTATCAGGGTGGTTTGTCGGAGTCTGAGCTGACAGAATCATTGGATAATTTAGAGATCCAAGGTTTTGTTGGCATCATTGATCCCCCACGAACAGATGTTAAAGAAGCTGTCAAAATCGCTCAAGAAGCGGGGATTCGTGTCAAAATGATCACAGGTGATCACCCGCAAACTGCCTCCATGATCGCACAAGAAATTGGTTTGATCGATTTTGATAAGACGATGACGGGAAAAGAGATCGACGCCTTGGCAGGTAAAGAAGCGTTTAATGAACGGATCGAAGAAGTGGCTGTATTTGCTCGGGTTTCGCCGGAAAATAAACTTCAACTAGTCAAAGCACTGCGGGAAGAAGGAGAGACCGTGTCGATGACTGGTGATGGCGTGAATGACGCTCCTGCTCTTAATGGTGCCGATATTGGGATCGCGATGGGCATTCGCGGCACGGAAGTAGCTAAGGAATCTTCTGATATGATCTTGACTGATGATCGCTTTGGGACGATCGTCGACGCAATCAAAGAAGGAAGAATCATCTTTGACAATATCAAAAAATACGTTTCTTTCCTTTTTTCTTGTAATATGGTCGAAATCGTGACAATCTTTCTAAGTGTCATTTTTCTTCTTCCCATGCCGATTCAACCGCTGCATATTTTGTTCTTGAATCTAGTGATCGATATCGCTCCTGCGATGGCGTTGGCCTTTGAACCTGCAGAAGAGGACCTGATGAAACGTCAGCCTCGTTCCAAAGAAGACAGTTTGGTCAATAAACGATTCTTAGGTCGAATTATTTTAAGCGGGATAGTGATCGGATTGACGGCATTTGGTTTTTTTAGTTTTTTGATACAAACAAATCATGAATTAGCTTATGCCCAGACCGCTACGTTTACCTTTATGGCAATCGCACAACTGATGCATATTTTTAATGTTCGCAAGCAAAGCGGATTTGGATTAGACAAGTCTTTCTTTAAGAATAAACCGTTGATCGGCGCACTGATCCTTTCGATGGGATTGCAGTTGTCAGCTGTTTATCTCCCTTTCATGAATGAATTATTAGGGACTTCACCATTGCAAGCTGGCACATGGGGAATCATTTTCTTAGCGGCTAGTCTTTCCACACTGGTTGTAATGGGATTAAAAAAAGCCTTTCAGTTGAAGTGAAAAAAACAGCAAGAAAACCAACGATGATGTTGGTTTTTTTGTTTGCTTTTTGTCTATCGCAGGAAATTATTTACAAAAGCAAGAAAAAAAGTTATTATTGACGAGTCAACGATTGATGAGTCAATTATTAGAGAGGAGTATTCCATGCAGCTAAGAGAAATCAGCCGCCTGCTTTATCAGTTGAAAATTGCCAATCAAGAATTGACGGCAACTTTTGAAAAAAGCACCGGATTCAGTCTGACCCGATATGAATTAATGATGTTCATCAAAGAAAATGGACGTTGTTCGCAATCTGACTTACAGACTGAATTGAAGATCGATAGTGCAGCAGTTACAAGACATCTAAAAATTTTAGAACAAAAGAATTATGTAGTGCGGGAAAGGAACAAAGACAACAATCGTGAAGTCTTTGTGGAAATAACACCTAAAGCCAAACAAGAGCTGTCTGCTTGCGAGAAACACCAAGAGAAGGAAGCATTCGCCCTATCGCTGACCGAAGAAGAAGCAGCTGCGTTTTTGCAGTTGTTGAATAAATTAATGAAATGAAAGAGGCTACTAATATGTCAACCAATAGAGTAAACAACGATTTTTCAGATATCACTTTTGGAAGAAAATCCGTCCGTGTCTATGATGAGACGGTCAAAATCTCTCATGAAGAAATGTTAACGATGATTCAAGAAGCAACGACTGCCCCCTCATCTGTTAACATGCAACCATGGCGTTTCGTTGTCGTTGAAAGTGCTGAGCAAAAAGCAAAACTAAAACCACTGATCCGCTTCAACACACGCCAAAACGACACATCGGCAGCCATGATCTTGATATTTGGTGATTTAGCTTGTTATGAATACGGGGAAGAAATTTACAATCAAGCAGTTGAAGCAGGAAAAATGCCGGCAGAAGTCAGAGACCAACAATTGGCAACGATCATTCCTTACTACAAGAGCTTCACGAAAGATCAAATGACCTCCATCGTAAAAGTTGACGCCAGCTTAGCGGCAATGCAGCTGATGTTAGTCGCGCGTGCCCATGGCTACGAAACGAATCCAATTGGTGGCTTTGAAGCAGACCAATTAGCAGAGGCTTTTGATGTCGATCCAGAACGCTACGTTCCAGTTATGATTCTATCAATTGGTAAAGCTGAAGAATTAGGCTATGAATCCATTCGTTTGGATGCAGAAAAAATCACGACATTTAAATAAATCTACTCTTACTTTCTATGTGGTCTTCCGTTTGTCTTTGTGTTCGCTAGAAGCATGAAGGACGGAAGATTGCTTGGTTTACTTTATAATAAAGAAAACCAGATTTAAAAAAGGAGGAAGCAAAATGTCCACTATTACTATAGGTTTAATCATGTTCGTTGCACTTGAATTTCTATTTATCATGTATTTGGAAACTTTTGCGACTACTTCAAAGAGAACACAACGGGTTTTCAATTTATCAAAAGAAGAATTAGAACGCCCTTCACTGAATACATTGTTCAAAAATCAAGGAATCTATAATGGGTTAATCGGCATCGGCTTGCTCTATAGCGTGTTTCTTTCCGCTTCTCCTGTCGAATTGAGTCGCCTGCTTTTGATTTATATCATTTTAGTTGCTCTGTATGGCAGCATCACTAGTGACAAAAAAATTATATTGACACAAGGCGGTTTAGCAATCCTTGCATTGATAGCAACTTTTTTCTGATTTCTGAAAGATAATCAAAATGACCTCTCACAGTTACGTGTTCCATTAAATGATGGAACCGTTGCTAGTGAGAGGTTTTTTTGTTGATTTCATTTGTTAAATGAGAGGACAAGTTTGCACTTGTCGTAAAAAATGATAGGATAAAGCTAACGATACAAACCTAAAAGAATCGGACTTTTGCTCAGCGGTTTTCTGGACGTAAACTGGTGGCTGCGAAAAGCGCTTTGACTAATATTGGTGTCAGGATCACTGCTGTGATCACTTCAGAAACGCCGTTAGTCACTGCAATAGCTCCTAATGTGACAAACAAAGCGGAAGCATCAACACCATAGGTAGTGGCCACCAAACTAGTGTACAGGGTTCCCATCAACGTTAACACGAGAACCGTGTTGGTAAGGGTACCAAAGATGGCTGCAACAATAGAAGCAAGGACGACTTTCTTTGTTTTACGATAGAGCCAAGTAAACAATACACCAGCGACGAGACCTACTAAGACCCTTGGCAGGACTGAGATGATCGGATTAGTGAATACTGTGATATCCAAAGGGGTCGTAGGGGAAGTGAATGCCCGAATAATCGTGAAAATCCCCCAAACCAAGCCGATAAACATCCCATCTTTCGTTCCTAAAACAATGGCAGCAACAATGACCGTGATATGAATGATCGTCAGACTAGTGATGCCGATAGGAATAAAGCCAAGGAAAGGTACCATAGTTTGTAAGATAATGATTGCGGTTAGAATTGCACGGATCACTAAACGATACGTTTTGTTTTTTGTGTTCATGAGAAAACACCCTTTCTTATATAATGACACTCGTGTCATTTTTATGTTAGGATGATTATACAATAAAATGACACAGGTGTCATTAATAAAGTGAGGTGGAAGCATGAAAAAGCCGATCGAAGAAAAAAAACGGCAAAAACGAGAAGCGATTTTGGAAAGTGCCAAAGTAGTATTCAGCAAGAAAGGATTGATCGATGCGACGATGCAAGACATCATCGAAGAATGCGGCATTAGTCGCGGCGGGATCTATCTGTACTTTCAATCGGTGGATGCGATTTTCTTAGAAGTGCTGCAACAACGTTCGCAACGACGGTTTAATGAAGTTCGAGCAATGATCAAAGCGAATGCTTCTTTCGAGACTATCTTGACGAAATATTTTGAAGATCATAAATACCGATTGCTTCATAGCATATCCGACAGCATGCTGCGAGCGACGTATGAGTATTATTATACGCATAAGTCAGTTGAGACGAGTTCGTTGCAGCAAACGCAGTTGACTGAGACGAAACGCACGATCCAAGAGATTTTTCAAGTTGGAGTTGCGCAAGGCGTGATTGCCGATCGGAATCTGGAAGCAATCGCAGAGAACTATATGTTTGTTATAGAAGGTCTGGGTATTTTAGCTTTGACGGGTCATATTCAAGAAGAACAAATCGATCATCAAATTCAAGTGATGCGAACACTGTTGCCGTACCAATAAAAGTTTTTAGAAGCTGTGATAGAAGATAATACAAAAAATGGAGAAATAGCCTTTCTCAAGTTCGATTGAGATCGAACGATCTCTGGACTTTTTTGTAGTGAATTCTTTTGTTACGGCTTTTTTCTACGGCTTTGTAATCTTTTTGAAATCAAGAACGGTTTGTATCTTACAGATACTGCTTGATTTCATAAACTCACCAACTTAGATGTCTTTTCGAAAAGTGATCATAATGGAAGGTTGAGTGTTTTTTAAGAAACTATCGAGAATTAAAAAACAATTGATTTCACTTGTAATGAAAATGTAAACGGAAAATCAATTGGGTTGTGAATAGGAGTATGTTAAAATGATAAATGTCAAATAAATGTAATTTGATGATCAAAATTGACGAATTGGAGGAGAAAATGAAAAAGAAACTTGCATCATCTTTGTGCATTTGTGCAATAGCGCTGACAAGTCCTGTCATCCCAACCGCCGTGTTCGCCGATGATTACGATCAATTGATTCAGCAAAAAAATAACGAAGCAGCTGAATTGAAACAACAGCATCAATCGGTGCAGACACAAATAGATCAGTTAACAAATGAAGTGTCTGACATCAATGAACAAGCAGCTGAATTAATCGCTCAGCAGAAAAAACTAGGGAATGAAATCAATGATTTAGAAAAAGAAGTGACTGATTTGGAAGCACGGATCGAGAAACGACAAGTAGCGATCCAGAATCAAGCACGAGACACTCAAGTCAATGGGAAAAGTGATCGCTTTATTTCCGTGCTTTTGGATTCCGAATCTTTCGGTGACTTTGTTCAGCGGTTCCACGGAATGACGACGATCGTCAATGCCAATAATCAGATGATCCAACAGCAACAAGCGGACCAAGCAGCTGTTAAGACAAAGAAAAATGAAGCAGAAACCAAAATGGCGGAAATGCAGCAAATGCAAGGCCAGCTGGAAGCCCAAAAAGGGAAGCTGGCGTCCAAGCAAGCAGATCTGAATGTCTTGCAGACAAACCTTGCTTTACGGCAAGCAAATAAAGAAAGTGAAAAGGAAGCATTGCTCGCTCAAAAAGAAGCCTATGAGGCAGAACAAACTCGAATAAGAGAAGAATCAGAGCGGGTCGCAGCAAGACAGCAGGCAGCAGCTGAAGATCAGCTCATACCAACGACTACCGAGTCTTCTGAAAATTCTTCGATTTCTGAAGCTGATTCTTCTGAAACCGAACGTTCTGCTCAAGGAGAATCCACTGATGTTCAAGGGGATATCCAAGAAACACCAACAAATAATGAAACAAGCCCCGTAACTACTCCAGATTCTTCTTCGACGACAGCAAGTACGGAAAGCAGCAGAAATCCTGCTCCTCAGCCTGCCCCTAGCTCTAAGCCTGCACCTCCGACACCATCTGCGCCAATTGGGAACGTTGGAGCTGCGATCGTAGCAGAAGCTTACAATCATCTCAATAAGCCGTATGTCTGGGGAGCAAAAGGACCAGATAGTTTTGACTGTTCAGGATTTACCCGTTATGTCTATTTACAAGTAACCGGAAAAGATATCGGTGGCTGGACAGTACCGCAAGAAACTGCTGGTACAATGATTTCTGTTAGTCAAGCGCAAGCTGGTGACTTACTGTTCTGGGGTGCTGCCGGCAGTACCCACCATGTAGCCATCTCTTTAGGAGGCAACCAGTACATTCATGCCCCTCGTCCAGGACAGACAGTTTCTGTGGGGAATACAGCATACTACACTCCGAGCTTTGCAGTTAGAGTCAATTAATTATTTTATCTTTATAAACACTTGATCCAGTGGACTGATTCTCATTGAACCCAATTGGCAGAATGAATCAGCGCTAGTAGAAGGAGAGAAAAATGAAAAGCAGAAAACAGATCCGCAAAGAGTTGCAACGGCAAAAACGCAGTCAATTGTACCGAAAAGGAGCTGCTACCACTACCGCTCTCGTTAGTACGCTGAATTTAGTACCGGTTAGTGTGCTCGCAACTTCTGTTGAAGAATCGAATGACACAGGTGTACAAGTGGTTGAACAGCCTACGGTAGCTTCGTCGGATGATACAGCCGATTTACACGATTTAGTAAATGAATCACAAGCGAGTCAAGCAACAACCACCGAGGATACTGGAACCGAAACATCGTTGACTGAGGACACAGATCCCACAGCATCATCAAGTGAGTCAGCAACCAGCGAGTCTTTAGAAGAACCTCTAGGAACGGAGCCTGCCAGTGACGTTGATTCTGCAGAATCGACAAGTGAGATCCCAATGTTGTCAGAGGCAGAGCGAATTGCATTAGAAACAAAGATTATGCCTAATATCGATCGTGTGATGGCAAGATCTAATACACAACAAGCCTTCATCCAGCAAGTAGGACCAATGGCGCAACAAGTAGCAAGTGTCAACGATCTTTATGCCTCCGTCATGATAGCACAAGCGATCCTTGAATCAGGATGGGGACAATCCACACTTACGACGCAAGCAAACAATATGTTTGGGATCAAAGGTTCATACAATGGTCAATATGTTGAGATGCGAACAATGGAAGATGATGGCAACGGCAATCTTTATGAGATCGTTGCAAAATTCCGCAAATATCCGTCTTTAAAGGAATCATTTGAAGATAATGCCCATGTCTTAAAAACGACTTCTTTTTCACCAGGCGTTTATTTTTACAGTGGGGCTTGGAAATCCAATACCTCTTCCTATCGTGATGCCACACAATGGCTTCAAGGGAGGTATGCGACAGATACGACTTATGCCGGCAAGCTGAATAATTTGATCGAAACCTACAATTTGACACAATTTGATTCCGCGACCGGTGGCGGCAGCGGGAATGGCAACAACACCAATAATTCAGAACAAACGATCAACAAGCAATTCAAAACCACGGCAGCGCTGAATATTCGTTCAGATGCTTCAACCAGTGCCAGTGTAGTGGGGTCATTAGCCAATAATACGACCTTCAAAGCAGTAGCCCAAAAACAAGGAACCAGTGTTAATGGCAACAGTACTTGGTATCGGGTGGAAGGCAAAGGCTGGGTCAGCGCTGCGTATGTGACGGAAGTAGGATCCAACAATAACAGCAATAATTCAGAGCAAACCATCAACAAGCAATTCAAAACCACCGCAGTTTTGAATATCCGTTCCAATCCATCAACTAGTGCTAGTGTCGTAGGGGCATTAGCGAACAATGCGACTTTCAAGGCAGTGGCCCAAAAACAAGGAACCAGTGTTAATGGCAACAATACCTGGTACCGGGTGGAAGGCAAAGGCTGGGTCAGTGGTGCCTATGTGAAAGAAGTCAGCAGTACCTCTAGTTCTAAGACATATACCGTAAAATCAGGAGATACCTTATGGGGAATTGCACAGCGCTATGGGGTCTCAATCAATCAGCTGATGCAATGGAACAATATCAGCGGCTCATTGATTTTTGTGGGACAACGATTGATCGTCAGCAAATGACCCTAATAATAGGCAATAGATAGAAACATTAAGATGAAAGTACAATGATAAAGGCACAAGAGGGCAATATTCGAATAGCTGCCAGATAAAAGAAATATGAGAAAAAAATCAGATGTAAAAAATTTCCAAACGAAGGAAGGAGACCGCACAATTTTTGTGTTGGTCTCCTTCTTTCGTTTGAGTTTAAAGCAACGGCTGTTCTGCATTCATGCCTTTATTGAGGGATCTCTTGGAAACTATCCATGATCTTTGTTAGTTCATCTTTTGAGGAATCAAAAAGACTTGCTAAGGTCCAACCATACAATTGAACATAATTATTATCGGTTTCTGTTACATAATATAAGTAATGTATGTTCAACCCTTCTACAGTTGCAGCAAAATCAACCATTTGGGTTTGAGTATCAGGAACCGGTAAAAATGTCGCGTTGGTACCAAAATTCGATGCTAAACTGTCTTGAACCAATGCAAGATAACTGTCGAAATCTGCAAAGTCTTGTTTAGACTCCACAACAGCCGCCAGAAATTTTGTTTGTAACGAATCAGAAAGCATAAAATCATTATCTGGATTTAGTGACTCAAAATCGGCTACAGTTTGCCAATTTGTCGGCAGTTCCAGCGAATAGGAATAACCGCTTACACCAGTGATCGTCTGCTTCTCAACAGGAATCACATTTTCTGAAGTGCCAGTGCTGGCTGTTTCAGAAGATCCTACAGTGGAAGAAAATTGTGTAAGCTCTTTTTCTTTTGTGGAAGAATCAACCGATCCCGATGGTTTTTCTGTACATCCTGCTAAAAATAACCCAAACCCAACTAAACCTAAAACCATGTGCTTTTTCATTTTTTTACTCCTTCTAGTTTTTTTAAAAAACTTATTTTATTTATCCTATAATAAGCTCGTAAATAAGGCAATAGAAGAATCTTTCTAAATAAGCACTATTGAAAGTAGTTTATCGAATTTTAAAAATTCAAGTTTCGTTTATCTGCTGGCTAAGTCTGGATAGTATAGGAGATTGTACACATTTTTCCTTACATGATGCAAAAATTGATTATAAAACCCACAAATCATTTGCTATGCTATATAAAAAGTGAATGCATCCCTCGCTGCTCAGGATGATTATTGTCGGAAAGGTACACTTGTGCTGTCATCGGCAATCAGAACTTTTTGTTAGCTGTCGATTATCCATTGATAGTCTCCTAAGCAGGGAAATGCTAGAAAACAGAGGTGAGTGGATGTTTTATCCAGATGTCAAAGAGTATTTGCGAAAGATGCGTGGGAATATTGATTTTGCGGTGATGAAGGAACGTCTGCCATTGGTCCATAGATACTGGCAAGTGACGGAAGCAGAAGTAGAAAGAATTGTTCGCGAAGAATCTGAGGAAGATTTCTGGACAAGTGTACAACAAATCATCTTACTCGATGCCAAATTGGTCCTTTTGCGAAGCTATATCAGCGAATTTGATTTCCAAGGTTTTTCAGAGGAAGAAATCATCGAGAATATCGAACTAGATCATAGCACCTATACAAAAGAATTGTGCGGTTACAATTTAACAGATACAGGACATCCCTCGATCCTTTTTGGAAAGGGCAGATGACTCGATCAGATTAACGCAAATCTTTTCTTTAACGACAAACGAAGCGTATACTGGAATAAGAAAGAAAAGTTTTCTACTATTATATTGCTCTTTTATAATGCTTTTCCAAAAAAGATATTTACCATTCGTTAGGAGAGATTTCCATGACTGAATTTACTCAGATCGTTTTGCTGTTTTTCTTGTATTCTTTTGTGGGGTGGCTGTGGGAAACGGTTTACTGCTCGATAAAAGCCAGACATTTTGTTTATCGAGGATTTTTGGTAGGACCGATCACTCCTATTTATGGCTTTGGAATTTTAGGTGTCTTGTATTTACTGCGACCGTTACATAACCAATTGCTGCTGCTCTTTTTTGCAGCAGCTGTTTTAGTGACCTTATTAGAGTACGTGACGAGCTTTTTATTAGAAAAACTGTTTCATGCTTCATGGTGGGATTATCACAATGTTTTTTTGAATATCAATGGTCGCGTGGCTGTCCCAATTTCAATCTTTTGGGGCATTTGCTGTGTCTTGATCGTCCGCATCGTTCATCCGCAAATGTTGATCATTGTCCAAATGTTGGCTGAAAGATTCAGTTTTTATCTACCTGTTGGATTGTTGATGGCGATGTCGTTGGATATGGGCTATACATTGGCTAATCTTGCTGCTTTTCAACGAACGGTTCAACGACTGGATCGTGCTATTGAACAGCAGAAAGCCACTTTATCAGAAAGTTTGGAACAAAAGAAAAACAATTGGCAGGAACGTATTTCTGAACTGCCAATCGATTGGCAGCAATTGCGTGAAACGTTACCGAAGCTGAATTTTCATCAGCGAAGACTTTTAAAAAACTTTCAAAAACTGCAAATCAATGAGATTACCAATGTTCAAGACTTACGGCGGTTTGTGGAAGAATTACGCAAGAAGAGAGAGTAGTATTACAAAAGTGTTACAAGAAAAAAAGCCTTTTCAAGGCTCTGATTTCCCACTTTCACGTGAATTATTTTTTAATAGACTCTTATTTCTCCCACTTTGGCTAAAAATTGTAATAAATTGTAAAAGAGTTGCAATATATCTTGCCCCCAGAATTTGTATAATAATAAGCGTTGGAAACCATAGTGAGAAGTGAGGGAATTTTTTTGAAGGCAAAGAAATTACGTACCATGGTCGTCGCAGTCTTTGCGGCAGGTATCGTTTCGCCGATCTTTGCGCAGGCTGAATCTCTGGAATCATTGAAAGAGAAAGAAAGTGCCGTTATGCAGCAAAGTCAGCAAATCAGTACAGAAGTACAAATCGCTTTGACCGATGTCAATAATAAATACAGCGAGGTTGAAGCATTAAAAGCACAAATCGCTAACAATGAAGAAACGTTGGCACAAACCAAAGAAGAAATAAAGGCAACTCAAGAAACGATTGAAAAACGTGAAGCTGTAGTTGCAGAACGAATGAAAGACATTCAGGTCAACGGTGGAGTAACCAGAGATTGGACAGTCTTGTTGGAATCTTCCAATATCCAAGATTTCATCAACCGGGCTTACGCCATGACAATGCTCCAAAATCTAGAAAAAGAAAAAATCGACTCGTTGACATCTGAAAAAGAAAAATTAGAGTCTCTGCAAGAAAAAGCCGAGTCTACCAAAGAATCCTTACAGCAGGATCAATCCTCTTTGGAAGCACAGGCGCAAGAGTTGGATAGTAAGATCGCCAACTTGCAGACACAGTTGAAAGAAAACGAATCGACCTTAGCAAAGATTGCTTCCAGCAAAGAAGCAGAAGAAGCTCGGATAGCTGCTGAAAAAGCAGCCAAAGAAAGAGCAGCCAAAGAAGCGGCCGAACAAGAAGCTAAAGAAAAAGAAGCGAAGGCAGCGGCAAAAGCAGCGAGTGAAAGCTCAAGTCAAGAGTCGTCATCTTCAAGTGAGAGCGCGCAATCAAACAGCAGTTCAAGCAGCAATTCAGCTTCAAGCAATACGAGCAGCAGTTCGACGAATAATAGTTCAAACAACTCGAATAACAGCTCCAACAATTCGGGTAGCAGCACACCTTCCAGCGGCAAGACAATGATCATGGAATCAACCGCATATTCTTATGCAGAGAAAGGTGCTAGCCACCTGACTGCCAGCGGAACAGATCTTCGCAGCAATCCAATGGCGGTCGCAGTCGATCCAAGTGTGATCCCATTAGGTACCTTGGTGAATGTTGAAGGATATGGCGTGGCGCTAGCGCTAGATACAGGAGGCGCGATCAAAGGAAATATCATTGATGTCCACTTTGATAATGTAGCCAAATGTCTGCAATGGGGCCGACGTCAAGTAAAAGTAACGATTCTAGACTAATAAACGAAAAAGCGTATCTTGTAACCCTACCATCATTCATGATTGATGGTGGACAAGATACGCTTTTTTATTTAGTGGGTAAAAGCATCATCTAGAAAAGCTCGTTTCATTCCTGCAGCTGTGCCTGCATCGTTTTCAATGTTTGGATGGAATCGTACATTTGTTGTTGCTCGGACTCATTGAGAGGCATTTCAATAATTTCGCGAATGCCTTGACTATTGATGATTGCAGGGGAACTAATACAGACATCGGTTGCTTGATACTGTCCCTCTAAGTGTACAGAAACCGGCAGTACTGCATGTTCATCTTTTAAAATACTGCGGGTGATCCTAGCCAGCGAGATTGCTATCCCATAATGTGTCGAACCTTTGGCAGCAATGATGTCATAAGCGGCATTTTTCACTTTTTCTGCAATCAGGCTGAGATCCTGCTCCGAAAAATTTGGGTGTTTTTCCAACCACTCGTGAACACTTAAGCCACCAATATTGCCATGGGACCAGACTGGAAATTGGGTGTCACCATGTTCCCCTAAGACGTAAATCTGAATATCCCGTGGATCAATGGTCAACTGCTCGCCAATCGCATTACGTAAGCGCGCACTATCGAGAGAAGTCCCAGAGCCAATCACTTTGTGAGAGGGAAAGCCAGTGATTTTTTTGACATAGTGAGTCAAAACATCTACTGGATTACTAGCAATCAAGAAGATCCCTTGAAAACCGCTAGCAATAACAGATTTCACGATCTTTTTCATGATCTGAGCATTCTTTTTCGTCAAATCCAGTCGTGTTTCATGGGGCAGCTGTGCTGCACCAGCGGTGATCACTACAAGATCTGCATCTCGACAATCCTCATAATCAGCAACATATAGTGTTTTGGGACCAACATATGCCAAGCCATGATTTAAATCCTGAATGTCACCCGCTGCTTTTGCCTTATCTAAATCAATAATACCAATTTCATTGCCAATTCCTTGAGCGACTAATGCAAAACTGTAACTCGAACCTACATCCCCATTTCCGATCAGAATGATTTTCTCCATGAAAGATCCTCCCAAATTTGATTCGACTTAAATACACCTAAACTGTACCAAAGAACCAGAAAAAAGAGTATTGATACGTTCTCAGGGGCGTTGTTGTCTTATGATTAGGGAAGCAATAGACGCTTAAGAGCACTTCCCCTGTCATAGTCGGAAGTGCTCTTAAGCATTCATATGAGGATTGAGACATTTGGCTAGCTTATTCCAGTCATTTTTGTCAGGGAAAGTTTTAAAAATCAAACAATCAATGTCATTAGCATAATCGGAAACATATTCTGTGTAATTTGTTACCACGAGATCAATGTGATTCATCATTAAATAATCAGGTGACAATTCATTTGAATCAGGAAAGAAAAAGTTTTTTGAGCTATGCAAGTAATGCATCGATTTGCTTTTTAAATACTGACAGAGAATATATGAGCCTTCAAATAAGAAAGCAACATTTTTTTTGGTATGCCAATAAAGCGATTTGATAGATTCCAAATAGATCGTCAGACTGGCGCTTAAATGGGATAAACTCTTTTTATTCCAAGTAGCAACAGCTAATGGATTTTCTGTGAGAAAATTCCGACATTTTTGATAAGACTCAGGAAACAAGCGCTGGGCATAAAGATTGACATCGGCAATATTATGATTCAACAAAGGGGAGAGCAACTGCTTGATTTTGGCTACGGTAAAGAAAGATTCGATCAAGATATGATCGCGGGAGGAATTTTTGGTTTCAGGAATACAGGTAGCTACAAAATCACTGGCCAGCTGAGTGATTTCTGCCCACTGATTGTATTTTTGGCAGAAGACTTCCTCACCAGCAACGTCACTAATCGAACGCCGGCTCCAAACCAACAGAAAGAGATAGAGAATCTCTTCTTGGGGTAGTCTTTGTTGGTAGTGTTCAAAGATATGCTGATTGATTTCCGCAAATTCTTTGAAATCTTCTTTAGTTGAAAACAATTTGCTGATTTTTTTTGGTAGTTTCACTGTGTGTCCCCCGCAATAGCGCTCAAGGGTTATGTACAAATAATAATTGAGCTCTCCAAATGAGCAGGCTTGCTTGTTGGTTCGCTGGCAGTCAGAAAAAGCTTTGACGGTGATGTCGTGAATCGCAATAGGGGGAAAGATCGTGTGTGCCGTGATTTCTGATTCATAATAAAAATCATGAAAAAATTTACGGATATCCATTTCATCGCCAATGAATGTGATCGGGTTATAGTCCAGCTGCAAGTGGTAGTCGCGAAGAACAGGTTGTACTTTTCTCAAGTAACGAAGAACCGTACTCTCAGAGATATGATATCTTTCTGCCCATTCTGAAGAACGCATTTCTTCATGCTGAAAAATACTCTCGACAATATGAAAAAGAATCTCGTCAGTAATCAGTGCTCGTTTCGCTGCGAGGTACTTCGCCGGGTTCAATACGGTGAAAATATAGCCCTTGTGGGACGAATCGATATGGAGGGCATCCTTGAAATGGGACTTCATGTCTGTGATATCAGTCACAATCGTTCGCGTTGTACTTGAGGAAGCCTTTGCCAGTGCACGAGTAGAGCAAAGCGGCTCTAACTCAAATAAGTCGAGAATGCGCATCCAACGGATCGTTGCAGTATTCGTAACGAATTTCATCTGAAGCTCTCTCACTGGTTTGCTCCTTTCATTTTCCAATTAAAGAATTGAATCTGTCTATAGCTATCTTAATGAAGTTAGAATCGCAATAACAAATCACGTATTTCATCAAACGGTGAAAAAATTGACATGAATTGCCAATAAACCATTCTTTTGCAGTCATTTATTGGCAAAAAAAACCAGATGAAAAAGAACAGACACCTACCCATTTCAAAGAATAGAATATTGAAAAATAATTTAGTTTATCAGAACAGATCAAAGCGAGCACTTAAAAATAGAAAATTAAATGAGTAAAAAATGGTTTTTTCAACTATTTAAATTATTTAATTACTAGATTGAAAAAAGACTTGAAAAAAAGTGCTCACACTCAAGATTCCTTTAAGAAACAAAATCGTGATTTTTCTCGCTGTTCATGATGTTGCGCTTTTTACAAGGGAAACACCCTAATGAATGGCTAACGAAAGATGAAAAAGAGAATGAAATTCTTTTAATGGAAAAATTGATCGTCAGAAATTAAATAACAAAATATATAGTTTTTAATGTTTTTTTATATAAAAGAAATCGCTGTTTTATTCAAGTTAAATCACAATTTTTGCAAAAACATTGTTCTTAATGATGTAAAAACTTGGTAAATTACCTTTATTTAATTTCAATTTTCTCTTATAATTAACTAGAATTGAGCAAATTTGCTTTTCTTGATTGAAAAGATAAATTTATAAAGCACAAATAATTTAGGGAGTGTGTTCATGGGAAAGCCGTTACTTAAGACTTTGACCGTTGTGGCAGTCGGTGTTGGATCCGTTGCCATCTGTTTGGTTGGATATCGCCAGAACAATCAGCGACAATACCAGCAGCGGGTAGAATATGCGCAAACTGCGATCGCCAGTGAGACCGACAGTATTGCATCATTGAAGAAGGAGGTCGCAAGCCTTTATCTCAATGAGGATCGAACATTCTTAAAAGCGGGCATCACCGCTGATGATATCAGCCAGCTCGTCGGAAAGTTGTCCATGATCAAAGTATCTGGTGAAGAATACGGCATCGAAGAGAATGCATTGCCGGCAGATGCAAAAAAGATCCAAAAGCAGAAACAAGCCATTGACGATGAATTGAAGGATATCGAAGCAAAGCAAAAAATCCAAGAAGCAACCGATAAGCTCTTCACGAAAGGCGTCTCCAACTGGCAGAAAGCCGAAAATGACGTCATCATCAAAAAAGATCTGAAAGAGACTGACGTTGGCAGCATTCGTGAAAACTTGAATTTTTTTGAGGATGACAAATGGACAGCGTTAGTGAAAGAATACCTTGGTTTTGCAGATGCTCAACTTGATCGCGTGACAAAACTGCAAAAAGAATTTGATCGTATGCTTAAAGACGATAAAGTGACGGATGCAGTGACCTACGAGAACTACTTATCAGCCGTTGACAGCATCAGCAAAATTCGCAATAAAGACTTGAAAGAAAAATATACCAAGCTTGCAGAAACCGTTGCTTCACAAATGGGCTATGTTGGTTACTACAGCAATACAACAGATACGGCAACGACTGATGATGGCTATTCAGATAGTATGACGGATAGTTCAGAAACAGATTCAGAATCCTATTACTGATAGGAAGAGCCAACTGGAGGAATAATTATGTCAAAAGGAAAAAAGATTTTTTTGATTATTTTTGGAATCGTTGCTGTACTCGTGATCGGTGTGGTAGGAATCGGCGCCAAGTTATACATGGATCTATCTGGTTCGATCCAAAAGACCTATGAATCAGTGGAGCGTTCACAAGATGAAAAGAAACGGGAAAATCCTGTTGATTTAAAAAAACAAGAGTCCTTTTCAGTTCTATTGATGGGGATCGATACTGGGGACTTGGGACGTGTCGATCAAGGCCGTTCAGATACGATGATGGTAGCGACGGTTAGTCCAGAAGATCAACAAACAACGATCGTTAGTATTGCTCGGGATACTTATGTGGACATTGTCGGTCATGGTACGAAAGACAAAATCAATCATGCCTATGCATTTGGTGGTCCTGCAATGTCGATGGATACCGTGCAAAAATATTTAGATATTCCCGTTGATCATTACATCTCAATCAATATGGCCGGTCTGAAAGAATTGGTGGATGCCGTGGGAGGCATTGAGGTCAATAACGACCTGACTTTTAGTCAAGACAATTATGATTTCACGATTGGAAAGATCACTCTAGATGGCGATCAAGCATTGGCGTATTCCCGAATGCGGCATGAAGATCCCAATGGCGATTATGGCCGTCAAGAACGACAACGCAAAATCGTTGAGGGAATTGCTAAGAAAGTGTTGAGCTTTGATGGCGTCAGCAAATACCAAGATATCTTGAGTGCTGTCGAAAGCAATATGAAGACAGATATGAGTTTTGATAATATGCGGACGATTGCATTGGATTATCGGGATGCTTTCAAAACGATCAAACAAGATCAACTTAAAGGGGAAGGCTTCATGCAAGATGGCATTTCCTACCAACGGGTTAGTGAGGAAGAACTGAATCGAGTTCAAACAGAACTGAAAGAACAATTAAATCTAGAGAATGAATAAGAAAGTGGAGAAGAAATGGAAGAAACAATTAGCTTAAAAGAGATATTTGAAGTCTTGCGAAAACACTTGGCTTCAATCATTATTGCCATGTTTGCCGGCTTGGCACTTGCAGGAATTGCAACCTTCTTTGTGATCACACCAAAGTATAGTTCACAAGCCCAATTGATCGTGACACTGCCGCAATCGGAAACCGCAAATGTCAATGATGTCAATACCAATCTGCAAATGATCAATACGTATAAAGACATGATTGTGAGTGACTTAGTATTGAACGAAGTCAAAGATCGTCTGGAATCAGAAAGCAATGTCAAAATGACGGCTGGAGAAATCAAAGACGCGATTTCAGTCAATCAGTCTCAAAATTCCCAAATGTTTTCGATTCAAGCAACCAACCCGAATGCTGTGACCGCACAAAAAATTGCTAACACCACAGCACTAGTCTTTCAGGAAAACGCCAAAGATGTTATGAATGTGGACAAAATTTCCATCATTTCAAGTGCTGTTGCCAGCACATCACCGGTATCGCCAAATAATAAATTAAATTTAGCTATTGGATTAGTGCTGGGGCTGATGGTCGGTGTCGGGCTTGCCTTCTTATTAGAATTATTAGATCGTACAGTCAAAGACGATAAATTTGTTACCGAAACGATTGGTTATACAGTGTTAGGTACGGTGCCGCAAATGTCGCAAAAAGAGTTAAGTGCGACGATCCAAAAGAAACCAACAAGACCGATTTTAAAGAAGCCAACGAATGAAAAAACGACGGAATCTCGTCGCAGCCGTTCAAGAGTATAGGAGGAAAAGACATGGCAAAACAGCAAGAACGTAAAGGGACCCAGACCCATGCAGTAAGTTTGATCACGTTAGTGGATCCTTCTTCTCCTATTTCAGAACAATATCGGACGATTCGAACCAATATTCAATTTGCATCTTCAGCGGATCAACAAATAAAAACTATAGTAGTCACTTCTTCTGGGCCAGGCGAAGGCAAGTCGACCACTTCAGCTAACTTAGCAGTGGTCTTTGCAAGATCAGGTCAACGAGTATTGTTGGTGGATGCAGATATGCGAAAACCTACCGTCCACAAAACATTTAATCTACTAAATAATGTGGGCGTTAGTACAGTTTTGAGCACTTCAACGAATCTAGCTGAGGCAGCTCAACAAACAGTAATTGATAATCTCTCCATCTTGCCAAGTGGTCCTAAACCACCGAATCCTTCAGAACTATTGGGATCGGCTAGAATGAATCAAGTGATGGCAGAAGCAAAGAAACTCTATGATATCGTGATTTTTGATATGCCGCCCGTCGTGGCAGTAACAGATGCCCAAATCATGGCTTCTAAAGCGGATGGGACGATTCTTGTTGTACGAGAAAATGTTTCCCGCAAGGAATCATTAACAAAAGCGAAAGAATTATTGAACATGGTGCAAGCACGGGTATTAGGTGTGGTCTACAACGGGGCAGAAAACAGCAAAGATGCTGGATATTACTATTATTACGGCAATTAATGAACTAGGAGACGAGCGAAATGATTGATTTACATTGTCATATTTTACCGGGGATCGATGATGGTGCCGAAACGATGGAAGCAAGTATTGCGATGGCAGAGAAAGCCATCAGCCAAGGAATCACTCACATTCTGTGTACACCGCATCATAATAACGGGAAATATCACAATCCAAAATCTGACGTTATTTCGTTGGTCTCTTCTTTGCAATCAGAACTAGACCAGCGAAATTTACCTTTGACGGTTTTGGAAGGACAAGAGGTACGGATAACAGGAGATTTAATTGAGGATATTCGTAACGATGATATTCTATTTACGGATCTGGACGATACGTATATTTTGATAGAATTTCCTACCATGGAAGTACCAACATATTCCGAACAAGTCTTATTTGAAATAAAGAGCCTTGGCAAAACACCAGTCATCGTACATCCAGAGCGAAATGCCTATTTTAGAAAAGATCCGAATAATTTGCTTCCATTCCTAGACATGGGATGCTTAGCACAATTGACAGCTCCAAGCTATATGGGAGTCTTTGGGAAAGAGATTCAAAAAACAGCGAAAATAATGGTTGAACACAATTTGGTTCAGATGGTAGCGTCAGATGCTCATGGAGTCAGTAAACGAACTTTTTATATGAAGGAAGCGTATGAGCAGATCGCCAAAGATTTTGAACCAAACAAAGTAACTTTAATGCAACAAGTGGCGAAAGATTTGATAAATGGGGATCAAATCGATTATCCAGAATACACAACAATAAAAAAGAAAAAGTTTGGGTTATTTTAGGGGGCTTTTGGGGTGTTTGAATTAACAAGAAGAAGAAAAATAGCCACGTTGGTTATAGTAGATAGCATATTATTGGTTTTTGCCAATATTGCTTCGTATTATTTTATGAAACCATTTGTTTTGATTCCGATGGATTTTATGCAAATTTCAATTGTTCTTTCAATTGTCTTATACTGGCTATTTGGCTGGATTTTTCGCGTCTTTTCCAGAATTAATCGTTACACGAATCTGCGAGAAATGATCGCTATCTTTTTAGCGTTGACATTAAGTTCAATTACAACGATTCTTCTTCTTTTCTTCAGTAAAGAAAACTATAGTATGCGTCTAGTGGTCTCCACTTACTTTCTTTCGATGTTCTTTATCATTGCTAGTCGATTAGTTTGGCGCTTGTACATCGAAAAGAAAAACAGTCGTTGCATACCTAGTGAAGAAGTAAAGAACACCTTGATTCTAGGAGCAGGCGAGGGTGGCCGAATTCTCTATAATAGCTTGTTAGGATCAAAGACTGCCGGGGATATCAATGTCGTTGGGTTCATTGATGATGATCCCAATAAAAGACATACCTATCTTTCTGGTAAGAAAGTGCTTGGCTCTATCAAAGACTTGCCAGAACTAGTTGATAAGTATGAAATTGCTATGATAACTATCGCGATTCCTTCGCTTTCCCGCAAAAAACTGCGTGAAATCTTTGAATTGATCGAGCCATTACATGTGAAAGTAAATAGTATGCCGTCAATGGAAGAAGTCGCTTCAGGAAAAATCAATCTCTCTCGCTTAAAAGAAATCGATGTGGTTGACTTATTAGGGCGAGATGAAGTTCAGTTGGATATTGATGCCATTAAAGATCAAATCACAGGAAAAACGATCCTCGTGACAGGCGCCGGGGGATCAATCGGTTCAGAAATTTGTCGTCAAGTCATCCGTTTCAATCCCCGAAGACTATTGCTGTTAGGTCATGGAGAAAACTCGATTTACTTGATTGATCGCGAATTAAGAAACAATTATCAAGAAAATATAACAGAAATCGTGCCTATTATCGCAGACATCCAAGACCGTAAGAAAATCTTTACAATCATGGAACATTATCAACCAGAAATTGTCTACCATGCCGCGGCCCATAAACATGTGCCATTGATGGAGTACAATCCAAGAGAAGCAGTTAAAAACAACGTCTACGGAACTAAAAATGTCGCTGAAGCGGCTAAAGCAGCTAAAGTCAAAAACTTTGTCATGGTTTCCACAGACAAAGCAAACAACCCGCCGAATGTCATGGGAGCGACGAAACGCATCGCCGAAATGATTGTTACTGGATTAAATGAAGCAGGATGTACAAAATTTTCAGCTGTCCGTTTTGGGAACGTGTTAGGTTCTCGAGGGAGTGTAATTCCCGTGTTTCGGGAACAAATCGCAAATGGCGGACCAATCACCATCACCGATTTTCGCATGACGCGCTATTTTATGACCATTCCAGAAGCCAGCCGATTGGTGATTCAATCAGGGGCTTTGGCCAAAGGTGGAGAAATCTTTATTCTAGATATGAGTGAGCCAGTCAAAATCATTGAATTGGCAAAAAATATGATTCGATTGAGCGGGTATAGCGAAGATGAAATAGAGATTATTGAAACCGGGATTCGTCCCGGGGAAAAACTCTACGAAGAACTGCTATTAGATAAAGAACGAAACGATGAAGCTGTGTTTGAAAAAATTTTTGTTGGCAATATTACTGGTTATTCAATAGCAGAAGTCATGGAATTTGTTGAACAATTATCTGATGATGACAAACAGCTAGCAAAAGATGTTGTTGCTTTTGCCAATGCTTCAAATAAATAGGAGTGGATCAAGTGTACAAAGATAGGGTAAAGCGAGGGATTGACTTTTTGCTGTCCTTAGTGGGGATAATCATTCTTGCCCCAATTTTTTTGATCTTGTGTCTAGCAATCAAAGTAGATTCAAAAGGTCAAATTATTTTCAAACAAAAACGAGTAGGCAAAGACAAACGTCATTTTAATATCTACAAGTTTCGCACAATGAAAGTTGATACCCCCAAAGAAATGCCCACTCATTTATTGGAAAATCCAGATTTTTTTATTACAAAAGTTGGGAAATTCTTGCGAAAAACAAGTCTAGACGAACTGCCGCAGCTTTTTAATATCCTAAAGGGTGATATGGCAGTGATTGGTCCACGGCCGGCATTATGGAATCAATACGATTTGATTGAAGAACGTGATAAATATGGGGCAAATGACATTCGTCCAGGATTGACTGGACTGGCTCAAATCAGTGGACGTGATGAGTTAGAGATACAGGAAAAAGCTAAACTTGATGGGCATTATACAGAACACATTAGTTTTGGAATGGATGTTAGATGTTTCTTTGGAACGATTATCTCTGTATTTAAAAGTGATGGTGTCGTCGAAGGTGGTACCGGAACGATAAAGAAGGAGGATGTGGAATGAAACGAATTCTCATCACCGGAGAAAATAGTTATATTGGCACCTCTTTCGTGGAATGGACGGAACAACATAAATACGAGTATTCTTTTGAAACAATTAGTGTCAGAGATACTTATTGGAAAAAGAAAGACTTTTCGAATTACGACTGTATAGTACATTTAGCGGCAATTGTACATGTGAGAGAAAAAAATCAAGAACTTTACTATAAGATAAATCGAGATTTGGCGGTTGAGGTGGCTGAAAAAGCTTGTCACGAAAAGGTGAAGCAATTCATTTTTTTTAGTACGATGTCGGTTTTTGGCGTAGATGAGGGAGCTATCGGAATCAATACAGAGAAGAATCCTAGAACCGCATATGGAAAATCCAAACTTGAAGCAGAAATCGCTCTACAAAACTTGGAAAATGATGAATTTAAAGTAGCAATAATAAGGCCACCAATGATATATGGAGCCGGATGTACTGGCAACTATCAAAAATTATCAAGTTTAGTAAAAAAAATATTATTTTTTCCTAAAATAGATAATAAAAGAAGCATGCTTTACATTGAAAATCTGCATAGCTTTTTAAAAATAATAATAGATAATGAACTAGAGGGAATTTATCACCCTCAAAATAAACAATTTGTGAATACTTCAGAATTAGTCCGCGAAATAGCTAGAGTTCATAATAGAAAAATTACGTTAATTCCAGGATTCCAAAATGTCATAAAGTTTTTCTCTCTTAAGTCAAGGCTAATACAAAAAGTTTTTGGTTCTTTATATTATGATTCGACAATGTTAGGGTATCCAGATTCTTCATATAGAGATATAAATTTTTCCTATCAAGAAAAGGATTTTGTCTGTAGCATTGAGGAGAGTGAAAAGTGAGAAAAGATGTACTATTTATGTGTCAGTTTTTTTATCCAGAGTATGTGTCATCTGCACTATTGCCATACCAAACAGCAATTGGCTTAAGAAATTCTGGATTAACTATTGATATAATGTGTGGATACCCTAAAGAATATATGGGAAAAGAAAAGATCATTCTCAAAAAAGAAGTTGTAGAGGGGATGACTATTTTCAGAAAGAAATATCTTCAACTGGGGAGGAAAAATTTTCTTAGTCGCTTGATAAACTATTTTTCATTCACCGCTACCATGATTCTGAATATAATGAAATGTAGGAATTACAAGGTAATTATTGTTTATTCAAATCCACCAATATTACCCTTGGTTGCAATCGTTGCAAAAAAACTATTTCAATGCAAAATTATTTTCGTTGCATATGATCTTTATCCTGAAATTGCGGAACGAACAAATGCAATTCAAGAAAGTAGTTTGATTTCAAAGGTTATGAGAAAAATTAATTCTAAGCTATATCCCAACGCGGCACAAGTTGTTGCATTATCAAATGACATGAAAAATTTTATAGTTTCTGAAAGAAAGGTTGAATCTGATAGGGTTTCAGTTATACAAAATTGGGCAACAGAAAACTTTCAGGTTACAAGTATTAAGTCGAGAGAATTTTCAGCACTCAGAGAAAAATATCAGATTATTGTCTCCTATTTTGGGAATATGGGAACAGCACAAGATATAGAAACTATTATTGATGTGATTTCAAACCCACTTATTCCAAAAAACAAAATTGCTTTTCTTTTTGCAGGGCATGGAAATAAACAAGAAGAAATAAAAAATGTGATTAACAATTTTAGACTGGAAAATTGTTATTTGTATGATTATCTGAGTGGCAATGATTTTAACGATGCGTTGAATATTACTAATTTTTTCATTGTTTCGCTTGAAAAAGATTTAGCGGGTCTAGCAGTTCCCAGCAAGACATATAGCTATTATCAAGCAGAAAAGCCTGTTATTGCCATCATGAATACAGATACAGATATTTCAAAAGAAATTTGTGAAAATAACGCAGGGATATCTGTCAAAAATGGTGAGTCTGAGAAATTAGTCAATTGGCTTTTGCTTCTCTTAAAAGATAAAAATCAGATTTTACAAATGGAAATAAATATGAAAAGTTTAGTTACCCAAAGTTATAGTAGAGATATTCAAATTGAAAAATACAGAAATATGATCTTTAAAGTACTGGAGGAAAAATAATGTTCAAAAATAAGGTTTTATTAATAACGGGTGGAACAGGCTCTTTTGGAAATGCTGTAATGAAGAGATTTCTAGATTCCGATATAAAAGAGATCCGTATATTTTCACGTGACGAAAAAAAGCAAGATGATATGCGTAAGAGATACAATAATGATAAATTAAAATTTTATATTGGTGATGTAAGGGATATAAATAGCGTGAAAAACGCAATGTATAATGTTGATTATATATTCCATGCGGCTGCTTTAAAACAAGTTCCTTCATGTGAGTTTTTTCCTATGGAAGCTGTCAAAACGAATGTTATGGGGACAGACAATGTTGTGACTGCAGCTGTTGAAATGGGAGTCAAAAAAGTTATTTGCCTTTCAACAGATAAAGCGGCCTATCCTATCAACGCTATGGGAATTTCAAAAGCAATGATGGAAAAGGTTTTTGTTGCCAAAGCGAAAACTGTTTCTGACGATAATACTATGATTTGTGGTACCCGTTATGGCAATGTTATGGCATCTAGAGGTTCTGTTATTCCTTTGTTTATTGAACAAATCAAATCCGGTAAGCCATTAACTGTGACAGACCCAGGTATGACAAGATTTTTAATGAGCTTAGAAGAAGCAGTTGAACTTGTCGTATTTGCTTTTGAAAATGCAAAAGCAGGGGATATCATGGTTCAAAAATCGCCAGCTTCTACCGTTGGAGATCTAGCACAAGCAGTGAAAGAACTATTTCATGCAGATAATGAAATTCATATCATTGGTACTAGACACGGTGAAAAGCGATATGAAACTTTACTTACAAAAGAAGAATATCTTGTGGCAAAAGATATGGGCAACTTCTATCGTGTCCCTGCTGATACACGTGATTTGAACTATGACAAGTATTTTGTGGAAGGAAGTACAGAATTAACTCAAGAAGGGGAATATAATTCAGATAATACACAACGTCTTTCAGTAGAACAAATCAAAGAAAAGCTATTAGAGCTAGAGTATGTTCAAGAAGAGTTGAAAGAGTGGAGAAAACAATGAGAATTTTAGTGACAGGCGCAAATGGCTTTGTTGGTAAAAATTTGGTGGCTGAATTGAAGAATAAAGGTTATTCTGACATTTTTGGCTATGATATTGATACGCCAGATTACTTACTAGACGAGTATTGCTTAAAAGCTGATTTTGTTTTTCATTTGGCCGGAGTTAATCGTCCTAAAGATGATTCAGAATTCATGGAAGGAAATTTTGGATTCACATCTCTCCTATTAGATAAGTTAAAAGAGTATAACAATACTTGTCCAGTAATGATTTCTTCTTCCATTCAGGCCGCGTTAGATAACTCTTATGGGAAAAGTAAGAAAGCAGGAGAAGATTTATTGCTTTCTTATCAAGAAGATACAGGAGCTAAGGTATATGTCTATCGCTTTGCTAATCTATATGGTAAGTGGTCAAAGCCAAATTATAATACAGTTGTTGCCACATTTTGCTACAAAATTGCTCGAGACGAGGAAGTCACTGTAAACGATGAAACAGCTAAAATTGAATTATGCTATATTGACGACGTTGTTAAAGAATTGCTTCAATGCTTGGAAGGAAATCCAACTTCAAAAGAAGGCTACTGTGTTGTTCCAGAAACTGATACAATCACTGTAGGTATATTACGGGATCTCATTGTATCTTTTAAAGATAGTCGTCAGAATTTATCTGTTCCTAATTTGAGTAATCGAATTGAGAAAAATTTATATAGCACATACTTAAGCTTTCTTCCTGAAAATGATTTTTCTTATCCGTTAAAAATGAATATAGACGATAGAGGATCGTTTACTGAATTCTTACGGACAGAAGATCGAGGTCAAGTTTCTGTCAATATTTCTAAACCAGGAATCACTAAAGGAGATCATTGGCATCATACCAAAAATGAGAAATTCCTGGTTGTAAGTGGTGAAGGAGTAATTCGGTTTAGAAAAATTGATTCTGAAGAAGTTATTGAGTATTTTGTATCCGGAGAAAAATTAGAGGTAGTGGATATTCCCGTAGGTTATACCCATAACATTGAAAATTTAGGTTCCTCAGACATGGTCACGATTATGTGGGTAAATGAACCGTTTGATTCTCAAAATCCGGATACCTATTATATGGAGGTTTGAATATGAAGAAATTGAAGGTAATGACAGTTGTTGGAACTCGTCCAGAGATTATCCGATTATCGGCTGTAATCAATCGTTTAGAAAATTCTGAAGCTATCGACCATATATTGGTTCATACAGGACAAAACTATGATTATGAGTTAAATGAAGTGTTTTTTGAAGACTTTAATTTGAAAAAGCCAGATTACTTTTTGAATGCTGCAACGGGTACTGCTATTGAAACCGTAGGGAATATTTTAATTAAAATTGATCCAATTCTTGATACAGTAAAACCAGATGCCTTTTTAGTACTTGGAGATACAAATAGTTGTTTGTGTGCTATTGCAGCTAAAAGAAGACATATTCCTATTTTCCATATGGAAGCAGGAAATCGTTGCTTTGATCAGCGTGTCCCTGAAGAGACAAATCGTAAGATCGTTGATCATACGGCAGATATCAATTTAACTTATAGTGATATTGCTCGAGAATATTTACTAAGAGAAGGACTCCCAGCAGATCGTATCATTAAAACTGGTAGCCCAATGTTTGAAGTATTGAATTCAAGAAAAGAAGATATCGAAAACTCAATGATTTTAGATGAATTATCTCTAGTACAAGATGAATATTTTTTGGTTTCAGCACATAGAGAAGAGAATATCAGTTCAGAAGAAAACTTTTCTAATTTAGTTGAATCATTAAATACTATCGCTGAGAGATATCAATATCCAATAATTATCAGTACACATCCGCGTACGATGAAAATGATTCAACAAAAAGGAATTCAGTTTCATTCCTTGGTTCAAACGATGAAACCAATGGGATTCAATGATTATAATAAACTACAAATGAATGCAAAAGCAGTTTTAAGTGATAGTGGAACTATCAGTGAAGAGTCGTCGATTCTTAATTTCAAAGCGTTAAATATTCGTCAAGCTCATGAACGTCCAGAGGCTATGGAAGAAGCATCAGTGATGATGGTCGGACTAGCTAGCGATCGTATACTGCAAGGACTTAGTGTATTGGAAACACAGGAAAAAGATACATTAAGAAAAGTTTCAGACTACTCTATGGCAAATGTATCAGAGAAAGTACTTCGGATTATTTTATCATATACTGATTATGTGAATCGTGTGGTGTGGACTAAATGAAAATTTTGCTGATTAATACAGTTGCTTCATCTGGAAGTACTGGTAAAATTTGCATGGATTTATATAATTCTTTAGAGCAAGATGGACATGAAGTTTGCATTGCTTATGGGAGAAATGATCTTTCAGAAAATTTTAAGCAGTATAAAATAGAATCTAAAGCTGGTGTATATAAGCATGTTTTTGAAAGCAGAGTTTTTGATAATAGTGGTCTAGCATCAAAAAAATCTACAAAAAAATTTGTGAATTTTATAAAAGAATACAATCCAGATATTATTCATTTGCATAATTTACATGGATATTATATTAATTTTCCAATTTTATTTAATTTTATAAAAAAGAATCATTACAAAACTATCTGGACTTTACATGACTGCTGGCCATTTTCTCCTCATAGTGCGTTCTTTGACTTTAATGATGAAAACTATATCACTGTCTCAAGAAGGGAGTTAAAAGAATATCCGAAAACTTGGGGATTGAACAGAAGTGATAGAAACTTTGAATTGAAAAAAAAATATTTTTCAAATTTGAAAAATTTGTATTTAGTTACACCATCACATTGGTTAGCAGATGGTGTAAAAAAAAGCTTTCTAAAAACTTACCCATTAAAAATTATAAATAATGGAGTGGACCGGAGTATATTTTATAAAGGTAAAAATAGTACAAATAATGAAAAAAAAGTGATTCTAGGAGTTGCAAATATCTGGGATGATAGAAAAGGATTAAACTTTTTCGTTAATCTGTCAAAAAAAATTGATGATAGCTATAAAGTAGTATTGGTCGGAAAAACAAGCAAAAAAGATAAGAGTACTCTGAAAAAATGTGAAAATATTGAGTTAATAGAACAAACTGAAAATCAAGAAAGTCTAGCAAATATTTATAGAAAAGCCTATGTTTTTATTAATCCTACATTAAATGATAATTTTCCAACTACTAATTTAGAAGCACTTTCATGCGGTATTCCCATAATAACTTATGATACAGGGGGGAGTTCTGAAGTCATAACAGAAACTACAGGTATTGTGGTGAAAGAAAAAAATACTGAAGCCCTCTTGCGAGGCATAAAGACTATTGAAAAAAAATACGAAGTGGGCGACTTTGCAAGATTAGGGGAAAACCAATATCATTATTCTAAAGAAATGATGTTTGATGAATATCTAAATTTATACAGAAAGGTTTCAGTCGATGAATAAAATATTACTTCATAATCCTGGAATAGGAACGTTAAATATTGGAGATCAGATAATCTCAGACTCAGCAAAAAAACAATTATCTAGCTTACTTAAACAAAGTTTTGTTTCTGAAATATCAACCCATATGCCTAATTCATACTACTATATGAGATTATTTAGAGATATGGATTTTAGTTTTGTATTAGGAAGTAATTTATTAAAAAGTACAAAATTTGGTTTTAAACGTCAATGGGATGTTAAGCTGAGTCAATTTTATTTAAATCCTGCAATATTAGTGGGAGTAGGTTGGTGGCAATATGGCAATAAACCTAATCTATATACAAAGATGTTATATAAAAAAAGGCTAAGCAGTCAATTTTTGCATAGTGTTAGAGATGAATATACGTTAAAAATTCTTAAAGATATGGGAATAAAAAATGTCGTTAATACATCTTGTGCGACGATGTGGGGATTTACGGAAGAATATAATTATAGAATTCCTCAATATAAATCTAATAATGTTGTATTTACATTGACAGATTATAACAAGAACGAGGTTTTAGATAAGCAACTAATAGATTTGTTAATAAATAATTATAGAAACGTCTATTTTTGGCCTCAAGGAACTGGAGATTTGAATTATATCATTTCTTTAATGGGAGATGAAATAGATAGAATAGAATTTATTGAACCGAATTTAAACTCATATGATAACATTCTGAAACAACAGGATATAGATTTTATCGGAACAAGACTTCATGGTGGAATAAGAGCGTTACAGAATGAGAGAAGAACATTGATACTTAGTGTAGACAATAGAGCAGAAGAAAAGAAAAAAGATTTTAATTTACCCGTAGTTTCAAGAAATAGCATAGGAGAGATTCAAAACTTTATAGAAAATAAGTTCATTACTCAAATAACCACGCCTCAAAAAGATATTTTACTATGGAAAAATCAATTTGGGGTGAAATAATATGATAAATATATTGGCCAATATTTTTGTTTGCATACTTATGATTCCCTTCTTAGTATACGTATTAGTTAAAAAAGTAATAAAAAATATACCTAGATTATTATACTCACAAAATGTAATCAATTATTTTGTGATATATTGGATTATAGCTTTTTTATTTTTCCTCTATGGACCAATAAGGTATCCTAAATTTAATATAACGATTGTTACATTTCTTTTTATTATGTATGTGTTTGCTATAAAAATTGGTAGTTACTTTGGACAAATAATCAATGTTAAAAAGAACCACAAATCATCATTTTATAATTATGATTTGTGGAAATCATTAATTAATTGGGGTCTTTTTTTGGGAATTGTGTTATCTGTACTGTCGATGTTAACTAGATCCAATTTTACTAGTTTTAGTCAAATGTTCAATAATCTTTTGCTTGGTTTTTCTGATCCGAGCCAAGGTTACTCACAGAATCTTTCTAACGACTATGGTGGAGGTGCTATTACACAAATTTCTACCATTATGTCTCCAATAGTTCATATGAGTTTTGTATTAGCAATATTTTTTTGGGGGAAACTCAAGTTTTTGCAAAAATGGATAGTGTTTTTGTATATATTTGTTGAGTCTGGGCAATCCATAATTAAAGGAACAAATTTTGGGTTATTTAAAATTGCTATGATTTTAGTTACTGTTTTATTAATCAATAAAAATATGAAGTTGACTAATAGTCAAAAAAAATCTTTTATTGCAAGATTCGCACCATTAATAATTTTCTTTGTAATATTTTATTTCTTTTTCTCGATTTCTTCAAGAATGAATTACCAAGCAGTACCTGGTACAATTTTTAATTTATCAGTTGATTTGAACAACTTTTTTATAAAATATTTACCAGTCGGAATTTCTATACCGTTACTATTAGGGATATCTTACCTGTCCCAAGGATTTTATGGATTCCAAATAGCAACGACCCATGATTTTACTACAACATACTTTTTTGGATCAGGTCGATTTTTACTTTCTATTCCAGAAAGACTTTTTGGTATAGATTTGTGGGAAAGAACTTTTCAAAGTAAAATGGAGGCAGTATGGGATTCAAGAGTCAATTGGCACACAGCATTTACTTGGATTGCAAATGATATTAGTTTCTTAGGAGTGGCTATCTATTTGGTTATTATTGGGCTGATGTTTATGTTAATTTTTAATGATGTCAGAAAAAACCAAAATCCCTTAGCAATAGTAGTTCTTCCGATATATATTATAATGCTTGTTTTTATGCCTTTGAATAACGTTGTATTTGATAACCCATTATTATTTATGCCATTTTTTGTTTTGAACTCTCTATGGATTTTAGATAAGATATTTTTTAAGGAGATAAATGATTGAAATGAAAATCTTGTTTATTGTTAGAAAGTATTTTCCGGATATATCTGCATCTGGAAACTTAATTAAGCCATTGGCTGAAGCGATGACTTCTAATTCTACTATTGATGTACTTTGTTTGGGAGAAAGTAATAAAAGAGAGACTATTAATGAAATTGATGTAATAAGAATACGTGCAAAAAAAAAGAAACAATTAAGAATTGTAAATAAAATTAATAGGAATCTAGGGATTAATTACTACGATAAATCAGTATATATGTCGATACTTGAAGTGTTGAACAGTTCATTGAAAAATAGTTATGATAAATTCATAGCGATAACGTATGAGGAAGCATTGGCACTTAGAGATTCTGATATCGACCAAGAAAAAAAATGTATGTTTCTGCTTGAGAAAATCCCCTATGTTAATGGATTTAAAAAAAGGTTTTTCAAAAAAAAAATTATTGATAATCAAACAAATTTTTTCAATAGTTTCAGTAAAATATTTTGTTTAAATGATGTAGTTGAGGAATTGGCATCCTATATACCGCAAGATATCATAAATAAAATAGTATCACTTAGACATCCAATGATAAGAGAATATAATACAAACCTTGTTAAAGATGATAATAATGAAGATAATCAAACTATCAGGTTTTTATATGGTGGGGGGTTAGATAGAAAACAAAGAAATCCGGAAAAAGTTATACAACTTATGAGTGGTGTAGCAAGCAGAGAGAATATTCTATTTACTATATTTTCTTACGGAAATTATCAAGAGAGGTTGAAAGCACTTGAAAAGTCCAACTTTTTTTTACAAGTATATCCGCCTATCGATTCAGAACAATTCAAATCTGAGATGATTAAATCAGACTTCTTAATTTCAATAGGGAACAAAGAGAGTGATATTATCCCAAGTAAAATTTTTGATTACATATCTTCCCAAAGACCAATTGTTCATTTCGCTCAGAGTAAAGATGATAAGTATTTTAAAATACTTAAGGAATATCCGTATGCGCTTATTTTAAATTTGTATAAATTAGATAAATCTGAAAGTGAATTGTTAACTTTTGTTGAGAAATATAAAGATAAAAAAATCCCATCAGAATTTATTAAAAATACATTCAAATATTATACTCCAGAATATGTTGGTGAAAAGATATTTATAAGTTTATTAGAGGGAAAATTTGATGAATAAAACAAGGAAAAGCTTATTAAATGCTATCACATCAGTATTGTTATCACTAATTAATGGATTGACCAGTATTATAGTCATACAAAAAATTATTGAGATATATGGTTCTGACTTCAATGGGTTAAATTCTACTGTTAATCAATTAATTAATATGTTGCTAGTTGTAGAGGGAGGATTTACACTAGCAATAAGTGTTTCTTTATTTGCTCCTTTAACTAATGATGATTTTGACTTAATAAATAGAATACTGTCTGCAAGTGAAAAGATTTTCAAAAAAATAGGATGGTTATTCCTTTTACTGGGTACTATTGTGACAATAATAGCTTCAATTTTAATAAAATCAAATTTACCATATACTATCATCTTTTTATCATTTTACATGATGGTAGTTTCTACATTCATAAATTTATATTTTTCGACAAAGTATAGAATAGTTTTGCAAACTGATCTCAAAGAATATATTATTAACTTATTTCAGGCTTTTTTTCTTGTTATCTCACAACTAATAATATTATTTGTAATCAGTATTGAAGCTAATATGTTGTATATTCGATTCGTTATGATGATGAGTGCTGTTATGACAAGTGTGTCCATTATTATTTATGTCAAAAGAAGATATTCCCAGCTGAGTTTTTCAGAGATTCCAGATTTTGAAGGGATAAAAGGAACAAAAGATGTTTTTGTACAGAAAATAACCAGTGTTTTATACGGGGCTTTTCCTATGATCTTTATTTCCATGACAGTGGGGACTAAATTCGCAAGCGTATACATTGTTTACAATAATATTTTCTCTTTGGTTAAGAGTATAATTTATTCTGTGGTAAATGCACCTAGGATTGGATTTGGTCGTATAATCTCAGAGAAAGATAAGAAATATGTTTATAAAGTTTTTAGCTTATACGAATTTAGTATTCTAACTATACTAATGTATGCCTTATTGTGTTTAGCAGTTTTGATTCGTCCTTTTATGAATTTATATACTAGAAATATGGCTGATCAAAATTATAATAATCAAGTGCTTATAATAATTATGATACTTGTCATGTTTTTCGAAGTTATTCATATTCCAAGTGGAAACATAATTAATATGGCTGGAAAGTTTAAAATAGGTAAAAGAATTCAAACAATTGCTGCAATTTGTTTGATTGGGATGATGTTAGTTTTCAATATATTTTATGGATTTTATGGAATTTTATTTGCTATTTTATGTACTGCTATTTTATTGGCTGTACTTGAAATTGGATATATTTATAAAGTATTTTTTCAAATGCCTCTTAAAGCTTTTCTTACACCAGTTTTAAAGATGACTTTATTTTGTTTTTTTGTTTTTTATTTTCAAAACAACATATGTTCTTTCGAAATAAATAATTTTTTTAACTTATTTTGTTATGGATTATTAGTTGCACTTATAAATGGAGGATTGCTACTCTTGTATATTTTTATTTTCGAGAAAAACAAATTTTTGTCTATTTTAGCATATACAAAGGGTGTATTTAATAAAAAATAATTACTAAGTTTTTATGTTTGAAATTCAAGATTCAAAATAAAACGATATGAGAAGTTCATTTTTAGGTCATTCTAATCAAGAAGATAATTCTTTTGAAAATAAAGATATTAAATAAATAAGCTATCAAAGTTTTAAAGATAATTAAGGTTGTTAGAAAATTCCTATAAGAAGACAGTAGTTATCACAAAAGTTAGACTTTTATGGAGTGGATAAATCCACTTCTTTTTTATGATGAAATTAAATGTTAAAATACTATTTGATTGTCTTTATTATACCCAGATTACACTCTGTTAGTTCAATTGTTTCTGAGTATTAATTAATGTGATAAAAGATGTATTAATATATAGTCAGCTTTAACATGTTAAAACTTCATTAGCTCTTCCCAAATAGATTCTTTCTCTAAAAGACTGAAAAATATTTTATAAGTAATTTATCTAAACTATTTCCTTTACGAGATATACTTTGAAAATTTTTAGGTTTCTTTAATATATGAATGTAAATTTTGATTTAGTAGACCTAGCTTTAAACTGATTAAAAAAGTTTAAGCTTTTTTTACCTAGATTACTTTTCTTAATTTTCCATTAAGGCTAATAAAAATTTAGGAAAAAATTCGTTGCTATATTTGTTGCGCTTTTTTTAGCAGATATCGGAATAGAAATTTTTTTTGAAAGTTACAGTTTTTTGTGATAGAACTTTATCACAATATTGTTTAATATGACTTTGCAATGAATCCAGCTTTTTGGGTGAAAACAATCATAATCTATATGACTTTTACGAACTCTCAAGATATTGCTTTCGGTATTTTGGACTAAAAGTTAACGATCAGAGTATTACTACTAATACAGGTTAATTTAAGAAATTTCACTGGCTTGATATAGCTTCATAGCATCAAATTTATACTAAGCAGAATATTTTTGACATCTATGTTTTCTGAAATGGTCTTCTTCAACAATTTATTGGGTATTAATTAGCCTTGTATCTCATCTGTATATTTAATATCGTGCTTTTGGATAGATATAATTAGCAGTTTCTGTCTTGAAAAATTCTTAATCGACTTTCATTTTAAAATTAAATCTATATTAGATACCCCGTATCTTCTTTTTCTTTCCTCTAAAAATCCCCTCAAAAAAAATCAACGAAAACGTATGTTCCCTCTTGCCAAAAGGTAACGCTTTCTATATGATGAAATGGAATAGAAACCAAATAAAAAAAGGCACTTTCTACGGGTGTTGGCGCACCTGTAGAAAGCCCTGATCAGTCACCAAGTTTACAGAGCTGACCAATCAAGTTGCCATAGTTGTTTCCCGAAGGAACCAACGTGTTTATTTTACCGAAAGTTGATAGCGATTACTAGTCGCTTTGTACAATTTTTTGAAATTTTCACGTTTTTTCTGAGGTTTATTTCGCTATGCAAAGGCATTGGATACGCTGGTCTGATGCCTTTTTTGTTTTTTCTTGATCGAGTGGTTTTCATGGAAATAGGACGCTGTTTCGTTATTGCAAGCTGCTTTTGTTGGCGGATCAAGTAATGCTTTCATCCTAGGTAAAAAGTAGAATTTGGTTTCTATTCGCCTTTCATTTTTCACTGTTGGTATTGATAGAATTAGAAACGGAGGAAAACATATGTCAGTGATCCAGGCGTTGATCATCTCAATTTGGGTGGCGTTGATTCAAGCCCGCTTCTTCGGGTATGCAGGTTTGAACTTGCGGTTTAGTCCGCTTATGACGAGTTTATTTGTCGGTGTCGTTCTGGGAGATGTTGCCCAAGGGGTAACGGTTGGTGCAGCTATCCAATTGATTTCTATGGGTCAGATTGCGCCAGGCGGGCAGATGGCAACAGAACCGGCTGTCTCGGGAACTGTTGCTACAGCAGTCGCTATCTTAGGCAATCTAGAGCCGACAGCGGCAGTAGCGATCGCGATTCCCGTCGGAATTCTTGGGAGTTATTTATATACATTAAAAATTATCGTGAATTCTTTTGTGACCAAATACATTGATCGAGTGGTCAATAATCTGGAGGACAAGAAATTTACTTTTGCAATCGGTCTGCTGCCAACCCTTTTGACGATGCTGACTCATGTACCGGTATTATTTATCGCTTTATATTTCGGGGCAGATTCGATAGCGAGTGTCGTGACACAATTAGAAGGCACAGTCGTCTTTCATATTCTAGATGTGGTAGCCAGTGCATTACCGGCTGTTGGTATTGCCATTCTGATTCGGATCATTGGTCAAAAGACCGACATGTTCTTTTTCTTCCTGGCATTCTTCTTAACGATTATTTTGAAAGATTTAGGGATCACCATGGTTACTTGGGCGGTCATGGGTATTGTGACTGCTGGTATTTACACCATGATTATGATCAATGCAAAGGAGGCAGCCTAGATGAATGTAGAGAACACAACGACTGAAAACAATGGACTGTCAAAGAAGGAACTGAACCAGATTTGGAATCGCTGGTACTGGATGAACGAAATCCCTCGCACCTATGAGCGACAAGTAGCACCGGCGTTGATGTATGCATTGACGCCTCTGCTCAAAAAAATCTATAAAGATCCTGAAGACTTGCGGGATGCCTACAATCGGCACTTGACCTTTTGGAATACTGATGCGATCTGGGGCGGCAGTACCATTTCTGGGGTTACTGCATCTCTGGAAGAACAGCGAGCCAAAGAGTTGACAGAAACAGGTTCTGAGCAGACCGTTTCAACAGAATTGATCGAAGCAACGAAAGTCGGATTGATGGGACCAATGGCAGGGATCGGGGATTCCATTAATAATGGCACGTTGCAGTATCTATTGATTGCGATTGCACTGCCTTGGGCTGCAGATGGTTTATGGTTCGGTGCGGTTATTCCCTGGATCGTCTTTTCTGTTGTAACGTATCTCTATGGCCGTGCATTTGTCCACTTTAGTTATCGGTTAGGGAGGCAAGCGGCTCGAGAACTGATTGCCGGAACAAGAGCCAATTTAATCATGAAAGCGTTGACGATTCTTGGTATGTTCATGATGGGAGTGACGGCGGCACGGTTTGTGACGATTCAATCTTCATTATCTTTTGTCCTGTCAGAAAGAGAATTTGCTTTACAGAGTATTCTGGACTCTATCTTGCCAGGCATCTTACCACTTTCACTGATCATGGGCTTGTACTTCTACTTTGAAAAGAAGGGTCTGAATGTACTAAAAGGGATGTTATTGCTGACTGTTATCGTTGGATTGCTGGCAGCGATCGGAATTTTATAAATCAGAAAGAGGGTGTCACAAATGGGGAAAATTACTTTTGCTCGAGTAGATAGTCGCTTGATTCATGGCCAGATCGTGACAAAGTGGGCCAAGTCTTCGGGTGCGAATACGATTTATATTATCGATGACGCGGTGCGTTCCGATGATTTTTCGATGGATATTTATATGGCTTCAGGAAAACGTTACGGTTTTCAAGTGAAGGTATACAGCATAGCGGAAGCGCTGGCAGCTTGGGAAGCCAATCAGTTCGGTGCAGATAAAGTATTTGCTTTGTTCAAAACGGTAGCAACAGCGATCAAGTGTTTGGAGTTGGGGTTACCGTTACCTTGTTTGAATCTAGGCGGCACGCCAAAAAAACAAGCAGCAGAATTCTTTATCAAAAATGTTGCCCTAACTGAGACAGAGTTGGAACAATTGCAGCAGTTGTCAGCTGACAAAGACATTAAGATTTATGCGCAAACGGTTCCCGAAGCAGCAAAGAAATCAATTTAGGAGGAAGCCGCGATGAATAAAATTGCAGTAGTCAATTCAAAAAGTTTTGGTAAGTTTTTTCCAGAACATATCCAGCGACTGCAGGCATTCGGTGAAGTGGATTTTCATTTTTTTGAGCCAACGATTAATGGAGATCAATTGGCTAAGGCACTTAGTGACTATCAGTGCATTATCGCTAGTGTCACACCAACTTTTGATCGTACGTTTTTTCAGAATACACCAAAGCTTGGGCTGCTTTGCCGTCATGGTCTAGGGGTCGATAATGTAGACCTTAGTGCTGCAACAGAAAATCAGGTACTGGTGACTAAAGTCTTAGGACCAATCGAACGGCAAGCGGTAGCAGAACATGCGATTGCTTTGTTAATGAACGAACTTCGTAAGATCAATAAAGGGCAGCGGCTGATCAAAAATGATGAGTGGCACTTGCGGTCGAGCTGCAATAGTTTTGAACTCAAGCACGCAACGGTCGGTGTGATCGGCTATGGCAATATCGGCTCCCAGGTTGGCCAGATTCTGCATGAAGGCTTTGGTGCTGAAGTGCTAGTCTATGATCCTTATAAGTCTGCTGAAGACATTCACAAAGCAAAAGGAAAAAAAGTATCTTTGCCGGAATTATTGTCAGAAGCGGATGTCATCACACTTCACTGCAATCTTTCAGATGAAAACCAGCGGATGCTTTCTGATGCAGCTTTTGATCAAATGAAGCAGCATGTCTTGCTGATCAATACTGCACGTGGGGAATTGGTGGATGAAGCAGCTTTGATCCGTGCGTTGGCTAGAAAAGAAATTTCCGGTTATGCTGCCGATGTCTTTTGTCAGGAACCGTTAGATCCTGCGCATCCATTACTGGCTTTTGAAAATGTCACATTGACCCCTCATATCGGTGCGTATACTTCTGAGAGTTTAGCAGGAATGGGGGAACATGTCGTAACGAATATTGAGCGCTTTTTTGCGCACTTAGAACCCTTTGATCTGGTGAATGAAAGGAGTTGGTCGGTATGATTGGTATGCAAATTATTTCTCATGGCGAACTCAGCCAAGGGATCGTTCATTCGTTACAAATGATCATTGGTGAGACACAGCAGATGGCGTTCGACACACTTGCTGAAAATGAAGAGGTCGACAGTTTCCGTCAAAAAATTTTAGATCAAAGTCGCAAGCTGGATAGGGGGCATGGGGTCTTGGTATTTGTCGATATGTTTGGAGCAACGCCTTACAACTGTGCTTACTATAATTCACAATTTTTTGACCCTAACCATTATCAGATCGTTGCTGGGTTCAATCTACCATTAGTGATTGAAGCAATCATGCAACGTGACCAGATGACTTTGCCGCAATTAGTCGCACATTTGCGTCAGGCAGCGATCGACACGATTGTCTTTCAAGACAAACATGAGTGAAGAGAAAGTGAGGCAATTTATGTATACGGCATTAATGATGCGTCCCCAGGACAATGTTGCAATGGTTTTGCAACCAACACCGGCGGAATCATCCGTGAAGATTGTTAATCAAGCGACCTTAAATGAATTCCTGATTGTCCAGTCTATTGACAGCTACCATAAATTTTCTGTAAAAGATATTGAATCTGGCGAAGAGATTATCAAATCTGGCGAAGTGATAGGGATTGCTACAGCAGTGATTACCAAAGGTGAACATGTGCATACACATAATGTGAGGAGCATCAGAGTCTAATGAAACCAATAATGGGTTATAAACGATCCGATGGGCAATATGGAATCCGCAACAAAATTTTAGTCATTGCGACAGTGGGCTGTGCCAATGAAACTGCACGCCGTCTGGCTGAACGAATTGCCGGCACGGTCTTTATCCCAGCTGGGAAAGGCTGTGGTCAAATTGGAGATGCAGTAGAAATCACCAAACGAACGTTGACGGGATTTGTCTTAAATCCCAATGTCTATGGGGCAGTCTTTGTCGGGTTAGGCTGTGAGACGATTCAGCCTTACGAAATGGTGGCTCGGGTTCAGAAGGTATCAGACAAACCGGTCTACTCTTTTAGCATCCAGGAAGAAGGCGGGACAACAAAAACAATCGCGACAGTCGTTCCTTTATTAGAAAGACTGGTAGGCGCGGCTGCCCGGATTGTGAGGGAACCCGTTGAACTATCTGCTCTTACTTTAGCGACCAATTGTGGCGGCAGTGATGCAACCAGTGGGTTATCCGTCAATCCTGCTTTGGGAGTTGCGACAGAACTTTTGGTAGCTGCAGGCGGTCGATCGATCTTAGGAGAAACGACAGAATTGATCGGTACAGAGCATATCTTGATCCGTCGTGCCAAAAACCAACAAGTCAAACGGGATATTCAGACTATCATTGGCGGTCTCGAAAAACAATTTGAACGTCTCCAAGTAGATATTCGAGGAGCAAATCCTTCACCTGGTAATCAAAAAGGTGGTTTGACGACACTTGAAGAAAAATCGTTAGGCGCAATCATGAAAGCAGGACACGCCACGATCAATCAAGTCGTCAAATATGGAGAGATCGCCACTGAAAAAGGGGTGATCATCATGGACACTCCAGGATACGACATTGAATCTGTAACGGGGATGGTGGCTGGCGGCGCCCAGATCTGTGTCTTTACAACGGGGAGAGGCACGCCCATTGGAAATCCCATCGTACCAATGATCAAGATTACCGGTAATCATGATACGTATCAACGAATGACTGAACATATGGATCTTGAGTTATCTGCGATCATTACTGGCAAGATGTCCATCAAAGAAGGCGGCGAAAGGATCCTTTCGGAAATGATCGAAGTAGCAAATGGAAAACGAACTGCAGCGGAGAAACTAGGCTTTCAGGAGCTAGCAATTTATCGGAACAATGAAGTCTGGGGCTGTGATTTATAAAATAGACCTAACTATATACCGTTAAACATCCTATCTAGGTGATTTAGCAGTTGCTATTAAGTCGATCGTACTTTTGAAAAACTGTCACTTTCAGCAATCGTCATTACTGCAATAAAAAAGAAATATCAAGAAAGTACAATCAAGAAAGTACAATCAAGAAAGAACTGTTATCGAAAAACGATGTAGCGCCCTCTAAAAGTTAGCTGTTTCAGCTATCCTATGGAGGGTGCTCTCTTACGAATATATTCTTGAAGGAATGTGTAAGAGTGCCTTTTCGGATAGAGGACGGATTTCTTCGTGAAAAAATGCCTAGAGAGGAGGCACAAATGAGTCTATCTTCTTTGAAGCAATAATGGGTTAGGATTTTAATATAAACCGGTATATTTTAGTATCATTTAAGCGCTAGACTTTTTATAATTAGATGAAGCGATTACAAGCAAAGTTTGATGTCATAGATCAATAAGAAGAATTCAAGGTTGATAATAGGAGGAACAACATGTTAGCGAACAGTGAGCCATTGGAGCAATTGATGGGTTTAATAGAAATGCCCGTTTTAGTCCAAGAGAAAGTGAACGCAGCTTTAGAAGAGCTGCAAGAACAGGAGGTCATTACGAGTATACATAAATTGATCGATCCAGCAGCATCCGCAGCAGAAGCCAAACGATTATCACAACTGTACAAAGAGGAGTCAATGAAAGAATTGGCAATCCATTTGTATGCAGCAACCATCAGTTGGAAACATCTCTATCAGCCACTGCAAATTCCTCATGAGGTTTATTTGACTACGATGAAGGCATTCACTCGTTTCTTAAATGAAACGAAACAAGTCAGCAATCAGGATATCTTTGATCGCGGATTTTGGACATGGCGATATTTGTGCGGACTAGAGTTTAGAATCGATCAGCTGGAATTTGAAATGATCGCCGCTGATCATAAGGGTCAAGCACCACAACTTGAAGGTCAAACCTATCTTTCTCTTCACATCCCTTCAGATGCAAAACTGGTTCATGAGCAAGTCCAAGAAAATTATCAGTCAGCCAGAATGTTTTTTGAAACCTACTTTCCTGCATACGCTTCAGCACCAATTGTGACGGATACTTGGCTGCTTTCGCCCAAGTTGAAAGAATGGCTGCCAGCAACTTCCAACCTCGTTTTGTTTGGAAATGACTACGAACTGCTGTTGACAGAACCAGAAAAAAATGACAGCGTACTCTGGCTCTTCAATACTATTTCTAACGATGTCAGCAAGTATCCCGAAAACACCACCTTACAAAAAGCAGCGAAGGCATGGCTGTTAGCAGGGAATGCGATTGGATCGGCTATAGGACGATTGAAATAGTTTTTTCGAAGCAGAAGGACGGCGATTATCGCTAAAGTGGATACGAGTGTTACAGGGAAACTGAGTATGATCGTGTTCGTTTGATAGTTGCAGTGAAAGAAGAGACATAACAGGAGTTTCCTGGAGAACTAAAAAAGCAAAGACCTGGAAATCAGAAAGAGATTCCAGGTCTTTTCTGCTAAGTAAAGGTATACCAGACACATTTATTCTGTGTCGGAATGGCGTCATTAGAAGACTATCTTTTAAAAAAAATAATTATTCAGTATAATAGAACCGAAGTACGTAGCACTAATGCGTAAGGAAAAGGAAAAGTCAATGAGAATAAAGAAAAAAATCAGAGAATATCATACACCGTTCGCAAGAGTCGCTGATAAAAGACTGGAATTAACGTTATCATCAGAGACGATTGCAGAAAAGAAAAATTTTTATAATGTGTTGTTTAACGACGACCGTATCGGCGACGTTATGCAGCGGGAGTTTCTTTTGCAGGAAGGCAAGAAACCTGTTGCTTTGCTGAAATCGTGGATACCAGTCGATTATTTGGTAGAAAGAAAAAATGCTGATGTAGAATTATTAGTAGACCAGTCAAAAGGGGTATCTAGTATTAGAAAAGAGATTGCCCTGTCATGGCCGAATGAAATCGAGGCACAGCAACTGCAGATCATTGGAGACAGTCAAGTGCTGATTGAAAAAACCTTTTTTTTGGATCAAGATAAAACGATCATCCGCTACGAAGAAGAAATCTCTGATCCAGATGCGTATTTGTTTGAGGAGTGAGACAATGGGAAAGTTTTTGTACTTAGAAGCCAAAAGAAAAATTGTTGAGATGATTCAAGGCGGCGACTTTGGTTCAAATGATAAGATCCTGAGTGAGCGTGAATTGGCAGATATCTTAGGGTATAGTCGGATGACAGTTAAAAAAGCCATTGGTTCCCTGGTAGAAGATGGTGTTCTTTATAAAAAGCGGGGCGCGGGAACTTTTCTATCCAATGAGGGACATTCCAATCGTTTTGAGGTTGGAGACGAGTCGCCGCTATCTTTGACACAGGGGATTCGAATCAAAGGAATGGAGTCTAGCAGTTTTGTTGAATCCTTCAAACTGGTTTACGATGATCCAGAGCTGATGGCTGTCTTTCCAGAATACTTTGAGTTTTTTGAATTGATCCGGGTGCGGGAGGCTAATGAAGACAAAGTATCCTTGCAAATTGCTTATTTCCCTTTTCGTTTATTTAAAGATGCTCATCGCTATGATTTTGGTAGTTTTTCACTCTATGACTATATGGAATACAAAAATAAGCGACCTGTCAAATTCAAGAAACAGTTTTATGCTAGCCGAGTGGAAGACGAAAAACAGTTCAGCAAAATCAATATGCGGCCTGGAGAATACGTCTTATGTATTGAATATTATGGCTATACTGATCAGAATGAGTTGGTGGAATATACAAAATCTTTTTTTAATCCAGAAAAAATAACCTTCAATGTAGAGACCGACTATTAAGTGGTTCTAAAATTGGTTGCTAAAAAAGACCTATTCAAGAAATTGGTCTTTTTTTTGTTGTTTTTCTATCGAAGGGGTTCTATTATCTAGTTGTAAGTAATTGGGAAACGATTACAGATGAAAGGAGAAGACACATGAAAATTGTTTTGGCGAGTCATTCTAATTTAGCACAAGGCATGAAAGATACGGCTGAATTTATTATGGGGAAGCAAGAAAATCTATCTGCGATCACCGCCTATGTTGATGAGAAGGTTGACTTTTCGGCACAGCTTACAGCGTTGATCTCAGAAATGGCAGAGGAACCAATCATATTTATCAGTGATCTGCTTGGAGGGAGCGTCAACCGTGTGATCACTGAAACAATTGCAGGAAAAGAGAACCAATTTCTAATTGCAGGGATGAATTTGCCATTGGTATTAGAAATTGTTTCAATGAGTTTTTCTGCAGAACCAGCAAAGATTAAGGAACAACTCCAGCAAGTGATTGTAACCGCTACAAGTGGGATCAAATTGATAGAAGTAAATCCAGATCAACCAGATGAAGACGAATTTTAAGGGAGAGAGTCAACATGATCAAAATGACAAGAATTGATTACCGTTTATTACATGGACAAGTAGCATTTGCGTGGACAAAAAATTTGTCTGCCAATGCGATTTTGATTGCAAATGACAACGTAGTGAACGACTCATTTAGAAAGCAAACATTGAATTTGGCAAAACCTAATGATACGAAATTGATATTTAAAAGCATTGACGATTCAATTGCTGCGATTAAAAGCGGTGTCACAGATAAATACAATGTGTTCATCGTTGTAGAAAATGTTCATGATGCCTACCGATTGGCAAAAGGAACTCCGGAAATCAACAAAATCAATTTAGGATTATCCGCAAAGCGTGACGATAGCAAGAACATTGCGAAAGCAGTCTATGTCACATATGAGGAAATCAAAGAACTAACGGAACTGGAAAATTCCGGCATCGAAATCTTAGTTAAACAAGCACCAAATGATGCCAATATAGAATTCAGATCGTTAGTTTAGCCGAAGGGAGTAAGGATGATGATTGTTCAAACGATTGGTATTTTTATTATTGCACTAATAGCAAATATGCAGGATTTTCTAGGTTCTTCCTTCATTGGCCGTCCCTTAGTCACGGGATTATTTGTTGGGTTATTATTTGGGGACGTGACCCAAGGCTTGATCATGGGTGCGACTTTAGAGTTGGCCTTTCTAGGTTTGATGGGGGTCGGCGCCACTGTGCCGCCGGATGAAATTATCGGCGGAATCTTGGCTACCGCACTTGTTTTAAAAAATGGTTATGGTGTCGATGTGGCATTGACACTTGTCTTGCCGATCGCAGCCTTAGGATTAGCCATCAAAAACATTTTATATGTTGTGATCTTTCCGGCAATGACTCATAAAGCTGATCACTTGATTGAAGAAGGCAAGATCAAAGAAGCGGCCAATATGCATTTATGGGCATCTTTCACTCGGATTGGATTGATGACAGTCGTGACTACTGTTGCCTATGTAATCGGCAGCGGTACAGTCGATAAAATTTTGAAATTAATACCACAAGCTTTTATTGATGGGATGAATATTGCTACCAATATTCTGCCTGCTGTCGGATTTGCTATGTTGATCAATATGACTTTCTCTAAAAAAGTGGCACCCTTCTTTTTCTTAGGTTTCGTTTGTGCCGCATACTTGAAATTAGATATGATCGCAACTGCAATGATTGGCGCTATTTTTGCAGGGATCATGTACATCATTTTTGATGCGATCCAAAAAAACAAAGGGCAAGTGATGACGGATGGGGAGGAACAATACGATGACTTCTAAAAAAATCGCAAAGAAAGATTTGATGGGCGTCTTTTGGCGGTCAATGCCGATGGAAGCTTCATTCAACTATGAACGGATGATGAGCTTAGCGTTTGCCTATACGATGGGCGGCGTGATTCAAAAACTTTATCCAGACAAAGATGATCAGAAAAAAGCAATGAAAAGACACATGGAATTCTTTAACTGTACATCAGCGACTTCTCCATTCATTGCAGGTGTTGCTGCTTCAATGGAAGAAAAGAAAGCAAATGATCCTTCTTTTGATGAATCTTCTATCAATGCCATGAAAGCTGGATTAATGGGCCCTATCTCAGGTATCGGTGATTCGATCTTCTGGGGAAGTTTGCGGATCATTGCCAGCGGTATCGGGATTTCATTAGCGAAACAAGGAAGTATTCTTGGTCCGATTTTGTTTCTGCTCGTATTTAACATCCCGAATGTTCTCGTTCGTTATTTCGGTACCATGTGGGGCTATAAAGCCGGGGTTTCTTTTATTGACAAGATGTCAAGCGGATTGATGGATAATATCACTTATGCAATCAATATTCTGGGAAATACCGTAATCGGTGGGATGGTCGCTTCAATGGTGATCATCAATATCCCAGTGAAATTGACCAGCGGTAAAGATGCGCAAACGATCCAAGGATTGCTAGACTCGATGATGCCAGCCTTATTGCCGTTACTGATCACATTCCTATTCTGCCGTTTGTTGAAAAAGGATGTCAAAGTCTTCTATATCTTATTGGCAATTCTAGCTGTAAGTATTTTAGGGGCGGTATTCGGATTTTTAGCGGTATAAAAAAGGAGAGAAACTCATGCCATTTGTAAAAGAACAATTTATTAGCAACTATTCTCAAGTGATCGATCAATTAGATGCGGTGAAAGAAACAGCTGACGAAATGAAGCAGCAGAAATTTACTAAGATCTTCTTGATGGGTTGTGGGGGAACGTTCACCAAATTTGTCGGATTAAGACCACTATTGTTTGAAAAATTATCTGTGCCATTTTTGATTGTCAGCCCGGAAGAGTTGCTAAGCCTTTATTTTGATCAAATCGATGATCAAACATTGATTATTGCTGGTACAAAGACGGGTTCTACGCAAGAGATTCTTGATACACTTGGGAAAGTGCATCAAGTTTATCCTGAAACAACGATTTATGGGTTTATCGGTGATGATGACACACTTTTGGATGGAGCAGATATTCTTGATTACCGGACGAGCTCTGTTGATACAGATGTCCATTTGGTTCTGTTCGGCTGGTTCATTGAGTGCTATACTCAAATGGATCAAGACAAACTGGTTAAGATGCGAAAAGAAATTCTCCAACTTGGCACATTTGTCGGAGAAGCCATCGCTGGGGCCAAAGAATTCGCGCAACAACTGATTGCGACTGTCGATGTGGCGAAACCACAAATGTGGGTGACATCTGGACGTTTATGGGGAGAAGTTTGTTGCTTCTGTAACTATATTTTGGAAGAGATTCAATGGATCCAAGCACAGCCGATCCATTCTTCTGAATTTTTCCATGGTCCATTCGAAATGGTGGCCGAGGATTACCAAATCAACTTGATTATGAACGCTGATTCTAATCGTGACCAAGATCAACGGGTGGAACGCTTTATTGCTTCTCACTCTGCGCAAGCTAAAACGGTTGATTTAAATGAGTTTGGGCTGGATCGTTTTTCAAAAGAAACACAGAAATTTTTGATGCCGTGGTTTTTGAATCACTTCTTTGATCTATTATTGACTGTCTATACAGAAAAAACTGGAAAGAGTGCTAAAACACGCAGATATTATCGGAAAGTAGCGTATTAAAAATGAAACAAGAACTGTTCGAATTTCTTTGCTTGTATTTTCCTCGGATTTTTACTCAGAAGCATAAAAAAGCTTTTCGGCAATGGCTCGGTAAGTATTTAACTGAAGCTACAAATTGTCAGCAATCAGGAGACTACTTCTTCAGAGAAAATGCTACTTACACATTGATCATTGATATCTCGACACCAGAATGGTTTCCTTGGGGGAAAGACCATCTAACAAGAGAAAGTCGGTTACGCTATATCAAAGTTTTGGGGATGATAAAAATAGCTTTGATTTTAGCCGGGGCCCTAGGTATCTTTGCGGTCACAAAAATGATTGGTGAGCAGCAGTGGTTATGGTCCAGTGCGATGGGGTTGGTAGTAGGCGGAGTATTGCTTTTAGGATTTGGCCTGCCGCACCGTTACAATTTTTCTAAATTAGCGACGCTGGCAACGGTGATCAATCAATTCATTCAAGACGAGCATTCCAATTTGTTCATTGTCGATTCAGAGATTCAGCTGTATGCTTCAGTATCATCACAAATAACGACAAAGACGATCAGTTCAGTAGATGATTTATACATTGGGGAACAATCTGGATACCATCAAGAGGCTACCGGGCAAAAACACTATTTTAGTTTTACGAAAGTAGCTGGAACGACTTTTATCCCTAACAAGCAGCGGCAAAAGTCGGATGTACCGCCCAAGACGTTCTATGAAGATTTCGCTGCGTTTCGGGAAGTAGATTGAAATGAAACCTAAGATCCAATTCTAAAAGATTCAATGGGGGAGCACATGGTAAAGGGAATTATTTTTGATTTTGATGGTACACTTGTGGATACCGAGGAAGTTGCTTATCAAGCAGTAAAGCAATATCTTCGTGACACCTACCAGGTAACCTATACAAGGAGAGATTACCAAAAAAGTATTGGTTCAGCAGACGGGGTGTTTTATCAACACTTAGAAAAATCTCTAGGGAAGCCCGTCGATGTAGAAGCCATTGAAGCATGTTTTACTCAAGCACAGAAAACGAAGTATCCTGAGGTACCATTGCGGGAAGGCATTGCAGAAGTTATCCAGTATGGCAAAAAGAACCAGTTGAAGCTAGCGATCGTCTCTAATTCAAGGAAAGCAGAATTGATGCATTTCTTTGCTCATCATCAAGAGTTGATGTCTGTTTTTGATCTTATCCTCACCCGGGATGATGTGAAGGAAGGCAAGCCAGCTCCTGAGGGATATCAGAAATGTCTTGCACAGTTGGCATTGTCAGAAGAAGAAGTTATTGCACTGGAGGATAGTCCAACCGGGGTGACGGCCGCTTTAAGTGCGGGCTTGAAAGTATTGGCTTATCCCAATGCTTTTACCGCCGGAATGGTTTTTCCTGAAGAAGCGATGGTAGTAGCTGCAGCTGATTTGGCAGCTAGGCGATTCATCTGATTTTGTCGAACGTCAAATGAAACTCCAACGAAGGTAGATGAATGTTCAATGATTGAGCATTCATCTACCTTTTTTTTGCAAAAAATTCTTATCTGTTTTTTCCTCATGAAAAGAATCAAAAAGCAATTTACGATTCATGCTGGAATCTAACAAATTGATTGCAACGAGATGTCAGAATTTTGCATCCAGATGTTTTTCCTGTGATTCTGCCCAAAAGCAGCAAAATATTCGGTATGCTAGTAGAAATGAAAAGTAGGATTCAAAAGGAGATAGCATGAAAAAACTGGAAAAATTGATAGTCGCAAGCTCATTGGTGTGGATAGGTTTCCCATTGGTTGCAAACGCAGAGGATGTGGATCGTCTCATTCAGCAACAAACCCAGCGAATCAATGAAATCAAAGGGCAATCTGCTTCAATAGAAGCGTTCAAACAAAAGACGGAAGCGGAGATCCAGCAACTTGAATCTGAAATGGATTCGATTTTAGCGTCAAAGGCCAGCACAGAGCAAAAGGTCAACAAAATCGCAAGTGACATCAAGGAGTTGGAAGAAAAAATCGCTAAACGGAAAGAAACTTTGGCGAATCAAGCACGAGAGATCCAAGTTTCAGAACCTTCGAATGCCATGATGACGACATTGCTTGATGCGGAATCACTGGGTGAAGCAATCCAACGAGCGATTGCATCTGTTACCATCATGAATGCTAGCAATAGTATCGTTGAGCAACAACAAAAAGATATCGAGACAAGTATCAAGCTCGAAAAAGAACTAGAAGAAAAACTATCCGAAATTGAAACTCACGCGAGCGAGCTGCAACAAAAGCAAAAAGAGCTTGCAGATGTGCGATTGAATCAGGACGTGGCATTAGCCGACTTACGACTGTCTCTGAATCAAGAAGAGAGCAAGAAATCTGACTTGGAAGCAGATAAAGCGGCTGCTGAAAAGAAACGGGAAGAAACATTGAAACAATTAGCGGCAGAAGAAGCGTTAGCAGCCGAAGCCAAGAAACAAGCCCAAGCGGAGGAAAAAAAAGCTCATGAACAAGTTGAAAAAGAGGTAGTCGCTGAGACAGCAGCTTCTCAAGAAAAAGAATCCGCAAATGAAACTGGTTCAGAAGCAACGACATCAGCGAATGCTTCTGAACCAATCAAAGAAGAGACCAGCATTGAAGAAACAAGCAACAAAGAGACCAATCCCGAAACTAATTCAGAAACACCGGGACTTGCCAGCGGGAAACAAACCAGCGGTTGGTCTTTACCGGTCGATTCTGTCCATATCTCGAGTCGCTTTGGTTACCGTACAGATCCAACCGGTTCTTCCGGCAACCAGCATAATGGGATCGACTTTACCGGCAGCAGTGGAACACCGATTTATGCGATTCAAGGTGGGAAAGTGGTGGAAGCTGGTTATGGTCCATCCACAGGAAACTATGTGATCATAAAGCATCCGAACGGCATTTATAGTTATTACATGCACTTCAACACATTGCCTGCTGTTAGCAGTGGGCAAAGTGTCACAGCACGCCAATACCTTGGTGGAATGGGAACAACTGGCAATTCGACTGGTGTCCATTTGCACTTGGGTATGGCGACAGGACTATGGTCAGGCTTCTTCGATCCTGCCTCTGAATTAGGTCTCTAAATAAAAAAGCAGCGGCTCTTTGTAGTAAACCAAAAAGTTGGACCAAACATTCAACTTTTGAGGTTCCACTATTGCTGCTGCTTTTTATTCTGGGTCTTGGTTTCTTTTTGTTCTTTTCGAGAAAAGAGATGATTCGGGCATGGTATTAATCACCTGCCAATGGGATCAGTTGACATGCAGTCGATTGCGGATCTTGCTTGAAAGACATATTAGCTGATGATCTATTCTGATAAACCTTCTAACAACGCCAGCCATCGCTCAGCGAGCTGCTCACTGCTGCAAGACACGGTAAATGATTCTTTCCCTGTCATTTCGACATAGATCTCCGTTTCTGAAATTTTAACGATACGCATAGTAGTTTTCCTCCTTCGCAGCATTCCGCCACTATTTTCTCAAAACTATTTTCTCAAAACTATTTTCTCAAAGCACTATTTTCTTAAACTAGTGCTTTTTTGTTTCTCAAAAATAAAATACGCGAAAAGATCAAAAAATTTTTTTCTTTTGCATTTTCTTTTAAATTATCTGCAATTGCCCCTTTTTGGAACAAATGCGTGGTAAGAGTAAAATTTGACCAAATGCACTCATTTTTGTCGCATTTTTTGTTGGCTTTCTTCTGCATAGAGATCTTGATAAATCAGACTAAAACTTCCTCTTTTGCCGGGGAGATCGTGAAAATGAAGCTCCCCTAGTAAATGATTGGTGAGAGGAGAAAAAGAAAGGTCCAGAAATTCAGTGAGACTAGTATTCGCCCGAGGCAGTTGATAGCTATGTTCCCGTTTGATAATGCCATGAGCAAGAAAACTGATCAGCATGGTTTGCTTTAGACGACGGGATTCAACCGAGCTGGGAAAAGAGAACTGATTGTGCAGTTCTATGAACAGTTGCGGTCCAGCAGCGGACAACGTCATGATTTTTCCAGGATTGACCCAAATGGTGTCTTTTTTGGTGGCGTTTGTTAGTGGTAGCAAGCTGTATTCGCTAGTTGCACAAGGAATCTTGTATTGACGTTTGATATTCGATTGACTGAATAAATGGTACAGTGTATCTTTGAAAAGCGCGTACTCATAAAAATGGAAATGGAGAAGAATCTGTTTGATGATAGGAAATGGCGGCTGTGGAAGCAGAGAGCAATAGTCTTGATAAATGATCAAAGAATGCGTGAGATCATCACGAACAAAAGGCAGGATGGCAAAGATCTCTTTCTCGAAGTCGATTGTCATGGTTGGGCGAATCAAAGCATCCAGTTCATGGCAAGTGGTCAGATCACTTAGATTTAGGAATCGTTTACATTTTGGCTCAAAGGACAGACGATAAGGATCAAGTTTATTCAAACTTGAAGGGGAGTAGCATCTCTTCATAGAAAAACTCCTTCATTTTAGATACTTCAACTATAAAATTGTCTGACAATTTTTGCAATAAAAAGTGCATATTTCGAATGAATTGTTACTTTTTGACGAAAATAGCATCCTTCGCTTTTTGCTATGGTTAATGTACCCGCGGGAACACCAAGCAAATGGAGGAAACCAATGATAAAATGGCACACACTGATGGCTTCGTATGAACGCCTCTTTTACAAGGTGTTGATTCGGGCGGGCATTTTTCCCAGTCATCCAGATTTTGAAGATTATTTGCAAGAGTTGCGCCTCTTGCTATTTGAACGCGCACGAAGCTACCCAGAAGAAGGAATCTTCCGTCACGAAAATGATGTCAATTACCTTTTTGGCTTTTTGCTGTGGCGCGTGATCGATATACAGCGAAAAAGTAATTGTCAAAACCAACTCATTCAACCCATCGCATCCGAGTTGGAAGAAACAATCGATTTGACTGAAGAGATCGATAATCATCTGCTGCTGATGCAGTTCTGGGCATTTCTGAAACCGAAGGAACGGCAAATGTGGCTGGATTGGGTCAATCAGGTGGGGTCAAAACAATCTCGCTATTATTATCGCCAGAAGTTGAGAGCCCGTTGGCAGCAATTTATTCACGAGGAGACGACAAGCAGTAAAAACTAGCTGGTCTGTTCAGTCAGAAGAAATGTGAGCGACACGGACAGAAGCTTTCTTGCCCGTTCCTCTTGTCACACACATCTTCTTTCTGTAGACTGAGGGTAGGAACGAAAGGCACCTTTTGTTTAAACTGATCTCACATTATCGACAGGTAATGACAGTTTTTCTTGGTACTTGATAAACTCCTTTTATGTTAGACCATAACTGGTGCCTTGGGTTCTAATTTATTGAGAATGATTATTTTGCTTTTGTCAATTTATACGAGCAGCGGTCCCCGAATAAGAGGGCGGCTGCTTTTTGTGGTCAGTTTGCGATTTAAAAAACAGCTTTTTTTGGCGAGCTTTTTTTGAGATGCGGCAGATATTTTGATAGTCAAACGCAGCAACATGGTCTATACTTTGGCTATCATCATACGAAATGTATGGCAAAGACCAAACAACTTGACTGATCACTTGCAAAGCGGCAGTATCAAAAAGTGAGTAGATCGAAGCAGCAAATGATTTGCTAGTGGATAGGTGTTGGTCAATAGGAGGAATGTACGATGGGGAAAATTGATATTTCCAATCTCACACGAGATTATGGCAATGGCAAAGGAATTTTTGACCTGTCATTTTCTGTGGAAGCAGGAGCGTTTGGATTTCTGGGGCCCAATGGCGCGGGAAAGACCACGACGATCCGTCACCTAATGGGGTTCATTAAACCTCAAAGCGGCAGTTGTTCAATCAATGGGCTGGATTGTTGGCAACAACGGGAACAAATCCAAAGAAATTTAGGCTACATTCCTGGCGAAATGACTTTTTTTGATGAAATGACCGGAAGCGAATTTATTAAATTCATCGCAAAGTATCGAGGAAATGCTGAGAACGGACGGGCCAAAGAATTACTTGATCGGTTTGAATTAGATCCGAACGGCAAGATCAAGAAAATGAGTAAAGGGATGAAACAAAAAATCGGCATCGTTGTGGCTTTCATGCACGATCCGGAGATTCTGATTTTGGATGAGCCAACTAGTGGATTGGATCCTTTGATGCAGTCACGTTTTATTGATTTGATTACGGAAGAAAAAAAGCGGGGCAAAACCATCCTTATGTCTAGCCACATGTTCGAAGAAGTTGAGCGGACCTGTGATCGAATAGGTATCATTCGTGCCGGAAAATTAGTTGCGTTGGATTCTACCGATACACTAAGAGAAAAACATGTGCGTCGTTATACCGTCACTTTGCCGAATGAACAGCAGGCGGTAGATTTTGCAGCTGATTTTAATGGGAAAATCGATGCAGCATATCCTTGTCAGGTTCAAGTCAGTACGAGTCAAACATTGGAACAAATCTTTATGGATTATTATGGAGGTGAAGAGAAATGATCAATTTCACCCTTTACAAACGAGAATTACGCCGCAGCTTGTTGACCCTGGTGATTTTTGGTGCCGTCATGACTCTCTACATCTCGATTATTGTCAGTATGTACAATCCAGAAATGATGCAGTCCCTTGAAGAGATGCGCAAAATGCTGCCGGAGTTGATGTCAGCCGTCGGTATGAAAGCCGGTGCCACGTCATTACTGGGGTTCATGTCTTCTTATCTTTACGGGTTTATATTGATTATTTTTCCAATGGTATTTTCGATTCTTCGGGGGAATGCATTGATTGCCAAATATGTGGACAGCAACGCGATGGTGGCACTGCTGGCAGCACCCATCAAACGGAGAACGATTGTCATGACCCAGATGTCGGTTCTTTTAACCGGAATTGTCTTTTTGATTATCTATGGCACTGCTTTAGAGATCATTTGCGGATTACAATTCAAAGGGGAACTCGATATGTCCAAACTGTTGCTGCTGAATGGTGGATTGCTTTGTTTGCAGCTGTTTATCGCAGGGATATCTTTTTTAGCATCTTGTGTTTTTAATGATTCAAAATACAGCATTGCTGTCGGTGGTGGGTTACCAGCATTGATGTATGTCTTACAGATGCTTGCCAACACCGGCGGAAATGCCGAAAAAGTCAAGTATTTCACTTTCTTTACATTGTTTGATCCGGATGCTTTGATCGCAGGAGATCGTAGTGGTCTCATTGGCATCTTTGTACTGCTGATCGGCGCATGTATCTTGTTTGCGGCATCAAACATGGTTTTTTGCAGGAAAGATTTGCATATTTAAAGACCATGCCAACAAACAATCACTCCAATCCTGTATTTGGAGTGATTGTTTGTTTTAATCTTGTGCAACTTTGCCTGCATAAGAATTACATTAATTGCTTTTCTCCGCAACAAAAGCATCGACTTCCGCTAGATACAACTTCTTCTCTTCTTCTGGTAGCCAAGCAATTTCAAAGGCATTTCTGACCAATTGAATGATTTGTTCCTCTGTTAGCTGATAATTTTTGCTCAATGCATAAAGGTCATCAGAAAGATAGCTTTGGAAATAAGCTGGATCATCGGAATTGATCGTTACTTTGATGCCTTTTGCCAATAGTTCAATGATTTCTTTTCCTTTCATATCATCCACGACAAAGCTGTTGGAGACAGGGCAACAAGTCAATCCGATTTGGTGCGCCTGCACATAATCGACTAACTGTTCATCTTCTACGATATTTGTTCCATGATCGATTCGTTCCACTTGGATCTCTTCAATGGCTTGACGAATGTGTTCGATTGAATCTTCTTGATCAATGTCGCAATGCATCGTCAAATGAAACCCAGCGGCTTTTGCTTTTTCAAAAACTTTTTTGAACTTCAGTGGTGGATTGCCTTTTTCATCCGAATCAAGTCCGATTCCCAAGATCTTATCCTTAAAAGGCAGCGCTTGTTCAAAAGTTTCTTCTGCCGATTCAGCAGAAAAGTCCCGTAAGAAACACATAACTAAGGCACTTCGTACACCAAGTTGTTCACTTTCTTGAGTCGCTCGATAATAGCCGTTGATGACGGTTTCAAAAGAAATACCGCGAGAGGTATGGGCTTGCGGATCAAAAAAAACTTCAGCATAAGTTATGTGATGTTCAGCAGCCTTCTTGAAATAAGCCATTGCCAATTCATAAAAATCTTCCTCTGTTTGGAGGACATTCATCGCTGGATAATAAATGTTCAAAAAAGAAGGCAATGAGTCGAACTGATAACTTGCTTCCACTTCTTCGATCGTTGTTTGACCAATATCAATTTGATTTTTTTGTGCCAATCGTAATTTCAAATCAGGTTCCAACGTTCCTTCTAAATGCAGATGTAGTTCAGCTTTGGGGATTTCTTTGATAAATTCATAGGTTACTTCTTTTAACATAATTTTCGTCTTTCTCCTTTTTTATTAAGTATTTTACACTTTAACCCTTTTTTTATCTCCAAAAAACGAACATCTTGTTGAACAGACATTCCTTTTATTCATTTTTAACATAAAATCCCCGTTTTCACAAGTTCAACATATTGTTGTGAGATAGCTGAATAGTCCCAAAAAAAGCTGGTATGAAATTAGCCGAGCTTTCTAAGAAAATTATTTTTTTCAACCAAACATCAAAAAGTAATCGCTTGCATGATTTTTGATTTGTGCTAAAATTAACTTGTTCGAACAAGTTTGATTTTCACGATTCGCAAAAATAATTAGAGAGGAGTGGATCATAGCTATGAGAGAACAAAGCCATTCGTCCAGTGCCAATGAGTACGCACAAAAAAATAGAAACTTTAATCGTTATCTGATCTTTCGTTACATGACGGCAATTTTTTTCTTTATCAATCTTTATTGGGCGTTGCTTAGTCTGGCAAATTGGACGTTGATGGGACTAGTACCAGTCTGTTTGCTTTTTGTTGATGGCGTCATCATCTTTGAACAAACACAGAAATATTGGCAACCATCCAACCGCCTGCATCGGACTAAATTGGGCTATTGGATTCAAGCAGGGGTCAATAGTGCTGGCATCGTTTTTATTTTGCTGGGGTGGCAAGATCGCTTTTTTCCTTTATTAGCTTCCGCCGGCAGAACGCTTTTACTGGTTAGTCTGACTCTGGGACTGATTTGTTGTGTGTATATCGAGCGAAAAATTTGGTTGATCGAAAAAAATCGGGATAGTTATTTGACCTATCTGCGAGCATTTGAGAATAAAGGAGGAAACACAAATGAATTCAGAAAATAGTAAAATGTTTACCTTTCTAGATAAGTATTTAATGGGACCAATGGGGCGGATCTCGCAATTCCGCATCGTCCGTGGAGTGATGGCAGCCGGGATGGCTTCTATTCCATTTACGATCGTTGGTTCGATGTTCTTGATTATTAGCGTCTTACCGCAAAGTTTTCCAGCTTTAGCATCGATTTGGGCGGCTTCTTTTGATAAGATCCAAAGTTTGTATATGCTAGGAAATACTGCAACGATGGGGATCTTGGCCTTGTATTTCTGTATCGTTTTTGGTTATGAATATACGAAGATCCAAGCGCAAGAAGAAAAAATTTCGTTAAGTCCTGTAAACGGGGCGTTATTGTCAATGATGGCATTCTTCATGTGTCTCCCTCAATTAGTATTTGAAGGTGGGGTAGCGACTCTTGTGACCATTATTTCCGATGATCAAAAAATCATTGATGGCTGGGAAATGGCGGGAGGAGTGACTCGTTTAGGAACCACTGGTATTTTTACTGCAATTATTATGGCTATTATTGCAGTGAAGATTTACGCGTTTTGTGTTAAGAGAAATATCTACATCAAAATGCCTGATACTGTACCAACTGGTGTTTCAAGTTCATTTACCGCGTTGATTCCAACGGCGCTGATTGCGTTATTCGTCATTGTGATCAACGGAGCTTTAGTAGCTTTGGGGACCGATATTTTCAAAGTCATTGCGATTCCTTTCAGTTTTGTTTCACAGTTGACGAGCACATGGGCTGGATTGCTGGTCATCTATTTCTTGATGCATGCATTGTGGATCGTTGGGATCCACGGAGCAACGATCGTGACATCATTCTTGACGCCTATCGTTCTTTCCAACATGGTTGAAAACCAAAGCGGTGCAAATATTGCTTTTGCTGGTGAATTCAATAATAGTTTTGTGACAATTGGTGGTTCGGGAGCAACATTGGGCATGGTTATCTTCATCGCGTTTTTTGCTAAATCGGCACAACTAAGTGCATTAGGTAAAGCCGCGATCGTCCCGTCATTCTTTAACATTAATGAACCCATTTTATTTGGGATGCCTGTTGTGTATAACCCCTATACGGCAATTCCTTTCTTTTTGGCACCAATGGCTTCTATGTCGGTGGCATATTTTGCAATCAATTTAGGGTTTGTCAAACCACCGATTGCTCAAGTCGCTTGGCCAACCCCAATTGGTCTTTCAGGGTTTATCGGTTCAGGTGGCGATTGGCGCGCATTTGTCCTTGCGCTAATTTGCGCCTTGGTTGCTTTTCTTATTTGGTTCCCATTCATCAAAATGTATGACGGCAAACTATTTGCAGAAGAACAAGGAAAAGCTTAGACGACAGTGTAAGTTTGAATCAACAGAACCCAGCTAAACATGTCTTAGCTGGGTTTTCTTTTGTCTTCATGATATTAAAGAAATAAAGATTCCCACTAAGGCAATAGCTTTTGCGGTAAAATAGGAGTAGTACAACATTGGGGGAGAAGTGAAATGACAAAACAATGGACGATCGATTTATTAGCTGCAGATTTAATCGCACGAATCGAAAAAAAGGATTTAGCTGATCGCAACGGAAAGTTGCCTAGCGAGAAAGAATTGATGGAACACTATCAAGTCTCTCGGTATTCCTTAAGGCAAGCACTAAGCAGATTGAGTAAACGCGGCTATATTTACCAAATTCAAGGCAGAGGCTCCTATGTACACGATCAATTGACGCAAGAGCAGAAAGCAGTCCAAAGTGATCTTGGGTTTACCGAAGATCTTGCCAGAGAAGGGAAACTGATTCAAACCGTTCAAGCAACCCAACGGTTAGTCTCCCAAACTGAGATCGATTTTTCGCCAAGCCACCAACGATTTTCTGAGGATCAGCATTTTATAGAAGTCGAACGATTTCGCACACTAGATGATCAGCCTTATCTAATTGAGAAGTCCTATTATCTAGCAGATATCGTTGGCCAGATTCCTGATTCTGCTATCTATGGTTCCATGTTTGAATACTTTGCACAGGAAAAGGGATTGACCGTCAGTTTCATCGACAAATTTATCCGCTGTGAATTACTGACTGCTAAACAAGCGGCTTTTTTTGGCATGGACGCAGGGAGCCCTAGTTTGATTGTACGAGATGACAGTTACCTGAGAGAAGGGGACTTGATGGCCTTCTCAAAAATCTTCTATGACTATCGAGAAGCAACGCTGTTTATGCACAAGAAATTACAAGATTGATCCTTTAGAAGCAACTTATAAAAAGGCCTAAGCCACCAGAAATCATTCACGATTTCAGGCGGCTTATTTGTTTGGCAACGGTTTTTGAAGGGGAAAGTAGTGAAAATCCTCGTTTTTAAGTTTTTTTTCTGTTTTTTTAAAATGATTTTAAAAAAACAAAATACTGTTCAGAAAATAATTCTGATTTCACTTTTTGACAAAAGAAATACAAGAAGAAAAATTGAAAGCGTATTCTTAAAGTGTTGAAATAATTCTAATTTTTGTTAATAAAAAGAAATAATATCAAAATAAACTCTTTATAATGAGTTTTTTTGCAAAATGGAGCCCCAGGTAATAAATAATTAATAATAAATATAAAAATAAAAGGTTTTCGTTATTTTATTTATAACAGGATGTTTTTTTAATTATTCGTGGTGTTAATAATTTGTTGTATAAAAATAAAAATGCTAGAATTTGCTTAAATAATTAATTTTTTTAGTTATTTAATCATAAAAAGACGCTGAAATCGTTCTGATATTTTGAAATATTTAGTTGCGTTTTTTTCGAGTATTTGAATGGGTGTTTTTTTATTTTTGCAAACGTTTTTTGTTTGTGATCTTTTTCTACGGATATGTGATCATAGCGAACATCAAAAAACGAATGCCAAAGTTGTTTGGTCACTCTTGTTGGTTGTATTTATTTGAATAGGAGGAGTAAGAATGAAGGGCAATGACTATAAAAAAATAATGAATTCAAGGAGAAAAAGACGCGCATTAAACAAAAAATCGCTACTGGCGAATTTAACAGTCAGCGGGATGCTACTGACTAGTTCTGTGGTTGTTCCCACCACATTGTTGTGGGCACCAAGGACAGCAGAAGCATCATTGGTTTCTGCTGAGATTTTTAGCAACGTTCAAGCATCAAATGATTCTGGAACAAGTGCTTCAGCGCCATATTCAAATCCTGGAGATACCAACCCAATCAACTTTACCATCAGTGGATCGGATGCGGTGGCTCTTGATGTTTTAAATGGCGATAAAGTAGCGATCATTGGTGTGCCAAAAGGATTGACTGGTTTTGTACAACCAAATGGCAATACCCGGGTTTCAACAAATGTCACTTTGCAACTTGGAGATATTGCCGCTATCCAAACACTGATTGGGACGATTACTCCCGCTATTGACACATTGGCAGCGACAGTGGATGCACTGGTAAATCAGAATTTGGCAGATGCACTAGAAATTCCTAGAACGATTGGCGGTTTACCAAATCCTCTGTATGCAGCAGCTTCCATCGTTGATATCAGTCAAGTAGTATCCGTTAATCTAGATGAAATTTATGAACAATTGGATTTATTAAACCAGTTAGGACAATTCGGGCAAGCTGATTTTGAAGTGCCTGCTGGTTTGACAGACAATGAACGCGCCTTGATCGCCAATGTGGATGACGGTATATTTGTCGTGGTCAATCAACGAATCCAGTCCATTTTGGAGAACTTGAAACAGGCGCAAATCCAAGTGAGTATCTTGGACGGAGCAAGTAATATTCCGGGAATTGGCTCATTGATCGACGGCGTGAACGCACTTGTCCAAGAAACAGTCAACACAGCGAAAGACACCCTGAATGTTACTGTTGATGCTGCACAAGCTGTCTTGAATGGAACGACAGATCTTGCTGATCAGATCGCAGCGGCCTCTGTATTAGGTCAAACGACAGTTGTGATGCCGACGATGGTGACAATACCGACAACTTCAGAGCTGATTGCAAATGGTGTGACGAATCCGTCGAATCCATACGAAGCTCGATTTGCAGGTACTTTTTCTCAATCTAATCTACTCACACTTGATTTATTTACTGATGAGGATGGTAATAATTCCATCTGGTTAGCAGCAGAACCTGCAGCAGAACAAACCGAAACACCAACTATCAATCCTGTTGCGGCTGGTGATACCACTATCAGCGGAACAGCAGAACCAGATTCAACGGTAACAGTGACTATCGGAAATGAGCAGCCAATCACAGCAGTGGCGGATGACCAAGGCAACTGGACAGCCGAGGTGCCAGAAGTCTCTCAAGGGGAAACAGTGACCGCAGTGGCAGAAGCAGATGGCAAAGATCCAAGCGAGCCAGTGACAGTGAGTGTCGCAGGTTTGACCGTTGCAGCACCTACAGCCTCCATCAGTGGCAATGAAACAGACGGCTATCCGGTCATTGGGAAAGCAACGCCGAATGCAGCGATTGAGATCACGAACGCTCAAGGAGACGTTGTCGGCAGTGGAACGACTGACAGCGACGGCAACTATCGCATCGTAATTGCCCCCGATCGAGTCGCCCCAGAAGAAAACTTGAATGTCAAAGCAATCGTGACGGCTGGTGGTCAAGACTACACTAGTCCAGAAACAGCAATCACTGTTCCAATCGATGATACGGCGGAACAAACAACTGTGCCGACGATTGATCCAGTGACGGCTGGTGATACTACGATCAACGGAACAACGGAACCTGGAGCAGCCGTGTCGGTTTCGGTAAGTGGGGAAGAACCAGTCACAGCAGTTGCAGATGATCAAGGAAATTGGACAGTTGATGTGTCAGAAGTGACTGAAGGAGAGACAATCACCGTCATAGCCACAGCTAATGGAAAGACACCAAGTGCGCCAGTAAACGTGAGTGTTGGCGGTTTGACCGTTGCGGCACCGACTGCTACGATTAGCGGCAATGAAACAGACGGCTATCCAGTAGTCGGAACAACGGTTGCTGATGCAGCAATTGAAATCACCAATGCCCAAGGAGACGTTGTCGGCAGCGGCACTGCGGATGGGGCTGGCAACTATCGGATCGTAGTTGCGCCAGATCAAGTCGCCCCAGAAGAAAACTTGAATGTTACAGCGGTTGTGACAGCCGGAGGGCAAGATTACCGTAGTGGAGCAACACCAGTTGTTGTGCCAGTAGATAGTCAAGAAAACCAAACTGAAACGCCGTCGGTCGACCCGGTGAATGCTGGGGATCAAACGATCAGCGGTACAGCTGAACCGAATGCCAATGTAGTGGTAACTGTCAGTGGAGAAGAGCCAGTGACGGTCGTTGCGGATGACCAAGGGGATTGGACCGCAAATGTAACGGAAGTTACCGAAGGCGAAACAGTGACTGTGGTAGCTACTGCTGGTGATAAAGAGCCAAGTACACCCGTCAGTGTCATCGTCAGCGGAATAAGTGTTTCTGCACCAACTGCATCAATTACTGGTAACCAGAGAGATGGTTATCCTGTAGCTGGTCGAACAACTGCGAATGCAGGCATTGAAATCACCAATGCCCAAGGAGAAGTCGTAGGTAGTGGTACTGCAGATGACGATGGCAACTACCGTATTGAGATCGCGGCAGATCAAGTCACACCAGAAGAGAACTTGAATGTCACAGCAGTCGTCTCTGCTGGCGGGAATGATTATCGCAGTGCTTCGGCTACAGTAGTCGTGCCGGCAGATAATCGTGAAAATCAAACGGAGACACCAACGATCGAGCCAGTGACGGCAGGGGATACAGCCATTAGTGGAACTGCTGAGCCAGATGCAACGGTCACAGTGACGGTGAATGGGGAAGATCCAGTGTCAGTCGTCGCAGATGGTCAAGGAAATTGGACGGCGGATGTACCGGAAGTTTCTGAAGGCGATACAGTCACGGTGGTAGCAGAAGTGGCTGGAAAAGATCCAAGTATTCCAATCAGTGTAACTGCTAACGGTTTGACTGTTTCAGCACCGACTGCCTCAATCAGCGGCAATGAGACTGATGGTTATCCAGTTGTCGGCAAAGCAACCGCTGATGCAACAATTGAGATCACAAATTCGCAAGGAGAAGTCGTTGGCACTGGTATCGCCGATGGAGAAGGCAATTACCGAATCGTGATCGCGCCAGATCAAGTGGCTCCAGAAGAAAGTTTGAATGTGACAGCGATCGTGACTGCTGGCGGGCAAGATTACCGTAGCGGAACAACGACAGTTGTTGTGCCAACCGATAATCGTGAAAATCAAACAGCAATACCAACGATTGATCCTGTTAGTGCCGGTGATACGACAGTCAGCGGAACGGCAGAACCCGGTTCAACAGTAACTATTACAGTCACCGGAGAAACTCCAATCACTGTCGAAGCAGATGATCAAGGAAATTGGACGACGGATGTGCCCGAGGTTTCCGAAGGTGATACGGTAACCGTTGTGGCAGAAACGGAGGGGAAAGATCCAAGCGCACCGATCAGTGTCACGGTTGGAGGAATCACTGTTGCTGCACCAACCGCGTCAATTAGCGGCAATGAGAGCGATGGTTACCCAGTGACTGGTAAAGCAGCAGCGAATACAACCATTGAAATCACCAATGCGCAAGGGGATGTCGTAGCTACTGACACCACTGATGGCGAGGGCAATTACCGGATCGTGATCGCGCCAGATCAAGTAGATCCAGAAGAAAACTTAAACGTGACGGCAGTCGTAACCGCTGGCGGAAAAGACTATCGCAGTGGGGCAACACCAATTACCGTGCCTTTAGCAAACCAAACGACCACACCAACGATTGATCCCGTCACAGCCGGTGATGAGACAATCAGCGGAACGGCAGAACCAGGTTCAACCGTCACTATCACCAATGGCGACAAAGATCCCGTCGTCGTTGAAGCAGATGATCAAGGAAATTGGACTGTTGACATCCCAGAAGTTTCCGAAGGGGACACCATAACAGTCGTGGCAGAAACCGATGGGAAAGATCCAAGTGCACCAATCACAGTAACGGTGGATGGGTTAAATGTTGCAGCACCGACTGCATCGATCAGCGGAAACGAACTTGCTGGTTATCCAGTAGTTGGTAAAGCAGCAGCAAATGCAACGATTGAAATCACCAACGCTCAAGGAGATGTGGTAGGGACTGGCACTACTGATGGCGACGGCAATTACCGAATCGTGATCGCGCCAGATCAAGTAGATCCAGAAGAAAACTTGAACGTCGCAGCGATCGTAACTGCTGGTGGAAAAGACTACCGCAGCGCCAACACGCCGATCACTGTACCAGAAGACAGCCAAACAGGAATTCCAACGATTGATCCTGTAACAGCTGGTGATGAAACTGTAAGTGGAACGGCAGAACCAGGTTCAACCGTCACCATCACCAATGGCGACAAAGATCCCGTCGTCGTTAAAGTGGATGACCAAGGCAATTGGACTGCTGATATTCCAGAAGTTTCCGAAGGGGATACCATAACCGTTGTGGCAGAAACCGATGGCAAGGATCCGAGTGCACCAATTACGGTGACGGTGGATGGACTGACGGTTACCGCACCAACCGCATCCATCAGCGGCAATGAGCTTGACGGTTATCCAGTTGTTGGTAAAGCAGCACCTGATGCCACAGTTGAAATTACTAACGCGCAAGGGGATGTAGTAGGGACTGGCACTACTGACGGAGAAGGCAATTACCGGATCCTGATCGCGCCAGATCAAGTAGATCCAGAAGAAACTCTGAATGTCGCAGCGATCGTAACAGCTGGCGGCAAAGACTATCGCAGCGGTAACACCCCGATCACTGTGCCAAAAGAGAATCAAACAACGAGTCCAACAGTTGATCCCGTCACAGCCGGAGACGATACAATCACTGGAACAGCAGAACCAGGTTCCACTGTCACCATCACAAATGGCGACAAAGATCCTGTGGTCGTTGAAGCAGATGAGGAAGGCAACTGGACCGCTGAAGTACCAGAAGTTTCGGAGGGCGACACTATAACTGTCGTGGCAGAAACCGATGGCAAGGATCCAAGTGCACCAATCACAGTGACGGTGGATGGGTTGACAGTGGATGCACCAACCGCAGCGATCAACGGCAATCAGACCGATGGCTATCCAGTTGTTGGGGAAACAGTGGCTAATGCAGTGATTGAAATCACTAATGAACAAGGCGAAGTGGTGGGTACCGGCACAGCCGATGAAGAAGGCAATTACCGAATCGTGATTGCGCCAGATCAAGTGGACCCAGCAGAAAACTTGAATGTCGCAGCGATTGTGACCGCTGGTGGCAAAGACTACCGCAGTGGCAATACACCAATCACAGTACCTATGGAAAAAACGGCTACGCCACTCATTGATCCAGCGATTGCCGGGGACGAAACAGTCAGCGGAACCGCAGAGCCAGGTTCTTCAGTCATTCTGACCATCAATGAAGCAGCTCCAGTGATGGCGCGAATTCTAGGTGGGATGAATACCACCCGTGCCTTTGCCGCACCACTTGAATTAAGAGCGGATGAAGCTGGCAATTGGCGTATCAATGTAGCCGAGCTATCGGAAGGAGATGTGTTGACGGCTACTGCACAAACTGATGGGAAATATGTCAGTGATCCGATGAGTATCGTCGTTAGTCCCGTGACGGTTGCCGCACCTACTGCAACCATCAGCGGCAATGAATCATCTGGGTATCCGGTTACGGGGAAAGCTGATCCAAATGTAACCATTGAAATCACTAATGCTCAAGGAGAAGTGGTGGGCACTGGTACGACAGACAGTGAAGGCAATTACCGGATCGTAGTAGCAGCCAATCGCGTCGAGCCAAAAGATAATTTGTATGTTGTTGCTAGTGTCGTTGCTGGTGGCAAAGAATACCGCAGTGCAGCTGCTACAGTAACAGTTCCGGTTGCTGGAGTTGGCGGCGGCAATACTGGCGGTGGTAATACTGGCAGTGGCAATACTGGTGGCGGCAACGCTGGCGGTGGTAATAACAATGGTGGCAATGCCGGAGGAAATAATATCGGTAATGGCAATAACGGTGGAATCAATATCATCGGCAATGGGAACATCAGCGGTGGCAACAACATCAATCGTAACAATAGTGGGGGCAAATACTTGCCGCAAACTGGCAGTGAAAGTAATTGGTTTGCATCAATGATCGGTGCTGCACTGGTTGCGATCGGTGGTCTTGGTTTCTTCAAATCAAGAAAGAAAAAAAATCAGTAACTGGTGAAACTAGACCAAAGCAAATAATTGCTGATCCATAAGAGAAGGCTTTTGCGATGTGTCCATGTCGCAGGAGCCTTTTTCAGAAATGTTCCTAAATCTATATAGCCTTTCTGCTGCGTTACCAACAATTCTACGAATGGTTAATGGTTGTAGAGACACGAAGTCTGAGAGCGAAAAGAATAGAGACGTTAGTAGAAAATAGGCAGATTTAAACAGGAATTTTTTCTTTTTTGACTATCCATGCTACACTAAATTTTGTAGTAAATGGAAAAAGCTTTCAATCGTTTGGTTACGCAGGTTGCGTGATTGGAAGGCAAAAGGATGGTGTAGAGGTTGATAGGCGACAAAGGCAAGGAAGCACGTGTCCATCACGTTTTTGAGCGTGTTGCGGAGAACTATGACCAGATGAATACCGTGATTTCTTTTCAACAACATAAACGCTGGCGAAAAGATACGATGAAACGGATGCAAGTCCAAGCAGGTAATGATATCCTTGATGTCTGCTGCGGCAAAGAAAAAAGCAGCGGAGCAAAAGACAAAGATCGAATGGATGCAAGGAAATGCAATGGCACTTCCTTTTGTAGACAATACGTTTGATGCTGTGACGATCGGGTTTGGTCTGAGAAATGTTCCTGATCTTGTAACCGTTCTAAAAGAAATGCAGCGGGTCGTAAAACCTGGCGGAAAAGTGGTTTGTCTGGAAACATCACAGCCCACTTTAATTGGTTGGCGGCATCTGTATTATGCGTATTTCCGATTCATTATGCCGCTGTTAGGAAAACTGTTTGCTAAAAGTTACCAAGAATATTCTTGGTTGCAAGAGTCAGCTAGAAGTTTTCCTGGCAAAGAAGAATTAGCTCGCTACTTTCAATCAGCAGGACTGACTAATATAGTTGTCAAAAGCTATAGTGGAGGTACTGTAGCCATGCATCTTGGATATAAATCAACCAACTGAATCCAATAAAAAAGCATGCGTTGACATAGAAGCTGTTAAAGGGATATTGCTGAGAAAATCAGCTCATTTTCGAAAACAAAGACAAGTGTTTCAGATCAAAATAAAAACCAACGTCAGTTTCACTTGACATTGGTTTTTTTGCTGTCTATTCACTGTGTTCATTTTGGGAGTTCTTATTGTTTTCCGGTATTTTTTAAAACAATATTGGTGTAGAGCCATACCGTTAAAAGATAGTAGATCGCATAAAGGGCAACAAAAATCGTAAATGGTATCCAGATCTGATCATAAGGATCACTCAACAGCATTTTGAACATTTGCAGACCGAATAAAACATGGACGATTCCTAATAGTCCTGGGACTAAGAAAAGAACGCCGATCTCTTTGCGAATGGACTTTTTCAAGAGTGCATTACGGGTACCGATTTTTCTAAGCATGGTATAACGCAGGATATCACTGTTAGCTCCTGAAAGTATTTTGAACATCAAACAGCTAGCTAACATCGTTAAAAAGGCAATCCCTAGGAAGAAGCCCATAAATTCAAAACCTGAGAAAACACCATTGAAAATGTCATAGGCATCTGCTCGCTGCATAAAATTGCTTTCTCCAGCTAAGGAGGGGTTGTTTTTTTGATCCAGCTTAGCAAGTGCCGTTAATTGAGGTAAGACAGCTTCAAAGTCTTTGACTTGAATCACTTGTAAGGTCGTTTCTGGGGCAGTCACTTGTTCAAAAGCACTAGCAGAAAGCAGTTTGATTTCTTTCCCTCGCTGTTCTGGCAATTCAAAACTGCGCAGTTGATCTTGTTCCGCTACGTCAGCGGCAATCGCTTGGCCACTTAATGATCGATAACTATTTCTCTGACTAAGATCTCCCTGTTCTGTAACGATCAAAGGATCTTTGTCAAATTCTTCTTGAATGTAATAAACGGCTGTGTCATCTTCTTTTTGTCGATAGCTGACATTCAATGTTGGGTGTAAATCCGCGATTTTTTGTTGGTCGACAGTTTGGGCATTATTCAGAACCAAGTCATAAGAGGTCATCGCTTTGGCCATTTTGGGGATTTCATTTCTGAAACCAAGACCAACGGTTAATGCGCCCAGTGCTAGTGCGAACAGCATCGATACTAACGAGAGCATCTGTGTATAGTCACGGATACGGAAGTTTAACTGAGACAAAGTGAAATTATTCAATTTTTTCAGTGCGATGGCATCTGATTTCTTTAATAATGTCAAAATTAATACGATCACAGAGCGAAAAACTAGATAGGTTCCTAAAACGATCGTGACTAAGGCAATCGCAATACCAATTAGTTGAAATTTCATTAGATCGCCCATAACATAATAACCGATTCCAAGAAAGACGATCCCCAAGAGAGTTTGAATCAATAAGAATGGGAATTTTTGCTTGATTTGTGCAGGAGTGCTAGTTTCTCTCAATAAATCCAAGATGGCTTTTTTGGCAATGGCCGCGGCATTGACGATTGCTGCGATCAGAAAGAGAATGGCAAAAAAGACCAGTGTGATCACAAGTGCTTTTACATTGAATGGCGAAAAATGAGTAATCTTTATATTTAACTGTTGTACTAAAAGATCATTGACAATTTTCGTCAATCCGATGCCTGCTAAAGCACCAGTAATAGTTGCGATAATCCCTACAAAAAATGTTTCAATGAAGATCATTTGGGCGATTTTCCGGCCTTTTGCTCCTAACATCATAAACATAGCATAATCTTTCTGCCGCATCGACATTAGGAAAGAATTGGCATAGAGAATGTAGGCAAATGTAATGATTCCTAGCAAGACCGTTCCAAAGTGAAAAATAATGACAACGACACCGATCGTTGAATTATTTTTTAAGAATTCTTCATTACTAGCCATTGATTGAAACATATAAAAGATGGCAGAAGCCATAACTAGACCAGAAAATAAGACGATATAGTCTTTTAAGCGGCCTTTGATACCAGTAAGTGATAATTTCCAAAGCATGTCATTATCCTCCTACTGTTCCAGATTTCCTAAGATGACTAAGATCTGACGATAGAAGTCTTCTTGGGATTGATTATTTCGTTTGATTTCTTGATGGATCTTACCATCTTTGATAAATAAGATTCGCTTGCAGTAACTTGCTGATAAAGGATCATGTGTTACGAGTAAGATCGATACTTGGTCATTTTTGTTTAAATCATCCATCATATCTAATAAGTCTTTCGCGCTTTTTGAATCTAATGCACCTGTTGGTTCATCTCCAAATAAAATCGTTGGTTCGGTGATCAATGCTCGTGCAGCGGCTACCCGCTGCTTTTGACCACCAGAGATCTCGGAAGGATATTTGTCCAAGATTTGACTGATGGATAAGCGTTGCGCAATTTGCTGAACGAGCTGTTTGATCTTCTTAGGTCGCACGCCTTGTAAGGAGAGAGGCACAGCGATGTTTTCGGAAGCCGTTAGATTTTCTAGTAGATTGAAATCTTGGAAGATAAAGCCGATTTCTCTACTGCGGAAGTCTGCCAATGCATCACCGCGTAATTTGGTGATATCTTTTTCGTTGATGCGGATGTTTCCGGAAGATGGATGGTCCAATGTGGATAAAATATTCAATAATGTTGATTTACCAGAACCCGAAGCACCCATAATACCAATAAACTCGCCTTTATCGATTGCAAAGCTGATCCCTTTTAGGGCTTCGGTTTTTTTCTCATTGTTTTTGCCGTAAACTTTCGTTAATTCATTTGCTTCAATAATTTTTGCCATTTGTTCATCACCGTTCACTTTCTAATTGGTTCAACGCTTTTTCAGGAATCTCATTTTTTTGTACTTCTTCATAGGAAGTCACGCCCTTGTTTTGATTCCAGGTAATTTTTAAGTAAGCATCTTTTTTCAAAGGACGATCTTTCATCGCTAAGAATTCAAGATTTTTCTTCTTTGCGTCTTTGTCATAACCAGGTAGTTCATATTTGTATTCGATCACTTGATTGCCTCGATCGTCTTCGGTATCGATCTTTTCGCCATCGGTCGTGATCTGAACATAGTAAGTTTGACCGCCCATGATGACTTTCTCAGCAATTTGCAGCCCGGCAAACAAAACGATTACTAGGATACCCAGGCCGATCCAAAATTTTTTCATCTATTTTCACTTCCTTTAGTTTGTAAAGTCTAAAGAGAATTATAGCTGGCGTAAAAACAATTGTAGTGTGAAAAACCTATCAATAAACTTTCATTTTTGTCATGAAAGCAATAGCATGGTTCCATCCTATGTGATGAGAGCTGTTAGCTGCAAGTTTAACTTTTCAACGCATTATTTGTATCAAGAGATCAGTGAAAACGAAAGACCATGGAGTCTCCTTCAACAAAGAGATTCCATGGCCTTTAGTATTTTTTTCGAAACAAAGTGATGATCAAGTGGTCATTCTCGTAACTGATCGTTGCTTCATCAATCAACAAGCCTAATAAATAAAAGTCTTTTTCTTCATGAATCGATTGGTGTCCGCCTAGAAGTTCAATGTAATAACTTTCTAGTGCAATGTCTCGGGGCGTATTCAACATCTCCGCAAATAAGGCTAAATCACTAGGTTCTTCTGGACAAGTCCCAGCAATAATGGCTCGAAATCCTGTCTTTTCGAAGGACATCTCAGTAGTAATATGGAGGCAGTCAAGGGAAAGAAAGTAGGTGACCACTTCATCCACGATCCGCCGTGCTTGTTCCTTTTCTATCATTGGTTCATCCGCCTTTTGATTTGGTTGATCTCATCTAACAAAGGTACCATAGCTGCCGCCACAAAGCCACTGGAAAAACCATTATTGTAAAGATTCAACCCGCCATGTAAGTAGGTAATATTAGTTACTAAAGCCGCATGGGCTATCCCGGCAAAAACTCCTGCAATTGGTCCATAATAACCGCTGATCGGTGCTAAACTTGTTCCAAAAATCGCAGTCAACAGCAGCTGGAAAGTCGAAACCTCGGTGGTAAAGCCTATACGTGTCGCGAGAACGACGCCAATCAAAACCGGCAGACTGTTTTTCCAATGATTTCCAAAAGCACTGAAACCCATCACTGTCAGAACAGCCCCTAACAATGGGCCAGAAAGTTCTCCTCCCAAGAAGTAGATGAATAGGATCAACAGTATTCCCATGATCGCCATATTCATGAGTGTGACGCCTAATGCAAAAATGGTAACAAAGTCTGTCACCAGTTTACCAGATACATCAAAGAGTTGAGCCAATCCATGAAAAGAACGATGATTCAATAAATAGCCGGTAAAAAAAAGCAGACCGCATAAGCCGATCAAAAAGAAAAGCAAAAATTGATTGTATTCAGTTGTTAAGTGTGATGGGGTGGTGATATCTCCTCCGAAGAGACGGATAAAACTTGTAAAGAACATCGTCACGATACCAGCGGCAAAGCCAATATTATATAAGGAAAACCCTTGATGAAAGTGCAAAAACTGTGCTGCTAGCGGCGGCAATAGAATGCCTAAGATCATTCCTGTGGCATATCCTAGCATGATACCAATCCATAATGACAAGCCCATCCCAAATGCTAAATAACTAATAACTGGAGAGGCTGCGCTTCCAAATAAAGCAACCAGTGAATAATGTCCAAAAGGTTTCTTCTGGATATGTGCATAGAGATAGACGCCTAATGGAATTGGAATCGAGTTGAATAAGTTTTTGCCAAAAAAAGAAAATCCGGAAATGGTAAAAAAAGCAGCGATCATCGGTCCAGTGACACTATTTCCTTCGGTTTTCGTGGATAGGACACTTATCAATGTTAATACACCGCTATTTATAAAAGCGCTACCTAAATTACCGATGGCAAAGTAGTCCGAGACGAGATTACTAGGAGAAGTCAAGATTCGCAACGATCCGTCCCATAGATCACTCATGGGTGTGCTGAGTAAACCGATAGCAATCAAAAGGATGCTGTAAGCAATCAGTAATCGTTGTGTCAACAATTGCGAAATCGGTGCAAAAGACTTATTCGTTGTTTGATAAAAGATTTTTTTATGTGCCATAAATCCTCCTTTTTTTTATGTTAGCATAGATTGATTTATTACGGGATACCTTAAATTGTTGAAAAAAGTTTTTTTGTTGTTTTTTTAGATTGAGATAAGAATGGGTTATCAAAAGACTACACATTTGTACCTTTGATAGAAGACGAGATAGATTTGGCTCGAATATGAAAAAAGAGAAACTGCGTTATCAAGAAATCCAAAAAGTTAATGAATGGCAAAACTAATTATGAATGAATAGCAACGCTTCCTTCAATCAAAAATTTCAGCGGTCGCTGAAAATAATGACGTATATAAAATGAGGGAACTTGCTATAATTAACACCAATCTCTCTTTATTTTTTAATTTAAGCGCAGTGAGAGAGCAGGCGTATTGGTCAGCAGAGATAGTCGCCTTCTTGACCGGTTGGATTTTGTTTTTGTATAGCTAAATAAAGTTTAAGAATCAACCTGGAAGTTAGAAGGAAAAACAAATCAGTGGACCATTATCGGGTAAGACTAAGGAGGAAGTTATGAAAAAATATCGGTTTGGCTTGATTACACTTATGTCAGTCTTTGTTCTAGGCGCATGCGGCCAGGAAAATAACAAAACAGACTCGACAGGGGCACAGAGAACAGAGGATACAACAGCAAACAATGTAGAAAATATGCCACTAGAAGTTAAAAATGATGGTGATCCTATCGAAGGAGAAACCCTAGATGTGGCAGTTGTGATGGATACACAGTTTCAAGGATTGTTTCAATGGAAGTTCTATCAAGATACCTATGATCGGCATTTTATGTCCCCTAGTCATGAATACTTATTTTTAAATGATGATGACTTTAAGATTGTGGACGGGGGACCTGCTGATTTAGAATTGGACCAAGAAAATAAAATTGCCACCATTACACTGAGAGACAACTTGAAATGGTCGGATGGAGAAGAAGTAACAGCGGAAGATGTGATCTTTGCTTATGAAGTGATTGGCCACGCAGATTATACAGGGATTCGTTATGATAATGACTTTACAAATGTGATTGGTATGGAAGAATACCACGCAGGAGAAGCAGATACCATCTCTGGAATCACCGCTGTCAGTGATAAAGTTGTTCAAATCGAATACAAAGAAGTTCACCCGGGAATGATGCAATCAGGCGGAGGCGTCTGGATGTCTGCATTAGCGAAACATGCCTTTGAAGGAATTGAAATCAAAGACATGGAATCAAGCGATCCGGTTCGGAAAAATCCCATTGGTTTTGGTCCGTATGTGATGAGCAATATCGTGGCCGGTGAAACAGTAGAATATGTTCCCAACGAATACTATTATGGGGAAAAACCAACTTTAGATAAGATCGTTCTCCGAGGTGTACCGTCTGCTTCCATCAATGAGGCACTGAATGCCAAGCAATATGATTTAGCCCTGTCGATGCCAACTGATACTTTTGATTCTTACAAAAATACTGATGGGTACCAAATGCTTGGTCGTTTACAGCAGTCTTACACTTATCTTGGTTTTAAACTTGGAACATGGGATGCTGAGAACAAAACGGTTGCTTATGATCCTGATTCTAAAATGGCGAACAAAGCATTGCGTCAAGCAATGGGTTATGCAGTAGACAACGATGCAATCGGTGAACGTTTCTATCATGGATTGCGCACAAACGCCACCACATTGATCCCGCCAGTTTTCGGTTCTTTGCATAACGAAGAAATCAAAGGGTATACGTTAGATTTGGATAAAGCCAATCAGCTACTTGATGATGCTGGCTATATCGATACCGATGGAGATGGTTTCCGTGAAGATCCAGACGGTAATAAACTAACGATCAATTTTGCTTCTATGTCTGGCGGAGAAACTGCTCAACCATTAGCCGATTATTATGTACAACAGTGGAACGAGATCGGTTTGGATGTTCAGTTTTCGACTGGACGCTTGATTGATTTTCAAGCATTTTATGACAAATTGGAAAATGATGATCCAGACATTGATGTTTTCATGGGTGCTTGGAACACCGGATCTGACCCTTCGCCAACAGGATTGTGGGGACCAAATTCGCCGTTCAATTATACGCGGTATCAGTCAGAAAAAAATACTGAGTTGCTAGCTGCCATCGACTCGAATGCTTCGTTTGACGAGGACAAACGGAAAGAGGCTTTTGATGCCTGGCAAGAATACGCATTTGAAGAAGCCTTTGCGATTCCAACGTTGTTCCGGAGTGAGATCTTGCCGGTCTCTGACCGTGTAACGAATTTCTCATGGGCCTATGATGTCGATCATAATCCATGGGCGGCGATTGGTGTGACGGATAGCTCACGATAATCCAGGTGATAGAGTAAAATAAGCAGCAAGAATTTCAATATAAATCAATACCCGAAGGACTAAGTGGAAGCGTTCTGGCAAAGTCAGAGCATTTTGTCGCACACTGCAAGTGTGTGATACTTCCACTAAGACCTTCGGGACTTTTTGGCTATTATTCTACCTAACGCCATGAAAAGTGTTTAGGATTATCAACGTCAGGAAAGATTCCTATTATTTGTTTTGATTTTAGTGTGATTAACTCAAAGCATGAGCATAATGAATATTTTTAAACTCTTTTGGGGTTGTCCCAGTGATTTTCTTAAAAGTTTGAATGAAGTGGCTTTGACTGGAGAAAGCCAATAAAGTGCTGATTTTTTCATAAGAATGATCCGTAAATAAGAGTAGATGTTTGGCTTCAGCAATTTTCTTTTCTTGAATATAGCTATGGATCGTTTTGTTCATTTCTTTTTTGAATTGACCGCAAAGATGGGTCTTATGCTTTTGAGTAATATCCGCTAAATCATCGATGGTGATTTTTTCATAGAGGTGGCCATCGACATAGTTGACAATTGTTTTGACTAGCAATGATTTCTGAGCTAAAGGATAACTGTGCAATAGCTCCATAAAACGATAGGTGGCTTCTTTGATATAACGCAGGCATTCGTCTGCCGAGTGGATGTAGATCAATCCTTGGATCAATGAATCAGACAATCCGAATGCTTGATTGACAGGAACACCTTCATCAATACTCATGCGGGTGACCACAGCCACAAAAGCGGAAAATTTTAATTTCAAACCCTCCAGTTCAAAAGGAGATAAAGAGACACTATAGGTTTCTTTCATCTTATTGAAGACCCAGGCAACTTTTTCTGGTTCATTCCGCTTGATGTAGTCAAGATAGCGTAACTCAAAATGATAGGAATCAAAGGTTGATTCATGAACACGCCGATCGTAGAGGTTGGCTTCTAAATTGAAATCAGTCTGAATCGATCGATTACCTGGCTCTGTTTGGTAATGCCAGCGCAATTGTTCCTGAACTAAAGGCTGATTCGCAAACAAGGTATGTACTAATTGAATGTATTCTTCAAATGAATACTTGTCTTCTTTCGAGTAGTGAATGTTGTAATGGTATTCGTGCCCTAGAAACACACAGGAGTTTTCTGGTGTCCCGATCACACCACAAGGACCAATCATTAAGTAACAGGGTTTGCCTTCCAATTGAAATTGAAAACACCCTAGCATATATTTCCCAAAATGGTAAAGTGTCACGGATTGTCCGTCAGCTGCTTCTAAATAGTGGCTGATGGGCTTTTTTGTCTGCCAAGAACTTTCCGGGTGCAGCAAGCCACCTTCTTCGTCTAATAACATCATGGGAATCAAGTATTTACGGTAAAGAAGATCCATGGCTGTTTTGATACTTTCGACATTCATGTGTTGAACTCCTTTTTGATGCCTTGATTGCTGGGAATCATTTTAGCCCTGCGCATACCCCAAGTATAAGCCAAATTTTTTGAGAAGCAACGAATTTTTTGCTATGAACGCTAATTATTTAGTATAAAAACCAATGAATTCTTTTTATAATACATTATGTTAAAACGCTTACAGAAAGGAAACAACATGGACATAAAAGAATTAAGAAAGCTATTCTTGCAATTATCCCCCGCAGAAAAAGTGGCCCAGACGATCCAACTTAACGGAAGTTTACTTATAGAAAACGATGTAATGGATACAGGTCCGATGCAAGATCTGGGTTTACCAGAAGAGTTGAACTTTTACGAGATTGGTTCGATTTATAATGTAAACGATTTTGCAAAATTAAAACAATTGCAAGAAGAAACAATGAAGAACAGTAAGCACAAAATCCCTTTACTATTCATGTCAGATGTGATCTACGGATTTCGGACGATCTTTCCAATTCCTTTAGCACAAGCTGGATCATATGATTTTGATTTGATTCAACAAGCCGCTGAAATGACAGCAAAAGAAAGTTATTTTAACGGCTTGCATGTCATTTTCTCACCAATGTTGGACTTATCTCGTGATCCACGATGGGGTCGAGTGATGGAATCGCCAGGAGAAGATGTGTATACCGCGAAACAATTTGCCAAGAGTGTTGTGACTGGCTACCAAGGAGATTGTAGCAAGGGTGTCCCTGAGAATCATGTCGCAGCTTGTATCAAACATTTTGCAGCTTACGGTGCTCCAGAAGGTGGTCGAGAATATAACACTGTCGATATGTCCAACCAGCGTCTGTTCAATGAATATTTGCAGCCATATCAAGCAGCGATCGAGGCACAAACGATGTTAGTCATGACAGCTTTCAATGTGTTGAACGGCGAACCGTCAACTGGTAGCAAGTGGTTAAATCGAGAAATTTTGCGGGAACGCTTTGACTTTGATGGCGTTCTTGTCTCAGATCACGCGGCAATCAAAGAACTAGTTCCACACGGCTATGCTGCGGATGACAGAGAAGCAGCCAAAAAAGGATTGGAAGCAGGCGTCGATTTTGATATGATGACTTCGGTCTACGCCACACATCTACCGGAATTAATCAAAGAGCCTGCCTTCGCAGAATTATTGGATGAAGCGGTTTGGCGCATTTTGGAACTAAAAAATAAATTGGGACTTTTTGAAGATCCTTACCGAGGCTTGCATAGTGAGCAAACTGGTAAAATCTTAACAGAAGCAGCCAAAACTTTAGCAGTCAAGCTCGTTGAAAAAAGCAGCGTACTGCTGAAAAACAATGGCAGTCTTCCTTTGCAAAAAGACCAAAAAATCGCTGTGATCGGACCTTATGGAGAAAGCCGATTGACTTTAGGCTTCTGGGCATCCGTCAGTGGAAAACCGCAAGATGCTGTTCCGTTAAAAGAAGGATTATTGAAGAACTTATCCACCGAGCAAGTTCAATTTGCTCGTGGCTACAATTTGTTTGACTCTTATGACGGGTTTGGTCCCCTAAAAGCTGGGATTGAGCTGCTGAATGGTCCGATCGAGCCAGCTGATCAATTGTTGACAGAAGCCGTGACAGCCGCAGAAGCAGCCGATGTGATCGTCTTGACGTTTGGCGAACAGTTTTTAGAAAGCGGGGAAGGCGCTTCTCGAGCGAATCTGCACCTGCCGGAAAAACAAGTTCGCTTAATCAAAGCGCTGAAGGAAACAGGCAAACCAATCGTTGGTGTACTATACACAGGGCGCCCGCTGGTCTTGACAAATGTGGAACCACTGTTCGATAGTTTGTTACTCGTTTGGTATCCCGGAATCATGGGGGGCATCGGTATCGCAAATCTATTGACAGGAAAAGCAAATCCATCTGCACGGTTAACAATGACTTTCCCAAGAAGTGAAGGGCAGATCCCGATTTATGGGGCACAGCTTTCGACAGGGCGTCCTTTAAAAGCGGCTAATCCAACAGATCGCTTTATCTCTAAATATCGGGACGAGTCGAATGACCCATTGTTTGCGTTTGGTGAAGGGCTTAGCTATAGCTCGTTCCAAGGAAAATGGCTGGACAGTGAGGTCAATGATCAAACCATCACATTACAATGTCAAGTTTTGAATGAATCGGCTCTCAGGGCCGACACAGTCGTTCATATTTATTTGAACCAACGACCAGCAACGATCGTACGCCCCATAAAACAATTGGTGGCTAGTGCATTTGTTTCGTTGGGACCACTGGAAGAACGTTCCTTAAACATCGAACTATCGCTGGCAGATCTTGCCTTTTATGATAATCAAGGACAAAAACATATTACTAAAGGAAACTATCAGCTCGTTTTAGCGATTGATGGAAAAGAAGAGTCACTAACTGTGACAGTATAAGAGAAGGAGTGTAAAAAACATGGAAAAATTAGAAGCAATTTTAAGTAGCAGATTATTGCCATTGTCTCAAAAGCTACAACAAAATAAAGTGTTAGCTGCATTGATGGAAGGGTTTATTCGTACCAGTCCGATTACGTTGGGGATCGCCTTCATTACGATCGTCGGGAACTTCCCAATTCCTGGTTGGACAGACTACTTAACGAAAATCGGTATTTTTCAACATGTCGAAGCCATCACTAATGGTGCTACTGGCGTCTTTGCATTGTATGTTGTCTACAGCTTAGCGTATTCATATGCCAAACAGTTAGGTTCAAATGAACGGAACTCAGCGATAATTTCATTAGCCAGCTTTATCATGCTGATGCCTCAAACGATTGCTACAACTGTGATGCAAGATGGTCAAGCCGTAGAACAAACGATTGGCGCATTGAAATTGGACTTCTTAGGAGGCCAAGGACTCTTTATTGGTATGTTGACGGCATTATTGGTTACTCGTTTCTATGCCTTTCTTTCTAAGAAAAACATCATGATCAAATTGCCAGACAGTGTACCGCCAATGGTGACACAATCTTTGGCTCCAGTCTTCGTCGTTACGATCATCTTTGTTCTCGTCTTTATCATTCGCGTATTATTTGGCTTAACGGCGTCTGGATCAATCTTCCAATTCTTTATTGATGTGGTGAACGCGCCGTTGAATTCATTGGTCGCTAGTCCACTGTCTATCATCATTATCATGGAAGTTTTGGCGGTGCTATGGTTCTTCGGTATCCACAATGCTGTGTTACAAGGACCTCTTGGGGCAATCAGTATGACAATGGTCGTTTCAAATATTGCGGCATACCAACAAGGACAAGAACTTCCTTATCTCGTTCCATCAGTTATCTACATGGGCATGTATGCGGCTGGGTTCATGGGCTTTGTCACATTCTTCATGATACGCAGCAAATCAGCAAAAATGAAACAATTAGGTAAATTATCCTTTATCCCATCGATTTTCAATATTACTGAACCAATCATGTTTGGAATGCCGATTATTTTGAATCCGATATTCTTTATTCCACAAGTATTTACTCAACTGATCGCTGGTTTTGTGACATGGGGACTAACTACAACGATTTTGCCGATCAATTTGAATCCAACAATGAGCTTATTGCCATGGACGACACCAACATTTATTAAAATGCCATTCTCAGGTGGCGTCAACTACACGATCTTGATGGTGATCTGTATGTTGATTGGTATCGTTATGTGGTATCCATTCTTGAAAATTGCGGACAAGAAAGAATACGAATTAGAACTTGAATCAGAAAAGATGAAAGCACAAGAAACAGAAGCAGAAATGATTGCAGAAGAAATTCAAGCATAATCAAGTTTGCTTAAGCGTAATCAAAGGAAGTGGGAAGAATGAGTCATTTAAGTATCGATATCGGCGGTACGAAAATCAAATCAGGATTGGTCCAGCAAGATATCGTCACAGAAAAGAACAATTTCCCAACACCTCAGTCTCTCGAAGAATTTTCTGAGTTGCTGGAAACAATCGTCACCAGTTATTCAGAGAGCCACTCATTTAAAAAAATCGCTTTTTCAGTACCAGGTTCGGTCAACGAATCCGGTACTGTCTTCTTTGGTGGCGCATTGCCTTATCTAAATGAAGTCAACTTAGGTCAGCTAATTGGAAACCTCGATCTTACGGAAGATTACCAAGTATCCGTCGAGAACGATGCCAAGGCAGCCACATTAGGAGAAATGACTTGGGGGCATTTACAAAATGTATCCAATGGAGCAGCGATTATTTTAGGGACCGGCGTGGGTGTTGGACTGTGTATCAATGGTCAGCTTTACAAAGGGAGTCACTATCAAGCAGGAGAAGTCAGCTTTATGATCCGAGACCGGCGCATTACAGGTCCAGATTCATTTGTTGGTGTCGGGCTCTCCGCTGTTGGATTGATTCAAAAATTAGCGGAAGCATTACAAGTCTCAAACGATGGACCGACTGTGTTTCAAACATTGACGGACTCTGATAACCAAATGGCAAAGGATCTCTTTCTTGGCTATTGCCAAGAGGTCGCCGTTCTCTGCTTTGACATCCAATGCCTTTTGGATATCGACAAAATCGTGATTGGCGGCGGGATCAGCCAACAGCCGAAACTAATTGAAACTATCCAAAGCTGCTATCAGCGGCTACTAAAAGCAGCACCAATCATTGAACAAACATTACGACCAATCAACATCGAAGCGGCCAAGTTTCAGGCAGATGCAAATTTGATTGGCGCGGTAAAGGGGTAAATGTATGAGTAAATTTCCAAATGATTTTTTATGGGGGGCATCAACCAGTGCCTATCAAGTAGAAGGGGCTTGGGATACAGATGGAAAAGGTCCTTCTGTCCAAGATGTCAAAGAGATTCCTGCTGGAACCACAGATTTTAAAGTGGCTTCGGATCATTATCATCGCTATGAAGAAGATGTCAAATTGTTCAAAGAACTAGGCATGAAAGCCTACCGTTTTTCTATTTCATGGAGTCGTGTCATGCCAAATGGCGTCGTTAATCCAGAAGGTTTGGCATTCTATCAGAAATTGATCGATTTACTGCTTGAAAACGAGATTCAGCCGGTCGTCACAGTGTTCCATTTTGACTTGCCGGTTTATATCGCTGAACAAGGGGGGTGGGAAAATCGGGAAACGATTCAGGCCTTTGCAGACTACTGCCAAGTGCTGTTTGAACACTTTGGTGACAAAGTACCATTGTGGCAAACCATCAATGAACAAAATGTGATGGCATTAGCTGGTTCTGTCATCGGTACAAGCCAAAAGAGTATGAAAGAAAAATTCCAAGAAAACCATCATATGCTGGTGGCACAAGCGTTAGTCACGAAGCAATTCCATGCCGGAAACTTTACCGGAAAGATTGGACCAGCACCAAATATTGCCAGTGTATATCCGGCTTCGGACAAACCTGAAGATCAAATGGCCGCATTATACATGAGCGCATTAAGAAATTGGCTATTCTTAGATGTGGCTGTTTTTGGGAAATACAATCACAATGCTTGTCACTTATTGGAAACCATTGGTGCCGCACCAGAAGTTACAACAGAAGATCGAGAAATCCTTCTTGACGGCACTTGTGACTATATTGCATTGAATTACTACAACACGATGACCGTCAGCAGTTATTATCAGAAAGAAAATAAAATCGATCAGCAATCAGGCTTTGGAATTCCAGGATTCTTCCAAGCAGTTGAAAATAAAAATCTGCCCATGACAGAATTTGGCTGGCCCATTGACCCAGAAGGGTTCCGTTTCACATTGAATGAAGTTTATTCTCGCTATCGGTTGCCGATTTTGATCACCGAAAACGGTATCGGAGCCAAAGACGTTTTAACAGAAGATGGACAGGTGCACGATCAATACCGCATTGATTTTCTGCAGCAGCATATTGCTCAAATGGAATTAGCCGTCAAAGATGGCGTCGAAGTGATTGGGTATTGTCCTTGGAGTGCGATCGATTTGATCAGTACCCATGAAGGCATCACAAAACGTTATGGCTTTATTTATGTCAATCGCACAGAAGATGATTTGTTGGATTTAGCCCGAGTGAAAAAAGATAGTTTTTACTGGTACCAACAAGTGATTGCACAAAATGGATTAGGAGAGTAAGTTATGTACATCCAAGAATACTCTTTCGATGAAGCAGCAGGGGCAGGATTAACCGTCTACCTTCATGAAGAAAAGCCTGAGTTTGCCCGTGTCGGCAAACGACCATTCATTTTAGTGATTCCCGGAGGAGGCTATTCCTTTTGTAGCGAACGGGAAGCGGAACCCATTGCATTGAATTTTCTTGCTCAAGGCTACCATGCGGGGGTGCTTCGTTATCATGTCGGGGAGTTTCGCAGTTTTGACACTTCCTTACAAGATGCGCAAGAAGCACTAGCTAAAATCACCGAATTGAGTGATGGAGCATGGCCTTCGATCGATGCAGAGAAAATCGCCGTGATTGGTTTTTCTGCCGGTGGTCATCTGGCAGCTGCATTATCAACGCTTTCTGAGAGAAAACCGAGTCTTTGTATTTTAGGTTATCCTGCGATCTTACAATCTTTTGCAAAAGTTATGCAGATCAAAGCCCCGTCATTAGAAACTTGTGTGACGCCAGAAACGCCGCCTACTTTTGTCTTTTCGACGTTTGAAGACAATGTGGTACCAATTGAGAATTCACTTTTATATCTGCGGGCGTTGGAAGAAAATGATGTGCCTTTCGAAACGCATCTTTTTCAAAAAGGCAAACACGGTCTTTCATTGGCAACGGAGCGTTTCGGTAATCGAGAAGAAATGGTCGATCCCCGTTTTGGACGCTGGTTTAACGAGTGCGTGGAATGGATGGAGATCAACTGGGCGGAATCATCGACAGGTGAAATGCCAGCTGCGCTTGTTGAATGGCCCATTGCAGCCTTGATCAAAGAACCGAAAAATCGCGCCTTATTAGTCAACAGTTTTCCAAGTTGGCAAGAGAAGAGTACCTTCAAAATCGTAAAAAACTTCAGTTTGCAACAGTTGACTGCCATCATTCCGGAACGTTTCTCACAAGCACAATGTGATCAGTTAGTTGCGCAGCTGGTGGATCCAAGGAGAGGAGAAATAGAATGAAAGCCTGGCTCGTTCATGAAAGTTATAAAGCAGCCACGACACCTTTTGCTGAGGTGCCAGCTGAACTATCAACGGTGAAAGGGTGCAAAAATAGTTTTGCCGCTTGTCAACTGTTACTGCATGATGGCAAGCGAAACCACTTTGTTTTAGGACGTGAATTTGCGATCCCTGACGAAATCGAGATCCCTATGTACCGGATCGAAATTACTAGCGAATTGCCGGTTACGAGTCAATTTGTCGGCTATTATACTGGACAGCAGGAAATCGATTTTGCAGATAAATTGCTGGATCAAACAGCCAAAACCTATCCAGGAGATCGGATGGCTACAGTTTATTTAGAATTCCCATTGGATCAGTCCATTGCAGCAGGCAGCTATCCAGTGGAGATCGCTATTTACCGCGCCCAATTGGCCGGCGCTGATTCACTTGTTTTAAGCAAAAAAATCACGGTGGAAGTTTCCGCATTTGAATTTCCGGCAGATTACCGCGATGGCTTTAACTTAGATGTTTGGCAACAGCCATCGATTCTTGCGCGAACTTATGATGTACCGCTATGGAGTGAACAACACTTCTGTCTGTTAGAGGAAATGGCAGCAAGTTTGGCCAAAATCGGTCAAAAGGCGATTACTGTGATTGCCGGTGAAATTCCCTGGAAAGGTTGGTTTAATTATATCGTCAAAGACTATCCTGCGAATCTCTATGAGTATTCAATGATCAACGTCAATAAGACAGATTCAGGGGCTATCACCTGTGATTTTTCTGTCTTGGATCGGTATTTGAATTGTTTCTTTCAAGCAGGGATTGATCAAGAGATCGATGTTTTTGGTCTGTTAGGTGTTTGGCAGCCGCCTTTCTTCCCGGTAGTGCCTATTGATTATCCGGAGGCATTAGTGGTTCGTTACTTAGATGAAGCGACTGGCAAAATGATGTTTATTCAGCAGAAAGCAGATTTGCAAAACTACATTAGACAAGTTTTTGCCCACTTTAAAGAGCTGGGTGTCTGGAAAAAAGTCCGGATCATTTCCGATGAACCAAAAAAACATCAGATCAACCTGTTCAAAGAGTCGCTTGCTGAATTAAAAGCAATCGATGAGACGCTGCAAGTCAAAGTCGCTTTTGACAAAGAGGATGTCTTGACGGAACTTTTGCCATTGGTTGATTATCCAGTGACTTCTTATTACTGTACCTGCAATCATTACCAAGAGTTGAGTCAAAGTCATTCAGGAAAAACCCAGTATTATGTCTGCAATTACCCAGACAAGCCGAATACATTCCTCCATAGTCCATTACTTGAAACTCGCGTTCAAGGGGTCTTGGCCCACCATTTTAAAACCAATGGGCTTTTACGCTGGGCTTATAATTGTTGGCCGGAAAACGCGCGGGAAGATATTCGCTACAATACGAGTTCGCTGCCGATCGGCGATATGTGCTTGATCTATCCAGCTTACTCGGGACATTTGGCACTGTCGCTACGCTACAAACAGTTACAGCGGGGAATCGAAGATTTCTATCTAGTCAAACAAGCTGAAAGACAGCAGCCAGAACAGACAGCAGACTTACTGGATACTTTTTTGACAAATCCCAATAGTCAAGAATGGATGGTAGATAGTCACCAAAGTCAGCCAGATCTGTTCCTACAAACAGCATCTGATTATGAGGCTCTCCGTGACGCGCTATTAACAATAATCGCAAAATAAATCAAAGGACCGCGAATCCTTAAGGATTCGTGGTCCTTTTTTTCAAAAATTGCAAGAAAAACGCATTTTTCCATGAAGTGAGCGTTTCGTTTTTCATTTCATGAACATTCCTCTACACTTTTAAGTAAGGTCATGGTTCTACATGACGAGCATGAAAAAAATAAGGAGGAAATGAACATGTCAAAAAAAATCAATGATCCATTAACGAAGTACTATAACGGCACATTTGAAAAGCAGGAACAGGAAGCACCAGCGGTCCAAGGAAAAATGCAGCCAGTACCAGATTGTGGTGAAACTAGCTACAATGGTTCAGGACGATTAGCAGGCCGCAAAGCATTAGTCACAGGCGGGGATTCAGGCATCGGTCGTGCAGCAGCCATTGCCTTTGCTAAAGAAGGCGCGGATGTGGCTATCAACTACTTGCCTTTTGAAGAAGAAGATGCCCAAGAAGTGAAGACTATCATCGAAGAAGCAGGTCAAAAAGCTGTATTGATTCCTGGCGATTTGAAAGACGAATCTTTTGCGCGTCAGTTGGTTCATGATGCAGCGAAAGCGTTGGATGGTTTAGATATTTTGGTCTTGAATGCAGGTATGCAACAAGCGGTCAAAGATATTAAAGATTTGACCACCCAACAAATCACGGACACATTTACAACGAATATCATCTCCATGTATTGGACAGTTCAAGAAGCCCTGGATTATTTACCGGCTGGCGGCAGTATCATTACCACTACTTCCATCCAAAGTGCAGAACCTAGTGCTCATCTGTTAGACTATGCAGCAACCAAAGGAGCGATCACTTCATTTAGTAAAGGATTGGCAGCACAATTGAGTTCAAAAGGTATTCGCGTGAATACTGTAGCACCAGGACCAATCTGGACACCACTACAAATTTCAGGAGGACAACCACAATCAGCGATCCCTGAGTTTGGACAAAAAGAATTATTAAAACGGGCTGGCCAACCCGTTGAATTAGCGCCAGTTTATGTTTTCTTAGCGTCAGATGAAGCCAGCTATGTCACAGGACAAGTCTATAGTGTAACAGGCGGAAGCTTCTTTGCTTAAAACCCGTTGTTAAAAAACGCTTACGACAATAAAAAATGCGAAGTAAGAAATACAGAGGCCTTGCATTGCTTTAGCAAGGAACCCATCTGATATTTCAGCTTCGCTTTTTTTATGGAATCATGATAAAAAATTTGTTTCAACAAGAGGATTTGCAAGTTAGGGCAAACATTTTTTTGGTAATTACTTGATTGATTTTTGCAAACAAAGATTCCCATTCATACATATTAAGTATATCTGAGAGTAGCAGAAGCTTTTCCGTTATCGCTACTTCTTCGTAATTGTCGGTAATAATCAAGTCCGCCCCTTCGATATCTTTAGTGAATGAGACCGACTTCTCTGAGTAGATGGATCGGATACGGGCTTCTATCAGCATTTTGGTTCGATATTGAATCGTTGTTCGAATGTAAATCCGAATAGTTGGACTTTCATGCATGGTGGTTTCCAGATAGAGTAGTTGGGCAAGATAGCGCAATTGTTTACGGTGAAAGAATTCTTTGTCTAAATCATTGTTTGGAAAGGTATTGACATGTTCTGTTAACAAGTGAGCAATTGCTGCATAAGTTTGACTATTGTTGTCAATCGAACTTTCATCGGGCAAGTTATAGTCTAAATTCCAAACTTTCAGCAAATCAACATCGATAAAAATCGATAGATTAAAAAATAAGAGACAACTGTTTAGAAGCTGGTCAAATGAATCTTGCTTCATAGTCGGCACAAATTTTTGTCGCCAATCTTCGATCATATCAATAAAAAAATGAACGAGAGGCTTTTTTGATTGGTAAACCAGCGCAATACTCTCTTGAATCTTTTGGCGATCAACAACTGCAGGAAGGAAAATATGCAAAAAGAAATTTAAATACAAGTATTCGGCTTGAGCGATCCGTTTATCTAAATTAGTTTTGGAGAAAAAGAACGAATCGAGAACTTCCATCGGCAAAAAGGAGTAAAAGTTCAAGAGTGCTTGAGCTTTTTTCTCGATTTCAGGCAAATATTTCTTTTGAGAAAGTCGGATGGTAATTGTTTTCCAAAAGGCAAACAATTTATTTTTAGTCAACTGATCTAAGAGAGTAGCATCAAAAAAGCTGTTGAATTGCTCGAATTCTGTTATATATTGATCAGATAAAAGCTGAAACTCGGTTGGTGCACTTTGCGTAAGAAAACTATAAATAAAGATGCGGATATCCAACTCTCTTCCAGCAAGTTCGACAATATTTTCTTCATTGGAATAGATTGAGAGGTGAAATTTCTTTAATATTAGACTGACTTTTTTTATCAGACGATACATGTGAGATTGGCTAACGTGAAGATCCGAACATAACTGGGACATTGAAGAATCTGTATGCCCAATAAGGTACTGAACCAGTTGATATTGTGGAGAACTGAGCAAGTAATGATAGACCAGCTGTGAATAAGAAGGTTCGGCACTATCTCCATTTCTTTCGATACAATATTGGTTGTAGGAATTTTTGGCGAGACAAAGGTTGACGGACAGATATTTCAAGTCTTCATTCAAAAAGTAGATATGTTTTTGCAAGCTTTTGATGGGGATTTTCAATACTCTTGATAATTTTAATAAGCTGATTCCATTGGTGTTACATACTGCTTTGAATATATCAAGCTTTTTTTCCTCTGCGGGAGAAATGAACTCTCGGTACATCAGTATTCTCCTTTTTTGCTCCATTTTTACGCAAAATATGAAGCCTATTTGTAAGGTTTTGTGATCTGTTTTTTTGGTATTTTTGATTATACTAAGTACAAATGAGAAGTCAATGTGAGGCGATGAAGAAACAATCATTTTTTTGTGGTTGAAAAAATGAAAGTATTGCCAGAAAATTGGCATCTTGTTTAATAAACAAAAAAGAAGGAATGACTTATGAAAAAAATGGTGTTGGCATTAGGTATTTTAGGAATAAGTAGTTTAGGGGTCCCAGTGACTGGTTTAGCTGCGGAAGCAAATCCATCTACTTCAATGACCAGTGAAGCATCACTAACCATCAATCCAGGGATTTTGTCCCTTGATAGTGTTTCAAATTTTGATTTTGGTACTGGGAATATCGCAGATTTCGCTCAACAAGAGAAAGTGATCACCACGGTATCAAATGAAACGTCATCTGTTTCTGATTTTCGTGGTCCAAACACAGTTGGTTGGCAATTAACAGCAAAATTATCAAAAATCTCGAATGCCGATCAAAAAGAATTAGCAAATGCAAAGATTACACTAAAAGGTACCGAAACAGCAGGAGATGCAGCTTTATCAGCAAATGCTGAATTGGTTGCTGGAGCTACCGATCCTACTTCAGTAGCAACCGCAGATGGCGCAACTGGGTTAGCAATCAATACCTTTGATTTTTCGACCACAACGTTGACCGTTCCCCAACAAAATGTTTATGGTGGTGACTATACAGGAACGATTACGTGGACATTATCTAATTCTTATCAAGCACAGTAATAGGATGGATGACAATGAGAAGACTTCTTCAGAATGCAGTATGGATCTTTTTATTTATCAGCTTTGTTTATTTTCCTGTGACTCGTGGTTATGCTGAGACCACCAGATTTACTGTTATACCAGAACTTCCCCAAAATCAAGCAAGTGAAGCAACTTATTTCGATTTGCTGGTAAATAAAGAGACTGTTCAGGAATTGATTATCGCCGTACACAATACGAGTTCCGAAGAGATAACGATCACCGCTGATGCACTGAATAGTTATTCTGCTTCCACTGGAATCATCAGTTATCAACGAAAGAAAACGGCCGAAGACTATGGAGGTAAGTCTTTTACTAGCTTTGTTTCAAACCCCATTCAAGAAGTACGCCTAAAATCTGGTGAGGAACGAAAGGTGATTTTTACACTTGATTTAAAGGAAACAGTGTTTGACGGAGAAATCTTAGGGGCTTTTTTGTTCGAAGAAGTCAAACCTCAAGAAACTGCTCACGAAGCTGATGCAAGTTTGGAATCAAACTATCAGTTGCAGTTAGGGGTACGAATGCGTCAAAGTCTACAAGAGCTGCCAAAGCCAGATTTAAAACTAGTTGAAACTAAAGCAGTCGAAAAAAATGGCAAGCCAACTTTAAAAAGCAGTATCAGTAATATTCGTCCCGTCGCATTTGGGAATATTTCTGTGAATACGACGATACGTGATAAGAATCAAGCTATTGTCGGTGGCTTTAAGTCAGAAAATTTTCAATTCGCACAAAACTCTGTCTTAGATCTCTATAGTGAATTTGAACAAGAAGAACTCAAACCGGGCACTTATACGATTCGCATCGAATTATCCTCTCAGCGAGGCACATGGGTTTTTGATGATAAGGTCGTTATCGATCGTCAAGCAGCAAAAGCTGTCAACCGAACTACGATAAATGCAGCGGCTATCGCTCAAAGAAATTTTCTGTTCTATCTATTGATTGCTATAATCATTCTATTGATTGCAATCATCCTTTTCTTGTTAGTGAAGCGGCGTAAAAACTCCGATGAAAGTGAGTGAGAAGAATGAAAAAAATGCTAAAATCTTTTTGTTTATCGCTTCTTTTTATAGGAACTTTTTGGCTGTTGCAAGGACAGCAAACAGTCTTTGCGGCGGTCACTGCGCCGGACTTTGCTACTTTACCAATTAATCAAGTAATGATCTCTACTGCAGGTAAAGCAGGTTCATTGCAAGGTGTAGAAGGGCATAACTACGTTCAAATCAATGACACAACCATAAATTCTAGCGGGGCAGTTTGGTTCAACAATCCGATTTCTTTCACACGAGATTTCCATTTGGAAATGGCTTTCTATATTGAGAATACGGCTAATGATAGCGATGGACTGGCTTTTGTGATGCAAAGTAGCGGGCCTCAAGCACTAGCTTCAGAAGCTGGTTCAACAATTGGAGTTTGGTCGAATATTTCTGGAACAGACCCACTTAGTCAAGGCGCAATCGCAAATAGTATCGCAATTGAATTTGATACATATTACAACAATAATGGCGGTATCCTTGCTACTGATCGGATGATGGATCGTGATGTGACAACAAAGGGACACCATATTGCTTGGTCTTACCCTGGTTCCGATGCTTCTTATACGACAGACGGCTGGCTGATGGTGGATAAAGTCTTAAATCACTATAACACGGTTGGCGTTACGGACATTTCCGATGGAAATTGGCATACCTTTATCGTGGAATACAATGAATCTACGCAACAGTTTCATTATGCTGTTCCAGATTTTAATGTAGATGTATCGATTCCTGTCGATGATACTTTTAAAAACAATCTTAATTTAACAAATTCGGCGCCAGTTTATTTTGGTTTTACCGGTGCCAATGGCGGATTTGCCCAAAACAAAGCAGTCGCTTTCGTCGATGTTCAAGGTCTAGTCGAAATTGATATGCGAACGGGCGTCTTCCAAAGAGAGCCAGATCAGTTTATGCTGGACACGGGAACAGTAATGGATAAACCAATTGAAGTGGATGCAAGTAAAGAGATTACTTATGCAACCTATATTGATTTTAAACAAACAAGCGATCTATCAAGTTTGAATCCAGGGATTAAACTCAAACTTACACTTCCAGATAATGTATCCGTGAAAGATACTGTCTATTTTGGTAAACCAGAAGATACCATGATCAACGGTTTTCCTGATGGGGGGTCCCCAATCGAATATATAAGAGAGACAGGACAAATAAGTGTAGTATTGCCGAAATTGGAAAAAGGGAATGTCTATATTGTTCATTTTAGGGTCAAGTATAGTGGGACCCCTATAGATGCGAATATTGATGAAGTAATACCAGTTGAGACTACCTTTAGTGGAAATGCTTTTATATCCAGTTTTACTTCAGGAGGAGCCGCTACCCATTTTTATACGGTAAAAGGCAAACTCCCACCAACATTGACCAGCGGACAAGCCACAATGTCAGAAGCGCAGAAAACTGCGCCGATCCTTCGACAAAATCGAAATGCCTATACTGACATCTCTGTGGAAGATAGTAATTCTACGCAGGCGCAATTATTTATAAGTGATTTATTTTCACAAGAGAAGGAATTACAGGAAGAAGACTTTACTCTAAAAACAGTTCTTGAACGAACAGATTTGTCAGATCCCTTTCACTACACTTTAGAGTCAGAGACGAGTGATCTTTCCCCAGGGACTACCTATTATTTTGCAACATATGTCGTTGACACAGAAGGCAATTCATCAGCAATCCATTACTTTGCCATTGATTTTCGAGGAATCGTCGAATTAAAATCAGTCCCAGAATCTTTCAAAGGAACAACAGTCACAATCAACGAGTTGGCTCGAGCAATGGATTCTAATGGCTTGGTATCAATAAAAGTTCCAATTGCAACAACCAGCAAGCCTCTCGCAATCAGCAATACGAGTGAAGGTACATGGAAATTATCGGGACAAACCACCCCATTTATGAATAGTGGCGCCTCATTGGCTGATGAAGTCCAACTAGTTCTATACGATTCTACTGATAATTCATTGTTTTGCACCATTACTTCAGATAAAAAAGTACTTTTTGAGCAGACGCCTAGCGATAAAGATCTCTCTCTCGATTTAAGTCAGTATAATTGTTATTTACGGTTTGCCCCTAAGATAGAGACCCTTTCCCCAGGAACCTATCAAGGAAAAGTCAATTGGCAGTTAGACAGCACGATCACAGACTAATGCACGTTGGTCAGAAAGACAGACAAAAAAACGCCATTTCGGCGTTTTTTTGTCTGTCTAAGGATAAGAACTCAGCTTTCCCGATCTTTGACTACTTTTAGTACTAAAGAAAGGGCAGCCAAGGCAAAACTGCCATACTTGACAAATTTCTCAAGTGACTCGATTTTTTGTTTTTTGCTTTGTTTGCAAGCAGCACATTTCGTTTCAGCGCCATCTAGTTTTTTCCCGCACCTACAGTGTTTTTTCATTTGATCCGTCTCCTTTGCAATTTTATCGATGTTTCATCAATCTCTTACTATCAATTATACATGGACAACGGGTTTATGTCCGAGATAACGCTGTTCTCCTCTCAAAGCAATCAGTGACCGCTGATAGCCTATTTTCTTGGGTATGAATGATTCGGGAGATTTGACGTGCTACCTTAAAACACCAGCAGTGGGTTTATCTACAATGAGGCGGATGAACTTTGAAAACGGCTTGAAAGCCTGCTACGTTAACGATTCTCTTTCTCATTTAACGGTTTTTTGTTTCATTTCGTTCCTGCAAGTGGTACGCTTTTGGTGAAAGGTGAGGTGGATAAAATGAATCGTTTAAGTAAATTTTTGATTGCCATCGGCGTAGGAGCTGCGGCGTTGATCGCTGAATTTGGCTTTGATCGACCTCCCATTGCTTTTGGTTTGATCGCGATCATCGGCGGATTGACAGCGTTGACGATGTTGATCGACATGATCCAAACATTGCGTTCAGGAAAATATGGCGTGGATCTGTTAGCGATCACAGCCATTGTTGCTACACTTGCTGTTGGCGAATATTGGGCCAGTTTGATGGTTTTGATCATGCTGACAGGCGGCGATAGTTTGGAAGAATACGCCAGCAAACAAGCCAGCCGAGAACTTCGGCAACTGTTGCAACGTTCTCCACAGACCGCCCATCGGCTAAATGATAAAAAAGATGTTCCGGTTGAAGAACTAGCTATTGGTGATCTGGTCATCGTCCGCCCGGGAGAAATCGTTCCCGTCGACGGCTGTGTCACTGAAGGAAATACCCTTGTCGATGAATCATCCTTGACTGGTGAGTCACGACCTGTAGAGAAAAATCCTGGTGATGAATTGATGTCTGGCTCAGTCAATGGGGAAACTGCGATTACTTTTGAAGTGACGAAAAAAGCAGCAGATAGCCAATATCAAATTCTTGTTCGTTTAGTCAAAGAATCTGAAGCAAAACCTGCGCGCTTTGTTCGTTTAGCGGATCAGTATGCCGTACCATTTACGTTGGCAGCCTATGTGATTGCGGGGATTGCTTGGTTTGTATCAAAAGATCCTGTCCGCTTTGCGGAAGTCCTAGTAGTGGCGTCACCTTGTCCATTAATCTTGGCAGCACCAGTAGCTTTAGTAGCAGGCATGAGTCGCTCAAGCCGCAATGGGATTGTCATGAAAAACGGCACCACGATCGAAAAATTAGCCAAAGCAAAAACGATCGCTTTTGACAAAACAGGCACATTGACAGAGGGAAAGTTGCACGTTGAAAAAATAACTGTGACTGCTGATCAACTATCGGTCGAAGAGCTTTTGCGCATTGCGGCTAGTGCTGAGCAGGATTCCACTCATATTCTCGCCCGCTCTCTGGTTGCTTCTGCTATGGAACGAAAGCTGACTTTGCTGCCAGTCACCAACTTGAAAGAAGTGGTAGGGCAAGGGATCGAAGCAACAGTTGCTGGACACAAGATCAAAATCGGTAAACCTGAATTTGTTGGAGCAGTTGGTGTAGATGAAGCTAAAACCAATGTTTGTGTTGGGAAAGATGACCAATGGATAGGAACGATCTTTTTTGAAGATACATTACGCAAGGAAGCCAAACAAACGGTTGAGCAGTTGCGTCATCAAGGATTGAAAAAGACGATCATGTTGACAGGTGACCAAGCATTCGTTGCTCGGAAGATCGCAGCTGAATCAGGGATCGAAACCGTTCTAGCAGACTGCTTGCCGGCAAAAAAAATTGCCGTTATAAAAGAAACAGAACCAGCTGAACGCCCGATCATCATGGTGGGGGATGGGGTCAATGATGCCCCAGCTTTAGCAGCAGCTGATATAGGCATTGCTATGGGAGCCCATGGTACTAGTGCTGCAACAGAAGCAGCAGATGCGGTAATACTACAAGATGATCTCAGCAAGGTCTCTCAAGCCGTACAGATTTCTCAAGACACGATGAGAATCGCCCGCCAATCCGTGTTGCTAGGAATCTTCATTTGTATCGTTTTAATGTTGATTGCCAGCACGGGTGTGATCCCAGCGTTGTTTGGCGCTTTGTTACAAGAAGTGATCGATACAGTATCCATTCTATCTGCACTTCGTGCTAAGAATGATCATTCTACTAGCACAGCATCATCTCTTTCAGTCAATCATCAGGCACATTAATAGGTGCAGGTCCGTGACTAAGAGCAAACAAACCCGATAACTGTGATTTTTGTGATAGCAGATGCAAGACACTTAGATTATCTGGCTATGTTTGCCTTATAAGTTACGGGCCTTTTTGATTCTTAAAGCAGGTCCGTAAAAATCCTCCTTTTTTTTAATAATACTACCGTTATATATAACAAATTTTTCTTAGCTAAAATCATTGTTTTGTTGAGTATAATTCAGCTTCACTCATACTTTGTGATGTTATTCTCATTTTTTTCTTCGTTATTCCCTCAAAATGAGAATAATTTTAGCCGATTTTATGATATATATATACGTAGGAAGTTTCAGTAGATTGACTGTGAACTGTCCGCATGAAAGGATTGATAATTCGCGTGATTGATTTAATGCTCTATAAAGAAACAGCCGACTATTTGGAGAAAGTGATCGATAAAGAGGTGCTTGACCTTGTGGAAGTAGAGTACCCTAAGGTATATACTTACATCCACCAATTGATTGATTCTTTCAAATGTGCTGTCCAACAAATAGATGGTTCAAATTTTTGGGAACTTTTTCCAGAAATACTTGGGTATGATTCACGGTTTGTTTTATTGAACTCATTGATTCTAGTAAGAGATGAATTCTTGACAGAAGAAGAAATCATCCAAATGATCGAAACCGATTATACTCATTTAAATAAAGAATCTTGCGGTTATTCTTTGAAAGATCAGGAACATGAAAGCCTTATCTTCAATATCAAATAAATGATTTCCTAAAATCGCAAGGAGCAGCCGACCAGCATCAGTGGTCGGCTGTTTATTTGTTTAAATTTACGCTTCATTTATTCAATAATCTTAAAAATATTTTGAAAAAATGGTAAATATAGATTATCATTGATGTATGAATAAAGAATAACTGAAAAATCTTTTCAATTCAGCGTTACAGTTAGACTGGATTCAGGAAATTAGCTATATAACATTGTTCATGGAATGAGCAAAGAGAAAGGGGCATATATGGATTATTTGAATTTTTCAAAAAAAGAGTGGGAGATTCTGATTTGTTTTTGGAATGCTCAGGAACCACTATGTTGCAGTGATTTTAGTGAGCGTTTTAACTTGAATCGCAACACTTCGTTATCAGTCATCAGAAAATTAGTCAATAAAGGCATACTGGAAGTTGCGAGCATCAAAATGAGCGGTTCGGTTTTAGCACGTCGTTTTCAACCCAAAGTGACTGAATTAGAAGTACTGCAGTCGATTCTTAATCAAGATCAGATTTTTGCTATGCTTCAGGTGGCGATTGGTCGTCTCGAAGAAAAGCAGTTAGCGATGTTAATGGACAAAATTACTGCCAAAAAACAAGAGCTTTCAATGCCAAAAGACCATCAGTGATCTTGCTTGTCCAAAGAGAGCCAACAAAAAAAGATCTGACTTATGGACTGCGCTTAAGAAGTTAGTTTTTCGGCTAACGTTTCGAGCAATCCGGTAAGTCGAATCTTTTTTAGCTAGTTTTCTGAAACTGATGCAGCATTTTTGTCGTCAAGCGATGCAAATCAGCTAGTTCTGTAGGAGACAATGGCAGGAAGTCTTTGACTTTACTGGGAATATTCACCGCAGAATCATGGAGCAGCTGCCCTTTTCCTGTCAATGACACATTTAAAGAACGTTCGTCCTCTTGATTGCGAGTTCTTGAAAGATAACCTTTCATTTCGAGTTTCTTTAAAACCGGAGTCAAAGTTCCAGAGTCCAGACACAGAGAATCGCCCAATTCTTTTACTGTCAATGTTCCTTGCTCCCATAAGACGAGCATCACGAGATATTGCGTATAGGTCAAGTCCAGAGGGTCCAGTAATCCTTTATAATGCTTGATAATTTCTTTCGAAGCGGCGTATAGAGGAAAACATAGTTGGTTTTCAAGTGCTAAGTCATTCATGTCCTCACTCCTTTTTATACTGACGCTTCTTATCATAGCTTTTTTGTATCGGAAAGTCTACTCACTAACAGCTTTGACGGTTACTTCAATATTGCCGACTGTTGCTTTTGAATAAGGACATACGGTATGAGCAATTTCTAGTAATTCTTGTGTTTCATCTAATGAAAGACCTTCTATAAATCCCTCAATCTCTACTCCTAGAACAAAACTACTTTCATTTTCGGCATAAAGTGAAACTTGTGCACTTACGGTTGATGCGCCCTCAATTCCTTTCCTTTGCTTTACAAGTTCAAGAGCACTGTTGAAACAAGCACTAAAACCAGCGGCAAAAAGTTGTTCTGGGTTAGTGGCATTTTCGACCCGTTTACCAGGTGCTGCGATGGATAATTCGAAGGAATGATCAGGACTATGAACTTCTCCTGAACGGCCACCTGTGTTGATCATCTTTGTAGAATACATTTTTTTCATCTAACTTCACTCCTGTTTTTTTGATTTTGTACAATTAGATTGTACGCAATTTAATTGTGGAAAGCAATTAAGTTGCTTGCAAAAGCAGGTTTTTTTATTTTTACTTGTTTTTACATTAAATTGAAAGTAAAAGTTTAAATAATTACTGTGTAGCAAGGCAAAACATGATATGATGATAGCACAGAATCTAAGGATAGTTGGTTAGTGAAGAGGGTGACTAAAATCGTAGAATATATGGAAAACCGCGCAGTCGGGAAATATTTTCGTTCCGCGACAGATCATTATGCCGGATTCATTCGAATCTTTGGTACGTATACTGAATATCGGGTTGTTGCCGGTATTCCAGCAGAGAATGTGATGCTGGAGATCATCGGCGTTGAAAATGGGATCTTGCTGACACAAGTGAACAATACATTATTTGAAAATGGAAGAGGGTATATTCAATGATCATCGTACAAATTATCTTAATCGTTCTTGTCATAGCGATCGTGATTTGGCTGTTGGCAAGCACTGCTGTTATCGTTCGACAAGGTGAAGTAAAAGTAGTTGAGAGTTTTGGGAAGTATGTTAAGACACTTGAACCAGGTCTACACTTTTTAGTCCCTATTTTATATACAGTCAGAGAACGAGTATCACTTAAACAGATTCCTTTAGAAATTGAACCACAAAGTGCTATCACGAAGGATAATGTTATCGTTCAAATTGATGAAGCCATCAAATACCATGTCACAGATGTCCGGGCGTTTGTTTATGATAATGAAAACTCGGTCGTTTCTATGATCCAAGATGCGCAATCCAATTTGCGAGGAATCATTGGGAAAATGGATCTAAATGAAGTTCTCAACGGAACAGAAGAAATCAACGTGGCGTTGTTTACTTCCATTAAAGATATCACAGCGGGGTATGGGTTGGCGATCGACCGAATCAATATTGGTGAGATCAAAGTTTCGCAAGAAATCATTGAATCAATGAACAAACTGATCACTGCTTCACGGGATAAAGAATCCATGATCACACGGGCACAAGGGGAGAAATCTTCTGCTGTCTTAAGTGCGGAAGCCAAAGCTTCTCAAATGACGATCGATGCCCAAGCCAGAGCGGAACAAACTCAGATTGATGCGGAAGCTCGTGCTAAACGTGTACGGATCGATGCAGACGCCGAAGCAGAACGAATTGCTAAAATTACTGAAGCAGAACGTAAACGGATCTTAGCCATCAATGAAGCAATCAAAGAAAGTCAATTAGACGAACGTTCACTCTCTTACTTGGGCATTGAAGCCTTTAAAGATATTGTCAACAGTAAGACGAATACAGTCATTCTACCATCAAACATGACAGAATTAGGCAATATTCCAGTTGTGAAACAACTCTGGGAACAAACAGACAAAACCAGCGAATAACAAACTAACTGAATCAACCAACATAAATGAGCTCCACCCATTGTTTGATAAACATGGGTGGAGCTCGTTTTTGATTTGTTGAACAATAGATTGATTACTGGATAGTTGTTGTCTTATTGGTACTTGTGGCGCAGTTTTTTTTTATCCTAAAGAGAAGAAGCAGTAATCGTTCGATTGTCTACTATCAACAATGCGATCATCACATAACCGATCCAACTATCTCTGGAATAGAGAATATAACGAGGAGACCAATAAGCTGCATACTTGCTCTTGTAATCCCGCAATCCCTCAAAGGAATAAAAGTGAGAACCAAAGTTATAGATCAAATAGGCGATCCGTTCTTGAATGAAACTGCTTCTGAACGTCCCTACATTCGCCAGCGGGGCCATCCCTAAGTCGAACTGTTCGAATCCTTGGTTTTTAAAATAATCAAAGAGATTGATGAACAAAAAGTCCATTGTGCCATTAGGTGCTTTTTCAGGATCATGACGCATTAAGTCGATTGACCCACAACCTGTCTGATAAGTAGGCATAAAAGAAGCAAATGCCACAATTTCTTGCTGTTGGTTCTTGACGACAGCGATTGGGGCGGTGCTCAAGTAATCTTCAGAGAAAAATCCTAATGAGAAACCTTTCTCTTTGCGACCATCTAGCCAGCGATCAGAAATATCTCGTAGCTTAGCAAATGTTTCCGCATTGTACGGTGGTTGTAGGACATCGAAAGTAAAGCCTTCTTTATTGATTTTGTTGTTTAATGCCCGTTGACCCTTCATTTTTTTGCCAGACAAGGTGAAATTCTGTAGGTCCACGAAGGCTTTCTCACCGAATTTGATGAAGTCATAGCCGAATTCATGAAGCAGCATGACCATTTCTTCACTGCTTTCATAGAAGACAGGCAAATAATTCCACTGATCCATTTCTGTGATAAAGGCTTCTAGTGCAGCAGCAAAATCCTCTTGCTTACCAGCTGGGTCCCCCATGACCAAACATTTATTGTTATAGGTCGTAAACTGGAAAAAGACGGTAGGATCGGTCTCGTTCGGATAGAAATAGACTTCTTTATCTTTCAAAAAGACAAGATGGCTATCACTAGTACCACCGTAGGTCTCTAAAAGAGTCAAGATTTTTTCATTCTCAGGTCTCTGTCCAATTTGATGTTTGGGTCCCATTAAATAGCGTGAGAAAAGCAAGACCGCGATAGCGACGATCATGATAGCCAGAAAGCCTTGCAACCATAACTTTTCAGAAGGAAACAAAAGAAAATCAATGGAACGATGGGCGGGATGACGATTTAAATGGGGCATGTTATAGACCCCAATAATCACATAAAAGACAGTCAAAGATCCCATCAAAAGGCCATCGATCGTCAGCCATTCCCAAGAATAAACCAGTTGCTTACGAAATAGTTCACTTTTGGAAAGGACCATAATCGCCAATAAGAAGAGCAAGAAACACATGGTTGAAAAGCGGAAACCGGCTAAGACCGCATAGCCGATCGTTGCTGCAATCAACAGCAATGTTGGAAAATAAGCGCGCGAAACACGAGCTGAAACCCCACGACCAGCAATGATGAAAAGATAGCCTAAGAAAATACTTGGGTATTGCATGACAAAATTCAACCGTATCGGATTAAGATGGGCTAACCATTGAATGTGGTCAAATGCTTCCGGAATCGTTGCTGACAAAACCAGCATCGTACCAGTCAAATAGAGCAACAGTACTTCAATCTTATGGAATACTTCTAAAAGCAATCCTTTAGGAATACCAGAAAAGCGTGTGTTGAGCGTTACACTGACATTTTTAGAGAACAAAAGCACCCCAATCAAAAACGGAATGATGTAATAGAATAGCCGGAATAGCAGAAGCCACGCTACGACGCTTTCTCGGGGAATATTCAATGAACCCATTCCCATGATCATCATGACATCAAAGGTTCCTAATTCTCCGGGAATCATTGATACGATCCCTATCACAGATGCAGCAATAAATAATGGCAGTATTTGAAAAATATCCACAGAGATCCCCATCAGCATACCGGTGGTGATAAAGGCCGTAAATACCCCTACCCATTCCAATAATGAAACCAAAATCAGTTGACCGCGGTCAGAAGGGGTCAGACCGCCTAAATAGCCATTCTTCTTCGACAAACTTAAGACATAGACCACTGGAAAGTACAAACTTCCTCCCAATAGCCAAATCCAATATTGCTCCAGATAATCAGTTGTTGGCCCAAAGACGACGAACCCTAATGCCAGTAATGATAAAAGCGATAACCCAGACATCAGATAAATAAAAATTTTCGAAATTGCTTGAGCAACATCTTTGCCATTTTTTTCTTTGCCATAGAATTCGGAGCGAAGACCAATGCTGATAAAACCGCCGAATCCTACAAGATTATTCATGGTATTGATGATCCAGCTTGTTTCACTTAAATAACGGGCAGAAAGCTTTTGTCCTAAGAGCCGATTTAAGATAATGTCATAACCAATCATTGGCGCAATACAAAGCAAACTAATCAAAAGCATCAATGCAACACGCCAAACCGCTAATTCGGAAAACAGTGTCGTCAATTGATCGACGGAAATCGTCTTGCTTAAGGAAAGCAATTCACCTAAAACGATCACTGCTACAGCGATCAAAAAGAGTCCTTTGAACAAGGAGAGATGGTTACGAATCCATGTAAAAAGTTTCATTTTATTGTCCCACCTTATCTAAGAAAGAAAGAACTTTCTGATTGAATATATTTGGATTTTTGCGAGCAAAACTATGTCCTTGTCCCTTTACTACCATGAAATTGGCATTCGGAATATGATTGGCTAGATAAAATGAATGAGACAATTTGATTGAATCTCTTTTTCCTACCAAAATCAGTGTTGGGACAGTAATTTTTTTTAAATCGGTGGCTGATAAACCGATGTTACGAAAGAGTAGTGCAAGAATCGGTAAAAAACCACGCATGCCTTTATCGAAAGGCGCGCAAAGCCAAACGACTGCATATTGGATCAGACTGCCGATCCGTGCAAACAGCCGAACCCCTTTAGGATCCGTATTGCCGGAATTTAAAATCAGACAACTCACTAATTCCGGATATTTAAAACAAAACACCATAGCTAAATTTGCGCCATCACTAAATCCTAGAAGAGCTACCTTTGACAGGTGTTCTTTTTGAATAATGGCATACAAGTCATCAGCCATCAAGAAAAAATCAATTTTTTTGCGGGTATTCGTTGATTTGCCATGCCCACGGCTGTCTATCAAGTACAGCTGATGTTTCTGACTTAATTCAGCTATCTGATTAGCAAAGTAAGCACTGCTCCCGCCATTGCCATGCAATAAGAATAATGGCTTGCCTTTTCCAATTTTCTCATAGTAAAGGACCGAGCCATCTTGCATTTTGGCATAACACTTTTCAGATTCCATTTTTTCACCTACTTTCTTTGAGTATACCTTGAAGCCCGCGATTGATAAAATCAAATGGTGATTTTTCACTAGAAATAATCATCGTTTATTCATTTTTGTCTTAGAAAACTGCTATCTTATTATATTAAGAAATCAGACAGATGCTGCTCTTTAGATTCATTTCTAGCCATATCTTAGGAGATCACTTCGAAATGGAACAGAAAACTTTGCCAAAATAGAAAATTTTCACATTTTCCCCCGTATTTTTCCCTCTTATTTCTTTAGAAGGAAACTATAGAAGAGAACTATAGAAGAAAACCATAGAAGAAAACCATAGAAGAAAACCATAGAAGAAAACCATAGAAGAAAACCATAGAAGAAAACCATAGAAGAAAACCATAGAAGAAAACCATAGAAGAGAACTATAGAAGAGAACTACGCAAAGCAGCAAGGATACCCCATAGTGTCTCCCATTCAGTGACAATGGTTTTCATTAAACGGGGGGAACAATGAATGATTTAAAGCTTGTTTAACATGTCTAAAGGAAATCAACAAGGTGCCTTCTGATTTTTTTATTTCATTCAGTTTGACCTGCAAGATGCATTCGTGGCGCAGAAAGCAAATGTTTGTTATTCCTAAAAGATTATATCTCTCCAATAATTACTGCAAAGTTTCAGGAATTCAGTTATTATTTTCAAGTTGTTATCTTGATGCTGGAGGGAAATAAATGAGAGAGACTAGATATGAAGAATTGAAGCGAGCAGAAAAGGGCGCTCTGCTTAGTATCATCGCCTATCTATTGATTTCATTCGTTAAATTATTGATCGGTAAAATAGCTGGGTCGGAAGCTTTATGGGCAGATGGTTTAAATAATGCCACCGATATAATCGCTTCAGTGGCTGTTTTGATAGGTCTACGCTTAGCTCAAAAACCGGCTGATGAAGAACATAAGTATGGACATTGGAAAGCAGAGAATGTAGCAAGTTTGATTACGTCATTGATCATGCTTGCTGTAGGGCTGCAAGTACTTTATTCCTCTGTCTGGTCCTTGATCCAAGGGGAGACAGAAAGTCCTGATATGCTTGCGGCAATTATAGGTGTGGTCTCGGCTATTCTCATGTATGGTGTGTATACCTTTAATCGAAGATTGGCTGCACAAGTAAAAAGTTCCGCACTGCTTGCTGCTGCCAAAGACAATCGCAGCGATGCTTGGACCAGTATCGGAACCGCCATTGCCATTTTTGCCGCTTCTTTTGGCTGGGGGTGGCTTGATAGTCTAACAGCGATCGTTGTCGCTGTTCTGATCCTAAAAACGGCCATTGATATTTTTAAAGAAAGTGCCTTCTCATTGTCAGATGGTTTTGATCAAACATTGGTCAACGAGTACGAACAAGTCGTAGCCGATTTTCCGGAAGTAAAATCTGTCAAGAGTATTCGCGGCAGAATGTATGGCGCAAATGTGTTTCTTGATATTGTTATTACGATGGACAAATATTTGACAGTCGAAAAAAGTCATGCAGTAGCTGATGCCATTGAAGCATTGCTGTCTGATCGTTTCAATGTCTATGATACAGATATTCATATTGAACCAGATTAATCGCCAATTTATTTTTAAGGGTCATTTTGTGTTGTGTAAGTTAAAAAAAACAGTGTAAACACCACGTTTCTAGCATGTAAACATCCCGTTGCTTCTTTTTTTATTGAAAGAATGGCAAACTATTCTTATCAGAAAAAGAAAGTAGGGATCGTATGGAGACGATAAATATCACTGACCTTCAAGCAAAGAAAATTAATGAAGTGGGACAACCTGTCCTTTTAGAAATTTGTAAAAATTATATTTTATCAGTAGAAGATAGACAGATATTAGCTCTTCTTCAGAAACAAATTACAGAAAAAAAAGCTGAACTCGTTTGAGATTCAACTCGTTTTAGTCAAGTACAAAAAGAAAAGCAGCAGTTTGATCCATCAATGATCAAGCTGCTGCTTTTTTAGCCTTTGAGAAAAGAAAGAATGAAGGTAATCCAACTTTTCTTTTGTCAGAGAATATCAGTAGTTTGATGATATCCTAGAGGAAAGCAAAAGTAGAAATAAGAAAGATTTCGGTAGAAAGAAGTGATTCGATTTTTATAAAAGTCTTTTAAAAGACTTTAAAAAAACCTTTTTGAGGTTAGTGACCGCTAGTCATTTTAATGCCTACAATACTGATCAATAATAATCCAACAAAAAGCCAAGTGGCTGGGTTTATCTTGTCATGGAACAATACCACACCAATGATGACTGAACCCACCGCACCGATCCCAGTCCAGATAGGATAGGATAAACTCATTGGCAGTTGTTTGATTGCTTGCGACAAAAAGAAAAAACTGGCGATCATACCAATAATGGTGTAAATCGTAAAATTGATTTTTGTAAATCCTTCACTCCATTTCATCGTTGTGGACCAGAATACTTCCAGTATGCCAGCTAATAATAGTTCGAGCCAAGCCATTCTATTTCCCTCCTTTTTGATTATTTAGAAAACAAAAAGAGGAAGACCATTCCTTCTAAGACCTACTGGAATGATCGTCCTCTTTTAACTACCCGGTGGCAGTCTCTATTTTCTTGTAACCAGTATAGCACACTCGGATTTTTTTGGGGAATGAAAAAAACTTATCGAAAAAATGAGGGGTAGCACTTTCGGATAAAAATTGAAAGAAAGAGAAACTGTTCCAGAAAATGAGCTGGTCCTGTTTCTCGTCATCGCATCTAATTTTTCCTAACAAACTTGATGCGATCAGCAGAACTTTCTGATGGTGCTAAATCTTTCTTTCAATTGCGGATAGACAACATTATCAATAGTTAAGACAAAGAAAGACTTTTCTATTTATTTAAAAAACATTCCGATATAATAAAGATATGTAGGGATACATCTTTGAAAGGAGTCCACCATGAAAATTACATTTCAACCAGTCCGATCTTTAGAGGAGATTCAAGAATTAGAGCTTGTCGTTAAGGAGATTTGGTCAGAAGTCTTTACACCTATCATCGGGTCTGCTCAAGTCAGCTATATGCTAGAAACTTATCAATCTCCAGAAACGATCCAACAAGAAATCAAAGAAGGCGCCGCTTATTTTATTCTTCGATTAGAAGATGAGATTATTGGCTACACAGCTTACGAAGAAGAGGCAGACCGTCTGTATTTGAGTAAACTTTATTTAACACCTGCTATGCGAGGAAAAGGCGTCTCCAGCAAAGTATTTGATTGGGTTGAATCTTTAGCCGCTGGCAAAACACTCTTTTTGAACGTCAATAAAGGCAATCAACAAGCGATTGCCGTCTACGAACACCGGGGTTTTGTCCGGGTCGGGGAACGAAAGGTTGATATCGGTCAAGGTTTTGTAATGGATGACTATATCTACGAAAAAACATTCAAACAATGAAAGACATAAGCTTTTTTCCATCGCTCAGTTTGTGGGAAGAAAGCTTATTTCCTATTAAAAAAACGTTTACACACCTTTTTAACTGTGTTATATTGTCCTTGTAAAGATTATAATGTTATAATTAGGAGGGCTAAAATGAATGGATTTTTAGGGTTTATTGAACAAAAGTTAATGCCAGTGGCAAATAAGGTAGGTATGCAGCGACATATGGTGGCCATACGTAAAGGAATCATTGCCACATTACCATTGACGATCGTCGGTTCCTTTTTCACGATATTATTGAATTTTCCTATTGAGTCAGTTGCAGCATTTATTGAACCATATCGTGAAGTTCTAGACATTCCGTTTCGCTATACAGTTGGTCTGCTTGCACTTTATGCGACCTTTGGTATCGCATCTTCATTGGCAAAAAGTTACAAACTAGACTCATTGACAGCAGGTATTTTGGCAACAATGTCCTTTTTGATCACGGCAGCACCACCAATTCGGGTTCTTGAATCGGTAGAAGGTGTGATCGATGCTGGACGTTTCATCAATGTTGCTAACCTTGGTTCTGGATCACTATTTGGTGCAATTGTCACAGCTATTTTGTCAGTGGAAATCTATCGCTTCTTTATTGTCAAAAATATCACGATCAAAATGCCTGATGGTGTACCGCCTGAAGTGACCAATTCCTTCATGGCATTGATTCCCGGGGGAGCGATTCTTGTTTTGTTTTGGGTCATTCGTCATATCATCGGTTTTGATATCAATGGCTTCTTAAGTAACCTTTTGATGCCGCTGAAAGATGTTTTAGCAGGAAACAGTTTGTTTGGCGGCTTATTGACAGTTTTCTTGATTTGTTTCTTCTGGGTTCTTGGAATTCATGGACCAGCAATCATGGGTCCGGTGATCCGTCCTTTCTGGGATATCTCGATTGCAGAAAATATGGAAGTTTTTCAATCATCCGGCAATGCGCATGAATTACCAAACATCTTTACAGAACAATTTCTGCAATGGTTTGTTTGGATTGGTGGGGCAGGAACGACGCTTGCGCTGGTTGTCTTGTTTTTATTCTCAAAATCAAACTATTTGAAACAATTAGGACGTCTTTCGATTTTGCCAGGTATTTTCAATATCAATGAACCGGTCATCTTTGGGGCTCCGATTGTGATGAATCCGATTCTTGGGATTCCGTTTCTTGTAGCACCTTTGATTACAACGACAATTTCTTACTTTGCTACGACGACAGGGATCGTTCCAATGATGGCTGCCCGTCTAGGATTTGCCATTCCAGCACCCATTGCTGCTTGGATGAGTACAAATTGGAGTGTTGCCGCTGGAATCTTAGTTGTGGTGAACTTTTTGATTACATTGGCGATCTATTACCCATTCTTTAAAGTCTTTGAAAAGCAACAATTAGAACGTGAAGAAGAACAAGCGACTCAAGAATGAAGGGTCTCTTTATCAAGAAGTCAAACGAGACGATGGGATAGGAGCAAAGAACGATCCATAAATGACAACCAAATGAGCTCTCTGGGAAATACCGAGTTCTTCTAGGTGAACAGAAACAATTCTACGGGATCATCCCAGTAAACACCTCAATCCCAGAGTGCTTTCTAGATGGTTCTTTTGAGTGAAGCAATTAGGGTTCATTTGTTGCTTAAACAGTGGTTCATGCGCGAGGATCTGCGTTTGATGATCGAAAGGAGACTAAGTGCATAAAATGATGCTGATGTATACATGTTTATTATTTATCGGATTACAAATTTGGCTAACCAGACATGGAGCATTTATCCAGCAGATTCGCTTCCGCACACTGATAGCCGGATCCTTATTAGTATTAGTCATTGCCGTTATGCTATTTGGCAGGACAACGATTGCCCCGGTGATCTTGACAACACTGACTGTTGGTTGTAGTACGTTGCTGATCACAAAATTTTCTCAAATTGGTGCGCAGAAGGAGTGGACAAAATGAAAAGACAACTAGGAATCTCTATTTATCCAGACCACAGCAGTAATGACGAAGACAAAGCTTATTTAGAATTGGCTCAACGCTATGGATTTAGTCGAATTTTTATGAGCATGTTAGAAGTGACAGAAGGGAAAGAAATTGTTCGCAAGAAATTCTCAGAATTATTAAGATTTGCCAAATCACTTGGCTACGAAACGATTTTGGATGTTGCACCGGCAATTTTTGAAGAGCTGGAAATTTCTTATGATGATTTGACGTTTTTCCACGAATTGGGTGCGGATGGCATCCGCTTGGATTTAGGTTTTGACGGCAGCAAAGAAGCAATGCTGACTTATAATCCGTTTGGATTGGCGATCGAGCTAAATATGAGCAACGACGTCGCTTATTTAGACAATATTTTGACGTATCAAGCAAACTTGCCTTTCTTATATGGCTGTCACAATTTTTATCCTCAGGAAGGCACCGCATTACCGTATGAGTTCTTCGAAAAATGCAGCCAGCGTTTTAAAACCAAAGGAATTCGAACTGCCGCTTTTATCACTTCACAGTCTGGAACGATCGGTCCATGGGATATCAATGACGGATTACCGACATTAGAGATGCATCGGCATTTACCTGTAGAGATCGCAGCAAAACATCTCTTTGCAACAGGATTGATCGATGATGTAATCATTGGGAATGCCTATGCCTCAGAAGCAGAACTTGCAGCACTTGGCGCAATCAATCGTTACCAAACAGAATTTTCGGTGACTTTTACACCGGAGAGCACTTCATGCGAACGAAAGATCGTTCTGAAAGAGCAGCATTACCGTCGAGGGGACATTACTGATCGGATGATTCGATCAACAGAAGTCCGAAAAAAATACAAGCAATTTGATAACCCAGCCCACGATAATCTGGAGGAATTCCAACCTGGAGATATTGTGATCGGCAACGATGATTTTGGCAAGTACAAAAACGAATTACAGGTGGTGTTGACCCCTCATTGCGATCCGCGAAAAAATAAAGTTGGATCAATTGTCGCAGAAGAACGGCTGTTGTTGTCGTATATTCATCCGTGGACCAAATTTAAATTTACCGAGAGGAATGATTAACATGTTGGATATGATTATCCGCCAGGCACGTACACTCAATGAAGAGATTTTCGATATCGGGATCCAGCAAGGGAAAATTTGCCAGATCGCAAAAACGATCGAAGAATCCGCACAAAAGGAGTGGACACTTCTTCCGAATCAGTATCTTTCGGCAGGCTGGATTGATGATCATGTCCATTGTTTTGAAGAAATGAGCTTGTACTATGATTATCCCGATCAGATCGGTGTGGCAAAAGGTGTAACGACAGTAATCGATGCGGGGACTACTGGCGCCGAAAATATTCATCGTTTCTACGAATTCGCACAAGCAGCCAAAACGAATGTCTTTGCGCTTGTCAATATTTCAAAATGGGGCATCGTCGAACAAGATGAATTAGCCGATCTTTCTAAGATCAAGGGGGATCTGATCACAAAGGCCCTAAATGAATTTCCTGACTTCATCGTGGGGTTAAAAGCGAGAATGAGCAGGACAGTGATTGGCGAAAATGGCATCACTCCATTGAAATTAGCCAAAAATATCCAAAAAGAACACCCAGGCCTACCATTGATGGTTCATATTGGTTCAGCACCACCAGATTTGGCTGACATTTTGTCTTGTTTAGAGAAAGGTGACGTTCTGACCCACTGTTTCAATGGCAAGGAAAATGGTATTTTAGATCGTCAGTCAAATACCATCAAATCGTTTGTTTTTGATGCTTATGGCAAAGGTGTTGCTTTTGATATTGGTCATGGTACAGATAGTTTCAATTTTTCGGTGGCAGAAAAAGCCTATGCCGCCAATTTGAAAGCTGCTTCTATCAGCACCGATATTTATATACGTAACCGTATGAAGGGTCCGGTATATGATTTGGCTACTACTATGGAGAAATTAGCCGTTGTCGGTTATAGTTGGCAAGAAATCATCGAGAAAGTAACATTGGCACCAGCTCGTCAGTTTCAACTAAAAGGAAAAGGTGCGATCGAAGAAGAAATGGATGCTGATTTCACGATCTTTGAATTCAAAGAAGCAGCCAAAGTACTGATTGATTCAAATGGGAACAAGCGAAGTATTGATCGACAGATCATTCCGTTAAAGACTATAATTGGAGGACAAGTATATGACATTGAATCTGACTAAACTTGGCTTGAAGCAAGTCATCAATGCTTCTGGTAAAATGACGATTCTCGGTGTTTCTAAAGTGAGCGAAGGTGTCTTAACAGCCCAACGCTTTGGTGGGGAACACTTTTTTGAGATGAGCGAGTTAGCAGTCAAAACAGGGGCCTATTTGGCCAAACTACTTCAAGTTGAAGATGCTCAAATCGTCTCTTCAGCTTCTGCTGGAATTGCTCAATCTGTGGCAGCAGTCATTGGACAAGGCTCATCATTCCATCTTTACCATCCTTATTCAGAAAAGATTCAGCGTCGAGAGATCATCTTGCCGAAGGGACACAATGTGGATTATGGCACACCTGTTGAAGTGATGGTTCAACAAGGTGGAGGCCAAGTTGTTGAGGCAGGCTATGCCAATATGTGCTCTGTTGACCATATTGCTCAGATGATCAGTCCCCAGACAGCTGCGATTCTCTATATCAAAAGTCATCATACAGTACAAAAAAGTATGCTTTCAGTAAAGGAAACAGCTCAAGTCGCAAAACAGTCGGGCATCCCTTTGATCGTGGATGCGGCAGCGGAAGAGGATCTTTTCAGGTACATCCAGGAGGGTGCCGATTTAGTGATCTACTCCGGAGCTAAGGCTTTGTCTGGGCCAAGTGCTGGTTTAGTGATCGGTCGTAAAGAACTAATAGAATGGGTGAGACTGCAATCCAAAGGCATCGGGCGTTCCATGAAGATCGGTAAAGAAAATATGATGGGGCTTACGCAAGCAGTAGAAGAGTATCTGGCTGAAGGAAGTGAGTCTGGCGCTTCCATGAAGCATCGTTTGGAACCCTTCGTCGCAGCACTCAATCAAATTACTGGCTTGTCTGCAGATATCGTCCAAGATGGTGCAGGGAGAGACATTTATCGCGCCCGGGTTCGGGTCCAAAATGGGCCATCGGCGATGGAAGTGATCCAGAAATTAAAGGTAGAAGAACCAGCCATCTATACGAGAGAATATCAAGCAAATCACGGCATTATTGAATTTGATATTCGGGCAGTCACAGAAACTGAAATGCATGTGATTGTCAATCGATTAAAAGAAATCATGAATCCGGAGGAACCAAAAGAATGAAAAAATCCCCGACTTATTTAGAAGATCGAATTTGTTTAAACGTTTTAGCTAACTCAGTGGAAAACGCCAAAGAATGTTTTGAAGCAGCCGAAGGGAAAATCTTATTAGGCGTTCTTTCCAAAAATTATTCCACGGATGAAGCAGCGATTGAAGACATGAAAAAATACCAAGCAGAAATAGAAAATGCATTATCAGTTGGTCTCGGTGCCGGTGATCCGAATCAGAGCGAGATGGTCTCTCGAATTTCTGCTGTGTTGCAGCCGCAACATGTCAATCAAGTATTCACGGGAGCTGCAACATCTCGGGCGTTGTTAGGACAAGAAGAAACTATTGTTAATGCATTAGTTTCTCCGACAGGCAAAGTCGGCTTTGTCAATATTGCCACTGGCCCGTTAAGTTCACAGGAAGAACCCACTGAGGTTCCTCTTGAAACGGCGATTGCATTACTCAAGGATATGGGCGCTAGTTCAATCAAATATTTCCCTATGAAAGGATTGGCGCACAAAGAAGAATATCAAGTGGTGGCAAAAGCTTGTGCAGCTCATGACTTTTATCTTGAACCGACCGGTGGGATTGATTTGGATAACTTTGCAGAAATCTTGCAGATTGCTGTGGATGCAGGAGTCAAGAAAATCATTCCTCACGTGTATAGCTCGATCATCGATCCAGAGACGGGCGATACCCGTCCGGAAGATGTGAGACGATTACTGAAGATGATGAAAGATTCATTGAAGTAAGAGTGAAGGAGGAATTGTGATGCGAATCGGTGCATACGGTGAAGTCATGCTGCGCTTGACACCACCTGAATATCGGACATTAGAACAAACCCATTCGCTGCGGATGGATTTTACAGGAACGGGCGTAAATATTTTAGGAAATCTGGCGCACTTCAATCTTTCAGCATCCTTATTGACGAAAGTACCAAAAAACCGTTTGGGTGATGCGGCCAAAGCGAATTTGCAAACTTATGGTATCAAGACAGAATTTATTGGTCAGGCACACAATCATATCGGCAGTTATTTTGCTGAAGTTGGTTTTGGCGCTCGCCCCACCTATGTGACGTATCAGAACCGCCGCGGTAGTTCATTTGGGGTTTCCGGACCTGCAACTTATCCCATCACTGAATATTTAGAAACGATCGATCTTTTGCATATTTGTGGTATTTCGTTGAGCTTGACCGAAGAAACGTGGCAAACCGCGATAACATTGGCAAAACAAGCTACTTTGAAGAACATCAAAGTTTGCTTCGATTTTAATTTTCGTCCCAGTCTGAATTTGGAAGAAGGACAGCGAGAAATCTTAAAAAAACGTTACGAAGCGATTCTGCCTTATTGTGATTTGGTATTTGGGTCTGTACGAGATTTGCACGGTCTTTTGGGATTTGGTGAGCAGCTGCCTATTGATGGACTAGAGGAACAGCAAATCGTTCAGGCCTTTATGGCGCAGTACGGGATTGAATGGTTTACAGGAACCAGACGGATAGCCAGTGAAGACAAACAGTTTATCAGCGGGATGATCTACACTAAAGAAGAAACTGTTGAAACTGCACCTCAATTGTTACAAGTGCTAGATCGAATCGGTGCAGGGGATGCATATGCAGCAGGTATTCTTTTAGGATATGCCGAGAAATGGCCACTAAAAAAAACCGCGGATTTTGCTATCACCAATGCTGTATTGGCCCATACGATGTTAGGAGATGTTCCCTTGATTACACGGGAACAAGTAGAGCAAGTGCTAAAGAATCCTGGGGTAGATTTATTTCGTTGAGTATTATTCGCTAGGATATACAAAGCACGCGTAAACAATAATAAATCATCCAACAAAGAGCGTTTGATGGCGAATCAGTGACTGCCGTCAAAAGGGCTCTTTGTTGGATGATTTTTGTTTTATTCGACAGGTAAGAAGACGAACAACAAGTGAATGGATTGTCGAGGGGGATATCAAGCAGTCGTTTTCATTGATTATTGATTCAGGTAGCGTTCGGCTTTCTTTTCGGGAATCACCCAAAGAAGTAGAACGAGACTATCGAGACTGATCACAAAAAGCGGATGAATCAACCAGCCAAGGAGCAATGCCACAATGTTGACAAAAAGAGTAAAGGTTAATTTCTGATAGCGTTGAAATAGTTTCCTAATGGTTGGATTATTTTGGCTTTCCCGGCTTAATGCTCGTCCTAACAAATAATAGCTAAAATCAGTCAAGAAAATCACAGCACCATAGAGCATTTGAGGAGCGAGGGACAGCGGGTATTGACTGACCCACGAAGTAACAAAAGGAAAAAGCGACAACGAGAGTATCAGCAAATGATTGGCCCATAATGTCCATCCATCAATATGTTCTGCAACTTGAAAGAGATGATGATGATTGTTCCAATAAATGGCCAGCATCACAAAACTGATCAAATAAATGATAAACTGATGTTCGATGCCTAGAAACGCTTGAAAGGTATCGTTTTTTGGTTGGTGAAGTTCTAAGACCAGCAAAGTCATCACGATAGCAATCACTGCATCTGTAAAGGCCTCGATTCGGTTCTTTGACATAACATGCTCCTTTCAGAATAGTAAATCAGTGTTAGTTTACGTCAATAGATACGATTCGTCTATCAAAGAGAATTGCAATAAAAAAAGGACAGTGATATAAGATCAAAGCTAACTCAAAAGGCAACGGTGAGTATGCCTTTGTGTCTGAAACTTCTCATTGCGAGAAGCATTAGCAGTATCTTATTTCATCGTCCTAATGGATTATTGTTTGACAGTGAATGTCAAATCAAATTGAGAAGGGTGGATGTAACGAAATTTTGGTCCTTGGCTATCGTCGATGATCAATTCGATCAATTCGCTGTTGATTTTTTTGACCTCAGTGATTTGATGCCCTTGGTCGTCACAAAGTTCAATCACCGCTTCTGGATAAATTGATTTGAGCTGATTGTATTTTGTGATAAAGGCGTTGACGATAGCAGCAGACGCAGTCAAGTCAGTATATTCTGGCATATTCTTCCTCCTTATTTAGTAATCAAGAATGAGTGGATGCGTTTGTCTAGTTAGACTCTTTATCTAAAACACCATATAAAAATAAATCAATGGCCTGATAGAGTTCAGTTTCTTTCTCTGCTGAATCTAAGTATGAAGCAATGAGAATAAACATTTGGCTGACAATAAACTGATAGGAAAGTTCGTTTCGTAATCGTAGTTCACTTGTTTGAAAAAGGCGAATAAATGGTTGCTGATAGTTTTCTTTCCAAATCAAGTAGAGTTTTCTGGCGGTTTCTTCAGAGACGGTATGTTTGATATCATCCATCATTAAGTAGAAATTGAAAGGGTGACGTTTTTGCAGAAATCGAGCCATCCGTTGCAGTTTCTCTGCTAAGGAGTCATTGGGATCATTAACGATCTGATATAAGTTTTCAGATACATCTATCGCTAACCGCGCAAGAACACCGTAATAAATATCTTCTTTTCTTTTGAAATGATAATACAAATTAGGCTGAGTAATGCCTAACAACTCCGCGATTTGTCTTGTTGAAGTTCCTTTATACCCTTGTTGCATGAACAACTGTTCAGCCACGTCTAAAATCTCATCTTGCATTATTTTCACTCCGGTTGGTTTTTATCTGCTGTTTTACAGAACGTAATAAAAAAGCTTTTCTTTGGATAGAGACAGCATTTTTTTTGAGAAAAACCTGGTAATTTTTCTCACGAATGACCGTCAATAGTTCGCGATAGATCAATAAAGCAGCCATAAGCGCTTCCTGGCAGTCTTCATCGATCTGAGGCATCATGGACAAGGCTTCATCGTACAGTTTTTCTGCTAGCAGAGCTTCAAACTCCCAAAGCTGGATAAAGGATTCAGTGACCTTTTTTTGTCTGAGGTGTTGAATGGTAATCTCAAACCGCTGCATCGTTTCTTTTGGTAAATAAATTCGATTCATCGCAAGATCTTCCCCAATATCCCGGAGAATATTCGTTCGCTGCATAGCTTCCCCTAGCTTCTTGGCCGGTTCTTGGATCTTGCCTGCCTGACTAGATAAAATCGGCAGCAACATCAACCCGACACTTCCAGCAACAAAGTAGCTGTAGCTACTCAAATCAGCCTCCGTTTCAGGTGGCTGAAAATTTAGATCCATCCTCTGTCCTGCGAGCATATCATAAAATGGCTGGAACTGTAAATCATATTTCGCAAAGACAACAGAAAGAGCCCGCCATAAAGGGGCATCCAGGACCTTTCCGCAAGCCATTTGTCGTAACCCGTGTTCTAGTTCATTTAATTTAACGATGTCTTGATAACGATCGATGGCATCGTCTGCTTGCCGACAAAAGGCATAGACGGCAAATACGGAACGTGCTTTTTCTGAGGGTAATTGCGAAAAAGCACTGTAGAAACTTTTCGAATGTTTTTTGATGATTTGCTCGCAATAAGCAAAGTCTTCCTTATATCGTTCAAAAAGCGTGCTTTCCTTATTGATCATCTTTTAGTAACTCCTCTACGGCAAGCTTTGCACTTTGCATCACGATTGGGACACCGGCTCCTGGGTGAGTGCTGCTGCCACAAAAATACAAACCTTCTGCGTAAGCAAACTTATTATGAGGACGATAGTAATTGCTTTGAGATAATGTCGGTTTCAATCCGAAAGTCGCCCCGTTATAAGCGTTGTAGTGGTCTTTGAAATCTTGTGGTGTATAGTAGGTTTCAAAAACGATATGCTCATCGATATCGTTGAAAATCGTTTTTTCTTTTAGCGTGTGGATAATTTTGTTGCGGTAATTCGTGATTGTATTAGGTTGCCAATCATTAAACTTGGACAGCTCGGGAACTGGCACCAACACATACAAGCCTTCGTGACCCTCGGGTGCTAGTGAGGCATCTTTCAATGTGGGACGATAGAGATAAAAGGAAGGATCTTCTGGCAAAACACCAGTCTCAAAAAGGTCATCGACATTTTTTTTGAAGTCTTCGGCAAAGTAGATGCTATGCAAGCCATTGGCTTCATATTTTTTATCCAGCCCTAGGTACAAGAGAAAACATGAACAAGAATAGGCCATTCGGCTGATTTTTTTATTGGTGTATTTGCCCCGATTTTTTTCATTAGGAATCAATTCTTGCATCGCATAAGGAAAATCAGCCGCACAGACAATCGCATCTGCTGAATGGATGTGCCCATTTAGACGAATCCCTGTTGCTCGCTTGTTTTCAATGATCAGTTCTTCGATCGGTGAGTCATAATGAATCACGCCGCCTAATTCTTCAAATAAGCGAGCCAGCGAAGTCGCTAATGTATACATACCGCCTTTGATGAAATAGACGCCATAGAACAACTCGATCATAGGGATGATCGTATAAAGAGAGGGCCCTTGATAGGGAGAAACCCCGATATACAATGTTTGAAAGGCTAGCGACTTGCGCAAGCGGTCATCTTTAACAAACTTTGAGATCGAAGTGTAGGCATCGTTGAATGTTTTCAATTTCATTCCTGCCCAAAGGGATTGAGGATTATAAAAATCCCAGAATCCTCGAAACGATTTAGTGATGAAAGCTTCTTTTGCAATCACGTAGCGTTTATAAATATCTGCCAGAAAGGCGAAATAACCTTGGGCATCTTCTTCAGAAATCCCTTCTAATGTTTTAGTGAGTTCAATCAGATCATTGGAAAAGGTGAGAGGTGCTTCATCAGCAAAGTAGAGCTGCAGCATAGGATCAACCTTTTCCATCGGGATATAGTCATCTGGATCGACACCGCATAGTTGAAAAATCTCGCGATAAATCTCCGGCATCATAACAATGGTCGGGCCGACATCAAATGTAAAACCAGCTTGCTTGATTTGGTTCATTTTGCCACCGGGCTGGATTTCTTTTTCGTATAGTGTGACCGCATAACCTGCTTGTTGCAATCTGACAGCGGCGGATAGTCCTGCGACACCGCCGCCGACAACGATAATTTTTTTCATGAGAACTCCTTATCAAATATTTCTTGGCTTCAGATTAATCGTGTTGTGTTTTTGTGTGTTCTTTTTCCTTTAAGACACCGTCTTCCATTACAAGCACCCGATCACAATAATCAGTTAGTCGGGTATCATGGGTCACCATAATCGTCGCTTTATTTTTTTCCTTTGTTTCTTGCGCAAGAATTTTGACTACTTCATAGGCTTTTTCGGAATCCAGACTGGCTGTTGGTTCATCCGCCAAAATAATTGTTGGGTCATGATACAAAGCTCTAGCGATCGCCACCCGTTGACGTTCCCCACCGGAGAGATCTTCAGGGTATTTGTTTTGCAATTTATCGATTCCTAATTGGGTAAATAAATCTTGGGCAGATTGGGTTTTATTCTCTTTGCTGACTTTGTCGACTAGTTTCAGTTGCTTTTTAACGGTCAAGAATGGGACAAGATTGGAAGCTTGAAGAATAAAACCGATCTCTTTGAATCGTAATTTGGCCCGATTTTTTTCTTTCTGTTCACTAAAAGGCTGATCGTTGATCAAAACTTCACCAGCTGTAGGTGCTTGTAATCCTCCCGCAATAGTTAAAAAAGTACTTTTACCTGAACCAGAGGGTCCAATGATGGCGACAAATTCTCCTTTTTCAACGGAAAAGTTTGTCTCTTTCAAAGCCTCAATCATCGTATCTCCATCTTTGAAGGTTTTCTTCACATCTTTAAATTCAATGGCACTCATTTTTATCCTCCTATCCAATAGCTTTCAATGGGTCAATCTTAACAATCGTTCTTACTGAGAAGAAAGCACCGACAATCGCAATCAAAATCATCAATACACTAATACCTGCAAAAAAGAGGCTGTTTACTTGAAAGGGCACAGCTTGCGGCAAGACCAACGCCGTTCCGATCGTCGCCGCTAATCCTACCAATACGCCCACCGTTGCTAAAAGGAAAGTTTGTGCGATGACAGAAAATGCGATGTAACGACTAGAAATTCCTTGTGCCTTCATGACACCAAAAATATCAGATTTCTGCATAGTCAAGACATAAATAAAGATCCCGATAACGATGGCAGCAATGACGATCAAGAAGCCGATCATAAACCCAAAGGTTAGCACTTGAGCACTATAACCAGGCAATTCATTGATGAAATCACTAATTTTGGTTGCTGTTAATTCATCCGGTACTTCTTCAACTGTTCCTCGCGTAACGATGGCATTGATGCGGGCTTTATCGCTGGTATCTTTTGTTTCAAAGCGAATTTCTTGATAGGCACCAATCGTCGTGTAGAGAACAGGTGCGACATTGAAGCGAGCATTTTCTGTAAAGCCGACGATCTTCAGTTTCTTTTCATTGCCGGCTAATTTGACGGTATCGCCGATCTTAATGTCGTATTCCTCTTTCAAACTGCTGTCAGCAACTGCCTCATCGTCGTTCGCGAAAAGTTCGCCTTCCGTGAGTTTAGGAGCCAAGAATTGATCTGGTTCGATCCCAAAAAAGCTGACATCAACTTTTTCACCACCGGAATCCTTGGTGATCACACCCGCAGTTTGAGCCAATACAGCTTTCTCATCTGCTTTGACTTCATCATAGAGATTACGAGGGATCATGGACATATTCAAATTGTTATTCGCTTCCTCGGCTAATAAAATCTCTGATGCCGACCATTTATCGACAGCAGTTCGGTTTTCTTGGGCAAGACCATAGGCTAGCCCCGTCAAGAAAAAAACTAAGTAAGCGATCAAAAACATGACACCGGTAACCAGTGCATACCGCAATTTAGAATGGCGGATTTCATTTATTGCTAAAAACATACAACTTCCTCCTAGAAATTTTATCAGGTGATAAAATCAAGTTACCACATTCTTATTCAGCTGCAAAATTTATTGCTTTGGCATGGATTCTTCCTTCCTGCAAAGATCTGACAGAAAAGCTGAAAAAAAGCCTAGGAAAAGCGATAGAACAAAAATCCTGATACCTGGCAATCCATAGAGGAATCAGGAAAAAACTTGCAAGAGTGAACAATGCTTCGTCTCCTAATCACAATTAAGCGTTTCGTTTGAGTAGGAACAATCAATCCTGATAGACTAATAGTGGATATTTTTATGGAAAGAGGAGATAGAAATGAAACAGTATGTGCGTTTTGGTGTGATGATTTTAGTATCGACGGTCGTGATGTTTGGGATGATGTACTTGAATGTTTTTCAATGGGATCATATCTTTTATAGTCAGACTCGATTATTTATGGCGTTGATGATGGGGGCCGTGATGGCGATGATCATGCTCTTATTTATGTGGAAAATGTACGAAAATAAGAAATGGAATCTAGCGATTTTAGCTGTCAGTGTACTCGTATTCTGTGGTTCACTTTTCATGGTGCGCTCCCAAACGGCTGTTGATGATGTGAAATGGATGAAAGCAATGATTCCTCATCATTCGATTGCCATTTTAACCAGTACCAATGCTGCCATCAAAGATCCTGAGGTCAAAGAACTAGCGGATGATATTATCCAAACTCAAAAAGAAGAAATTGAAAAGATGAAAGAAATGATCGAACGACTAGAAAAATGAAACAAAGCCGGATCTTGACGTCTTAGCTCAAGAAGTCGGCTTTTTTCATTCGTTGTTCATAGCAATCAGAAAAAGCGCTGTTAAATTTGATCGGATCTGTGAGCATTTCATGGATCTTTGCTAAGCCTGCGATATTTTTTGAATAGCCGAGCCAAAAGGTCAAGTGATGGTGGGGACCGTATTTTTGCTGAATGTATTCAAATGCCTCTTGGCAAAGATTATCAGGATCAGAAAGGCTCTTTCTTTCGATGGCAAAGTAAATCGTGCGTTCGAGAATCCGATAAAAATCAAGATCACGATCAGCTTCTGAAATGATTTTGCCATAGATGGATCGTGGCTCATAGGAGAGGGAAGCACGATGATCTTCGACGGCTTCTCCGATTATTTTACGCTGTTCTTTGGTAAAGTAATCCGCCAAAAAAGCATCTGATTCTACCATAGATCTTGAAGCGCGTTCATGATTTTTTCGTCCTTTTAATAGACCAAGATCATGAAAGACAGCAACAGTAGAGACAATGTCTAAGTCAACCGATAATGGGGCAGCGATTTCTATACTGTTTTCGAGCACTTGATAGACGTGCTCAGGGGAGTGACTGGTGTCTAATTGCTTGTATTGTGGGATGATTGTTGTTTCTAAATAATGCATTAGCTGTGGGTTGACCATCAAAAACCTCCATTGGCTCATTTCTTGTTTAGCAGACAAAAAGTCATCACAACAAAAGTCAATGCTTTATTAAGAATCAAAGCATTGATTTTTGTTGAATCAGCTACTTTCAGTTTAGCAAATACGACCTATTGATAAAAGAGTCATCGCGATCAATTTGCTAGGAGGGGGTAAGTGAGAGAACACCGTCTAACTTTTGGACGATTTCGTCTCGAAGGTGGTGGGTAATAAACAGGACGGTTTGCGGTTGTTGCAACAGTAATTTCTCGATCTTTTTAGCATTTTCTTGATCAAGATTAGAGGTTCCTTCATCAACTAACAAAATAGGTTTTTTCCATAGGAAGCCTCTAGCTAGTGCAAGACGCTGCAATTGTCCCCCTGAAAGATTACCGCCTGTTTCGGTAAGAACTGTGTCTAACTGCTCAGGTAGTTGTTCAATAACTGCAAAGAGTTCCGCTTTTTTTAGCGCTTGCTCGATTTCTTCATCGGAAAAAAATTGTCCTAATGTCAGATTCTCGCGAATCGATGCTTGATAGACAAAGGGACGTTGATCAATAACTGTCACATTGTCTTGCAATTCTTCTAAAGGGAATTCTTTTATTTCCGTTTCTCCCAAGCGGATCGATCCGCTATAGTCTTTGCGCCGTCCAGTCAACAAACTGAATAATGTTGACTTACCTGAGCCGCTTTCCCCCACGATGGCATACTTTTGTCCAGCTTTAAAAGTGGTTGAGAGATTGAACAACATTCGTTGCGGCTTTCCATCGGTCGTTTGATAACAATAAGAAGCTTGTGCCAACACAAGATCTTTTGCATCGTTTGTTTTTTTGCTGGGTAGCGAAATCTCATGCGCTGGCTTCTCATAAGCAAATGCATCGAATAAAGGGAATGTGCCTTGTATTTTTGACAGATAGGAACTGATATTTCCTAATGTATTAAAGATTGTCGAAGCAAGATTTCCTGTTGCTGTAATCGCTCCGATGGGAACGATTTGCAGAAATGCCAAGTAGCCAGTAAAACCTAAGACACTCAATTGACCAGTCACATTGCCAATTCCGCCAGTTACAGAGACAGCAGCCATCACTTGTGCTTGTTTTAGCTTTGCGGACTGGATTCTTTGTGCGGAACCCAAGAGTTTATTTTTAAGAAAATCAAGACGCTGGAAATTTAGGAAAGTATCAAATCCAGCTAACAGTTCGTTGGTTTTACTCAAAAAAGCTTCATTTGCCTGAGCAGTAGCGACAGCAGATTGTTTCATCTTTTTTTGGAAGATTTTCGGCAACAAAAGCAACAAACAGGACTGACCTAAGGTGAGCACGATCAATGACCAATGAAATTGGGCTAATGCGATAACGGCAAATAGTGAAGACAATACACCTTGCATGACCTGATAGATATTGGCGAAGCCATCTGTTTCGATCATGGTTATATCGTTACTCAATTTTGATGCATAGTTGCCTACGGTAACTTTGTGGAATGTCTGATAATCACTGTATCGTAGCCGAGTCAATAATTGATCTCGCAAATAAAGGGACATCTTCTGAGATGTATAGGCTGTATAACGGATTTGCAGATAAATAAACATCAGAAAACAACTATAGGCTAAGACCATCCCTACAACACCTTGGATAAATCCTTTTTGATCGAATTGGATGAGACTGTTTAGAACCTGCACATTTTGCAAGCTGGCTATCGTTTGTGAAAGTGCGACTCCTGCCATTAAAAGCAGGACGACCCCCTGATTTTTCCAATGTACCAATAACACCTTTTTCATTATTTTTTGCTCCTTTCTTATTACCTTTCTTGATACCTTTATTGTAAAAGGGTAAAGTAAAAGCGAAGGAATAATTACATATATGTAAAGAGGTGCTGTGAATGGACTATGGAGCGACATTTAAGAAACTGCGTTTAGAAAAAGGGATTACTTTGAAGGAAGCATGTCAGCAAGGGATATCAAGTGCACAACTTTCACGTTTTGAAAATGGAAAATCAATGTTGACGGTCGATCAGTTTTTTACATGCTTGCAAAATATCAATGTGACGATCGAGGAATTTCAATTTGTTGGGAAACAGACTTTTAAAGACCGTTTTGAAAAGTCTATCGAGCAGATGCAGGAGTATCTTAATACGAATCAAGAAGAGGCGGCTCGTTCGTTGGCACAACGTTTTTTTGCTGAAAGTCAGAGTCCGTATGATTGGCCGCAGTTTTTAGGCTGTTTCATTGAAGATGTACTCAATGCAGGAAATAATCGTCCATTCATTCATTCTCAAAAAGTACTCAGCTATCTCCAGCAAGTCAATAATTGGGGTGAGATGGAGTTGCGTTTGATCAGTATTTTTACCTTTGCATTGGACACAGAACAGATGGATCTATTACTGAAAAGCATTTTGAAAAAAGCCAAGCTGTACCAAAGTGTTCCGCAAACCAATGCCCTTTATTATGATCTGTTGGAGAACTTTTTTTCTAAATATGTGTTTCACCGCAATCTTCCAGCAGCCAGAAAGATCCAGAAACTGTATCGGCAGAGTCTGGACGAACGCACAATTTTATTGCGCCCCAGAATCACCTATATTTTTAACCAAGGAATTCTTTTTTATCTGGAAAAACAACCAGAACAGGGCAATGGATGCTTTGACCAAGCAATTTCTTTAGCGAGAATTTTTTATCAGAAGGAAACCGAACACTATTTTGAGAAGCGGGCCAAGAATTGGCGGGAAAATTATCAAGATACGAATTATCGTGAGCTGACGATCAATCTGAATTTTTTTAATTATTAAAAAGGGGTTGACTTGGAGTTCACTCGAAGGCGTATGCTAGAAGTATCAATCTTAAGGAGGAACGACAATGGATTATGTAAAATTTGGACATACTGGATTAGAAGTCTCCCCCCTTTGTTTAGGGGCAATGGGCTTTGGTGATCCGAAAAGCGGCTTTCATGAATGGGTATTGGAAGAAACGGAAAGTCGAGAAGTCATCAAAAAAGCCCTTGATCTAGGAATCAATTTTTTTGACACAGCGAATATCTATTCCTATGGTGCCAGCGAAGAAATATTGGGAAAAGCGCTGAATGATTTTGCCCCACGAGATGAAATCGTCGTCGCAACCAAGCTCTATTCTAAAATGAAAAAAGCCCCCAATAGCGGTGGGCTTTCACGCAAAGCGATCTTTTTTGAAATTGAACAAAGTTTAGAACGATTACAAATGGACTATGTAGACCTCTACATTATTCATCGCTGGGATTATACAACACCGATCGAAGAAACGATGGAAGCACTTCACGATTTAGTGAAAACAGGGAAAGTTCGCTATATCGGTGCCTCAGCAATGTACGCTTGGCAATTTGCCAAAGCACAGGCGGTTGCGGATAAACATGGCTGGACCAAATTTGTTTCCATGCAAAATCATTTGAATTTATTGTATCGAGAAGAAGAGCGGGAAATGCTCCCCCTTTGTGATGATCAAAAAATTGCGGTCACACCCTACAGTCCATTAGCTGCCGGTCGTTTGACTCGTGATTGGGATGCACAAACGAAACGTTTTGCGACAGATAAAACAGCACAATCAAAATATGATCAGACTAAAGAACAAGATCAATTGATCGTTCGCCGTGTGGCAGAGATTGCTGAGACACGTCAAGTCAAACGAGCACAAGTGGCCTTGGCATGGCTATTGCAAAAAGAATCAGTCGTGGCACCAATCATTGGGGCGACAAAAGAAAGTCATTTACTGGATGCTTTGCCAGCCATTGAGTTGAAGCTATCCACAGAAGAAGTTGCTTACTTAGAAGAACCTTATCTTCCGCATGCGGTTGTAGGCGCCAATTGATTTTACTAGAGAAATATCGTAGGAATAGCAGGAGGAATCTATGTGAATATCAAAAAAATAAGTGAACTTAGCGGTCTTTCTGCAGATACGATCCGCTACTATGAAAAGATTGCCCTTCTACCACCAGTCAAACGCAATGCTCATGGTGTTCGAGTCTTTGATGAAGAAGATCTCAAGTGGATCGAGTTTACCAGTAAGATGAGAAAAGCAGGACTTTCGATTGAGGCTTTGTCAACCTATTTGGCGTTATTTCGTGAAGGGAGTCAGACAGTTCCTCAAAGAAAACAATTGCTAGCAGAGCAAATCGCAGCGTTGCATGAACGAATTGCAACCATGACAGAAGCGGTAGAACGATTGGAATACAAATTGGAACATTATGATGACCACATCATTCCTGCTGAAGCTCGGTTACGCAAAGAAACGTTTACGAATTAATTTTGCAATTACACGCAATCCCTTTTAGGATACAGCCAAAATAGGAAAGGAATCGTTTGACAAAAGTAATGATTTTAGGTACCCAAGATCTTCTTCTGTTATCAGAAAACAATTATTAGCGAGAGACGAGACGCTTGTTTTGTACGTGCCAAAAAAGAATCAGACGACATTGCTTGATCCTCAACGAGAAAGCATGTTTCAAGGTGATTTACTAGATCTAGGCAGGATCTTGCGAGGAATGGTTGGTTGTGAAATCGTTTGCCTTTGTGAGATGCCTGAGCCACAAGTCACCTGGCGAATCATAGAAGCGATGAAACTACTTGACTTAACCCGAATCGTTTGCCTGGTGAAACCAGAGGAAAGCTTCCTGTCAGATCAAATCCCGGAAACAAAAACGACGCACAAGAAAGCTCGAAGCAGTCAAATGACATTATCTATTCGGATGATTGAAGAAGCGATGTGTGACTATACGATTTTGCATCTTCCTGCTTTTTTTGCATGAGTGTTCACCTGAATCTGATCTGCAAATGAGCAAGGACAATCAGATAAGAGAAGTCGAATTACAAGTAGCAGATCTACTTGCGCAAATCAGTGAGCAGCCAACCTTCTTGGCTAAGAGAACTTTGTTTATTTCGAATCATTTGTTATAAAAAAATCCGTTGAATTAAATAAAGGTTGTCGTTTTAGCGATTACCAGAAGAGTCAAATTTTTCATAGCGACATGAAAAATTTGACTCTTCTTTCTGCTGCTTTTTTTGTTAAAATGGCAGCAATATCAAGAAGATCGATAGATTGAAATACAGAAAGGAAACAGGTGGATGACTATCAAACGAATAGGCTTGATTTCATTAGGGGTGTTATGGATCTGTATTGCATTGAACTTCTTTCTTTTACCTCACAGCATTGCCTCGGCCGGGGTGGGCTCAATCGGGTATCTTATAGAAACAGGATTAGCCATTGATCGCCATCTGATTGTCTGGGGAATCAACTTGATTATGTTAGGACTAGCGTTTCTTTTTTTAGAGCGGAAAGTCTTTATCAATACCGTCTTCGGAAGCCTGTTGTTTCCTGTCATGTTAGCATGGATTCCTGAATGGATGGTTTGGGAATTTTACCCAGCCTCTTTGATTCTAGGAAGCTTCTTCTTTAGCTTAGGGATATTTTCCCTTTACTGTATCGGTGCATCCAATGGGGGAGTCACGATCCCACCGTTGATTTTTGAAAAATATTTCGGCATAAAAAAAGCAGTCGGGATCTTCTTGACCAATACAACGATCATTGTTTTGAACTTTCTGGTCTTTGGACTGAGAGAAGCGATCATTTCTGCTTGCTCGATCTATCTCATTGCTTTCTTTATGAGTATCTTGCTCAAAGGGCAGCGTCAATTTGTCAAAAGAAAGGAAGCAAAGGAGTCCACACTTGCATCCGCTCCTGTCAAAGAAAAAAGAACGGCTGGATGAGGGAACCTCTCTTCCATTCCCTTTGTTGATAATCGCGTTCGCGAAGAGAGATTGAGATTACTGTCGGGACTAAAAAATATCACTTATTCAAAATAACAGCCTCTCTGACATCAATTGTCAGAGAGGCTGTTATTTACTACTTCCCAGAAATAATCAAATTAGTCTATAGCTTTCTTTTTTGAAAAATCGAACGACTAATGATTAATGACAGAAACGATCCGACTACAGCTATCAGAACAGCTGGTAAGAAGTCCATCAGCTCTGAATTTCCTTGAATATAAGCAATTGTCTGGCTGGACAATGAATAAGGATTGATCTTTTGGAGAGATTCAAAGAGACTACCCAATACGCCAATACCATAAAAAGCAGCTAAAAAGAGTAAGACTTGGTAAACATTTTTAGCAAATGCGGAGCTTAACAGCAGTAAGCTGATTGACAATAGCCCAAATAACCAATAACTAAAACCCGCACTGATAAGATGATGGGTCAAAGAGTCATTGAAATAAATTCTTGTATAAAGAAGACAAATGAGAAAAGCGGCAGCATAGAAAAGTGTCCAAAGGAAATAAAGATAAAGTGTTTTTGCTAAAAGAATCGTTTGTCTTGGCAATCCCTTTGTGATTAGATTGATCAGAGTTCCTTGCTCAATTTCCGCACAAATCGTATCCGCAAAGAGTATCACAAAAACCAAGAGACCCAATGAACCGATATTGCCATAAAATTGCATCCACGAATCGACAGATGTCGGCGTGGAAACAGTGATTTGGATCCCATCTGTCACCATGGAAGAAAAGATATCCGGCATTATTTTTGCCAGAAAAGGCGAGAGCATGCCCACCATCAGAAAAATCACTCCACAAATGATGATCTTTTTATTCCGCCAGCCGCCTAATACTTCTTTTCTTAAAAAAACTGTTAGCTGCGTCATTTAACTACCTCCAAATAGATTTTTTCTAGCGAGGATTCATTTTTTTGGAAGAGTAAGGGGACCAATTCATTTTCAGCCATGAGTTGCAGCACTTTTTGGCCTTGTTGAAAAGTTTGATTTTCTGGAATAATCAGTTGATGTTTTTCCCTCGTCCAATTAATCGCCGCACCTTTCGCGAGCTGACAGAAATGCTCTGTTTCTTGTGAGCTGGCAAATTGAAGAAGATAATCTTCTTGGCGAAATTGTGTCTTTAATTCTTCCATTTCACCAAAGAGTTTGATCTTTCCCTGATGTAAAATCGCCACGTAATCCGAAATTTGTTCAACATCCGATAAAATATGTGAAGAAAAAAGAACTGTCGTTTCTTGTTTGATGGCAAGTAAAAGATCTAGAAAGGCTTTGCGTCCCAGCGGGTCCAGCGCAGAAGTCGGCTCATCACAAATCAATATTTCTGGTTTTGACAATAAAGCTTGTGCAAGACCCAGCCGTTGCCTCATCCCCCGTGAGTAGCTGCTGATTTTTTTGGTATTTTTTTCAAGGTTGACCAGCTGAAGAATCTCATCGATTCGGCTAGTCAGCTGTTTGCCAAGACCGCTTATTTTTCCGCAAAAATGCAGGTATTCTGTTGCGGTCATGAAAGAATAGAATTGGGGAACATCCGGTAAGTAGCCTATCTTACGGTTTGTTTGAGCATTTCCATAGACAACCGGCTCATCGCAGACCGTGATCTGCCCACTATCTGACTTTAGCAAGCCTAAAATCAGCTTCATCGTTGTTGTTTTACCAGCACCATTTTCCCCGACAAAGCCGACAACACTCCCTTTGGGAACGACAAAAGAAATGGCATCTAGAATTTTTCTTTCGCCAAAAGACTTAGATAATTGATTGATCTCAATGACGTTCATTCTTTTTCTCCTTTCCCAAAAGTGAAATACAAAATTGGTCCGATAATACTAATCAAACAAGAAACAAGTATCCATAACGTGCGGTTGCCGAATTTAAAGTGTTTCTGTTTAACGATATCTAAAACAGCAACAAGTATCAACCCGAATTGCAAAAGTGCTAATGGGATCAGAATGGGTAGATAGTCACCAATATTTTCTGGAATGCTCGTGGTCATCATCGTGTTTCCTCCTTTCCATGAGTGTCATCTGCAGTATGGGCGGCTACTGCTTGCAAGCGCTGGAATAATTCTGTAAATGATTGTTGATCTTTGAAGGGCTGCAATAGGGGTGATTCAAGAATCAGCCCTGTCAATTGTTTTTTTACCATATTAGAACTACGAGGCATCTGATTTCCAAGTTCCAACTCATCAATCCAACTTTCGATCTGATCAAAGTACGCATCACCATGAAGGAGATAAGGATCTTCTGTTTTTTCCAGCAATGAGACATAACGAGTCAAAGCGCAAAGCAAGCGGGCACTATTGCCTTGTACAGCAAAAGTGGTCAAACAGGCAGCCAAAAAATTGAGCATAATGACTGGATGTAGTCTGGATAAGTCAAATGTTTCACAAAAGGCCAGCCCTCGTTGGTAAGTTGCTTCCATAGCTTGGGGTTTTTTGGTCAGCAAAAGCGTGTAGTTAGTCAACAGACTGAGTAAAACTGTGACATATTGATAAATGGCACTTTGAAGAACAGTTTCTGCGGCTGAACCATCTGCCATTTGTTGGTGCGCAGCTGCAATCAAAGATTCCACTGGCAAGAAAACGGGTGTCTTATTTCCTAATACACCTAAAACGTCCTCTGCCTGACCAAGCATAAGCATTGAATAGGCTTCATAATAGCTAGCTTGTTGCAGGAGGTCAGCGGAACCGTTAGTTTTGACTAATTCAAATAATTTAACCGCCTCTTGTAAGTAATACTTTCGTTGATCCTCAACAGTTTTCTCATTATTTGGTACTTGTTCTGTCCTAGTAACTTGAGCTGGAATAGGCAACAGATCCCAATGATTCAGATAAAAAAGTCCCATCTGCAGCAGAAATGGATAGCAGGAATAATAACGGCGAATGAATCCTCTCAGCATAAGTAACACGTCATCAGCGGATTTAGTTTCAAACGAGTCTTTCAACAACTGGTAAATCCGCTTGATTTCTTGAGTTGTTAGCTGAGAATTGATCACTAAAAGATCATCGACGCTGCAATCAAAGAAAGCAGCCAAGAGTGGCAACAAGGTAATATCTGGATAAGATTGGCCCGTCTCCCATTTAGAAACCGAGGCCTTAGAAACACTCATAAAATCAGCTAGCTCTGTTTGAGTGATTTGTTTGTCCTTTCTTCTCTTGGCTATTTCCTGTCCAATTGGTAATTCCATGACGCACCTCCATTGAATTGGCTAGCTTTATTGTAGAACAGGAAAGAGAGGAGCACAATGGAGAACAAGTTAACTTTTGATTGATAAAGTTAACCATGGGTTGATAAAGAGTAGCAACACTCTTTTTTCTTGTTGTAAGACGTATTTCAGTGTTTAATGAAAGAAAACGAGGTGAGGGTTCGATATGAAAGTGATAGCAATGATTGACTCATTTAAAGGGAGTGCTACCTCGGAAGAATTAAATCAGGCAGCACTTAAAGGGTTTCCAGTCAAATGGGAAAAAGAATCAATCCCCATCGCAGATGGTGGAGAAGGAACAATGGCTGCGTTATTTGCTGCCTATGGAGGACAGTATAAATCCGTAACAAGTGTCGGTCCCCTAGGAGAAGAACGAGTAGTTTCGTATTTACTGACAACAATCAATCAAAAGCGAATAGCGATTATTGAATGTGCAGCAATCATCGGTATCCAATTACTTGATCCTTCAGATCAAACAACCAGACAGGCTAGTTCCTACGGGCTAGGTCTTTTGATCGCAGATGCAATCAATGAAAAAGTAACACAGATCTATGTAACGTTAGGTGGCAGTGCAACAACAGATGGCGGACTGGGTTTACTGGAAGCATTAGGTGCGGAACTAATGTATCAACCTGCGGAAGATGCGCGCAATCCTTTGTTGACCATAAATTATTTTTCGATAACAGCAGTGCAGAAACTGCTTTCTGGTATCGAACTGTTGGTTTTAGCAGATGTAACTAATCCTTATACTGGAGCTGAAGGATTTGCAACTACTTTCGGACCTCAGAAAGGTGCTTTACCTCAAACGGTACAGGTATTGGAGCAGCAAGCAAAAAAAGTAGCGTATTTCGTGCAGCAAGAATACCAAATTGATTTAAATGGGATCGCTGGAACGGGTGCTGCTGGAGGTATCGGCGGTGCGATGGTCTTACTAGGGGGACAGATCTGTCCTGGATTTATGACCATTGCGAAACTGTTGAAATTAGAGACTAGAATCAGTGATGCTACGTTGATCATCACCGGTGAAGGCCGTTTTGACCGTCAAACTGCAGCCGGAAAAGTGCCATTAGGTGTGGCCAAAATCGCACAGCCCCATGCTATTCCAGTTGTTGCATTGTGTGGGCAAAGGGAGCCTGATCTAGGAGAGATCGGTCAGTATTTTGCTGGTATTTTCAGTATTCAACCAGGCCCACTTCTCCTTGATGAAGCAATGAAAAAAAGTGTAACGCTCGCAAATATGGCAGAAACCGCACAGGCTATCGCGATGTTTCATGAAAAAATCACAAGAGCGAATCATGGTGATGGTGGAGGAAATGGATCTTTCTAATAGAGCGTTTTTTTAATGGGCATTTTTTTCATATTAGACTGAAATAATCGACCGTTTATTTTTAAGAATCCCCCCTATACTTATAGACAAGCGAAAGCTAAAAAGACATTAGGGGGAATGACAATGAAGTGGTATCAAATTTCAAAAGAACAATTGATGAAGCAGCTACAGTCCGATCGTCAGGGACTTTCAAATAAAGAACGTCAGGCACGGTTAGAAGCAGATGGTGCAAATCGCATTGCAGAAAAAGTTCAAATCAAAACTTGGCAAAAAATCGCAAAACATTTTACGGATCTGTTGATGATCGTGTTGATGGTTGCTGCAGCTTTAAAGGCTGTTACAGGTGATTATGTAGAAAGTGGCATCATTCTTCTAGTTGTTATCATCAACGGCATTGTGGGTTACTGGCAGGAACGAAAAGCGGAAGAATCTTTGGACGGCTTAAAACAAATGATGGGCCAAGAAGCCGTAGTCATTGTGGAAGGACTGCAGCAAACTGTTGCCGCAGAGTCGATCGTTCAAGGAGATTTAGTCTCATTGAAGGCGGGCGATGTCGTACCAGCGGATATGCGATTGATCGAAAATCATGGATTGGTCGTAGAAGAGTCGATCTTAACTGGAGAATCTGAGCCAGTCAAGAAAACAGAACACGTCATCACAGAAAACAGTATTATTGGAGATCAAAAGAACATGGTCTTCTCTGGTACACTTGTTCAAAGTGGGTCAGCTATCGGTGTGGTAGTAGCAACTGGCGACGAGACAGAAATCGGTAAGATCAATCAAGCTTTGCAGTCAGTGAAATCACAAGAGACACCGTTGGTAAAGAAAATGCATCAGTTGAACAAGCAGATTTTTCGCGGTATTGTCGCGCTGATTCTCTTCTTAATTTTCTTTACCGCATTCCGGTATGGTCTAGAACTAAACGTGTTGTTTTCCTCAGTGATCGCGTTAATCGTAGCAATGGTTCCGGAAGGATTACCAGCTGTTTTAACCATGATTTTGTCAATGGGTGTCAAAGAAATGGCAGATCAGCAAGCAATCATCAAGACGATGCCGTCGGTGGAAACGCTTGGTGCAATGACAGTCATTTGTTCGGACAAAACAGGAACGTTGACAAAAAATGAAATGACCGTTGTAGATACTGTCACTGTAACCGAAAAAGAGCAAGCGCTCATGTACGATATCATGGCAAATTGTCAAGATCTGAAACAAGATAGTTCTCAGCGGGCAGCAGATTTGCAAGGTAATCCTACTGAGCGGGCGCTGCTGCAGTTTGTGGAGACTCAGGAATTACCCTTGCAACAAGTTGCAGCAAAAATTCCTTTTAGCTCTACTTACAAGTACATGGCAACTTTGCATCCTTTGCAAGAGGATCAATCAATCTTATATGTAAAAGGCGCTCCAGAAGTTTTGCTAAATAAAAGTCAGCTATCAGAAGATCAAGTATCCTATTGGCAGCAAGCGGCTTCTGAGCTAGCACAGAAAGGACAGCGGGTCTTAGGGTTCGCATACAAGACAGTTCCAGCATCCAGTCAAGTTGCTCATGAAGAAGTCACTGATTTAGTCTTCATAGGTCTTGCAGGAATCATTGATCCGCCAAAAGACAGTGCAATCAAAGCAGTGAGAGAGTCCTTACAAGCGGGGATCAGAGTCAAAATGATCACAGGAGACCACAAAGAAACGGCGCAAGCCATCGGCGAGCAAGTCGGGTTGAAACATACGAAGAAAGTTCTTGAAGGATTAGATATCGACCAAATGACCGATGAGGAGTTGGCACAGCAAGTCAATCACGTGGATGTTTTTGCTCGGACGACGCCAGAGCACAAGCTACGAATTGTGACCGCTCTACAAAATAATGGTGAGATCGTAGGCATGACCGGAGACGGTGTCAATGATGCTCCCGCATTGAAAAAAGCAGATATCGGGATCGCTATGGGGATCAAAGGAAGTGAAGTAAGCAAGCAAGCAGCCGATATGGTTTTGGCAGATGATAACTTCCATACAATCGCGAATGCAGTCAAAGAAGGGCGACGGATCTTTGACAATCTGAAAAAAACTATCAACTTCTTTTTGCCAACAGCATTAGCGCAAGGATTGATTGTCATTTTTGCTCTCTTGTTAAATCGTCCATTACCTTTGACTCCAGTTCAGATCCTCTGGGTCAATATGGTAACAACAATTACATTGTCTTATGCACTAGGATTCGAAAAAGCGAGTAAAGATGTGATGGATCGGCCGCCACGTCCAGTCAATGAAGGAATTCTTTCCATGTACAGCATGTTCCGAATCGTCTATGTTTCTCTACTGATCATGATTCCTGCTTACTTTTTGTCCATGCAATTTGAAGGGCAAGCAGTCCAGCAAACGATTCTCCTGCAGAACATCGTATTAGGACAAGCAGTATACATGTTGAATTGTCGGGAGCTTTTAGAGCCAGCATTGAACAAGAGTATGTTCCAAAATCGGGCACTGTTCATTTCTCTAGGAATCTTGGTGATCTTGCAAGGAATGGTTCTGGTGTTGCCAGTTGCGCAGCAACTGATTGGGACAACTACATTGACGCTTGTACAGCATCTTAGTATCGCAGCAAATGGCTTCTTACTCTTTGCGGTGGTTGAAGTTGAAAAGCATCTAATGAAGCGGCGCGCCAATCGGCAAAATACAAAAACAACCAATGAACTAAGCTAAGTCATTGGTTGATCAGATAATATGTTTGGATGAGCTCAGTCAATTGATTGAGCTCATTTTTAGTTGGCAGCATTGAAAGATAGAAGACTGGTAATTTGGGATCATCCAAAGGGACGTTCGAAATAATGAAGTCGTCATTTCGAGTAGTCATCCCTGCGAATTCAGCTGGTTCGACTGGGACTAATTCGATCCTAGAACCCAAATAATCACTTATTTCCTGTTGCAAGAAAACTTTCCATGCTGGTTCTCCTTGAAAGAAGAAGAAAGCTCGGGTCGTTACTGGTCGTGCCTGAAGCACAGCTTGTTGTACGAGGAGTGAAGCCATATTCAAGATATACTTAGGTTCATCGGTTACAATGGCAAATTTTGGATCTAAGATAAATTTCCGTAATCGTTCAAAAATTGCTTGATAGTTGTGTTGACGAATGTGCATCATTTCTTGATACTCTAATTGAAATTGTTCAGACAGTTTTGCGGATTCATTGAATTTTAAGACCAAAAGCAGCAAATTGTCCGCTAACTGGGTTTCAGAAAGTAGGGGAATCGCCAATTCTTGCCCAAGTTCTTGAACAAATCGCTGGACGGATTGTTTGATTTCCTGATAGGCATCTAGTGTGACAGCAATTTTGCTTGTCCACTGATTGTTGTAATTCCAACTTTCCAGAAAACAATAGAAACTAAAGAAACACTCCTCCTGATTCAAATAGACGCCTTCTTTTTGATAAACTTGCTGGAGCGACTGCTGATATTGTAAAAAAAGCGGATCTAAAGGATCAAAAGCGAGTGCATTGACCCGACAATTGGCTTTGATTCGGATTGTATTGATGAAGAACCAGCAAGTGCCAAAAATTTCTTCAGAAAGAACGTCCAACTCTTGACGTTTCAGTGACTGTAAAAAGATAAGATAATGTGATTCATGAATAGCATAATCTTCAAAGAAATAATTATTGTGGGTAAAAGGCAGCAGCAGACGATGGAAGAAAACTCGAATGCTGATCTCACTACCTGACAGTTTGGCTTGCTTGGCGTTCAACTGAATTCGAATATTGTATGGTTTAATGCCACGGTTGATTTTTGTAACATGACGTTTCAATGTTTCAAAAGAGATACCACTGTCATGCAAGAAAGATTGTGTTGAGATTCCTTTTGCAAAGAATAACTGTTTGATCAACATAGCGCCAATTGAAAGCGGCAAGAAGCTTTCCCATAATTGATTGGTTAGTTGGGAATCTTTTTTAAGTAAAGAAAAGCCATTACTTGTCGCTTCGATTTCCCATCCGTCAGGCAATTGCTCTCGAATATACTGAATATCTGTAAAGACAGTCCGCTCTGTAGTTTGAATCGAAGCAGCCAATGCCTTTGCCGTAATCGTTTTGTGATTGGATAACTCTTCGAGAAGCAGGATCTGCCGTAATAAATCTTTTTCTGTAATGATACTTTTCATCATTGTATCCATAGAAAGCTTCCTCTCCGATTCAGAATAAGCTGATTGGTAAAAAGTTTTCTTTTATTTTACCTCGCATTGATTCAGAAATCTATTTCTTTTTCGTATAAGAAAAGGAGGGGAGCAGGATTTTTGCTTGGATCCTTCAAGCACAGTAGTATTCCATAAGGTCTTGTGGCATCTTGAATTCTACTGTAGCTCATTTATTAACTATTCTTATTCCGAAAACGACAAGTTTTGGGGTTCCGTTGGGTAGTACTGTTCACTATTAAATTCGGTTGTTTGAATATCATTGGGAACGATTTCTAAACAAAAATCATCAGCCCACAAAGTGCCTTTTCCCTGCAACAAAAACCCAAAATTTAAAACTTCAGCTTCCTGTGAGACATCTAAGACAGAAGAATAATAATTCCAATCATTTGTGCCTGTTACTGGACGATTCTGCATATTATCGAACGCTAATTGTTCAAAATTCTTGCCATCAATTCTCAACCAAATTCCTCCCCAACCTTCAATTGATTCTGATTTTAGGTATGCGCTTAATCGCACACGTTGATTAATGTAATTTTTTGCACTCACTTGTTGCATAACAGTTGCAAAATTCTCTGTGTATAAGCTCTCTGTTTGGCTCATTTTTACTGACTGATTTCCACTATGAAAAGTCATTTGATCAATTGTCACTTCATATTTGTCAAAATTATTTCCAGAAAGCAACCAGCCATTTATTTTTGTCTCACTCATTTTTTGATTCCCCCTAAAAAAATTTTTAAATTGGATTCTATATTGTCGAGGAGGGAGTTGATAATAGGACTTAAAAACTCTGGAAAACGCCTCTTGTGAGGAAAAACCGCTGATCAGAGCAATTTCGATAATCTTCAATTCGCTCTTCAAAAGTAGTAGGGAAGCATGGGCCATACGTCTTTTTTGAAGATATTTATATACTCCCATGCCCAGTTGTTTTTTAAATACACGCTGAAAATGAAATTCTGACATGCCGGCTTTTTTTGCAATTTCTTTTGAGGAGAGATCGCCAGTCAAATTATTTTCAATGTAGAGTAATGCCAGTTGAATGTCTTTTGTATAATCCATAAATCACCTCACTGCCTCCTTGTATGTAGAATACATCTTTTATTGGAAGGTTTTTTGATAATTAATGCTTTTTTACGATAGGTATGAAATCTAGTGTAACAACGATAAGTTTTATTGAAAAGTACGAATAGAGTACTTGTTAACGTTCATTTTCCTAGAGATGATTATAACCAATAAAAGAACTGAGTTCGAGACACAATCATTTCTTTTGAAAAAAAAGTGAAGAGGAGTAAAATATAAGTGAAAAAATGAACATTAGGAGGAAAAAATATGTGTACATCAATTACTTATTCAACGCGAGATCACTATTTTGGTAGAAACTTTGATTATGAGCTGTCTTATGAAGAAGTAGTCACGATTACTCCTAGGAACTATAAGCTGTCTTTTCGAAAAGTTGGTGAGTTATCACAGCATTATGCGATGATCGGGATTGCTGCTGGTATAGCGGATTATCCGCTGTATTATGATGCTACCAATGAAAAAGGTTTAAGTATGGCTGGGTTAAATTTTGCTGGTTTTGCAGATTACAAAGAACCGGTTGAGAATAAAGACAATGTCACACCATTTGAATTCATTCCCTGGATATTAGGGCAATGCAGCACAGTAGCTGAAGCAAAAGAATTGTTGAATAAAATCAATTTGGTTAATATCAATTTTAGCGAAAATCTTCCGCTATCGCCTTTACACTGGTTATTAGCGGATAAAGAATCTTCAATCGTTGTAGAAAGTATGAAAGACGGACTTCATATCTATGATAATCCTGTTGGTGTCCTAACGAACAATCCTTCTTTTGACTATCATTTGTTCAATTTAAATAACTATCGTTCTTTATCTAGTAAAACGCCAACCAATACCTTCTCAGATGCAATCGAATTGAATGAGTATAGTCGAGGAATGGGCGGAATTGGGTTGCCTGGGGATTTGTCCTCGATGTCTCGATTTGTGAAGGCTGCATTCACGAAACTGAATTCTGTATCTGGTGATTCAGAATCAGAAAGTATCAGCCAATTTTTCCATATTTTAGGGTCTGTCGAACAGCAAAAAGGATTATGTGATGTGGGAGACGGGAAATATGAATATACCATTTATTCTTCTTGCTGCAATATCGACAAAGGGATTTATTACTATCGGACCTATGAAAATAGTCAAATCGTCGCTGTAGATATGCATAAAGAAGACTTAGACAGTGAAAAACTGATTAGTTATCCGTTAGTTGAACAACAGCAAATACACGTTGCTAATTAATCGGTAAATAACTTTCAGAGAAGAACGGTAGCGTACGTATCGCTTGGATGAAGTGATCGAAAGAGAAGTTGGTTTTTATTGCTAAGAAATACGACAGAAGATGATTGATGACTAGCAGCAATGACCAACACCTTTAGATAATTGATTTATGAATCCATGTGTTACAGTTTTTTCGCGATAACTCGGACATTCGTGAGATGAAAAATAAAAGAACTTGCTAGTTTGATAAGATGCACTTTTTGGTTGAACAAAGAGTGCATCTTTGATTTATATTTGGCACAGATTGGGTACAAAGCAAAACAAAAACCGCTAAGATCAAGGGTCCTTAGCGGTAAAATAACGTTTTTTGAATATGGGTTCACCTAAGTAATTTCGATCAAGGAAGTTAATGAGTTTTATTCTTCTGGATAATCGAAAGGGATATCAGGATAGGCAAAATTTTCTTTGATTACTTTTTTACTGTTTATATAACCAGTTCCAGTGATCACGTAAGTAAATTCAACTTTTTTATCTGGGAGACGACACACAAAATTATAAATTAATTCACAATCTTCTACTTTCGGTAAATAGTTTTTAGGTAGGCAATCTCCATTATAAAATTTTCCATTTTTTTTAATTTCTTTTTTCCATTTTTCAAAATCTTTTTTAGTAGTGATTTTTTTTGAAAAATTTGTTTCCTGTTTGGTTGATTGTCGATAAGTATCTTTTACCAATAGGATTTCTTTTTTAGGAATTTTATCTATTCGGGCTATAAAGTCATCAATCTTTTTGTCAGATGTATATTCATGATATTTAAAATAACTGACATATAACAATAATCCAACTATTACAAAAAGAACAAATCCTATTAAAAAGAACCTGATTTTTTTCATAAATAAACACTCCTTCAATAGGTTCCAACTTTATAGGGTTTGTAGGAACTAGTAAATAAATTAGGCAAAGCACTCGGAGCAATGAAAGTAAGTCCTGAAGCAAAGCTTTGCATGACTGGAGCTGAACCACTACCATACCAAAAAGCATGAAAGACCAATTTTGAACAGTAAGTTGGATTCATAGACAACGTGTTAGGTCCAATGAAATAGTCATAGTAACGATTCTTTTTGTATCCACCAGATGAGTTCCAAAATGTTTTATCGGCATAATTTGCACACTGATTAGCCATTCCTTTATTAGGGATACGCCAGATTTGTATCCACTTATCTATATTTTTGCTAGGACTCACACCTTCTTGATCCTCATTTCCCCACAGCCAATTATGCTTTGAATATTGATGGTTATTATTTTTCATGACACCAGTAGGCCATTTGTTAATTACTCCTCCTCCAGACATCTCTAAGATATAGTTATCACTAGTGGCGATTGCTGCATGCCCCATACCACCACTGACAACAATAATATCTCCTTTACGAAGATCACGTTTGAAACGGTCTGCGTTTTGTTTTTGGGTTGCACATTTTTACCGTTGATTATTGCGAGGAGAATGTCCTTCTCCATCCGGGAAGGCACTGTAATTTAATATTTCTCCAAACCAGTTATCATAGGTTAATCCAGCGCCAACAACTTCTTTCATTCCTTCATAGGATGTTTTATTTACTTGATAATTCTCTTGAAAAGCTTCATAGGAGTATAATTCTCGATTAACTTTTCCTTCAGCGATCCCTTTTTCATATAATTCTTTGATTTTCGTTGCTTCTTGATCTGTTAGTTCTGGAGAATTTGTTTAATCAGAATCATATTTTACTTTGTTTTCGTCTTCCATATCCCAAAGAGATGTTCGAGCTTCTTGCTCTGATGAAGTGGCTGCAGTAGGTTCTGTTTCTTCTTCAAGTGAGTTTGTTAGTATTGGATCAGAAATATCAGTTGATGAAGCAGTTATGAAGGTGTTGCTTGTATCGGTGGTAGTAGTTGAACGCGTTGAGTGTTCTTCTGAATAAGCGTTTCCAATGAAGCTTAGGTCAATGAATAGCATAGAGAGAATGGAGAGGACGATAAATCATCTTTTCATTTAATTCACGCCGTTCTGTAGGTTTTTGAATTGTATATATATTATATCTAAGTGGAAATTAACATTAAAAATGTAAAAAAACAACTTACGCTTTTGTCACGTGCTTATTGAACAAGCGAAAAAGGTTTTTGCACTAAGACTTTTTTACTTAAAATCGAGGAGGAGATTTTTTCTTTAATGATGGTTAGTTTCAATAATGATGGTTAGTTTCAATTTTTTTTAACCTACAAGCTTAGTAGGATAGTGAATAAAAGATAGGCTACATGAGATGAGCGCTTCTCCTATAGATATTTTTAGCGTCACCTTAGCTCAGAAAAATTTATGATTTCACGTGACAAAAAAGTTCAAATTCTTGTCGCCCGATAAATACAAGATTTGACAAGCTTAATTTCGATAGATTCGTGTAATCTGTGTGCTTATAAAACTAGTATGACGTAAAAAGGTCCCGTGATGTCCATAAACGGTAAACAAAAACCGCTAGGAATTCATATTCCTAACGGTTTGTAAATAGAACGTATGATAATATAACGTCACAGGAGGGATTCGAACCCCCGACCGTCCGCTTAGAAGGCGGATGCTCTATCCAGCTGAGCTACTATGACAAGTCAGCAACAAATAACATTATAGAAAAAGGAGCGCCTAATGTCAATCGCTTTTCGCTATTTTTGCCAACTTTCTTTAAAATGACTCGTTACTCGCTGGTTGTAGCCACGTCCACATGATCTGCTTCTTTCGTAATAAGAATAACGCCATCTCCTAAGGGAATTAAGCTAGAAGTCAGTTGGGGATGATCCATCACTGTATTGAGGAAAAGGTTTAGTTTACGGTGGATGGCCCGTTGTCCTCGTGGAATGTCTTCTATAGGATCTAAAATCGTTCCTGCCTGAAAGACGTCATCGACCATTAACACGCCGCCTTTACGTAAAAGTCGTAAGCATTCCGGTAAAAATTCGATGTATTTAGACTTTGCACTATCCATGAAAATAAAATCGTAAGGGCCATCAAGTGTCGGCAAAACGTCTGCTGCCTGTCCCTCTAAAAGAGTGACTTTATCCTCAAGGCTCAATTGTTTGTAAGTTTCTCTGGCTTTTTTGATCATGACATCATAGCGATCGATGGTAGTTACGTGACCATCACCTACATACTGTGCCATCAAACTTGAAGAAAAGCCGATTGCTGTACCGATTTCTAATATTTGCTTGGGCTTCATTTGTCCTAATAAAAATTGCAGGAACACCACTGTCTCATGCGGAATAATAGGAACTTCTTTTTCATGAGCTGCCTGTTCGATTTGACCTAATTTCCCAGTTAATTGCTTTTGTTTTTCCCGCATAAACGCCACTAGTTCTTTTTTTACTACTGGACGATGCATCATTTCGTTACGCATCCTGATCCTCCTAAATAATTTCTGTTACTTATTATACGGATAACTCTCTTTGAGTTCAATCCTTTCTACTTGGGAAAAGAACAGATCTTTTGCTCAGTAAGACAAAAAAACCAGTCGAATGACTGGTAGGGGAGAAAGGTTGAAAAATTAATTTTTGGTATACAATGATACTAACAGAGCAATGTTTAAATTGTGTTAAGAGTCTGTGAAGATATAACCAGTATTTGCTGAAAAAAATCTGTTTTAAAGGGACGTATTTCAAAATAATTTCTTACTTCTAAGAGATATGAAGAGAGAAAAGGACACTTTTATTTCTTTTTCTCTAATATTATCTATCTAAATATTCAGAAAATTCAATTAAAAGCATTGACAGATGCAGTGTCTTTCGGTATCTTCTTATATAAGGTAACGAGAAGCAGAAAGTGATAGGTGAATAAAATGAATAGAAATAGGCCGATGAACACTAGCAACTTATTATTACCGTGAGGACTCTTTTTTGTATTTCATGATCTGATGACGTGAAACAGAGGAGTCCTATTCGCATTGCATAAAGGGAAGACCTTTATGGAGTGCTTTTTTTATACCCTAAAAGAACAAATGAGCCAGAGGAGGAATCAGTTTGAGACAGATCCAGTTTTTTGACACCACCCTTCGAGATGGAGAACAGACTCCAGGAGTGAATTTCAATACGAAAGAAAAGGTACAGCTTGCTTTACAGCTGGAAAAATGGGGAATTGATACAATTGAGGCAGGTTTTCCAATTGCTTCGGAAGGAGACTTTGCAGCGGTTCAAGCAATCGCAACTGCTGTATCCACGATGACAGTGGCAGGTCTGGCACGCTGTCAAATTAAAGATATTGATCGCGCTTATGAGGCATTAAAGCAAGCAGTAAGTCCCCAGATCCATGTGTTTTTGGCAACCAGTGAAGTCCATCGCCGTTATAAATTAGCCATGACTAAAGAAGAAGTAATCCGAGCAATCAAAGAACATGTTACCTATGCTAGAACCTTATTTGACAAGGTTCAATTTTCTCCAGAAGATGCGACCCGCACAGAAAAAGATTTTCTGTTAGAAGCGGTCCAAACAGCGATCGATGCCGGGGCGACCATCATCAACATTCCAGATACCGTTGGCTATAGTAATCCCACTGCCTATGGCGAATTATTTGCCTATTTGATTGCCAATACCAAAAGCAAGGAACCGATTATGTTTTCCTCCCACTGTCACGATGATCTGGGAATGGCAACGGCGAATGCTCTGGCAGCTATTGAGAACGGAGCCACTCGTGTGGAAGGAACGATCAATGGCATTGGTGAACGGGCCGGAAACACGGCGTTGGAAGAGGTGGCATTAGCATTGCATGTGCGTCAAGATTTCTATGACTGCACAACGAATATTCAGTTAGGCGAAACCAAACGAACCAGTGACCTAGTCGCTCGACTATCAGGGATCGCTGTTCCTAAGAATAAAGCGATCGTTGGAGGAAACGCCTATGCACATGAATCGGGCATCCATCAAGACGGCGTCTTGAAGAATCCTGAGACATACGAGATCATTACGCCGCAATTAGTCGGTGTTCAAACAAATTCGCTACCGCTGGGAAAATTATCTGGTCGGCATGCGTTTATAGAAAAGATGAATCAATTAGGCTATCAGTTTGACTCTGAGGAAACAAATGCATTGTTTAAACGATTCAAAGAACTGGCAGACAAAAAGAAACAAGTAACGGAGCAGGATTTGCTGGCGTTAGCAGCGGATCAAGGTCGCACGCAAACAGAGGGCGTTGAATTAGAGGCTGTTCAGCTACAATATGTCTCCAATGGTCATCAAGGTGCCGTGGTATCGATCACAAAAGATCATCAATCTTATGTTGCCTCAGCAATTGGCGCTGGGAGCATTCAAGCAATCTATAATTCGATCGACCAGATTTTTGATCAGCAACCGCGACTGCTAAATTATGAAATCACGGCTCTTACGAGTGGAGAAGATGCGCAAGCAGAAGTGCATGTAGCTATCGAATGCGCAGAGACAAACCGACAAATCAGTGGGATCGGTGTTGATTTTGATGTGCTGCAAGCTTCTGCAAAAGCCTATGTACAAGCCAGCGCTGCTTTGAAGAATCGAGGCGAGAATAAATGAAAAAAATCGTCGTTCTTGCTGGTGATGGCATCGGACCGGAGATCATGACCAGTGCATTGCAAATTGTAAAGGCGTGTTTGCCAAGCAACCCGTATTTCTCTTTTGAGTCTTATGCATTTGGCGGACAAGCCATTGAGCAGTATGGCACACCACTGCCAAAAAAAACATTGCAAGCTTGTCAGCAAGCGGATGCCATTTTGCTCGGAGCCATTGGAGATCCCAAGTGGGAAAATGCAGCTTATACACCGGAAAAAGGTTTATTGGACTTGCGGCGCGCGCTTGATCTTTATGCCAACATTCGCCCCATCAAAGTAACGGATGCTTTTTTACCCTTTTCTCCTTTGAAAGAGCAGATCGTTAAAGGAACCGATCTGGTACTGGTAAGAGAATTGACGAGCGGCATCTATTTTGGAGAAAAAAAGCTATCGGCAACAGAGGCTTCGGATCTGAATTATTACCATAGGGAAGAGATTCGCCGTATCTTACGAAAGGCGTTTCAGATCGCACGAACTAGACAACGGCGAGTAGTGTCCGTGGACAAGGCCAATGTTTTGGCAACAAGCAAATTATGGCGAAAGGTGGCGAATGAAGTAGCGCAAGAATTTCCCGATTGTCAGTTAACACACCAATATGTTGATTCTGCCGCTATGAAGATCTTGCAACAGCCAACTGCATTCGATGTGATTGTGACTGAAAATCTTTTTGGCGATATTCTCAGCGATGAGGCGTCAGTCCTACCAGGATCATTAGGTGTTTTGGCTAGTGCAAGTCATAGTCTTTCTGGGGTTTCACTGTATGAACCGATTCACGGTTCAGCACCGGATATTGCCGGCAAAGATATTGCTAATCCCATTTCAATGATTCTGTCTGTGGGGATGATGCTAACTTCTTTTGGGATGAAATCAATTGCTGATCAGATGGAGCAGGCGTGCTATCAAGTGATGGAAGATGGGGTCGTGACTTGTGATCTTGGAGGGAATACTACTACAACAGAATTTACGGATGCGGTAATCAAAAAATTAGGGGGCTACTGAATGGGGAAAACATTATTTGACAAACTCTGGGAACGTCATGTAGTGCTGGAAGAAGGTGAGGCACAGCTGTTATATATCGATCTGCATCTGATCCATGAAGTGACTTCTCCTCAAGCTTTTGAAGGACTGAGGCAAGCTGGCCGGCGTGTTCGTTGCCCTGAAAAGACCTTTGCAACGATGGACCACAATATCCCGACTAAAGATATTTTTACGATCACGGATTTGGTTGCAAAGAAACAGATTGATACACTGCGCAACAACTGCCAAGCATTTGGGATACAGTTATGTGACAATGGCTCAGCCCGACAAGGAATCGTACACATGGTTGGCCCGGAAACCGGTCTGACACAACCGGGGAAGACGATCGTTTGTGGAGACTCACATACAGCCACACATGGCGCGTTTGGAGCTATCGCTTTTGGTATTGGCACAAGTGAGGTGGAGCATGTTTTTGCAACTCAAACGATTTGGCAAACGAAACCAAAACGTATGGGGATTGAGATCAAGGGAACTTTGCAACCAGGCGTCTACGCTAAAGATATCATTCTTGCCCTGATCGCCACTCACGGTACGGATTTTGGAGTAGGTCATGCCATTGAATTTTATGGAGAAACAATCCGGAATCTGTCAATGGAGGAGCGCATGACGATTTGTAATATGTCGATTGAAGGTGGGGCGAAGATAGGGCTGATTGCCCCTGATGAAACAACCTTTGCTTATGTCGCGGGTCGGGAATATGCACCCAAAGAGCTCGCTGACGCAATTGCAGACTGGCAAACGCTAAAAACCGACGAAGATGCTGTTTTTGATACCCAACTGACACTTGATGCCTCTCAGCTGGAACCTTATATTACGTGGGGAACCAATCCTGAGATGGGAGTGCCTATCAGTGGAGTCTTTCCTGAAATTCGTGACCATAATGATGAACAAGCTTATCAATATATGGCATTGCACCCTGGACAGCGAGCCGAAGATATTCCAATTGAATATATTTTTATCGGTTCCTGCACAAATGGTCGACTCTCTGACTTGCAAGAAGCCGCAACTATTTTGGAAGGAAAAAAAATCAAAGATGGGGTCACTGGCATCGTGGTTCCAGGATCACGTCCAGTTAGAAAAGCGGCAGAAAAACTGGGGTTAGATCAGATCTTTAAAGATGCAGGTTTCGAATGGCGAGAGCCTGGTTGTTCCATGTGCCTAGGCATGAATCCAGATAAAGTACCAGCGGGCGTCCATTGTGCTTCTACATCAAATCGGAACTTCGTTGGACGTCAAGGTAAGAATGCCCGTACCCATTTATGCAGTCCAGCAATGGCTGCGGCTGCCGCTGTTTATGGCCGCTTTGTAGATGTTCGAGAAATCGTCGGGAGGAAAAATTAATGGAAGCCTTCACTTACTATCAAGGGAAAACGATCCCATTAATGAATGATAATATTGATACGGATCAAATTTTACCGAAAAATTATTTAAAACGGGTTGAAAAGACAGGATTTGGTCAATACCTTTTTGATGACTGGCGCTATTTACCAAATCGCCGTTCAAATCCTGAATTTATTTTGAACTTTCCAGAATACAAAGAAGCATCTATCCTCATTTCTGGAGATAATTTTGGTTCTGGTTCTTCGCGTGAACATGCGGCTTGGGCGCTGATGGACTACGGCTTTCGTGCAGTGATTGCCGGCAGTTTTAGCGATATTTTTTATATGAATGCAACGAAAAACGGCTTGCTGCCTATCGTTTTATCGCTTTCTGCTCGTCAAGTATTGGCAGCATTGGCTCCTGATGAGAGGATCGCTATTGATCTTCCCAAACAGCAAGTAACTGTCAAACAAACGGTCTATCCTTTTGAGATCGATGCAACATGGAAGCATAAACTGGTCAATGGATTAGATGAGATTGGCATCACGTTGCAAGAAGAAGAAAAAATCACTGCTTATGAAAAAACAATCCCTCATTATCGCCGCAACTAAAAGACAGAATTGCGAGATGTTAGTGCAAGCCATGCTCTCTGATGCGATTCAAGCCAGACCAATCTTGATGGATCCGCTCAGCCAATGTTCGATTATAAAAAATGGCAGCGGGATGATACATTGGAACAATCAGGTATTGTTTGTCAGACCACGTATAACCATTTTTTTCAGCATTCAACTGTTGGATCGCACTTCTGATTGGCTGCCCATGAACATTTGTAATGGAATAGCGATTGCCTAATAATCTTTGTAACCCGATGTTTCCAACCGTAGCAATCAAAGGCGGATCCACCTTTTGGATTTCGTAATCCAATAAAGGCGCATGCAACAAGACTTCTTTTTTTGTTGGCGTTCGATTGGGGTGCACTACTTCATGTGCGCCACTTCGTTTGTTGATTCGTTCTTTGATCGAATAGGGACGGCTCCGTACTGCACTCGTGATATATACCTCTTCACGTGTCAGTCCGACTAACGCCAAAGAGGCCATCAGTTCTTTGCCCGCTTGGCCACTGAAAGGAATAAAATTCTCGATTTCGGTCCGTCCAGGTGCTTCACCAACGATCATTAATTTGGGATGAAGCGGTCCTTGACCAGGAACAAAACCTTCAAGCTGATAGGCTTTTGATTGTTCAATGATTGGCTCAGCTAGTTTTTTTGGGTAGTTCATTTTAACACCTCATTTGTTTCTTTCTTCTATAGTAAAACAACTTACTTAAAAAAAATAGTAAAGCGGCATGACGAAAATAAATCATTATTTTTCATTGACTTTACGGAAACATTTTGATAAAGTTAATCTGTTGTAATTGTGGACTCCACAGCTACAACCGCACAGAACAAGTTATTAAGTACGAAAGTCACTTGGGATGGCGAGTCTAAGTATAATAGAAGGAGGTGCTTTAGAGCATGTACGCAATTATCAAAACTGGTGGTAAACAAGTAAAAGTTGAAGTGGGTCAAGCAATCTATGTTGAAAAATTAGATGTAGAAGCTGGACAAAAAGTTACTTTTGATGAAGTGATCTTAGTAGGTGGCGAATCAACAAAAGTAGGTGCCCCAATCGTTGCTGGTGCAACTGTTGAAGGAACTGTAGAAAAACACGGCAAACAAAAGAAAGTCGTAACTTTCAAATACAAACCTAAAAAACATTCACACCGCAAACAAGGTCACCGTCAACCTTACACAAAAGTTGTTATTGACGCAATCAATGCATAATTCTTACGAAAAGTAGGGTAACGAATATGATCAAAGGGACATTCAAGCGTAATGACTCTGGTCGGATTGTTTCTTTTGAACTTACCGGTCACGCGCAAGCAGGAGAATATGGCAAAGACATCGTCTGCGCAGCTGCTTCAGCATTAGCGATCAGTGCGGTAAATGGGATCGATGCTTTGGCTGGTGTAACACCAATCGTTGAAGCGAACAATGAAGAAGGTGGCTACCTTCTTGTTAAACTTGTTCCTCGTTTGACCCAAGAGCAGTCGAATATCTCTCAGATTCTTTTAGAGAATCTATTGATTGGTCTGCAATCTGTTCAAGAAGAATACAGCGATTATATCCAAATCAAAACAATCAAAGAAAACTAGGAGGTGCATCTCATGTTGATGAAAATGAATTTGCAATTCTTCGCTCACAAAAAAGGGGGCGGTTCTACTTCTAACGGACGCGACTCTCAATCAAAACGTTTAGGTGCTAAACGTGCTGATGGTCAAACTGTTTCAGGTGGATCAATCCTTTATCGCCAACGCGGTACTAAAATTTACCCAGGAGTAAACGTAGGTATCGGTGGAGATGATACATTATTTGCAAAAGTTGACGGTGTTGTTCGTTTCGAACGTAAAGGCCGCGACAAAAAGCAAGTTTCTGTATACCCAGTAGCGCAAGAAGCTTAATAATACAGTTAGATGATTTACTATATCCTTAGTAAGTCATCTTTTTTTATTCGGTTTGTTTGAAAGCGATTTAATTAGAGGAGGTCTGAAATGATCCGGTTAAAACCAATCACAAAAGAGAATTATCGTGGTTGTATTGAACTAAAAACAACCAAAGAACAAGAAAAATTTGTTGCGCCTAATTGGTATTCTTTGCTGGAAGCTGTATATGAAGAAGCTCGGCAGGCTTTTGCGATTTATCATCAAGAAGAAATGATCGGTTTCTTATTGTTTAGTTATTACGAAGCGGATGAAGATTATGCAAAAGAATCATGGTGGATCGAGCGTTTTATGATTGATCATCGCTTTCAGCAAAAAGGATATGGATCACAGGCAATGGAAGCAGCGATTGAATGGTTCCGGCAGGCGATCCAAGCAAAAGAACTACGAATTTCTTCCGTTAAAGAAAATACGATCGCTAAACAAATGTACGAAGGTTTTGGATTTGTTGCAACTGGAGAGTTTGTAAATGATGAGACCGTGTTGTTGAAAGAATGGAGATAATCTAGTTGAAAATAAACTCATGGTGGTGTTGGATGTGAGGAGCCGACAGCCATGAGTTTTTTTGCACTTGAAAGACTGCTGTTGTAAGTCCGGGGAAGAATAGGCGATCATCTTTTCGATCTGTCTCTTCAAACTTTTGTTTTGGTAATCTTGGTCAAACTAGTTACCGGTAGATGTGAAGAGAGAAATGTAGCCTCAAAAGTAGAGAATTTCCTGATTGATGACATGTCCAATAGATCACAACTATCTTCGAGAGGATTAACAGAAACTTTACGTGTTGTAAATACAAACAATAAATTGCTTTGGTACTCTTTTTAAAGTAGAGCAAAGCAATTGACAGACTGTGAAATACTCTTTGATTGAGAAAAGGCACACAAGTTAATGTTCGTGATTAGATTGATTTTACTAAAAAAATATCCATTTATAGCGAAAAATAGTTGTAATTAAATGTACGTTTTTCTATAATCAAAAAGGTAAAGTTCGTTAATTGGTTGTTCTGATTTTTAACACAAAGGAGAAGAAGAATGAAGCTTTGGAAAAAGGTAGGAATCGTTGGATTAGGGTTAGCAACTGGATTGGCATTAGCAGCTTGCGGAGCGGGAGAATCTAGTTCGAGTGCAGAGGAACAATATGTTCCAGAAAAGTTGACAGTTCAATTTGTGCCCTCGCAAGCAGCAGAAACGTTAGAGGCTAAAGCGAAACCGCTTGAAAAGCTGCTAAGTGATAAATTAGGAATTCCAGTTACCGTAAGTGTTTCAACAGATTACAATACGATCGTCGAAGCAATGGCTTCTAAGCAAGTGGATGTAGGCTTTTTGCCTCCAAATGCTTATGTTTTGGCTCATGAACAAAGCAATGTAAAAGTATTACTGCAGGCACAGCGATATGGAATCAAGCAGCCTGGTGGTGAAGCGACAGATGAATTGGTGGATAGCTATCGATCAATGGTTGTGGTCAAGAGCGGCAGCGATATCAAGGAATTAGCTGATTTGAAAGGGAAAACGATCGCTACACAAGATGTAACCTCTTCGGCTGGGTATGTTTGGCCAGTTGCGGAACTTCAAAAAGAAGGGATAGACATCAATAAGGATGTAACGACAGTTCAAGTCAAAGGTCATGACCAAGCAGTTTTGGCTGTCTTAAACGGAGATGTAGATGCGGCTTTCGTTTTTGAAGATGCGCGAAATACAGTGAAGAAAGATTATCCTAAAATCATGAATGACGTGGAACCTATGTATTTCACAGAACCAATCCCGAATGACACCATTAGTGTTCGCAGTGATATGAGTGAGGAATGGGACAAAAAAATCCAAGATGCCTTTATCGAAATTGGTAAAGATGAAGAAGGTCATCAAATCATTTCAGATATCTACTCTCATGAAGGCTATGTAGTCTCCCAAGACAGTAATTTTGATATCGTTCGTGAATATGCAGAACAAGTAGGACAATAAGCGGCAGAGAAAGGGTATCGTATCAGCAGATACCCTTTTCAATTTTATAAAAGTAGTTTAATGAGAGAAAGTAGGAGAACCATGGCGTTAGCAAATAAAAAGATCATTTCGTTTATAAATGTGACAAAAGAATATCCAAACGGTGTGCTGGGGTTAAAAGATTTGAATATTGACATCGATCAAGGGGAGTTTGTGATCGTTGTTGGGTTGTCTGGTGCGGGGAAATCAACCATGCTGCGTTCCATCAACCGCTTGCACGAAATCACCAGTGGCGAAATTTTGATCGATAATCGCTCCATTACAAAAGCAAAGGGCAAAGAATTACGTTTGATTCGCCGAGACATTGGCATGATTTTCCAAAGCTTCAATTTGGTAAAACGTTCGAGTGTCTTAAGGAATGTTCTCACTGGAAGAGTCGCTTATCACCCCACTCTTCAGATGCTTTTGGGATTGTTTCCGCAAGCGGATAAGGAACTAGCTTATCAATCGCTACAAAGAGTGAATCTAGCCGAAAAAGTTTATTCAAGAGCCGATCAATTGTCTGGTGGGCAGCAACAACGGGTCTCGATTGCACGGGCATTGACTCAGGAACCAAAAATCATTTTAGCGGATGAGCCGGTAGCTTCTCTGGATCCTATGACAACGGAGAAGGTCATGAGTGATTTAAAGCGGATCAATCAAGAGTTAGGTATTACGATCGTTGTCAATTTGCATTCCGTGCAATTAGCGCGAGAGTATGGTACACGGATCATTGGGTTACGTGATGGTTGCCTTGTTTTTGATGGACCAGTTAGCGAAGCCACTGACCGAAAATTAAAAGAAATCTACGGCAGTGAGATTATCGAAGAGCAAGGAGGCACAGAAAAATGACCACTCAATTGTTGCCTAAACGAAGCGGACTATGGAAGAATATTCTTTGGTTGGTGCTTTTTTTGCTCGTTTTGATTTTGAGTGGATCGATTACGGGAGTCGATCTTCGCCGTTTTTTTGAAAATGCGGATCAAATGAACGTGATACTGATAAAAATGCTGCGACCAGATTGGTCGTATAGTACGATCATTGTGGAGCCTCTTCTTCAAACCATTCAAATGGCAATTGTCGGAACAACGTTTGGGGCGCTCATTGCTTTGCCTTTTTCTTTGCTGGCAGCCAGAAATATCCTAACAATTCCTTGGCTATCGGGGATTTTTCGCTTTCTTTTGAATATCGTGCGAACGATTCCTGATTTGATGTTGGCGGCGCTGTTCGTAGCAGTTGTCGGTATTGGTCCGGTAGCTGGTGTGATTTCAATTTCCATCTTTTCTTTTGGGATGATCACGAAATTATTTTATGAGTCGATCGAAACAATTGATGCGGGACCGATCGAGGCTGTTACCGCTTCAGGGGGATCAAAACTGGCGATTATCCGTTACGCAGTACTTCCGCAGGTAACGAGTCATTTTTTAAGTTATCTTTTGTACGCCTTTGAGATCAATGTTCGCGCCTCAACGATCTTAGGGTATATCGGCGCGGGAGGAATCGGTGTCTTTTTGCAACGATCATTGAGTCAATTTCGCTACGACCAAACGGCAATTATCGTTTTGGCGATTTTTATCGTTGTTCTTCTTATAGATACCATCAGTAATAGAGTAAGGGAGCGATTGCTATGATGTTGCCAACGGAACCCCAGAAAAAAAGAAAATGGCTTTTCGTGCTCGTTCTGGTTGCTATTTATATTTGGGCATTTGCAGGAATCCCCTTAGCTGCTATCAAAGAAAACGTTGGTCAAATCTTAGGGGCAATTTTCTACGGATTGATCCATCCAGATTGGAGTTATGTCTATACCGGGGATGGCGAAGATTTGTTCAGTTTAATGATTGAAACGGTAGCCATCGCTTTTGTTGGTACATTTATTTCTTCTTTATTAAGTATTCCTTTTGCGTTTTGGGCAGCTCGAAGCAAAAATACACCTAGATTCTTGTCGAGCACAGGAAAAGTCGTCTTAACAGCGATTCGCACGTTTCCTGAGATTGTTCTAGCCATCATGTTTATTAAAACTGTTGGTCCAGGATCTTTTGCGGGCGTTTTAGCCGTCAGTGTCCATTCCATAGGTATGTTGGCCAAGTTATATAGTGAAGCGATCGAAAATATGGATCAGGGACCTTCTGAATCTGTTGTGAGTGCTGGCGGAAATCGCTGGGCGGTTTTAGGATTTGCGACTTTACCGCAGTTGATTCCAGAATTTTTGTCGTTTACTTTATATCGTTTTGAATTAGCTGTTCGCTCTGCATCGATTCTGGGAATAGTGGGAGCAGGAGGGATTGGTACACCGATGATTTTTGCTATCAATGCACGATCTTGGAGTCGTGTGGGCATCATTTTGCTTGGTATTATTTTGACAGTTACCTGTATTGATTTTATTTCGGGGCGTTTACGCAAACGATTGGTCTAAGAATAAGAAATACGGCAATTACACACAGCCCTATTCGATTCAATTGGAGATTCGGTCAGAGTTATTCGCGGTGGTTTGCAAAAAAGACAAATCTGGTGGCTCTTTGTTATACTAAAATGTGAAACGAAGTAGCATTAAGGAGGCAGAGGAGATGAAAGCACTATTGATCGTCAATCCTAGTTCAGGAGGCGAAAAAGCTGCAGAATACGAGGAATTAGCAACAAAAAAATTGCAGGAACTATTTGATGAAGTGGCTGTTGCACACACAGAAAAAGCAGGTGATGCCGAGCGGTTCGCATCTGAAGCTGTCGGCTCCGTGGATAGCGTGTTTGCAATGGGAGGTGATGGTACAGTTAATGAGGCGATCAGCGGAATTGCTAGTCATGAGGAGCGTCCGCGTTTTGGCTTTTTCCCTCTAGGTACAGTCAATGATTTGGCTCGTGCATTGGCCATTCCTCTTGATCCTGAAGAAGCAATCGAATCATTTTCGTTGAATCATTCTCGCAAAATCGATATTGGGAAAATCAATGACGATTATTTCATGAATGTAGTGGCGATCGGCATCATTCCAGCAGCTATCAACAATGTTGAAGTTGAAGAAAAAACGAAACTTGGAAAAATGGCTTATTTCCTTTCCGGGTTACGGGAAGTACGCAAAAATGAAAGCCATCAATTTGAAATTATCACTAGTGGTCAGGAAGCAACAGAAACCAAAATTGAAAGCAGCACACTGATCGTAGGATCGTCGAATACGATCGGTGGTTTTGAATCGCTGTTACCAGAAGCGAGTACGAATGATGGGAAATTGCATCTTATCTACATTAAAGACAGCAATCTTTGGGAAACCATCAAGAGTATTCCCGAACTGCTAAAAGGAGTGACGGAATCCAACGAATCCCTTGGATATCTAACGTTTGAAAAAGCGCAGATCAAACTACTGGATGATACAACGATCGAAACCAATGTCGATGGAGACCCTGGTCCAAGTCTGCCGGTTGAGATCCAAGTATTACCACAACATATTCCTGTGTTTTGCGGGCAAGAAAAAAATCAAGCATAAGCTAGTGGGTAAAGATGATCCTTGTTTTTAGACAAGGATTGTCTTTTTTTTATTAGAAAGGTATACTGATAAAAATTTGAAGAAAGAAGGGAATATATGAACATTCGAAAGGCTGCTGTTGCAGATACCAAATCATTGTTAAAAATTTATGCGCCTTATGTAGATCATACGGCTATTACTTTTGAAACAGAGATACCAACTGAGGAAGAGTTTGCGCACCGGATCACTCAAACGCTTCAGCGTTATCCATACTTGATTGCTGAAGAAAATGGTGTCATTCTTGGCTATGCTTATGCCACCGCTTACAAAATACGAGCTGCCTATGACTGGACGGCGGAAGTGACGGTTTACATCGATCGAGAAGTAAAAGCAAAAGGGATAGGAACGATGCTTTATCATCATTTGGAGTCAGAGTTGAAAAAACAAAATATCGTAAATTTGACCGCTTGTATCACGGCTGGGAATGAAAGCAGTGTGAGGTTCCATCAAAAATTTGGTTACAAAGAAGTTGCATGTTTCCCACAAATTGGCTATAAGTTTGAGCAGTGGCACGATGTTTTGTGGATGCAAAAAGAGTTGCAGCAGTTTGATGGTGACGTGCCAAAATTTATTCCCTACCCATTGACACAATAATCATAGCATTAGATTGTCTTTTTTTTGCTAAATGCTTTATTCTTAAGTTAATCAAAAGGTGCTATGAAAAAATGGTTAGTGCTGTATGCTGCAAGATTTTTCAAGGGGCGTGTTTAAGAGTGGCTAGGTTATTGGCTGGTTTGAGTAGGGAAAGTATTCAGAAAAGATTTGCAATTTTTATTCAAACCCATTAAAGTATTCAAGGATAAAACTTTCAAGGAGGCGGAGCTGTTGGGGAAACGGATTGAGCGTATTTATCAATTTTTATTGGAAAATACAGAAAATGGCTTGAATGAAAAGGGAACGACGACATCAGAGGTCGCTGATCAATTGATGATCCAACGAAGCAATGCCAGCAAAGATTTGAATCAACTTGTCAAAGAAGGCCGCGTTCAAAAGAGTGATACCCGGCCAGTGAGGTATTGGGTAGCTCAAGATGCACGGTCTGGGCCTGAGAAATATGTTCCAAGTTATAAAGAGAACCGCCCCCAAAGAGAGAAAGCTACGCCGCAGCGAGTGGATGTCAAATTGGGAAACCGTGATATTTTTTCAACGATCATTGGTGTGAACGGCAGCATGAAAAATGCTGTCGAACAAGCCAAAGCGGCAATTCTGTATCCTCCTAAGGGGCTGAATTGTTTGATCACTGGACCAACAGGTTCAGGGAAGACGTATTTTGCTCACGCCATGTTTCAGTTTGCGAAAAGCAATCAGGTGATCGAAGAGGAAAAAGAGTTGATCGTTTTCAACTGTGCCGATTATGCCAATAATCCAGAGTTGCTTATGAGCCATTTGTTCGGTTATGTTCGCGGTGCTTTTACCGGAGCGGATCAGGAGAAAACCGGAATCATTGATCAGGCGGATGAAAGTATGCTATTTCTAGATGAAATACATCGATTGCCGCCTGAAGGACAAGAAATGATTTTTTACTTTATGGATCATGGAACCTTTAGTCGATTAGGTGAGACTGGTAAAAATCATCAAGCCAATGTTCGCATCGTCGGAGCAACTACTGAGGATCCCAATTCGACATTGTTGGACACTTTTACTCGGAGAATTCCGATCAATATCCAACTGCCGTTTTTTGAAAAACGACCTGCCTCAGAAAAAGTGGATCTTGTTCGGGTACTTGTAGGACAAGAAGCAACACGAATCCAACGCACGATCACATTGACTGAAGATGTCGTTAAAGCGTTGATTGGCAGTGTCAGCTTCGGAAATATTGGTCAATTGAAGTCCAACGTTCAGTTGGTCTGTGCACGAGGGTTCTTGAATCATATGCAACAAGATGAAATCGAGATTGATTTGGACGAACTTCCCGAAGGAATCCGCTCAGGATTAATGGTCTTGGGGAATCGCCGAGATGAGTTAGCTGAGCTGTCCAAAATTCTTGAGCCGACTGTGCGTGTTCAACCAAACCAAAATCTTAATAATATTCAATCCGATTCTTATGAATTACCGTATAATCTTTACGATATTATCGGCGATAAAGCTGCTTTATTAAAAGCGGATGGGCTGGATCAAGAAGCCATCAATCATTTCATATCTACAGATATCAATGTTCATTTGAAATCATTTTACAAAGATCACGGCTTTTCTTTCAATTCAGAAAACAAATTGAGCGAGTTTGTGGATCAAAAAGTGATCACAGTGACAAATCGTATTTATGATCTGGTACGCACAAGGCTGAACTATGAATTTCAGCAAAATTTTGTGTATGCGATGAGCTTACACATTAGTTCTTTTTTGAAAAAAATTCATCTGGGAGAAGAACGGCATACCAATGACAATATTCGTCAAATGGTCGCCGACTATCCGAAAGAGTTTGAAGTTGCTAAAGAAATTCGTACATTTATTGGTGATAGTTTCAAAGTATCGATTCCTGAAAGTGAAACCTATTATTTGGCTGTTTTACTCGTATCTTTGCGGACTGCCCATTCCTCTGGAAAAATTGGTGTAGTTGTAGCAGCCCATGGGAATAGCACGGCAAGCAGTATGGTTCAAGTGGTTCAACAACTTTTAGAAGTGGATCAAGTGGCAGCAGTAGACATGCCTTTGGACATGCCGCCTACCGTTGCATTGAAAAAGATCGAAGAAAGTGTTCAAGCAGTTAATGATGGTAGCGGCGTGATTTTATTAGTAGACATGGGATCTTTGGCTACCTTCAACAATGAGATTCAGAGGGAAACAGGTGTGATTGTACGGACTGTCGATATGGTGACGACATCAATCGTTTTGGAAACAGTCCGAAAAGCATCAGTTATCGGCACGGACATCGATAGTTTGTACGAATCGCTTAGAAAATTTCGCGGCTATGGTTCCGTTGAACAGCCAGAGGGACACTTAAGCAATCATCATCGCAAAGCCATCTTAGCCATCTGTGCCTCGGGTAAAGGAACGGCTCAGAGGATCAAAGAACTAATTCAAAGTTCCCTCTCGAAACGTCAAAATCAGAATGTAGAGGTTGTGACACTTTCAGTGGCTGATTTAAAGACTGAGTTAGAACCCATACAAAGACAGTATCAACTGATCGCCACGACAGGGATCATAGATCCTAAAATCGATGCGCCTTTTATTTCTCTGGAACGATTCATTGATCAAGATGTAGATCAATTGTTGGAAGAAATTTTGTTAGAGAATGATCTGAGTTTTGAACAAGATGTTGAACTTGGTGAAGAACAAGCAGAAGAAATTTGTTTTAAATATATGGAGCAAAACCTGACTTTTGTCAATCCGCGAAAAGTTATCGAGCCATTGTGGCAATTTGGCCATCAATTGATCAATGATTTAGAATTGACGGATGCAATACCAGGGTTTCAAATCAATTTTGTGCTCCACTCTGCTGGAATGATCGAACGGATCGTATTAAAGCAACCTTTAACTGTCGATGAACCCCTTGTTTCTGAACTGAAGCAAGAGCCGATGTACAAAAAACTTCACATCCATGTTCGCTCGTTCTCGCGCTTGTTAAATGTAGAAATACCAGAAAGCGAAGAATATTACTTAGCAGAGTTGATTAAAAATCATCAAGAAAAAACGGTTTTGGCTGATCAATAATACATTAAGAATAGAATACACTAAAAAAGATACACTGTTTTTCAGTGTATCTTTTTTTAGTGTATCATCAAGAGGCCGATTCTTAAGCCTTTCCAAAGATTAGTGTATTGTATAAAAGTTGGCACGCTTCTTGCTTCTATATAAGTGGATACAGGAGGTGAATGAAAAAAGTAAGGGATCCACAAATAGCCAGCGGATCGATGGATGTAGGAGGTTTTTACGATGGGAATGGATATACGTCTTGCTCGGATCGATGATCGTTTGATTCATGGTCAAGTAGCAACAGCCTGGTCGAAAATGACTGGTATTAACCGAATCATCGTTGTCAGTGACGAAGTCGCAAATGATCAGCTTCGCAAATTTCTTTTGAAAGAAGCCGCTCCGCCAGGAATCAAATCCAATGTCGTCACAGTGGCGAAAATGCTTGAGGTTGCACATAACGCATTATTTGATACCCAAAAAGTCATGTTATTATTTACCAATCCTCAAGATGTTGTCACACTAGTCAAAGGCGGATTACCGATTCATTCAATCAATATTGGAGGAATGAGCTTTTCGATAGGAAAGCGGATGATCACTAATTTTGTTTCTGTAAATGATCAAGACCTCGAATCACTGCTTTATTTGCAGAAACAGGGCATTGAAGTCGAGATTCGAAAAGTTCCTGCTGATCGTAAAATCTATTTGATGGATATTTTGGAAAAAGAGGGTAGTCACACTTGATTTTTCGTCGTTGCTTTTTTTCTTTCATTTAAGTGTCACATTTATCAATTTTGAAATAGGAGGTAAAAAGATGGTAGGAATTATCCTAGCAAGTCATGGAGAATTTGCAAACGGCATTTTGCAATCTGGTTCAATGATTTTCGGCGAACAAGAAAATGTTAAAGCTGTAACATTGATGCCAAGTGAAGGCCCAGATGATATCAAAGCAAAAATGCAAGAAGCAATCGCCACATTCGACGATCAAGAAGAAGTGTTATTCTTAGTTGATCTTTGGGGCGGTACACCTTTCAACCAAGCAAACAGCTTGTTTGAAGACCACAAAGACAAATGGGCAATCGTAGCTGGTATGAATTTACCAATGGTCATCGAGGCTTACGCTTCACGTTTTTCAATGAATACAGCACATGAGATTGCTGCACATATCATTGAAACAGCTAAAGAAGGGGTCAAGGTGAAACCAGAAGAACTTGAACCGGCAGAAGCTGCTGCTCCAGTTGTGGCTGACGATCAACCTAAAGGATCACTTCCTCCAGGTACTGTACTGGGCGATGGCAAGATCAAAATTGTATTGGCTCGTGTTGACTCTCGTTTGCTTCACGGACAAGTAGCTACAGCATGGACAAAATCAGTGAATCCATCACGGATCATCGTAGTATCAGATGCAGTTGCAAAAGACGACTTGCGTAAAAAATTGATCGAACAAGCAGCTCCTCCAGGAGTAAAAGCCAATGTTATTCCAGTAGAAAAAATGATCGAAGTGTCAAAAGACCCTCGTTTTGGTAATACGAAAGCATTGCTATTGTTTGAAAATCCAGAAGATGTATTGCGAGTAGTAGAAGGCGGCGTAGACATTCAAGAAGTCAACGTTGGTTCAATGGCTCACTCAGTCGGAAAAGTTGTTGTAAGTAAAGTATTGTCTATGGGTACTGAAGACGTTGAAACGTTCGAAGAACTAAAATCACGGGGCATCAAATTTGATGTGCGTAAAGTACCAAACGATTCACGCGACAACATGGATGAAATTTTGCGTAAAGCGAAAAACGAATTGTCGAACAAGTAAAAAGTATACAACTAAATAGGAGGTCTATCATGTCTATTATATCTATGGTATTAGTAGTAGTCGTTGCCTTTTTAGCTGGTATGGAAGGGATCTTGGATGAATTCCAATTCCACCAACCGCTAGTGGCATGTACATTGATCGGTCTAGTGACCGGTAACTTAGAAGCATGTATTATTTTAGGTGGATCATTACAAATGATCGCGTTAGGTTGGGCAAACATTGGTGCCGCTGTCGCACCGGATGCTGCATTGGCATCTGTTGCATCTGCAATTATTTTAGTTTTAGGTGGACAAGGACGTGGCGGTGTTGACACAGCCATTGCCGTTGCGATTCCTTTGGCTGTAGCTGGTTTGTTCTTAACAATGATCGTACGTACATTAGCTGTACCAATCGTTCACTTTATGGATGCAGCTGCTGAAGAAGGTAATATCCGCAAAATCGAAATGTGGCATGTGATTGCCGTATGTATGCAAGGGATCCGTATTGCGATTCCAGCAGCAGCATTGCTAGCAATTCCAGCTGCAACTGTTCAAAACTTCCTAGAATCTATGCCAGCTTGGTTAACAGATGGTATGGCTATCGGTGGTGGTATGGTTGTTGCCGTAGGTTACGCAATGGTTATCAACATGATGGCAACTCGTGAAGTATGGCCATTCTTCATCATTGGTTTTGTGATTGCAGCGATTTCTGAATTGACATTGATTGCGATCGGTGCGTTGGCAGTAGCTATTGCATTGATTTACTTGAACATCACCAAAATGGGCGGATCATCAAATGGAGGCGGCGGCAGCAACACTGGCGACCCTCTAGGCGATATCTTGAATGACTATTAGAATCGAAGGAGGAGAAAAAAATGGCAGAAAAAATTCAATTAAGTAAAAAAGATCGTTTAGCCGTAGCATGGCGCTCTACCTTCATTCAAGGTTCATGGAACTATGAACGTATGCAAAATGGTGGTTGGGCATTCTCAATGATTCCAGCAATCAAAAAATTATACAAAACAAAAGAAGACCGTGCCGCTGCTTTGAAGCGTCATTTGGAATTCTTTAACACTCACCCATATATTGCTTCACCAATTCTAGGGGTAACTTTAGCATTGGAAGAAGAACGTGCCAATGGAGCCGCTGTCGATGATGTAGCGATCCAAGGGGTAAAAGTTGGTATGATGGGTCCTTTGGCTGGTGTCGGTGACCCTGTATTCTGGTTTACTGTTCGTCCGATGTTAGGAGCTCTAGGTGCTTCTCTAGCGTTAGGAGGAAACATCTTAGGCCCAATCATCTTCTTCTTGGCTTGGAATATCATTCGTTGGGCATTTATGTGGTATACACAAGAATTTGGCTACCGTGCCGGATCAAAAATCACAGATGACCTTTCAGGTGGTTTGCTGCAAGACGTAACAAAAGGTGCTTCAATCCTAGGGATGTTCGTATTAGGATCGCTTGTTCAACGTTGGGTATCAATTTCATTTGCACCTGTTGTATCTCGTGTCCCTCTTGATGAAGGAGCATATGTGGATTGGGCAAAATTGCCATCAGGTCCAGAAGGGTTACAACAAGCATTCCAACAAGTCGCTGAAGGCCGTGCATTAACAGATACGAAAGTAACGACCTTGCAAAACAACTTGGATCAATTGATTCCTGGGTTGGCTGCACTATTACTTACTTTGTTATGTATGTGGTTATTGAAGAAAAAAGTTTCTCCAATCATCATCATTATCGGTTTGTTCTTAGTCGGTATCGGTGGACACTTGATCGGATTGTTCTAATCTTTCAACTAAAAGTGCTTGGGGAAACCCAAGCACTTTTTATCTATTCGCCAAAAATCATCAGAACAAGTATAATAAGAAACAATAAGACGTAGAAATGGAGCAAACAAATTATGGTACAATCCCTGAACACCAAAGTTGATTTGACGATCGATGCGACCTCATTTTTGGGTATCAACGAATATGGCAAAATTATGATCGGCGACAAGGCTTTTGAATTTTACAACGACCGTGACCAGCGGAAGTTTATCCAGATTCCTTGGGAAGATGTAGATTACGTGATTGCCTCTGTCATGTTCAAAGGTCGTTGGATCCCAAGGTACGCTATTCGGACGAAAAAAAATGGCACCTATATTTTTTCTTCGAAAGAGCCCAAGAAAGTTTTGCGGGCGATTCGCGTCTATGTTGATCCGGATCATATGGTTCATTCTCTTGGCTTTTTCGATGTGCTAAAGCGGGCTTTCACTCGCAGAAAATAACATGCAGGCATATTTTTGTTCAAACCATAATTGATGTGGTACCCTTTTATTAGAAAGTTTAGGAGGGGTATTATGCATTTTTTATGGACATTGATCGTAGGTGCGGTCATCGGATCAATCGGAGGCGCAATCGCTGGTGAGAAACGCGGTTGTATCTTTGATATCGTAGCCGGGCTAGTTGGGGCATCGATTGGTCAAGCACTATTTGGAACATGGGGACCACAGATTGCTGGAATGGCAATTGTTCCTGCCATTATCGGAGCGGTCATTTTTGTCGCTGTTGTTTCGTTCTTCTTGGGACGTAGAAAATAACTTACAGCCATTCATTTTTTAATGAATGGCTTTTTTTTTTGTGACTTTTTCTCTGTGAGTTCGTATAGTAGGTATGGAGGGGTGACTGAGTTGGGAGATGAACTGTTAGCAAAAATATATAAAGATTACTCGCAAGACTGTTATTTGTATGCGTTTTATTTTACAAAAAATAAAGAGCAGGCCCAAGATTTAGTCAGTGAGGCGTTTCTCGTCATAGCGGAATCTCTCGATGAGCTAAACGAAAAGCAAATCAACTATTTTTTACTAAAAATAATCAAAAATCGCTTCATTGACTGGACGCGTAAACAAACGGTGGCACATAGATGGCGAAAGTTTCCTTCACACGTTTTTCAAGCAGAAAGCCAACAGTTGTCTACCCCATTGGAAGAAATAATAGGACAAGAGAGAAAAAGAGCATTGTATCGCAGTATTGAGAAATTACCTAAAGATACGCGAGAAGTGATTTTACTATACTATTTTTTGGAGTGGCGAATTGAGGAAATTGCAACGTATAAAGAATGGAGCTACACGCAAGCGAAGAATCGTTTGTATCGAGGAAGACAATTACTTAAGGAGGAATTAACAAATGAATGAACCATTTCACTTTGAACAATTGCAAAGAAAAATCAAACAACAACGTTACAAACGAGGGATTTTCTTTCTTTTTGCAGCTGTTGTACTGACAATTGCAGTTTTACTTGTAATGCCAAAATTTGTTGACCTCTTTTTCTATGATCCTCGGCAAAGTAGCCTACAAGTAAATCAAGATAGTTACATCATGAATCGTCAAATCAATAACGAGTTAACGACGCAAAATCATTTTCTATCGAAGTATGAAATACGTTCATTAGGTTTTGGCAGTTATGAGGTGACAGAAGTTTATCAAAATCTCGATCAGAATCATTCTACGATTCAGACAGTAACGATCGATAAAAATCACTTGCTGAAGAATTATCTCTCTAATTCGCAAAAAAAAGATTTTCTTTTTGAATCACGTATGCGAGATTCATCGAGTCTTGAATTCTCTGAGAATCAGACAATGAAGCAGAACCTTTTGAACAATTTAAAAAAATTGCCCAAAAGCACTTCATTGATCACCACATTAATTTTTGAGAAAGACTTATCTTTGGAAGAATTGAGAGACTGGCAGATGTATCAAATACCCAAAGGAGAAATTCTCTGGACAGCTGTTCGAACAGGGGGGGCAACTGGAAATCAAGATTTTCAGCCGCTTGGGTTTTCCAATAGTTTTTCTCGTGTAGTCCCAGAAGAAAAGACACTTGAAGAGAGTTTTTTAAAAGACTTTCCTTTTCTGGATTTATCTGAAGCAACTAGCAAACAACAATCAGACTATTCAGAAACAGAACAATCCGCTGCGCATTTTGAATCGATGTTGAAATACTTACTAACCCAGAAAGACTTTTTAGCCTTGGAATCGAATGACGCGCGTGATATTTTATCTGTTGAACAAATTGAAACAGCGTTGACCTACATTCAAAAAAACGGTGTACAAACCTATGGAATTTCAGCACGCATGTCCGTAGATGCACTGATTACCCTTCTAGAAGACGGTGAAAACATTTTAACAGCGCGTGTGATGGAGACGAATTTGTTTTCTTTGATAGACCAGATTAACGAGGATTAAAGAATGTCTAAAAGCAATCTGTCTTTTTTTGTATAAATTTTTTTCATTCTTTTCGCTTTTCTGGGAAGTTTGCTATAATAATACAGAACAAGAAAGTGGGGAGAAAGAATGTTAAGAGTTGAAAAATTAAGAGAAGCAATGAGAAAAGATGCCATTGATGGCTTTTTGATCACGAGCCCATACAATTTGCGTTATTTGACCAATTTTACCGGCACGACTGGTTTAGCTGTCATTACATTGGACAAAGCTTTTTTCGTTACTGATTTTCGTTATACAGAGCAAGCGGCTGCTCAAGCACAAGGATTTGAAATCGTAAAAAATAGCGGACCGATTTTTGAAGAAGTTGCGGCTATTTGCGAAAAAGAAGAGATCAATGTTTTGGCTTTCGAAGAAAGTTACGTCAGCTTTTCTGATTATTCGGTCTTGGAGGAGATTATTGAAGAATCTTCATTGGCTCCTGTTTCAGGTATGATCGAAGCATTGCGGGAAGTCAAAGATGAGTCAGAAATCGCGTTGATTCAACAAGCTTGCCATATTGCGGATCAAGGATTTGAACATATTTTGAAAATGATCCGTCCCGGAATGTCAGAAATAGAAGTAGCCAATCAACTTGACTTTTTCATGCGTTCTTTGGGCGCTACAAGCGTTTCTTTTGATACAATCGTTGCCAGTGGATTACGTTCAGCTATGCCCCATGGGGTAGCTAGTGAAAAAGTAATTGAACAAGGAGATTTGATCACTCTGGATTTTGGTTGCTACTATCAAGGATATGTTTCTGATATGACTCGGACGTTCGCCGTAGGTGATCCCGGAGACAAATTAAAAGAAATTTATCAAATCGTCCTTGAAGCTCAAGAAAAAGTTTTAGCTGCAGCCAAACCGGGCATGACAGGAATTGAATTAGATGCAATCGCACGTGATCATATTGCTTCATTCGGCTATGGAGAAGCTTTCGGACATTCAACGGGTCACGGAATCGGTCTAGAGATCCATGAAGGACCAAACGTCTCTTTCCGAGCAGACAAAGCATTTGTTACGGGCAACGTCATTACAGACGAACCGGGAATTTATCTTCCAGGTATCGGCGGCGTTCGAATCGAAGATGATTTGTTGATCACAGAAACTGGTAATCAAGTTTTGACGCATTCTCCTAAAGAATTGATCATCTTGTAAATCAACATCCTCGTTTATTTCAGAAAATTCATTGAGAATAGTGGGTTATTATAGATTCTCAGTGCAGAAAATGATAAACTTAGAGCGAGAAGAAACCTCTATACAAATGAAACTGTCTATCCAAGTCATGACTTATTGAGACGAAACATATCGTGAAGGGATAGATAACAATGTGTGGAAGTTTAGAATGGAGGCAAAACTTATGAATGAAGATAAAAATCTAGTCTTAGACGCAAGTCCTGAATTAGGCGAAATCGTGATCGCACCAGAAGTCATCGAGATCATTATTGGTATCGCAGCATCTAAAGTGGAAGGTGTCTATGGGATGCGGGGGACATTAGCCAATAGTGTGACTGAATTGCTTGGACGCTCCGCGCATGGCAAAGGGGTCTACTTGACAATCGATGAAACTGGGATCAAGGTTGATCTTTATTGCTATCTAAGCTATGGCGTTTCAGTGCCTAAAGTAGCAATGGAAATTCAAGATCGAGTGAAACAGCAAGTATTGTTCATGACAGATGTTCACTTAGCGGAAGTCAATGTCCATGTGGTAGCTGTAGTACCAGAAAAGATTGAGCAACCTGATATTGAAGAATTATTCGGAAACGACGAGGAAGAAAATGAGTAAAGAATTATCACGTCACGAGATTCGGAAAATGGCTCTGCAAGCCTTATTTCCTTTAGATTTTAATAAAGATTTAACGAAACAAGATGCGATCATGCATGCAATTGAGTTGGAACACCATGAGCTGATTGATGAAGAACAGGAACACTTCGTTCCAGCGTATTTGGATCAACTTGTAGCAGGGGTATGTCAGTACAAAGAAGCGTTGGATGAAGTGATCCAGTCCCATTTAAAATCCGGTTGGAAGATCCAACGATTATCAAAAATGGATGTAACGATTTTACGAATTGCATTATATGAAATGGTGTATGTTGACAATGTTCCTAATCGAGTCGCGTTAAATGAAGCCATTGAATTAGCCAAAACATTCAGTGATGACCAATCAAGAAAATTTGTGAATGGTATTTTGTCTAATGTGAACAGTGAAATTGAAAGTAAGAATGACTAGTTAATCAAAACAGCCTCAGCTAAAAGCTGAGGCTGTTTTTTGGTTATTTGCGATACAATGCCATAGTTGTTATTAAGTTGGTTGAGGTAAAAAAACTGAGTCTTTCTACAGAGAGAAGTGTTAATAAAAGTAATTTTTTCAAAAAAACAGCTGAAAAATAAAAATAAAAGCGATATTTTGAATAAAAGTATTGACTTTAGAATATTCTGACGATTTAATTGAAAGTAATAATTGAAAGGAGTCAGAAAAAATGAAAATTATTTCAGTGGATAATGGGAAAGAATTTGAAACGATATTTGATTCATTGAATCAAACCAACGGAAAGGTTCAAATGGGAGTGGTTCGGTTAGCTCCAGGTGAGAAAAGACCATTAGAGGGATTTGCACGTCACACACAAGATGAATTTTCCTATGTGATCAAAGGAAGCGCTCATACAGTTTTAGAAGACGGAACAGATCTCACTGGAAATCCGGGAGACTGTCAATGGATCGAAGCCGGAGAAGGGCATATCAACTACAATGATGGCACAGAAACGGCTGAGGTTGTGTGGTTTTTGGTGGAACGATAAAAAGGAGGAAAAGAATGAGAAAAGGATTTAACAGATTGTTGGGGTTGATAGTAGCAATGATATTTTTGACTGGATGTACAGCAGGTACAACAACAAAGCAGAAAGAAGATTCAGCCTCTCAAGTGATTCGACTAATGTCTATGACAGAGCTAACTTCATTGGATCCGGCTGCCATGTTGGACTTCCCAGATGCAATTATTCAAACAGCCACTTTTGAAGGCTTATATCTATTGGATGAAAAGGATGAAGTGCAGCCGGGTGTAGCAGTTGATTTACCGGAAATTTCGTCTGACGGCAAAACTTATCGCTTTAGGTTACGCGAAAATGCACAATGGAGCAATGGGGATCCGGTGACAGCGAATGACTTTGAATATGCTTGGAAACGGATGATTGATCCTGAAAATGCATTTCAGTATAGTTTCTTGATGAATGGATTGATCGAAAATGCGGAAGAAATTGCCCGTGGCGATCAGTCGGCGGATACGCTAGGTGTTGAAGCAAAGGATGACTATACATTAGAAGTCCGTCTTACACAACCAGCTCCGTATTTTACTTCCTTGATGGTTTTTCCGATTTTCTTTCCTCAAAATCAATCGGTTGTCGAAAAATTTGGACAGGAATATGGGACAGCCAGCGACAAAATTGTTTATAATGGACCATTTGTTGTAAAAAACTGGCAGCAAACTGAAATGAATTGGGATTTAGCCAAGAATGAATCTTATTGGGATCAAGAAGCTATTCTGGCAGAAGAGATCCATTATGATGTGGTAAAAGAATCTGCAACCGCGCTAAATCTTTATGAAGATGGACAGTTGGATGTCGCGATCATCAGTGGAGAGATCGCCAAACAAATGCAGTCAAGTGACCAATTTGCCTCTTATCCTTCGGCAACGATGAATTATATCCGGTTAAATCAAGAAAGAAAGGGACAACCGACACCTTTACAAAATGAAAATTTACGAAAAGCTCTCGCATTGGCCATTGATAAAGAGAATCTTGTCAATAATATTATGGCAGATGGATCCAAACCCTTGAATGGCGCGATCACAGAAGGCTTTGTCGCTAATCCTGATACTGGCGTGGACTTTCGTGAGGAAGCTGGTGATTTGATGGCCTATGATAAAGAAAAAGCGCTAGCCTATTGGGAACAGGCAAAAGCAGAATTAGGCGATGAAATCGAGCTTGATCTGTTAACGACTGATGATGGTTCCTACAAAAAAATGGGTGAGAGTATCCAATGGAGTTTGGAGGACCTCTTTACTGGTTTGAAGGTCAATATGCGCTCGCTGCCAGCCGAAACAGCGTTGAATCTTGCTAGTGAAAGCGACTATGATTTGTTCCTAATTTATTGGACTCCCGATTATCAAGATCCTTATTCTACACTTAAGATGATGTATAGCGGAAACAATCGCCATTACTCGAATCCTGTTTATGACCGCTTATTGGATGATGCCAGCACTACCTATGCTCTTGATAAGAACAAGCGATGGGAAACGATGATTGCAGCCGAAAAAGAACTGATGGAAACAACTGCCGGTATGATCGTTATCAGCCAAAATCAAAACTCAGTGTTACAAAATCCTTCAATCTCAGGATTAAACTATCACACTTTTGCGGCACCGATGACTCTCAGAAACCTTGTGAAAAATGAGTGAAGAATAGCTGATCAATCAGACTCATTATATCAAAACTGCGGATTTTGAATTGATTAGGTTTCTACAAACAAATAGTGAAAACTAGGCAGTCCTTTTGCAAAAGAGGCTGCCTTTATTGTTCTGTGTGAGTCTTTGGTTAAGCAGTTGCAATGAGAAAATGCTATGATACTAGAGATGGGAAACTATGATTTTCCTACCAGAAATCATTTTTCTTCAAAGCGAACTATGCTAGAATAGAAAAAAGTCAGAGGAGTTGTCAAGATGGGTATTTTGATTAATGGAAAAGAATTAGCAGAAAAAATGCAAGCAGATCTTACTGCAGAAACCGCCCTTTTAAAAGAACAAGGAATTGTTCCCGGCTTAGTTGTTTTACTGGTAGGGGAAGATAAAGCAAGTCAAACGTATGTGCGAAACAAAGAACTGGCTGCGGCAAGAATCGGCATACGATCTAAAGTTGAACATTATCCCGAGTCGATAACTGAAGAAGAACTACTTAGTGAAATCGACAAGTACAATCAGGACCCAGACTTTCATGGTATCTTAGTCCAGCTGCCACTGCCAAAACAAATCGATGAAGAGAAAGTGTTGCTAGCTATCCGACCTGAAAAAGATGTCGATGGTTTCCATCCTATCAACCTTGGTAAATTGTTTGCTGGTGTTCCCGATCGAATCCCTTGCACCCCTTACGGTATTATGAAAATGTTTGAAGCGTATGATATTCCACTTGAAGGTAAAAATGCATTAGTGATCGGCCGAAGCAATATCGTAGGCAAACCGATGGCACATTTGCTTCTCGGTAAAAATGCTACCGTCACGATCGCACATTCAAAAACACAGAATTTACCAGCATTGGCTAGACAAGCCGATATCTTAGTGGTTGCGATTGGACGCGGTCATTTTGTAACTAAAGAATTTGTGAAAGAAGGAGCAGTCGTTATTGATGTAGGAATGAATCGTGATGAGGCAGGAAAATTGATTGGGGATGTGAAATTTGCTGAAGTTGAACCTATCGCAAGCTATATCACGCCAGTTCCACGAGGCGTCGGACCAATGACGATCACGATGCTGATGGCACAAACCTTAGCAGCGGCAAAGGAGACTGTAAAGAGATAACATGGCACAACAATATTTAACTGTGACCGCATTGACCAAATACTTGAAACGCAAGTTTGATGCTGATCCTTACTTGGAACGAGTCTATTTGACTGGAGAAATCTCCAATTTTCGCAGACGGCCAAACCATCAATATTTTAGCTTGAAAGACGATGGCGCAAAAATTTCGACAGTCATGTTCAAGGGAGCTTTTGACAAGCTGCGATTTCAGCCGGAAGAAGGAATGAAAGTGTTGGCTGTTGGCCGCATTTCACTCTATGAGGCCAGCGGAAATTATCAGATGTACATTGAACACATGGAACCTAACGGAGTGGGGGCGTTGTATCAAGCCTACGAACAACTTAAGAAAAAATTAGCAGAAGAAGGGCTATTTTCAGCTCCCAAAAAAATCCTTCCACGATTTCCAAAACGAATCGCGGTACTTACAAGTCCCAGTGGCGCAGTGATTCGGGATATTATCACCACTGCGCAGCGGCGCTATCCGATTGCCGAAATCGTCTTGTTTCCAACCGTAGTCCAAGGAGACAAGGCAGCAGATGATGTAGTAAAAAATATCCAACGAGTAGAAGCAGATGGCACCTTCGATACAATGATTATTGGCCGCGGCGGAGGTTCTATCGAAGATCTCTGGCCATTTAATGAAGAACGCGTTGCACGTGCCATATTCGCTGCCGAGACACCAGTCATTTCTTCTGTGGGACATGAGACAGATACCACCATCGCTGATTTAGTGGCTGATGTACGAGCAGCCACACCAACTGCTGCTGCTGAATTAGCAGTGCCAGTTCTTTCAGAAGAAATTTTACGGATCGAAGAGAAGCAAACAAGGCTTGAACAAGCATTTATGTATCAAATCCAGCGGAAACAAGAACGTTTCCAACGGGCAGTAGGTTCTTATATTTTTCGTCAACCAGAGCGCTTATATGAGGCCCAAGCGATTAAGCTGGATCAGTTGCAGCAACGAATGAATCAATCGTTGCAAACACAGCTCTATGATAAAGAGAAGGTGGCCAGTCAGTTGATTCATCGTTTGGAACAACAGCTACCTAAGGCACGGCTATCAGCTGCAGGACAAGAAGTTACTTATTTAACGCAACGACTAGAAAAAGCCATTCAACTTAGCGTTGAAAAAAAAGAACAGCGATTTTTAAGTGCTCTCCAATCGTTAGATCTTTTGAGCCCTCTAAAAATCATGGGACGAGGCTACAGTTTTACGACGAAAGACGAGCAAGTCGTTAAAACCATCGCAGATATTGAAGCTGGTGATGAGTTGAACGTCCATTATCAAGATGGTCAAGCGCTTGTTAAAGTTATTGCAACAGAAGGAGAAGATCATGGCAAATCCAACATTTGAAGAATCATTACAAGAATTAGAACAAATCGTTACTCGGCTGGAACAAGGCGATGTACCATTAGAAGAAGCTCTTGACGCTTTTCAAAAGGGAATGGTGTTAAGCAAACAGTGCAAAGATACATTGGCTAAAGCAGAAAAATCATTAACAAAAATGATGACTGAAAACAATGAAGAAGTTCTTTTTGATGAGGAAGACTAATGGATAACATGCAACAATTTCAAGAAAAATATCTTTCGGAGATCGAAGCTGTGATTGTTCGATTTCTAGAAGAGCATACAAGTGATCAAACGTTGAAAGATAGTATGCTCTACTCCATTCATGCTGGCGGTAAACGAATTCGTCCATTGCTGTTGACAGCGACCGTTGCTTCTTTCTATAAGTCAATGACTTTGGGAGTATACCAGACTGCAGCAGCCCTAGAGATGATTCATACCTATTCACTGATTCATGATGATTTGCCGGCGATGGACGATGACGCCTTGCGACGAGGCAAACCAACAAACCATAAAGTCTATGGAGAAGCACTAGCGATCCTTGCTGGGGACGGTCTATTGACTGCTGCGTTTCAGTTGTTATCGTTAGCTGATCTTGAACCAGATAAGAAAATTTTGCTTTTGCAGCAGCTTAGTCATACGGCAGGCACAGCGGGGATGGTGGCTGGACAGGCAGCAGATATCCAAGGGGAAAATCAGCAACTCACACTTGATGAGTTGATCAGCATTCACGAACGCAAAACAGGTGAACTGATTCGTTTTGCAGTGATTGCAGGTGGTATTTTAGCGGATCAGACAGAAGAAGTTATCCAGCTGCTCGATCAATTTGCTCGTCATATGGGCTTAGCCTTCCAAATCCGCGATGATCTTTTAGATGTCACCAGTACAACAGAAGTATTGGGCAAGATTGTCCATCGAGATGATGCACTAGCGAAAAGTACTTATCCGGCTTTGCTAGGACTTGATGGCGCTAGTGAAGCGTTGAAGGATGAATTGAATCAAGCGTATGCTGTGTTAGATGAACTGAGCAGTTATGGTCATTTCGATCAACGATTGCTCGCATCCGTTGTCAAACAATTCGAGATTAGAGGAAAGTAATGAAAAAAGAACGAGTAGATGTTTTAGCGGTCCAACAAGGACTTTTTGAAACCAGAGAACAAGCGAAACGCGGTGTCATGGCTGGATTAGTTTACACAGAGAAAAATGAACGTTTAGACAAACCAGGTGAAAAAATCAGCGGGGAGACACAGTTGCAAATCAAAGGCAAAAAGCTGCCTTATGTCTCCCGTGGTGGCTTAAAACTTGAAAAAGCTTTGAAAATTTTTGACTTTGAGGTGAAAGACCAAATTCTGCTGGATATTGGTGCGTCTACCGGCGGCTTTACTGATGCAGCTCTGCAGAATGGGGCAAAAATGAGTTATGCCTTAGACGTTGGCTACAATCAGTTGGCGTGGAAACTACGTCAAGATCCGCGAGTAGTCGTGATGGAACGTGTGAATTTTCGTTATGCCAAACCTACTGATTTTTTAGAAGGATTACCAGAAAGAGCAACCATCGATGTGTCATTTATCTCTTTGAAGTTGATCTTGCCGCCGTTACATGAAATTCTCGTAGACCAAGGAGAAGTCATAGCGCTGATCAAGCCCCAATTCGAAGCAGGGAAAGCATCTGTCGGAAAAAACGGCATTGTTCGTGATCCTGCAGTCCATCAAAGGGTTCTCGAAGAAATCTTGGACTTTGCCCAATCGAATGGCTTTAATATTCTTGATCTTAGTTTTTCACCGATCACGGGCGGTGAAGGCAACATTGAATTTTTGGTTCATCTACAGAAAGTGCAGAATGGTGATGGCACAAGGAAAGCCGAAATCTCTGTCCCTCAGATCGTTGCTGAAGCACATGAAACCTTTCATCATCCAAAAACTTACTGATTTTGCAGAGCTGGTATTTTACATGCCGGCTCTCTTTCTTTCTGTCTAAAAATAGGATAAAATTAGTAGGAATTCAATCAGGAGGAACGAGAGATGAGAAAAAAAGAGCGTCATCGTTTGATAACACGATTGCTTAGTGAGCAAGATATTCAAAAACAGGAAGAATTTGTCGAATTGCTTCAGGAAAAAGGGGTGTCGGTCACACAAGCGACAATTTCCCGCGATATCAAAGAAATGAAGCTAGTCAAAGTCCCTTCACAAAAAGGTGGCTACCGCTACAGCATTCCTCAAGAAACGTCAGAAGATGTCATTGCCAAATTAGAAAAGATTTTGAAAGCTGCCTTTGTTTCTGTTGATCGAATGGATAAATTCGTTATTTTACGCACATTGCCGGGAAATGCTTCCGCTTTGGCAAATTTGATCGATAAACAATATGCAAAGGAACTGTTTGGTACCTTAAATGATGATGACAATGTATTGATGATCACTAAAACAGAAGCAGATGCAGAAACTTTGTTTAAAGATTTTCAACGATTTATGTAGAGGAGGCAATCCATGCTTTTAGAGTTGACCATTCAAAATTTCGCAATTATTTCCCACTTACACCTTTCTTTTCATGAAGGAATGACAGCTTTGACAGGTGAAACAGGTGCCGGGAAATCAATCATTATTGATGCGATGGGCTTGTTAGCCGGCGGACGCGGATCTACTGACTACTTGCGTAAAGGAGCAGAGAAATGCCGACTGGAAGGCCTTTTTGAATGGCCGCAGCAGCCTGAGTTTCAAGAACTGACAGAAGAATTAGGCATTGATCAAGAAGATGTGCTGATCGTCCAACGGGATATCACACAAGCAGGAAAAACAATCTGTCGTGTCAATGGACGTACGGTCACCTTGGCAAGTCTGCGAAAGATTGGTCTTTTTTTAGTTGATATTCAAGGACAAAACGAACATCAAGAGTTATTACAGCCGGAAAGGCATCTTAGCTTGGTAGATGGGTTTGGCGATGATGGTTTCAAAGCAGAACTGCTGCACTATCAGGATGCCTATCAGGAATACCGCAATTTAGAAAAACAGGTTCGCAATATTCAGGAAAATGAACAATTATACGTTCAACGGATGGATATGCTGCGATTCCAACAAGAAGAAATCGCACAGGCTGAATTAATCGAGGGCGAAGAAGAAAATCTGATCGAAGAACGTGAGAAGTTAACCAACTATCAGAAAATCGTCGATGCACTGGGGCAAAGTTATGGTGCGCTCTCTTCAGAAGAAATGAGCAGTGTCGACGGTGTAAGTGTGGCACTGTCCGAGATCCAATCTATCGCCCACTTAGATCAAGCCTATGAAAAAATCACTGAAACGATCCAGAGCGCTTATTATTTGTTGCAGGATGCTGCTTCTGATATTTCACGACAATTAGATAACCTTGAACTTGATGAAGGACGTCTAGAAGAAGTTGTCAACCGACTGGAAACGATTCGTCAATTGAAGCGCAAATATGGCGAGTCCATCTCCGTCATCCTAGCTTATTATGAAGAAATTAGTAAGGAGATCTCTGAATCTGCCTATACTGAAGGCCAGCTGGAACAGTTAGAAGAGCAATTGACAGCTAAGGCCGATGCTGTTTGGGCTCTTGCTGAACAACTCCATGTCAAGCGGCGAGAAATCGCACATCGATTAGAAAAAGAAATTGTGCAAGAATTGAACGACCTCTATATGGAACATGCACAGTTTGAAGTTCGTTTTGCAAATGGCAAGCAGTTGACAGCTACTGGATTTGATAGTGTGGCTTTTTATCTCACGACCAATCCTGGGGAAGGCATGAAGCCGTTGGTTCGGGTAGCATCTGGTGGTGAGCTGTCTCGTATCTTATTAGCATTGAAATCGATTTTTTCACGGAAACAAGGGATCACGAGTATTGTTTTTGACGAAGTAGATACCGGAGTCAGTGGCCGCGTGGCGCAAGCAATTGCTGAAAAGATCTCAAAAATTGCGTTGAATTCCCAAGTATTGTGTATCACTCATTTGCCGCAAGTAGCCGCAGTAGCTGATTATCAATATTTTATTGAAAAAGCGATCCAAGAAGGACGGACGGAGACTCGAGTTCGTCAGTTATCCTATGAAGAACGAGTGACTGAGATTGCTCGTATGTTATCAGGAGCAGAAATCACAGAACTGACAGTAGAGCATGCGCGTGAATTGTTAGCCTTGGCTCATCAGTAAATGCTTGAAAGAAGTTACCCACAAAATGGAAACGCGAACGCAAGTGCCGCTCCCTTCAAACTAGTTAAGAAGCGACTGCTTGGTTCAGGCGGTTCCATTTTGTTGATTTTGGAGGATGGAAAATGAAAAAATATCAAAAAATACTACTTGGTCTAGTGATCGGCCTACTGTTGATCGGAGCAGGTGGATGGTTGGGCTGGCAAAAATTACACTATCCGGCAAGTGAAGCCGCTCAAGCAGCTCTTTCGAAAGGGCAAGAGAAACGAGATGCGCTTTATTTCTCTGGAGACCCTGAAAAACCACTCGTTGTTTTTTATCCGGGAGCATTAGTAGATGCAGAAAGTTACAGTATTTGGGCAAAAGAGGTGTCTGAAAAAGGATACTCGGTTGCAATCGTCAAGATGCCCTTTGATATGGCGGTCCTTGGGGGAAATCGAGCAGAGAATATTTTAAACGAATTTCCACATAATGGCTATGTGATTGGCGGGCATTCATTGGGTGGCGTGATGGCAAGCCGTTATGCCGCTAGTCAAAAGAATGGGTTAAAGGGAGTCTTTTTCTTAGCGAGTTATCCAGATGAAAAAGGCAGTTTAGCAGAGACTAATTTGCCTGTGCTTTCTCTCACTGCTAGCAATGACGAGGTATTGAATCAAGGGAATTATCAAGCAGCAAAAACCTATTTGCCGGATTCAGCTATTTTCGAAACAATCTCAGGAGGCAATCACGCTGGTTTTGGTAGTTACGGCTCACAGCGTGGTGACGGAGCTGCCGAGATTTCAAATGAGGAACAACAACAACAGATCGCTGAGAAACTCACACAATGGTTAGATAACCTGGATAAAACACAATAATCCGTTATTTTGGACAAAAAAAGACGGCAGAAGCTGGTACATAAATGACCACTTCTGCCGCTGTTTTGATTCAACATACATTTGGGGAAATGTTGATGAAATCACGAAAACGTCGAACATAATTTGGGGCTATTCTTGATTGGGGAAGCAAGAAAGGTTATTATGTTCTTTTAATAATTGTTTTCTTATCCAGTATAGCACAGTAAGAATTGACAATATACTTCTTTTTACTAATTGAAAAAAATTTTTACTTTTTTACTTTTAGTTATTTTCTGTAAGTGATTGTAGTAAATTTTTGTCAGGAGTGAGAAATATTAGCAAATAATAATTTTCAACAATTTCATAAAATGGTAAAATGGAAATAATTGTATTTAACTTTGGAGAGAACAAGGAGCGTTATCATGAAAAAATTGAAATTTTTGGGACCAGTTTTAGGCTTGGTCATTCTATTATCAGGATGTGCAAAATGGATCGATCAAGGGGAATCGATCACCGCTGTCGGCTCATCCGCATTACAGCCGTTAGTAGAGACTGTGGCAGAAGAATTCCAAAATGAAAACCCAGGCAGATTTATTAATGTTCAAGGTGGCGGTAGTGGTACAGGATTGAGTCAAGTTCAAGCAGGTGCTGTAGATATCGGCAACTCAGATCTGTTTGCAGAAGAAAAGTCTGGTATCGATGCTAAAGCACTTGTGGATCATAAAGTAGCTGTAGTAGGAATCACTCCTATTGTAAATAAAAATGTCGGTGTATCTGATATCTCTACAGAAAATTTACGAAAGATTTTTCTAGGCGAAATTACCAACTGGAAAGAAGTAGGGGGGAATGATCAAAAAATCGTTCTATTGAACCGTGCGGCAGGAAGCGGAACAAGAGGAACTTTTGAAAAATGGATCATGGATGGAGAAACAGCAATCCCATCGCAAGAACAAGATTCAAGTGGAATGGTTCGTTCGATTGTTTCGGATACGCCGGGAGCTATCAGTTACGTTGCATTCTCTTATGTGACAGATGATGTCAATGTTCTTTCTATTGATGGCGTAGCACCGACAGACGAAAATGTGACGACAAATGACTGGAAAGTCTGGGCGTATGAACACATGTATACGAAGGGAGAACCTACAGCACTGACAGCAGAATTCCTAGAGTATATCCTTTCGGATGAAGTTCAAGAGCACATTGTTGGGGATCTTGGTTATATTCCTATTTCAAGAATGCAAGTTGAACGCGATTGGGAAGGAAACGTCATCAAGTAACCTTTACACAAAATTTACAATGTTGCCGAAAAATTTACAAAAGGTTTAACAGAAATTGATGTTCGAGCGATAAACTAATATTTGTGAATTTAGTTTGATTTTTGAGGAGGAATCCCTCGTGGAAAATGTAAAAGAAGTGTTAACGAAAAAATCTAAGCGAGCAAAAATGGAGCAGCGGGGAAAGCTCATTAGTTTTCTTTGTATCGCATTGATCGTTTTGGTTGTGATTTCAATTTTTTATTTTGTAGCAAGTCGTGGGCTTGCCACGTTTTTCGTTGATAAAGTAAATGTGTTTGATTTCTTGTTTGGTACACAATGGAACCCTAGTGCTGTTGGTCCAGATGGACAGCCGCTTGTCGGCGCATTGCCGATGATCGTCGGCTCATTTGTGGTAACTTTCTTATCAGCGATTATCGCAACACCATTTGCGATTGGTGCAGCTGTCTTTATGGTAGAAGTTTCCCCTCGCAACGGTGAAAAGATTTTGCAGCCAGTTATCGAGTTACTAGTGGGGATCCCATCCGTTGTTTACGGATTTATCGGACTATCCGTGATTGTTCCAGCGGTCCGTTCTGTTTTTGGCGGTACTGGTTTTGGGATTCTGGCAGGGACATTTGTTCTGTTTATCATGATCTTGCCAACTGTGACGACAATGACTGTCGATGCGTTGCGAGCAGTCCCAAGACACTATCGCGAAGCCTCACTTGCTCTTGGAGCAACAAGATGGCAGACGATTTACAAAGTTGTTTTGCGTGCAGCAGTTCCAGGGATTTTAACAGCAGTCGTCTTTGGAATGGCTCGGGCATTTGGTGAAGCATTGGCCATCCAAATGGTGATCGGGAATGCGGCATTGATGCCGTCTAGCTTGGTGACACCTGCTTCAACATTGACATCGATTCTAACGATGGGAATCGGAAATACGATCATGGGGACTGTTGAAAATAACGTGCTATGGTCATTAGCGCTGATCTTATTATTAATGTCTTTATTGTTCAATATTGTGATTCGATTGATTGGTAAGAAAGGAGCGTTGAAATAATGAATGCAAAACGCTCAGATAAAATTGCGACTGGTGTGCTTTATGCTGTAGCAGGAATCATTGTTTTGATTTTGGCTTCTTTATTGCTTTATATCTTAGTACGAGGGATTCCTCATATTAGTTGGGAATTTTTGACCTCACCTTCCAAAGCTTATCAAGAAGGTGGTGGGATTGGGATTCAGCTATTCAACTCATTGTATCTTTTATTGGTTACAATGATCATTAGTTTCCCGATTTCATTAGGTGCCGGAATCTATTTATCCGAATATGCGAAAAAGAATTGGTTTACAGATGTAGTGAGAACATCGATTGAGATTCTTAGTTCGTTGCCTTCAGTTGTAGTCGGTCTTTTTGGTTTTTTAGTCTTCGTTATCCAATTCGGTTACGGATTCTCGATTATTTCAGGAGCCCTAGCACTAACGTTTTTCAACTTACCATTACTAACAAGAAATGTAGAAGAATCATTGCAAGCCATCCACTATACACAGCGTGAAGCTGGGTTGTCGCTTGGATTGTCACGCTGGGAAACAGTCATGCGAATCATCGTTCCTGAAGCAACACCAGGGATATTGACTGGTGTGATCCTAAGTTCGGGACGTATTTTCGGGGAAGCCGCAGCATTGATTTACACCGCAGGTCAGAGTGCACCAGCGTTAGACTTTTCAAATTGGAACCCGCTGAGTGTTTCCAGCCCGATCAGCATTTTCCGACAAGCGGAAACATTGGCTGTCCATATTTGGAAAATCAATACAGAAGGAACGATGCCTGATGGAATCCAAGTTTCAGCTGGCGCTTCAGCTGTCCTGATCATCGCTGTTCTATTGTTTAACTTTGGCGCTCGTGCAATCGGTAAACGATTGTATAAGAAAATGACGTCAGCATAAGGAGAATCACTGTATGAATGATTATAATTGGGAAGAACGCAATATCATTACCTTTGATCGACCAGAAGACGTCGCTCTTTATACAAATGATCTGCACGTATGGTATGGAACGAATGAAGCGATCAAAGGAATCGATCTGCAATTTGAAAAAAACAAAATTACCGCATTGATTGGACCTTCTGGTTGTGGGAAATCGACCTATCTTCGTTCATTGAATCGCATGAACGATGGTATTGCGAATACGAAAGTAACGGGTCAAATTATGTACAAGGGTGTCGATGTCAATACGAAAGAAGTCGATGTCTATGAAATGCGCAAACGGATTGGTATGGTTTTTCAACGTCCAAATCCTTTCAGTAAATCAATTTATGACAATATCGCATTTGCTTTGCGTCGTCATGGTGAAAAGAACAAGAAGAAATTAGACGAGATCGTTGAAACAAGTTTGAAACAAGCCGCTCTGTGGGATCAAGTCAAAGACAGCCTGGATAAAAGTGCTTTAGCATTGTCCGGGGGGCAACAACAACGTCTGTGTATTGCTCGTGCCATCGCTATGAAGCCGGATATTTTACTTTTGGATGAACCAGCGAGTGCGCTAGATCCAATCTCTACCGGAACGGTTGAAGAAACATTGGTCAACTTAAAGCAAGATTATTCGATTATTATCGTGACGCACAACATGCAGCAAGCTGCACGGATCAGTGACTATACCGCGTTCTTTTACTTGGGAAATGCAATTGAATATGATCACACACGAAAAATATTCACGCGTCCTAAAATCCAAGCAACAGAAGATTATGTATCAGGTCACTTTGGCTAATCTGATCCGATCAGTAAACGGAGGCTAAGAAATGGCAGAAGAAATTATCACATCAAAAGATCTGCATTTATATTATGGAAAAAAAGAAGCACTAAAAGGAATCGATCTTTCCATCAATAAAGGAGAAATTACTGCAATGATCGGTCCTTCCGGCTGCGGCAAGTCGACTTATCTTCGTTCGTTGAATCGGATGAATGATTTGATTCCTGGTGTCACGATCACAGGGAGTGTCGTATATAAAGGAAAAGACATCTACAGTCCGCAACAAGATACAGTAGATTTACGGAAAGAAATCGGTATGGTTTTCCAACAACCGAATCCATTTCCCTTTTCGATTTACGAAAACGTTATTTATGGGTTAAAATTAAAGGGTGTCAAAGACAAAGAGATTCTCGATAAAACCGTGGAAGAAAGCTTGAAAGCTGCCTCAGTATGGGATGATGTCAAAGATAAGCTTCATCAAAGTGCGCTTTCTTTGTCTGGCGGCCAGCAACAGCGGGTTTGTATTGCCCGAGTATTGGCTGTCGATCCGGAAATCATTTTATTAGATGAACCAACCAGTGCGTTGGATCCTATTTCATCAGGTAAAATCGAAAATACCCTTTTGACACTAAAAGAACGATACACAATGATCATTGTGACTCATAACATGTCTCAAGCTTCAAGAATCTCTGACAAAACAGCCTTCTTCTTAGATGGCAACTTGATCGAATTCAATGATACCAAGAAAGTATTCTTGAGTCCGAGGGAGAAAGAAACAGAAGACTATATTTCAGGAAGATTTGGTTAGGAGGAAAAAGCAATGTTGCGTACACAATTTGAAGAAGAATTACTGAATCTTCACAATCAATTTTATGAAATGGGGATGCTTGTAAGTAGTGCGATCCATAAATCTGTTCGCGCTTATGTGAAGCATGATAAAGAGATCGCTCAAGAAGTAATAGAAAACGATGAAGCAATCAACAATATGGAAGTTCGACTTGAGAAGAAAAGTTTCGAAATGATTGCCTTGCAACAACCTGTAACGACTGATTTGCGAATGATCATCACTGTGATGAAAGCTAGTTCCGATTTGGAACGAATGGGAGATCACGCGGTATCTATCGCAAAGTCAACGATTCGTGTTAAAGGCGAGACCCGAATTGCAGAGATTGAGAAAGAAATTTCCGATATGTCTGACTATGTCAAAAAAATGGTGGACAATGTTTTGGTCGCTTATGTAAAAACGGACCAAGAAGACGCCCGGATGATTGCACAAATGGATGAGCGGGTAAATGATTACTATCGAGATATCTATTATAAAACGATTGATAGCATGAAAGCCAATCCTGAGACAGTTGTCAGTGGTACGGATTATCTTTCTGTGGCCCAATATCTCGAGCGGATTGGTGATTATGTCACAAATATTTGCGAATGGATCGTTTATTTGGCTACTGGTAAGATCAGTGAGTTAAATAGTAATCGTTCTGAGCTGATGTAGTGAGTATATCTTTGTTCAAAATATAGATTTAGCTCATCAGCTTTCACATGAATGTATATTATTATTGTACGGACTGTACTGTAAGAAGAGAGATAAAAAATAGCGTATCATTGATCTGGGATCATGGATAAACTATTGGAAAACGTGTGAGGTTATTCTTGCGCTATTCTGTTCTTCTGTAGTACAGTTTTTTTGTAGTTTTTTTAGATAAAGCTGATAAGCACAAGTTTTCCTTTCACAAAGAATCATCTTCTCTGATTTCAAGCAGAACAATTACTCTTTTATTGAAAGAACTTCGGATTGATAAAAACTTGGTACTTAAGACCTATGACAGTTTGCGGAAAAACAGGCATAATAGGTTCGTAAGCTAAACTTGCAAACAAAAATTTGCTGAAGGAGGCAATTTCCATGAACGAAAGAGAACGTGTATTGGATTTAGTGAAAAAAGGTGTGCTTTCTACAGAAGAAGCATTGGATTTGCTGGAAGGAATGGCAAAAGCCAAAGACGAGAATCAAATCAACAAAGCTGCAGCTGAAGTATCCGCTGATAAGACAAATAATGACTTTTTTGAAGAAGTTGAAGAAGCCCACGAGAAAGAAGAAGCTTCTTTTGATGGTGAAGAAAAACTTCGTCAAAATGAAGCACAAGATAAAGAAAATCTTGAAAAAATCTTGGACGGATTGGCAACTGAGGCAAACCAAGCTTCTGCTGAATTAGATGAGATCAATGTAGAAATTCAAGGTGTAAAAGAGGAACTGAAAGAAGCACAAGAAGTCCTCATGCAATTGAACACAAAAGAGGAATTGGATCAATTATCTGAAGAAGAACTTGCAACACGGCAAGAGACGGAAGCGACAATCGCTTCTCTAGAAGATTCATTAGATAGTTTGAGCGAAGAAAAAGCGACATTGGATGCGAAGTTGAAAAATATTCGCAAAGACCAATGGTCACAAACAAAAGAAAAAATCAGCCAAAAACTTGATATTCCAGATGACTGGAAAGAACAAGCCTCTGATACATTTACTCAAGTCAGTGAAAAAATGGTTGATGCAGGTACTCAATTTGGCCAATTCTTGAAAAAAACAGTTCGTGCTGTTTCAGAATCAGTGAATGACAACATGGAATGGAAAGATATCAATCTGAAAGTTCCAGGAGTAGCAGCAACGAAATTTGAACATACCTTTGAATATGCTGAAACAGAAGCAACATTGATCGATGTGAAATTAGCAAACGGAAATGTTGAATTCCGCTTGTGGGATCAACCGGGTGTGAAAGTGGATGCTAAAATCAAACTCTATGGTAAAATGGATGCTGCAACACCTTTCGATGCTTTTGATGCACGAAGCCAAATTGATGTTGACGATGAACGCATTTCATTCCAAATTCCAAACAAGCGTATCCGCGCTGATCTGGTTTTCTATCTGCCGACACGTACCTATGATCATGTTGCAGTGAAATTGTTGAACGGGAATGTAACATTTGACGAATTGGTGGCAAGAGATGTTTATACGAAATCAACCAACGGTACGATCGATTTCCGCAAAGTAGATGCTACGATGTTGGAGATTGAAGGTGTCAATGGAAATATCTTGGTTCAAGATGGAGATATCCTTGATGCTATCATTGAAACTGTCAATGGGGATGTTACTCTTACCGCGACACCACAAAATACTGGAATTTCTCTAGTGAACGGGAATATCCGAATCACTTACAAAGAAGACCGACTACAAAAATTAAATGCTAGCTCAGTCAACGGAAATGTCAAAGTAGCATTACCACAATCAGTTGGATTTGAAGGCTTGGCAAAAACCAGCTTAGGAAGTATCAATCAACGGCTGAGCAATTTTGAAATCGTGCGTGAGAAAAAAGAACGTATGAACCAATTATTGCAATTCCGCCGCGTAGCTGATAAAGTAGCACAAGTCGATCTTTCAACAACGACTGGGAATGTCTTTATCAAAGACACAGAACAATAATCTGATTCCATCAGATCTATAGATAGATTGTCAGAAGGAAGGTGAAGGTAAATGAACAAACGATTAACGAAATCAACCAATAATGTAGTGATTACAGGTACTCTGGGAGGTTTAGCAGAATACTTAGGAATCGATCCAACGATCATCCGTGTGATCTATGTCTTTCTATCATTAGTGACAGCTGGTTTCCCTGGGATCACCCTTTATGTCATCATGGCGATCTTGATCCCTTCTGGACGCAAAAGCTCTGGTGGATATGGACACGACAATCAGTACTACAAAGCGAACAACAAAGAAACAAATCGTCCGCGCAAAGAAGCAGATAAAGTCGAGGATGAGGACTGGAGTGACTTCTAATGTCCTACTTTCAACGACTGATAATGAATACACTCACCTTTGTTGCTCTGGCAGTATTGCTGCCAAACATGGTCCATGTACGTAGCATCATGATGGCATTAGTAGCCAGCTTTGTTCTCTCTATTTTAAATGCGTTGATCAAACCAATCTTGAGTATCATCTCATTTCCATTAACGCTGTTGACATTTGGGCTTTTCAGTTTTGTCATCAACGCTTTAATGCTAAATTTGACTTCAACTTTTGTAGGAGCTGCTAACTTTGGCTTTTCCTCATTTGGTGCAGCGATTCTGGTTGCTTTGATTATGTCAGTGATCAATATGATTGTGACTGAACACCATATTGAAAAATATACAAAATAAAACATCCACACGTTTCTGATACATAGCTAGCTATGTTGAAAGAACGTGTGGATGTTTTTGTTTTTTAATATTAAAGAACAATGTGAACAAACAAACTGTAATAATAAGAAAAGCAAAACATCTTTTTTTGTAATATTTATAAAAGAAAGACAAATCCGCCAATTATTTCTTCGAAATAACCATTTTTTGTCATGTTCATCTAGCTGTGTCATGTTAAATTGAGTAGAAAAATCTGTGAAAATACTCGTGTCTATTAGTTCCATTTGTTATTGTTTCGCAGTGATAAATATTGATAGAAGTAGTATTTTATGAAGGGGATCGATGGGAATACGAGCAGTATCATCGCACCACTTTTTTGACTAATAGCTATTCACTAAAACGAATAGTCTAAGCAGTTAAGCCGCCCACGCTAGAGTACCATTCTAAAATCTACGGAAACAATTCTTGCTGAATATCCACTATGACTAACTAAGTGAATAGTTACATTGTTCTTAAATACAGCTGAATTTTTGCACAAAGGTTCTTTTAATGCGCTTGAAAGTGCAAGCGGGCATTTTTGATTAATAATACAATTAAAAATGATGTAAAAAAGGAGAACTTAGATGTCTGCAAATTTAAGCAACTTTGCTGTTTATGTAGTAGATGATAATTTTTTTAATGGAGAGTGGCTAAAAAAAGCGATCCAAGAATGCCAACTTCCGTGTGCTTCAGTAGAAATTTTCCTGCCGGACCAATTTGAGCGTTTTATTAATGAACACCTTACCGATATCAATGATTTATTCTTATTTTCCACTGATATGAAAGGATATGATCGAGGTTTTCAATTAGCAGGAAGATTGAGAAGCCAATGTAAAAAATGTCAAATAGCTTTTTATGGAATAGATGCTTCAAAGATACAGATGAAAAAAATGAACCTCCTGTGCCCATTAGGGATCATTGATACAAAAGAAGCGTTTAAACACCAACTAAGAAACTTGTTAATTGAAGCAATAGAAGTAAAGCAATCATTATTAGGCAAAAAGCACTTATTAAAGCTTGAAAACAAACGAGAATTGATCGTTATGGATGCAGAATCAATCAACTATATCACAACGGTCAAAGAAGAGCGCAACCAAATCGTTCTTCACCAAAAGAAGTCGATCGAATACATTGAGATGTCCTTGAAAGTCATCAAGCAATTGGACCTACCCGCTTATTATAAAGTGTTTAAATCCTACATTATCAATACAGGACAAATCAGGAAAATTGATCGAACAAACAACATTCTTTCTTTTTTTAGCGGTGAAGAATTAGAAGTGGGTAAGAAAATAAGAAAAGCGATTGATTAAAAATACATATATAAATTGGAGGAGAATAATGAAGAAAATCACTAAAAAAATAGAACAAAGTATGGTTGTTATTGCGTTGAGTCTTACTCAGATCACAACGCCAATACTGGTGATTGCTGAAACATCTGAGGCTGATCAGCCAGCTGAAACAACTAGTAAAATAGACAAAGAAAAAGATCCTATCTTGGCTTCATCTGAAAAAGAAGCTTCCTCATTCACTTCAAGTGCTAGTAGTCAAGAAGAAGTTGATACTTCTTCCAGTGAAGAGAACGAAGTGGATCAAAGTGAGGAAACATCAGGTATAAAAGATTCTAGTGTTGCAGAAACTGAAACCAACAAATCTTCTACTGATCCCAAAATAGCTAAGAAAGAAGAAAATGCTTCTGGTTCCAATCGACAAATAAAGGCGCAAGAACTTTTAAAGAAAGGAACACTGCTTACGATGGCTGATGAAGAGTACAGCCAAACACAGGAAACAAGAGTGCTAAATAATACACCAGTTAAACTAAAATTGGATTTTGAAATCATTGACGAAGATTACTTAGCTGGAACAACTGTTGTTTTTAGTTTGCCGGACACCCTTGGATTTACCGATAATCAAGGGACGATTCAAGGCATCGATGCGACTTGGCAAGTAGACAGTGCCAATCGTCAAGTAACGATCACTTTTAATCAAGCTATCCACGATGCAACATTTTCCCTTGAATTAAAGAGTTATCTTTATTCAGAAAGTACCCCGCAAATCAAAGTGACAATTGATGATCTAAATAAAACCAGTTATGCGATCGATCTTTATGAAGATGTCGAATCATTGAAGTACGAGCAACAAAAAAACATTTTTGGTCTAGATGGTACAGTGTATTATAATTTAGACCGCAAGCTCTCGGGAACGGAAACACTCTCTTTGCAACTTATTGACATCCCAGGAGCAGTTTTCAAAAAAATAGAATCGCAACCACTAAAGGTTTATAGCTATGATGTAGATATCAAAGGAAATATCAAGCCAGAAACGCAAACGGAGCTAGTCGCTGGCACAGATTATACAATTACAGCTAATGACTTACAAAATACAGCAGTTGAGATCAAACAAATGGATCAGCAAAAGGCTTATGGTGTTGTCTATCAATTCACGATGAGCATATCTGAAATTAGTGACCATCAGTATTCTTATTACAAAAACTATCCAACCACCGGTTTTGGATCAGTAAATCTTGAACCATCGGCTGGGGAGTACCGTGGAATTTCTTTTGTGGCAAAAACAAGTCAAACTGAAAAAGAGATTTCATCAAGGTATTATTCAGCTGTTGCCGGTGGAAATTTATATTCCAATGAAAAGGGATCCTACTATTTAACATTACATGGCATGCCAACTGAAATGAAAAAAGGACAGCAGATAACGATATCCGCTGAAAATGGACAGGAACTTACAGTGAAGCAACTAATGGTCAATGATGCTTTTTATCAAAATGTACCTTTAGATGAATACTTTAAAGTCGAAAATTCTAACGGCATGTTGACCTTGACGGCAACCAAAGACAGTAACCTAGCATTTTCCATGATTCATCTTACGGTTCCTTTTGATCAAAAAGACATCGTCATGAATGTCACGACTCCTTTGATTCCCAATGAAAAATTCAAAGTGATTGGGGATGATTATGTACAACCAATCTCAGTTTTATATCCTAATTCAGCTGAGACAGCTTGGGGGAACTACAACCAAAATGGTGCCTATGCAAATGATACTTCAGTCAACGTTGAAGGAAGCACAACACAACCTGTCGAAAATCTTAAAATCTTCGTCGAACATCCAGATTATTTGACACTTAGAAAAGTTCCAGAAGTGAACTATTATTACAAGATCGATCAAGATTACCGTATCGAGAAGGTTGAGGGAGGGTCCTTAGTTACTTTTATTACGCCAATCAATCGTTCAATTCAATTTGACATTGGATTTAATTATGTGCCAGACAGTCTCGCTTCTACAACGCGGATCCCAGTAGATAAAATTCCGATTAGTATCTCAGCGGATGGCTTGGATACTGTCAATACAACAGTTACCACTGGAAGAAAAAACTATTCAGAACAAACGTTGCAAGGAAGCAAAAATCAATTTTTAGTTAATGCCCGGCAAGATACCATCAAAGATCTGAAGGTACAAACACATGTACCAATGAATACAGATGTCGTATTTTCCATTATCGATGTCTCCAATGATCAAGTGGACGGGGTTTATCCTCAATACTGGGATCGGGGGCAATACAATACGCAAGTCATGAAAGAAACAGATCCGAATTACCCTACCATCACGCATGATGAAGCGACGAATTATTATACGTTCGATTTTGGGACAACTGATCACAGATACATCATTGCCTATCATTATGCAAATGGTTGGCAGGAAATGAAATCAATTCTGATACCGGGATTTTCTAAAGAACCACTGTATGGTAATCAACAAGGGTCATCGACGGTCACTGTCTCTAATACCGCAACAGACATTATCGATATTAGTCAAAGGACAGTTACTAGCGCAAAAAACGTAACCCAAGTCACTGTGAAAACGAAAAACATTGATGATGGAACAAAGAAAGTTGTAAATCCAACGTTCAGCTTAAAATCTATTGGTAACACCAATGGAGAAATCGATCCAAACTCCATCAGAATCTCAAATGTTCCTGATGATAGTTATAAAGTAGAGAAAGTTAATGGTGAGATTCAGCTGGTTTTTGCAAACTATGTGCTTAAGGAGAACGTGGAGATCAGCTATACCGTCCTTTCTCAAAACGCTGGTCAAATTTCTGCATCAGCCACCATCTCATCCGAGACGATTGATACATTGTCCGAAGCAAAGCGCACCGCGACATCCACTATCGCAAATCTGCAATTTTCAGCAGGTGATTCGGAAGGGATTATCTATAAAACGTCTGCTTTACTTGATGTCTTTGATACAGAAAGGCCGACAAAAAAGATTGCTGGAGTTTCATTAATGTTAATCAATCAGTTGACTGGAACTGTGATCAACACCACCACTGATCAAGTAGGCGAGTCACAGTTGACAGATATTTATACAGGTAAATACAAGGTATACGTTTCAAAAGTCCCTGAAGGATATGTTGTTCCAGAAGATATTCAATCTGGTATGGATGTAAAAGTCAATCGAACGGGTAACCAGATATCTATTGGAATCACACCAGAAAAAGATTTATCCAGTATTTCAGTAAAAGACAGCACCTTGTATGTAGGAGACACATGGCAAGCCGAGGACAACTTTGTCTCTGCGACGGACAAACAAGGCAATAACGTAACATTTTCAGAAGTAACTGTTAGCGGCGATGTTGATACTTCAAAAGCAGGTAGTTATCAAGTGACCTACAAAAATGGAAACGCCGAGTCAGTGGCAACGATCACCGTCGTGTCTGATCAAGCAACCGTGGTAGCCAAAGATAGTACGCTCTATGTGGGAGATTCTTGGCAGGCGGAAGACAACTTTGTATCCGCCACAGATAAAGACGGAAAAGCAGTATCACTCGCTGATGTAACCGTCACAGGTACGGTAGACACTACGACACCCGGAAAATATGAAGTCAGCTACCGCAATGGAAAAGTCGAAGCAGTAGCTACGATCACAGTTTTAGCAGATCAAACAAGCGTCAAGGCAAAAGACAGCACATTATACGTAGGAGACACATGGCAAGCCGAGGACAACTTTGTTTCTGCGACGGACAAACAAGGCAATAACGTAACATTTTCAGAAGTAACCATTAGCGGCGATGTTGATACTTCAAAAGCAGGTAGTTATCAAGTGACCTATACCAATGGAACAGCTAAGGCAGTGGCAACGATCACCGTCGTGTCTGATCAAGCAACCGTGATAGCCAAAGATAGTACGCTCTATGTGGGAGATTCGTGGCAGGCGGAAGACAACTTTGTATCCGCCACAGATAAAGATGGAAAAGCAGTATCACTCGCTAATGTAACCGTCACAGGTACGGTAGACACTACGACACCCGGAAAATATGAAGTCAGCTACCGCAATGGAAAAGTCGAAGCAGTAGCTACGATCACAGTTTTAGCAGATCAAACAAGCGTCAAAGCAAAAGACAGCACATTGTATGTAGGAGACACATGGCAAGCTGAGGACAACTTTGTTTCTGCGACGGACAAACAAGGCAATAACGTAACATTTTCAGAAGTAACTGTTAGCGGCGATATTGATACTTCAAAAGCAGGTAGTTATCAAGTGACCTACAAAAATGGAAACGCCGAGTCAGTCGCAACGATTACCGTCGTGTCTGATCAAGCAACCGTGGTAGCCAAAGATAGTACGCTCTACGTAGGAGACACATGGCAGGCAGAAGATAACTTTGTCTCTGCGACGGATAAAGAGGGAAAAACGTTGTCAGTAGCTGAATTGGATATAACAGGGGATGTCGATACTACGACACCTGGCAAATATGAAATCAGCTACCGCAATGGTAAAGTTGAAGCAATAGCTACGATCACAGTTTTAGCAGATCAAATAAGCGTAGTTGTTAAGGACTCAGTAGTGTATGTAGGCGATCAATGGGAGGCTAAGAACAATTTTGTTTCAGCAACTGATCGTGAGGGCAATACCCTATCAATTGAACGACTTCTTATTGAAGGATCTGTTGATACCAGCAAGGTCGGTACTTATCAGGTGAACTATTCTGTTGTTTCAGGTGAGAAAGTAGCAAATCCAGCGCTGTTTGAGCGCATATTTGGGACAACCAAACAATTGGCTGTTACGGCAACGGCTACGATTCAAGTGATCGAAAAACAACCAGCAACGGACGATGGAAAAAAATCTAACAACAACGATCAAACTAAACCAGTTGATCCAAATTCAAATGATGGAAGTAAACTGATCAAAGCAACTGCTAAAGATCGTCAACAGCGAGTTTTGCCAAAAACTGGTTCGAGTGACAATCAAGTTTATCCATTAGTGGGGATTGCATTCATTGGGCTTGTTGTTACCTTCTTCTTTAGAAGAAAGAAAAAAGCGAACGAATAAGCTTATAAAATTGGCTCAATAGCCAAGCAAGAAAGCAGCGAGTATTCGTTGCTTTTTTGTTGGTCCTTAGTAAGTTAGTCCTAGCAGCTGGCAAAAAAAGAGCTGACTATTCTTTTAACGTACCTGGTTGACTAGTTCGTGACTGCATGTCGTTTATTTAAAGGACTGCAATGAAAAATGGAACGAACAAATCAATGATGATTCGTTCGTTCCGTGGATTGTGTGGTCTATTTTAGTTGTTCTTCGGAAACATTCTCTAGGTAATCATCAACAGCCTTCAGAGTATCATCTAACGCACCTTTTTCAAAGGGCGAACGTAAGTGAGCTGTTTCGAGAATTTCAAGAAATGTTTGTGTACCGCCGACTTGACAAATGGCCAAATAATCTTGCCAAGCAGTAGGATCTTGGGCTACGATCGAACGATACCAAAATTGAAAGGCACAAACTTGAGCTAACGTATAGTCGATATAATAAAAGGGTGACTCAAAAATATGTCCTTGTCTAAACCAGTAAAGCCCGCGATCCAAATCAGGAAATTCACTGTAGTCACGTTCTGGACAATAGCGGCGTTCCAGGTCTCTCCAACAAGTTTTTCGTTGCTCTGGAGTCCAATCAGGATTTTCGTAGACTTCTTGTTGGAAGTGATCAACTAACACGCCGTAAGGTAGAAATTGTAGACTGCTAGCCAGATGGGCGAACTTGTACTTTGCAGTTTCCTCTTCAAAAAAAGCATCCATCCAAGGCCAAGCGATAAATTCCATTGACATGGAATGAATCTCACAAGACTCGAAATTTGGAAAAAGAATTTCTGGCTCTTTGATCCAACGAGACTGAAACGCTTGAAATGCATGACCAGCTTCATGAGTCAAGACATCTACATCAGCAGCAGTCCCGTTGAAATTCGCAAAAATAAAAGGAGATTGATATTCCTGGATAAAGGTACAGTAACCCCCAGATTGCTTGCCTTTTTTGCTTAAAAGATCCAAGAGCTCATGATCAACCATGAAGTCAAAGAATTCACCTGTTTCTTGAGACAGTTCATGATACATGGTACGGGCTTTCTCCACTAATTCGTTTGCGGTGCCTTTCGGTGTTGCATTTCCGTTCGGATAGACCAATGGCAAATCCGCAAAAGTGGCTTTTGATAGCTGATTACGTTTTGCTTGGCGGGCATACAGCTTTTGAGTGATTGGGACAACTTTTTCTAAAATTTCCTTTCGATAGGTTTCGATCATTTTGCGATCATAATCCCAGCGGTTCATTTGGACATCTGCAAAAGCAACATAATTTTCGAAGCCTAATTTATGGGCGATTTCTGTACGTACTTTGATCAATTCATCATAAATTGTGTCGAATGTCGTTTCATTTTCAGCAAAAAATGCTGTTTGAATGTTTATTGCTTCCAAACGAATTTCACGATTTTTGTGTTCAGTAAAAGGGCGTAGTTGTGCAAGGGTATAGCTGTCTCCTTGGAACTCCAGCTGGGCGGAAGCAATCAATTTGCCATAATCAGAAGTCAGTTGATTCTCTTTTTGGAATAATTCGATCAGTGATTCATCAAATAACTTCACGCGACTTTCAGCAAATAAAAAGAACGTTTCTGGATAGATAGTTTTTAATTCTTCCACTAGCGGTGAAGCGAGTAGACAACGGTAGAAACGAAAATCCAGTGATTCAAAATGAGGCTGGTACTCATTCCAAAATGTATCTTCTGCTTCATAATACGGATCCGTCGTATCAATTGAGTGTCGAATTGAAGCCAAGTTGACTGCCGTGTCGATCGTTCCCCGCAAATAATTCAATTCATCGATGGCTGCTTTCGCAGATTCAAGGTTGGCTGCTTCCTCAAGGTTGTGTAACGCTTCCAAATAATTGTGTTTGTAAGAATCAAAATCTGGTCGTACGTAAGTATAGTCTGAAAATTTCAATTAAATCCCTCCTCTTTAAAAATAATAGCATAAAATAAAAAGAAATAGGTAGTTCCAATAACACGTGTAGTAAGTTTTAAGATAGAATGATAAAATAGAGAGGAACAGTTTGCAAAAAAGAAGCAGCTGAAGAATCAATGGAGATGAAGAGAGGGACTATTATGACAGAAACCGTCAAGGTCAATGAGTTGGCTGAGGCTTTGAACTTAGAGATCGTCCAAGGGGATGAAACAAGTTTGGAACGGACAATCATCACCGGGGATATTTCGCGACCGGGGTTGGAATTGACCGGCTATTTCAATTATTATTCCCATGATCGATTACAACTATTTGGAAGTAAAGAAATTACTTTTGCTGAACGAATGATGCCGGAAGAGCGGTTGATGGTCTTGCGTAAAATGTGTTCAGAAGATACACCTGGATTCATTGTTTCCAGAGGATTGGCTATCCCAGAGGAAATGATCCAAGCTTGTGCAGAGCACAATATCGCAATTTTGCGTTCGCCTATTTCAACTTCACGATTGCTAGGTGAACTTTCGAGCTATTTAGATGGACGATTAGCAGCTCGAACAAGCGTACATGGAGTTTTGGTAGATGTTTATGGATTAGGTGTCTTGATTCAAGGAGATAGTGGCATCGGGAAAAGCGAGACGGCATTAGAGTTGATCAAGCGTGGACACCGGCTGATTGCTGATGATCGAGTAGATGTTTATAAGCAAGATGAACTGACACTGGTGGGAGAACCGCCCAAAATCCTCCAACATCTAATTGAAATTCGCGGAATCGGAATTATCGACGTCATGAACTTATTTGGTGCCAGTGCGGTCAGAGGCTATATGCAAGTGCAGTTGGCAGTTTACCTTGAAGCGTGGGCTAAAGATAAAAAATATGATCGCTTAGGTACGGATGATACAACTGTTCAGATTGGTGAAGTAGATATCCCGCAAATCAAGATTCCAGTAAAAACCGGACGAAATGTCGCCATCATTATTGAAGTTGCAGCCATGAATTTCCGGGCAAAAACAATGGGTTATGATGCGACACAAACGTTTGAGAATCGATTGACACAGTTGATCGAAGAAAATTCTGGAAATTAGAGAGGAACAGTTTATATGTTAGCTTTAGTAAATCGTGTTGCTTTTGAGTTGTTCGGTCTGCCGATCTATTGGTATGCGATCATTATTGTCTCCGGTGTCATCATTGCGATGTGGTTGAGTACGAGAGAAGCAGTCCGTGTGGGATTGAAGGCCGATGATGTAACGGACTTTATGTTGATTGGCTTGCCAGTTTCAATTATCGGGGGCAGACTGTATTACGTCCTATTTGATTTAGAACCTTATTTGAAAGATCCAATTCAAATTTTCAATACTCGTTCTGGGGGATTGGCAATCTATGGGGCTTTGATCGCTGGAGGAATATGGCTGTATTTCTTTTGCCGACGCAATTTTATTTCACCAGTGACCTTTTTGGATATTGCAGCACCTAGCGTGTTGTTGGCACAAGGAATTGGACGTTGGGGGAATTTCATGAATCATGAAGCTCACGGCGCAGAAGTCAGCCGTTCCTTTCTAGAAAGTCTCCATCTACCTAATTTTATTATTGATAATATGAATATCGATGGAGCTTATCGACAACCAACATTCTTATACGAATCTGTCTGGAATGTTTTAGGTTTTATTGTTTTGATCTTACTCCGTAAGAAAAAGGGACTTTTAAAAGAAGGCGAAGTCTTCCTAGGGTATCTGATCTGGTACGGTTTTGGACGCTTCTTCATTGAAGGAATGAGAACGGATAGTTTGTACTTGTTTGGACCGATCCGAGTATCGCAAGTCTTATCAGCTGTGTTATTCTTTGGTGCAATCATCGTCTTGATCTGGCGCCGTAAAAAAACAAAAGTAAAAGATTACAACCGTTCCTATGGAGAAAATGAATATGTAATCTAGCAGTTATTTTTCAGCAACTATGGTAAAATGATTGAGTGAAGTTTTATTGTAAATGAACAGAGGAGGTTTCCATCGTGAAACAAAAAATAGCCGTATTAGGCCCTGGCTCTTGGGGGACTGCGCTTGCGCAAGTGTTATCCGAGAATGGTCATGAAGTGAAAATTTGGGGCAACAATCCAGCTCAAATCGATGAAATCAATACGTACCATACGAATCGTCATTATCTGCCGGATTTGAAGCTACCAGAAAATATTTTGGGTGTTAAGGCTCTTGAAGAAGCGATCATTGATGCAGATGCCATTCTTTTCGTTGTACCGACGAAAGCAATTCGGGCGGTCGCTAAAGAGTTTGCCGAAAAGGCAACCAATCGTCCCGTGATCATCCATGCATCGAAAGGATTAGAGCAAGGAAGTCACAAGAGAATATCTGAAATTTTGGCAGAAGAGATTCCTACAGAGAAACGACAAGATATTGTTGTGTTATCTGGACCTTCTCATGCAGAAGAGGTGGCTGTCCATGATATTACTACCATTACTGCAGCGAGTGAAAATGAAGAATCAGCAAAATATGTGCAGGAATTGTTCATGAATGACTATTTCCGTATTTATACGAACAATGATGTAATCGGGGTTGAGACTGGTGCAGCATTAAAAAATATCATCGCAATCGGTGCGGGAGCAATTGCTGGTTTAGGCTTTGGAGACGACGCAAAAGCGGCGATCATGACCCGCGGGTTAGCTGAAATCAGCCGACTAGGAGTAGCTATGGGAGCCAATCCATTGACCTTTATCGGTTTGAGTGGTGTTGGTGATTTAATTGTGACTTGTACGAGTGTTCATTCACGAAATTGGCGTGCGGGAAACTTACTTGGTAAAGGACACAGTTTGGATGAAGTATTAGAAAACATGGGAATGATCGTTGAAGGTGTATCGACGACAAAAGCAGCGCGAGAACTGGCAGCAGCTTTAGGTGTTGAAATGCCGATCACCGAAACCATTTATTCTGTTCTTTATGAAGGAAAAGCAATCGAACAAGCAGCCAAAGAAATCATGCTGAGAGATGGCAAAGAAGAGAACGAGTTTACGCTTGAAAAGTAACGATAAGGAGAGAGACAAATGAATGTAAAAAAAGCAGTTATTCCAGCAGCAGGATTAGGGACCCGTTTTTTACCGGCAACAAAAGCAATGGCTAAGGAAATGTTGCCGATCGTTGATAAACCAACGATCCAATTTATTGTTGAAGAAGCTTTACAATCAGGGATCGAAGATATTTTGATCGTTACCGGAAAAGCAAAACGCCCAATTGAAGACCATTTCGATGCAAACTTAGAACTAGAAATGAATCTGCAAGAAAAAGGCAAAACTGAATTATTGAAATTGGTCGAAGAAACCACAGATGTTAATCTTCACTTCATTCGTCAATCACATCCTAAAGGGTTAGGGCATGCTGTCCTACAAGCAAGAGCCTTTGTAGGAAATGAGCCCTTCGTGGTAATGCTTGGCGACGACTTGATGGAAGATGAAGTCCCATTAACGAAGCAATTGATCGATGATTACGAAACAACGCATGCTTCAACGATTGCTGTGATGGATGTTCCGCATGAAGACACATCAAAATATGGGATTATTGATCCTGGCATGCAAGTTGATAAAGGATTATACAACGTGAAGAACTTTGTGGAGAAACCTGCTCCAGACAAAGCGCCTAGTGATTTGGCAATTATTGGCCGCTATTTGTTGACCCCAGAAATTTTTGATATCTTAGCTAATCAAAAACCAGGTGCCGGCAATGAGATTCAGTTGACTGATGCTATTGATACGTTGAATAAAACACAACGCGTATTTGCTCGCCAATTTACTGGTAAACGGTATGATGTTGGTGATAAATTTGGTTTCTTGAAGACAAGCATTGAATATGGCTTGAAACACCCAGAAGTCAAAGACAATCTAAAAGAATACTTGATTGAATTGAGTAAAGAATTAACACCAACTGAAAAAACAGCAATCCAGCCAAAACCAACAAAAGAGAACAAGTAAGAAGAACGCTTGCCGAACAACTGACGATCAATCAAAGTTGTTCGGCATTTTTTTTGTTTTGTATGAAAGCGGATAGATTTTAGTAAAAAAAAACAAAATTCGCTAGTCTTTTATTTGTAGAACGCCGTTTGAAATGCTATTCTTAATATAAGTAAAAGGGGAAGGAGACATTTTATGACAGGAGGAGAGATTGCAGCATTGATCGCTGCGATTGCATTCGTCGTACTTGTCGTTTTTGTTGTACGATTATTGATGCAAGTAAGCAAAACGATGACCAAAGTGGACAAAACAGTGGAAGAAGCCAATACCACGATTCGAGTCATCACCCAAGACGTAGATATCCTTTCAAAAGAAGTGGAGGGATTGTTGGTTAAGACCAATGAATTGCTGCAGGATGTAAATGGCAAAGTTGCGACCATTGATCCGCTCTTTACTGCAGTAGCAGATTTAAGTACCAGCGTCTCTGAATTGAATAGTTCAGGAAAGAACTTGGTCTCGCGAGTTGGCAGTTTAGGTCGAACAACGGCTAAAGCAACTGTTGCTGGTAAAGTAGGTCAAACAGCAATGAAGTTTTTCAAAGACCGTAACAAAAAACAATAAGAGGAGGAATTTCAATGAGTAAAAAAGGTGGATTTCTATTAGGTGCAGTAATTGGTGGGACAGCAGCAGCGGTAGCAGCCCTGTTATTAGCACCCGAGTCAGGTAAAAACTTGCGAAACAAACTAGCCAAACAAGCCGATGATTTATTGGATAAAGCTTCTGATTATGGTGATATGGCTAAAGATAAAAGTACCGATTTAGTGGAGATCGCTAAAGATAAAGCAGCTAAACTTGGCGAACAAGCTTCAGGTTTTACTGATTCATTGACTGCAAAAGTAGATGACTTAAAAGATAAAGCAGCTAGTTCTTCTAGCGATACAGTTGAAGAATTAAAAAAACAGGCAGGAGATTTATCTGAGCGCTTCAAAAAATCTGCTGACGAAGTCAAAAATTCTGCTAGTGATCTTCATGAAGACGTCCAAGAAACAGCAGAAGACATTTTTATTGATGCAAAATCTTCCGCTGCAGACATGAAGGAAACGGTAAAAGAAGGGGCAGAAGAGGCCAAACCAATCGTAGATGATGCTGCAAAAGAAACAAAATCAGCAGCAAACGAATTGAAACATGAAGCAAATAACAAAGCGGCTGATGTAAAAGCAACAACAAAATCAGAAGCCAAAGATGCGAAAGAAGATTTTGAAGAAGTCAAAGAAGAATTAAAAGATAAAATGGAAAAAAATAATCCAGAAGCATAATCTTTCTCTTTTGAAAGTTAAAGGAGCTGCTTTTAATCGGTAGCAAAAAAACATCCAAACGAAGATAAAATGCCGAGCCGTGACAACACGGTTCCTGCGATCAAACAGATCACAGACGCATTTATTTCTAGTTTGGATGTGTTTTTTTTAGCGAAGGCGCACATAGTTAAGCATTTTTGATCTCTTGATCACATAGTGAGTAGATCCAATCAGATAGTTGGGAGAATTGAAAGCCGTTTGCTTCAGCTAGTGCTACATTTATCGAATATTCTGGCGTGCCATTGTATTTTCTGGCTTCTCCGGTAGGTGATAAAAGTGGGTCAATGCCAGTTTCTTTTGAGACATAAGCTAAAATTTCTGCCAGTGAGAGGGTACCTTTAGCAGCAGCGTTGACGGGGCCTGTAAAGGAACTGGTTCCTAAAAATGCTAAAAATTTTCCTGCTTCTTTAGAATCGATAAAACTCATTTGATGGGAAAGATTGTCAATAAACATGGCTTTTTCTTGACAAACGGATTGAATATAGAAAGACAATCGTTTGGTATAGTCATCAATTCCCACCACATAAGGAAAGCGGACAAATGCCGAATTTTGTGAGTATTTTTGGCTTAAAATCTCCTCGACACTGCGTTTTCCTTCTGCATAGTTCACTTGTTCTGAGGTCACAAGACGATAAGCATGTGCTGTTGGATCAAAATCTTTCTCGACCAGATTGTCATGGAAAGTTGGATAAACAGACATAGAGCTTGTGACAATATAGCGTTCGGTAGTGACATGACGCATCAAAATATCAATATCATTGGAGGTATAGGCGATATTATCGTAAATCACATCATAAGTTTCTTTTGTCAAAACAGATCGGATACTGTCTTCATCTTCTCTGTCAAAAATCAATCGAGTTACCTTTGGACCAAATGAGTCTGGTGTTTTTCCACGAGTAGCAATCGTTACGTTCGCACCCTGTGTAAGCAGTTCATTGACGAGATGTTTGCCAAAAAAGCGTGTCCCACCTAAAACCAATACATTTTGCGTCATAATCCATCTCCTTTTTTTAATTCAATACTAGTAGCTCTTTTGCAGTTTTTGTAAACGGCACACAACCAGTTTCAGTAACATAGATACAATCTTCGATACGAACACCGACTTGTTCAGGAATGTAAATCCCAGGTTCGATGGAGAAACACATGCCTTCTTCAATCACCAAATCATTCCCGGTAATCAATGATGGAAATTCATGAACCGTTGTGCCGATCCCGTGACCCAATCGATGATTGAAGTATTCACCGTATCCATGACTTTCGATGACCCCACGAGCAATTTCATCCAGTTGACCCGCAGTAATGCCTGGTTTAACAGCTGCTTGGGCAGTCAGTTCCGCTTCAAGGACGATATCATAGATATTTCGTTGCAATTCAGTCGGCTCGTGATAGGCAATGGTACGCGTTGCGTCGCTGCAATAGCCATTCCAGATCACACCTAGGTCGAAGAGAACTAGTTCATTTGGTTTGATTTGTTGTTTACCTGGAACCCCATGAGGGCTTGCAGCATTGGCACCTGCTAAGACCGTCGTATCAAAGGACATGTGGGAAACGCCGCGTTTTTTGAGTTGATATTCAATCTCTGCAACGATCTCCATTTCAGAAATACCTTCTTTGACAGCAGAAAAACCAATCTCAAAAGCGACGTCTGCCCAATTACCTGCTTCAAGCAATGTGTCGATTTCCGCTGCTGTTTTGGTTAATTGCATTTTCTGGATCACAGGAGTGATATCAAGTGAAAAATCAGTTCCTGGAAGGAAACCATTCAATGCTTCGAAACGTTCAACAGTCAAATCATTCTTTTCTAGTGCTAATCGTTTGAGGTGATAACGAGATTCTAGCTCTGAACAGATTTTTTTCCAAGGATCTTCACTATCTAAATAACCAATCACATCGTAGGGCCAGCCACTATTTTTAGCTTCTTCAACTTCTAAAGCTGGTGTAAATAGGAAAGGGTCTTTATCAGGTGAAAGAAAGAGTGCTAATACGCGTTCATGAGGTTCACTCTTGAAACCTGAAAAATAGGCAATCGTTGAAGGATTTGAGATATAAGCGACCTCAGCTTGATTGCTGGCTAACCACGTTGTCATTTCTTGTATTTTTTCTTTATTCATGAAAAAACCTTCTTTCAAGTATTCTTTCTCCATTTTAGCACGCTTTACTGGAGAATGCTTGTCCGTAAATATGTAAAATTGACTAAGTTTTCATGAAAGCGGAATTAAAACGGTTGCATATTCGCAAAAAGTTTGCTATTCTATCAAAGAAATGTAAATAAGATTTTCTGAAAACAGAATAAAGGGAGATATATCATGGAAAAACAAACAATTACGATTTATGATGTTGCTCGTGAGGCAAATGTTTCGATGGCGACGGTTTCTCGTGTCGTGAACGGCAATCCAAATGTTAAGCCAGCGACACGTAAGAAGGTTCTGGAAGTCATTGACCGCTTAGATTATCGTCCAAATGCTGTTGCACGAGGATTGGCTAGCAAAAAAACAACTACAGTCGGTGTAATCATTCCCGATGTCAGCAATATGTTCTTTTCTTCATTGGCTCGTGGGATCGATGACGTAGCAACGATGTACAAATACAACATTATCTTGGCGAATTCCGATGGCGATAGTATGAAGGAAGTAAACGTACTGAACAATCTTTTGGCAAAACAAGTAGACGGTGTGATTTTCATGGGTCATCGGATCACTGATGAAATCCGTGGCGAATTTTCGCGTTCAAAAACACCAGTGGTACTTGCTGGCTCAATCGATCCCGATGAACAAGTGGGGAGCGTGAACATTGATTATACAGCAGCTACGAAAGATGCAGTAAGTTTACTAGCCAAAAACAATCAAAAGATCGCTTTTGTCAGCGGTGCATTGATTGATCCAATCAACGGTCAAAACCGGTTGAAAGGGTATAAAGAAGCGTTAAAAGAAAACAACTTAGACTATTCAGAAGGCTTGATTTTTGAAGCGCCTTATAGCTTTAAAGAAGGCTTGGCATTAGTTGAACGAATCATGAACAGTGGAGCGACAGCGGCATATGTAACAGACGATGAACTTGCTATCGGTGTTCTAGACGGTTTGATTGACCGAGGTGTCAAAGTACCTGAAGAATTTGAAATCATTACAAGCAACAATTCTTTATTGGCAGAAGCTGCCCGTCCACGTTTATCTAGCGTGACCCAGCCTTTATATGACATGGGTGCTGTTGCGATGCGTTTACTAACGAAAATGATGAACAAAGAAGAAGTAGAACAAAAAACAATTGTTTTACCATATGGTATCTCTGAAAAGAGTTCAACGAAATAAGTGAGAAAAAAGAAGAAACCGTTCTTAGGAGCGGTTTTTTTATTTACATATAGATATAAAAAAGAACAGGAGCAACGATGTGCTTCCCGTTCTTCAGGTAAAACAGATTTTGGCAAATGACTGTGATGACGTAATCAGTCATCCTCTTTCTGCTCGTTTTTCTTTTCTTCCGTTTTTTCTGCTTCTTTTTGATTATTGTTATTGTTCGTGGCGTTTTCTTCTTTATTGGTACTTCTAGAGCCATTGTTCGTGGCTGTATTGGTAGAAGTAGATGTTGTTGTTCGGCTAGGGGCGATTTTCTTCCAATAATCTGCATAATTGGCATTCGATCCGCCAATCCCAAATTCAAAGGATGCTTCTTTGGGACCGCCTTTTGTCCAATACGAAGTGACTGTGTCGCTTGGATTGGTTCTTCTTGTGTTATCTACTGTGACCGTGCCGCCTGGAAGTGTTCCTGTAGCCTTAGACACTTTGATCTTTTTGACATCATCGGATAACTCGAATTTTTTATCCACTCCAAAGACCTTCTGGTCGGATTGATAAATGCGATTGATCAAATAAGCCATGTATTGAGCGGTACGTGTTCCGGCACTACTATCGGTGGCTTTGTTGTCATCACGACCGGACCAGCTGCTGATGGTAATGGAAGGAGTTGAGACCACGAGCCAAGAATCGGACCAATTGTTTGTCGAACCTGTTTTACCGACCCAATCGGCATTTCCAAGGTTCCAATCCAGACCACTAACAACGGATTTAAAGTTAGACGTCTTTTTTTCGTCAATTACACTGCGCATCATGTCATTCATGATTGATGCTGTTGCTTCAGAGAAGACTTGAACTGGTTTTTGTTCATGCTGATACAAGACTTCGCCTTCATTGTTCTTGATCGATTCGATCACATAACCTTCCTGGTAAACGCCTTTGTTTGCTAACGTTTGGAATCCATTGGTCTGAGTTAAAACAGTTACGTTGGTGACTCCTAAAGGAGCAGACTCATAAGCCCAACTATTGTCTTCAGGATAGTTCATCTTGCTCAAATAATTCTTATAAGAGAAGAATGGGTCACCTTCTTGCTCCCAAATGTCTTGAAAAATGTTTGTCGCAGCGATATTACTAGAGACTTCTAATGATTCTCGAATCGACATAAAGGTATTGGTTCCCTTATTTGTCGCGTTAACGATTGGTTCATCCGCATTTTCACCAGTGCGCCATTTAGCTGCGTAATCAGAGACCATTGATTCAGAACCCATCAAGCCTTCATCGATGGCAGGGCCGTAAACGAGCATTGGCTTAATACTTGATCCAGCTTGTCTTTGGGCATCGAACGCATGATTGAATTGATTTTGCTGATAATCGCGACCACCAATGAACCCAAGCACACGGCCTGTTGCATTATCCATCATGACATTCCCAACTTCAATGGGCGCATCGCCCCAGTTATCCAGCATATAGCCATATTTGGACACAGCGTCTTGCATGGCATTATAGATGTTTTTATCAATGGTAGAGGTAACTGTGTAACCACCATTGACTAATTTTTGTTGTGCTAATTCTAAATATTTCTGATAGGTTTCTTCTTTACTGTATTCTTCTGCGCTAACTTTATCTTCGTCCGCCAATTGTTTAGCGATAATATCTTTGGCTTCATTGAGAACCGTATAATAGAGGAAACTCTGATCGGTCTGCTCAATGGCTTCTTGTTTTTTGAAGTCTTGTTTCAAATCATAAACCATTGCTTCGTCGTATTCTTTTTTTGAGATGTCATGATTACGATACATACTAAAGAGGACGAAGTCTTTTCGATCTAAACCGGCACTGAGATTTTCTTTGATTTCACCAGTATTCGTGTACGGACTATAGACGATCGGGCTTTGTGGCAATCCAGCAATAAAAGCAGCTTGGGGCAGTGTAAGATCGGCAGCATTGACGCCAAATATTCCTTGGGCCGCTTCTTGCACGCCGGCAATATTTTGCCCTTTATTATTTCTACCAAATGGTGAAATATTTAAGTACATTGTGACAATCTCATCTTTAGAGAAAAACTTTTCGACTTCCATCGCCAAGAGAATCTCATTGGCTTTGCGTTTAAAAGTAGTTTCGCTTGAGAGAATTTGCTGTTTGACTAATTGCTGAGTTAATGTCGATCCACCGCCACCACCAAAGCCAGTTGCTTCAGAGAGGAGGGCACGGACGACCGCTTTAGGAACGACGCCATTATGCTGATTGAAATATTCGTCTTCTGTTGCAATGATCGCTTTTTTGAGATAATCAGAAATTTTATCTGAAGAAACCGATGTACGCATCAGATCTGATCGAATCGTGGCGATTTTACTACCATCCGCATAAGCTAGCTGTGAAGTCTCTGTGATGTCGGTTAATTCTTGTTGCAGTTCTTCTTTTGACGGGGCAGCGGTATCTTCTACTAAAAATGCAAAATAGCCAACACCGATACCTAGTGCGAGTGAACCGCCCAGAATCAAAAAGGAAATTGCGACTAAAAAGAGCGAATGGAGCACGCGCAAGCTGATATTGAAATAAAACCAGCTCTTTTTCGTACTTGGAGATTTTGGTTGTTTTTTCTTATTTTGGGGCAAAAATGGTCACCTCAATGATATTAGAATAGATTCCGTTGTATTATAGCAAAAATCAACGCACTTGGATAGTTTTGCTCGTTATCACAATCAAATTATAACAAATACGGGATTGATCCAAAATGGGATTAAGGCTTTTCTTTAGGCGGATTTTCAGTTAATATGAACAGTGAGTAATGATTTAGGAGGAAAAAAAATGAGTTCAGACTTTTTTGAAGAATTAAAAGGTCGTGGTCTGGTTCATCAGACTACTGACGAAAGTGCATTGATCAAACAATTAAACGAAGAGTCTGTGAAACTATATATTGGGTTTGATCCAACCGCTGATAGTTTGCACATTGGCCATCTTTTACCGATCTTGATGCTGCGCCGTTTCCAACAACGAGGGCATGTTCCTATTGCATTAGTAGGCGGAGGAACAGGGATGATTGGGGATCCATCTTTCAAGGACCAAGAACGGCAATTAAATACATTAGATACCGTCAAGGAATGGTCTCAAAGTATCAAAAATCAATTGTCTCGTTTTATTGACTTTGAGGATCAAACGAATCCAGCAATTTTAGCCAATAATTATGACTGGTTAGGCGAATTAAAATTGATCGATTTCCTACGTGATGTAGGGAAGAACTTTACCATCAACTACATGATGAGCAAAGAAAGCGTAAAACGCCGCATTGAAACGGGAATTTCTTATACCGAATTTGCTTACCAATTGCTGCAAGCCTATGACTTCCTAAATCTTTATGATGAACATGGCTGTCTATTGCAACTTGGAGGCAGTGACCAGTGGGGAAATATCACGTCAGGAATTGAACTGCTACGTCGCGAACGAGAAGTCCAAGGGTTTGGTTTGACGATGCCTTTGATTACTAAGGCAGATGGTACCAAGTTTGGTAAAACTGAGGGGAATGCAGTTTGGCTAGATGCCGACAAAACAACACCTTACGAATTTTATCAGTTTTGGATCAATACGGATGACCGTGACGCTGTGAAATTCTTGAAATACTTCACTTTCTTATCACTTGAAGAAATTGCAGCAATTGAAAAAGAATTCTTAGCTGCACCAGAAACACGAGTTGCCCAAAAAGCGTTGGCCAAAGAAGTGACCACATTAGTTCATGGTGCAAAAGCATATGAGCAAGCTGTTCATATTTCTGAAAGCTTGTTCAATGGGGATATCAAAGGACTGTCTGCTGACGAAATTGCACAAGGATTCAAAGGGGTCCCAACCTATCAAGTCTCGAATGATGATGAGTTAAACATTGTAGAATTGTTGACTACTTCGAAAATCGAAGCATCGAAACGACAAGCCCGGGAAGATATCCAAAACGGGGCAATCTATGTGAATGGCGAACGCCAACAAGACTTAAATTACGTGATCAACGAAGAAGACCGTATCGGCGGCAAATATGTTGTTATTCGCCGTGGGAAGAAAAAATATTTCTTGTTGACATTTTAGCTAGTTGCTAGAGAGTGAAATGAGTAAAAAGCGAACCGCTGAGTGGGTTCGCTTTTTTTCAAATCAATAGAGGAGGAAACAGATCGTTTATGGGACAATTATTTTTGAATGCCGCTGGTCTCTTTGCAATGATCTTTTTGGGGTATTTTCTTAAACAGCTAAAGGTCCTATCAAAAGCGGATGGATCTATTCTGTCTCGGATGATCCTCAATGTCACTCTGCCAGCAGCAATCATTCTTAATCTTGCCGATATGCAGATCCAAATGGACGCACTGGCATTAATTTTAATTGCGGTAATCATCACATTCGTGCAGATTATGACTGCCTTTTTCCTAACCAAAAAAGAGAATGATGTGTTGCGTCAGTTTTCGATGTATTGTGGCTCCGGATTCAATATCGGAAATTTCGCGATTCCTTTTGCACAAAGTTTTTATCCATTAGGAATCCCCTTGATTTCATTGTTTGATATGGGTAACAGTATTATGTTGGCAGGAGGCACCACCATTTTGATTGAGTATCTAATCGGGAAACGGACAGTTTTTGAGCCAGGAAAAATCATTCTTAATTTATTACGATCGCCAACCTTTACTTGCTATTTATTTATGTTGCTGATTCGCAGCTTTGGGCTCTCATTACCGCAAGGGGTGATCCAGCTAGTCCAACCTATCGGTAATGCCAATACCTTTCTATCGATGTTCATGATTGGTTTGTTTTTAGATTTTCGTTTACCGAAACATGCTGCTGCAACGGTAGGAAAGATTTTGAGTTTGCGTTATGGAATCGGTTTGCTATTATTCCTCTGCTTTTTCTTTTTACCTCTTCCCGCTTTTTTGAAGCCCGTGTTGTGTTTACTGGTATTTGCTCCAATTCCTTTATTCGGTGTGATCAATTCTGTATTGGCAGGTATGGAGGAAGAGGCAGTCGGCTTTGTGTCTTCTATCAGTTTCTTGATTAGTTTGCCTCTCATGACACTCGTACTGATTTTATTTGGATTGGCTTAATATAGTGGATAAAGTCAAAGAAAACGGCAAGCAAAAAACTAGCATGAATGAATGTTTTTTCGCATAATAGACAAGACTTATTTTTAGGAGGAAGACAATCAATGTTAATTGGATCACATGTTTCCATGAGTGGGAAAAAAATGTTGCTGGGAGCGGCAGAGGAAGCAGCAAGCTACCAAGCAACTACCTTTATGATTTATACGGGGGCTCCGCAAAATACCCGTCGTAAGAAAATTGAAGAGATGAATATTGCTGCTGGACAAGATTTAATGACGAAAGCAGGCATTTCGAATATTGTTGTCCACGCACCTTATATCATTAATTTGGGAAATACCATCAAACCAGAAAATTTTGGCTTTGCGGTGTCGTTTTTACAAGCGGAGATTCAACGAGCACAGGCATTGGGCGCAACGCAAATCACATTGCATCCAGGAGCTCACGTTGGTGCAGGGCCAGAAGCAGGTATCAAGCAAATCATCAAAGGATTGAACGAAGTCTTGGAAAAAGGGCAAACGGCTCAGATTGCTTTAGAAACGATGGCTGGTAAAGGAACGGAAATCGGACGCAGTTTTGAAGAAATTGCTGCAATTATTGATGGTGTTACGCTGAATGAGAAGCTTTCGGTGACGTTTGATACTTGCCACACCAATGATGCTGGATATAACGTCAAAGAAGATTTTGATGGTGTCTTAAATGAGTTTGATAAGGTCATTGGACTGGATCGTTTAAAAGTAATCCATGTCAATGATTCCAAAAATCCCCAAGGCAGCCATAAAGATCGGCATGCGAATATTGGTTTTGGAACGATTGGTTTTGAAGCATTGAATAAAATCGTCCATCATGAACAATTGAAACAACTCCCTAAAATTTTAGAAACTCCTTATGTTGGAGAAGACAAAAAGAATAAAAAAGCTCCTTATGGTTTTGAAATCGCCATGCTGCAGCAACAAACGTTTGATCCAGATTTGTTGACTAAGATCATGGAGCAATGAACCACATTATCCTATGGCGCAAAAACAGTCTAACCTAGTCTGGAACTGTTTCGATTATTGAAGAAAGAATGGGTTTAGCAGGAGGAAAAGATGGAGTTTGATGAATTGATTACTTTCGCCCAAGCGAAGATTGCACCAAGAAAACTGTCTCCCTGGGCAGAATCCGGCGGTGTTGCAGCAGCCATCCTTACCAGAGAAGGGAACGTTTTTACTGGAGTGTGCATTGACACTAGTTGTTCTATGGGTTTTTGTGCAGAGCATGCCGCTGCAGCAGCTATGATCACTGCGGGAGAACATCACATTGCAAAAGTTGTGGCTGTGGACTGGCAGGGGCATCCGATCTCACCTTGTGGTCGTTGCCGCGAGTTTCTCAGTCAGCTGTCTGAAGACAATCTTTCTGCGCAAGTCTTGACGAAGGCGGGCAGTCTGCCGCTTGCTCAGCTTTTACCACTTGATTGGAAAGACGGTCTTGTTTAACAGTAATAAAAAAATCTCAGGAATAAAGCTGTCCCATAACTGCTAGTTCGCATTGTTGGTTCGCTTATCATTCCTGAGATTTTTAATTTTTTATTAGAATTTTTTTGCTGCTTCTGCCACTTTTTCTAGGCCGGCTGCAATGATTTCTTCTGTTTTTGAAGGGTCTGCATTGTGACCTTCAATGATTACTTCATCGCTGATCGTCATGCCAAACATACCACCAAATACTTTTTCCATAAATGTAACAGCACTTTCCATACCGCTCATTTCACCTGAGTAAACACCGCCACGAGCATTTAACAAAACAACTTCTTTGTCTTTCAATAATTGGTTCATAGATCCATCTTCATTGTAGGAGAAAGTGAAACCGGCTTGGAAAATATAATCGATAAATGTGTGCAATGCCGCAGGAATCGTCAAGTTCCACATAGGAAATGCAAAGACAATCGTATCTGCTGCTGCAAATTTATTCATGACATCTTGACGGACGGTCATCAATTCTTGTTCTTCTTGGTTTAATTCTTGTTCTTGTGCTAATTTTCCGAATGCTTCGAACAATGTTTGTCCGATATAAGGCATTGGTTGTGCGTAAACATCAAAAGTAACTACATCTACTGCTGTTCGATCTAGATTTTCTACAAAAGTATCGAACATTTTTGCAGATACTCCGTCAGGACGGTTATTTGCTTTTACAACTAAAACATTTTTCATCAATTTTCCACCTTTTAGATATATTTAACATGTCACGAGAAATAGTATACTATAAAATCATTTTGCTTACAATAAATAAGTAGACAATCTTTTTCTGATTTTTTTAAGGAAGTGATCCGTTGCTTTTGGTAAACTAGAAGTACTTCAGGAGGTGCACTGTGAAAATATTTCTAATTGAAGATGACAAGTCATTAGTCAAAATGATTGAAAGTCAGCTGTCTCGCTATGCCTTCGAGACCTTTATTCCGCAGGATTTCGAAAAGATCTTGGAAGAATTTCATAGAATAGAGCCAGATTTGGTTTTGTTAGATGTTAATTTACCTTTTTTTGATGGTTTTTATTGGTGTCAAAAAATCCGCGAGCAATCCTTGGTACCCATTTTGTTTATTTCGGCTCGTGACGGTAATATGGATCAAGTGATGGCACTTGAGTATGGAGCAGATGATTTTCTGATCAAACCGTTTTCTTATGAATTACTCTTAGCAAAAATAAAAAGTCATATTCGGCGAGTATATGGAGACTATGCACAGAGCAATCGTGCTCGCCAACTAAAAGCTGGGGAATTGATTTATTATCCTGAGGCTTTAAAGATGAATTATCTAGAAAAGGAAGAAGTGTTAACTGTTCGTGAAGGAGAATTGCTTACTTTATTAATGATGGCTTATCCAGAAATGGTCTCCAGAGAACAGATCTTGAATAAATTATGGGACGATGAACGTTTTGTAGATGATAACACATTGTCAGTAAATGTTGGTCGTCTGCGAAAAAAAATGGTAAGTCTCGGTCTTGATGAACCAATCCAAACGATTCGTGGAAAGGGTTATGCTCTTTTTATTGCAGGGAGACCAGAATGAAAGAATACTTGAAAGTTCAATTACCAGCAATTGCTTTATTTGGGATGTCGATTGCTTTGATCCTTTTGCTCGTTTGGTTAGATGGGTATCGTAATGGTTTTGTGATCGGCTATGGCTTACTATTAGTGGGCTTGTTAGCGATAGGAGTTTTCACGATTGATTATCTCGCCAATCGCAGTTTCTACCACTATCTAAAAACAGGATTATCTGGAAGAAGCGCTGGTTACTTAGCTAGAAGAGTCAAAAAGCTTTTAGATGACGACCATCATCATGTACAAGAGCAACTAGCAGCGATTGATGCTCATCATCAAACCCATATCAAATTTATGAATATCTGGGTCCATCAAATGAAAACACCAGTCTCAGTCCTAGAACTGATGGCAGAGAGTAGTCAAATTGACCCTTACGATCTTTTAGCAGAGACGGATCGTTTGAAAAGCGGATTAGCCACAGCCTTGAATTTTGTTCGTCTGGAAGATTTTGAAGAAGACTTTTTGATTGAATCAACCTCCTTATTAGCATTGATCAAGCAAAGCATCGGTGAACAGAAGCGCAATTTCATCCGGCATGAAATTTATCCGAAAATTAAGGATGAGACTGATTTTTGGATAACAACAGACAAAAAATGGTTGCAGATTCTACTTTTTCAATTGATCAGTAATGCCATCAAATACTCGAATCCGAAAGCAACAGTCACTTTTGCATTAGATGATGCGAACAGAAGTCTGACGATTACAGATACAGGTTGTGGCATTTCAGCGGCAGATTTGCCACGGGTGTTCCGACCTTTTTATACCGGTGACAATGGACGGCAGCGGGGAGAAGCTACCGGTATGGGACTCTATTTAGTCTCTCTCATTAGTCAAAAACTCTCGATTACGGTTACGATTGCTTCTGAAGTCGGTCAAGGGACTGTCCTGCAATTAAAATTTCCCGAGAGCTAACGAAACTTACAAAATTGTAAGTTATCTTTCAAACAATCGATAAGTTTGTTTCAGAAAACCTGTTACACTGACAGCAAAGGAGTGAGTGCTATGGCTTTACTAGAGTTGAAAAATATCACTAAAACGTATACTGGTGAAGTATCTGTGGAAGTGTTGAAACAAATTGATCTCAAAGTGCCTGCCGGAGAATTTATTAGCATTATGGGTCCTTCTGGCAGTGGTAAAACCACCATGCTGAATTTAGTTGCGACTCTGGATCAACCAACATCCGGCTCGGTCATCATCAATGGCGCCCAACCGCTGACATTGCCAAAACAACAGCTTGCTGAGTTTAGACGCCGACAGTTAGGTTTCGTGTTTCAAAATTATAACTTATTGTCTCCGCTAAATGTGGCAGAGAATGTTATGCTGCCCTTAACATTGGATCGAGTACCGGTTGATGAGATGAAACGGCGCTGTGAAGCGCTTTTGACAGAGTTAGGAATCAATGACAAAAGAAAAAAACGGATCTATCAGTTGTCCGGTGGAGAACAGCAGCGTGTTGCGATTGCTCGAGCGCTGATACATTAGCCAGAACTGTTGCTTGCGGATGAGCCGACAGGTAATCTAGATTCTAAAGCAGCCCGTGATGTCATGGAAATTTTGAGCCGAATGAACAAACAGCGACAAGTGACAACGATGATGGTTACCCATGATCCCTATTCCGCAAGTTTCTCTGATCGTGTTGTTTTCATCAAAGACGGCAAACTTTACAATGAGGCCTATCGCGGAAGTGATCAGCAACAATTTTACCAAAAAATTCTTGATGTTCTTGCACATCTAGGAGGTCGCCGTCATGAATTTCAGACAGTTGATCATTCGTAATTTAAGAGGTAACTTCCGCACCTATGCTGCTTATTTCGTAAGCAGTACATTTGCTGCCATGGTTTTTTATATATTTAGTCTGCTTTTGTTCCATCCGCAACTAAAAGAAAACTTGTCAGCGAGCGATACCATTTCCAGTCTAGCTAAGATGGGATTAGCGGTTGCTTTAGTAGTAATTGCATTTTTATCTTTGATGTTTCTTTGGTACACCTTTGTTGTTTTCTTAAAACGTCGCAAACGCGATCTCGCGATCTATCTCATTTTAGGGATTGAAGAGAAGGATTTGCGAAGGATTCTATTTATTGAAAATGCGCTATTAGGATCGCTGGCCACCTTTCTAGGGGTTGGCTTAGGAATTTTGGGAACAAAGCTATTATTGCTTGTTGCTCAGAATGTGATGCATCTCAATCGCGGATTGTCTTTTATGGTTCCATTGACTAGTTTGGGATTAACAATCGGCGTGTATCTTTTGATGTTCCTGCTGATCTCATTTTTTAGTACGCGTGCTTTACAAGGGGAAAAGATCATATCATTGATCAAAGAAAACGAGAAGCCCAGGCCGGAGCCTGTGAGTCGTCGGATCTATGCATTCCTTGGGGTGCTTTTGCTCTTTGTCGGCTACGGATGTGTGTTTTATTTTTCTTTCAAAGCTGACGGTTTTTTGATTCTTTTATTAGGCGTTTTGTTGACGGTAGCAGGCACGATCTTGTCCTTCTATCAGTTTAGTGTTTACTTATTGAAACAACTTAAAAGAAGTCCTTCTTTTTTACAAGGAACACGCTTGTTAACGATTAGTGAATGGATTTTTCGTATGCGGGACAATGCGGCAATGTACAGTCTGATCGCCATTAGTACATCAGTGGCTTTTGTAGGAATAGCAGTAATGATGGCGATTGGCAACACTTCGTTTTCTTCGATTCAAGGAATTAGTGTAGCGTATGTTTTTTCGGAATACGAAAAAGATGAAATAGGTAAAACGAAGGCTTTTGAAGTGAAAGAAAAATTGGAAGCGCAAGGCTATCATCCGGTTATGGAACAAGTGGATCTCATTGAGACCTACACAAATCTTGAAAATCCAGCGATTGCTACTGATCCATATTACATGAACAATGCATTTTCATTGATGCGAGAAAGTGATTATCGCAAATTGATGAGCCAAATCGGAGAAAAAGCTGAACCTGTTATGGATGATCAAGTGCTTGAACTTAGCAGCAATTATTCAAGACGTAAAGAACTGTTGTCGGTTGACCAAAGCCAACGACAACATGTGTATCCGCTGGAAATTGGCGGAGATAGCGATTTTCAGCAAGATATGACGATCGTTCATAGTCCCTCAATGCTTTCGTTGAACTATTTTGGCCTTGGTGTTGTAACTGATCAAACTTTTGAGAAGTGGCAAAAAGAAATTGGTGATTCTGAAGATTCGGGAGGATTTGTTTGGTTAGATTACCCCGAGTGGGCAGACGATCCTACGTTAATTGATGGTATCAATCAGCAAATCGATCAAGAAAATAAAGAAACAGATGAAAAAGTATCCGCTATCTACGATGAATTAGGAGCAGACAAAGTCAACGAGATGTCCGATGAAGAGTGGTCAAAAGCACTTGAAGGCATTCCGTCTCATATTGGTTATCAATCAAAATACAAAGTTTTCCAGGAAACACGTCAAGGCAATGGTCTCATTTTAATGATCACTGTTTTACTGGGCTCCGTTTTCTTTATTTTCTCTGCATCAATCATCTATTTCCGCCTGTTTGCGGATCTTGACAAGGACGGCGCTTACCATCGCTCCTTGCATGTGCTTGGTGTTTCACCAAAAGAACGGCATAAAATTCTGCGTCATCAGCTACAAGTTATGTATTTTTTGCCAACTATCGTGGCAATGATTCATTTTGCTGTTGCGATGACCGCACTGCGTTTATTAGTTGAATTGCCCGTTTGGCAGTTCTATGGTGAAATCGTAGGTATTTACTTATTGTTCCAAGTTATTTTTTATATTTGTTGTCAACTACGTTATAATCAACAAATTGATCGCTATGCAGATCCAACAGAATAATCAGTCAGTCTTTTTCCAAAACCTATCGCTTTGTTTGAGTGATAGGTTTTTTTCTGTGCAAAGCAGATGATTAATTTGAAAGTGAAGCCCTGCCTTGTGATATAACTCGCACAGTTCGTATGATTTGCTTCTGAATTTTCCATAAATTATACTGACGGTGACCTATTAACTATCAGGGAGGGATCACATGCTTTCAAAGATTGCAAAAGTACTTGTTGCTCTGTTGCTAACTATCCCCATTTTTACCGGTATGGAAATTGTATATGGAGAGACGGATGTGGGGGCAAACTTAATCACTGATGTATCCGTTGTCAATAGTCAGAATCAAGAAGTGACGACTTTAGATGAAGACGAATCTTTCAGAATTGATCTCAAATGGAGTCTCGAAGGATTAGGTGACTTAAAGGCCGGGGACAAAGCGACGATTATCCTCCCAGTAGAGATTGAAGGTGTCAATAATAGCTATGAACTGTATGATGAGAACGGTCATTTAGTAGTAAATGTCACCCAAGTTGGGAATCAGCTTACTTTTGTATTTACTGAGTTTGTTGAGCAGAACAACAATGTGCATGGAGACTTTTACTTTTGGACAAAATTTAGTGAAGACATTACTGTCGATCAGATCAATCAACTCGATTTTGAAACAGTTAATGGAATTAAGACAATTCCTTTATTTATTCGAGGGGTTGAGGATACTGGAACAGGTGCATTACTTACGAAACAAGGGCTGTATCTAGGCACACAAGAACCCAAACGAACGATTGATTGGCGTATTTATATCAATTCTTATGATACGAATAAGGTTTCAATTAAAAATGGGAGATTCATTGATACTCTTGGACCCCATCAAGCATTGATCAGCACCATGGCACGAGTGGTGTATGGTCCAAGCGTAACTAATCCCACTTATGTTGACCAAGTCCCAATTATGCTTAATTCAGACGGCACTTTTGAAATTCCTTTGCGGGATACGAGTGAGAGAATCTATATCACCTATAAAACAGAAACTGATGGGTCTTTGGAGCAATATACAAACAAGGGAACCATTCAAGCATTGATCAATGATTCAGCAGCAGTCCACACAACTACTGGCTACACGCCGAAATATGGAGGCGGGGGCAGTGGTACCGGAGAAACGAGCACTTCAAGCGAAAGCACGACCGCAAGCAGTGAGAGTACAACAAGTAGCACAAGTAGTGAAAGTACGACCGCAAGCAGTGAAAGCAGTGAGAGTACAACAAGTAGCACAAGTAGTGAAAGTACGACCGCAAGCAGTGAAAGCAGTGAGAGTACAACAAGTAGCACAAGTAGTGAAAGTACGACCACAAGCAGTGAAAGCAGTGAGAGTACAACAAGTAGCACAAGTAGTGAAAGCACGACCGCAAGCAGTGAAAGCAGTGAAAGTACAACAAGTAGCACAAGTAACGAAAGTACGACCAATAGTATAAGTAGCGAGAGTGCGACTTCCAACAGTAATGGTAATAGCGTGGACAATTCTTCATTATCCGTTCCTAAAGTAAGTCAGAGTGGGGCACCGCCAAAGAATGGAGGGAATCCTCAATTACCGCAAACCGGAATGACCAATGATAAATGGATGATTCTCGGGGGCATGCTTTTGATTTCTTACGTTATCTATAAACGAAAATAAAAAGAAAAAATGAATTGGAGATTGGATGAACGTGTGAATGTATCGCTTCAAATCTAATATCCTTACAGATTTAAAAGGCTGAACATAAGAAGAGACAAAATATTGATCTAGTTAGTGGTAGTTTGCTGCTGGATTTTTCGAAGAATTCACTGCGACTTTTTGTCTTTCTTGTGTCAGTCTTTTTTGGTTGTTTTCTGAAAAATGCCAATTTCCACCTGATTCTGTCTTTTTTTTGGCGCGTGGTTACCTAAAAAAACTACTATAATCTCATTATCAAGTTAACCTGAAATAGATTTAGGAAGTGAGGCAAATGAATAAAATCCCCTTGTTGATTGCTTTTTTTATTATTTTATTTATTGTTTTCTTTAAAATAGATAGTTTGGCAAATGAACGAGCTCCCAGTAAACTATCTTTGACTTTACGAACGAACCGTATCATTTATGATGAGCAGTCAAAGTGGATCACGATACCTATTCGTCCGAATAAAACACGATCAGCCAAATCGGTTCGAGCAGTGTTAACTTATGGTTGGGATGGTAAGGGTACTGAGAATAAGGTCATTGGTGAAACGACTTTAACGAATGTAGAATGGGTTTCCGGTATTGAGAATTTTTTAAGAATTCGTGGAGATTTACCAATGTCTGAGATCAAGTGTAAAAACAAAGTGGATTTAGTGATTGTTTACGATGGTGACGTTACAACTATAGAGAATTTAAAGCCAAGTAAATGGATTATTGTTGATCTACCGTCTTCTTCTGAGAGTTCCAGCATTGACACTAGTATACTTAAGGAGACGAGCAATCCCAATAGTCTTTCCTCATACGATAATAATGATGAAAATTAATTGTGGCAGGACAAACACTCAGAACAGAAAAAGACATTTAAGAAGTTCATTTAATATTGTAAATAAAAAAGCGGTCGCTGCTGATAATGAAGTAAATAAAGAATAGACAGATTGGCATGTAAACTCTCTTGAGAGATTGTCGCAAAAAGGCAGCACAAGCAAAATGATTGGAAATTTCTTCCCCAGAAATGAACAGTTACAATTTATTCGGCTCAACAAATCGCAAGATTTGTTGAGCTGATATTTTTTAATAAAAGACTTTGACGGGTAGTTTGACAATCGTCCCTTTGAAGTGGTATGATCGCAAAACATTCACTAACTTACAATATTGTAAGATCTTTTTACTTGTCCAGATGAAATCAAACTTAAATGAAGGCAAAGTTTGAATAACTATTTAAGCGAGGGTCAATCAGTGTTTCATGTATTATTTGACACAACAGAAAAACAAATCAACCAGTTTCTCACCTATTGTTATGAAAGGAATCAAACAACTTATTCAACCAAAGAGCTGATGGCTGTGTTTAACTATAAAACTAGCAAGCTATTGTCTGTTATTCAACAGGTAGAACTATTTCAGGAGCAATATTCTGAGTATACGGTTAATTATCAATCAGAATCAAAAACTATCAAGATAGAATTTTCACCTAGATTTCTGCTAAGCAAAGTTTATGCAATCTTGGTGGAAAGAACTGTCGGATTTACCTTTCTTGATTTGTTGTTTAAGGGAAAGTACCACTCATTAGAGCAATTAAGCCAAGAGACATATAGCAGTTTACGGACGATTCAAAGAAAATTGACTGAATTGAATCAAGTGTTAGCAAATTATCATTTATCATACAGTTTAAGAAAAGGAAATCCACTTGAAGGAAAAGAGTACTACATACGTTATTTTTATCATGTCATGTATTGGCAGTTGTTTGATGAAACGGATTCAGATCTTTTAGCAACGATAAGGGACAAGCAAACTATTGCTACTCAAATTGAGCGTCACGCTCCTTACATGCGAAAAATTGATTGCAATAAATTTTTATCTCTGCTGGCTATTTCATTGCAGCGAATCAAACAGCAACATTTTATCGTAGAAATTCCTGATGAAATAACGACTTTCGAGCATCCATTGATGACTAAAAGAAAGTTCACCGAATGCATACTGGCACCTTTTTTTCAGGCAAATGTTTACGCTGTGAGTGATCTCACGGACGAAGAAATCAGTTTTCTTTATTTTATGTTTGCAGTAATGAATACATATTTGGAAGAGGATCTGACTGAAATCCATCAGGATTGGTTTGATAATGAGCAGTATTCGACTGAGGAGATCATTATTGACAAACTGTCTGCATACTTTGATTTGGCACTCACTTCGAAAGAAAAAAATTATTTATTGGTCAACTTACTCATGATTCATTCCTACTCATCAGTTTTTGGAACAGAACATAAAATAGATGGGTTTGGAAAACAAACGCGGGAAAGTGAGCTTGAAGCTTATTTTCCAGTCATGTACCCAACGATGAGACGATTTTTGATCGCAATAAAAAGAGAAATCCCTCCACTTGTTGGTTTTGCAAAGAAGAATGATCGTCTTATCTTTCAATACTGCATGCTCGTTCGAACAGTCTTTATTAAATATGAGCGTCCAGTAACTTTTTCTATTCAATCGAAATTTGGCAAGACACAAGAATTATGGATCAAAAATCGATTGTTGAACACCTCCCATCGAGCAATCCAGCATGTTCCTTCAGTTGATGAACCAGATATTCTAATCAGTGATTACCCGATCTATCGCCAGCTAGGGGCAAACAAACAAATGGAGATTTTTTATTGGAATGGTCAGCCCACCAGCAGTGACTGGGAACGTTTGAAAGAAAAGATTCATAAAATTCGGAGCGAAAAGCATAAACAGGTTTTTGACAGCCTAAGTTTCCATCAGTTTTCCTAGCAGCAGGTGAATTAATCACATTTCGGAGAAAACACCTCTTTATAAATTTATATGTTCAGTCCAATTCCCTCATTTGTTAAATGATAATTTGATTTCTACTACGTTTATTTTTATTAAATCATGTCATTAATTTAAAATCCCAATTTGATGAAGCTGGCTCGTATTCTTTGAATTTCATTCGGAAGTAAGAAGACCAAATTGAAAAGATCATTCTTTTTCCTGTTGACTTTTTAATACTCTAGTGGGATGGTAGTAATAACTATTATCATGAAAGTAAAAAAATAGCGAATAGGAAGTAGGGATGAAATGACAGAAATACTAACACTGAAAAATGTATCGAAACTGATTGGAACCAAGCAAATCATTGATAATGCTTCTTTCTCAGTGGAAAAAGGGCAAGTGGTCGGGTTATTAGGACCGAATGGTGCGGGTAAGACGACGATTATTCGAATGATCGTTGGCTTAATGAAGCACAATAAAGGCTCAATTACGATCATGGGGAATTCCCTAGAAACGTCTTTTAAAGCAGCCATTGCCTCGGTAGGAGCGATTGTAGAAAATCCTGAGTTCTACAATTATCTGACTGGTTACGAGAATTTGATGCAGTACCAGCGCATGGCGAAGACAAAAATGACGGCAGTTGAGATGGATGACTTGATTCGCCAAGTTCATTTAGAAGAATATATCAATCAAAAAGTCAAAACGTATTCACTAGGGATGCGCCAACGATTGGGTGTGGCGCAGGCATTAATCCATCGTCCTACTCTCTTAGTATTAGATGAGCCAATGAACGGACTTGACCCAAAGGGTATGAGAGAGTTTCGGGAAATGATTCTCATGTTAAGAGAACAGGGTGTTTCTGTTTTAGTATCGAGTCACCAATTAAGTGATATCGAACAGATTGCAGATCATCTGATCGTTGTCCAAAAAGGGAAAGTGACCCATCAAGTCGCGATGGATACCTTGAAGGCAGAAAAAAGCCTACTGATCATCAAAACAGATGACGATCAGGAAGCATTAAATGTCTTGAAGACTAAATTCCAAATCGATGGGCTTGCTTTGACTGATGGATTACAGATTTCACTTGAAACGGATAATCGTTCTGAGATCGCTGCTGCCCTCGTTAATGCAGGGATTGGTTTAAAGGAAATGAAATTGCAGCAATCTTCGTTGGAAGAAACATTTTTGGCTTGGACGGAAGAGGGAGGGCTCTAGAATGAGGACACTAATAAAAAATGAATGGATCAAAGTCACGAAAAAAAAGTCCACATGGATCATGTTGGGACTTTTGGTGATTTTAACATTCGGACTCACCTATGTGATCCGCTTAGGCTCGCCTGATACTAAAGCCAACGATCTATTTATTTTTCTAAGCGACATGACGTCATTTTTGAATTTATTTGTTGTTATTGTGGCAGCTTCAGCGGTAGCAGAAGAATTTAGTCGAGGGACCATCAAGTTTTTGTTGATTCGGCCATTTTCAAGAAGTCAGATATTAGCCGCAAAAGCCATCAACACACTCTTATTTGCTTTGCTTGGCACACTGGTTTTATTTCTAAGCAGTTTTCTTGCTAGCAATTTGTTTTTGGTAGCTGAATCTCCCTTCACATCAACGGATTATAATCAATTGCCTGCTATAGTTGTGGCTCTTGTCTATGCAGCAACGAATTTCCTGTTGATTGTATTTTATATGACCATGACTCTGTTCATCTCTGCCGTCATTCGCTCTCAAAGTATGGCAGTGGGATTAGGAGTAGCTGTGTTGTTCGGGAGCAGCATCATCAACTCCATCATGCTTTTTGCGATAGAAAAATATCCTTGGTTGAAGTGGAATCCATTTAATTTTATGAATATCAAAGATACGGTTCCCACATTATTGCATCAAACGGATATACAAAATGCAATAATTGATCCGGGTTTGAATTATTGGGAAATGACGATTGGACTTTTGTTATACAGCTTATTGATCTACTTTTTGACAAACTGGTTGTTCAACAAACGAGATGTGGCATTAAGCTGATATATAGAGGGAAAGTTTTTGGAGAAATCCTGCTTTCTCTCTTTCTTTTTGTATTTTTTTCTAGTAAAATGATTCATTGAGAGTACAAGAGAAAGGAGAGATTTCAAATGATTAGTTTAGGAATTGTAATCGTGATCGCTGTTATCGCGGTATTATTAGGCGCTGTCGGCGGCTTCTTTTTGGCGCGTAAATATATGCAAGATTATCTGAAGAAAAATCCTCCCGTTAATGAGGATATGTTGCGTTCGATGATGATGTCAATGGGCCAAAAGCCTTCTGAGAAGAAGATTCGGCAAATGATGCAACAAATGAAAAACCAAAAATAGGTTTTTTAGCGCAAAAAGCGGGCTGATCCCATCAGCTCGCTTTTTGTTGCGAGTCACTGCGATTGACCGCGTCAGCGAGACATGCAAGTTCATCTTAGTGATTTTCCCTTAGAAGAACTGTAAGCGAAGCGTAGATTTGCAAATGAATGTGCCTATCGTTGAGCAGGTAACAAAACGTGTTTCGCGAGGAATTGAAATGTAACTACATCGGAAGGTCAGTCATTGCCAAAATAGTCCGAAAATTTCGATGATTCAAATCGTAGCCAACAGGAGTGAATAATAGGAGGGTGTTATGTCGATTTTTAGAAAGTTAGGTTGGTTTTTTAGACAAGAAAGGAAACATTATTATATAGGAGTAGCCGCATTGGTTTTGGTGGCTCTCGTTCAATTAGCGCCACCCAAAGTGATCGGAATCATTATTGATGAGATCGCAGAAAAAGAGATTTCGATAGAAACGATTTTATTTTGGATAGGTATTTTGCTTGCCGCTGCATTAGCACAATATATTTTTCGTTTTGTCTGGCGGATAAATATTTGGGGGAGTGCTGCACGCTTGGAAAAAAGCTTACGTCGTCAATTATTCGATCACTTCACCAAAATGGATCATCTTTTCTATCAAAAACATCGAACTGGAGATTTGATGGCCCATGCCACCAATGATTTGAACGCCATTCAAAACGTTGCTGGGGCGGGTATTTTAACCTTTGCGGATTCGTTTATCTCTGGAGGAGCAACGATCATCGCCATGATCCTTTTTATCGATTGGCGTCTGACCTTGATTGCGTTGATTCCTTTGCCATTTCTTGCGGTCATGGCTAGAGTGTTAGGCAGCAAACTACATGATGCTTTTCGTGATTCGCAAGAAGCTTTTTCAGCGATTAATGACAAAGCACAAGAAAGTATTACTGGGATAAAAGTCATCAAAACGTTTGGACAAGAGACAGAAGATATTCAAGATTTTCAAGCCAAAATTGATGATGCCATCATCAAGAACCGTAAAGTCAATTTTTTAGATGCACTTTTTGATCCTTTCATTACATTGATTATCGGTGTCTCATATGTCTTAACGATTATTGTGGGTGGTCGTTTTGTCATGTCAGGAGAGATATCGATTGGCCAATTGGTTTCATTTATTAGTTATATTGGTATGCTGGTTTGGCCTATGTTCGCCATTGGCCGTCTGTTCAATGTTTTAGAACGAGGGAATGCCAGCTATGATCGGGTATCTGAATTGCTGGGGGAAAGAACCCATATTGTTGAAAAAAAACACGCGATCCAAGAGCCGGCTCAAGGTAAAATTGAAGTGGCGTTAGACGCTTTTCGCTATCATGATGCCGAAGAAATCACGCTGCAACAGATAGCATTTACCTTACATGAAGGACAGACATTAGGAATCGTTGGCAAAACCGGTGCAGGTAAAACCTCCATTTTGAAGTTGCTGATGCGGGAATATGATCATTATGAGGGTGACATTCTTTTTGGCGGGCACAGCATCAAAGAATATACTTTGAATGCGTTATTGGGCTCTATCGGGTATGTTCCCCAAGATCACTTTCTTTTTTCCATGTCGATTCGAGACAATATCCGTTTTGCGGTACCCCAAGCACCACAAGAAGCGGTTGAAGCGGCTGCTGATTTGGCGTCAATCAATGATGACATCAAAGCATTGCCAGAAGGATACGAAACAATGGTCGGTGAACGAGGGGTCTCATTATCTGGCGGGCAGAAACAGCGGTTGTCCATCGCACGGGCATTGATTGTTGACCCAGAATTACTGATCTTAGATGATGCCTTGTCAGCTGTCGATGCCAAAACAGAAGAAGATATTTTGCACAAATTGCGAGACTATCGAAAAGACAAAACAACGATTATTTCTGCGCATCGGCTAAGTAGTGTGAAGCATGCCGAAGAGATCTTAGTTATCGATGAAGGAAGAATCATCGAGCGAGGGACCCACGAAGCCCTGTTAGCCAAAAATGGCTGGTACAAAAAAATGTGGGACAAGCAACAACTGGAAGCCAAAATTGAAGGGAGTGAAGTATAATGGAACGTCAAGAATCTGAATGGTCAAAATCAATTCCATTTAAAGAGCAAAAATTGATCATCAAGCGGATGTTACAATTTGCAAAACCCTTCAAGAAGACATTTTTTGCAGCCATTTTCTTTGCTTTTCTCTTATCAATTGTCAACATTCTCCTGCCTAGAATTCTGCAGACATTCATGGATAACTATCTAACGCAACAGTCAGCAACCAATCAAATCATCTATTTCTTTGCGGGTCTCTATTTCTTTGGGGTAGTCATCAAAGCAGTCATCTGGTTTTTTCAATGGTTTCTATACTCGATGGCTTCCTTGCAGACGTATCAATATGTGCGGACCAAGTTATTCGAGAAGCTGCATAGTTTAGGTATGCGGTATTTTGATCAGACTCCGGCAGGTTCGATTGTGTCGCGGGTCAGCAATGATACCGAAACATTGTATGAATTATGGTATGTGTTTTTGATGGTTTTGACTGGTATTTTTGCAGTCCTATCTTCTTTTGCCGCCATGTTTCAGATCAACGTAAAAATTGCTTTATTGAATCTGATTTTCTTACCTATTTTGATGATCGTCATCTGGTATTATCAAAAATTCAGCTCCCGAATCTATCGTCAAATGCGAGAAAAATTAAGTCAATTGAATACGAAATTGAACGAGTCGATCTCGGGAATGCAGATTATCCAGCAGTTCCGACAAGAAGCACGTCTGAACCGAGAATTTGAGGAAACGAATGATGAATACCTCAAGACAAGGTATGCAATGATTCGTACTAATTCGTTGCTATTATCGCCGATCATCAATTTTCTCTATGCGATTGCAGTTGCGATGTCATTAACATTGTTTGGGTTTGATGCTTTGCATTCTCCGATTGAAGTGGGGTTGATTTATGCTTTTACCACCTATGTCCAAGGCTTCTTCAATCCTATGACACAGATGATGGATTTTCTCAGCGTCTTTACTGATGGCATGGTGGCTGGTAGCCGTATTCTTAAAATCATGGATAATGAAGAATTTACCCCACAACAACATCCAGATGCGAATCAAGTCATTGAACAAGGAAAGATTGAATTTCGTAATGTCAGTTTTTCTTATGATGGAGAAAATCATGTATTGAAGAATATTTCCTTTACTGCTTATCCAGGAGAAACCGTCGCTTTGGTGGGACACACTGGTAGCGGCAAAAGCTCGATCATTAATGTTTTAATGCGCTTTTACGAATTTGGTGAGGGACAAATTTTGATTGACGATCATGATATTCGCGATTTTACGATCGAAGAATTGCGAAAAAAAGTCGGATTGGTTTTACAAGATGCTTTCATGTTCTATGGAGATATTTCTGACAATATTCGTTTACTGAACCCAGAAATCAGCGAAGAACAAATCCGAGCAGCAGCGAAATTTGTGCAAGCAGATAAATTTATCGAAAAACTGGAGGGCACTTATCATGCCAAAGTGATTGAACGTGGCGCTAGCTACTCCAGCGGGCAACGACAGTTGATCTCATTTGCTAGAACGATGGTGACTGATCCTAAAATCCTCGTTTTAGATGAAGCTACTGCCAATATCGACACCGAAACAGAAGGATTGATCCAGGAAGGGTTGGCGAATATGCGACAAGGGAGAACTACGATTGCCATCGCCCACCGATTATCCACGATTCGGGATGCTGAATTGATTTTAGTTTTAGATAAAGGACGTATCGTCGAACGAGGAAACCATGATTCATTGTTAAAACAGCAAGGCCTTTATGCAGATATGTATAAATTACAGTCCAGTGACGTGTGATCAGTCGGAAATATTTTTTGCTGTTTCCTTCCAGTGGACACTAACTAATTACTAGAATTCCATGTATCCATTACTCCATCACTTTGTTGGTGTTGGCTTGGGAGCGGGTATGTGGGGTTCTTGTTTTTCATCGATTCATTTTATAAAAGGAATCGGGAGGAAGTAAAATAACGAATCCTTTTTACGGTCAATGTATTGACAGCGTTTTCTCCGTTTGCTATCATAAGGATAAGTTAATCATTCGTATGGATAGTGATTGTTGAAAAAACAAGCTAAACCTGATGAAAGTAAGGCTATTTGGTCTGCTCTCATTAGGTTTTTTTTCTGGAAAAAAGGAGTATGGATCAAAATTGATTTGAATGGCTATCTCGTATAAAAATAGGTTAGTACGTCAATAATCAAGTGGGGGTAAAACATGAAAATCAGTAAAGTGTTAAACAATAATGTCGTGATAACTACTGATGAAAAACAAAACGAAATTATTGTGATGGGAAGAGGGATCGCATTCAAGAAAAAAGTTGGTGACGATATCAGTGATCAAACGATCGATAAAGTATATCGTTTAGAAAATCGTACGATTGCTTCCCAATTTCAGGAATTATTGGCCGACTTGCCATTAGAATATTTGGAACTTTCGAACCAAGTAATCGAATATGCAAGAGAAGAGTTGTCCTCACCGATCAACGATTCGATCTATATTTCTTTACCTGATCATTTACATAGTGCAATCGAGCGTGCCAAAAAAGGGATCGTTGTCAAAAATGTTCTTCTCTGGGACATCAAGCGATTTTTTCCAGATGAATTCAAAATCGGAAAACGAACGATTGAAAAAATTAGTGAGCGCTATGGGATTGAGTTGCCGGAAGATGAAGCGGGTTTCATTGCACTGCATTTGGTAAACGCTCAAACAGAAAACAATGATCAAAGCAATCTTTATGAATTGACGAAAACAATGCAAGATATCATCAATATCGTCAAATACTATTTTAAAACAACTTTCGATGAAGAATCGGTTTATTTTTATCGTTTTACTACGCATTTGCGTTTTTTTGTTTCCCGCATGCAGAACCACTCTACCCATGCGGAAGAGACTGACGATGAGCTCCTTGAGATGGTAAAGATAAAATATCGCAACGCCTATCAATGTGTGCAAAAAATCAAATCATTTCTGGTAACGAATTATCGTTACGATATGTCCAATGATGAAAGTTTGTATTTAACGATTCATATTGCGCGATTGGTGCAAAAGAATCGCTAACCATAAAAGAAAGGAGGTCATCCCAGAATAAACTGGGGAATAGTAAAGCATTTTTTGGATAGTGACATTCAGTTGGCTAAACCTTCAATCAAACAAAAATTGGAGGAAACAAAAATGGGAAAATATCATGAATTAGCAGAAAAAATCGTGGCAAATGTGGGCGGAAAAGAAAATATCAATAGTTTGACCCACTGTATCACTCGGCTGCGGTTTAAATTGAAAGACGAAGGAATCGCGAACGATGACATCTTGAAAAATATGGATGGGGTCGTAACAGTGATGAAAAGTGGCGGTCAATACCAAGTAGTTATCGGTAATCATGTGCCAGATGTCTATGCAGAAGTAGTGGATGTTGCGGGGATCAGTGAAAACAGTGAAGAAGAAAGTTCCGGAGGGAATATTTTCAATCGTCTGATCGATATCCTCAGCGGTTGTTTCCAGCCTTTCTTAGGTGCGTTAGCAGCTGCCGGTATGATCAAAGGGTTTAATGCATTATTAGTCTTTTTGGGTACACAGGGTTGGTTCAACTATACAGCAGAATCAGGCACATATGTAATGTTGAATGCGATCGGTGATGCAATATTTATGTTTATGCCGGTTATTTTAGGTTATACTTCTGCAAAAAAATTCCGTTTGAATCCGATGGTCGGTATCGTTATTGGAGCCGCTCTATGCTACCCAACGATTCAAGGCACTGCGCTGCAAACAGCCTTTACCGCAGTTGCCGGAGAAGGAGCAGCAGCACCTTATAGCTTACTTGGACAATCTGCCTATCAAACTTTCTTAGGTATTCCATGGGTAGGGGCAACCTATACAAGTAGTGTCGTACCAGTCATTTTCATTATTGCATTTGCTGCACAGATTCAAAAACTTGCTAAAAAAGTGATTCCAAGTGTCGTGCAAACTTTCTTGGTACCATTTTTCGTCTTACTGATTGCTTTACCTGTTGGGTTCTTGATCATTGGTCCAATCATCAGCATGTTGACAGATCTCTTGAGTGCCGGATTCCAAGCGCTAATGGACTTCTCGCCAGCGGTTTATGGATTGATTCTAGGATTCTTCTGGCAAGTATTGGTTATCTTCGGCTTACACTGGTCGGTTGTGCCACTAGCGATCATGCAAGTTACGCAACAAGGATTCAGCCAAGTGTTGACAGGTTCCTTCGGAGCTAGCTTTGCTCAAACAGCAGTTGTCGTTGCCATGTATTTCAAATTAAGAGACAAAAAGATGAAAGCATTATGTCCGCCAGCGATCATTTCTGGTATCTTTGGTGTAACTGAACCAGCTATTTATGGGATCACTCTTCCTAAAAAGACTCCTTTCATATATTCTATGATCGGTGGTGCTGTCGGTGGACTGTTCTTAATGGTCAATGGTGTAACGGGCTACACGATGGGCGGACTTGGTATTTTCGGGATCTTTAACTTCATCACACCGGATGGAGATGCGAGTGGCATGTGGACTTCACTGATTGCTATCGCCATCTCTGCAGCGATTGGTTTTGGTTTGACGATGGCATTCTGGAAAGACAATACAGTAGTCGAAGAAATTGCTGAAGGCGAACCTACAATGTCTGTACGTAAAGAAATCATTAGTTCTCCTATCGAAGGAACGGTTGCACCTTTAAGCAGTGCCAAAGATGAAGCTTTTGCCCAAGGAATCTTAGGTAAAGGAATCTTGATCCATCCTACAAAAGGGGAAGTCGTTGCTCCATTTGATGGTACCGTTATGACATTGTTCCCAACGAAACACGCCATCGGGTTGATCTCAGATAACGGATTGGAATTGTTGATCCATATCGGTTTAGATACCGTTCAACTCAATGGGCAATACTTCGAAGCGCATGTCAAGCAAGGAGATAGAGTAACTCGAGGTCAAAAATTGATTACCTTTGACAAAGATGCGCTGATCAAAGCTGGTTTCAACATTGAGACCCCTGTTTTGGTAACAAATTCTGCTGATTACTTAGATATTATTGAATCAGATAAAAATGAAGTTGCTTGTTCAGATGATTTGATCACAGCTCTCGTTTAGCGAAAACTTTCTAAAAAGAGCTATTTATGCATAAAAGCGATCGGCCATGTGGGGCGATCGCTTTTTGTCAGCCGTTTAATTCGGAAACAGAGAGTCTTTGTATTGAAGATTTTTATCGTAGGTTGGTTCAGCGATAATCGTTGAGAAAGTAGGACGTTTGTCATAAGCCATGCCAATATCGATCAAATGCTGGAGATTTTTTTCATAATGTTCCGAAAAGACGATTCCATACAGCACATCCAGTAGGTAGCAAACGGACGTATTAATCGTGAAATTTGCGATCTTTGAGTAAAGCCTTTCTCGGGTTGTGATATTTAAGACACAATCACTTAATTTTGCCAATGCGTTCTCGCCAATACTAGTCATTCCAATAATTGAAACTTGACGTTCGGCAAGAATTTTACCGATTTCTTTGATCATCTTGTTTTCACCAGTATAAGAAATCAAGATGGCTGTCGTATCAGAAGTACAGTTGGATGCTTCATAAGCACTTTCGCCAAAAGTGTCACAAACATGGATGTTTTTTCCTAAACGCCGCATCTTCAAAACAAAGTCTTGAGAAATCAAGGTATTGGCATTACTTGCGAAAATCTTGATATGGCTGGCATTGAGTAGCGATTGTTTCGCTTTTTGCAGTTCATCGTGATGGATCAAGGAAAGCGTATCTTCAATTGTTGTTTGTTCGAGTTTCGCTAACTTTTTGGCGATAGTCATAATGCCGTCATGGGAGGAAAAGGGAAAGTTGGCATCAAGATCTGTAAAATGACTGCTCATATAGGTTTGCTCTTCCAAAAAGACTGTCTTTAAGTCGAGCCAACCGTTGAAGCCTAATTTTTTGGCGATCCGAATAAAAGTAGAAGGATGAACGTAGGTTTTTTCAGACAATTCCTTGATGGTTTGATCAGCCATCGCAGTTGGATTGGCTAATAAAAAATCGATCAAAGATCGTTCAGCAGGGGCCAACTTGATTTGGCGCATTTTTTCTTGTAATAACATGGTATCCACATTCCTTTTTACATTTTTATATAGTTCTTTGTAAATAAAATTATCGGAAATTTTTCTTTTTTGAGTATTTGAATAATTGTCGATATGAATATTATTCCTTATATTATTCGATTTGTAAATGCTTTTTACAAATCACTCGCAAGATATCCCTAGATTTGCAAACGCTTTTTCTAAATAATAAATTTACATTGAATCTAATTATTTTATAAATGATAATAAGGGTGTAAATAAAATAGCAAAGGAGCAATACAATGACAAAAGGAATCAAAATCGCTACCATTGGTGGCGGCAGTAGTTATACTCCGGAGTTAATGGAAGGCTTTATCAAACGCTATGAAGAACTGCCAATTCGGGAAATTTGGTTAGTAGATATCGAAGCAGGAAAAGAAAAACTGGCAATCGTTGGAGCGATGGCACAGCGAATGTGGGATGCTTCTCCTTATGATGTGAAAATCCACATGACGCTGGATCGAGAAGAAGCCTTGAAAGATGCCGATTTTGTTACGACTCAATTTCGAGTAGGCTTGCTGAATGCCCGGATCAAAGATGAGCGTATTCCTGCCTATTATGGCATGATCGGTCAAGAAACCAACGGTCCTGGCGGGATGTTTAAAGCATTTCGGACAGTACCAATTATTCTGGAAATCGTAGAAGATATGAAACGCTTATGTCCAAATGCTTGGTTGATTAATTTTGCCAATCCAAGCGGCATGGTCACAGAAGCGGTTGTCCGTTATGGGAAATGGGATAGAGTGATTGGACTTTGCAATGTTCCTGTGATGGCGACCATGATCGAACCTGCATTGATCGGTAAAGAGCCGGATGAGTTAATCTACAAATTTGCTGGCTTAAACCATTTCCATTGGCATAAAGTCACTGACTCACACGGAAATGATGTGACGATGGATATTATTGATAAAATGTATCAGGAAGATAATGGTTTGCCGAAAAATATTTTTGATGTGCCGTTTTATCGTGAACAATTAGAACAAATGAGAATGATTCCTTGCGGTTATCATCGCTATTACTATCGTCAAGAAGAAATGTTGAAGCATGCACTGGAAGAATATCAGACTGTAGGAACGAGAGCGCAGCAAGTGAAGCAAACAGAGGCAGAACTTTTTGAACTTTATAAAGATCCAGAATTGGATCATAAACCAGAACAGCTGCAGCAACGTGGGGGAGCCTACTATTCAGATGCGGCTTGCGAAACGATTGCCTCGATTTATGCAAACAAAAATACCCAGATCGTGGTCTCAACCAAAAATGAGGGAGCTGTTCCTGACCTACCGGCTGATTGTGTTGTCGAAGTTACCGCGTATGTTGGGGGACAAGGTGCCCGCAATGTGGCTTTTGGCGAGCTGCCGACTGCAGAAAAAGGCTGGCTACAAGTAATGAAGGCTATGGAGCTTTTAACGATCGAAGCAGCGGTTACTGGCGATTACAATACCGCATTACAAGCTTTCACCATTAACCCATTGGTGCCATCAGGAGAAACAGCTAAACGCGTAATGGATGAATTATTTATTGCCCACAAAGCTTATCTACCAAACTTTAAATCAACGATTGAGCGTTTGGAAAAAGAAGGAATCGAAGTTCAAGACGAACTGGCAAAATCACTTAATTAATCAACAAAATATCAAGAAAGTAGGAATGAAATAATGGGATTTAGAAAAGACTTTTTATGGGGCGGCGCAACTGCTGCCAATCAATGTGAAGGAGGTTACAACGAAGGTGGGCGAGGCCTAGCCAATGTCGATGTTGTACCGATCGGTAAAGATCGTTTTCCAGTGATCACAGGACAGATGAAAATGTTTGATTTTGATGAGGATCATTTTTATCCTGCCAAAGAAGCAATCGATATGTATCATCGTTACAAAGAAGATATTGCTTTATTTGGAGAAATGGGCTTTAAAACCTATCGTTTGTCCATTGCTTGGAGTCGTATTTTTCCAAAAGGGGACGAACAAGAACCAAATGAAGACGGCTTGAAATTCTATGAGGATCTCTTCAAAGAATGTCATAAATATGGTATTGAACCACTGGTAACGATCACGCACTTTGATTGTCCAATGCATTTAGTAGAAAAATATGGTGCTTGGCGTTCACGAGAATTAGTAGGCTTTTATGAGAATTTATGCCGAGTTATTTTTAATCGTTACAAAGGATTGGTCAAATATTGGTTAACTTTCAACGAAATCAACATGATTCTTCACGCGCCATTTATGGGAGCTGGCCTCTATTTTGAAGAAGGCGACAACGTGGAGCAGGTTAAATACCAAGCGGCCCATCATGAATTACTGGCATCTGCGATTGCGACGAAAATCGCTCACGAAGTAGATCCGGAAAATAAAGTGGGCTGTATGCTGGCTGCAGGTGCCTATTATCCTTACACAAGTAAGCCTGAAGATGTTTGGGCATCAAGAAAATCAGATCGCGAAAACTATTTCTTCATTGATGTCCAGTCTCGGGGAGAATACCCACAATATGCATTGAAGGAAATGGCCCGTAACGGGATTGAGATCAAAATGGAAGAAGGCGACTTAGAGTTATTGAAGGCCCACACAGTTGATTTTATTTCATTCTCTTACTACTCTTCTCGGGTATCGACAACAGATGCTGAGCTATTGGAACAAACTTCTGGAAATATTTTTGCTTCAGTAAAAAATCCTTATTTGGAAGCAAGCGAATGGGGCTGGCAGATCGACCCATTAGGTTTGCGGATTACTATGAATGACCTTTATGATCGTTACCAAAAACCATTATTCATTGTAGAGAACGGTTTGGGTGCTGTTGATACACCAGATGCTGATGGCTATGTGGAGGATGATTACCGAATTGATTATCTTGCAGCACATATACAAGCCATGAAAGACGCTGTTGAACAAGATGGTGTTGATCTATTAGGGTATACAACATGGGGATGTATCGATTTGGTCTCTGCGGGAACAGGTGAGATGAAAAAACGCTACGGTTTTATCTATGTTGATCGCGACAATGAAGGCAATGGTACGCTGAAACGGACGAAGAAAAAATCCTTCGACTGGTACAAACAAGTCATTGCTTCAAATGGCGAAGACTTAACAAACAAATAATCATGCTTGCGGCTTCTTCTTGGATGAATTCTAAGAAGAAAGCCGCTGATAGTCTTTACGATGGAGGGATAATATGGGGTTTGCAAAAAATTTTCTATGGGGTGGCGCAACAGCCGCGAACCAATATGAAGGCGGCTATCTTTCTGGCGGAAAAGGGTTAAGCACCCTCGATGCCATTACAGGAGGCAGTATGGATCAGCCGCGAATGATTACCTATAAAACAAAAGACGGCCAGATCGGGAAAGTTACTCGGGATACCGAATTACCTGAAGGTGCCGTTGGGTACATCGATCCAGAACAGTATTATCCTAGTCATGTGGCAACAGACTTTTACCATCATTATCAGGAAGATATTGCGTTGTTTGCAGAGATGGGCTTTAAGTGTTTTCGGATGTCTATTTCCTGGGCGCGGATTTGTCCAAAAGGAACCAGAGAGATCAACGAAGACGGCCTGGCTTTTTATGATGCAGTTTTCGATGAGTTGTTGAAGCATGGCATTGAACCAGTGGTGACGATCAATCACTTTGATATTCCTATGTATTTAGCGGATGAATATGATGGTTGGTCGAATCGCAAAGTGATCGACTATTTCTTGTTTTTCTGCGAAACGATCTTCACTCGTTACCAAGATAAAGTGAAATATTGGATGACGTTTAACGAGATCAACTTTTTGAGAAGTTGGACACAAATTGGTATTCATAAAAATGATAAGCAGCATAAGTATCAAGCTGCGCATCACTTGTTTGTAGCAAGTGCTAAAGCAGTACAAATGGGACACCGAATCAACCCGGATTTCATGATTGGGATGATGGTGGCGTATATTCCAAGTTATCCGATGACAGCTAACCCAGAGGATGTTTTAGCTGCATTGCAATTCAATCGGGAACAAGAATTCTATATTGACGTTCAAGCAAAAGGCTATTATCCTGCCCACAAGGTAAAAGAGTTCGAACGTGAAGGGATCGAAATCAAAAAAGAAGCTGGAGATGACGCGGTCATTGCGAACGGAACGGTTGACTATATCGGTTTTAGCTATTATATGTCAACCGCTTCTTCAGCAAATCCTGAAACAGTCAAGTATGTTGGCGGCAACCAAATGCCTGCGGTGAAAAATCCTTATTTAACCGAATCGGATTGGGGCTGGGCGGTCGATCCATTAGGGTTGCGGATCTCATTGTGTCAATTGTCTGATCGTTATCATCTTCCTTTATTTGTAGTAGAGAATGGATTCGGTGCCATAGACAAAGTGGAATCTGACGGCTCGATCAATGACGATTATCGAATTGATTATTTCAAAAAACACATTGCAGCCATGAAAGATGCGATAACTCTTGATGGCGTAGACTTGATTGGCTATACACCTTGGGGATGTATCGATCTTGTATCGGCAGGAACTGGTGAGATGAAAAAACGCTATGGCTTTATTTATGTGGACATGGATGATCACGGGAACGGAACATTGGCCCGGAAAAAGAAAAAATCATTTGATTGGTACAAAGAAGTGATTGCTTCAAATGGAGAACAACTTTAAAGAATAAGAAAACATCCCCGCATTCATGGCGCAAACAGCAGTGAGAGAGTACTCATTGCTGTTGCAAACCGATGAGTGAGTGGATGTTTTTTCTGGTTAGATCATTAGCCAAGAACCTTTTCAATACTAGGGATCATTTTGGTTGGATTGGTCTGAGGGGCAAAACGTTCAACGACATGTCCCTCGCGATCAATTAAAAATTTAGTAAAATTCCATTTGATCGCTTTCCCCATCGTTCCTGGGGCTTCTTCCTCCAAGTATTGAAAAAGCGGATCAGCTTCTTTTCCGTTGATGACTGTCAATTGATGCATCGGAAAGTCAACACCATAGGTTGTGCGACAAGCTTCGGCAGCTTCACTAGCAGAATGAACTTCTTGTTTGAATTGGTTGGAAGGGAAGCCTAAGACCATCAATCCTTGGTCGCGATATCGTTGGAACAATTCTTCAAGTTCGTTGAATTGGGGGCTCAATCCGCATTTTGTCGCCGTGTTAACGACAATGATGGCTTGCCCCCGATAGCGTTCTAATGAATAGGTTTCACCGTTTTCCAAAGTGGCTTGAAACGCGTAAATTGACATTTTTTTGCTCCTTTCGATAGTTGACAGTATTTTCTAATTGTTGATTGTTCAGTAGTTCTAAACTTGTAATTAGTATAGTTCAATCTGGATGAAAAACCAAAAATAATTGATTTTCTTTCAGCAGTAAATAGACGCAAGGCAGCAATAAGAGGTTGGGATCAGAAGTGTTAAACTTCGATAAATAAGGAGGAATATATGGAAATTGCTTTTCAATTTTTTGGTATTTCGACTTATTTCCGAAGACATTGTTTCTGCTACCGCTGTTTAGACGTGTTTAGAGCGTAAAACAAAAGTGTTTTTTACTTTTGTTTTACGCTCTTTTATTCGCTTTGACATTCGATTGTCTAATTGGCAGAAAAGATGACCTTTTTAGCAAGTCATTAGATTTCTGAAGCGACTTCGCCTTCAATTTCTTTTCCACGGACTACCGATTTGGTTTTCCACACACCGGAATGCCAACGATAAATCATTAAAATACTCCGCAATGCTTCATCAATTGCGTAAGCGATCCAGACACCAATCAAGCCAAATTTAAAGACGATGGCCAAAGAGTACGAGAATGGTAAGCTGATGACCCAAAGAACGATCAAACTGCAGAATAATGGGAATTTAACATCCCCGCTGGCATTTAAAGAGCCCACTAGAATCATATTGACCGCACGTGCTGTCTCTAGGACGATTTCAACAAGAAATACGCCTTTAGCGATTGAGATGACTTCAGCATTGGTAGTAAAGATTCCCATAATCGGTTCGATAAAGAGATAAGTCAATAAACAAATTGTAACAGAAGCGATGATGCCAATAATCATTGTGCGCATGCCCCGTTTTTGTGCTCGCTCAAATTCTCCTGCGCCTACATGACGACCAATCATGATTTGATTTCCCTGACTTAACGCCGAGGCGATCAAATACACAAATTGAGTGATCGCTGTAACATAAGACTTAGCAATCAGCACGCTTGAACCTAATTGCGCAACGATCATCGTTACTACCACTTGTGCTCCTTGATAAGACAAAGATTCTCCTGAGGAAGGTAGGCCATAGGTTAAGACATTTTTCATTACATCCCATGATAAATACTTCAATCGGGCAGAAAGAACAGAAAAACCAACGTGTTTTTTCAGTAAAAATGCCGCAACAATCAAGCCAATCGTATTGCCGAAGACACTGGAGAAAGCTAGTCCTGTTACACCGAAATTAGGTAAGCCAAAAGGACTGTAAAGTACAAAGTAGTTACCAATAACAGCTAGGATACTGGCAAACATCGGTACAAGCAAAGCAGGTTTCGTAAAGCTGTGGCTACGCATGACCGCGATAATGACAGCTGTCAGCGAAGAAATAAACAAGCTTCCGCCATATACTTGCAGGTAGCCGCGACCCAAATCAACCAATGCTTCTTCTAATCCCATAAAATGCAGCAATTGATCAGAGCCAAAGATAAACATCAAGCTGATCAAAATACCTAAAAATAGAGAACCAAAAAGTGCTGTATTGATCACAGTAGGGATTTTATCTCGCTGCTTCGCACCAATTAGTTGAGCAATAATGATTTGCGTACCGACAGTGATGAAACCATAAATAAAGACGGTCAGATTCAGCAATTGATTTGCTGCGCTGACGGTAGCGACTGCTGGTTCAGAATAATGGGAAATCATCCATACATTGACATTCCCAATAATCACACGTAAAAATAGTTCAACAAAAATCGGCCAGCTAAGAAACAATAGTTCCCGATCAGATCTTTTCAAAAGTTTTTTCTTATTCAATTGTAAGGACTCCCCGTTTTCTATATAATAGATGTATCGTGAAAATTTTACAAAAAATGAAAAGAAAGTCAATGTAATTTTCAGAGAAAAAAACGGGAATATCTTATTATTTTTTGTAAGCAGAACATTCGACAGAAATTCTTTTTGAAAGTAAAGTATGGGTAGTCGAAAATGGAGGGAACAATTATGTATGATGTAATTATTATCGGCGCTGGACCTGCCGGCATGACAGCAGCGCTGTATGCGTCACGGTCAAATTTATCTGTTCTGATGATTGAGCGGGGAGCTCCTGGCGGTCAAATGAATAATACTGCTGAGGTTGAAAATTATCCTGGCTTCGATTCGATCTTAGGCCCAGAACTTGCTTTTAAAATGTATGAAAGTGCCATCCGCTTTGGCGTGGAGAATGCCTATGGCATCGTTCAAGGGATCACGGATCATGGAGAGTACAAAGAAGTCTGCACAGAAGACAAGAATTATCAAGGGAAAACTGTGATCATTGCAACAGGCTGTGTACATAGAAAATTAGGAGTCAAAGGCGAGGAAGAATTCGCTGGACGCGGAGTTTCATATTGTGCAGTTTGTGATGGCGCCTTTTTCCGCAACAAACGGTTGATCGTAGTGGGTGGTGGAGATTCTGCAGTCGAAGAAGCGATCTACTTAACACAATTTGCTTCAGAAGTAACGATTGTCCACCGTCGGGATGAGCTACGTGCGCAAAAGATCATCCAAGAACGAGCATTTGCCAATGAAAAGATCTCATTTATTTGGGATTCTGTCGTGGAAGAAATCAAAGGCAACGAGATGGTCGTAACTGGTGTTCAAGTGCGAAATGTCAAAACAAATGAAGTAACGGAAGAAGCGGCTGGTGGTGTCTTTATCTACGTTGGGCTAGATCCATTGACTGAACCATTCAGAGCTAGCGGACTCACGAATGAAACAGGTTGGATCCCAACCAATGAAATGATGGAAACAACTATGCCAGGCGTCTATGCGGTAGGGGATGTTCGAGAAAAAGGCTTACGACAAATCACTACAGCAGTCGGGGACGGCAGTATCGCTGGCCAACAAGTATTTGATTTTATAGAAACACAAAAAGACCAGCAACCAGTTAAATAATTATCGAACGCACTGTTATTTATAAAACGTTATTCGTTTTTGATAGCAGTGCGTTTGCATTTTCGTTTGGTTATTCTTTGAGAAAAACAGAAGTAGTGTTATACTAAAATTATAGTCATTTTAAAGTTAGAAGGAGTGGTTTTTGTATGGGATGGGAACAAATTTATGAGCAATGGAAAAATCATCAACAATTAGAAGCAGGGTTGAAGGATCAGTTAACAGAACTGGAGAAAGATCCAGAAATGTTGCAAGATGCTTTTTATATGCCGCTTGAATTTGGTACTGCTGGGATGCGAGGGATCTTAGGACCTGGGATCAACCGCATGAATATCTATACGGTCCGTCAAGCAACAGAGGGATTGGCGCGCTTCATGGATACACAAGATCCAGAAACCCGTCGCCGCGGTGTCGCAATCGCATATGATTCTCGTCATTTTTCACCAGAATTTGCGATGGAAGCAGCCAAGACATTAGCAAAACACGATATTCCTGCCTTTGTGTTTGAAAGCTTACGTCCAACCCCTGAATTATCTTTTGCGGTACGTTATTTGCATACGTTCACTGGAATCATGATTACAGCATCTCACAATCCGGCAGCTTATAATGGATACAAAGTATACGGCGAAGATGGTGGACAAATGCCTCCAGCAGATGCGGACGCCTTGACAGCTTTTGTTCGAGAAATTGAAAATCCATTAGAAATTCCAGTTTTATCAGAAGAAGAAGCAAAGCATAGTGGATTGATCACGATTATCGGCGAAGAGGTCGATACTGCGTATCTAAAAGAAGTCAAAACAGTGACAATCGATCAAAAATTAATCGAGACAACAGGGAAAAATCTTAAATTAGTTTACACACCATTACACGGAACAGGTCGGATGCTTGGTGAAAAAGCTTTGAAACAAGCAGGGTTTGAGCAATTTATTATTGAACCTTCACAAGCTGTTGCGGATCCAAACTTCAGTACAGTCAAGTCACCGAATCCAGAAGAACATTCTGCCTTTGAATATGCGATTGCTCTGGGAGAAAAAGAAGACGCAGACTTGTTGATTGCAACTGATCCGGATGCGGATCGCTTGGGTGCTGCAGTCCGGATGCCTGATGGAAACTATCAAGTATTGACAGGAAATCAATTAGGCGCATTGATGATCCGTTACATTCTAGAAGCCCACAAGAATGCCGGCACACTACCGGAAAATGCAGCAGTCCTAAAATCAATCGTTTCTAGTGAATTGCCAACAGCGATTGCCCAGTCTTACAACGTTGAAATGGTCAATGTATTGACTGGCTTCAAATTCATTGCCGAAAAAATCCAACAGTATGAAACAGATCATTCCCATACGTTCATGTTTGGTTTTGAAGAAAGTTACGGTTACTTGGTAAAACCTTTTGTGAGAGATAAAGATGCGATCCAAGCACTTGTCTTGTTGGCTGAAGTCGCTGCTTTTTATAAACAATCGGACAAAACACTTTATGATGGATTGCAAGATATCTTTGAGGAATATGGTTATTATGCCGAAAAAACGATTTCTGTTACGATGAGCGGTATGGAAGGTGCAGCCAAAATCACTGCATTGATGAAAACATTCCGAGAAAAAGCACCATCAGTTTTCGCGGGTATACCAGTCGTTCAAACAGAAGATTTCAAAGAATTGACAAGAGTTGGTTTAGATGGTCACATGCAAAAAATGACTACACCACCGTCAGATGTATTGAAATATACTCTTGAAGATGAGAGCTGGATTGCGGTTCGTCCTTCTGGAACTGAACCAAAAATCAAATTTTACATTGGAGTCAAAGGAAACTCTTCTGAAGATGCAGCAAATAAAATTGCTGAACTTGAAGCTGCCATTAATGAAATTACAGAAGTTTAAGCGATAAACAAGAGCTAGATCCTTTTCAAATACTTGGATGAGAAGCAGATAGATTATTTTGCTGATATTCAGTTCTTCTTGGAGAACATATTATAGGAAAATGTGCTGCTTCTTTTCCAGGTATTTGGGTGGATCATGCATATATTTTGACGCCTTGTTTTCAATGGGGCTTGACAAAGAATGCTTGAACCAGCTAGAATTTTATTCACCATCGAGAAAGGAAGACCAGCATGACTCAACCAGATCAAGAAGATATCCAAAAAGTCACTCAAATTTTTAAAATGCTTGGTGATCCTACACGTTTGAAGATATTGCTTTCTTTAGAAGAAGGAGAACGTAATGTAACTTCGATCGCAGAGCAAGTGATGATGGAACAATCTGCGGTCTCTCATCAATTGAAACTATTGAAAGATAATCGGATCGTAAAATCGGAACGACAAGGAAAGACAATTTTATATAGTTTAGATGACAAGCACGTAGTCGACATCTTACAAAAAACATTCGCTCATATCCATCACCGCTGAAACTAGGACGAGAATTTCTCGAAAGTCCTAGTTTTTTCTTATGCTTTTTGGTATGCTAGTAGAAAATTAAAAATGGATGAACGATTTTTTAATAACGTTTTCGGTAAGGAGGCTATATGAAAGAGCAATTAAATATAGGACTACTAGGAATGGGTGTCGTAGGCACTGGAGTCTGCCAACTATTAGCGGAACAAAGAGAGGCAATCGCAGCCCGAACTGGTGTCGAGATTTTTATTACGAAAGCATTGGCCTCTCCTTATGATGATAAAAGCGCAATTGCCCAAAAATACGGGTTTGAACTGACTAGTGATATTCAGGAAATCTATCAGGATGAGTCCATCGATGTCATTGTGGAATTGATTGGCAAGATCGATCCTGCGAAGGATTTTATTCTTGGTGCGTTAGCTCACAAGAAACATGTTGTAACCGCCAATAAAGATCTCTTGGCGACTCATGGCCCAGAACTGACTGCCGCTGCTAAAAAAGCCGGTGTTGCATTGTATTATGAAGCCAGCGTGGGAGGCGGGATTCCTATATTGCGAACATTAAGCACGCATTATTTACCCGATACGATTACCTCGATTTCTGGCATCGTCAATGGTACGACGAATTATATGCTGACAAAAATGTTAACAGATAACTTAAGTTATGAGGAAGTTCTAGCTGAAGCACAGGCAAAAGGATTTGCAGAATCGGACCCGACCAATGATGTGGACGGTATTGATGCAGCTTATAAGATGGTCCTCTTGACAAAATTTGCATTTGGTATGACGATCGAGATGAAAGATGTTTCTATCGGCGGCATTCGTGGATTAGCAATTGAAGACATCATTTATGCCCAACAACTAGGGTATGAAGTGAAACTTATTGGTACGGCACAAAAGACACCAAAAAATCATGTCGCTGTTTCTGTTGGTCCAGTTCTTGTCCCTAAGCCCCATCCGCTAGCCTCAATCAAATATGAGTTTAATGGCGTGTATATCGAAAGTACGGGCATCGATCGTTCCATGCTTTACGGGCCTGGAGCGGGGGCTCGTCCTACTGCAACGAGTGTGCTGGCAGATGTGACGGAGATCGCTAAAAATAAATCTGCTGGGATCACTGAATCATTTCTAACCTTTGAACAGCCGACTCAGATTGCAGTACCAGATGAGCTTCGTCAACGTTATTACATTGCGTTGACTGGACCATTAGCAGCGCAGCAACAGACATTGGACTGGATCGACCAAGAATCTATCTTGGAAAAGAAAGCATTTTTGACGAAGCCATTGAGTCCCTCGGAATTAACAGCAGCATTATCGATTTTTGAAGATGGTCGAATTAGCCAAATCATGAAAGTAATGGAGGAGTAGCAGATGTATGAAGGACTATTAAAGCACTATAAAGAGTATTTACCGGTGACAGAAAAAACACCGCTAATCTCATTAGCAGAAGGAAACACACCGCTGATTCCATTGAATAACTTATCAAAAGAATTGGGTATCACATTATATGGGAAATACGAAGGACTAAATCCTACTGGATCTTTCAAAGATCGGGGAATGGTGATGGCAGTAGCCAAAGCGGTGGAAGAAGGCGCAAAAGCAATCGTTTGTGCTTCTACTGGTAATACCAGTGCTGCAGCAGCAGCGTATGCGACACGAGCAGGAATCAAAGCCTATGTGGTGATTCCAGATGGTAAGATCGCAATGGGCAAGTTGGCACAGGCAATCGTTTATGGCGCGGATATTATTTCTATTCCCGGGAATTTCGATGAAGCACTAAAAGCAGTTAGAGAAATTGCCAAAACAGAAGCTGTGGCCCTCGTGAATTCAGTCAATCCTTACCGTTTGGAAGGACAAAAAACCGCTGCCTTCGAAATTTGCCAGCAGTTGGAGAAAGCGCCAGATGTACTAGCAATTCCAGTAGGAAATGCTGGAAACATCTCTGCTTATTGGAAAGGATTCAAAGAATGGCATGACAAACAAGGGACTTCACTACCAAGAATGCATGGATTTGAGGCAGAAGGTGCCGCAGCAATCGTAAAAGGCGCGGTAATCGAAGAGCCAGAAACAATCGCAACAGCGATTCGGATCGGCAATCCAGCAAGTTGGAAGCTAGCAGAAGCCGCTCGTGATGAATCAAAAGGGTTTATCGATGCTGTAACCGACGAAGAGATCTTGAATGCTTACCGAAAGGTAGCTGCACAAGACGGTGTCTTTATTGAACCAGGATCGGCTGCTTCACTAGCAGGCGTGATTCAACACGTGAAAAACGGGAAAATTCGTCCTGGTGAAACCGTAGTGGCAGTCTTTACTGGAAACGGCTTGAAAGATCCTGATACAGCTATTCAGGCTACTGAAGTAGCGATCCATAAGATGAGTGATCTAGAAGAAATGCGGCAACACCTGCGTAAAGGAGTGTCTCAACTATGAAGATTCGCGTTCCTGCAACCAGTGCAAATTTAGGACCTGGTTTTGATTCTTGCGGGATTGCTCTCTCAAAATATCTATTCATTGAAATTATGGAAGAAAGTGACCGATGGGAGATCTTACATGAACTAGGCAGTGAAATCCCTAATGATGAAAGTAATCTGCTGTTACGTGTCGCGCTGAAGCTTGCACCTACACTTACACCGCGTAAAATCCGCATGTACTCAGATATACCTTTAGCACGGGGATTAGGCAGCAGTTCATCGGTTATCGTGGCTGGAATCGAATTAGCCAATCGTTTAGGACACCTGAACTTAAGTGATGCACAGAAAGTTGATATTGCAACGGCCATTGAAGGCCACCCCGACAATGTGGCACCGGCAATTTATGGCGATTTTCTGATTACGGCCTTTGATCATGAACATAAACAAACTTTTGTTGTTAAACATCATTTTCCGGAATGCGATATTGTTGCTTATATTCCGCAAGAACAATTGTTGACAGAAGCTAGTCGGAATGTCCTCCCTAAAACACTGAACTTTTCAACTGCTGTTGAAGCCAGTGCAATCGCCAATGTGATGATCGCAGCAGTGATCAAAGGGAATCTACCTTTAGCAGGTAAAATGATGCAGGCGGATCGTTTTCATGAGAACTATCGTGAAAAATTAATTCCGCATTTATCCACGATCCGCCAAATTTGTGAAGAAGAAGGCGGCTATGGCTGCTTCCTGAGTGGGGCTGGACCAACTGTCTTAGCGATTGTCCCACCCGAAAAGGCAGATAAGATCTGCCGCCTTCTCCATGCGCTTGAAACCAATGCAGCAATCGAACAGCTGCAGATCGATCGCGAAGGCGTCCAAGTCTTTTAGACTTTTCTGATTTGACACAAGCAAAGATCCCCAGAGTAATGGTACAGTCTAGCTGACCATTACTCTGGGGATCTTTTTGTCTAAAATGTATGTGGCTGGTTATTCTTCTGTTTCTGACGTGTAGTAACTATGGTCTTCCAAATTCAATGCATTCAAAATCATGGAAGCTGTCTCTTCAATTGAAAGAGAGGCAACATTAATGACGATGCAGCCTAATTTTTGATAAAGATCATTGGCAAACTCTAATTCAGCCCGGATTTTTTCAATATCTGAATACGCCGTGTCTGGATTCAATCCGTAAGAACGCATCCGTTCTTTGCGTATGCTGTTTAAAACGTCGGGATCATTCGTTAACCCAACGATTTTGCTCGGTTCGATTTCCCACAACTGCTTAGGAATATGTGCTTGGGGCACAAGAGGCAAATTCGCCACCTTTAAGTTTTTGTTGGCTAAGAAAAGACTTAGCGGTGTTTTTGATGTTCGGGAAACACCTAACAAAACGACATCGGCTTCGAGAAAACCTCGTGGGTCTTTTCCATCATCGTATTTAACAGCGAATTCCATTGCTTTGATACGTTTGAAATAATTTTTGTTTAAATGATGCAATGCGCCGGGTTCTCGCGATGGAGCGACACCTGTGCGTTTTTCTACCTCGGTGACAGGAGGAGTCAATACATCAAAATGATATAGGTCGGCTTCTTCACAAAAGTGATTGGTTAGCGAGACTAGCTCATCGTTAATCAGTGTGTGCAAAATAATGGCATCGTGTTTTTTGGCATCAGTCAACGCCTGGATCAAGTGTTCTTTGGTGTGAATAAAGGTACGCCGAAATAAGTTGAATTCAACACTTGGGTACTGTGCCATCGTTGCTTGAGCTAATTTGGAGGCCGTTTCTCCTGCTGAATCGGACAAGACAAAAATCGTGACAATCGTTTCTTGTGGGTTCATAGTAAAATCCTCTCTTGCATTTTTGATAATTTCATTATACCATACTTACGATCGCTAAAAATCGGAATGATTTTGATTTACTGGAGGGATTCGATGAAAAATCAACCATTGATTGAGCAAGCTATGTCGATATTAAAAGAACATGGCTATAAATATACCAAAAAAAGAGAAGCTATCATTACTTATTTAGTGAAACGCAACCGTTATTTGCCGGCAAAAGAAATCCATGATTTCATGTCTGAAGAATACCCGGGTCTAAGTTATGACACGATCTATCGGAACCTTCATGATTTTTCTGAGATTGGCATCTTGGAAGAGACTGAATTGAATGGAGAAATGAAATTTCGTTATAATTGCTGCGTGGAATTGGAAGATCATCACCATCATCATTTTATTTGCACGGTTTGTGGCAAAACAAAAGAGCTGCATATTTGTCCAATGGATTTCTTTCAAGAACAATTGCCCGGGTGCAGTATCGAAGGCCATCGTTTTGAAATTCTAGGCAGATGTGAAGATTGTCGCTGATTGTTCGGATTCTAAGATTGAATCAGGAAGTTCATCGACTTTTTTACTAGAATACCTTGACACTTTTTCAGGGGTTAGCTATAATTTTCAAAGGACAGTCTTGTTTTTTGAGATTTTATTTCAATGACAAATACGGTTACTTTTTAAGCTCGGAGGGAGGGAATTTACATGTCAAAAACAGTCGTTCGCAAAAACGAATCACTTGACGATGCTCTTCGTCGCTTCAAACGTTCCGTGTCAAAAGCGGGTACTTTACAGGAATCTCGTAAACGTGAATTTTACGAAAAACCAAGTGTAAAGCGTAAGAAAAAATCTGAAGCAGCTAGAAAACGTAAAAAATTCTAATTTTCTACTGTTTTGAGAATTGGAGCTGGTAGTGTGACGCTACTAAGTACACTGAATGATGACATGAAAACAGCGATGAAAGCCAAAGACAAGGAAACGTTGCAGGTGATTCGCATGTTGAAAGCATCGATTCAAAACGAACAGATCAAAAAAGGTGCCGACTTGAACGAAGAGGAAGAATTGACTGTGTTGTCTCGTGAAATGAAACAACGTCGTGATTCTCTGACTGAATTTGAGAAAGCCGACCGTACCGATCTGGCTGAAAAAGTCAAAGGTGAAATTGCAATTGTTGAAAAATACTTGCCGGCACAACTTGATGAAGCGGAAATTCGCCAAATCGTTGCTGGTGCGATCGAAAAAACAGGGGCTTCTTCTCCGAAGGAATTCGGAAAAGTGATGGGCGCTGTGATGCCTCAGGTAAAAGGCAAAGCAGACGGCAACCAAGTCAATGCGATCGTCAAAGAATTATTAGGGCAAATGTAAGGACACGCCGTAAGCATCTTATTGGATGCTTACGGCTTTTTTGTTCTTTCTTAGTGAGTATTTTTAAGTAGAATCAATGATCGAAAAACAAACTATTAATAAATTGCAAAGAACGCTGCCAAAACGCTTCTTGAAGCTTACAAGTAATTTTGCTTTTAGCGATTGTGTGGTATTATAAACTAGAATGCCTAAAAAAGGAGCTGTAACTTATTTGACAGAAGAGCGTATTTCTTTGGAAATCCAACTGACTCAAAATGATGATATTAGTTTGTTGTTGGGTTCCCATGACAAACATATCAAAGTCATCGAAGATGCTACACAAACAACGATTCATACCCGCGGAGAAATGATCCAAATCATTGGTGAAAAGACAGCCGCTGAAAAAGCCCAATCCGTGATCCATGCGTTGCAAGAGTTGATCAAACGAGGGATCAATATCAGTACGCCAGATGTTATTACGGCATTGAACATGGCAAATAAAGGAAACTTAGATTATTTCACAGATATGTATGAAGAAGAAATCATCAAAGATCGTAACGGTAAGCCGATCCGCGCAAAAAATGCCGGACAAAAGAAATATATTGAAGCCATCAGAACCCATGATGTCGTTTTTGGCGTTGGACCAGCAGGAACCGGAAAGACGTTTCTTGCCGTTGTCATGGCCATTGCGGCATTGAAGAAAGGACAAGTTCAAAAAATCATCTTGACGCGACCCGCTGTTGAAGCAGGTGAAAATCTTGGCTTTTTACCAGGTGATCTGAAAGAAAAAGTCGATCCCTATTTGCGTCCCGTTTATGATGCCCTTTATCAAATCTTTGGTATGGATCATACCAATCGTTTGATGGAACGCGGCGTGATCGAGATTGCTCCGCTAGCCTATATGAGGGGGCGGACTTTGGAAGATGCTTTTGTGATTCTTGATGAGGCACAGAATACCACTATTGCCCAAATGAAAATGTTTTTGACCCGCCTAGGATTTAATTCAAAAATGATCGTTAATGGCGATACAAGTCAAATTGATTTACCAAAAGGAACAACGAGCGGACTGATTCATGCGCAACGAGCGTTAGAAGCAATTCCTAAAATTGCGTTCGCGCACTTTGAAGCAGGAGATGTCGTTCGTCATCCAGTCGTTGCAGACATTATACGTGCCTATGAGGAATCCGATAGTAAAGAACAACGTTGATTGTCGGACAGGAGGGGTAAAATGATCATACAACCGTTACGGAATTTTCGAGAAAAATTAGGCCGCTTTTACCTGCCGCTGCTTATGGTGCTCTTTTTTGTTTTATCTATTGGGATCATGTTTTCCAGTGTAAAACAAAACAATGTCGACTATAGCGAGGGGCAGGTTGCGGAAGAGAATATCCGAGCCAACAAAACGATTGAAAACACAACTGCTACTGAACAAAAACGTACGCTAGCCGCTGAAGCCGTCTCGCCTGAATACACGTATCAAGACGATTTGGCACAAGTTCAACATGAACGGATCAATCATTTGTTTGAATTGATTGATACAGTCAACAAGACTGTCAATACGAAATATGAAGCTGCGGTCAAAGCTGCTGGTGAAAATGAAAATGTTCCTAAACCGGATACAGAAGAGTATATCGCCACTTTAAAAAAAGAATTTGAAAAAATGAGTGATGATGAACTTGATTTTTATCAAGCGCTGACCAATAATTTTTTGTCGACATTGTTTTCATTGAATAGTGATCAGCTGAACACGGTAAGAGATTATGCGCTGCAGCTTGTTGATGAACAAATGGCTAAACAGATCCGCCAATCTGAATTGAGTACTTTCCGATCAGAAGCCGAAGAAAAGATCCAGTTTTTGGATGTAACTTCTGAAATGGCAACAGCATTACGCTTTTTAGTCAATCAAGGGATCGTTGTCAACGATTTTCCTAATGAGAAACGAACGGAAGAAGCTCGGCAGGCTGCCAAAGACGCTGTTCAGCCGGTTATGATCTATCAAGGTGAGATCATTGTCCGGGAAGGCTCGCAGATTGATTCAAATGCATTAGAAAAATTGCAGCTTCTCGGTCTGACGAGTCAAACCTTCTCTGTATTTCCGTTGATTGCTTTAGTTTTTACTGCTGCTTTACAGATGCTCATGCTCTTTTATTACACACGGCAGACAAAAAACGAAGACAAACGGATGAATGCTGTGACCTTTTATGTCATTGCGATGATTTTTAGTATTTTGTTGATGAAGTTTTTCCAACTATTTCAGTCTGAACTCATCGCGTTCATTCCGTTATTCTTTCCAGCTGCCTTTACCCCGCTGATCTTGAATATATTCTCAAGTCGGCGTTTGGGAATTTTAGCTGCGATGTTTCAAGTAATCAATGCGATTTTCATTTATTTTGATTCCAGCGGTACGAATATGCTGACTACTGTCTTGGTAACCTATTTGTTCTCTGGATTGATGGGAACGATGATCAGAAGGGAACGAATCGCCAGTCAAGGACGAACAGCCATTATGTGGGTCATCGTCTTTCCGTTCTTATTAAGTGTCATGTTAGTGATTTTCCAAGGGATGGATTTCGCGAGAGGCAATACCTGGACGACGATCATTTGTGCCTTAGCGGGTTCATTACTTAGCTATCTACTAACGATTGGTTTGCATCAATACATTGAGTTATTGGTCTCAGACAATAGCATGATCGTTCTGAACGAACTAAGTAATCCAAATCACCCGTTACTTAAACAATTACTGGAAGAAGCACCAGGAACCTATCATCATAGTATGATGGTCGCCAATTTGAGTGCTAATGCTGTAGCAGAGATCGGCGGACAAAGTTTACTGACACGGGTCGCTTGTTACTATCATGATATCGGTAAATTAAAGCATGCGAATTTCTTTGTTGAGAATTTACCCGCAGGGGCTGAAAATCCCCATAACTTTTTGCTTCCGGAAGACAGCAAGCAAATCATTTTCGGACATGTGATCGATGGAGCGGTTCTTTTAGAAAATGAGAAAATGCCTCAGATGGTGGTGGATATTTGTCGCCAGCACCATGGAACAACCTTGATGCGTTATTTCTATGTCAAAGCGAAAGAACGTAATCCAGAAGTGACAGAAGCCGATTTTCGCTATCCTGGACCAAAACCACAAACAAGAGAAGCAGGGGTCGTTAGTATCGCGGATAGTTGTGAAGCTGCTGTGCGGGCAATGGATAATCCCACAGATCAGAAAATCAAGGAATTTGTTTCGAATTTGATCAATGATCGGATTCTTGATGGACAATTAGATGAGTCCGGACTGACATTGCATGAAATTCGTATCATTGAAAAGTCCTTAGTCAATGGATTGTGTAGTACATTCCATTCACGGATCAAATATCCGAAAATGAAGTCCGAAGCGGAAAAAATGAAAGAAGAACAAGAAAGAAGAGATCGGTAATGGAGATTGCTTTTTTAGATGAAACAAATACAGTGAGTCAAGAGAAAATCAATGAAATTGATGAACTGCTGCAGTATGCGGCAGACTATTTGAAGCTGCCTGAGGATACGGAAATGTCTGTCACCTTCATGGACAATGCCGCTATCCAAATCATCAATCGGGACTATCGTGATAAAGATCAACCGACGGATGTCATCAGTTTTGCTTTAGAAGAAGAAACGGAAGAAGAGTTGCCGATCATCTTTGATGATGAAATGCCAGCTATGCCGAGAAATCTCGGGGATATCATGATTTCAGTCGAGCGGGCAAAAGAGCAAGCTAGTGAGTATGGACACAGCTATGATCGGGAATTGGGCTTTTTAGCGCTGCATGGATTTTTGCATATCAATGGTTATGATCATATGACACCAGAAGATGAGAAAGAAATGTTCGGTCTGCAAAAGGAAATATTGGATGCCTATGGACTCAAAAGATAAGAATACAGAAAAAAACAAACAATTTATCACATCCATTGAATTTGCCTTTACAGGAATCAAGACCGTCTTTGACGAAGAGCGCAATATGCGCAAACATGTCTTGTTAGGCATCGTTGCAATCATTGCGGGATTTGTCTTTAGATTAAATCAAATGGAATGGCTCTGGTTGTTATTGTCGGTATTTTTGGTTTGGATCGTGGAAATCGTCAACACAGTCTTTGAAAATGTCGTTGATATGTTTACCGATTTTCACTTCCATCCCATTGGCAAAAAAATCAAAGACATGGCGGCAGGAGCAGTCCTGATGACAGCATTCTTTGCATTGATCGTTGCGGCAATCATTTTTATACCAAAAATTTTAGCGTTCTTTTAGAAAGATAACACACAGAGGAGATCACCTATGACAACACATAAATCAGGCTTTGCTGCCATTGTTGGCCGGCCCAACGTTGGTAAATCCACATTACTTAATCGCGTAGTAGGTCAAAAAATCGCTATCATGAGCGACAAAGCACAAACGACCCGAAATAAAATCCAAGGGGTTTACACAACACCAGATGCACAAATCGTTTTTATCGATACACCTGGAATCCATAAGCCAAAACATCGCTTAGGAGATTTCATGGTGGAAACTGCTTATAGTGCACTTCGTGAAGTCGATGTGACCTTATTTATGATCAGTGCCGATCAAAAACGGGGGAAGGGCGATGACTTCATTATCGAGCGGCTGCGGAAAAACGAGACGCCGGTCTTTCTAGTCATCAATAAAATCGATAAAGTACATCCAGACGAACTTTTAGCTATTATCGAAGATTATGCGGCTCAAATGACGTTTGCGGAGATCGTGCCGATTTCGGCAACGGAAGGAAATAATTTTGAGACATTGATGAGATTAGTCATTGATCAAATGCCGGAAGGTCCCCAATATTTTCCTGAGGATCAAATCACAGACCATCCAGAATATTTCATCGTTTCGGAATTAGTGCGGGAAAAAGTGCTGTTACTGACTAGAGACGAAGTGCCTCACTCAGTCGCTGTGGTGGTTGACTCGATGAAACGGGATGAAAATGATAAAGTTCATATTCAAGCAACGATCGTCGTTGAACGGGATAGCCAAAAAGGAATCATTATTGGGAAAGGCGGCAAAATGCTGAAACAAATCGGAACAAAAGCACGATTAGATATCGAGCATTTGTTAGACGATAAAGTTTACTTGGAATTATGGGTCAAAGTTCAAAAAGACTGGCGAGACAAACAAACCTTCCTGACAGACTACGGTTATCGGAACGATGATTACTGATCTTCTCTAAACAAGATCAGCTAAGAAGTTTGATGAGAGAAAAGACAAAGAAAGCTGGAGCAAGCGAAGGGGATTGAGCTGCTTCAGCTTTCTGGTTTAGAAAGGAGCGTTTTTCATGAATTTAGTTGAAACAAAAGGGATCTTGTTATTTACTAGGGACCATAAAGAAAAAGATAAACTGGTCAAAATATTCACTGAATCGGCTGGAAAGCAAATGTTCTATGTAAAAGGTGCCCACCGCAAGAATAATCCTTTAACGCCAGCTTTGCTTTCGTACACTGAAGCGACCTATATTGGAAATATTCGTTCTGAGGGCTTGTCATTCTTGAATAATGCCAAAGATATCCATTCTTTTCGCAAAATCCAAGCTGATATTTTTCTTGCAGGCTATGCTACGTATCTATTGAATCTGGCTGACTCTGCGATCGATGACCGCGTGTACGATCCAAATCTCTATCATTTCTTACATGAAGCTTTGCAGTTGATGGATACTGATAATGATGCAGAGATCATCACTAATATTTTTGAGATTCAGTTGCTGCAGCGTTTTGGCGTCTCACCGATATGGACCCACTGTGCGGTCTGCGGACAAACAGAAGGCCGCTTTGATTATTCCTCGAAATACAATGGCGTCATATGCGAAAAGCATTGGGCCTTAGATGACCATCGTTATCACGGTGATCCAAGGGCAATCCATTTTATTCGTTTGTTTGCACAAATCTCTTATGAACAAATCGCATCGATCAAGTTAAAACCAGAAACGAAGCAAGCCATTCGTCAGGTAATTGATTTATTGTATGATGAATATGTTGGCTTACATTTGAAAAGCAAAAAATTTATTGATCAAATGGGACAGTGGCAAGATATCCTGAAACCCAAAGATCAACGATAAAGTTGGCGAAACTTCTTTGGAGTAGCGCCAACTTTTTTTTTGAAAAGAGCAGTGAAATGACTTGCATCTGGGATTCCTACCAAGAAAGCGACATCTTGGATGTCCAGATGAGGCTCGCCTACCAATAATTCTTTGGCACGATTCAGGCGATAATTCAGCAAAAATTGGGAGGTTGACTGTCCCAAAAAGCGCTGAAAGAGCCGCGACAAATACTGCGGAGTTACAAAAATTTTTTCCGCAAGTTCAGCGACGGTCAATGGATGAGCATAATTGGTTTCGATTTCTTGTAGTACAGGCGCAATGTAGCGTTGGTACAAATGATGCTTTTCATTTGCGTCAGCATTTTGTTGTTGGATCAATGCCAAAAGAAAGTGATAGCAACTGCTGGAAGAGCGCAATGGGTCTAATATTTTTTCTTGATCGTCGCGGATTCGTTGATTGATCCACTCACTGTAAGAAAATAAAGGGCTATCTTGCCCCATCAAGTAGCGCTTTCCGCTAAAAGGTTTCAACAATTCCTGTACTAAATCTCCTTGCAGCGTAACAAAGTTTGTCTGCCAGTCTCTATGAGGATGGTAACGATGAGGGATGAATGGCAAAATCAAAATGCCAGCCCCAGGAGTTAACACAAAGGATTGATCGTTAAAAAGGACGGTCCCTTGGCCAGCGGTAGTTTGCAACCAGTGATAATATGGATAACCAGTGGGGCGAACCACTTCATCTTGTGCCCAATGATTCCCAATGCTCTCGATACTGACAGGGAGCCGAGGGTTGTTCTGATAGAAATAGATAGACATTGAATTCTCCTTGTTTCGAAATATTATAGAATCATGACAATCCTATTATACTACAACTTTTTGAAAAGCCTTACAATAATAATTATCAATGAGAAAAAGGAGCGTCAAACATGAAAAAAGTTTTTGAACGGTTTTTATTCGGTGGCGATTATAACCCTAATCAGTGGCCGCAAGAAATCTGGCAAGAAGATATGCGAATTTTTAGAAATGCACACATCAATAGTGCGACTATCAATGTCTTTTCTTGGGCAAAAATCCAACCTTCAGAGCACGATTATTACTTTAATGAGTTGGATGAGATGATTGATATGTTGAGTGAAGAAGGCTACGACATTGTATTAGCGACTTCAACAGCGGCGTTGCCAGCATGGATGTTCAAGCGCTATCCAGAAGTGGCTCGAACTGACTATGAAGGGCGGCACCATAAATTTGGACAGCGGCACAATGCGTGTCCTAACAGCTTAGTCTACCAAAAATATGCACAACGATTAGCTGGGAAATTGGCACAACGCTATGGTGGTAACCCGCAAGTCACTTGTTGGCATATCAATAATGAATATGGAGGTGAGTGTTATTGCGAAAACTGTGAGAAAGCTTTTCGGGTCTGGCTAAAAGATAAGTATCAAACCCTTGAGACATTGAATAAAGCGTGGAATCTGGAATTTTGGGGGCATACTGTTTATGAATGGGACGAAATCGTTCTTCCGAATGCTCTTTCTGAAGGAATCGGTCATGACAAAACCGCATTTGCAGGAATTTCTATCGATTATCGTCGTTTCAATTCTGACAGTCTTTTAGAAAACTTTAAGTTAGAACGGGACGCTATTCGTCAATTCGATAGTCAAACACCGATTACCACGAATTTGATGGGAACTTTTAAAGGACTCGATTACTTCAAATGGGCAAAAGAAATGGATATTGTTTCTTGGGACAACTATCCTTCGTATAATACACCATGGAGTTTCGTTGCAATGACTCATGATTTGATGCGGGGATTGAAGCAAGCGCCGTTTATGTTGATGGAACAAACACCATCCCAACAAAACTGGCAACCATATAATTCATTGAAAAAACCTGGCCAAATGCGCGCGCAAAGCTATCAGACGATCGCTCATGGAGCAGATACAATCCAGTTTTTCCAACTTCGCCGCTCCATTGGTGCTTGTGAGAAGTTTCATGGTGCGGTGATAGAACATGTTGGGCATGAGAACACCCGTGTATTTAAAGAAACTGCAGCATTAGGAGAAGAATTGAGCCGACTGAACGAAGTTTTGGGTAGTGAAACAAAGGCTGAAGTTGGTGTTCTATTTGATTGGGATAATTATTGGGCATTGGAATATACGAGCGGACCAACAGTTGATTTGACTTATGTGCAACAAATCCATCAATATTATCGTTACTTTTATGAAAAGAATATCGCAACAGATTTGGTGTCAGTTGATGCAGATTTCAGCAAGTACCAAGTGCTGGTAGCACCGGTTTTGTACATGGTAAAAGCAGGTATGAAAGAAGCTCTTGAATCCTTTGTGGAACAAGGAGGCACCTTGATCACAACGTATATGAGTGGCATTGTTGACCAGTCAGACAATGTCCATCTAGGCGGCTACCCTGGGCCTTTAAGAGAGCTAGCAGGAATCTGGGTAGAAGAGATTGATGCATTAGCACCAGAGCAGACGAACGTTATCCAATTAAAGGGGGGAAGACAGGGAGAAAGTAACTTAGTCAGTGAGATCATCCATTTGGAGACCGCTGAATCTGTAGCGGACTATACGAGTAACTTCTATGCCGGTTCACCAGCAGTGACCAAAAATCGATTTGGTAAAGGGGTCGTTTATTATATTGGGACTCAACTTGAAAAAGATCTTTTAGATACGATCTTGGATGAAGCAACCAATAGCGCAAATCTAACTGCTGTGATTGAAGGAGAAACAAATCTAGAAATCAGCTGTCGTCATACGGAAGAAGCGGTTTACTATTTTATCATCAATTTTCAGAAGCAAGCGCAAAAGGTGCCGGCACAATTTGTAGGAAAGAAGGACCTACTGTCCGGTAAGCATTTGACTGAAGACTCCGTTGCAGATCAATACAGTGTATATGTAATCAAGGAAGGAAGAAGCGAATGACTGCTTTTGTAATCAAAGACGAATTTTATTTAAATGATCAGCCTATGAAAATTATTTCTGGCTCGATACACTATTTTCGAGTTGTGCCTGCATATTGGCGGGATCGCTTAGAAAAATTACGTTTGATGGGTTGTAATACAGTCGAAACGTATGTGCCTTGGAATATGCATGAACCGCAGGAAGGAAAGTTTGACTTTAGCGATAATCTTGATTTGCGGCGCTTTATTCAGCTTGCACAGGAGGTAGGGCTGTATGTGATCCTTCGTCCAGCACCTTATATTTGTGCGGAATGGGAATTCGGGGGCCTTCCTTATTGGCTGTTAAAAGATCCCTTCATGAAGATTCGCTTTGACTATCCACCGTTTATGGAAAAGATCGCTCGATACTTTACACAGCTTTTTTCTCAAGTGAGTGATTTACAGATCACTCAAGAAGGACCAATTTTGATGATGCAAGTTGAAAATGAATATGGCAGTTATGGAAATGACAAAAGTTATTTGCGAAAGTCTGCTGAACTAATGCGTCACAATGGCATTGACGTGCCCTTATTTACGTCAGATGGTCCTTGGCTGGATATGTTAGAGAACGGTTCGATCAAGGACATCGCACTGCCAACCATCAACTGTGGATCAGACATTAAGGAGAATTTTAGGAAACTTCAAGAATTCCATGGGAAGAAGCAGCCATTGATGGTCATGGAATTTTGGATAGGCTGGTTTGATGCATGGGGAGATGACAAGCACCATACCACATCGGTAACCGACGCTGCTAATGAATTGCGGGACTGCTTAGAAGCTGGCTCCGTCAATATTTATATGTTCCATGGTGGCACGAACTTTGGCTTTATGAATGGTGCCAACTATTATGAGAAATTATCACCAGACGTTACTAGCTATGACTATGATGCGTTGTTATCGGAATGGGGCGATGTGACACCTAAGTATGAAGCATTTCAACAAGTCATAGGTGAAATTACCGAAATCCCATCCTTTCCTTTGACTACAAAAATCGCCAAACGGGCTTATGGTAGCTGGAAAGTTAGTCAGCGAGTTTCTCTCTTTGAGACACTAGCTAGCATCAGTCAACCAGTCAAGCACAATTATCCTTTAACGATGGAACTGTTAGATCAAGCTACTGGCTATGTCTATTATCGTTCGCAAATTGGCAAATCGCGTGTGATCGAAGACTATCGACTGATCCATTGTCAGGATCGAGCCCATACGTTTATTAATAATCAGCTGCAATTTATTCAATATGATCAGGAAATCGGACAAAAGAAGACTCTCACACTGACGGAGGAGTCAAATGAGTTAGGGATCTTGGTTGAGAACATGGGACGGGTCAATTACTCCGTCCAAATGAATCATCAATACAAAGGTATCAAAGACGGAGTGATCGTCAACGGTGCGTTTCAAAGTGAATGGGAAATATACAGTCTACCGATGGATAATCTTGATCAAGTAGATTTTTCCGGTCACTGGCAAACGGGACAACCGAGTTTCTCCAAAGTGAGCTTTCAAGTGGATGAATGCGCAGATACATTTGTAGAACTGCCGGGCTGGGGCAAAGGATTTATTGTGATCAATGGGCATAATATTGGTCGTTTCTGGGAGAGAGGACCGCAAAGACGGTTATATATTCCAGCTCCTTATTTACGAGAAGGAAACAACGAGGCTGTGATTTTTGAAAGTGATGGTCGGGTATCAGATATGATCATCTTTCACGATCAGCCGGACTTAGGCCCTAATTAATTGCTTTTATATTTTTTGATTGACAAAGTCCCTATACAGCTACTATGATAAGGATAATCAAATAAATACGTTGATCGGAAAAAAGAAAGAAGCCAGAGTCATCCAGCGAGCTTGGGATAGTGAAAGCCAAGTTGAATCCTTTTTTCGCAGGCATCCGGGAGTATGACTCAATGAAGCTGCCGAGTAATCGGAAGTAGGGTGGAACCGCGAGAATATCGTCCCTATATCTATGCGCAAGTATAGGTATAGGGATTTTTTGGTGTGGTTCACCATTGCTCGAATCACTGTGATCGACCTGTAAAACAGGACATACAAGTCCTTGTTAGCGAACCCTGCTGGTAGAAGTGACTGCAGGAGTAACACAGAAGAGACGAGCAGATGTGAAACAGTAGGCTCGCAGGGAGAACGTGGTATCTGTGTCCTATTTCATGAAAAACTCAACCTTTGCGGTAGAATCAATGACTTAGAAAAGGAGGGGACTCTCATGCCATTTGATATGACGATTGCTGCATCAGAATTCAAAGAAAAAAAATTAAAAGTGTTAGCAAGTATTCCATTGCAAATCTTAGTCAAGCAAGATGATCAACTAGTCAAAGAGTTAACAACAAAACCGGACCAAATGTTGTATGATTTGTCAGATGTTTTGACGGATGATCATGTTGTTGAAGTAAAATTGATTCCAGGTCATGTTGTTGAATTTTATCCAGTAGTCAATGCGTTGTAAGAAAGGAAGAAAATAATGAGTAAATTAACCGTTCAAGAAATGATCTTGACTTTACAGAAGTTCTGGTCTGATAACGGCTGTATGCTAATGCAGGCGTATGATACCGAAAAAGGAGCAGGAACTATGAGTCCGTATACTTTTTTACGTGCAATTGGTCCGGAGCCTTGGAACGCCGCCTATGTGGAGCCGTCTCGCCGACCGGCTGACGGCCGTTATGGAGAAAATCCCAACCGTTTGTATCAGCACCATCAATTTCAAGTGGTGATGAAGCCCTCTCCAGAAAATATTCAAGAATTATACCTTGAAAGTCTGCGTTTGCTAGGGATCGATCCGCTAGAACATGATATTCGCTTTGTAGAAGACAACTGGGAAAATCCTTCTATGGGTTGTGCTGGTCTGGGTTGGGAAGTTTGGCTAGACGGCATGGAGATCACTCAGTTTACTTACTTCCAACAAGTTGGAGGATTGGCCTGCAAACCCGTTACTTCAGAGATCACCTATGGACTAGAACGTTTAGCATCTTATATCCAAGAAGTTGAAAGTGTCTATGATCTGGAATGGTCGACAGGGGTCAAATACGGCGAGATTTTCCGTCAGCCTGAATTTGAACATTCAAAATATTCCTTTGAAGTCAGCGATCAAGAGTTATTGTTAAGCAATTTTGACCGCTTTGAGGCAGAAGCAAAACGCTGTATCGATGAAAACCTCGTTCATCCTGCATATGACTATATTTTGAAATGCAGTCATACATTTAACCTGTTAGACGCTCGAGGAGCTGTTTCGGTAACTGAACGTGCTGGATATTTGGCTCGTATCCGTAATTTAGCAAGACAAGTTGCCAAGTTATTTGTCGCTGAACGGGAAAAACTAGGTTATCCATTATTAGCGCCAGAAGAAGCGGAAAAATTGATTGCGGGAGGGAAATAAAATGGCACAAAACCTATTATTAGAAATCGGTTTAGAAGAAATGCCAGCACATGTTGTCACGCCAAGCATGAAACAGCTACAACAAAAAACGGCGGAGTTTTTGACAGCTCATGCACTGCAATTCAGTTCGATCGAAGCTTATTCTACACCTCGACGTTTAGCTGTATATGTGACTGGGATTCCGGAAAGTCAAGCTGATACGCAAGAAGAAGTGAAAGGACCTGCCAAAAAAATTGCAATCGATGCCGATGGCAATTGGTCAAAAGCAGCCCAAGGGTTCGTTCGCGGACAAGGATTGACCACAGATGCAATTACCTTCAAAGAATTAAATGGTGTGGAGTATGTCTATGTCACCAAGCATATTCAAGGTAAACCAGCGCTTGAAGTTTTAACTGGTTTGAAAGAGGTCATTACTAGTTTGGCGTTCCCGGTAACAATGCACTGGGCAAATTTCGATTTTGAGTATATCCGGCCAATCCACTGGATCGTAGCACTGTTTGGCGCGGAAGTCGTACCATTTACAGTCCTTGACGTAGTAACAGATCGGAAATCCCGTGGCCATCGTTTCCTTGGAGAAGAAGTCACCTTTGAAACTGCCGATGACTATTTGAGTCAAATGGAACGCCAATTTGTGATCGCTGATCCATCCAAAAGACAGCAATTGATCGTAGACCAAATTGAGGCAATTGCTAAAGAAAACAACTGGCGGATCGATCTTGATGAAGATCTTTTAGAAGAAGTGAACAACTTGGTAGAATATCCGACTGCTTTTGTCGGTGACTTTGATGAAAAATATCTTTCAGTTCCAGAAGAAGTCTTAGTCACTTCGATGAAAGAACATCAGCGGTATTTTGATGTGCGCACCCCAGAAGGTGTTTTGTTGCCCCATTTCATTTCAGCAAGAAACGGCGATCGGGTAAAAATCGATAATGTAGTCAAAGGAAATCAGAAAGTATTGACAGCGCGTCTAGAAGACGCGGAATTCTTTTACAATGAGGATAAGAAACTTACCATCGATCAATGTGTGGAGAAACTAAAACAAGTCACTTTCCACGAAAAAATCGGTAGCTTATATGAAAAAATGCAACGGGTAGCTGTTATTGCTCAAATCATTGGAGAAACCGTCGGATTGTCTGAAGATGAAAGAACAGAATTGAAACGTGCATCAGAAATCTATAAGTTTGATTTAGTAACGAATATGGTCGGTGAGTTTCCGGAATTACAAGGAGTCATGGGTGAAAAGTATGCTCTCTTGCAAGGAGAAACACCGCAAGTGGCACAAGCGATCCGCGAACATTATATGCCTGTCTCTGCTGAAGGTGCGTTACCTGAATCAAGCGTTGGAGCAATTTTAGCAATTGCTGATAAGTTAGACAGTTTACTGTCATTCTTTGCAGTGGGCATGATTCCAAGCGGATCGAACGATCCATACGCATTGCGCCGACAAACTTATGGCATCATTCGGATTATTGCTGAGAAACGTTGGTACTTCCCGTTAGCCCGTTTACAGGAAAAAATTCGCACAGCAATCAATGAACAGCCATCAGTCTATGGCATTCAATTGAACGAAGGACAAGAGCAAGTCATTGATTTTGTTGACGGACGTCTGCGTCAATTCTTAGCAACGAAAAACATTCGTCATGATGTGATCGAAGCAGTGATCAACTCTCGTCAAGGCGATATCAGTCTTTTGTTTGAAGCTGCTCAAATGTTGAGAGCACATTTGAATGATTCTGATTTCAAACCATCGATGGAAGCTTTGACAAGGGTCATTAATCTTGCGAAAAAGGCAGATCTTGAACACAAACAAATCAATCCTGAATTGTTTGAGAACGAATCAGAAAATACGCTTTATGAGGCAGTGGTCGCCATTGAAGATAAGTTCCCGCAACAAACGATGGAACAAAACTATCAAAGCCTAGTTTCATTGAGACCATTGATCGAAGCTTATTTTGATCAGACAATGGTCATGGTAGATGACGAGGCAATACGTCGCAATCGTTTTGCATTATTGGATAAGATCGCCAAAATGAGTTTGGCAGTAGCCAGCCTTGATGCTTTAGTCACAAAATAAGATTTGATCCAGCTAGTGTCCAACAATGTGTGTTTGGATACTAGCTGAATTCCTAAAAAAGCCTAGCCATCTTCATTTACTTGAAGATGGCTAGGCTTTTTATATACGCGTCAATTTAACGACAACTTCACAACGAGCAGTTTGAGGAAACATGTCAACAGACTGTAGATACTCAATCTTGAAGACAGACGCTAATTTGACCAAATCACGGGCTAATGTTGAAACATTACAAGAGATATAAACCATTTTCTTTGGCGGCTGAGCAACTAACGCTTGCAACAGGTGGTCATCTAATCCAGTTCGAGGGGGATCAACCACAATACTGTCGGGTCTAAAACCAGCAGCAAACCATTTAGGGAGTAAGTCTTCAGCAGTTCCTGTTTCATAATGCGTATTATTTGCTTGGATTCGGCGGGCATTTTCTTTGGCATTTTCGATTGCTTGCGGAATGATGTCCATCCCACGGACTTCCTTTGCATGTTTTGCGAGGCTTAGTCCAATCGTTCCAACACCACAATAGGCATCAACGACGGTTTCATTTTTTGTCAATGCCAGTGCTTTGATTGCTTCGTCATAAAGTATACTAGTTTGTTGCGGATTCAGTTGGAAGAATGCACGAGGAGAAAGGTCGAATGTTAATTCCTGCAATCGTTCTTCAATCGCTTCTTTTCCCCAGAGATGTAAAGTTTCATCCCCCATGATCACCGAGGTCTTCTTGCTTTGGACATTTTGCATGATCGAAACTACTTGGGGCATGCGTTGATTGATTTCTCGAATCAAGGCATTTTTCTGTGGCAGTTTGCTAGAGTTCGTGATAAAAACGACTTGTACTTCGCCGGTCGCTCTGCCCACTCTGACCATCAAAGTCCTCAGGATGCCGCTGTTTTTTCTTTCATCATAGATGGGGAGTTGATACTTGTTCAGTAACTGCACAAGGCCATTGATCACATCTTGGGTTGCTTTTTCTTGAACGAGACAATCATCAATCGCCACTAAACGATGAGAATCCATTTCGTAAAGACCAGCTTCGATTCGTTTTGATTTTGTATCATATCGCAACTGAAATTGCGCTTTGTTGCGATAGTGCCATGGTTCTTCCATGCCAATCGTATCTTTTAAGATATACTTCTGATAACCTTTGGGCTTAAATTTGGTTAATGCTTGTTTTAATAAGTCTTTCTTAAAGTCTAGCTGCTTTTCATAAACAAGATGCTGTAATTGACAGCCCCCACAACGATCATAAAATTTACAAGGGGGGAGAATACGGTCGCTGCTTTTCTTGATGATTTTGGTCATTCTCGCTTCTGCAAACCTCGGAGTTGCTTTGGTCACTTCTGCAATCACTTCTTCTCCCGGAAGAACTCGCGGGACAAAGACGATCAATTTTTTATAATAGCCGATTCCTTCTCCGTTGATTCCTAAACGTTTGATCGTCAGTTGTAGTTTTTGACCGTTTTTAAGTTGTACGTTTGCCATGATTGCTCCTTATCGATAAATAGTCTCTCTATTTTACCATACTTTTTATAGCTCTTTTGAAGGAATTTCCCCTTTTTTGTGATAAACTAGAATATACGTTCGTGAGGTGAAGAAAATGATAACGATCATTCGTATCAGTAAGGGAAAAGGTCCCTTTTACGAAGTAGACTGCTCTAATGGAGAATCTTTGCGGGTTTCTGAGGATCTTCTGGTTCGTTTCCGTCTTCTAAAAGGAAAAGAAGTGACGGAAGAAGAGTTGACCGAAATCAAAAAAAGCTCCGGTTTTGATATTGGGCTGCAGCAAGCAATGAATTACATTAGCTATCAACTACGTTCCGAAAAAGAAGTTCGTACCTATCTAAAAGACAAAGAAATCAATTTAGAGGATCGCCATTTGGTCGTGCAGCGATTGAAAGAACTAAATTTACTTGATGACCGTACCTACGGAGAAAGCTACTTGCGGACACAAATCCGTTTAGGAGACAAAGGGCCATCAGTCATCAGTCAGCAACTAAAACAAAAGGGGCTGTCTGAAGAAGTGATTCAAGAAGTGATGCCGTTATATACAGAAGAAAAGCAATTTGATGTCGGCTATCATACTGCCGAAAAAGCATTGCGTCGGTTCCAAGGGAAAAGTCACAAAGAGATGATGCAGAAACTATCGCTGCACCTAATGCAAAAAGGGTTTAGACAACCAGTTATCCAATTAATTTTAGATGAACTGCCTACAGATAGAGACGATGAAGAGGAAAACGCAGCTTTGCAAAAAGAGGGTCAACGACTTTTGCGAAGACATCAGCGGTTGCCTTTGAATAAAAGAAAAATGAAAATCAAACAAGGTCTTTACCAAAAAGGTTTCGCTCTGGATGCGATCCAACAATTTTTAGATGAGGAAGTTATGGATGAATAAACAGTGGGAAAAGTGGTCAAAAGAGGACATTCGTTCTTTCCAAGACAAGTTTTTGAATTGGTACCATGATGAAAAAAGGAATCTCCCCTGGCGAGCAACCAACGATCCCTATGCAATCTGGATCTCGGAGATCATGCTCCAGCAAACAAGAGTGGACACCGTCATTGGCTATTATTACCGCTTTATGGAACAATTTCCAACCATCAAAGATTTAGCTGGTGCAGAAGAGCAGAAGCTTTTGAAGGCTTGGGAAGGATTAGGTTATTACTCTCGTGCTCGCAATTTAAAAGCTGCCGCTCAACAAATCATGGCAGAGTTCGATGGAGAGATGCCACAGACCATCACTGATATTCGTTCGTTAAAGGGGATTGGTCCTTACACTGCCGGGGCGATCGGCAGTATCGCTTTTGGATTGCCGGAACCTGCAATCGATGGCAATGTGATGCGTGTAGTGAGTCGTTTGTTTTGTATTGAGGCAGATATAGCTAAAGCGAGTTCTCGCGGAGTCTTTGATGAAGCAATGCGTACAATCATTTCTCACGATGAGCCAGGAGAATTCAATCAAGCTTTGATGGATCTTGGTTCAAGTATTTGTACGCCGACTTCACCATTATGCGAGGAATGTCCACTGCAAGAATATTGTCTAGCCTATCAGCAGGGAACACAAACCGATTTTCCCGTAAAATCAAAAAAAGCGAAGCCAAAAGATGTGTATTACATTGCTGGAGCTATTGAAGAAGATGGCCGCTTTTTATTGGTGCAGCGACCAGAAACTGGCTTGTTAGCCAAAATGTGGCATTTTCCGCTTTTGGAAGTGGATCAGGCGACCTATATGCAATTATTGGCTTATTGGCAAGACCAACAGTTAACATTGGATGCAGTTGCAGAAGAACCAGCTCCGATTTTCCCTGAATTTCCCGTCGTTTGGCAAAAAAGACATCTTGGTGAGGTTACTCACATCTTTAGTCATTTGAAATGGCACATACTGCTTTTTTATGGACGCACACCGTCGGAATTCTCGTTAGAACACAGTCAATGGGCTGCGCCAGAAGAATTTGAACAGTATGTCTTTCCCAAACCTCAGTTGAAATTAGTCGAACAATTGAAGAAAAATCATAAAGTCGATAAACATTTCTAGGCAAAGGGTTGTTTTATTGCTATAATATTTACGATATCGGTGTAATGAACACCCAAACAAAACGCAAGTTTTCTTGCTGAGGGAAGGGTTGCTATGCGAGTTCCAAAAGAAGGAGAGTTTGTCAGCATCCAAAGCTACAAACATGACGGCAATTTGCATCGAACGTGGCGGGATACTATGGTCTTAAAGACGAGCGAATTCTCAATGATTGGTGTCAATGATCATACATTGGTGACTGAATCGGATGGAAGACGCTGGGTTACCCGTGAGCCAGCTATTGTATATTTTCATAAAAAATACTGGTTTAATGTAATCGCAATGATCCGAGAAAAGGGGGTTTCCTATTATTGTAATCTCGCTTCACCGTATTTGCTTGATGAAGAGGCCTTGAAATATATCGATTATGACCTTGATATCAAAGTATTTCCTGATGGTGAGAAACGTTTACTAGATGTGGATGAATATGAGCTTCATAGCAAGATCATGCATTATCCGCAGGACATTGATTTTATTTTAAAAGAAAATGTCAAAATTTTAGTAGATTGGATCAATAATGGCAAAGGACCATTTTCTGAGGGGTATGTGGACATTTGGTATGATCGCTACAAGCAGTTGTCTCAGAAATAGCAAGGAGTAGCCGTAAAGGGTCACTTCAATGTGCAAAAGACTCGACTTTAATTAGAAGTCGAGTCTTTTTGTATCAAAAAATAGTGCCTGTCATCGAGTGATTGATTTGTAAGGCGGGGCTTCTTTAAAGGAGATTCATCCAGTTCTATAAAGAAGCGAAAATTGTCAATCACGTGAGTTATAACTGATTGACAGCTTTTAAGATACTTAGTTCTGCAGATATTTACTCATTTTGATGTGGGGCATATCCGCATCAAGAAATTCTTCCCCTTCAGGTTGGTAGCCTAGAGAAAGATAAAAACCTTTTGCGGTTAGCTGAGCACCTAAAGTGATTTTTTGAAACCCTTGCTTCCGAGCAAAATCCTCCGCCCCTTGGATCAAAATTCGTCCGAAGCCTTTTTTGCGATGGGCAATGGGTACGGCCATACGCTGAAGTTTCAATGTGTGGCTATCTATAGGAAGCAGCCGCAAAGTTGCTGTTGCTTCTTTTTGTTCATTATAGAGAACAAAATGGACCGCGTTTGCTTCGTCCTGATCGATCTCAAGACTTAAGGGCACGCCTTGTTCTTTGACGAAGACATCATTACGAATTTTCAACGAGTCCAGATAAATTTCGCTTAATGTATCTTTGGTTTGTGCGACGAACATAAAATCAACCACCTTCTTATTTCATCAATTATTTTCTAAGTATACCATTTTTACGAAAAGAAAAATTGCTTTTGCGGCTAAAGTCGCAAGCTTTTTTTTGCAAAATACTCTATAATAGTGAAAAAAAGGAGGGAATCGTTTGTTCGACAAATTCAAACAATCAAAACTTTTCTTCTGGTCATTAGAAATTCTCGTTCTTGCCACGTTAGCTCTGGTATTGAGCAAAATCAATTTCTTATTTGCACCAGTAGGAACATTTTTTTCGACATTATTTGCGCCGGTCTTAATTGCAGGCTTTTTGTACTATCTGCTTAATCCGATCGTCGTTTTTCTGATGAAGACCACTAAGATCAAAAGAATCTACGCTGTGATTTTAGTTTTACTCTTATTAGTAGCAGCTATTGTCCTAACAGTCGTAAGCGTGATTCCAAATCTGATCAACCAAATTTCACAACTTGCAGAAAATATTCCTACTTTTGCTAAAAATATGGAGACTTGGATTTCTAAAATAGCAGATGACCCAGTATTTAAACAGATCGACTTTGCGCAACAGTTAGAAAATCTCAATCTTTCCTATGGTTCATTGCTGCAACAATTTCTAAGTGGGCTGTCAACAAGTTTGGGATCGATCGTAGGAACGATTGCTTCAGCAACGATGATCATTGTTACAGTACCATTCATCTTGTTTTATATGCTGAAAGACGGCGAGAAACTTGTGCCAAATATTCAATCAGTTTTACCTGAAAAAAGACGAAATCAAATCATCGAGTTATTGGGTGATCTGAATAAAACATTGTCCAATTACATTAGCGGACAAGCGATTGAATGTATTTTTGTCGCGACCTTTACCTTTATCGGCTACTGGCTAGTGGGTGTCAATTACGCCTTTTTATTTGGTGTCATTGCAGGGATCACTAACTTGATTCCTTATTTGGGCCCTTACCTCGGCTTGATTCCGGCAGTTTTAGTGACAATCTTTGATGATCCTTTCCGGGCTCTGTTATGTGGTGTAGTCGTGTTAGTCGTTCAACAATTAGATGGTAATGTGATCTATCCTAATGTAATCGGAAAGTCATTGGCGATTCATCCGCTAACCATTATTTTAGTGTTGCTAGTCGCAGGGAACATCGCTGGATTACTGGGTATTTTCTTAGGAGTACCTTTCTACGCCATTTGTCGTACGATTGTGATTTTTGTGATTCGTTTGATTCGTGACGATAAAAGCAAGAAAAACCAAGAGAAATTGATCGAACTAGATAACTGATGGTTTTTATTGCAAAGAAAAAAGCTTTATGATACGATTTTATCGTGGGTATAGCCCACGATTTTTTTTAGAAAATGTAAAAATAAGGAGAGAATGCTATTATGAATGCTGACCCCGAGAGTCAGTCGCTATTAGCGCAAATTTTATTATTGATCGTTTTGACATTGATCAATGCTTTCTTGGCTGCTTCAGAAATCGCGGTTGTTTCAGTTAATAAGAACCGTGTAGAACAGAAGGCTGAGGAAGGAAATGTCAAATCACAAAAATTATTGAAAATCATTGACAATCCCACCAACTTCTTGTCGACGATCCAAGTTGGGATCACATTAGTCAATATCTTATCAGGGGCCTCACTGGCAGATACGCTATCTACCCGCTTAGCACCCGTTCTAGGTGGCGGAGCTGCAGCAAAAAGCCTGGCTAATATCATTGTATTAGCGATTTTGACCTATGTTTCGATCGTATTTGGTGAGTTGTATCCAAAACGAATCGCAATGAACAAATCTGAAGAAGTTGCTCAATTTACTTCAGGTGTGATACGTGTGATTGGTACGATCGCAAAACCATTTGTGTGGTTGCTTTCCGCTTCAACTAGTTTGTTAGCTCGAATCACACCAATGGAATTTGATGATGAAGATACAAAAATGACTCGTGATGAAATGCGGTATATGTTAGAAACAGAAGGTGTCTTTGAAGAAGATGAATTGGAAATGCTACAAGGAATCTTTTCATTGGATACGAAGGTGGCCCGTGAAGTGATGGTGCCGCGGACTACTGCATTTATGGTCGATATCAATGATTCAGTAGATGAAATTTTGACAGAAATTTTAGCAGAAAACTATTCTCGAATCCCAGTATATAATGAGGACAAAGACAAAGTCGTAGGTATTTTACATACAAAAAACCTGCTGAAATGTGCCTATAAATATGGATTTGAAACATTAGATATTAAACAAATCCTCCAAGAACCATTATTTGTGCCTGAAACTGTTTTTATTGATGACTTACTCTATGAGTTGAAAAAGACTCAAAATCAGATGGCTATCTTATTAGATGAATACGGCGGTGTCGTAGGTCTGGTTACTTTAGAAGACCTCTTAGAGGAAATCGTTGGTGAGATCGACGATGAATCGGATGAAGTAGAAGAATTATATGAACAAGTTTCTGATCATGAGTACATCATCCAAGGGCGAATGTTGATTGACGACTTTAATGAAGCATTTGATATGAGCCTGCACATGAGTGATGTTGATACAATGGCTGGATATTTGATCACAGCTTTAGGGTTGATTCCTGATGAAGGAGAGAAATTATCCTTTAAAGTGGATAACGTCACACTGATCACAGAAGAAATGGAAGGGTCACGTGTATTGAAGATCCGCGTTATCTTCCATGATCCTGAAGAAACAGCTGTCGAACCTGAAGAAGAACGCCGCTATTTCAAAAAAGATTTTGAAGAAGACGAACCTCGTCGATAAAATGAATGCTTGAAGCAAATGCTTCAAGCATTTTTTTGTCTAAAAATAATATATAGAACAGAATGAGTTAATCAAATGATACAGATTTAGCTAGATAAAAAAACTAAAATAACTAAGCATATTTCTTGCTTTTCTTGTGAATTAAAGAGAGGATAAGAGTGCGATAACTAGAAATCATTGTGGGGTGGGAAAATGAGATTTTACCGAATGAAAAGTGATGATATTCGGATGAACTTAGCTACTGAAGAATATTTAATGAATAACGTAGATATTTCAGAACCATGCTTGCTGTTATACATACAAAAGCCTTGTGTTATAATCGGCAGAAACCAAAATGCCTACGAAGAAATAAATTTTGACTATTTACGACATAATGACATCGTTTTAACCCGGAGAACCTCTGGTGGTGGAGCGGTTTATGACGATCTAGGCAACATGAGTTTTAGCTTTGTGACTAAAAAAGATGTGACTCATTTTGGTGATTATCATGGAGCCACCCAACCTATTTTGAAAGCATTGCAGAAGATGGGAGCAAAAGAGGTTGAAGTACGGGGAAGAAATGACTTGTTTGTTGAAGGAAAGAAATTTTCTGGTAATGCCATGTACACAAAAAATGGCAGAAGCTATTCCCACGGAACATTGATGTTCGATGTTGACTTAAGCGTTTTGACAAAAGTGTTGAACGTTCCGCAGGAAAAGATCGATTCGAAGGCAACAAAGTCAGTGCGTAAAAGTGTGACCAACATCAAGCCCTATCTTTCTGAAGAATATCAACAGTTGTCAACGAAAGAATTTAGAGATCAATTGCTCTGTCATATTTATGACGTCGACAACATTGAGGAAATCCAAGAAAAAGAAATCAAATTAACGGCTGAAGATCAACGGAAGATTAATCAGTTGTATCAATCGCGATATGCCAATGATCAATGGATTTATGGGGAAGCCCCTAATTATCAATGGACGAAACGCAAACGTTTTGAAAATGTTGGTATCGTTGAACTACGCTTTTCAGTGGCAAAGGGGAAAATCACAGAAGCACAAATCACTGGAGATTTTTTTGGCGAAGAAGATATCGCTGGTCTCGAAAAACAGCTGATTGGTCTTCCTTATAATGAAGAGTTGCGGCAGCATTTTCAAGGGGTGGAAGTCGCGAAATATATCCATCAACTGACAAATGAGCAATTTGTATCACTACTTTTCAATTGAGTTTGAAGGCAGAGGAGCGTCAGGAACCAAATATGATCGAAGTAAAAGAGGTTTCACAAGTATATCAGGACAATGTCCTTGATCGAGTATCGTTAACAATCAACAATGAGATCGTCGGTATCGTCGGCAAAAGCGGTTCCGGGAAGTCTACCTTGTTGCGTCTGATTAATTTGATCGAATCTCCTTCAGCTGGCGAAATCGTGATTGATGGCGTGAACACGACAGGATTGACCAAGAAAATGAGACGAAGTCTACAGCAAGATATTGCGATGATCTTTCAACAATTTAATCTGCTCCATAATCTGACTGTCTACGACAATGTTTTTTTGCCTTTAAAATTAGCTGGAAAATCACAACGACAAGTGATGGAAACGTTAGACTTCGTAGGTATGTCTGAAAAGGCTTCGGTTTATCCTGCTTCTTTAAGTGGAGGGGAAAAGCAACGAGTAGCAATTGCCCGTGCTTTGGTCAAAGAACCAAAGATCCTCTTGTGTGATGAACCGACCAGTGCATTGGATGAAGATACTAAGGGAGATGTTTTATCGTTATTGCAAAAGGTTCATGGCACTTTCCAACCTACAATCGTGTTTGTTAGTCATGAATTGTCAGCGGTTCGACAAGTTTGTGAGCGGGTCTATGTTATGGAACAAGGAAGAATCGTAGCGGAAGTAGCGAATACGCCGCATCTTTTACAAAAAGAAGAATTAAACTATGTCGATCGTGTGATAAGGAGTCTAAAGCATGACGATAATTGAGAGTATTCAATACTATTTACCAGAATTGATGCAGGCGATGGAAGAAACCCTGATCATGATGAGTATCTCTATCTTCGCCGCTGTTTTGATTGGATTGCCATTAGGTATTCTATTATTTATTAGTCGTGAAAACAACAATCAGGGAACGATTTTGTATCAAATATTAAATTTGCTGATCACGGTCATTCGTTCGTTTCCTTATTTACTGTTTGTTGTTGCGATGATTCCCGTCACTCGTTTTTTGTTAGGCAGCTCGTTTGGGCCGATCCCAGCAAGTATCCCCTTGAGTATTGTGTCAATCGTCATCTATGCTCGTTTAGTCGAGCAGGTATTGTTGGATGTCCCAGAAGATGTCGGACTATTGGCACGCTCATTAGGTGTCTCCACTTATCAATATGTCAAAGAATTTTTGCTCGTGGAATCAAGAAGCGGGTTAATCCTGTCTCTGACGACAACGATCGTCAGTATGGTGTCTTATTCCACAGTGATGGGAATCGTTGGCGGAGGAGGAATCGGAGACTTTGCCATCCGTTATGGATATCAACGGTACGAATATGGGGTCATGTATTTTGCCATTTTAGTGATGATCGTAGCAGTTTTTAGTATTCAGTTGATTGGGAATGGGTTAGCAAAAAAAGTTGATAAAAGAAAGTAGGAGTAGGAATGAAAAAAGGAATTTTTTTTGGGTTAGTACTAGCAGTAATGTTTCTTGGTGCTTGTGGAACAGGGAATGAGTCGCAATCAGAGGATAAAGTGATTAAAGTCGCTTCTCAAACGACCCCTATGACAGATGTTGTCAAAGTAGCAGCCGATGCGGTAGAAGATGGCTGGAAAATTGAATTGGTACAAGTAAATGACAATATTCAATACAATGAGCTGTTGAATAATAAGGAAGTAGACGCAAACTTTGCGCAGCATGAGCCGTATATGCAACGCTACAATGAGGAAAAATCAGCAGATTTAGTGGCTTTAGACAAAATTTATAATGCTAAAGTGGGCTTTTACTCAAAAGAGTATACAAAAATTGAAGACATTCCTGAAGGAACGAAAGTTGCTCTGCCGAATGATGTTTCTAATGAAGGACGAGCATTAGCCATCTTAGCTGAGCAAGGATTGATTGAATTAAAAGATGGAGTTGGAGTCAATGGTACGATCAAAGACATTACTGCGAATCCTAAAAACTTTGAATGGTTATCTGTGGACTTATTGAATCTAGCAGAAGCCTATAATGAACCAAATGTCTCCCTTGTCTACAACTATCCGACCTATATCGCCAAAATTGGTCTAAAGCCTGACGATGCCTTGTTCTTAGAGAAAACGATAGATGATCGTTTTGCGATCTCTTTAGTTGCTCGTAAGGACAATCAAGATTCAGAAAAAATCAATGTTTTGCGAAAAGCGATGACCAGCGATAAAGTCAAAGAATTTTTGGAAAATGAGCATAGTGATACATTAATTCCAGCCTTTTAGTTTTTTGAGTGTTTTTCATGCTTTCACAGCAGTTCTCGTATAAATACAAATAGCTATCAAGCTGCTTAAACAGTTGCTCTCTAGACTTTCGAATCTGAAAGATAGAGAGCATTTGTCTGTAATTTTTCTTTTTTCCGCTCTTGATACATGATATACTGATTTGGTCAGAAAATCTTTGTATAGACACAGAGAGTTCTAATTTCAAGGAATGGAGTAACTACATAACATGGAGAATCCAAATTTAAAACAACAAGTTGAAAGTCGTCGCACCTTTGCGATTATTTCTCACCCGGATGCTGGGAAGACAACGATCACTGAGCAGTTGCTGCTATTTGGAGGAGCAATTCGCCAAGCAGGAACTGTCAAAGGAAAGAAAACCGGTAATTTTGCTAAATCCGACTGGATGGAAATCGAGAAACAACGGGGGATTTCTGTCACTAGTTCTGTAATGCAATTTGATTATCAAGGAAAACGTGTGAACATTTTGGATACACCAGGACATGAGGATTTCTCTGAAGATACGTATCGTACGTTAATGGCTGTTGATAGCGCCGTGATGGTTATTGATAGTGCCAAAGGGATCGAAGCACAGACGAAAAAGCTTTTCCAAGTCGTAAAAAAACGGGGAATCCCGATCTTTACCTTCATCAACAAATTAGACCGTGATGGTCGTGAACCATTAGAACTTTTAGAAGAGCTAGAAGAGTTGCTTCAAATCGAGTCCTACCCAATGAATTGGCCAATCGGAATGGGAAAAGGGCTTGAAGGACTTTATGACATTCACAATCAACGGGTTGAAATTTATCGTCCAGAATCTCATGGCGGTGAACGCCTGATTTCATTTGATCAAAACGGTGAAATTCCCCAAGATCATCCGCTGAATCAAAATGGTGTCTATCAACAAGTGTTGGAAGAAGTCGAATTATTACAAGAAGCTGGCGATTCCTTTGATGAAGAGAAAATCGCTCGTGGTGATCAAACCCCTGTCTTTTTTGGCTCTGCGTTAACAAACTTTGGTGTGCAAACTTTCTTAGAAACATTTTTACAATTTGCACCAGCACCTTACGGACATAAGACAATGACAGGAGAAGAAATTAGTCCATACGAACAAGAGCTTTCAGGATTTGTTTTCAAAATCCAAGCCAATATGAACCCCGCACACCGTGACCGGATTGCCTTTGTCCGCATTTGCTCAGGAACATTTGAACGGGGAATGGATGTCACGCTTGAGCGGACAGGCAAAAAAATGAAATTAAGTAATGTGACCCAGTTCATGGCAGACACTCGCGAAAATATTGAGCAAGCTGTTGCCGGCGACATCATTGGGGTATATGATACCGGAAATTATCAAATTGGTGATACTTTATATGAAGGGAAATTGAAAGTCGCCTATGAAGAATTACCTTCGTTTACACCTGAACTCTTTATGAAAGTAACAGCCAAAAATGTTATGAAACAAAAATCATTCCATAAAGGGATCTATCAGTTAGTGCAAGAAGGAGCCATCCAATTGTATAAAACGTATCTCAGTGATGAATACATTATTGGAGCGGTTGGACAGCTGCAATTCGAAGTATTTCAATATCGAATGCTGAACGAGTACAATGCAGAGGTGATCATGTCGCCAATGGGACATAAGATTGCTCGTTGGATCGATCCTAAAGATTTGGATGAAAAGATGAGTTCAAGTCGCAACATTTTAGCCAAAGACCGTTTCGACCAGCCATTGTTCTTGTTTGAGAACCAATTCGCGATGCGTTGGTTCGCCGACAAATATCCAGATGTCGAATTGAAAAGTTTGATGTGAAAACACTGCTAGTACTTGTGACGGCAAGTGTTCTCAAATGATGGGAGCGAGAAATGAGTTGGTTCTTGTCTAAAAAAACATTCTTATCGTTTTTGATAAGAATGTTTTTTTTGTTTTGTATCAGTAAAAAATCGAATTGTTTTGGTCTAAAAAGACTGATATAATAATTTATGACGTGAGACGAGCGCTTATAGTGTTGCAAATAGGAGTAAGGGGGTCATTATGAAATTAATCAAGCGTGTCAATTTGCTTGACGATAAAAAGCTAATCATGAAACTGAATATCTTAACGATTCCTCTATTGGTTATTTTCTTTGCTTTATTTACGCTTTTAACATTAGACAGAAAGTTATCGGAAGAAGTCACTATCGATTTAATGTATCTCGTTATTGCCATTCTATCAATGGCAGGGTTAATCATCGTTCATGAATTGATTCACGGGATTTTTTTTAAGCTGTTCAATAAGGAAGGAAAAGTCAAATTTGGTTTTAAGAATGGTTTGGCCTATGCAACAAGTCCTAATTCCTTTTATTCAAGGTGGCAGTTTTTACTTATTTTGCTTGCTCCTTTTGTCTTGATCACTTTGGTCTTATGGCTGTTGTATGCGTATAGGGAAATTTCTCCTTATGCATTTGTCTGGTTGGCTTCTTTTCATGGGTCAGCCTGTATTGGGGATTTTTATTTTTGTTATTTAGTGACTAAAGCTCCAGCGCATAGTTATGTAGAAGATACCGAACAGGGGATAAATTTTTATTCCAATCATTAGCAAAGCACAGCCATTAGGGCTGTGCTTTTTTGCACTCATTTGAAAAACGCTTTTGTTGCGTAGCATGGCTATCATTTGTCAATCACTTTGCTATAGAGCATGCACTGAAGATCAATTTTTTTGTTGGGCAATTTTAATGAAATCATTTTTTCTTTTTGACGTTGAAAACCGCGCTTTTCATAAAATTGATACGTACAAGCACTATCTGTAAAAAGATAAATTTCTTTTCCTTGCACTCTTTTCTGTAGTTCATCTAGCAGCCGCGTTCCGATCCCTTTGATAGGTATATCAGGATTAGCTGCTAAGAAAATGATTTCCCCATCCGGTGAATGGTCACTTAAATATTCAGAAAGGAGTTGATTGTTTCCGGCATCATATGCTCCGGCACTTTCTTTGGCAAAACTATTCTGTAAGAATTCAAATAGTTTTATGTACATCATTTGTCCAAAAGAAGTATGCGCTTTAGGTGCACCGCTTATTTCCGCTAGTAAAACTCCAGCCAATACATCTTCGTGATAGAGAGCAATAATCTCAGTCGCGCGATTTAATTCCAAGTACCAGAAATATCTGCCGTAAAGATTTAAGAGCAGTTTGTTTTTGATATACCAATCAAAGTGCATTCCTTTGATGGCAAACTGGATGGCTTTATGATAGTCTTTTTTTTCTAAATTTCTGAAAGTTAAAGTCATTTTTTATTCTCCTAATCATTGGTTGTCTGTGATACACTTATATTATAATAGACACTTTGTCGATTATCTATGGACAATCTTACTTGAACTTGTCGTTTAAACGACAAGTCTAGCCATAAGTGTCGAATAGGGGGAAGTAGAATGAATAAAGAGGATCGTCGGTTTAAAAAAACTGAAAGGGCGTTGGCAGAGGCTTTATCAAAACTGATGATGGATAAAAAAATACAATCAATCACTATACGCGAGCTAACAGAAACAGCCGATTTGCATCGATCCACGTTTTATAAACACTATACAGATATTTGCGATCTATATGAGCAACTGGAAATGCGATTCTTCCAAGACATCAATCAACTGATTTCCTTTGATAACACTCACAGCTATGAAGACTTGTATATAAATCTAGTTGAGTACGTCTATCATCATTCGTTTGTCTACAAGCTATTCATTACTTATTCAAACGGTTTGGAGGTACAAGAAAAAATGAAACAGTTGATCGAAAAAAATTACTTGGAAATTTGGTTGTATGAAGATAAAAAGAATGTGATTACTGAAGAGATGAGATACTTTACGACCTATCATATTCAAGGTTGTCTTTCCGTATTGAATTATTGGGTACAAACGAATTTTGCTTACTCAAAAAAGGAAATGCTGGAACTATTACAGAAATTAAACAATCATCTCGAAAGAATCATGCCATGAGAAAAATTATAATTTGTAAACGAGGCACGATCGATGTAAAAAAGATAACATCCCCTTTTGATTTGGAACTAGAATTACTTTAACATGATGATTGAACGGAACGGATAATGCGTTAGTTTTCAAATAAAAATTCTGCTAGAAAAAATCCTCTTAAAAGATCTATAAGCTTTTTAAGAGGATTTTTTGTATCGAATTCTAAGCTGGTTAGTCGATTCTGTCAAAAAAAGATTGTACATAATGTGTAATTTTTTGACAAAAAAAGATAACTAAAAAGGTTATAAATGCTTTATTTTAAAGTGTAGGAAGGTCATTTGCCATAAATAATCTCTGAAGGTGATTTGAAAATGATGGAAATATCAGAAAGTAAAAGTATGAGAGGAAAAATGTTTTCCATACGATTTACAAATAAAAGACACGTATATTTTCTTAGAAAATGTGTTTTTCCTATAAATTATACTTTAAAACAAGTAGAAAATTACTTGCACAATTCATTAAACATTGTAAAAGAAACATTAGAAATCCTCGATGCAACGAATGTTCTGATTATGGATGGCTTCAAACGTTCTAATGAGAGCACGGATAATACATTAATTGATGCCTATTGGATAGACGCCGAACAATACATAATAGAGTTGAACTATACAAATAAGGTAGATTATATCATTTTAATTGCAAATATAGATACAGAGTTGGATGCTGTCGAAAAATTTGTCAAGAGTGAATACCCAAATTCTCAGTTTACGATCGAACATTATGATGAAGCGTGGATAGTAAAATCGTGAATAGTCTTCGTCAGAGAGATGATTATAGGAAAAAGAGAAAACTCATGCCATAGAAGAATCGAATATCTTTCTAGCAATTGATGAACCAATAAATTTTGATTTTCAAGAAATTGATTTTAGTAAGGAGCTATTAAATCATGAAGGTAGTATAAATGTAGAGATTTCACTGAATGAATTGATTACTGATGACATTTTAGCGATCTCTTCATTTGGTAATGGCTTAAGTGCGGCTTTTGAAAACGCAGAAGAATGGGTAGTTACGCAATCTGCAGATGTCCGTAAGTTTTACGTTACATAAGATCTTAAGAAATTTCTGGCGCATGATCAAGAGAATTATAAAATTGTTTTTACTCTCAGTGAGATGACCTCAGGCGTTACTAATCCTAATTCATCGGACTTAAAAACCGAACTCAGAAATAGTCAAGAAGAAAATGAAGCCTCGACAATGAATGAATGGATGGAGGAATCGCTCTCTGAAACAAGTACTATTTCTTCCTCAAATAGCACCTCAACTGGGAGTGTGTTTCACGGTAGTGAGAGTGCTTTTTTATGGAAGAAGCACAATCGCATAGTACTGTATTTTCATTTTCCCAAGAATCATTCGATTGTCATACTAATTCTCCCATCTAATTGTGAAGCAGGTTAATTCCAGCTATGGCACATAATGAATATCCCAAGATCTGCCTATCAGACGGTCGGGGTTCAGATTTCTGTGTGAAACAAGAATCCGATCTTTGCAAATTAATAACAGGCGCAAAAGATTAAAATATTACTAGATAAAATTAAAAAATACTTTATTCTTATTGTGAATAAAATTGCAAAAAGAAGAGAATATTGTCAAAAAAAATAGTGTATAGTTTTTTTGTAAGACCATCTTCTTACAAAATAAATAATAAAGGAGGAATGAAATTAATGAAAAAGGTTACTTTAGTAACAACATTATTGCTTGCTCTATTTTTTGGAGCATCAGCAAGTGCAGAAGTAGTTACTGTAAATGTCACAGAAGGAGCAGCAACATTTACTTTAGCTACTCCTGTTGAAACAAAAACTGTAGATTTTGCAGATATTAGTTTCACAGAAACGAAAGCGAATCCGCTAACAGGTACTTTCACGTTATCTGGAACATTAACGAATAAGTCATTTGGAGCAAAGCAAGTAGTGATAACAGCAGCAGTTCCTGGAGAAACCTCAGCACCTGGTTTAACGATTGCAACGAGTGAAGTATTCAAAGTTGAAGCAAGTCAAGGCTATGAAACGACTGAAGAAGGTACTTTTGATTATACAATTGATCCTTCAACTTTTGACAACACTAAGGCAAGTGATTACGTAATCACACTAACTGCATCAGAAGTGACAGACGTCACTCCTTAATCGTATGTTATATCCTAGCTACAAGAATGAATCTTATTCTTTTGGGGTGTTTCTTTTGTTCCTGTGCTTAGGAATATTTTTTTTCAGTCCAGAAGCATTGGCAGAAGAATCGATTGGCTCTTCTTTTGAAGTTCAGATCCAAGCAGACAAGAATTCAAGTATAGTAAAAGATATTCAATTTTCGCCTGATCTGAACCAAAAGTATACTTATACAGAAACTGTTACTAATCATGAAAGTCATGCCATTGAAGTATCGGTTTTTCCTAGTATCGCTGTTTCAACTAGGACTTCAATGACTTATGTTGCGGAAACAAACAATTTGCTAAATAAAGATTATGATTTAAAGAAGTACGTAAAACTCTTACCAATTGAAGGTAAATTGGGAGATGGTCTTTTAAAAATAGATGCAAAGCAAAGCAAAAAAATCAAAATCATAATTAATGTAAATAAAAAGATTATTGGGGAAGTATTAGGTGGAATCAATTTCTCTCAAGCAATTGGTTTACAAGAAAATAAAGATTCCGTAAATGTTCAGCAAGTTTATCAAAAAGTAATCGTTGTTCGCTTGAAACAAAATGAATGGGCTCAAGAAACAAAACAGATCATTGGGGACTTTAAATTTACGATTACAGGAAACGCAACGACTCTTTCTTATTACCTTTACAACAAGAATCCACTTGTTACTTATGCAGAAGGTGGCTCCTATCGAGTAATCAATCCTGATCAAGAGATCATAGCTGAAGGGGAGATAGAACAAGAGAAGATTGTGCTTTCACCGTATATAAAAACAATGTTTGAGGCGCCATTGTTAGATAAAGCTGAATTGATGTCTGGGGAGTATCAATTTGTTTTATCCGATGGCGAAGATGAGACGATAACGTATTTTAATTATACGAAAGAAGAAATTGATCAGTTTATAGAGGAGACTACAGATCTTAGTAATAATGTTACAGTGAAGTCAAAAGTCAATCTTTGGTTGATCATCGCCTTATCACTAGTTTTATTTTTGCTTATTTTTTCGCTTGTAAAATTGCTAAAAAAATAAGAAAAGTTTAGGGACGTACTTCGCCTCTAAACTTTTCTTGTTGCTTAAAAGTCCGCTTCTGTCATCTGTTATTAGAAAAGCACTTGCTGAAATTTTACCTGGCAGTTTTTATTTCCTCAAAGAATTGTTTTATTTGTTTGATACAAATTGTCTTCGCGAGTTCTTTTATATCGGAACTGGAGCTTTTTAATTTTGATAAAAGAAAGTGTTCACTCATGAGTAGATTAAATGATTCGCAATCATTGTAGATTAGCTCATTTTAGTTTAAACATACCTATCATCCTAGGGCGACAATTCTCAGCGACGACCAGAGGTTCTTATTTTTTATCACTATTTATCTAAAAAAACTATTTCCACCGATAAAAAGAGTATCTTTTCATCTCAATAGGTAACTGTACTTAATAATTGTTTCGTTTCAGAGATAGACAAAATTATCGAAGTAACTATCATTAAAAAGGAGATCATCATGGATTTATGGAAGTTGTTTCTGACAGAGAGGCAAGAACAAAAATTAAACTTGTTAGAGGATATTATTTCAAAGACTGAAACATCAATTGATGAACTAGCTTGTAAGCATTCGCTGACTAATCGCAAGGTGAAGTCATTGATTATGCAGATCAATGAGGATTACATAGTAGAACTGAATATAACCGACTCACTCATTAAATTTGAAAATAGATTATTTAGACTTTCTGATGTAGAGACCCCAGAAACTTTTACGTCTTTGTATTCAAGTATAAAGATACAGTATATTAGACAAAGTTCTGTTTTCCAAGTCCTGAATTACTTTCTTAAACATCGAAAAGTAGGGATGGTCAAGTTATCAATGCAATTTAATTATAGTCAGTCCTATTGTTACAAATTAGTCAATAAAGCAAACGATATCATTCGAACGATTGGAGTCGATTGCCAGATTAGAAAGAAAATGAATTATTTAGTTGTGGAAGGTAAGGAAAGCCAGATACGAGTACTTTCTTATATTCTGAATACACATTCTTCGACATTTGCTGAGGACAATTATTATAGTTATCATAACGAAAAGAATGTAACGAGGATCAAGCAAGAGAAACTTTCTAGAATAACTAGAGTTTTTATGGATGCCCATAAAATAGGAAGTTATACTGATATAGATTCAAAAGAGGAGACGGCTATAAGCGACTGTTTATATGAAGAAATCCGACTAGGATTTTGTCAGACTTTTTATCCGTTAGATAAAAAGATCAATCATTCTATTTATCAGTCAGAAAAATTCTTTTACTATCTTTTCGCTATTTATTTCTTTCCAGAATATTTGACATCTGAAATCTGCGAACGATTGGGGGAGCGATTAATGAAATTATCTGGAAATCCTATCGTAGATCATGCATGTGAAGCTTTGAAGAAAATGGAGGAGAGTTACAGTATCCCTGCCAACCTTCATAGCACATTTGTTTTTCATCTTGTATATCGTTTTTTGATCACGGATAAGCTGAGTTTAAGTTCCTTCTTTTACCACGAAGATAAGAAATTGTTGTTGAACGATAAGTTTCTAAAAATAAAAGAGATGATAAAATCAGTTTACAAAAAAAGCATAGCGGAAAGAGATTTGGATATATTTAGTACACAACTAACAGAGCTACTATACTCCTATGTTGGACATGTGATGGCGGAACCTTTGAATGTCATGATTAATATTACCTATCATGCCAACTATGTAATGTTAGTAAAAAATTATATAACAGGTGTATATAAAAAGGAAACTGTAACTATGGTAGAAAACCTTGCAGAAGCAGATATCGTTATTTCTGATCGATTCGTTGAATCAAAAAAGAATCAGTGTTTTTTCTTTCTTGAGGATATCCATAACATTGAAACATGGAAAAGGTTAGGGATATTTATCAATGGGAGGATCATCGAACGGCGAATTCGATCTGAAAGTGCCTCAAAAATTAGCTAGGATCGATCTGTTGATTGAGTCATGGCACAGATGCTTTTGCTTAAAGATTGTTTGTTTCGTAGGGGCAACGATAAATAAGTCAAAAAAATATATCTATAAAAGAGGGCTGTGACAGTCATCTTTTATAGATATTTTTTATAGTGATTTCATTGGTATTAGGTTTGCGAAGAAAGCGATTTTTGGATAGAAATTTCTACAATATCTGGCATTTCAATAACTGAGATCGTTTCAGGTTCATAAGAACCAGGCGGTAATTTTTTCAAGAAGTAATGTTTGATTTCTTCAATTTCGGTAGGTTTGATTGCGCGTTTTTTGTTGATCAGCAATATTTCGTTGTGATTTGGGGCAGAAGTAAAGATGACTGTGATGTCTCCGGCAGTATATACTTTTACCATTTCAGCATCGGTATTTTCAAGCTGATTCATAACTAATCGAGAATGGCTGTTTGTCACATTGATCAATTTCACCATACTCACCTCACATTCTATGTATTTTTACTAATATTATAGGGCGTTTTTTTTAAAAAGAAAAGCCAGACAGCTTGAAAACCTTGGTTTTTTTGAGGTTATTCAGGCGTCTGGCATAGAAATCTAGACAAATAAGGTACGATGTCTGGCTGTTGCGAGGATTTTACTCATCATCAGATGGCTGTTTTTCTTGTTCCTTTGGCTCTTCGGGTGTGTCAACAGTTTTTGCTGTCACAATGATTTTGTCTTCAGAATCCAAAGTTGCTTGTAGATCATGGACTTGAGGATGATCAAGATAAAATTCTGCGATACCATCTTCGATATGATCTTGAATCGTTCGGCGTAATGGGCGAGCCCCCATCGTAGCACTATAACCAAGCTCTACCAATTTTTCTTGGACATTTTCTGGAACTTCAATATGCAATTTTTGATTGGCTAAGGTTTGATTGACATCTGCGAGCATCAAAGAAACGATGGATAACAGATTTTCTTTGCTTAATGCTTTGAATTCAATGATGCCATCAAAGCGATTCAGAAATTCTGGTGTGAAGTAGTTATTTAACTGATTCAAGACAGATCGTGTGACACCTTCCCGGGCTGCTCCAAAACCAACATTGGCTTCTACTTTTCCAGTGCCGGCATTACTTGTCATGATGATCAATGTGTCTTTGAAGCTGACCGTGCGTCCTTGAGCATCAGTTAAACGACCGTCATCCAAGATTTGCAAAAACATATGCAGAACATCAGGGTGAGCTTTTTCGATTTCATCTAAAAGAATTAAGCTATAAGGGTTACGACGGACTTTTTCCGTTAACTGTCCAGCTTCTTCATAACCAACATAACCAGGAGGAGAACCAATCAGTTTGGAGACACTGTGTTTTTCCATGTATTCTGACATGTCAAAACGAATCATTGATTCTTCAGAGCCAAACATTTCATAGGCAAGTTGTTTAGCAAGTTCTGTTTTACCAACACCAGTTGGTCCGACAAAAAGGAACGAACCGATCGGACGGCTTTGTTTTCCTAATCCCACACGATTACGACGGATCGCTTTAGCAACTTTATCGATTGCTTCATCTTGTCCGATTACATGCGATTTCAGATCTTGAGCTAAGTTTTTCAACTGAGTTTGTTCTTTTTCTTTGAGTTCGCCAACCGGAATGCCCGTCCGTTCTTCAACGATTTGCTCCATATCCTTTTCGGTGATCACGGGTGTTTCTTCTTCACTGATTTGACGTTCTTTCATTTTTTGCAGCTTATTGATTTGATCTCGGTAGTAAGCAGCTTTTTCAAAGTCTTCTTCTCTAGAAGCAGCTTGTTTTTGTTCTTCTGCTTCTTGCAATTTCTTGTCGATTGTTTTCGGATCGACAATTTGAATAGTCAGATTTTTTTTCGAGCCGGTCTCATCCAGAAGATCGATTGCTTTATCAGGCAAGAAACGGTCTTGGATGTAGCGATTGGAAAGGGTAGCAGCAGCTTTGATTGCCTCATCCGTATATCTTACATGATGGTAATCTTCATATCGAGGCTGTAATCCTTTCAAAATACTGATGGTTTCTTCTACAGAAGGTTCATCGACTCGGACAGGTTGCAAACGACGTTCTAAAGCTGCATCTTTTTCAATGATGCGATATTCGTTCAATGTCGTTGCGCCGACCATTTGTAATTCGCCGCGAGCCAATGCTGGTTTCAGAATGTTTCCAGCGTCCATGTTGCCATCACCAGCAGCCCCTGCGCCCACGATCTCATGGACTTCATCAATGAATAAGATGACATTTTCGGCTTGTTTGATTTCTTCAATCAATTTTTGGATCCGCTCTTCAAATTGTCCGCGAATACCCGTTCCTTGAACCAGTGACGCAACATCTAAGCGAATCACTTCTTTATCCATTAGTTTTTGAGGAACGTCACCGTCGACAATTTTTTGTGCCAGACCTTCCACGACAGCGGTTTTACCTACACCAGGCTCACCAATCAATACAGGATTGTTTTTCGTTCGGCGATTCAAGATCTCGATCACCCGACGAATTTCATCGTCACGTCCTACGACTGGATCGATCCCGCCGTCTCGAGCTTGTTGTGTGATATTGATGCCGTATTCGCCTAAAAGACCAGAAGGTGCTTGGCCATTGCGCGGAGGTTGTCCGCCGATTATGCCATTTCCTCCAGTTTGAGTTGGAGGCGTTTGTTCATAAGGTGAATTTCCTTGTTGCATTTGGCGAGACATTTGTCGAAAAAGGTCATCAAGATTTCCGAAGCCGAAGGGATCCTGAGCCATTATATTTGTTGGATTTCCAGATTGTGCTTTTAATTTTTGGTAACAACTTTGACAATAATCGAGTTGTTTTCTTTGACCATTGACATTGGCATAAAGATGAATAGAAGCTTCATTTTTACCGCAGTTTTGACAAAGCATATGTTCACGACCTTTCTTATCATTTGCTCATCTATCATTCTACCGCGATTTTTACTCATGGTAAAAAGATACACTTGCAGATTCGGTGAATAATTGTCAGCAGCGTCAAAAATTTCATTGACCTTTACTGACCATAACTTTATTATACAATTTTTTTTTCAGACTGCAAGGATTTCAGCTTTGATGGCGGAAACAACTTTTCTCTGAAAAAAGAATCGTTTATAATGGAGAAGATGAAGAGGTGATAGAGATGAATGAAAATCGATTTGTTGAACAAATTGAACAGTTGCGCTCTGGAGAAATCGACGAATTGCTGGTAGAACAATCCGAATTTCTGCTATTTCGAGAAGCATGGTTAAAATTGGAAGACCGCATGAAATTTGTCGGCGAGGCTGGCTTGAATGGCAAGATCATCTATCGGTACCAACCATAAAAACAAATATAGGTTCATTTCAGTCGTTTTCTTAAGAGAAAACGGTTGTCTATCAGAGAAAAAAATGGTAATCTTAACAGTTGAAAGGGCGTTTTTTTGAGTCTGACAATTGACTGAGTCAAAAAAAGCCTTCACCACAAAAAAACCGTATCATAAAGGAGATTGATCAATATGGAAAAGAAAGATTTTCACGTAGTTGCTGAGACAGGGATTCACGCACGTCCAGCTACTTTATTAGTACAAACAGCAAGCAAATTCAACTCTGATATCAACTTGGAGTACAAAGGTAAATCAGTAAACCTTAAATCAATCATGGGCGTTATGTCTCTAGGTGTTGGTCAAGGTTCTGACGTTACAATCACTGCTGAAGGTGCTGACGAAGCAGATGCAATCGCTGCAATCGTTGAAACAATGAAAAAAGAAGGTTTGTCTGAATAATGGTTGAGATGCTAAAAGGAATTGCTGCTAGTGATGGTGTAGCCGTTGCCAAAGCCTACCTGTTAGTACAACCTGATTTATCTTTTTCAAAAGTAAATGTTGAAGATACGGCAGCAGAAGAAGCTCGTTTAGATGAAGCACTAGCAAAGTCAACAGCGGAATTGCAACAAATCCGTGACAAAGCAGCGCAATCTTTAGGCGAGGCAGAAGCACAAGTATTTGATGCTCATTTAATGGTTCTGTCAGATCCTGAAATGATCGGACAAATCAAACAAAACATGGCAGATAACAAAGTCAATGCAGAAGCTGCATTGAAAGAAGTCACTGACATGTATATCGGCATGTTTGAAGCAATGGATGACAATGCATACATGCAAGAACGTGCAGCGGACATCAAAGACGTTGCGAAACGTATCTTGGCACATTTGCTAAATGTGACGTTGCCAAATCCTTCAATGATCAACGAAGAAGTTGTTATCGTTGCTCACGATTTGACACCAAGTGATACTGCGCAATTAGACCGCAACTTCGTTAAAGCTTTTGTAACTGATATCGGGGGACGTACCTCTCACTCAGCAATCATGGCTCGATCTCTTGAAATTCCTGCAATCGTAGGATCAAAAGAAATCACAGCTAAAGTGAATGCTGGTGATATTCTGGCAGTTAACGGAATCTTAGGAGATGTTATCATCAATCCTACTGAAGACCAAGCTGCTGAATTTATTGAAGCAGGGAAAGCTTACGCGGAACAAAAAGCAGAATGGGAAAAATTGAAAGATGCTCAAACCGTTACAGCTGACGGCAAGCACTTTGAATTAGCTGCAAATATCGGAACGCCTAAAGATCTTGAAGGTGTTCACAACAATGGTGCAGAAGCTGTCGGTTTATACCGGACAGAATTCTTGTACATGGATTCTCCTGATTTTCCTACAGAAGATGACCAATATGAAGCATACAAAGCAGTTCTTGAAGGAATGGCTGGTAAACCAGTCGTTGTTCGTACAATGGACATCGGTGGGGACAAAGAACTTCCTTACTTGAAATTGCCACACGAAATGAACCCATTCTTAGGCTATCGTGCATTGCGTATCAGTTTGTCTGAGTTGGGTGACGGCATGTTCCGTACACAACTTCGTGCGCTGTTACGTGCTTCTGCTCACGGAAACTTGCGTATTATGTTCCCGATGGTGGCAACATTGAAAGAGTTCCGTACTGCGAAAAAAATGTACGAAGAAGAACGTCAAAAATTGATCGATGAAGGCGTAACTGTCTCTGAAGATATTCAAGTAGGTATCATGATCGAAATTCCTGCAGCAGCTGTCTTAGCTGACAAATTTGCCAAGGAAGTAGACTTCTTCAGTATTGGTACCAATGACTTGATCCAATACACAATGGCTGCAGACCGTATGAATGAACAAGTTTCATATCTTTACCAACCATATAACCCATCTATTCTACGTTTGATCAAAAACGTAATCGATTCAGCACATGCTGAAGGTAAATGGGCTGGTATGTGTGGAGAAATGGCCGGCGATCAAACTGCTGTGCCACTTCTAGTCGGTATGGGCTTAGATGAATTCTCTATGAGCGCAACTTCTGTACTTAAAACACGGAGCTTAATGAAACGCTTGTCAACAACTGACATGCAAGAATTAGCAAAACGTGCTTTGGAAGATTGCGATACGATGGAAGAAGTAGTCGAATTGATCAATCAATATGTAAAGTAGTTAAAAGTTAGCAGCAAGCGAATTCGCTTGCTGCTTTTTTTGTGGTCTGGGAGCGAACAGTTTTGTCATATTGTTTTGATGACCTTTGATAAACCAGCTTTTTGACGTATGATAGAAATCAATACAAAAACTAGGCCTTGAGTTGGAGGGTGATCTCGTCTAGCTATGTTATACTAGATGTAACAGTTTAGAAGGAGGAATCTCGTTTGAAAGTACTTCTCTATTTTGAAAGTGAAAAGCTTTTAGAGAAATCTGGTATCGGCAGAGCACTTGCGCATCAGCAACGTGCACTGAGCAGTATCGGTGTTGAATATACATTAGACAAACAAGCTGATGATTATGATATACTTCATATTAATACGTATGGGATCAATTCGTTGAATCAAATCAATAAAGCAAGGAAACAAGGCAAAAAGGTAATTTACCATGCGCATTCGACTGAAGAAGATTTTCGAAATTCATTTATCGGCTCAAACCAGTTATCGCCATTATACAAAAAATATTTGATCAATTTATATTCCCGAGCCGATCAATTGATAACCCCAACGCCCTACGCAAAAGAACTTTTGGAAGGGTATGGCATCAAGGTACCGATCTGTGCGATCTCTAATGGGATTGATTTGGACAAATATCGTCCGGAACCAAAAAAAGAACAGGCTTTTCGCGACTATTTCCAATTGTCGGCGGATCAAAAAGTGATTATTTCTGTTGGCTTGTATTTTGAGAGAAAAGGAATTGTCGATTTTGTTGAGATTGCTCGCCGCATGCCAGAGTATACTTTTATTTGGTTTGGACATACACCTATGTATACGATCCCTAAAGCGGTTCGAGATCTCGTGAAAGAAAACCATCCTGAAAATGTTATTTTTCCTGGCTATATCAAAGGAGATGTCATTGAGGGGGCCTATTCTGGAGCAGATCTGTTTTTCTTTCCTTCCTATGAAGAAACAGAAGGGATCGTTGTGTTAGAGGCGCTTGCTAGTAAGCAGAAAGTTCTAGTGCGTGACATTCCTGTTTACCATGGTTGGTTGCAAGAGAATCAAAATTCTTATATGGGACGGACAGTTGATGAGTTCGTTGAACAAATTGCTAACATCGTAGAAGGTCGTGTACCAGATTTGTCAGCTGCCGGCTATCAAGCAGCTGCAGAACGGAGTATTGAAGAAATTGGAAAAGAGTTAAAGAAAGTTTATCAAAGCGTTTTAGAAGAAAAACCCGTTGATTGACGGCAAGTTTGGAGGTACCGTTGTGAAAATCGGATTTTTTACAGACACATATTTTCCGCAAGTGAGCGGTGTAGCGACATCGATCAAAACATTAAAAGAAGAGTTGGAAAAGAAGGGCCATAAGGTCTATATCTTTACGACTACAGATCCAAATGCAGAAATGGATGAGGAAGATATCATTCGTATGCCTAGTGTGCCTTTCGTGTCTTTCAAAGACCGTAGAATCGTGGTGCGGGGCATGTGGTATGCCTATTTGATTGCGAAAGAGTTGGAACTAGAACTGATTCATACCCATACTGAATTTGGTGCGGGACTACTGGGAAAAATGGTGGGACGAAAACTACAGATTCCTGTGATTCATACCTATCATACAATGTATGAAGATTATCTGCATTATATTGCGAAAGGAAAAGTTTTGCGACCTACACACGTAAAGTATTTCTCTCGTCTGTTTGCCAATCATTCTACTGGGGTTGTCTGCCCGAGTGAACGGGTCATCGATACACTACGCAGTTATGGCGTTGTGTCGCCGATGCGCATCATTCCCACTGGTATTGAGGTAGAGAAATTTCGCCGTCCGGATATCACTCTGGAAATGAAACGAGCCTTGCGTCAAGAATTGGCGATTGAAGAAGACCAGCCGATGTTATTATCATTGAGTCGTATTTCTTATGAGAAAAATATCCAAGCGATCGTTGATGGACTGCCTGATATTCTAGCAGAAATTCCTTCAGCCAAATTAGTGATCGTGGGCAAAGGGCCTTACAAAGAAAAATTGGAAGAAAAAGTTCAAGAAATGAACTTGTCTGACCATGTTCATTTTGTTGGAGAGGTTGCAAATGATGAAGTAGCCATCTATTATCATGCAGCAGATTTCTTCGTCAGTGCTTCTACTTCAGAGACACAAGGACTGACGTATACAGAAGCAATGGCAGCAGGTACGCCTTTAGTCGTTGAAGGCAATGATTATTTAAATACATTGATCGATGATCCATCTCTTGGTGTGACCTTTGACACCGATCAAGATTTTGCTTCTGCATTTATTCATTATTATCAACAGCAGATTCCTAGGGATGAAAGTGTCTTAGCACGAAAAATGTATGAAATCTCTGCGGCACACTTTGGTGAATCGATGCTTTCTTTTTACCATGATATGATCGCTTACTATGAGACAGAACGCCTAGACAAGGAAACCGAAGAAACATTGAAAAGATTCAAAGTCAAATTGAAATCATTTAAACGAACAATTGATTAAACATTATTGCAGTCAAGTTCACGTTTTTAGCGTATACTAAAGACGTGAATTTTTTTATTTTTGGAGGTATGACTATGAAGCTAGGTTTTATTGGAACGGGTGTCATGGGCCAATCAATGGTCGGTCACTTTTTAGCAAGCGGACATCATGTAAATGTGTATAATCGTACAAAAAGCAAAACAGACGAATTAGTCGCTAAGGGAGCGGTTTGGTGTGATACGCCTGAAATAGTTGCTGCTGAAAGTGAAGTTGTTTTCACAATGGTCGGCTATCCTGCAGACGTTGAGGAAGTTTACTATGGAGAAAAGGGAATTTTTCAAACCGATGTCGCGGCAAAATATTTAGTTGACTTTACAACTAGTACGCCAAAATTAGCAGAACAAATCTATCAAACGGCAAAAGAGCAAGGTGCGGCAAGTATTGATGCGCCAGTTTCTGGTGGTGACCTTGGAGCAAAAAATGGAACGTTGACGATAATGGCGGGTGGTGACGAGGAAGCCTATCAAAAAGTTGAACCACTATTTGAGATTGTCGGAAAAACGTGTCATCTTCATGGCTCTGCCGGCAAAGGCCAGCACACAAAAATGGCCAATCAGATCATGATTGCTGGCACGATGACTGGAATGACTGAGATGCTCGTCTATGCCGATAAAGCAGGTTTAGAACTTCCGCAAGTCATTGAGACATTATCTGGTGGCAGCGCCGCAAACTGGTCATTGGCCAACTACAGCCCCCGTATTTTGAAAGAAGATTTTTCACCTGGTTTTTTTGTCAAACATTTTATCAAAGATTTAGGTATCGCACTTGATGAAGCAGCGAAAATGGGACTGGATTTGCCAAGTACGGCTTTGGCAAAAAAAATGTACGATCGCTTAGCGGAAGCTGGCTATGAAAGTGATGGGACTCAAGCCCTGATTAAGCTTTGGTGGCAAGATGGAAAAAAATCTTAAAATGACAAAATAAATTGTAAAAAATCAATGCAAGATAGAATATGATTTGATACAATATAACGGACAGAAAAAGGAGGCTTACGAATGAAAAGTTCGCAATTAGTCGCTATCATCAAACGTTTAGAAGCGATGGTCGAAGCGCAAGACAACGAGGTTCAAGTTCGCCGTTTCGAAAAAGAAGGCGTAGAAAAATGCACAGTGACCTACGATAACACCACAGAAACGTTTGAGTTAACGGAAGCAGAGTCAAGTCAGCCTTATCAATTTGATAATATTGATATTGTAGCCATGGAAATTTATGATTTGATCCAATAAACGTATCAGCGTTCAGATGAAAAATGCCATACGCATTGCCAGCGTTCCTCTTTAAGGAGCGCTGGTTTTTTGTTGCAATCATTTGAGCGTTTAGGTATTTGAGAGCACAAAATTTAATTGTCTTAACTGGCGCAAAATTATATGTAGAGGGTCAAGGTCTGTTGGCAGCAATCGTTTAGCTGTTGTTAAAGGTGCTGGAACAAAAGCATCAGAGGTTGATACAACTTCGCTATGAATGATTTGTCCAAAAGAGAGTTGATAGACTTTTACTTGTGATGAATCGGCAGCAAGAGAAGCTTCAAGAGAGGTTTCAAGAGGAATCTCAAAACGAACTTCTGGGAGAGCGATCAGAGTATTCACCTCGAGAATTTCTCGATAAAAGGATTGAAGCAATTTTTTTTGGTACAGTAGTTGATCAGCCTGTTCAAAAAGTAACTGTTCCGCAAAATAATGCAATCGTTGGTCGAGATAACGAAATATTGTCTTGCTTTCTGCACGAAAGAAAAGTTTCAGCTCATTCAGTTTTTCTTCCAAAGGAATAGTTTGCATCAACGGCAACTGTTTGGACAACGAGAGAAGTTTATAAGGATTGACAGAAGGTAATTGATACGTTTCTGTCAATATCTCAATGATTTCCGGCAATTGCTTGGATCGGCGAAAAGGTCCTATTGCATCCTCTGCTCCCTCATTTGTTCGAACGATGTTTCCTGCATCAAAGCGGATGTATTGGTAATTAAGAAAGTTGGTCATTTGACGGTTATAAATGGGACGATGTTGCTGAATCAACTGACATTCTAACAATAGCGCATCGAGTTCTGTGTCTACGAAAATTGTTTCGAAATCTACGACATTGTGAACTAAACGCAGAATCTTGTTTGTATGCTGTGTATTTTTGCGAAAATAAGAAGAAACTCGTTGTTTCAATTGCTTAGCTTTTCCAACATACAGAATTCCGCCATGAGAATCTTTCATTAAATAAATCCCAGGTTTTTGGGGTAACGCATTTGCTTTTTGCTTTAAGTATTCGATCCGTGCGTTGATGTCCATCACCTCATTTCTACACTGCAACGATACCAAAATTTAAGGTGCAGAACAAGTGATGTTCTGACACGATAATCATTTTCGTGAAATGATGGAAGAAATATTTGATAATCAAAATAATTTTTAACTACTCGATTCTCTGGTAATTGTCAACTTAAAAACTTGTGAAGGTTAGAAAAGCGTACTGAAAATAAAAATGCGCTTAAAAAAAATTAAAATCAAAAAATTTTCTTGCAATTCTCTAAAAGTTACTTTATAGTTTGACTATCAAATGATTTGATTATCAAACTATTCGGATGGTGAAAGATATGGAACCAAATTTAGAAACGGTCAACGACTATTTAGTCAGTGTCTTCAATGACATTCTCGTGATCGAAGAATCAGAATTAAAGAAATCACAATTTAAAGATCTTTCAATCACAGAAATGCATACGATTGAAGCAATCGGCATGTACAAGAAGAAAACAACTTCAGAAGTCGCTAAAGAGCTTTCTATTACTGTTGGGACCCTCACCATTGCAATCAATCGTTTGGTTAAAAAAGAATATGTAGAACGCATTCGCAGTGAAGACGATCGACGCGTAGTCAAACTTGCGTTGACAAAAAAAGGCAAATTGCTTTATCGGGTACATCAACATTTTCACCGTGAGATGGTCAAAGGCGTTCTAAGCCAGATGTCTACGGATGAAGAGCAAGCTTTACTTAAAGCCTTAAAAAATCTGCATGACTTTTTACAAGATTATAAGTGAGTGTAACGGATGAATATGTTTGGAAAGATTACCGCAACAGCAAGCTATGTTCCTGAACAAATCGTGACGAATCAGCAACTTTCAGAAATTATGGATACATCAGATGACTGGATTTTTTCACGTACAGGAATCAAAGAACGTCGAATTAGTAATGGAGAAAATACTTCCGATTTATGTACGAATGTTGCTACGAAACTTTTGGCATCAAGGGGACTTGCTCCAGATGAATTGGACTTTATCCTAGTAGCGACCATCACTCCGGATTTCAATACACCGGCAGTTGCTTGCCAAGTTCAAGGGAATATTGGCGCCCATCAAGCTTTTGCTTTTGATATCAGCGCAGCTTGTGCCGGATTTGTTTATGCATTGTCTTTAGCAGAAAAATTGATTCGGACCGGTTCTAAAAAAGGGCTCGTCATTGGCGGTGAAGTGCTGTCAAAGGTCTTGGATTGGGAAGATCGTTCAACCGCAGTTTTATTTGGAGACGGGGCAGGCGGGGTGCTTTTAGAAGCAACCAACCATCAGCATCTCTTGAAGGAATCGCTGCAGTCTGATGGAACCAGAGGACTCTCTCTGACATCAGGTTTTGTTGAAAATAAGAATCCTTACGGAAGTTCGTCAACCCAATACAGTGCTTGTATGCAGATGGTTGGTCGTGAAATTTTTGATTTTGCGACACGCGATGTCGTTCAATCCATTCGTGCAATCAGTGAGCATGAATCGGTAGATTATTACTTGTTGCATCAGGCCAATTCCCGAATCTTAGATAAAGTGGCTCGGAAATTAAAGGTCCCGCGACATAAGTTTTTGCAAAATATGCAATTTTATGGCAATACTTCAGCCGCTTCAATTCCGATTTTGTTAGATGAAGAAGTGAAACGCGGCACGCTGTCTTTAGGCAGCGGACAAAAAGTGGTGTTCTCAGGTTTCGGCGGCGGATTAGCATGGGGGACCATGCTGGCAGCTTTATAGCCTGTTCACAATCAATATTGAAGAAAACACATTGGAGGAATATACACATGGTATTCGAAAAAATTCAAGAAATCGTAGCAGAAGAATTAGGAAAAGAAAAAGAAGAAATCAAATTAAACACAAACATTCAAGAGGATCTTGAAGCAGACAGCTTAGACCTTTTCCAAATCATTAACGAGATCGAAGATGAATTCGATGTAAAAATCGAAACTGAAGACGGCATCAAAACTGTCGAAGATCTAGTTAAATACGTTGAAAAACAACAAGCATAAAAAACGAGGCTAGGCAAACAGCCTAGCCTTTCCTTGTAATAGAAAGAGTGTGTTTCACTCGCTGAGATCTGCGAGTGAAGATGCCATTTTCTCCAAAATCTTTCAGTTCAAAAAAGGAGTTTAAAATGAAAACAGCATTTTTATTCAGCGGTCAAGGAGCCCAATATGTAGGAATGGGTCAGGAGTTATATCAGCAAGAATCAAGTGTTCAACAAACCTTTGCGGAAGCAAGTGAGATGCTCGGCTATGATATGACTGAACTATGTTTTACTGAAAATGACCGTTTGAATCAAACTGAATATACGCAGCCAGCCATTTTAACCGTCAGTGTGGCTTTTTGGCGTTTGTTAAAAGAAAAAGGTCTCCAGGCCGATGCTTTGGCTGGTTTGAGCTTAGGTGAATATTCCGCATTAGTAGCAAGCGGCGCATTAGACTTTCAAACTGCTGTAGCCCTCGTGCAAAAACGCGGCAAGTTTATGGCAAATGCCGCACCACAGGGTGTGGGTAAAATGGTCGCTGTGATGAATACTCCGGCTGAAACCATTGAGGCGATTTGTAAAGAAGCTAGCCAAGTAGGGATCGTTTCGCCAGCTAATTACAATACGCCGCAGCAAATTGTCATCGGTGGGGAAGTAGCTGCGGTTGACCAAGCCGTTCAGTTATTGCAAGCGGCGGGAGCCAAACGAATGATTCCATTAAATGTCAGCGGCCCTTTCCATACGAAACTTTTAGAACCCGCTTCTAAACAACTTGCTCAAGAGCTGGCGAAAATTGAAATCAAAGATTTACAGGTGCCGGTGATCAGCAACACGACTGCGAAACCGATGAAACAAGAACAAGTCAAAGAATTATTAGAGAAGCAAGTCAAATCACCTGTGCGTTTTTATGAAAGCATCGAGCAGTTGAAACAAATGGGAATTGAGCAGATGATCGAGATCGGTCCCGGAAAAGTATTGACCGGTTTTTTGAAAAAAATCGACAAAACCATTGCTGCTTCGAGAGTGGAAGATGCTCAAACACTTTTTGACACACTTTCAAGGTTTGATTAGGAGGAATTTATGGAACTGACAAATAAAAATGTCTTTATTACTGGTAGTTCAAGAGGGATTGGCTTTGGCATTGCAGAAGCATTTGCCAAAGAAGGAGCCAATATCGTATTGAATGGGCGGAAAGAGATACCTCAAACTCTTATAGAGACGATTACCCGTTTTGGTGTGAAATGCATCGCAGTCAACGGTGATATATCCGAATACGATCAAGCTGTTTCGATGCTTGCACAAGCGGAAGCTGAATTAGGACCGATCCACATTTTAGTCAACAACGCAGGAATCACCAATGACAAGTTATTGTTGCGCATGAAACCAGAAGAATTTGAAAGTGTATTGAAGATCAATTTGACTGGAACCTTCAACATGACGCAAGTAGCTCTCAAAAAGATGATGAAACTACGCGAAGGACGTATCATTAATTTGACTAGTGTCGTAGGATTGACTGGCAACATTGGTCAAGCAAATTATGCAGCAAGTAAAGCTGGCGTGATTGGTTTTACCAAATCAGTTGCCCGCGAAGGAGCGGCTAGAGGCATTACCTGTAATGCGATCGCACCAGGATTTATTGAAACGGAGATGACCGCAGTTCTTTCTGATAAGGTAAAAGAACAATCGATCAATAATATTCCGTTGCAGCGATTTGGTGCTGTAGAAGATGTCGCAAAAGCTGCGGTTTTTTTGGCCCAAAGCGCTTATATCACAGGTCAAGTAGTCAGCGTAGATGGCGGAATGGCCATGCAAGGATAGAAAGGAGATACTTATGAATCGAGTAGTTATTACAGGATACGGTGTGACTTCCCCAATTGGGAATGATCCAGAAACATTTTTAGCTAGTTTGCAAAATGGAACCAATGGGATTGGCCCCATCACCAAATTTGACGCCAGTGGAACAGGGATTTCAGTAGCAGCTGAAGTCAAAGAGTTTCCACTAGAAAAATACTTTGTCAAAAAAGATACGAAACGGATGGATCTTTTTTCGATTTATGGGATCTATGCTGCCCTTGAAGCAATGAAAATGGCGGGTTTGAATTCTGAAGCGTTAGATGCCGATCGATTCGGTGTCATGGTCGGATCAGGTATTGGAGGTTTGCCAACTATTCAAGACCAAGTGATTCGAATGCATGAAAAAGGTGCAAATCGTGTGTCTCCAATGTTTGTGCCCATGTCGATCGTCAACATGGTGGCAGGAAACATTGCATTGCGTGTGGGGGCAAAAGGTATTTGTACAACTACGGTCTCTGCTTGTGCATCCGGTACTCATTCGATTGGTGAGGCTTTCCGCAATATCAAACATGGTTATGCAGACGTGATGATTGCTGGCGGATCTGAATCAACGATTTGTGAGATTGGTATCGCTGGTTTTGCTTCTTTAACGGCATTAACAACGGAATCTGATCCAGACAAAGCATCCACACCATTTGACAAAAACCGCAGCGGGTTTGTGATGGGAGAAGGTGCTGGGGTTTTGATTCTAGAATCATTTGAACATGCCCAAAAGCGCGGAGCGAAGATTCTCGGGGAAGTTGTTGGCTATGGTGCCAATTGTGATGCCTACCATATGACTGCACCGAATCCTGACGGTTCAGGTGCTGGAAAAGCAATGAAACTCGCGATGTCTGAAGCAGCGATCACTCCAGCCGAAGTTGGCTATATCAATGCTCACGGAACAAGCACACCAGCTAATGATGTAGCTGAAGCTACATCGATCCAATATGGTTTAGGGGACGACTATCGCAAACCTTACGTCAGCAGTACAAAATCTATGACAGGACATCTTTTGGGGGCAGCAGGAGGAATCGAAGCAATTGCCTCGCTTTTAGCATTGCAGCATCAATTTATTCCACCGACCATCAATGTTCGTGAACAAGATCCTGAAATCGACTTAAATATTGTGAAAAACCAAAGCCAGCCAGCAGAAATTACGTATGCAATGAGTAACTCACTAGGTTTTGGTGGACACAATGCAGTCATCTTATTGAAACGTTGGGAGGAAGCTTAATTGGAAACAAATGAAATCAAGGATCTGCTTTCCCAATTTGATCAGTCCTCTTTGACTGAATTGCAGCTCAAAAAAGAAAACATCGAACTTTATTTTAATAAAAATTCGTTCAGTAGCCGTCAAGTATCATCCGAGAGTTCAGATGTCAAAGTTGAAAGCATCCCTGCAGCTGCACCAGTACCAAGCGTACAACCAACAGCTGCTGGAACCGTCGAGGTTAGTTCAGAGCCAATTATGGCGGGAACGGAGATCGTTTCACCTTTAGTGGGTGTGGTTTACTTAAAACCTAGTCCTGAACAAAGCCAATTCAAACAAATCGGCGATTCTGTCAAAAAAGGGGATGTCCTTTGTATCGTTGAAGCAATGAAAGTAATGAATGAAATTGTTAGCGATGTTGATGGCGAATTAGTTGAAATCTTAGTTGAAAATGAGCAGATCGTTGAATACGATCAACCATTATTCCGTGTGAAAGAAGGGTAAGCTATGTCAGTTATGTCAATTCAAGAAATCAAAGAAATCATTCCACATCGCTATCCTATGCTCTTAGTGGATCGCATTGAAGAACTAGAAGAAGGAAAACGGGTGGTAGCAAAGAAGAACGTGACCATCAACGAACCTTTTTTTCAAGGCCATTTTCCTCATGAACCAGTCATGCCTGGTGTATTGATCGTTGAAGCAATGGCCCAAGCGGGGGCAGTTGCACTCTTGTCTTTACCGGATTTTCGAGGTAAAACCGCTTATTTCGGCGGACTTGATAAAGCAAAATTCCGCAAAAAAGTAACACCAGGAGATACATTGATCTTAGAAGTAGAAATACTCAAGGTAAAATCTGCAGCAGGAATCGGCAAAGGGATTGCCTATGTTGATGGCAAAAAAGTTGCAGAAGCAGAACTTACCTTCATGATTGGATAGGTGAAAAATGTTTTCTAAAGTATTGATAGCTAACCGTGGTGAGATCGCTGTTCGCATTATACGTGCTTGCCGCGAACTTGGGATCCAAACGGTCGCAGTTTATTCAGAAGCAGATAAAGAAGCGTTACATGCAGAACTTGCCGATGAAGCCATTTGTATTGGCCCGGCGAAAGCAGCAGACTCTTATTTGAATGTGCAACAAATATTAAGCGCCGCGATCGTTACCAAAGCTGAAGCCATCCATCCCGGATTTGGTTTCTTATCAGAAAATAGCCGTTTTGCATCTATGTGTGAAGAATGCAATATTGTCTTTATTGGTCCTAAGAGTGAAACAATCGATGCAATGGGGAACAAAATCAATGCCCGACGGTTGATGATCGAAGCACAAGTGCCAGTGATCCCCGGCAGTCAAGGAGCGATTTCTGATGTGAAAGAAGCATTGACGATCGCTGAAGAAATTGGCTATCCAGTGATGCTTAAAGCAGCAGCAGGCGGTGGTGGTAAAGGCATACGTAAAGTATTGACAAAAGAAGAATTGCCGCAGCATTTTTCTTCCGCTCAGCAAGAAGCAAAAGCCGCTTTTGGTAATGATGAAATGTATATTGAGAAAATCGTGTATCCCGCAAGACATATCGAAGTCCAAGTTTTAGGAGATTCTTTTGGGAATATCATTCACTTGGGCGAGCGGGATTGTTCTTTACAACGGAACAATCAAAAAGTTTTGGAAGAATCGCCATCGGTCGTAATATCAGCTAGTAAACGTCAAGAACTAGGAGCTGCAGCAGTTCGCGCCGCTCAGGCTGTTGGCTATCGCAATGCTGGTACAATCGAATTTCTGATGGATGAAGCTGGCGAATTCTATTTCATGGAAATGAATACTCGCATCCAGGTCGAACATCCGATCACAGAAATGGTGACCAATATCGATCTCGTAAAAAAACAAATTGAGATTGCTAGCGGCGAACCGCTGGATATCAAACAAGAAGATGTCAAAATGCAAGGTGCTGCCATCGAGTGTCGTATCAATGCGGAAAATCCAGCCTTTAATTTTGCTCCTTCCCCTGGAAAAATTCATAATTTGTTTTTACCTGGAGGAGGTCTGGGCGTTCGTGTGGATAGTGCCATGTACTCTGGATATACGATTCCTCCTTACTATGATTCGATGATTGCAAAGGTCATCGTTCATGGAGAAAATCGATTTGAAGCATTGATGAAAATGCAGCGAGCTTTGGCTGAATTAGTGACTGAGGGTGTAGTGACGAATGCAGAATTCCAAATGGATCTGATCGGTCATCCAAAAGTGATTGCCGGAGACTACAACACAGCCTTTTTACAAGAGGAATTCTTGCCAAACTGGACGCCTGAACAATAGGAGGGAAGAGAATGGCTTTATTTAAAAAGAAGAATTACATTCGCATCAATCCTAATCGCGGCCAGGCACCTGCCAATGAACCAACAGTGCCCGACAATCTTTGGGCGAAATGTCCCAGCTGTAAACGGACCTTATATACAAAAGAAATGGGCGCAGAAAAAGTCTGTCCTCATTGTGGCTATAATTTCCGTATCAGTGCCTGGGAAAGAATCGCATTAACGATCGACGAAAAAAGCTTGGAAGAATGGGATACAGATGTGAAAACAGAAGATCCTCTCAACTTTCCTGATTATCTCGAAAAAATAGCTTCCGTACAGGAAAAAACTGGTCTTCATGAAGCCGTGTTAACTGGAGAAGCGACAATCAATCAGCAACCTGTGGCAATAGGAATCATGGATTCCAACTTTATTATGGGAAGTATGGGAACTGTCGTAGGTGAAAAAATCACTCGATTGTTTGAGCGAGCGCTTGCGAAGAACTTACCCGTTGTATTATTCACTGCTTCTGGTGGTGCACGGATGCAAGAAGGGATTTTTTCATTGATGCAGATGGCTAAGATCTCTGCAGCAGTGAAGCGTCATAGTGAAGCCGGTTTATTTTATTTGACAGTCTTGACAGATCCAACTACCGGAGGCGTAACAGCAAGTTTTGCAATGGAAGGAGATGTGATTCTCGCTGAACCGCAGGCATTGATTGGGTTTGCGGGGAGACGAGTGATCGAACAAACGATTCGACAAGAACTGCCAGAAGACTTCCAAAAAGCAGAGTTCTTGTTGGAACATGGTTTTGTCGATCAAATCGTTCCACGGACACAATTAAGGGAACGAATTTCCCAATTGCTTAAATTGCATACGACAAAGGGGTGGATGACAAATGATTGAAGCGGCACATGAGATCGTTGAGTTAGCCCGCAGCAAAGATCGTTTGACGGCACTTGATTACTTTGAACATGTTTTTAGCGATTTTCAGGAATTCCATGGGGATCGTCTCTATGCCGATGATGAAGCTGTTGTGGGCGGGGTCGCTGCCTTAGATGGGAAACCTGTGACAGTGATCGGTATCCAAAAAGGGCGGAACCTGCCAGAGAACCTTCGACGAAATTTTGGTGCTCCTCATCCAGAAGGTTACCGAAAAGCGTTGCGGCTAATGAAACAAGCGGAGAAATTTCAACGGCCTGTTATCACATTGATCAATACAGCAGGTGCCTATTGCGGCGTCGGCGCTGAAGAGCGTGGCGAAGGAGAAGCGATTGCGCGCAATCTCTTAGAAATGTCAGATTTAAAAGTACCAATCTTGGCAATCATTATTGGCGAAGGCGGCAGTGGTGGAGCTTTGGCATTGGCTTTAGGGGATGAAGTATGGATGATGGAACATTCTATCTATGCGATTTTATCCCCGGAAGGCTTTGCATCGATCCTCTGGAAAGATGGAAGCCGTGCGAAAGAAGCTGCCGGACTCATGAAAATAACAGCGCAAGAGTTGCACAAGCTTGGAGTGATCGAAAAAGTGATTCCCGAGACCATCGACGGTGAACTGTTGTCGAAAGAGACAGTGATCGCGGAAATGCGATCGGCAATCACCAAAAAGATCGCTGCTCTAGCACAAAAGAATATAGACCAACTCCTTGCTGAGCGCTATCAGCGTTTTCGCAAATTTTAATCATAAGTTTGATATCAATGTCGATTTTTGATCCGTCATTGATTTCAAGCTTTTTTATTTGTCCTTGTGAAATTTCTCTAATATAATAAACATCAGCAGATAGTTGTTTGAAATTCAATAACATTGTGGTATTATGTATATATTCTGAATAAAGATGGGAATATATGCATAATTATTTATTTTATAAGGGGAGAAAACAAATGAAGAAATTGATGAGTGGATTTATAACAGTTGCTGCTTTATTAACTTTAGCTGCATGTGGGAATGGTGGATCATCAAGCACTGATTCGTCAAAAAAAGGAGATCAAAATCAGCTAGAAGCTATCAAGTCTGCTGGTGTATTAAATGTAGCGACATCAGCTGATTTTGCACCTTTTGAGTTCCATGCTTTGATTGATGGCAAAGACCAAATCGTCGGCGCGGACATTGATCTGGTAAATGAAATCGCCAAAGAATTAGGCGTCAAAGTCAATGTAATGGATTTGGAGTTCAATGCTGTTCTAACTGCATTGAGCCAAGGAAAAGCGGATATTGCGGTTTCTGGGATCTCAGCAACTGATGAAAGAAAACAAACATTTGATTTTACTGACAACTACTTTACACCTGAACAAAAAATCGTGATCAAAAAGGACAATACGGATGCATTGTCTGCAATCGATGACTTTTCAGGAAAGAAGGTAGGCGCCCAAAAAGGATCGATCCAAGAGGCTGTGGTTCAAAACCAATTAGCTGACTCACAATTGGTTTCGATTGCGAAAGTGCCTAACTTGATCAATGAATTGAAACAAGGATCGATCGATGGGCTAGTACTTGAAAGTGCCGTTGCAGACTCATATGTTGCTCAAAATGATGATTTGGCAGTGGCTGACATTGCTTTGGAAGCTTCACCAGATGATTCTTATGCTATCGCTCTACCAAAAGGCAGCACAGAATTAAAAGATGAATTGAACCGTATTTTGAAAGAATTGAATGATAAAGGGACAATTAATGAATACGTTCAAAAGAATACAGACTTAGCCAACGAAAATGCGGCTGAATAGATCGGAGTAGTAAATTTATGGATTTTTCCTTCTTGTCGACTTATTATCCTTACTTTATCTCAGGGGTATTGATTACGATTGTCATCTCCATTATTACAGTGATCCTAGGCACCATCCTCGGAATCACCTTTGCATTGATGAAGTTATCAAAAGTAAAACCATTACGCTGGATCGCTAATACGTATATCGAAGTGTTACGGGGAACACCGATGCTGGTTCAGATATTGATTGCATTTGGGTTGTTGCAGGGGCTGTTCTCACTGCCGACGATTTCGTTTGGTGTGTTGAATCTTGACTTTGGACGACTATTTCCAGGGATTATCGCCCTTTCATTGAACTCAGGGGCTTACGTTGCTGAAATCGTTCGTGGTGGTATCAATGCAGTCGATTTTGGTCAATCAGAAGCAGCTGGTTCGCTAGGATTGCGTCCTGCACAAGCGATGCGGTATGTTATTTTACCTCAAGCTTTGCGTAATATCTTGCCTCCTCTAGGTAACGAGTTCATTGTTTTGATCAAAGACTCTTCTTTGTTATCCACTATCGGTATCTACGAATTGATGAATAGCGCACAAATTGTTGTGACAAGTTCGTATCAGCCATTAACTCCTTTATATGTTGCCGCTGTAATTTACTTTATTTTAACGTTTACCACCTCCCGCTTGTTGAATCTATGGGAGAAAAAACTCGGCAAAGGTTATCGGCGATAGGAGGAAAAAAGATGGATACAATGATCAAAGTAAAGAATTTACACAAAACATTTGGAACAAATCAGGTGCTTAAAGGTATCAATACTGAAATCAAAAAAGGTGAGGTCGTTGTTGTGATTGGACCTTCCGGATCGGGAAAGAGTACTTTTTTACGCTGCTTGAATTTGTTAGAAGAACCAACAAGCGGCAATATTTACTTTAAGGGGACGGACATTACTGACAAAAAAAATGATATTTATCAAATGCGGGAAAAATTAGGCATGGTTTTTCAAAACTTTAACCTCTTCCCCAATCTGACAGTAATGGATAATATTACATTGTCGCCAATCAAAGTAAAAAAAATGTCTAAAGAAGACGCTCGGAAAATCGGAGAGAAACTGTTGACTGACGTAGGGTTGCCGGATAAAGCAAAAGCTTATCCCCAAAGCTTATCCGGAGGACAAATGCAACGGATCGCTATTGCTCGCGCATTGGCGATGCAGCCAGAAGTGATGTTGTTTGACGAACCGACATCGGCGTTAGACCCGGAAATGGTCGGTGAGGTATTGAGTGTCATGCAGCGTTTGGCTCAAGAAGGGATGACGATGGTGATCGTTACCCATGAAATGGGATTTGCCAAAGAGGTTGGCGACCGCGTTCTTTTCATGGACCAAGGGGTCATTATGGAAGAGGGGACTCCTGCTCAAATATTTGATGCACCGCAAAATCCGCGGACAATCGATTTTCTGGCAAAAGTCTTATGATCTTTTTTAGACCATGAAGTTGGTTAGTGTGATGTGCGTTCATATCGGTCAAGATGAAAAACAATGAATTGTCTGAACGATTCTTGAGGAAGGAAGCTGCAGAAGTAATCTGCATTGATTGCTCACTCCTCTGATCGTTCGGCTTTTTTATTTTTTAAAGAAAGTAGCAGTGGATGATCCGTTGCTTTTTTCAACTAGATGAAAATCTGTTGCTGAGAGTTGTAGCTCAGTCTAGTATTTCACACGATTCTATTGTATAATTACAGGTTGAAAGTAGCATTATAAGTAGGATGCCTTTAAATAATCATCAGTGACCCTGTGGGGACTGATTGACGACTTGTCAGCTGACAAGCTGTTTTTATCTAGACGTGTCAACAAATTGACTATTTTTGTCACATGAATAAAAGAATCAAGGAGAATCTATGTTTTCAAAATTTAAACCGACTTGGATGGTCGATGCCATCTATCAGATCACTCCCCATCAACTTAAGAAGCAAGGCATCAAAGCTGTTCTAACTGACCTTGATAATACCCTGATTGCTTGGAATGACCCTGACGGTAGTGAAGAGCTAAAAAATTGGTTGTTAGAAATGAAGAATGCGGGAATCCCGGTGATTGTCGTTTCAAACAATAATAGTGAACGGGTCGCACGGGCAGTGGCGCCCTTTGGTTTGCAATACGTCCATCGAGCATTGAAACCTTTTTCTCGTGGCATCAAGCAAGGATACCGCCAACTCGGCTTGCAAAAAGAAGATGTTGTGATGATCGGTGATCAAATCATGACCGACATTCAAGGTGCTAATCGAGCAGGGGTCCGTAGTATCTTAGTGAAGCCGATCATTAATACGGATTCATGGAAAACACAATTCAACCGTTTGCTGGAGCGAAGAATTATGAAGTATTTATTGAAACACAATCCAGAAATGAAATGGCGAGGTGGAATTTGATAATGAATGAAGAAATGATTCATTGTATTGGCTGTGGCGCGCTGATCCAGACAGAAAATCCAACAGAGCTTGGTTATACACCGCTCTCTGCATTAGAGAAAGGGTTAGAAACCGGAGAAGTCTATTGCCAACGCTGTTTCCGCTTGCGACATTACAATGAAATCCAAGATGTCTCGCTGACAGACGATGATTTTCTGCGTTTACTGAACGAACTCGGTCAAAAAGATGCATTAATCGTAAATGTAGTGGATATCTTTGATTTTAACGGTTCGTTGATTCCAGGACTTCATCGTTTTGTGGGAGACAATCCTGTGTTGCTAGTGGGCAATAAAGTGGATATCTTGCCAAAGTCATTGAAGAAATCAAAAATGACCCAATGGATGAGAGAGCGTGCCCATGAAGCAGGGCTGCGTCCAATCGATGTTTTATTGACAAGTGCAAAAAAAGCCGCTGAAATGACTGAATTGTTACAGGCGATCGATCATTATCGAGAAGGTCGAGATGTCTATGTGGTAGGTGTTACGAATGTTGGTAAGTCGACATTGATCAATCAAATCATCAAACAGACGGCTGGAGTCCAAGAATTGATTACTACTTCTCGTTTTCCAGGGACAACCCTTGATAAAATCGAAATTCCTCTCGACGACGGTCACTTTTTGATCGACACTCCAGGGATCATCCACCGACATCAGATGGCTCATTACCTTGGAAAGAAAGATTTAAAAATCGTGGCGCCGAATAAGGAAATCAAACCGAAAAGCTACCAATTGAATGCTGGCCAAACACTCTTTTTCGGAGGAGTGGCACGTTTTGACTTTATTCAAGGAGAGCGCAGCTCATTCATTGCTTATGTAGCAAATGATGTGGTGCTGCATCGCACGAAGTTAGAAAAAGCTGATGCTTTTTATCAAAAACATGTTGGTGGTCTTTTACAACCGCCTCGTCCTGATGAGTTAGCTGATTTTCCGGAGTTAGTTCGCTTTGAATTTTCGATCAAAGAAAAAACAGATATTGTTTTTGCAGGTTTAGGATGGATCACAGTCACAAAACCAGGAGTTGTTGCTGGTTGGGCACCCAAAGGCGTTGATGTGATCAAACGGAAAGCATTAATTTAAAGGAAGAAGGCAGAACATGGAATTACGAGGAAAACAAAAGCGGTTTTTACGCAGTGAAGCGCATCATTTAACACCGATTTTTCAGATTGGCAAAGGCGGGTTGAATGAGGCAATGATCAATCAAATCGAAGAAGCGCTAGAAAAAAGAGAATTGATCAAGGTATCTTTATTGCAAAATACCGACGAAGTGGCGGAGGACGCTGCTGCAGCAATCAGTGAAGCGATTCAATGCGAGGTTGTTCAAATCATTGGACGCGTGATTGTGTTATTCAAACCATCTACAAAAGAAAAATATCAAAAAATCTCTGTAAACGTACGTTCATTATAGGAGTGATTTGACATGCAAGGAAATTCGTTTGGCAAAGTTCAGACCTTATATACAACAGAAGCGGCTTATCAAGCGCCTAAAAAACAAGTGGGCATACTGGGGGGGAATTTCAACCCCGTTCACTATACCCACTTGGTCATGGGTGAAGAAGTTGGGCAAGCTTTGGGCTTGGATAAAGTCTATTTTATGCCTGAGTATCTTCCGCCGCATGTCGATGAAAAAAAGACGATCCCGGCTGCTCACCGACTGGCAATGTTACAGTTAGCGATTGCGGATAATCCCCGATTTGCGATTGAAGACATTGAATTGAAACGCAAAGGGAAAAGCTATACTTTTGATACAATGAAGGAACTGACTGAAAAGAACCCTGATACAAGTTATTACTTTATTATTGGCGGCGATATGGTACAATACTTGCCGAAGTGGCATCGGATTGATGAATTGATGGAGTTGGTCACCTTCGTCGGGGTTCGTCGTCCTAGCTATCCCGTTGAAACACCCTATCCGATCATTTGGATCGATGTGCCTTTGATGGATATCAGCTCCACAATAATTCGTAAGAAAGTGCAACAAGGATGCTCGATTCGCTACTTATTGCCGGAAAATGTGTTAAACTATATTCAAGAAAAGGGGCTGTATCTGGATGAATAGCCAACAGTATACGCCTGCTGAACGCGAATTATTGATGCAGGAAGTACAAATGCATATGAGCCAAAAACGATTTCAGCATGTACTAGGGGTAGAAAAAACGGCTGTCGCATTGGCTGAAAAATTCGGTGCTTCACCGGAAAAAGCCAGTATCGCTGCGCTGACTCATGATTATGCCAAAGAGCGTCCAGATGAAGAATTCCAGCTTGTCATTCGGCGAGATGGTTTTGATCTGGATTTGCTCAATTGGAGCAATGCTATTTGGCATGGTATTGTGGGAGCCGATTTTGTTCAGCGAGAGTTAGGCATCGATGACGAAGAGATCCTACAAGCCATTCGTATCCATACGACTGGCGCTGCAGAAATGAGTTTGTTGGATAAGATCATTTACGTTGCCGATTATATCGAACCTGGTCGATCATTTCCTGGTGTGAAAGAAGCCCGTGAATTAGCTATGATTGATCTTGACGCTGCAGTAGCTTACGAAACGAAACATACATTGCTTTATTTGATTGAAAAGGAAGCACCAATTTATCCCAAGACGATTGAAACATACAATCATTGGGTCGCAAACCATTAGGAGGGAATTACCATAGATAGCCAGAGAATTTTAGAAATTGCTGTTAAAGCAGCAGATTCAAAACATGCCGAAGATATTATGGCATTAGACGTTCGTGAAATTTCATTATTAGCCGATTACTTTGTGATTTGTTCAGGAAACAGTGAAAGACAAATCAATGCCATCATTGATGAAGTTCTTGACAAAGAAGAAGAAGAAAACCAAGTGGAGGTTCGCCGTGTTGAAGGAAAAGATGGTGGTAAATGGGTCTTGATTGATCTTGGTGATGTCATCGTTCACGTTTTCAACGCTTCAGAACGTGCGTTTTATAATTTAGAAAAATTATGGTCAGATGCACCGCTTGTTGATCTGAATGAATGGGTCGTGGCTTAATAATGGCCTACGAAACATTTGCTTTTGTCTATGACGAAGTAATGGATTCCAGTCTCTATCAAAAGTGGCTGGATTTTTCTTGCCGTCATTTAGGTGAAAAAAAACAAATCATGGAACTAGCCTGCGGAACAGGTGCATTAGCAGTAGAATTCGCAAAAGCGGGTTTTGATGTAACCGGCTTAGACCTTTCAGAAGAAATGTTGATGATCGCCAGTCAGCGGGCGGAACAAGAGGATACGCCCATCCAATTGGTAGAAGGGGACATGCTGGATCTGACAGATGTGGGAACCTACGAAGCGATCACTTGTTACTCTGACTCAATCTGTTATATGGAAGATGAACAAAGTGTCCAACAAGTTTTCGATGGGGTTTATAACAGCTTGCGTGACGACGGGGTATTTATGTTCGATGTACACTCAACGTACCAGATCGATGAAGTATTCCCTGATTACAGCTACCACTATCAAACAGATGAGTTTGCCTTTCTCTGGGAAAGTTACCAAGGAGAAGTTCCTCACAGCATTGAACATTTTTTGACTTTTTTTGTGCAAAATGAGGATGGAACTTTCCAACGAATGGATGAACTACACCGAGAACGCACCTATTCGCTTGAAAGTTATCAGCGGATGTTAGAAAATGCTGGCTTCTCTGAAATCGAAATGTATGCAGACTTTATTGATAGTCCGCCAAATGAAAAGAGCCGTCGTTGGTTCTTTGTCTGCCGCAAGCTTTGATTGTTTGCGGTTTTTTTAGATTAAAAAGAACTTAAATTTATTTGCTGATGGGAGAAAGGAGTGGAGAAATGCAAGCATGCGGTATTGTTGTAGAGTATAATCCTTTTCATAATGGCCATGAATTTCATGTCCAGCAAGCTAGAAAAGCATCCGGAGCGGATGTTGTTGTGGCGGTGATGAGTGGCAACTTTTTGCAGCGAGGAGAACCGGCAATCGTTGACAAATGGCAACGTGCTCGAGCTGCACTCGAAAACGGCGTGGATCTAATTGTAGAATTACCGCCGGCTTGGTCAGTTCAATCAGCTGATTTCTTTGCAAAAGGAGCAATTAGAATTCTGCAATCATTGGATTGCTCCTTTTTATGTTTTGGAACGGACGCTCCCGAACCGTTTGATTATGAAGCATTTGCGCATTTTGAGCAAAACAATCAAGAAGTCATCGACCAGTTTTTTCAAGAGAATGCTTCTGAGAACCAAACCTATACACAAAAAATGCATGCGGCTTTTGCAGCAGTCTATCCAGACTTTTTGGCAGAGGCTCATTTGCCTAATCACATATTGGGCATGCGCTATGCTCGTGAAACGTGTCAGTATCCATCACCAATGAAACTGTTGCCGATTTCAAGGAAACAAGCGGCCTATCACTCACAAGAATTGTCTGGTGGGATGATTGCCAGTGCGACGGCTATTCGCAAAGCTGTGAAGGCAGGTCAAGAGATTAAAGGGTACGTTCCTGAAAGTGTAAGAAATGATTTATTAGACCAAACGATTGATTGGGAGTTTTTTTGGCCATTGTTGCAGTACCAACTTATCGCAACCCCTCTTGAACAATTGCGAACCCGGTATCAAGTGACCGAAGGATTAGAATATCGGATCAAAGCTTGTTTACACGCCACTTCTTTTGCGGAATTTATGGCACTTCTGAAAACAAAACGGTATACTAGAACTAGACTTCAGCGGTTGATGTGTTATCTATTGTTTCAAGCAACCAGTGAAGAAGTCCAACAAGCGCAAAAGAATACCGGGATTCGTATTTTGGGGTTTACAACAGCAGGTCAAACTTATTTAAAGCAAGTTAAAAAGAAGACAGACCTGCCGCTCATTTCTAAATTTGGCAAAAAGGAAAGCGAGCGTTTTGGGTATTCTTTACGGGTAGATCAAATCTATCAGTTGGCATCACCACAGATTGTAGAACAAAATTTTGGTCGTTCCCCTATTTTTCTAAAGAATTGAACTGAAATTACTTCACAGAACAGGAAATCACAAGTATAATGATTAAGGAATTTTGATTATAAAGAAAGCGAAGTGAAATTATGGGTCGTAAATGGGCAAATATCGTAGCAAAGAAAACTGCTAAGGATGCAAACAATAGCCGAGTTTATGCAAAATTTGGAATCGAAATCTACGCGGCAGCAAAATCAGGTGATCCTGATCCTCATGCGAACCAAAAATTGCGCTTTGTTATTGAACGTGCAAAAACATACAATGTACCAAAACACATCATTGACCGAGCAATTGAGAAAGCAAAAGGTTCAGGGGATGAACAATACTCCGAATTGCGTTATGAAGGGTTCGGACCAAATGGTTCAATGGTTATCGTCGATACATTGACGAATAATGTTAACCGTACAGCAGCAGACGTACGAGCAGCTTTTGGTAAAAATGGCGGAAACATGGGTGTTTCTGGCGCGGTTGCTTACATGTTTGATAATACGGCATTATTTGGTTTTTCTGGTACGGATGCAGATGACATCTTAGAATACTTGATGGAAAAAGACATCGACGTGCGCGATGTTCTTGAAGAAGATGGTCAAATCATCGTCCATGGAGAACCTAGTGATTTTCATGTGATTCAAGAAGCTTTAAAAGAAAAAGGAATTACTGAGTTTTCAATTGCTGAGATGCAGATGATTCCTCAAAATGAAGTCACTTTGACTGGAGAAGATCTTGAAAAATTTGAAAAAATGATCGATGCACTAGAAGACTTAGAAGATGTCCAAAACGTTTATCATAATGTAGCAGACAGCGAAGAAGAATAAAAGTAAGACATCCTTGAAAGTTTATCTGTGCTTTCGGGGGTGTTTTTTTACTTTCATTTTTATCGTTTTCAAAAAACAAAGGGGTATTTCTTTTGGTTTAATCGCTTTTTTTATGTTATTATTTAAGTAATTAGCAGTATGAGCAAGAAGGGAGCGGCAGAGTTGGAAGAAAAAATCGTTTTAGAGCCTTTTGATCGGATTTTAAGCGGATACGATAAATTAGCAGAAGTATCTGTCTCAGTTTCTGATTGTTCTGCACTGTGCCGCAAATACAAAAAATACGGTGTAGAGGGATACCGTTTGGGCAGCTTTCGTGGAGCCACCTATTTGAATCGTTACTTGAATGTGACGGTAGATCGTGCGCCTTTACTGATTTATAAACGGAATTTTTTGATCCCGCTGGTTTTTCGAGTATCGGAAGCGTCCCAACGCTTATTTTTGGACAATTATCGGATGGAAGGCTTTTTCTTGTTGTTAGAGTGGCTGCTGCATCATCGTCCAGAAAAAGCAATCATTGATTTTCAGAAAAGTAGTCAAATTGATCCTGAAAGGGAATATGTGATCGACAGTTCTTATATTGCTTTTCGTTTAACAGAAATTCTAGATGGTTCCGGTTTTCCCCTCAGTCACTTTACAGATGTCGAACAATTTATGGAATGGAACCGGATCTATCGATTGATCGACAATGGCAGTATTGGAAAACATAGTAAAATCTTTGATCCTGACAATGAAGAAAATGTTTCAGAACTTCAGATGATTTTGACGATTGTCGCGATGAAATATCCAGAAACGAGACTCTTTATCGGTGAATTGAAGGGGTGATCGAACCCTGTAAAAAAATGACAAAACAAATACCGATCAAACAAGGCTTTTGTCGAGAAGAATATTGTTTGATTGATCATTTATCGCTAAGCAAAAACGAGAGCAAGGGATTGTCCGCTTGCTCTCGTTTTTTTGATGTATCAATCGCTTTCCTTAAAGCAATTGTAATGCGTAGGTTGCGGGATCAGCTTTCTCTAGCAATTGATTGGTGTTATTTTGCAAAACAATCAATTGGTGCATGGCACGGGTCGCCATGGTATAGAAGATCAATTGATCTTGCTCCGTCACAAAAGAAGTCCCATACGTCCATAAGAATACTTGATCAAATTCCAACCCTTTAGCTAAAAAGGCTGGAAAAATCATGATTTTACGTTTCATAAAATCTTCCTCTGAAGTAATTAATTGAACTTGATCCTGCATCTCTTCAGAGAGCTGGGCATAAAGCGCTCGGCAGTCGGCAGCTGTCTTACAGATGATAGCTGTGCGCCAGTGTGACTGTGATTTGGTTAATGCTTGCTGCAAGTAGTCCAGACCAACTGTTTCGTTCTCGGTTTGAATGACTTGAGGGAGAGCCCCTTCGCGTGCTGTCAATTCAACTTGATCGGAACCAGTTAAGAATTGGTTGGCAAAATCCGTGATTTCTTTCGTTGAACGATAGCTGGTTTTTAATTGATACCGAGTCACGCTGTCAGCAGGAAACAACTCTTCCAACGAACCAACGATCGTTTCATTACCGTAGACCTTTTGATTTAAATCACCACATAAAGTAATTCCGGCTTTAGGATATAATTGACGTAAGAGAGCCACTTGAGCAGGCGGAAAATCCTGCATCTCATCAATGAAAATAAACCGTGCTTTTTCATCCACATAGATTGGGTAAAGTTGTTTGATCAGCAAAAAGAATAGCACGGCATCTTCTTGGGTCAATTGGCGTTGCCGCAGACCTTCTCTCAGAAGTCGGAGATGTTGTTGCCAATCTTCGTCACGGATCGCTTGTTCGTCTAACAACGTCTTAGGAACTGCCTGTAAGAAATGTAAATACTGCTTGGTTTGGTTGATAAACTGGTATTGTTTGACACCACGAGTTAGTGAGCGGAATTTTTTCTTAACGATTTGCTGCCGGATTTGCTTACGCAATCGGCGTTCATTTTCTTCGGTGTACTCCTGATAAGGATCTTTGGCAAAATGTTGCTGCAACTGCTCTTCGGTTGCTTCTTTGACCCAATCTTTTTTGGCCTCATCTTTTTCAAGACCACCGATTTTTTTCAGTAATTTTGTTTGTAATAATTGACTCCGTTGATACAAAGGAAGCTCTTGATTTGTTTCTTGATACCAACGACGGATTTGTTCTTTCGTAATGTATGTCTGTCCTTGAATTTTTAAATCACGAAATAACGGACCGATCACAGAAATCTTCTGTACGTATCGTTGAATCAATTTGACAAGTTTCAGACTGCTTTTGATCTTTTCAATCCGATCGTCTGCTCCTGATAAGAAAGTTTCTTCTAGCTGTGTTTCTTTTGTGATTTGGAAATTGGGCAGAGCTCTTTGGATGAAATGGTGGAACGTACGTGTTGGCACTTCACTTTCCCCAAGAGAAGGCAAGACCATTGAAATATAATCGGAAAATAAATGATTGGGAGAGAAAAGCAAGACTTGTTCTTCATCCAGCCATTTGCGGTTGCGATAAAGCAAGAACGCCACCCGTTGCAACAGTGCCGATGTTTTACCACTGCCGGCAATTCCTTCAATCAGCATGAACTTGCTAGTAGTATCACGAATGATCTGATTTTGTGCTTTTTGGATCGTTGAGACAATATTTTTCATTTGAGAAGAAGAGGCTTCGTCTAAAATTTCCAGCAAAAACTCATCATTGATGATTTCTGAAGTGTCCACCATAGACAAAATCTGGCCTTCTTGAATTTTGAATTGACGCTTCAGCAACAACTCAACTGTAAAGCGATCGGTTTCTGTTTCATAAAACGTTTCGCCTAATTCTCCTTCGTAATATAAATTTGCGATAGGTGCCCGCCAATCGATGACAATTGTTTCTTCTTGCTGATCCCTTAAAGAGGCGATCCCTAGATAAAGTGTTTCTTTTTCTTGTTCTTCTTGAAAATCAATTCTGGCAAAATAAGGATTGCTAGCCATTGTTTCCAATGTTTTGACCCTTTTCTCTTGAGATTCCGCTGTTCGATATTTTAACAGCAATTCTTGCTCGTGTTGCTGATATTCAACAACAGATTCGTAAAAAGCTTCGCTGTCACCACCACGAATTTTCTTTTCGGAAATCTCTTTTAACTGATCCTCCATTTTTGTAGCCAAGTCCGCTTTTTGCTGCGCTAAGACCATTTGTTCTCTTCGAATCAATGCGATCGTATCATCGACATGTAGTTGTTCTTTTTGACGTTCGTTCACAAGGAATCCTCCTTAAAAAAATTGCGACATAAAATTATAGCATATAATCTTTGCAAATGTCGTCTGAAAAATCGTTCTATGGTAAAATTTAAGTATGCTTTTGAGATCAATGGGTTCAAAGAAAGGGAGGATACCTGTGCGGAATGAAGCTGAAATGCTAGCAGTGATTTTACGAGTTGGTCAAAAAATAGGGGTCCAAGCAATCGCAATCTCTGGGTCTCGGCGAGAACCTAATGCAATAAGCGATCGGTTTCAAGATTATGATATCGTTTATATTGTTGACAATATGCAAGAACTAATAGCAGAACCTAGCTGGCTGGAAGAATTCGGACAGATCATGATCATGCAGACACCAGAAAGTTCTGTGCTTTCGCAACCCTCTTTGGGAGGACGTTTTACATTCTTGATGCATTTTGAAGATGGCAATCGCATAGACTTGATGCTTTGCCCGGTTGAATTGATCCATTTGTTGCAAGCTGAACCCTTTCTTGAGCGTCTCTATGATCCAAAAGAACTTCTGCAGGGAATGACAGTTCCTGATGCCTCTATCTTTTGGATTAAACCACCGACAGAAAAAGCGTTTCATGACAGTTGTAACGAATTTTGGTGGGTAGCGACTTATGTCGTCAAAGGGCTTGTCAGAAATCAGCTTTTCTATGCCGCCGACCATTTGTACCAAATTTGCTGGCAAGAGTTGCTTCGGCAATATGACTGGTATCTAGCGCATCAAGCAGACTATCGTCTCAGTACCGGAAAGAACCATAAATATCTTCAAAATTATTTATCAGAAGAAGAGTATGAGCGGTTGACGGCACTTTGTTTTTCATCTGTTGAAACTTGCGGCGAATCATTATGGAAAATCGTTCAACTATTTGATGAGATTGCTCGTTATGTAAGCAGACAACACCAATTTTTGTACCATGAAGAGGAAACCAGTAAGGTGATGAAGTATGTTCAAAAATGGCATTCGAGAAAATGGCGTGAAGATCCAGCCAAATGAAATGGAAGAATCTTTAGATTGTCAGAAACGCTTATTCTTGATAAGGGACAGTCATTCGATAATAGAGCAGGTTATTGCAGAGCATAATTAAGAAGCGTATACTAATGAACAGAGGAGTGATGACTATGCCATTTATTCATGTAGAATTAGTAGAAGGCCGATCGCAAGAACAATTGACCAATATGATGAAAGAAATCACTGAAGCAGTCCACAAAAATACTGGGGCACCTAAAGAACATATTCATGTCATTATCAACGAGATGAAAAAAGGACAGTATGCAGTTAATGGTGATTGGAAATAATTTACTTGATTTTTTAAGCAGATAGTGGTTAAATGAAGCCATAATTGATTGATGAAAAAGACACCTGAATTTGAGAGTCTTCGATAAGAGAGGGAAATCACGGCTGAAAATTTCCTGGAAGAAAACCAATGGATGACCACTTTTTCAAACCTTTGTTGAAACAAAGGCGGTCGTACCGTTATCCCGTCAAAGAAATACAGCGTTGTTGTATTTGAAATTAGGTGGAACCACGAAATCTTCGTCCTAGTATCGTTATCTGATACTAGGACTTTTTTTGGTTCGAATCATTCATTGATCAAATAAATCAGTAGGGGGAAAACAAATGACACTAACAATTACATTCCCAGATGGGGCGAAAAAAGAATTTGCAGTTGGCATCACAACAAAAGAAATTGCTGAAGGAATCTCTAAAAGTTTAGCGAAAAAAGCCTTAGCAGGAAAGGTCAATGGTCAGTTGATTGATCTTGATCGAGGGATTGAAGAGGATGCACAAATCGAAATCGTCACTCCGGATCATGAGGATGCTTTAGGCTTGGTTCGCCATTCAGCAGCTCACTTAATGGCTCAGGCGATGCGTCGCCTTTATCCAAACATTCATTTTGGCGTGGGACCAGCTATCGATACAGGATTCTATTATGATACAGATAATGGAGAAAGCCCTGTAACTGCCGAAGATTTACCAGCAATTGAAGCAGAAATGATGAAAATCGTGAAAGAAAATCTACCGATCGAACGTCGTGTATTATCGAAAAAAGAAGCTTTAGAACTATTTGCTGAAGATCCATATAAAGTAGAATTGATCAGTGAACTACCAGAAGATGAAACGATTACTGCCTATCAACAAGGAGAGTTTGTTGATCTATGCCGCGGGCCTCACGTGCCATCAACAGGACGGATTCAAGTGTTCAAACTTTTATCTGTGGCAGGAGCTTACTGGCGTGGAAATTCAAATAACCAAATGATGCAACGGGTCTATGGAACAGCGTTCTTTGACAAAAAAGAGTTGAAAGAATTCATTCGTTTACGAGAAGAAGCCAAAGAGCGGGATCACCGCAAGCTAGGGAAAGAGTTAGACTTATTCATGCTCTCTCCAGAAGTTGGTGCTGGTCTACCATTTTGGTTGCCAAAAGGTGCAACCATTCGTCGTACCATTGAACGCTACATCGTGGACAAGGAAGTAAGCTTGGGTTACCAACACGTTTATACACCAATCATGGCCAATGTTGATCTTTATAAGACTTCAGGACACTGGGATCATTATCATGAAGATATGTTTCCGCCAATGGACATGGGAGATGGGGAAATGCTCGTTCTTCGTCCAATGAATTGCCCCCATCATATGATGGTCTACAAAAACGATATTCACTCTTATCGTGAATTGCCGATTCGAATCGCTGAATTAGGGATGATGCACCGTTACGAAAAATCTGGCGCTCTTTCTGGGTTGCAACGGGTTCGGGAAATGACTCTAAATGATGGACATACATTTGTTCGTCCTGATCAAATCAAAGATGAATTCAAACGGACTTTGGATTTGATGGTTGAAGTCTATAAAGATTTCAATGTAACAGATTACCGCTTCCGTTTAAGCTATCGTGATCCAGAAAACAAAGATAAATACTTTGATGATGATGCGATGTGGGAAAATGCCCAAACCATGCTGAAAGCAGCGATGGATGAATTGAATTTGGATTATTTCGAAGCAGAAGGGGAAGCAGCGTTCTATGGTCCAAAATTAGACGTTCAAGTAAAAACTGCTTTGGGCATGGAAGAAACGCTTTCCACGATCCAATTAGATTTCTTATTACCAGAACGTTTCGACTTAACTTATGTTGGTGAAGATGGTGAAAATACACATCGTCCCGTCGTGATCCATCGCGGGATCGTTTCAACAATGGAACGTTTCGTTGCCTACTTAACAGAAGTTTACAAAGGCGCATTTCCAACTTGGTTGGCACCGATCCAAGCAACGATCATTCCTGTTTCAGTCGATGCACACAGCGATTATGCTTATGAGATCAAAGAACGTCTTCAATCACAAGGTTTACGTGTGGAAGTGGACGATCGCAATGAAAAAATGGGCTACAAAATTCGCGCATCACAAATGCAAAAAATTCCTTATCAGTTAGTTGTCGGAGATCAAGAAGTCAAAGATGCAACTGTCAATATTCGTCGTTACGGCAGCAAAGAAACGAACGTTGAAGAACTAAATATCTTTGTTGATGCAATGGCAGCAGAAGTAAAAAATTATAGTCGCGCATAAATCAATTAAAAGGATTGTAATAAAAGGATTGTAATAGAAGCAAAAAATGAGACTATCCGAATGACAGTGGGAAAAAAGTGTTTGTCCAGCTGGCGTTATTACTGGTGACTAGTTGGAGATTAACAGCATCCCCAATGTCCTTCAGAGGTTTCGTTTATTAAAAAGCTTAGATTACATCCTTTTTTTTCATTATTATTGAAATAAATTTCCTTTAAAAGGACTTTCTACTTTTTTGGATTGGTGTATAATTGGAAGAAAAGTAAAAAGATTCAATCTTTTAGAAGGAGTAACCGATGTATCAAAATTATCAATCCAAGAAAAAGTCCATTTTAATGGTGATTTTACTAACTATTATTACTTGCGGCATCTATTCACTTTTCTGGCTATACCAAACCACGCAAGATTTGACAGAATATAGTGAAGATTATCGCCTTACCCCAGGCATGTCTGTGTTGTTGACGATCATTACTTGCGGGTTGTACCAAATTTATTGGTGGTATCGAATCGCGGACATTTTTATCACTGCACAGGAAAAAACGAAATTTCCACGTATCAATGATAATAAAGTGTTGTTTGTTGTCTTAGCGATTTTTGGTTTAGACATTATTAATATGGCCATTTTACAATCGGATATGAATCAAGTGTGGGAGTCTGCAGATTCTGCAAGCCAATCAGTTACTCAAGACACTGATGATTGGACCGATTATTAATGTGTCCGTTTAAACTGCTGACGGGGGTTCCTTGCCCGGGATGTGGAATGACTCGCGCCTATTTGCATCTTTTTGAAGGTGACATACAAGGCGCTTTTTATTTTCATCCACTTTTTTGGCTCATTCCTTTGCTAGTGTTACTTGTCATTTTCTGGAAAAATCCCATGGTTCAGCGTATCAATCAAAATCGCTACTTTTGGCTTGGACTGATGATTGCTGTTCTGGGCGTTTATGGCTACCGCATGTGGCACTTTTTTCCTGATCAAGCGCCGATGGACTTTGATCCGAAAGCTTTGCTTCCACAAGTCATCACGAAGCTTGTCGCCTTCATTGCTTGAATCAAGAAAGACAGCTGCCTATTTTGAGATAGAGGGAACAAGGAAGTATTCTGAAGGAAGAAATCTTAAGAAATAGGATGTAAAATTTTCAGAAAAAGCCACAAAATGCTAGGATACTTGAATTTGTTAGTAAACTATGTTATATTTACATAGTAATGATACTTAGAGTGAGTGAGCGGTTTTTTCGCTCACTCTTTTTAATGGAATGAAGTTCGTTTCGTTGAGAAATAAAGGAGGCGATGTCGTGTGAGTACAGTGGTGGAAACTGTCACAACAATTGTGACCCCCATTCTGGAAGCGCAAAATTTTGAATTAGTTGAGGTAGAATTTGTTAAGGAAGGAAAAAGCTGGTTTCTAAGGGTGTTTATTGACAAAGAGGGCGGAATCGATATTGAAGAATGTGCCTTTGTCAGTGAACAACTGAGTGATAAATTGGATGCCTGTGATCCAGATCCGATCCCACAAGCCTATTTCTTAGAGGTATCCTCGCCTGGTGCTGAACGCCCCCTCAAAAAAGAAGAGGACTATCACCGTGCAGTTGGAGAATATATCCATCTTTCCTTGTATCAGCCGGTGGAAGGCGAAAAGCAATTTGAAGGCTTTTTGCAGTCCTTTGATGAAGAACAACTAGTCATTAAGATTCGAATCAAAACAAGAGAAAAAGAACTAACGATCGAACGGAAAAATATTGCCAAAGCTCGTTTAGCAATCCAATTTTAAACACGGAGGAATGGAAGAATCATGAGTAAAGAAATGTTAAATGCACTTGATGCATTGGAAGCAGAAAAAGGCATTTCAAAAGAGATCGTCATTGACGCATTGGAAGCCGCGTTAGTGTCAGCGTACAAACGTCATTATGGTCAAGCGCAAAATGTAGAAGTTGAATTTGACCAGAAAAAAGGCAATATTCACGTTTATGCAGTCAAAGAAGTGACCGAAGAAGTAATGGACTCTCAATTGGAAGTGTCTTTGAAAGAAGCCATGACGATCAATCCTGCTTACGAGATTGGCGATAAGATCCGTTTCGAAGTGACCCCGAAAGATTTTGGCCGGATAGCTGCTCAAACAGCAAAACAGGTCATTTTGCAACGGGTGCGCGAGGCAGAACGGACAATCATCTACAATGAATTCAGTGCCTATGAAAAAGATATCCTGCAAGGGATCGTTGAACGTCAGGACAATCGCTATATCTATGTGAACCTTGGAAAAATCGAAGCAGTATTATCAAAACAAGATCAAATGCCAAATGAATTCTATCAACCTCACGATCGGATCAAAGTATTTGTTTCTCGGGTCGAAAATACTTCGAAAGGGCCTCAAGTTTTTGTAAGCCGTAGTCATCCTGATTTATTACGCCGTTTATTTGAACAAGAAGTACCGGAAGTTTATGATGGTACAGTTGAAATCGTCAGCATTGCCAGAGAAGCAGGAGACCGCTCTAAAGTAGCTGTGCGCTCATTTGATGCTAATGTCGATCCTGTCGGAACTTGTGTTGGTCCAAAGGGACAACGGGTTCAAGCAATCGTCAATGAATTAAAAGGTGAGAACATGGATATTGTTGAGTGGAATGATGATCCAGCGGTATTTATTGCAAATGCATTGAATCCAGCAGAAGTGACTGATGTTATTTTTGATGTGGATAATCCGAAAGCTTGTACGGTGGTCGTACCTGATTATCAGCTATCGCTTGCCATTGGTAAACGAGGACAAAATGCCCGTTTGGCTGCGAAATTGACTGGCTTTAAGATCGATATCAAATCGGAGTCAGACATGGAAGAATTTTATGCAAAATTAGAAGAAGGCGCCTATATCGATGAAGGCGAGGCTGTTGAAAGTCAAGAAAGCACTATCGAAGATAATGAGTCTCACGACGAAATGATCATTGCTTCTGATATGACGGCAGACGATTACGAAAACATGGATTTTGACGAAAAATAAGTCAAGGAGAGATCGCGATGAAAAAACGAAAAATTCCTTTACGAAAATCTGTTGTTTCAGGGGAAATGATTCCCAAAAAAGAAATGCTGCGCATCACCCGTTCGAAAGAAGGAACCGTTGCGATCGATCCATCCGGCAAGATGCCGGGTCGAGGAGCGTACATCGCTATCGAACCAGAGGAAGCGCAATTAGCTTGGGATAAGCGGATCTTGGATAGAGTATTAGAGACGAAATTGTCAGATGAATTTTATCAAGAACTCTTAGACTATGTGACGCATCAAAAAGCCCGAAGAGAGTTATTTGCAAATGAATAAACAAAAAGCATTGAATATGTTAGGACTAGCCATGCGTGCTGGGAAATTGATCACTGGCGAAGAGATGACGTTAAAAGAGATTCGTCAACAACGAGCAGCTCTCGTACTTGTCGCTAGTGACGCTGGTAAAAATACACAAAAGAAAATAAAGGACAAAAGTTCTTATTATGAAATTCCGCTCCTAGATACATTTTCTGCCGATGAAATCAGTTCAGCTATTGGCAAACCGCGAATGGTGGTGGGCATTCTAGATGCAGGATTTGCAAAGAAGGTGCAGGAATTAATATTAGGTTAGGAAGGTGATTGCATGGGAAAAAAAAGAATTTATGAACTTGCAAAAGAATGGAACAAATCGAGCAAAGAGGTTGTTGAAAAAGCACAATCTTTAGGCTTTGATGTGAAAAATCACATGGGCGCGATCTCAGATGGAGAGGCGCAAAAATTGCGGCAGTCATTAGGCGGCAATCCAAATGATCGATCATCAGCAAAACCAACTCCCGCAAATCAGAAACCAGCCAACCAGCCGGAAAAACAAGAGCAAAAGAAATTTAAAACGCAGAGAAATAATCCTAACTTCCAGAACCGACACAATAATCAAGGGCAGCGGAACACGACGAATTCTCGTCCTAATGGTCAAGGACAACCCAACCGCCCAACAAGTCAAAACAACGGATCAACAAATCAAGGAAGTAATCGACCAAATAACCAAGGAAGTCAAAATCGAGTGAATAACCAAGAAAATCGTAACAATCAAGGACAACAAAATCGTCCAACGAACCAAAATAGAACACAAGGACAACAAAATCGTCCAAATAATCAAACCACAAACAATCGGCAAGGACAGCAAAACCGTCCAACGAATCAATCAAGCAATAAACCCGGACAACAAAACCGTCCTAGCGGTCAAGGGCAACAAAATCGCCCAGCACAAGGACAACAAAGTCGTCCAAACCAAGGGGCTAGCAGTCAAGGAACACAAAACCGTCCAGCTGGTGATAACCAAAATCGCGGTGGAAATCAAAACCGTGGTAAGTCAAACTACAACGGACGCAACAATAATTTCAATAACAATAACCGCAACAAGTTTAACAAAAAAGGGAAAAAAGGTCGTCAACAGCAAGAGAAAAAACCACCTGTTCCAGCACGTAAATTCCGTGAATTACCAGAAGTATTGGAATATACAGAAGGCATGAATGTAGCGGATATCGCGAAAAAAATCTATCGTGAACCTGCTGAGATCATCAAGAAGTTGTTTATGATGGGAGTTATGGTCAATCAAAACCAACCATTGGATAAAGATACGATCGAATTGTTAGCAACTGATTACGGTATTGAACCACAAGAAAAAGTTCAAATCGACATCGCGGATATCGATAAATTCTTTGAACCAGAAGAACAAAACAAAGAAAATCTTGTTTCTCGTCCGCCGGTAGTTACCATCATGGGACACGTTGACCACGGGAAAACAACGTTATTAGACACATTGCGCCATTCTCGTGTGACAAGCGGAGAAGCTGGTGGGATCACGCAGCATATCGGTGCTTATCAAATCGATATCGATGGCAAACCAATTACTTTCTTGGATACTCCTGGACACGCGGCCTTCACAAGTATGCGGGCACGGGGAGCAAGTATCACTGATATTACGATTTTAGTTGTAGCAGCAGATGACGGTGTAATGCCACAAACTGTCGAAGCAATCAACCATGCTAAAGCAGCAAAAGTACCAATCATCGTTGCGGTTAACAAAATCGATAAACCAGGTGCGAACCCGCAACATGTCATGCAAGAATTAAGTGAATATGAATTGATTCCAGAAGCCTGGGGTGGCGATACCATCTTTGTAGAAATCTCTGCTAAATTTGGTCAAAATATTGAAGAATTGCTGGAAATGATTTTACTTGTTGCTGAAGTAGAAGATTTGAAAGCAGATCCATCACAACGGGCGATCGGTACAGTGATCGAAGCTCGTCTGGATAAAGGAAAAGGTCCGGTTGCTACCTTATTGGTACAGCAAGGAACGTTACATGTAGGTGATCCTATCGTCGTCGGGAACACATTCGGTCGAGTTCGTGTGATGACCAACGATTTAGGCCGTCGGGACAAAACAGCGGGACCAGCTACACCAGTTGAAATTACCGGATTAAATGATGTGCCGCAAGCGGGTGATCGATTCGTTACATTTGAAGACGAAAAGACAGCTCGTGCAGCAGGGGAAGAACGCGCGAAACGCGCCGTGATGGAACAACGCGCTTCCAGCAGCCGGGTAACGCTTGACAATCTGTTTGAAAGCCTAAAAGAAGGCGAATTAAAAGAAGTCAATGTAATCATTAAAGCGGATGTTCAAGGTTCTGCTGAAGCGTTGGGTGCTTCATTGAAGAAAATCGATGTAGAAGGCGTTCGGGTCAATATTGTCCATTCAGCAGTTGGAGCAGTCAATGAAAGTGACGTGACACTTGCAGCAGCAAGTAACGCGATCATTATTGGTTTCAATGTGCGGCCAACTCCGCAAGCTAAACAACAAGCCGAAGCCGAAGAAGTCGATATTCGTTTACACCGAATCATTTACAAAGCTATCGAAGAAATCGAAACAGCGATGAAAGGGATGCTTGATCCTGAATTTGAGGAAAAAATCACTGGTCAAATGATCGTTCGTGAAACCTACAAAGTTTCTAAAGTTGGTACGATCGCCGGTTGTTATGTAACGGAAGGCAGCATTCGCCGTGACAGCGGTGTGCGGGTAATCCGTGACGGCATCGTGATCTATGAAGGAAAATTAGCTAGTTTGAAACGTTTCAAAGATGACGTGAAAGAAGTAAAACTAGGCTTTGAATGTGGTGCCATGATCGAGAAATTCAATGATGTCAAAGTAGACGATGTGATTGAAGGCTACGTAATGGAAGAAGTACCAATGAATTAAGACACTAGTTATCAGGGAGGTTTTTTGAATGGCTAATTATCGTGACCGTAGAGTTGCCCAAGAAATCTTAAAAGAAGTGAATCAAATACTTCGTAAGAAAGTCCGTGATCCTCGTGTTCAAGATGTTACCATCACAGATGTTCGCGTGACAGGGGACTTGCAGCAAGCAACGATTTTCTACAGCACTTTGAGTGATCTTGCATCTGAAAAGCAAAAAGCACAAGCCGGATTAGAGAAAGCAACAGGGTTGGTCCGTCGTGAATTGGGACAGGCACTGTCATTATATAAAGTTCCGGAGTTGCAATTTGAACTAGATGAATCTGTTCAATATGGAAATAAGATCGATGAAATGATTCGCGATTTGCATAAAGGCGAATAAAGAATCACATAAAAAAAGGCCGCGTATATGCGGTCTTTTTTTTATTACTGAGAGGTGAGGCTATTCTATAATGATCAAACAGATACTGTGCAAGGCCAAAAATCATAACAAAATGGTGATCAATGCAGCAACTGCTAATCCTAAAAACCACCCACCGATAACATCTGTCAAAAAATGGATCCCTAAATAAACGCGACTGAACCCAATCATAAAACTGAGCAGGACCGCAAGAATGCTCATGGGCAGAACAGCAGGTGGCAAAAGAAAAGCCATATTCATCGCTACAGTTCCATAAAGTGCGGCAGAAGTAGCAGCATGGGCACTAGGGAAGCTGTGGTCTTTTTCTTCGACTAACCGATGATCGTTTGGTCGTTCTCTGCGGACGATCCGTTTAATCAGATAAGCGAATGCAGAGACAAGTAAGACACTCGCTGCTGCTTTCGGCGCTAGGATAGGTTGTGTAGCTGGAAAAACATAAAGCAATAACAATAAGATGATCGTGGGCAATGCTTTACCGAAATTTGTAAAAAAGAGCATCATCCGTGTTAAAGCAGGTGTTCGGCTCTTGATAACAAATAAAGCCAGTGCCTCCTCTTGTTGTTGCAGCGTACCACGTTGAACCAAATATAAAAAAAGTATGAAACCAATCAATGAACAAACGAATACAATCATGTGGCACCTCCTTATAATATAAGTGTATCATGAACGAATATCATTCTGAAAGACTTTAAGACCATACTAAGTTTTTTTAGAATATGGTATAATGGTCAAGTTGAAAAAGAAGCGGAGGGATACTATGGATGGAATTTTGCCATTATGGAAAGAACGTGGTCAAACCAGTCACGACTGTGTCTTTAAACTACGAAAAATTTTACATACAAAAAAAGTCGGACACAGTGGAACCCTAGATCCTGATGTAGACGGTGTATTGCCGATCTGCATTGGCAAAGGAACCAAAGTCGTGGAATACTTGGTGGATTCCGGAAAGATATATACAGGAGAAATCACGCTAGGTTTTTCCACAACGACCGAAGACCGTTCGGGTGAAGTTGTTGAAAGGACGCCTTTAGCAAAACCTTTTACTACAGCAGAAGTCGATCGTGCAATGGCAAGTTTGACTGGTGAAATTACCCAAATTCCGCCAATGTATTCCGCAGTTAAAGTCAATGGGAAACGTTTGTATGAATATGCCCGGGCAAATGAAGAAGTGCAGCGTCCAAAACGGCAAGCTTTGATTCATTCATTTAAGCGGATCAGCGATCCAATCTTTGATGAGACAAGTGGCACCCAATCGTGGCGGTTTCAAGTAAGCTGTGGGAAAGGAACGTATGTCCGTACGTTAGCCGTCGATACGGGTGCTGCTTTGGGAGTAGCCTCTCATATGTCTGACTTGACACGGTTAGCAAGCGGCGGCTTTACCAAAGATCAATCTGTTACGCTTGCAGAAGTTCGTGAAGCAATGGAATCAGGGCGAATCAATGAGTTGCTGCAGCCCATTGAATATGGGGTAAGCGGGTTTCCCAAAATTGCAATTGATGAGAAGTTGTGGCAGAATGTCAAGAATGGCATGCCCTTGCCATATCATAGTTTTGGTCTTCAAGAACCTCCTGCAACACCTGTGGCATTGTTTTATCAAGATAAAGTCGTTAGTATCTATATGCCGCATCAAAGGAAACAGGGGCTATTAAAACCTGCGAAAGTTATTCGTACAGAAATAGGAGAGTAAGAATGGAAATTATCGAGCTACGTCATCCATATAATAAAGATGTCATTCCATCAGAACCTGTCGTTTTGGTTCTAGGCTTTTTTGACGGTGTGCATCTAGGTCATCAAAAAGTTATTGAAACAGGAAAAGCAGCAGCAAAAGAAAAAGGATTGAAGCTGGCATTGATGACATTCAACCAGCATCCATCTATTGTCTTTCAAAAAGTGGATCCTGAGGCAATGCAATATCTAACCAGCTTATCACAAAAAGAAGCCCATATGGCTGATTTAGGAGTCGACTATCTTTACGAAGTGGATTTCACTTCAGCTTTTGCAAATTTAGCGCCGCAAGTCTTTGTCGATCAATACATGGTAGGTTTACATGCGGAAGTGGTCGTGGCTGGATTCGATTATACCTATGGAAAGAAAGAGACAGCAAACATGGCACTTTTACCTTCTTATGCCCAAGGCCGTTTTGAAGTGATTACCGTTCCCAAGGAAACTTTGGCAGGGGAGAAAGTCAGCTCAACAAGAATCCGCGCCGCTTTGCAGAACGGAGAAATGGCAGAAGCCAATCGACTGTTAGGTTATCCTTATGAGTTTGAAGGAACTGTCGTACATGGCGATGCCAGGGGACGCGAACTTGGCTTTCCGACAGCGAATATTAAAGTCAAAAGTACAGTGCGCCTGCCAAAAGAAGGGGTCTATGTTACCGAGCTTAAAGTAGGTGATCGCTGGTATCCGTCTATGGGATCGATTGGTCATAATGATACCTTTGGTCAAGGCCGACAATTAACAGTGGAGATCTATATTTTAGATTTCCATCAAGATATCTATGGAGAGACTGTTGCGATTCGCTGGCACCACTTTTTGAGAGATCAAGTTGCTTTTAGTGGCGCAGAAGCCTTGATTGAACAACTGCAACAAGACGAGATTGATACTAGGAAATACTTCGAATAAATAAGAGCTACCTTTAGTACTCGTAAAAAATCTTAAGAGGATCGGAAAGTGTCAATCAAACTGATCTAATTAAGATTTTTTGTTATTTTAAATAATAGTTAAAATAGTTTTATGACGAATGTTATCGTTTTTATTGTAGTCTAGACAAAATATAAGTTGGTTTTTTTCTATTACTGTTCACTTTGTTTAGCGGGAAGAGTGGTGTAAGGGGATATCTTGCGTGAATAAAATTATTTTTCTAATCATTAATAGTTAAAAGTCTGAAAAATTCTAAAATTCTGTTTTATCTTTTTTCTAAAAAATTTGTTTAGTTGCTAATTTTCAGTAAAGGAACGGAACGCAATAGAAGTTATTTTTAATCTAAATAATGGTTTTTATCTCGTTATTTATATATTGCTTAACCCATTGTTAAAAAACGATGAAAATTGTTATTATTTTCTCTTGACCAAAATAATTTTGGGGTTTATTCTAAAATGAGGTGATGACTGAAACGAAATGAATGGTCAAAAAAAATGATATTCTATTCAATTTCTGGTCAATGTTAATGACAGTTATCGAGAAGTTCGTTAGAAGTGAAAAAGCGTTGTGGACAGCTCATTCGACTTACAAATAAACTTTGCTCGATACATGGAAATCATGATCATTCGAGAATTCGGTTCGATCACTGAAATCATATGTTTAAAGGAGAAAGTAATGAACGAGAAACAATTGCGCTGGTATAATATTGCGCTAATGGCGTTTGTCTCTGTTTGGGGACTCGGAAATGTAGTGAACAACTATGCACAACAGGGATTGACTGTTGTTGTATCTTGGATCTTGATCATGGCATTATACTTTGTTCCCTACGCATTGAGTGTAGGTCAACTAGGATCAACGTTCAAGGAATCAAGCGGTGGTGTATCCTCTTGGATCAAAGAAACTTCAACCAAACGATTGGCCTTTTTCGCTGCTTGGACTTACTGGGTCGTTCACGTCCCATATCTCGCACAAAAACCACAAGGGATCCTGGTATCATTGAGTTGGTTATTTAAAGGAAACGGCTCTTTCGTATCGACTGTCGGATCAATGGAAGTCTCATTAATTTGTTTAGCTATTTTTCTTTTCTTTTTATGGATCGCATCTAAAGGATTGACTACATTGAAGATGATCGGTAATATTGCCGGAACAGCGATGTTTGTCATGTCGATCTTATTTATTATTTTAGCAGTAACAGCACCAGCGATGACTGGAGCTCAAGTAGCAACACCAAATATGACAACTGTTTCAACTTATATTCCTAAATTCGATTTTACTTACTTAACGACGATTTCGATGCTGGTGTTTGCGGTAGGTGGCTGTGAAAAAATTTCGCCTTACGTTAATAACACGAAAAACCCTGCCAAAGAATTTCCTAAAGGAATGATCTTTTTAGCTGGAATGGTCGCTTTATGTGCGTTACTAGGATCAATCGCAATGGGGATGCTGTTCGATGCAAACAATATTCCTAAAGATTTGATGGTAAATGGCGCTTATGAAGCATTCCAACGTCTTGGCAATTTCTATGGGATTGGCAATACATTTGTGATTCTTTATTCGATCGCCAATGCATTAGCGCAAATTTCAGCATTAGCATTTTCTATTGATGCGCCGTTGAAAATTTTGCTTTCTGATGCAGATCCAGAATTTGTACCAAATGGTTTGGCAAAATTGAACAAAAAAGGTACACCGATCAATGGATATATCATGACAGGGATCTTAGTCAGCATCTTGATCATCATTCCTGCGTTAGGTATCGGAAATATGACTGAATTGTATAGCTGGTTGTTGAACTTGAATTCGGTTGTGATGCCATTACGTTACTTATGGGTATTTGTAGCCTTCATGCTGATCAATAAACAAGCCCATCGATTCTCATCAGATTATAAGTTTGTTAAAAATACAAAACTAGGCTTTGGTATTGGTTTGTGGTGTTTCTTATTTACAGCATTTGCTTGTATCTTAGGGATGGTACCAAAATTAGATTATGCTGCTGATCCAAAAGCTTGGTTGTTCCAATTGTCATTGAATATCATCACACCGATCATCTTTATCTTGATTGGACTGATTTTACCAATGATCGCAAAACGTGTGAATAAATAGAAGATGCATCACCTAAAAGTCTTCAAGATATTTTACTGTCTTGAAGACTTTTTCTTGTCTATTACTTGTTTGGTACATCAGTGTTCTCCTAGCTTATTTCGCTAGAATTTACAACAAATTCTAATGGTTTCCCAATGAGTAAAGGGCAAAATTCCGCTATACTAAAAAAGATGGAAAATGATAATTTATGCAGTCAATGTATAAGGTGAAAGGGAGAAAATTGGTGAAAAAGAAAAAAGATTTAACAAAAATGAAAACGCCACACACGTATGTGATCATTTTTGGCGTAGTGCTGGTAGCATGGGTATTGACATTTCTGATTCCTGCCGGAAAATTCAGTACGGAAGAGATTGAATATGTTGATGCAAATGGTGAAGTGAGCACGCGAACGGTTTTGAAACAAGATTCATTCCGTTATGCGTATCCGCTTAATACCGATTTTGTCTTCGAGCAGTTAGAGAATTTAGAAGAAAATCCAGCAGAGCTAGAAGAATTGGGTGTCGATCAAGCAGCACTGCAAAGTGTGCTAGACGAAGGGGAGTCGAAACTTGATCAAGAAAAGCTCGATGAGCTCTCCCTAACGGATGATGTTCTTTATGAGTTATATGGAGATAAAATCTATGATACATCAGAAAAACTTCATAAGACAGCAAAGGTTTGGGGAACAGATGATTTTGGCGGTTTTGGTTTCTTGAACTTTGTGTTTGAAGGATTGGTTTCAGGAGATAAATATGGTTCCGCTGTGGGGATCGCTGCGTTGATCTTAGTAGTCGGTGGCGCATTTGGGATCATTATGAAGACCGGAGCGATTGATGCTGGGATTTTTGCCTTTATCAGTAAGACACGAGGATTAGAACGATTGGCTTTACCGCTTTTATTCTTTGCTTTTTCATTTGGAGGAGCGACTTTTGGGATGGCGGAAGAAGTAATTCCTTTTTCTATGGTCATGGTGCCATTTGTGATCGCACTTGGGTATGATTCGATCGTGGCGGTAACGGTCACCTATGTGGCCTCGCAAATCGGGAATGCAACTTCTTGGATGAGTCCGTTTAGTGTGGCGGTTGCGCAAGGGATCGCGGGTATCCCAGTTCTTTCAGGGGCAACTTTCCGAATTATCATGTGGGTAGTCATTACTGGCTTATCAGCTGCATATTTGATGGTGTATGCAGAACGTATTCGTAAGAATCCGGAGAAATCATTGACTTACAAATCGGATGCCTATTTCCGCGACCATATCCAGAAGACATCTGATGAAAACAAGCCGTTTCTTTTGGGGCATAAACTGATTTTGCTTGAAATGCTGGCAGTTTTGATTTGGATCGTCTGGGGAGTAACACAAAAAGGGTACTATATTCCAGAAATTGCTTCACAGTTCTTCGTGATGGGCTTAGGTGCAGGCCTGATTGCTGTGATCTTTAAGTTAGAAGACATGGGCTTGAACGATGTAGCAAGTGCTTTTCAATCAGGTGCAGCTGATTTGGCCGGAACAGCGATTGTTGTTGGGATGGCAAAAGGAATCCTGCTTGTTCTAGGTGGTTCTGATGCCAATGTGCCTTCAGCGTTGAATACGATCCTACACAGCATCGGCGGATTGCTAAGCGGTGTGCCAGCCTTTATCGGTGCTTGGTCCATGTATATTTTCCAAAGCTTATTTAATTTAGTTGTTACTTCGAACTCAGGTCAAGCAGCATTGACAATGCCGATCATGGCGCCATTAGCTGATCTTGTGGGTGTCTCCAGACAGATCGCCGTTTTAGCTTATCAATTAGGTTCCGGATTCATGGATGCATTCACTCCAGTATCTGCCAGTTTAATCGGTGTGCTTGGCGTTGCACGAATCGAATGGGCAAAATGGGCGAAGTTCCAAATTAAAATGCAAGGATTTCTGTTTGTGTTAGGTACGATCTTTATCTTTATCGCTGTAGCGATTGGTCTGCAATAAGAGAGGAGCTGCGAGAATGAAACTTATTCGTCAAGCGGAAGTTTATGCACCAGAATATTTAGGAAAGAAAGATATTTTAGTGATCAATGACAAAATTGTTGCCATCGAAGATCAAATCAGTGGCGGCTTTGATCAACTAACTGTCGAAGAAATCGATGGTTCTTCATTGATTGCGACACCCGGATTCATCGATTGCCATTTCCATATCTTAGGTGGTGGCGGGGAAGGGGGCTACCAGAACCGAACGCCTGAAGTAACCCTTAGCCAGCTGACAACTGCTGGAGTCACAACGGTTGTCGGCTGTTTAGGAACCGATGGTGTTGGGCGTGATATGGTGGCATTGATCAGCAAAGCCAAAGGTTTAGAAGCGGAAGGAATCTCGACTTATGTCTATGACGGTTCGTATCGATTGCCTCTTGATCCAGTGACGGGTTCATTGATCAAGGACTTTTTGACGATCGACAAAGTGATTGGCATTGGTGAAATTGCGGTCTCAGATCACCGTTCTTCACAACCTAGTTTTGAAGAATTTACTCGTGCTGTAGCAGATGCTCGAGTAGGGGGCATGCTCTCAGGAAAAGCAGGGATCATCAATGTGCATTTAGGTGGTGGCAAGCGACAATACGAACTCTTGCTACAAACTGTGGAGGAGACTGAGATCCCTATTAGTCAATTTTTACCGACTCATGCAAATCGGACAAGTGAGTTGTTTGAAGCAAGTATTGCTTTTGCTAAAATGGGCGGTACCATCGATTTTACCGCAAGTGAAGATCCTGATTTTTGGGAAAGAGAAGATGATGAAGTTCGCTTTAGTAAAGGGCTAAAACGTTTGTTAGACGAAGGTATCGGGTTGGATCAATTCACCATGACATCGGATGGTCAAGGAAGCCTGCCTTACTTTGATGAAAACAATCAATTCATTGGGCTTGGGGTAGGCAGTTCCCGAGCTTTAATGGTAGGAATCAAAGAAGCTGTACAAGTAGAACAGATTCCTTTGGAGATTGCATTGCGTGCAATTACTTCTAATCCAGCAAAGATTTTGAAGTTGGCTCAAAAAGGCCGGATCGCTCCTGGAATGGACGCCGATCTTTGCCTGTTGAATCAAGATACGCTAGATGTTGAAACGGTGATCGCTAAAGGGAAAGTGATGGTCGATAAAAAAGACGTGAAAGTCTGGGGAACCTTTGAACAATTAGTATAAAACAACCGTAAAAAGGCTCACCTGCAAGTTGATCATTTTGCAGGTGAGCGATTTTTTGCGTTAGGGACGTTTAGAGTTGATCTAAAAAGGCCATATCTTCATCGGAAATGGTAAAATCAACTTTTGCATTATCCAAAATATATTCTTCGTGAACGGATTTTGGCAATGGTAAAATGTCCTTTTGCAATAGATAACGAATAGATAATTGAGGGATCGAGCGTTGATAGTTCTCGGCAATTTTCTTGATGTCGGCATTATCCAGCAAGCGACCAGTCGCGATTGGTGAATAACCTTCCACTAAAAGGTCGTTGTCTTTACAGAATTGCAGCAACTCTTCATTTGTTTTTCCAATATGATAAATGATTTGATTGACCATTGGTTTCACATCGCAATGGTCAAAAATATTTTGCAGGTCATCTTGGTCAAAATTGGAAACCCCAATCGATTTGATCAAACCACTTTGATACGCTTCTTCCAGTGCTTTCCAGACATCAATGTTTTCTTCGAAATATTTTTTTTGCTTCGGATTATCCCGCATGATTTTCCAAGGTCGTGGAGCATGGATCAAAACAAGATCGATATACTCAGTGTCAAGCTCTGCCATTGAGCGTTTGATGCTATCGACAGCTTCTTGAAAAGACTTCAGTTCAGCAGGAATTTTTGTCGTAACGAATATCTCTTCTCGAGGAACACCAGAATCTCGGAGGGCTTTGCCCACAGCCGCTTCGTTTTTATAGGCAGCAGCAGTATCCACATGACGATAGCCGTTTTCAAGAGCAAATTTTGTCGCATGATAGGCATCTTCCGGAGAGGACTGCCAAGTGCCCAATCCGATCTTAGGTATTTTGATTTGATTCTTCAGTGTGAATGTTTCATTCAGTAGACTCATAGTTTCCCAACTTTCTATTTTTTTAAAAGCGTTTTCCTATCTATTACTTTAACCCGAGTAGCCTATAAGAAGTCAAGAGAAATGATTCTATTTAAATAAAAAAACGATCACTCGAGAGACAAATTGACATTTTCACAAGATATTGATAAATTGAACCAAATAATCTTTTCAGAAAGTGGGACGATCATGAATTTTGTAAAAGATGACTTTGCCTATTATCGGCGATCTTTTGAACAAATGTATCGCAGTTATTTCCAACGAAGAATGATTGTTGTTGGAATCGCTCTTTTGATTATTTGTGCTTATCTAGCGCTGATCCAAGAGGGATTTCTACTAAACTTGTTTTTGATTGCTGTTTTGCTCGTGCTGTTTGCTTGGCTTTATCTACGTTGGCAAGAAGTCGATCAAATAATTGCTGAATTTGAACAAGAAAATAGCGAACCGATCATTTATCAAATCGTAGAATTTGAAGATTATTATGCTGCCAAAAATAAAAACGGGCAGCAAGTGCGAATCAAGAAAAACGGCAATCGGAATTTTCCGTCTGCTAATAAAACGTACACGTTGATGGCAGGATTCAAAAAAGCATTTTTTCCTAAACAACCTCTTTTTATCTTTTACTATGATATGTTGGAGACTACTTATGATGAAGCCTATCGCATTAAAAGAAATGGACAAACTACTTTTAGCAAATGGTCCCGTTACTTTAGTTTCCGCTCGTTTCGTGCCTCCATTGGAAATGGCTTCCGCTTTATTTTAGGTAACCTGTTTTTCTTGTTTTTGATCTATCGATTGATTCGTTATCTGATTTCGCTCTTGCGGATGTTTATTCAATGATAGGAAAACGTATAGCCTGAAGAGCTTTTTTTCTCACTATAGCATGCGAAGGTCAGACCTAGTTAAATAAGTCGTTGTTAGCAAAAAATTACTGTGAGCAGTAGTTAACCCAAAACATGAGTCTTTTAAGGAGTGGAGAAATCCACTCCTTTTTTTATGGAGGGCAGAAAAAGACGGTTAACAACCTTGTTTAGAGAGAGTTTATAAGTTGATCCATCAACTATCAGTTGAACAAAAGACACTTGAGAAATAGTTTTTGCGATATTCTTTAGGAGAAATGATCGCAAATTGCTTGAATACTTGGATAAAGTGGCTTTGATTCGAAAAATGAAGCAATGCAGCTATTTCTTTATAGCTATAATCAGTAAACACTAACAAATGCTTTGCTTCCGCTACTTTCTGCTGATTGATATAGGTGTGGATCGTTTGGCCTACATGTTTTTTGAATTCTGTGCTCAGATGGGTGGGGTGTTTTTCAGTAAATTCAGCCAAATTGTTTAATGTAATTTTATCGTAAATATGCGTATCAATGTAATTGATGAGACTTCTGATCAAAAAACTTTTCTGGGTAGGAAATGCATGAATCAACCTCATGAAATGATAAGTACTTTCCTGAATATGGGTCAAACATTCCTGAACGTCATAAATATTTTGTAGTTTTTGGAGTAGTGTATCGGATAACCCATAGGCTTGACTCACCGGAACGCCTTCATTGATACTGACCCGAGTTAGAATGGTAATCAATCCTGAATACTTGTATTTCAAACTTTCTAGCTTGTTGTTTGCTAGTTCGACGCTGTAGGTGCTGCTCATTTTATGGAATAGCCAAAGAATTTTTTCGGGTTGATTTCGGCGTACAGCCTCTACGTAACGTTTCTCAAATTCAAACGAGTCCAAATAAGGATCCTCTAACCGTCGTTGATAAAGATTTTCTTCTAATAGGGTGGACGTATTGGAATTTGCTTGTTTCTCTGAAACGCTCCAACGAAACTTGTTGGCATCAGGGATGGCTCCTTTTAGGATCGTGTAAAACAATTCAACGAAAGCGACAAAAGATTCTCGACTTTCTTTCGAGTAATGGACCCCAGCAATGTAATCATATCCTTGAAAAGGAAATGATCTTTTGTTAGTACCTAATATCCCGCAAGGTCCAATCAGCACATTGCCAATTGAAGAATCTGGTAGATCACAAGTAAAGCTGCTGAAAAAAAAGTCATCTCCTTCAAAAAACGTCACCACATCCAATTCAGTCGATTGGCTGGTAAGGAAAAAATGTTCCGCCACTTGTTTATCAGTTATGAAGGAATTACGAGGAATCACCACTTGCTGTTTTTCATCGAAGATAAATAAAGGAATCAAATATTTATCGTAGAGTTTTTTCACAATTGATTCTAGTGCTTCTCGATTCATCAAAAACCTCATTTCTGTTTTTTTAGTATGAATTCTCTTTTTTTAGTATACCTTATTTTAGAAGATTCCTATAATAGAATTACGACTAAAAACGCTTGCAACTACCTGAGAAGGATAGTCGATCAAAACGTGACTATCTGTCTGAGAAGAAAAAGGAGGACAATGATGAAACAACGACAGCATTCTCAAAAATTGATACTAGGAGGAGAAGTCCATAACTCCACTGCTTCATCTATCGCTTACATGGAGGAAAAAGTATGGGACAAGATTGACAAAGTTGCGATCAATACCCTTTTGATACCTATTTATTGGGAGCTGATCGAACCACAGCCTAATCAGTTTGATTTTTCATTAATTGATTCCCATTTGGAAAATGCCGCTGAGAAGAAAATCGATGTGATTTTTTTGTGGTTTGGCCTTTGGAAGAATGGCTTATCCACGTATGTTCCTGAATGGATCAAAACGGATCCCAAATATTTTCGCATAGAGGATAGCGCCGGAAACAAGATGAATAGTTATAGTCCGCTATGTCAAGATGTGATAGCACAGGCTCATTCAGCCTTTGCCGCCATCTGCGACTACTTGGGAAGCCATCCTTTGCGGGCCTTTATCAGAATGGTGCAGATTGAAAACGAGATTGGTAGTCTTGGCACTAGTCGTGATCATTCGTCAGCAGCAGAAAAAGTCTATCAGATGGCGTTGCCGCAAGAAATCAGAAACCTCTATCCCGGAGCTAAACAATGGTCAGAAGTACCCTTTGGGGATGAAGTGTTTATGGCATATCATTATGCCGCAGCAATCCAAGACTATGCAAAGATTGCAAGAAAACGTTTAGCGTTGCCGTTATTTACGAATGTATGGCTCAAAAAGCCAGACAGGCGGCCGGGAGAATATCCTAGTGGTGGCGCTGTATCCACCACTTGGCAAGTTTGGAAAGTTATTGCCTCTCAGTTGGATTTTATTGCCCCAGATATTTACGAAGAAGAAATCAAACCGATCATCGCGGAATACGGGAATGATCAGCCGTTGTTAATTCCGGAAACCCGAATTGACAAAAGATATATTTCGAATCTATTTTATGCTTTTGGTCAAGGAGCAATCGGCTATTCACCTTTTGGTATCGAAGATCTTCTAACGGATGATACTAGTCAGGATTACCGCTTTTTATCCCAGTTAGGATTAGCGAAAGACGCCTTTGATTCTTCCGATACACTGCCTCATTTAAACCAAGGGTATCGAATCATCGCCGCCCTTGAGCCACTGTTGCAAGATCAGGAAGCTCAAATCTTCTCATTTAAAAAAGAAGGGGCTCAGAACCAAATTGTGTATGAAAATGGACAGGATCGCTGGGCAGTCAAATTATTTTCTCGAGACAAAATGATCAATTCCGCAGGTCTGATCATTAAACACAAAGAATATTACTATCTCACCGGTGCTAATTTCGCATTGGATCTGCAAGCGCAGCAGGGTTCTAATCCTTTAGGTATCCTTTCTTTAGAAGAGGGGGTTCTACAAGATGGGCAATGGCGGACAAATCGTCGCCTGAATGGGGATGAAGCCTATTTCCCATTTATCGGTGAAGATTTTAAAATTTTGCGCATGCGATTGTATTCTTATTAACGGATAGCAGTGAGATCTGCTTCTAACTACTTTTAAAGCAGAGGCGTTTCGAGATAATCTTACTTATGATAGAATGGGGAGCGGATATACCTCGGATCAGGTTCATTTGCTGCGAGCCGTATTTGTGCAGTTGAACGTTGATTTGATCTCTGAAAGGAATAAGAATATGCAAACCATGAATAAGATTCCAATCAATACACTTCCCACCAGTACTTCTGCCTATATTCACATCCCATTCTGTGAACATATTTGCTATTACTGTGACTTTAATAAAGTTTTTTTAGAAGGGCAACCGGTAGATGAATACATCGACTGTTTGCTGAAAGAAATCGCTCTAACGGTGAGCAAACAACCAATCACTACTTGTGAGACGATTTATATTGGCGGCGGAACGCCGACTTCCCTTTCGGCTGCGCAGCTAGACCGTCTGATTACGGGCATACATGAATTACTGCCCACGCAAACGACCAAAGAATTTACGGTAGAGGCCAATCCTGGGGATTTAACAGAAGATAAATTGCTAGTTTTGAAAAATCTGGGCATTGATCGGTTGTCGATGGGGGTGCAGACTTTTGATAACCGCTTGTTAAAGAAAATCGGCCGCAAGCACACGGCAGAGGATGTCTATCAAACGATTCGGTTGTTAGATAAACATGATTTTCAAAATATTACGATCGATCTGATTTATGCTTTACCTGGACAAACGATGGAAAGTTTTCGAGATACTCTAACACGAGCGATTGATTTGGGTTTGCCTCACTATGCTATGTATTCACTGATTTTAGAGAACAAAACGATGTTCATGAATTGGGTTAGGCAAGGGAAAATGGAGTTGCCTTCTCAGGAATCTGAGACACAAATGTTTGAAGAAGCCATCACTGCAATGGCTAAAGCTGGCTTATCGCAATATGAGATCAGTAATTTTGCCCGGCCAGGATATGAGTCTAAGCACAATCTTGTTTATTGGAATAATGAACATTATTACGGATTTGGCGCAGGAGCGAGTGGTTATATCGGACAGACGAGATACAAAAACTTTGGACCGATCCAGCACTATCTGCGTCCATTGAGGGAAGATCAACTGCCGATCCATGAAACAGAATCGTTAACGACCAGCAATCAAATGGAAGAAGAAATGTTTCTTGGATTACGGAAGAAACAAGGTGTATCGAAAACAGCCTTTTCAAATAAATTTGCCTGTTCTTTTGATTCGATCTATGGCAATGTCGTTGAAGAACTTTCTAAAAATGGCTGGTTAGTCTCAGAAGGAGACCGCGTTTATTTAACAAAGGCTGGGATGTTTATCGGCAATGATGTATTTGAAAAATTTTTATTAAGTTAAGAATAACCAAGAAGATCGAGCTGTTTTCGATCTTCTTTTTTTGGAGCTAATTGACAATGAAGTGGATTAGCACTCTCTCTATAAGAGTGCTAAAAATCTGTGTCAAATTCTTGACATTCGTAGGAAATATGGTATATTAATAATCGTGTTAGCACTTAATGTGAAAGAGTGCTAACGGAGGAGTGGATAAGATGTTGACACAACGACAACAAACTATTTTACACCTCATCATCCAAAATTATACGGATACTGGTCAGCCTACGGGCTCCAAACGATTGATGGAGGATGGGGTTGAAGCAAGTTCGGCTACCATCCGCAATGAGATGAAGGCCTTAGAAGAAGCGGGTCTCTTATTGAAGACACATTCCTCTTCTGGACGTGTTCCTTCAATGGCCGGCTACCGCTATTACGTTGATCACTTATTAAGACCATCAAAAGTCAATCAAAATGAGATCAAAGCAATTCGCCATTCCTTGGGGAAAGAATTTCATGAAATTAATGAAATCATTCAGCAATCTGCTACGATCCTATCCAACCTTACGAGCTATACCGCATTATCGTTAGGACCGGATGTCAAAGAACGGAAATTAACTGGCTTTCGGATCGTACCTTTGAATGCCCGACAAATCATTGCTATCATTGTTACGGATAAAGGCAATGTTGAAAATCAAATTTTTTCATTACCTTCATCGATGGATAGCAGCGACTTAGAAAAGATGGTTCGGATTATCAATGAAAAATTAGTGGGTGAACCGCTCATGACGGTCTATCATCGATTGCGAACAGAGATTCCGATGATTTTGCACAAGTATTTTCAAACAACAGAAGGAATCATTGATTTATTCGATGATATGTTGAGTCATCTCTTTGAAGAGAAAATTTACGTCGGCGGACGGATGAATCTATTAGATTTTGAACCAAGTCAAGATGTTCGTCAGTTTAAGTCGATGTACTCTTTCATGAAAAATGCAGAAGAACTCACACAATTATTGGCACCGAGAGACTCCACGATTCAGATCCGCATTGGTCAGGAACTAGGGAATGAATTACTCCAAAATATGAGTTTGATTCAAGCAAGCTATGACATTGAAGGTCATGGCCAAGGGACGATTGCTTTATTAGGTCCTTCTAGTATGCCTTATTCGCGAATGTTTGGACTGATGGATGCCTTTCGTCGAGAATTAGCAATGACATTGGCTGATTACTATCGCACACTAGATGCAAACAGTGAATGATCAAATAAGTGAATTATAGAAGGGATGGTAGCAAGTGTCAGAAAAAGAAGAACAGGTAGAAAAAGATCTTGAGACAACTGAAGAGCCTCTGATAGAACCGTCAGAAGAAGAAATCGATGCAGCTGGTCTATCAGAAGCAGAAGTAGAAAAAAGCGAGATCGACAGTTTAAAAGAAAAAAACAATGAACTAGAAGACCAATTTCTGCGCGCACGGGCCGAAATCGCTAATATTACAGCAAGAAACCGTAATGAACGTGAATTGTTGCAAAAATACCGTTCGCAAGATTTGGGCAAAAAATTATTGCCAGCGATCGATAATTTGGAACGCGCTATGGCAGCAAATGTGGAAGAAGACCAAGCGGCTAACTTGAAAAAAGGCGTTGAAATGGTGTTGGAAAGTTTGCGTCAAGCGTTGAAAGAAGAAGGAATCGAAGAAATTCCTGCTGAAGGAGAAACTTTCGATCCCAATCTTCATCAAGCGGTACAGACCGTACCTGCGACAGAAGATGTGCCTGCGGATACGATCGTCACAGTATTGCAAAAGGGCTATAAGCTGCATGATCGTGTCTTGCGTGCAAGTATGGTTATCGTAGCACAATAAATAAAAAGAACGATGAATGAAAAGGAGCGTATTACTTATGAGTAAAATTATCGGTATTGACTTAGGTACAACTAATTCAGCTGTTGCTGTCCTAGAAGGCGGCGAAGCAAAAATCATCACCAATCCAGAAGGAAATCGTACAACACCATCTGTTGTTTCATTTAAAAACGGCGAGATCCAAGTAGGGGAAGTTGCTAAACGTCAAGCAGTTACGAACCCTAACACGATTTCATCAATCAAACGTCATATGGGTGAAGCTGGCTATAAAGTAGAAGTTGAAGGGAAATCATACACTCCTCAAGAAATCTCTGCAATGGTCCTACAATATATCAAAGGATTTGCTGAAGATTATCTAGGAGAAAAAGTAGACAAAGCAGTTATCACTGTTCCTGCTTACTTCAATGATGCACAACGTCAAGCAACAAAAGATGCTGGTAAAATTGCCGGATTAGAAGTAGAACGAATCGTCAACGAACCAACAGCAGCAGCTTTAGCTTATGGATTAGACAAAACAGACAAAGACGAAAAAATCTTAGTCTTCGACCTTGGTGGAGGTACATTTGACGTATCGATCCTTGAATTAGGGGATGGCGTATTCGATGTGTTGTCTACTGCTGGGGACAACAATCTAGGTGGAGATGACTTTGATAACAAGATCATCGATCACATGGTTGCAGAATTCAAAAAAGAAAATGGCATTGATTTAGGTAAAGACAAAATGGCATTGCAACGTCTGAAAGATGCTGCTGAAAAAGCGAAAAAAGACCTTTCAGGTGTGACAAGTACACAAATCAGCTTGCCATTTATTACAGCTGGCGATGCTGGTCCATTGCACTTAGAAATGACATTGACACGGGCAAAATTTGATGAATTAACCGCTGATTTAGTCGAACGGACAAAAGTTCCTGTACGTCAAGCGCTAAAAGATGCTGGTCTTTCACAATCTGAAATCGATGAAGTGATCTTAGTCGGTGGATCAACTCGGATTCCTGCAGTCGTCGAAGCAGTTCGCAAAGAAACCAATAAAGAACCAAACAAATCAGTGAACCCAGATGAAGTAGTAGCAATGGGTGCTGCGATTCAAGGTGGCGTGATCACTGGTGATGTGAAAGATGTCGTTTTACTTGATGTCACACCATTATCATTGGGTATCGAAACAATGGGCGGCGTCTTTACGAAGTTGATCGATCGCAATACGACGATCCCAACAAGCAAATCACAAGTCTTCTCAACAGCTGCAGACAATCAACCTGCTGTAGACATCCATGTCCTACAAGGCGAACGTCCAATGGCTGCTGACAACAAGACATTAGGAAGATTCCAATTAACGGAAATTCCACCAGCACCTCGAGGAATTCCACAAATCGAAGTAACATTTGATATTGATAAAAATGGTATCGTAAATGTATCTGCAAAAGATTTAGGAACTCAAAAAGAACAAAAAATCACGATCAAATCTTCTTCAGGTCTAACCGATGAAGAAATTGAACGGATGGTTAAAGATGCGGAAGCAAATGCGGAAGCAGATAAACAACGTAAAGAAGAAGTTGATTTGCGTAATGATGTCGACGCATTACTATTCACTGTTGACAAAACATTGAAAGAGCTTGAAGGCAAGGTAGATGCCGATGAAGTGAAGAAAGCGGAAGAAGCTCGTGATGAGTTGAAAGCTGCTGTCGATGCAAACAATATCGAAGAAATGAAAACAAAACGCGATGCATTGAATGAAATCGTACAAAACTTGACAGTGAAGTTGTATGAGCAAGCTGCACAACAACAAGCACAAGAAAATCCAGAAGCTGCACAAGGCGGCGCAGACGATGTGGTAGACGCCGATTTTGAAGAAGTAGACGGCGACGATAAATAATCGCTGTTTGTGAAAAAGCCAAAGTCACCACTTTGGCTTTTTCTTATGAATTTCTGAAACGTATTTTTCTGAAGCAAATTATATGCTAAAATACGAGGGACGCAAGAAAATAGTGGAGGGAAGCCAATGGCAGACAAAAGAGATTATTATGAGGTCTTAGGTCTACAAAAAGGGGCTTCGGATGACGAAATAAAAAAAGCATATCGGAAGCTTTCCAAAAAGTATCATCCAGACATCAATAAAGAACCTGATGCAGAAGCAAAATTCAAAGAAATTTCTGAAGCATATGAAATACTGAGCGATCCTCAAAAACGAGCTGCTTACGATCAATATGGTCACGCGGGAACTGATCCGAACTACGGTGGTGGTTATGGCGGCGGCTTTGGCGGCTTTAACGGCGGGGGATTCTCCGGTGGTGGCTTTGGTGGATTTGAAGACATCTTTGAATCATTCTTTGGCGGCGGTGGCAGAACGGCAAATCCAAATGCTCCGCGACAAGGAGCTGATTTGCAATATGCTGTCGATCTTTCTTTCGAAGAAGCGATTTTTGGTGTGGAAAAAAATATTCAGTATAACCGCGAAGAAACCTGTCATACTTGTGGCGGTAATGGCGCAAAACCAGGAACACAACCTGAGACCTGTCATAAATGTCATGGCTCAGGTACGATCAATGTGGAACGTCAAACACCTCTTGGTCGTGTCATGAGTCGTCAAACCTGTGATGTATGTCACGGTACAGGGAAAGAAATCAAAGAACCTTGTACGACTTGTCATGGCACTGGACACGAAAAGAAAAAACATAGCGTCAAAGTCAATGTACCTGCTGGCGTGGAAGATGGCCAACAAATGCGCCTATCCGGTCAAGGAGAAGCTGGCAGCAATGGCGGACCTTATGGAGACCTGTATGTCGTTTTCCGTGTTGAGGAAAGTGATATCTTCGATCGTGATGGATCCGAAATTTATTACGAATTACCATTGAACTTTGTTCAAGCAGCTTTAGGTGACGAAGTCAATGTTCCGACTGTTCACGGAAATGTCAAATTGAAGATTCCTGCTGGTACCCAGACGGGCACGAATTTCCGTCTAAGAGGCAAAGGTGCACCAAAATTACGTGGCAATGGCAATGGTGACCAACAAGTCAAAGTTAAGTTGATCACACCAAAGAATTTGAATGAAGAACAAAAAGAAGCGTTACGGGCTTATGCAAAAGCAAGCGGCCATGTAACCAATGAGCAACAACCCGAAGGATTTTTTGATAAAATGAAAGATGCCTTTGGTGGTAAGAAAAAATAATAAGCGGAGCCTGAAGAAAACCACTTTTTCAGGCTGCGCTTTTACTAGTTTTTGTGAAATTTTTAACAAAGTCGGGAATTGGTATAAAAAACTGAAAGTAGGAGAGTTCATGGAAAAAATATTTGTTAGTCCGCAACGCTACATTCAAGGAGAAAACGTATTAAAAAAAGGCTTGCACTATATTAGCTCATTAGGAGATAAATTATTACTAATAACCGATCCATTTGTTTGGAGGATTGCTGGCGAAGAACTGGCAAGTGATTTAGCCCATCTAGGAATCGAAGTAACCTTAGCAAATTTCAGCGGTGAATCCTCCAATGCAGAAATCAGACGTATTGCAAAAGAAGCAGAAAGAGCAGAAGTGGCAGCAGTTGTTGCTCTTGGTGGCGGAAAGGTGATCGATACCGGTAAAGCAGTGGCCCATCAATTGAAGCGAGCGGTTGCTGTCGTACCAACAGTTGCCTCAACAGATGCCCCTACCTCCTCCATCTCGGTTCTTTATTCGGAAGAAGGGAAGTTTGAACAATATGGTTATTATCCGAAGAATCCAGAACTGGTCTTGGTTGATACAACTCTGTTAGCCAAGGCACCTGCAAAATTATTAACTTTCGGCATCGCCGATGGATTGGCGACGTATGTTGAAGCCAGAGCAGTAGCTAAAAGCGGCGCTCAGAATCTCGTAGGAGGCCGGCCGACTTTAGCAGCTCTGGCAATTGCTGAGAAATGTGAAGCAGTGCTGTTTGCCGATGGGGTCGCTGCCTATAAAGCCAATCAGCAGCAACAGGTAACAACCGCTTTCGATCAAGTAGTGGAGGCGAATACACTTTTGAGCGGACTAGGATTTGAAAGTGGAGGACTAGCAGCAGCTCATGCGATCCATAATGGGTTGACAGCCGCTACTGGGAAGTTCCACCAACTTTCTCACGGAGAAAAAATTGCCTATACGACGTTGATGCAATTGCTGTTGGAACAAGATACAAACGAGTTGGAACGTTATATTGTTTTATATCAAGCTCTGGGGTTACCAACAACGTTAGCAGAAATGCAGATGGACTCACTTAGCGATCAGGAATTACTAGCAATCGGTATTCAAGCCACTATCCCTAATGAAACGATCCATCGAATGCCCTTTAAGATCACAGCAGAAGAGGTAGCAAATGCATTTCAGGCTGTCGATGCATATGTCACCAAAAATTTTTCACAAAGAAAAAAAGATTGACTTCTATTTTTTCCCATGCTATTTTGTTTACAAGCTTAAAAAGGAGGGGACGTAGACATGACAAACAACAACTTTGCATTGGTATGTTGTTGTTGTATGGTGCTAAAAAGCAGCATACTGATTTGTCATGCCTATTAATCGTTCCCTCATCTGGATAAATCACTCTAAGAGTCTCTTTCGTTGGGAAAGAGTCCTAGAGTCATTCTCTAAGAGGTACTGATTGAATAGTCAGTGCCTCTTTTTGTTTGCCTTGATTTACCTTGCAAAGATCTGTAAACAAAGACAGATCATGCCTTTTTAAGCAGGTGATCACCTAGGAATGACCAATTGTAAAACGCAGTGCCTCTGATTTGCTGCAGCACTTTAGCGGACTGACAACAAAAATTTCATTGAAAAGAAGGTTGCCCATGATCGTATCAGATATCAAAGAATTAATTGGTAAGACACCGATTTTTCAGTTTTTAGCCACTGACTACGGCGGAGAAAGCCAAAGCCGGATCTATGCGAAATTAGAATACTTAAACCCTGGAGGTAGTATCAAAGACCGATTAGGCAGTTATTTGATCTCAGAAGCAGTTGCTGCTGGAAGAATAACGAAAGACACAACCGTGATTGAACCCACCGCTGGCAATACTGGGATTGGCTTAGCTTTAGCCGGTTTGGCATATGGATTAGACATGCTTTTTGTGATTCCAGAGACATTCAGTCAAGAAAAGCAACAACTAATCAAAGCCTTAGGAGCACGAATCATTCACTCGCCTAGTCAAGAAGGCATGCAAGGGGCAATCAGGAAAGCCAAATTTCTTGCTGACCAATTGCCAAACTCTTTTTTGCCGCTACAGTTTGAAAATGAACAAAATCCGGCTGCCTATTATCGAACACTAGGTCCGGAAATCGTTCAAGAAATTCCTGAGAGAATTGACAGTTTTGTAGCAGGAGTGGGGAGTGGCGGGACTTTCGCCGGGACAGGCGCGTATTTAAAGTCGATAGATTCTACTATACGTTTGATTGCTGTGGAACCAGAGGGATCGATCTTGAATGGCGGGCCTGCTCATGAACATGCGATCGAGGGGATAGGCGTTGAAGAGAGGCCGATCTTTTTTAAGAGTCTTATGCCAGACAGCATTGAGACTATCAGTGATCCAGAGGGATTTTATTATACCCGGTTGCTGGCAGCCCATCATGGTCTATTGGTAGGCAGTTCCAGCGGTGCAGCATTTGCAGCCGCTATCCGAGAAAGCAAGCGACTGCCAAAGGGAAGCACGATCGTCACTATCTTTCCTGACAGTGGAGATCGCTACTTGTCAAAAAATATTTATGGTCAACTAGAGGAGGCATAAACATGGAATTTCGCACAAAATTGATTCATGCTGGGATCAGTCAAGATCAAGAAACGGGGGCTGTCAGTGTACCTATCTATCAAACGTCTACCTACAAGCAAGTAGCTGTGGGACAGCCAAAACAATATGAGTACTCTCGTTCGGGCAATCCTACACGGTTTGCATTAGAAGAACTGATTGCTGAACTGGAAGAAGGCATACGTGGGTTTGCTTTTGCTTCAGGTTTAGCAGCAACCCATACTATTTTTTCTTTATTTCAGTCCGGAGACCATATTTTGTTGGGAGATGATGTCTATGGAGGCACCTTTCGACTGCTTCAGAAAATCTTCAAAAAGAATGGATTGACGTATACATTGGTCAAGACTGATGATCCCCAAGCGATTCAGCGGATTGCCGCAGCGATTCGGCCAGAAACAAGAGGAATCTTTCTGGAGACGCCTACTAATCCTTTGTTGAAAATCACAGATATTCAACAAGTTGCCACGATTGCTAAGAAAAAGGATCTCTTGACCATCGTTGATAACACATTTGCGACACCTTATTTTCAGCGTCCACTGGCATTAGGTGCCGATATTGTCATTCATAGTGCAACGAAATATCTGGGGGGCCATAGTGATGTCGTTGCTGGGTTGGTCGTAACCAATCAAGCGGAACTAGCTGAGCAAATTGGTTTTCTGCAAAATGCTATAGGTGGTGTGTTAGGGCCTCATGACAGCTGGCTAGTTCAGCGGAGCATCAAAACATTGGCTTTGAGGATGGAAGCCCATCAAGCCAATGCACTAAAAATCGCCACATTGCTTCAAGAACATGCAGCTGTAGCCAGAGTTTATTATCCGGGGTTATCAAGCCATAAAGGACATGAGATCGCCAAAAAACAAATGTCTGGTTTTAGCGGGATGATTTCATTTGAATTAAAAGCCGAAAACCGAGTAGCTGCGTTTGTTGAATCGCTAACTATTTTTACACTAGCTGAAAGCTTAGGTGGCGTTGAAAGTTTAGTTGAAGTTCCTGCGGTCATGACGCATGCTTCAATTCCACCTTCAATCAGAGAAAAAGCGGGAATCAAAGATGGCTTGATCCGTTTGTCTATTGGTATTGAAGACGCTGCCGATTTATGGACGGACTTAAAGCAAGGATTAGAAAGGGTGCTGGAAGATGGGGCGTGAATTCATTCCGATTTTTTCTGAGTGGGCCAAGCAATATGACGAGACCGTCAAAGGGAAGGATGAAGAATATCGGGAGGTTTTTCTTCATTATCCAGAATTGTTAGCAAATATTGCTGAAAAAGCAGGAGATTCTGTGATAGAATTTGGTAGTGGTACGGGAAATTTGACGTTGGAGTTGATTCGCAGAAAGAAAACAGTGTTCGCGATCGAGCCATCGGCTGCGATGCGTCAAGTAGCTGAGGCAAAGCCGGAGTTATCACAGGTAACTTTTATTGATGGAGATATGGAACAATTTCCACAGATCAATTTTCCAATCGATACGATCGTTTCTAGTTATGTCTTTCATCACTTGAATGAAACAGAGAAACAGCGAGTGATCAAAAGATATAAAGCGCTGCTTTCTGAAGGCGGAAAAGTCATTATAGGGGATACGATGTTTTTATCCCCTGAGCATAAAGAAAGCATCCTAAGAAAGGCAATCAAAGCCAATCACTTACGATTAGCAGCGGATCTGCAACGAGAATACTACCCATTGATACCAGATATTGAAACCTATTTTCGAGCCAATGGTTATACCAGTCGCTTTAAACAAATCAATGCTTTTGTTTGGCTCGTCGAAGCGAGAGGAGAAAAAGAATGAAAATGAACGTGGAAAGCTTTAATCTAGATCATACGAAAGTCAAGGCACCTTATGTACGGGTCGCTGACAAAAAACAAGGAACAAAAGATACGATTATCAAATATGATGTTCGATTGAAACAACCGAATCAAGCACATATGGAGATGGCTAGCCTCCACTCATTAGAGCACTTGACCGCAGAATTGATTCGTAATCATGCCGATTACATTGTTGACTGGTCTCCGATGGGCTGTCAAACAGGATTTTATCTAACGGTTTTAAATCATGAAGATTATGATGAAATTTTAACTGTGTTAGAAAAAACGATGGAAGATGTGTTGAAAGCGACAGAAGTTCCAGCTAGTAACGAAGTCCAATGCGGCTGGGCAGCCAACCATACTTTAGAAGGCGCCCAACAATTGGCAAGGGAGTTTTTAGCCGAACGGGAAAACTGGTCAACCGTCTTTGCTTAAATCCATTCTAAAAAGCTGTAAGCCACACGAAACATTTCAGCGTGGTTTACAGCTTTTTTTGTTTTGTTACGTAGAAAGAACCTTCTGAATACGTAAGTAACAGTGATATACTATTCTTACTATAATATTTTTTTTTGCAACTTTTTTGTTGTTCACTCGTCTATATAAGTAAGGAGGGGTAGTGTTGGAGGAGATTTATCAGATCTATTACGAGAAAATTCAGCACTACTTTCAAAAAAGAGTGGGGGATGAGTATCAAGCAGAGGATTTAACGCAAGATGTATTTGTTAAAGTTTTTTTGGCTTTGCCAAAGACAAAGCCAGATGACTTTGAGAGGTGGCTCTTTACGATTGCTAAGTTTACACTATATGATTTTTACCGTCGTAAGCGGTATCTTTTGGTAGCAGAAGAAGTCGATACTTTGATGCAGGAGATTCCTATCGAAGACCAAGATAGTCTTGAAAAAGAAGAAGCACTTCGTCATGTGAATCAATTGCCTAACAAATTAAGGCATCCTTTGATATTGGCGATTCGCGGCTATAGCTATCAAGAAATAGCAGAAATATTAAATCTAACGTTAAGTACAGTGAAATCTCGTGTTTTTCAAGCGAGAAAACAAGTGAAAAGCAGGTGGTCACATGGATAAAAAACAGTACCAGCGATTACAAAAGTCAGTGGATCGTACAAAGAAAAGCATGGTACTCCAAATGATCTATAGCTTGTTGTTTTGGGGGATGGTAGTGCTTGTTTTATGCTACTTTTTACCATTAGCCTATTATCGTGCAACCGGAAATGACCGCGAGGTTTATCAATCGATTCCTTCGGCGATGAATGCTCCATATTCAGAAGATGCGCTCAAGAATGATACGTTAGAGAAGTACCGCTACTATTGGTATGAGATGGGACAGCGAAACCTCCATTACGATCCTATCAATCGGCAATCTCTGCTTGTATTTTTGGGGAAAGAGGACGTTTATCCGGTCATTTCTCGTTTAGGAAATCAGAAGACGGTCGCGTACACAGTCGAAAATCGCTATATTTTTGATCAGGCAGTTCAGACAATTGTTTCCAGCGATACGCTGACCGCATTTGCTCCCTCTGCAACACTATATGAGCCAGGCAATGCGGTTTCGACCTATGACTCCTTTCTCGCCTATTTACGTTCACTCGGCGAGTACAAGCAGGCTGAAATTTCTATTACTTTAAAAAATCCTCAAATTCCTAGTGAGCTAAGGGAAAAACTGGCTGATTTGTCTGTTCAACATTATAGTATTGATTATCATTCAGGCAATATTTTTGGTTATTCAGATGAAATGGTTCGTCAGACAACAGGAAATAATTATGATCGGCAAGTAACAGAAAGCGTCACGCAAGGACTGGGTTTTTTGGAAAAATATTATCCGACTTTTGGGGATCTAGGCTGGGATAGTCCTGACAATCTCCATTTTACCAATGATCTTACCAATCAAATCAATTTCTATGATTTCGGCGACATTCTAGATTATGTCAAAGATAATGGTGTGAAAGTAAGTGCCGTTCATGTATCGGCCTCTTGCACTGAATTAGCTCGATGGTTAGCGGAGAATCGGTCGCTTGTCATGAGAGTCCAGCTGCAGCAGCTCTCAGATATCATGGTCCAAGATGTAATCACGGAAGGAGAATGAGTATTGTTGAAAAAAATTCCATTTAGCAAACTATTCCGTTGGTTTGCAAAAGGGTATTCATTGGTGTTTTTGTCTTGTTATGTTTTCAGTCGTTTCATTCTTTTTCGTTTCAGTTCTTTTAGGTTAAGCACAGGGAGTGATCAACTAACAACCAGAACCTATTCAGGTAATTTGATTGGCTTATTGTTTGAACCGACTATTTTATTGCTGATCATTGGCGGTTTGCTGTATCTTGCTTGGAAAGAAAAACACTGGATCAGAGAATTGATGTATCCTGTTGTTGTTTTGTTATTAATAGTCATTGGAACAATTCTTTATTGATCAAAGGAGGGTATGGGATGAGTTTTTTTAAGGAAATAAAGGAGCAGCGGCAGCAAAAGAAAGAAGCGAAGAAACAAGAATTGCGTAAAAAGAACGCTGAATTAAGGAAACAAGGAAAAGATCCGCTGAAAGGCTGGGGGCAAATGATGGATACTGGTGCTGGGGGATTCAACAAAGCCAATCCAATCGATACAAAAGTTTATTTTGGTGAAAAGCAGAAACGAATCGCTTTAGAAGCACAGTACAAAAAGCAGCAACGAGAAACTAAAATGTCAGATGAATAACAAAATCCGCAGAAAACGACCAAGTTTTCTGCGGATTTTGTTTAGATATTCAAGACTTTGTCTAAAAAGTCTTTGGTCCGTTCGTTTTTCGGACTAGTGAAAATTTGTTCTGGTGTGCCGTCTTCTAGGAAATTTCCGCCATCGATAAACATGACGCGATTGGCTACTTCTTTAGCAAAACCCATCTCATGGGTAACGATAACCATCGTCATGCCTTGTTTTGCCAATTTTTTCATAACATTCAAAACATCACCGACCATTTCAGGGTCTAACGCAGATGTAGGTTCATCAAACAGCATAACATCAGGATTCATAGCTAATGCACGGGCGATGGCTACCCGTTGTTTTTGACCACCAGATAGATTGTCTGGATACATGTCTTTTTTGTCAGCCAAACCCACTGTGTCCAGCAATTGAATGGCTTTTGATTCAGCTTCATTACGGGACATCTTTTTTAAATCCATCGGTGCTAAGATAATATTCTCTAGTACAGAAAGATGAGGAAACAGATTGAAATGTTGAAAAACCATGCCAATGTGTTGACGGACGGCATTGATATTGGTGTTTTTATCCATTAGATGAGCACCATCGATAATGATATCACCACTAGTAGGTTCTTCTAAACGGTTCAAGCAACGCAGGAAAGTAGATTTTCCTGAGCCAGAAGGACCGATGACACAAACGACTTCACCTTCTTGGATCGAGACATTGATATCATTTAAAACAGTGTTATCCCCATATTTTTTTACAAGATTTTCGACTAAGATTTTTTCCTTCATTTATTTCACCTTCTTTTCTAAAACTTTAGCAAGTTTTGTTAAGGCTGTGATAACAATTAGATACATGACAGCAACGATTAGATAAACATAGGTACTTTGTGTGGTTCTTGCGACAATGATCTTACCAGTTTGCAGCAGCTCCACAACACCAATAACCGAAATGATTGTCGTATCTTTCAGCGAGATAACGAATTGATTGACGAAAGATGGGATCATGATCTTGATGGCTTGCGGCAAAATGATTTTTTGCATGGTTCGGGTATAGGTCAATCCCAAACTGCGGGAAGCTTCCATTTGGCCTACAGGAACAGCCTTGATCCCTCCGCGAACGATTTCTGCGATATACGCACTAGCGTTCAGTGTCAAAGTGATGACTCCTGCAGCAAAGTCGGGGATTGTAATCCCAATTGCATCCGAAAGGCCAAAGAAAATGAAGAAAGCTAACACCATCATTGGTATCCCGCGAATAATATCGACATAGATACCGGCGAAGATACGCAAAGCTCGGATTGGGGACACGCTGAAGAGTCCCAAGATGATCCCAATGATCAACGCTAAAGCAAAGGAGATCAATGCAAGCAGCAGGGTATTCCATAAACCTTTTAGCAAAACTTTGTAATTGTTTTTGATTAAACCAGCGACTGTTGATTCATCGGCTTTCTTTTCTGTAGCCGAACCGTCTTTGATATAACGGCCGACGATTTCATCGTATTCGCCAGTTCGTTTCATTTCTTTTAACGCTTCATTGAACATTTGGATCAATTCAGGATTTTGGCCTTTTTTGACGGCAAACCCATATTGTCCACCCACTTCTTTTTTAATCGGTGTACTTAGTTTTTGTCCTTGACTGATGGCGTAGCCAATGACTGGGTAATCATCCATCATGGCGTCGATCTGACCGCCACTGACTGCAGCATAAAGTTGATCAGCTGCGTCATAATACTTAATGGTATAGCCGTATTTGTCTTCATTTTCAATCAAGAAGTCTGCACTCTCGGTACCAACTTTAGCACCAACTGTTTTTCCTTCTAAATCTTCATAAGACTTGATACTATCGTTTCCTTCTTTGACCGCAATTTGAATACCACTTTCAAAGTAGGAGTCTGAGAAGTCATACGCTTTTTTGCGTTCATCATTGATACTCATCCCAGCAATCATACCATCCGCTTGATTCCCATCTAACGCTTGTAGCGCTCCTGAGAAACCAATGAAATTAAACTCAATGTTGAATCCTTGCATTTCCGCCGCTCTAGTTAAGAGATCAACATCGATTCCGACATATTCATTGTCTTCATTTTGAAACTCGAAAGGTGCGAATGCAGAGTCACTTGAGATTCGATAGACGTCTTTTTTCGGTTCAACTTTAACCATTTCACTTGCTTCATCAGAAGTGCTTTCTGATGAAGCAATATAAGTAGCAATGATTTCGTCGTATTTACCACTGGATTTCAACTCTTTTAGACCAGCGTTGAATTTAGCCAGTAATTCAGAATTTTGGCCTTTTTTGACTGCGAACCCGTAAGATGCCCCTTTTTCAGGCTCACCCACAAGTTTCATAGCTTCACCATTACTAATCGCATAACCTAAGACTGGATAGTCATCAAAGATGGCCACAACTGTTCCATTGCGAACGGCACCATAAAGCCCGCTAGCATCATCATAGTTTTTGATAGAGTAGCCATATTTTTTTTGATTGGTTTCTAGAAAACGAGCACTCTCGGTACCAACTTTAGCGCCAACTGTTTTATCTTTCAAATCAGCGTAAGTTTTGATATCTTGGTTGTCTTTTGCGACAGCCATCTGAATCCCACTGTCGAAGTAAGGATCTGAAAAATCAAAGGTTTCTTTCCGTTCGTCTGTAATACTCATCCCAGCGATCATCCCATCAAGTTGATTGGATTGGACGCCCTGTAACGAGGAATCAAAGCCTAATGGGCGCAAATCAACAGCAAAGCCTTGATCTTCAGCAATAGCATTTAACAGATCAATGTCGATCCCTACATACTCATTTTTTTCGTTTTGAAATTCGAAAGGAGCAAATGTCAGGTCTGTTCCGATTTTATACGTTGTTTCTGCTGCACTGACTGGCTTGTTCGCAAAAGCGAAAAAGCAGAAAATCACTGAAAACAGTGCACAAAACATATATTTTCTTTTCAAGAAAATTCCCCCTTTTGATTTTAACGTATTTTTAGATTATAGGTATTTTTGTAAAAACACACAAGTCTTTCGGTCAATATTTGCAAAAAACAGCGCTATTTCTGACATTGGGTGTTAGAAAAACTGACATCTTAAGTAAAGTTAAACTAGCAGAATAAAAAGTACAAAAGATGGCGAAAGTATGTTCGCTATGGTATACTATTCTATGGAAAAGCGTCAGCTTTCTTTTTGTTTCACGGACGCTTCGCAAATATAAATACAGGGGGAATGAAGATGATCGAAAGAACGACTTCCCATGAATTTGAATTAATCTCAAAATATCAGCCGGCAGGAGATCAGCCAGAAGCCATCCATCAATTGGTCGATGGCGTCGTTGGGGGCAAGAAGGCGCAGATTTTGTTGGGGGCAACTGGAACAGGGAAAACCTATACTGTTTCAAACTTGATCAAAGAGGTCAATAAGCCAACACTGATTATCGCACACAACAAAACATTGGCGGGTCAATTATACGGTGAGTTCAAGGAATTCTTTCCTAATAATGCAGTAGAATATTTTGTCAGCTATTATGACTATTATCAACCAGAAGCATATGTACCTTCCAGTGATACTTACATTGAGAAAGATTCAAGTATCAATGATGAGATCGACAAGCTGCGGCACTCGGCGACCAGTTCATTACTGGAACGCAACGATGTGATCGTGGTTGCTTCAGTCTCTTGTATTTTTGGTTTGGGTTCACCAATCGAATATGCTAAGCAAGTGGTTTCTTTACGAGTAGGAATGGAAAAACCGCGGGATCAACTACTGAAAGAAATGATCGACATACAATTTGAACGCAATGATATCGATTTCCAACGGGGACGCTTTCGTGTTCGAGGAGATGTGGTAGAAATTTTTCCGGCATCGCGGGACGAGCGGGCATTACGCATCGAGTTTTTTGGCGATGAGATCGATCGAATTCGAGAAGTGGATGCGTTGACTGGGGAGATTTTAGGGGAAACAGAACACGTTTCTATTTTCCCAGCTACTCACTTTGTGACCAACGAAGACCATATGGAACATGCTATCGCTTCGATACAAAAAGAACTCGAAGATCGATTAGCTGTTCTTCGAAGTGAGAACAAATTATTGGAAGCACAACGTTTAGAGCAACGCACCAATTATGATATCGAAATGTTGCGGGAAATGGGCTACACATCCGGGATCGAAAACTATTCACGACACATGGATGGGCGCAAAGAAGGCGAACCACCTTACACGTTGCTGGACTTCTTTCCTGATGATTTCCTGATCGTGATTGACGAGTCTCACGTAACGATGCCCCAGATTCGTGGGATGTACAACGGCGACCGTGCCCGCAAACAAATGCTGGTGGATTATGGCTTTCGTTTACCGTCTGCGTTAGATAACCGGCCGTTACGTTTAGAAGAATTTGAAGAACATGTGAATCAGATCGTTTATGTCTCAGCAACGCCGGGACCTTACGAGCATGAACAAACGGATACCGTTATCCAACAGATCATTCGTCCAACAGGGTTATTGGATCCAGTAGTAGAGGTTCGCCCGATCATGGGGCAAATTGATGATCTTGTAGGAGAAATCAATGAGCGGGTAGAAAAAGATCAACGGGTCTTTGTTACCACATTGACGAAAAAAATGGCAGAGGATCTGACCGATTATTTTAAAGAGTTAGGAATCAAAGTCAAATATCTTCACAGTGACGTCAAGACACTTGAGCGGACAGAGATCATTCGCGATTTGCGGCTTGGTGAATTTGATGTATTAGTCGGGATCAATCTGCTTCGAGAAGGGATCGACGTTCCTGAAGTTTCTCTCGTAGCGATCTTAGATGCAGATAAAGAAGGATTCTTGCGTAGTGAGCGTTCTTTGGTCCAAACAATTGGTCGAGCTGCTCGGAATTCTGATGGTAAAGTGATCATGTATGCGGATAAAATGACTGACTCTATGCAGCGAGCGATTGATGAAACAAGTCGCCGCCGCAGTATCCAAGAGGCGTATAATAAAGAGCATGGCATCGAACCAAAAACGATCATTAAGGAAATTCGCGATTTGATCGCTATTACGAAAGTTGCGGAAGAGTCAGGCGATTATACAACCACTTCGTATGAAGACATGACTCGTGAAGAGAAAGCAACTCTCTTACTGAAACTGGAAAAAGAAATGAAAGATGCCGCAAAAGCATTAGACTTTGAAACTGCAGCTACTTTACGAGACACGATCTTGGAATTGAAAGCAGCTGAGTAAAAGGAGACAAGAGAATGGCAAATGATAAAATCGTAATCCATGGCGCTCGCGCACACAATTTAAAGAACATTGATGTGACGATTCCTAGAGATAAACTGGTTGTTGTGACCGGTTTGTCTGGTTCAGGAAAGAGCTCTTTGGCGTTTGATACCCTTTATGCAGAAGGACAGCGGCGGTATGTGGAAAGCTTGTCTGCATATGCACGACAATTTCTAGGACAAATGGATAAGCCAGATGTGGATAGTATCGATGGACTGAGTCCAGCGATCTCCATTGATCAGAAAACGACGAGTAAGAATCCTCGCTCAACGGTCGGTACGGTGACCGAGATCAATGACTATCTGCGTTTGCTGTACGCCCGTATTGGACACCCGATCTGCCCGAATGATCATATTGAGATCACTAGTCAATCAGTGGAACAAATGGTCGACGAAGTACTGGCATTGCCAGATCGGACAAAGATCCAGTTGTTGGCACCGATCGTTTATCAAAAGAAAGGCCAGCACAAAAAAGTTTTTGAAATGATTCAACGAGAAGGGTATGTGAGGATTCGAGTAGACGGTGAAATCTATGATGTTTCTGAAGCGCCTGAACTGGAAAAAAATAAAAAACACGACATCGCCATCGTGATTGACCGGATCGTTGTCAAAGAGGGCATTCGTTCGCGATTGTTTGATTCTTTTGAAGCCGCATTACGTTTGGCAGATGGCTACGCTGTAGTAGATGTGATTGGTCAAGAAGAAATGTTGTTTAGTGAACACTATTCTTGTCCTTATTGCGGATTCACAGTAGGCGAGTTAGAACCACGTTTGTTTTCTTTCAATGCACCTTTTGGGGCTTGTCCGGATTGTGATGGATTAGGGGTAAAATTAGAAGTTGATACTGATCTAGTGATTCCTGATACTAGCAAAACGTTGCGTGAAGGTGCGATCGTTCCTTGGAATCCCATCAGTTCACAATATTATCCACAAATGCTGGAACAAGCTTGCTTGGAATTCAATATTGACATGGACACGCCTTTTGAAGAATTGCCAGAAGAACACCAAGCAATTATTTTGAATGGTTCCAATGGCGAAATGTTCCATTTTCATTATGAAAATGATTTTGGCGGTGTACGGGACGTTGAAGTACCCTTTGAAGGAATTCTTCCTAATATCAAACGTCGCTATCATGAAACCAATAGTGATTTCACCCGGGAACAAATGCGTCTGTACATGACAGAATTGACCTGTAAAACCTGTCATGGCTACCGGCTAAACCCGCAAGCATTATCCGTCAAAGTGAATGGCAAGCATATTGGTGAACTTAGTGAGATGGCAATTAACAACGCCTTATCATTTGTCGAAAAATTAACGCTCTCTGAACAAGAAAAGATGATCGCAAAACCGATCGTCAAAGAAGTGGATGACCGGTTAAGCTTTTTGCGCAATGTGGGATTGGATTATTTGACCTTAAGTCGGGCTTCTGGCACTTTGTCCGGGGGCGAAGCTCAACGTATTCGCTTAGCGACACAAATTGGTTCCAATCTTTCTGGTGTGCTTTATATCTTGGATGAACCTTCGATCGGTCTTCATCAGAGAGACAATGACCGCTTATTGGATTCATTGCGTAAAATGAGAGATCTTGGCAATACATTGATTGTGGTCGAACATGATGAAGACACCATGCGTTCTGCCGATTATTTGATTGATGTAGGTCCGGGAGCTGGACATGCTGGCGGCGAGATCGTTGCAGCAGGGACCCCAGAGGAAGTTGCGGCTAATGAACATTCGCTGACTGGACAATATCTTTCAGGAAAACGGGAGATTCCAACGCCGGCAGAACGTCGAGCAGGAAATGGACAGTCCATTCGCTTGACTGGCGCAGCTGAGAACAACTTGAAAAATGTCAGCGTTGATTTCCCTCTTGGAAAGTTTATTGCTGTGACTGGGGTATCTGGTTCGGGAAAATCAACATTAGTGAATGAAATTTTGAAAAAAGCTTTAGCACAAAAAATCAACCGCAATTCGAACAAACCGGGAAAATATAAGAAACTAACCGGATATGAAGCAATCGAAAAGCTAATCGACATTGACCAAAGTCCCATCGGGCGAACCCCTCGAAGTAATCCGGCAACTTATACAAGTGTTTTTGACGACATTCGTGATTTGTTTGCAAAAACCAATGAAGCCAAAGTCCGCGGTTATAAAAAAGGTCGCTTCAGCTTTAATGTCCGCGGCGGTCGCTGTGAGGCATGTAAAGGAGATGGGATCATCAAGATCGAGATGCATTTCTTGCCGGATGTCTATGTTCCTTGTGAGGTTTGCCACGGCAAACGATACAATTCAGAAACCCTCGAAGTGCATTACAAAGGGAAGAATATAGCAGAGATCCTTGAGATGACGGTCGAAGATGCTGTCGAATTCTTCAAACATATTCCTAAGATCCATCGAAAATTACAAACGATCGTTGATGTAGGTCTAGGGTATGTCACGATGGGGCAACCGGCAACCACTTTATCAGGTGGGGAAGCACAGCGAATGAAACTTGCCAGTGAACTCCACAAAAATTCTCATGGAAAAAGCTTCTATATATTAGATGAACCTACAACTGGTTTGCATACGGATGATATTGCTCGTTTATTGAAAGTCTTGGAGCGTTTTGTTGATGCAGGGAATACAGTTCTAGTGATCGAGCATAATCTTGATGTGATCAAATCAGCAGATCATGTGATTGATTTAGGTCCAGAAGGCGGCGAGGGCGGAGGAACGATCCTTGCAACTGGTACACCTGAAGAGATAGCAGCAGTTCCTGAAAGCTATACCGGAAAATACCTCAAGAAAGTCTTATGAGAGAGGTAGGATAAAGGCGGAGATAAAGGGGATTTTAGCAAAATTTAATATTTACTGTAATAATTCTGCAAATTCTCAAATAACTCTTGTAATGCACCGTTTATTTGTTAAAATAGCAATAGGTAAATGTCTATTCGTAACAGAATAAACGACCTATAAGTTCTATCCGTTCAAAGAAGAGGAAGGCAATCAGAGGTACATACTTTGATTGCTTTTTTCTTTATGGTATTATAGGTCTGTTGTAACAAAGTAAATAGGTAAAAATCTAAATTTATATATGCAAAAGAGAGAGTGGTTTTATGAATCCGGAAAAATTCGTTCCTATTTTGTTAGGAAGCGATATGAATGTCTATGGTATGGCAAGAGCCTTTCACGAAGCATATGGCATCCAGTCAATTGCTTATGCTGGGACACAGCTTGCCCCCACCCGCTATAGCAAAATCGTCAAGGTCAATCAAGTAGCAGGATTTGATCATGATCCTGGTTTTTTAGATACATTGATTGATTTGGCAAAAACCACTTATAACGATCCCTCTATGACTTATTTGTTGATTCCTTGCGGGGATGGTTATGCTGAATTGTTAGCGAAACATAAAGCAGATTTAGCGTCATATTACACATTTATTGCGAATGATTATTCTTTGTTGAAACGATTGATCAATAAAGTGAGTTTCTATGAAGTGTGTGAAGAGTTTGGCTTACCTTATCCAAAAACTTTTATTTTGACACCAGATCTATTAGAGGATGGCCGTTTTACTCAAGAACTGCCATTTGAGTTTCCCGTGGCATTGAAACCGGCAAATAGTGTCGCTTGGTTATCTGTTGATTTCGAAGGACGGAAGAAAGCCTTTATTATTGAAGATCGTGCCGAGTTCGATAAGATTGTTGAGCGGATTTATCAAGCTGGCTATAATTACGAGATGATCGTGCAAGATTTTATTCCAGGGGATGACAGCAATATGCGTGTGCTGAATGCCTATGTTGACAAAGACCATAATGTACGAGTGATGGCATTGGGTCATCCACTTTTAGAGGATCCAACTCCTGGAGCAGTCGGCAATTACGTGGTTATTCTGCCGGATGAAAACCAACAAATCTATCAAATGATTTCGACGTTCTTAAAACAAATTCAATATGTTGGCTTTGCCAATTTTGATTTGAAATATGATAGCCGAGATGGGCAATACAAATTATTTGAAATCAATCTTCGTCAGGGGAGAAGTAGCTTTTTCATCACATTAAGTGGATTGAATCTTGCTAAATTTCTGACAGAAGACTTAGTATTTGATGTGCCTTTCCAAGAAACTGTTTATGGGAAAGCAGATGCTCCAACAGCGAAGCTTTGGTTGGGTGTACCGAAAAACATCTTTTTGGATTATGCCAATGAAAATGAAGAAAAAGAACGGGCTAAAAAGCTGCTAGCCGAAAATCGCTGGGGGACTACCGTTTTTTATGACAAAGATCTCTCCATCAAACGTTGGATTCTACTAAAAAGAATGTTCTATCTTTACAACAAACGATTTAAACTGCATTTCCATTCGAAAGAAGGCTAGTCTATGGAAAACTTCTTTAGTATCTTAGGTGGAATGGGAACGATGGCGACTGAAAGTTTTGTACGAATCTTGAACCGTCGAACCGTTGCTCATAAAGACCAAGATTATTTGAACTATGTGTTATTCAATCATGCGACAGTGCCAGATCGCACTGCGTATATCTTGAACAACGATTTAGAAGATCCTGTTCCTTATTTGCTTGATGACATCGCTAAACAGAACTTATTACAGCCAAATTTTATTGTACTGACATGTAATACTGCGCATTATTTCTTTGATCAGTTGCAAGAAGCCACACCGATTCCGCTGCTTCACATGCCGCGGGAAGCTGCTAAATCTTTGCAAAAAGAAGGTGTTACCGGGAAAGTGGCCTTTTTAGGAACAGAAGGTAGTATCAAGGCTGGGATTTATGAAGCCGAGTTACGTGCTTGTGGCTTTGATGTCTACTTGCCTGAGCCGCAATTACAACAAAAAGTAAATACATTGATTTATGATCGGATCAAAGAATCTGATACATTAGACCAAGATCTTTATTTTGAGATCTTAGAAGAAGTAACGCATAAAATTGGTTGTGAGAAAGCTGTTCTAGGCTGTACCGAACTTTCATTGATGGAAGAATTCACGGAAAATAATCCTTATCCGGTAGTCGATGCGCAATCGATTTTAGTCGATCGAACAATTGAAAAAGCGTTAACTTATCGAAATTGAGCGAGGCATTGACATGGGAGTCAACTCTCATGTTGATGCTTTTTTTGTGCGGTAGTGTTTAAATGATACGCCCGGCATGATATACTGTTAATGAGTGAGGAAGGAGTTTTACGATGACAGAAGTAGATAATTTAGAACTAGTGATCATCACTGGTATGAGTGGAGCAGGAAAAACCGTTGCTATTCAAAGTTTTGAGGACATGGGCTATTTTTGTATTGACAACATGCCGCCGAGTTTAATTCCTAAATTCTGGGAATTGATCAAAGAGTCAGGGAAAGTGACCAAAATTGCATTGGTCGTTGATTTGCGTTCGCGTTCCTTTTTTGAAGAAATCCAAAGCATGCTGATCGATATCGAGAATACTCGATTCATCGATACAAAAATATTGTTCTTAGATGCTACAGACAATGAGTTGGTTTCTCGTTATAAAGAGACACGCAGAGCCCATCCCCTTGCGATGGACGGCTTAATAACAGAAGGGATCCGTAAAGAGCGTGCGATCTTGGAAGACTTGAAGACAAAAGCGAATATCGTGATCGACACGACAACTTTAACACCAAGACAGCTGCGAGAAAAGATCAATCAAGAATTTCGTTCTTCCCATGAACATGGATTTCGGGTGGAAGTTGTTTCCTTTGGCTTCAAATACGGATTGCCTATCGATGCGGATATCGTGATGGACGTGCGATTCTTGCCAAACCCACATTATATACCCGAATTGCGTCCGCTAACGGGAAAAGATGAAACCGTATATGACTATGTCATGTCTTTTCCAGAAACTGAAGAGTTTTATCAGCAATTTGAGACATTGCTTGAAACTATAATGCCTGGGTATATCAAAGAAGGAAAAAGCAGTTTGACGGTCGCAATTGGTTGTACGGGCGGACAACATCGTTCGGTCGCTTTATCTGAACGGATCAGCGCTGCTTTAGCAAAAAATTACAAAGTCAATGTGACCCATCGTGACAAAGATAAGCGCAAAGAGACGGTGAATCGATCATGAAAATGAAAACCTATCGAATCCGTAAACCTAAGATCGTTGTCATTGGGGGCGGAACTGGCCTGCCGGTCATTTTAAAAAGTTTGCGGAATCAAGGTGTTGATATCACAGCAATTGTGACGGTCGCAGATGATGGTGGCAGCAGTGGTGAGATCCGCAACCTAGTTTCGTCTATTTCGCCTCCAGGTGATTTGCGCAATGTGCTGGCTGCTTTGTCAGATATGCCGCAACTCTATAATGATATTTTTCAGTATCGGTTCAAGAAAGAAGACAAATTTCTTGCAAACCATGCCTTAGGTAATTTGATCATTGCCGCCATTGCGGAAATGCGCAACAGTACCTATGAAGCGATCCAGATACTTTCAAAAATCATGCACATTGATGGCCATGTCTATCCCTCTTCTGACCAATCTTTGATTTTGCACGCTGTTTTTAAAGACGGGACAGAAGCAGTGGGAGAATCCAAAATTGCCTTGGATCGTAAAACCATCGATCACGTGTTTGTGCGGAATCAAGATGACGAAAATGAACCCAAAGCTGCACGTAAAGTTGTGACGTCGATATTAGAAGCTGATATGATCGTATTAGGACCGGGTAGCTTGTTTACGAGTATCTTGCCGAATTTGATGATCAGTGAGATCGGACAGGCGTTGCTGGAAACGGCAGCGGAGACTGTTTACATCTGCAATATCATGACGCAAAAAGGGGAAACAGAACACTTTACTGATGCAGATCATGTTCGAGTTTTGCATCAACATTTAGGGAAGTCTTTTATTGATACCGTGTTAGTCAATACAGAGAAGGTCCCAGAAGGCTATATGGATCCAGAAATCTACGATGAATACCTTGTCCAAGTGAAACATGACTTCCAAGGACTGCGGAATGAAAGTTGTCGCGTGGTTTCAGCGGATTTCTTAGAGTTACGTGATGGCGGTGTCTTTCATGACGGTGATAAAGTGATCGATGAATTACTGCGGATCGTCTACGGTGCCAAAATCTAGAAAGGAGGCGACGCTATGTCCTTTGCAGCAGAAGTCAAAAAGGAACTGACATCACTAGAAGTACATCGGGAACATGCAAAAGCAGAATTAGCTGCTTTGATACGAATGAATGGATCGTTAAGTATTAATAACCAGCAGTTCGTTCTCAATGTGCAAACAGAAAATGCTGCCATTGCTCGGCGGATTTATTCCTTATTGAAAGATCACTACAATGTCCGAAGTGAGCTGTTGGTTCGTAGAAAAATGAAGTTGAAAAAGAACAATGTTTACATCGTTCGCTTAAAACAAGAGACCAAACGTGTATTGCTAGATTTAGATATTATGGATGGATTGATGTTTCATAGTCATGTATCGGATGAAATTATGGGGAATGCCCAAAAAATGCGTTCCTATTTACGGGGGGCATTTATGGCATCAGGTTCAGTCAACAATCCAGAGACCAGCCGCTATCATTTGGAAATCTATTCGATCTATGAAGAGCACAATCAAGATATCTGCGATATGTTGAACTATTATGGATTGAATGCGCGAGCCCTTGAACGACGAAATGGCTTTATTTCTTATTTAAAGGGCGCAGAAAAAATTGCCGATTTTCTCACATTGATCGGCGCGACCAATTCGATGCTCAAGTTTGAAGATGTTCGGATTGTCCGCGACATGCGCAATTCAGTCAATCGTTTGGTGAATTGTGAAACAGCAAATATGAACAAGACCATCGATGCAGCTTCCAAACAGATTGACAATATTGAATTTATTCAACAACGGGTGGGGCTGGGAGCTCTTCCAGAGAAGCTGCAGGAAATTGCCGAATTGCGATTGGAACATCCTGAAGTCAGCTTGAAGGAGTTGGGAGAGATGATTCCTTCTGGAGCGATCTCCAAATCAGGCATCAACCATCGAATCCGTAAAATCAATGAATTTGCGGATCGTTTGCGAGATAAAGTCAGTTAAACTAACCTGTGCCACAGGTCATAACAAGACAACAGTTGAAGGGATAGAATGAAGCTAAAACGGCTAAGTATCAAGTAGTTTTGGCTTCGTTGGACCGCATGTGCGAGTCGATTATCCTTCAAGAGTGGGTTGCTGTTAGAACTGTGGCACAGGTTTTATTCATTGATCAATTGTGTCAACTCATCCGCTGAGATTGATTCATCGAAAATGTGACTGCCTACGATAACGGTCGGCACAAATTGAATATTTGCTTTTCGGGCTTCTTCCACGATTTCACCAGCATACGTGGAATGGTTATGTTCGGTTAATCCTAGCTGGTTTTGCGCAAATTCTGCAACCTCCTCTAAAGTTAAATGTCCCCATTGATCTTGTGTTTGATAGATTTTAGTAATATCTGCGATCGTTTGAGCAGGATTATCCGTTGCTACAAACCGATGCATCACATTTCCCCGTTGAAGAGACTCTTTTTCTTTATCGAATAATTTGATTACTCGTTGAACTTTTCCCGCAGCAACAGCTTCGGTTAGGATCGGCAATGACTCTTCAAACCATTTGCGGCAATAAGGACAACGAAGATTCATGAATTCAATGATTGGCTTAGCATTTTCATCACCAATCTTGATTCCAGTAGTCGTATTTGTTTCTTTAGCTTTGATAATTGAAATATCCATGTTTCATCCTCCTTTTTTTTAAGTTTAACAGAATTTCAACTAGAAAGAAAAGGAGAAACAACCAAATGAAATTTGTGAAAAAATCTTAGATTAGATAGAAACTGTATCGTTTGCTCTTTCACTAAATCGCTGCTATTTTGATTTGCAGTATTTATTCAAGTAGATTTTTCAGCTATAATGGATTGTGTGAGAATGCTCAAAATGGAAGATAAAGGAAGTTAGAGAGATGCGCAAGAAAAAAACAATGGACGGAAATACAGCGGCAGCCTACATTTCTTATGCTTTTACAGAATTAGCCGCAATCTATCCTATTACCCCTAGTTCAACAATGGCGGAATTGGTAGATCAATGGTCCGCCAGCGGAAAGAAAAATATTTTTGGACAACCAGTGAAAGTGGTTGAAATGCAGTCAGAAGCCGGAGCAGCTGGTGTAGTACATGGTTCATTAAAGACTGGGGCTTTAACGACGACTTATACAGCTTCGCAAGGATTGCTGTTGATGATTCCAAATATGTACAAAATCGCGGGAGAACGTTTGCCTGGCGTATTTCACGTTGCCAGCCGAGCAGTCACTACGAATGCATTGAATATTTTTGGTGACCATACAGACGTGATGGCGGCTCGCCAAACAGGCTTTGCGATGTTGGCGGAAAGCAGTGTTCAAGAAGTTATGGATCTTGCACCTGTGGCTCATTTAGCGGCGATTGAAAGTGGGATTCCCTTTCTGAATTTCTTTGATGGTTTTCGAACCAGCCATGAAATCCAGAAGATTGATGTACTTGAATACAGTGAATTGGCTCAATTGATTGATCAAGAAAAATTAGCAGCTTTTCGCGAAAAGGCAATGAATCCAAACCATCCAACGGTTAGCGGAACGAATCAAAACCCCGATATTCATTTTCAACAGCGAGAAACGGTCAATGCCCATTACGATGCGTTACCGGCAACAATTCGCAAATACATGAAAGCCATTAATGATTTGCGCGGAACCAACTATGATTTGGTCGATTATTATGGCTGTGCTGATGCGGAAGAAGTAATTGTAACAATGGGTTCTTCGGCTCAGACTGTACAACAGACGGTGGATCATTTGCTCAAACAAGGAAGAAAAGTCGGGGTCTTGACAATTCATTTGTATCGACCATTTCCATTAGAAGTCTTTTTGGAAAAACTTCCATCAACGGTCAAAGCAATTGCCGTTTTAGACCGTAGCAAGGAGCCGGGAGCAAACGGTGAGTCTCTGCTTTTAGATGTCCAAAGTGCCCTTTATGATGCAGCGATCCGGCCAGCTGTCATTGGTGGTCGCTATGGATTGGGTTCAAAAGATGTAACGCCAGATCAAATCGTTGCTGTATACGAAGAACTGACGAAACCAAAAAGTGAGCAAAAAAGACGGTTTACGATTGGGATCATGGATGATGTTACCCATCTCTCTTTGAACACGGAAGCTACTTTGGACTTGACCAATCCCAATACATTTCAGGCGAAATTTTGGGGATTTGGCTCCGATGGAACCGTGGGTGCCAATAAATCAGCGATCAAAATTATTGGCGATCACACAGATAAGTATGTTCAAGGTTATTTTTATTATGATTCCAAAAAATCAGGAGGATTAACAGTCTCCCATTTGCGTTTCGGAGACACACCGATCCGCTCGACTTATTTGATCGAGCATGCTGACTTTGTCGCATGCCATACCCCTGCGTATCTGCATACATATGATTTGCTGAAGGGGCTAAAAAAAGGCGGTACCTTCCTACTAAATACCACCTGGAATGAGCAACAAATTGCAACTAGTCTTCCTAAACACATCAAGCGTTACATTGCAGAAAATGACATCCGTTTTTATACCATCAATGCCATGCAATTAGCGATGGAGACTGGGCTCGGCAGACGCATCAACACGGCAATGGAAACTGCCTTTTTCTATTTGTCTGATATTATGCCTTTCGACGAGGTTCTGCCGATTTTAAAAGCGGAGGTATTAAAGAATTACGGACATAAGTCCATGGAAATTGTCGAAAAAAACTATTTAGCGATTGATCGGACCCTTGAATTGCTTTGCGAGATTCAAGTGCCAGCTGAATGGGCCTTCATTGATGTGCCTGAACGGAAATCAACTGCAACATCCCGTTATGTTCGGGAGATCGTTGAGCCAATCAATCGACAGGAAGGCAATCAATTATCAGTGGGGACGCTCGTTCGGAATCAAATGACGGAAGGAGCGATGCCTCTAGGGACCACTGCAGTGGAAAAACGAGGGATTGCTTTAGAAGTGCCAGAATGGTTATCCGACCGTTGTACGATGTGCAATGAATGTGCATTTGTTTGTCCGCATGCAGCGATTCGACCTTTCTTAGTGGATGAAGATGAACTGACAGAGGCACCAGAAGGGTTTATTGTTCGAGAAATGCGAGGAAAAGATGGTCAGAAGTATCGAATCCAAGTTTCAATCGAAGATTGTACTGGCTGCGGGCTTTGTGTTGAAGCGTGTCCCGCAAAGGACAAAGCTTTGGTCATGCGCTCCTATGAAAGCCAAAAAGAGCAAGCAATGAATTGGGCCTTTGCTATGACACTACGTCAGAAAGAGAATCCGGCAAAACCGGGTACCGTAATGGGCACCCAATTCAATAAACCGCTTCTAGAATTTTCAGGAGCCTGTGCAGGATGTGGCGAAACTCCGTATGTCAAACTGTTGACTCAAATGTTCGGGGACCGCATGATGATCGCAAATGCCACCGGCTGCTCATCGATTTGGGGCGGCGCTGCTCCGGTGTCTCCTTATACGACCAACGACCAAGGGCAAGGACCGGCATGGTCCAATTCACTATTTGAAGACAATGCCGAATTTGGTTATGGGATGTTTCTAGCAAATCAAACACGAAGAGAAGCCTTAGCAGCAAAAATGCAGGCAGCCTTAGTCACTGTTCCGATAGATCTACAAGGGATTATGCAAGACTGGATCGATCATCGGGAAGAAAGTGCAGGAAGCCAACAGAGGGCGGCAAAATTACAGGCTGCTTTACAGCAAGAAATTCATCAACAGCCAAGTTTGCAAGCGATTCTTGACGACAGCGACTTGTTTGTTAAGCCAAGTCAATGGATGATTGGTGGCGATGGTTGGGCTTACGATATCGGATTTGGCGGAATCGATCATGTCTTGGCCTCAGGCGCGGATGTAAATATTCTGGTTTTAGATAATGAAGTCTATTCAAATACTGGCGGGCAAGTCTCTAAAGCAACCCCAACTTCAGCGATTGCTAAGTTTGCAGCTAGTGGGAAATATGTGTCGAAAAAAGATTTAGGGATGATGGCTATGACATATGGTCATGTATACGTGGCGCAAATTGCTTCCGGAGCCAATCAAATGCAGACGATCAAAGCTTTCGAAGAAGCGGAGAAATTCCCTGGACCATCTCTGATCATTGCTTATACACCATGCATCACCCATGGATTAGCAGGTGGCATGAGACAATCCATCAAAGAAGCAAAAGAAGCAGTAGCTTCCGGTTATTGGTCTCTATACCGTTACAACCCATTAATGACTGAAAAAGGTAAGCCAGCAATGACACTAGACTATAAAAAACCTGATTTTTCGTTGATGCCAACGTTTATGAAAACACAGGTTCGTTTTTCAGCCTTAGATGCAGCTAACCCAAGTGCTGCAAGTGCATTATTCACAAAAACAGTCTTGGATGCCAAAAACCGTTTCTATAATTATGCGCGTCTTGCTGGGCAAGAAGAAAAGATTCGAGCAAAATTAGAAAAAGAGCCATTGTCTGAAGCAGAACCTCAATCGGTGGAAAAACAAGGAGAATCTGTTAGAACTAAACAGCGTAGATCAGTCTCTGATCCTGAAGTCGAAGCAGCTCGCGCGGCAAGAAGAGCTGCCAGAGCGCAGCGGAGAAAAAAATCAGAATAGACAAGTGTCACAGCTCTAGCCAGTATCTGGCAGAGCTGTTTTTTTAAGCTCCATTACGTAAAGATCAACCGTGTTATCCAATAATCGAGAGTCCAGAAAAAAGTGAGATTTTTTTTGGAAAAATGAGATAAATTTGCTTTTTTTCAACGTGTTAAAAGAAGTCCTATGTTATACTATTATTTGAAGTCTTAAGAATAAAGGAAGGCTGTTTATGTCGATGAATTTCAGTGATTTTTTTAATTTTGATTATTGGAGAGAAGTTTTCTCGTTTAATATATTTTCTATTTCGTTTTTAATCAATGTTTTGGATGTTTTAGTTGTCTGGTATGTGGTCTACAAATTGATTCAGTTAGTCAGAGGGACCAAGGCGATCCAGCTATTCAAAGGGGTCGGGCTGTTTATCGTCTTACGTTTTTTAGCGGGTTTGATTGGTTTGAGAACTCTCTCATGGCTGATGGATCAAGTAATCACCTATGGGGTGATCGCTGCTATTGTCATTTTTCAACCGGAGATCCGGCGAGGTTTGGAACATTTAGGTCGGAGTTCGCTATTCAAGACCTCTAAGTCTGAAAAGCACGAAGACGAAGTGATGGTCCAATCTTTAGATAAAGCGATCCAGTATATGGCGAAACGCAAAATAGGTGCCTTGATTACAATTGAGCGAACTACCGGTTTGGAAGAGTATGTCGAAACTGGGATTGCCTTGGATGCCGATATTACCGGAGAACTATTGATCAATATTTTTATTCCCAACACACCTTTGCACGACGGAGCAGTCATTATACGAGACGGCAAAATTGCGGTTTCGAGTGCGTATCTGCCCCTTTCAGAAAGCTTGTTGATTCCTAAAGAATTCGGGACTAGGCATCGGGCGGCAGTGGGTGTGTCAGAAGTCAGTGATGCTTTGACGATCGTTGTGTCTGAAGAAACTGGGGATGTCAGTATCACTATGAACAACCAATTGTTATCTGGGTTATCTCGAGAACAATACTTGGATATTTTGAATCGAGAGCTTGTGCCTGAAGAAAAAACAGCAAAACGTAATCTACTGCAATCTTTCCTTGACGGTGTGAACAAAGGGGGAAGAAAATGATTAAGAAAGAACGCCAACGAAATATTTTTTATGGTATACTAGCGCTGTTCTTTAGTTTGGTGTTGTTTTTTATTGCTAGTGGTTCCACACTGCAAGTCAATCTATCCGGCTCTACTAGTGGTTATGAAGAACATCTTAGCAATGTTCCCATCCAAACGACGTATGATACAGATAGCTATTTTATCCAAGGGTATGAAACCACCGTGAATGTCACCTTGAAAAGTCGAAATCGTATCCAGTTGAATGCAGAAAAAAATGATGAGACACGAAACTTTCGCGTGATGGCGGATCTCTCTGAATTAGGGGAAGGAACGCATGAAGTTCCTTTAGAAGTTCAGAATTTGAGTTCGGGTGTAACAGCTGAAATCGAGCCGAAGACCATCACAGTGACTATTGAAAAGAAAGTAACAAAAACATTTACTGTTGAACCAGTCATATCGGGCGCAGATTTAAAAGAAGGATATTCTATCGCTTCTCTAGAGGCAGATCCTCAGAAAGTAGCGATCACAACGGGTGATCGCACCTTAAATGATATCGATCGTGTGGTGGCTGTCATTGATCCTAATGAGATCGGAACGTCCTCTTCAACAGTCAAAGGAACGATACAAGCGTGGGATACCGCTAAAAATGCATTAGCAATTTTGCCAGATCCCGAAACTGTTAACGTAACGGTAACATTAGAAGCCCCGACAAAACAAGTGGAATTATTCGTCACCCAGCAAGGAACAGTTCCTAACGGCATCTCCCATTTTATCTATAGAATGAGTGCAATCAGCGGAACGATTTCTGGTAGCCAGTCTATTTTAGATACATTAGATCAAATTGGCGTACCAATCGATATTTCAAGAATCACCTCAACTGTTGAGCGAACTGTTGAAGTGCCAGTGCCAGATGGTGTGACGGTTGATCCTAAAGTAGTGACGATCCAAGTGACACCTGTTTTCCAATCAACGGAAACGAATGGTCAAACTGGCAACGAGTCATCTGCCGAATCTCGATCAGATGAAACTAGTGAATCATCTAGTGAAGAAAACCGTGATTCAGAAAGCGAAACAACTGTTACAACTTCAGATGAGAGTAAAGAATAAGAGAGGGTAATACATTATGGGAAAATATTTTGGTACAGATGGTGTTCGTGGAGAAGCAAATAAGGAACTTACACCAGAATTAGCATTTAAACTTGGCCGCTATGGCGGATATGTATTGAGTCAACACGAAACAGACGATCGTCGACCTCGCGTCTTAGTTGGGCGAGACACACGAATCTCTGGTCAGTTATTAGAAAATGCACTGATCGCTGGTTTGCTATCTGTGGGAATCGAAGTGTTTCAACTAGGCGTCATCTCAACGCCGGGTGTGGCTTATCTGACACGGGTCCAAAAAGCTAGTGCTGGAGTAATGATCTCAGCATCACATAATCCAGCACAAGACAACGGAATTAAATTCTTCGGTAATGATGGCTTCAAATTGGTGGACGAACAAGAAGCGGAGATCGAAGCTTTATTAGATGCTGCAGAAGATACGTTACCACGGCCGTCAGCTGAAGGTTTAGGAACCGTTGATGAATTTCCAGAAGGTCTTTTGAAGTATTCCCAATTTCTCCGTCAAACGATCCCGGGTGATCTAGAGGGCATCACCGTCTGTGTAGATGCAGCCAATGGGGCGACTGCTACAAGTGTCAATCGGTTGTTTGCAGACTTAGAAACTGATTTTTATACCATGGGAACTTCGCCGAATGGTTTGAACATCAATGATGGTGTTGGTTCCACTCATCCTGAGAAATTAGCAGAGTTTGTTGTCGAAAAAGGGGCCGATGTTGGACTAGCCTTTGATGGAGACGGTGATCGGGTGATCGCTATTGATGAACAAGGTAATATTGTTGACGGCGATAAGATCATGTACATTTGTGCAAAATACTTAGCTGAACAAAAACGTTTGAAACAAGATACCATCGTTACAACTGTGATGAGCAATTTAGGTTTTCATAAAGCTGTTGAAGCCATTGATTTGAAAGATGTGATTACTCAAGTGGGTGATCGCTACGTTGTAGAAGAAATGCGCAAAAATGACTACAACTTTGGCGGGGAACAGTCCGGACACATGATCTTCTTAGACTTCAATACGACAGGGGATGGAATGCTGTCTGGTATCCAGTTATTGAATATCATGAAGCAGACTGGGAAAAAACTTTCTGAGCTGGCAGGGGAAGTTACGATCTATCCGCAAAAATTAGTTAATATTCGTGTGACAGATAAAAATGGCGCGATGGATGTACCGGCAATCCGAAAAATCGTCGAAGAAACAGAAGCAGAAATGAATGGGGAAGGTAGAATCTTAGTACGTCCTTCTGGAACAGAGCCACTATTGCGCGTGATGGCTGAGGCACCAACAACAGAAAAAGTAGATTACTATGTCGATAAAATCGCAGCTGTCGTACGGGAAGAAATCGGTGCGGAATAAATGAGATCAAAAACCAACGAAAGTCGTTTTCGTTGGTTTTTTTATCTTGTGAAAATATAATGATAATTCAAATAATGATTTTCATGTGGTATACTCACTGTATAAAGCGCAAGAAACCGATTGGTTGAATGGATCTAAACGTTAGGCAGATGTGTAGAGAGGATGAATGTGTGATGGGAAATACAACAGGATGGTTAGTCGTGGGTTTGTTTTTTATTACAGGTATCCTATTTTTAAGCAGACATGGATGGCAATTGATTGCTGGATACAATATGGCTTCTGAAGAAAAAAAGGCACAGTATGATTTAGATCATTTGTATGTAGCGAATGGCATCGGTATGTTGGTTCTGGGTGCTTTCATCCTGCTTTCATTACTTTTTAGTGATCACTGGTCATTAATGGGGAATATTTTATTCGTTGCAACTAGTTTACTGACGATAGTAGGGATAATCATCATAAATGGCACGTGGTGTGTAAAGAAATGATACATTTCTCCTATGTTGATCAACAGAGGTACAATGAATCTGGGATGAATGCTGCTTGCTGTTTTGTGCATTACTTAAAAGACTTTAAAAAAATTGAGGGACGAGAAAAGAAAGGATGATCAAAATAGGCAGTTCCAAGCAGTTTCAGCTTGTCTAAAAAAATTGCTTTTAATTGGTTGTACGAAAAAAAGAGCTGCGACAATCGTCTTGTCGCAGCTCTTTTTTCTGCCTAAAAACTTTTAAAAGTTTTATTCGACAGTCACTGATTTAGCTAAATTTCGAGGTTTATCCACGTCATACCCTCGTTGCAATGTTGCAAAGTAAGCCAACAGTTGCGTAGGAATCACGGCAACTAAACTAGTAACCAATGGATGGACCGAAGGCAAAACAATGTGATCCGTCGCTTTCGCTAGTTCTTGGCTGACGATGACTAAAGTATGAGCGCCACGAGACTCAACTTCTTTCAAATTTCCTCTCGTATGGGAGCCGGTCACTTCTTCAGTGATGATTCCGATGACTGGGGTTCCTTCTTCGATCAGTGCGATGGTTCCATGTTTCAATTCGCCAGCTGCAAATCCTTCTGCTTGAATATAAGAAATCTCTTTTAGCTTCAGTGCAGCTTCCATGGAAACATAATAGTCATTGCTTCGACCAATATAAAACGCATTGCGACTAACAGACAAATAATCTTCTGCTAATTGACTGATGACCGCTTTTTCATCAACTAATGTTTCCATAGCAGAAGCAACGATACTTAACTCATGGAAAACATCGAAGTCCTGTGCAGCAGCAATACCTTTAGCATCACCGATTGCTTTTGCTAATAAGGTTAAAACTGCGATTTGAGCAGTATAGGCCTTGGTAGAAGCTACGGCGATTTCAGGTCCGGCATGAAGTAACAATGTATGGTCAGCTTCACGAGAAAGAGTCGAGCCTGCTACATTTGTAATAGTCAGACTAGGCAAATTCATTTGATTGATTTTTACCAAGACTTGTCGGCTGTCGGCTGTTTCTCCACTTTGCGATAGAAAAATAAAGAAAGGTTTTGCAGACAGCAAAGGCATGTTGTAGCCGAATTCACTTGATAAATGTACTTCAACAGGAATCTGTGTCAGAGATTCTAGAATCGCTTTTGCGGCCCAACCAGCGTGATTACTGGTTCCGCAAGCAACGATGTAGATGCGGTCGCTCGCAATCATTTGATCCTTTAATGCGTCATCGATCGTCACTTCTCCTGTGCCTTGATACTCTTGAACGAGACGACGCATCACAGCTGGCTGCTCGTCGATTTCTTTCAGCATATAGTAAGGATACGTTCCTTTTTCGATGTCTGTTAAATCAAGTTGTGCTTCATAAGACTCGCGATAAACAAGATTTCCTTTTAGGTCTTCGATTTCAATCGTTTCTGCCGTCACAGTTACCATTTCACCGTCTTCAATTTCAACGAAATGAGTAGTCTGATCCAACATAGCCAATGCATCACTACAAATAACGTTAAACCCATCCCCAAGCCCAATCAATAACGGACTTTTATTTTTTGCTACATAGATGGTTTCAGGGTCATTTTTATCAACTAATGCAAAGGCATAAGAACCACGAATCAATGAGAGTGCCTTTTTGAACGCTTCTTTAGTCGAAAGGTCTTTTTTCAATACTTCGATCAAGTGGACGACAATCTCTGTATCTGTCTGTCCTTCGAAGTGATGATCACTTAAATAGTTTTGATGCAATTCTTCAAAATTCTCGATTACTCCGTTATGAACCAGTACTAATTCTTGGTTAGAAGAAGTATGAGGGTGGGCATTTTTTTCTGATGGTTTACCATGAGTTGCCCAGCGAGTGTGTCCGATACCGATCGTTCCTGTTACTTCTGGTGTGACTTTGTCTTCCAAGTTTTTGATACGCCCTTGTGCTTTGACTAAGTGGCCAGAAGTACGATCAGCAACATATAAACCTGCTGAGTCATACCCACGATATTCTAAACGTTCCAAACCATTCAAAATGACTTGTTCAGCATTTGATTTTCCTACAATTCCTACGATTCCACACATAATGACAAATCCTACTTTCCACTACTTATTTACGATTCGTTATGTATTTCTACCTGCGCAGCAAGAGGTTTGTTTTCATCTCACGATGAGGTTTTGTTCTTGCTTATAGAGTGCAGTCCCTAGAGTTACCCGCCGAAAACTTCGATAAACTCTTTCCTCGTCATCTGTTGTACAGATCTGGCGCTATTCCTATTGGTCTATCTATCCTCCTTAAATTATTTTGTAGAAATACATGCATTATCATAATATTTATAAGGACGTTAGTCAAGAGAAAAAGCTAAAAAAAATAATTGGTATAGATGTTATTAGAGGCAATGTTTGTTCTGTAATGGAGATTTAAAGAAGGAGAATTGCGGATGATCCAATTCGTAAAATTGGAATTGTCGTTTTTGACTATCCTTTTTTTTTTAATTTCGATACAATGACAGAAGAAAGTGAGGGATGAAGATGTCAGAAGCTGTACAATGTATGACGTTTTCCGAGTTAAAGGAAATAGTGGAAAGATTAGAGAAACAAGAAAATGTCAATGATGATACAAAAATCATGTTAGACACTGGTTGGGACAGCCTGCAGGAAATTCTTCCGGGTGCGATCTCTGTTCAAGAAGCACAAGCGTTTCGAGTGCAAGATGAATTAACTAAAGAATATTTCGGCGGCTACGCATTGAAAGAAAAAAGCGAAAAATTCGATGCAAGTGGACTAGTTGAAGCGGTAATTGTGATTGAGAACCGCTATTAAAAAGGAGTGGAAAAATGAATAAGAGAAGATGGGTGGCTGTTGCGATTGCAATTGGATTGTTTGTGTGCTCAGGTGTTTTTGCTTTGATGGCTCCGCCAGCAAATGAAGAGTCGTCACTGGACGGATTGAATGCTCTTTTATACGGAAGCAATGAATTGGAGGAACATCAAATAGCGGCTGGAGATAGCAATAACCGTATCCTTCGCTTGACTTTGGAAGGGACGATTGCGAATACTTCAGGTGGTGGATTGTTCTCATCAGAAGGATATGATCATCAATTATTTCTTGAAGAATTACGTGCCGCGCAAGAGGACCCAACGATCAAAGGGATTCTATTTGAAGTGAATTCGCCTGGGGGCGGAGTTTACGAAAGTGCAGAGATTGCTCGTGAAATGAAAAAGATCAAAGAAATTGGAATTCCTGTCTATGTCAGTATGAAGAACACCGCAGCTAGCGGTGGTTATTATGTCTCAGCGGGTGCGGACAAAATCTTTGCCACAGATGAAACTGTGACAGGTTCTATCGGAGTTATTATGTCTGGATTGAATTATTCAGGTTTATTGGATAAATTAGGGATCGAAGATAGCACCTATAAAAGTGGTGCCTTGAAAGATATGGGTTCCTCTACAAGAGCCGCTACCGATGAGGACAAGAAAGTTCTGCAAACTTACGTGGATAATGCATACGGACGCTTTGTTTCCATTGTAGCTGAAGGACGAGGCATGTCAGAAGAAGCTGTTAGAAAAATTGCTGACGGACGGATTTATGATGGTCAACAAGCAGTGGAGAACGGGTTAGTTGACGAAATTGGGTTTCCTGAGGACGCCTTCGCTGCATTAGAAGCAGATCAAGGGTTAGAGGATGCGGAAATTTTTGAATATGGTGTCGGTTCCACAGGGTTCGCTTCTACATGGCTGGGTTCTAAGCTGGCAGAGTTTCAAGGGCTGAAGGCATCTGAGTCTAGTCGTCTTTTGCAAGTAGTGGAAAGCCTAGGTACGATGGATGCGCCGAAACCTCTTTATTATTATGGAGGTGAATAACTATGCCTGAAAAAGAAACGAAAGAGCCACGAATCGAACAACAACCTGTTGAACAGGGAGCAGAAAACGTAACTCTGGAAAATCTAGAGTCGACCTCTGGAATTTATACAGAGCAGGCGAATCAAGAAGCACAACTAGCTGTGGATACCCCAAATCAAGAGGCCGCTGCGACGAATCATCCAGATGATTTCTATCAACAAGTATTGGGCTCGTTTAAGAGAAAAGAATTTAGCGAGGAAGAGATTAATCAGCGTCAAAAAGAATGGCAACGGTATGAGGGGATAGAAGACAAACAGAAAGAACGCAGACGAGTGAATGATTTTCCAGATTACTTTTTTGCTGGGTTTTGGATTCGGCTATTTGCTTATCTCTTAGATGTACTTTGTATCGGAGCTATTACAGGAATTACTCTGGATACGATCTATCACTTAGGTGGTTGGTCAAGTAGCGGTCATCCTTTTGGACTCTACCAGTTACTCTCGTTGGCCATCTACTTAGGCTATTTTGTTTTATTAACAAAGTTCAATCAGGGACAAACGGTAGGTAAGATGATTTTCGGTATTCGGGTCGTGTCATTTACAGAAGCTGATTTGAGTTGGAAAACAGTTCTGACAAGAGAACTGTGTATGCGCTACGTTTTGCAATTCAATCCTTTCTTTTATTGCGGTTATTTGCCAGTGATTTTTACTAAAGAAAAGCAGCATGCCGGAGATTATTTTTCTGAGACCAGTGTGGTTACTATCAATTTGATTAAAGCATTCAATAAACAGGCAAATGCCAATATGTAACAAGAATAGACAATAACGTAATGAGCGGTCAGTCTCTATTTGAGGCAAACGAAGACTGACCCGTTGAAAAGCGGTCTTGCTACCAGAAGATTGCACCATACAAGCGGAAGTGCGATTGCAGATCGATTACAGATAAAGGAGAATGAGATATGGGAGACACGATCCAGTTTCCAAAACCTGAAGACCGCCTGCGTCATTCAGCAGAAAAAGCATATCAGGCAAAAGATTATCTGAAGGCTTACCATGATTACCAGGAAATTTATACTGAGCATTCTTCTTTTGAGATCAATCAGTCTCTCGTTAAGTGCTTACAGCAACTGGCTGATTTTGCAAAAGCGTTGGAAGTGGCAGATGATTTCTTGGATGAATACCTACAAGATCCAAATGGTTTTGTTCAAATTGGTCATTTGTTGATTCTTGATGGTCAATACTTGCAAGCGAGAAAATGGATAAGACTCGCAGAGGAATTTCCGGTAATCTCTGAAGCGGTAAGCGAAAATTTAGTGAAAGAATTGGATAAAGTAGAAGAAGTTCAACAAATACTTGGTTTGGAAGATTTTTTAGGAAAAAAACAGTCATTGCTTGCAATGGACAGTAGCAACCAACCCGTTAGCGGGCATACATGGCACGTTTTTTCCCAAGGACTCACAAAGGATCAGTTTGTATCGTTGATGACGGAGCTGCTTCCTCAGTTAACGAATCCTTTTTTGTTACCAAAACTAGTAGAAGAGCTTGTCCGTTTAGGAAGTTCACAGCAGTTTGAATTGATAGACTACATGGGGGATCAACGGCAGATCATTCCCAATCAGTTATCTTTATTGAGGGAAGTGCCAGTTTTCAGCCAAATGCGACAAGCTGTGAATGAACGAATCGGGCAAGAAAATCCAACCTTAGCAGAAGGCATTTTAGAAGAGTTGAATGATCATTTTGCTTTAAGCTATCCGTTCTTGCCAGAATCACAAGAGATTGATCGCTGGGTACAAAGCTATATCGATGAGTATCAAGATCTTTTTGCAAAAAGCGAACCACAAGCGATCGACGAGGAGATCCAACGTAAGAAAACAAGATTACGAAAGATTTTGGGTTCTTTCTAATTCTGAAAGCAGATCACTCAAGAAAAAAACGAGAAGTTTCTAGGTAAAATGTTTACAATTAAAGAACGTTAGTGTACTATTTAAAGGTATGCATGAAACTATTTCATATGTAAAATATAATTGTTATTCGGAGGGAAATAAATGACTGCAAAATGGGAAAAAACAGGCACCAATGATGGTGTATTGACATTTTCGATCGAGCAAGCTGAAATCCAAAAAGGCTTGACGACTGCATTTAATAAAGTGAAAGGCAACTTAAACGTACCTGGCTTCCGTAAAGGAAAAGTATCCCGCCAAGTGTTTAACCGTATGTACGGAGAAGAAGCATTGTATGAAGATGCATTGAATGCTGTCTTGCCAGAAGCTTATGAAGCAGCAGTTAAAGAAGCTGGTATTGATCCAGTATCACAACCAAAAATCGATGTTGACAGCATGGAAAAAGGTCAAGACTGGGTGATCAAAGCAGAAGTGACTGTGAAACCAGAAGTTAAACTTGGTGATTACAAAGAGTTGACTGTTGAAAAACAAGATCGTGAAGTAACAGAAGAAGACGTAGATGCTCGCATCAAACGTGAACAAGAAGCACAAGCTGAGTTAGTCATCAAAGAAGACGAAGCTGCTGAAAATGGCGATACAGTCGTTATCGACTTTGAAGGTTTCTTAGGTGAAGAAACATTTGAAGGCGGCAAAGGCGAAAACTATTCATTAGAATTGGGTTCTAACTCTTTCATCCCAGGTTTTGAAGATCAATTAGTAGGAGTGAAAGCTGGCGAAAGCAAAGAAGTCAACGTCACTTTCCCTGAAGATTATCAAGCAGAAGATCTAGCAGGTAAAGATGCGGTCTTTAAAGTAACAGTTCACGAAGTCAAAGCAAAAGAATTGCCTGAATTAGATGATGAATTTGCCAAAGATGTTGATGATAGCGTTGAAACACTTGCTGAACTAAAAGAAAAATACCGCAAAGAATTGACAGAAACAAAAGAAAAAGCTGCTGAAGATGCAAAAGATGAAGCAGCGATTCGCCAAGCAGTAGAAAACGCAGAAATCGTTGAATTACCACATTCAATGGTCCATGACGAAGTTCACCGCTCAATGGATGAGTTCTTGAACAACATGCAACGTCAAGGAATTTCACCAGAAATGTACTATCAATTGACTGGTTCAACGGAAGCTGACTTGCATCAACAATTTGAAGGCGAAGCAGAAACTCGTGTGAAAACTAACCTTGTGATTGAAGCAATCGCAAAAGCAGAAGGTTTGGAAGCAACTGAAGAAGACATCGAAAAAGAAATTCAAGAGCTTTCAGAAGCTTACAACATGCCTGTTGATCAAATCAAACGCGTCTTGACAGAAGATATGTTGAAACATGACATCACAATGAAGAAAGCCGTTGAAATCGTAACTGGTACGGCGAAAGAAGCTTAATTTTCATCAAAAGAGCGGCAAACGTCTTTTCCGATGTTTGCCCTTTTTGATTGATCAAAAAGCAATGGTGTGTATATTTCATACGATCGTTTTTTGCTTACTTTGCCTTTTTGAGCAGGAGGATCTTGACTTATTTTGCGGACGTGGTCAATTGCTAAGAAAACGTAACGGCCATGAGAAATAGCTTTTTCTTTCAAATTAGTTATGATAAGATGATTAAAGACTGTAAAGATAGTAAAACCAATTCCACTCCTTTACAGGTTAGAAATTTATCAAGGGGTGAACAGTATGTACGACAACACAAATGGAAATGACGCTGTTCGTTGTTCTTTTTGCGGGAAGACGCAAGAGGAAGTAAAGAAGATCGTTGCCGGTCCTGGTGTATACATATGTAATGAATGTATCGACTTGTGCAAGGAGATCATTGACGAAGAGTTCTACGAAGAAGCCATTCGTGAATTTACCGAGGTACCTAAACCACAAGAATTGCTGCATATATTAAATGATTACGTCATCGGACAAGATCGTGCGAAAAAGACACTTGCTGTAGCGGTTTACAATCATTACAAACGAGTGAACGTTGAGCCGACCGCAGAAGACGTTGAGTTGCAAAAAAGCAATATTTGTCTAATTGGACCAACGGGCTCTGGGAAAACGTTCCTTGCTCAAACATTGGCCCGTTCATTGAATGTGCCATTTGCTATCGCCGATGCCACCAGCTTGACGGAAGCTGGATATGTCGGAGAAGATGTAGAAAATATTTTGCTGAAACTTCTGCAAGCAGCGGACTATAACGTTGAAATGGCAGAAAAGGGCATCATTTATATTGATGAAATCGACAAAATCGCTCGTAAAAGCGAAAATGTTTCGATCACGCGAGATGTATCGGGTGAAGGGGTGCAACAAGCGTTGCTGAAGATCTTGGAAGGGACACAAGCAAGTGTACCGCCTCAAGGTGGACGGAAGCATCCTCATCAAGAAATGATTCAAATCGATACGACGAATATTTTATTCATCGTTGGTGGTGCATTTGACGGGATTGATACCATCGTTAAAAACCGGATGGGTGAAAAAACGATCGGTTTTGGAACGAACAACAAACGGTTCTCAGAAGATGAAAGCATCATGCAACATATCATTCCTGAAGACTTGTTGAAATTCGGCTTGATCCCAGAATTTATTGGCCGTTTGCCGGTTATGGCAGCTTTAGACAAATTGACGACCGATGACTTGGTCCGTATTTTGACGGAGCCGAAAAATGCGCTAGTCAAACAATACCAAAAACTGTTAGCATTAGACGATACTGAGCTTGAGTTTGAACCAGCTGCTCTACGCGCGATTGCGGATAAAGCGATCGAACGCAATACGGGTGCTCGTGGTTTACGTTCGATTATCGAAAATATCATGATGGACGTGATGTTCAATGTTCCTTCTGATGAGTCGATTGAAAAAGTCATTATTACCGAAGATGCAGCCAAAGAAATCGGTGAACCGACAATCATTTATAATGAAGAAACAAAAAAAGCAGTTTGATTTTAGTAAGTCGGATAGTTTGATGACTATCCGACTTTCTTTCTGAAAGCATATGAGATTTTATTAGAAGGGAGCGAGCAGATGAAAGTACATGATGCAGAAATTGTGATCAGTGCTGTTTCACCGGCACAATATCCGGATACGCATTTACCGGAAATCGCGTTAGCGGGTCGTTCCAATGTTGGGAAGTCTTCCTTTATCAATACATTGATTAATCGAAAAAATTTAGCGCGAACGTCTTCGAAACCTGGTAAGACCCAAACATTGAATTTTTACTTGATTGAAAACACCTTACATTTTGTGGATGTGCCAGGATATGGCTATGCAAAAGTTTCAAAAACGGAGCGGGCAAAGTGGGGGAAGATGATCGAGACGTATCTTGCAGAGAGACAGCAGCTGCGGGCAGTCGTCTCTCTAGTGGATCTGCGCCATGCGCCTTCTCAGGAAGATATTCAAATGTATCAGTTTTTGAAATATTATGAGATTCCAGTAATCGTGGTGGCCACGAAAGCAGACAAGATTCCTCGCGGGAAATGGAACAAGCATGAAAGTGTGATCAAAAAAGCGCTGGAATTCGATCCAGCAGACACCTTTATTCTTTTTTCTTCCATCACTAAACAGGGGAAAGAAGAAGCTTGGCAAGCGATAGAAGCGGCCATCAAGCAATAATAGATAAGAGGTAAGATGCATGGGGCAATCTCTCAGGACTAGAAAATAAACGGAGAAAGTTTGCTCCGGAACATCTTTTATCGGAAAAATTCTGTGCAAACAAAAAAACATCGATTAGGATGTTTTTTTTGTTTGTTTTTTAAGATCCGTATTTTTTTCAGTTTCTTCTTTATCTTCTTTCGCATTCAAGAAGCGTTCGATGTCGGGTTTGTTTTCTTTTTTGTCATTGTCGGGAAGAATAGCAAACTCATCGAACATTTTATCAAGAGAATCTTCACGTTGGAATTTTAATCCCATATTCCCACCTCCAAGCGCCTCTAGTTTACCATGAAAAACAAAGTTTTTCATCTCAAAAGTAAGCGAAATAGTGTTCAATCATGAATCCCTTTACTATAATAAAATAAGAAGTACATAAAGAGGTGAGAAAGATGATCAAAACGAAGAAAATCTATGCCTTTATTCAATCGGCACAACTCGCCGATGCTCTGATGCGTGAACAAATAGCCAACTGGTTCGCTTTGGTCCGTCTTTCCTTTACCCCCACCAGCTACTATTTAAATCAAAAGGAAATCCACTCCTATGATATCGCTGAAGTACGCTCATTGCTGGAGGGAAGTATTGATGAGGTCAATTTTGAACTGATTTTAACCGATGGACAAAATGAATCCAGTATACACGTTGTCCAAGAAGCCGTACTGCAACGACATCTTTTTACATTTGATGTTTTTCAGGGATCGCGAGAACTATTACTGAGTTATATAAAGACCACAATGGAACAAGGCGGTCTCTTTAGTTATATTCGAGCTTATGATGAATTCCTCAATCATAATGTCGAAAGTGTAGAGAAACGCTATAACTTTCAGAAACCAGAAGAAATCGCTGAATTACCAAAGCGAAAAAACCATGCCAAAGAAATCGTGATCGATTGCAATCAATTTGCCGGATATGATGTTTTTTATAACGGGTTTTGTTTAACTTCCTGTTGGCGCATGTATTTCTCAGAGTACTATGAGCGAGTGTTGCCGTTAGTGATTATTAAAGATGCCCAACAAGTAGAACAAATCCAAACGATGGAGGAAGGGGTTGTCATGGTGGAGCTTTACCGTGATCCGTTTCAATGGGATCATCCTGCCAACCTTTCTTATCAACGTTTGTTTCGGGACCAAATCGGGGTGGATCAACTTACTTGGGATAACGGAGTAGGGATTTTGCGAGAACCGTTTATTGAATACGCGTTTGGCCATCAGTTGATCCAAACGATCCAATATCAAAATGATCGTTTACAGCCCACCGTCAAACGCAAAGCGACCCATTTTATCACTCGGAACTTTGATTTAGTTCGTGAGATTTACCAAGAACGTCGGGTGAGGGGATTGTTGAATGCACAGGCTTATTTCCCTTGGATCGACCAAGAAGGCATGCGGATGATGGATTACATTGTCTTAAAACCACAGTTAACGCTCGATAATGGCTTAGATGCTTATGAATTTTATATTCGCAGTCATTTAGAGGCGGATTACACTACGGAACATTTTGAAGAATACACCGTCTGTTTGCAGTTCTATTTGCCGCAAGAGGCGATGACAGATATACCTATTGACGAATTGAAAGATCGTATGTCAGATGTTCGCTTTGGTTTTTTGCATCGCAGCAAAAAATATACCTGGGTCAATCTAAAAAAAGAAACCCATCGCTTGCGGGTCTATTTTATGAATATGGAACGCTTAGCTGAACACCAATCCATTTCTGGAAATAAATAGAGCCATATAAAAAAGTAAAGACAAGAAAGTTGAATGATTCTCGCAAAAAAATCTCCAGTGTGTTTCAAACACACTGGAGATTTTTTTGCATAGGAGACGCTAGTTGTTTCACACAACACGTATTAAGCGGTAGTTACTTCTTTTTTTAACAAACCGAAGATGATTCCTGAAACAATCGCACCAATTAATATGAACAATAGGAATAATAATGGTTTTGATAGTAAAAGGACCACAAAGATCCCGCCGTGAGGAGCCATCAATTGAATATTGAATGCACCGACTAGGGCACCAGTTAAAGCAGAACCAATCACGAAACTTGGAATGGCCCGAAGAGGATCAGCTGCTGCAAAAGGAATCGCACCTTCAGTAACAAAAGATAAGCCCATCACGATATTCGTCAAACCTGCTTCTTTTTGATCTTTAGTGAATTTATTTTTGAATAAAACTGTTGCGATAAAGATCGCCAATGGCGGCACCATTCCACCAGCCATGACTGAGGCCATTACGACACTACCACCTTCGGCAACCGTTGTGGCAAGTGTTGCTGTACCGAACACATAGGCAGCTTTGTTGATTGGACCACCTAGATCGGCTGCCATCATAGCTGCTAACAGAGCACCTAGTAAAGCGGCATTTGTTCCACTCAATCCTGTTAAGAAGCTGTTTAAGCCGTCATTGATCGCTTTCATTGGGACATTGATCATTAGCATGAGGAACCCAGTAATCAACAAACCAAAAACAGGGTAAAAGAGAATCGTTTTGATTCCGTCTAATGACTTAGGCAAACCTTTGAAAAGATTGCGCAAGAATTTGATGACATATCCTGCTAAAAATCCACCAATCAATGCACCAAGGAATCCTGCGCCACCACTGTTTGCCAATGCGCCAGCAGCAAAACCAACGATCAAACCTGGGCGATCACTGATACTCGATGCAATAAATCCAGCCAAGACAGGTAACATGAATCCGAAAGCGGCATTACCGATTTGATTGAACCAAGCAGCTTGTTGATTATAACTACCTAATTGATTTAAAGCGTCTTGCGGTACACCCATGAATTGATCGACCATAAAGGAAATAGCGATCATGATTCCGCCTGCAATAACGAATGGCAACATATGGGAAACACCATTCATCAAATCTTTATAGATTCGTTGACCAAACGTACCATCAGCAGAAGATTCTTCTGCAACTGTTTGTCCGCTACTGTGAAAGACAGGAGCATCACCGCTTAAAGCTTCATTGATCAGTTGTTCCGTCTTACGAATCCCGTCACTAACAGGACGATTCACTAGATGTTTGCCGTTGAAACGATCCATCTCGACCTTTTTATCAGCAGCGACAATGACGCCAGCTGCTCGCGCAATGTCCTCTTCTGTTAATCGATTTTTAATGCCTTCCGAACCATTCGTTTCAACTTTGATTTCTACGCCTAGTTCTTTGGCTTTTTTCTTTAATGCATCTTCAGCCATGTAAGTATGAGCAATACCTGTTGGACAGGCTGTAACAGCAACGATATAAGGGCGATCACTCACTGACTCTGTAGTTGTGACATCTGTCTGTTCTTCTTTTTGTACTTCTGCTTCAGCAAATAGTTGTTGGACTGCATCCGCAGTTGGTGCTTTCTTTAATTTCTCAACAAATTCTGGATCAATCAACAAGCGGGAAAGAGCAGCTAAGGCTTGTAAATGGGTATCATTAGCCCCTTCAGGAGCAGCAATCATGAAGAAGAGGTAAGTAGGTTGACCATCCAGTGCCTCATAATCCACACCGGTTTTACTTTTAGCAAATAAAACAGTCGCTTCATTGACTGCTTGATTTTTCGCATGAGGCATTGCGATACCGTCGCCAAGACCGGTTGATGTTTGGGCTTCGCGAGCCAAGATCCCTTCTTTGTAGACAGCAATATCTGAAATGCGGCCAACTTCATAAAGTTTGGCAACCATTTCGTCAATCGCACCTTTTTTATCCGTTGCTTGAAGGTCCATGATCATGGCATCTTTTAAGAGTAAATCGTTGATTTTCATTATTTATCCTCCTTATGTTAAGTCAAAGTATCTTTTCAATAACAACTTCTGGCAATAATTCTTGAATAAATGCTGATGTGGCTAAATCATCTGAAAAAGCAGTGGCGCTGCCGCAAGCAACTCCCCATTTAAAGGCTTCCAGTGCATTTTTTGTTGCTGTATATTGTCCGATAAAGCCAGCAATCATTGAGTCGCCAGCTCCAACCGAGTTTTTCAGTGAACGCTTCAGAACATTCGAGCGGTAGATTTCGTTTCCAGTAAACAAAATGGCTCCATCTCCGCCAAGGGAGACAATGACATTCTTGGCGCCATCAGCGATTAATTTTTGTCCATAAGGTAAAATATCTTCGAAGGAGTGGAATGTCGTTTGATACAATTCCGCTAATTCATGATTGTTGGGTTTGATCAGCAACGGTTGGTCGGGTAATGCTGCGAACAACTCTGGACCCGTTGTGTCAATGACGAACTCGGCTCCAGCTTCTTTGACGATGGCGATCAACTCTTGATAGTAGTCAGCCGTCAGTCCATTTGGTTTGCTACCAGAAAAAATGACGATATCTTCCTTGGTAAGAGAAGACAGTTTGTCTTTCAATTGCTGACTTTCATCCTTTGAGATTGTTGGCCCTAATCCGTTGATTTCAGTTTCTTCGCCAGATTTTAATTTAATATTGATCCTTGTATCGGCAGCAACTTGTGTGAAATCGGTCGTGATTCTTTCATTGATCAGCCAATCTTCAATGAAACGTCCAGTGAATCCGCCAATAAATCCAAGTGCAGTGGAAGGGATCTGGATCCGCTGTAAAATACGAGAAACATTGATGCCTTTGCCGCCAGGAAGTTTAAAGTCTTGCTTCATTCGATTAAGTTCGCCCAATTGTAATGCTTCGACGTGGACAATATAGTCAATTGATGGGTTGAGTGTGACAGTATAAATCATTCGGATACCTCCATAATAGTTGTTTGTGTTCGAAATTTAGCCGCATAGTTTTTCGGACAGAAGTCTGTGATAATCTCTGCGTCTTCAATGGCAGCAACTTGAGCAAAAGTAGTTTGTTGAAATTTAGAATGGTCCAGTAATACATAAGCTTTTTGACTATTTTCAATCGCGATTTTTTTGATCATTGCTTCTTCAGGATCTGGAGTCGTAAAGCCTGCGTCTACATGAGCACCATTCATTCCAATAAAACAGCGATTGAAGCGCAGTTTTCGCAATTGCTCACTGGCACCGCTCCCCAAGACAGCGTTCGTACTGATTTTGATCGTTCCTCCTAAAATCAATGTCTCGATTCCTTGATCGATCAGTAATGCCGCATGTTTGACAGAGTTGGTTACAACCTTCACATTTGAGATCGATGACAAGAAAGGGATCATTTCTAAAGTTGTGGTTCCAGCATCCAAGTAAATGACCTCATCCTTTTTGATCAATGAGACGGCATATTGGGCGATTTTTTGTTTCTCTACTTGGAACTTTTGCGTTTTTTCTTTCATATTGGGTTCAAATCCAAGGTGCTGGATCTTTTTGGCACCTCCATGGATTCGGACCAAAACTCCCTGTGCTTCAAGTTCTTGTAAATCGCGACGGATAGTGGACTCAGATGCTTGTAATTGATGGATCAATTCGCTGACTTTCACGATATCCGTTTCTTCTAAAAGGGCTAAAATCCTTTGATGACGCTCTTCTGTAAGCATTTACATCACCTCTTCAATTGTTATGATAGCACATAAAACAGTCATAATCAATCACAATCGGTTAAAAACGGTCAAAATGTAAGGGTAATACATTTTTAAACGGTCAAAAACGGTCGGAAAATTACTCAGAAAAGAATCGAAATGGGTTAATATTTGACAAGAATGGCTATTCTTTGGCTTAATTATTTTAAGGGGGGAATTATATGAAGAATGAAGTGATATTGCAAGGCTTCGAATGGGACTTGCCTGCAGACAGTCAACATTGGAATAGATTGAAAGAAATGAGTAGTGAGCTTAAAGATTATGGATTTACAGCGGTATGGTTGCCTCCTGCATATAAAGGTACAGCGGGCGTCGAAGATGTTGGCTATGGTGTCTACGACTACTACGATCTTGGAGAATTTGATCAAAAGGGATCAATACCAACCAAGTACGGAACCAAAGATGAATATCTTGAAGCAATCAAAGCGTTGCAAGATCAAGGGTTGGAGGTTTACGCAGATATTGTATTCAATCATTTGATAGGAGCCGATGAAAAAGAAACGGCACCAGCGGTCAAATACAGTTGGGACAATCGCAACAAGCCGATAAGTGATGAAGAAGAGATCGAAGCTTGGACGAAGTTCACTTTCCCTGGAAGAAAAGGGAAATACAATGACTATGTCTGGACGTGGAAAAATTTTTCTGGCGTTGATTATGATGACCGAACCAACGATCATGCCTTGTTTAACTTTGCCCAAAAAGGGTGGGAAGATCAAGTGGATGATGAGATGGGCAACTATGATTATCTAATGGGCTGTGATTTGGATATGGAGAATCCAGAAACTATCGAACAGCTGGATAAATGGGGCAAATGGTATCAAGAGTTAACGAATGTGGATGGCTATCGCCTAGATGCTGTCAAACATATTGAGTTTAATTATTATGTTAATTGGCTTTTGAATCGCCGGGAAGAAAAAGGCAAAGATTTATTTGTGGTGGGAGAATATTGGTCGGGTGATCTGCCGAAACTAGAAGAGTATCTCGATTCTTCCGGAAATCTGATCCATCTGTTCGATGTGCCACTGCATTACAATTTCTATGAAGCATCTCATTCGAATGGTGCGTACGATATGAGTCAAATCTTTGCAGGTACATTGACTGCTTCTCGAGAAGACTACGCTGTGACTTTTGTCGATAATCATGATACGCAAGTCGGTCAGAGTTTACAGTCATGGGTAGATGGCTGGTTTAAAGTGCATGCCTATGCGTTGATCTTGTTGCGAAAAGCTGGAGTACCAGTTGTTTTCTGGGGGGATCTATTCGGTATTCCTGAACAAGGTATTGAACCAGTTGGAGAAGATTTAGAAAATCTCCTGAAATTGCGTGAGAAAATCTCCTTTGGCAATCAAGTTGATTATTTCGATGACCCAAATTGTATCGGTTGGGTACTGACAGGAGATTATGAGCACGAACTGTCTGGCTTGGCCGTGGTCATGACGAATGCCCAAGGTGCTGAGAAAGAAATGACCATCAGCGCCATTCATGGTGGTGAAACTTACGTAGATATTTTGAAAAATAATGAAGCAAAAGTTGTCTTAGACGAAACAGGTAAAGGAATTTTCCCAGTCAATGACGGTCAAGTTTCCGTTTATGTGGATGAACGTTTGGTGGAAAAATACTATAGCTAATTTCAGAAGCTGATTTTAGAAAGAACCGTTTGGCAATATTATACGACAGCGATTGTATGGCAATGAAAGAAGGAGCAAAACTGCAGAACATGTGTCTGCAGCTTTGCTCCTTCGATTTTTTTCTGATCGACAAATAAAGACAGGAGGATGTTGACGGCAATTTGGCAGCCAATGTTTAAGTCAGAGGACCATCAGCTAAATAGCTGATTTTTTTCTTCACTTCCGAAACACTATTCGAATCCGTTAAGATCAAAAGGGCATCACCAACTTTCATGATCGTATCTCCGCGGGTCAAAATTTCGTTTTCGCCACGACGAATGGAAATCAGCAACATGTTTTCTGGCCAAGGAAAGTCTCGAACGGCCATCCCATCAAATGAACTTTCTGCGGTTACCGGATACTCGATCACTGTTTTCGTTCCTCGGATATTCACAGCGGGTTCTTTATGCATCTTTTCAAGGAGAGACTCATAAATAGGATGACCACCAAGACCATCGACCACGATATAAGCTACTAAACTAACTAGTCCTAACGGCATTAGGTGATTGATTGATCCAACCATCTCTGTTACTAAAATAATAGCAGTTAAAGGAGCCTTACCGATCGCTGTAAAATAACCAGCCATTGCTACGATCACGAAATTCTTGATATAAATAGGATCCAGACCGATCGACTGTGCCAAAAAGGTACCAAAGATCGCACCAATCAGCGCACCTAATGTTAAGATAGGTAGGAAAATCCCCCCAGGCAGTCCAGCTCCATATGAAATCATGGAAAAACAGTAACGCAAAATCAGCAACATGACCAAAAACAACAGGGGAGCCCCGGTTTCTCCTAAAGTCAAGATAATTTGATTCCCGCCGCCTAAATAGTCTGGTAAAAATAGACCGATTGGAATAATCAGCACAAAAGGAATCAATCCATACCAGTCAGAGGATATGGGTAGTTTTCCATACCATTTAGGCAAAGACAGCAATGTCCACTGGTAAAATCGTCCTAAGATCCCTAGTAAGATACCTAAGATGACTAAAGCACCGTAATATTTCAAAGGCAAGTCATTGATCTTTCCTTGGTAAAGGACAGGTTTCAATCCAAAAAAATTTAAAGAGACAAAGTTGGCGGTAATTACTGAAGCAAAAGATGTCAGCCATACAAGAGGTGAAAAGGAATGATGGATCTCTTCTAAAATGAACAGCAAACCGGCAATCGGTGCATTGAAAGCCGCCGACAATCCTGCACTGGCACCACTGGAAATCAATATTTTTTCTTCTGACTTTGGGGCTTTGAAGAACTGACTTAAACCTTGTCCGACAGCAGCACCTAGTTGAATCGAAGGACCTTCCCGCCCCAAAAAAAGACCCGATCCGACGGATAAAATGCCCCCGATAAACTTTTTCCAAAGGACAGAGAACCAATTATAATCGATCTCGCCACTTAACTTCCCTTCAACTTGAGGAATACCGCTGCCTTTGATTTGAGGTTCTGATTTTACTAAAAGGATCACAATAATTGCAGTGATGATAGAGAGAATTACCCACAGTATGATCTGATCTGGATGATCAGCAAGGTGTCGATAGACAGCAGCAACTTTTTCGCCTATCCATTCAATCGCAAGGCGAAACAAACTAACCACGATCCCCACAAATGCTCCTACCAAGATTCCTTTGCCTATAAAGGCCAGGCGGGTTGTATCTAAATAATGGATTTCATGTTTCTTCATCAAACTCCTCACTTTCCTTATTTAATTTAGCCCTTTTTTGAATAGATAACAAGGAATTTTTTTGAAGGACAAAAAAGAAAAATTTAGCAACTTTTCAAGGCGTTCGGTTTTCCCTACAATCGGATAATGCTATAATTGAATGGATTGAGAAAGAAAGGATGGTTAAAACCATGTCATCCAAAAACGAATTACTTGCGAATATGAATCCCCGGCAAAAAGAGGCCGTGATGCATACAGAAGGACCTCTGTTGTTAATGGCCGGAGCCGGTAGTGGCAAAACGCGGGTCTTAACCCATCGGATTGCTTATTTGATTGAAGAAAAAAATGTCAATCCTTGGAATATTCTAGCCATTACTTTTACGAATAAGGCGGCTAGAGAAATGAAAGAACGGGTGAATCAGCTTCTTGGATCTGGGGGAGAAGATGTATGGGTCTCTACGTTTCACTCGATGTGTGTCCGGATTTTACGAAGAGATGTTGATCAGATCGGCTACTCTAGAAACTTTACGATCATTGATACCTCTGAACAAAACACTTTGATGAAACGAGTCTTAAAAGAGTTAAATATTGATCCAAAAAAATATGACCCGCGTTCCATTTTAGGAGCGATCTCTAATGCCAAAAATGAATTGTTGACTCCGGCAGATTATGAAAATCAACAAGGGAGCTTGTTTGAACAGATCGTAGGCCGCTGTTATGCGCTGTATCAAAAGGAATTACGAAATAATCAATGTATGGATTTTGATGATCTGATCATGAATACCATTCGCTTGTTCAAGGAAAATGAAGATGCACTGCAGTTTTATCAACGAAAATTTCACTATATCCATGTGGATGAATACCAAGATACGAATCATGCCCAATATACGCTTGTTAATTTATTAGCGGACCGCTTCAAAAATCTTTGTGTCGTGGGAGATGCGGATCAAAGTATCTATGGCTGGCGGGGTGCCAATATGCAAAATATTTTGGACTTCGAAAAAGATTATCCGGATGCAGCAGTGATTTTGTTGGAACAAAATTACCGCTCAACTCAGACGATTTTGAATGCTGCGAATCAAGTCATCCAAAACAACCGCAACCGTCCAGACAAAAATTTGTGGACTGAAAATAGAGCCGGTGAAAAAATCACTTACTATCGCGGGGATAGTGAACGAGATGAAGCTCGTTTTATTGTCAGTGAGATGCAAAAACAAATTGCAGATAAAGGACGTAAATTCGGCGACTTTGCTGTTTTGTATCGGACCAATGCTCAATCCCGGGTGATTGAAGAAATGCTATTAAAAGCAAACGTGCCTTATACAATGGTGGGCGGACGCAAATTCTATGATCGGAAAGAAATCCGTGATATCTTGGCTTATCTTTCGGCCATTGCTAACCCAAGCGATTCTCTAAGTCTAGAACGGATCATCAATGTGCCTAAACGTGGTATCGGGGCGACTTCTGTCGAAAAACTTCGTGAGTTTGCTTCGCTTCATGAATGGTCCTTGTTAGAAGCTGCGATGAATGTCGATTTAGCCAATATCTCAGGCAAGGCCGGCAAAGAACTTGGTAGCTTCGGCATGATGATGGACCAGTTTGCCCAAATGATTCCTTATCTGTCAGTGACAGAACTGACGAAAGAAATTTTGGATAAAACAGGTTACAAACAAGATTTGATCAATCAGAACAATCTGGAATCACAATCCCGGCTGGAGAACTTGGAAGAGTTCTTAACAGTGACCCAAGAATTTGACAAACGCTTTGAGGCGCAAAATGAAGATGATGCCGATGCGCCAGAAGAAAAATTAACTGTCTTCCTCAATGACCTCGCTTTACTTTCCGATGTTGATTCCTATGAAGAAGAAAGCAGTCAAGTGACATTAATGACATTGCATGCGGCAAAAGGATTGGAATTTCCTGTGGTCTTTTTGATTGGGTTAGAAGAGAACATCTTCCCGTTATCTCGAGCATTGATGGAAGAAAGCGAACTGGAAGAAGAACGTCGTTTGGCTTATGTGGGGATTACTCGTGCAGAAGAAGAGCTATTCTTGACAAACGCATTTTCTCGTACATTGTATGGACGCACTCAATACAATCGTCCTTCTCGGTTTGTGGAAGAGATTGAACAAGATCTTCTGCAGTCACTGGGAGAAAGAACTCAGCCGAAAGGGGCAGCTGCTTCCTTTCAGCCTAAAGTTTTCAAACCAACGTATACCCAACCTCGTCAGTCCACTGTTTCGTCGAGACAAACCACGACTGCAGCCGGCAATCAATGGCAAGTGGGGGAAAAAGTCAACCATAAAAAATGGGGTGTCGGCACGATCGTTCGGACCACAGGGGCCGCCCAGGATCTAGAATTAGATGTCGCTTTTCCCCAACAAGGAGTAAAACGGCTGCTTGCAGCATTTGCTCCGATCGAAAAACTATAAGGAGGAATCGAAATGGCTGTGCCATCAACTGAAGTTCAACAACGAGCGGAAGAATTAAGAACCACTTTGAATCAATATGCCTATGAGTATTATGTGAAGGATCAGCCGTCTGTCGAAGATTACGTCTATGATCGACTTTATAAAGAACTTGTTCAATTAGAAACGGATTACCCGCAGCTGGTCACAGAAGATTCTCCTACTCAGCGAGTGGGTGGAATCGTTCTGCCTGGATTTGAAAAGGTCATCCATGATATTCCTCTGTACAGTTTGAATGATGTGTTTGATAAAGAAGAAATCATCGCTTTTGATGCGCGAGTCCAAAAAGCGCTAGGTCGTGCCGTTGATTATGTCTGTGAATTGAAGATCGATGGGCTATCAATCTCTTTGAAATATGAGAATGGACGGTTTGTGCGTGGTGCAACACGGGGTGACGGAACAGTCGGCGAGAATATTACGGAAAACTTGAAGACAGTCAAGTCAATTCCATTAAAATTGAAAGAACCTGTTTCATTAGAAGTCCGAGGCGAATGTTACATGCCTAAAGCTTCTTTCATCCGTTTGAATCAAGTACGGGAAGAAGAGGGCTTAGAGGTATTTGCCAATCCTCGAAATGCCGCAGCAGGAAGCTTGCGGCAACTGGATACACGGATTGCTGCCAGCCGTAATTTGAGCACATTCTTATATACTCTGGCAGATTTCGGTCCTATCGAGGCACACGATCAATTCTCAGCGCTTGATGAATTAGACAGTTTGGGTTTCCGGACAAATCATGAACGGCGTTTGTGCCGAACGATCGATGAAGTTTGGGCGTATATTGAAGAATTTCGCGAAAAACGCAGTGAGCTGCCTTATGAAATCGATGGCGTTGTCATCAAAGTCAATGACTTCTCCGATCAAGATACACTAGGATTTACGGTTAAAGCTCCTCGGTGGGCGGCAGCTTATAAATTCCCACCCGAAGAAGCAGAAACGACCATTGAAGATATTGAATGGACAGTTGGACGCACAGGTGTTGTGACACCAACAGCGGTCATGACGCCGGTTCGAGTAGCTGGTACAACAGTAAGTCGTGCCAGCCTGCATAATGTCGATTATATTCGCGCCAAAGATATTCGCTTGAATGACTCTGTGATTATCTATAAAGCAGGAGACATCATTCCAGAAGTTGCCAACGTATTGACGGATAAGCGGTCAAAAGCCAGTGAGCCCTATCCGATTCCTACCCATTGTCCCATTTGCGACAGTGAATTGGTCCATTTAGATGAAGAGGTGGCACTGCGCTGCATTAATCCGAAGTGTCCTGCACAAATGAAAGAAGGATTGAGTCATTTTGTTTCCCGAAATGCTATGAATATTGAAGGGTTAGGCCCACGAGTTCTTGAACAAATGTATGAAAAGCACTTAGTTGCTGATGTTGCAGACCTATATTATTTGACGGAAGAACAATTGTTGACATTAGACAAAATCAAAGAAAAATCGGCAAACAATATTTTGTCAGCAATCGAAGCCAGTAAAGAAAATTCCGTTGAGCGTTTGATATTTGGCTTAGGGATTCGCCATGTCGGATCTAAAGCAGCAAGAATTCTTGCGGAACATTATCGCAATCTGCGTAATCTAAGCAAAGCGGATGAGTCGGAGATCGTTTCTTTAGAAACGATTGGGCAAACCATCGCGGATAGTGTTGTCACTTATTTCAACAACGAAGAAGTCCATGATCTTTTAGATGAGTTGGAAAAAGCAGGGGTCAATTTTGATTACCTTGGTTTAAAAAATGAGGAGCTCTCGGCTATTGACTCACCCTTTAAAGGTAAGACAGTTGTCTTAACAGGAAAGTTGACTCATTTCACTCGGGAAGAAGCAAAGGAAAGAATTGAGAACCTTGGCGGCAAAGTGACGGGAAGTGTCTCAAAGAAAACAGATATCGTCGTAGCGGGAGAAGAGGCTGGTAGTAAATTGACGAAAGCGCAAAGCTTGGGCATTACAGTTTGGGAAGAGAATCAAATGGTGGCAGCGATTGAAGGGAGCCATAACCATGAAGATTAAACACTTCTTGATCGTCGCGATGTCGTTAAGCTTTTTGTCAGGTTGCGGCAATCTCAACAAAGGAATCACGAATATCAACGAAGGTGAAGAGACGGCCAGCGGTAATATTACCACTGGCCGTGTCGATAATTCAGTCTATCAGGCAGTCATGACAGACGGCAAGTACCAACCGAGTGCTGCTAGAGGATTGAATGCAGAGCAAATGAACAGCGGGTTCAATCAAACCAATTTTGAGAATGGCTTGCTGAGGCTGTCCAAGCAGACTTTTTCTGTCGATACGTGCTACTTTCAAGAAGGTCAAAAAATTCCTGCTGATACGATCAAGAATTGGCTGAAACGTGTCTCTGATGATAACCCGCAAGGTCTTAACCCTGCCGGTTCAGATCAGCCGCTTATTTTTCAACAATTGATGGAGCAAGATTTTATTAAAGAAGACGGCAAAACATTGGCAGGTATTAGTTTAGGCTTTGCCTTTAATACCGTCTACTATGGCAGCGACGAGACCATTTCTATCTCTCGTGATGAGTGGATGGCAAACGCGCGGAAGACAGTCAATGCTGTTTTGACACAAGTAAGAAAAATCAAAGGGTTGGAGACTGTACCTATCGTGATCGGTTTATTCGAACAAGCTGCTAAAGATGATATCGCCGGAGGCGATTATGTTTATCAAGCAGTCAGCCAAGATGGAGGAACAACTATCGATCAGTATGAGAAAGTAGCAGAGGCCCACATTATTTTACCTGTAGCTGCGGGGGTCACCAATGCTGCCACCGATGATGGTTTGGATAATAAGTTCAAAACATTTCGTGATGCTGTCATTAGTTTCTTTCCTGACTTGAGTGGTGTGACCGGCAATGCGTATTACGTAGATGATCAACTCCAAAAACTTGTTTTGAAAGTCGAGTCGAATTATTACAGTAAAACCGAGATCACCAGTTTTGTTCAGTATAGCGCAAAGCAAGTCGAATCTGTCTTCAAAGGAGTTCCTGGCGAGATCGAAGTCCAAGTTGGCTCTCTAGGGAAACAGCAAGCTTTTATTGCCCGTAAAGATGGAGCAGAAAAAATTGAGACCTACATTTTCAATTAAGTATGATAATTTTCAAAATGTATTTCATGATTTGCTGGAAAAGTGATACAATACATTGGAAAAACGTAAACGTATTTTTATGGATGCGAGAAAGAGGAGGATTTTATGGCGATAAGCGAAGAACAAGTCAAACACGTTGCCAAGCTAGCAAAATTATCATTCTCAGATGATGAATTACATGAGTTTACCTCTCAGCTAGGAAAAATTATTGATATGGTAGAAACCTTAGAGGAAGTAGACACAGAAGGTGTGCCATTTACATCAAACGTTGCTGAAACAATCAATGTGATGCGTGAAGATATCGCAGCAGAAGGCTGGAACCGACAAGAATTGATGCGTAATGTGCCGGAATCAGAAGATGGTTTCATTAAAGTACCAGCAATTATTGATAATGGGGAGGCCGGTGCGTAATGACAGAATTAGTAAGTAAAAGTTTGGAAGAGCTCCATGGCATGCTTGTTGCCAAAGAAATTTCAGCTGTCGATTTGACAGCAGAGACATTCGAGCGAATCAAAGCGACTGAACCAAAAGTGGATTCTTTTATTACATTGAACGAGTCAAACGCGATGGCATTAGCCAAAGCAATTGATGAGAAGGGTATTTCTGAAAGCAATGTTTTGGCAGGGATTCCGATTGGGATCAAAGACAATATCGTGACCAAAGACCTACTGACTACAGCTGCATCTAAGATCTTGGCTAACTTTGAACCAATATATGATGCAACTGTGATGGAAAAAGTCTACCAAGCAGACATGATACCAGTCGGTAAATTGAACATGGATGAATTTGCCATGGGAGCAAGTACGGAAACTTCTTACTTCAAAAAAACAAAGAATGCGTGGGATCATACCAAAGTTCCTGGCGGTTCTTCTGGTGGTTCTGCAGCTGCAGTAGCTGCTGGGCAAGTACCAGTCTCATTAGGGAGTGACACAGGTGGTTCGATCCGGCAGCCTGCTTCTTTCAATGGAATCGTAGGAATGAAACCAACATATGGTCGTGTTTCACGTTTTGGTCTGATTGCGTTTGCTTCTTCATTGGATCAAATCGGACCAATGACTCGTTCAGTAAAAGATAATGCACTGGCATTGTCTGCCATTAGTGGATTTGACGCCAAAGACAGCACTTCTGCTGGAGTAGCAGTACCAGATTTTGCTGCAGGATTAACTGGCGATATCAAAGGTATGAAAGTTGCGCTGCCAAAAGAATATATGGGTGAGGGGATTCAACCTGGTGTCCGTGAAGCTGTGTTGAAAGCGGCAGAAACATTCCGAGCATTAGGAGCAACAGTCGAAGAAGTCAGCTTGCCTCATTCTAAATATGGCGTTTCCGTTTATTATATTATTGCCTCTTCTGAAGCAAGTTCTAACTTGCAACGTTTTGACGGAATCCGTTATGGCTACCGTTCAGAAAACGTAAAAAATCTAGACGATGTGTATGTCAATTCTCGTAGTGAAGGATTCGGAGAAGAAGTAAAACGCCGGATCATGTTAGGGACATTCTCATTAAGTGCTGGATATTATGATGCTTACTTCAAAAAGGCTGGACAAGTCCGTACATTGATCAAACAAGATTTTGACAAAGTATTTGCTGATTACGATTTGATTATTGGTCCTGCATCTCCAACCGTTGCTTTTGGTCTAGGTGAAAATATCAATGATCCAATCACAATGTACATGAATGATATCTTAACGATTCCAGTCAATTTGGCTGGATTGCCAGGTATGTCTGTACCAGCAGGATTTTCTGAAGGATTACCAGTCGGTTTGCAAATCATTGGTAAACATTTTGATGAAGCAACGATGTATCAAGCGGCTTATGCGTTTGAACAAGCAACTGATTTTCATACGAAAAAACCAGTGATTTTAGGAGGGAATAACGCATGAACTTCGAAACAGTCATTGGGCTTGAAGTCCACGTAGAATTAAAAACCAACTCAAAAATCTTTTCACCGGCGCCAGCACATTTTGGTGCCGAGCCAAATAGCAATACGAATGTGATTGACTGGGGTTATCCAGGGGTATTACCGGTGATGAATAAAGCCGCGTTAGAATTTGGGATGAAAGCAGCACTAGCGTTAAACTGTGAAATTTCCAAAGATACTCATTTCGACCGCAAAAACTATTTCTATCCGGATAATCCGAAAGCCTATCAAATTTCTCAATTTGACCAACCAATCGGTCATGATGGTTGGATCGAGATCGAAGTAGCAGGCAAAAAGAAAAAAATCCGTATTGAGCGGGTTCATCTTGAAGAAGATGCTGGGAAAAATATGCATGGCATCGGCGGCTATTCCTATGTGGATTTAAATCGTCAGGGCACGCCGTTGATCGAGATCGTTTCTGAAGCAGATATGCGCTCGCCAGAAGAAGCCTATGCTTATTTGGAAGCTTTGCGCTCTATCATCCAATTTACAGAAGTATCTGATGTGAAGATGGAAGAAGGATCCATGCGTTGTGATGCCAATATCTCTTTACGTCCTTATGGTCAAGAAGCTTTTGGTACCAAAACCGAATTGAAAAACCTAAACTCTATGTCCTTTGTCAAAAAAGGCTTGGCTTTCGAAGAAAAACGCCAAGCAAAAGTATTGCTTTCTGGCGGTGAGATCCAACAAGAAACACGTCGTTTTGATGAAACCACTAATAAGACAATCTTGATGCGGGTCAAAGAAGGATCATCTGATTACCGTTATTTCCCAGAACCAGATATTCCTAAATTTGTTATCGATGACGAATGGATCGAACGAGTACGGCAAACATTGCCAGAACTTCCACAAAAACGCCGCCAACGGTACATCAACGAACTTGGATTGCCAGAATATGACGCAATGGTCTTGACACTGACCAAAGAAATGTCCGACTTCTTTGAAGCAACCATCGATGCTGGGGCAGAACCAAAACAAGCATCAAACTGGTTGATGGGTGAAGTTTCGGCCTACTTGAATAGTGAAAAATTGGAATTAGAAGAAACCAAATTAACGCCGGATAATCTTGCAGGAATGATCCAACTGATTGCTGATGGAACGATCAGTTCTAAGATTGCGAAAAAAGTCTTTAAAGAATTGATCACCAATGGCGGCGATGCCAAAGAAGTTGTCAAAGCGAAAGGATTGATCCAACTATCCGATCCAGCACAACTTCTGCCAATGATCAATGAAGTCTTAGATAAGAATCAACAATCTGTTGATGACTTCAAGAACGGAAAAGACCGAGCAGTTGGGTTCTTAGTTGGTCAAATCATGAAAGCAACTAAAGGACAAGCGAACCCTGGCGTTGTGAACAAATTACTTCAAGAAGAATTAGCAAAACGATAAGAGGCGGAATATGAAAAGAGCCAGAGTCATTTATAATCCAACATCAGGAAAAGAACTGATTCGTAAACATCTTGCCGATATATTAGAAGTCTTAGAGAAAGCCGGTTATGAAGCCAGTGCTTTTGCGACGACTGCTCTCCCATTCTCTGCTCGCGATGAAGCGAGTAGGGCAGGGAGAGCCGGATTTGATCTGGTTGTTGCAGCCGGAGGCGACGGAACCATTAATGAGGTAGTTAATGGTATCGCTCCGCTAAAAAAGCGCCCCAAAATGGCGATCATCCCAGGCGGAACAACCAATGATTATGCTCGTGCATTGAAGATTCCTAGAAACGATGTGAAGGCTGCTGCAGAAGTCATTCTCAAGGAACAAACGATCAAAATGGATATTGGAAAAACTGATCGGGATTATTTTATCAATATCGCTGCAGGTGGACACCTGACTGAGTTGACCTATGATGTTCCTTCAGAGTTGAAGAGTGTGTTCGGTTATTTGGCATATCTTGCAAAAGGCGCAGAATTGTTGCCGCGAGTCAAACCAATCAAGATGCACTTTAAATATGACGATGGAGAATATATTGGCGGCGCTTCGATGTTCTTCCTAGGATTGACGAATTCAGTGGGAGGTTTTGAACAAATCGCCCCGGATGCGAAACTTGACGATGGGAAATTTTCGCTGATCATAGTGAAAACGGCAAATATTTTTGAGATTGTTCATCTGATTGCATTGATGATGAACGGTGGCAAACATATCAATGACCGACGCTTGATCTATACAAAAACGTCTCGTTTGGAAGTCGATGCGCCAGATGCAAAAGATCGTTTGATGATCAATTTAGATGGTGAATACGGCGGCGATGCCCCGATGATCTTTACCAACTTGCATAATCATATTGAATTTTTTGCTAACCTAGATCAAATTCCAGATGACGCAGTTGTTGGGGAATCTTACGAAGAACTTAGTCAGGGATTCATCAAAGAAGTCGAACGGTTATCAGATGAGGACATCAACGGTGATGGCTTTATCGGTGAAAAGCAGAAACAGTAGTAATCAAAAGAACATGAAGCGGTGCGCTTCCTGTTCTTTTTTTGAAAGGAAAAAAGAACATGTGGACAATTCCACTTCTTTTTTTTCAATAAAGGCTGCTGGATCAATCTTTTGTCTTTTTCCTTATTAAGAGAATCGCAAAAAATGTTTCACAATTGGTTCATGTTTCACGATTTACAAAGCAAAGCGGAACCCAATGAAACAGAAAAAAACGAATGAAAATACTTCTTTTTTTTATATCAGTCGATAATTCGCTTTTTTTGTTAGCAAAAAAAAATTTATGTTCGTTATTTACGGTTGAATTTATGGCATCCTACTGTGCCAAATCGGTATAGAATATGCTATAATAATGAAACTAAGAAATGGGGGGACCAGAATGGCGCAGATTGATTCAGAAATGGCATTGAATCTGCTTTTAGAGGATGCCGAACGAATCAAACGATTGATTCGCAATCAAGAAAATAGTTTGTGTATTGCTCAGTGTAAAGCATTCGAGGAAGTCGTTGACACACAAATGTATGGCTTATCACGACAAGTCGCTTTCGCAACACGCTTGGGTATTGTAGACAATGCTGCTGGCCAACAATTGATGGCAGATCTGGAAAAAGACCTAAATCAATTGTATAGCGAAGTATATGAAGAACAAAAATCTACTGAAATCGGCAAGGAGGCATAATCTTGCCAGAAAAAGTTAAAAAAAGACACCTTTTAGACTATAGCATTTTAATACCTTACCTTATTTTATGCGTAACTGGTTTGATGATGGTTTACAGTTCGACCTCATATGTCGCAATGACAGCAAAGCCACCGACTACTTCAGCAGCTTATGTGATCAATCAAGCCGTTTTTTGGGTGGTAAGTTTGATTATGATCACGATCATGTACAAGATGAAAACTGATGTCTTTCGCAATAAGAAGTTTGTCCAAATTGCCATGATCGTTATTTTCTTTCTTTTGATCGCCGCCTTTTTCTTCCAAAAAAGGAATGGTGCATGGGGCTGGCTCTCGATTGCAGGATTCTCTGTTCAGCCAGCGGAGTACTTAAAGTTTATTATCATTTGGTTCTTGTCGGTCACATTCTCTTATCGCCAAGAGGGCATCCAGCAAGACTTCTGGGGTTCTGTGAGAAGACCAATGGCAATCGTATTGGCTTATACAGTGATTTTGGCCTTCTATCCCGATTTCGGGAACGCTGTTATTATTTTCATGCTGGCTTTTGTGGTTTTGCTGGCTAGCGGATTAAACTATGTGTATACCTTGATATTAGGTGGGGCCACAGTTCTCTTTAGTTTTTTGGCGATTACTTTTGTCAATTTGACAGGTGGGAAATTTCTGCCTGAATATATCTACAATCGATTTGCCGCTTTCACCAATCCTTTTGCCGATGAATTTGATACAGGACATCAAATGGTCAATGGATATTATGCCATGTTCAATGGCGGATTATTTGGTCGCGGATTAGGAAATAGTATTCAAAAACGAGGCTTCTTGAATGAAGCCCATACCGATTATATTTTTTCAATCGTGATGGAAGAACTTGGCTTGATTCCCTCAATCGTTTTGTTAGGGATTCTCTTTTATATGGTAGGAAGAATGTTTTTGATTGGCATTCGATCAAGAGATTCCTTTAATTCCATGATGTGTATTGGGATCGGGACATTATTTATGTCACAGATCTTTATCAATTTAGGTGGGATCACCGGCTTGATTCCGTTAACGGGGATCACTTTTCCTTTTTTGAGTCAAGGAGGATCAAGTTTGTTAATGTTGTCGATTTGTATCGGCTTTATTTTGAACATTAGTGCAGAAGAAAAGAGGAAACAATATAGTTTGAATTATTGATCAATGGAATGGAGTGGTATGATGAAAAAAGTATTAGTCGCTAATCGTGGAGAAATCGCGATTCGAGTTTTCCGTGCGTGTGCAGAGTTGGGCATCAAAACAGTGGGGATCTACGCTGCAGAAGATGAATATTCAGTCCATCGTTTTAAAGCGGATGAAGCGTATCTTGTCGGAAAAGGCAAGCGCCCCATTGAAGCCTATCTGGACATAGAAGATATTATTCGCACCGCGAAAAAGGCCGGTGCCGAAGCGATTCATCCCGGTTACGGATTTTTATCCGAGAATTTAGCGTTTGCGCAACGCTGTGAAGAAGAAGGCTTGATTTTTATTGGACCTTCGACACACCATCTGGATATCTTTGGCGATAAAATCAAAGCCAAAACAGCTGCAATCGAGGCTGGTATCCAATCCATTCCAGGTTCCGACGGACCCGTCAACACTATTGATGACGTTTTGCTGTTTGCTGAAACCCATGGTTATCCAATCATGATCAAAGCAGCCTTAGGCGGTGGTGGCCGCGGCATGCGGGTCGCTCACGATGAGAAAGAAGCCCGTGAAGGTTACGAACGAGCAAAAAGCGAAGCGAAAGCGGCATTTGGTAGTGATGAAGTCTATGTAGAGAAATACATCAGTAATCCAAAACATATCGAAGTGCAAATATTAGGGGACAGTCATGGCAATGTTGTCCATCTATTTGAAAGAGATTGTTCTGTCCAACGTCGACACCAAAAAGTGGTGGAAGTCGCTCCATGTGTATCAATGAATGCTGCCCAACGAGAAAAAATTTGTCAAGCTGCGGTACAGTTGATGAAACATGTCGGGTATATCAATGCGGGAACCGTAGAGTTTTTGGTAGAAGGAGACAACTTTTACTTTATCGAAGTGAATCCTCGGGTTCAAGTAGAGCATACCATTACTGAAATGATCACTAACTTGGACATTGTAACGACACAAATTTTGATTGCTCAAGGGAAAGACTTGCACAAAGAAATCGGCATCCCGCAACAAAAGGATATCCACTTTGAAGGGGTTGCGATCCAGTGTCGTGTAACGACAGAAGATCCTGCCAATAACTTTATGCCTGATACTGGAAAAATCGATACTTATCGTTCACCTGGTGGTTTTGGCGTTCGGCTAGATGTTGGTAATGCCTATGCTGGCGCCGTTGTAACTCCCTATTTTGATTCATTGCTGGTAAAAGTTTGTACCCATGCAGCGACATTTGATCAAGCGATTCAAAAAATGATGCGCTGCTTGAAAGAATTTCGGGTTCGTGGAGTCAAAACCAATATTCTCTTTATGCGTAATGTTGTTTCTCATCCGCAATTTCGTTCTGGCGAAGCGAAAACGACATTTATTGATAATACTCCTGAATTGTTTGAGTTTCCTCGCATTCGCGACCGCGGAAATAAAACAATGAAATATATCGGTGAGATTACGATCAATGGCTTTCCGGGAATCGAGAAACAGAAAAAACCATTTTATAATGATCCAAGAATCCCGCAACAGATCGAGACATTGCCTGATTTCGTATCGGCTAAAACCATTTTAGATACTCAAGGTGCTGATGGCGTCATTCGTTGGATCAATCAGCAAAAAAATGTTTTACTAACGGATACGACTTTCCGTGATGCGCATCAAAGCTTGCTAGCTACACGAGTTCGTACCCAGGACTTCAAGAAGATCGCTGCGTTGACAGAAGAGGGGATTCCTCAACTATTCTCCAGTGAAATGTGGGGCGGAGCAACGTTTGATGTTGCTTACCGTTTCTTGACAGAAGATCCATGGGAACGGCTGCGTATGTTTCGTAAGAAAATGCCGAACACATTGTTACAAATGCTGTTTCGAGGATCAAATGCGGTGGGATATTCAAATTATCCAGATAATGTGTTAGAAGAATTTATCAAAGAATCTGCTGCGCAAGGAATCGATGTCTTCCGAATTTTTGATAGCTTGAACTGGGTTCCGCAAATGGAAAAAAGCATCCAAGCAGTAAGGGACGCAGGCAAAATTGCAGAAGCAGCGATCTGTTATACCGGAGATATTAATGATCCGACTCGTCAAAAATACTCGATCGATTATTATAAGGATATGGCCAAGGAGTTGCAAAATCTTGGTGCACATATCATTGCGATCAAGGATATGGCAGGATTGCTGAAACCACAAGCGGCGTATCGCTTGATCAGTGAACTGAAAGCGAGTATTGATGTACCAATTCATCTGCACACCCACGACACGAGTGGCAATGGCATCATCACTTACTCTGCCGCAACCAAAGCGGGTGTCGATATTGTCGATGTTGCTATGTCTGCAGTCAGTGGAGCAACTAGCCAGCCAAGTATGAGTAGCCTTTACTATGCGTTAGTCAACGGCGAACGTTGTCCAGAAATTAATGTCGATAATATCCAGCAGTTGAATCATTACTGGGAAGATGTGCGTATGTATTACCATCCTTTCGAGAATGGGTTGAATGCTCCTCAGACAGAAGTGTATAAACACGAGATGCCTGGTGGTCAATATTCGAACCTGCAACAACAAGCAAAAGCAGTGGGACTTGGGGAAAAATGGGACGGAATCAAAGAAGTTTATCATGAAGTCAATATGATGTTCGGTGATATCGTCAAAGTCACGCCATCATCAAAAGTGGTTGGCGATATGGCTCTTTTCATGGTACAAAACGGGTTATCTGAACAAGACATTTATGATAAAGGTGAAACCTTAAGTTTTCCAGAATCAGTCGTTACTTTCTTCCAAGGTGAACTAGGTCAACCAGTCGGTGGTTTTCCAAAAGAATTACAACGGATCATTCTGAAAGGTCGGCCAGCATTCACAGAACGTCCTGGTGCGTTTGCTGAACCAGTAGATTTTGAAAAAGTCAAAGCCGAATTAGCAGAAAAGATCGGCTACCAGCCTAAAACAGAAGAAGTATTGAGCTATTTGATGTATCCGCAAGTCTTTTTAGACTACCGAAAAGCATATGAACAGTTTGCCGACGTCAAGGTCCTAGATACACCAACATTCTTTAATGGGATGCGATTAGGTGAAACGATCAATGTTGAACTTGAAAAAGGGAAAATCTTGATCATCCGCTTGGATGAAATCGGCGAACCAGATATTGAAGGCAACCGCACGTTGTTCTTTAACTTGAATGGACAACGTCGGGAGATCTTAGTCAAAGATCATTCGATCATCAGCTCCGTTCAAACAAAACGCAAAGCTGAGCCAACAAATAAAGAACAAATTGGTGCAACGATGTCAGGTTCTGTTCTACAAGTATTAGTCAAAAAAGGGGATCGGGTAGCGAAAGGACAAACCGTTCTAGTAACTGAAGCGATGAAGATGGAAACAGCGATCGAAGCTCGTTTCTCAGGTGTGGTAGAACACGTCTATGTTGCAGAAGGAGAAGCCATCACATCAGGTGATTTGCTGATCGAAATCAAAGAGAAGTAGGAAGTAGGTCTTGAAGATGAAACGTAGAGGAATTTTATTTTGCTGCTTGTTTATTTTGGCGCTGGTCGTCGTCTATCTGCAGCCAGTATTTTTTCAGCGGGTTTCTCCTTCAAGACCTCTTTTTGATAATCCTGTAAAAGCGCCTACCAATTTGAATTATGAACCAATCAAAGCAGATGGCTTAGCAAAAGCGATCGGTGAACCTCTTTCTGATTTTGAAGAAGATTTTGGCTCGCCGATACGCACGTATCGCACAGGATATGACTTTGAAGTTCGCGTATATAATCACCTAGATGATCAACAATATCTCGAAATCAACACCGACGGCGAAAGTGTTCAGGCAATCAAAGTGATTGGCCAGGGCGGCGCATCCTTAGCCCCATTTTCGATTGGGATGACAATGACAGATCTTACAGAGCTTACGATGATCTATCCGAATTTTACATTGAGTCAAAATGATCGTTCAGTGAGTTTTGAACTTATGGAACAAGATATGAACTATCGTCCCTTAGTGGCGTTTGACAATGGCACTTTCGCGGTTTTGTTTTTTGATCAAACGACATCGGAATTAGCAGCAGTCACTTATCTGGATCAAACGACATTATTGAAGCTGTCTCCTTATCAATTAACAGAAGGGGAGCTGCCGCTGTTTCAAGAGTCTCAAACAGTGAACCAAGAAACAGCTGCTCTTGAAAAAGAAACGTTAGCTTTTGTGATCATCCAAAAAATGCGTGATCAAAAAGAGCTGGAAAGTTTTGGGATGGCTTTAGATACTCATAGTGAAGCCAAAGATCTCCTTCAAGAAATCACGGAGAATCTTTCGGATCACTTAACATCTCAACGGATTCATGCCTATCAAAAAGCATTGACAGCAGAACGAACCAGCACCTTCACTCTGACCCAAGAAGAATGGCAGGATATTTTAAAGGAAAAGGAAATTTCAACCGTTTCTTCCATCTTTGAAGCACCTGTCTACGATCCGACATTTACGATTTTATCATGGTATAGTGATCCTTCGGTTTACAATGTTTTATCGAATCAAACCCCTGAGAAGATAGGAATTGCTTTTTCTAAAGCAAATATGGTAGTCTTAATCCAAGAAGATGAGAATGAACACACAGAGGATAGCACATCAGATGATTTATAATGACCATTTATATGCAATTGAAGACCAAATTGAACAATTAATTTCCAGTATCAAGAATAGTCAGTTGTTTCGCTCTTATTGTTACAACAAGAAGGCGATGTACCAAGACCAAGAAGTATTGGGATTAATTGATTCATTTGTACATAAAAAGACCGATTTTGAAAAAATAGCTGCTTATGGCACGTTTGCTCCCGGGTATAAAGAACAGCAGCGGGCATTACGCAAAGCCAAAAGGGCACTTGATTTGAATCCTCAAGTCGGAGAATTTCGACACAGTGAAAACCAGCTGCAAGTCTTGCTTGATGAGATCACAGTGTCGATTGCTGATTGTTTCTCAGAGGAAGTCAAAGTGGACGCTGGAAGTCCTTTTTTTCAATCGAAATCAACATGTGGAGGAAGTTGTCATGCAAGAGGAGACGAAAGAAACGTTTGAGATCCAAAAACGACGGGGACTGATCGTATGGGTCTATAGTTTACGCCAATTAAAAAATTTACGCAGATTCGGATTTGTCCATTATGTGTCACGCAAAATGAAATATGTGGTCATGTACTTGAATGAAGAAGACTATGAAATGAAAAAAAATAAAATCGAACAATTTCATTTCGTACGGCAAGTGGAACCTTCATATCGACCAGATGTTGAGATGAATTTTGCGGAAAAAATCGGCACTGACGCAGCATACCAAGTGAGTGATGATGGATTTGATGTGGAAGAAAAAAATACGACGATTCGACTGGCAGAAAATGTATAACAAAAGTTTGGGTGCCAATCGCACCCATTTTTGTTGCTCAAAAAGATGACGGTCACTGGAATACTTTTTTAAGAAATTATGGAACCTTTGGAGGAACGCATATGCGTGTTGTTGCAGGAGATTATCGAGGAAGAAAATTGAAGAGCTTAAGCGGGGATAATACCCGGCCAACCACCGATAAAGTGAAAGAATCGATTTTTAATATGATTGGTCCTTATTTAGATGGCGGCTTAGTATTGGATTTATTTGCGGGCAGTGGCGGATTAGCTATTGAAGCTGTTTCTCGCGGCGCCGCACATGCCATCTGTGTCGATCGCAGTTATCCAGCGATTAAGATTATTCGAGAAAATATTGGCATCACAAAGGAGCCCGAAAAGTTTACTGTTTTAAAAATGGATGCCAAACAAGCCCTAAAAGAATTTGTGGGCACTCAACAGCAGTTCGACTATATTTTTTTGGATCCTCCTTATGCGAAACAAGAGCTGGTTTTGCAGCTGGAACAAATGGTACAAGCGGATCTTATGGCAACTCATGCGGTCATTGTTTGCGAAACAGCAAAAGAAGTGGATTTGCCAGAGAGGATTGGCACATTGGTCCAAAGTAGACGGCAGGTTTATGGGATTACGGCAGTCACAATTTATAGAAATGAGGGATAAGATGAAGAGAATAGCATTATTTCCGGGCAGTTTCGACCCATTGACTGCTGGTCACGTAGATCTGATCGAACGGGGAGCTTCCCTTTTTGATGAATTGATCATTGGTGTCTTTGTGAATACTAGTAAAGTCAACTTCTTTACCGGTGGCGAAAAAGTGGAATTGATCACTGAGGCACTAGCGCATGTCCCGAATGTTCGCGTTGTTGCGCAAGAGACGGAATTGACCGTTACGGCTGCCAAAAAAATGGGTGCCCAATTTTTACTGCGAGGAATTCGGAGTGTCAAGGATTATGAGTACGAACGAGATATCATGGAAATGAATCACCACTTAGATCCGACGCTCGAAACAGTCTTTTTATTGGCAAATGCCAAATACAGTTATATTAGTTCAAGTTTGCTAAAAGAAATCTTGCATTTCGGTGGCGATGTGGAAGCCTATTTACCACCAAATATTTACCAAGCAATCGTAAAGAAGCGTGATGCTCATGAATCTTAAATCAACCGTTAAATATACCTTATTACTTGTTGCAGCATTAGTAGTTGCCGCCTGTGCCTTTTTACCAATCCCTTATTATATTGAACAGCCTGGGGCAACGATCAATTTGAAAGAACTAATTACAGTCAATGACCAAAAAGATCAAAACGATGGCTCGTTTTCATTGACCAGTGTCGGTATTCGGCAGGCAACCGTTTTTACGGCAATTGGCAGTAAATTTAATCAATTTCAAGACTTGGTTTCTGAAGAAGAACTTTTTGGCGGTGCAACGGATGAAGAGTACAATCGGATCCAACGTTACTACATGGAATCCTCTCAAAATAGTGCCATTGAGCAAGCACTGAAGCTAGCAGATATTCCCTACACAATGAACTATAAAGGTGTTTATGTTATGGGTGTAGAATCCAACTCTAGCTTCAAAGGAAAAATTTCTGTTGGTGATACAGTAGTAGCTGTCAATGGAAAACGATTTGACAACAGTCAAGATTTTATTGATTATGTTCAAAGTCAAAAAGTCGGTGATAAGATCCAAGTGACGTATCTCCAAGATGATGTAGAAAAAGAAGCAACCGGATCGCTGATTGAATTGCCATCGAATAAAAAAGCCGGCATCGGCATTTCGTTAGTTGACCATACGGAAATTAGTTCAGATCAAGATATTGTTATTGATGCAGGAAATATCGGTGGGCCATCAGCAGGCTTGATGTTCACATTAGAAATCTACGAACAATTGACGCAGCAAAACCTGCGTAAAGGGCATAATATTGCCGGTACTGGAACGATTTCCAGTGACGGAACCGTTGGCCGCATTGGTGGTATCGATAAAAAAGTAGCAAGCGCAAGTGAAAGTGGTGTAGAAATCTTTTTTGCACCAGAGGATGAAATCACGAAGGAAGAAAAAGAAGTTGATCCTTCGATCAAAACAAATTATCAAGAAGCTTTAGCAGCTGCGAAGAAACTAGGGACTGACATGAAGATCGTACCAGTCTCAAATGTGCAAGACGCACTAGATTATCTCAAAACGCTTAAATAAAAAATTTTACTTAACGAAATAGAAGCAAGAACCCATCAGGAAGCAAGAATCCATCAAATAGAAAAACAATTTATCAAGTCACGATTGTATCCTAACGATCCAATTGTAACGACGGAACAAGTTTTCTAGCATGGAGGAGATCTTGCTTCTTTTTGTCTGGATTTTTTTAATGAAGGTAGGCTGGATGTCATCGGTATGCTATACTTTTAATCAAGGAGTGTGAAGACTGTGGAAATCAAACGACAACAACCAATCGTCGAAGCTTATCATTTCGATATGAAGCCTAAAGACAAAGAAATGGAAACCAAATTGAATGTTGGCTTTGCCCCGTTGAAGGTACAAGATGAAGAGTATATGAAACAAAATAGCATTATTGGCGCCCGCTTGGAATTTCAACTCGTTTTTCCTGAATATGTGCTGTCCGGTCGGGTAGGGCAGGTCAATCACATCTTGAACCGGCAAGTCCGTTCAGGTGAAGACTTAAGCAAAGCGGAGACAGACCGCTTAGTGGAGCCGCTGTTTGATATTATCAAACGCTTAACCTATGAAGTAACAGAAATCATTACCGACAAACCAGGTCTGCAATTGAATTTCAATACGTCAAATGAAGCCTCAGAAACATCAGAATCATCAACAACAGAGGAGTGAGAGATATGTTTGCGAATCAAATGCAGATCATGTTATATGTAGAGGACGTGCCCAAATCCGTTGCGTTTTGGCAATCATTGGGATTTGAAATCATTGATGAGCAAACGGCAGATGGGACTTCTGTCGTTGAAATAGCACCAAGCAGAGAATCAGATGCTCGTTTTGTGCTTTATGATAAAGGCTTTATTGAAGCCCATTCTCCTGAAGTAGCATTGAACTCACCATCGATCATGTTTTTTTCAGAAGATATCACAACGCTTTACAAGAAATTACTAGATACAAATGTAGAAGTTGGCGACCTGATCCAGATGGAAGAACGAATGGTCTTTAATTTTGCAGATCCAGATGGTAATTACTTTGCTGTTTCTGGAAAATAAAAAAAAGAGAATTCCCAGTACTTAACTGGAGAATTCTCTTTTTTTGATTTAATCAATTAACAATCAAAATTCAAACTATTTCTTACCATGTGCAGCGATAGCTCCTGTATCAAAAGCTTCTCGCATGTCTTTTTTAAAATGGATCCATTGTTGATGCAGCCAATTCATCTTCTCGCTCCTTTAGTTGGTTTTATTATAAGGAAAGGGCTAACAGTTGTAAAGTTTCGCTGGCTTTTTTATAATAATTTAAAGAAGGGGATGAACCCAAATGAAAAAACTCATTTACGTCATTAGTGATATCCACGGGATGTATGATCTTTTTAAAAAACTTTTATTGGATTACGATCCATCACTGCATCAGCTTGTTCTGATTGGGGACTTGAATGATCGAGGGCCACGAAGTAAAGAGTGTCTCTTGTTGGGTAAACAATTGGTGGAAGAGACAGGAGCGATTTATTTGCGCGGGAACCATGAAGAATATTTTCTGCAATTTTTGAACGCACCAGAAGACTGGTATTCCGCTTATGTCCGCAATGGAGGCAAGGAGACGATGGAAAGTCTTTTACATCCGGGAGCAACAGAAGAGTACTCGCCAACTGAGATTGCATTAATGATCCGGAGTCGCTACCGTGACTTAGTGGCGTTTTTGATGGCAAGGCCGCTTTCATATGAATGGCAAAAATATCTTTTTGTTCATGCTGGTGTTGATTTGACCAAGAGGCATTGGCAGGATACTTCTGACCATGATTTTATCTGGATCCGAGAGCCATTTCATACTGGAGAAAATCATACGGGAAAAACAATCGTCTTTGGGCATACCATCACACCCATGCTTCATGGTGACATGGAAACAACGGATTTATGGTTTCATGATAATAAGATTGGTATCGATGGAGGGGCAGTTTTTGGTGGTTCTGTTCACGGCGTGATTTTTGATGAAGACGGCATTGTACAAGATATTGAATACCAAAATTTAACTGGCCCTTGGCATCCAGACTTTTAAAAAACTCTTCTAATCATAGAGGAATCTATGTGTCATTATGACTATTGGGTCTAAAGGTCCTTGGAAAAAGATAGGGTATACAAACTATTTCCAAACAGATTAGTTAAGATGGATCCGCATAGTTAAAAGGAAACATCCATGCTTGGTAATAACTACGGCTTTCGAGGACGTTGAAGAAAGATTTTGAATGTAGATGACACTTCCTGCTGATGATTCAGCGGAAGTGTTTTTTGCTGGTTTATACCTTGAGCTTTAATTTCGCACCTCATGTTCTGTATGTTCTGTTTTTAGCCTGTTACTTACGTCTCTTTTCTGAGGTGTCTTTTTTATGTTAAACTTAGAGCAGTTAAATTGAAAGGTGAACGAATATGGCAGAATTAAATCATGATGTGTTGCACTTACTAATGCAGGAAACCACATCTTACAATCAACGACAAATCACGAAAGTACTGGAACTGCTCCATGAAGGAAACACCGTTCCGTTTATCGCTCGCTACCGCAAAGAAATGACTAGCGGTTTAGATGAGGTACAAATTCGTGAAATTGAAGAGCGCTATCAATATCTGGAGAATTTGGAAAAACGCAAGCAAGAAGTTGCTCGGTTGATCGACGAACAAGGAAAATTGACTAGTGAATTGGCGCAATCGATTCAGCAAGCAACAAAAATGCAGCAGGTCGAAGATCTTTATCGTCCTTACAAACAAAAACGGCGTACGAAAGCAACTATTGCAAAAGAAAATGGCTTGCAGCCGTTAGCTGACTGGATAGCGGCATTTCCAACAACAGGAGATGTCTATGCAAAAGCGGCAGAATTTACCAATGAAGCCATCCCTGACCCTGAATCTGCGTTACAAGGTGCCCACGAGATCATTGCTGAAACCATTGGTGATGAGCCGATCTATCGTTCTTGGATCAGAAGTTATTTTGCAAATAAGGGAAGTTACACGAGTACACTTCGCGATGCTGAAAAGGATGAGAAAGGTGTTTATGAAATGTATTACGATTTTCAGCACCCCATCAATAAAATGGTTTCTCATCGTATTTTGGCAACGAATCGCGGTGAAAAAGAAGATGTTTTAAAGGTTGCCTTAGTTGTCGATGAGTCAAAAATCACTGATTATTTTGAACGGCAACTCATTAAGCTCGCCAATTCACCAGCAACTCCATTTGTTCGTGAGGCTTATCTTGATGCTTATAAACGATTCATTGCACCATCGATTGAGCGGGAAATCCGCAATGAATTAACAGAGAAAGCAGATGAACAAGCAATTGCCATCTTCGGTGAAAACTTGCGAAATCTTTTGCTGCAGCCACCTTTAAAAGGAAAAATCGTCTTAGGGTTTGACCCGGCTTACCGAACAGGTTGTAAATTAGCTGTGATTGATGAAACTGGGAAAGTATTAGCCATCGAAGTTATTTACCCTCATAAACCGGCACCGATGAATAAACGCCAAGCAGCTGGTCCAGCACTGCAACGTTTGATCAATCGATACGGTGTCCAAATGATCGCTATTGGGAATGGGACGGCAAGTCGTGAATCAGAACAATTCGTTGCCGAACAATTGAAACAAATCGATCATGAAGCATTTTATGTGATTGTGAATGAAGCGGGTGCATCCGTGTATTCCGCCAGCCCAATCGCCCGTCAAGAATTTCCGGATCTACAAGTGGAAGAACGCAGCGCCATTAGTATCGGGCGTCGACTCCAAGATCCTTTAGCTGAACTGGTCAAAATCGATCCTCAATCTGTAGGGGTTGGTCAATACCAGCACGATGTTTCACAAAAACGATTGAGTGACCAACTTGATTTTGTGGTCGAAACTGCCGTCAACCAAGTAGGGGTCGATGTCAATACTGCTAGTCCTCAACTGCTGCAGCATGTCTCAGGATTGAATAAAACGACTGCACAAAATATTGTTGCTTACAGAGAAGAAAACGGTAGCTTCACGCAAAGAAGCCAATTAAAAAAGGTGCCTCGTTTAGGACCTAAAGCTTATGAACAAGCGATTGGATTTTTGCGGATCCCTGGTGGGAAGAATATTTTAGACAACACTGGAATCCATCCGGAAAGTTATACTGCAGCCAAAGAAATTTTAGAAGTTGCTGGAGTTAAACTAACTCAACTAGGAGCCCAATCAGCAGAAGCCAAAGAACGACTTGCACAGTTAAATGTTGCTGATCTTTCTAAACAACTAGCGATCGGAAAAGAAACGATCACAGATATCTTGAAATCACTGATGCAACCTGGAAGAGATATGCGAGATGAGATGCCGGCACCATTATTGCGTAAAGATGTCCTGAGCATGGAAGACCTTAAACCAGGAATGGAATTGATGGGAACTGTCCGGAATGTGATTGACTTTGGTGCGTTTGTTGATATTGGTGTCAAACAAGATGGTTTGGTTCATTTATCAAAATTAAGCCGAAATTTTGTCAAGCATCCGAAAGACGTTGTCGCTGTCGGAGATATCGTTACTGTCTGGATTGAACAAGTCGATACCACGAAAGGCCGAATCAGCCTGACAATGGTTGATCCAACACACGGAAAATGACCACCAAAGAATTGCAGCAGCTCGTTGAAAAAGTTTCTCTAGAATCGTTTGGCAAACCATTTCAACATGAGGCGTATTTCAATGGGCGGCTAAAGACCACCGGTGGACGTTATCACTTAAGCGATCATCATTTAGATTTCAATCCGCATTTATTAGCTGAATTTGGTGTAGATACATTCATTCAAATCATCAAGCATGAGTTGTGTCACTATCATCTGCATTTAGCTGGCAAAGGCTACCGACACCGAGATCCAGAATTCAAAGCTCTTTTGGCAGCTACTGGTGGACTTCGTTATGCCCCAAGCATGATGAAAAATGCGAAGCATCAGTACCAGTGTCAACAATGTGGAGCTGTGATCAATCGAACGAGAAGGCTGAACACTAAACGTTTTGGCTGTGGAAAGTGTCGCGGACGCTTGAAAGAAATAGCGATTTGAGCAAAAAGTCAAGCCCAAAAACAAAACTCGTTGCTATTTTTTTCATTTTGTATGATAATGTAGGACGTGCAACAAATCTAAATGTTAATAAACATGCGTTTATTGTAATGTGAACTTGAGAAAAGAGGATTTTAAAAAATGGAAAATCAAGACAAAGTATATCATTTTGTTGGAATCAAAGGTTCCGGCATGAGTTCATTGGCTTTGGTTCTGCATGAAAAGGGCTATCATGTACAAGGTTCAGATGTGGAAGAGTACTTCTTTACACAGCGTGATCTGGAAAAAGCCGGAATCACATTACTGCCTTTCGATAAAGAGAATATTCAGCCAGAAATGGTGATTATCCAAGGAAATGCCTTTCCGGATACCCACGAAGAAATCCTTCGTGCGAAGGAATTAGGGTTAGAAATTACGCGTTACCATGATTTTATTGGTAAATTCATTCAACCTTACACAAGTATTGCAGTCACTGGTTCTCATGGTAAAACCAGTACGACAGGTCTATTGTCCCATGTGTTGAGCGGTGTTCGTCCAACTAGTTTTCTGATTGGCGATGGAACAGGTCATGGAGACCCTAACGCAGAGTTCTTCTCATTTGAAGCCTGTGAATATCGTCGTCACTTTTTAGCGTATTCTCCAGATTATGCGATCATGACGAATATCGATTTTGATCACCCTGATTATTATCAATCGATCGACGATGTTTTCTCAGCTTTTCAATCGATGGCCAAGCAAGTCAAAAAAGGAATCTTTGCGTTTGGTGATGATGCCTATTTAAGAAAATTAGAAGCAGATGTACCGATCTATTATTATGGTGTGAATGATGATGATGATGTACAAGCAAAAAACATTCAGCGTACAACGACAGGTTCTGAGTTCGATGTCTATATCCATAACGAAAACATCGGTCATTTCGTGTTACCGGCATTTGGCCAACATAATATCAACAACGCTTTAGGGGTCATTGCAGTAGCCTATAAAGAAGGGCTGGATATGACAGAAGTTGCGGAAGAAATGTTGTCATTTCCTGGTGTTAAACGTCGTTTCAGTGAGAAGAAAGTCGCTGATATGACAATCGTTGATGATTATGCTCATCATCCGGCAGAAATCAGAGCAACAATTGACGGCGCACGCCAAAAATACCCTGAAAAAGAAATTATCGCTGTTTTCCAACCCCATACCTTTACCCGAACGATTGCATTGATGGACGAATTCGCAGAGGCATTGGATCTAGCCGATAGCGTTTATCTATGCGATATCTTTGGCTCGGCTCGGGAATCTCGCGGCGATGTGAAAATTGAAGATCTTGGGAACAAGATTCAAAAAGGTGGACAAGTGATCAAAGAAGAGAATGTGTCACCATTATTGGATCATCAAGATGCTGTGATCATTTTCATGGGTGCCGGGGACGTACAAAAGTTTGAATCAGCCTATGAAAAGTTGTTGAGTAATACGACTCGAAACGTGTTATAAAAAATACGGAGCGATGACCAAATCAAATCACCCGAGCAGATCAACGAAACAAATGATATCTCATTTGCACTGGCTGTCAACAGAACTATGATACAAAATCAACCAGTGAGACCTACTATTTAGCCTTCGTTGCTATTGCTCGCATCGATTTGACAAAAGTCAGCGCCCCGTTTTTGCTTTTTTGGGACATCGCACCACGAACTTGCACTTTTATCTGCATCTGATAAAATGAAATCAGAGTAAAATTATTTATTTTGGAGGAAATAAATTTGAACATTGGTAAACCGCGAAAATTAGGTAAGAAAATTGATGAAATCGAGGAAGGCGATTCGTTATCTTTAACAGAATCGATCGAAGACAGTCAGCTTTTGTTGTATCTCGGTTTGACAAATGATGCCAATCCGCTTTATATTCAGCATGACTATACCCAAAAAACAGAATACCAACGGCCAATCGTGCCTTCGGTAATGTTGATGGGGATTATTACAAGTGCGATTTCTAAACATTTGCCAGGACCAGGTTCTCATGTGGTGAATTTTTCGGTGAACTTTATTGAACCTGTTTTTCATTATGAGACGTTGACCTTCGATTTCGAAGTGATTAAAGTCGATAAGATGAAAGACGTAGTGACGATCTCTGTTGAAGCTGTCAATACGCAAGAAAATCGTGTGTTGGATGCAGTAGTGATGGTCCAACCTCCAAAAATCGTAGAGGAAGGTGAAGAAAATGAACAATGAAGTAGTTAATGCCCAAGGGCTCAATCGTTTTTATTCCAAAGTCTATCTATTTTTTGCTGTAGGACTAGGAATCAGCGCAGTGTCTGCCTACTTTTTCGGACAAGTATTTGCAGAACAAACAATGAATTTTATCCGTAATTTTCCACTAGGCTTTACAGGGTTATGGATCCTTCAAATTATTTTGGTCTTGGTATTAGGCGCAAAAGCGCAAAAGAATCCTTCGCTGACCATAGCAGGATATCTGGTTTACTCCCTTTTAAATGGGGTGACGCTGTCAGTTACACTAATGTATTATGACTTCGGATCGATCGCAGGTGCATTTGTTTCGGCAGCGATCACTTTCGGTGTAATGTCAGCATTTGGTATCATGACAAAACGTGATTTAAGTGTTGTGGGACGAATCGGCTACGGCATATTGATCGGGATCATCATTTCGACATTGCTGAATGTGTTTATTTTGCATAGTGGTCCAGTTGACTTTTTCTTGTCGATCGTGACAGTATTTGTCTTTATGGGAATCACTGCCTATGACAACCAACAGATCCGTAATCTATACCAAGCAACGAATGGCCAAGCAAATACTGGAATGGCTGTCTTCATGGCATTACAGTTGTATCTTGACTTTATCAACTTGTTCTTAGCGATTTTGCGAATCTTTGGTAAAAACAACTAATGAGGAAATGCGAGGAAACTCGCATTTTTTTTTGCAATTGGCTTAATCGAACAAAGGCAATCCATCGCTTTTCATGGATTTCTTTGATAGAATAAGAGAGAACTTTTGAGGTGAGGAGTTATTCAAATGACAAAAAATAAATTATTGCTAGTTGACGGAAATAGTGTCGCATTTCGGGCTTTTTTTGCACTGCACAATTCATTGGAACGTTTTAAAAACAACAATGGTTTGCATACCAATGCGATTTACGCTTTTCACACCATGTTTGAAAATGTAATGGCAAAAGAACAGCCAACTCATGTCCTGGTGGCTTTCGACGCGGGCAAAACAACTTTTCGGACTGCGTTGTATGAGGAATATAAAGGCGGCCGTTCAAAAACGCCTGGAGAATTCAAGGAACAAATGCCCTATATTCGCGAATTGATCACCGCTTTAGGTGTTCAGTATTATGAACTGGACAATTATGAAGCGGATGATATTATCGGCACATTGGCACAAAAAGTTGACAAAGAGCAATTTGATGTTGTGGTATTATCTGGAGATCGCGATTTGACCCAATTGGCTACCGACCATGTGAAGGTTGATATCACAGTAAAGGGTGTCAGCGAGATCGAAAGTTATACGCCAGAACACGTTGCAGAAAAATATGATGGTTTAGCGCCATTACAGATCATTGATATGAAAGGATTAGCTGGAGATGCCTCTGACAACATTCCCGGTGTCACAAAAATCGGTGAAAAGACGGCCATCAAACTTTTGAAAGAATATGGTTCAGTTGAAGGAATCTACGAGCATATCGATGAGATGAAACCAAGCAAGATGAAAGAAAACTTGCTCAATGATAAAGAGACAGCCTTTTTGTCAAAAAAATTGGCAACGATCGATGTGGATGCGCCAGTGGATGTGGCCATTGATTCATTGAAGTACGAAGGAAAAGATCTGGATAAATTGATTCCATTCTATCAAGAAATGAACTTCAATTCTTTCTTGGAAAAATTAAATGTGGTGACTGAACCGGAAGAAATGGAAGATATTCTTTTTGACGTTGTAACAGAGGTCACTCCGGAAATGTTTACTGAGGATATGGCTCTTTATATCGAGATGCTGGGCGATAACTATCATTTAGAAGATATCGTTGGTGTCGCTTGGGGGAATCAGCAAAAAATTTATGTGACCAATCAAGATGATCTCTTTGAAAATGAGTATTTTATTGCTTGGCTAAAAAATGCCTCTTCACAGAAGAAAGTCTATGATGCAAAACGAACGTATGTGGCGCTGAATCGTTATGCGGCTGCACCACAAGGGATTGTCTTTGATACATTATTAGCTGCTTACTTGCTAGATACCAATGATTCAAATAATGATATTGCTGGTGTTGCTAAGCATTATGGATTTGATGCGATTCAATCGGACGAAGCTATCTATGGCAAAGGTGCGAAACGAGGACTACCGGCAGATGAAGAAGTCTTTTTCGCTCATTTAGCTCGAAAAGTTGCGGCGATCAACTACCTTTCTGTCCGTTTGGCGAAAGAGCTAGCAGAGAAAAATCAGACTGCACTCTTTACTGATATGGAATTGCCATTATCAAAAATTTTAGCAGAGATGGAAATCACTGGGATTCGCGTGGACGCTTCTCGTTTGCATCAGATGAAGGGCGAATTTGCAGAACGTTTGCATGAAATCGAACAAAAGATTTATCAAGAAGCTGGCGAAGAGTTCAATTTAAATTCGCCAAAACAATTAGGTGTGATTTTATTTGAAAAGATGGGGCTTCCAGTCATTAAAAAAACCAAGACTGGCTATTCGACAGCAGTGGATGTTTTGGAACAGTTGAAGGAACAGGCACCGATCGTCGAAGACATTTTGATCTATCGTCAAATTGCCAAAATCCAATCCACCTATGTGGAAGGACTGCTTAAAGTGATTCAAGGAGATGGCAAAGTCCATACCCGTTACGTACAGACTTTAACACAAACTGGACGTTTGAGTTCCGTTGATCCAAATCTGCAGAATATCCCAATCCGATTAGAAGAAGGGCGGAAAATTCGAGAAGCCTTTGTTCCAAGAGCCAAAGATTGGGTCATTTATTCTTCGGATTATTCTCAGATCGAGCTGCGGGTTTTAGCCCATATCTCGAATGATGAGCATTTAAAAGCGGCCTTTGTAGAAGGACAAGATATTCATTCAAGTACCGCTATGCGAGTCTTTGGGATCTCCACTCCAGAAGAAGTTACACCAAACATGCGACGTCAAGCAAAAGCGGTCAACTTTGGGATCGTTTATGGTATCTCTGATTATGGACTCTCCCAAAATCTTGGGATCACTCGCAAAGCGGCGCAGCAATATATTGATACCTACTTTGAAAAATATCCAGGGGTCAAAACTTATATGGAAGAAGTTGTCCGTGAAGCGAAAGACAAAGGCTATGTGGAAACATTGTATCATCGTCGCCGCTATTTACCAGATATCAATTCCCGCAATTTTAATTTGCGGACATTCGCGGAACGTACAGCAATCAATACACCGATCCAAGGCAGTGCCGCAGATATTTTGAAAATTGCCATGATCGATTTGGATCGTCGTCTAAAGGAAGAAAAATTACAAGCAACGATGCTTTTACAAGTCCACGATGAACTTGTCTTCGAAGTACCAGAAGATGAATTAGAACGCTTAGATGCTCTTGTCAAAGAAGTCATGGAAAATGCTGTCTCACTGCATGTGCCATTGTTGACAGATAGTAACTGGGGCAAAACGTGGTATGAAGCAAAATAAATGAGGTGAAATGTTGTGCCGGAATTACCAGAAGTGGAAACAGTTCGCAGAGGACTAGAGAAACTGATTTTAAATAAAACGATCAAAGAAATGGAGATTCGTTGGCCCCGGATCATTGAATCTCCAGAAGTACCGATTTTTGCAGCGATGCTAAAAGGACAACAATTTCACGCTTTTGATCGTCGAGGCAAATTCTTGATTTTCAAATTGACCGATTATGATCTGATTTCCCATTTACGCATGGAAGGCAAGTATGAATTTTTTGAAAAAGAAGGGGTGCCGGACAAACACACGCATGTGATTTTTCATTTCACTGATGGCAGTGAATTGCATTATCGGGACGTGCGAAAATTTGGACGTATGACTTTAGTTGAAAAAGACCAGAGCAGTACGTATAAAGGAATCATGCAGTTGGGGCCGGAACCATTGCCGGAACTGTTTCTGTTGACAGACTTTACTCGTGACCTAAAGAAATCAAAAAAAGCCATCAAGCCGCTGCTTTTAGATCAAAAGCTTGTGACAGGTTTAGGCAATATCTATGTGGATGAGGCTTTATGGGAAGCAAAGATTCATCCTGAGCAATCGGCAGCGACACTGAATGAAGCCGAAATTAACTTGTTGCATCGGGCGATCATTGATGTCTTAGCCCGAGCAGTGGAGGCAGGAGGCACAACGATTCGGACCTATTTGAATGCGTTAGGCGAAGCGGGGCATTTCCAAGTCTCTCTACACGTTTATGGTCAAACCGGCAATCCTTGTGTCCGCTGTGGTACCCCGATCGTAAAAACAAAAGTTGCACAACGAGGGACCCACTATTGTCCATTCTGCCAGCAATTACACGCGGGGACAGAAAGATGAGCTTGGTTGTAGGTGTAACGGGCGGGATTGCTACTGGCAAGAGTACCGTTGTCAAGTGCTTTGAAGAAGCTGGTATCCCAATCATCGATGCTGATATCATTGCTCGTGAAGTGGTGGAGCCAGGGATGCCAGGGCTTGAAAAAATCAAAACTGTTTTTGGGCCAGAGGTCATCAATCCCGATGGGACACTAGCTCGGAAAAAATTAGGAAAAATCATTTTTGCGGATGACAATAAACGGGAATTGCTGAACCGCACATTAGGGCCCTTTATCCGTAAAGAAATCCTACGACAGATTGAAGTCATGAAAGCAAAAGCTGATCTTGTGATCGTAGATATTCCTTTGTTATACGAAACTGGTTATGAATCCCTGCTAGATCAAGTAGCGGTCGTCTATCTTCCGGAATCGATCCAGTTGCAGCGACTGATGAAGCGAGACCATTTAACCAGCATCGAAGCCCAACAACGTATCAATAGTCAAATGCCAATAGAAGAGAAGCGCAAACGGGCAGATATCCTCTTTGACAATCAAGGAACCATTGAAGAAGTTAAGACGCAAGTTCAAGAATGGCTTGCTAAAAGAAAGAATTAAGACAGAGACACCGGCACAAAGGAGCCCCCTTTATTTCTGAAAAGCTAACAGTTGACGCATTATTTTGTCGTTTGCTGGAAACTGAAGTTAGAAAGGATATCTGGAAAGAGGCTTTGGTTGTCGCTGTCTCTTTTTTTGTTTCATTTTTTGTTTAGTGAGTTGCTTTTTGGTAAAACTGCCAGGCGATCGGAAGTGACTTCATGGAAAAAAACAGGTTTCCCATAAAAAGCAGATAACGTTTTTTCGTTAAAAATTTGCTGGCGCTTGCCAGAAGCGTGGATTTTACCATTTTTCAGCATCATGATATGGTCAAAAATCGGTAAAATCTCTTCTGTATGGTGGGTCACATAAATCAACGTAGGTGATTCCTTGTGCGCCATCTCGCCAATTCGACTTAGCAATTCTTCTCGAGCAAAAAGATCCAATCCATTACAAGGTTCATCTAAAATCAACAATTCGGGATTTGCCATCAAAGCGCGGCTGATTAAGACTAATTGACGTTCCCCTTGAGATAACTGATGAAATGGCTGGCCAATCAGTTGACTGCCGCCAGTTGAACAAAGAATGGCAATAGCTTGGTTCAAGTCTTTCATTTGGTAGTCTTCATAAATACCGATACTAGCATATTTTCCCGATAGAACGACCATTTCTGAGAGCTCCTGAGCAGGAATCTTCTCTTGCAAGGTCGCACTTATCCAACCAATTCTGCGTTGAAGGTCTGGCACAGATGTTTTTCCGTAGACTTGACCTAGGACTTGCCGTTTGCCAGAAGTCGGCCAGATCATCCCAATGATCAGTTGTAATAAAAGTGTTTTGCCAGCACCATTTAATCCTAAAAGTGCCCAATGCTGATTTTTAGCAATTTGCCAGTTGATGTCTTGCAACAAAACAGTTTGCTTGCGAACCAACTGGATGTCTTCAAAATTTAAGATGTCCATAAACTGCTCCTTGTCAAAGAATATTCTGAAAATTTGATTCAGTATACCATATCTTTAAATGAAGCGCATACGTATCTTTTGTCAATCGAAGAAATTCTTGCTATGCTAATAAAAAAGGAGGAATCATCATGGGATCATTGAAAGACGAAAAAGATGTAATTGTTGGTTCTGCAAAAGAAAAAATTGGTGAATGGATCAATAATGAAAAAATGGAACAAGAAGGAAAAGAACAGGCAAATGAAGCAAAAGCCAAAAAAGATCACCGTCAACAACAGGTAGACGAAATTGAGGATCGGCATGATGAATTAGATGCTCAACCAGGTGATAAAACATCAGAAACACTTGGTCGGGACCGATTGCTAAACGAAAATGAAGACACAGATGCTGCAAAGATCTCTTCAACCGAACGACGGGATGCTGATCATTTGAAACATTATACAGGAATCGAAGAAAAACTCTAGACAGGATCTGGAGTTTTTTTTATGATAAACCATATTCGTCAATCAATATAAATAGATAAAAAAGAAGGAAATCCTGTTTTAAAAGGTAACAATAATTCCACTTTGACAAGAAAAGAATGCTGTCTGCGGACAATGATTGACAACCCCTGAAGGAAAAACTATAATAGCCAATGACTTTCCACAAAAAAAGGGAAGTCCAGGAGGTGGTCAACAAATGCTGAATTCTGCATTGTCCTTGACTGTGGTCAGAGGAATTTATCAGTAATATCTTTTGTTTTTTCATTAAAGAGAGGATCGATATCTATTATGACCACCATTGAACCCTATCAATTTCATTTCATCAAACATCAAGTCCAACAATTAGTTCGGACTTATCAGTCTGTTAATGATCGCCATACGATTCGCACAGTTGAAATGTTAACTAAAGAAGCCATTCAACCATTTTTTTCTGAGGAGGACAAAGAAGCACAGTCTCTGATTCGTCAATTTTTTGATTCATCTTTGACGATGTCAAAGAGCTTGACCATTCTTGAAGCACTAAAAAAGAATGTCCGACCTTTTCAAGTGCCTTCAGTCAAACAAACAGAGAAACTGTTTCGTAAAGTAAAAAAATTAAAAGTACCTGATTTTTCCCAAACAGACCTTCGTGATTATACGTATTTGGCTTGGGATGACATCGGCAGTCAAAGTAAATTTATGATCGTAAATACTCAAAAAGGCTACCAAGGAATCTATGGTCATTTATCTACAGAAGTAAAAAAAGGAATCTGTCCTTTATGTCAGCATGAGTCTACTGTCTCCATGTTTTTATCGTTGACAAAAAGTGGTGGCGATGGAACATACACCAAACGAGGAAATTACATTTGTCGCGACAGTGAGCAATGCAACCAACAAATGGAACAACGGGAAACTCTGGATGAGTTTGTGTCACTGTTACAAATGAGATAAGGAGGAGAACGACAGAATTGATTCTGTCGTTTTTCTTTTGTGGCTAAAAAAACACCCGTCACATTATTTAAAATTTGTAATATTTCTTTCGCTTGAAAGACTTTACCTATTAGATAAAAGAATTTCATGTTATAATTAAGCATATAAATCATCGCTGTCTCGCCATCATTCGAGACACGGAAGAGAGAACGGGGTGGAACTATGCAATGTCCAAAATGTCATCATAACAATTCTCGAGTGATTGATAGCCGCCAAGCCGACGATGGTCGCGTGATTCGCCGCCGCCGCGAATGTGAAAACTGTGGTTATCGATTTACCACATTTGAACGAATTGAAGAAGCACCATTATTAGTTATTAAGAAAAATGGCGCTCGTGAAGAATTTAATCGTGAAAAGATATTAAGAGGGTTGATACGCTCTGCTGAAAAAAGACCCGTTACAATGGAACAAATGGAAAAAATTGTTGATCATGTGGAGAATCGTGTGCGAGCACTAGGTGAAAATGAAGTTTCGACAACGATGATTGGCGAATATGTCATGGAAGATCTAGTCGACTTAGATGAGATTGCTTACATTCGGTTTGCTAGTGTCTACCGCCAATTCAAAGATATGTCAGTCTTCTTAAAAGAATTGCAGGACATCGTTGAAAAGGCAAAAGAACCAAGTGATCCGCAAGAAACAGCAGAGAATCAAGAAGAATAGGAGGTCCCTGAATGGTGGGCAACATATTACCAAATCAATTGTATCGTGTCTTCAAAAGTCGTCCACTAACAACTGAAGGGAAGGATGCGCTGATTCATCTTTATCAGCCAATCATCGAAAGTGATGCCTTAGCACTCTATCTGACACTGACTGCGGATCAGCAGGATCCGCAAGAAAGTGAGTTTATTCATCTAGATATTTTGAATGCGATGAATGTAGGGTTACAGCGTTTTATTCAAGCACGAAATAAGTTAGAAGGAATCGGCTTACTCAAAACGTTTGAAAAAGAAGATGACGAGTTAGGAATCACATTTTTGTATCACCTGCAAGAGCCAGTTCATGCGAGCGATTTCTTTCAAGATGAACTCTATAGTTTCTTATTGCTTAACCATGTTGGCGAGCGAAAGTTTCGACAACTTGTTTCATTGTTCCAACCAGCAAAATGGCAAGCAGAAGGCTATCAAGAAGTTACGGCTTCTTTTATGGATGCTTATCGCTTGGATACACAACAATTTGCAGCCAATGAAGAGGAATTACAGGAAGTCAATGGCAAATTCCAAGACACTCAAAGCAGACTGGTGTTAGATGAACAACAACTAGATTGGGATTTTCTTCTTTATGAAGCACAACGCCGCTACATCCGTGCAGACAATTTCGATAAAGATTTTCGGCAAAAACTACTCCTATACCATTCATTATACGGCTATGATGTGATGGAGCTGTTGGATCTGATGACAGATTCGGTTTCTTTAACTACTGGAAAAATCGATCAGAAGGCATTAGAACAATTGATTTTACAAAAAGCACGGACGCGTTTTACCAAAACTGTAAATAAAGTGGATCCCACTTCAGATGAAGAGATCCGACGATTTAATACATTAAAACAAAATGGGTATAGTGATAACGATCTAGCATTGATCCGCGAAAGTGAGAATAATGCGCCGATGGCATTCTTGAAAGCAATCAAAGCTGAAAAAAAGAGCTTTGTCACAGACTCGGAACAATGGCTGCTAAAAAGCTTAGTGGAACGCTCGCCATTATCCAATAGTGTGATCAATGTTCTTATTCATTATGTGTTAGTGGTACAGAACAATGCGGCTTTGCCAGCAAGTTATGTCAATAACATTGCGGCACAATGGTCTGAATTGCAAGTAAAAACCGCGGAAGAAGCGATCAAGCATGTACGGGACTTAGTTAAAGAAGCAAAAGAAAAACGCACACGGCCGCAAAGCCCGTCTAAAAAGATCATTCGTGAAGAAAAACTGCCAAGCTGGGCCGAAAAACCAGTTGAAGAAACGACATTATCCCCAGAACGTCAGGCAGAGATCGACAAAAAACTGCAAGCCTACTTGCAAAAGAAAGCAGGTGACAATTAATGGAAGATGTTGGGAAGAATCTATCAAAAATTTTAGACAAACGAAACTATCGCGATCGTTTCTCAGAAATGATGGGGGACGTATTGAAAGATCCGGATGTCAAAGAATTCATTGCAGAACATCGGGAGGAACTGACAGATGCAGATATCCAAAAAAGTTATGCGAAACTCTATGAATTTGTTCAAGAAAAACGAAAGTTTCGTTTGAATGACCCTACGATGATCGCACCTGGATATGAGCCACGACTAGCGTTGAACTTTCATTTTATCGATGTCACTTATGTGCCCACGCAAGAGCTTTTAGCGCATCAACGACAAGAAGAGATCCGTAGTCGCATCAAAGCAATGGATATGCCGAAAGATATTCAAGAGGCCAATTTTGCTCAGTATGAAAGTACTCCCGGCCGGGGCGAAGCTTTGATGGCTGCAGTCGAGTTTATTGAAAACCTAAAAAACGATCCAAGGGCTTTTCACAAAGGATTATATCTGGTGGGAAGTTTTGGGATCGGCAAAACTTATTTACTAGGGGCAATTGCCCGGGACCTTGCGGAAGCAGGTTATACGACGACCCTTGTTCACTTCCCGACATTTGCTGTCGAAATGAAACAAGCAATCGGCAAAGACTTGGTTGGCGACAAACTCAATGCAGTTAAAAAAGCCCCCATCCTAATGATGGATGATATTGGTGCAGATGCCATGAGCAGCTGGATCCGTGATGAAGTCTTTGGTGTCATTCTGCAATATCGGATGCAAGAACAACTGCCAACGTTCTTTTCCTCTAACTTTTCCATGCAAGAGTTAGAGAAGCATCTATCCGTTACTCAACGTGGAGAATCAGAGCCATTGAAAGCCAAGCGGATCATGGAACGAATTCGTTACTTGACAAAAGAGATCCAAATGACTGGCAAAAATCGCCGGAATTCGGAAATATAGAAGAGAGGAGAACTTCTTATGAAGAAATTGACGATTTTAGGTTTGGCTTTGACAACCTTATTATTAGCTTCCTGCGGTTCGCCGTCAGATAATGATTCGATGAGTGAAACAACTAAAAACGATGAAAGCACGACAAATAGCACTGTCGAAAGCGAGGCAACGACTATTTTTACAGGAGTTCTTCAAGAAAATGCAACAGCTGGCGACAACGAAACGATACAGATTTTTCTAAATGATATCGAAGCAGTCGACGATCAAGAAACGATTGTTCCTAACTTTCAAACAGACGGCGTGATCCTACACGCACCGCAAGAATCATTTGAAGGTCAAGTTTCTGAGTTGACCAAAGGAACAACGGTCCAAGTCACATTGTCAGGCTTGCCAGTAATGACTATGTCAATCCCACCTCAAGTTCCAGGAAATTCAATCAAAACAGTTGAAATCGTGCAATAACCCCACGCGTTGTCCCAACGGACAACGCGTTTTGCTGCGAATCACTGCGATTGGCTTGCGAAGCAAGACAGAGCAGATGATGAGCAGTACTAGGCGGCCGAAGGGAGCGCAGTAACCTTCATATGGATCACAACGATTGGTTTGAAAAGCAAGATATGCAAGTTTTCTTTACGAAAAGTGCAAAAGTAACTCTAGGCGAAGTAAAGCCGTAAATAAAAGGAGTAAAAACTCTCCCTTTAAAATGCAATAAAGAATGATATACTATTTCTGAAGGAGTGACGTTATGAACGAACAATCATTATCCCTGCGATTGACTCGTGTTGGCGAACAGATTCCGGATCAAGCCCGCTTGGCAGATATTGGATCAGATCATGCCTATTTACCCGTGGCATTGATGCTACAAAATAAAATTCAGTATGCAGTAGCAGGTGAAGTTGTAAAAGGACCATTCGAATCTGCTTCACGGCAAGTCGAAAAAAATGGCTTGAGCGACAAAATCACTGTTCGCTTAGCAGATGGGTTAGCTGCAATCCAACCTGATGATCAGATTGATACGGTGGTTATTGCTGGTATGGGTGGCACTTTGATTCGAACAATTTTAGAAAATGGAAAATCTCAGCAGAAAATTACTGGGAAGGAGCGCCTTGTCTTGCAACCCAATGTGGGGGAGCGGACTTTGCGAGAATGGCTTCAGGAGAATAATTACATGATTTTACACGAAGAACTGATTGAAGAAAACCATAAAAACTACGAAATCATCGTAGCTGAAGAAGGCAGTAAAATCTATACACCACAAGAATTATTTTTTGGCCCGTGTTTATTGAAAGAAAAAAATCTCGTTTTTTATAAAAAATGGGCCCATGAATTGCAGCAGCGAGAAATCGTTTTGCAAGAACTAGAGAAAGCGGTAATTCCTCCTCAAGATAAAATAAGTGAGTTAAACGAACAGATTGATTGGATCAAGGAGGTGCTGGAATAATGTTAGCTAGAACGTTTATTGAACGTTTCGAAAGATATTGTCCGCAATGGTTAGCAGAAGATGGTGATCCAGTGGGATTGCATATCGGAACGTTGGACAATGAGATCCAACGGGTAATGATGACACTAGATGTTCGTCCAGAAGTCGTTGCAGAAGCAATTGAAAAACAAGTAGACTTCATTGTTGCCAAACATCCACCGATTTTTCGTTCCATACGTCGTTTGAGAGCCGATGATCCGCAACAAAAAATGTATATGGATTTGATCAAACATAATATTTCAGTCTATGCTGCGCATACGAATATGGATATTATTCATGATGGGCTGAATGACTGGTTTTGTGAAATGCTTGGAATAGAAGAAACCACGTATCTCGTTCCCACCCATACAATCAAAATGAAAAAATTGGCTGTTTTTGTTCCAATTGAGCAAGGCGCATCAATGAGGAAAGCTTTAGGAAAAGCTGGAGCTGGACAGCAAGGAAATTATCAAAACACCAGCTATTCTCTGATTGGTACCGGCCGTTTTACTCCTCAAGAGGATGCGCATCCTGCGATTGGTGAAATTGGGGAAGAAGAGTCGGTACAAGAAGCAAAAATCGAAGTGATTTTCCCAGAGACCATCACCGAAAAGGTGTTGCAAGCGATGGTTGAGGCGCATCCCTATGAAGAACCCGCCTATGACCTTTATTCCTTGGATAACTTGTCTCAGCATTATGGGATCGGGCGAGTAGGTCAATTAAAAGCACCTGTTTTGTTGGAAGATTTCATCGATGAAATCAAAAGTGTTTTTCAGTTAGAGGGGTTGCGTTTGATCGAACCAAAAGCAAAGCGGCAAAACGTTCAACGGATTGCTATATGCGGCGGCAGTGGCGAACAGTTTTATCAAGAAGCCGTGAAGGCCAAAGCAGATGTGTATATTACTGGAGACATCAGTTATCACACCGCTCATGATATACAAGCAAACAGCTTGACGGCAATCGATCCAGGTCATAACATTGAACGGGAATGTATCCCTCGTTTTATCAAAAAATTCAATGAATGGAAAGCGGAAGAAGGTTGGCAGGTAGACTTTATTCCTTCAGAGACTTCCACAAATCCATTCCAATATAAATAGGAGTGATCAATTATGTACGAAAATTTATTACCGCGTTTTTTAAGATATGTAAAGACGGAAACTCGTTCTGATGCGACAAGCCAAACAACACCCTCCACACAAACGCAAGTGGCGTTTGCCAAGACATTGCAAAAAGAAATGGAAGAATTAGGACTTCATGATGTCCATTATAATGAGGAAAATGGTTTTGTGATTGGTACGTTACCAAGTAATGTTTCCGAACCAGTTCGTTCCATTGGATTTATCGCACATATGGATACGGCGGATTTTAACGCGGTGAATGTGGATCCCCAAATTATTGAAAACTATGACGGTGAGTCAACGATCAAATTGGATAAAGAGGGCAAATTTACACTGAATATCAAAGACTTTCCTAATTTGAAAAATTATCGTGGAGAAACATTGATTACGACAGATGGCAGCACGCTTTTAGGAGCCGATGACAAAGCAGGTATCGCAGAGATTTTGACGGCGATGGAAATTTTGCTTAACCATCCTGAAATCAAACACGGAGAAATCAAAATCGCCTTTGGACCAGATGAAGAAATTGGGGTGGGGGCTGATAAATTTGATGTGGCTGATTTCAATGTTGATTTTGCTTATACCATGGATGGCGGTCCAGTGGGTGAGTTACAATATGAAACTTTCAATGCTGCACAAGCTGAACTAACGATCCAAGGGAAAAATGTACACCCAGGAACCGCAAAAGATACGATGATCAATGCTTTGCAATTGGCGATTGATTTTCATAATCAATTGCCAACAGATCAAGTGCCAGAAAAAACCGATGGTGCGGAAGGCTTTTTCCATTTGATGGCGTTGAACGGAACCGTCGAAGAAGCAAAAATGGCGTATATCATTCGTGATCATGATCGTGAAACGTTTGAAAATCGTAAAAAACAATTGCTTACAATCCAAGAAAAAATGAATGCCCAATTTGACGAAGCAAGAATCCAAATGGATTTATATGATCAATACTACAACATGAAAGAAATCATTGAAAAAGACATGAGTATTATTGAGTTAGCTAAGTCTGCAATGGAAGATCTGGGTATCGAGCCAGTGATCGAACCAGTTCGAGGCGGAACAGATGGATCGAAGATCTCTTATTTAGGGATTCCGACACCAAATATTTTTGCCGGTGGTGAAAATATGCATGGACGCTATGAATTTGTTTCCTTGGAATCAATGAAAAAAGCAACTGATGTAATCGTGAAGATTGCCGAGAAAAACGCACAGTAGAACTTTATTTTGTTTCGTTTTCAAGTGGAAAAATGTCGCTTGATAATGAAAAATGAGTTGAATAATGGGCTGAGACTTGATGCAGAAGTCTGCACCATTCGCAGCCCTATTTTATTTAGGAAGTGAAAAATATGAAGATCATGGTTTTATATAATGATACGGCTGGTAAAAGCGATGCCAAGGATACTGCAGAGTCTTTTAAGAACTATCTAGAAGAACATGATCCTAAAAGTGAAGCAGTCTTGCAACCTTCCAATCCTGATATTGAGCCGGAAACAATCCAAAAAAATGCGAAAGAACATCAAATCGATACGATTGCAATCATTGGTGGAGACGGTACAATCCATCATGCGCTGCAAACATTTGTGGATCAGTTAGATAAGCTGACAGTGGCAATTATTCCAGGCGGAACGGTCAATAACTTTGCCCGTATGTTAGGGATTCCTCTCAAACCTGAAGAAGCATTTGAAACGATATTGAATGGGACTGATCGACAAATTGATTATGGAATGGTCAATGACTCCATGATGATCTCGACGATGACCATCGGATTGCTGGCCGATACGGCAGCGGCTACTTCGCAAGAAGAAAAACAACAGTTCGGACCACTCGCTTTTACCAAGCGGTTTTTCCATTATTTATTCAAAAAGAAACAATACAAATTAGAAATTATTGCAGACGGAAAACGCTGGCGTGGCAAGAGTCAATTGTTAACAGTAGTCATGTCCAATTCAGCTGGCGGATTTACCAATTTCGACGAGTTGGCACGACCAGATGACGGGCTGTTTCACATGATTTTATTGCCAAAACTCAATCTATTGGAATTCATTATTTATTTGCCCCGGATCATACGTGGTCGTATTGCGAAAGTGCCAGGTGTCGAGTACTTTACTGCAAATGAAATTGAGATTCGTGCTCAGGAAAAAACTGTTTATACACGAACTGATGGCGATCCGACAGATAATCTGCCTGTTAAAATGAAGGTGATGAAACAGGCCCTTCGTGTCCGTGTTCAAGAAGAAGACTTGGATGCTAAATAATATCAACCAGAGGAGAAATGATGACAGAATTTATACAAAATCCATTGTGGTTTTATTTACTTATAGCGAATCTTTATCTTTTTGGCTTGATGGGGTATGATAAATACCAAGCCGTAAGAAAAAAATGGCGTGTCCCTGAATGGAATCTGTTGTTTATGGGATTGATTGGCGGCGGAATCGGTGGATTGATCGCGCAACGCGTTTTTCACCATAAAACACGCAAACGTAAATTTTATATTTTTTTTGCTTTCGGTGTGATTGTAGATCTTCTATTGTTTATTAAGTTTGCCTAAGGAGTTAAAAATGAAAGCAAAAGTGAAATTTGCCTTAAACCTGCTATTAATGGTCGTGATCTTAGGTGCGATGTACTATTTTATTCGCAGCTCTATGACTGATATTTTGGCGGAATTAAGACAAACCAGTCTGTCGATCGTTACAGCAGTGATGGCGTTAGGAACAATTTACTTATTTATTGAAGGACGTTCCGTCAAAGAGATCGCTGTAGGATTTCAACCGGAGTTTACAACGAAAGACGGCTTATTTACCGTCTGTTACTCTGGATTCTATCGAATTATTACTTTTGGTGCCGGGACGTTGATATCAGAAGTCAATTTTTATCGTAAAAATGGATTGAAATTGTCACAAGGTGTAGGTGTGACTACGTTGCATATGGTCATGTATAAATTGGCGGTCTTGACTTATGCTATCGCAGGGCTAGTGATTCAATTTTCTTTATTCTTTGAGAAAGCCCCAAATATGATTTGGGTGATATTAGCTGGTATGGTCGTTACTTTTCTGATTATTGCCTTTTTACTTGCACTTTCTGTAAGTGTCAACGTTCAAGTCGCTTTTGTGGTAATCAGCGACAAACTTTTCAAAAGTAAGAGCATGCGCAAAATCATCGATACTTGCAATACGCAGATTTACTCGTTACGGGAGACAGTCTATTCGATTCTCCGTGATCGTACGGCTTTTTTACGGATCTATTTCTGGAATGTCGTTAAATTGGCTGCTTGGTATGTGATTCCTTATGTAGTATTGGCACCTAAACATCCAGAAATCGACTTCTTACTGACGCTTTCTTTTGTCAGTTTTGCAGTGATCCTATCGGGTGTTATTCCTACGCCGGCTGGAATCGGTTCGTTTGAATTTGTTTATATGTTACTTTTTGGACCAATGGTAGGAACTGTTGATGCAGCGTCATCGATGTTGCTTTATCGATTTGCTACTTTTATTTGGCCATTCGTGATCGGTTTCGTCTATGTCATTTTGGAAAAACGCAAAACCATGAGTGCTGAGTTGGAAGAGTTGAAGAACGAAAAAGCGTGAGCAAAGGAATGAAACTTTTTCTTTCTCCTATTAAATCTAAATCAAAAAAATCTCGAAGGCATGCCTCAAAAACTTCAGCTAGTTCGCTGAAATTTCGGCACTTCTTCGAGATTTTTTAGTGTCGTACTTATTCACTTAATTCAATAATTCGATCTGCAAAGTCTTCGTAGAAATCGGCTTCGTGGGAAACCACTAAGACAGTTCCTTGAAAATCAGCCAGTGCTGCATTCAGATTATCTTTGGTTGCTTGGTCAATATGATTAGTAGGCTCATCCAATAGAAGAAAATTGCTTTTGATCATCATCATTTCAGCAAGTTTGACTTTTGTTTGTTCGCCACCACTCAATGATTTTAGCGCTTCTTGTGCCAGCTGACTCGGCAATCCTGCACGGGATAATTGGCGTCGTAGTTCTTTGATTGTGGCTTTAGGAAATTTATCGCTCATATAGTGCAAAGGATTTTGTAATGGTTGTTCCCAAGTTAAATCTTGCGAGAAATAATTGAATTTTGTGTGTTGGGGAAATGAAACCGATCCATTGATAGCCGGTATCTGACCTAAGAGTGTCTTGATCAACGTTGATTTCCCAATTCCATTAAACCCGCGAATAGCGATTTTTTCACCGTAGCGTATCGTCAAATCGATCGATGACAAAAGCGGTTTGTCATAGCCAATTTCTAAGTGTGTTGTTTCCAACGCCAATGTTGTGACGATAGGGGCATAAGGAAAAGCAATATGCTGTGTCGGCGCATCTGTTGGTGGCGTTAATCGTTCGATTTTCGCTAATTGTTTTTCTCGGCTTTTAGCCATCGTAGAACGAGAGCCCGCTTTATATTTTCGAATATAGGCTTCCGTTTTCTTGATATGTGCCTGTTGGGCTTCATATTGTTTCAAATAACTTTCATTTTGCAACGCTTTGAGTTTCAGTGATTTTTCGAGATTGCCGGTATATTTCGTTAATTTGCCAAATTCAATATCAATGATATGCGTCGTGATCTGGTTGAGAAACTGTTGGTCATGAGAAACCACCAAATAGGTGCCATTGAAATCATGGAGAAATTGAACCAGCCACTTGATGTGCTCATCATCTAAGTGATTGGTTGGTTCATCCAAGATCAGCATATCGGGTTTTTCCAATAACATTTTTGCTAAGATTAATTTTGATCGCTGACCACCACTTAAATTGACCAGTGGGGTTTCCATACCAAGAATGGCAATGCCCAGACCTTCCGCTAAGTCAGCAATCAGTGTGTCCATTTGATAGAAGGAACCTTGATCCAATTGATTTTGTAATTCACCGGCTTTTTCAAGTAACTCATCATCCAATGTTTCAGCATATTCACCATATAGTGAAGCAATTTTTGCCTCTTTTTCAAAATCAGCAGCAAAGGCTGAGCGTAAGAAATCGCGAATGGTTTGGGTTTCGTCCACATTGACATATTGATCCAAATAGCCCATTTTCAGATTTTTTGGGAAAGTGACCTGGCCTTCATCAGGAAGAATCTCCCCGGTAATGATTTTGATCAAGGTACTTTTTCCGGCACCGTTTCGTCCAATCAGTCCGACTTTCTCGCCACGATTGATTTGAATGCTGACTTCTTCATACAAGATTTTGTCGCCGAATTGTTGCGATAGATTTGATAGTGTTAACATGATTTTCCTCCATATAAAAAAGCCATAGACAGTCATTGTCTACAGCTTACAATCTTTTTAGTATCCACCAAAAATCAGGGCATGAGAAAGAAACCTCACTCCGAGTCTTTGATGAAGCAGATGCGCTAGGCGCTTGTAGGCTCTTAACAATGCTTCATCGTGTTCTTGTTAAGAGCAGATTTTCTGATAAATTTAAAGATAAATTTAAAATAGTAGCGTGACATCTGCTTTTCCTCCGTTGAAATGGTTCATTAAGCATACCATCTTAGCTTTCCTTATGTCAACTTTTGCTGATAGTTTGCTAAAAAAGAAAGTCAAAAAGTGCTTGCATATCTTTTGACCATTACTGACCAAAGTGGTATACTACAATGTAGGAGAAATCCTAGAAATGACGGGGAGGTAGAACAATGAACCCAGAAAAAATGACAACAACTTTACAAAGTGCCATTGCAGAAGCACAACAAGTAGCGATAACACGCCATCATCAGGAGATAGATATCGCTCATTTATGGAAAATTTTATTGCAAGCCAATCAATTTGGCCGCAATTTTTATACGGACGCTGGTCTTGATGTCGATGCTTTCGAGAAGGAAGTTGACCGACTATTGGATGAAATCCCATCTGTTGAAGGTGGCAATGTTCAATACGGACAAAGCATGAGTCAAAACTTATTTCGTTTGCTTTCTGAAGCAGACCAACTAAAAAAAGAGTTCAATGATGAGTATTTATCGACTGAAGTCGTTTTACTCGCATTAATGAAACTAAAAAACCATCCATTGACCAATTACTTAAAAGGTCAAGGAATCAATGAAAAAGAATTAAAAGCAACCATTGAATCTTTGAGAGGGGGAGAACGTGTGACATCTCAAAACCAAGAAGAACAATACAAAGCCTTAGAAAAATATGGTGTGGACCTCGTTCAACAAGTCCGCAGTGGAAAAATGGATCCGATCATTGGCCGGGATGAAGAGATCCGCGATGTGATCCGTATTCTTTCAAGAAAAACCAAAAATAATCCTGTTTTGATTGGAGAGCCTGGTGTCGGTAAAACAGCGATCGTTGAAGGACTGGCGCAACGAATCGTTAGAAAAGATGTACCGGAAAACTTAAAAGACAAAACGATTTTCTCTTTAGACATGGGCGCATTGATCGCTGGAGCAAAATTCCGTGGTGAATTTGAAGAACGGTTGAAGGCGGTCTTGAAAGAAGTCAAGAAATCTGAAGGACGGATCATCTTATTTATTGATGAGATCCACAATATCGTGGGTGCCGGCAAAACGGAAGGCAGCATGGATGCTGGTAATTTACTAAAACCAATGCTGGCTCGTGGCGAACTTCATACGATCGGTGCAACAACATTGGACGAATACCGTCAATATATGGAAAAAGATAAAGCTTTGGAACGTCGTTTCCAAAAAGTTTTAGTCAAGGAACCAACGGTTGAAGATACCATCTCGATCTTGCGGGGACTAAAAGAACGCTTTGAGATCCATCACGGGGTCAACATTCATGACAATGCACTAGTTGCTGCAGCGACATTATCCGATCGTTATATCACAGATCGCTTTTTACCGGATAAAGCAATCGATCTGATTGATGAAGCGAGTGCAACGATCCGCGTAGAAATGAATTCAATGCCAACTGAACTCGATCAAGTCACGCGACGTTTAATGCAGCTGGAAATTGAAGAAGCCGCATTGAAAAAAGAAACGGATGATGCTTCTAAAAAACGGTTGGCAAACCTGCAAGAAGAATTAGCTGATTTGCGGGAAGAAGCCAATACCATGAAGATGCAATGGGAAACTGAGAAAGATGAAGTCAATGCGGTTTCCAATAAACGGGCAGAAATCGACAAAGCCAAACATGAATTAGAAGATGCTGAAAATAATTATGATTTAGAGCGCGCTGCTGTTTTACGCCATGGAACGATTCCGCAATTAGAAAAAGAACTTGCCGAATTGGAAGCAAAAAACCAAGCGGAAGGCGTTCGAATGGTGCAAGAATCTGTGACTGAAAACGAAATTGCACTAGTTGTTGGTCGCCTAACAGGCATTCCGGTTGCGAAATTGGTAGAAGGCGAACGGGAAAAACTACTGAAATTGAATGAAACACTCCATCAACGCGTGATTGGCCAAGACGAGGCAGTCGATGCAGTAAGTGATGCGGTGATCCGTTCCCGTGCAGGTCTCCAAGATCCAAATCGACCATTAGGTTCTTTCCTATTCTTAGGGCCAACAGGAGTCGGTAAGACCGAGTTAGCCAAAGCGTTAGCCGTCAATCTGTTTGATTCAGAAGATCATATGGTGCGGATTGACATGAGTGAGTACATGGAGAAACATTCTGTGTCACGTTTAGTCGGAGCACCTCCAGGTTATGTTGGTTTTGAAGAAGGTGGCCAACTGACAGAAGCTGTTCGCCGTAACCCTTATACGATCGTCTTATTGGATGAGATCGAAAAAGCCCATCCAGATGTTTTCAATATTTTATTGCAAGTATTGGATGACGGCCGATTGACGGATTCAAAAGGTCGAGTGGTAGATTTCAAGAACACGGTCTTGATCATGACGAGCAATATTGGCTCGCAAATACTATTAGATGGTGTGACTGGGGAAGGAACGATTCCAGAATCGGTGGCTGAAAATGTTCGTTCGCTATTACGCGGTCATTTTAAACCAGAGTTCTTGAACCGTATCGATGATACAATTTTATTCACGCCACTAAGCTTAGCCAATGTTACAGGTATCGTGGATAAAATTATTGCTCAATTGTCTCAACGATTGGAAAATCAAGACATTCAATTATCCATTACAGAAGAAGCCAAAAAATGGATCGCAGAGCATTCGTACGAACCCGCTTATGGCGCAAGACCATTGCGGCGTTTCATTACACGGGAGGTAGAAACACCTCTGGCTAAAGAAATCGTTGCAGGACGTGTTCTGCCGAAAACAAAAGTGACGATAGAAGTGTTGAATGACCAGCTTGTTTTTGAAAATACACCGATAAGTGAATAAGAGATTTCTTAGTCATCTAACTTAAACGAGAAAAATACCCCTTGAATTACCTGAATGATAGACGGAATGATACTGTGGGAAAGACCTGAATAAAGTCTTCTGCCTATTCCGCTATTTTTCAGGTTTTTTCTTTTGAATAAAAAAATCATCATGTTATTATGCTACGTCAATGTGGTTTAAGAACTTTCTTTTTATTAAACAAAGATTGGTAAATTTCTCGTAAAAAAAAACTTTCGTAAAAAGATTTTACTTGCCGAAAAGGCAAATTAAACGTAAGATTGAGAAGTAAACGCAAAACGCAGGTCTATTTTCTAATGAAGGATCTACTGAGAAAATAGTTGAAGGAGCAAATAAAATAAGATGCAGAAATTTTTAAAAGAGAATTGGTTTATTCTCGCTTTTATTGTGGTGATTGTTGTCGTTCGATTGTTTATTTTAACGCCTGTCAAAGTCAGCGGGCATTCAATGGATCCAACTTTGGCTGATGGGCAACGCTTGATTGCTTCCAAGATTTCAAGTTATCAGCGGCAAGACGTGATTATTTGCGTAGAACCGGATGATACCAGTAAAATTGCGGTGAAACGCCTAATTGGTTTGCCTGGAGATAAAATCGAGATGAAAAATGACGTCCTGACAATCAATGGCAAAGAGTATCACGAAGAGTACTTAGAAGATTTTAAGAAGCAATTTGCGGATGATCAGTTGCAAAAGAAATATAGCTACCGGGAATTATTCCAGCAAATCGCGGCCAGTGCAACCCAATTCACTGAAGATTTCTCTATTACCGTCCCTAAGGGAAAATATTTTGTTATGGGAGACAATCGTCTGATTTCAAGAGATAGCCGTTCTTTTGGTGTGGTGGATGCCGATCAAATGCAAGGAAAAGTTATCTTGCGTTACTGGCCATTAAGTGAAATTTCATTATTTTAAAAGCACAGTAAAAAAGCATTCTTGCACAGGAGCGAGTCTTCACTCGAAACATGCAAGAATGCTTTTTTAAACGACCCAAGCTACTAGCGCAATCACGGAAAAGAACATTGTCCAAACGGCAATCGCCGCAGAAGCAATGAAAATGATTTTAATAGGCAGGGGTTGGACGAATTTTCGTGCATCTTTAGAAAAGGCATAGGTAATAGATGAAAAGATCATGCAGCACAAAAGAAAAAATACCGTCAAAATCATGGCGATCTCCTTACTGACTTCCAGGTCGACTTATTGTTAAATATTATAACAGACCTTTTGAGAATCGTGAAATCAAATACACTGCATTTCAGGCAATTCTTTTTGCAATTATTGGTATAAAGAGGACTCGTCCAATAACATAAATTATTAAATAACGTTTATTCCTTTATTAATGAAAGGGGTTCAATGAATTTGGGAGATTTTTGCTAAAAAAAGACCATTGTCAAAATTAGTTTTTGCGAAATCATTAGGATAAAAAAACTGTCTGAACTAATAAAATTAGTTCAGACAGTTGATAAAAATCACTGTTCACTTTTTTTGATACGATAGCTTTCAAAATAATCAGGCTTGCCTCGCCCTTGGAAGTAAGCAATCAATCCCATCAATACAGCTCCGATCGTGTTGGTCAAAAGATCACCCATCGTATCCATCAATGCCTCGCGGCCAATGAATGGGGTGCCTTCTAGCGTCGCATAGCGCTGCAGATTCATTCCACCAAGCGAATCGCAGACAAACTCCCAGAACTCCCAAAAAACACCACACAGGCCTGCAAAAGCAAATCCCATCAGAAGAAAAAGCCATGGAGAAACTTCTCGTACTGGAACATCTTTTAGGAACATACAGATCAGCCCATAACCAACTGCTGTCAGAACCATCGGACTAACTGTGTGCAGTACTTTATCCCAGAAGGAAATAATTTCAATCAGATGCAAAATCGTTCCCATAAAGACCGAGATCAACAGAAAGAACCAATAAAAGTAAATAGTCGCATTGGGAAGTTGAATCCGGAACAGCTTTTTACTGAATTCAGGTACATAGATCAACAAAATACCTAGTAATGCTTGAACTAGAAAAATCAGTGCTTGCTGTTTAGGATAGACACCTTGAAAGAATTCCCAAACAGAAAATGCGAAAACAAGGAAGCCAAATAGTGTAAATAGTTTTAATAAACGTTTATAATTATCACTCATTTATTGTTCCTCCCCGAGATAGGCAGCCAAGCCTTCTAGTAAAGCAGTTTCTGAAGAATAGATCTCTCCATTCAGTTTGATCAAACCGACTGTATAGAGATTCAAATAATGAAATTGATTTTCGGCTACAGTTTTCAGTGCAGTAATCTTTTGCTGATTATCTGCTCCTTGTTGGCGATTGTCTGTATATAGCCCCAAGACAGGGATTTCTTTGGCAAAAGCCACGCCGATTTCTGAAGCTACGCCTGGATCGATCGTTAGACCATCTAATAATGCAATCATTAGGTCACTTTCCAATACTTTTTCTGTATCAGCTTGAGCTATCATTTTACTATCAGCATAAGCAGACTTATCATTAATGGATGCATTTTCTTGTGGCAAATAGATATCTGCTTGTGGATAGGTGCTTCGGATTTGATTGACTAGATCGGCATTATAAAGCAGATCACTTTTAGCAAAGAGGGGGGCTGCAAAGTAAATATTCATTTTCATTCTCCTTCATTTTATCAACATGATTAAAAATAGTCGCCAAAATAAGCTTCCATATCAGGAATAATAGTCTCCAATAACTGTAACGTATCCGAATCGGTATGGAGACGCTCGATTCGAGCCAAATACGCAGGTCTTCGATAATTCATCAGTACGCAAGTTAACGTTTGGATATCTAATTGGACCGCTTTTCCGATCGGATCATTCGAAACGATGACTTCACCTTTAGCATAGTTCAATCCAAAAATACCATTATTCCATTCAGCAACAGGATCGGAGACAACGAAATGAAAAGGCTGATCGAATGCTTTAAAGGGGAATTTTTTCAAAAACTCTGTTACGTCAACGATGCGTGCCATATAGTAAGGTTCGATCGTTTCTTTGATTTGGCTGTCTTCCAACAAGAAAGCCAAAGGTTCATTTTTATAAATATCGCCTTTGACCCAGTAGACCATAGAGAAATGAGCCGAGATAAAGTTCCATAATCCATTGCGGGCTTCTTGATTCAAGTAAAACATTTCTTTCACGTGAAAGACTTCTTCGGCGACCCAATAAAAAAGTACACCAGTGGGGTGACCACTTTTATTATAATAGACAGCTGCTGTTCGGCTTTCTTCGTTTTCGTAGCGCCAGTATTCTTCCCAGTGAAAAGCGGTCCGCTGTAATGCGCCATGATTTTCTCTTGAGAATTGATTATAGACAGTGAAAACGTCAGGATCATCTACCTCTTTTCGTTCAACGATTCCTGGAACTTCCACCGTTTTTGGTAACTGGGTATCACGTATTTTGAAGGTTAATTTATCTGACATCATCTCCCAGCCCTTACGACGATAATAAGGAACATTATAAGGATAGAGATAAGAGATCCATTGCTGATCTGCTCGCATCGTTTCAAGAGCGAGTTTGATCAAGTCTTTCATCAGTCCATGTCCCGCATATTCAGGGTAAGTTCCGACACCGGTCACGCCGCCCATTTTGTAAAGAGTTCCATGAATGTTCACTTCACAGGGATAGACAGCAATTTGTGAAACAAGCTGATCACCGTTGAACCACCCGAACACTTTAGATAATTCCAAGATTGGTCGTTTTGATTTGATCATTTCACGCTTGCTTTCATAACCGCTTTCCTCGATGTCCGACTCAGTGATTTGAAAAACATAGCTTAGAAGCTCATTGAACTGATCGACATCTTTTTCTTCTACTGGTCGAATATGCAAATCTTGATGAAAATTATTGTCCATTCTTTCAACTCCAATTTATTTACTAGCTATAGTATAGCAAAACCTGAACAAATTTGTTTAGATATCGGTCAAGAAAAATACTTTAATTATCAGCATTTCGTTGGTATAATAGAAAAGCTGACTAAAAGAAATGAGGAACGTATCCATGAATATAGAAGAAATGAAAAAACGACAGGAAAAGATTCGTAACTTTTCCATTATCGCTCATATTGACCACGGAAAGTCTACGCTAGCCGATCGGATTTTGGAACAAACTCATACGGTAACGTCCAGAGAAATGCAAAATCAATTATTAGACTCCATGGACTTAGAACGGGAACGGGGAATCACCATTAAATTGAATGCGGTTGAGTTGAATTATACCGCAAAAGATGGTGAAACCTATATTTTCCATTTGATCGACACACCAGGACACGTGGATTTCACTTATGAAGTATCGCGGAGTTTGGCTGCGTGTGAAGGTGCTGTATTGGTTGTGGATGCAGCTCAAGGGATTGAAGCTCAAACATTAGCCAATGTTTATTTGGCTCTGGACAACGACTTAGAGATCTTACCAGTCATCAATAAAATCGATCTGCCAGCAGCAGACCCAGAACGAGTACGTACAGAAATCGAAGACGTTATCGGTATCGATGCAAGTGAAGCGGTTTTAGCTAGTGCCAAAGCCGGAATTGGCATCGAAGATATCTTAGAACAAATTGTCGAATATGTACCGGCACCAGCTGGAGATATTGAAGCGCCATTGAAAGCATTGATCTTTGATTCTGTCTACGATTCTTATCGAGGGGTTGTTCTGAACGTCCGTATCATGGATGGGATGGTCAAACCTGGGGATAAAATTCAAATGATGAGTAATGGAAAAACCTTTGATGTCACCGAAGTTGGGGTGTTTTCACCTAAAGCGATCCAACGGGATGCATTGATGGTGGGAGATGTTGGTTATATCACAGCAGCTATCAAAACAGTGAAAGATACACAAGTAGGGGATACTGTGACACTAGCAAATAATCCAGCCCAAGAAGCTTTGGAAGGGTATCGTCAAATGAATCCAATGGTGTATTGTGGACTCTATCCAATCGATACTTCTCGTTACAATGATCTGCGGGAAGCATTAGAGAAGCTGCAATTGAATGATGCGGCACTCCAATTCGAGCCTGAAACTTCTCAAGCGCTAGGCTTTGGTTTCCGTTGCGGTTTCCTAGGTCTCTTGCATATGGATGTTGTTCAAGAGCGTTTAGAACGTGAGTTCAATTTGGAATTGATCACGACAGCGCCTTCTGTTATCTATCATGTCAACAAGACAGACGGAACAACCGTGACAGTCGATAATCCAGCAGATTTCCCTGAACCAGGTACTATTGAAAATGTCGAAGAACCTTTTGTCAAAGCACAAATCATGGTACCAAATGACTATGTAGGTGCAGTTATGGAACTCTCACAGCGTAAACGGGGAGATTTTGTCACCATGGACTACCTAGATGATTATCGGGTCAATGTCGTCTATGAAATTCCATTATCTGAAATCGTCTTTGATTTCTTTGACAAACTGAAATCCAGCACAAAAGGTTACGCATCACTGGATTATGAAATGTCCGGTTACCGTACCAGCAAGTTAGTTAAAATGGACATCTTGTTGAACGCTGAGAAAGTCGATGCATTAAGCTTTATTGTTCACCGAGATTTTGCCTACGAACGCGGAAAAGCCATCGTAGAAAAATTGAAAAAACTCATCCCGCGTCAACAATTCGAAGTACCGATACAAGCAGCGATCGGCCAAAAAATCGTGGCTCGCTCCGATATCAAGGCTCTGCGCAAAAATGTTTTAGCGAAATGTTATGGTGGGGATGTTTCTCGTAAACGGAAACTCCTAGAGAAACAAAAAGAAGGTAAGAAACGCATGAAACAAATCGGTTCAGTAGAAGTTCCGCAGGAAGCCTTCATGGCCGTTCTGAAAATGGACGAGGACGAACCGAAGAAATAGCAAGGAATTCTTGAAAACAATTGTTTTTTTCTTTGTGAATTTTCAAAAACATTCGCCCGATTGTCGCCCATAAATTTAAATGGGCGACAATTTTTTTATCTTTCAGCGGATTTTTTCAATCGTTGGGCGAAGATATCAACGGCTTCTGTTTTCATCTTTTTAGTCACATGTACATATTTGTCCATTGTTGTAGCAATCCTTGAATGGCCCAATCTTTCTTGAACAATTTTTGGCTTGACTCCATCTTCTAAAAGCATGGTAGCGTGAGTATGTCGAAGAGAGTGAAAATTAAAATCAATTCCGAGTTCCTTTTTTATACGAGAAGAGTGCCATTTTATAGAATTTGGTGTCACTGGTTCGCCATTGTCTTTTGTACAGACAAAAGTTGAATCGTAATAGAATTTACCATACCTAAGTTTATTCTCTGATTGACTCTTTCTTGCTCTTCTTAATTCAGCTGCTAATACATCATCAATTGCTATTGTTCTGAAACTTGCTTGTGTTTTGGGAGTGCCAAGCTGAATTCCGTGCTTGTCCTGTAACATTATTCGATCTACTGTTATTGTTTGCTCATCCAATGAAATATCTGACCACTGTAGACCACATACTTCACCTCTCCGCAATCCTGTATGAAAACCAATCATGAGTGGTAATCTGAAAGGGCTGGATGGGGGGTTAAGTTCAAGTATTTTTTGATACTGATCCATAGTGATAATTTTCATATCATCCCTTGTTTGTTTGGGCTTATTTTCGAAGGTTGGCATTTCAACGTATACCATAGGATTTGAATTGATTGCTTGCCATGGATAGACAGCTCTTTTGAATGCTCCTTTTAAAACAGTAAATACAATTTCTACGGAATGTTTAGCAAGAGGGCGGTCAAATCCATTGGGTAACTTGTTCATTAAATCTTGAAGACGAGAGGGGCCGATAGAGCTCAAGTAATACTTGCCTATCTCTGGTTTAATGTATTTCTTAATGATGTTTTGATAATTTTTCTGAGTATTGTATTTTAACTTTTTCTCAACGTAGTTTTCAAACCAATAATCAAAGTAATCAGCAACACTCATTTCTTTTATATTAACTTTTCCTCCTTCCTTGTATGTATTCATAGCTTTTCTTAGTTCTTCTTGTGCTTCGGCTTTTGTATTCCATCCGCCTTTTTGTATACGTTGACGTTTGCCGTCAACCTTAGCCATTTCTATTACAAAATGCCATTTGCTGCCGACTTTTCTAACATGTCCGTTCATTTATGTTTTCCCTCCATTGTTTTTTGTATAGAGTAGGGGATAGCTCTATACAAACATATGTTCTTTTTCTTTTAAAAAGAAAAGCCCGAAGGCTAATCTCATTAAAATTAAATTTGATATTGTATTGCGAAAGTTATTCAATTATACTTAATTTGAGTTAAGGGGCACCATTACTATGGGACTAACCCTTTACTATCCGCACCTTTCACTCATTCAAATGGGCTTGAGAGTTTTTTTTGTGTTGAATAATCTCATGATCACCATTAATAAGAAGGTCATAACCATAAAAAAGTTTTCGGTAATCTAATCAAAATCGAATTCCAACCTGACAAGCTATTTGTGTACTCTTATCCAAAAAGTGTTATAATCAACTTAAAAAATCATTAAGGTGGGGGGATAAGCATGCATTTATTTAGAGCGAAATCCAATAAAAAGCAACTAGAAGAAAAATTCAATGCTTTTTCCCGCTACAAAAAAGATAACCACCAACAAATAGAAGAAGGTTTTCAGAAGTTAGATAAATTAAACAAAGATTTTGATAAGTCCTTTAGTTTTATTCAAAGAAAAGAGCAATAGGGCGGAGTATTCGGTCATCGGCTTTTAACATACCAAAATTAGATAAGAATACATCATGGAAAAAAGAAGGAATTCTATTCAGTTCATTTTCCTTGATTTCGTCAATATTTCCAGTAGGATGTACTGTAGTTTGTATCGCAATAACTCGTCCAATAATTTTAATTTCTCGAAAAGATTCCGTTAAAAAGGAAAGTTCGGCTTTGTTCATTCTAAAGTTAGATCTTTTACATATCATGAGCAATTTTTCACCACGAATGACGATATTATTGTCAAATATCTCATTAGCGAATGACGAAGCTTTGTTTATTACATCAAGACTCTTATCATCAAATCCGCCTTTTTCAGCTTGTTGAATTTGTCTTTCAAGTTCCATAATTTCGATTTTTTGTTCTTGTGTTAATTTTCCCTTAGAACGCATAACTCTGAGTTGACTACGAATTTTTCTTATTTCTGATTTGTCTGTCTCTGCAGGTTCTTGCATAAAAATTGACATGTTTTTTGGAGCTGAAATATTAGCAATTAAATTAAAGTCGTATATTTGAAACGGACTAGATAAAACAACGAAATCACCTTCATCAGCATCTTGGATAGAACTTTTCTTTTTTTCGTAGTCATCAATTTTATTTAATAATATGTCGACTCCGTAATCTTTTAAAACATAATCAATTGTTCTTGATTGACTCTCAGTTAATTCGGTTCCGCTTTGTTCCTTGACACCCTTTACATATTTTGCACCAATAGATACTATACCATCTATGCCACCTTCAGTCGTAGTTTCGGATGACTCTTGCCTAGCTCCAGAACTGCCACTTTCTTTTGAAAAACTACTTATTAAGCCTTCTTCGTATTGCGCAAGGACGGAATTCAATAGTTCTTCATCCAAGTATATATACTCTTTCATACGAATTCCTCATTTCAAATTATTTCATTTAAGTTCTTTAAACCAAAATTTAAAAATTTTTGTCATGCGGGGCGGTATGTTCATCAATCCTATTTAACGTTGATAAATTCTTTCTAACGTAGTCACGAATAACTATTCTATCGTGTTCATTAGGAGGATTTACTTTATAGTCACTCGCGCTATCTAGCGCAAGATCGATTAGTTTATCAGCCTTAAATTTTTCAAACTCACTTAATTCTTCATAAACTTTGTTTGACCAATCCAAAAAAAGAACCACCTTTATTAATCTCAAACTTTCAACTAAAAGAAAGGTCCGGAGATAGTTACTTATCATAAACCCAATAAATCTTTTTTCTTTTCTTCGAATTCTTCTTTAGTGATTATGCCATCGTCTAGTAACTCTTTGAATTTTCGTATTTCATCAGCGCTGCTCTGAGGTTCCAAAGATGACTCTTGTACTCCAATATCCGCAGATTCTTTAAATTGAGATTCCAATAAATAGATGATCTTTTCAGCGTCTTTAACAGCTGTTTTATATATTATGGAAGTTCTTTTAGTTTTCGAACTTATCAAATCAATAAAAAGAACGGGATTATCAATATCAGACATCAATATTTTAACTTGCATGGACTCTACAATAGAGGTTGAATGTTTTTTCCCAGTAACGGCACCAACAATTGCTCCTGCACCACCAAACGTTAACGCTCCTACAGCAGCTCTTCCTAAGCCGCCAGAAGTGACTGAGCCACCGTTTTCTACTATTTCATATCCTCTGATAGAATCTAAATCATAGATTGTAAGACCATTTAAAAGACCTTTAATCTTAAATTGTCTTTTTTTACTATCAATCAATAAGTAAGAAGAAACCTTTAAATCTGCCTTGAATTCTTTGAGACGATTTGCATTTTCTTTTTGCTGTTCTTTTTTTTCGAGCTTCAGTGCTTTCTTATCAGCTTTGGCATCTTTTTTTAAATCGTCCAATGTAATAGATCTAATTTCGTTGAAAGAAGTAGACATGCCATATCCCGCTTTTTTCATACATTTTGCACAAGCGCGTTGACCATCAGAAATCTTATAAGATCCAAATCCAACTTTTTTACCGCAGACAGCACACACTTTTTCAGCCATCTTTTCATCTCCTAATAATTATTAAATGATTTTAAAACTGCTACTGTCCCATTTTTTTGAAATAGGAGAGTGTAGTTGTTTTCTGTTTTTATACCATTAAATTTTCTAGCGTAATATTCAATGGCTGTTTTTAACGTTTCTATTGTTATCTGTAAAAAATTAGCGCTTTCAGCAAGGGTTTTACAACCATTTTCATAACAATTGATAATTTCATAAGGGCTAACTACAATTACAGCTCCCAACGTTCTTGCTTGGCGTTCTTGTTTCTTGTCATTTAAAGTCTTTTGCCTTGTAATATCACCTACAGTTGTTAAATAGTGAGCAATTTCTTCACCGATTGTACAAGGAAGTTCATAGTATGACTGTTTGGGATTTAAATAAACAACATCGCCATCGAGAAACCCCTTTTGCTTTTCGGGCATAAGGGGATCGTATAAAAAATCTAATTCAGGGGTGACAGACATCAATTCTTCACACAACTGCATCAAAAAAACACCTACTTCTTTTTCTTCAAAGGGTTATTTTTCCTGTATTCGATATAACGCAGAATATCTTCGAGATCTTCTTCAGTTGCATCATCATCAATATGAGCAGCAACTACTCGAAGTTTATCATTCACTTCCTCGAAAGAATTATCCCATTCCCTTTTATACCCGTCATCACCGTTTAATAGATAATCGGATGATACATTGAAAATTTTTGAAAGTTTTGCTAGTTCGTCGGTTGATACTTTTCTAGTACCATTTTCAATCTTATTCATAACGGATTTTTCAACACCCAAGCGTCTTCCTAATTCAGCTTGACTCCAATCTTTAGATTCTCTCAGATTAATTATTCTCGAAATTAAAGTATTATCAGTCATGGTTTACTCCTTTCGTAGAGGTTTAAGCAACTATATTCTAACATGGTTGCGAAAAAAGATATAAAAAGTTGCGAAAAAAGATATAAAAATCCTTGACGTATCTAAAATCGCAATGTATTATATGGATATAAAGTTGCTAAAATAGAAACTTATGGAGGTGGAAAGATGTTTCAAGTTGATTTAGAACTTATTAAAAAAGCTAGACTGGAAAAAGGATATTCGTTACAAGATATGGCTGATAAAATGAACTTTAACAGCAAAGCCAAATATTATCGTCGGGAGATTGGAGAGTATAATTTTAAATCTGAGGAAATTCCTTTGATTTCAAAGATACTCAGCATTCCAATTACAAAAATTTTTAAACCTAAAGTTTCGAAAATCGATACGAATAATTTGAAGCAGGTCTCCAAATGAAAGACAAACCACAAACGATCAAAGTAAATATCGATTCTGGATTTCTTAAACAATATATAGAAATGATTGTTCCAGCAATAAAGAGAAAGTTCAACATTTCTATCGGTATTGAAGGCGAACTGTTTATAAACACTGGCGGTGTTGAAGAAATCATTATTCGTTTCTTAGCTACAGATGAAGTAGCGCAGGACATTTATTCATATATTGATGAAAAATGGCAGTTCGCCTCAACACCAAAACTTATTGCTTAATTACATTTTATGGCAGTTCAACTGCTACGAAAATAAATAACTAAATACAAAGGAGATGACGATATGAGCGTAAATCCCATTGAAAAGAACATTGCGGCTATCTATCGAAAGGAGGTAGACAAGCAAGCACTTAATCAACGGATGATGGCTCAAGATATAAATATTTCTCCACAATTGCTGAGTCATGTTTTGAATGGAAGAAGATCCATGGGAGTTGAGAAGATAGTCGATATTGCTGATTATTTGCAAGATCCGGAAGTAGATTTCGAAGTAGCTGCTGAATTATTTCATACACCTAAGCCTTTGAACAGAAAAAGGAGGGACAATCATCCGCTTTCGAAAATGGTCGGTCAAGATAAAGAAGAGCTTGAGCGAATTGAAGTAGAAAAGAGATATGAAATTTGGGATTTGTTGACGATTGAGCCTGATGAGTTAACAGATGATGAAATCGATCATTTAAAACTTTATTGGTATGAGTTGAGTGATGAAGTGAGATTAGAATTATCGGTTTTATCTTCAATGTGTAACAGGTTTGGTTGGAATATGCGAGAAATGACAATTCTATCAGAAAAAATAGAAAGGAATGACTAAAATGTTGGTTTACACATTACCAGAACTGGCTAAAGAGTTCCGGACCAGTAAAGAAAATGTATATCAATTGGAAGAACTTGGGGAAATCAAAAGTATTCAATTTAGTTCTTGCAAAGTAGTAAGCATTTATGAAGCTGAACGCTTTCTAAAGGAAAGTGCCGGAAGAAAGTTTGATCAAATTCTTAAAGAAGCAAAGATGCGTAAGAATCTTGGAAGTGTTTCAAATGTTGTAAATCTAAAGGAGGCATAAAACATGAAACGATCAATTAAAGATACATTCATCGTCACAGCACTATTGATTTTTGTAGTAGCATTTACAGCAATTCATGTAGTAGCAGGATTAGTTTTAGTATTTCTATGGTCTTTCGCAAATATTGTCTACGACATGGCTGCAAAAGACTATCAAGACAAAGAAAAAAGACTTGCTAGCCGTCCAAAGCAATAGCAAGTCACAAGAAATACTTTTGAAAATATCTTTGTCTCCATTTTAAAACAGAAAAGGGGAAATGACAATGCTTAACCCAAGAGAAATATTAGAATTGGACAGCTTTTTAGTTCGACTTCCCGACGAGGATGAATCTCCTTTCATTGAAGAAACAGAAATTACTGACTCTTTCGGAGATCAGATAGAAGATGAAGATGCAGTATTCGAACTTACTTTTACACTATATGAACCAGACTTTGAATTAGGGGAAATTGTATCTCAAGAAATCACACGAATTGTTACTCAGTTAAATATTGCTGATTGTATTGAAGAAAATGAATCGAAAAGTTTAAAGCATATTGAGTTTGTTGGATTTGGAAAACAATACAAAGAAATGGAGAAAACAAAATGACATACGATTTAGCGAACGAATTTAGTTCTCAACAAAATAACAGTGTTATGGCGCAATCTAGTTCAAGCAGAGAGATTGAAGAAGTAAAAGGACAGATTTTTATGGCAAAACAGTTCCCGAGAAATCCTTTTGATGCAGAACGACGGATTTTAGATGCATGCAAACGCCAATCTCTAGCAAAAACAGCTGTCTATAACTATCCCCGTGGAGGTCAAATGATCAGTGGTCCATCGATTCGATTAGCAGAAGTAATTGCTCAAAACTGGGGGAATTTATCCTTTGGAATTAAAGAACTGCAACAATTGCCTGGAGAATCGATTGCTATGGCTTATGCATGGGATCTTGAAACGAACACACGGCAAGAGAAAGTATTCACGGTAAAACATGAACGCCACACCAAAAAAGGAGTTACTTTCTTAAAGGATCCAAGAGATATTTATGAGTTAGTAGCTAACAACGGTGCACGGCGTGTGCGAGCTTGTATTTTAGGAGTTATTCCCGGAGATATTATTGAAGCCGCAGTTGAAGAATGCAATAAAACGATGGCTGGCGCAAATGATAAGCCGCTGAAAGAACGACTGGATCAAATGTTCAGATTGTTTAAAGAAAAGCTTGACGTTACACAAGAAATGATTGAAGCAAGATTTGGCTATAAAGCAACTGCTTTTACTGAAAAAAATGGTGTGGATTTAGCAAATATCTATAATTCAATCAAAGATGGCATGAGTAAAGTAGAAGATTGGTTTGAGGTTCCGACCGCCGAAAAGAAAGAATCCTCGAAACTAGAACAAGAATTTTCTCAAACAAAGAAAGATCCTTTGAAAGAAGCGAAGGTGACGGATACCGATGGACTTAAACAAGAAGAACTATTATAGCAATGAAGCTGACTGGCAGTATATGTCAGTCAGCCAATTCAAATCATTTCAAGAATGCGAAGCAGCGACTTTGGCAAAATTAAAAGAAGAATGGTCGCCAGAGAGTGATCCTACGGCTTTACTAGTTGGAAACTATGTCCATTCCTATTTTGAGTCTCCTGAGGCACATCAAGAATTTATACAAGAGAATGCAAGTGCTATTTATAAAAAGAATGGATCAGAACGGGCAGAGTTTGCTCAGGCGATCAATAGGATTGAAACCTTAGAATATGATGATTTTTTTCGTTTTGTCTATCAAGGCGAGAAAGAACTGATTCTAACAGGAACGCTATTTGATACGGAATGGAAAGCCAGAATTGATTGTTTCAATTTAGAGAAAGGTTATCTTGTTGATTTAAAAACGACTCGGAGTCTTTCTCAGAGATACTGGTCACAAAAATATAGTGGCTACGTTTCGTTTGTTGAGCAATATGGCTATATTCTACAAATGGCTGTTTATAAAAACTTACTCGAACAAACCTATAACAGGGAAATTACACCTTATATCTTTGCAGTAACAAAAGAGTCGCCTCCTGATATTGCTGGTATCAGTATTTATCTTGGACGCTTTGATTTTGAACTTCGATTATTGGAACAAGAATTACCTCATATCTTACGAGTGAAAAATGGAGAAGAAGCGCCGAAAATGTGCGGGAAATGTGAATACTGTCGCCAACATAAGTCTTTAACAGGATTTTTAGAAGTAGGCGATTTAATAGATATGTAGAAAGGAGGAACAACCTTGGATTACATCAGACAGATTAATGCCTTCGAGAATTGGAATGAGTATAACGAACTCGGGCCTGGGGCACAGTTGCTTTGGTACAAATTAATGCGAGTAGCAAACCTGAGCGGTTGGCAGAATGAACTATCTATTTCCAATACAAGGCTACAATCAATGACTAAGTCATCTGAGAAGACACTGATTAATAACCGTAATCAGTTAATCCAAAGCGGACTCCTTCAATATAAAAAAAGAGGACGTACAAAAGCAGGTATTTACATTCTTATCGATCTAACTACTGGAATAGCTCCAGTAAGTAAAGCATCTACTGGAACTATTCCTGTAAATACTTCAGCAGATTGTTCAGTAGATACTACAGTAAAAACTTCAGTAGTTTCTTCAGTAGATACTTCAGCTTATATAAACAAAACTAAACTAAAAGAAACTAAACAAAATAATATTATTGATATTGATAAGCAAAAGATTCGTGATGCTTACGCACAAAAGATAATTCCGATGGATCGACCAGAACAAGTTGATCGAGTCGAAAGTTTTGTGGAGGAAGAATTCGATCTTGATGTTGTGTTATTCGCTATTGACTATGCAGCAAGCGAAAGAAAAAGATCTGCAAACTATATTGTTAAGCTGCTCAATGATTGGAAAAGGTCAGGTGTAAAAACTGTTGAAGATGCAAAAATAGCAGTCGAAAATTTCAAGCAGTCATTTCTTCAATCTAAACAATCTTACAACAATAAGCCAATCCGTACAGAGCCTATCCCAGAATGGCTCAACGATCCAGAAGGATATAACGCTCAAAAGGAAGCTGAGATCATGGACCGACTACGAAAAGAAGCGGGGGATGATCCATTTGGAAATTGATCAATTAAACCGAATCACTGTAATTAAGCAAATCTACGCTGCATTAGACCCTAGTCACAAGAACTTGATGGAAAACGTTAAGCGAATCCTCGACAGCAATCAGCCAGAAGAGGTCCGCTTTCGAATCTTCATGGTAATGTATCGTCACACTCGAATCAGCTTGGGAAAAGTATCGAAGACGCACTATGGCGAGTTTCTCACTGCCGGAACCACTGAATCAATGTGGCAAGAAGCCAAGTTGCTATATCTAGGACTGATGGCAAGAGAAGGTGCGGCAGTATGAGAGCAACTAAACTATCCAATAAACCAAAATATAGCAATCGAAAAACTGTTGTCAATGGCATTAAATTCGATAGTGTTGCTGAAGCACGATACCTTCCATTCGCTGCTAAATATGTGGAAACCAATGGTTTTGAACTTCGATTACAAGAAAAATTCGAGCTTCAACCCAAATTTCGCATAGGGAATAAAACCATACGCTCAATCACTTATACTCCGGATTTCACATTTTGGGATGGTAGCAAATTGGTTCAAGCGGTGGATGTTAAAGGAGTTCAAACTGAGGCATTCAAAATAAAAGCTAAATTATTTTGCTTTAGATATCAAATCGAATTGATATTGGCTAAATATGACCGAAAAACTGGACTATTTATCGAAAGTAAGTTTTAGGAGGAAAAACCATGAGAATACAAGACACTTTTGTCATTCATCCGGAAGGACGTCGCTTTGAGATTCAACCGAAGGTCAGACCAGCAAAAACAAAAGTAAAAGTCGGCAAGATCTACAACTGTGCCATCGAAGGGTTTTCGGGATTGGTTAGAACTGAATGCCTGAAAATTTATGAGAAATCGGCACATGTGAGAATTATTGTCTGTCACAAAGAACAGGACGAGTGGCGGCAAAAAGTTCTTGGTGATCAAACTGTGGTAAAGCTGAAAAATATGGTTTTGGCTAAATAAGGGGTTTGTAATCGAAAGAAATAGCAAACTAGGAAAGGTGGGAGGATATGGCGTTATCAGCGGACTTTCAAGATTTGACTGTTGTCAATAATCATGCCAACGACACGCATACAATGTTTGCGGATATTGGTACAGGTTTCATTTATTTTACAACGGTGGATCAGCAAAATGTTATGCAGCACGATATTTCTATGACTTTTGAGGAATGGGAACTTTTTAAGCAAATAATTGATATGGGCATAGCAAAAGAAAGATGTAAGTGACAGATATTACCAACTGAGAGAGGTGTTTGAGATTGAAAACTGAAAGTTGTCACAAGGAGTTTTTAGAAGTGTTAAAGAACAGAAAGTCAGAATGCATAGCAAAAATAAAAGAGCTAGAACAAGAAGCTAGGTCTTATGCAGATGATGAAAATCAAGAGCTGTATTACAATCTGGCGAATGTTTGGCGTACGAAGGTTGATACTCTCAATTTCGCAATTTGGAATTTTGAGGAGATTATTCTACGCAGTACGTAGTCAACTATCCACCAAAATTGTGGAAATAAAAAAACTACCCTAAAAGAGTAGCAACAGATTCATCAATTATTTTTTTTGGAATCGGAAATTCCGTGTTTAACTGCCAATCTGATGATTCCATAAAGCATAAATCCTATAAAAATATACCAAATAAAAGCTAAAAAAGTTCCCAAAGCAATACCTCCTTTTAGGTATTGTAACATATTTTATATTTTACCAAGTCAGTTATCCGACGAAATAGAAAACTGAATTTGTGGCCTTCAGAAATGAGGGTCACAAGAAAGCGAGGAATGAACGTGAGTGAAGAAAATAGTATTACATCAAAGACAATAGGCAAGATATTTCAGGAATCCGCTTGGAATATTGAACCAACAATCACCATTCTTGGAGTGACATATACCGCTAAAGAATTCAATAAAGCTGTTGAAATGTTAAAGCAACCGCAACTCAACGAGAATCAGCAGAGCTTAATCACCTGGATGCAAGATAACGAATGCGAAACTAATGATCCACTAGAATCAATATCCGACTTATTTTTGGAAGCTGAGGCATCTTCCTGGGAAACTTGCTTATCAGCGGCTTATAAGAGTTTAACCAATCGGGAAAAGGCGGAAATGGTGCAAGAGTATTTAAAACAGTATTTGGAACAGGAGGAAGAGTGATGGTGCAAGTAGAAGTTCTAAAGTTCATAGGATTTGTAACGGAAATATCACCGAAGGTATTCATCAATCGAAGAAATGAACTAATCTTAGTCCCAACCAAGAATATTTATTTTAACTTAAACGGCGTAGAGTCAAAAAGAGACATAACAGTAAAGATATTTCATTGGCTATCAAGACCAGCGCATAAAGGGGTGGGCAGTTATTGGGAAACCCGTATCAGAGCAATCATCAATAACTACTTACAATCTGACTTTAACCGAGATGATTTTGATTTAATCTACACAAAATTGGGGAATGCAATAAATCCAGAATTAACAGAAAAATTCATTGACTCGGATTATGATCTCAAAGTACTGGAGGAAGAGTGATGAAACTATTTATTTGGCACGGAGATGGCGTTTTGGAAGATTGGTCTAGTGGACAAATCACATGCATAGCAAAAGATTTGCCAACTGCTTTACAAATAATTGATGAGGAAATGGGATACGAAAGCGATTCTTTCCCAAGAGAAGAACCAACGGAAGTAATAGACTTGGGCATTGAGGAAGTTCAACAACGAGCATGGGTAACGTACGGCGGTGGTTAAGTCCGCAATCGTCAGCGATAGCAAACAGGAGGGATAAGATGACCAGAAAAATAAGAGTTGATATTGAAACCACGTGGTCTGGTGTTAGTGAAGTTGAATATTTTGAAGTGGAAGATGATGCGACTGAAGAAGATATCGCAGAAGAAGCGCATGAAATTTTCCAACAATACTGCAATTACGGTTGGTCAGAGGTTGAACAGGATCAATCCGATGAATCGTAAAACTATCCTTGTATTATTAATAGCAGCGATCTCAGCAAAAAGTTGGCTATCCTATACAATTGTGGATAAACAGAAGCAGATTGAACAACTTCAAGAGCAACTGCAACACGAGCAATTCAAATACAAAATGTTATATCGTGATCCAATGGTAAAAAAAGCAATCGAGAGTGGAGGATAAGAATGACAGTTGCAGTGTTAGGGTTTACAGGATTCGTGTTATTAATGATTGCTGCAGTCGTTGTAGGAAAGAAGATGGACGAGAGAGAAGGCAAATAAAAAAGCATTAAGCAGCCGCCCAATGCCCCTACAATAATGATTTTGCACCCGCCAAGGTAATTTCATTATACCAAATAAAGGGGCGATTGAGCAATGATGCTATTAAGAGAGATAGATTTTCGTAGGACTAGGCAGAATGCAAAAAGCATTTTGAGAAATTATCGTCGGTTGGAGCGGATTGCTGGTCGATCTAAGATTGATGTCCGCTCACCGATCATCACTGATATGCCTAAAACACCAAGTAACGGCAACAAATCAGAAGATGCGATCATCCAGATGATGGATGCGGAGGCAGAAAGGGATGCTATTGTAGTAGCTCTTTTGGCGTTGGGAATAGATAGTCGCCAAGTTTTGTATTATTCGTATTGTACTGTTGATCGATACTCAAATGTTGGAATTGCTCAGCAAATGGGTTATTCGGTTAGGACAATCGAAGATTACAAAGCAACCGCCTTGATTGAATTTGCTGAAGCCTATCGAAAAGGAAAATTAATAGAATATTGCTGAATCGATGTGGTTTTTATGTGGAAATACTGCGGTTTTTACATGATTTTGCGTAGTATTATTGTAGTATCAACTATTGTAAATAACAGGGCGCACTCCTTTATGATGTGTTGGCAGACCTCCTTTCTGAATTTCATTTTCAGCGCCCTGTATTTAAACTAAGACGGCGACAAAAAAATTTACTATAGAATGGAGTTGAATTCACTCCTTTTCTTCATTCGCTAGCCGTCTTTTTCAGGAATTAGCTCAGTTTGGTAGAGCGTCAGATTTTTAATCTGAAGATCGTAGGTTCAAATCCTACATTCCTGATTGGGAGTTGTCGATTGGATTACTCACATGATCTTTGATACTTCCTACTAAGCAGTCCTTCGGGGCTGTTTTTTGTTATGGAATTTTTTGTTCTTTCTTGATATTCTGATATTAAGAGGGGTGAAAGAATGCAAGATGTTTTTTATAAACAGTTAGTAAAGGTAGAGAAAGATATAATGTATAAATTTTATGAGGAAAAACGAATTGAATTTGGTTTGCATGATGGCGCTATATATGGTTTGATTATTGAATTTCGAAAGAAAAGTATGAGTGCATTATATTTATTGGAAAACAATTTGACATCTGGTGTCGGCAGTTTGATTCGATCATTATTTGAAATAACTATATACCTTGAGTTTATAGTTAAAAAAGACTCAGTGAATAGAGGAACAGCTTTTTGGTTGGATTATAAGTTAACACAGGCCAAATTGTTTTCGTTGCTAAAAGGCAATAGTAACGAAAGTAGAAAGACAAGGGAACTTTTACAAGTGAATTTAGATGATTTTCTAAGACATTCTGAGTCTTATTTCCCTGAAGAGAGTGTCGATAAATGGGAAAACCAATATGAAAAGTTACTTCCAAGGAAAGGTAGGAAACGAAGAAAATGGTATGATTTTGACGAAAAAACCAAAAATTTTTATGACCTATGTAAATCTATGGATAAAATTGGAGAATACAACACTATTTTTAGAATCTTTTCGCAGAATACTCATTCAAGTGACGTATCTAGGAATTTCAATATAGGAGAAAATTATTTAGAGATTGAGAGTCAGGTTGATGACAGAGAAGCGTTGACTAAGTTAGTACAAAGTTTAACATATTCTATTCTTAATAGCGCATTTAAATATTATGATCTTAAAGGCACGGAAAGAGCAGTGAGTTCTTCATTAAAACTATATTTTGACAATAATAAATAACCTTTTATTTCTAATAAAAAATTCAAGACACTGTTCTTGAGTTTTTTTTCTTTTTTATCTTTTATTTTCAAAACAAACACAGATTGCGAGGTGGTGGAAATGGATGGTTAAATTAACCGAAAAGCAACGTCGATTTGCGGACGAATACATCAAACTAGGAAACGCTACAGAAGCGGCTAGGTTGGCTGGATATTCGACTAAGACGGCTGCAGTAGTTGGCGCTGAAAACCTAACAAAACCTAATATAAAATTCTATATTGATAAGGTTCTTTCAGAAATGGCATCTAAGAGAGTTATGGATGCCACTGAAGCAATGGAGCTTTTGACCAGCATAGCTCGTGGGGAAATCGAAGAGATAGTCTACATCGGCACCGCAGATGGCGTGATTAAAGTGGAGAAACCACCGGATATTAATCAAAAGACTAATGCACTAAAAGAAATCTTGAAAAGGTATCCGATTGATAGAGAAGGCAAACAACGTCTATTGAAAGCTCAAGCTGATAAAGCCGTTGCTGAGGCTAAGATTATTGAAAATACGGCTGCTAAACTTGATGGTAGTGGTAAAGTTAACCAATTACTAAAAGCCTTGTTAGATGTTAAATCTGGAGGTGATGGTAGTGGCTCAACAGATCAAGTTCAGTCCTAAACAGATTGAAAATATCAATTTTGATTCTAGTTCTATTACAGTTGAATTAAACGAAGGAACTCCCAGAAGTGGAAAAACAACATCCGATATATTTAAAATGGCAGATTTCTATTTAAGAAGTCCTGATATGAATCATCTTGTGACTGCATATAACCAGGAACAAGCTTATAGGATGTTTATGGATGGCGATGGATTAGGTCTTGTGCATATCTTTGATGGCTGCTCTAGTATTCGTCATGATGAACACGGAGATCATTTGCTACTTCAAACTCCTATCGGAGAAAAGAAGATTTACTATAAAGGTGGAGGGAAGGTTAATAGCGTTGGGGCGATAACAGGGATGTCTCTTGGGTCAGTTGTTTATCTTGAATTCAATTTGCTAAATTTAGCATTTATAAGGGAATCGTTTAGACGGACCTTCGATGCAAAGTGGCGGTACCATCTTGCTGAACAAAATCCACCGGCTCCAAATCATCCGAATCTTGAAGAACTCGAAAGATTTGAAAAATCCGGACGTTTCTTCTTTAGACACTGGACACCTAATGATAATCCGATATTAACTGAGCAACGTAAAAACGAGTTGAAAAATGAGTTATCAGTTTCTGATTATTTGTTCAAGCGAGATTGGCTCGGACAAAGGGTGATGCCTGAAGGTGTGATTTACTCAATGTTTGATCGTGAGAAACACATTTCCAGTCAAATAAAAGGTAAAGTTGTAGAATGTTTCTTCACTGCTGATGGTGGTCAGTCTGATGCAACAACGTGTGCTTGCAATGTTATCACTTGGGATGAAGGCACTTATTACCTTTATCGAATGGCCAACTACTACCATAGTGGTGCAGATACAGGTGTAACTCTTGCGATGAGTGTCTATGCGACTAAAATTCAAGAGTTTGTAAACTGGTGTTATAAAGAGTGGAATTGGTTACCAAGATACAACTGGTTTTTTGTAGATCCGGCATGTAAATCCCTAAGGGAAGAACTCCATTTGCTAAATATCCAAACTACAAGAGCCGATAACAATTCCTCGGATAAAATTACGAGCAATGGAACCAAAATCGAAGTCGGAATAGAAAGAATGCAGAACGCCTTTTCTAAGGGCGTTTTTTTGTTGTATGACATCAACGGTATTTATGATCATTACAATTTTATCAAAGAGCTAGGAATGTACGTGAGAAATGACAATGGCACACCGGTTGATAAAAACAACCACGCGATGGATGAATGCCGGTATGCGATAAACTATTTCACTCGTAGATATTTGGTTTAGGAGGTGACAAATTGGGACTAATTCAGTCAATTAAAAGTTTATTTAGAAAGGGGGCTGAGGCTATCTTGCCAGTTCAAAGTCTTAACTCGGTCTTGGACCATCCGAAAATCAACTTAGAGTCAGAAGAATACAACAGAATCATTGAAAACCTTAGATACTATGAGGGCAAGCATGATGATATTCAATTTAAGAATAGCAACGGAAAGACAAAAAAACGCCCTTTTTCTAGCATTAACATGATGAAAAAAGTCGCCGGACAGTATGCAACAGTAGTTTTCAATGAGCAATGTGAGATTGAAGTAGATGGTGATGCAAAAGAGTTCATCGAAAAAGTATTCGAACACAACGATTTCAAGAAAAACTTTGCTAAGTATCTAGAGCCAATGTTTGCACTTGGTGGCCTAGCATGTAGACCGTATTTGGATAAGAAAACCAATCAAATTGAATTTTCTTGGGCGTTAGCAGATGCCTTTTATCCATTAGATAGTAATTCAAATAATATTAGTGAATGTGCTATTCCTTTCAGGACTATCCGAACAGAAGGCGGAAGACAGGTCTATTACACATTGTTGGAATTTCATGAATGGCAAGAAAATGGGATGTATACAATCACAAATGAGCTATATCGATCGGAGATGCCAGAAATAGTAGGATCGCAGGTCAATTTATCCTTGCTTTATGATGATCTAGAACCTCAGTCAACTTTCAATACAGGCGTATTGTCCAGACCGTTATTCGCATATCTAAAAACAAGTGGGTTTAATAATATTTCTCCATATTCTCAATTGGGGTTAGGTGTTTGTGATAACTGTAAGAAGACATTAGACCGCATTAACCGGACGTTTGACGAATTCAATGAGGAAATCAGACGAGGAAAGAGACGGATCGCTGCGAGTGAGATGCTTCTGAAAAGTCGTGTAGAGAATGGCCAGGTCAAAATGTACTTTGATGATGACGAAGACACTTTCCAAATTATACCTGGGGCCAATATGGATGATTACACAATCAAAGATCTAACCACTAGCATTCGGACAACGGAATACGTTGCTGCGATCAACCATCATCTGAGAACCTTGGAAATGGAAACAAATCTTTCTAGCGGAACATTTAGTTTCGATAGTTCTGGAAAGTTATCCACAAAAACTGCTACAGAAGTGGTCAGCGAGAACTCTCAAACTTATCAGACACGATCAATGCAAATCACCAATATCGAAAAGTTTGTTAAGGAACTGGTTATCACTGTTTGCGAGCTAGGTAAATCATTAAACGTCTACGATGGTTCAATCCCGTCATTTGATGATGTAGGTGTCAATTTTGATGATGGAGCATTTACATCTACGAGTGAAAAACTCACGTTTTATCAGCAACTGATAACGCTAGGTTATCCAGTTAATAAAGCTTTTGAGAAGATTTTGAATCTTCCAGAAGACGAAGCATTGGAACTTTATCAGTTAGGATTGCGACAAAGTGCGGATAAGTTATCCGGAATGATGTCTAATGCAGGTCTACCAGAGGAAATGGAGTGATTAAATGGCAATCACTCAACGACAACTAGACATTAAATCTGCTGCAATACAAGATTCTTACTTAACTCTTGAAGAAGAAATTATGCAGCTAGTTGTTGATCGATTAAAGATTAAAACTAATGCAGAACTCTCCAAGGATACTGTTTTTCAGTGGTATCTTGAAAAATTGGATCAACTGGGGCTACTTAACTGGGAGACAATCAATGAGTTGGTTGAGGAAACCAACGGTGTTACCAAGAATGAGCTAGCCGATATTGTTACAAAAGAAGGCTACAAGAAGAATCTGCAAGAAAACAAGAAACTTGCTAATTTGGCCAAAACACCCGTTAAAGAATGGACTAACTTGGATCAAATACTCAACCAATATTTCGAAAGTCAATGGTTAGATTTTGAGAATCATATCAATCAGACACTTTTGTCTACCAATTATCAAGTAAACTCAATTGCAAAGATGTATCAGCAAGTTCTGAATGATACGGTCGCAAGAATCATCGGGGGTCTGGTAACGCCACAGAAAGCTTTTAGAAGGGCAATCTATGAAATGGTTCAAAAAGGGATTGATGTCAGTCTAAAAGACAAGTCAGGGAAGTCGTGGACGCTTGAGGCGTATGTACGTACCGTGATCAAATCAACAACAGGCACTGTACTTAATGATTTGAGACTCGAAAGAGGTATAAACGAATATGGAATAGTTACAGCTCTTATGAGTCATCATCCGACAGCTCGTGATGCTTGTAGCAAGATCCAGGGTAAATATGTTCTGATGGTTCCTAAAGCTCAAGCACCTGCAGAATACCGTCACTTACCTAGCGTATACGACTATGGTTGGAAGACACCTGCCGGATGTAACGGTATTAATTGTAATCATCGTTGGTATTCTCAACTACCTATGGAAGATACTGGCATGACTGATCCTGTGAACCCAGAAATTGCTCAACAAAACGCTAAAATTGTTGCTAAACAACGAAGATTAGAGCGATCAATTAGAATGGCTAAGAAATCTCTCAAGGCTTCCGAATGGTTAGGCGATCTAGAAGACATCGAACACTTTAAATCGATTGTACGAGCAAGACAAGCTGTCCTGCGACAATTTATTGAAGACAACAAAACTCTTTTACATCGATCATATGATCGGGAACAAGTTTATTCATAATCCATATCCAAAAGTCTAGTATTGCTGGGCTTTTTTGTTTTGCTTTAGACCTGCTCGGATGTCTCTAAAAGACGGACTCGAAGCGGGAGTTGCCGCTCTAAAAACACTTAGGAGGAATATTGATGAAAAAAGAAGACTTAATCGCTTTAGGAATTGACGAAGATACGGCTAAAAATGTGATGGCTTTGCACGGTAAGACAGTAACGCAACTTAATGCGCAAGTAGCTACCGCAGAAAGTGAGCGTGACAGTGCGAAACAGGAACTGCAAGCCAACCAAGCTGAATTAGACACGTTGAAAGAATCAGCAAAAGGTAATGAAGATCTCGAAAAGCAACTTGCTGACTTACAAACAAAGTTTGACGAATCAAAAACCAATTCCGAAAAGCAATTTGCTGAACAACAGAAAGATTTTGCTATCAAATTGGCGCTTAAAGAAGCACAGGCGCTTGATGAGGACATTGTCCTTACTCAATTAGACAAGGACACGATTAAAGTCGTTGATGGCAAATTACAAGGATTTGATGAACAACTAAAATCCCTACAAGAAAGCAAAGCATTCTTATTTCAGCAACAAGAACAAAACGAGGATAAACCAACTCCTACGATCTTTGCTGGGGGCATTCCTAAAGGAGCTGGCAGCAATGAAAAAACGATGGTACAAAAAATTCAAGAAAGATTAGGTGAATAAATATGGCTTTAGTATTAGACAGTAAAGACTTAGCAACTATTGATAAGGAATTCCGTGCCGATTCTCAAGTTTGGGATGTTCTGACCCAAGGAGCAAAGAGCATCACTGCGGCTGACTTTGTCGGAGTAAATGAAGTCCGAATTAATAAAATGAGTGGATTTGTGGAAGCAACACAATATAAACGTAATCAAGACAATGCTAGAAGTGCAGTTAGCATTGAGAAGGAAACGATCAAACTTACTCATGAAGACTGGTTTGCATATGATGTAGATCAGTTAGATCAATCTGAGAGTGCAGCTTTGACAATTAACAATGTTGTAACTGAACATAAACGATTGATTACCGTTCCTCATCGTGACAAAGTGGCTATTCAAGTTATGTTTGACAATGCAGGTAAAAAAATCAATGAAACTTTGACTTCGAAAAATATTCTCACTGCATATGACGCTGCAGAAGAATACATGACAGACAATGAAGTTCCTGGCGGATATGTGATGTTTGTTTCAGCAGCTACTTATCGATTATTGAAAAATGCTGATGGAGTCAGCAAAACTTTCTCCACAAATCAAATGCAGATTAACGGAATCAATCGTACGGTTGCTCAAATTGACGGTGGTGTGCCAATTATCAAAGTTGCAAAAGGCCGTATGTCTGGTTTGACAATTGAAGATACTGTAAACTTTATCATTACACCACTAACAGCAATTGCTCCAATCGTTAAATTTGGTACGGTTGACACTGTTCCGGCTAGTCAAGATCGCAATGGCTACCGTGATACAATTAAAGGTTTGGACTATTACGATGCGATTGTATTTGATAATGCTAAAAAAGCAATTTATGTATCTTACGTCCCAAAAGCGTAGCCCCATCAGGAGTGACGTTAGATCAAACGACGTTATCTCTTGAAGTTGGGGGCACAGCGACGTTGAAAGCTACCGTTTCGCCTGCAGAATCAAGTGACAAATCAGTTCAATTTAGTTCCAGCGATACGGCAATTGCGACTGTCACTCCTGTACAAGGGAAAGTAACAGCGGTAGCGGCTGGATCTGCAACGATCACAGCAACAACAGTAAATGGCAAAACTGCAACTTGCCAAGTTACCGTGACGGAGGGAGCTTAATAAGCTCTCTTTTTTGGAAGGAGGGACTTATGGCTTACTTGACTTATACGGAATACAATGAAATCGGATATACATCAATGACTGAAGACGAGTTCGATGAGTTAGTCAACAAAGCTTGTGATCTTGTTGATGTACAAACAAGAAATTTTTATCAGTTCAACGATCTAGAATCTGACATTGACTTTCGCAAATCGAAATTCAAAAAGGCAGTTGCAGCTCAAATAGAATATATGTATCAAGCGAATGCTACTTCGACACTTGAGATCAACAGTCCTCAAAGCTGGTCAGTAGATGGTATGAGCGTAACTGAAGCTAGCAGATACAATAATACAGGAGCAAACGAGTCGCCCTCTATTATGTCCGACGATGCTATCTTACTTCTATCCGGCACGGGATTGCTGTTTAGGGGGCTAGGGTAATGGGTTATTATCGTTTACCACCAAAAAAAGCGTTCTGTCACACGATAACCTATAAGGAAGTAATCGGAGAAGATGATTGGCAAAATCCTATTACCAAAGATTGGACGGTTGAAAACTGTTGGTTTAACTTTGCTTCAAAGTTTACTCGTTCAGGAATAAACTCTACTGATGATGCTCCAAACGCTTCTATCACCATGACAGATCGCTACTGTGGACCGCTACCAGATTTCAAAGTAGAAACAAAAATTGAGTTCAAAGGTGATGAGTTTACAATTATTACTTCTAAACCGTTGATTTTAAATGGACAGTCCATTGGTTGGCGACTGGAGGTAGTCTGATGTCTGGTATCAAAGTTGATTTAAGTGGAGTTAGGAAAAAGTTGTCAACTGAAAATTTTGAGCGTGGTCAGTTCAATATGGCATCAAGGATGCATTCAACGATGAACGAAAACTTTGTCCCTGAAAAAGACGGCGATCTTCGTAAAATGAGTAATGTCGCTCCAGATGGTAGTCAGATTGAATGGATTTCCGTATACACTAGGCGCCAATTCTATGCGCCGGGCGGTTGGAAGTACACGACTCCAGGAACCGGACCAAGATGGGATCTAAAAGCAGAAGCAATCTTTATGAGCGACTGGATAAAAGCATTTAAGAAAGGAGCCGGGTTGTAGTGGACTTTATAGAACGCTTAAATCAATCAGTGAACACTATTCCGAGCCTGCCACTCAAATGTGTTCTGGGTTATTTACCACCAAAGGATGAAGCTTTTGTTTTGTACCCGTTAGCAGGTGGCCAAGTGACCCAAGAATTCTTTGACGGTACAAAAGATCAAGAGTTGAACTTTGAATTTGCAATGAAGTCACAAGATCAGCAGAAAATAAGTAATGCACTTTGGCTTGTACAAAATTATCTAGAAGAGCTGTCGGAGCTAAATAGTTCTGATGGCTCTTTTGATTTCGACTCTATTAGCATTACAAACAAACCATTCATCAATCAACTGGATGAAACAGGAACCTATATCTTTTTGGTTGATATAAAAGCAAAAATCACAACTTATCCTAAGGGGGAAACAAACTGATGGCAAGAAAAAAGAACGCCCTACGGCAACATTTTGTTGCTGACTATGATGCAACGAAACCTGATACTAAACCATTGGAAGATGCCTACAAGAAATTTGGGCGTTACGTAACAACTATCGAAGACGATGGCGATATCCAATCGGAAGATTATTCAGATTATGACGGTGATGGATCTGTTTCTACAGATGTTACTGGTGTAACTGAAAAATGGAATTTTTCTGGTTATTGGGATCCGGAGCAAGAAGCTCAACAACTTGTCAAAAAGAAGAAACGTGCTAAAGGTGATGATCGGAAAGTTTGGCATAAGATCATTGAAACAGACGAAACGACAATTGAAGGCGTTGGAACTCTTAGCGAGAAGATCGTAGTCGGTTCTGGTGAAGCTTCTGATTGGGAACCTTTCAGCTGTGCTATCACTTATGACAAAACACCAGAAGTAACGGAACCAACACCCTAATGCTCCCCGGAAGGTAACCGGGGAAATTAAAGAAGAGGGATCTATTTCTCTTAGCTGGGATGCTATAGATGATGCACAAAGTTATATTGTTCATTACGGCAATGCTAATCAGTCAGAACCAACACAAGCTGTCAATATGGGTTATACAGAAACAAACTCATGGACTTTAGCGACTGGAGATGTGCCAACATTGGCAGCTGGAGATAAGATTTATCTCTATGTTCAGACGTACAGAGAAAAAGGTGTAGGCGCAACGGATGTTGAGAAAGCTCGTTATCTACATGATGGGCCTTATACCGGTTCAGCTTGGTCAACGCCAACAATTTTAACTAAAGACTAAAAGGGAGGGCTTATTGCCCTCTTTTTTTATTAGGAGGAAACAAAAATGCAATTTGAAATTAAACGTTCTGGATTTCCTATAAACATCGGAGGAATTGAGTTTTTCTTTGGAACAACAGTCGAGGAATTAACACGCTTTTTCGATGTTCAAGACGAAGTCGAAGAAAAGATTGCGCCATTGGTGAAAAAGCGAGAAAAATTAGTGATCGATCAAGAAAATATTACTAAAAGTGATGCTGAAAGTCTTATTGAGATCTCTAATGAACTTAATGCTATTCAATATGATGCATTATTAGGCGAAGGTTCATATGAAAAAATCTATTCGAAACACAACGATGTACTTCTGCTATTCGATTTGTTTGATCCAATCGCTGAGAACGTTGCTGAAGCAATTGAAAACGATGCGAAAGATCGTGAAGACAAATTAGCACAACGCAAAGCAAATATGCTGAAGAAGAAAGCTCTTAAAAACAAAAAGAAGAAAAAGTAGGTGATTTAGATGCGGTTGAATGACCCATTGACCACTGAAATTGAGTTTGAAGGTATTACGTATCCACTAGATCTGGCTTTTGATAATGTCTTGGATGTTTTAGATGCAATCTCTGATAAGTCGTTGATGGTTTGGGAAAAGGTTGATTTGGCGCTCAATCTCCTTGTAGGCGAATCTAATCTTACCTTCAAGAAACAAATGGAGCTTTGGGAGTTGATTTTGAATCGGCATATTCAGATCGGAAGTCAAGAGAAAGTGATTTATGACTTAGAAGGCAATCCTATGCCAACGCCTAAATCTTCTGATGAAAAAAAGAGTATGGACTTGGTCCAAGATGCTAAGTACATATATGCCTCCTTCCGTCAAATCGGCATTAATCTTTTTGAAGAACAAGGGAAAATGCATTGGGAAGAATTTCAAGCTATCCTAGAAAGCCTTCCTGATGACACAATTCTTCCAAAAATTGTTCAAATCCGTAACTGGTCGCCTAGTAAAGGCGAAAGCGAAAAGGAAAAAGAGCGCATGAGAGAACTGCAAGTCAAATACTCCTTAAATAGGGAGGTGAATGCTGATGGCTGATGGGAAAATTGTTATTGCTGTGGATGTTGATGGAAAACAGGTGTCTGTACTAAATAAGAATTTGGATCAATTGGAAGGAAAGTCTTCCAAAGCCGGAGCTTCCATAAAAAACATGGCTGTCAGCATGGGGCTTGTAAAAGTTGCCGGTGCAGCATTTAAAGTCCTAGCAAACTCTTTAGATAGTGCGATAAGTCGATTTGACACGATGCAAAAGTTTCCCAAAGTAATGAATGCACTAGGTTTTAGCGCAAAAGAATCACAAAAATCTATTGATAAACTATCCAATGGAATCGACGGTCTTCTTACTAAACTTGATGACGTTGTTGCAAGCACCCAGCAAATGACTGCTATCACAGGGGATTTGGATAAATCTACCGATACTGTTCTAGCCTTGAATAATGCTTTTCTCGCATCTGGAGCCTCTACAGAGGACGCTAGTCGAGGAATGCAACAATTTAATCAAATGTTATCAACAGGCACCGTTGACTTAGAAAGTTGGAAAACTCTTCAAGAAACGATGCCTTTAGCTTTGCAAAAGACCGCTGAAGCTATGGGATTTGTTGGCAAGTCTGCTCAACGAGATTTATATGCAGCTTTGAAAGATGGAACTGTAACATTTGACCAATTCAATGACAAGCTTATTGAGCTCGGAACTGGCACTGGAATGCTTGCTGACCTTGCCAAAGAAAATAGTTTAGGGATTGCTACTTCTTTTGGAAATTTGAGCAATGCTGTAGCCAAGGGTGTAGCCAATGTAATTACTAAGTTAGATGAGTTGTCTCAGGTTTTGACAGGTAAAACAATTGCTCAAAACATAGATAGTGTTAAAGGTGTCATTAATAATGCATTCTCAGCAGTCACCGACTCTATACAAATCGTTATCGATAATTCAGATCAGCTGGTATCTGCTATTGGCGTTTTGAAAGACACAGCTGAAATAACTGCCCCCTTTTTAGTGGCACTTGCTGGAGCAATGCTTTCATTAGAAATTGCTTCTGCAGTATCTACTGCGATTAATTTTCTAACTGCCGCGATAACTGGTCTAAAAATAGCATCGATGACACTGAGTAATTTAGGACTTGCCGGAACAATTAAAATGTTAGCTGGTTTTATGAGTCCTGTTAGCTGGATAATAGCAGCAATTGGTGCGTTAGTAGCATTATTCGTATACTTTTACAAAACAAATGAAACCTTCCGAGAAGGAGTTAACAAAACTGTATCAGTCCTAAAAGAAGGTCTTTTCTCTGCTTTCAACTGGCTAAAAACTGTTTTAGCTGGTGTTTTACCAACGCTTCAAAAAGTAGCTTCAATAGTCGGTACGGCAATAGTCAATGGATTCAATAAAATGGTAGTTGTTGGTTCGGCAATTCTATCCGTCGTTGTTCCAGCCCTACAACGATTCGCAAGTGCTGCAAAGGAAGTTTTGTCTTCCGGATTGGAAAAAATGGGTTCAATTTTATCCACAATCGGCAATATTCTTTCGGGCGCTTTTTCCTCTGGCATACAACTAGCAGGCGATTTGTTAGAACGTTTAGGTGGTTCTTTTGGGAAAATCGGCGGTGTAGTAAGTATTGTGATTAGCGTGCTGACGAAACTGGCACTTGTTGCTTTGGGATTAACAGGTCCATGGGGGACTTTGATTTCCTTAGTCTTATCTTTTGTAGCAGCGTGGGTTAAAACAGGAGACCTCTCGGCAGATGGAATCACTCAAGTTTTTGATAACTTGCAGTCAACAATCACAAACGTTGCTGGTTTTATAAGTACCAACTTACCCAAATTCGTGCAGCTTGCAACAGATCTTATCACCGGATTTTTGAACGGATTGACTGCAGCTTTACCAGGAATTGTTTCTGTTGCTACAGAAATCATTCAAACTCTGGTTAATGCTATAACTACAGTTTTGCCTCAAATTATTTCATTAGCGACGCAAGTGATCACTACTTTAGTTCAAGGGTTAGCAATGGCATTGCCAGCGTTGATGATTGTAGCTTCTCAAATAATTGTCCAGCTTATTACGGCTATAGCTGATGTCTTACCACAATTGGTAGAAGTTGGTGTCTCTGTCCTTAAAGCCCTAATAGAAGGGATAACGAGTGCGCTACCAGTCATTATCAAAGCGGCAATAGGCATCTTGAATGCACTAATTGATACTCTTTTATCAGTTTTGCCAATGCTGCTCGATGTTGGTCTGCAAATTATCACTACTTTGTTAGACGCAATTATTTCGGCACTCCCTGCGTTGACGGAAGCAGCAACAACGATTGTCACTGGATTACTGACGGCCTTTATAACAGCTTTACCAATGCTTATCGCTGTTGGGGTACAAATATTAATGGCACTGATCCAAGGGCTGTTATCAATACTTCCAACATTACTAATGGCTGTCTTACAAATTATTATGGCACTTGTGACAGCGTTGATTGCGGCATTGCCACAAATCATTGAAGCCGGAATTCAATTATTAATGGCGCTGATCCAAGGTATTTTGTCAATCTTACCACAACTGATCAATGCGGCTATTCAAATCATTACGGCCTTATTAGGGGCTCTTATCGAAGCCTTACCGCAACTGATTGATGCTGGTGTTCAACTGTTGCTAGGATTAGTTGCTGGTGTCATATCGGTACTTCCACAGTTAGTTGCAGCTGCTTTGCAACTGATTGTAGCTCTTTTAGGTGCATTGATTGGTGCGGTTCCTCAGCTGCTATCTGCAGGTGTTAAGCTAATTGGAGCTCTAATAAGTGGGGTTTTAAGCTTGCTAGGACAGTTATTATCTGCTGGAGGCAAGTTAATTAGTGGGTTACTTTCTACAATTTTAGGATTCTTAGGAGACTTATTGTCAGCAGGTGGCAAGTTAATCGCAAGTCTCGTATCCGGAATAGGTGGAGCGATTGGCGGTGTATTCTCTGCAGCAGGAGATATTGCAAGTGCAGTTATCGACACTATTTCAGGAATTGACTTATTCGGTGCTGGTAAAGCTATTATCGATGGCTTTTTAGGTGGCTTAAAATCAGCTTATGAAAACGTCAAAAGTTTTGTTAGAGGAATTGCGGACTGGATTGCAGAACACAAAGGGCCTATTAGTTATGATAGACGTTTGTTAATTCCAGCCGGTAAAGCTATCATGGGCGGATTTGATGAGAGCTTGCAGTCGAACTTCAAAAATGTACAACGTACAGTAAGTGGTATGGCTGACCGATTAAATTCAAGTTTTAATTTGACTCCAGAAATGGCTTTAGGCGTTGGGAATATCGGCACAGCAAGTCTAGGATCATCTATTGCGAACAATTCAACAAGCACTTCGACTGTAATCAACAATCAAGGGCTATTAGAAGGTGCTATCTTCCAAGTTAGAGAAGAAGCAGATGTTCAGAAAATAGCAAAAGAGATCAATGATTTAACCACAAAAGAAGCTGGAAATAAAGGATTTAGGAGGATGAGATAGTATGATTACATTAATAGACGGCACAAAATCAATTAGACTTGAAGAGTTTGATATGCGTCCTTTGCGTAATCATACACGTCCTCGCTCTGGTAAGATCACCCATCGTACTCAACACATTGATGGTCGAATGGGCGATTGGTACTTTGGTGCTGAGATAGGACCGAAAACTTATGGGCTTCAAGCAAACACATTGATTCAAAAGTGGGACAATTTAGAAGAGCGGTTAGATCAACTATCTGCTTTTTTATTTGATTCCAAGGGACATCCTAAGCTTTTGAAGTGCAAGTGGGATAATACAGAAAAGTTTGCTTTCGTACGTCTTGCGGAAGCTATAACTCCTGATGTATCTACTATTCTTGAAAAAATTCCTATTCAGTTTATAAATTATGATTCTAATGAATATGCTAAGTCAGATGCATACGATCTTGACCAACCTTTGAAATACGATGCTGGGAATGAGTATGGATCAAAAGCTTATCCTAACACTCAATCATTTGTTTGGAATATTGTTCCAAATCATTACGCTGGTATTGAAAACTATTCTTATCTTGATACACCTATGAAAATTACAATTAAAGGTACTATAAAGGGTGGATCGATAAAACATTTAGAGTCTGCTAAGTCAATTTCTTTTCCCGATGTAAGTAATGGAACAGTCATCATAGATACAGAAACATATAATATTTCTGTTAATGGCTCTGATAGTCTTGAATTTGATGGAGAATTTTTTGAAATGTCAAACGGCAGCAATGGATTTCAGTTTAGTGCTGAACAAGCGAACGCAACGGTTACTTTTGACTGGGTGCATAAATATATGTAAAAAATGCTTATACACAATTTTTATAGTGTATAAGCATACTTCCTTAGTATTAATAGAACTTAGCTTCTTGATCAATTATCACGGTATCGCCATCTCGAGTAAATTCACGATTTGTTCGAATTCTCCGTCCTCCTTGAGAAACTTCATCGCAGATTACCGTTCCGTTATCATAAGTATAGAATCTTTGAAAAATAAAGCTATCATTAACAACGAATTTGGATATTAATTTCCCAGGAACTTTAAAAGATAACCCTTGTGGATGTGTATCATCCAAGATAATAATATTTGATAGGTTAGTTTCTTCCATTAATAACCACCTCACTTTCTATAAGTCAATTATACCAGAATTTATTTTTAAGGAGTTGATAAAATGCCAATTCAACCAGTAAGCGGTGAGATAAAGGCTCAGCCGCTTAATGATAATTTTAGCTATCTAGACAGCAAAGCAAGCTCAATGATTGGTGGACCAAAAGAAACATTTACCAGTCTAAGTGCTTTAAACATTAAATATCCTAATGGATCAGGATCAGCTATGCTTGTTACTGATTCAAATGGAGCAAATGGATATTTATATACATGGAACGGAACTGCGTGGATAAAGGGTCCCTTGTATCAAGCACAGGGAATTGCAACTGGATCTGTTACTACTCAAAAATTAGACGAAGGGATCTTGAAAACTTATACAGCGGAGAAATTAATTTTTCGTTGGGGTTCAATGAACGCAAATGATGGTAGTCTTGTTGGTGTAAACAATATTGCAGTGACTTCAACACGAGCAATTAGTTATAGTTATGTATATAGCAAAGGCACCAAATTTAAATTAAATGATGTTGTAAATTATAAAGCATGGGTAAACATATTTCACGAAAACGGCTCTTGGAATAAATCAATTAGCTTAAATGCTATTGATGAATGGATCTTGGAAGAAAATTCTAAAATTTATCTTGTTGTTGCTATTGCTGGTGATACATCATTTAATGCGCAGACTCTCAACTTAATCCAAAAAGAAATATCAATAACGACACTAAAATCTGATTATGATACAAGATTTCCAGTAACAGCTAGACTATTATCAGGGTCAGAGTTAGATTGGTATTATCTAACTATTAATGCAGATACCGGAATCGCAACAGCAAGTAACACTAGACTTAGTTCTGACTATATCTATGTTCCTAAGGGGACCATAATTTATTCGGATACTCCGACATTAGGACAGTGGGCTGCTCATCTATATAATTTAGATAAGACCGTTCGTACAAAAGATAGTAAATTATTTGGAAATAGTTTTTTAGGATTGTTAATTGAAGAAGATTCTTATATTCGGATAGTCATTGCAAATCCAGACAATTCGACAATAGATGCTAGTAGTTCAATTTCTAAGCAGTTAGTTTCTATAAGAATTCCTTTTACAGTAGGTATCGCTAGATCTGAAAACATAACATCATCTGTAAATAATGTATCTTTACCTCTGAGCTTTTTCAATTTTATTTATGGTAGTGGTAATATTAACACTGGCGAATTAACGAATGGGGGGAACAACAGAATAAGGACTGCTCAAAGCTTCTATGTGAAAAAAGGAGTTACAGTTGAAATTGAATCTAATCAGCAATTTTCAATATATTTTTACGAGCTATCCTCTGGCGAATATATTAGAGATTATTCAGTATCTTTTCTTTCGGGTAGAACTAAATATTTCACACCAGATGATGGTTATATCGCAATAGTTATTGCAAATTATGATAATTCTCCGATTGAAGATATATCAGAGTTAGCAAGTAAAATAAGAATATTTTTGACAAATGATAACTATCTTTATCTAAAAGCTGATGACAGAGCAATAGCAAATATTACAGGAATAAAGGAAATAAGTTTACCTTTTGAATTTGGATCAAGCTTGACTTTTATAGGGGATGAATTATGGAAATTTAATCCGAGTGAAGATGATAATTCGGCTCAGTCACTTGCAAGTTCTTATATTATTGATTTTGAAAAGGAAGAGATTGTTCAAGTTAGAACCCTATTGATAAACTGGGGACACGTTAACACGCTTAATTATAGCGAATACAATGATTCAATTGTATTTTCTAACGGGAATATTGAAGATACAAATGAAAGAAGTAAAAAATTTTTTGTTTTGGAAAATTTTACTAGCAAGATGTCTAAATCAGCAATAGATATTAGTGAATGCATTGAATATAATGTCAGTTCCCTAAATATAGAAAATACCAAAGGGTTATCTGTTGCGTTACAACCTTGTTGGGGTGATTGCAATGACTATAGAAACAATATTATTTATTTGCTATGGAACGATGGTCATACAAAAAAAATATCTAAAATATTGCTTGGACAAGGTGCGAATGATTTAGGAAGTGGAAACTTTATTCCTCAAAAAGGGGATAATGAGTTTAATGGAACAATGAAGCTTATAACAACATATGACGGACATGATTATACGGACAAAGAATGTACGCAAGACGCTACTTATGCAAATGGATATATATTTGAAGGTATAGGGCATGATGGATTTTGGTATGACAAGATCAAACTAAATGAAGCTGAAAACACATTCTCCAAGTTATCTTTTCAAGAAAGACATTATTCGTCAGATGGGAACTTATACAATAGTGTCACGAATGGCGTTGCTGTAAGAGACGGTTTCCTATTTTCGACAGTTTATCATAGAGCTAATAGCGATAGTGAAGCCGATTATGTAAAGCTTGTTTCTCGAAAATTATTATGAGAAAGCGTATTAAAACAAATCCAGTTTTGGTATACTTCATCTGGAGGTGTTTTAATGAAAGGGGAAAGAATAGACTGGGTAGATAACTTAAAAGGAATAGGAATAATGTTGGTAGTTTGGGGGCACTTTTATCCTCCAATTCTTATAAAGAAATGGATATATAGCTTCCATATGCCGCTGTTTTTTTTCCTATCAGGATATTTAAGAAAACAAAGAAGCTTTAAAGATACTATGGCAATTAAAACAAAAACTTTGCTAATTCCTTATATAGTCATAGCGCTAATATCTTTTCCAATTGGTTTTATTAGAGATTATGCTTTTTCGATACAAACTTCTCTTGGAGAAAGAATTGGACAACTATTTTTTATAGATGGATCGGTTGGCTGGAATAGTCCAATATGGTTTTTATTAGTATTATATTTAGTTGAAATAGCATATTCCTTTATTGACAGCATTAAAGTCAATAAAAATCTTATATTAATAATTTCCTTTTTTGCTGGTTATGTAATTTATATGATGGGTATAGTTCTACCACTAGGTATTCATATAGTTTTATGGATGCTACCGTTTTATCATATTGGTTTTTTATTTAGAAAAAGTGATATTATCAATAGAGTCAGGAAGAAACAAAGCGTGTTTTTTGGCCTTTTATTTGTTTTAGCAAATATCATTATTACAACTTTTACTTCAAAAGAGGTTCCTGAAATATACCATAGTATCCTAAATAATTATTTTGTATATTATATAAACGCAGTGATTATGATCATTGGGTTGTGCCTTCTATTTAAATATTTTCGAAAAATAAACATACTAGAAACGTTCTCTAGAAATGCCTTGTTTATATTGGAAACTCATTATTTCATGTATTATGGATTTTTAGTAATAGATCGTTTCGTTGCTGGAAATAGATTGTTCTTGTACTCATTTATTCCATCAATTTTCATGACTTCATTTGTTTTGTTAGCTTATTATATTTATTTTAATTATTTAGATATTATCAAAACAAAAATTTCCGCTGTGAAAACTAACATTTCTGAAAAATTGTTTTAATTTAAAGAGGAGGGATTACTTGATAACAATATATAACTTAAATAAAAAGAAAACTGCTATCCTTCGAAATTTTTATAAAGTTTCATATGAAAAACCAGTCAACCAAATATGGTCGGCTGGTTTTTATTTGCCCGCAAATGATCCCGCAAGAAAGAAAATCGACCAGTTGCACTATGCTGAAATAAAGGATAAAGATGGAGAGTATATTGGTTTATTCCGCATCATGAATCGTACTACGACATTTAATTCAACGGATAAATATATTAAGTATGAATTATCTCATGTGTTATCGACTTTAATTGATTCAGCTATAGAGGGCTACAAACAGACAGGAAAAGCATGGACTACAACAAAAGTTATCAATTGGATTTTGTCCTTTCAAAAAGTAAAGAACTGGCAATTAGGGCGGTGCGACTTTGACCGCCTTTTTGAATACTCTTTTGAGAACCAAAATGGGCTTGCAGATGCGTTGTTTTCAGTGACTGAACCATTTTCAGAGGAGTATATGTGGACCTATGACACAACTACTTACCCCTGGACAATTAATCTTATCAAGCCGGATACTAAACCAGTCTGCCGGATTCGGGAAGGATGGAATCTAAAAGATCTTTCTGTAGAAGAAAACCCTTTAAAGGTTGTAAATAAAATTTACGCTTTAGGCAAAGGGGATGGAATCAATAACCTTAATTTCAAAAAAATAAATGGTGGAAAAAATTATGTGGAAGATCTTCAAAGCCAAAATGATTATGGATTGATTGAATATATTTGGAAAGATGAGCGGTTTACAAACGAGGAATCCTTACTAGCCTCGGCTACGGCAATGCTTGAAAAATTCAAACGACCGATAGTTACTTGGAAAACGACAGCAGTTGATCTAACGAAGTCAATCCCAAGCAAATCAACTATCAAAATTCCGTCAGTGGATAAATTAAGGTCTGGCCAGGTGGTACAGCTTTGGACAGAAATGTTCGGAGTTGTAAATCTAAGAATCGTCAATGAAAAAAAATCAGATATGTTTGGAGATCCGGGAAATATAGATTTGGAGATTGGATATATCGGGGAAACAGTGGCTACTACTCTTGCGGATCTTGAACGACAAATGGAAACAAATGGAAATATCTAAGCTTTCTAGTGTTGGGGCAACAAATAAAGATACGGTGACTTTTGCAGAGAATTGCGATGAAAACTTTCCTCTAAAAATCAATTTTTATTGTGAAGAGGAACTCAAAAGAATCAATAAAATATTGCTTACCTATCAGACAGAAAAATACAGGGCCTACAGTAAAGCTACTAAAGGTGGGGGTGCCATCGTATCTGGCGGAACAACAGCTGGGGGAGGTGCCTACGTGAGTGGATCGTCTACCCAAAGCGGTGGCGGAACTACTGTCGGAAGTACCTCGCAAAGCGGTGGAGGGGCAACAAGTAGCGCTAACGGAAGTCATAGACACGCCACTTTAAAGTATATATCTGATGTCTCTGGAGAAACTTCAGTTGGTTCACCACGTCTTTATGAAGCATATGGAACAGGATTTCGGCTTATTATCCCTTCTGTCTCAATGGCTGGTGATGTGACCACCTCTCAAGCAGCAGATGACCATACGCATACTGTTCCGGCACATACTCACAATTTCAGTGTCACTGTACCAGCTCACTCACATCAATTTAATATCAATATTCCAAATCATACTCATGATTTTAAGATAGATATTCCTGATCACACACACGAAATTGATTATGGTATTTGGGAAGATTCGAAAACTCCTTCAAAAGTAGAAGTGAATATTGATAATAAAGTGGTCACTACATTAACAGGTACCAGTGCAGATCGATTTGATATTGTTGAGTTTCTCTATAACGATGATGGATTAGTCACACGAGGCTGGCACACGATTGAAATCAAACCTATAGGGGCAAGAGCAAGGTTTGTCGGTCAATGTACAATATATGGATTTATAGGGGCTACAGACGGAGGTGAATTTTAATGAAAATACGCTATCTAGTTGAAGGAGAATCAGAACCAAGAGAGGTTGGTGAACCTAATTTTGATTTTGAAGAATATAAAAATATCATGATGGGAAAGATAACAGATGAACACGGTAATGCGCTAAATGATATCTTTATCGGCAATCGATCTTACAAAAAGATTGCAATTAAATGGTTAGAAGTTTTAGGAGATCAGCCTAAATAGGGCTTTTTATTTTATAGAAAAGGTGGTTAATATGGTGATTATTAATAATGGAATGTTACTGAACGAATTTCGTGGACTGTTAACAAATGGATATATTCAACTTTTTTTGTGGGTTGTAGTAGGTGATATTGTTACAGGTCTGTGTAAAGGGATTTTTGTGAAAGAGGCAAATAGCACAAAAGGGTTGTTAGGAATCGTTAAACACATGTTAGTTGTCTGCTTAGTAATTATTGCTTACCCATATTTAAAGATTATGAATCTTGAGACGTTTGCGACTGCATTCGTCTTTTTTTATATCGCAGTCTATGGGATTTCAATTACTGAGAACTTAGGTCAATTAGGTGTACCGATTCCAAATTGGGTCAAAGAAAGATTGTCGAAGTTACAAGATACAAATACTAATCCAAGTGTTAAGAATACTAATTCAGAGAAAGATTATGGCGATGGGCAGGAGTTCACTGAGCGAAAGGATGATTAGAATGAGTATTCCAAAACCAGTTATTCTAGATATTAGTGAATGGCAGACGCCAAACTCTATCAACTATGATAAGTTGGCTAGCGCTGTTGACGGTGTAATTGTTCGCATACAGTATGGATCACGGTATATCGACAAGCACTATAAGACTCACATTGCAGAATTTCAAAAACGTGGTGTTCCAGTGGCGGTATACGCTTGGGTTCGAGGAGTTTCAAATTCGGATATGGAGAAAGAGGCGACAGACTTCTATAACCGTGCGAAAGCATATAATCCAACGTTCTGGTGGCTTGACGTAGAAGAAAAATCAATGAGCGATATGAGAACTGGGATTGAAAAGTACCGAGCAAAATTTAAATCTCTAGGTGCTAAAAAAGTGGGGGCATATATTGCTAATCATTTGTATGCAAGCTTTAATTTAGATACTTCAAAATTTGATGGTATCTGGATTCCCACATACGGTTCAAACAATGGTCAGTATAATGGTTCGAATCCCACAGCTACTTCTAACTATGATATCCATCAGTACACATCTAACGGCAAGTTAAGTGGGTATTCCGGACCACTCGACTTGAATCGGATTGTTCGTAAAGGATTTGAATATTTTTTTGGCAATAGTTCCACTGGCTCAAACACAGATAATGGATCTTCTAGCAACTCAACAACAGGAGGAAAAATTAAAATGAAAACTATTACTTTAAAAGCCAATGTTAACTTACGTGTTAGCGCAAATACTAATAGTAAGATTATTGCAACCTTGAAAAAAGGTAGTAAAGTTGAGTTCAATGATATTGTAACTGGTTCGGGCTATATTTGGGGTGTGCAGCCTCGAACGGACAGTTACAAAAAAGGCTATATAGCCATTGGAAAGATTTCTGATTGGGGAAATATTATATAAAAATAGCCTGCTACGGCGGGCTTGTACATAGAATAAAAACACCCATTACGCTATTTGTTTGATATTTATAAAAAAGATAAAAAAACAATTTATTTGTATTTATTAGTGTGTTATAACTTAGTTGTGAAGTTATTTCAGTTGGAAAGGAGTAAAAAAAAGAAATATATGCTTAAGAGTAGTAAAAATATAAGTTGTTCAGTGTTTTATTTCTTTTGGGACATGTTCTTCATTTAAAGTTGGTTTATGAATTGGAGGTCGATTAAATGTATAGAAAAATAAAGCGTTCAATATTTAGTGTATTGTTAGGACTATTATTGGTAGTCGGAGTGAAAGCATATGCATCTGAGACTACAGATGCAAGTACAATATATGATGATGCTGTAAAAGAGAATATTATTGATCCAGCACTCTATCCTAAAAGTAATTGGCTTGATGATGAGAAGAAGTACATGCGACCAAACTATGATTTTTTTAAATCCAATATACTTGATTCTGTTAGCTATAACGAATGGTTAGAAATGAATAACTATGGTGTTATGAGTGATACAAAATTGCCTTTACTGCAAAATAAAAATTCTAACAGAAGACAGGCTCGGTCTGCACAAGACAATATTAATAAATTTTGTAAAGATGCTAAAGCTGGTGATATTTTAATAGTTAGTGGCAATTTTCCAACCGGTGTGATAGGTCATGCTGCGATAATGAATTCTGATAATACAGTGCTGGAGATGAGTGGCGGAGAAGGATGGAAAAAAGGAATTCCAGATAATAATCATCAATATTCAAAAAGAACATGGATTAAAAATCATATTAAAGATTGGACAAGCATATATAGAATATCAGATTCTAAATTAGCTAAAAAAGTTGCTAGGTATGTTGATACGCATTATTTCTCTTCAAAAGGTACTGCAACAAAAGATATCCATATTGATTATAAGATTGATTCACTTCTGAAAAATAAAAATCCAAATTATTGTTCAAAATTGGTCTATCAAGCTTTTTATTACGGGACTGGAGACTTGCCTGTAATGAAACCAACAATTCCTTGGGGTGTAATACCACCTGCAAATCTTCCAACAACCTTTTCGAATAGTTATAAACCAACTTATATAGGGAGGTATTAACTATGAAAAAAATGGTAGGAATAGTTCCTTTTCTATTATTGATTTGGCTGCATCTAGGCTATGGTACCTTTGGTAAAATGTCTGTGTTTCATCAATCTTTTATGACTCTATCTAATTTTATGGATCGGGTTGTACAAAACAATCTTGTGTCAACATTAATTCTTTTTTTAGGAATTCCCGTTTTATCAATAGTTGGTTGTTATTATAGTCTTTATAATGTGAAGAGTAACTATCAAAAAATCATTTTTGGGGTTATGGTACTCGTATCAATTATTAGCTTTGGCTTCTTCCTACTTATTACGTTAATGGGTGTAGCAAATCAATAACGCATAGATAGGGAAATAATGGATCTTCAACTGAAATAAAAAAGACCCTCTTACTCAGAATCGAGTAGGAGGGATTTTTTGCGCTCCAATATTAAGTTTTCCATCTCTTCTATATCCTCAAGAGTAGCTTGTTTGCGAAGAAATGATCTAGTCGTACTGCGGTTGCGCAAATATCTTGCGTGTTCGCGATTTTTTTCTTGCCATTTCTTATTTGCTTCAGTCTGTTTGCTATTTTCTTCCAAGGGTACACGCCTCCTTTATTTACTTAAACCAAATAAGCCAAATGATTAATCCGATGAAACCTATCCAGGCAAGAGTCACTTTCCAATCTAATTTAATTTTCTCTAAAGTGATAATTATATTTTTCCATTCTTTTTTCATGGTATAATGAACATAGAAGCTAGGGGGTGTTAACCACCCCAGCTAAGTTTGATTGAGAACTTGAATATTAGAAGTGTGATTTCGAAGCCAACTTCTAATTTTCGGGCTCTCTTTTTTCTATGTCTCACTTTCTATATTTATATTATACTATCGATAGTATGGATAATCAAGCTTTTCCTGCCTTTTTTGTAAAAAAATAGCCCTTTTCAGGGCTCAAAAGGATCTGTTCAAAGACTCGAATTCAATCATAATTTTCGTTTTTCCAATCACCGAATACTTCTTCACAACAAACTGCTTACGATCGTTAAACTCACCAGCAACTACTATCCGCATTCCTTCGTCCACATCTGCTAAAAAGTTGAGACTGTGTGCAGCGATCAAACAATTTACATTATCCAGCGAGAAACGCACTAAAGGGGTCCTCGATATTTTCAACACTCGTGGCTTCGAAACTACACCTTTCAATGACTTCATGATTATCGCCACCGTATCGTTGTACATAGTAATTAAAATTAGTTTTCCCTAAAGTAAGTTTGACATAATGATCAACGCAACGAGTTCCAAAAACGCACTCTTGAGATTCAGATATACTATCAGGAAATTCCTGTACAAACTCTGAATAAGAAATATAGCCCTGCTCATACTGACTGATTACATTCATGAGAGATCAAACCATTTTAGCTCCCCGGCGTAAAATTCTACATTTCGAATTTCCTCATATTCAACGAGAGTAGAATCAACGTAAATTCCTATTTCATTATGCCCGGAAAGGCAGCCTACAATGTCCGGCAAGAATTTGTCATTCTGGGTGTAGTTAAGCTGAACAGCAATCTTTTTATTTTTCAAGAGAGCCTCTTGAAGAAATTCTCCAATTTCTTCAATTTCCATTTCCGGTTTAGGTGGGTAAGTGTAGCTCGTTCCTTTTCAACTTTATTTACACTTGTTGTATGTTCCGATAAAAAGAAACCTATCCATTTTAATTTTTTCCGGTCCTCGTAATGTTTAATCATTCCCATAATTATCACTCCTCACGGAATTTGTACGAACCTTTATTCGTTTTTTTGTAAAGCGAACAGATTATTAATTCCCACATTATTCCCACGAAAAATGTAAAAACATATAATATTCCAGAAATTAAAATAACTCTATATAAAAGAGCACATAGAAATACATCACTGTATTAAAGTCGATTATAAACGCTCAAATAGATCTGGATAAAAGGATAGAAAAGGGTATAAAAATGAGATATTTTAAGAAGCCTTCATGGCCGTTTTGAAAATGGACGAGGATGAGCCGAAGAAATAAGATTTTAAAAGTAAGATCAATAGGAGTGGGTTACAAACAATATTACATTTTCAGTTGTGGTTTTATTGCTATTGGTATAATATAAAAGTATCTTATGGAGGAGATGCTTTTTTTTTGCATTCAAATTAAACAAGAGCCTAGATTTAAGATAAGGAAAATTCTAAAAAATAAACTAAGTCCAAAGAAGTTGTTAAAAATGATAGGGATTACTCGTCAAAATATAATATGTTATGCGGATGGAAAACAAATACCTAGTTTAGATATTAAGTAGGAACCATTCTCAATTTTGAAAAAAAATTATGTGAAAAATCCGAAAACCGATAGTTTATCTACTCATATTAAGACAAACGGAGAAAGAGATAACTCAACAAGTGTTATCAGAAATGCTTGATGTTTCTAGATAAGAAATATGTAGTAGGACACCACTAAAAAAGACAAATGCGAAAATTGATGGTTTATAAGTTGTTTGTATGGTAAAAAATTGGTTCAAAGAAGCAGAGTTTTTTCAAAAGATTAGTGATTCTTCTATGTATTGATATACAAAAAATCGAGGTATTTCTAACACAGAAACATTAGATTGGCATGTACACTTAAATAAGGTTTCATAGATATGGAGTAAAAAAATTTTTTATGATAGGAGAAAAACATTGGTCTTTTTTGAAAGTTTTCATTTTGATGAATCAGATACTAAATTTATATTTAGTAAAGATAGTCTTTGTTTTCAAGAAGTTATTGATTCATTCAGTAATGCAAAATCTATTGTTGTAGTTACATATTCACTTCCGACAAGTAAAAATAGTAAAGATAGTTTTTTAATGAATTCTATTTTAGAAGCTACAAAAAACGAAATTCCAGTAAAAATTATTACAAATATTCCTGGAAGATTTGAAGAGTATTATAATAAAGGAAGTAAAAGTAAATCAAGACAAAAAATAAGTAAATATGTAGAGAGTTTCAATCCAAAAAAATTTGGTTATCTGTTGACTATGTACTTCAACTTTAATAACCATATTAAAATTATCATGACAAATGAGATCGCTTTTGTAGGATCAGCGAATTTCAGTGAGGCTAGTGGTAATAATTATGAATCAGGGATAATATCACGAAATCCTTCTTTTTTAAGACACTTGACAAATAAAATTATTCCAGAGATTGAAAAGGAGTCTTTAGGATACTACGACTCAATTGAAAGTGAGATTTTATTGGATAATATAATAGCTCTATTTTATGTTGAGGACTATATTCAAAGAGTACTAACAGATATTTCTCAAACAAGTTTTTATATTACTGGTACGAAATATGGAGTAGGAAAAGAATTTAACGATTGTAAGGATTCATCTGACGAGTTGCGTTGGAAGAGACTAATTCACGTATCAGATATGCTAGAATTTTTTTGTGACCATTTAACTGATTTAGATAGTACCTACTTTAATTATGATAAGGACCTACAAGAATTCAAGAAATTTTATGATGAAACTACCGAATTTCTTTGTACTAAAATAGCTAACTTAGGATTGAGAATCGAAGAAGGAAAAAAATTTGATGAGTATGAATTCATCATGAATTTGGTTGAGGAATTGGAACATAGTTCAATTGGATACCTAGAAGACAATTCTTCTCTCGAAATAGCACAAAATATGGCATATCATGAATCCCAAAATCGAATGTATGAATTACGTGATGATCTAATCAAGTTAATGGATTTTATCCAAGAGTATATCGATACGGTCTCTGAAGGGCGAGAACAATTAGGGAAATTTGTTTCTAAATACAATAAGTTGAATAGAAGAATTGATAATACGAATTTACAGCAAGAATAATTTTAAACTTTTCTGATTAGATATTCTTGGAATTTAATACCACCCCAAAATCTTCCGACAACTTTTTCGAATAGTTACAAATCAACTTATATAGGGAGACATTAATTATGAAAAAAATGGTAGGAATAGTTCCTTTTCTATTATTGATTTGGCTGCATTTAGCCTATGGTACTTTTGGTAAAATGTCTGTGTTTCACCAATCTTTTATGGCCCTATCTAATTTTTTAGATAGTGTTGTACAAAACAATCTTGCGTCAACATTAATTCTTTTTTTAGGAATTCCTTTATTGTCAATAATTGGTTGTTATTATAGCCTTTTTAATGAGAAGGATAGCTCCCAAAAAATATTTTTTGGAGGCATGGTACTCGTATCAATTATTAGTTTTGGTATCTTTCTATTTATTACGTTAATGGGTTTAACAAATCAATAATCAATAGAGAAATAATAGATTTTTATGTGTAGAAATCAAAATCCCTCGTACTCGATTCTGGGTAGGAGGTTTTTTGTCAAAGTACAAACATACGTTCGAAATGATGTGAGACATAGTCCTCAACTATCAGAACTGTATGAAGTGTAGCACAAAAGTACGAATATGATTAGCTATACTCAAAAAATAAAAAAACAAGAGATACAGAATTCTTATTTGCTAGTCCAATCACAAACATAAAATCTAACAATAATGTTTTACTAAATCAAAGACCCTAGCCATGCTAAGGCCTTTCTTCATTGCTTCAAATTCAATCATAATCTTCGTTTTACTAATCACCGAATACTTCTTCGCAACAAACTACATTAGTTTTAATCATCTGTGAATTTATTTATCGATCTTTTTAATAAATAGTAATACCAAGATATCATTGGAATAAAAATAAAACTTAGTAGGTAAAAGAGGTAATTTTTTTGAATAAATAAAATAATCGTAGCAATAGAGAAGAACACTAGTAACACTAAGAATAGATTGATGGCCGTATTACATGTCTCTTAAAGTTTTTACTCATAACTTTCCTGCTTTCATTTTAGTGAAAGTATATCATTTTCCATAAATTCACTTGATGCTTTTTGAATTGTAGTGGGCTTTGTTTACAATAGAGACTTGTTAATTGATTCATATAACAAGTAATATTTTTTTAAAACATTTTTGCATACTTACTTATTGAAAACAATTTATAAAATCACTTTCATTTTATAAATAACTGGATTTTTATCAAATAAAAGTTCAAAATACTTATAGAATATAATAGGTTTTTTCATCAAAAAAGCTAGAGACTTCAGAATATTTTAGCGAAAACTCATTATTATCTCCATTTATTAACAATTCTGAGGAGTATACTGCTTCTGTTAAATGAAAACCACGAAAGAAAATTAACTGATTTCCCTAAGAATAGAGGAGAACATTTTAGCTCACATGAATGAATGCTAAGTGGATGCTTTCTTTGATGAGACAGCCTCCTAATGGTGTGTTTCTGTAGAATAGTTAAGTGTAAATCTGGTTACAAAATTTAAAAAGTGTTGAGGAGTCCACTATGCAAAAAATTTTTCCCAAAGTTCCTGCTGTTTCGAACAATAGTCGTTTGTTTGCTATTCTAATGGCTTTTTCAGGAGGAGCAATAGATGTCTATTGTCACAATTATTTCCATGGACTAGTTGCTACACAGACCGGAAATATAATATTGATGGCGTCGAATTTATCTCAAAATGATTGGCAGCAAATGCTTCCTAAAATCCTATCTATCATCATGTTCACAGTAGGTTTTTTATTAGGGATTCTTCTTAAACGGAGTAACTTCAGTGACTACTGGCGAAGTTACACCATGTTGCCTGCGATTTTATCTAGTTTTGTCATTCCATTATTACCTCATGATCTTCAGCTTTTTAAAATTGGTATTCTTGCTTTCGGGAGTGGTTTACTTATGCTGACGTTTAGCGGTACTCAAATTGAAGGAAATCCTTATACGATTATGATGACCTCGGGGAATTATCGTAAGATGCTTAACGAGTGGTACTTGTATTTGACCTCAAAAGATAAATCTTCCATGCAAAAACGGAATGCACACAACTATACTATAGTCGTTGTCTCTTTCATAGTTGGTGCATGTTTACTAGCCTTTATCAGCCAGTCTTTAAAAATGTATTCGATTTGGATAGTAACGATCACATTTACCATTTCTTTTTTTATTGAAATTTACCATGCCAAGAAGACGAATAAATAAAACGTCAAAGCAACATGTATGTTAAACAAGCTAAGTCTTATTTTTAAACATATGACCACTAAGTATTATTGATGAAAAGAGAAATTAGTGGATGAAATTCGTACAAAAGAACATGTGAGATAGTTATGGCAATTGGGGAGTTTAAAAAAGCGCAAAATAATTTCTGTCTTTCTGACTTTTCAAAAAGACTGTTGAACCAACTGATTATAAATACACTACCTAATTGATCAGATAAGGCACAAGATAATGTAATCGAGCCCGTATCAAATTTGTTAATAGAGTCTCACGAAAAGTTATATTTTTAAGTTTAATCTATTAGCTAGTGTCTCCAAGTATTTGCTTTTTGATGGATGAGCCATAGAGCCATAATAGTTTATCAGTTTTCTCTCAAAAGAGTCACATAATAACCAAAAAAGTAAATATTATTTACAGAATGATTATTGTAACTAAAACTCTCTCTTACACGGAATTAAGTAGGAGAGATTTTTACGTTCAATTCAATTTTTCCTTAGTTCGTTAAGAATAGGTGATTATTACATTAATCTTTAGTATCGTTATCAAACAGTCGTCAAACTAAAGAAGTGTCATACTTCTTTGGAATCGTTAATGCCATGTTTAACAGCAAGCCGAATAATCCAGTATAAGACAAAGCCAATAAAACCATACCAAACAAAACTGAAAAGCCACATTTTGAACTCCTCCTTTTTCCTAAATTATACCACGATAAAAAATAGTCACTTACAAATATTTAGAAAAGAGAAAAGAGGATAATTAGTCTTCATGTCTCTCCAAAGCACCATTGCTCATTAAAATAACTTCTCTTAGAAAAAATAATACTTAAGAATAAGGATTTTTCCATTTTGGGAAGATCTTTTTTGTCAAACAAAGCAACAAATATTCTTTTGATAATAAAATAATCTATGAATAAATTATTGATTCAAAGAAACGAGCATAGTATAATTAAGAAAATAAAAAATATATTTCTACTAATTTATTAATTGCTATTTAATCTGACTTAGGATAAGGTATTAAGCCATCATGATGGGTTTTAATATAAAGAAACGAAGGAGTGTGGAGATAGATGAACATGAAAAAATTTCGTAAGAGTCTTTTGTTTGTTGCGGGCTTATTTGTTGTTACTTTTGGTGGTCTTTTCTTCTCTGAAAATGCCTCTGCCACATCGACTTCTCAGGCAACATCCTGGGTAAATAGCTCTATTGGTAAATCTTATGATTTTGATGGCGTGTACGGGGCGCAATGCTTTGATTATATCAACAAGTATGCCTATGATCTATTTGGAACAAGTTTTTCGGGGGCTGGCGCAATTGATTTATTGAATACGGGTAATAAGAATGGTTTCAAAGTTATCAGAGATGGCGCTAATCTTTATCCTCAGACAGGAGATATTTTTATATATCAGGTATATGGCTCACCTTGGGGACATACAGGAATTGTTATTAATGCTGATAAGAATGGGATGACGGTAGCGGATCAAAACTTTAACAATGTTCAACGAGTTCAAAAGCATTATATTAAATACAATGACTCATGGGGTGTTATCAAAGGGTGGATCAGACCACCGTTCAACAATCAGACCAATCCAAATCCTACACCCAACCAAAGGCTAAAAGTTTATAAAGTAGATGATCTACAGCATATAAATGGGCTTTGGCAAATCAAATCCAATGATCTCGTACCAACTGGCTTTAATTGGACAGATAATGGGATTGCTGTAGGTGATGTGATTGAGGTTGATCGAAATGGGAACAAAACTAGCGATCAAGTGATTGAAAAAGGCAGCTATTTCGTTTTTGATTCAGCAAAAGTGATCAGTGCGACGAATGCCCAAAAAGGAACAGGTGGCTGGTTCTGGTCGAATGTTCATTTGAAAGATAGCGGGTCGATCTGGTTATCCGTATGGAATAAAAATGATTTACTCTATGGAAAAAAATAGCAAAATTAGCCGCCTTATCCTAGGCGGCTTTAAAATTTTGAAGATCATGATTAAAAATTTACGTTTGCTTATTTTTCTTGACATGGAACGCGTTTCATTGACTATAATCACCTTGAAGGGTGGTATAAAAATGACAATAAAAATGATCGCTGTTGACATGGACGGGACGTTCTTAAATGATGAAAAGAAATATAATGTCGTTCAATTCAATCAGATTTTTCAGGTCCTAGAAGAAAAGAAAATTAAATTTGTGGTAGCAAGTGGCAATCAGTATTTTCAGTTACGTTCCTTTTTTCCTTCTCATTATGAAAGAATGGCTTTTGTAGCAGAAAACGGCGCAAATATTTTAATTGGAAGGAAACATATTTATAATGCAGAAATCCCGTCTGAGAATATCAAGAAGACATTGGCAATTCTTGAAAAATTACAACCGAAAAATTTGATTTTATGCGGCAAAAAAAGCGCTTATATTTCTGAAACGATATCAGACTCCGCGCTAAATGAAGCAAAATTTTATTATCCTGTACTAAAAAAAATAGCTAACCTATATGATATAGGTGATGAAGATGATGCGATTTTTAAGCTGGCTCTTTCATTTGATGAAGAGGACGCGAATGAAAAATTACACATTCTAAAAAAATCCTTAACCGGTATACTGATTCCAGTGTCAAGTGGACATGGAGACATCGATTTAATCCTCCCGGGAGTTCATAAATTGAACGGACTAAAAATTTTAGGAGAAAAGTGGGGAATCGGCTTAGACGAAATGGCAACATTCGGAGATAGCGGCAATGATTTAGAAATGATCAGGGGTGTCAAAAATAGTTTTGCTATGGAAAATGCGCAACAAAAGATTAAAGAAGCAGCGACAACTGTGATTGGAACGAATAACTCTGGTGCTGTTTTGGATACCATCCAATCTCTGATAAATTAGAATCAGAGACAATTTTTCTTGTTACAAACCATTCCATTTACAATAAAAAGTCATTAAGTGATACTTTTTGGGACTCAAAGTCAATGGACTAGAAGGTGAAGAAAAGTATCATGTGTTTAAAATAAAAAAATCTGTTTAAACAGACCAAAAAGGGTAAAAAGCTTGTAGTTTAGGGCTTTTTACCCTTTCATTTTTTGGCATGAATCTTGCTTTTAATAGAGTGAGGTGAAGGATATGAAAAAAAAATTTTTAGTGGCAACACATGGAAAACTAGCCAGCGGTTTTCAAAATTCGTTGACAATATTAGCTGGTCGAGGCGCTGATCTTATCGTTGTTGATGCATATTTGACAAATGAGGATTATACGCCAATCATTAGTGATTTTATCAACTCGATCAACGCTGATGAACAAGGCATTATCTTTACTGACCTTTATGGTGGTAGTGTCAATCAAACAGCGGTGACCGAGCTGATGAGAAACAAGAAGGAGCAGATCTTTGTCATTTCTAACAGTAATTTGGCAATTATTTTATCATTAGTTCTGACTCCTGAAAGTGAAATTTTCACTCACAATAGTATCAATGAAGCAATTAATGATTGTCAGGTTCGCTTAGTGTCCACTCAATTACCAGAGGAAGAAGCACTTTTTTAGATAAATAAGAAGAATTTATAGGAGGAAAAAAGATGATAACACAAATACGCGTAGATGATCGCCTGATCCATGGACAAGTGGCTGTCGTTTGGACAAAAGAATTGAATGCTCCCTTATTAGTTGTTGCCAACGATGAGGCAGCAAAAAATGAAGTGATGCAAATGACATTGAAAATGGCGGTGCCTAATGGAATGAAGTTATTGATTCGATCCGTCGAGGAGGCCATTCAACTATTTAATGATCCTAGAGGAGCTGATAAACGAATTTTTGTGATTGTAAACAGTGTGAAAGATGCCAACAAAATTGCTCAAAATGTTGCAACCGTTGAAACTGTAAACATTGCTAATGCTGGTCGATTCGACAAATCAGATAAAGCAACAAAGACGATGGTTTTTCCGAGTGTGCAATTAAATCCTGATGAGTTGGCTGCGGCAAGGGAATTGGTGCGTTTGGACCGTGTTACCTGTTATAACCAAGTTTTGCCGTCTAATCCGCAATTAAGTTTAAAAGATGCTTTAAAATAGGAGGGGAAAGAAATGTTAATGCATGCAACGATGGCAGCTCTGGCGGTCTTTATCTGTTTTGCCGGAAATTATTTGACTGGTCAAAGTATGTTGGAGCGCCCATTAGTGGTAGGGCTTGTAACTGGTATATTGATGGGAGATATGAAAACTGGAATTCTAATGGGTGCATCATTAGAGGCGGTCTTTTTAGGAAATGTAAATATTGGTGGGGTAATTGCTGCAGAACCAGTGACAGCGACAACGTTAGCAACAACTTTTGCAATTATTTCGAATGTGGAACAAAATGCAGCAATGACATTAGCGGTTCCTATCGGTATGCTAGCTGCATTCGTAGTGATGTTCTTAAAAAATGTATTCATGAATATCTTTGCTCCATCCTTGGATAAGGCGGCTCGCGAGGATAATCAAAGAATGATCGTGCTTTTGCATTATGGAACGTGGCTTATTTATTATTTGATTATCGCTTCTATCGCTTTTATTGGTATTTTAGTTGGCAGTGGTCCGGTCAATACATTTGTTGAAAATATTCCTCAAAATTTGATGAACGGGCTTAGTGCAGCAGGAGGTTTGTTGCCGGCTGTGGGATTTGCTATGTTGATGAAACTTTTGTGGGACAAGAAGCTGTCGGTCTTTTATATTTTAGGTTTTGTCCTAACCGCTTATTTGCAATTGCCGGCAGTTGCGGTTGCAGTTATTGGTGTAGTGATCTGCGTGGTCAGTGCGCAACGAGACTTAGAGATCCGCGACGTGAACAATGGAGGAAACAGTCGCCATGTTGGACCGATGACAAAAGCGGAAGAAGAGGAGGACTTTTTCGCATGAAATTTCAAGAGAATTTATCCAAAGAAGAAAAGAAAATGATGCGCTCCGTCTTTTGGCGTTCATGGACGATGAACGCCAGTCGTACAGGAGCAACGCAATACCACGCAGTAGGTGTGATCTATACGTTATTGCCAGTAATCAATCGTTTCTATCAATCGAAGGAAGAGCGTGCAGAGGCGATCGTCCGTCACACGACCTGGTTCAATGCAACGATGCATATCAACAATTTCATTATGGGATTAGTTGCATCTATGGAAAAACAAAATAGCGAAGATGACCAATTTGATCCGAGTTCGATCACAGCGGTAAAAGCTTCATTGATGGGACCTATTTCTGGGATCGGTGATTCTTTCTTTTGGGGCATTTTGCGGGTCATTGCAGCTGGAATCGGTATTTCACTCGCGGCGACTGGCTCACCATTAGGTGCTATCTTATTTCTAGTGATCTATAACGTTCCTGCCTTCTTGATTCACTATTATGCACTTTATAGCGGATACTCGGTTGGCGCTAGTTTTATTCAGCGGATGTATGAATCCGGTGGTATGAAGATTTTAACGAAAGCATCTAGCATGCTTGGTTTAATGATGATGGGTTCAATGACAGCATCCAACGTGAAGTTTAAAACCATTCTCGAAGTAAGCGTTGAAGGAAGTAAGGAAGCAATGAAGATCCAAGATTATTTGGATCAGTTATTTGTGGGGATTGTCCCATTAACAGTCACATTGATTGCTTTTTGGCTCTTACGGAAAAAAGTGAACGTCAACGCCGTGATGTTTGGGATTATGTTTCTTGGTATTATTTTGGGACTGTTAGGAATATGTTAGATAAGCAAGCTGTTTTTTTCGATATTGATGATACATTATTAGATAACTATTGTGCCTTCAAGGAGACGATCCAGGAATTCTTTCCTGGATCTCTGAATGAATTCGCTTTGAAACGGTTGTATCGAAACTTTCGCCAAAACAGTGAAAAGATCTATCAAAGCTACTTAGATGGAAACAGGAAGCACAAGGCTGATCGCTGGCGGTTAGTTCTTCAAACATTACAGCCAACTTCAATCGTTAATATTTCTGAGTTAGACGACTATTACCATCTACGCCAAGGAAAACAACTCCTATCAAAAGAGATGCAACTTCTTTTGCGAAGCTTAAAGAAAAGCGGAATCTTATGTGGCGTGCTGACCAATGGATTTACGTTGCAACAGCAGAATAAAATCGATCAATTGATGCTTAATCAATTTATTGATCCAAATTGGCAGTTTATCTCAGAAGAGATAGATGATGCGAAGCCCAATGTAAGCTGTTTTCAGAAAGTGGCAAAGCAATTACCAGAGCAAATACAACGAATCTATTATTTAGGAGACAGCTATTCGAATGATATTATCCCCGCTCAAATGGCAGGCTGGCGGCCAATCTGGCTAAATCGGTTTGGCGATAAGGGAGAATCAGCTATTATTCAAGCAAAAAATGCAGAAGAAGCTGTCGTTTTACTTTTGTCACAATTGCTTTCTAATCGGGTATAAATCGGGGAATCAATCAACGTTTTTAAAAAGTACAGGAATTTTTATCCCCTAACAAGAAAGTTTATAGCAGAACTAATTCTCTTACAGAGACGGAGTGACTTTTTTTCTTCTATGCTGTATTTTTTATGGGGGAGGTAAAGATATGCGAAAAGAAACACGAGAACAGATACTACAGCTAGTAGTACAAGAAAAGGCCATGACGACGCAAGAAATTGCCAACGCTATTGGGTTGAGTCGCTCAGCAACCAGCTTGTACTTAAATGAACTGCTAAATCAAAACATCGTAAGTAAAGTTGGAACGAAGCCTGTCTACTGGGAGCTTGTTTCAGATGACACTTTTGTGGAAGACGTCTTTTCTCAGTATATAGGCAGTACTGGTAGTGCAAAAAATGCCATTGAAAAGTGTAAGTCAGCCGTTTTATACCCTCCATTAGGATTGCCCTTGCTCTTACATGGGGCGAGCGGTGTAGGTAAAAGTTTTTTGGCGGAGTTGATTTTTGATTATCTTCAAATGAAAAAATATCCAGGCGCACAAAAGTTTTTGGTCTTTAATTGCGCTGATTACGCGAATAACCCCGAACTATTGTCTTCCATTCTATTTGGGCATACGCGAGGAGCTTTTACTGGAGCAGAAAAGGAAAAAAGCGGACTTTTAGCTTTGGCAGACAATGGGGTATTGTTTTTAGATGAAGTTCATCGACTCTCGCATGAGAATCAGGAGAAGCTTTTTCAATTTATGGATACCGGGAGATTTCGTCCAGTTGGCGAAGAAGCAGAGATGGTCCAAGCAAATGTGCGACTCTTATTTGCGACGACAGAAGCGCCTGAAGAAGTTTTACTGCCTACTTTTTATCGTCGAATTTCAGTAATTGTGGATTTACCTTCTTTTCATGAACGACCCATTTTCGAAAGAGTAGATTTGGTCACCCATTTATTTGAGCGGGAGGCAAAGCGCATCAAGAAAAGTATCGTCATTTCAAATGATGTTTTTTCTGAATTAACCCACCAAGAACTTCCAGGTAACATTGGCAGCTTGTCAAACCAGGTAAGAATGGATTGCGCCAATGCATTACGGATAGCGCCAAACAGTTCAACATTATTTATCGGATCGGACAATGAACATACTATTCAAATCTCTTATCCACCATCACCAAAGGCAACTTCGGCCAATCTTCATCTTTTGAAGCAGAAACTGATTTCATTACTTGATATAAGTGATTTCATTGTTATGAAAGAAAAGTTACAAGATTTTGATAACAAGTATCTTGAACGAACTATATCCTGGATGAACGATAGTCTTTCAATAAACATTATCACTAGCATTCAACAGCAAAACCGATTAGTGATTGATAATGAATCTTTGACAGAGGATGCTGCTTCCTTAGTTTGTCGGCTAATACAAGTATTACAAACCGAGACTACTACGAAAAAAATAACAGAGAAACGTCATCTTCTTTCAAAAGAATACCCAAGAACCTTGCTTTTATCAACAAATTTAACAAAGACATTACCCGATGAGATTCAACCAATAGCAAATTTTCTTCTGGCAGTGCTGCTTATTGGCAAAGTTACAGAAGATATTTACTATCAAGCGCTTCTTGTTGCTCATGGAAATACCACCGCTAGTAGCATCCAAGCTGTGGCAAATAAAATGTGCGGTGACTATGTTTTTGATGCCATTGATATGCCTTTGACTTCTTCCGCAAGAGATATCGTTTTGAAAGTTAGCGATTGGCTATCAGAAAGAGATACTTCTGAAGGGGTCATCATGCTAGTAGATATGGGCTCATTGACACATTTGTATAAAAGTTTAAAACCTCAGATTCTTGGTGAACTATTAGTGATCAATAATTTAACCACCTCTTTCGCATTAGAGATCGGACAGCAGCTAATAAATGGGCATTTTTTTTACGAGATTGCCAAAACGGCAGAGCAGGATTTTGTTACGAATATTCAATATTTTGAAGGGTTTGCTGTAGAAAAGAATGTCATCATAGCCAGTATATCTGGCCGAGACGTCGCCAAACAAATCAAAGCCATTTGCGAGAAATATTTTAATCCTGATATCAAGCTGATTGTATTGAATTATAGTGAACTAGTGAATACATTAGAGCGCGCCTCATCAGAAGAAGGTTACTTGAAAGAAACCGCATTGATCGTAACCACTTCTTACCTAGATAATTCGGCGGCTGTTCCTAGTATCAACTTGATTGATGCACTAGATGAAGATGCAGAGGGACATTTGAATAAACAACTGAAAAACTTGATTCACCCAAGTAGCGTGCCATTATTAGTCAAAGAGTTCATCCATTTTTTCTCAAAAGAAGGACTGTCAGAAAAGCTAGAGTTCTTGAACCCTGATGTCATTATTCGTCAAGTAGAAGATGTGGTAGAGAAGTGCGAGAAAAGGTTCAACTTAAGATTGAATGCAAAAATGAAATTCAACTTGATGATGCATTTGGCGTTGATGGTGGAACGAACAATTCTTGGAGCCGAAGATTATCCTGTACCGGAAGACATCAATAAGTTAAAAATAAACCAGAAACCTTTTTATCAGAATGCACAGATGATTTTTTATACTCTAGAGCAATTTTATAAAATCAAAGTATCGACTTGGGAACTGTATATCGTGTATGAGATTTTGTTAGGATAAAGCTTGATAAAAATGATCAACTGAAACCTTTGAGAATATTCAACAGGTGTTTTTAACAAATTGCATAAAAACGAAAAAAGATCTGAGATGGTAGTTACCGTTCAGATCTTTTTTCTATGGGCTCAGCTATAGATAAAAGGAAAGGGCGTTCCCTTTAACCATTTTTGTTTATTATTTTATTAACAGCATTTTTTCAGCTCCCAAGAAAAACATTGCACTAGAAGCGACAAATTGTTCATGAGAGAATAAAAATATATGGTGATCCACTTTATATTAAAGAGAAAGTTTTAAATGCTCGTTTCAAGAATTGATCGAAGTAGTGGATGATTGAGATAGGTAGAACGATTGTTGGACTTACTTTGAAGGGTGAAATGATGCTGGCCTCTTTGCACAATATGTGATTCTTTCCGACGAAAAGTAACGGATATACCGATGGAAAAATGGAATAACTAAAAAAAGATGAAGGAGTATTGATATGAAAAAGAAAGCAAAAATCTATTGTTTACTAGTTCTGGTCGTATTTACAGCTGGATGTATCAGCAAAACTGAAATAGGATTTGCTGAAGAGAATGGAACAATTTCCGCTAGTTCTGATAGTTCAGCTTTTATTGATTCATTCAAGAATGATTCATCCAAATGTTCAATAGCGGCATCGCAATGTCCAAATTCTGAGTCTTCATCTTCAAGTACTGAAGTTAAAACTAGTGACGAACGACCATCCAATGATAAAAAAACTCTAAATACAACTGAAGATTCGATTTCGGACAAGCAAATGGAGTCAGAAGGAAAAAAAGAGTACCGTGCAAAAAAAGACTTGAAAAAGGCATCAATAGAGAACTCTGTGACGGTAAACACATATCCTGAATTTAAGGCTGCGTTGCTTGACTCAAAGGTACAATCGATTACTTTAGCTAAGGATCTTAAAGTATTGGAAACATTTAATATCTTCAATAATAAAAAGATTCTTGGAAATGGTCATACAATCGATATGAATTATCAAAAAATTGGTGTAGCGTTAAACAACGCTGTATGTGGGATCGAAGACATTCACTTAACCAATCAGCCTATCTATCCGCTTTTCTGGTCTGAGTATCCAGGCGTGACTGTTAACTATAAGAACGTGACTTCAACAGGAAATCAGTTTATTTATTTGGCGAATGGAACGGCAAATTTGGAAGGAACCATAGAAGCAAGTGCCAATTTAGAAGAAATCTTTCAAGGAAAGCAGTTAAACATCGCAAAAGATGCGATGGTGAAATTTACAGATACCGCAAATTACATTGCTCTTAATACAGGCGACGGCCTAAACGTTGGTGCAAAAGCAAATGTAAAAGTAGCTGCAAAAGGATTAGGACTATCTATGTATAATCCTAACGGAAACATTGCTGTCCACGGAAATGTAACGATCGACTCCGATGTGGACTCTGCCATTCGTGGTGCAGCAGGAGGAAACTTGGTAATTGATCATGCTGGAACATTAGACACAAGTTCAAAGGTAACTGATGAAGAAGCGATTCTGCTTTATAATGGATCAGTGACAGTCAAAAGCAATGGGACATTGGTTGCTTCCTCTGAAGGACTGCAGGCAACACTTCAAACTGGGAACAAATTAAATCTCCTTGAAGGTTCCAATTTCAAGATTTCCAATAGTAAGGGGCCTGCTTTGGGGGCCTGGGCGCTTCCAACAACTGTTCATATTGATTCCTCAAAGGGACTAAGTACGTGGAAAGTAAAAAATACCGAATCAGAAGAACCAGATGCTGTTTATGAAGGTCCCTTAACCGCAAGTTTTGTTCTAGATACCTATACAACTGGCCAACGAACGTTAGACTTGGAATCAACTAATGCAGCTTTCTTAAAGAATTTTGATTCAGGAAAAGTTGGGAAAATTGTTGGCGGCAGTTTTTCAAAGAAAACAGAGATCGCCCCAACTACGATTGAGGCATTGACCACTGAAAGTACGCAAGTAAGTGGAACGGCTGAACCGAAAGCGGAAATTGTAATCAAAGTGAATGATAACGAAATCGCAAAAGGAACGGTCAACAAAAACGGAAAATATCTGCTGCCAATTCCACAACAAAAAGAAGGGACGAAAGTTGTTGCAGTGGCAACATTGAATGAATTATCATCCGATGCAAGTACAATAGTCAAATACGTTGGACCTCGCTTCGAAATACCAGATACCCTCGATTTCAAAGAGCAAGAAATTCCAGCTTCGGATGAGTTTGTGAATCTGCCAAGTAACCAAGAAATACGAGTGAATGATACTAGCAGTAAAAAGAAGGAGTGGTTCCTGTCTGTTCGCGAAGAACAACCTCTGCAGAATAGTCACGGGGATCAGCTAAAACATCGATTGAGCATTGTTGAACAAGAACAGATAACTCAAATCAACTCAACGTACCAACCGGTTTTTGAAGGCAAAGGAGCTGCCAAGATTAAACTCGCAGAATGTCTTCGAATGACGGTTCATCCGACAGATCAAAAAGGAACATATGAAGGACAATTAACTTGGACTTTGACAAATGGTCCTCAATAATAAAGTGATTTTCAAAACGAAAACAAAGCTTTTAACGTTTGTTCTTGTTATGCCGCCAAGAACGAACAATAAGGATTCATTTAAGCCGTCATAAGGATAAAAAGGAGATAAGAAACATGAAAGCAGCAGTGATTAAACACATTGGATCGCCGGAAAAAATAGAAATTGTAACGTTGCCAGATCCGAAAATTTCGCCAAATGAAGTTTTGATTGAAGTATGCGGTGTTGCTGTGAATCATGTCGATACCTTTATTCGTTCTGGAAGTTACCAAACACCCATTCCTTTGCCTTTTATTATTGGACGTGATGCAGTAGGAAAAGTCATTGATGCAGGTGAGAAAACCAGTAAGTTTAAAGTGGGAGAATGGGTTTGGACCAATAGCATGGGCTATGGAGGCCGTCAAGGAATTACCAGTACACTCGCTGCCATTCCAGAGGAGCGCTTGTTTCGCGTGCCGGAAAACTGTGATCCATTGCAACTTGTTGCTTCTGTACATTCAGCAGCCACTGCTGCTATTTTGCTGAAGGATGTGCTAAATTTATCTGGTGAAAGAACACTATTGATTGAGGGAGGCGCGGGGCATTTAGGAAAGAAGTTGATTCAGATTGCTTGTGACTTAGGTGCTCATGTTTTAACAACGAGCCATCCTGATTCCTTTGGTGGGCTCCGAAGTTTAGGCACCCAAGAGTGTTACAGTTATCATACAGATGATCTAGTTCAGCTGATTCATCAAAAGCATCCTCAAGGGGTCGATTTTGTGATTGATACTTCTGGACAAGTCTCTTTACAAACAAACCTGGACTGCTTATCTGTTAATGGTGTCCTAGGACTCATCACAGCACCGATTCAACCAGCTGCTTTTTCCGTGCAGTCTTTCTATACCCAGAATAAACAAATCAAAGGATTTGTGATTAGTTTAGCTACAATTTCTCAACTTCAGTCTGCTGGGGAACAGATAAATCGCTATTTTGGTCAGGGAAAATTACTGGAAAACAATATTCTCATCAAACATTTTTCCGATGCCTCTTGGGCTCATTCGATCCTCGAAAGAAATGAGGAAAAACGTAAAATCGTTCTAATCCCTGGAGATGAACAATAAAGGAGGACTCTTTCAAATCCGATAATTCATACACGGTGCTAGTTGAAAACCGCTGTTTTTAAAATCTAAAGTAATCATTTTATTAGAAAGGACTGGTTTACATAAGAAAGTAAGCTGGTCTTTTTCATTTTGTCCCTACACGTTCATTTTTATTCGCTTCTCGCGAAATTTATTAAACTAGAAAAATTTTGCCTATCATGGGAAAATAATTTTTGGTCGATTTTGGACCCTAGTTTCTGTAATAAGTTGTACAAAGAGAAAATGACAATTTTTCATTAAAAGAGGTTATCAATTGACGTTTCTTAAAGATCGTCTCATCATATAATTAAGACATCACTGTTTATTCATAAAAGGTATAAAAATTAAAAGGCCTGATTCTAAAAAATTGTTGTGGGAACTTTCATGTCTTTAGATTGTAGATGAGTGGTATTTTTTCCTCTCAAGAAGGTAATGGCGGACTTATCCGCTTCAGAAAGAAAACATTTCTTTCTAAAGCATTAGGAATTACAAGTCTGAACAAGTTAGCGGAAGAAATATTTTAAGAAATTCGTTTAAAAGGCGTGATTTTAACGGTTGGTGATAGTAAATGAAAAGGAAGTGGGTAGAATGGAATTAAAACAAATTTCTAAAACGATTGAGAACAAACCGATTTTGAACAATATCGACCTCGACGTTCGACCGGGAGAAATCGTTGGTTTGATCGGTCCGAATGGTGCGGGTAAGACCACCACGATGAAGATAATGAGCGGTTTAACGGTTAACTATACAGGGGAAGTGACTGGCGATGAACGAGTGGGGATGTTGATTGATGGACCAAAGTATTTTCCAAACAAGACAGCAAGAGAAAACTTGTCTTATTTTCAGGCTATGTCTAATGATAGTTACCCGCTAGAATATATCGAGTCGCTTTTTAACATGGAAGGCTATCAAAACAAAAAGGTAAAGAACTTCTCTTTAGGCATGAAGCAACGTCTAGGGATGGGAATCGCACTCATTAATAAGAATGATTTATTGATTCTGGATGAACCGATGAACGGTCTTGATCCAGATGGAATTCAAGCAACCATTGACACACTGAAACACCTTGCGAAAGATTTAAATCTCTCGATAATCATATCGAGCCATATTTTAAGAGACTTAGAGAAACTTTGTGACAGAGCTTATTTCATCAAGAATGGCGAAATTGTCTATCATGCGGAACTCGGCGCAAAAGAGCGTTATCAATTTGTTTTCTCAAAAGAAGACATAGCCAACGTTGAGAAATTGATCGGCCAAATTGGAGAATATGAACAATTGAATGAAACCTTTATCGTAGACGCTTCGGTAAGAGTTGAATTAATGAAATTACTTGTTCGTTTTGATTTATTTCCAACTGAAATAAAAAAATACCAATCAAATTTGGAAGAGCTGTATTTTTCAATGTAGGAAGGAGAAAGAATGATGAATGTATCCGTATTAACAAGAAAAGATATTCGAAGACGCGTCGTCTCTTTTGGCAGCAAGTATTTAATTGCAGTTAGCCTAGTTTGTTTAGCATTGCCATTCCTAAACTATTTTATGGGAGATCCTTTGGATTTCACTGATTATCTGAGCGCGGTTAACTTTATTTTCCCTATTTTATTGCCTATACTAGCCGTTCATTTCCTAATAGACGATCAAAACACGCATATTGGCGATTTCTTCTTTAAAACAAAGAAAGGCAGAAGAAACTATCTTCTTTCGCTTTTGCTCTCTGCATTTGCTCTAGGTATTGTGGCAGGAATGTTATTATTGATTTTTAGTTTAGTCTTTCAATTTGGCTTTCAAGTGACAGTTCCCTGGGAACCAGTTCTGCTTTCGATAGGGGCTTATCTTTTGTGTCCGCTTTTCTATTTGAGCATTGCGTTGATTTTAGCGTTTTTTGTTAAATACGAAGGGGTAACACTGATGACTATCACGATTTTGTTGCTGATCCTGTTACCAATTTTGATCTCGATTGGTGCTGCCAATATCGGGCTTTCTTTTCTATTTGAGACACCATTGTATTTACTTAGCTTTTTAGGAGTAGGGTCCGTTGCAGCAATCGATCTTGTGTATACAGCGTTTGTGATCCTTATTCTTTATCTGATAGCTAATTGGAGAATCAAAAAGATTGATTTCTAAATGGGGGCTTCAGCAAAAAACTTAGCGTGACAATATATGTTCATAGACGAATGAACATCAGTCTGTAAAAAGATTTTTTAAATGATTAATTTCAGTATTCGCCTACGTCCATAAGAAATGTAGGTGATTTTTTAAGTTCTAGAAGCTGTTATTTTTCTCTGACCTTACTTGATCGGCTAGAATGAAGAACTTCAGAGAATAGCAAATAATTCAAAAGATTTGAGGTGCGAACAATGCAAACTTTTTTAACAAAAACATCCTTGAAGAAAATCGTTCTACTAGATTATTTACTTGAACAGAACACTCCCTGTGAAATCGACGAATTAAAAAAGATCCTCCATGTAACAGATCGATCAATCTTAAATTATATAGACGAACTAACAGAATTATTCGAAAAATATGATAGCAAAATCTTGTTGCTGAATGATAATAATAAACGATTTCAAATCCAAAAAGAAGAAGATTTTCCGATATACACTATCTATCTTCATTTTTACAAAGCATCCTATAATTATCATTTGATTCAGTTCATGTACAATCACCCAGAAAAAACCTTGAAAGACTTTGCTGAAAAACAATTTACTAGTGTCTCGACTGTTCTTCGTTATGCGAAACTTCTTGAACAGTACTTTAATCGTTACCGAATACATTTCCATCCATATCGATTGCAATTAACTGCAGATGAGAGAAAAATCCGCAGCTTTTTCTATTACTTCTATTGGAATGCTACTAGAGAAAATGGTGACAAATGGCCTTTCCAAACAACTTTAAGCAAAATAGAGCATCTGATAAGTTCTTTTGAAAAAAACTATCAGATTACATTAGAACCTTTACAAAAAAGGGTCTTTTCTTATTGGCTGGCGATCAATTTAGAGCGAAGTCAAATCAAAAAGGTCGTTGTCACTGTTGATGATCAGTCAGTGATCCAAGCAGATCCTAATTTTGAGCGATTGCAAAAATGGAACAATCAGTCAGGTTTGTTTCTTGATGAAAATGAACTCTTTTTTCTTTATCAAGTAATTTATTCTTTTGGTATTATCGATGGAAATAGCCAATATGAAAATAGTTATGCTACTGTTCAGAAAAAACATCAAACCCGTTCTTATAAAATTGTTTTACATTTGGATAAAGTTTTAAGAGAGATGTTTAAGTTTAATCTAGCAGTTGATGATCAAGAATTAATTTTTAATTTTATTGCGTTTCATGAGCGTAGTTCCTTTTTCTTTGGAAATACGGATCTTTTTTTTAATCGTTCCTACATCGATGAAGTAAAAGAAGAAAGCCCAAAGAAATATCGCATTATTGAAGAATTCCATCAGCGATTGACTGACACAACAGATCAAGATTTAGCACTTCTTTTGCAGAACTGGGAACAATTATTCTTAAATTATTATTTTATTCTCGATTACTACGATCTTTTCTCATTTTATATTGATCCGATAAAAATTTTAGTTCATGATGATTTGCATCATACTCACCGGCTGTGGTTGATGAATAAAATCAATGCGCTTTTCGGACATTCTTATACCTTTGCATTTTATGATTACCAAACAAATATTAGGGAGGTTGATTTAGTGATTTCAAATTACTACTTCAACACTGGTGAAATTCCATTGATTTTAATGAAAAACATTCCTACAGAGCGCAACTGGCGCCAACTTGGAGAAGTGTTATTTCAGTTAACAAGTATCAAAGCAAGTTTGCGTTAAACGCAGATTTGCTTTTTTAAATCGTAATTTCTTCTCGAAACAAGAAAATTCTTGAACTAGAAAAAGCAATCAGGGCATGGCAAAATATTCTTAGATCTTAATTAGATCAATTATTATTTAGGAGGAATTACAAAATGAAAAAAACTTTGGTTGCTACAACCGCGCTAGGACTACTCGCACTTAGCGCAACAAGTATGACTGCTTTAGCAGACAGTCAAGAAAGTCCTTTGACAAGCATTACGAACAAAACTGACGTAACTTTTACGCCTGGATCAGGAGAAGATGTAGATCCAATCGTTCCTGATGATACCCATGATGACGATCCAAGTACAGGAGATACCGGTTCATTATCAATTCCTTTCGCTTCGAACATCACATTTGGTCAACATGAAGTCTCTCAAGGAGACGAAACGTACTTTGCATTGAACCAAAAACCACACGTACAAGTAAACGACACCCGGGGCGGAGCAAAAGGTTGGTCACTTGGTGTGACATTGAAACCATTTGTTGGTGAAAATGGGAACGAACTAACTGGAGCCAAAATGACATTGTCTAATGGTAAAGTTGTCACTAAAAACAACAAATCTCCTATGCCTAAGATGGCAGACACATCATTCGAATTGAATGAACAATACCAAGACTTAATGCTTGCTAAAGAAGGGCAAGGTGCTGGTGGCTTTGCTGCTGTTTTTGAAGGGGAAGACGGAAATAACCAAAACGTGAAGCTTTATGTTCCACGAGCAGGAGTTGAGGCACAAGCTTATACAGCAGATCTAACGTGGGTGTTAACTGATGCGCCAGCCTAAGAATCACGGAGGATGGGGAATAGCATTCTCCATCTTTTTTATTTTTTCTATTTTCTTCTTGTTAGGTACATCTCCCTTAAATGGCTTTGCAGAGGACGATTCGAAAACAGACAATAAAGTTTCTTTTGATGCACAAGCTGTTTTACCGGAAAATCAACAATCAGAAGCAAGTTATTACGATTTGAAAGTTGCTCCTGGAAGTTCACAAAAGTTAGTTCTTAAACTGCGAAATACCAGTACAAAGGACATCAAGGTCAATGTAGAAGCAAACAATGGAGTAACCAATCAGAATGGGGCAATTGACTATTCTAAACATGGGGAAAAACTTCTTGGAGGACCTTCTTTTGAAGAACTGATTTCAAAGTCACAAAAAATCTCCTTAAAACCGGAAGAAGAAAAAGATGTTACTTTTGAACTGAAAATTCCTAAAGCAGGGTTCGATGGAACTGTGCTAGGCGGATTTTATTGCTATGAAGACACGGAAGGAAAAGAAGAACAATCCAAAGGGTTTACTCTAAACAACAAATTTGCCTATACGATTGGAGCGAAATTGATTTGTTCTGGTAAAAAAGTGCAACCAGACTTTGCTTTGACAAAGGTTACGCCGGGTTTAGATAATGGCTATTTAACAGTTTTTGCTGACCTGGAGAATTCGCAACCTATACTCATGAGCAAATTGGATATGCATGCTACGGTCACTAAAAAAGGCCAAAAAGATGTGCTAAAAGAAATGAATAAAAAAGTCTCTTTTGCTCCTCGGACTAAATTCAGTCTGCCAATCAGCTGGAACAATGATCCATTAAAAAAAGGAACCTATGAATTAGTCATTGATTTGAAGAATGACGAAGGAAAAACATGGCAATTGAAGAAAGACTTTGAAATCAAGGGGAAAGATGAAGAACTTAACACGAAAGCAGTCGAAGTAAACAAAGAAAAAGACAACACCTTCATTTATGTGATTGCTGCACTGTTCTTAGTGATCATTCTGGTATTAGTCGGCTATATTTACAATATGAAACGTAAAAAGCAATAGAATGGGGGAAGAACAATGAAAAAAATCTTTAGTCTATTCTTATTGATGGTATTACTTGGGGGAGCAGTATCAGTATCAGCAAGTGAACAAGTCAAAAGCGAAGTAGGAATCTCTTTCTATCAGCCTACCAATAAAAATCAAGTAATCCCAATGGAAAAAGTAGCTGTTGGGGATAATGGTGTGGCTGTAGGACCTAAAACATTGCCAAAAACTGGAGAAGAAAGACCGTTTTTCTTACAAGGATTCGGTGTACTATTACTAGGCACAGCTATTACGCTTTACTTATTGAAGAAGAATCAGAAGGATAAAAGGGATGCTTTATGAGAAGATATAAGCATCTAATCTACTGGTTGATACTATTTTCCGGCATCTTTTTAGGTGCAGTTACAGCAGAAGCTGCACCAAGACCTTTAACTGATCTAGGCTACTTTCATTGGGCCAATCAATCAGTGACACCAGCTGAGAATACATTTGTCATGCACTACGGTGAAAATACAAAGATTGAACCAATTGAAGGCGATGTGTACTCGGATTATTTAACAGTTGGTAGGAGTGCTGCTAGTCTTAGTAAAGCAGTGGTTAAAAACGTAGGTTACTATCAAGGAAAAGCAGTAAATTTACTAGTAACTTTGAAAAAAAATCAGAGCAACATGGATGGCGGTTCAATAAGTTTTGATAAGTCATATTTTTTAGGTATAACTGTTATTGGAGAAGTAATGGTAAGTCTAGATTTTATTGATCAAGATGGGAATCCAATGATAGTAAAAACAGCTTTTAATTATTATGGATTAAACGCAAATAAGTATATTGGATATAAGAATCCAGGGAATCTTATTCATTCTCTATATGCAGATAACCCAACACATATTCTTTATGATACTTCGGATGGAGGAAAAGATGATTATTGGCTATATCTAAAAAATCAAACGCCAGGAATTCCATGGCGTGACCCAAGACAAAGATTTGAGCTGGTAACCAATGCCATTTCCAATATGACTTTTGTTGTTCATAATAATGATAACACGCCATCTTCCATTGTTTACTTTACTGATTTTTTGTCTAAACCAGAATTTCCTCCGGCTTATGCATCAGATTCTAAATTTGAAAAAGTTAAAGGAGTTTCACTGAATGCGAAACAAACCATTCCCAATGTAGATCAATGGCAGAAATCTCAACAGATAGAGATTGATTTCAACTTGGATCAAGTAGAAAAAACAAAACAGTTTGAATTTGAGAAAGTTTGTGTCACAAATTTTGCTGGTGATGATCTTACAGATTTATTTACTAGCAAGATGATAGATGAGAAAAAAATCCAAATTGTTGCTAAGAATCCTAGCGATAATCGCTTGTATGATACTGTTTTACAATACCAAGTAATACTAAAATGGATAGGCAATGAACATCCTGTGGATACTTCCATTATTTCAGATGGTGACTTAGATTTACCATTTAATGTGAATACAATCTTCGATGGAACTAACCTAGGAGAAAAATCGGCGTCTTCATTAGTCAACTATAGTAGTCAAGTAACTGTTGCTTTTCTTGGTGAGAATGACAATATTCTTCTTGCCTCGTTAATAAAAAAAGGGATTTTAACAACATCATTTGATTTATCTGATGACTACCCTGAAATAGCTGGCTACACACCAATTAAAAATAATAGACAAGACAAAGGGACCTTTTTACCAGATAATCAATTGGTTGTTCATCGATACAAAAAAGGACAACCTTTACACTTTGAACTCCTTAATAAAGAAAGTCCCCTACTGGTCTCAAGGTTTAACAACAAAAGAGAGTTAGCTATCCAATACTCTCAAGATCCTTCAAAAGAGAAAGCGACAACTCTCTCTTTCGTTGCCAAGTATCAGGATGATGAAAAAGTTGTAAAAGAAATTCCGTCTGCTCCTCAAAAAGGGGCTGCTAAAATTACCTTCACATTTCCTGAAGAATGGATTGGTCATGAGGTTTCTTTTTACATGAAAGATACAGATGGTCAAGAATCGAATATGGAAACGCGGATCATCGAAAAGGAAAAAGGCCCTAGCTTGTCTCTTCCCGATGAAATCAGTTTCGGTGAAGTTGCTATTCCTACAGAGGACAAAGTCGTCTTTCCAATTACTAAAGATAAGGCTCAAATCGAAGATTATAGTAAGCTAGATCGAAGTCGCTGGAAAGTGAAAGTCAAAGAAGAACGACCACTTACGAACGAAGATCAAAAAATACTAGCTCATCGTTTAATCATAAAAGGCGATAAATCAGACTTTCAGATCAATAATTCCGACCAAGAAATCTGGTCAGGAAGTGGAAGTGCTTCTTTTGATTTATCGAAAGATCTAAAATTGGCTGTCCATCCTTCTGATACTGTAGGAAGCTATCATGGTTCTTTACGATGGACTTTTGAAGACGCGCCATAATTAGAAATTTGATGGATAAAAATCAACTCGCTATTATCAGAGAACAATCAAAAGGACTAGCGAAACAGCTAGTCCTTTTTCTATGGAATTCTATTCCCAAGTTTGATTCATTTTGTCAGCATAAAAAGCAATCGCTTTGTGATAATCTCTGATATTTTGATCCGATGAAGTTTGTGCCAGCAGTTCTAATAAAATCTGATTGGATTGGCTGTATTGCTGAAGGTTAAATAGAGCCATCGCATAAAACACCTTTAGCGCATTATTAGTCGGGAATTTATCTTGTGCTTCACTTAAAACTTGTTCCGCTTTTTGATAGTTCCCTAAAGCCCGGTAAGTACTGCCTAATCCCAGGTAGGCTTCTTCCAGATCTGGCTCAGTCAATCCTAATTGAATCGCTCGTTCATAATAAGGCACCGCTTGAGATTCTTTTCCTAAGACATCAAAGCTCCAAGCAATTTGATAATTTAGATAGGCATTCTCAGGATCAGTTGGATAGATTTTTAGCAATAAGTCATTTGAATCTTGAAATTTTCCAGCTTTTCTTAACTGGATGGCTGTTTCGATTATATTCATTTGGTTTTCCATCATCTGTTATAAACACCCTTCGATTATATCCTTATTTCTGATAAGCCTCAAGCCAATGATGAGGCTGTAAGCTTCTCAATTCTGCAAATTCAATCCTGTCAACATCTTTTGTGGTCAATGCACACAACACATCACCACCCCAAAGAGCAAGCCGTTCTTGACATATGCCGCAGGGAGAAAGAATTTTGAAGGGAGCATTTTCGTCCTCTCGAACCAAACAGAGGGTATGGGTGATTCGTGCATTCATTTTAGCCGCTTCCAACATACAACCTAGTTCCATACACACACTGGAACCGGCATTCGGAAAGTCTGGCGAGATGCCAATTACTATTTCATCAGTATCTAAATAGGCACCGGCAACACCACCCCAACCTGTCGGATACCGCTGAAGTAACTCCGATTTAACCGTTTCAAAAAGTCTTGTTTCAGCTTTCATAAAAATCTCCTTTTCTTAATCGTGTCCTAGAAAAGCTTCTTTAGCGCTAAAAAGTAGAAGGGGACAAGCTTATGAAAGGAGAAATGCTTAGTTCGCCTCTACTTTTATGTGGCACTCTCTTTAAATACTAAACCCATTTAAATAAGAAACTTCTAAAGAAAATCAAACTGGCAATGTTGCTGTTCGCCTTCTTTTATTAACTGGCTGTTTCGTATTCCCGATGCAGTTTACTGATTCTTTGTTTCTGCTTATCTGTCAGGTGCGGTAGGTTTTCTAACTTGGAGAACAGAGCAGGCAATGCCTCAAGAGGGGTAATTTGAGCAACACGAATCGCATTTTGAAGCATAATCAGCAAGTTGCTGATTTTTTCAGTTTCAATCATCCCCAGGTAATCGTCTTTGATATTTGAAAACTTATTCTCAACATCACAAGCAACTAAATGACTGACCAGATCATGGGCGATTCGTCGATGATAGGAGTTTTTATGGGCATGCAGTTGCCAAAAATCCTCCCAGTATGGATAAAAAAGTGTTGGTTCCAACAGAGAAGCTCGTTCAATAATCAAGTAACTATTGAAATAATAATTAATGTGATTCTTGCCATCAATGACATTTTTAACTAATTTTTCTCTTAACGAGTGGTCCAGCAAAGTGCTTTTTATATACGGTGTTGGGTCAAAACTTGTCGTATCAAATTTTGATTCAATCATTTCATAGGTAAACCGTTCCGAGTAAGTCATAACAGCGCTCCTTTATAAGTAGTTGAGAGAAGTGAATCACTATTGTGGATTACTATTATAGTATCAAAGAATGAAAAAAATTACTTAAAAAAATTGCTCTTCTTCAATTAGCCCTTTTTGTTCTCTTTACTATTGAAGGATTTGATTGGAGATGACAAAAATGATAGTTACTGACTGGCATTTTTCGTGCTATATTGTGTAAACCCTATTAGTGAAAGAAGGAATTCTCGATGCCAGTCATCGCTATTTTAATTGATTTGATTACTTGTGTTAGCTACTTTTTTCAATTGCATTCCACACCGTCACAATCCTTGTACTTGTTGGGAATGATCTTACAAGCATTCTTTGCCCTCATTTTATTGATTATCGCTTTCACTTATAGCGGTAAAAAATTTGCTCGTATCCAGCCCCATCTTTTTTACCGGGTCGTTTCTATTAGGTATGGGATTATTTTGATCTCTACATTCATCAACGGAGCAGTCCTGTTTTTGTATGTCCTGAATTACTTAGGTATCAATGATGTAGTCTTTTCCAACTTCTAATCAAGCAAAACAGTAAAAATCACAAAAAAAATCCACTCGTATAAAGTGGATTTTTTTTGTGATTTTCATTTAAATTAGGTGGCAGACGAAAAGGCAATTAGCACTTCGTCTTTTTATTTCGATCTTAGGAGAGATAAAACTCTTTCAACGTTTTCGCGATCATTTTTGCGATGGGATGGCCCTCGGTAAAGCTGGAAGACAGATAAATCGTACGAGAGAGCGGGAAATCATCCAAGGTGCGCAATACGAATGGGGCACTTTCTTTGTAGCCCCAGGTCACTTTAGGAAAGAAGGTGATCCCTAATCCCTGATTGATTAATGAACGCAATGTTGCCGGATCATCTGTGGTGGCGCCAATACTCAAAGCAATTTTTCTTGATTCAAATGCTTCGTCAATAGTACGTCGTAATGGTGTATTCGATACCAGCATGATTAGTGGCAAATCAACGATATCAGCGGTCAATAGCGCTGCTTTTTTCGCTAATGGATGATTTTTAGGAATGGCCAACAAAATCGGTTCGGTAAAAATGGGTAAATTCGTCATTCCGGTTTTCGGTTCAGAAGTAATGTAAAAGACCCGACCTTTTTCCTTTTCAGCTTTTCCGTGTTGTTTGATTGAAAGTTGAATATCTGGGTGCTTCTCAACAAAAGTTTTGACCAAATTGGGAATTGATACCGAGGCAACTTCAGAATAGATCGTGATGGAAGGAATGATTTCTTCATTAAGAGATCGAATCGCTTCTAATCCTTGGTCATATTGTTCCAGTGTTTTAGTGACATAAGGGTAAAATTCTTCCGCATACATCGTCAGTTCAATGTGACGGCCAGTATGATAGAACAAAGGCACGCCTAAATCACTTTCTAAATGTTTCATGGCCCGGCTCAATGCCGGTTGCGAAATATACAGTTCTTGCGCAGATTGAGTAATATTTTTAGATTCCGCGACTTTTTGGAAATAACGTAAATGTTCGAGGTTCATAGGACACTCCTTATTCCATACCTTTTTGTTATGGATACTCATCAAATTGGTATTTTTTATTATAACAAACTTTGACTAGAATAACAGTGTAAGAGAAATTGTTAAGGAGGTTCTTCATGAGTACAGGTTTCTTATTCCCAGGTCAAGGCAGTCAAACAAGCGACATGTTGCATGATGTACCAGATGATTACTTCATTCGCTTGGAACAAGCTACTGGCTATCCATTGAAAAAGGCAACGAACATTGAAAGTGACACTGTCTATATTCAATTAGCTATGCTTGTCAAAGCTGCTTATTATACCGACCAGATCAAGAAAGCAGGCATTTATCCTGATTTGGTCGCAGGTCATTCAATCGGCGCTTTTTGCGCAGCATTGGCTAGTGAATGTCTGAGCTTTGAAAATACTGCCAGTCTGGTCTATCATCGAGCGACACTGATGAAAGAAGCGTATCCTGCAGACTATGCGATGGGTGTAATCGTTGGGCTGACAAGATCAGAAGCGGAAAAGGTAGTTGCAGAAAGTTTTGACATCAATTTTCCCGTGTATCTATCTAATGAAAATTGCCCAATGCAACATACCTTATCTGGACATATCAAGGGTTTGCAACAAGCATTAGACCATGCGAAAACGTATCATGCCCAGACCGCAAAGCTACTAGCAGTTCCTGTTCCATCTCATTGTGAATTGATGGACGAAACCGTCAAAAAGTTTGAGCCCTTCTTGCAGAACGTCACGATCAATTCGCCAGCTTGTCCTTATGTCAAAAATATTGACGGACGATTGACAACTGATCCAGCAGAGATCCGCAAAGATCTGTTACAAAATATTGCTCATCCAGTGCAATGGAACAAAATGATGGATGTCATAAAAGAAATGGGAACCGATATCGCTCTTGAATTTCCTCCCGGCAATACCTTAACAAAGCTGATTCATGCGAAATTTGGTGAAAACAAGGTGATCCGAACCATCAACTTGGACCAACACGGTATTGATGATGCCATATTCCTATATCAAAAATGGAGATGAACACAATGGAAAAACCAGCAAGAAACTGGGCCAGCAAACGCGAGCAAAAAGCCCAAACAATGAAAAAAATCGAACATTTGCTTGATGGAAAATATGTACCAACTGAAGCCATTATCGAAGTGTTAGAAACGGTTATTCAACCAGGTGACAAAGTCGTTCTAGAAGGAGATAACCAAAAACAAGCAAGCTTCCTTTCAAAAAGTTTGGAACAAGTCAATACAGATAAAGTCAATCAATTGCATATGATCATGTCGAGTATTTCTCGTCCAGAACATTTAACTATTTTTGAAAAAGGCATCGCAGCAAAAATCGATTTTTCATACGCTGGTGCGCAAAGCACACGTGTCGCTCAAATGATCGAAGACGGCACAATGAAATTAGGCGATATTCATACTTATTTAGAATTATACGGACGTTTGTTCGTTGATTTGATTCCTAATGTCGTTCTTGTCGCTGCAGACAAAGCCGATAAACAAGGGAATCTTTATACAGGCTACAATACAGAAGAAACACCAACTATCGTTGAAGCTGCTGCTTTTAAAGATGGCATCGTCATCGTGCAAGTCAATGAAGTGGTAGACGAATTGCCACGGGTCGATATTCCAAGTGATTGGATCGATATCGTCGTCCTGGCTGATCAACCTTATCAATTAGAAGCATTATTTACTCGGGACCCTCAAAACATCACCGAATTACAAATCTTGATGGCAATGATGGCATTAAAAGGAATTTATGCCGAACATGAAGTTCAATCATTGAATCATGGGATTGGGTTCAACACTGCCGCGATCGAGCTACTTTTACCAACCTATGGCGAAACGTTAGGAATCAGAGGGAAAGTTGCTAAAAACTGGGTCTTAAATCCACATCCAACAATGATTCCTGCTATTGAATCTGGTTGGGTCGAAAGCATTCACAGTTTTGGCGGCGAAGTAGGGATGGAAGAATATATTGCTGCTCGTCCAGATATTTTCTTTGTTGGGAAAGACGGTACGATGCGTAGTAACCGTGCTTTGTCGCAAACAGCTGGTCAATATGCGGTTGATATGTTCATCGGTTCCACTCTGCAATTGGATTATGAAGGAAATTCTTCAACCGTAACCAAAGGACGTTTATCTGGTTTTGGCGGTGCGCCAAACATGGGTCATAACCCTGGCGGTCGTCGTCACTCAACACCGGCATGGCAATCATTGCGTGACGAAAAGGATCCATTAGGCAAAGGTCAAAAATTAGTTGTTCAAATGGTCGAAACTTACAGCTCAAACAAAAAACCTGTCTTTGTTGAAACACTAGATGCATTGGATGTTCAAAAACAAGCGGGCTTAGCCAACGCCCCTGTAATGATCTACAGTGATGACACAACTCATATTGTGACCGAAGAAGGAATTGCTTACCTTTATAAAGCCACTTCTAAAGAACAAAAACAAGCAGCAATCGCAGCAATCGGCGGTGTCACCCCATTAGGTATGACGAGTACCAAAGAATCATTGGATCAATTGCGTGCTGCTGGCATTGTAAAATTACCAGAAGATCTTGGTATCAAACGCAGCGATGCGAAACGTTCATTACTAGCTGCGCAAACCGTGGATGATTTGATCGAATGGTCTGATGGCTTGTATCAACCACCTATGAAATTTAGAACTTGGTCATAAAGGAGAGAAGAATAAAATGGAACAATTAGCATATACCTATAAAACAACCAAACCCATCAAAGAAAAAATCCATGTTGGTGTGGTGGGTTCAGGCGATTTAGAAATTTTACTTTTTCCAACAGATAAAGCGGAAACTTCAGTGAAGATTTGTACCGGAAGTGACGGCTTTGGCGATGTTTGGCAAAATGTTTTGACACGCTTCTTTGAACGTTACCCAATCACCGCAGACATGGTTATCAATGACTTTGGTGCTACTCCTGGAGTTGTCTATCTTCGATTAACACAAGCAATGGAGGAACTTTCAGATGAAAAATAGTTTTGTTGAATTAAATGCCCGCGAACGTGTCAATGCGTTAATTGATAATGGCCGTGAATTGATTGATCCCTTTGATCAAATGATCGCGCCTAATTTGGTCGCACAAGATATTGTTCCCCAAAGTGATGACGGGATCGTGGTTAGCCGCGGTAAAATTGCTGACAAAGAAGTTGTCGTTATTGCTATGGAAGGTAAATTCCAAGGTGGCGGTATCGGTGAAGTTTCCGGTGCGAAAATCATTGCCGCTTTGACCCATGTACTGGAAGAAAACCAAAACGGCCACGAAATCTATCCAATCATTGTATTGGATACTGGTGGTGTCCGTTTGCAAGAAGCCAATTACGGGTTGCTCTCGATTTCTGAAATTGGTAATTTGATCGTCGCTTTGAAAAAATATGTTCCAGTCATCGGCTTAGTTCCTGGTCGTGTTGGTTCATTTGGTGGGATGTCCATCACTTCAGCCTTAATGAGCTATTTGATTGCTACCAAAAAAGCCCGGATCGGTTTAAATGGACCAGAAGTGATTGAACAAGAAGCGGGTGTTCGCGAATTTGATTCCAGTGATAAAGACTTGATCTGGAACACAATCGGTGCCCGGCAACGGTTGAATGCGCAAATCGTTGATGAATTAGTAATAGATAGCGTTGAGGCAATCAAAGCAGCTGTGATTGCAGCAATCAACGAAAAGAAAGACAGCCATCGCAGCGAAAACGCCGACTTTTATCTTTCTTTGTTGGCAAAACTAGATTTATCCAAACCATTGGCGATTGACAAGTACAATCAAGCATTAGCCGCTCACAAATCAGCAGCTGTGAAGGAAATCAACGTAACAGAAGGGACAGAAGATGCTGCTACAAGTGTTGGTTACGACTGGTTTGCGGCATTGACAGGGTTGAAACACCCAACTTCTACAAGTGCCACGGTTTATGCTGCAGCTTCAAACTTATTCAACGAAGATGCGGTTGTCACAGCCATTGTCCCAAATGCACAAAACCCAATGTACCGTGTTCGTAATGGGGAAGTTGGCTTGATCGAAGGTTTTGAAATGGCTCATGTCTTAGAAACCGTTTATCAAGAAGACAAAGAGAAGGCCGTGAAACGTCCGGTTGTTGTCGTGATCGACGTACCAAGTCAAGCTTACGGTTATAACGAAGAATTGATTGGAATCCACGTAGCCTTAGCAAATAGTGCTGCAGCTTATGCAAAATTGCGTCAAGCAGGTCATCCAGTGATTGGCTTTATCGCTGGGAATGCGATCTCTGGTGCATTCTTAGCCCATGGCTTACAATCTAGTCGCTTGATCGCTTTGAATAGTACCAATATCACTGTTCAAGCAATGTCTAAAGAAAGCGCCAGCCGTGTAACAAAACGGTCAATCGCAGCGATCGAAGCAGCAGCAGAAAAAGTGCCAAGTATTGCCTACGACATCAAAAATTATACGAAGCTTGGTGCGATTTTCACTTTCTTAGAATCAATTACGGATCAAGAAACCAGCGCTGACCATGTCAATGCGGTGATCGACGCCATCAATGCAGCGATTCTTGATGTTCGTCAAACAAACGACACTATGTTGACCAACCGATACACCAACGAGATTGCTGTTAAAGGCGGTCGTTTAGAAACAAATAAAGTTTTTGCCCGTATGAATGAAGAATGGACTGATTAAACAATGAACTTTGCTCACGATATTGTATTGATCGATAACCAAGCGCTTGCCGATCTCGTTTTACCAGATTGGCTGCAACAAAGGGAAAAAATGTATGCGACTGTCCGTAGAGGCATTCCTCAAAGCCCACAACATATCCTTGTCGGCTTTCGAGGAACAAAACGGGAACAGCGCTTCGGCACCGAGATACTTTCTAAGTATGTGATGGCGACCATTCATCCATGGCAGCTGATTGCCAAAGAAAGTTTTCGCCAAAAAGACATTGCAGATTATCCTGTTTATCGCCAATATCGTGAGGCACAACGATTGTTGTGTGATTGTCAGTGGGGTGTGGGTGGCAGTTTGGGGTTTGAATTGGCTTCAGACCAAACCGCGATCAAAGTAACCAGTGACTTGGATCTCTTGCTTTATGCTGATTCTGCCACTCAACTTCCTTTACAACTCATTCAGGACAATAAAGATTTTTTCAATGATTTAGATATTCAAGTAATAACTAAAAAAGGCGGTTTTTCCTTAAAAGAATATTTGAGGAACCCCCAAAAGAAACTATTACTTAAGACAGACGAGGGGCCAAAACTCACCAACGAGATTTGGTAAATATAAGAAAAGTGAGCGAAAACAATGTTCGAAAATAAAGAAATCAAAATCAATATCAGCGACTTCCTAAAAGTCTTTGCTGTGACCGCCGTTATGATGCAGACTGTTTTGAGTTTTGCTTTAGCAAATGTCCAAAACGAAAAAACCGCCGCCTTTATTGGTATATTTTATGTCATCGTGAAATACACTGCACCAATGTTTATTTTTGCAATTGTTTATAATATGGTAAAAACAAGCCAACATCTTTCTTATTGGGAATTTCTGAAAGAAAAATTCTTTGAATTAGTGGTTCCTTATCTGTTGTGGACGACTGCATACTTATGGCTCTTTCCAGCCGTTCAACAAGGTCAACCCTACACAGATACTGCTTCATTCTTATTGAAATATATTACCGGTGACGGCGCACCCCATCTATGGTATACCGTGATGATGCTTCAAATACAATTATTGATGCCGTTTTTCGTATGGTTAGGCTACAAAGTCTTTTCAAAAAAGAAGAATGTTTGGCCTGTCCTAATCGTTGCGACAGTTTTATATGTAGCTTGGTATTTATTCTATGATGCGCAAGTTTTTGCCGGACCTCATCATGACAACTGGTACTTATTGGATCGTTTCGTTGCTAGCTTTGTGATTTATGGTATTTATGGCGAAGCGGCATTGATGTATCATGAAGCCATTTACCGCTTTTTATATAAAATGCGCTATGCACTATTGCCAGTTGGCTTAGTATTAGCTTTATTTTCAGCTGATCATTTATTACACTTTAGCGGAGATCTTTCTTTCGCTCATGCACCTTATTTGAATACATTACAAAGTCTTTATAGCTTAGTGGTGATCTTCGGCGTCTTTATGTTAGGCTCAACTATGATCAAGAGCAATGCACCACAGCTTCGTGCATTCAAATGGTTATCTGTATATGCGTACCGTACCTATTTAGCCAATGTATTTGTATTTCAAGTTATTCTAGTTTGTTTCAAAGATACACTATTACAATTGCCAACGGGAATCATGATTCTTGTTGCCTATTTAGCTACTGCCAGCTGCAGCTTTTTATTAAGCTATCTTCTGCATGTGATTTGGGCAGGGATCAAAGGACCATTTAGTAATTAATTCATAAAAAGAGGGGATCTTATGGAAGAACAATCTGCCTTCGCTACCTGTCATCAACTGGCAAAATTAGTTGAAAAAGCGCTGATCGATGAAGTGGAACTCTCACCCAAGCCAGGCTTAGTCGATCGTTTTACAACTGGTTCACATAGCGATATGGATCACGAACTATTTGTCTTATCTGCACGAACGCTGACACCATTTTTTGAAGAAATGGCGCTGGCTTCTTGGCAAAAAAGACCGAGCCAAGCCGTCAGAGAAGCGATCGCTGAGATTGGTCGCCGTGCTGAAACAGCCATGTTTGCAGCTACTGGTGGAGTCAATACCCATAAAGGGGCCATTTGGGCAATGGGATTGTTTATCAGTGTGATCAGTAGCCAATACAGCTGTGATCGTCAGTTGTTTTTACCAAAGATTTTTACAGAGATTCAACAACTGGTCGCTTATCCAGATCGTCGGATACAAGTTGCGGCTACTGGAAGTCACGGAAACAAAGTCAAACAAAAATATGGTTATACGGGTGCTTTTGGGGAAGCAGCAGCAGGTTTTCCTCATGTTCAAGTGGCATTATCTGATTTTTTGTCACGACAAATAAAAGATTCACCAGAAAAAAGACTCCATATGCTCCTAGCGATCATGGCCACTCTTGATGATACTTGTATTTTGTATCGCAGCGATCAACAAGTGCTGAACCATATTCAACAGTTGGCAAAGCAAGCCAATAAACAGCCCATTCCTAGCGCCGCTTTTGAAGCATTGAACAACTATTGTCAACAGCAAAATGTTTCACCCGGCGGAAGTGCCGATTTATTAGCTGCCAGTTTCTTTCTGCTTTCTTTGAAAAACTTAACGAGTCAGAAACTTTATTTCACTACAGCAAAATAACATATTTATTCCATTCACAAGACTTTTAAAGAGATTGTTTCTTAAACTCTTTAAAAGTCTTTTTTTATCTGTTCAAAAAACGTGTTATTCAATCGAAATAAATAAAATATAAAAAGAGAAATAATTTATCCAGGAAACCTCTTTTAATTGTTTGTTTGGAGGTCGCTAATTCCTAAAAAACTTTTTAAAGTCTTCTCCGATAACGGAGAATGTTGTACTTAAACGTTTGTCTTAATCGTTATTTAAAAAGGATAGAAGAGGGGTTTGACACCTGAATTAAAAAATAGTAGTATCTAACGTGAATTGAATATGTTTCTTCGGGGCAGGGTGTAATTCCCGACCGACGGTGACAAGCAATGCTTGAAGTCCGTGACCCGCATTCGTGCGGTTGATCCAGTGAAACTCTGGAACCGACAGTTAAAGTCTGGATGGGAGAAGAAAAACTTACAAGAATATTGATGGGAGGAGTCTATCCTTTTTGTCATCGTTTCTTTGAGTTTGTCTAATCATGACCTCGTGTACTTATGCACGAGGTCTTTTTATTTAAAGAAAGGAGGAATGTTTATGCATGAAACGTATATGAAGCGCGCCATATCCGAAGCACTAAAAGGCAAAGGACAAACCTTCACGAACCCTTTAGTCGGTGCTGTCATTGTGAAAGATGAGGAAATAGTTGCTGTAGGCAGCCACATGGCTTATGGCCAGCCACATGCGGAAAAGAACGCCATCGATTCATGTAGTTCCCCCGAAAAACTAATTGATTCAACCATTTATGTGACCCTTGAGCCTTGCCACCATTACGGAAAACAGCCACCTTGTACAACTGCTATTCTACAAAGCGGCATCAAAAAAGTGGTAATTGGTCAATTGGATCCCAATCCGTTGGTATCTGGCAAGGGCAAAGCGTTTTTAGAATCACAAGGAATAGCAGTGATCACCGGTGTTTTAGAAAAGGAGGTACGTGAAATCAATCGCCACTATAATACGTATCACGAAGAGCAACGTCCTTTTGTGGCTTTAAAGCAAGCAACCACACTTGATGGAAAAATCGCTTTGGCTGGTCAGCGAACAAGGATAACCGGTGAAGCTGCATTGCGCCGGGTTCGTCAGGAACGTTCAGACTACCAGGCTATTTTGATAGGGAGCCGCACTGCCTTAATCGATAATCCTATTTTGCGGACAGAGGCTGCCTTTCCGACTTATCGAGTGGTCCTAGATCGTAAAGGAGAAACCTTGAAACAGCAACTAACTCTTTTTGAGGATACCAGTAGTCCTGTACTGGTCTTTACTACGAAAAAAGTCCAAACTGTTTTCTCAAATCACGTGAAAATCATTACCACGCCTTCACTGACTCTCTCGTTTGTCATGAAAGAATTGTATCGACGCAAGATTCAATCGGTTTATGTTGAAGGCGGAAGCAGCATTCATGATGCCTTTCTGGCGGATGGTTATTGGGATCAAGTTATCACCTATCTTTCGCCAAAACTTATCGGCGGCAATGGAACAGCGAGTTTTGCTAGTTCTCGAGAAGTGAATCAGATGTTTGCGCTAACGGAAGTCACTGTTGAACCGGTCGGAGAAGAGTTAAGGATCGTTGGAAGGAGGCAGGAAAATGTTTACCGGACTCATTCAAGAAAAGGGTAAGATCACACGGATCGTGCCTAGTGGTCGCACCATTGCATTGACTTGTCATGCTTCTGAAGCATTGTTAACGGATTATCGGGTTGGCGATAGTATGGCGATCAATGGCGTATGTTTGACAGCGATCAAGACTGGCAAACAAGAATTCACTGTCGAGATCATGCCGGAAACTTATCAACGAACCACCTTTTCGACCGCAAAAATCAATGACGAAGTCAATTTGGAACGAGCGTTAGCTTTCAACGGCCGCTTGGAAGGACACTTGGTGGCAGGTCATGTAGATACTACGACAACACTGCTAGAAAAGCGTGTGTTGGAGAATGCGCTGATTCTGACATTTGCTTATCCCGACGAACTGAGAAATGAGATCATTCCACAGGGCTCTATCGCATTGAATGGGGTTAGTTTGACGATTATCGAGACCACACTGCGCTATTTCTCCGTTGGACTGATTCCTCATTCCAAAAATCAAACCAATCTGGGGCGACTTAACCGCGGTGAAGCAGTGAATGTTGAAACAGATCTATTAGGAAAATATGTCAAAGCCAATCAACTGATCCGTGGCGGAAGAAAGGAAATGTCCTATGAGTAAAAATAAAATCGAAACAGCATTAGACTATTTAAGAAATGGGCAATTAATTATTGTTGCTGATGATGACGACCGGGAAGCGGAAGGAGACCTTGTTGGGATCGCTAATCTAGCTACGATGGAAAGCGTGAATTTTATGACGAAATTTGCTCGAGGGTTGATTTGCGCACCTATCTCAGCTCAACTAGCTGACCGCTTGCAGCTAACTGAAATGGTCGCGCAAAATACGGATACTTTCAAAACAGCCTTCACTATAAGTGTCGATCACCGTTCAACGACAACAGGAATTTCTGCTGAAGAACGCGCGCGAACGATCCGAGCATTGGCTAATCCTCAAACTAAGGAAGAGGACTTTCAAAAACCAGGTCATATTTTCCCGTTGATCGGAAGAATAGGCGGGGTGCTGGAAAGAAGGGGCCATACCGAGGCTGCATTGGATTTAGCAAAATTGACCAATCAAAGTGAAGCGGCCTATATTTGTGAGATTCTAAATGAGGATGGCACGATGGCTCGCCGCCCACAATTGGCTCAATTCGCGGAAAAATGGCAGCTGCCGATGATCACTATCGAAGAGTTAGCGACTTATATGGCAACAAGTCAGTTAACCGTTCAATTGCCAACCGCATTTGGATCCTTCGATTTAACCTTATTTGAAGATCAGCATCATCTTGAGCACTTAGTATTAGCAAAAGGGGATTTGACTAATCCCGCAAAACCATTATTGGTTCGTCTTCACTCAGAATGCTTGACCGGAGATGTTTTTGGATCCCAGCGGTGCGATTGCGGGGAACAACTACATGAAGCCATGCGTCAAATCGAAAAAGAAGGTACCGGAGCCATCTTGTATTTGCGTCAGGAAGGCCGAGGTATCGGCTTGAAACAGAAACTGCAGGCGTATCAATTACAGGAAAAAGGCTTGGATACGTATGAAGCCAATGTTGAATTAGGTTTTCGTCCAGATGAACGGGATTATGGTTTTGCGGCGATTATTCTGAAGTCTCTTGGCATCGATACGATTCGCTTGCTGACAAATAATCCAGAAAAAATCACCGAGTTAGAAGCTCATGGCATTCATGTTGCTGAAAGAATTCCGCTGGAAATAACTCCAGTTGCAGAAAATAATCGTTATCTTCAAACAAAAAAAGAAAAATTCCATCATTTATTATCACTTTGAGAAAGAAGGAGAGCACAACATGACACAATTTGAAGGAACATTTGACGGACAAGGAATGAAAGTAGGGATCGTGGTTGCGCGTTTTAACGAGTTTATTACGGCGAAACTTTTGAGTGGCGCCCAAGACAATTTGATACGGCATGGAGTAAAAGAAGAAGACATTGATGTTTACTGGGTACCCGGTGCCTTTGAAATTCCCTATATAACAAAAAAATTAGTCAACGTGAAGCAATACGATGGCTTGATCACACTGGGTGCAGTTATCCGCGGTGCGACTACCCATTATGAGCTTGTTAGCAATGAAGTCGCGAAAGGCGTGGCCCAAGTTGGATTAGCGGCAGACATTCCAGTCATGTTTGGCGTTCTAACTACAGAAACTATCGAACAAGCCATCGAGCGGGCCGGAACCAAAGCGGGCAATAAAGGTTCAGAAGCGGCGCAAGGATTGATCGAAATGATTTCATTGAACCGGGTGATTTAATGTTTTAAAGCCTGTCCGCGACTTTCTTATAGGTGCATTTATTTGCTAAAGGCATTCAATTTTTTCTGAAAAACTGCTATGATGAACAAAAAAAACTAGGGGCGAAACGAACGGATGCAAGAAGGAAAAAGACAAGTCAAAGCGATGGGAACGATCATTCAGCTTTGGATCCAACATGAAGATCCCACACCAATTTTGGAAGCAGCAGTCCAACAAATCAGAGCGTTTGAAAAACGGTTTAGTGCCAATGATCCTGCTTCAGATCTGATGAAAGTCAATCAAAACGCCGGAATTCAGCCGACCAAAGTAGCCAAAGACTTGTTTGCTTTGATCGCCTTAGCAAAAGAGCACAGCTTGCCAGAGGATAGTTTCTTGAACATCGCGATGGGACCCCTGATTCAGGAGTGGCGTATTGGTTTCTCAGATGCCAAAGTGCCGACTGCCGAAAAAGTGACGGAATTACTACAGGTGACCGATCCTCAACGAATCGAATTGGATAACAAACAGCAGAGCGTTGCCTTAGCTGCCGGTATGTCAATAGACCTAGGTGCTGTGGCCAAAGGCTATTTCGCAGATCAGCTGGCAGATTTTTTTAAGCAATCTGGTGTCAGTGCCGCTTTGATTGATCTGGGCGGGAATGTTGTTACCTTTGGTGAAACACCAAATCATGCGGATCACTTATGGCGTATCGGAATTCAGAATCCTTTTTTGCCAAGAGGAAATTTCGTGGCAGCCTTAAAAATCCGCGATCGTTCTATCGTAACCTCAGGGATCTATGAACGTTCCCACACCGTCGACGGTAAGACCTATCATCATATTTTCAATCGTAAAACCGGTTATCCGATAGAATCAGCGTTAGCAAGTATCACGATTATTTCCGATCGTTCAGTGGATGGCGAAATTTGGACCACACGTCTCTTTGGTAAAAAACCTGAAGAAATCATGAAACAACTCAGCCAACTCGATGGCATCACTGGATTAATCGTAACCCGACAAGGCCAATTGCTTTATCCCTCTACGCTACAACCACTGATTGAGTTACCTGAAACGAATCAAAAAGCCTAATTGAAACATACTCAAAGATAGAGACGAAACTGCCTTGACAAAGCAGCTTTCAGAGTCTGGTAAATGAAGTAAAATGAAGTATTTAAACTGGTGAAACAAGATAGCAGAACGACTGCGCCCCCTGGCAATTGCACGATCTTAAAGTGCCTGCTTAATCTGTTTAGCTCGTTTGACATACCATTACTTCTGACTCTTTCTTCTTTGAGTATGTTTTTTTTACTTTTGATGGCGGTTTTAGCGATCATACTTTTTCTAGAAAATAGCGAATCAAGTTTTGATCAGCTATCGATAACGGACGCTCTGCTTGATGAGCGATAAAATAATTTAACGTTAGCATTTCTTCAGGTATCGGATAAAGGTTGAAAGGCGTCATTGTCGCTGCTTGCAAGACACTTTCAGGAACGATGGCCAACCCGAGATTGTTTTCAGCAAGTGCTGCTGCAGTATAAATATTGCTGCTTTCTACGAGAATGGTTGGTTCAACTTTGTACTTTTTCAATAATTGATCAATTTGCCGACGAATCGCGGAGCCGCTTGTCGTCAATATCAACGGGCTTTGTAACAGTTCTTTCATTGAAACACTGTCTTGAGAGAGAAATTTTTTGTTTGCTTGATACAAAGGCGAAATAGGGGGGATGATCGCAAAATAATTTTCACTCTTTGTGGCGTAAGTCGTCAAATTAGGTGAAATAGTCTCCGGGTTCTGGCCAACAAAAAAATCCAATTGATTACTTAATAAACGTTTCTCATTGTGCTTTGGCAAATCTTCACGCAAAAAAACGGTCACATCCTGGTGTTCTGCCAAATAGTCAGGTAAAAAAAGTGGGAGCAAGAACGAGCCCAGACTGGGCAAGATACCCAATCGCAATGTTTTGGTTTCTGGTGATGTGTAGCGCAGTAACCGATGACGAAATTTCGCGGAAGCGGTTTCCAATGTTTCAAGGTATTGATAATAGATTTTACCGGCTTCAGTCAAATGCAAAACACCTGACTGACGAATAATGATGGTCGTTCCCAATTCTTGTTCGACTTTTTTGATGGCTTGCGTAAGATAAGGCTGAGAAATAAATAGGTCTTTCGCTGCTTTGGTATAGTTATTGTACTTTAGTAATGTGTCGATGTACTGCAGCATCAAATGGGAATCTTTAAGAGACATAGAAGTTGCTCCTTCCGTAGAAATATGTCTATTATAACAAAAAAGTTATCCTAATATAATTAAATAAATATTTCACAAATGTGAATGGTCAGACTAAACTGTAGAAGTACTTAATTGGAACAAATAAATTGTCCTTCAGATCCTTCTATCGGAATGAAATCAGAGAGATTTAAGCTGAGTTTGACCATTTTTATCTTTCTAAGACGACTATTTGTACGATTAACTTTTGAAACAATTGATCTAAAAGCGAGTTATAATCGAATCAATTGTTAAATTTATCACATTTAGGAGAGATGAGTATGAAACTGATCGGAGTCGTTGGCACTAACTCTGCACGTTCGACCAATCGCCAGTTATTGCAATTTATCCAAACCCATTTCAAAGATCAGGCAGAAATCGAGCTTTGCGAAATCAAAGATCTGCCAGCATTCAATGAACCAGAAGACAGAACAGCACCTGAAGCAGTTCGAGAATTAGCAGAAAAAATCGAGGATGCTGATGGCGTGATTATCAGTACACCTGAATACGATCATTCCATTCCAGCAGTACTAAAAAGCATGATTGAATGGCTTTCTTATACGACCCGTCCCTTGATCGACAAACCAGTGATGATCACTGGTGCCTCACTTGGTGCTTTAGGTTCTTCCCGAGCGCAAGCACATCTTCGCCAAATTCTTGATGCACCGGAAGTCAAAGCACGAATCATGCCTAGTGCCGAATTTTTACTCGGTCATTCGATGCAAGCCTTTGATGAAGAAGGATGCTTAAAAGATGAGGAAAAAGTCGCTGAATTAGAAGACTGCTTCAATGAATTCAAATTATTCGTGGAAATCACGAATCGTCTCGTCAGTGAATATTCGACTGCCAAAGAGCGCTCAAAGAAATTTTCTTGGGAACAGGTATAAGAAAGAGAGGAAATGTCCATGAAATTTGTCGGTATGATCGGTACAAATGCAAAGAAATCGACTAATCGCCAACTGGTGACATATATGCAACAAGCATTTGCCGATTTAGCAGAAATCGAAATTTTAGAAATTGATCAAGTTCCTATGTTCAATGAAACAGAGGATCAAACCAATAGTGAAGTCATTCAAACATTAAATCAAAAAATTTTGGCTGCCGATGGCGTGATTATCGCGACACCAGAACACAATCATTCCATACCATCCGCACTAAAAAGTGTCTTAGAGTGGTTGTCCTTCAATCTACACCCGTTTGATGGCAAACCAGTGATGATCGTGGGTGCTTCTTATGACGTCCAAGGTTCTTCACGGGCACAACTACACTTGCGTCAAATTCTTGATGCACCTGGTGTCAATGCAACGGTTATGCCTGGTAATGAATTTCTTTTAGGTCGTGCGCATCAAGCATTCGATGAAAATGGGCAGCTGAAAGATCAACGGACTGTTGACTTTTTGGAAAGCTGTTTCAGAAAATTCATTCGCTTTACAGAAGTTGCTAATATCTTGAATGTTCCCGAAGAAGTAGTTTATCAGCCTGGGGATTATACTGTCACGGCACCAGGACACAATGGTGATTTACCAATGGTGGTTACATTAAGTGAAGAACGGATCGAAGCAATCAATATCGATACTTCCGGTGAATCGGAAGGAATCGCAGATGTAGTCTTTGCGCGTGTTCCACAAGAAATCATTGAAGGCCAAACATTGAACGTCGATGCGATCTCAGGTGCTTCCGTTACCAGTAACGGTGTCGTTGATGGTGTCGCGAAAGCAGTGAAAATGGCTGGTGCAAACCCAGATGTTTTAAGAAAACGTCCTAAGGCAGCCAGTGCGCTAAAAACGGAAGATGAAACTTACACCACGGATATCATCGTTGTCGGTGGTGGTGGGGCAGGATTGAGTGCCGCAGCAAGTATCCTCCAAGAAGGCAAAGAGGTGATTTTAGTTGAAAAATACCCAGCCATCGGTGGGAATACCGTTCGCACGGGTGGACCAATGAATGCCGCAGATCCGGATTGGCAAAAAACATTTGCTGCGCTTCCAGGTGAACGGGCTGCGCTAGAAGAAATCATTGCCGTAGATGAAGCAACCATTGATGCAGAATACTTGGCTGATTTTCGATTGTTGAAAGAACAAATCACAACGTATTTACAAGCAACGACTCCAGAAAAAGAATTCTTATTTGACTCTGCCATCTGGCATCGTATCCAAACTTATTTAGGCGGCAAACGGACCGACTTAGAAGGAAATGTGATTTACGGTCAATATGACTTAGTAAAAATCCTAACTGATCGTGCACTAGAGTCTGTGAAATGGCTAGAAGAAATCGGCGTTGAATTTGATTACAAACATGTCGATATGCCAGTTGGAGCAAAATGGCGCCGAGGCCATAAACCATTGAAAAATGAAGGGTACGCTTTTGTTTCTGCCCTACACAATTTCGTCAATGAAAATGGTGGAAAAATTCTTACTGACACACCAGTCAAAGAATTGATCATCGAAGAGGGACAAGTCGTAGGGATCATTGGGGAAGGTCGCAATGGACAAAAAGTAACGATCCATGCCAAAGCAGTTATCTTAGCTTCTGGTGGCTTCGGTGCGAATACACAAATGCTGAAGCAGTACAACACGTATTGGACTGAAATCGAAGATGACATCAAAACTTCCAATTCGCCGGCAATCACAGGGGATGGTATCAAACTAGGGGAAAGTGCCGGTGCGGATCTAGTTGGAATGGGCTTCTCACAAATGATGCCGGTATCTGATCCGAATACGGGAGCATTATTCAGCGGTCTGCAAGTACCTCCCGCAAACTTTGTGATGGTCAATCAAGAAGGCAAACGTTTCGTCAATGAATATGAAAGCCGTGATGTATTGACACAAGCAGCAATCGATAATGGTGGCCTATTCTATTTGATTGCTGATGAAGAAATCAAGAAAACAGCGTACAATACGTCCCAAGAAAAAATCGACAAACAAGTAGCTAACGGAACATTATTCCGCGCCGATACCCTTGAAGAATTAGCAGAACAAATTAATGTTGATCCAACCATCTTGAAAGAAACGATCACTGCATACAACGCCTATGTCGATGCAGGAAAAGATCCTGAATTTGGCAAAGATGTGTTTGATCTTAAAGTAACGACTGCTCCATTTTATGCAACTCCAAGAAAACCGGCAGTACATCACACCATGGGGGGGTTAAAGATCGATACACAAACCCATGTGTTATCAAAAGAAAATCAAGTGATCAAAGGTCTATATGCAGCTGGTGAAGTAGCAGGAGGAATCCATGCAGGAAATCGCCTTGGTGGTAACTCATTGACTGATATCTTTACCTTTGGACGGATCGCTGGTAAGACAGCAGTTGCAGAAAATCTTTAATAGGTTAAAAGAAATGTGCAGAGAATCGCACTGCACATTTTCTTTCAAAACGTTATGTGAAATAAGTAACATGAGGTGTATTCATTCAATTTATTTAAACAAAACTATTTTTTGGGGGTAAAATATGGAAACAAAACTCAACCGTTGGCTAGTCTTGATTGCTTCAACTGCTGTTCTGTTATGTACAGGTGCCGTTTATGCATTTAGCGTTTTCGCTGGACCGCTTAGTCAACTAAAAAATTGGACAATGGAAGAAATCATGCTGGCATTTACAATCAATGCTGCTGTCGGACCTATCACAATGATTTTAGGAGGATTCTTGACCGACCGTGGATTGGCAAAATGGACGATTACTTTTGGTGGTTTATTATTTGCGCTAGGTTTCTTCTTAACTGGATTTGTGGAATCACCTGGGATGCTCTATCTAACTTATGGTGTGCTTTCAGGTCTTGGTCAAGGATTTGCTTATTCTGCTTGCTTAAGTAATACGATTCGTTTATTCCCAGACAAACGTGGACTTGCTTCAGGATTGATCACTGCAGGTATGGGCGGTGCAGCCATCATCGCCGCACCGATCGCGAATGCAATTATTGAATCAAGAGATGTGTTGACTGCTTTTCGTTTTATCGGTATTGCTTATATGATCGTCGTTGTAATGGCAAGTTTCTTTATCAAAAAAGCCCCTGCAGATTATCGTCCAGCAGGATGGGTCCCACAAACTTCTGCGGCTAAAGGAACCGCAGCAAATTATTCCTGGCAAGAGATGATGAAAACACCTGCTTTTTATTTGATTATCTTGATGCTCGGAGTTGGTGCATTTTCTGGTTTGATGATTGCTTCCAATGCTGCTGTGATTGGGCAGGAAATGTTCGGATTAACAGCTACAACAGCCGCTTTTTATGTTAGTCTATATTCTTTAAGCAATTGCTTAGGTCGAGTGATTTGGGGAACAGTTTCTGATAAGATTGGGCGCTCCAATACATTGATGATCATTTACGGTGTCGTTGCGTTATCTTTACTCGTTTTGACACTTTCAAGTGCAGCGATGATCTTTGCAGTGGGAATCATTGGGCTAGGACTCTGCTTTGGCGGAGTGATGGGGGTTTTCCCATCGATCGTAATGGAAAATTACGGACCAGCTAACCAAGGAGTCAACTATGGAATCGTCTTTGTTGGTTATTCTACTGCTGCTTTCTTTGGACCACGAGTAGCAGCAGGAATGGCTGCCAGCAACAATGGAGATTTTACAAACGCATTCTATACAGCAATTGCTTTAGCAGTCGTCGGCTTTATTTTGAATATTGCTTATGTTCAACTAAAAAAATCACATAACGTTTCAATCGCCAAATAAACAGCGCAGCATTGAAAGGGCTATAAGTCTCTATAAAAAGATAAATAATCAGTAGTACTAATATAGATATATGCGGATTGACAGACTTGATTGACCATGATCATGGTCAATGAACTTAGAAATGCTTGTACCGGTGACAGGAGTTAGTACGATTGATTAATCAGTTAGATGGAGTAGCTTTTCAAGTACTGAGAATAAAAAAGTGGTAAAGTCTTTAATTTCTTTTTTTTCATGTTCCAGTGCAAAAAGTGATTATACTATTTTTTCCCTAAGTGATAGGATATCAGGTAGAAAGATGATTTTATAAAAGGAAACTCGAATCAGCTGATTATTCATTTTTATACGATAGTCATAATATTCATGAAGGAATGAAAAAATAGATTTGGTAGTGTCAATACACGTCGCTTATCATAAAAAGGCAACGTGAATTTTAATAACCATCAGTAATAGAAGTGCTTGGGGAAGTCTTTTCTTTTGCTGATGGTTTTTTCACAGCGACATCGGATGTTTGACTAAAATAAGAATAAAGAAGGACACTAATCTGCTTTCCTAAGATTAGTGTCCTTCTTATCTTTCATTCAAGTTGGAAGTTAGCAATAATTTTCTGGCTGACCATTTCGGGTGACAACTCAGTATTATCGATTTTCATCGTTTTTACTTTTGGAAAAAGGGATGCCAATTCCGTCGAATGGCTTTCCAAACGGTATTTTTCATTAAAAGTAAGAAGTTCTTGATGCGAAAAAGCAAGATCCCGTTTTGACGGCTTCGCTTTTAAACGTGCTTCCTGACGGTTACGTGCGATGCGCTCCTCTAATTGCGCAACAAGTTCAACAAAATAAACCGGTTGTCCAGCGCTTAAAAAGATCTCAGAAATTTTGTGTAAAAAAGCAATATCTTCTTTCTGATCAAATCCCACTAAAACAGTAAATATGATTGTCTTAACTGTATTCTGTTCACCAGCCACAAATGCTTTGAAAAGTTCGATCCTAGTGGAATCAGACAACTTAAATGCCGCAGGCGTATACCCAAGATAATTGGCAAATAAATCAATAGTTTGATGATTAAATAGTAATTTACCATCAATTCTTTTTTCAAGTTCGCGACCGACAGTCATTTTTCCAACAGCCTGAGCACCAATCAAAACCAGTAATGGCATAGAAGCACCTCATTCTTTTAGACTTATTGTAACAGAATGTCAGGAAAAATGGATCCTATTTAGATGCGAAAGGCCAACTTTTCTCCCAATCCTGCTGAGCGAATCTTTTTGTTGCGTTTGGGCATTCAGCTATACTTAAGGCAGACTAGAATAGTGGAGGATGGAATATATGAATGAAATCATTCAAACGTTTAGCGAGCGAAAGGAGGAGTTGCTGCGGGCAATCTTTCAACACTTGGCCATTTCGCTGAGTGCGTTGATTTTAGCCATTTTAATTGCTATTCCATTAGCAATTTTGTTGAGCCAAAAGAAACGAATGGCAGAATTTGTTTTACAGATCACAAGTATTCTACAAACAATTCCATCATTGGCATTATTGGGATTATTGATTCCTTTTGTTGGTATTGGCACCGTTCCCGCTCTAATAGCATTGGTAGTTTATGCGTTACTGCCCATTTTTCAAAACACGTATATTGGGCTTTCCGAAATCGATCCGTCGATTGAAGAAGCGGCGGATGCATTCGGTATGTCTCGCTTGCGAAAACTCTTCAAAGTTGAGTTACCTATTGCAATGCCTGTCATCATTTCTGGGGTACGTACAGCATTGGTGTTGATCATTGGAACGGCCACGTTGGCAGCATTGATTGGTGCTGGTGGATTGGGAACCTTTATTTTGTTAGGGATCGACCGTAATGATCCGAGTTTGACACTCATAGGGGCGGTTAGTTCGGCTCTATTAGCAATCTTATTCAGTGGACTGATTCGTTTTTTACAAAACCGCAGTATGAAAACCACACTGATCTCTTTAGGTGTTATCTTTCTTGGAATCGGCGGAATTCTTTTCGCACAGTATAATCCTATTTCAAATAAAACGGTAACGATTGCTGGTAAACTCGGTTCAGAACCAGATATCCTTATCAATATGTATCAAGCAGTGATCGAAGAAGAAGATCCTAGTTTAACCGTCGAGATCAAACCAAACTTTGGTAAAACAAGTTTCTTATTTAGCGCCCTTGAAAATGACCAGATTGATATTTATCCCGAGTTTACGGGAACAGTATTAGAAAGTCTAGTCAAAGTCCCAGAAAATACCCAAATAGATGGTTCTCCAGAATCAACTTATCAAGAAGCAACAAAACTGCTTAGTGACCAGTTTAATATGCGCCTGTTAGAGCCGATGACCTACGAAAACACCTATGCTTTAGCCATGCGTCGTGAACAAGCAGAAGAGTTGGGTATAACGAAGATTTCTGAATTAGTTGCTCATGAGTCAGAGCTTCGGGCTGGTTTTACTTTAGAGTTTATTGATCGGGAAGATGGCTATCGCGGGATCCAAAAACAGTACGGGCTGACTTTTGATTCTGTCCAAAGTATGGAACCGGCACTGCGCTATCAAGCGATCCAAAGCAAGGATGTCGATGTGATCGATGCTTATTCGACAGATAGTGAGATCAAACAATACAATCTCGTCGTTTTAGAAGATGATCGACAGCTCTTTCCACCTTATCAAGGAGCCGCATTGATGAAAGATGAATTTGCTGCAGAACATCCGCAAGTCGTCAAAGCATTGGAAAAACTATCAGGAAAAATCACAGAGGACCAGATGATTGACATGAACTATCAAGTGAATGTGGAAGGAAAACAACCGGCAGATGTTGCTCGTGAATTTCTAAAAAAAGAAAAGATTATTGGGGAGGGAAACTAAATGGAACCAATTATCGAATTTAAACAAGTTGCCAAAGAATTTGAGGGACAAGTCGTATTAAAAGAATTGGATCTCTCCATTCATCAAGGAGAAATCTTTGTCTTAGTAGGTCCCTCAGGAAGCGGAAAAACAACCTCCCTTAAAATGATCAATGGACTGATCGAACCGACGGAAGGCAATGTTTACTTCAAACAAAAACGAGTGAAAGACTATCAACTCCAAAAGTTACGTTGGAAAATTGGTTACGTGTTGCAGCAAATTGCTTTGTTTCCAACGATGTCCGTCAAGGAGAATATTGAAATCATTCCAGAAATGCTCGGTTGGGATAAAAATCGTCGCAATCAACGTGTCGATGAACTACTCACTGAGGTTGGACTTGAACCAGAGACGTTCAAAAAACGGATGCCGGCTGAACTTTCAGGTGGTCAAAGCCAGCGGATCGGAATCTTGCGAGCGTTGGCTGCAGAACCGGACATCATCTTGATGGATGAACCTTTTAGCGCCCTTGATCCGATTTCTCGAACCAATCTTCAGGATCTCGTATTAGATTTGCATAAAAAATTAGGCAATACGATCGTCTTTGTTACCCATAATATGAATGAAGCCTTAAAATTGGGAGATCGAATCGGTGTGATGAATGAAGGCAGACTGGTACAATGTGATACGCCTGAAAAAATATGGACAGAGCCAAAAACGGATTTCGTTCGCGCCTTTTTTGACGAAACACAAGGAGCACAGCAAGAACAACGTCTTCAAGCGATTATTGATGCTGGTTACTACCAACAATCAACTACACAAGAGGGAATGTCCCTCGATGTGAAAGTCCCTCTTTCACAAGTATATGAAGTCTTGGCCAACCACGAACATTTGGTTGTTACAGAACAAGGACAAGCGATTGGTGAAGTTAGCCGTACAGATATCTTTCATTTTCTAAGTCAGGAGGAGCAAGATGCAAAACTATGATGTAATCGTTGTGGGTGGTGGACCAGCCGGAACTGCTGCGGCCTATTCTTTCAGCGAGCAAGGGAAGACTGTCGCAATCGTTGAAGCTGATCTCTGGGGAGGAACTTGCCCCAACCGCGGGTGCGACCCCAAGAAGATTTTAATGAGTGCCGTTGAAGCAAAGGCGAAGGCTGCTCACTTAGCAGGAAAAGGGATCACTGGAGAGCTGGGTATTGACTGGAAAACTTTGATGGCTTTCAAGCGCAGTTACACGGACACTGTTCCTACACAGACGAAGCAGGGCTTAGTGGATACTGGAATCACGACCTATGAAGGAGAAGCGGGATTTATTGATGAACAAACGCTGCGGATTGGTTCAGAAATCGTTTCAGCTGATCAGTTCTTGATTGCTACAGGACAACGACCTGCGCTACTCCCGATTAAAGGTAAAGAATATTTGCATACAAGCACCGATTTTCTTGCAATGGAAAAAATGCCCGCGAAAATCACTTTTTTAGGAGCGGGGTATGTTGCTTTTGAACTTGCGACAATCGCTCAAGCAGCAGGAGCAGAGGTACACATTATTCATCATAACTACAGACCACTGAAAGCATTTGATCAAGAATTGGTGAATGCCTTTGTTGAGCAATTACAAAAGCAAGGAATTTCCTTTCATTTCAATGTTGAGATTGAAAGCATCAGCCAAATCAATGAAGGATACACGCTGCAAGGTACAGGCTTTGAGCTGGACACCGATTACGTGGTAAGTGCTGTTGGACGCATCCCAAATGTTGAATCCTTGCACTTAGAAAATGCAGGAGTTGATTATTCCAAACGCGGGATCAAAGTCAATGATTATTTACAAACATCGAACCCACGAGTTTTTGCCTGTGGAGATGTATTGGATAAGGAACAACCTAAACTGACACCTGTTTCAAGTTTTGAAGCAAAATATGCGGTCGCTTCAATGAGCCAAAAAGGTTCTCGTTCTGCAATCACGTATCCCCTGATTCCTACAATCGTCTTTGGTGGGTTGAAATTGGCTCGGATCGGTCAAAGTGAAAAACAGCTCGCTCAAAATCTGCAGATCCATAGTGAAACAATCAACCTTGCCGATTGGTTTACGTACCGTCGCATCAACGATCCTGTTGCGATGCTTAAACTTGTTTACAATCAAGAGGGACAAATCATTGCGATTACCTGTCTTTCAAGTATCGCAGATGAATTGATTAATTTGTGCTGCTTGATTCTGGAAAAACAGCTCACTCACCAAGAAATTGAAGCGCTGATCTTTGCTTATCCAACTCCTGCAAGTGATTTGACTTACATCATTTAACGCTGGAAAACGATCGTGTCTCATAACGAATGATTTTGAAAGAGTCTCTCCTTCAACTTTTCTGCTGATAAAACAGATCACCATGACAAGTTGAAGGGTGGGCTTTTTTGTGTTCATGTGTTCTACCTGTCTGTTGCTTACTTTCGTGAAAAAGTTTCAAAAGTTTCTTGACTTAAAGTGAAGGTGAAGCAGTATACTATCAAACAGAGAAGGGAGTTTTTTGATGTTATTAAAATCAATTACAGATCCAGCAGATTTAAAGAAGCTATCCGCTGCAGAACTACAACAAGTTAGTGAGGAAGCAAGAACCGTGTTATTAGAAAAAATCAGCCATCATGGAGGACATAACGGGCCGAATTTGGGCGTTGTCGAAATGACAGTTGCTTTACACGCTGTCTTTGATTCTCCAAGAGATAAAATGATTTTTGATGTTTCTCACCAAACCTATATTCATAAAATGCTGACTGGGCGAGGTCAAGCCTTCTGGGATCCAGCGCATTATAGCGATGTCTCTGGTTATACCAATCCAAAAGAAAGTGACCATGACTTGTTTACAGTGGGGCATACATCCACGTCATTGTCTTTAGCAAATGGGGTTGCCAAAGCACGAGACTTAAAAAATGAGGAAGGGAACGTAATTGCGGTCATTGGTGACGGCTCGTTATCTGGTGGTCTGGCTTATGAAGGATTGAACAATATCGCAGAGACTGGAACAAACACTATCGTGATTGTAAATGATAACGACCAGTCGATTGCGGAAAACCACGGAGGTCTCTACAATAACTTACGAGCATTGCGAGATACGAATGGTCAAGCGGAAAACAATTTCTTTAAGTCATTAGGGTTTGACTACTATTATCTTGCTGATGGCAATGATCTGACAGCCTTGATGCATCTATTCAAACAAGTGAAAGACAGCGATCATCCTGTTGTCCTTCATATTCAGACCGTTAAAGGAAAAGGCTTCAAATTTGCCGAAGAAAATCGCGAGAAATTCCATGCTGGTGGACCATTTAGTCTTGAAACAGGGGATTATCTTGCAAATTCTGGTGGAGAAACTTATTCAACGGTAACGACCGATTATCTTTTAGAAAAAATGGCACAGGATCCAACAGTCGTTGCAGTAAATGCTGGCACGCCGATGATCCTTTTTACCCCTGAACAACGAAAAATCGCCGGCAGTCAATTTGTTGACGTCGGGATCGCAGAGGAACATGCTGCAACCATGACTGCCGGTCTGGCAAAAAATGGGGCGAAACCCGTTTGGGCAGTTTTTTCAACCTTTATGCAACGAAGTTTTGACCAAATCTCACATGATTTGTCTTTGAACAATGTGGCGGGAACTATTTTAGTTTATGGCGCTTCAGCTTATGGCATGAATGATGAAAGCCATTTAGGGATCTTTGATATTCCATTTTTGAGTCATATTCCGAATCTTGTTTATCTTGCACCGACCAATAAGGAAGAATATTTAGCGATGCTGGATTGGTCTATTGACCAATCCCAACACCCGGTGGCAATTCGCGTTCCTGTCGGTCCATTAGAATCAGGTCGTGTCGATCAAACAGATTACAGTCAACTAAACAAAAATCAACTCATTCAAGCGGGCAGCAAAGTTGCCTTACTTGGTGTAGGAAATGCTCTTGGCCTGGCAAAAAAAGCAGCTGCCATGATAGAAACCGAGCTTGGGATCACACCTACGGTCATTAATCCTAGATTTATTTCTGGATTAGATACTGACACATTGTCTGGCTTAATTGCTACACATCAATTGTTGCTCACTCTTGAAGATGGCCTTCTTGAAGGAGGCTATGGACAAGCTGTCGCTAGTTATTTAGGAAAAGCTCCGATCAAAATTGTCAATTTTGGTTTAGATAAAGCCTTTCATGACCGTTATCAAGCAAATGAGTTGCTACAAGAAAATGGGTTGACCGTTGATGCCATTCTTCGAGAAGTTCGTCAAGAATTGTCTCTTTAGTCATAGTGAGCTAGTCGCATAGTGAGCGTCCTTTTAAGGAAAGCAGACAATTCGTCTAGGAGTAACAACTGATAAGAATAAATATAGAATCGTTTAAACTGCCCTTTGTTCGATAAAAACCGAACAAAGGGCAGTTTTTGATAAAAAAGGCGTCTGCCTTAGTTTCCGCTAAGACAGACTGTAAATTATTATGTCAAGGTCTATTGTGTCATAGTAACCTTAAAACAACCATAAACTTTTCGAAAAAATAGGCATTTATCTTTTGAAAATAATCATCAGTCCTTCATTCACGATACTTGGTCCAGTTGCCACTGGCAGCAGGCTGCTTTTGCTTTAGCATATGACTCTACCCACAATAGTCTTCTTAATTGATTTGAGTTGATAATTGCTTCAAAAAGTGGTTAGATTAATTGGGGAATGAAGTAACAGTCGTTGATTGACGACTTGAAAAAAGGAGCGTGTTCATGAATTACTACCATCGGTTTGTTGCCAATGTTCCATTAAGACGTTGGACAGTGCTGATCTTTCTTTGCGGGATCTTATTTCTGCTTCGCAGTATGATGACTATTATTTTATTAACCTTTATTTTTACTTATTTGATTTACAAACTGGTCCAGCTAATACGCAAGAAAGTGAATGTGTCAATCAAACTTCTTTCAATCGTGTTGTACTTGATCGTTGTCGCTTTGGTTTACTTAGTCATTACCAAGTATGCACCGATTCTTTTGAACCAATCCGCGCAACTGGTCAAGTCAGTGACCGATTTTTATCAAAAAGCAGACTCTAACAATGAGTTATTAGAGTATTTGCTACATTTGGTGCAAACAAGCGATTATGTCCAAAAAATCCAGAATGGAGTCGTCGTCGTCATCAATTATCTTTACAACTTCGGTGAATTGGCTTTGACTGTATTGATCTCTTTCTTATTGAGTTTTTTCTTTATGATTGACAACAAAAAAACAGTGGCATTTTCTCAGCTCTTTTTGCAAGGGAGTGCTTCCTGGTTTTTTGAGGATGTTTACTATCTCGCAAGGAAATTTACCCGCGCATTCGGAAGTGTGATCGAAACCCAGCTATTGATTGCTATCGTTAATACAGTGATCACAGTGCTTGCTTTAGCTGTCATGGGCTTTCCTCAGCTGTTAAGTTTGGCCATGATGATTTTCTTCTTAAGCTTGATTCCAGTAGCAGGAGTCATCATTTCTTGTATTCCATTAACTTTTATTGCCTATACGATTGGCGGACTCAATGATGTTGTCTATGTTTTATTAATCATTATTTTTGTTCATGCTCTCGAGTCCTATGTTCTCAATCCGCGGCTGATGTCCCATAAAACAGAGATTCCCATGTTCTATACGTTCATTGTTTTATATCTGGGTGAGCATCTCTTTGGTATCTGGGGTCTGATCGTGGGGATCCCACTATTTACTTTCTTATTAGATCTAATGAAAATCAAGCAAGTCCCATCAATCCGCAATGCACTAAAAAAAAGTGAGTCGAGTGAAAAAGTGTAAATAAATGCCAACCAGTACTCAGATTAGAGGACTGAAGAAACGTCTAGAATGATTTATCTTAACTAGACGTTTCTTTTTATTTTCTGGTACACTGTCTGTGATAGCTTCACCAATTTAGTGATAGGAGAGAATCATGCAAAAAATATACCTTGTAGAAGATGATGCTACGATCGTTTCAGTACTGGCTGATTATTTAAGACAATGGGGATATGAGTGTTATCCCGCCAAAAAATTTGCTGAAATTTTGCAGGAATTTCGTGTGGTAAGTCCCGACTTGGTTCTTTTGGACATTTCTTTGCCTTATTACAACGGGTACCATTGGTGCCAAGAAATTCGTAACATTTCTGAAGTGCCAATCATTTTTCTTTCTTCAATGGATCAACAAATGAATCAAATCATGGCAATGAACATGGGAGCCGATGATTATCTAACAAAACCTTTTGATTTGGCGTTTGTTTTGGCTAAGATCCAAGCACTGTTGCGCCGCAGTTACCAATATACCCATCAACAAGTCCAGACGTTTTCATTAGGAGAAGTCACTTTTCATCCAATAGAAAATTTGCTGAAAAGTAAAACGGAATCTTTGCCGCTGTCGCCAAACGAATCTCGAATCCTTTCCTTACTCTTGCAACAGCAAGGGAAAATCGTTCCCAAAGAAACGATTATTGAAATGCTTTGGAATAGCGAAGAGTTTATTGATAATAATACATTAGCCGTTAACATGACCCGCTTGCGAAAGAAATTAAGTCAAACTGGATTGTCTGATTTGATTCAAACAGTGAAAAACAAAGGCTATTTGATTGAAAAGGAACAAGCCTATGATTAACTTAAAAGAGTATTTTTTGCTTTACGGCAAGTTCTATTTGTTTTTGATTTTGTTTAGTAGCGGTCTTTTAGGCTTGTTCTTTCTCCATGAGCTTCCTTTAGAGCCCTTCATCGATTATGTGATTTTCACAGGAGTGATTTTAGGTATTTTCTCTGTCTGGCAATATATGCGTTATCTACAAAAAAGACGTCAATTACAAAACTTATTAGCCAAGAAAATGATCACTGAAGCAGCTTTGGCTTTCTTGCCGATTGCGCGAAACAGTATCGAAGAAGAATACCAGCAGCTAGTCAAACGACAAGCTAAAGAAAAAACCGCCTCCGAGTATCAAGCAGCCTTGAAGAATGAAGAAATCTACGAAGACTTCGGATTATGGCTGCATCAGATCAAAACACCATTAGCAGCGATGGATTTGTTAGTGCAAAGTGATGGCCTATCGCCCACTGAAGTCAAAGCAGAACTATTTAAAGTGAATGATTATTTGCAAATGATGCTGAATTATTTACGACAAAACTTGAAAAATGATGACTTTGTTTTTGAACCGATTGTGTTAGCACCTCTCATTCACCAAGCAATCAAAAAATATGCCTTGTTTTTTTCAAAAAAAGACTTGCAACTGGATTTGGCTATCGACTTGACCGTTACTTCGGATCGAAAATGGCTGACTTTTATCTTTGAGCAGTTGCTTTTTAATAGCCTGAAGTATACAGAAAAAGGCGGAATCCGGATTTTTACCGAAAACAATTGTCTTTTGATTCAAGACACAGGGATCGGTATTCGTCAAGAAGATTTGCCGCGGGTTTTTGAAAAAGGTTATACAGGACAAAATGGACGCTTTCAGCAGCGTGCTAGCGGATTAGGATTATATTTGAGCCAGCAAGCAGCAGAAAAAATCGGCTGTCAGCTAACGATTGACTCCGAAGTAGGGAAGGGAACTACGGTGACGATCCATTTTCCCACTAAAAATTTTATTTGACCGCAAACTTTCAACACTGTAAGTTTGCGTTTTTTATTGTAAGTCGCTTTTTTCTTCTAAACAGCTTATGCTAAAAAAGAAGGGAGAGAGAACAATGCCACTATTAAACATTCAACAAGTAAAAAAAGTGTATCAAAGTCAGTTGAACGGCCAGCCGGTCGAAGCATTGAAGAATATCACGTTTTCAGTAGAAGAAGGCGAATATGTCGCCATTATGGGAGAATCAGGATCTGGAAAAAGCACCCTACTGAACTTGATGGCTACGTTAGATCAACCGACAGCGGGAGAATTAGCGCTTAATGGTATCGATTTGACGACCATCAAAGAAAAAGACGCTGCAAGTTTTCGCCGAGATCATTTGGGCTTTGTTTTTCAAGATTTCAATTTATTGGATACTTTTTCTGTCAAAGACAATATCTTATTACCATTAGTCTTATCGAAAGTGCCGGTCAAACAAATGGACCAACGACTGCAACCATTAGTGCGAACACTGGGAATTACCGACTTGTTACAACACTATCCCTATGAATTATCCGGCGGCCAGAAACAACGGGTAGCTGTCGCACGCGCGATTATCACAAAGCCGGATCTCTTACTAGCAGATGAACCAACTGGGGCGCTAGATTCAAAAACTTCCGATCAATTGCTGACGTTGTTTCAGCAAATCAATCAGAATGGACAAACGATCATCATGGTTACTCATAGTTCCATTGCTGCAAGCCGCGCGCAACGAGTATTATTCATCAAAGATGGTCACGTCTTCCATCAGCTTTATCGCGGGGAACGAACGAATAGCGCTTTTCTAGAAGCAATCTCGGAAACCATGACAGCTGTCTTTGCAAGGGAGGAGTAAGGAATGTTCTTTCAAAAAATCGCCTTTTCCAATTTGCGAAAAAACACCAAAGCTTATACTCCTTTTTTACTGTCCATGAGTCTTCTAGTTGCAGTGATAATGATGACACAAATCATTGTAAATAATCCAGGGATGAATAAACTGCCAAGCAGTCAAAGTGCTATTTTTATGTTTCGACTAGGAAATATCATTTTAATGGTTTTCGCCGCCATTTTTTCGTTTTACACCAATAACTTTTTGATCAAACAACGAAAAAAAGAATTTGGACTTTACAATGTTCTAGGATTAGGGAAACGAGAAATTGCGTTAGTGGTCTTTTGGGAACTTTTTTATAGCTGCCTCATCAGTCTGGCCGCAGGGCTAGTTGGAGGTCTTTTGTTTGCACGATTGGGGTTCTTGATTTTAAAAAGAATTCTAGAGGTGGGAGAATCCTTCGTCTTTGAACTTTCTGTAGAAAGTATCGGTCTTGTGATCCTTTACTTTTTGATGGTTTATGGCTGCCTTTTTCTATTCAATATGCTGCAAGTCCGGCGAACCAAGCCGATCGAACTGCTGCAAGGTAGTAAGCGCAATGAACAAGAGCCGCGAGCAAAAGGCTTTTTAGCCCTTCTAGGGATCATTTGTTTAGCGGTAGGGTATACGATTTCTGTCACAATCAAGTCGCCCATCAGCGCCTTGGCACTCTTTTTTGTCGCTGTGATTCTTGTGATCATCGCCACGTATCTGTTGTTTATTTCTGGCAGTATTAAAGCATTGCAGTTTTTAAGAAAGCGATCCACTTATTATTATCAGACGACCCATTTCATCAATGTATCAACGATGCTTTATCGAATGAAACAAAATGCAGCAGGTCTAGCAAGTATTTGTATTTTGTCAACAATGGTTTTAGTGACTGTTGCCACAACAGCTAGTCTTTATTTCGGACAGAAGAATGTGGTGGAAACACGATTTCCTTATGACTTTCAGATCGAGTCAGAGGCGAATCTGCAACAATTGAACCAAGCCATCGATAGTCTTGAAAATAAAGTAACGCTCAAAAACCGGAAACAAGTCACTGCTACTAAAGACTTACTTTTTACGGTTGAGGGAAACACACTTACTCCTTCAACAACTTTTGAAGATAACAGCGAGAATTTAGAAAAAGCGGTCTTTCTCACATTTGTTACTAGTACGGAGTACCAAAGAATCACAGGAAAAGAAGGACCAGAAAAAGATGAATTGTTGGTCTTTCCAGAAACTTGGACCCATCAAGCGTTGCCTAAAGAGCTGACGATCGATCATAGTCAGTTCACTCTTCGATCACTAACTGAGCTGCCACCTTTTACTCAAGTGGAGAATCCCGTTCAACAACTTGTGGTGGTAGTCGATGATACTTGGCTTTCTGAGAAATTAACTAGTTGGTATCAGGAAAAAGAATTCCTTATCTATCAACAACCAGTGATCACTACTGTTTTTGACTTCCAAGTGCCTGAAACCAGTGATCGAGAAACAATGGGCAAAGAGATACGAAAGGACCTTCAAGCAGCTGATCCGAATGCACGCATTGAATCAAAAGATCTCTTCCAAGTACAGACCAAAACGTTTACGGGAGGATTCTTTTTCTTAGGGTTGATTTTTGGACTGATCTTTATTTTGGCAGCTACATTAATCATCTATTACAAGCAAGTCTCTGAAGGAATAGAAGATAAAGAACGTTTTGAGATCTTACAGAAAGTTGGCTTAAGTCATAAAGAAGTCAAGCAAGTGATCCAACAACAAGTATTGATGATTTTTTCTTTTCCATTGGTAGCTGCGATCATCCACCTTGCATTCGCGTTTCCGATGATTCGCAAGCTGCTTTTGCTTTTCGGGTTGACCGACCGCAATCTGCTGATCAGTGTGACTGTTGTATCAGTTGCTCTTTTCGCAGTCATTTATCTGTTGGTATACCTTATCACAGCAAAAGTCTATTACCGACTTGTTGAACGAGAGCAATAATTGTTTGTCACTCACTAAGTTAAATTAGTTAAATTGAACAAAAAATACCCAAAGGAATAGAGCCCTCAGTGTTTGCATTACTGCAAAGACCTATCGTCAATGACAACGTCATGACTTGCTCTTTTCTCTGGGTATTTTTTAAGAAAATTCTCTATGCTAGCTTCTCCGATTCACTTTCGATACGAATAAATGAAAACTAATCACCGAAGCACGAAAGGTAGCATCCAGATGCCATAAAGCAGACAAGCAACCAGAACACTGCCTAAAAAAGAATTTTCTGAATGCCACATAAATGCAAGTTCGATTGCAAAATGAACGAGAAGAATAGCGACAGCAAGTACCGCAGACTGATCAGTAAACAACAACCAGCCATAAATAAGTATCAGACAGATAAGATAGAGAATGTACCATTTTCTTAACTTTCTTGGTAGATAACGAACATTGCCAATCATCTGATGCTCCTTTCAATAAATCCACTCTCGGAACTATTTGTTTTTCTTGATCGTCATGACTACTAACGGGATCGTTAATGTGATATACCCAATAATAGAGGCCACCAACAAATAAAATGGCATAGTTGAAATATTGAATAAGTTGGTCAGTAAAACAGCAACCACCATAGATACGAAATAGCAAATAAACAATTGTACAAAACGTTTGAGATTCATCGATTTTCCTCCACAACAAATTTTTGATTATTCCTGCAATATTGTAGTCAAGCTAAGGTTCTGAAAGTTAGGTTCTTCTGAAGTGATTTAGGGAAGAACTTCCTGCATGACATCCATCTGATCTGCAGGAACGTTGCCAGCATAGTTCGGCGTTGCTAGGGAAAGCCCACCATCATGGTTGTAAAACAAATACATTGTACCATGGTAGTCTTTACGATCTTGGGTTCCACCCAGTATTTTACCGATTGAGATTTGTGTATTCACTTTGACTTCACGAATTTGATTCGTTCCTACACTAAAAACGCGAATTGTTTTTGTGGGAACCGTTGCGATTGTTGCTCGGTAGCGGCTAGTCACGGAATCATCGGGTGTAGAACTTTCAAAAGTAACTTCCTCTTTGCTCTGATCAATAGTAACAGTGTCAGGAACGTTGAATCCTTCAAAAGAAAATGTCAGGACATTGGATTGTTGTGACATATCTACTTGATAGGGATATGCGCTTGCTGTTTCTGGAGTCTTTGGTGACTCCGTCTTTGATACCGATTCACTGGTAGACCCGCTAGCAGAAGCCCTCGTAACAGTTTTTGCATCTGAAAGAGAAGATTGCGATGATTCTACGGTTTCGCTAGTCATTTGTTTTTGGCTGCTCGAAGATGTGGCTGCTTCTTCTGGTACGTTTGCAGAACAGCCGCTTAATAGCAAGGATAGCAGCAATGGGACAAGTACCTTTCTTTTCATAAAACGGGTAGACCTTCTCTCGTTAATTTTTGACTATTATAACATAATTATCGGACAAAAAATGATCTCTGATCAACAAACCCAATCAAATCACGATAGTACCAGTCTTTAAAAATCCCGATTCCAAAGACGATCCCCAAGACTAACCCAATAGCTAAAAGAATTAGTAAAAGATTGACGAATATCATCAATCGATAATTGAAATGCCAATTACTGATTATGTAATCTAAGGGATTTTTACGGTGGATTTTTTCAGTGATTGGAATTTTTTTGAGTGCAGGAATCGTGTCATGGAAATGTTGAAACAGTTGATAGTCTTTCTTTGTCAATACATCACTAAAAATATGGCTATCCGATTGAAAATCAAAGTAAGCCCAAAACATGATTTCCTCGTCTTCTGGTTTCTCAAAGCGATTCAGTTTACGCGTCTTCAAAGAAAATGCCGGAATCGAGGAGTAGGGGTAACTGAAATAGGTTTGATCATCTAAAAAGTCGATGATCACAAGAAAAAGGATCCGTTTTTCTGTAAAAACAAATAGACGATTACTCCGAGTATCATTGAACTGTGCGACATATTGCTTTGCTCTTTCTGTACGTGCATAAGACAAACCAGCTATCCCTTGATTACTGATTGCAAGGTTGCCTGAAGTTGAGAGAGGGAGATAGCCTTGAACTGTTTCGTCTTTATCTAAGAGTGATTGAATTTCAGTCATCAATTCTTGAAAAAAGATATATGTTTTGCCATTAGCTAAAAGACGATTTTTTTCATCTTGCGTTACTTCATTTCTGAGACGACGATTTTCTGAATCAACGATCTGTTTAAAATTCATCACGATTCATCCTTTCTTTCCAAATCTTTTTCAACAATTTTCTGCCGCGAGATAAGTGATTATAAATAGCTGTTGTCTGCAAATCCAGTTGTTGCGCGATCTCTTCTGGACTTTCTTGATAAAAATAATATAAAAGAAAAATTTGTTGATCGACTTGGGATAACTCTTCGAGCCAAATCAGAAATTCTTCTTCACTTAACGGGGATTCCGTAATAGCTAGCTCTTGATATTCTTCAATACTTTCTTGTTGAAATGCTTTATTTAACTTACGCTTGCGATCGATTCCGCGACTTCGAGTAATCAGCAAGATCCAAGTGATAAAACTACTTTTCTCAGGATCATAGGCCTCGATTTTTTGCCAGATTTCATAAAATACTTCATTTGCTACATCTGACCATTCACTTTGTTCATGAGGGGCTTGTAAGATTCGATGGATGGTCATAAGAATACTTGACCCGTAGCTATCAATTAGTTGTTCCAAGCCGGTATAATCTTTGTTCTTGATCAAATGAATCATTTGATGATCGTTCATTTTTTCACCTCTTTGTCTATTATACGGACGTCTCAACTGTTTTCTATCAGAGTTGTGAAAAATTCTTTTATCAACAAAAAAAGCTCCTGGTCAAGAGCTCTCATTGATCACCGGAACGGATTCAGTCAAAGAAGTCGTGATTCGCTGACGTATGAGGTGATGTTTCTCTTCATCATAGGTATTCTGCGGACATGTCCAATATTTTGCTGGATATAGCCAAACAGGTTTTGAACGACGCTCTTCGGTCTCCCAAGAATATCGTGGAAAAACGTGTGCATGAAGAAATTGATCCGTGTTGCCAAGAATATCGTAATTGACTCGCAGTGGCGAACAGGCGGCTAAAATGGCATCACCCAGAACACTCATCGAGACGAGAAATTCTTGTCTTTCTTCCAGTGATAAATCATTTAGGCTTCCGACTGATTTTTTAGGTAACAACACACAGTAGCCTGGTAAAAATTGGGTATCGCCAAAAACCGCAAAACCACCCGATAATTCCTTCATTAACATGGGATTTGTTCCATTTTGACAAGCTTTGATCCGATCATTGCGCCAATCCATCGAAATTCGCTCCTTTAATGAATTATTTTATCAGTAAACCAACGAAATCTAAATCGTTGACAAAAATGATCCCACAAAAATGTACCAAAAAACGCACCCACGAAGTAGAGTGTCCATGAAGCAAGTTCAAAGGGATTTCCAAATAAAAGAGACATGATTCCACCGATAATAAAAAGATAAGTACCAATCAGAATCTTTCGCAAGGTAGAAGGTAACTGGCGAATGAAAAAGGAGAGTAGAATAAATATTAGGAAATTCATTAATTGCAGCACGTCTAACCAAGCGAAATGATGAACGATAACCTGTTTCATAAGATCTGCTCCCATAAAAATCAAAAAGAAAAAAAGCAGTTTTATCCAGGATGGTTGATGTTGTTCCATAAATCCACCTTCTCTTATAGTAATTATCTAGTTTTAAAATACATAATTAATTATAACATAAGATCAGCAACATTATAGAAAGATGATGAAAAGGAACTAGGAAATAAATTGCATAAATAAGGAAAGAAACTGATAAAAGCTAGTTGAGAAAAACGAATGAGTGGCTCCAAAAAACGCTTGTATGAGACCTTTTCGTCAAATTCGTTTGAACTTTCTCTCGAAAAGTATCAAGGAAACAAGAAGTGTTTTTTATTTACCAGTATAATATTATGTAAACAAGATTACCTATGACAGTCGCTCTTTAAGAGACTCTGTCATAGGTAATGGGGAGAAAAGACAATAAGTAATGAGTTTTAGTGGATATGTTTGGTAAGAAATACACGATCCATACCAGTCACAATCGGACTCGTACGATCTGATAGCTGATAACCGAGTGTTTGATAAAATGAAAGTAGGCGGGTTTCTTGCAAAATCGTACTTAGCTGCCACGTCTTAATAGACGAGAATCTAGCTTCGACTAACTGAATGGCCATTTTACCAATCCCATGATTTTCATTAGCAGGCAAAATACAGATGGGGGCCACTCGAGCTACCAGCGCCGGGGCTTCTGATAGAACGATTCGTACAAAACCTACTGCTGATCCGTCGGCTTGGATCAAATAGAAATAATTATTCTCTCGTTGGTACTTTTTAGAGAAATTCTCATACGTTTCCAGATAAGGGGAGGTTTCTGTATCCTGATAGTGTTCAAACAACTGTTTAAAACTTGCTTTTTGTATCCGATACGCTATCGGTAATGTTTGGTAGGTAACTTTTTCTAACTGAATATCCATTGATCATTCTCTCTTTCATTGTTCAATTGACGACTCGTTAATAACCTTCTTACTTTTTACTGTCATGAAAATCGGGCCAAGCATTGATGCCGTCGCCTTCTTTTCGAGGAATCAAATGGATATGCAGATGATTGACGGATTGTTGGGCAGCAGCGCCATGGGCACTTAAGAAATTGATACCTTCAAAGTTACCAGATTTCACGCAATCTGTTGCCACCTTTTTTGCTGCCTTGGTAACTTGCACCCATATTTCTTCGTCACAAGCAAGAATAGAAGTTACATGTTGTTTCGGTATAACTAAGAGGTGACCGTCTGCAGCGGGATTTTTAGGAAGAATCGCCATTGTCCATTGATTTTCATAAATGATTGTTGCAGGAAGCTGTCTGGCTGCGATCTGACAAAAAGGACATCTCATCGTTTTCTCCTTTTTGAATCAATCATAGACTATTCGTTTAAAAATGATAAGCGCTTTGTTTCATTAGTTAATTAAGGAGACATACAAATCGGCGGCGAGAAGGATTCTTGCTTCCATCTGATCGTTTGTTTGACTATAATGGAACTATCATGAAAAATGGGGGCTTTAAACTATGCTAACAATTGCTTATATTGGCAATGGAAAAAGCACTAATCGCTATCACTTGCCGTTTGCTACTAAATTATCCGACAAAATCCACGTGAAAACAATCTATTCCCGAGTGATTCGCGATACTTGGGCAAAACTTCCTGGAACGACCTACACAACAGATATCAACGATATCTATGATGATCCAGCGATTCAATTAGTCGTTGTGACTACTCCTAACCATCTGCATTTTGAAACTGCCAAGGATGCATTGCTTCACGGAAAGAATGTATTGCTAGAGAAACCTTTTACTGAAACATATGCACAAGCTCAAGAACTTTTTGCTTTGGCTGCAGAAAAAGGACTGTTGATTCAATGTTATCAAAATCGCCGCTACGATTCTGACTTTCTGACTGTCCAAAAAGTTATTGAAAGTGGCGTTCTAGGGGATTTACTTGAAGTAGAAATGCACTATGACTATTATCGCCCCGAAATTCCAGAAAATACACAAGAATTCTCATTAATATAGTAGTTATCTTTATGGACATGCTTGTCATACCATCGATCAAGTGCTGTCTTATTTCGGCGAACCAGAGACATACCATTCAGAAGTTCGCCAACTTTTAGGTCCGAATCGCATGAACGATTATTTCGATCTGGACTTCTTCTATGGCCCTTTAAAGGTATCGATCAAATCAAGCTATTTCCGAATCAAAGAACGACCAAGCTTTGTCGTTTATGGTAAGAAAGGCATGTTTGTCAAACAAACCAAAGATCGCCAAGAAGAGCATTTAAAAATGTTTTATATGCCTGATCATGCGGACTTTGGAATTGATCTTCCTGAACATTATGGCTGTCTGACGTATTATGATGATGAAGGAATCTATCATGAGGAAAAAGTAGTTTCTGAAGTAGGGGACTATAGCCGTGTTTATGCCGGACTGTATGAAGCTATTATTAATGGAAAGCCTAAAACAGTCAAAGACGAAGAAACCCTAGTACAAATGAAGATTCTTGAAGACAGTATCCAAGCAGTTTATCCACGATAATTTCATTTCTGGTAATTCTCGTCAGAGAGCAGGCCAAAAGCCATCTGATTCTATTTTTTTAGAGACAGATGGCTTTTTTCAATTAGCGTTTTCTATTTTTTTGCTTAACAAAAGCGATATATTCTAAGATATCCGTGATTTCTTCCTCGGTCATATCTTTGATTTGATGGGCCACTCGCCGTTGATTTTCGTCATAATCCCATTCATCATATGAAACGGAATCACCAATCAATAAAGGCAATGGGACTGAGAGTGCTTTTGCCAATTTTTTTGCAGTATCCACATGGGGTGTCTTACGCTTACCATTTTCAAAGCGGGAAATTTGCGCTGCACTGACTCCAGATTTCAAAGCCAACTGATTGACGCCGAGCTGTTTTTCTTCTCGGAATTTTTTTAGATTTTCGCCAAAACTCATACCAACGCCTCACTTTTTTCTTCTACTCTTTTCATCATAAAGTCAAAAGAAAACAAATGCGATGAAAATCCAGCGACTTCTTCAAAAACTGTTGTTCCAAGGGAATTTTTCATTTATAATATTACCTATAGGAAATGAACGCTTAGGTTTTTCAATTGTCCGTTGCTTTTGTCTTCTACCCCCTGGAGGAAAATATGATTAGAAGAGATCGGATCTTATTATTTATTGATGCTTATCAGCAAGAACAGAAACGAGCACCATCTATTCGAGAAATTTGTGCCCATGAAGGAATCAAATCAACTTCTCTCATTCACCGTCATCTACTTCGGATGGAAAATAGAGGCCTAATCACGAGAGAAAAATTTCCAAAATCACGCACATTGCGTTTAACAGAAGCAGGAAATAACTATTTGACAGAGTTACAAAAATCAAGGTACGAGCATGCGCTATAAGGTTAACTTGTCGAGTAGGGATGCTCTCAAAATAAAAAAGCCTATGGCTTTTTTATTTTGGTGCTCGATAACCAGCAGCTTTGGCTTCCGCAATCGTTTTGAACCATTCTTTTGGATTTGTCGTCTGTTCATAGCCTCTCGTACCTGGCAGATGATAAATGCCATTTTTTGACCCTTTGATCAGACCATTTCCCTTCGCGTCTACATATTCTTTTTCATCTTCAGCAACATTCGATGTAGTATTTTTTGCCGAAGTGCTAGTCGCATCCGATGCTTCTTCAGAAAGCACACTTGTCCCATCTTGGTAATGGATCGTCACACCATCTTGAATATTGAATATATAAATATTGAAGCGGATCGTATTATCGCCAATCGATTGGGCTTGCATTTGAACACCTCGTGCCACTAATTCATCACCGCGGTAAATAGGAGTCACCGAATAACGAACATAATGGCTGGGATCTTGTTCTAAATAGTATTTGATATCCATTTCATAGCGTAACATTTCGGGATTATTCAACTGTTGTGTACCTGTGATCAGATTTTTCCAGTTGGCATTTTCTCCCGCCAGAGCAAAGCCGATCAAATGAGTTCGATTATAAAGATAACCTTTTTTCAGCTTTTTATTGTGCCAGCCTGTAGGCGTGACACTAGAGATATCCCCGCGTTTTTCAGTAGGCATCAGGGATTGATTCAACATAGCTTCCGCAGAAGTGGCTCGATTTAAGTGATCGAGATCACCATATTTTTCCCATGCACCATTTTTTGTAGAGAGGGTATCTTGTGAGAAGGAGGGGACATTGTTATTGATAGTAATGGTTTGTGTCCCTTGATACGTCAATGCAGCGAGATTATTTGCTGACTGGGTTTCTTTTATATGCGAATCTGATGCTTTAGAAGACTCTGACTGTTTCACCTGTATAGTAGATGAGTGTCCAGGTGATGAAGTGGGGTTCGGGTCTTTTTGGGTTTGCGTGTACAAGCTGATACCAAGTACAGCAGCAATCAAAAGACCACTGATTGTACCAAGAAGTTTCTTTGCCATGATTTTCTCCTAACATATGGTTTGCTCCTTTGTAAAATCGCGAGCGTAAGATGTGGTTGCGAGTTTCAATAAAGGAGGAAAAAATAAATATTCTGCTGCTATCATACCATTTTTTAAATAACAGTTGAAAAGAAAAAAACTTTTTTTACCAAATATTTCTTATATGAATAAATAGAAAAGAGAATATTATATAACGAATCATTCACAAAAGAACTAAGATTATTCACTAATGGGTAAAGGAGAGTGGTCAAAAGTTAATGAACATAGGGAAGATAGGGCAAGAATGGGGATCTCTGAAGAAGATAGGAAGGAACAACAATAATAGTAGAACAGTGATACAAGGGGAGGCTTATTGCTTAATGAGCGAGGAGCTATCTTGAAAAAATCGTAGAGGATAAAGAGAGTTTAAAGGGGACTGTCTATCGTGTGAGTTTCAGCTTTTTCGTTTTAGTGGTTTTGAAGCTATTGACAGGGGATATTCAACGCTCCATAGCACTTCTTGCGGCTAATCATTATTGAGCCATAAAAGAAAAGCTAGTCTGACAATCGCAAGAAATGCTATACTAGGGATACATCAATCGATGAATTTACTCACGAAAGGGGAAATGTCATATGAATACTTATAATGGACGTCAAGATCATGGAGGTTTCCCTTTATAGAGTGGCACCTCCAAACATAAATGGAGGGAATTCATGGAAAATCAAGGAACTGTTATCTTTCAAGCGAAAGATCTGGCAAAAGTATTCTTGTCTTCAGGAGAAGAACGTTATGCCCGTGTCTCCGGAAAGTTTCGCCAGCAAGCAACAGCATTGAAAGACTATCCGATCGTAGGCGATCGGGTAATGGGGCATTGTTATGATCAAAATCAATTTTTGATTGATACCGTCTTGCCGCGAAAAAGTTTTTTACAGCGGAAAGTAGCTGGAAATCGACCAGACGAACAAGGAATCGCTGCTAATGTGACGACTGTCTTTCTTACAACAAGCGCCAATGAAGAGTTTAATCTCGCTCGCTTGGAGCGGTTCGTTACGATTGTTTGGAACAGTGGAGCCAATCCAGTCATTGTATTAACAAAAATCGATCAGATGGACACAACAGAAACAGAAGCAATCATCAACCAGCTGAAGCTGACATTCGCTTTGCCGGTTTTAGCTACCACCATCTACAAAGATGAGCGGACGCAATTCGAACCATTTTTGACGCCAGAAAGCGTGGTAGCCTTTATTGGTTCTTCAGGGGTTGGTAAATCTTCTTTACTCAATCAATTACTAGGAGACGAACGGCAGACAACCAAAGCCATTCGTGAAGAAGATGGGCGTGGTCGTCACACTACCACGAGTAGACAGCTGTTCCGCTTGCCAAATGGGGCAATGGTCATCGATACTCCTGGCATGAGAGAAATCAGTTTGGAGACGGTTGCTGCTTCTTCATTAGATCGGCATTACCAGATGATTGAACTTTTAGCAGAAAAATGCCGCTTCAAAAATTGTCGTCATGAATCAGAGCCAAATTGTGCAGTCAAAGAAGCGTTAGCTTCTGGAGAACTCTCGCAAGATCTATTTAACCGTTACCGTAAAATGGAGAAAGAATTGGCCTATTTGAGACACAAAGAACACCTGCAAGCACGTAAAAAAAGAGAAAGATAGCAATACTAAAAGCGCTGTGACCTGAATGCTGTATACATTTTGACTCGTTTTCCTAGTCACATTAAGAAAGGGAGGTACCAAAATGGGATTCCTGCAAAAGAGCCACAGCGCTTTTTTTAGACTGAATTTAAATAAAAAAAATCCGTCGGACAGGAATGCCCAACGGATCGAAGCAAACGATTTGCCCCTGCCAAGGTAGTCTCATTATACGTAATGGACCAATGAAACGCAATAATTATAGAATAGGACCACTTAAAAACTAACCTCGCAAAATTTTTTCAATTGTTTTTCCTCTGGCTAATTCATCAATCAATTTATCCAAGTATCGAATTTCTTGCATTAAAGGTTCCTTGATCTCTTCTACACGAACGCCACAGATAACTCCTTTGATCATTTTTCTTTTCGGATTCAAGTCAGGCGCCTCTGCGAAGAAACGTTCCATTGAAACTTCTTCTGCTAATTGTCGGGACAGACCTTCTTTCGAATAACCAGTTAACCAAAAAATAATCTGATCCACTTCATCTTGGGTACGATTTTTGCGCTCCGCCTTCTGTACATAGAGGGGATAGACACTTGCAAAAGACATGGTGTATATGCGCGGATTTCCCATTTTTTACCTCCGTTGAAAATGTTTTCTTAATCTATAGTATACCATGAATAAAAAGAAGAATGATTGGTTGGTATCTCACAGAAAAAAGATCAGAGAATGATCTGTTGATCTTCTTCACGAAACCCATAGACCTTTTGTCGTTCTTCACCGTCCCAATAGAGCAAAGGTAAGTTTTTGTGCAACATTAAACTCGTATAAAGTTCTTTGATGGATAGTGGGGGACGATTAGGTTCAAAAAATAAAATCAAGTTCCCAGAAGCATCTTGTGCAATCGTCGTGAAAGGGACCAAGGTTTCCTTACGGCTTAAGTAAATTCCCTGATACTCTTGTTGTGTCGTTGTCGTTAATGCTGTCAGCAAATCCCGCGCTCTCATAAAAGAACCGCCTTTCCTCGTTGTTTAGACAATTGTTCGATGTCCATCATAATTTTCGTTTTCCCCCGAACAGCATATTTACGGACAATAAATTGCTTGCGCGCATTCCACTCGCCAACAGCCACCAAAGACATGCCTTCCGTGACATCTGCTAAAAAAGATAAGCTATGGCGATTGATCAAACAATTCGTCGTTCCTACTGTAAAACGGACGAGGGGAGAAGAAGTAAACGTCAGCAATCGAATCTTTGTCACTGTTCCTTTAATCGTTTGCATAGGGGAAACCTCCTTTAAAAAAAATAGATTTGCACATTCCGTAAAAAACTTTCCGATTGTACGCTTGTCGTGGCTCATCGCCTACGATTCATTCATCCAGTGCGAACCATTTCGTCTCTTCGAAAAAGGAAATATGCCGGATCTCATCGTAATGTACTTTACGTCCATCAATATAAATACCTAAAGAATCGTAGCTTTGGATCATGCCGACCACGTCAGGAGGGTAGAGACCGTCTTCATTGACTTCTTCACATTGGATCGCTACTGCTCGACTTTTGATCCTAGCTAAAGTCAACACTTCATTGATCTCTTCGCTAGTCATGGCTGGCTTTGCAGGCCACACAAAGTGACGCTGGCGCTCATCCTGTCCGACTTCTGTTGTATGTTCCGATAGAAAGAATCCCTGCCATTTTAATTTTTTTCGATCTTCGTAGGGTTGGAGCATGCCCATAAGAATCACCTCTCACCACTATAATACAAACATTCGTTCGCATTTGTAAAGCGAACAGTTCTTTAAATTTTGCCGCAAAAATAGAGAAGAGTGAGGGCGATCTTAAACTCAAACAGGACAGGGATGGATACACTTTTTTAATGACTTTTATCAGCAAGATCTTTTTCCCTCAACTCACATCAGGTCAGTAGTAAACCAACACGATAAAAAAACGCGTATCATAACAATATAAAAAAATAAAACAAAACAATCTATTTTATTTATATGTTGATAAGTAAAGATTATTGAATTAAACAAGAATTAAATTTACAATAAAAATAACGTACAAACCAATAAAAATAAAAAGGATGGAGAAATAATATTATATGATAACGCTTTATTGCAAAACTAATTGTATTCAATGCAAAAAGACAAAATTATTTTTAGACGCTCATCGAATCCCATATATCGAAAAGAACATTGAAGAAAAAGAAGAATTTCGCGAAGAAGTGAAACTATACGGATTCCAGTCCGTACCAGTTTTAATCCCTAATGCCTCAACTGGTTTGAACCCGTGGTTTGGCTTTCGCCCAGATGAATTAAGAAAACTCAAACAGAAATGATCGTCGCAGCCGCCAGACACAACCACAGGAATGCATTTTATAGCAGTCGATCGCTATTTTTTGAAGTAAACTCAAGAATTGATTTTAAGGAAATTAACTCAGCTTAATCTGATACCTGATAAACTTATAAACGAAACATACACAGCAACAGCAACAATTTTATGAAATCAAACAAATGAGTCACTTAGTAACAAACGAAAGATCTTAATGACGAGACCCAATCAAATGAAATCGATGTATTAAACTAGTGATCAGTGACATACACCAAGACAATACATCAATTAGCAGCCAAATAAACACCAATGACAGGAAAATTGGCGAATCGTTGTTGATTTCAACATTCATAAGGGGAAAAAGACAGCGAGAGAGGGTCAAAATGCAAAAATCAAAAACATTTTGAACCGTCTTTTTCCAAATATAACTTTGTATAATATATATTATGTAAACTAAAATAAATAATTTTTAAAGTTCTGAAAAAATCTGGTGAATTTACTTCTCCTCCCTCTGATTGAGCTGTATTTTTTCTTAAAAACAGCGATTTTTCTTAAAGTGAACCATTTTGAGTAAAAAATGAGTCTTTGCCGCGCAGATTGATGATTTTTATGTATTGAATGCCAGTATTGTACAGTTGGCTTCCTAAAACAAATTTTAGCGTGCTTCAGCTGCTTATTAGGATTTTTGATGCATGACTGATTGGTGATTTCAGTGATGATTGAACTGCAACCAAAATCTATGATTGTAGCTGCAGTTAGATTTCAACTCCTGAGAGAAACTTTTCTTTATATGACTGATGACATAACTAACAATCATGTAAAATGATAACGGCTGATTAATTCCAAGTGGTTCATGACAGCAGCTTTCCGCAAAACACCCATACCTGGAAACTTATCCTTTTTGTATGCTTCAAGTAATAACTCTAAGCCTGATGTTTGAGTTGGATAGATTTCTTCATGTTGCAAAACTTGTGACATGAGCTGTAGAAACTTTTCTTTTTGAGTTTCTAATGATTCGTCCGAAACAAAATGAGTGATTCGCAACTTTTGCTGCTGATCAACAAATAGCCAGTGTAAAACAATTGTTTTAGAGGGATAACTATGTGCATAATAGATTTTGCTGTCGATAGAAAAATCACTATAGCCGGAAAATCCTTGCTGCTCGTAGTGTTGATAAACGGTTGGTAGCACTTCTTCTGGTACTTCCTGATAGAAGCTGTTTCTAGGAAGTTTAGTAAAAAAATCATGCATGAGAATCTTTGGTCCCTGGATTTTTTTCAATAAACGGAATTCTTGTCCAACTAAGATCGGTGTCTGATTTTTACTCCAGTCACTGGCCAACGCTGGAGCAGATTCATGAACAACCCAAAGGTCCGGCTGACAGTCAATGGTTTCAATTGGCTGATCGATGATATAGGCTTTAGCGTTAGGCAGTGTTTGTAATAAACGACTTCCTTCTTCCGTCAGAAAGTCCCCCGCCTGTGGATTGACGATAACAAAAAAAGGATGCGCTTTTTTCTGAAACAGCTCGACTGTATCCCAAAAAGTCTTGGATTGCCGGATAGGCTCAATGACGGGTTGAACTTCTAAAGACAGCTGTTCCATTTCTAATAGACTTTTTAATGCCAACAAGTCAAATTGTTTGCCGCGAAAATATGGATAATACATAGTGCTACTCCTTTTCTTGTGTCAAAAAACGCTGTTCCAATTCGAAATAAGCTTCTCGCGTTGCAGCCAGTTCTTCTTTTAGCGCTTCAATAGCTTGTAGCTGCGTATCTTCAATAAAACGGTCGTAGTAATTGACCCCGCCGCCAAATAAATCGTATTCTGGTTCCCTTTTCTTTAGTTCTTTGTACAATCGTTCCGTCGAGAAAACGCGCAAACCTCGTGCTGTTTGCTTGGCCTTCCCCACTTCTCGTGCTTGTGCAGAGATCAAACGATACAACAATGCGTTTTCGTTGACGAGTAAAGATTGCCGCTGCGGTTTTTTCTCGACACTAAAATAACCAGGGCTCCCCTTTTCTTGATCAGCAAATGCATGGTAAACCAATACACCGATGGCAGCAGGAATCTCTTCCTTGACCTTTACATATAATGCATGCGGCAAAACAAAATAATTATAATGCCCAATAAATGACAGCTTCGCTTTTGAACGAAAATCCGCCAGGCTGACTTTTAATTCATAACAGCGCCATTCAAACAAATTTTCTGGTGTTAAGCGACAACTTAGAGTATCAACGATTCCTTGATCATCCGGCATGATTACCTCTTCGATGACGATATCACTGTTTTCGCGACAGTAATAATAAAGGGCTTCTTCCATTTCAAGAGTCAACGTAGTTTTCATCTGACTAGACCCTCCTATTCACAACTTTCTCTCATTATAAAACATATGTTCGCATTTGTGAATAGGTTTTATAATGCAGTCCTGATTCTCTCCTATTCTTTGATTTTAAAGGTCTTCGGCGCGAAGCGAATGATTAGTACATATCCGACAAAAACATAGAGTAATAAGACCATTGAGACAACGATCGAGTAAGCAAATCCAGAAACATGCAGGCGCAGGTTGATATAGCTGATCCAATACAATACTCCACTGACAAATTTGTAGACCGGGTTGACCACTCTCATGTCCCCAGTAAAAGGTTGTAGCAAGTAATAGATAAATAATTCATGAAATGAGAACAATGCTGTCAAACTCGTCAATAATAAAAATAAGACCCCAATGAAATACCAGCTAGCTTGCAATCCATTTAGCAAGTCCCATAATAAGAAGCCGCCAAAAATACTTCCCGCAAAGACTCCGTTGTAAAACATTGATTTGATAAAACGGTAATTAAACCCACTGAGGATCGTTTCTTTCTCCCGATAAAAAGGATAGTAAAGCATGGAGATGTCACAGTTAACAAAAACCATTTGGACGATTGCTTTTCCCAATGAACCAAAATACATGACTAAAAATAGCGCTGGCAGTAGTGATGTCAGATCCTCTTCATTAGGATATGGAACAATCTTCAAAAAGGATAATAAAATCAATCCTAAAAATAGAATAGACACAATACCGACACGGTTCAGCAATTTTTTGCGCAACAGTTTACGGTATCTTTGAAAGAGCAATCCGTTGAGGTATTCTGATCCTTGCAAATGAGTGAGTGGCTTCTCCTGATCCAAAGAAAGTTTTTTCTGCATTTCAATCCCTTCATTGAGATATTGACTTGAATCTGAACTGATGGTTTCTAGCACACTAAATTGCTGATAGCTTTTTTCAACAGAATAAAGGAAAAAATCATTTTCTTGTGTAAAGTGTTTTAGGTAGTAAAAACAGCCAGTGCCGGCAATCAGAAAGAACGCCAAAAGTCCCAACCCGAATGTCATAGTTGGAATAATCTGTTGAAGCAATAAGCCGTAGAGCGACGCTAAAGTCAGCATAGATATGGCTAGTCGCCAACCGATGCGCCAGCCACTGCCCCATTGCTTTTGGAATCCCCAGCGAATTAGACTGGCAGCTGCCACACAAGTAAAGCCAGCACCAAAGATACCAACGAAGGTCAGCCAACTATTGCCAGCAAAAAAGCTGTACAACAAAAATGCTGGTAGATAATAAATAATGGATTGGATCGTCTTAAAGAAAAGATTCATTCGCAAATACTGTCGTTTTGACACCATGAAGTAATCCGTGAATTCAATCGCTTTTTGATCTAATGTAAATGAGAACAAAGAAAAAAAATTGCTGGCTAGTGCAACGACCACTAGCCAAGTATAAAAACCAGCAATCATTATTTGTTCTTCAAACTGATCAAAAGAACCAAATAAATTCTCCCAACCATGAAAAGCAACCAAGGCAATTGCATAATAAAAAAGCAGCCAAATAATTTTTGTGAAAAATGGCAAGATCAAGCGCAAGCTAAATAATACAGTAAAAAGCATTTTTTTGAGACCGTATTGCCCATAAAGATCATGGGGAAGATGTTTTCCAATCAAAGGAATTTTGGTCAAAAAATAGAGAAATCCATTCGCTTTCGTTGAAAAAATCGTCTCTTCATAAAGCCAATAAAGTTTAATCCATTGCAGCATCGGGCTCCCCCTTCGTCAGCAAAGTAACGATTTCTTTCTCAAAATCTGGTTCATGAATGTGAGAAGGATCAATCCCGGTCAATTGATGATTATTTAGTAGGACCACTTCATCACATAAATCTTGTGCAAGCTGTAAAATATGAGTGGAAAACAGTATGATCGAATCCTCTTTTGCTGATCGGATCATTTGTTTGATTTCATGGGCAGCTACAACATCGAAAGAGGTCAATGGTTCATCAAACAACATGATTGGTGGCTGCACCATCAAAGAAAGAAGCATTTGTACTTTGTTTTTCATGCCATGGGAATAATCTTTCATTAAACGATGCTGCTCTTCTGAAGAAATTCCTACAGACATTAAAAATTCTTCTGGAGAAAGCGACTGTTTGATGCGCTCCCGATTGACATCCATAAAAAAGCGCAAAAACTCAATCGCCGTCATAAAACCTGGCAGATGCGGTTGCGTGAATGTAAATCCGACATCTGTATTTTCATAGGTTCGTTGATTGCCGTCTTCAACTAAATAAATACTCCCTTTATCAACGGTCATATTCCGAGCGATACATTGGAATAACGTCGTTTTCCCTGCCCCATTGCGCCCTAAAATACCATAGATTTTTCCGGTTTCAAATTGATAACTTGCCTGATCAAAAATTTGTTTCTTGTCAAAGCTTTTGGAAATAGCATTGATCTCTAAAAACAAAAAAACACCCCTTCTCTTTAAAAACAAAGATTATTAACTAGAGATCCCGCTTGCAAGGTTTTCTAAGTGAAACGATTTACGTTGGTAGCCGTCATCATCTTAGCAAGCAAGTGCAAACGAGACTCGTTCATTTTTTTCTCATCGATAGAACATTATCCTTTCACATCAACTTACTTCATGGCGATTGACGATTTCAGGCAACCGGCTCCTGTAGCCAAGCCAACAGCCTAGGACCACTGCAAACCAATTAGTAAATGCCCTGCCCAAGGTATCACTGAAGAACCGCTATTCAGTAATCCAGCAGGCAACTGATAAAACTGGCTAAAATCATGAAAGGCTCGTTCGAAAACAATCCCACCTAATGAATCGCCAACCAAAAAAGTCAAACCAATCCCGTTCAAGGAAAAAAGAGTCTCCTCGATAACCATCAAATGAAGCGATTGTCCTACTAAAAAATCGGATCGTCACGGATTTTTCCCCTTGGGAAAAAAGGAATTGTTTGTCACATGAACGACTATATAGGAAAAAGATAACTGCCATGCCGATCCATAGAATACCGACCACCCCTAGGAAAATAAGGAGTAAAAAGAGCCAACTTTGAAAAGAACTGTCTTGTGAAGTCTGTTTTAAACGCCGTTCAAGAGCATACCAACGAAAAAAAGAATGTCCACTTTTCACAAAAAAATAAGAGCGAACTCACAAATGTAAATAGTTCATAACTCATCCACAATGTTCTTCTTCGAATGAAATAAGCTCCTGCAGTAGAGAAAGGATAGATATAACGCCAATTCAAAGTCATTGTTGTTCCTCCTTTGTGATCAGTTTAGCATACGAAGCTGAAATTGAAAACGTTCGTTTAATTTAGTTTACATATTCTTTTTATAAGAAACAAATAACATCCGCCTCCCACTTCTATGCAAGACGGATGTTATTTAAAAAGCAGCCGAATGCATCGTAATTTAGAAATAGCGGCTGATCAGTGTTAGTAATTGTTTGGGAAATTCTTTAAGATTGCTGATATCGATATATCTTTCCGCGCCATAGATTTCTTTGATGACGTCTTTGTCTTGTCCGATGGCAGCGGACAAGAAGATGATTTCCTGGCGTTCATACTCTTTGATGACTGCTTGAATATCCGCTTTCGCCTTATTGCCCGTATAATCTGGCATCGCCTTTGGCTGACCATCACTAATCGTCAATAGTAATTTTGTCGTAGCAGATTGTTGGGAAAGTTTTTCAGCTAGTACCCGCAGCACTGCCCCATCACGATTGTTTTGTCGGGGTTGAAGAGACATCAGCTTTGCCGGCACATAATCAAAAGGTTCAGCAAATTCCTTATAAGAATAGAGAGAAGTCTTCTCTCGTACAGACAAATCGGCTGTGTCGCCATAAATCATCAGCGGGAGATCTAGGCGCTGTGCAAACGCACTCACTGCGAGTGCAGCTTGTTGTGCAGCGGTGATCCGTCCCTCCCGTACCATGGACCCTGATTCATCGATTCGTAAAGCGATCGCTAATGAAGGCTGTTCATGAGGAGGATTTTTCTTATCAAATGTTCGAAAGTCGCCATAAGCAACACGACTTGCATCAAAGCGTGTCCCGCTATATTTTCCTTTGCCATAAGAAGAAGCTGCTTCATTTTCTAATAATTCAAGCAACTGTTTTGTTATTGTTTCAACCACCGGCAACAACGGTGCTAGAAGTTGTTGGGCTTTCTGAGAAGCATTTTCTTGGAGTTTTGGCCGATGCACAATCAATCCTTCTTTCGCATGGATAGATTGTTTTAGCGCTTGCCGCGCTTCTTGATTTGCTTGTTTTCTTACTTCTTTATCCAATTGCCTGAATTCTTCGATCGAAAGATGCTGACTGGAAGGTTCTTGAGCAGATTGTTCACTTCCTTCCTTTGTGTGTCCCTCATCAGACGAATGTTGGCTCTCTAAAGAGTCTCCATCTATAGTGTCTTGAGGCACCGCTTCCTGATCATCTTGGTTTGTTTCCTGTGTATCTAGCACCTCAGGTGTCTCCAGTGTCTCTGCTGTTTCTTCAGTACTAGCTGCTGTCCCCATCTGCAAGGATGCTTCTTCAATATTTCGCGCATCCGCCTCTTCAGCAGATACGATGCGTCCTTGTATTGGTTGTCGATGACTCATTTTCTGTCCTTGATACAAACGTCTTAGCTCTAAGAGCAATTCTGATTGATCGAGGGCTTCTTGCAGCAGGCGCAATTCGTCTGGATCTGTCGTTAACTTGTATAAGACTTTGACCGCTAACGTATTTAAAGGTGATTGCCCATTTTTAACCGTATTCAGCCAATAAAAATAAGACCGCATACCAGCCACACCCTTGATGGCATTTGCTCGTGCAGAAGTATCGAGAAGTCGAATAATCTCTGCCATTTTGCTAGCGATCGCTTGATCTTGAAAGCCGGTTTTAGCAAGTCCCCGTGCGACCATCACAGATAGTTCAGGAAGGTCCATTTTTTCCGCATGTTGCATCCGATCTCTAAGAGATTCATTCAATGGACGATTGCCCTGATAGTTCCGATTTGTTGTGATAATGACGACACAATCCGGATGGCGCCTGACAACGCCAGTTGGCAGATTCAGCATCCCATTTTGCTCCAATGCAGAGTTGAGAGCGACGAGTACCGAGGCATCCCGGATGACTGTTGGTTCTTGGATTTCTAATAGATACCCTTTTTCCATCGCACGAACGATTTCCGAAGGATAAAATTTATAATGAACGACATCGGTCGTATCTGTTTCTTCAATTCGTCGAATCAAGTCTGCTAATTTTTCTCGGGCACCCTCACTGGTGAGCGAATAGTGATCCGCAATCACTTGAATAACCTGATCTAAGCTATCACTCAAATAGATCGCTTCTAACAATTCACTGTCTTCTTCTTGATCTGTTGCTACGATCGGCAACAATGCACCAAAAACATCTGATTTATCCATATCAGCAAAACAGGTGATTTTGGTATAAGGCAATTGAAGATCATAGGAGAGAGCTTTGGCTAATTGCGTTTTTCCAGAGCCAGCATCTCCTTCCAATAAAACATTGAAAATCTTCATCTCTGGATCTTGCCAGTTTAGCTTGATTTCTTGAGCGATCGGCAGTTCTTCTTGACTTGTCTGATGACTCGCTGGTTTTTGCCAAATCATTTGCTGTTCTAACTTGCTGAACTGTCGACCTTCTGTCAAAGTAAAAGGGGTACGATTGATCTCCATGTAGATTCCTCCTTTCTTAATAGCCCAATTCGTTTAACAACCGACTTAAAATTCGAAAACGTTCACCGATCAATTCACCATCTTTTTGCAAGGCATCATAGAACAATAGAATATCCTCATCAATTTTAGGATTGTCTGTATCAACTTCTACTGTCATCCGATTTCCTTGCAGTCCAATAATATCGATGAGTGGGTTTTCTGGATCATAAAACTTTTCATGACGATAGGCATCTTGAAAATAGAGGCTAGATTGCGCGACAAGGATCGCTAAGTCAAGAATCCGTGATAATGGGAGTTCTTCTGATTGACGAGACCACTTTTCCCCCGTGTGCCGCCATACTTTCCCTGAGATATCTACTTTACCTCGATCATTCCATTGTGCCAGACCCAACGATAAGCCTTTCGCATCCGTATGAAGCGCATAGCGTCCGTCTACTGTATCATAGTCTTCAACTTTGATGACGGGTTTGTGTTTTAAGTTTTCTGGTATTTTCATTTTCCATCCTCCTGTTTAGTAATTTACTAAAGTAGTAATTGGATTAAGTATAGTCAGTGTGAATCAGATAAACAAGCAAGATGCTTTTAAAGCAAAAAAAATACCCATGTGACCAGAAACTAGCAAAAGGAATCCCTTGACAAGCTTCTAAGTAACATAGGTATTTTTATAAAAATCAAATAATTGCATAGGAATAAATAACTCACTTTTATTATTGCGCTGCGATGGCAATCCCAATCGCTTTTTCACCCAAATGAGAACCAATCACAGGACCAAAATGACCCACTTCGATTTCGGCATCAGGGTATTTCTTTTGCAGCTTCGCCTTTTCCTCTAAAGCCACAGACAAGTTATTGGCATGGATCACATAGAATTTCACTGGGTAAGCGATTTCTGATTCTCTTTGACCAATAATGTCTTCTGCGCGATTAAAAGCTTTTTTACTGGAACGAATCTTCTCATAAAGCACGATTTTTCCTTCGTCAAAAGTCAAGATCGGTTTGATCTTCAATAATCCGCCGATCAATGCAGCACCATTTGTTAAACGTCCACCTCGCACAAGATTGTTTAAGTCATCTACGATCAAATAAGCATACGTATTATCGCGGATGCGATCGATGTGGGTCACGATCTCTTCAATGGTTTTGCCTTGTTGGTTCAGATCCAACGCAGCTTCTACCATATGTCCCATTGGCATGCTGGTGATTTTAGAATCATAGGGAATAACCCGCGCGCCTTTGATATCATCTTTGATACCATATAACGTATTGATAAAGCCAGAAATGCCGCTAGAAAGGTGAATACTTAAGATCGTATCATAACCTTTCTGGGCAAGGGTTTCGTATAATGCAATCACTTCACCAAGGACAGGTTGAGAAGTTTTAGGAAATTCTTTACTGTTTTTCAGCAAAGTGTAATATTCATCTGGCTGAATGTCGATCCCTTCGTTATAGCTTTTTCCATCTAAAATAACAGGTATTGGGATAACGAACAAGTCAGCGTGATCCTGGATGCGTTCAGGCAAGTAAGCTGTACTATCAGTAACAACGGCTAATTTCATTTCTTTTCCTCGTTTCAACATATTTCAAACGTCATTAATAATATAGCATAAACCAGTAAGCTTTCAAAACTCTTTTCAAAAAGTTTTCAGTTAAACTTACTGATTTAAGAAACTTTCGATGGCTTGTTTATTGGTATCAAAGTTGATGACCAGCACACTTCCTGCTTCATAGGTTGAGCCATACTGCCATGAATCATCGACAGGAACAGTTAAGCGATCAATGCCCCCTGCGCCTTTGGCAATCGAAAATGTGTTTCTCAGCAAGAAGCTAACTGGCAGATTAGTAGAAGCATACCCTAGGACTTTCCCTGCTGCGTATGGCAATTTAACGATGGATAAAGGATTCTTCATGGCATTAAACACAGCATCCATCACTTGTTGTTGTCGACGCACACGCCCAAAGTCGCCTTCTTCATCCATACGGAACCGCGCATATTGCAATAATTCTAAACCGTTCATATTCTGTTGCCCTTTCTTGATAGGGACTTCAAGGTTTTTACTCATATCTTTCTCAGCGTTGATCGGTACACCACTAGGAAAAAGGGTGTCAATTACTTTTTCGAAAGATTGAAAGTCTACTTTGACATAATAATTCGTTTGGATTCCGAAATTTTCAGCTAACGTTTGCCGAACTAACTCTGCCCCGCCAAATGCATAAGCTGCATTGATCTTGTTTTCTCCATATCCCGGAATCGTGACTAGCGTATCCCGCATGAAAGAAAGCAGCTTCGGTTTCTTTGAAGGGCCATCCAATTGCAGCACCATGATCGTGTCTGCACGACCAGTTTCGCCTTTACGGCTGTCGCTTCCTAAAAGCAAAATATTTTTTGCTCCGTTCGCAGATGCTACACCATTAAACGTTTCCGTCTCTGAGACTTGTGCATCACTTTTGGCCACCTGCTGCCCTGCCACAAAAGCCACGATCGAGTAAGCAAGTACAAACACTAGCACATACAGGATGAAACGCAAAATTGGCCGTTTCTTACGTTTAGCTTCTTTTGATTTTACTTTCTGCTCTTGTTTCGCTGGCTTCTTGTTAACTGACTGACCATTGTTGCCGAAATCCTTTTGTTTACCAAAGGATTTTGACTTGTTTTTTTTGCCAGTTAACAGATTCGGCCGCTGAAGGGTTGTTTTTTTTGACGAATGATTGCCAGAAGACCGCTTCTGACTTGTTTGGTCGTTCTCCCTTTGTTGTGCAAAATCGTTTTCTGCTGAATACTCTTCTTCCTTTTGAGGTCTTCTCACAGATTTTGTTTCTCGACGAGCAAAGATCGTTTCTTTATGAGCAGCTCGTTGCTCTTCTTTCGCTAATTGTTCATGCAATTTTTTGTTGCGGTCCATTCGACTCATAGGACAGTTTCCTCCAAATAAAAAAAGCTTTTCTTTCTTATAAGAATACCTTACGAAAAAAAGAAAGAAAGCTATTTTTTTAAATTTTAAGATTTTCCTAGCAACTTTTTGATAGAAAGATGAAAAGCGGCTCATAAAATCTTGCTTGCTCTGTAACGTTCAACTTGAAAACCATTTCGTTGGTAAAAATCAGCCACTTGGTTTTTGGCCCAGAAATTCAAAGTGAGGGTTGCAAACTGCTTTTCTCGAGCAAAATCTGCGGCATGGGTTAATAAGGCTTCACCGACCCCTTGCTTCTGGTACGCATTTTCAACCGATAACGCTTCGATCTCAAGTCGACGTTGAGAGACCATCAGCGGTGTATCCGATAACTCAATCTCTTTTAGATGAATAAATCCGCAAGGTTGTTTTTGCCAGGCTACAAAAAAATGATGCGTTTCTGCGGCAAGCAAATCCTGTAACAAGTCGCGGAATGCCTCGTAGTCAAAGGATTTGAAAACGTTAGGTATCAATTGATGATGGACCTCTTGAACACTTTGATAAAGTTTAGCTAATAAATCAGCGTCCTCGCAAGGAATGATTTTCCTCTCTTTCATTTCCTTCACCTATTTTCTTCACAGCATACGTACCTAGAAGATGGACATTACAATTTAACATCCTGATTTCTTCTAAGGCATTCTCAACCAAGGCCCAAGGCTGATTTAGCACTAAATCTATCACAAAAAAATATTCCCCTAGACTCGTTTTTAATGGTCGGGATTCGATTTTGCTCAAGTCAATGCCGCGCCAGCCAAAAGCGGCCAAAATCTGATGCAGACTACCTGGTCGATTGGTAGGCAAGGTCACATAGATCGTGGCTTTCGTTGCCTTATCATGGAAAACGCTCGATTCGTTTGTGTCTTTTTGCAAGATCCAAAAACGAGTTTGGTTGCTAGTCGTATCCTGGATATTTTTTTCCTGAATGAATAGACCATAAGCATGGGCTGCTTCTTTGGAAGCAATGGCTGCTACCGACTCCACTGGATGCTCTGCGACAAAGACGGCAGCAGCAGTCGTCGATGCCACCGCTTCAATAGGAACATCTGGAAAGTTATGTTGCAAAAACTCCGCACATTGGGCCAAAGCCTGTGGATGAGAAATGATTTTGGAAATCGGCTGTCCTGACTGAATGGTCAGCAGCTGATGGTTGATAGGCAAAATCACTTCTTGTTCAATAATTAGTTCCTTTTGTCGGAAAAGTGTATCGATTGTCGCATGAACCGAACCCTCTAATGAATTTTCATTGGGGACTACCGCTCGTTGGATGTCCCCTGCTACTAATGCTTGAATACATAATGGGATCGATCCAAAAGGAACCATTTCTTCATTTAAAAAAGATTCACAGGCGGCTCGATAAGTGAAGGAGTTTTTTGGGCCTAGATAACCAATCTTCATTTATTCACCTGCTTTTTGAATGATTTCAGTCACGATCTCTGCTGGAGATTTGCGGGTGGTATCGATCACTACTGTCGCACTTTCTTCGTATAGTGGCATTCTTGGACGATAAATATCAATGATTTCTGCCGGCGATTTCGAAACGACAAGCGGACGAATATTGACCGTATCCTTTTTCAACCGATCGAGCAATTCTTCTGGCTCCGTTTTTAAATAGACGACTTTCGGAAACTGCTGCAATAGTTGCCGATTTTCTTCTTTTAGGATGATGCCGCCACCAGTAGAGATCACTTGATCAAGTGTTAATGAATGAGTCAAAATCTCCGTTTCTTTTTCTCGAAAAGCGGCTTCCCCGTAACGATCAAAATAGTCTTGGATCGTCATGCCGATTGATTCAACGATCAGATCGTCAAAATCAACATGTGCCAACTGTAATCGTTCTGCTAACAAGCGGCCAATAGTTGTTTTACCAGCACCCATAAAACCGATCAAAACGATTCCTTTCATTCAACATCACCTCCAGTTAATTGGCGGAGATCCTCAAAGAAGTGGGGGTAGGAGACCGCTACTGCTTCCGCCTGTTCTAATTCCACATCTTCTTGCGTCAATAAAGCAGCTACTTGCAGCATCATACCAATTCGATGATCGCCGCGACTGGACACGTTACCACCATGAAGGGGCGTCGGACCATTAATAATCAGTCCATCTTCCGTTGGCGTGATATCTGCTCCCAGTTTCGTTAATTCTTCTGCGGTCGCATCGATTCGGTTCGTCTCTTTGACTTTCAATTCTTCAGCATCACGAATCACCGTTTGGCCGACAGCTTGTGTAGCTAACAAAGCGATGATTGGTAATTCATCAATGAGTCGAGGAATGATCGCGCCTTGGATCTCGATTCCTTTTAATACAGAAGAACGAATAGTAATCGTAGCTGATTGATTGTTCTGATCGATCGCTGTCAGTGAAATCTGAGCACCCATTTGTTCCAGCACATCTAAAATTCCTGTTCGCGTCGGATTAATCCCAACATTTTCTAGCGTGATTTCACTATTGGGTAAAACAGCTCCTGCGGTTAAGAAAAAAGCAGCTGAAGAAATATCACCTGGTACAATCACTTCTTGTCCAACAAAGGATTGAGGACCTGTAATTTGAATCTCCTTTCCTTTAACCGTGATCTCGCCGCCAAATTGACGAATCATTTCTTCCGTATGGTTGCGGCTCGGTTCTTTCTCGACGATTCGGGAGGTACCCTGTGCTTGCAATGCGGCAAAAAGTAACGCTGATTTGACTTGTGCACTAGCAACAGGCATTGAATAATCGATTGGGCTTAAATCGCGTGTACCTTGAATAGTAATCGGTGGAAACTCACTTTCATTGCTGCCGTTAAGTCTCGCACCCATTTGATTCAATGGCAACATCACTCGATTCATTGGTCGCTGATTCAACGAATCATCCCCCAGTAAAGTAGTCGTGAAAGGTTGACCGGCTAAAATACCCATCATTAAACGAATCGTTGTGCCTGAATTTCCTACATCAATCGGACGGTCAGCAGCTTTCAAACCGCCAAACCCTTGACCAGTGATCGTGATCGTCTCGCCGTCATCTTGAATGGGGATTCCCAATTCTTGAAAAGCGTGAAGGGTACTAAGACAATCTTCCCCTCTTAAAAAATTACGAACCGTCGTCGTCCCTTCTGCTAATGCACCAAACATGATGCTGCGGTGAGAAATAGATTTATCTGAAGGGACTGTCAGTGTGCCTCTTAGGTGGTTAGCTTTAAGTAGTTTCATCATTGTTCTCCTATTTTATCCGACATTGATAGGTCGTATTTTCAGTGATCAGCTGCTGGGCTTGCTGCAGCTCTTTTTGACTTTTGAAAGAAATCTGCAAGACACCAAGTATATCTTCACGCGTCTCTAAAATTTTTAAATTGATCAATGAGAGATTGCCCGTGCTTAACAGCTGGGTGACCTCTGCTACCACACCCGGATGATCCGGAACATCGATCAATAGATCATAGAACGCTGGAATTGCTCCAGTTTGGTGGATAGGTAAATGGTCTCTTGTTTCTTTAGCATCTTCAAAAAAACGGAATATTGCTTTTTCATCTTTGGTCAGCAACCACTGTGATACTTGCTCCATTTGTTTTTGCCAGGTTGTGATTAGCTGCAAAAGCTCCTGTCGATTACTTAATAAAATATCCGTCCACATGCGGGGATCGGAAGAAGCAATGCGAGTGATGTCCCGAAACCCTCCTGCGGCTAGTTGCTGAGCTCTAGGCTGTGATTGATTAAACGTATTCGCCTGATTGACTAACCCGGAAGCAATAATATGAGGTAAATGACTTAGCATTCCAGTGATTTGATCATGCTCGTTTGGTGCCAATTCGACGTATTTTGCTCTGGTCCCTTGAAACAATCGCTGCAGTTCATTCATGCGGTTGCTAGTAGTCGGGGTGAAAATGTAGTAGGCATTTTCGAATAAATTCTCATCTGCTGCTAAAATACCCGATTTATGAGAGCCAGCCATAGGATGACCGCCAATAAAATCAAAGGAGAATTGCTGCGCAAATTGAACAATCTCTGCTTTTGTACTACCAGTATCCGTTACTAAGACATTTGACTTTAAAGTTACTCTTCCCAATTCAGCCAAATAAGCTTTCGTGATCTCCACTGGAAGTGCCAAAATGATGATATCTGATTGGATCGCTCCTTCAGTAAATGAAGCTGGCACGAAGTCAACAATCTGTGACTGTATGGCAATTTCATTGGTCGATTCACAATGATCCCAACCAATCAGATAGCTGTCAGCAACAGCTTTTTTGATGCATTTTGCCAACGAAGCACCGATCAATCCTAGACCAGCGATCATGATTTTTTGTGACATTGGAATGTCCCTCGTTTCCTTTTTCTCAAGATATTTTTTTAGTAGTGGGATAAACTCCACTACTTTTAGTAATGAATTTTAGTAATGAAGCAAGTAGTCACGGTATTCTTGGACAGCTGTTTGTAATTCTTCAAAGGAGTCACTCGGAAATTTTTCGAGTATTTCATTGGCTACTACTGTAGCAACGACATTTTCACAAACCACACTGGCTGCAGGAACTGCCGTACTATCTGAACGTTCAACACTTGCTTTGTAGGGCTCTTTGCTATCGATATCAACGCTTTGCAACGGTTTGTATAATGTTGGAATGGGCTTCATCACTCCACGAACGACAATCGGTTCTCCATTTGTCATGCCTCCTTCAAATCCGCCCAAATTATTGCTGCGACGCGTGTATCCTTTTTGCTGATCCCAGAGGATTTCATCCATCACTTGCGAACCGGGTAAGACTCCTGCTTCAAATCCGACACCAAATTCAACACCTTTAAATGCATTGATACTAACCACGGCCTGCGCAATTTTGGCATCCAATTTTTTATCCCACTGCACATAGCTGCCTAGACCAGCGGGGACACCCCCGATTAGAACTTCTACGACGCCACCAATCGTATCCCCATTTCTCTTGGTTTGGTCGATCAATTGCTTGATTTCTTCTTCGACAGAAGGATCCAACACCCGAACTTCAGATGCTTCGGAGCGCTCGGCAATTTCTTGAACAGTCAAACCATCAGGAATAGCTGCTTTGATGCCGCCAAGCATTGTCACATGGCCAGCCACTTCAATCCCTAATTCCTTTAAGATTTTTTTGGCAATTGCACCAATGGCCACTCGCATCGTTGTTTCCCGCGCAGAGGAACGCTCTAAGACGTTTCGCAAATCCTGATGACGGTATTTCATGCCTCCGACCAAGTCTGCATGTCCTGGTCTAGGCCGAGCTACTCGTCGTAATTTCCGATCTTTTTCAGGAACTTCCTCGATTGCCATCACTTTCGTCCAATTTTTCCAGTCTTTATTTTCCACAACCAATGTCACAGGCGACCCTAATGTTTTTCCATGTCGGATGCCGGAAGTAATACGGACTTGGTCTTTTTCAATCAGCATGCGACCGCCGCGGCCATAACCCGTTTGTCTTCTCGCTAGTTCGTGATTGATATCTGCTGCTGTTAAGGGTAATCCCGCTGGTAGACCTTCAATAATTGCGGTCAATTCAGGTCCGTGGGATTCACCTGCTGTAATATAACGCATCATCCGCCGCTTCCTCTCTTTTTTATAAATAATTTTTGATTTCTTCTGTAGGGATCGTAACGATCTTCGCTTGACCGATTTTTTCTAACAAAATAATCTTCAATTGGTTTCCTCGGGTCTTTTTATCATGAGTGATCGCTTGATACAACTGATCTTTGTCAAGCGATTCTGACTGAGTAGGCAAATGAAACTTGCTGATCATTTCTATTAATTGGGCCGTAGTTCCTTTTGGAGATAATCCGATGGACTCCGCGTGTTGGGTGATCATCACCATGCCGATTGCTACTCCTGCACCATGGCTGATTTCAAACGCTGCTGTTTTTTCTAGCCCATGTCCGATGGTATGGCCGAAATTCAACATCAAGCGACTGCCATGATCGAAAGGGTCTTCCTCGACAACTTTTCGTTTGACCGTTAAAGCCGCGGTGATCACTTGTTCTGCATGGTCCAATAATGCCGCCTCATCTTGCAATTCGGCTAGTTTTTGCCATAGCTGGTCATCAGCGATTGCTGCCGACTTAATGATCTCCGCAATTCCTTCTTGTACGCGATAAAGTGGTAATGATCGTAAAAGTTCTGGATCGATCAAAACACCAGCGGGTTGGGCAAAGGTTCCAACCAAATTTTTAGCATTTCCAGTATTGACAGCTGTTTTGCCGCCAATACTAGAATCTACTTGCGCCAATAAAGTCGTGGGAATCTGAAGAAAATGGATTCCTCGCATATAGGTCGAAGCCACGAAACCTGCTAAATCTCCGATTACTCCGCCGCCCAGCGCAATTATTCCATCGCTTCGGGTCAGCCCAAGTTCTGCTAAACGATCATAAAGAATCGTCGCTTGCTCAAGAGACTTGCTCTTTTCTCCCGCTGGAACAACAAGTAATTTTGCTGCAAATCCTTCATGAGTAAGCGCATCAATAATGACTTGTCCATAGATTGGGGAAACGTTACTATCCGTAATCACTGCAATCCTTTGAGGTTGCCAAAGTCCTTTGACCCATTTCCCTACTTCTTGAAAGGCACCTCGTTGAATGACAATATCATACGAATGTTCTGCTAAATTTATGTGTAACATCAAATGGTACACTCCTTTTTTTAGACTTCACAATGACTTGATTTCTTCTGAAATAGCTGTCACTCTCAGCTGAAAAACGACGATTATTTTTGCAGTGCTTTGATTTCTTTCATCGCTTTTTCCATGATATGGACTTCATTCATCATATTCATGTAGGTTTTTTCGTTCAATGATTGAGGACCATCAGACCAAGCATTTGCCGGATCTGGATGGATCTCAACGATCATGCCGTCTGCGCCCGCAGCAACCCCAGCTCTAGCCATTGGCGGAACTAGATCCCAGATACCTGTCCCATGACTAGGATCAACGATAATTGGGAAATGACTCAACTTTTTGATGATCGGTACAGCACTAAGGTCGAATGTATTCCGCGTTGCTGTTTCGTATGTTCGAATTCCCCGCTCAATGAAGATCACTTCACTTTTATCTTGAACAGCAATGTATTCTGCAGCATTCAACCATTCATCAATTGTTCCTGAAATTCCCCGCTTCAATCCAATAGGTTTTCCTGTTTTACCGACAGCCGCTAATAGTTTGAAATTCTGCATGTTACGAGCACCGATTTGCAAAATATCGCTGTATTCCGCAACCATATCGATATGTCCTTCGTCCATTACTTCAGTGATGACTTTCATCCCTGTTTCATCGGCAGCTTGACGGATGTATTTCAGCCCTTCTTCTTCCAGACCTTGGAAAGCGTAAGGAGAGGTCCGAGGTTTGAAAGCACCTCCTCGTAAGATTTGAGCACCGCCAGCTTTGGCGATCCGTGCACATTCACGGATTTGTTCTAATCCTTCGATCGAACATGGGCCAGCCATTGTTACGAAATGTCCATCTCCGATTTTGACACCATCAACATCAACTACCGTGTCCTGCGGATGAAATTCCCGCGAAGTCAATTTGTACGTATTGGAAATACGAATTGCGTCTTCTACACCATCGTAGCTGCGAAAAGCGACATCTTGGATCAGACGCGTATCTCCTTTAAGTCCAATGACGATTTGTTCCTTCCCTTGATTGACCTGTACATCTAATCCTTCTTTTTTGATTCGTTTCACAACAACTTCTACTTGTTCTGCCGTGGCATTTGGTTTCATAATTACGATCATTTTTTCTTCCTACCTTCATAGTTATTAGTTTTTTTACATTTTTTCAATCAGTGTTTTGACTTTCTCAATCGGCATTTTTTTATCAGTCCATAGCTCAAAAGCCGCCGCGCCTTGGTAGAGCAACATACTTAACCCATTGGCTGTTTTTGCTCCCGCGGCTTTTGCTTCACGCAACAGCCGTGTTTCTCGCGGATTATAGATCACGTCATAAACTGCCAACGATTCTCGTAACATTCCGCGGTCTTTTAATGGGCTGGCATCTTCCTGCGGCTTCATTCCAACACCAGTCGCATTTACTAGCAATTGGCTCTCTTTGATCGCCAGACCCAATGCTTGCTGATCATCTAGATCACCAAGCGTGATGTTGCAGGTAGTGGCCGCCGCGATTTGTTGCAGCTTGCTTTCAATCACTGGATAAAATTCATCGTTTCGATTAAAAACATGAATGGTTTCTACCCCATCTAAGGCAGCTTGACTAATAATTGCTGTAGCAGCTCCACCAGCGCCGATAACTGTCATGGTACCGCCAATAATCGAGACCTCGATGTCTCCTAGCGCTCGCATAAATCCAATCCCATCCGTATTGTGACCGATCAAATGACCTTTGTGGTTGACGATTGTATTGATAGCACCAATCAGTTCTGCGGCAGGAGATAATTCATCGACTAAAGGAACAGCTGCCATTTTGTGCGGCATCGATAAATTGACTCCTAACAAATCAAGCTGACGAATACTTTGGATACTTGCTGCTAAACTTTCTGGTTCAACATCAAAAGCTAGATAGACAGCATCCACTTTTTGATCTTCAAAAGAAAGGTTGTGCATGGCTGGTGAGACGCTGTGTTTGGCAGGTTTCGCAAACAACGCTGCTAAACGGGTGTGTCCAGTGATTAATTGGTTCATCCTATTCATTCCTTTCAACAAAAAAAGATGTCCACTGTAAATTGATAGAATCTACAGTGAACACCTTCAAACATTACATATCAGCTGATATGTGAATATAAAAAATAGCCACTATAGATTTTACGATCTACGTGGCTTTAAAGTCATTACGAAATGCCTTAGCCATCATAGATACAAACGAGTGTTTGTACCCATGTCTTTCATGAATACAAACCTATCTAAAATAGCTAAAGTAATATTTATTCAGTTGTGAGGGGTTCGCTTGCAATTGTTTCATGATTGTTCGCTCCAAACTGATGTAAGATTGTCCTAAGTATAGGTTGAACTTTGAAAGTTGTCAATGATTTTTTCTTATTTTTTTCATTTCACTGGTTTTCATTTATTTTTTTCTGCGATTTTCACTGGTAGATTCGGTTTTCTAAAGGTCGTCTTCAAAGAATAGTAATAGATCTTGCAAACGAAGCTGCGCTTTTTCTGCTGCGGATAAATCTTTCACGATCTGCCCTTTACGAAGCAAGATCAATCGGTTGCCATATTTTAGAGCATCTTCCATGCGATGAGTGATCATCAAGCAAGTCAACTGTTGTTGTTCCACTCGATCTGCAGTGATTTGCATCAACTGTTTAGACGTTTTCGGATCCAATGCCGCAGTATGCTCGTCTAAAAGCAGCAATTTTGGGGTCTGGATCGTTGCCATCAAAAGACTCAATGCTTGGCGTTGCCCACCAGATAAATTTCCTGTTGGTGTATCCAAATGTTGTTCGAGCCCGTTGCCCACTTCTTGACATAATTGGTAATAAACATCTTTTTGTGCTTGTAATTGGCGCAAATGCAAATTCCTTTTCTGTCCACGACGTTGCGCCAACAATAGATTTTCAGCGACGGTCATTCGCGGCGCAGTGCCCATTTTAGGGTCTTGAAAGACTCTTGACAAGTAAGCAGCTCTTTTTTCTTCTGACAACTGCGTGACATCTTGGTCATCGATCAAGATCTGACCACTAGTAAGTGGCAGTGAACCGGATATACAATTAAACAATGTACTTTTTCCAGCACCATTGCCGCCGACTACAGTCACAAATTCCCCTGGTTGCAGTTTTAAATCTACTTTCTGTAAGAGCGTCTTCTTTTCATGAGGACCATTGCCAATGATTTTGGTTGCTTTATTGATCGTTAACATCATTCATCCTCCTTTTCGAAACCCGTCCGCAAGTGCAGTGCATTTTTGAATTGCGGGATCAATAGACAAAGCGTCAAGACGATCGCCGAAAAGATTTTTAAGTAAGTAGTATCAAAGCCAGCTCTGATCACAAATAGGATCAACAGCTGATAAATGATACTGCCCACAACAATCGCTACGAGCCGCTCCAATAATGTTAGTTCGCCAAATAATACTTCACCGATGATAATCGATGCTAACCCTATTACAATGACCCCGATTCCTTTACTAACATCTGCGTAACCATCATTTTGGGCGATCAATGCCCCAGATAATGCAATCACTCCATTGGAAACAACTAAGCCAATGATCTTCATAGTGTCTGTGTTGATCCCTAGTGATTTAGCCATATGCTCGTTGTCTCCTGTAGCAATATAGGCTTGCCCAAGATTGGTATGGAAAAAGAATAGCAAGATAGCCCCGATCACTAATACCATCACTAATCCGATCAACACAGTATCAAAGTAATTAGGCAAATTTAGCTTCGTGAAGAAATTTTGGATTTTTGGTTGATTCAATAGAGAAAGATTTGGCGAGCGCATCACAAACAGCATCACTGAATTTAGTCCCGACATCACAAGGATTCCAGCTAGAATTACTGGGATCTTGCCTTTCGTATATAAAAGACCAGTTACTAATCCGGCACACATCCCCGCACCTACCCCTAAAAGAGTAGCTACTATCGGTGAGACACCTTGCGTGATAGCAGTCACACAGACCGCGCCGCCAAGAGGAAAAGAGCCCTCAGTAGTCATATCTGGAAAATTTAAAATTCGATAAGTCATAAAAATACCTAACCCAAGAATCCCCCAAAGGAATCCTTGCCCAATCGCTGAAACGATCATTTTTTTTCCTCCTCGTTACTTGTTTTTCTATCTGTCTTCCAAACCCCTGTCCTGTCAACAAGAAGTTTCTGTCAGGACACATACTCCTTAAAAGCAATAGATTTTTTTCTTGTTTCTTTATGAAACGTTAGTTAGCATTGCTATAACCCTTTTAAGAGCAGCTGTTTCAATAGTTAGTCTGTGCTTGATGTTGTTTCGGTCGCTTCGTCAGAAATGAGTCTGGCTTTTTCTTTGAGTGCTTCTGGAATAGTGATGCCAAGAAATTCAGCTTGCTTTTCATTAATGACCGTATCGCCATCTTTAAAAGTATAGATGGGGGTTGTTGCTGGATCAGATTCCCCTTTTAAGATCGCAGCCGCCATTTTACCTGATTGGACACCTAAGCTAAACTGATTTTGACCCACAGTCGCCAAGCCACCTTGTTGCACCATGGTTTCTGCAGAGGTGATGATTGGTGTTTTCGTTTTGTTTGCTTCTCCGACAACCGTCTGCATCGCATTGGCAATCGTATTATCCAATGGGATAAAAATGAAATCGACGGTTTCTGCCATCACCTGTACCGTCTGAGCAATTTCATTGCTTGAAGGAACTGCATATTTTTTTGACGTCAAACCATATTTTTCTGCGGCCGCTTCTGCTTCTGCTGCTTGATACTTGGAGTTATCTTCTGTTGAAGAATATAAGATACCAACTGATTTTGCCTCTGGCATCAATTCTTGGGCTAATTCAAACTGAGCAGCTACTGGTGTTTTATCTGATACTCCAGTGATATTTCCTCCAGGTTTATCCATATCAGCCACTAGATTGGCCCCAACCGGATCGGTCACCGCGCCTAAAACGATTGGCACATCCTTAGTAGTATTAGCCAATGCTTGAGCAGCAGGTGTTGCTATCCCTACTAATACATCAGCGCCTTTGTTCAGCAATTGCTGACTCATGGTCGCTAATTTACTTTGATCCGCTTGGCCATTTTGAAATTCGATTGTTAAATTATCCCCTTCGGTATAACCCGATTGTTTTAACCCTTCTTTGACGCCTCGAGTGATTTCGTCGAGCGCTTCATGACTGACAAATTGCAGAATACCCACCGTTTTGTGTTCTTTTTTTGCTGTTTGATCCGTAGGTTGTTCAGCGGATTCTCCTGTTTGTTTTGCTCCCATTTGGTACCCAAAAGCCGCCAATAAAAATCCAAAAATAACAATAACTGCAGCAATTAATCCTTTGTTTTTCATTTTTAACTCTCCTCGCTTCTTTCTCATTTTTTTGTTTATACTTGAGAACTAAAAAAAGCAACTGCCGACAATCCGGCAGTTGCTTCAAGCAAAAACCGCATAGACTAATCGTTCTATGCGGTGAAAGATTCATTTACCAGCATAGATACAGCACTTTAGAAGGTTCTCTAAAAAGTTGTATCTATGGATTGAGGTCCACCAATACAACTATCTACGCCAGTTTTGCCATGAATTTGATTGCAATGCGTAAAATAGTCTCATATTAGCTCCTCCTTTTTCCATTTGTTTAACTTTGTTTCACTTAGTTTAGCGTATTGATAAAAGAACGTCAATAACTTTTATTCAAATTGTCAGATTTTTTCTTACTCTGCTAATTTGCGAATATTCCACATTGGTAACCGATTCAATTCAGGAATAAATTCTTCTGCAGGATCTTTAAGTGATTGATAAGTAAACCGATTTTTCTCTTGTCCGTTTTCAAAGAAAACAAAGGTGATCTCATTTGCTTTTACACCGTAAGTATCTAAAAAAGACTGTGTATCATATACGATCGGATAATAGTACACGGATCGATTCATTTCATTCTCTTTATCATTAAACAATTGAAACACTTCTGCCAACTCTTCGCCATTCGGTTTACTAAACATCACAGAAATGGCTTTTGTGTCCCGAATCGTCTGATCTGCTTCTGCATATTCTAATGGTTCGATCTTATCAGAAGGCAATTCTTCAAAAGCCATCTTGTGGATCAGCGATGTTTTGATCCTCGTTTGAGAAGTAATAATCACTACAGCAAATAGCACAGCAAGTAGAATACCCATACCTAAATAATACATGGTCTTACGCTGATTTTGGTAGACACTTTGGACAAAAGCTTCCCAGCTTTCTCGCATCTTCTCTTTTACCAACTGAAAAAAATTCTCGAATCGCTCCATCCTAAACCCCGCCCTTTTCATCTGCCATCAACCTTATCTTTATACTAGCAAGATGTCTTTGGAGCGTCAAGAAACTTCCCATATAACTTCCCATATTAAGTAAAATTCGATAAGATAGAGAAAAAACCAAAGGAGTTAGTCATGGCTGATCTTGCTGAACTTTTAATGGATAATGCAATCCCCATTTTAGATTTAATCGTCGTTTGTCTGAATCTGCTTTCAATTTTAGTGCTTGTGTGGGGAGTTGTAAAAGCTGGTTTTGATTTTATTCGTTTTGAAATAAAAGCGAAAGACCGTATGAGTGCGGCCAGAGAAAACAATTTTATTCGAAATTTTCTCGGCAGTTATGTTTTGCTTGGTTTGGAGATCTTGATTGCTGCAGATATCATTGAGACCATCATCCATCCGACATTTGCCGATATCGTCCGCTTAGCAGTAGTCGTAGTCATTCGAACAGTCATTTCCTATTTCTTGAATATGGAGATTGAAAAAGCCCTAAAGGATGCACAAAACAATAAAACGGACTCTTAGTGAATGCTTCAATATATCCTAAATCTGATGGGGTATGTCCTGCTTGGATCAGGATTGGTCTTTCTGGTTTCTTTTCGTTATAATAGAACTACTCGATTCAATCTAGATTTGTTAATCTTACTTACCTTTATCGGTCAAATGTCTTGACCTCAAAAATTGAATGAGAAAAAAGTTTGATAAAACAGAAATGAGGGAAACAAATGTCCTTCGATGGCATCTTTACCCACTTGATTGTTCAGGAATTACAAAATGAACTCGTCAATGGTCGAGTGAATAAAATTCACCAGCCTTATGAGAACGAAGTGATCTTCGTGATTCGTTCTCAAGGGAAAAATCACAAATTATTGCTATCTGCCCATCCGAGCTATGCTCGGATTCAATGTACACAAGCTACCTATACCAACCCAGAAACACCTCCAACATTTTTGATGATGTTACGGAAGTATTTAGATGGCGCAATCCTGGAAACGATTGAACAAGTTGCGAATGATCGAGTCGTTCATTTCCATTTTACTCGTCGTGACGAATTAGGCGATTTACAAAACTTTGTTTTGATCGTTGAATTGATGGGCAGACACAGCACGATTCTCTTAATGAATCGGGCAACCGGTAAAATCGTTGATACGATCAAGCACATTGGCCATTCGCAAAATACGTATCGTACCTTGCTGCCAGGGTCCCTTTATCTTGCTCCGCCAAAACAAGACACTGTTGATCCGTATACACTCAATCAAACAAAAGTCTTTGAAATGCTGTCTCGTCTAGAAGAATTGTCGCCCAAAGTCTTGCAGCAGACTTTTCAAGGATTTGGCAGGGATACGGCAGATGAGCTGGTATCTCGTCTGAAAGAACGGCCAAATGAAAAAGTAACCGTTTGGGAAGAATTTTTTGCCGAGCTAGCGGATCCTGTTCCTACCTACTTGAAATCCGGGAACAAAGAATTCTTTACTCCGGTCCCCTTTCATTCACTGATGGAACAAGCGGACTGGCAGGAAACTTACCAGAGTCTAAGCGAATTGCTTGATGCGTTTTATCATGAAAAAGCTGACCGTGACCGAGTAAAACAGCAAGGCAGTGAATTACTGAAAAAAATCGACAATGAGCTGAAGCGAAACAAGCACAAGCTAGAAAAAAGACAGCAAACTTTGCGAGAATCTGAGAATGCGGAAGAATTCCGTCAAAAAGGCGAGCTTTTAACGACTTTCATGGCGCAAGTCCCTCGCGGTGCAAGCGAAGTGGAATTAGCCAATTACTATGATGAGAACAAACCAATAAAAATTGCCTTAGATCCGGCCTTGACACCCAACCAGAACGCGCAAAAATATTTCCAGCGTTATCAAAAGCTGAAAAATGCTGTCAAACTGATTCATCAGCAAATTGCTGAAACAAAAGATGAGATCGCCTATTTGGAATCAGTTGAAGCACAGTTGGAAATTGCCGCACCGAAAGATCTTTTGACGATTCGCGAAGAACTTGCTGCCCAAGGATATGTCAAAAATCGGACGAAACAACGGAAAAAACAAACGCCCTCGCAACCGGAACGTTTTCTCTCTTCTGATGGAACGGAGATTCTGGTAGGCAAAAACAATCTGCAAAATGATCAGTTAACATTAAAAACGGCACGTAAAACAGATTATTGGCTCCATACGAAAAATATCCCCGGGTCTCATGTGATCATTCGGTCGGATTCACCTAGCGAAGAAACAATCTTGGAAGCCGCAGAATTAGCTGCCTACTTCTCGAAATACCGCCACTCCGCACAAGTACCTGTGGATTTGGTACAAGTCAAACATATTCGCAAACCAAATGGTGCAAAACCAGGCTTTGTGATTTATGAGAACCAGACGACTTATTATGTAACGCCTGAGGAAACAATTTTGGATTTAAAGCAAAACTAACGCTGTTCTTTTGCTGATTTTCCAAAAAAATGGGCGAAGAACAAAAAAATGACCCGCTTACATGTCTCTAACACACAGCCTTCTCGTCAATCGCTGAGAATGGGTGGATAGAACAAATCCGTAAGCGGCTCATTTTTTATGGAAAAATACTTGGAATCGCTAAGAAGCTCTCGGACACATCAGCCAAGCCATTTCATCGAAACAACGCTAGTCCAGATGACTGATCAATGGAATCGATGCATTGTTGGTGGTTAAAAAGTATCATTTTGATCAATCATGCGCTTATTTTCAAAATCAAAATGATAGAGCTTTTCCCAGTGATTGATATTCAATGTCCCTTTCGTTAACCGAATGGCAAGAAAACAACAGCCTTGATCCGCTTCATCATTAACTTCATCGTACCAAACAAACGCCTTGCGAATTTTCTTTCTCAATTCCGCATTTTTTGGGTCCAAGACCCATCCTAGATTTTCTCCGAAGCCATTAGCGGTAAACCATTCGCCACAGACTGCGATAGAAACTTCGGGATTTTCTTTGATTTGCTGGATTTTGTTGGAGCTTTCATGGGTCGATACATAAAAGACACCATTCTCATAATAAGCATCGACATCCCGCACCATAGGACGAGGCAACCCATTTTCACCGCAATTGCGCGCAATCGTTGCTAAAGAGATCAAATTATCTTTGTCGTTACCAAACTTTTCTTCCAGTAATGTCAGGCCCTCTTCATAATTCATCATTTGTTTTTCCTCCTTGAAAATTTTCTCTTGTTTTAAAAGGAATCCATAATTCGACAATCATGATCTCCGCTTGCGATTGTCGATAAAGCTCAGGAAAAAAGCCATCCGCTATCAAACCGTGTTTTTTTAGCCAAAAACGAGTATACCTCATTGCCTTACCCATCCCGACGATCATTTGTGCTTTAGTCGTCTCAAAGCTGCAAACAACATAGTCACGGGCCGGTAATGTCCAGCTTGTCAGATGGCTCATGTCTTTCTCATATCTTCCAGTGACAGATTCTGCCCCGACAAAATAACTGGAATGACCTGCTGGTGCCTCTCCAGGATAGGAAACACCAATGAGCGTCTCTGCTCGCAAAAATGGATGATTGGCGCAAGCGTGAAAAAAGTCTTGCCAAATCTTTTCAACTGGATCTACGCCGGTTCTTTCTCCTAGCATTTTGCCATACTTGAAAGGATAATAACCAACGATACCATTGAAAACCCGCGGCTGATCCATTGTTTTCTGCTGTATTGCTAAGACGACTCCTTCACTGATCAACGGTTCCCCTTCCTCTACCACAATGTGGCTAAGGGATAAATCTGGTTTATCGAAATTTTGTAATGGGAGCAACTGTTTCTGATAGTGTGAAGGTGAAATGCCATAAACTTCTTTAAACGATCGCGAAAAAGAAATAGGATTATTGAATCCAACCTCCAGCGCAACATCAATGATTCGCCGTTGCTGTTCTTGTAAATAGGTGGCTGCTACAGCCAAACGGCGTAACTTGATATACTCTCTGACTGAGGATTTGACTAATCGCGTGAATAAACGCTGATAATAAAACGGCGACAAAGCAGCAACTTTGGCTAACTCATCAATTTCGATTGTCTCAGCTAAATTTGCTTCAATATGGTCCAATGTTTTCTGTATGGCTTCCCATGCATGCATAGAAGTCTCCTTTCTCACACTATAAAACAACTAAAAGAAAAAAGCTTAACGACCTCTGCTCTTTTTCCTAAAAAAGATTCGATTGTGCTTTCGTTCACAATAGCTGGTATTTTTAAAAGGATTTTCGTGTATTTTCCACTATTTTAGCATAATTCGATCGCTATTGTCTGATGATCCCGGATTTAAACCAACAAAAAAGACGAATAAATCGTCTTTTTTGTTGGCCATTAAAATTTATTTTCAGAACGACTATCTAGCGCCAAAAGGTTTGACAATCCGCTTTGTCTTCCATATTAAAACGGATAATGTCGAAGATCAGCTTTTCGTCAACCGGCTGATCCCATAAAATACGAAAAATGTTTTTTGTTTGTGAATAGCCACTTGCTTCAATGCGGATATTGAACAAGGCCATCGTTTTCACTTCTGGCGAGACTGAGAAATGTTTCTTCGAACTGCTAATCCCCAAGATGAAGGTTCCATGATCCGTAAACATCGGCTGGTTCCAAGCAATTCGAGTCTGCAAATCCGGGAATTCAGTTAATATATGTTCAAATAATGGCTCCAGGACTTTTCGCTGTGCCTCTGACAATTCTTTTGTTAGGTACTCTTGAAACTGATCCATTTCGTAGCCTTCCTTTCGTTCGCTAGACCATCAGTAAAAGTAGATTGGTCGGTCTTTTCGATCCTGCAATGGACGATTATTGTTTTCCAAAACTTCTTCACGAAATTCCAGAATAAAGCGACGACTCATCTCGCCTACCCAGTCAAATACAAACCAGTTGATTGGACCTTTAGTTGGAGGAGTTGTCAAAGAACCTACATAGTGAAAATGGTGGGTCATTTCCGGTAAAAACATCGATGGGTCAAACCATTGGGTATGGTTTTTGAAATCCCAAATACTATCATCTTGCTGATTACAGATCCAGTTTAATTTATCTGTTAACCGGAACAAAATACCGACGACTAAGTTTTCTCCTTGTTCATTCATATGTACCAAATGAAATTCAAGTTCTTGCTGCTCATCATCGATGATATGCTCAGAAGGCATATGAAAATGAATATCCGTTAGGTAGTAATTGATGCCTTGAAAGGTCACGTAACTTTCTTTATTGTATGGAACAAAATGAATCGTATTTTTAAATTCTTTTTCAGTAAAGCGTTCCCGATGGTAATGGAAGCTTAAATCCTCATCGACAGGTTCCTCTGTATCGTCATGGTAAAGCGCAATGGGCGATTGCAATGGAAACTTTGCTCCTTCAGCATACCAGTCACACAATGTGTGCCAATACTCAGGACCATTCTCCCCAGAATAACTCCATGGAACATCCATATTTCTTTTCAATAAAACTGCCTCCCTATTGAAACTGGCTGCCTTTCAACTGCCAGATAACTTTTGATGAATCGTCTCAAATCGTATCAGAAAAAAGATAAAAATAAAACGAATATGCTCTTGGATCACTCCAGGCATATTCGTTGTTCTTATTTACCAGTCCAAGTTTGAGGTGACTGTTTCCATTGCTGCAGCAATGCAATATCTTCTTTTCCGATATAGTCCATCTCTAATGCAGTATCGATCATTGTTGAATAGTTGGTCAACGTCACTAATGGCAGCTGGGCCTTTTCAAAGTTGGTTAATCCCTGCGGCAATTCATAGGTAAAGATCGCTGCCACCCCCAGAACATTTGCCCCTTCGCGAGCGGCTGCTTCGCAAGCTTCTAACACACTGCCGCCAGTAGAGATCAAATCTTCGATCACAACCATTTTCTGACCTTCTGTGATACGTCCTTCGATTTGGTTTCCTTTGCCATGATCTTTGGCTTTGCTGCGGATATAGACCATTGGCAAATCAAGAATATCTGCCACCCAAGCGGCATGAGGGATCCCAGCAGTAGCTGTACCCGCAATTACTTCGACGTCTGGAAAGTGTTCTTTGATTTGCGCAGCCAAACCACTGGCAATCGCTTTACGTACAGCAGGGTAACTCATTGTCATACGATTATCACAATAAATCGGGCTTTTGATGCCGCTTGCCCAAGTAAAGGGTTCATTTGGACGTAAAAATACTGCTTCAATTGTTAAAAGGTCTTTGGCAATTGCTTTACTGATTTCTGTCATTGAATAGCTTCCTTCCATGCTTGTTTAATTTCCTGGTAAGTATCAAAAGGTGTTGCAGATTGTGTGATTGGTCGACCGACAACAATCGCAGAAGAACCAATTTGTCTTGCTTTTGCTGGTGTGACGATTCGTTTTTGATCTCCGGCATCACTACCAGCCGGACGAATTCCTGGGGTTAAGCACATAAATTCAGGATTGGTAGCTACCTTGATGGCAGCAGCTTCTTGGGCGGAACAAACCACGCCAGCTAATCCTGCTTTTTCTGCACATTGAGCATAATGACGCACGCTTTCTTCTAAAGAAACAGAAATTAGCTGTTCTTGCTGCATTTGTTCTTCGCTAGTAGAAGTCAGCTGTGTGACAGCAATCAATAGCGGCACATTTTGGCCTTCCTTGGTTCCATTTTGCAGTCCCCGCCTTGCTGCTATCATCATCTCAATACCACCCGCCGCATGAACATTGGTGATCGCGACCCCAAGATTTGCCAAACGTGTCATGGCCCGCTCGACGGTATTGGGAATGTCGTGAAGTTTTAAGTCTAAGAAGATATCATGGCCTAAATCTTTTAAGCAGCTGACGATTTCTGGTCCTTCTTGATAAAAGATTTCCATACCGACTTTGACGAATAATTTTTCTGTTTTAGGAAATTTCTCTAAAAAAAGCTCAATTTCTTTTTTGCTTGGAAAATCCAAAGCAATAATTGGTCGTTCAATCATCTTAATGCCCCTCTCTTACTTCCTTGATCAACTGTGCCAAAGATTCGATACCTAATTCTGCCATTCGTACAGGCAATTCTTCGATCAACTTGGGACAAATATAAGGATCGGTAAAATTTGCGGTACCAACTGCTACTGCACTCGCTCCAGCTAAATACATTTCTAACACATCATCAACCGTCATCACACCGCCCATGCCAATGATTGGCAACGAAGAAACTTGTGCCACTTGTTTGATCAAACGAATCGCCACTGGCTTGATGGCTGGGCCTGAGAGCCCCCCGGTCTGGTTGGCCAAAATAGGACGTCGTGTCTTCAAATCAATGCGCATACCCAATAACGTATTGATCATCGTGAAACCATCGGCACCCCCCGCCTCGATTGCTTTTGCAATGGGTACGATATCGGTCACATTTGGCGATAGTTTGACATAGATTGGCACTTGCGAAACTGCTTTGACCGCTTGGGTCAGTTCTTTCGCCACTTGAGGATCGGTACCAAAAGTAATACCACCATGTTTGACGTTTGGGCAGGAAACATTTAATTCAATGGCTTTTACATTCGGCGCTTGACTGATTTTTTGACAGACAGTGACATAATCTTCTTGAGTGGAACCAGCCACGTTTGCGATGATCGGCAGATCTGGATGCTTTTGCGCTAACTCTGGCAAAATGTCTTCCATGACTACTCGAAGGCCAGGATTTTGTAAGCCAATCGCATTCAACATGCCGCTTGGTGTTTCAGCCACTCGCGGTGTTGGATTGCCAAAGCGTGCTTCTGGGGTCGTGGCTTTGATCATGACGGCACCGAGCTGACTGATATCATAATACTTGTTGTATTCTGCGCCAAAACCAAAACAGCCACTAGCCGGCATTATGGGGTTTTTGAGAGACAACCCCGGTAATTCAACAGCTAAAACCACTTAAATAACCACCTTTCCAGCTTGAAAAACAGGGCCTTCGTCACAGACTTTGACACTTTTGGTCCCTGTTGGATCATCGGCTTTATGACAAACACAAGCATAGCAAGCACCGATCCCGCAAGCCATGCGAGATTCCAATGAAAGTTGCACATTCGGACAGTCTTGGAAAAGTTGTTCAACCGTTTTTAACAAGCCATTGTTGCCGCAGGCAAAAACAGCCGCAGGTTTGCTATCGGCTGCTAACAATAGATTACCGACATTCCCTTGAACGCCATAGGTGCCATCATCCGTTGCGATTCGTGTATCCCCTAGAGCTTGAAACGCCTTTTCGTAATACATGACTTCCGAACTAGCAAATCCCAAAAAATGAATCGTCCGTACACCTTTTGCGACTAATTGTTTAGAAAGTTCGTAGAGTGGCGGAACTCCGATACCACCACCTACGATAAAAACAGTCTCATCTTTTTGTAAATCTTCGATATGAAAGCCATTCCCTAGAGGGCCTAAAACATCCAGTTGATCCCCGCTTTGCAGATGGGCAAACCGCTTGGTCCCCTCCCCTTCTGTCCGATAAATGATGCGACAACTTTGGCTTTCTTGATCGATCCAGCTAATACTGATTGGTCGTCTTAAGAGAAAGGCATCATCCGGCACTCGAATATGCAGAAATTGTCCCGGTGTGGTCATTTCTTGAACGAGAGCACCAGAGAGAGTCATCTCGTAGATTCGCGGTGCGAGCATTCGCTGTTTTGTAATGGTCATTCGTTCTTGTTTCATGAGCTGTTTTCCTTTCTGACTGCTAGATTGCTTTCGTTGAAAAACCTCTTGATTCCATTACTTGAAGAATGGCATCAGCGGTGTCTAACGAGGTGAAGAGCGGCACCCCATGCTCGACTGCTTCCCGGCGAATAATAAATCCGTCTTCAGTGGCTTTTTGCCGATTTTTGTCCATTGTATTGATCACCACTTGTGTCACGCCTTTTCTGATGAGATCAACGACAGTTTCATCTTCTGTTTCCGAGATTTTCGCTACCCGGGTGACTGGCAAGCCATAGCCTTCAAAGTAATCGGCTGTTCCTTTTGTCGCTAAGATCGAGAAGCCGATTTCGAAAAAGCGCGCAGCCAACACGGCGGCCTCTGCTTTGCTTTCATCCGCTACGGTAAAGAGAACTTTCCCGAATTCCGGAATATGCAAACCAGCTGCTTCAAAAGCTTTATATAAAGCTTTTTCTAAGTTTTTGTCTGAACCCATGACTTCACCGGTTGATTTCATTTCCGGACCTAAGTAAGTATCGACTTTTTGTAACTTGGTGAAAGAAAAGACCGGTGCTTTGATATGAACTTCGTTTGGTGTTGGATAAAGGCCATCACGGTAGCCCAGATCCGCCAATTTTTCTCCTAAAATCGCTTTTGTCGCGATCTGTGCCATAGGAATCTCTGTGACCTTGCTCAAAAATGGAACGGTTCGGCTGGCCCGAGGATTGACTTCAATGACGTAAACTTTTTCCTCGTGGATAACAAATTGAATATTCATCATTCCGACACAATTCAATCCCAATGCTAACCGTTTCGTATAGTCTTCGATGGTGGCAATCGTTGCGTCAGAAAGGTTTTGCGGTGGATAGACTGCCATCGAGTCACCTGAGTGGACCCCTGCTCGTTCGATATGTTCCATGATTCCCGGAATCAGAACCGTCGTGCCATCACAAATTGCGTCAACTTCACATTCTTTCCCTACTAAGTACCGATCGACTAAAACAGGATGTTCGGGAGAAGCTTTTACTGCATGCTTCATATAATCTTCCAGATCCGCTTGGTTCTCAACGATTTCCATTGCCCGACCACCTAAGACATAACTCGGACGAACAAGGACCGGATAACCGATGCGATTAGCGATCGCCACTGCTTCCGTGGTATTTGTAGCAGTATCTCCTGGGGGTTGCGGAATAGCTAATGCCTGTAACGCTTGTTCAAAGAGATCACGGTTTTCAGCACGATCGAGGTCTTCGATACTCGTACCTAAGATGCTGACTCCTGCGGCAACTAATGGCTCCGCCAAATTGATCGCTGTTTGACCGCCAAATTGAACAATGACCCCAATTGGTTGTTCCAGTTCGATCACATGCAAGACGTCTTCTAGTGTCAATGGCTCAAAATACAATTTATCGGAAATCGAGAAGTCTGTCGAAACGGTTTCCGGATTGCTGTTCATAATAATGGCTTCATAGCCCGCAGCCTGAATTGCTTTGACCGAGTGTACTGTTGCATAATCGAATTCCACACCTTGACCGATGCGGATCGGCCCAGAACCTAAGACTAAAACAGATTCTTTTTCACTGCGAACACTCTCGTTCTCAAACTCATACGTACTATAAAAGTAAGGCGTTGCCGACTCAAACTCGGCAGCACAAGTGTCTACCATTTTGTAGACGGGAAGCAACTGATTTTCCTTACGGATGTCTCGAATCTCTTGTTCTGTCATCTGCCATAACTCAGCAATTTTTTTATCGGTAAAGCCGTTTTGCTTCGCTCGTTTTAATGTTGTAAAATCTTGGCTGTTGGCAGCAAGTTCTTGTTCGATTTCATAAATGTGCAGCATTTTATCCAAGAAGAAAAGATCGATTTTAGTCATTTCGTTCAATTCTTCAATGGAATAGCCGCGGCGAATGGCTTCCATGACATAAAATAAGCGATCATCTTGCGCTTTGATCACCTTATCGATCAAGTCATTGTCTGAAAGCTGTTCTAATTCTTTCATTTCAATATGATGTGTGCCGATCTCCAATGAACGCACAGCCTTCAGCAAAGATTCCTCGATATTCCGACCGATAGCCATCACTTCACCGGTTGCTTTCATCTGTGTCCCTAAACGGCGTTCGCCGGACTCAAATTTGTCAAAGGGCCAACGAGGGATTTTGGCTACCACGTAATCCAATGCCGGTTCAAACTCGGCATAAGTTGTTTCTGTGACAGGGTTTTTCATTTCATCTAATGTCAACCCAACAGCAATCTTTGCTGCTAGCTTCGCAATCGGATAGCCAGTTGCTTTACTTGCTAAAGCAGACGAACGGGAAACCCGGGGATTGACTTCGATCACATAGTAATTAAAGCTGTGGGGATCAAGCGCTAATTGAACATTACAACCGCCCTCGATTTTCAATGCGCGAATGATTTTTAGAGAAGCATCACGCAACATTTGGTACTCATGATCGGAGAGTGTTTGACTCGGTGCAAAAACGATCGAATCACCTGTATGGATCCCGACAGGGTCAAAGTTTTCCATGTTGCAGACAACGATCGCATTATCGGCTGAATCCCGCATGACTTCATATTCGATTTCCTTATAGCCGGCAATACTGCGTTCGATCAGACATTGCGTCACTGGTGACAGTTTTAGACCATTCTCAGCAATCACTCGCAATTCCTCTTCATTATTACACATACCGCCTCCAGTACCGCCAAGGGTAAAGGCTGGACGAACGATGATTGGATACCCAATCTTAGTTGCAAAAGTAACTGCTTCTTCCACTGTTGAAACGATCTCCGATTCAGGAATCGGTTGATTTAACTCTTCCATTAATTGTTTGAATAGATCACGGTCTTCTGCTTGATCAATCGCTGCTAATTTGGTTCCTAACAACTCGATTTCCAACTCATCCAAGATGCCGGAATTGGCTAATTCCATCGCCATATTCAAGCCGGTTTGACCGCCTAATGTTGGCAAGATCGCATCCGGACGTTCTTTCCTTAAAATCCGGGAGACAAATTCGAAAGTGATTGGTTCAATATAGACTTTGTCGGCAATTTCTTTATCGGTCATGATCGTTGCAGGGTTCGAGTTGACCAGCACAACTTCATAGCCTTCTTCTCGCAACGCTAAGCAGGCTTGCGTTCCTGCATAGTCAAATTCGGCTGCTTGGCCAATAATGATCGGTCCAGAACCGATAACCATGATTTTCTTAATATCTGTACGTTTTGGCATTTAGTTCTGCTCCTTCCATGCATCGATCATTTCTAAAAATTCATCAAATAAATGTACACCATCATGAGGTCCCGGTGCAGCATCTGGATGATACTGAACACTAAATGCTGGGTAGCGACGATGACGGACACCTTCAATGGTTCCATCATTGACTTCCACATGAGTGATGATCAGTTTCTCTTGATCAATCGATGCTTCTGCTACTGCAAAACCGTGATTTTGTGAGGTGAAATCAATTCTTCCTGTAGCGATTTCTCGAACGGGATGGTTCAATCCTCGGTGACCGAATTTCATTTTGTAAGTATCAGCGCCATTAGCTAAAGCAAACAACTGATGTCCTAAACAGATACCGAAAATCGGTACTTTTCCTTGGATTTCTTGAATCATTTTGATGGCTTCAGGGAGGCTTTTCGGATCACCAGGTCCGTTGGTCAGCATGACACCATCTGGCGCGAGATCCAAAATTTCCTGAGCGGTGGTATTGTAGGGTAAAATCGTCAGATTACAATTTCGTTGAGAAAGTTCTCTTAGAATGCTGTGTTTCAAGCCAAAATCGATCACGACGATATTCCGTCCTGTTCCTGGACTTGGATAAGGCTTTGAAGTTGAAACTTGTGCCACTTGATTGGTGGGCAAAACGGCTGCTTTCAATTGATCAAAGGCATGAGCAAATTCATCATTGGCATCCACAATACTAGCTTTCATCGTTCCAAATTGGCGGATTTTACGAGTCAAAGCCCGAGTATCGATTCCTGCGATTCCCGGAATGTTTTTGCGCTTTAGAAATTCGTCTAAGGTCAATTGTTTCCGCCAGTTGCTGGCTACACGAGCATGTTCTTTCACTACAACACCTTTACAAGTGGGAGCGATTGATTCATAGTCATCGCGATTAACACCGTAATTTCCCACCATTGGGTAGGTAAAGGTGATGATCTGACCGTTGAAACTTTGATCCGTAATGGTTTCTTGATACCCTGTCATACTAGTGGTAAAGACAATCTCGCCATAGACATTGATCTCTGCGCCAAATCCCTCACCTTCAAATAATGTGCCATCTTCCAAAATCAACCAGCGTTTCATAAAATCCCCCTACCTTTTTGCCAAACTAATTTTCCATTGACCAATGTATGGGTGGTATCCCCATATAATGGCCAGTTATTAAATGGTGTGTTTTTTCCTTTCGAAAGAAATTGATCCGAATCGACAGTATAAGCTGTCTCTAGATCAAAAATCGCGAGATCTGCCGGAGCTCCCACCATTAATCTGCCAGCTTTCAATCCAAAGATTTCAGCAGGCTTCTCGGTCATCCAAGCCACCGCTTGTTGGAGTGTAAAGCGGCCCGTTTTGACAAAATGCGTATAAATCAATTGAAAAGCATATTCTGAACCGACGATTCCAAATGGTGCTTTTAAAAAACTTTGCATTTTTTCGTCATAGCCATGTGGCGCGTGGTCTGTTGCGATACAATCGATCGTCCCATCCAGTAATCCTTCGATCAATGCCTCGCGATCTGCTCTACCTCTAAGCGGCGGATTCATTTTCCAAAATCCTTCATCGCCAGGGATATCTTCATCGATCAAAAGCAAGTGATGGGGGGAAACTTCTGCCGTCACATGGATTCCTGCTTGTTTGGCTTCACGTATGACCCGCACACTTTCTTTTGTCGAAACATGGCAGACATGGTAATGGGCCCCGGTTTCTTCTGCCAGCAGTACATCCCGGGCAATTTGTGATGCTTCTGTAGCACTAAGAATCCCCGGCAAGCCTAATTCTGCTGCTCTCTTACCCGCATGCATCACACCGCCAAATAACAGAGAGTCATCTTCTGTATGCGCCACTAATGCCATCTGGTTTTTGGCCGCTTCTTTCATCGCCAAGTACATCGTACCAGCAGTTTGGACGCCAACGCCATCATTGGTGAATGCAAAAGCGCCGGCTTCTTTCAATGCTTTTTGATCCGTTAAAACTTCACTACGTAATTCTTCTGTGATCGGTGCATACTGCAAAACATGAACCACGGCGTCTTCTTGGATACGTTGGTAGACTTGTTGCAATTTTTCTGCGGTATCTGGCACAGGATTTAAATTTGGCATGGCACAAACCGTAGTGAAACCGCCACGAGCGGCTGCCATACTTCCTGTTTTGATCGTTTCTTTGTATTCAAATCCTGGCTCTCTGAAGTGAACATGAACATCCACTAATCCTGGAGTGATCAGTTGTTGCATTGCATCGATCACTTGATCGAACCCTGTTTCTGAAAAAGTCGTTCCGATCGCTTGGATGATACCATCTTCGATCCAAATTTCTGCAGGGATACAATGATCACCGTCAGCGATGATCTTTCCGTTCTTAATGAGTGTTTTCATGTTGCTTCCTCCTCTATCTCTATTGGTCGCGTTTCTTATAATTAAGCTTTGCCATTCAATACCGCTTCTAAAATTGCCATCCGGACAAACACGCCATTCGTCATTTGCGTGACAATTCTTGAACGCAGCCCTTCAACTAATGGATCTGCCAGCTCAACATCACGATTGACTGGAGCCGGATGCATGATGATGGCATGGTCTTGCATTTTTGCTGCACGTTCCACTGTCAATCCATAATCCCGTAAGTAAGCCTCTTTTGAGAAACTTTCTGAGCCATCATGGCGTTCGTGTTGGACCCGAAGCATCATCATCACATCGACTTGATCCACTAATTCATCTAGAGGCAACCAGTGTCCATACACTTCAAATTCATTGTCATACCATTGTGGCGGGCCAGAAAAATACACTTTGGCGCCTAATCGTTTGAGCATTTGCATATTTGATTTGGCGACACGGGAATGGGTGATGTCTCCGACGATCGCTACTTTCAGTTGATCAAAGTGGCCAAATTCTTCATAGATCGTCATCAAGTCTAATAAGCATTGCGTGGGATGCTGTCCGCTGCCATCGCCTCCATTGATGATGCTGCATTGGATCGTTTTACTTTGGATCAGCTCATCGTAATAATTTTCATCCCCGTGGCGGATCACAGCGACATCCACGCCAAGAGCTGACATTGTCAGCACGGTATCATAAAGGGTTTCGCCCTTTTGCACAGAACTCGTTGAGGAGTCAAATTCAATCACTTCAAGACCTAATTTCTTTTCGGCTACATCAAAACTTTTGTGGGTTCTGGTACTATTTTCAAAGAAAAGGTTCGTAGCAAAGTATTGTTCTTTTTGCGGCATCCATTTGGCCCCTCTTTTAAATTCCTGCCCTCTGCGGATAAGCCCCATCACTTCTCGATCTGTTAATGCTTCAACGGTCAAAAGATGCTTTAAACTGATTCTTTCTGATTGGATGATCATGAATAATACCTCCTAGTTTTTCCCTTTTAGTTGACTGCTAGCTATTGTTCTTCACTGCGTGATGTTTCTGGCAAAATTAGATTTAAAATGATTCCTAAGACAGTTGCTAATGCCATGGCTGATAAGGTGAATGTTCCGACCGTAAAGACAAGGCCGCCGATTCCGATCACCAGAATCACAGAAGCAATGATCAAATTCTTTTTGCGGTCAAAATTGATTTTATTGTCGATCAAGATTTTCATCCCACTTGCAGCAATGACACCGAACAATAGGAAGCTGATTCCAGAAATGACCGGATTTGGGATACTCAAGATCAAGGCACTCAATTTTCCGACAAAGCCTAACAAGACAGCCAAGACAGCCGCACCACCGATAACAAAGACACTGTGCACTCTCGTAATGGCCAAGACACCAATGTTTTCACCATAACTTGTCACAGGGGGTCCCCCAACGAATCCGGCAACGATTTGCGCAAAGCCGTCTCCCATCAATGTTTTGTTTAATCCTGGTTCTTCAAAAAAGTTACGCTTTGTTAGTTTATTCAAAACCATCAAATGGCCAATATGTTCTGTCATCGTGACAAAAGCGATAGGCGCCATCGTCGTGATCGCATTCAAATGTAGCGTTGGCTTGTATTGAACAAAGGGAATTTCGAAGCTTGGTAATGAGAACCAAGCAGCATCAATGATTGGCTGCACATCTACGATCCCAGCAGCTAAAGCTACTAAGTAACCACCAATGATCCCTAGTAAGATGGGGATCAAGCCAAGAAACCCTCGCAAAAACATGTTGAAGAAAATCGTCAATCCCAATGTAACCAATGCAACTAAGATAAATTTAAAATCATAGATGTCCCCATTGTACATTGCGTTTTGAGCGGCATTAGCAGCTAGTCCTAACCCGATAACCATGATCACAGGCCCTACGACGATCGGCGGCAAAATTTTATCCAGCCATGCAGCACCAATCTTTTTGATGATCAGAGAAACGATGATGTAAACCAGTCCTGTTGTAACAGCTCCTTGGGCGATTGCCGGGTAGCCGTCTGATTTCATCAACATTTGCATTGCAGCGATAAAAGCAAAGCTGCTCCCTAAGTATGCGGGAATCTTTCCTTTCGTCGTAACGAGGTAAACAAGTGTCCCCAAACCAGAACTTACTAAAGCGATACTTGGGTTGATCCCAACTAGGATCGGTACTAAAACAGTTGCTCCGAACATCGTGAATAAATGTTGAAGACTTAAGCCTAACCAAGGCAATGCCTTTGGGCGATCATTGATATCTAATACCACATCGGTATTGCGAAATTCTTGCTTTTCCATGTGTCTGTCACTCTTCTTCCTACTCGTTTTCTTTATTGATCATGATTCGATCAGAACCGTCAGATTCTTCCATTTCAACAATGATTTGTTCGCTTAATGCCGTTGGAATATTTTTCCCTACAAAATCTGCCCGAATCGGTAATTCTCGATGCCCCCGATCGACTAGTACTGCTAGTGAAATCCGGCGAGGACGACCGAAATCCATGATGGCATCTAACGCTGCCCGGATGGTGCGCCCTGTAAACAACACATCATCGATCAAGATGACTTCTTTGCCATCGATTGCTGTTGGAATGTCAGAAGAATGGATCTCAGGATCTTCATCTGATTTTTTATCATCTCGATACAATGTGATATCCAGTTCGCCAACGGGGACTTCTACTCCTTCCAATTGTTTCAAGCGTTCAGCAATTCGTTGTGCGATATAGATTCCCCTAGTCTTGATTCCTACTAAGACTAGGTCATCAATCCCTCGGTTGCGTTCGATGATTTCATAAGTGATTCTGGTCAATGCTCGTTTCATTGTTACTGCATCTACTACTTCTTTGGTTGGCATTTCGTTCCCTCCTAATTTTGAACATAAAAAAACTCCTGCCTAGTGAGGCAGGAGTTATGTTTTCCGATCATACTTTCTGGCGCTGTATACAGCGATCCAGAATATGCGCAATCATCCAGCAAGTTTTCGATGCTCCAACGCGGGAGTCGTCTGCTTGCTCATTTCCTTCTTAGCCTCACGGGACTACACTTAAAGGAGCTATTTATTTGTTACACACACTATACAGTTCTTTGAAAAAAAAATCAATCATTTTTTCGCAATTTTTTTAAGGTTTCCTCAAAAAGTTCGGGTAATGGCGCTTCAAAAACCATTGATTCTCCAGTTGTCGGATGGGTAAATCCTAACAGTTTGGCGTGAAGGAATTGGCCATTGCCTTTCAAAGTCTTTTTAGGGCCATATACAGGATCGCCGGCTAATGGAAAGCCAATGTATTGCATGTGGACCCGAATTTGATGGGTCCGACCCGTTTCCAACTGTAATTCGACTAAAGTAAATTGATCAAAACGTTCCAAAACTGTAAAATGTGTCACAGCTGGCTTACCATCTTCTTGCACTGCTTGCATCTTGCGATTCACTTTAGAACGGCCAATCGGTGCATTGATCGTGCCTTTTTCGTGAGAAATATTCCCATGGACCAGCGCAACATACTTCCGTAAAGAAGTTTTGTCTTTCAACTGTTTGGCTAACGCTTCATGGGCATGATCATTTTTGGCAATCATCAATAGCCCTGACGTATCCTTGTCGATACGATGAACAATTCCTGGTCGTACAACATCATTGATCGAAGATAAATCGGTCATATGATACAACAATGCATTGACCAGAGTTCCGTTAGGATGCCCTGCCGAAGGATGAACGACCATTCCTTGCGGTTTATTGATCACGGCAACATCTTGGTCTTGATACACAATCGTCAAAGGAATATCTTCAGGTTCCAGATCTAGGGACTCCGGTTCTGGTACTTGAATCACTAACTGGTCACCAGCTTTTACTTTGTAATTTGCACGAATTGGATCCCCTTGACAGGTGACCGCACCTTCTTTCAACCATTGTTGAATTTGCGAACGGCTCGCTTCTAGACGATCTGCCAATACTTTATCGACACGCCCTTTTTCTTCATGGATTACTACTTCAATTTGATTATTCATTTATTTTCCCTTCACTTCATCATCAACTAACGCATAGATAAAAATCAATAACACACCGATCACTAACGACATGTCTGCAATATTAAAAATCGGAAAATTGATAAAATCTAGCTGAAACATATCCACGACGTACCCCAAACGCAAGCGATCGATAAAATTTCCGATCGCTCCGGCTAAGATAAAGGATAGTCCCAATCGAAACCATATACTGCTTTTACGATGACGGATCAACAAATAAGTTACAACAATAACAGCGGCAACCGTGATGATCGTAAAGAAGGTCATCTTCCCTTCTAAGATACTCCATGCGGCACCGGTATTCCGAATATAAGTTAGTGAAAAGACATGGTCGATCAACGTTTGAACATCACCTAATTCAAAATTGCTGACGATCCAAAACTTCAACCACTGATCAAGTCCAACAATTATGGCACTTAGTAAAAAAAACAAAGCTATCATCTTTTTTCCACACTTTCTTCATTAAAAATATCCCGCGGACGAACGATGCCTAATAAATTTCCATTAGGATCGCCATTTTTTGTGATTAATACCGCTTCAAGCAAAGCATTTTTATGGAACAGGTCTTCTACTTCAGTGACCGTTGTTGTCGCGGGTACAAACTGATAATTGGACTCTTTACCGTCTTTGATCAACAAGTCTTCTGCTTTACGCCCTTCTAATCGGATCTCTCCTTTTAGACTTTCTTGAGCAAACCAGTATCCTAACATACGTAAAGTGATCAACCCAACAAAACGTCCTTTGTCATAGAGTGGAAATTGTGAAAACCGCTTTTGAGCGACGATCTTCAAGATTTCTTTCAGCGCCAACGTTTTTTCAAAACCGGTCACTTTTTTACCAAACTTAGGTAAGACCGTTTCAGGCTGCAACAAGGCCTGTTCGATTTGTTGGATTCGTGTCACTACCCATTGATTTGGCTCGGCGATCACAAAATTTTCACCGATTTTTTCATGAACGATGGCGTTCCGCAATTGGGCCATCTGCAATAAATCTTCTTCGTATTTTTTGATGTCTCCTTGCTTCTGTTTTGAAAGACGGCGAACCATCTCTGAAAAACCCATGTTACGAGGATTACCCAAATCGTCTCTCAATTGTTTTTCGATTCGATTGAAACTACTCAAAAAAATATCTGCTCCGCTAGCCATTTGTTACCTCCTCAATTACATACGCTTGTTTGCTATAATAAAGACCTAAACATAGATAACCTGCTAAATAAAGAAAGATACCCGAAAGGATAATGGACAACTGTCCGCTGCGAGTTAAAATCGCGATCATTAGAAACAGACCAATATAAAACAGCACATAAAAAGAAATCAGTCGCGGATTCATTTTTATTTCTAATGGAGTTTCTGCGTGTAAATCAGCCAACGCAATTTCTTTGCTTTTTAGGATGGAAAATCGGACAGACAATCGGTTGTCAGAATTGAGATTCAGCTCGACGGTTTCTTGATGATTGATTCTGGCGACTTTCTGACCATCCACTAGCAAATCCAGCGGACTCCCCATCGCGTAAAAGCCGGTATTTCGTATGATTTTACGTTTCATCGTTTTATACGCTCCAATTTTATCAGTATACTTTAATTTTCTTAGAAAGAAAACAGTCTTTTAAATGCACTACTGATTATATTATAACAAAAGACACGTCTCTTGCCTCTTGCTAATATTTAACTTTCAGTCTTTTAATAGATTGAAAATCCAAAAGCGGCAAATCATAAGATAAAAACGAGCGACTTTTATAGCCCTCTTTTTAAAACCATTCTTTTTATAGTCTCTCGTTTAAAAGAGCTTGATAACAATTTCCCCTTCCCGTTTCCTACTTTCGTTTCTAATGTTTCTAATGTTTCTAAGAGCAACGGATAAATAGGAATGCTGGAGATAACTATGGGAGACTTTTAGAAAACTTCGCAAAAAATCAAATATCCTCGCAGCCTCTTCAATTATTTCTTCCAATTTTTGAAAGTCAGAAGAAAAAGGGAGGTTTTATTCTCCTCCGAATCTCGCAGCCTATGTACAGCGTCAACAAAAAACGAACCAAACAAAACCTACTGAAAGACGACGAATCGCTCGCAAACAACACACCACACTTACAGAATCAATAGTGATCTGTAAGTGTGGTGTGTTATAAGAAATTGACTGAACTATTACTGGAGCCTTCGAGAATCTATTTCTTCATCCAGTATTCGCAGATGCAGAGAGAAAATAAGATTAAAAAAGGCCAGATACATTGCCGTCTGCATCGACATCCATATTCAATGCTGCTGGTTTCTTAGGCAGTCCAGGCATTGTCATAACAGTACCGGTCAAGGCAACAATAAAACCAGCGCCTAGTTTTGGTACAAATTCACGGATCGTAATCGAAAAATCAGCCGGTGCGCCTAAAAGCTGCGGATCATCACTAAAAGAGTACTGTGTTTTTGCCATACAAATCGGCAATTGATCCCAGCCATTTTTTTTGAAGACGTTCAATTGGCGCTGTGCCACACTTGAGAAGACCACATTTGACCCGCCATAAATCTCTTTGACGATCTTGGCAGCTTTACCAGGAAGGCTCTCTTCATTTTGGTAAAGCCTACGATAATTGCCGGGTTGTTCATCAATGGCAGTGACGACTTGCTGCGCCAAAAGTTCCCCCCCTGCGCCACCTTTCTCCCAAACTTGCGTCCGAGCGATTGGTACACCAATTTCCTTGCAGCATTGCTCCAACATTTGGATCTCAGCTTCGGTATCAGTGACAAATTCATTGATTGCAACAACAACTGGCAATTGATAGTTTTGCATGTTTCTCACGTGACGTTTCAAGTTGGCAAAACCCGCGACTAAAGCCGCGACATTTTCTTCTTTTAAATGTTCTTTATCTATCCCGCCGTGCATTTTTAAGGCGCGAATCGTTGCGACCACTACGACAGCGTCTGGTGCTTTAGAGAGATTGGGTGTTTTAATATCCAAAAACTTCTCTGCCCCGAGATCTGCGCCGAATCCCGCTTCAGTAACCGTGTATTCTCCTAAATGGAGAGCTGTTTCAGTGGCAATGACACTATTACAGCCATGGGCGATGTTGGCAAAAGGTCCCCCATGAATCAACGCAGGCGTTCCTTCGATGGTTTGAACCAAATTTGGTTTCAAGGCATCTTTCAACAATAAAGCTAATGCCCCCTGAACCTGCAAATCCTTGACGTAGATAGGTTGTTTATCATACGTATAACCAATCAAAATATTGCTCAAGCGCTCTTTCAAATTATCCAAATTCGTTGCTAGACACAAAATAGCCATAATCTCACTAGCAACGGTGATATCAAAGCCATCTTCTCTAGGTACTCCTTGCAGTGGTCCGCCTAGTCCGACGATCACTTGTCTTAATGCGCGATCATTCAAATCCACGACACGTTTCCAAATGATCCGTCGCGGGTCGATCCCTAATTCATTTCCTTGTTGGATATGATTGTCCACCAACGCAGATAATGCATTATTCGCAGCAGTGATTGCGTGCATGTCCCCGGTAAAATGAAGATTGATGTCCTCCATCGGCAAGACTTGCGCTCTGCCTCCGCCAGTCGCACCACCCTTGATCCCCATGACTGGACCTAATGATGGTTCTCGTAAAGCAATCACGGTTTGTTTTCCAATACGGTTTAAGCCATCTGCCAATCCAATCGTGACTGTCGACTTTCCTTCTCCCGCAGGGGTTGGGTTAATCGCTGTGACTAAGATCAACTTGCCGGTGGGGCGTTCCGCGATTTCCTTGATTGCTGGCCAATCGATTTTTGCTTTATACTTCCCATATTGTTCTAGATCTTCTGCTTGTAATCCGATAGTTGCTGCAATGTCAATAATCGGTTTAATTGTTGCTTCTTGTGCAATTTCGATATCTTTTTTCATCAGTAACCCTCTATTCCCGAACTATTATTCCTTATTCATTCATATTTGTTTGTCCTATTTCTATTATACCGTTTTTCATGAAGATTGAAACCCTGTTTTTCACCGGAATAAAAAAAGAGCCAGAATTATTTTTCTGACTCTTGTCTTTCAAGAATAGGCACTAGATTAACAAAGTGTGTCTGTAATACTTCAAGATCTTTTTTACGCATTACAAACGTATAGCTTCTTTCATTGGTCACGATTCTCAAATGATGATTCTCTACCCCAATGGCTTGGATTTTCTCGAGAGGAATAACTACTCGTTTCCAAAAGCGGGCATAGGTGATTTTGATGGTCTTCTCCGTCAAATAAAGGCGGCGCTGCAATCCTAACCAGACAAGAAATAGAAAAATCCCCAACACAAGATTGCTTTTCCAATAAGGGCGAGTATTTTCCAGTGCCAAAATCAAGCTGTAAAACAAAACGATCAGTGAACTGGACCAATAGATAATTGCGGTGGCTGGTTCTGGTTGCCAAAAATAGTTACGTTTCATAAATAATTTCCTCACGCGATCAATTTCTAGTATACTTATATCCATCATAACAGAAGGAGTCAACTCATGCTAAAAGTGTATCTCGATGCTTCAACCAAAGGAAACCCTGGACCTAGTGGCGGCGGTCTGTTGATTGTAGGGGAAGACCTGCATGAACAGCATGCCTTTGTACTACCCACGCTCACAAATCACCAAGCAGAATTTGCTGCGATGCATCATGCTCTTGAATTTCTCTTAACGAAAGAATGGCAAGACCAGACGATCATGCTTTATACAGACAGTAAAGTCGTCGCTCAAACAATCGACAAAAATTATACGAACAACCCCGATTTTCGGAAGTATTTAGAGGAAATCCAAGAGTTGCTGCCCTATTTCACTTTACTGATTGTCCAATGGATTCCCGAATCTCAAAACAAAGGTGCCGACCATTTGGCCCGTCAAGGGTTAGCTAAGGCTTTAAAATTACAGGATCGGCGATAACAAACGAGAAAAGTTTTGCTTGAAACGCAACCAGTAAGATTGTTTAGCCAGCATTTCATCTGTCAATAAAGTGGACTGCAGCATATCCTCTTCAAAAATCGTTTTTAATTGCGCCGTGATTTCTTGATCATAAACGAATGCATTGACTTCAAAATTCAACGCATAACTGCGAATGTCCTGATTTGTCGTTCCAAACGAGCAGATGGTATCATCCATCATAACAGTTTTGGCATGTAAAAATCCATTCTCATAGATATAGATTTTCGCTCCCCGGCGATGTAAATAGTTGGCATAGTGTTGGGTCGCTCGATAGATAAATGGATGATCCGGCATGCAGGGAATCATGATTCGAACATCTACACCTGAGTGGATGGCGATCTCCAAGGCATTCATCATACTGTCGTCAGGAATCAGATAAGGGGTTTGGATCCAAATCGATTTTTCAGCCGCCAAAATCATCTTGACGAAGCCGCCTTTTAGAATCTGCGTTTCCGTCTCAGGTCCGTCGGCCACGATTTGCATATCGACATGACCTGCCTCTTCTTTAGGCGGTAAAATGAAATAGCGATCTTCATATTCCAGTTGATCTGCTTCATTTCGAATCGAGGCATTCCAATCGCGGATAAAGATTTCCTGTAAGGTAAAACTAGCAGTTCCAACGATTCGCGCATGTGTATCCCGCCAATAACCAAATTTTGCTTTTTTACCTAAATATTGATCCCCTACATTAAACCCGCCGGTCCAGCCAATTTGGCCATCAATCACCACGATTTTGCGATGCAAATGGTAATTCAAACGTGTATTGCGAATCAAATTTTTTGAAGTAATAAAGGGCACGACCTTTCCGCCAGCGTCCATTAATGGCTGAAAGAATTTACGATTTGCTTTGGGAGAACCCCATGGATCGAATATTAGTCGAACTTCTACTCCTTGCTTGGCTTTTTCAATTAGGACATCAAGAAACTGCCCACCAATTTCATCATTAAAAAAAGAATAGTATTCCACATGAATATTGTCTTCAGCATTTTGCATATCTGAAAATAAGGCAGCAAATTTTTCTTTGCCGTCCGTATAAAATTGTACCTGATTGCCTTTTGTAAAAGGGGACTCATCTAAATTTTTAAAATACCGTTCCAATAGATGATTGTCATCTGAGTATGGATGCTCTGGAAAGGAATAATTGTGGACTTTGATGATTTGATTTAATTCATTGATCCTGCTTTGATGGTGCTCACTGAATTTATAAATGATTTCTCCGTCGATTCCTCGACCACAAAACAAATACAACAAAAACCCAAAACCCGGGATAAAGACTAATGTCATCATCCAGGCAAAAACACTTGCAATTGATCGCGGTTTACGAAAGACCGTAATAAATGCCGCAACTGTATTGACAAACAGCAACGCCAAAAAGACGGTCGAAACCACACTCATATCCATTTTTATCATATTTTCCTCCTACAACAAATAAGTATGATCAAACGTGATCGCCACCTCATACGTGCCGATTTCATGCGTAATCTTTTGATAAATTTTATCTTGCAGTTCACGATCTGTGTAAATTCTTTGCTTTGGGATCACCAAATCAAAAGCAAACTGTTTTTCGTGAATCCGAAAGTCGTGCATCCTTAACTCTGGATCAATCGTCTCAACGATTTGTCTGACTTTTTCCCGCAACTGCCGGTACTGTTTATTTTGGATAGGGACAGGATCAAGATGACAAACCAATTCAACTTGAAGGTTCCTTTGAAAATCATGTTCGATCGCATCAATTACTTCATGGGCTTGTGACAAACTCCAGCTTTCATTGACTTCAATATGAACACTAGCAAAACGATTCTTGGGACCATAGTTATGAACGAGCAGATCATGGTACCCCAATATTGTTGGATAACGATCTAGTCGATCCTCCATCTCACGGATTTCAGCTTCTGTCGGACGTGCACCTAGCAGTTCATTGATAAAGGTACGGATCATCATGATACCACTAAATAAAATGTATAACGCGATCAGCAAGCCAATATACCCATCTACCCGCCAACCGGTTCCCCATTCAATCAATGCAGAGAGCAAGACCGCAACTGTTGTGAGTACATCATTAAAACTATCTTGTCCGCTAGCTTGTAAAGTTGCAGAGTCAATTTTCTTCGACAATTGACGGTACATGAGACCTTGCCAAAGCTTTAATCCGATTGACAAGATCAGCACAATAAACAACCATGGTGATAAACGGATCGGTTCAGGAGCAATGATTTTTTCAAAGGCATTTTTTAGAAACTGAAAACCAACAAATGTGATCAGTAAAGAAACCACAAAACCGCTAATGTATTCAAACCGTTCATGGCCGTAGGGATGCTCCCTATCCGCCGGCTTGGCAGCAATCCGAAAACCGATCAATGTCAAAAAGGAGGAGGCGGTGTCAGACAGACTATTGATAGCATCTGCCATGATCGAGACCGATTGTGCCGACAGTCCAATCAGAAACTTTGCGACAAAAAGAAGTGCATTTGAGAGCAATCCCAGATAGCCCGCAAGTTTACCGATCATGGTGCGATCAGTTGCGTTTCCTTTCATTCGCTTTAAAAAGAAGCGCAGCATAACATTCCCTCCAAGCGTAAATTCGTCTTTCTTATTTTACCCCGAATGAAATCAGTAAAACAACTAAAAGCATGTAAAAAAAGTATTTTTCTAAAAATGAATGCTTCAGCTATTCCAAAATTTCTCTTTAATAAAATCCAATTTCTGCAAAAACAGAAAAAATACCCGAAGGAATCGCGTTTCGATCCTCTACCGAACGTCTTATAAAAAGACGCGGCAGCTCTCTGACACACAATTCCAGTTCGGATATTTCTTGATGTTATACATTTTTTTATGATTTGCTGTTAAAGAATCAGTTTGCGGCTAACCAATTGGCTACTTCAGTTAATGCAGCGTCGATTCCTTCTGGTTGCTTCCCACCGGCTTGTGCCATATCTGGACGTCCGCCGCCACCGCCGCCGACTTTCGGTGCGATGTGCTTGATCAAATCTCCAGCTTTCAAGCCTTTCTCATTTGCCTGTGGCGTCATTGCAGCCAACAGATTAACTTTGCCATCGTTGGCTGTAGCAAGAACTAAAACATCCGATAATTCTTTTTGTTTCCATTGGTCTGCCAATTGGCGTAACTGATTCATATCTTTGACAGTTACTTTTGCAGCAATAAAACGAATCCCATTCACTTCTTTGACATCTTTGAAAACATCGCCAGCTTGTTGATTGGCTAGTTTGCTCGCCAGTGCTTGATTTTCTTTTTGCAGATCCCGCAGTTGTTGCTGTAATTGTTCTGTTTTGCTGACTACATCTTTGATTTGTGCCGATTTGACGATCCCTGCAATGGCTTTTAGCTGTGCTTCTCCTTCATGCAGCAATGCGTAAGCTTCTTGACTCGTCACTGCTTCAATCCGACGAACGCCAGCACCAATCCCGGATTCAGAAACAATTTTGAAAATACCGATATCTTCTGTATTGGCGACATGTGTGCCACCGCAAAGCTCGATAGACCAATCTGCGACATTGACTACACGCACATCGTGGCCGTATTTTTCGCCAAAGAGAGCCATCGCCCCCATGCCCTTCGCCGTATCGATGTCGGTTTCGATAGTTACGACTGGCAAAGCTTCCCAAATTTTCTGATTGACGATTTGTTCCATCTGACTTAATTCGTCTGCAGTCACTTGGCCAAAATGACTAAAGTCAAAACGCAAGTGTCCAGGTGCAACTAATGAACCTGCTTGATTTGCATGGCTACCTAGCACTTCTTTCAACGCTTTGTGCAATAAATGAGTGGCTGTGTGGTTTTTGATGATTTTGTTCCGACGGTGCTGATCAACTTGCAAGAAATAAGAAGCCCCTTCCGTCAAGTTGCCAGTTACCTTCGCAGTATGCAGAAACTGGCCATTTGGTGCTTTTTTTACATCAGTGATCTCCGCAACGATAACACCAGATTGGTCAACAACAGTACCAGTGTCCGCTACTTGACCACCCATTTCTGCATAGAATGGTGTTTCTTTGAAGATCAGTTTGGCTTCACCAGTGGTTACTGTATCAAGCAATTGTTCCTCTTGAATGATCACTAACAATTCGCTGTTGACTTCAAGGCTTTCGTAGCCAACAAAACGGCTTTCGACTTTGATATCAGTCAAAAGAGCGGATTGAACACCCATAGAAAGCTCAGTCGATCGAGCAGAACGAGCCCGTGCCCGCTGTGCATCCATTTCTTTTTCAAAACCGGCATGATCAACTTTCAACCCTTCATCTTGAGCGACTTCTTCAGTCAATTCAACAGGGAATCCGTAAGTATCATACAACTTAAAGATATCGGCACCTGCTAATGTCTCTTGCCCATCTGCCTTCACTTTAGCAATGACTTGGTTCAAGATCTCTAATCCTTCATTGATCGTTTCATGGAACCGTTCTTCTTCATTACGGATTACTTTTTCGATAAACGCTTGTTGAGCCAATACTTCCGGATAATAACTCTCCATGATTTTTCCTACGATCGGAACAAGTTTATATAAAAAGGCTGAATCGATACCTAATTTCTTGCCATGCATGACGGCGCGGCGTAGCAAACGGCGCAACACGTATCCGCGTCCTTCGTTTGACGGTAGTGCACCATCGCCTATAGCAAAAGAAAGCGCGCGAATGTGGTCGGCGATCACTTTGAAGGAAATATCTGTTGCTTTGCTTTCGCCATATGCAAAATTGCCGCTCAATTCTTGAACCGCTTCGATGATCGGCATAAAGAGATCTGTTTCAAAGTTGGTTGGTGCATTTTGGATGATCGACACCATCCGTTCAAGCCCCATACCCGTATCAATGTTTTTGTGTGGTAATGGTTCATACGTGCCATCTGCTTGATGATTGAACTCTGAAAAGACCAAATTCCAAATTTCCAAATAGCGTTCATTTTCACCGCCAGGATAATTCTCCGGATCATCTTCTGCGACATCGTTGAACTCAGGTCCCCGGTCATAAAAAATCTCTGAATCTGGTCCACAAGGTCCAGCACCGATATCCCAGAAGTTGTCTTCGATCTCTACGATGTGTTCTGGAGTCAACCCGATTTCTTCGCGCCAAATTCGTTTTGCTTCTGTGTCTTTTGGATACACTGTGACATAAAGCTTTTCTGGATCAAAGGCCATCCATTCTGGAGAAGTCAAAAACTCCCACGCCCAATGGATTGCTTCATTTTTGAAGTAATCACCAATCGAAAAATTTCCTAACATTTCAAACATGGTGTGGTGACGTGCTGTCTTACCAACATTTTCGATATCGTTGGTCCGAATCGATTTTTGTGCATTGGTGATTCGCGGATTTTCTGGAACAACGGTACCGTCAAAATATTTTTTCAATGTTGCTACACCTGAGTTGATCCACAACAATGTTGGGTCATTTACAGGGACGAGTGATGCACTAGGCTCGATCGAATGTCCTTTTGATTGAAAGAAATCGAGAAACATTTGACGAACTTCGGCACTTGATAAGTGTTTCATATAGTTTTCCTACTTTCTAATGATAAAATCGCTTGGGAGCAAGGAATGCTTTTGTTCTTTGGTGACCTTTCTCTCTGATATCTGTTCATTCGACGAACTCGCTTCTGGGCAGTCAAACAAAAAAACACCACTGCAGAGCAAGGACGTAGCTACGCGGTACCACCTTACTTGCAATGATGTTGATCATTACCTCTCAGACTCGATAACGCAGAGCAGGCGTCAGCATTTCTACTGAATCAGATACCAAAGGGAGCGATCAATTAGGATTCTTGTTTTTCTCTCAGCTTTGAAAAACTTTCTGTAAAGAATGAACAAATCAACCATGTCCTTCGTCTTTAAAAGTATAAGGAAATGTTCACAAAAAGTCAATCCTCAAATCCGTTCTCGATCAATAATAACTGCTTTTCGGTAGCGGTATTTTTCAGGGTCCAACTGCTGGTTTGCTTGCAACATTTTGCGTGACCGATAATAACTAGCATAGGGCAATGTATCCAGTAATGGATTGCCGCACTCTGGCCAATCTTCCATCTTTAGAAATGAACTGTCAGTTAGCTCCCATCCATTGGCATACGGATAAATCAAGCCAAACATGTTCGGCTCAGCCAATGCTTTTTTGGTCAATTTGACACCATCCTCACAGGGTTTTTCATTGCCCCAACGAAATAAACGACGGGTCCCGGCGCCCACTGCATATTCCCACTGTTCTTCATTCATCAAATCATATCCCTGCTGTCCCAGCCAGTGCTGCAATTCATTTTGGGTCATTCGTTGGTGAGTGTATACATGATAATTGCCAGACACTGGATGCAGTTCCGCAAAGTACTGATTTTCGGCACTGATTGTTCTTGGCATTTCCCACTGCAAACTTTCTTCAAAACTTCGCGGCTGCTGAAATGCCTGCCGTATCTCGGAACCAAAAGTTTCAAATTGATCAACATGACCATGGAATTCTCCCGTGACTGTATCTAGTTCTCCAATCAAACGAGTACCTGCTGGCAATGCCATTTTCTGCACCAACATGGGTGGGATGGTCGCTTTGCGTAATGGGCTCATTGATTCATTTACAAAATCTCCCCACTCCTCAGCGTTTGACAATCCATAGCCTTCGATCAAGCGGCTCAGCGAAGGGCTGAGAGGTTCTTGCCACATTTTGGACCAGCAGGTTATCGGCAATCCCTGAATGCCCAAGTCCCAGCCTAGAATTGTTTCAGAATTTCCAGGCACAAAGACGAAGGGTTCCTCATCAATCGTTAATTCAAAGGTCTCACACTTGATTCCTGCATAGCTTGTTTTAATAAAATGAACATCTGTAATTTCTTTCAATGGGCTGACAAAGTACATGACTACTTGCTGAAACACTTGGCTTTTGACTTCAGCAGTCAAATTTTTCCAATTCGTCCATTGCAATGCTTCGAAAAAATCCACGAGCTTTCCCCTTTCATCTGCTACAATCAATATAGATTGAGTATACCATGGATTGGGAGAAAAATGATGCAGCTTTATTTTGGGCGGGAGGACTGGATTCAGCAGGCTGTTTTTGCACTTAGAAGATCTGTCTTTGTCGACGAACAAGGAATCGCTCCTGAATTAGAATTTGATCAAAAAGATCAGTTCTGCCATTATTTTCTACTGGCAGAAGGCCAAGTACCAATTGCCACTATTCGCTATCAATCGTTGGATTCGCAAACGATCCAGCCCGATCGCTTTTGCGTGGCTAAAAACTATCGAAAGCAAGGGATAGGACGGCAGTTGTTAGCGGCCTATGAGAAAAAAGCGATCACCGATGGCTTTTGCTGGTCGGTTTTGTCTTCTGAAATTGCAGCAGTCGGCTTTTATCAAAAATGCGGCTATGAGATCCTCTCTCCTCCTTTTGAAGAAGATGGAATCCTCTGTGTAAAAATGGGAAAAAATCTTTGCTAAAACGAAGGAACACCCAATAGCCATTGCCTGGCCGATGGGTGTTCCTTAAATTAGATACTGGAATTTTTTTTATTCTTGCGAGCAGAGCGATTCGACTGACGACGTTCGATCTTTCGTTTCTCTTTGTTTTTCTTATCAACAGCCCACTGAATTTTCTTCTTGTAGCCAGGCTTGATTTTTTTCTTTTTCTTCTTGACCAACCCAATCAATGTTGGGTCTAATTCGTCTCTTGATTTTTCACGTTTTTGTCGACGATTCCGATCATATGTTGCAACGATCTCCCCATTTTTGATTTCTTTTGGTTGGAATTTTACACCTAAATCTTCGATTGCTTGAATGGCTTGTTCGTCACTAGGATCATACAAAGTGATCGCTGTTCCAGCTAACTGATTACGTCCAGTACGTCCCACACGATGAATAAAGAAATCCAAATCCGCCGGAATCTCAGCATTGATTACATGCGAAACCCCCTCGATGTCAATCCCGCGAGCAGCTAAATCAGTTGCGACTACATATTGATACTCTAAATTTTGAACCTGACGCATCACACGTTTGCGTTCTCGCGGTGTGATATCGCCATGGATCTTGGCTACTTTCAGCCCTTTTTCTTTCAGATAGCCGGTTAATTCATCCACTCGGGATTTGGTATTGGCAAAAACAATCGCCAAATAAGGATGTCCCGTCGTTAGTAGTTGATAAACCAATTGATTCTTATCTTTTCCTTTAGTTGAGATCAACCAATTTTCAATGGATTCAGAGATGACTGCTTTCGGACGAATTTCTTCGATCAATGGATTTTCGAGATATTTTTTCAAAAAAGGACGCAGCTTTTCTGGAATCGTTGCAGAGAAAACTAACATTTGCAGTTTTTCCGGCAATCGACTAGCAATTTGGTCCACTTCTTCCAAAAAGCCCATATCTAATGTCATATCTGCTTCATCAATGACAAAGGCTTGTGCCGTATGCACAGCCAGTGCTTGTTCATTGATCATATCTAGAATTCGTCCCGGTGTCCCGATAACAAGCTGCGGCTGCTGGTTTTGCAAACGGTCCATTTGTCGTTGTTTATCCGTGCCGCCTACAAAGTTGGTCACACGAATCTCTGGTTGCTGAAATTCTGCTAGTTGTTTTGCCGCTTGATAAATCTGCGTGGCTAATTCACGACTCGGTGCAGTGATCACGACTTGCACTTCATCTTTTTGCGGATCGATTTGATCCATCAAAGGAAGCAAAAATGTATGCGTCTTCCCACTTCCAGTTTGGGATTGTCCCACGACACTGCGACCTTTTTGGATCACAGGAATTAATTTTTCTTGAACTTCTGTTGGTGAAGTAAATTTCTTCTCCGCTAACGCTTCGTAAATAAATGGTTGAAATTTAAATGACTCAAAAGACATTCAAACACCTTCTTTCTATTGACATCTTTTGGATTATAGCATATTTCCAGCTCAATTCCTAACCTTGTTTCGCTGGATCGTGCTTACTACATAAGTAGCCGTTCTTTTTTCGTAAAAGAATCGCGGTTGTTTTTTGAATGCTGCCCAAAGGATGTTGCAATAAAATCCAAGTTGGATCAAACCAAAAATCAACACAACCAACAAACTCACTAGGACGAGCATTTGATTAGTAGATTGAATAAAAGGCGTAAACAACACATTGATGCGTGTCGCACTAACATAGATCAGATAGAGCAATCCATAACGCTTAAAAATTGCTCTGAAACTGACACGGGAATGGTTTTCCTCCATCACTCGAATGCGAACAAGTTTTTTTCCTAGCGTTTGTCCATTGAGAATATAATTCAAAAGAATAAAGTAAAGAACTACTTCTAGTAAAAAATACCAATAATCATTCGTAAAGTCATCGATTTCTTTATTCACAGTCACTCTTAACAGAATCATAAGCATCCAAGCGAATAAATTCAATATTCCCCAATCGATCAGCCAAGCAACAAATCGGCGAGTAAACGTCACTCGATTATCTTTGGCATAAGATTCGGCATCCATCTCTTCACGGGTAGGCAACAGGAAGGTAAACAATGGCGTCACCAAAAAGCCAATGGTCCCGCCAAGGGTATTGACAAATAAATCATTGACGTCAAACAACCGATAAGGGCGCGGATAAATAAAGTATAATCCAGTTAACTGAGTCAATTCAAAGAACAGTGATAAGCCAAAGGTTGCCACAATCGTCTTCGGAAAAGACAATTTAAAGTAGTAGCGCATATAGACACCAAAAGGCAGTGTCAAAAAAAGATTGAATAATGGCTCTAAGACTACGTTTTGCTTCAAAGCCGGAAGATACGTAGTGGGATCATTGATTTGTAACACCGTTTGCTGCAAAAAATGCTGCCAGGAAGCACCTAACTGCCACTCCATTTTGGGACCGGTCATTTGAGCGACTTCTTCAATACTCGGCAACGGCAAAATGACCAAGAAATAGGCACAAAGCAGATAAAAAACAAATGAATAAAGTACAATTGCTCGTGAAAAAATAAATCGGCCAAATTTACGGTATTGGCGCACAAAAAATATCGACGAGATTGCAAGTGCCAAGAATGGAAATAACAGTAATGCAACCTTGATTGGCATAAGATAAGCTGACATAACATCCTCCTAAAAATCTATTTCCTTTTAATCTTACACTGTAATTCCCAAAACGTAAATTTTGGAGTATGATAAATAAAAGGAGGTTAAAAAACATGTTGAATCCTTATTTTGCTTTTGGTGTGCCATTTTTTCTTTTATTGCTCTATATCGGCTTTGCGCTTTTTCGCCGTTCTTCTCATATTCCTTATTTAGGGTTTGTACTCTTTATCATTGCTGGATTTATGAGTGTATTCAGTTTCCAAGTGATCCAACAGGCGCTGACAGAAGTAAATAAAACCAATACTGCTGTGGTAGAGCAGGTCCATGGCTATTCCCTCTACTTATTAGCTATTCCGTTGCTGATCGGTCTCTTGTTAGTGATCCGCAATATTTTTCGGGGTTATGCTAAAATCAAAAAAGTACGTCTCCAATCCAAATGAAAAAGATACAGTTTCACTTTATTCAAATGTTGACTGACAGGCGCTCTGAAAAACAAATGAATCCGTCAAACAAAACAATTATCCGAACGATAGCTGAATGATCAAGCGTACTTACATGCATGCGGACTTAAGTTAAGCGCATCGCATTCTTCATCGACTATCGTTCGGATATTTTTTTGTTTTGTGTTCTTCTGTTTTTCTTTAACCTACATACATTCATTGGGCATTTGCCCCTCTATTCTTACTCCTCGTCTAGAAAATCAGTCTCGGCCTGTGCAAGAAATTGCTCCTTGACTTCATCATCCAGTTGTTCCAAAAGATATTGCCAGTCGCTATTTGACAAAACGACCACATCCAAATCTTTTTCTTCGTCAATCAATTCGAGGTTGCTGTACTTATCACCCAGATCAAGAAATAAATCAGCGAGTGCTGCATCCTCAATGGTTAGGTATTCCGTTTTTTTCATCACCCATCACCTCAAAAATCAAAGAATTCGTAAAACAATATTTCAAACGATTGAATGGTTGTCATTTTTTGTAGCGTCAATAAATCCAAGCGGATAAACTCTTTTTCCACTAGAAAATAGTGATTGTCTTCTAATGCTTCTTCGATGAATGGCAGAATCTGTTCTTCATCTCCTTGCCGTTCCCTGGAAATACTAGAGATCTGATTAAATAAACGTTCATCTTGCAATAAAAAATACTCATCATCGTACCGGTAAATGGCAACTTGATAATTCCGGATGGGTAATGCTGCTCGAATGATAAAAAAACATTCCCCAGAATCAGAAAGTGCAGGTAATAATTCATTCGGTTTCAGCGCTTGTTTGTAATACATATCCATCCCTCCCCTTATTTATAATTATAGATAAATACAGAGGAAACACAAAGGAATCGAACTGAAGATTAAAAATTACTAAACATCCCATTCTCTATAAAATTCAGTTAAAAAGGTTGTCATAAAGTCTTTACGCCGCAGCGCTTCTTGTTTGCCAAAGTGTGTGTGCATTTTTTCAGGCAATAAAAACAACTTTTCATAGAAATGATTGATCACGGTGGTCCCTTTTCGATAGTCAGCGTGGTTTGTGAACGTTTTCGGCGCTCGCTCTGATTCATGGATCGGATGCTGATGTGCACCGCCAAAGTAACTAGTACGCAAAATACCAATTGCGCCCAATGCATCTAAGCGATCCGCATCTTTCACGATTTGTCCTTCTAAAGAGGAGACTTGTGCCCCTGCCAATAACTCTTTTGAGAAAGAGAGATTCTCAATGATTGTAAATATATGACTGATTTGTTCTGCTGTGGCTCCAGCAGCGAGAAGGCATTGCTGCACTTCTTCTTTGGCTTTCACCACATCTTTCACCACCTTATCATCAATGGTATCGTGCAAAAATGCCGCTGCTTCCACAACGTAATCATCTACTTGCAGTTGATCTTCGGCAATGATCTGTTTAGCCATTGCGGCTACTCTCTTGACATGATCAAAGCCATGCCCTGTGTGATCAGTTCCCAAAATCAATTTGGCATATTCATAAATTGGTGCTATATCAGCCATTTTTTGAAACTCCTGTCTTTTTTATCTTGTTTCTATTGCTAGCATTCTGATTCAATCGTCCGATTCCATCAAAGTATCAGAACCTAAAGTCAATAAATACTATCGTCTAGCTACCTAGTTTGCCGTGCGTTTTTTTAAAGATGAGAAGAAGCCTTTCGAGTGAACGAAAGGCTTGCTCATTAGCGGATTTGATAAACAGAAAAATAAACCTTCCGCAGATAATCCAATAAATATTGCGGATTTAACAGTTCTCCTGTCGCATCCAGAATCAATTGATTTGGTTTTTTAGAAGCCCCGTATTGATGAATGTGCGTGGTCAACCATTGGCGGATCTCTGAATAATCATCAGAAGCCAATACAGCATCGACATCGATCTCTTTTTCCATTGCATGAAAAAGCTGTGCCGCATACATGTATCCTAAAGCGTATGATGGGAAATAGCCAAAACTTGACCCTGACCAATGAACGTCTTGCAAGATACCTTCTAAATCATTTTGCGGACGTACGCCTAAGTATTCTTCATATTTATCATTCCAAATAGTTGGCAGATCTTCCACATTCACTTCTTCATTGAAAATCATCTTCTCAATCTCGTAACGGATAATGATATGCAAAACATACGTCAGGCTATCTGCTTCGATCCGAATCAAACTTGCTTGGGTAAATTTTAATGCATTGTAGAAAGTCTCAAAGGAAACATCATCGAAAGTTCCTTCTGCACACTCTTGAAAATAAGGGTATTGTTTCTCCCAAAAGTTGCGATTGCTACCGATAATGATCTCATTGAATAAAGATTGCGATTCATGGATTCCCATGGATGCTCCTTCGTGGACCGGCGTTCCTTCAAATTTTTCATCAATGTTTTGTTCATACATGCCGTGGCCTGCTTCATGAATCACGCCGAATATTCCCATCGAAAAATCTTCTTCATTCCAACGAGTCGTCAAGCGAACATCATTGTGGTTAATGCCGGTCGCAAAAGGATGCACCGTATTGTCCAACCGCCCGCGAGAAAAATCATACCCTAAGTCTGTGATGACTTTCGAGATGAATTTCCGCTGTTGCGCCTCTGTCATTTTACGAGATAAGATCGTTGTATCTGGTGGAGTACCTTTTTCTAACTGGCGACGAATATCCATGATTCCATCACGAACTTGTGAAAACACATTATCCAAGATTTCAACGGTCATGTTCGGTTCATATTGATTCAAAAGAACATCATAATTTGTCCGTTCCTCTTTTTTCCAATAAGGGATCAGCTCTTTTGTCAAACGGATATTCTCAGCTAATGCTTCCTTGAATAAAGAGAAATCTTTCGCTTTGCGGGCTTGCGTCCAAGCAGTATGAGCTCTAGAAGTAGCAGCAGAAGCTGCGATCGCTAATTCATTAGGAACATTTTTTTGCAGCTCATATTCTTCTTTCACCAGCTGATAAGCTGCTTGACCAACTTCAGATAATTCATCAGGGTGCTGACCAAAATAAGTAATGGCTTCTTGGATCGTTGGTCCGACTTTCTTTTCGAAATACAAGCCATACAAGTAGCTGTCAACTTCACTGCGATATTCGCTGGCCTTTTCAGGCATTCCCGTCTGAGTATCCCAACCAAGGATTCCCATTGCTTGTGACAGCAAATCGAGCTCTTTTAATTCTTTTAGAAATTCTTGTTCTTTCATTCAACCGTCTCCTTTTTACGCGGTGGGCGACTGCCCCAATACTGGAAGAAATCCGTACGCAACGCACCATTATATAGTTTGCGTTTCTTGGTTGCTTTTTCACCATAGTGGGTCTCAAATGTAAGGTCACTGGTCAAAATGTATTTGCTCCAAGTTTTTAATGGCCGAAAGACTTCGCCCATTTCACGGTACAAGCGCTGTACCGTCTCTTCTTCTCCTAAACGTTCCCCATATGGTGGGTTGGCAACGATCACGCCGTATTCTTTGTCTGTTTTAAAATCTTTGACTGCTTGTTGTTTGAAGGTGATGGAATCACCTAGACCAATCTCTTCCGCGTTTGCTTTGGCGATTTCGATCATCCGTCCATTGATATCTGAGCCCATAATGTCCAGTTGGCTATCGTAATCGGCTGCTTCGTCTGCCTGAGCTCTTACAGTCTCAAATACTTCAGCTGGAACCCAATCCCATGTCTCACAGACAAAGGAGCGATTGAATCCAGGGGCAATATTATGTCCGATCAGTGCTGCTTCGATGCACAGTGTACCGGAACCGCATACAGGATCAACAAACGGTCGGTCTTTGCGCCAGTTGGTCAACATGACTAATGCTGCAGCCATATTTTCTTTTAAGGGTGCGCCCCCTTTTTCTAGTCGATAGCCACGTTTGAACAAACTCGGTCCTGTCGTATCGAGTGTAATCATGGCATGATCTTTCAACAAAGCAACTTCCAACTGAAAGAAAGCACCACTTTCAGTTAAAGGAACACTTGCAGGGCGATGATAAACTTCCCGTAATCGATTAACGATCGCTTTTTTTGTGATTGCCTGACAATCAGGCACACTGAATAACTTCGATTTGATCGATTTACCTGCCACAGGAAACTCTGCGTCTAGCGGCAGAAAGTCTTCCCAAGGTAATGCTTTGACTTGCTCAAATAATTCATCAAAGGTGTATACATCAAATTCTCCCACCACAATCTTAATGCGGTCAGCTGTGCGTAACCAGAGATTGGCGGTTGCAATGGTCTCCAACGTTCCTTTGAAACGAGCCCGTCCATTTTCTACTTGGCATTCAATGCCTAAATCTCGCAACTCCTTACCAACTAGCGCTTCTAACCCACTAGCAGCGGTTGCGACACAATCAAATACTTTTTCTGTCATAGATTTCTCCTTCTTGATATAAAAAAACCTTCCGTTGATGGAAGGATTCCCTGATCTGCTGTGATTTTCTATAAGCCATGTTCTGTCCACGTCTTCCTCAGGGAGAAGAAAACGTTGGGTAATTATCTATCTGCAATTACTTGCCTTTTTGCTCCGTTCATTTCCGTGCAAAAAGCGCCCCTACCATTGTTTGGGTTGCTCGCTCGAGGGGTTTACCGCGTTCCACCAAGACGGTTTCCCGTCTTGCTTCGTCACTGTGGCACTTTCAAGGATACTTTGGCATAGCTCGCGCCTTAGCCATTTTTCCTGCCGTTACTCTTTCAAGTACCCTAGCTTATTGTTTCGCTAGGCACGATCACTACAAGCATCTCAGCTTGTGCGAGCATGGACTTTCCTCAGCATAATCAAAGTTATGCCGCAATTACCCGAAAACCACAGCAATCAAATTGATTAGAATTGACGTGTTTTTTCGTTATCGTCTTCAAAATCCGCATTTGTGTAGTTGCTGTTGTATGAAGAGGAACGTGTAACTGGTTCTTCTTGATCCAATTTTTTGCCAAAAACTTCTTTTTCCAAATTAGACAAACGTTTCAAAATATCAAAATTTGTCACTGTTTGACTTTTTGGCGCTTCTTGTTGGACCCGTGATGCAATCGCTTGGTTCTTAGAAAGTTGATCGATTTTTGCATTCAAACGATCGTTTTCTTCTTGCAATGCTAAAATCTCTTTGTTGTAGCTCTCGTAGTCTTTGATGATATTGTCTAAAAATTCATCGACTTCCACTGGATCATAGCCGCGCATTTTTGTTTTAAATTCTTGTTGAAGAATATCCTTGGGACTAAAAATTAGATTTGCCATTATTTACACCTCATTGATTTTTCCAAATGATTTTCACTTTCTAGACCATTCTATCAAAAAACTCTCAGAAATCAAAGTAAATTACTATCAAATGTTGCGTTTTGCAGATCATCCATTGTAATTTGATCGATCTCGTAAGGATGATCCTCCCGATATTTCTTCGCATCTTTCAAAAAAAAGCTGGTTTTTCCAGGGAATTCTTCATCATAAAGCAGCAACGCACCATCTGTGTGTTCCAATAGAAACTGGGTATGATTTCTTAATTGGCTTGGTTCTTTGTAGGGTTGATGGCTAGTGGCATTCACATAATCAGCGCTCATTTGCACTCGTTGCAACATTTGCTGGTTCGCTTCATTCCAGTTTTCACCAAATCCTTGAAACGGATAAATGATCCCTAGTTTGATTTCTGGATAGTCTTTTTGCAAAAGCTCCACCACTTCTGCACACCATATTTCTGCTCCTAGATTGCCACTGATCAGCACCCATTCCAGTCCTTGTTCAATGTAAGAAAGCAAAGACATTTTTATTACTTTCTTAATAATTTTGATTTTGGGATCTTTTTCTTGAAATACACCAAGTTCAAAGCTGCGGTAGCCGGTAAAATATAAGGTTTTCATTGTTTAAGCAGTCATCTCTTTTCTTTCCAAACGTCTTTTTGGTATAATGATGCCTAGGAGTGTGAATAACATGGTCATTCGATACCCTAACGGTCAGTCTTCTGCTTATGATGGCGGTAAAAAACAAAAATTGCAAGAAAAAATAGCTCGGCCAAAAACTTTCGCGAACCGCGGAATGCGTTTTGAAGAAGCAATCAATCAAAGCAATGCCTATTATTTGAATCGTCAAGCAGCAGTCATTCATAAAAAACCTACACCTGTTCAGATCGTTAAGGTGGATTATCCCCGCCGCAGTGCAGCTGTGATTAAAGAAGCTTACTTCCGAGAAGCCTCTACCACGGACTATAATGGTGTTTATCGCGGATATTACTTGGATTTTGAAGCCAAAGAGACACAGAACAAAACCTCTTTCCCCTTCAAAAATTTTCATGAGCATCAGATTCAGCATATGGAAAACTGTCTGACGCAGCAAGGAGTCTGCTTTGTCTTGTTATGGTTCTCAAGCTTGCAACGCTGCTTTTTTTTGACGAGCAGCAACTTGATCACAGAGTGGCATCAACAAAAAACAACAGGTAAAAAATCGCTGCCTCTTGCCTATATAGAGAAAAACGGCATTGAGATCATCCCAGGAATCGCTCCGCGTATTCCTTATTTAAAAGCAGTAGATCAATTTTTGTCAATGAAGGAGAATGATTAGTATGGCGAAAGAATCGCAATCGAGAGCTTCTCGACATGATTCTAAGAAAGCGGCGGCTGCATATAAAGGCCCGAAACAAAAAAAGCCGAAAGGAAAACGAACGATTGGCAGTATTTTACTTCGTACCTTTATGGGGCTCTTCTTTTTAGGATGTCTCGGTCTCTTATCAGGGATGGGACTTTTTTGGTGGTACGCTAAAGATGCACCACCATTAGATGAGAAACAGCTCGATTCTGCTGCTTCTTCCAGGTTCTACGCCTCCAATGGAGATCTGATCCTCGATTTTGGTAGCGAGACCCGTGAAAAAATCACTGCGAATGAAATTCCGCAGCAATTGGAAGATGCGATTGTATCTGTAGAGGATCGTCGTTTCTATCAACACATTGGAGTAGACCCTATCCGTATCATTGGATCGGCATTGTCGAACGTGACGACTGGTGGCATGCAAGGTGGGAGCACCCTAACACAGCAATTGATCAAATTATCCTTCTTCTCTACTAGTGCAGAAGATCAGACGTTGCGAAGAAAAGCGCAAGAAGCTTGGATGGCCGTCAGACTGGAACAAACAAAATCCAAACAAGAAATCTTGACCTACTATATCAATAAAGTGTACATGTCTAACGGTGTCTATGGGATGCAGACAGCTGCCATGAAGTTCTATAACAAGACATTGGATCAACTAGATTTGGCTCAAACAGCATTAATCGCTGGATTACCAAACGCCCCTTCTGCTTATGATCCATATGCTCACCCAGACAAAGCTAAACAGCGACGAGATCTTGTTCTGTTAACCATGTATGAGAATGAAAAAATCACTAAAGACGAATATGAGGCAGCCAAAGCCGAAGATATTTCAGAAGGATTGCAAAAAAATCCGCAACGAAATAACGAATGGAAATATTATGACAATTACTTTAAAGAAGTGATTGATGAAGTAAAAGCAAAAACCGGCAAAGATGTCTATACGGATGGATTGGACATCTATACGAATCTTGATGTCAATACCCAAAAACGATTGTATGACATCGTTAATAGTGACGAATACATCAATTTCCCAGATGATAAAATGCAAGTAGCCGCTACTCTGGTAGATGTTAATAGTGGTAAAGTTGTCGCGCAAATCGGTGCTCGTCATGTGGAAGACGATGTTGTCTTAGGTAATAATTTAGCAGTCAACGTCACTCGTGACTTTGGCTCAACCGTTAAACCCCTGACAGACTATGGTCCAGCCTTCCAATTTTTACAAAATTCAACAGGCCGCATGATTTTGGACGAACCCTATAATTATGTGGGGACGAACACACCAATCTACAACTGGGATCGACAATATATGGGAAATATCACTTTGCGGACAGCACTGGCTCAATCGAGAAATGTTCCAGCAGCAAAGCTTTTTGAAGAAGTAGGTGCTGACAATATTTCTTCCTTCTTGAAAGGCCTAGGTATTGAATACAAAAACATTGAACAGTCCAATGCAATTTCCAGCAACACGTCAGAAATCGATGGCACCAAGTATGGGATCTCTAGCTTGAAAATGGCTGCTGCTTATGCTGCCTTTTCAAATGGCGGAACCTATTACGAACCGCAATATGTCAATAAGATCGTTTCGCAAGATGGAACAGTTGATGAAGACTCCTTCAAAGTGGAAGGTCAAAAAGCGATGGATGATACGACAGCCTATATGGTCACCGATATTCTGAAAGACGTGATTTCTGTCGGAACAGGAACCAACGCCCAAATCGATGGACTATACCAAGCTGGGAAAACCGGGACTTCCAACTATGATGACAATCAATTGGCCCAATTGGATACGTCAAACGGTGCTTACCCGGATATCACGTTTGCAGGTTATACCCCATCCTTTTCTTTAGCTGTTTGGACAGGATATAATGATAAAATGACGCCGATCACAGACAGCAGTACTCATGTTGCCTCAGATGTTTATCGGGAATTGATGCAATATGTCTCAGCCTCTGTTGAGAACCGCGACTGGAAAATGCCCGCAGATTTGACCCGGATCGGCAATGAGCTTTACATCAAAGGGACTTACCAGCAACCAAGTTCTAGCACAAGATCAACGATCAGCTCTTCTTCGCTTCCTGAATCAACACCAGAAAGCAGTTCTGAAATCGTTGAATCTAGCAGTTCAACGGAAGAATCGATTCCACCAGTTGAATCTTCTTCTGAAAGCTCACAATCTACACCGCCACCGTCAGAAAGTGAAAGCACACCATCGTCTTCTTCGGAGTCAAGTTCGACGCCATCATCTTCGTCGACTACTCCAGGGACAAATGAAACAAATCCTGAATAAAAAAAGTTCAGCCGCCTCTCATTGAGGTGGCTGAACTTTTTTTGCGCGCATCCGCAGTTGTCCTTCTTGGCACATTGTCAATAATGGGCAAACTTCACATTTTGGCGCTCTAGCTGTGCAATGGTATCGTCCAAAGAAAATCAGTGTGTGATGTGTTTTGACCCAAAGATCTTCTGGCACTTTTTTCATCAATGTTTGTTCTACTTCTAAGACATTCGCATCTAATCGGCAAATCCGTAAGCGCTTGGTTACTCGTTCGACGTGGGTATCCACAGCGATTGCCGGAATACCAAACGCATCGCCTAAAACAACGTTGGCTGTTTTTCTTCCGACCCCCGGTAATGACACTAATTCCTCGCGGGTTCTAGGTACTTGGCCATTGAATCGTTCGATAAGCTGGGACGCACAAGCCTTGATATTTTTTGCTTTGTTGCGATAAAGACCGATCGTCCGTATTTTCTCAATGATTTCCTCAACAGGGGCTGCTGCCAAGGCCTCAGGTGTCGGATAGGCAGCAAATAGTGTGGGGGTCACTTTATTGACCGACACATCCGTAGCCTGAGCACTTAAAATCACAGCAATCAACAGTTCAAACGGATTTTTGGAAATCAGTTCTCCGTGAGCGTCGGGGAACATTTGGTACATTTGTTCCAATGCGATCATAGTTTTTGCTTTACTGATCATGACAACTCTCCTTTATTCCCCTTCTAACCAATTATGCATAGGAATCTTAGGAACGGGTCCATTCGTTTGTTCCAAATTTTCTTTCTGCATAAACTGTTTTTTACGGCGTTTTTGTTCTTCTTCTACTTGTTCTTTCGAGGTAATATTTTTCCGTTCCCAAGAAAGTAAAATGCGATCAATATAATTCAAACTGTAAGCTTGATTCAAAACCGCCTCACGTAACGCAAATTGAATCAAATCCGGCTGGTATTTATCTTCTTCCAGCCATTGTGATATTCGCTGGTATTCGATTGCTGAAAGCGGACGGCCAAATTCGGACTCAAACATTTGATAAAGCGAACGTACTTTTGAATCATAGCTCTGCTTTTCCTCCTGCTGATTTTTTTGCCGCAAACAAACTTCCAGTCGTTCATAGATTCCAGAAAACTCATAGTAATCCACCATCTTCCCTGCTGAATCTTTCTTGGATTCGATGGCGATGATCTGTTTATTCAATAGCTCATTCAACCATTTATAGATTTCTTTTTGCTCACTTCCCATCCCCTTAGCAATCATTGCTAGATCAGGAAAATCATTGCCTTGTTCGTGGTAACGATACAACTGAAGCCATAATACAAATTCATCATTGGTTAAACCAAGGCTATGATAGTTTTCCAAAAGCAGATTGGAGACAGTTGTTTGCCCCTGGGCTAAATATTCTTGTAAAGAAATCATCTTATTGTCCTCTTTTCCCATCGTTACATAAAAACCATTTTCAATTTTATTTTGGCATCATCAAGAATAAAATCCATTCTCAACAAAAATGGGACTGCGCATATATACGACCGTCCCATTGACTCCTTTATTGTGCCACCACAGCAATGATCTCTACTTCCACCAATACATCCTTTGGTAAACGGGCCACTTCAACTGCTGAACGTGCAGGCAAATGTTCATGAAAAAGTGTGCTGTATGTATTATTGAATGGAACAAAATCATCCATGTTTTTTAAGAAACATGTTGTTTTGACGATTTCATCTGGTGTAATACCGGCGGCAGTTAAAATTGCCTCGATATTTTTGAGAACTTGCTGCGTCTGAACTTCGATAGTTGCTCCCACAACTTCTCCTGTAACAGGATCTAACGGCACTTGTCCGGAAGCAAACATGAAACCATTAGCAATCCGTGCTTGTACATAAGGACCAATTGCTTGCGGTGCTTTATCCGTTGAAATAATTTTCATTCCTCTTCTCCTTTACACTCTGGACACAATCCATATACTTCTAAGCGATGGCTTTGGATTTTATATCCGGTCAGTTGGGAAGCGGCCATTTCGACATCTTCCAATCCAGGATAGTAAAAATCAGAAATCTTGCCGCAACGTTGACAAATTGCATGATAATGCGGCTCTGTCGTAAAGTCAAAGCGACTGGATGCATCGCCGTAGTTCATTTCTTTCACAAAACCGATCTCCGTAAACAGTCGCAGATTATTGTAGACTGTCGCTACACTAATACCGGGAAAGTGGACTTCGATCGCTCGGTAAATTTCTTCTGCGGTAGGATGTGATGCGTGGCTAGCCAAAAACTCAAGTATCGCAACCCTTTGTGGAGTGATACGGATATTTTCTTGTTTTAATTGTTTGATTGCCTCGTCATATATCGTGTTCACAGGAGTTCCTCCAATTCTCTTATCTGTAATATCATACTATGTAGATGGTAAAAATTCAAACAGCTTTCTCTAAAAATTCTTAATCAACCACAAAACAAACACGAAAAATTCCACAGTCCTTAAGAAAAGGGGAGAAAAAGCAGGCATTCTGCCAATGCCCGCTTTCCTTGTTATTCTTCCACTTGATATAAAGCAGTCGATAGATAGCGTTCTCCATTGTCCGGGACGATCGCTAAGACTTTTTTGCCTTTTCCCAGTTCTTTGGCAACTTTGAGTGCTGCATGGATCGCTGCTCCAGAAGAAATACCTACGAGCAAGCCCTCTTTACGGCCCACTTCTCTTGCTGTTGCCATCGCATCTTCACTTGATACGGCAATTGCTTGATCAAAGATCTCTGTATCAAGAACTTTAGGTACAAAGCCGGTTCCAATTCCTTGGATTTTGTGAGGACCAGGTTGTCCGCCTTCTAAGATAGCCGATTCTGCCGGTTCAACGCCATAGATTTTTAAGTCTGGATACACTCGTTTTAATTCTCGACCCGCACCAGTGATCGTGCCGCCTGTACCGATACCAGCGACAAAGGCATCTAATCCTTTTGATTCAAAGGCATTCTCTATTTCTTTCCCAGTTGTTTTCTCGTGAATCTCGGGATTTGCCGGATTTTCAAATTGCAGCGGCATAAAATAGCCCTCTTGTTCAGCCAATTCTTTGGCTTTATTGATTGAACCTGTGATTCCTTCTGAGCCTGGTGTCAAAATCAATTCAGCACCATAGGCTTGCATCAGCTTGCGCCGTTCGATACTCATGGTCTCAGGCATCACGATGACCACTCGGTACCCTTTCGCTGCACCGATCATCGCCAAGCCGATCCCAGTATTACCGGAAGTTGGTTCCACGATCGTATTGCCTGCTTTCAAAGAGCCGTCTTTTTCGGCTTTTTCGATCATAGCCAAAGCGATCCGGTCCTTCACGCTGCTCCCTGGATTATAAAACTCAAGTTTTACGTAGACATCAGCGGAATCCTCTCCAACCACCTTGTTTAATTTGACGATGGGTGTATGCCCAACTAGCTCGGTAACAGATTGATAAATCTTTGTCATTTGCAATCCCTCCAGTTCATATTCCTATTCTACCCAAAAAACGGCAGACTTGCGAACAAAAAGTTAGCGTTTTCCAAATATTTATGTTTTTTTCACAAAGAAAAAAACTTTTGCTTTGCTTCTTTTAGTTACTAAAAGAGAACAAAAACAAAAGTTTTTGTGAAATTTCATTTGGCGTTTAGCTAATAAATAGCGAAAATCAAACGATCAATTCCTGTCCTACGACGATCAAGTCACTGCTTAATCCATTGGCAGCCATGATTTGATCCACCGTTGTTCCAAAACGTGAAGCAATATCCCAAAGACTGTCGCCAGATGCTACGACATAACTTTGTCCCGTACTTTGTGTCGTTGTTGTCGTCGATGTGGATTGCGTTGTCGTTGTCGTTACAGAAGTCGTTGTGGCACCAGTACTTGGTGTATCAAAACGAGTTAGTTGATACGTTTCAATCAGCCAGTTTAATTTTTGTGCGTAACCTGGATCAGTGGCATAGCGTCCTGTCAGATAGCTGGTCGCATCGTAAAAAGAAGTCGTTTGACTTTTCCAGACCCCACTATAATGTGCTTTACCTGAAGTGAAGCTTGTACTTCTTAAAACGTTGGCGTGATCTTGAAAAGACTCCCAGTAGGAATTATATTGGCGGAATGGTTCATTCATTACGACCCATTGTCCATTGATATACTCATCTGTAGGCAAATAGACAGATTGCCCGTTATATGATCCTTTGACCCCAAAAAGATTGTAGTAAGGCGCATTGGATAATGTAGATGAGCCATAGCCACTTTCCAAAATGGCTTGCGCGATCATCACCGATGCATAAAGATCATTATTGGCCGCAACGTCTTGTGCTGACCAACCAATCTGTTCGATAAAACTAGCGATTCCTTGACTAGTGGCCTGATATTCACTTGCTTGGACCTGTTCCGGAAGTAGCGTGACCACCGCTGGTGACAATGCTAATCCAGCCCCAATAAAAGAAACCACTGCTCGTTTACTTGGTCGTGGCATCACTGCTTTTTGTTGGCGGATATGTCTTTCACTGCGGGTTTGATAATTTTTCATTCTTTTCCTCCATCGTCCCAATACTATTCAACAATATAGACATTATACGGAAAAAATTTTTTCTGTGCAACTTAAGCAACTCAATAGTTTTTTAAAAGTCTTTTCGCAAAAACATCTTGTTCTACCTAAAAACGAAAAGACTTTAAAAAAAACAAGCGAAATCAGCTGCGATTTCGCTTGTTTTTTACGCTTATTTGATCGATTGGAAAGTGGCAACCACATTTTCGACTGTAAAGCCGAACTCTTCCAATACTTTGTTTCCTGGAGCAGAAGCGCCAAAATGATCAATGGCGATGACTTTGCCTTTGCAGCCTAGGTAACGATCCCAACCAAATGGGGAAGCTGCTTCGATGGCAACCCGTTTTTTCACGGCTTTCGGCAAGACACTCTCCTTGTACTCTTCCGACTGTGCTTCAAACAAGTCAAAGCTTGGCAGTGATACGACAGACACATCCACTCCAGCTTCTGCTAGTTTGGCTTGCGCTTCTACCGCTAGATTCACTTCTGAACCAGTAGCGATCAAGATGCCTTCTGGTGTCTCACCGGTTTGTTTTGAAAGGACATAGCCACCTTTAGCCACGTTTTCTTCGACACCACTTAGCGTCCCTGCTAACACTGGCAGGTTTTGACGGCTCAACACTAAGACCGTTGGTTTATTCGTCGTTTGCAAGGCGATCTTCCAAGCTGCCCGAGTTTCGTTGCCATCTGCTGGTCGGATTACTTGCACGTTTGGCATGCAGCGTACACTCGCCAATTGTTCGATTGGTTCGTGGGTCGGTCCGTCTTCACCAACAGCCACAGAATCATGGGTCAGAACATAGATGACTGGCGCATGTTGGAGAGCCGACAAGCGAACTGCTGGACGCAAGTAATCAACAAAGACGAAGAATGTCCCGCCATACACGCGTGTACCGCCATGAAGTTGGATCCCGTTCATGGCTGCGGCCATCGCAAACTCCCGCACACCGAACCAAATGTTGCGGCCTTCATATTGACCAGGTTCAAAATCTTTTTCCGCTGCGACCATCGTATTATTGGATCCGGATAGATCGGCCGATCCTCCCCATAGGCTTGGGATAGCTTTTGAAAGGGCTTGGATCATTTCTTTACTGGAAACACGACTCGCTTGTGAGCTGCCTGCTTCATAAGTTGGCAGTTCTGCATCCCAATCTGCTGGTAGTTCGCCAGCCACTGCTTGTTCGAACTGTGCAGCTAATTCTGGATAAGCCGCTTTGTAAGCAGCGAATTTCTCGTTCCACTCCGCTTCGGCTTTTTGGCCTTCATCGATCATCGTTTCTTTGAAACGAGCCGCTACTTCTTCCGGCACGGTGAATTCAGGATACTCCCAGCCATAGATTGCTTTAGCGGCTGAAATACCTTCCGCACCTAATGGAGCACCATGGACAGCAGAGGTTCCTTGATTTGGGGCACCGTAACCGATGACTGTTTTGATTTCGATCAATGTCGGTTTCTCTGTTTCAGCTTTAGCTGCTTCAATGGCTTGTGAGATTGCCTCTAAGTCATTGCCGTCTTTGACCAACAAATGTTGCCAACCGTAAGCTTCAAAACGGGCACCAACGTTTTCTGTGAATGCTTTTGAAGTAGGTCCATCTAATGAGATATCATTGGAATCATATAAAACGATCAATTTGTCCAGCTTCATATGACCAGCCATTGAAGCTGCCTCTTGAGACACACCTTCCATCAAGTCGCCGTCGCCACATAATGCATACGTGTAGTGGTCGATCACATTGTATTCATCCCGGTTGTATGTCGCCGCTAGATGTTCTTCCGCCATCGCCATCCCGACGGCCATTGCGATTCCTTGTCCTAATGGACCAGTCGTTGCTTCCACACCATCCGTATGCCCAACTTCTGGGTGTCCTGGTGTGCGGCTGCCCCACTGACGGAAATTTTTCAAGTCTTCCGTGGTTACTTGATACCCTGAAACATGCAGTAAGCTGTAAAGCAAAGCAGAACCATGTCCAGCAGACAAGACGAACCGGTCGCGGTCGATCCAGTTTCTAGAAGTGGTCGGATTAACTTTCAAATGCTTGGTCCACAAGGCATACGCCATTGGCGCTGCCCCCATTGGCAGACCGGGATGACCTGAATTTGCTTTTTGTACGGCTTCGATACTCAATGTACGAAGGGTGTTAACACCTAATTGATCGATTTTATCAAACAATGGTAATTCCTCCTAATTTAGGTTTTTTTTACCTTTATTACATCTCATATTATACGGGATTTCTTTCAGGATTTCAATAGGAATGAAAAGGAATTCATCTTTATCTGCCATGCAATCCTTTTTTCTTTTGAATTTCTTTTAATTTGTCTGGAGTGACATCTTGTCCTTCAGGATCGACGATTTTCATTCCTTCAATGTGGTGTCGCATTCCTCCACGAAAAGCTTGTAAATATTCTTCGCGAAGCTTTTGCTGTTCGATCGTTTCATCAGCAGATAGACCTTGCACTTTTTTCTTTTTGGCTAGCTCATTAATGCGGGCTAATTTTTCTTTGGATAACATTTCGACACCTCCTTTTCACTACTTTATCTTATACAAAACCTGACAAAAAAACAATAGCAACAAAAAGCGAACATTTGTTTGAATTGTCGTTTCTCCTATGGTACACTAAGACTATCAAATGAAAGAAGGTGTCAGTTTTGGCAAAACGAACAGAAAATCGACAAATCGAGATTCTTAAGTTTATTCATACACGAGTCACTGAAAAAGGCTATCCGCCGACTGTTCGCGAAATTGGCGAAGCCGTTCAGCTATCCTCTACTTCTACCGTCCACGGACATTTATCCAGGCTTGAAAAAAAAGGCTTGATTTTACGCGACCCAACAAAACCAAGAGCGATTGAATTGACTTCCTCCGGATTAGAAAAAATCGATGTGCAGCCAAACTCGATCCCAATGCTAGGAGTCGTTACGGCTGGTGAACCGATCTTAGCTGTAGAAGACGCCTCCGATTTTTTCCCGATACCGCCTGATTTAGCAAATAGCACCGGCAGTTTGTTCATGTTGACGATTCGCGGTGAAAGTATGATCAACGCTGGAATCTTAGACGGTGATCAAGTCATCGTTCGCAAACAGCAAAGTGCTCAAAACGGGGACATTGTCATTGCAATGACGGATGAAGATGAAGCCACCTGTAAGAGATTTTTCAAAGAACAGGATCACATCCGTTTGCAACCGGAAAATGATTACCTAGAACCTATCATCTTGCCAGATGTAACGATTTTAGGCTTAGTCGTTGGTCTCTACCGTCACTTACTTTAATCGATTCCTTAAATCTTCGAACCTTCGAAGATTTTTTTTATTTCCTCTTTACAAACCGAACAAACATTCGTATAATAGTTTTACAAACATAAGTTCGCATTTTTATAAGGAGTGAAAATAATGAAAGCAGTTCGTCGATTTGGTTTTATTTTGTGGGTGTTGTTAACAGGGATCATTATTGGTTATTTTGGCGTACTCAGTGCAGTTCTGATTTTTTGCCCTTTGATGATGCTGTGGTTCATGCTATGGGATGAAAAGAAATTCCGCCAAGCAGAACGAAAGAGAAACCAAACTTATTACCACGACCATGATTTTTATCATTACGAACAGTAGGTCGATTATTTCGGTGTTGCTGCCAAACAAACAAAAAAAAGCCAGATCAAAATTGATCTGGCTTTTTTCGATTAATATTCCATCAATGTTTTGATTTCGTATCCAGTGATTTTGTCTCTGCCTTGCAAGTCCATCAACTCGATCAGAAAAGCACAGCCAACTACGATGCCGCCTAATTTTTCCACAAGTTCGATCGTTGCTTTAATCGTGCCGCCGGTTGCAAGTAAATCATCACAAATCAATACCCGTTGGCCAGGTTTAATCGCATCTTCGTGTAACGTCAAAATATCCACGCCATATTCTTTCTGGTATGTTGCTTCAATCGTTTTTCGAGGTAGCTTGCCTTTTTTACGTACTGGCGCAAAACCAACACCCAGTTGATACGCCACGGGACAACCAACAATAAACCCACGAGCTTCAGGTCCAACCACCATGTCGATCCCTTTTTCCTGAGCGTACCCGACGATTTGCTGTGTTGCATAACGATAAGCTTCTCCATCAGCCATCAATGGAGAGATGTCGCGAAAGACAATTCCTTCTTGCGGATAATCCGGAATGCTGGCAATATAGTCTTTTAAATTCATGTTTTTTCCTCCTAAGATATCAACCATTTGCGAATCGTTGATAAATCACTCATTAGTAAGTCTTCTTCTGTTTTGATTTTTGCAAGTCGCTGTTGATACAACACACTCTCAGTAAGCGGCTTATTCTCTGGATCAGGGACTTTTTTCAAAACGCCATCTTTTATTGTAACAAATTTCAAATCAAAAAACACTTGAATCATAAAAATTAATAATTTTTCTGGAATCTGCAAGTAGTTAGCTACCATTGGCAGTTTATAGCGAATATCAATCCCATTCTGCTGATTGATCAGTTGAAACAAACGGCCGTATTGTTCTCTAGTCCCGACACCATCCAGATAAGCATCCTCTGTGGATACTAAAATCAAATAGATACGATTGACAGGTATTTCTTGAATGATTTTTCTCAAAAGCTCTTTCTCGCTAGGACAGTCTAGAAAAGCGAGTTGCGTATAATTTCCTGAACCAAAAAAAGCTGTCAAATCGTCTAGCGTTTGATAAACATGAACGTTCGGACAAAATCGTTCTATCTCTGAAGGTAATTTATCCGAAAAAGCAACCCCTAATGTTTGGGCATCAAGGGTCAGCCCTTGCCGATTTTTCTTTGAACGCAAGTCGAACAGCTGTATGCCATTGACTTCAAAATCTTCCAACATCAGCTGTGGTTTCTTCTTGCCGTTCCATTCATTGACAGATAATTGCCCCACAACGGCCAATCCTTCACTCTCAAATTCTACTAGCTGTGATCCAAAACCAAAACCGATCACGTCTAATTGACCATTTTCTCCATCTGTAAGACTGACCTTTAAATGCTGATTCTCTGTACCAATTTGTCGGCCATTATCAGCAGAAATATTCGTAATCAAAAACTTTGGGATTGGGTTGTCTGTACCAAAGGGAGCTAAAATTTTCAGCGACTCGATAAAATTTGTCGTAATTTCTGCTAAAGACAATTCTTCATCAATCGGTAACGGAATCCCGCTAGAAAGGTCGATCCGATTATCGACCACGTATTGATTCATACGTTCTTGGAGCACCGAAAGGTGATCAATGGGCACACTGAGCCCTACTGCCGCATGGTGTCCACCAAAGCTGGTAAACATTTCACGCATTCCAGAGAGCATGTCAAATAGATTTAATGCTGCAACACTGCGCCCAGAACCTTTAGCAATACCGTTGCTTTTTTTGGTTAAAACAAGGACCGGCCTGCCAGTCTGTTGCATCAATCGTCCAGCAACGATCCCTAAGACACCTTCATGCCAATCATCTCCCACAATTAAATGGACTTGATTTGAATCGGAAAGCATATTCTGAGCTTCTTTCAAAATCGTTTCCACATATTGCTTTCTTTGAAGATTGATCGTATCTAATTGATTGGCTAACGATTGGGCTTCTTCTGGATCAAATGTCGACATAAGTGTTACCGCAGGATTGGCATCTTCCAAGCGTCCAATCGCATTCAAACGAGGTCCGATAGCAAAACCAATATCCGTTTCATTGATTGCCCGTTTCTTCAGACCACTCACTTCGATCAGTGCCGAGAGCCCCGCACGTTCGGTTTGCTGGATCATTTTTAATCCGTTAGTGACCAGAATGCGATTCTCACCAGTGAGCGACACCATGTCGGCGATCGTACCAATTGCCACGAGATCTAATAATTCGACTGGCACTTCTTCTAATAACGCAGTAGCGACTTTGAATGCGACTCCGACCCCCGCCAAATCTGGAAAAGGATAATTTCCTAATGGATGACGAGGATGAATGATGGCATACGCATCGGGTAATTCTGGTGGCAACTCATGGTGATCTGTAACGATAACATCTACCTGTGCTTCTTTGGCATAAGCCAATGCCTCATGACCAGATACACCATTATCAACAGTTATAATCAATTGCACACCAGCTGCGATTTTATCTTGATAAACGGAAAGATTGGGCCCGTAGCCATCGGTAAAGCGATTGGGCAGATAAAATTCAACATCCGCACCCAATAATTCCAGCGCTTCTTTTAAGACAGTCGTGCTCGTAATACCATCAGCATCGTAGTCTCCATAAATCAGAATACGCTCTTCATTTATGATCGCTGTCTGAATTCTATCGACGGCTTTTTCCATATCATAAAACAAAAATGGATCATGAAGTCCCTGCAAATCCGGTTCTAAAAAACTTTGCAAGTCTGCTGCTGTTCGAATATTCCGCTGCCATAATAATTGACCTATTAATGGTGACAAACCTCTTGCTTGGATCATTTCCTCGAAATCAGCTGATAATTCACTTTTTTGTGGTCTCAGCCAATGAAAGTTCGCGCGTTTCACACAATCACTCCTAACTTGGTAATTATAGCAAATATTTTGGAGAAAAGAAAAGCGTTGACCAAAAAAGCACTACCAGCTTCTCTCCTTTTTCTGTCCTATTTCTAGTACAATAAAAACGACATCCTTCGGTCGTTTATCGAAAGACCATCGAAGGATGTCGTTATTATTTCGCTCATTTGTTGCAAAAGAGTGGTGAGCCAATCTTGCGCCTCACTTCAGAGATTTACCGTTCTGGTTGGAGTCCCAAAACCCTCTTTTGAAGAACAAGAGTGCAAGCTTACCATTACTCTGGAAACGTATCTTGACGATTTTCTATAATTGGTGGTTCACCAGGTACAACTGCCGCAGTTTTTGCTTCTGCTTCAGCAATTTGTTGTTCCCTCAAGGCGAGGTCTGCTTGCTTGTTTGCATATTCCCGTTCTAATACCTCACGCTGTTCTTGCAATTTTTCTTCATTATTTTGTTGAAAGTCAGCCAATTCTTTCCGTAATCTTTTTAATTCTTTCTTTTGTTGGAACATCGTACTAGTTGACACTAGTAAGATAATCAGTGCCCCCAACAAAGCCGCCCCAATGATAATCAAGATCAGAGGCGCTTTGATGCTAGTAAAGCCAAAATTGATTGGAACAGTCATATTATTGGCGACCGCAAAAAGGACGATCACTAAAACCAACAAAATACCTACGATTACTCGCCATTGATTTTTCATCAAAAACAACTCCTATTTTTTATTGAATAGACTTCCAGCCAAGTAGTCCCCAATAGCTGGGAATAGTGTGTAGAATTTTGCAGCTACTCCCATCACTTGTGGGCGATTGATCTCTCGTTTTGGATGAATCATCGCTTTAACGATGGTCTTTGCCAGTTTTGTTGGTTCAAGAATAAATGTCCCTAAAGAAGCTAAATAATTGCCACTAGGATCTGCTTGGTCAAAGAAGGCTGTTTCGATAGGCCCCGGATTGACAGTTGTCACATGAATGCCGAAAGGTTTCAACTCCAAACGCAACGCATTTGAAAAGCCTAATACAGCAAATTTGGTTGCCGAATACACTGCAGTTTTTGGTGTAGCAATTTTCCCAGCCATCGATGCCACATTGATGATATGACCAGAGCGCTGATCGACCATTTCTAAAGCAATTTGCTGTGTTAAGACCATCATCCCTAATACGTTCACTTCAAACATATTGCGGATCGTTTCTGGTTTCATTTCTGTAAATTCTTGAAAAATACCAAAACCAGCATTGTTGACAAGAATGTCCACTTTTCCGACCTTTTCACGAATCGAAGCAATGACATTTTCGACACTTTCAGGGTCTGCAATATCCAATTGAAAGGCATAAGCTGGTTTGCCACTTAATGTCATACAATGTTCTTTGACTTTGTTGATCAACTGACCTCTACGGGCACAAATCACCACGATCGCACCGCGACGCGCTGCTTCATAACAGATTTGTTCCCCTAAGCCAGCAGATCCGCCAGTTACGACAATTACTTTATTTTCTAACAACATCTTGATCTCCTTTTTCTGCAAATGGGACATCGATGACATCGAAGTCTTTCACGATCACCGTATTAGGAAATACAGCTTTTGCTTCATTTGCCAGATTTGTAATATCTTTCCCAACATAGCGTGCACTAATGTGCGTCAAAAGCAATCGTTTTACCTGCGCTTGTTTGGCTACTTCAGCCGCCTGCACTGTTGTAGAATGAAAATAGGCGCGAGCCATTTTAGCTTCATCTTTATTAAAGGTACTTTCGTGAACCAGTACATCTGCATTTTCAGCCAGTAAGATCGAATTGGCACAAAGGCGAGTATCTCCTAAAATCGTGACGGTACGTCCCTTTTTCGCTTCACCTACATAGTCGCCTCCGTTGATTTGTCGTCCATCTTCCAACGTGACAATTTCGCCTTTTTTCAGTCGACCAAAAACTGGACCCGGTTTGATTCCTAATGCAGTCAAAGCTTCTACCTGAAGCTCTCCTTGGTGACTCGCTTCTTCGACTCGATACCCAAAGCTTTCAATTCCGTGATCCAACCGACGGCAAGAAACGGTAAACTGTTTGTCCTTGAAGAGAATGCCTTCTTTTGTGATCTCATGAAAAACTAACGGGTAGCTCAATTTTGTTTGAGAAATTCTTAACACGGTCCGTACAAATTCTTCAATACCTATGGGCCCATAAATCTCTAACGGTGAAGCGCCCCCTTGAAAGGAGCGACTGCTGATCAATCCAGGCAATCCATAAATATGATCTCCATGTAAGTGAGTAATGAATATCTTTTCGATTTTCCGTGGGCGAATCGTAGAATGCAAAATCTGCATTTGTGTGCCTTCACCACAGTCAAACAACCAAACAGCATTGCGTTCATCAAGTAACCGCAGTGCTGTGCTTGTTACATTCCGATGTTTCGCTGGTACGCCTGCACCGGTACCTAAAAATTCTAATTCCATATACTTCTTTCCTTTCATCTTCCCCCAATTTTAGCGGAAACGAAGGTCAGATGCAATTTATAGTTTATTCCTGTTCTTCTTCAGATTGGGAATGAGACTTTTTCCAATCTTCTTGCGCTTGTGCTTTCGTTTTTTCTTCGACTTTTTTAGCCGTTTCAATTTCTGCTTCTACTTCATCATAGTCAAAGCGAGTAATTTCCCCACCTAATTGATTCATGATCAACTGATTTAGTGGACGATTGTCTTCCTCATCTGCAATCAACAATAAGCCAGTGTCGCCTACCCCAATTTGGGTGCTGACATGTTCAAACAGCAATTGTGCATTTTGGATCTCTTTGGCGTCTCGTGTCGCGCCAATCATACTACCACCGAACCAGCCTAACATGATTCCTAATGGTCCTCCCAGAATTCCTACTAGCATCCCAATCATTCCACCAGTCGATGCTTTGTTATTACCGGTAAAGTCTAGAAAATCTTCGATCTTGAACTGGTGCGCACCGGATTCTGTATGAGTGATCACAGCCATTTGTTCTCCTTTGATTTTTCGTTCCATATGCATGCGTTTTACTTCAGAAAATGCTTGGAATGCTTCCGAGTTTGCGTTGAAATTCATTACAATCACACGTTTTGCCATAATTTTCGCTCCCTTTCTTTTCTTTATTTTACCAGTATCTTGTCTATTTGAAAAAGAAAACAAATAAAAAAACGAAGTCATCTCATAACTCCGCTTTTTTATAAAGATTCACTAGTTGTATCAAGAGTTGTTCCTATTGATAGGATTAGGCGCTAACGCTTTAACTGTATCTAAAGCAGCAACTAAGCTTACTCAACTAATCTTATTCAACAAATTCAAACTCAAAATTACCGATGCGCACGATATCGCCATCTTTGGCTCCTCGCGCACGTAACGCTTCGTCTACTCCTAACCCGCGTAATTGACGGGCAAAACGCATGACTGTTTCATCATGATCAAAGTTAGTCATTTGGAAGAGTTTCTCAATCTTTTCACCACTCAAGATCCAAGTAGCATCTGGATCACGATCAATGGTAAATTCTGGTTCATCCGAATGGAACCCATATTGAACAACTTCTTCTTCGATTTCCTCATCATACAATAAGAATTCTGGTGTGACTTCTAATAAGTCTGCAGTTGCACTCAGTAAAGCATCAATTCCCTTACGAGTGACACCTGAAATTGGGAAAATCGGCAAAGGATCTGCGAATTCATCGGTTTGTTCTTTTGCTAATTGCTCTTTGAATTTCACCAGATTTTCTTCTGATTCTGGCATATCCATTTTATTCGCTACGATAATTTGCGGACGTTCAAGCAAGCGTAAGTTATGGGTTGCTAATTCTTGATTGATTGCTTGATAATCTTCATACGGATCGCGCCCTTCCATCCCACTCATATCGATCACGTGCAAAATCACTCGTGTCCGTTCAATGTGTCGTAAAAACTGTGTACCTAATCCAACACCTTGCGAGGCCCCTTCAATCAATCCAGGAAGATCGGCCACGGCAAAACTACGACCATCTGAAGTCGTTACCATCCCTAGATTAGGGACTAGCGTTGTAAAGTGATAGGCACCAATCTTCGGTCTTGCAGAAGAAATGACAGAAAGTAATGTAGATTTTCCTACGGATGGGAAACCAACCAAGCCGACATCAGCTAGTACTTTCAATTCCAATTCAATTTTTCTTTCTTGGCCAGGTTCGCCATTTTCAGCTAGTTCTGGCGCCGGATTCTTTGGCGAAGCAAAACGGATATTGCCACGACCGCCACGGCCGCCTTTGGCAATCGTCAACGTCTGTCCTTGCTCCAACAGATCTCCTAGCAAAGCACCTGTGTCTGCATCGCGGACAGTGGTTCCTTGGGGAACTTTGATATACGTATCTTCTGCTCCGCGGCCATGCATCCCTTTACTCATTCCGTTTTCACCTGGTTGTGCTTTAAAATGACGATTGAAACGGAAATCCATTAACGTACGCAAGCCTTCGTCGACAACTAAAATCACATCACCACCGCGGCCGCCATCCCCACCGGCTGGTCCGCCATCGGGAACGTATTTTTCTCTTCTAAATGCAACCATCCCGTCTCCGCCTTTACCAGCTTTGACATCGATTGTTACCTGATCTAAAAACATGGACATGTTATGTGCCCTCCATTCTCTCTTCTTACCTTCTAATAAACCAATTTGAATACAATTCATGCCATTTGCAGGCCAAAGTTCACCTTTAAGAAAGTCTATTTAATTGTAACGACCGCAAGGCCATTTGTCTATCTTTTCTGCTTCTTTTCCCAAAGAACTAGATAAAAAATTAAGGGTTTTTCTTTGACAGAATCCTGGTTTCGTAGCAGAATTTTAATTGTAAGATCAAAAAAAAAGGAGGAACAATAGATTATGACAGTAAAAGTGGGAATAAATGGATTCGGACGTATCGGTCGCTTGGCCTTCCGTCGAATCAAAGAAGTATCAGATGATATCGAAGTCGTGGCGATCAATGATTTGACGAGCCCCGTCATGCTAGCCCAGTTACTCCAGTTTGATTCAACTCATGGTACCTATCCAGGCACAGTCACTGCCACAGATGATGCGATCGTCGTTGATGGAGAAGAAACAAAAGTCTACGCAGAACCTGATGCCAGCAAAATTCCTTGGGTGAAAGAAAATGGCGTGGATATCGTTTTAGAATGTACAGGCTTTTATACATCTGAAGAAAAAGCACAAGCACACTTAGATGCCGGTGTAAAACGTGTCGTTATCTCTGCACCAGCAGGAAAAATGAAAACGATCGTTTACAATGTCAATAGTGATACACTTACTGCAGAGGACAAAATCATTTCAGCTGGTTCTTGTACAACCAATTGTTTAGCTCCAATGGCTTATTTCCTAAATGAAGAATTTGGGATCGAAGTAGGAACTATGACGACTGTCCATGCCTACACTTCTACTCAAATGCTTTTGGATGGCCCGGTACGGGGAGGCAACCTGCGAGCTGCGCGTTCAGCCGCTGATAATACGATCCCTCATTCAACAGGAGCAGCGAAAGCGATTGGTTTGGTCATTCCAGAACTAAATGGCAAACTTCAAGGACACGCACAACGGGTACCTGTTGTCGATGGATCTTTAACAGAATTGGTATCGATTCTGAAACAAAAAGTAACCGCAGAAGAAGTCAATGAAGCCATCAAGAAACACACGATCGACAATCCTTCTTTTGGCTACGATGACCGTGAAATCGTCTCTGGCGATGTTATCGGTACGACGCAAGGATCAATCTTTGACCCGACACAAACAGAAGTAACTACTGCAGGAGACTTTCAATTGGTCAAAACTGTTGCATGGTATGACAATGAATATGGTTTTACTTGCCAAATGATTCGTTTGTTAGAAAAATTTGCTAATTTATAAGCTACTCATTACAAAAAGAGCGAAGATCTACAGATCTTCGCTCTTTTTTTGCTATTCTGGCAAGTGATCATACTTTTCAAGGAATGCCGCAATTTTTTCCTGGTAACGTTTTGGATCTTTCGTGTAGCTTTGGGCATGTTCCGCCCCTTTGACTACCCATTTTTCTTTTGGCGCATCTGTAGCAGCATAAACTTCTGCCAACATTGAATAAGGAACGAAAGTATCCGAATCACCATGGATGAAGAACATTGGACGAGTGTTCTTGTGCAGCTGTTTCACGGCATCTGCTTCGCCAAAGAAGTAACCAGCTCTTAGCTTGGTAACCAGACTAGTGACATTGATCAAAGGAAATGCTGGCAAACCAAATAATTGATCCAACTGATAGCTCAATTCCTCATTTACAGAAGCATAACCGCAGTCCTCAATGATCGCTGTTACGTTGGCAGGCAACTTTTCGCCACTGGTCATCATCACGGTAGCAGCTCCCATACTTACACCGTATAAAACAATGGATTCTTCCTTGCCGCTTTCTTTTAAGATTTGATCGATCCATTGGACATAATCTTTCCGTTCTGGCCATCCAAATCCTATATAATCGCCTTGGCTTTCTCCATGACCGCGGGCATCAGGAACCAATACGTTATATCCTAGATCATGGAACATCTTCGCATAAACTCCCATCGTCTCTGCGTTTCCCATATAACCATGGGCGACAATCACTGTTTTGTGCTGTGATTTTTGGGCAGGCAAGTAAATTCCGGACAACATCAATCCATCTGAGGATTCAAGTTGCCACATTTGACGATTTTCCGGAGCGGTAAACCACTCCTCCGCTTCAGGATTCGCATTGCTTTTGTCCGTTCCAGAGGTATCACCTTTTAAAAAATCTTTTTCTGATGGGACAACTGCGTAATTATAAAAATAATTTCCGGCATAGCCCAAGCCTGCTATCAAAAGCACTCCCACTAAAATGGCGATCTTCCAGCGTAGTTTCATTTTGTTCCTCCTCGACAACTAGTTTACATAATATAATTATTGGTTGATTATTTCAAGAAACGCGCTTGAATCTGCTCTTTATTTAGGCGATATTTGAAATAAAGATGAAATCCGCCCGCCAACATCAACGTGATCCCATACACCCACATCTGATGCCAAAAATAAAATGTATTGATGACCGCAAAGACCCCTAAAACGGCAAAAAAACAGCCATATAAGCGCCAAAGAAAGCCATCAGTCCCTAATTTGGTAAAATATGTCTCCCATTCTTCACTGGTCATGTGTTGTCGTTTCCGCTTTTGCTGGAAAATAGCAATCAGTAAGAAAATCGACAAAAAACCAGCCAGACGAATGGTAACGATAAATAACAATAACGTTTCAATAATAAAAAACACCGTTCTGGTTGCTCCCTCCTAAAAAACATTCTAGTACAAAATACCCCTTTTACTTTTGATTTGTCAATAGGACCAAAACGAAAAACAGTCAAACTAACACTTCAACAAGCGCTACCAAGTGCTGCTATGTAAAGAGCAGAGAAGTAAAGAGTAAAGAAATTTTTGCTAGCAGGCGGCTCCTTTCAACAGTCCTCACCTTCTTACCATCAATCTCATCCACATGTAGAAACGCGCCTTTTTTCCCCACACTGCACGGACGAAAGCTATTAAACAAAAAGAACCGCTCAAAAAGAGCAGTTCTTTAGAAAAACAAAGCGTCTTATTCGTCTTTGCTGTCTTTTAGTTTAAAGCTTGACCATGGTTTCAAGAAATCCAGTAGAAACAGTTCATCTGCAGCAATTTTTCCTACGACATTGACACGGCCATCATTCTTCATTTCTTTCAATGCGATCTGAGTTTCACCTTTGTATTGCCCATAACCGACGTTATCGATCAAAATATCACCGCGAGTCATATCATGGGTATCATGTGCTGGGAATGGCTTATCTTTGTAGTAAATTCGAGTCATCGTCGACCGCAAAATATATTCTGAGCGATCCCCGCGATAACCATGAAGATTATCAAACAAACAGATGCGTTCATCTTCCGTGATTCCTTCAGCAACATCTACTTTTAAGGTAGGATAGTCCGCATTGAAGGCTTCTGCCATTGCAGCTAACTCTTTTTCTGATGCATAGGCATTTCCCACTGAAATATCATCGATTAATCCTGTCAAAACCAAATGTTTAACTTGAGTAGCGATTGGCAGATCACGATGATCTTCCAACGAACAAAGCCCATCTTGTGTTGGCCAAGGACCAAATGTTGCCTCGTGAGAATTCACAAAAGCCATTGTGTTCAAGTTGTAACGACGGAATTTTTGTGAGCAATACACAAAATGGTCATAACCCAAACCTGAATATCGATGAGGGTAAAAATTGTGGGAGCCTAATAAATTATTCGTATTTGGCGAATAACTCATGATATTGTCTACGTAGTTTGTCCCACTGCTCATATTGATCTCAATTTTGATGCCATAAGGATTACGCGTCATACGCGCTTCTTCGGCACCGGTAAAACCGATATCCAAACGGACACCATAAGCACCCATTTCATCAAAGAATGAAAGATCATCATATGAGATCTCTAATTGATCAAAGAGACCAGGATTGATGTCCACCATGACTTCCATTCCTAATTGATTGGCATAATCCACTACCTGCTTGAAATCTGCCAATACTTTTTCTTTATCATCTTCGATTTGCAGCAAACTTGTAAACACACGCTTAAAGCCGTATTTGTGTGCTAAATCAAGATAAGCCTTGTCTTTCTCAAACGTTGATCGTTCTGGATAAACTGAAATACCTAATTTTCCCATCCGTCAAACCTCCTAAAAATTCTATCCGTTTTTTGTTCATGAATCCTCTTTCATTATAGCAAACAACCGATAAGTGGTCTACACCTTTCCTATTGGTTTTAATAGATACCTGCTTTTCACTCCAGCTAAATTTTGATATGATAAAGACAGTCTAGTAATGAAAGGATCTTACTCAAATGAAAAAAATGATACTAACGTTGGCGGCAGCAACTAGCCTCTTTCTATTAACTGCCTGCAATGATACAACAACTACTTCTAGTTCTTCGGATAAAACAACCACATCAGAATCTGTAGACTTAAATTCTCTGGAACTGCCGCAGTTGTCCACTGAAGTAAATGAAAATGAAGATCTTGTTGCACTTGAGACCACAGAAGGCACGATCAAAATCAAATTATTCCCAGAAATTGCACCAAAAGCTGTCGAAAACTTTATGACTCATGCCAAAAATGGCTACTACGATGGCTTGACTTTCCATCGAATCGTCGAAGACTTTATGATCCAAGGCGGCGACCCTAACGGTGACGGAACTGGTGGAGAAAGCATTTGGGGCAAAGGGTTTGGCGAGGAAATATCCAAACAGCTTTACCATATCCGCGGCGCGTTATCGATGGCAAAATCCAGCGCTCCCAACAGCCAAGGAAGTCAATTCTTTATTGTTCAAAACCATGATGATGTCTCTGATGGACGAGCAATCCAATTTTATCCTCAAAAAATCATTGACGCCTACAAAGATGGTGGTGCTCCGACACTAGATGGTAAGTACACAGTCTTTGGTCAGGTCATTGAAGGAATGGATGTCGTAGACAAAATTGCCAAAGCCGAAACGACCGGTGAGGCGAATAGCAACGGAGAAGACTCTACGCCAAAAGATCCTGTCAAAATCAAATCCATCAAGATTTTACAAGAAGCTAAGTAAGCAAAAAAGACCAATGCCTTTGAAAATTTCCCTTAAAGGCACTGGTCTTTATTTTATTTTTGTTCTCCAACAATAAAGGTAAATTCACACTCCGCTGCTTTTTTTCCTTCCACAGTTGCCACAGCATTGGCTGTCCCTACAGAACCTTTGATTTTTGTAATCTCAAAAACAAGTTTCAAGGTATCGCCGGGAACAACTTTTTGACGGAATTTTGCTTTGTTGATCCCGCCAATATAAGCAGTTCTTCCCTGAAATTCATCCGATTTCAAAATCAAGATCGAACCTGCTTGTGCCAATGTTTCTAAAATCAACGCTCCTGGCATCACTGGATTTCCTGGAAAATGTCCTTGGAAAAAATCTTCATTGATCGTCACATTTTTCGTGGCAATGATCTTCTTCCCTGACTCAATCTCATCAACGTAATCGATATAAATGATCGGATAGCGATTTGGAATCAAGTCCATGACTTCTGTTTCTGTCAATAGTTTTTTCATGGGGTTCCCTTCCTTGCTTAAAAAAATATTATAGTTTGATTATCAAAGTATCATAGTTCTGATTTTTTCGCAACTAAATATTTATTAAGAAAAAAATAGTTTGACAATCAAACAATTATGAATAATAATTAGAAATCATGATAGTGGGACCCACTATCGATCGTCATTATTAATTATTATGCAAACTATTAAGGAGTGGAATTATGAGTTTCTTAACTGGAAAAAAAGTTGTCGTGATGGGCGTAGCCAACAAACGCAGTATCGCTTGGGGCTGTGCGCAAGCGCTAAAAGAACAAGGCGCTGAAGTCATCTATACGTATCAAAACGAACGCATGAAAAAACCTCTTGAACGGCTACTAGAGGAAAATGAGTATACGGTTGAATGTGATGTTGCAAATGATGAGAGTATCGCGAAAGCTTTTGAAACCATCAAAGACTATGCAGGCGAAATCCATGGCGTCGTCCATGCTGTCGCTTACGCCAACAAAGATGATCTTTCAGGTGATATTTTAAATATATCAAGAGATGGCTATGCACTAGCACAAGATATCAGCAGCTATTCATTGATCGCTGTTACTAAATATGCCAAACCCCTCTTGGCAGAAAATGCCGGAATCGTTACCTTAACCTATTTAGGTTCAGAACGTGCTGTACCCAACTATAACATGATGGGGATTGCTAAGGCTGCTCTCGAATCAAGCGTTCGCTATTTAGCTGCAGAATTATCCCCGCAAAAAATCCGGGTCAACGCCATCTCTGCAGGAGCAATCAAAACACTGGCTGTGACAGGTGTAAAAGATTATCAAAAGCTGATCCAATTATCTGAAGATCGCACTCCTGATCATGTTGGTGTGACCATCGAAGAAGTCGGCAACACATGTGCCTTTCTGATTAGTCCATTGTCTAGCGGTATCATCGGAGAAGTGATTTTTGTCGATAAAGGTGTTCACTTATCGTAATTCTATGATCACATGTACTCGTGCTCGTCTCTTGACTGGTCTATGCCAAGAGACGAGTTTTTGCTGTTTCTTTGCTAACTAATGATATCCCCTTATTTGTTCATCTTTTTACAAAAATTTAACAAGTGAATTTTGCATTTCTGTTTCTTCTCCTATAAAATAGACCTATTGATAGATGGAGGGATTTTATGTTACGACTTTTGACAGATGCTACAACGGATTCGACAGGATCCAGCTTGACGGAGCCTGCCGCAAAACAATTGAATGCCTTGCAGAAATGGTGGCAAAACATTGATTGGGAGGCTATTGTTGGTATCTTGATCCAAAAAGTTCTGATGCTGCTTTTTTTGATTATTTTATTTGGTATTTTGCTGAAAATCAGCAATTATGTCATCGAACGAATTTATCGTTCCTACGAGAAAAAAGGAACCTATAATGCCAGTCGAATCAACACGATCCATGCGCTGATCCGCAATATCGTCCACTATACATTAGGTTTCTTCTTTGTATATGCGTTATTGTCAACGATTGGCGTGCCTGTTGGTTCACTCTTAGCGGGGGCTGGGATTGCTGGGGTGGCACTGGGACTAGGTGCTCAAGGCTTTATGAATGATCTGATCACTGGTTTTTTTATCATTACTGAGCAACAAATCAATGTCGGCGATTATATCCGTTTGACGAATTTGTCATTAGAAGGAACAGTTACAGCTGTCGGTATTCGAACGGTTCAGTTAAAATCCGTGGATGGGACTGTCCATTATATCCCGAATCGGAATATCACTACGATCAGCAACACTTCACGAGCCAATATGCAAGTCGTTGTAGATGTGCGTATCTTGCCATCAGAGGGCTTAGACGATATCCGGTCGATCATTGACGAAGTCAATCAAACAGTGGCTGCTGCTCACGAGGAAGAGATCCAAACGAAACCAGCAATTTTTGGTGTTGTCGACCTTGGCAACAATAATTTTGCGATCCGGACAACGATGTATGTTACCAACGGAACTCAGTGGAAACTAAAAGAAGAGTTTTTAGCGGCTTCAATCGATGCACTGACTGCTAAAGGCTACACCATTCCTAGTGCGCCAATCATTGGCGTCAATTGACCGCTTAAACGTTAAAAGCACCCCGATGATTTTTTCGGGGTGCTTTTTTATCCATTATTAGATGACTTGTAATTCGTCTGTAGGACTGGCCTCTTTTGAGATCAGCATATACCGTTTCTCTAATTCATGTGCTAGGTGATTGACAGATTTTAAGATTTCTTTTCGGGTAATGATTCCTACAAAGACATTTTCCTCATTGACGATGGGCAAAAATGCCTGATCCACTAAAAGATGAAGCATGTCTTCTAATTCGCCATCTTCTTTGATACAAGCCACATTGACTTCCATCACGTCTGCGGCCGTCAAGCCTTCTAAGTTGTCCATACTAAACCCAGTCAGGTCCATCATTCTTTCGACCACGTTCGATAAACTGATCAATCCAACAAGATGATCCTCACTATCTAGGACTGGAATCTTGGAATAGCCGACTTTCGATAAAACGAGTAACGCATGGTTTAATGGATGATTGTAAAGAACCGTTGCAACGTTTTCTGCAGGTACTAAAAAACTTTCTTGATTTTCTAATAATATTTTTTCTACTGTTTGACCAATCAATCTGAATGCCTCCATTTCACAGCTACTTTTCTATTTTACTAGAAAAATCAAAAAGATATCGTAAAACTGCTTATTTATAATGAATTTTTTACTTTTGATTTCGCTTTCTTAGCGCTCAAAAATAAAATGCAAATCAGCGATTTCATTAAACGTACGATCATAATATTGAACGATCCACTGCTTTTCAGTACTTTCTATGATGGCAAAACTTTTGATTTGAATAGGTCCCCGCGGTTGAGAAATACTGCCCGGATTCAAGAATAGGCGATGCCCCACCTTCTCACAGGCAATCTGGTGGGTGTGACCAAATACAGCAATTGATGCATCAGCTTGTTGTGCTTGAAGTCCGAGTGTTGTCACGCCAAAACGAACATCTGCCAAATGACCATGGGTCACATAAATCGTGTCGAGAGGCGTTTTGATAATCTTTGCATCCTCGTATTCCAGACTGTAATCACAATTTCCGCCAACCACTTGATAGGTTTGCCAAAGGGGATCGCTTGGTTGCAGTTCCGAATCTCCACAATGGATAAAGGTATCCACTTTCCCAGAAAATTCTGCTAGCAAATCAACGAGAATTTGACGATCGCCATGGTTATCGCTAACGATTAAATATTTCATGCTTGTTCTCCTTCCAACCACTCTTGCCATACATTGCGTAGTTTCGCGATGGCTTGACCACGATGACTCACTTGATTCTTTTCTTCTCCACTCATTTCAGCAGCCGTTTTATCTGAACCAACAGGGATAAACAATGGATCGTAGCCAAAACCGTTCTCTCCCCGAGGAATGCGGCCAATCCTGCCTGGCCAATCGGCAGCGACTACGAGACTTTCTTTGTCAGGAGCTGCAAAGACCAATGTACAATGGAATTGTGCTGTTCGTTGTTCATCTGGGATATCAGTTAATTCGTACAACAATTTGGCATTATTTGCAGCATCGCTTTTTTGTTCACCCGCAAAACGTGCCGAGTAAACACCGGGTCTACCACCTAATGCATCCACTTTTAAGCCCGAATCGTCCGCTAGAACAGGTCGCCCAAGAATTTTTGCAATCGTTTCTGCCTTCAGCCGAGCATTTTCTTCGAAAGTCGTTCCTGTTTCCTCAACATCAGGTAATGCGGGATAATCTTTCAATGTCCGAACGTCATAGCCAGCAGCACCAAAAACTGCGGTGAATTCTCGTGCTTTGCCAGGATTACCAGTGGCAATCACGATCGTCTTCTCAGGAATAACGTATTGGGGCTGTTCTTGGATCAGCAATGCTTCTTTTTGATAGGCAATCAGCTCTTCAATGGCTGTTTTGCCATAAATCAGCATTTCGTTCAATTGCTGACCATCAAATGTCGCTTCTTCCCCAGTTCCTTGAATCTCAATGAAACGGCCTGACTCTGTCATTACGAGATTCATATCTACAGCAGCCGCAGAATCTTCTTCGTAGTCTAGATCAGTGACACAAGTGTTATCAGGTAAAATTCCTACGCTGATGGCAGCAAGATGTTCTTTAATAGGATCTTCCGTTAGCTCATGGTTGGTCAATAATTGATCGATCGCCAATCGCAAAGCCACAAAAGCACCGGTGATACTAGCTGTTCGAGTGCCGCCATCCGCTTGGATGACATCACAATCGACTACAATGCTACGTTCACCTAACTTTTCCAAGTCTACCACTGCCCGTAACGAACGGGCGATCAGTCGCTGGATCTCCATTGTCCGACCAGACAGCTTTCCTTTTGCACTTTCTCGACGATTACGGGTATTCGTTGCTCGCGGCAGCATGCTGTATTCTGCCGTCACCCAGCCTTTCCCTGAGTCCCGTAAAAAAGGCGGCACTCGGTCTTCGATCGTTGCGGAACAAATAACTGTGGTATCACCAAATGAGATCACGACGGATCCTTCTGGATGTTTGAATACATTTGTTTTGATTTCTACTGGACGGATACTTCCCGCTTTTCTGCCATCATGGCGCATTTAATTTCCTCCTAATGTGATATGTTGCGAATGGACCGGTACATTCAACCATTCGTTCGCAATTTCATCAAATAATTTTGTTGAACCTGTCGTATAAAAAAGATATTCCGGTTCTTGGGTCATTTGGCTTGTATTGGCAATAGCAAAGTAGTCCAACAGCATGCTGACTTCACCCACTGTTTCTGCACCGGAATCAATCAGCTGGATCTGGCTCCCCATCTCGTTCTGGATCAAAGACCGCAACAAAGGATAATGAGTACAACCCAAAATCAACGTATCTAATTTCTTATTTTTGAGGGGGCGCAGTGTTTCGGCAACGATTTTTTTGGCAACCGATGATTGCGCTTGATTGCTTTCAACGATAGGCGCGAATTTGGGACAAGCCAAGCTAACTACCACAGAACGAGGTGATTTAAGCTTGATTGCTTCTTCATACGCATTGCTCTTAATAGTACCCGCAGTTCCAATGACACCGATCTGTTGGTTTTTTGTTGCTTTGACAGCAGCTCGAGAGCCAGGCAGTATGACTCCGATTACCGGAATCGATAATTTTTCTTTGATTTCTTCTAATGCGACAGCCGTAGCCGTATTACAAGCAATCACCAACATTTTGATGTTTTGCTGCAATAAAAATTCGGTCATCTGCCATGTATACTCGATGACTTGTTCTGCCGGACGCGGCCCATAGGGACAGCGTGCAGTATCACCAAGATAAATAATATGTTCATTGGGCAATTGCTTAATCGCTTCTTTAACAACGGTCAATCCGCCAACACCAGAATCGATAAAGCCAATGGGTTGTTTATTTGTCATAGTTGTCCATCCTTTTTAATGAAAGAAAGAAATTTGTCTAAGTTCCATTTTGGACTTTTTTTACTGATTTTTCAAGTATTGCTTTATCCAAGAAAGCAATGAACCTATTGCGGTCAAAAAAAGATCCGAAAACCTCCGATGCTCTGGCTACTCTCGTCCAAGGAAAGCAACTGCATGACATCAAAGGTCATTCGGATCTAGTAATCACTGTTTCTATGCAGCCTCAAGAAATCAGTAATTATACTGACGTGCTTCCAAGAAGCGAGAAAGCAGCGATAAGGCATAGCAGACGATGAAGTACAGCACAGTCATCGCAAGAAACATTGGCAATACATAATTGGTATTTTGTCCATAAATAATTCGAGCATGGTGAGTCAGTTCTGGAAGTGAAATAATCACTGCCAATGACGTATCTTTGATCAATGAGATCAATTGACTAACGATCGCAGGCAGCATGGCTTTAAAAGCTTGCGGCATCACAATGCTTCGCAACACTTGGACATAACTCAAACCGGTAGACAAACCAGCCTCCATTTGCCCTTTTGGTACGGCATTAAGCCCCGCACGAAAAATCTCTGAGAGCATGGCAGATTCAAAAATCGTCAATGCCACAACTGCAGACCAGAAAATATTGAAACGAATACCAATCTGCGGCAATGCAAAGTACGTGAAGAAAATAATCAGCAGCAACGGCAGGTTTCGAATCACATCGATCACTACACCTAAAATCTTTGAAAAGAACGGAATGTTAGTGAAACGCAAGACTCCTGCAAGGCCGCCAATCAAAAAACTAAAGATGATCGATAAGACGGAGACTTCGATCGTTACTCGGAGACCGTCGATCAAAAACCGAAGATTGATGGCAGAAAAAGCTTCGAAAAATTCCATTTAGTGTCTCCTTTCTATGAGCGTACAGCCCAACGTCTTTCAAGATAAACCATTAAATAGGATAATGGTAATGTGATAATCAAATAAAAGATTCCGACAATAATATAGGTGTCGAAAGTATTAAAGGTTTCACTGGCAATCAAGTCACCTTGATACATAACGTCAAGACCAGCTACCATTGCTAAAATCGATGAATTTTTGACCAAGTTGATAAACTGATTTCCTAGTGGCGGAACAACAATTTTAAAAGCCTGCGGTAAAATAATGTAGCGCATGGCCTGGCTGTAAGTGAATCCAGAGGACAAAGAAGCCTCCATCTGCCCTTTAGGAACTGTCTGGATTCCAGAACGAATCGTTTCTGCAATAAACGCAGACGTATAGATGGTCAAGCCGATCGTTCCCGCTTGAAATCCATCAAAAGTCACCCAATACATCGGCACCACGACATAAAAGAACATCACGATGATCAACAAGGGAATATTTCGGAAAAACTCGACATACGCTTTAGCGATCCCTTTGACCCATCGATTGGTAGACAGCTGAAATATCGCCATCAATGTACCAATCACTAAACTAAAGAATAAAGCCAGTAAACTGGAGAAAATCGTATATTTGAAACCAGAAAAAAACTGGTCGCCGTAAGTTTGAAACAATTCAAGCATGCAAATTTCCTCCTTTAATCAACTTTCCCAGATGCATCATCAGGGAACCATTTCTGATAAATTTCATCATACGTACCGTCTTCATGCATTTCTTTCAATGCCTGGTTGACGGCTTTCAAGAAAGGCTCTTGTCCTTTATCGATAGCTATTCCGTAAGGTTCATTTGTAAATGTACCGCCAACTAAATGATAGTTGGGATTTTCACTGGCCATCCCCAATAAGATCGCATTATCTGTCGTCATCGCATCGCCTTGTCCTGACTGTAATGCAGTAAAGGCTTCGGCATAATTTTCTAACTCCAAGATTTTTGCTTCCGGCGCTGCCTTGCGGATATTGATCGCTGATGTCGATCCTTTGACGACTAAAACCGTCGTATTGGCATTTAAATCTTCGATTCCCTGAATCGGGCTATCTTTGGCTACTAATAAAGATTGTCCAGCATCGAAATAAACATCAGAAAAATCTACTTGTTTCTTCCGTTCATCCGTGATGGTCATCGTAGCGATGATTGCATCGATATTGCCATTTTTTAATAGCGGAATTCGAGTTTTTGATGTGACTTCGACAAAAATAGCACTTCCGTCACGTCCTAAAATATGCTCAGTAATTGCTTTAGCGATATCGATATCAAATCCGCGGACTTCAGCTGTCGCAATATCCATCAATCCAAATAATCGGGTATCATTCTTGACTCCCCAGATGATTTGGTTGCTTTCTTTGCTGCTCGCTAACACATCACGTTCTGCAGCACTTTGGCCTTTACAAGCAGAAAAGGTCATGAGCGCGAATACAAGGAGCAGCACTGTACTGATTTTTTTGCTCATAGCTACTTTCCTCCTAATGATTGGTTACCTTGCTTAAGAATTGTTTGGCCCGTTCGTCTCTTGGGTTTTCAAAGAAGCCATCGACGTCGCGACGATCTTCTAATACTTGGCCTTCTGCCATGAAAACGATCCGGTCGGCTACTTCACGGGCAAAACTCATCTCATGAGTCACCACGATCATGGACATACCTTCACTGGCGATTTTTTTCATCACGTCTAAAACATCACCGATCATTTCTGGATCCAGTGCAGAAGTTGGCTCATCGAAAAGCAACATTTCTGGTGTCATGGCTAATCCTCGGGCAATAGCCACCCGCTGTTGTTGTCCGCCAGACAACATGGATGGATAAGAATCTTTTTTGTCCAGCATGCCTACACGGTTCAACAGTTTTTCGGCTAAGGCAATCGCTTCTTGTTCATTTTGTTTTAATACTTTAATGGGAGCCAAAGTGATGTTTTCTAACACGGTTTTATTGGGGTAAAGATTGAAATGCTGGAAGACCATTCCGATGTTTTTTCTAATCTCTGTCAATTTGACATCTTTACTGAAAAGATCTTTGCCATTGATCAGTAAGTGACCAGAAGAAATCGTTTCTAATCCATTGATTGTGCGAAGCATCGTGCTTTTTCCGGATCCTGAAGGACCAATCACAACAACGACTTCACCTTTTTCAAATTCAATATTTATGTTTTTTAATGCATGGAATTTGCCGTAGTACTTTTCCACGTCTTTAAATTCTATCATTGCCATTCATTCACACTCCAAGTCTATATTTAAAAATAAATGAGTAATTGAAAAGATTTGATTCATATTATAGCTCAAAATTTTTCTATTTGTAAAGGTAGTTTTAATTTCCACATCATCCCCAAAGAAAAACCTTCATTATTTTAACCTCATGTTAGGTTTTTGTCCATCGTTTTTTTTCGACCCTTAGTAGAACAAGTTGTTTCTTTTGGAAAAACAAGGTAAGATGAACTATATATTGAATTTAGAGGTGGATGAAACGTGAACACAATATTAACCGGAGACCGGCCTACAGGGCAACTTCATTTAGGGCATTATGTCGGCTCATTAAAAAAACGAGTTGAGATGCAAGACGACCCTAACAATCAACTTTATATCATGATCGCTGATATGCAAGCATTGACAGACAATGCCAAAAATCCACAGAAAGTGTCAGAAAATATCTTGCAAGTGGCACTTGACTATTTAGCGATTGGTCTCGATCCGACCCGCTCGACTTTATTTATTCAATCACAAATCCCTCAGTTATCGGAACTAACCATGTATTACTTGAATTTAGTCAGTGTGGCACGGGTTCGCCGCAATCCGACCGTCAAAGCCGAGATCGAACAAAAGAAATTTGGGGAAGGTGTCCCAACTGGATTCTTCATCTACCCTGTCTCACAAGCAGCAGATATCACTGCTTTCAAAGCCAACTTAGTTCCTGTCGGTGAAGATCAAAAACCAATGCTAGAACAAACACAAGAAATCGTTCATAGCTTTAATTCCATCTATAGTGACGTATTGGTGGAACCTAAAGCAGTTCTTCCGCCTAAAGGAATGGGACGTTTACCTGGTATCGATGGAAATGGTAAAATGAGCAAATCATTGAACAACGGAATCTATTTGGCAGACAATGCGGATATCGTTCAAAAGAAAGTCATGAGCATGTACACTGATCCAAATCATATCCATGTAGCAGATCCTGGCCAAGTCGAAGGCAATATGGTCTTTACTTATTTAGATGTCTTTGGCAAAGATTTAGAAAAAATTGCCGCATTGAAAGAGCACTATCGTCAAGGCGGTCTAGGCGATGTAAAAATCAAGCGCTATCTGATCGATGTCTTAGAAGAAGAATTTGCTCCGATCCGTCAGCGACGAGAAGAATTTGCTAAGGACCCGGCTGAAGTCATGAACCTCTTAAAAAAAGGCAGCGAAAAAGCAGAACAAGTCGCAGCACAAACCTTGGCAGAAGTGAAAGAAGCAATGGGGATCAACTACTTTGCATAAATATGAACAACCAACAAACCCACCAGTATGCTTGGTGGGTTTGTTTTTAATTACTATCTTTTATTTAAAGATCCCTAAATAAAAAAGCGAACTGCTCAACTACCATTGACATGTGAGCAAACACCATTCGAGAACATTTTTCTCAATCACGACAGAATCGCTTTCTATCAAAAAGAAGCTACCATCACGAGTAAGAACTTAGACCGGAAAATAGTCCCCAGGATGACTTTGAAGCGTGAAAACGATCGGTGCATATAAGTAAGGAATAAATTTATACCCATTGATCAATGCGCGATACTCTTTTTCATTGACCCACTTTGCTGCAGCAACTTCTTCTTACTGCAAACAAAGTTCAGGGTTAGCGCCGGTCCATTGAACAAAATAGAGTTCATTCCAGCCTTCTTCAAATTTCACTGTTAAACGACTAGGGATTTTCTCTGAAGAAAGTGTCATCCCTAACTCTTCTAATAGTTCCCTTTCTGCCGCTTGATAACAGCTTTCACCAGCTTTGACGGTCCCGCCAGCAGGATAATCCCAATAACTAGGCCAGCCTTTTTTTGTGGATTGTCGTTTTTGAATCAGTAATTCTCCGGCGTCATTAAACAATAAAACAGACACCACAACTCGGTAGCCGTCATTAGGGACTGGCGTATCCCGCAACATCGTCGCAGCTGTTGGCTGCTTTTGTGCATCGTAAACCGTCAGTTGTTCCATCAATCGATCCTTTCTTCCATAAAATAAAACTGGAAAAGCAACTCTTCGAGCTGTGGTTATCCATGAGAATATTTACTCTATCCATTATAAAAAAAATTGTAGCATAGCAAGGGAGAACACCTTCCCCTGCAAATGCTACAATCTTGCTGATTCCTCAAGATCACTCTTTTTTTATGTCACTGTTTCCTATCACAGCAATGGGACTAACGAATTTCTACTTGTAGTGATTCTTCTAGCACACGTGTGATCTTCGACATTGCTTGATTGATTTCTTCATCTGTCAATGTCGCTTCAGGATTAGCAAAAGTCAATCGATAGGCCATTGATTTTTTATTGCTATCGATGTTCTTTCCTTGGTACACATCAAATAGATGAATGTCCGTCAAGAAACGGCCTGCTGCTTGTTCAATGGTTTGCAGGATTGTTTGGTTCGACGTCTTCTCATCCACCAACAGTGCAATATCCCGGTTAACTGATGGGAATTTCGAAACTGCTTGATAAATGAGCGCTGCATTTTCAGTTGCTAACAAACGATCCAAGTCCAATTCAGCAACATATGTCTCAGTCAGATCATAAGCTTTTGCTGTACTTGGATGGACTTGCCCTAGGTAACCGATCACTTCATCCTGTAAGAGGATAGCAGCGGCTCTGCCTGGATGAAGTTCTTTGATTGCTGTTGTCTTTTCATAAGTAATCTGATCCGTAAGAGAAAGACTTGCAAACAAGTTTTCCAAGATCCCTTTAATATGATAGAAATCGACTTTTTGTTCATCTTCTTGCCAATCTTTTTCGGTGATGGCGCCAGTGATGGCTAGTCCTAGATGATTATTTTCTGTTGGTAGCTCCCGAGGGTCATCACTTGTTTTGTAAAAGACGCGCCCCACTTCGTACAACGCAACATTGGCATTTTTGCGGGCCAAGTTATAGGCAATGTCGTCCAGCAGTCCTGAAAGTAGATTCATTCTTAAGACACCACGCTCTTCTGTCATTGGCCAATCCAGACGGGTAACCTGACTCTCTAACCAACAAAATTGACGGGCTTTTTCTTCGGTTGTCAATGCATAGCTGATAGCTTCACTCACACCATTTCCTTCTAGGAGTGTTCGTACTTTGCGAGTCAAGCGTTGTTCTTTGGTTAAGCTCCCCGCAACTGTCTCACCACTTGGAAGTGTCGATGGCAGACGGTCATAGCCATAGATACGGGCGACTTCTTCAATGATGTCAGCTTCGATCTGAATATCCCAACGTCTAGGTGGCACCACAACTTGATAGGTACCTTCATTTTCTTGGTAGCCAAAACCTAAGGCGTCAAAAATCTCATTGGCTTCGGCAATCGTGATTTGTGTTCCTAAGTAGCGATTGATCCGATCTAATGTGATCGTGACTTGAACATCCTTAGGGGTCACTTCAGCGCCTTTGACAGCACCTTGTAGAACTGTACCGCCAGCTAGCTCCGCAATCATAGCAGCGGCTGCATCACAAGCCTCCGCGATCGCAGCCTGATTGATACCTTTTTCGAAACGGGAAGATGACTCACTGCGCAAATTGAATTTTTTAGACGTCAAACGAATCGCTAGGGGGTCAAACAAGGCGGCTTCTAAAGCAACAGTTGTGGTATCTTGTGTGATTTCTGAATCTAACCCACCCATGACACCAGCTAAAGCGACTGGTTCTTTTCCATTAGTGATCACAATGTTCTTATCATCTAGCGTTCGTGTCTCTCCGTCCAAAGTGACCAACGTTTCTTGCGGTTTGCCACGGCGAACGACGATTTCTTGGCTACCCAATTTTTGATAATCGAATGCATGAAGGGGTTGTCCAAACAGCAGCAAAATATAGTTGGTAATATCAACGACATTGTTGATTGGTCGAATGCCTTCATTCATCAAACGGTTTTGCAACCATTGCGGACTTGGTGCAATCGTTACGTTTTCAATGATCCGAATTTGATAGGCTGGCGCATCCTTTTGATTTTCTACGCTGACTTTGATCTTGTCTGCGGCTTTCACAGCACTTTCATTCAGTTGAATGGTCTCAAATTTTGGTGTTTGTCGATAAATGGCTCCTACCTCGTAAGCGACCCCCCGCATACTTAAGGCATCGGCCCGGTTTGGAGTAATCGACAACTCGATGATGGCATCATCCATATCGAGATAGGGAAAGACTTCCTTCCCCACTTCGGCATCGGTAGGCAAGTAATAAATACCCTCCGCATATTCTTTAGGGATCACACTATCAGAATAGCCTAATTCCTGCAGCGAACAGATCATCCCATTGGATTGTTGTCCGCGCATCTTGCCTTTCTTGATTTTGACATTGCCCGCGATCCGTGAATCTGGGAGTGCCACAATCACTTTGATGCCGCTTTTGATATTCGGCGCACCGCAAACGATTTGTGATAATTCAGATTCACCGATATCTACTTGGCAGATCGATAAGTGATCTGAATCTGGATGTGGCACACATTCTTTGACTTCCCCAACAACGATTTTCTTCAATCCCGCTGCTGGCATTTCGATTCCTTCGACTTCGATCCCTGTGACTGACATTTTATCTGCCAGCTCGTTTGGTGAGATCTCAGAAAGGTCAAGATAGTCATTTAACCATTTGTAAGATACTAACATATTTATTCCCCCTTGAACTGACTGATGAAACGTACATCATTTTGATAGAAATTCCGAATGTCGTTGACGCCATAGCGCAACATCGCAACCCGGTCAGGTCCTAAACCAAATGCAAAACCTGAGTATTCTTTGGAATCGATCCCGGACATTTCCAATACATTCGGATGTACCATTCCAGCGCCTAAAATCTCGATCCAACCGGTGTGTTTGCAGACATTACAGCCGGCTCCCCCACATTTGAAACAGCTGACATCTACTTCTACTGAAGGCTCTGTAAATGGGAAGTAGCTTGGACGCAAACGAATGCTGCGATCAGCCCCGAACATTTTTTGCATCATGACTTCTAGTGTCCCTTTAAGATCACCCATCGTCACATTCTTATCGATTACCAGTCCTTCGATCTGATGGAACTGATGACTGTGAGTCGCGTCGTCGGTGTCTCTCCGGAATACTTTTCCTGGTGAAATCATTCGCAATGGCCCTTTGCTGAAATCATGTTTTTCCATGGTACGAGCTTGCACCGGTGAGGTGTGTGTCCGAATCAAGACTTCATCTGAAATATAAAAAGTATCTTGCATGTCTCTTGCTGGATGGTCTTTTGGCAAGTTCATTCGTTCAAAATTGTAGTGATCTTTTTCGACTTCGAATCCTTCAACCACTTGATAGCCCATCCCCACAAAAATATCTTCGATTTCTTCCATGATTTGCGTCAAGACATGACGGGTCCCTTGTGGCATCTGCTTGCCAGGCAACGTCACATCAATCGATTCTTCAGCCAATGCCTTTTCTAGTGCGGCTGCTTCTAATGAAGTTTTTGCTTCCTCAATCGCTTGTGTAATCGCATCCCGGATCTCATTGGCATAGCTGCCGACTTTTGGACGCTCTTCTGCTGACAACTCTTTCATTCCCCGCAAAACTTCCGTGATGGGTCCCTTTTTACCAAGGACATCCACACGAATTTGATTCAATTCATTGATTGAACGGCTTTCTTTGATCTTTGAAAGCGTTACTTCTTTCAATGACTCTAGTTTCTCTTGTAAAGACATGTTTTTCCTCCTTATTCTTTGTGAATAGCTGATAAGTCAAGACGAAAAAAAGACCCCGTTCCTAAAAAAGGAACGACGTCTCGTGTTACCATCCTCATTCGTGGACAAAGTCCACGCACTCACTTCTACTAACGACAGTAGGACTGCCGACTGATTCTTGTTCAGTAAGCTCCAGAAATGAAATTCATTTTTCGAATACAGAACTTGCTTTCAGTCTATGACAAGTCTCCCTTTCCTGTTTCAGCCAAACTACTAGTTTCCATCAACGCTTTTTAACTATTCGATTGACCTTAGTGTACCTAATTATTTGCCAGAAATCAACTGCATTCTTCTTCTCTGACCCAAGTTTCTGCCCAGCGCTTCACACTCATCATACTTTTTTCAAGTGCGACCCCTCTTGGTGTTAAACAGTAAAGATTGTCTTCTTTGCAGACGATTTCTTCACGTTCTAATTCTTTCAAGCGCTCCACCAATACCCGATCGCTCACTTGGGGGATTTTTTTGGCAAGATCCACAAACCGTTGTTTGCCATCTTCAAGAAGCACATCAATGATCAAGCCATTCCACTTTTTCCCTAGAATCGAAAAAGCTTTTTCAAATTTAGGACAAAGGGCGTAATCTGTTTCCACTTTTATCATTTTCTATCACCTCTTTGCATCATTATAGCACATCGCTTACGAATTGTAAGGAATCCCGTTCGAGGGCCTACCATTCGATTATTTTCTTAGCGGCTAGTAAAACCAGATATGTCTCAGTCACAGGTTTCTGCAAAGCTTGTTCTAACGCTTGGCAATACAGTTTTAGCTGTCCATAATACCGATCCCGCATGCGCTTTTCAATCTGTGCTTCACTGCCAAATACAGCATCCGTCTTAAAATCATACAAAATGATTCGATCTGGCAACTCCACATAGCCATCAATAATCCCGTGGATCAATAATTCGGCATCTGGTTCATCAAATCCTTCAAAAATAGTGGCAGCTTCTTTTAGCATTGAAAATGGCTGCTCCCGTTTTACCTGTGTTGCATACTTGATCAAAGTTTGCCCCACGGCTGTTTGATAGAACCACACGATGCTCCCTTGATCAATTTTGTCGGCAACATCTTTCGTAAAGAGCTGACGTTCAACCAATTCATCGATAAAAGCTGCTAAGGATGCTTCCGTCGGTACTTCAGTCAGCGGCAGCATTTGCATAACTAGATGCGTAGCACTCCCGATCGAAGCAGCTTGCGGTTTTTGTTCTTGTAAAAAACGCGGTTTAGCTAATTCAGTCTCAACATAACGAAAGCGCTGAGGTGCCAATTTTTGATCCGCGGAATGCCATTCCAGTAAAGTAATATCTTGATCGTCCGGATCATTATATAGACGTTTTAACTCTGAGACCGACTGATAGCTGGTGGTTTGAGTCGCTTTGCTGTAAGGATACTGATAGTCTAAACGGTTCAGCAATCTTTCTGGGGCTGTAGTACTTGGTGTCGGAGCCACAACTGCCTCTGTTGGCGGCTGCACCTGCAATTGCTGATCAATCTGATCCTGATTCCACCAATGGATCTGGAATCTTGCAGGATGATGGATCGTCATTTTTCGTTCACTGGCATCAGTAAAAAACTGCTCCATCTCTGGATGACGAATCAATGTCAAACCGACCCAATCCATTAGACTGCCTCTTGCAACTAAACGTAAAGCCGGGTCAAGGACTGTCTGACTTTGTGTCAACCCCGCTTGCCAAGCTTTAAAGGCTGCCTGCCGATCCTTATAAGAACCAACTAAATACAGTTTCTGCTCGGCCCGTGTCAATGCTACGTATAGTTTACGCATTTCTTCAGAGAGGGCTTTTTTCAAACGAACTTGTTTGATGGCTTGAAAAGGAATCGTTTCATATTTGATATTTTCCGAAGCATCGATATATTGGATACCTGCGCCAAGTTGTTCTTCAAAAATATAACGCTTTTGAAAGTCTTGGTAATTGAAAAATTTCGTTGTATCCAATAAGAAAACAACGGGAAACTCCAACCCTTTACTAGCATGGACAGTCATGACCCGCACAGCATTTTCAGCTGGCGTCGCCAACGGTTCTGCCAAATCTTTATCTTTTTCTTGCATTTTTTCAATAAACCGAATGAATTGATACAATCCTCGGAAACTGCTTTTCTCATATTTCTCTGCTCGGTGGATCAATGCAATCAAATTGGCATAGCGCTGTTGCCCTGCTGGCAAGCCAACCACGTAATCCAAGTAAGCCGTTGTATCATAAATATCCCATAATAAATCAGGGATCGGCAGTCTGCGAGCTGCTTCCCGCCAACGATTCAATTCGCTTAAAAAATCATCCACTCGTTTGCTTAAAGCGGAAACAGTCCCCTTTTGGTTGTCTTGATAAGTCAAGACCGCTTTGTAAAACTCACTGGTACGATCCGCTAGCCGAATCTCTGCTAGTTCGTCTTCCGTTAGCCCTACCATAGGTGAACGGAGAACAGCCACTAATGGAATGTCCTGATAAGGATTATCAATGATTTGCAACAATGCGATCATTGTTTGGATCTCTGTTGCTTGAAAATAGTTCTGGGCATCATTGACTTCCAGAGGAATCCCGAATTTTTTGAAAACATCTAAGATGACCAAATTATTTTTGCGGGTAGGAGTCAGTAAAACGATATCCTGATAAGTGACTGGACGTTCTTCCCGTCTTTTTTTATCATAGATCATAAATTGGGATTGGATCAGTTCTTGAATTTTGATTGCGGTGACGTGAAGTTCTCCTTCCGTTTTGTCTTCAATCAAATTCGTAGTACTTTCAGCTTCTTTTTCATAGAGCAAAAGTTCCGGAATGAATGCGTCGCTTTCAGGAAAACTCGGAAATCCCGGAACTAAAGCCGCTGCGTCATCATAAGGGATCTGTCCAACTTGTTCGTCCATCAATTGTTGAAAAACCAAGTTCGTAAAATCAAGCACTTCGCGGCGCGAACGGAAATTTTCTGCTAAAACGATTCTTCGTCCCCCGTTTTGATGTTCAAATGCCAAATATTTTTCTATAAACAAAGTGGGGTCTGCTAAGCGAAATGAATAGATCGATTGTTTGACATCCCCTACCATGAACATGTTTCCATGGTCTCCTGAAACTTGCCGAACCCAATACAGAATCGCTTCTTGCAGTCGATTGATATCCTGATACTCATCCACGAGCACTTCTTCAAATTTATCGCGGTAATAAACAGAAGCATCGCTGCCTGTGCCATCACCCAATAAGATTTTCAACGTGAAATGTTCTAAATCATTGAAATCCAACAACCCTTTTGCTAGCTTGCGGGCTTGAAAAGCAGTCAAAAACTCTTTGGTCATCTCTGCCATAGTCGCAACGATCGGTTCAGATAGTTGCAGCATTTGCAGCATGTCTGCTGGTGGATAAGGAAAATATCCTTTGAGTTGTTCTAATAGTTTTTTGGCATCATCCCGCAACGGTTTGATTTCCTGTGAAAGTTCTTTTTGTTCTTCTTTCCGATAGCTTGGGTAGCGATCAAAGGTCAAATGAGTCAAGCGATCATATAAGACGGATAGATCGTCTGTTGCCAGAACTCGTTGAATTTCTTGGACTTGAGAAATCTCTGCTTGAACGAGTGCTGCTGCTTTTTCCATTAATGGTGACTGATCTGCAAATTGTTTGGCCGCTGCCAGCAAATGCTCTGCCGTTGCGGCAATTTCTACCAACGTCGGTTTGATTTGAGCCTGATAGAGATGATTATCCCCTAAATTGTCCGCGGCTTCATAATTTACCGCTAAACCGTCCAGCCACTTTTCTGGATCAGGGTTGGCGCGGGCAAAATCATAGAGTGACAAAATCAAATCACCAACCGTCTCATCGGAACGATCACTGGCGAAGTTTTCGGTTAATCGAAAGAAGGCTTCATCATTTGCTTCGTAGTGTGCATCTCGCAATTGTGTCCAGATTTCCTCTTTCAGCAGCAAAATCTCCGTTTCATCTGTCAGCATCCGAAATCCAGGATCCAAATCGATCAGATAATAAAAACGCCGAATGACCGTTAAACAAAAGGCATGTAGTGTTGAGATATTTGCGGTAGGTAATAATTGCAACTGCCGAACGAAATGTTGTCTTTTTTGCTCTTGGCTTTCTTGATTAATGGCCGTTTGCAGAGCTACTTGGATCCGTTCTTTCATTTCTCTTGCTGCTGCTTCGGTAAAGGTCACGATCAGCAATTCGTCGATCTGACTTCCTGCTTTTAATTTCTCGATCACACGTCGCACAAGGACGGTGGTCTTTCCTGATCCAGCTGAGGCAGAAACAAGGAGATTGTCTCCTTTATCAAAGATCGCTTGCCACTGAGTATCAGTAAATGTTTCATTTTGTGGTTTTAGAGGGATCTTAGTCATTCTCTTCCTCCTTTAATCGCTGTAAAACCTCTTCTTTCGATAAATTCTCTAGACGATGATAATTATTTTCTTGCAGCATCACATCGAAATCGCAAATACTGCGAAATGGGCAAAACTCACAGGCGCGCTTTTTGTCTTTCAGCTTATAAGACGGATTCAAGGCAATTTCGCCACTGAGAAGTTTCTCCGCACCTTGCTGCATATTTTTGCGGTTGTGCTGCCTCAACAAGCGAATCTCTTCTTCAGTGTAAAACTTGTTTTTGGCTTGTGGTGTCTTTTGGTACGTCCCGCTTTTGTCTTTGCGAATCGGAAAAACTGCCGAATTGCTGCTGTCTGACAATTCATGATCCAAAAGTGGAAACAATGAGGGTTCATCCAGAAACAACCCATCATATTTGAATTGCTTCAACCGTTCCTCTTCAGAGGATTTTTGACCATCTAAGACTGGATCATGGACATGTAAATAATAAGCCCCAGCCGGGCGCACATTTTCTGTACCAACTAGCTGCACAGCATCATTCAGCGCAACGTCTAAATAAGTGATCAACTGCATTGCTAAGCCATAGTAAGCTTCTGTCAAATCAAATTCACGACTGCTTGATTTGTAATCTACGACTGAAAGCCACTGCTCTTCTTCGGTTTTTGCTGCATCTACCCGATCGATTTTTCCTCGCACATGCAGTTTGCCCCCACTGCTTAAAGGCAGCTCGATGCCATTGATCCCTTGAGCGCCAGCGATCTGTCCAAACAGTACTTCGGTTTTTTGCGGTGAGAAGTGCATTTTTTGTCCTTGCTTCGTTAATGCCCAAGCTACTCGCTGAATCGTCTTACCTAGTTGATAACGAATAAAATTCATTCTGGCCGAACTGGACAATAATGTATAGCGGACTTCTCCAAAAATCTCTTGCAACACTTTTTCAACAAATTGGAGCCGTTGATCCATGGTCAACTGCGTCAATGAGATGTTCTCACTGATCAATACTTTGACAAAGCGATCGAGTGCATCATGGAAAAATTCACCAGTCATCGCTGAGTTAAGTCCATAGATTTCCCGCTCTTTCAAGCGTAGTCCATAACTGACAAAATACTTGTATTCACACTGGTAGAATGTCTCCAGTTGCGAGATCGAACTGTAGATGGATGGCCCATATAAAGCAACGGCTTTATCTTGAGACAACGGGACTGGAATGTTTTGATGGGTCTGGCTTTCAAATACTCTAAGGGCTAATTGCTTTTCAGGCGAATGCAATAAAGCCTGTTTGAACCGTTGCCACTGTGCCGGCAAATTCTGTCGTTCTTTTCTTGCCTGCTGACTTAGATTATTCAACTGATAGATTAATCCCCGATACGTGCCGACGTAGGCTTCTGGATCACTGGTTAAAGATAAGATGCCCCGGTCTTGTAAAGAAACATCTAACCATTCAAGCAGACGAGCCAGATATGGGGACAATTTGATATTTTGCTGGGTATCAAAATTGCATGCATAAGACAAATAGAGTTTATCCGTGGAAGACAATAAGATCGCATAAAAAAGAAACGGCTCTTTGGCGCTACTTTCGATAATCGTATCGCGTAGATATTTTTCTCCCGCAAACAATTGATTGAGATGTTGTCTTTCTTCGTTAGTCAACAATGTTTTATTTTCGATCCTTCTTGGCAACACCGTCTCATTCAATCCTGGTACGAAAGTGATTTTTGCTTGCCGAGGTCGTACTAGATCAAAACGATTAATATTGACTTGATCGATTGCTGTCGGAATTTTCCCGAAAGTCAGATTCTCCAAACCCGTCATCAATACTTCTTCAAAGAGTGACTGTTCGAAAGGATCATCGCCATAAATAGCCACAAATTCATCTAAAAGATCGATCAAAGCTTGCCATGTTTGTTCATGGTTGCGAGCTTGCTCTAGTTTCCCTTGTGAGATTGCTTGATCTCGCCAATGAATCAATTGCTGTTCAACACCTGCTGAAAGTAAAAATTGGTATAAAGCACCTGCAGCTTCCCGGTTCGTCTTTGTCTCTTGAATGTTTTTCAAGGAGCCAAAAATATCTTGACGGAAATAGCGGCGCAATTGATTCGTATAATCTGTCAATTCAGCGATGCCAGATGCGTTTTCTCCTGTCAATGTATAGTCCACTAAGAGCCAGTCTCTCTCACGGGTCCAATCTTTTCCTTGGAAGTTATGAGCCAGTGCTTGGTTTTCTGTAATGTCTACTAATTGTCGAAATGCATCCCGGGCAGCCAGCCAGTCTTCTTGTTGTTGGAATGCTTGTGGCAAATAAAGTTCCGTACGCAACAGTCGAAAAATGTCATTTAAACGAAAGCCATAATCTGCACAAGCAAAGAAGGCATTCAAGAATTCAACGAGCGGATGCTGAGCCATGAGTTGCTCTTCGTCAATATAAAACGGAATCTCATATTCTTTAAAAATCGTTGGAATATATTGATGGTAGATCTCTGGTTGCAGTGTCAAGACTTGAATGTCTCGATAACGCAGTTTTGCTCCTTTTTGCTCGCTGATCAATGCGCGGATTTTCGCAGCCATTTGCCGGACTTCTTCTTCAGGATTGCCAACTTTCCACATTTCTAGATACGGTGAAACTGGTTGCTGCTGCTGATAATGGAGCTGATTCTGGGTTTTACGCCAAAAGGATTCCACTTCATTGTATGCGGCAGCTTTCTCTAGTGTCACTTGCTGTGCTTCAGAAGGTGAAAGCTTTTGATCCAAATAAATGGCGACATTTTCCGTTCTAGCGTCAAGAAATAATTGATGGTAACTGCGGCCCGATTCATAGAACAAATCTAATGGTGAAGGTAATTCTTGGGGATATCCATGATCTAAAAGCAAATCGACAACGACGTGCCCTTGTTTCATCAATTCTTTTAATACACTCTGTTCTTGAGTTGAAAATGCTGAAAAACCACTGATGATAAATAATGATTCCGAAAGATCAGGCCGATCGTTCATTAATTCATTGGGTTTAGACCCTTGCTGCAGAAAACGTGTTAGTAGTGCCAGCGGTTGTTCCACTTGCAGTTCCCGGGTCACCATTTCTAATTCGAAACGCTGAAAGATCAATGCGAGTTCGGAAAACTTTAACGCATCCTCTCCGTTGCTCCTATTCATCGTTCCACCGAGATGCAGATCTTCGGTTGCGATATTACTTGTCTGCATTTCTTGATAAAGAGACAACAGTTGTTGAATAAACCCAGGTTTATTGATTTCTCCTCGAAAAAGAATCAACTCCTCTTCCAAATCGAGAAGTATTTTGCGAAGGATCATGGTTGCACCGGTATCTGTGATGGCCGTTTTTGACAACCAGCCAGTTTGTTGAAGATAGAACCAGGCCAGACGGTGAAAACTATAGACTTGAGCTCGAATCGAGGCAAAATCTCCAGTGCCTTGTTTTAGCGCCTGCAGAATCTCTCTTTCTCGTTCAAACTTATTGTAGTTAGGGACAAGAAAAAAGACTTCTGTTTGTGGCTTTTCCAACCAAGCGTTAGCTGCGTCCAAAATCGCTTGTTCGTGATCGCAGCGTCCATCGCCTAGTATAAATCGTAAACTCATACGAAGACTCCTTTACTTTTATCGTCGCTTCTATCGTAAGTAAAGATCAACTCCTGCATCTACCAAACCTGCTCATGAAAAATAACAGTTTTGATGCTCTCTATTGATCCGTTGACAATTTTTCTTTCATTGTCTTCATAACAAATAGTATAACAAATTTTCTTTTAAAAAAAAGCTCTGAGCGAGTCGGACTTCCGCTTACTCAGAGTGTTGATTCGGAATGCTTCCGAAATCTTTAAGGGGCCAAAAAATAAATTTGACATCTCCTAATACGGCTGACTGATCAATCAAACCAATGGTCCGGCTGTCTTTAGAGATTCGGCGATTGTCCCCTAACACCAACAATTTTCCTTCTGGAATTTGTTCAACACCGAAATCAGCCATCGTAAAGTCAGAAGTCAGTGGATAACCATCGGTTAATTTTGAACGAAAAGCAGAAAGATAAGGCTCTTCATATGCTGCCCCATTGATGAATAAAGTGTCTTCACGGTATTCCACCACATCACCAGGTAATCCGATCACACGCTTAATGTAGTTTTTTCCCACCTCATCAGGGGCTTCAAATGTGATGATATCAAACCGGCTGATTTGGGTGTTTTTCATAGCGATCACACGCTCCCCATCATGCAATGTTGGATCCATAGAATCTCCTTTAACGATCACAGGGGTGAAGACGTATTGTCGCAACGAAAACAGTAACAGCCCAAACAGAGCAACGAACAAAACGGTTTTGAGGACCTCTTTTATTTGTACCAACAGCATCGTCCTCCTTTGTATGTAAACCTATTCAATTAAAACAATAAAGTTGATACTCAATTCTACCATATTCCCTTTATTTAAGGGTAAGACCCTGTTCTTCTTAAACAAAAAATAGCAAAACGTTCGGTCAGAAACCTAGCTTGCTTCCTGTATTCGGCGTACTCGAATTTTGCCAAAAAAATCAACTGGATAGTCCCTTAAATTAAAAAATTGACCGGGTCTCTTTGCTTTTGCAGTCAAAGGGGCCCGGCCAATTGATTCTCTCAATTTATATGATCGCTTAAAGAAATTCAATGACCTTTTGGCTCTTGATCAACTAGAATATCGATCGGTGTTCCTTCATTTAGATGCTCCGTCAAAAACAGGACCAATTCTTCCATTGGACGCTCGAATTTCAGCAGTGGTCCTCGCATCCCTCTTCGAAAGAAATTCATTTTGATCCATTGGTCCTTGCTCTCCTGATACAGTACCACCCGATCCACTTCCTGATACAAGATCCCGCGAATATTTAGTGGATGAATAATGAATCGATCTTCAGCTAACCCTCTGCTATCAAAAACAAAACTTAAGAAAAGCAATCCAGATACGACCCCTCGCAAGCGGTTCTCAAAGGTTTCTTCCATAAAAAACATTGCTATAATGACCACCAATGAAAAGAAAGCAATTGCTGCTTTTCCGCCTTTACGGCTGGCTGCAACAATTTGTATGTCTTTGCGGACGACAGCGAGAAACAAATACAAGACGACCGTGAACAGACACATTAAAAGCGTTAATACACTCATAGTTTTCTCCATTCTTTGTTGTTTCATCTATCTTACCAAATAATTTGCTGCTTCAAAAGCAGAATTATCCTACAACGCGTTTCTATTTTCTATTTTGAAAGAAATCCGCTACAATAGTAAAAAAAAGGAGGAACTGAACTTATGAATACTTTTTTCGAGAAAATCCAACGATACGATTTATTACGAGCGATTTTATTTTTGATTGCTGGATTGATTATTTTGATTGCTCCTCGCAGTGTCTTTAATACGATTGTCTATTTAGTTGCCGGATATGTTGCCTGCCTTGGGTTGATCAATCTCTATTCCAGTTACAAAGAAAAACGGCAAACCGGCTATGTGAATATGCAGATGACAACGGGGATCCTGCTTTTGATTGCCGCCGCAGCTATTCTCGTTTTTGCAAAGGGACTATTATCGATCGTACCATTCTTTTTGGGAATCATGATCACGATCAGTGGCTGTACGCGTTTGATGGCAAGCTTTAATCAAAAACGCAATGGCTTACCATTTATCACTGGTTTGCTTTTCAGTTTATTCGTGATTGTGGCAGGTATCATTCTTGTTTTCAATCCGTTTCAAACGTGGCTTTTGTTCTTCCAAATTTTTGGCGGAGTCTTGATTTTTATGGGGATCTCGGATTTAATCAATCATTTTCAAAGAAAACGTAGTTATTAAGATGAGAATGCGCTAAAAGAACAATTCTTTTGACATCTTCATGTAGACTTTTTGTTGCTTTGCTTTTACAATAGACTGTATCAACGAGAAATGATCAGTAAAAACGGAGCAAAAAACGCAGGAGGTACGACATGAAAAAAATCAAACAAGAAACAAAACATCCCAATGACGTCCCTGTGATTTTTTTGTATGACGATTTGGGAAATATCCAAAAAAAAATTTCAATCAACGAATGGCGGGATTTAAAAGCAAATTCCCAAAAAATCGAAGAATTTGAAATCAAGTTATACCGGGAAGCCATCACTTATTATACGCAAGAAGCGTATATGCAGGCAGCAGATCTATTGAAGTTTTTGATCAGCCAGACGGACTACACCCATTATGAATATGTGGAACGCTTAGCCAATATCTATCGAATCCAAGAAGATTTGATGCAAGAAAAACAATTATTGCTTGCGGCTCGTTCTTCTATCAGGAACCTCGAGTTTTCAGAAGGCATCATCAAACGAATCGATCAGCGCTTAGCAAAAATCGACCAATTTCCTCGCTCTTCTGCAGCGTACAATCAATGACATTGTTTAATAAAAAAGCGAACGCTTATGCTGGATGGCCATTAAATCAGCATAAGCGTTTTTTGATTATTTTTTTGATGTATGGGCGACTGTCTCACTCATTGGTGCAAGCATGCGCAAGCTGTTGAATAAAACGAGTAATGTACTGCCTTCATGAGCAAAGACGCCTAACCCAATATTCATTTTGCCTAGCAAATTCAATACGATCAGTAATGCCACAATAAACATAGAGAAGAAAATATTTTGCCAAATAATCCGATCTAGTTTTTTTGCGGTCTTTAGTGCGTAGGTAAAGCGTGTTAGATCATTTTTCATGATCACCGCATCCCCCACTTCAATTGCAACATCCGATCCTTCCCCCATAGCAAAACCGATATCGGCCTGTACCAATGCAGGCGCATCATTGATACCATCTCCAACCATGACTGTCTGACCGTATTCATTTTGCAACTGCTGGATAATCTGAGCCTTATTTTCTGGCAGAACATTTGCAGCAACTTGATCTACTCCAAGCTGATCACCAATCGCTTGTCCAGCTGCTTGACTGTCTCCTGTGATCATGACTGTTCGAATACCAGATTGCTGCAGTTCATCTATGACCGCTTTAGATTGAGGATTCGGTAAGTCCATCAATGCGATCAGTCCAACTGGCTGATCATCCACCGAAAAAACAACTACCGTTTTGCCTGATTGTTCCAGGGTTTCTCGTTGCTCAGCAAATGATGAATGCGCAAACGTCGCCGCTGGCTTGCCAATTCGATAGGTTTTTCCCTCAACTACAGCCGTCAGACCGGAACCAATTTGGTTGTTAACGGAAAGTTCTAATGGTTGTGCCTTTTCTTGTTTCTCAAAATGCTCTACGATGGCAGCCGCTAATGGGTGATTTGCTTGCTTTTCCATGGCCAAGATCAGCGATACCCACTCTTGACGGTGCGCTTCAGTTGTTTCTTCAGCAAAGAAAACATCGGTCACTTGTGGTTGACCAATCGTTAATGTGCCAGTTTTGTCAAAGGCGGCTACTTTTGTTTGTCCCATATTTGCAAGATAAGAACTGCCTTTAAATAAGATGCCCCGTTTTGCTAAGTTTGAGATAGCAGACAAGCTAGCAGGTACTGCACTAGCGGCTAATGCACAGGGCGAAGCAGAGATCATCATCACTAGTCCCCGGTAAAAACTGGTTGACCAATCCCAACCAAAAAGAAAGGGTGCTGTCAAAATAAATAAGGGTACCAAAATCAAGACCGTTGTCACATAAAGCGGCTCGATTTTTTTGATGCGGGTTTCTGTTTTTGATTGATTGTTTTGTGCCGATTCCACAACAGAGAGTATTTTAGCAAAAACTGTCTCACTGCTGTCTTTTGTCACTTCCATCATAAAAGTGCCGTTACCGTTGATCGTACTTCCGAAAACTTCATCCCCAACAGTTTTTTCACGGGGAACACTTTCACCGTTGATGGAGGCTTCGTTGATGCTGCTGATTCCCGAGAGGATTTTACCGTCTGTTGCGATTTGGTCCCCTGGTAAAACTTGCAGCCTATCCCCTTTTTTGACTTGCTCTGCTGCAATTTTCTCAATGCTGCCATCTGCCTTAACCAGACGGGCTTCTGTCGGATTCAACTTCAAGAGGTTCGTGATTTCTTTGCGGCTTTGGCCCTCTGCATACTCTTCCAAAAAGTGAGCCCCGGCAAAAATCAGAATCAGCAAGGCAGCTTCATTGAAGTTGCCGATCAATACTGAACCAAAGGCAGCCAATGTCATTAATAAATGAACATTCGGTTTAAAGTGTCTGCTTTTGCGGGTATCTTTGATGGTGTCTTCGATCCCTTCCCAAATAATATGATACCCTGCTAAAAGAATAGCGGCAGTGTATAATAAATCTTTAACGACCAATTGCGGTACCAATAAAGCAGCAATAAAAAGAATAACTCCTACTAAATAATTGCGTAACGGGGCGTTGCCATGGGAATGGCTTGCCTCTGCTGCATGGGTGTGTGGTGTTGAATGATTGCAAGAGTGGGTAGACATAAGAAAAGCCTCCTTCAAAGTTAGTTCATCATTTGCTTACAAATGAATATATGTTCATATCTACATTTTTATTATATATGAACGTGCATTCATGTGTCAAGCGTCAATTACTACTTTTGTCAGCGATCCCATCATTGCACACCGATCCTTCGTTCTTGTCGCTCTTCAGGTGACAGGATCATTGTTTTTGTTTGCAAAAAAAGCCACAAAAAAAAGACAGGCCCTCTGTGCCTGTCTCTCACTACATCCTATTTTTGGTCGAATTTATCTTTGACATCTTGTGCCATTGACTCAGATTTGTCTTTAAGATCTGCAATGATTTCTTTAGAATGCCCTGCTGCTTGATCAACAAAGCCTTCTGCTTTTTTTGTCGGATCATCCGTGATATCGCCTGCTGCCTCTTTGGCTTTACCAGCCACCTTGTCTGGAGTTCCAACCCCAATGGCAGAGGTCACAGAATTTTTCAAGTCCATTAGTACTTCTTTAGAAGCACCGACAACTTGATCCAATGTTCCTTCTGCTTGCATTTTTTCGTTGCCAACGACATTTCCCGCAACTTCTTTTGCTTTGCCTTTAACAGAATCTTTGTTGACAGTCATCTTCTGCATTTTATTATAAACTGCCAGACCAAAAGCCGCGCCAATCAAACCTACTACGAATCCAGATTTTTTCATATGTGTCTCCTCCAATTCTTTTATAGTTATTATTTTAACAGAAATCTGCTGAAATGCCTGTTTTCAAGCTTGCAGTCCTCGTTCTTTTACAGGTGCCATTTCCTCTAGAAGAACGTATTTCTGCTTAACTCCCTTTCTCTAAGCTACTTAAAAAAAAAGTTGCCTTTTTTAAACGTTAAGAAATGATATGTTTTCACACGCTTTCTCTTTAAGTGCTATCAAAAATCCTTGTTTATTCGTGTGCTTCTTATTTATTCATTCTTTGTGTTCATTCCTTTTGTCTCGCCGTTTCAGATCTCTTTATTCTGTCTTTTTTTCTGTATCTTTTTTTCTGTGTCTTTTTTCTGTAAAAACTTTCTGCCATTCAATCGGGTAGTGATTCCTCTTCACCAGTTGTTTTATTCCGTGATTTGCGTTGCTAGGTGTTTTTCCAGAATTGCCTTTCCTAGATAAATCGGGTAACATAGAAAAGAAGAATATTCGAGAATTTATTTTTCTCAGAAAGGATCGAATAATGAATGAAACACATGTAGGATTGTTAGTCAACAGTCGTGTTTTTCAAGAAACTCCGATGATGCTGACTGGAATCCAATTATTAGAAGACCATAAAATCATCAACTGTATTATTAAAGACCGTTACCTTTCTAGTTACGTTTTACGCTTACCTCTCAACAAGTACCAGCTAGAAGTCGAAGGCAAATGGAACAAACGTGAACAGTTAGTGATCAAACATATGAAAATCAAAAATATCGATGAATACATCAAAATTGTGGGAACCCCAGAATAAACGAACGGATCAATCCGCCAGCTTGGCGTTTGATCCGTTTTTGATTTTTCCTCTAAAATAAGTAGTCAGCTCGCCATCCGGGTAAACGTATCGATCAACTGTTGCTGCTCTTCTTTGATTCCGATCGCCATCGGTTTAATCAAAACCTTGATAGTTTTAGAAGGCGTCTGGATCAACACTTTTTTGTTCATGACACCAGTAATTTTCAATGTGGTGATCTCATGGATCAGCACGGTTTCCATGGCTTTTTGTTCAAAGTTCAAATCCAATTGAATCAAACTAATTTTTTCTTCATCAACGATTACGATATAATACTTTGGCAAAGGAATCGCCATTACTTTAGCTTCTTCAGCATAGCCAGCCAGTTTCCCATTGAATCTCGTCCGATATGCTTCTAGATCTTCTTTTTTTACGATCCACTTCATTGAAACCGCTCCCTTTCCAGTATAGGTTAAGAATACCCGATTTTGTAAGAGAACAACACAATTATGCTTGTAGCAGTATCTACAAGGAGAATCTTGCCAGATATCGATATAAAAAACAGTGTCATTGATCATTCTTTGAGACAGATCAATGACACTGGCAATGAATGCAATAAAGCGCTGAATCAGCAGATTGCACTAATGAATGAGCTTTTTAGCTGGATAATAACGGTGAAAAAGTCGTCGAAATATTGGCGCAAGTAGTCCATAAAAGAAGCCATTTCCAACAGCATGCAGCGTATCAAAACTTATTCCTTGCAGATAATAGCCCCAAAAGCTTGGTAAGCCTAGCAGATACACGCTGAGTAAGGAGACCACAAATCCATAAAGGAACCCTGCTAAAATACTAAAAATCACTTGCAAGATCAAGGAACGTTTAACGATGGGAACATGTCTTAATCCGCTCATCATGAGGATCACAACTGTATAACTTACTGCCTGAGCAATCGTCCAAATCCCCATCCCCATGTAAAAATTCGTAATCAAAAGGGATAACAATGCGACGATCAGTCCTCTGACACAGCCTAAATAAAGAGCCACCAATAAGAAAATAGCGGTCATTGGTTGTACATTTGGCAGTGGTTGAAACAATGTACGCCCCACCACTGATGCTGCTACTAGCAAAGCAAGATAAGCAATCTCTTGCACGGAAAAAGACATTTTTGTCGGTTTAAAATTTCTCATAGGTAAAAACGACTCGATCCTTTTCGGTAAGAGATGTATCTTTTGCGCCGGTATTGACCATCTCGTCATTGATCGTATAGGTCCAATAATAACCAGCCGCTTCATCTTGCGCTAATCCTTCAATACTGGTGATCATGCCTTTGTCTTCCACTAAATCAAAATTTTCCTTCATTATCTCCATTAAAGAGGTTCCTTCTTTGAATGACACCGTTTTGGCTGGTATTTGTTCAGGCTGCGCATCTGTCTTGTTCACAAATGAGATCTCAGCCGTCTGTTGCTTAACCACCGAGCTAGCTGTAGCTTGATTGCTGCCAGTCGTTGTTGTCTGGGTAGTAGCTTCAGAACAGCCGCTCAACCCAATCCCTGCCAGCCACAGCAAACTAAAAATAACGATTCGTTTCATTTTCTTCACTCCTTCTTTCCTATTTTACTAAAAGTCACACAGAAAGCGAACTAATTTTTAGTCGAAAGTTGATTGTCAATTTGTCTTTTACTCGCTATACTATGTTCAATTATCAACAAAATAATCTGAAGATCGGAGTTTTGTCAATGACACGCAAATCAGCTTCTTGTACAACCATGCTGGTAGGCAAAAACGCATCACTCGATGGCTCGACCCTCATTGCTCGCAATGAAGATGCCGGGGCAGTGTCCCTACCACAAAAATTTGTCGTAATCCAACCTGAACAACAGCCTGCTACGTTCCATGCTGTTTTAAGCGGGTGCAGTATTCCTTTACCGAAAGATCCCCTAAGGTATACTTCTACGCCTGAGGCAGATGAATTTCAAGGAGTCTGGGCTGCTTCAGGAATCAACAGCGCCAATGTCGCCATGACCGCCACAGAAACGATCACTACCAATGCGAGAGTTTTAGCTATCGATCCTTTGGTAAAAGAAGGCATTGGAGAAGCAGATTTTGTCAGTATCGTGCTGCCCTATATCCGTTCTGCTCGAGAAGGAGTCTTACGCTTAGGCGAGTTACTAGAAACTTATGGTACCTATGAGTCTAATGGTTTGGCTTTTGCCGATCGAGAAGAAATCTGGTATATGGAAACGATTGGCGGACATCATTGGGCAGCGATCCGAATTCCTGATAATGCTTATGTGATCGCCCCGAATCGAATGAATATCGCTACCTTCGATTTTGATTCTCAAGATACTTTATTTTCCGACGATTTACCTGATATGATTGTCAGCAATCACTTAAATCCAGACTTTGAAGGAATCAATTTACGTCATATTTTCGGCAGTGCAACAGAAAAAGATACTCGTTATAACAACCCTAGAGCTTGGTATATCCAAAAACAGTTCAGCGAAACCGCGTCGGATCCGCTTGACCAAGATCTACCTTTCATCTGTCTTCCGAAAAAGAAAATCAGCGTGATGGATGTAAAGTGGGCGTTGAGCAGTCATTTTCAAAATACCCCTTATGATCCGTACGGGAATGGAACGGCTAGTGAGAGAACTCGCTTTCGTTCGATTGCTCTCAATCGCAATCAGCAAGTGCATATTCTCCAAGTGCGCAGTCACGTACCTGATGAAATTGCAGGCGTTCACTGGTTAGCTTTTGGTCCCAATACCTTCAATGGAGTGGTCCCTTTTTACAGCAATGTGAATGAGACCCCGAAAGGTTATTGTGATACCACCACTACTTACGATCCGGGAAATAGCTATTGGTTGACTAAAACATTAGCACTGATCGGGGATCAAGACTATGATCTATACAGCGATCTAGCAGAACGGTTTGAACAAACAATCATGGCAAATTGTTTAGCGATTCAACAGAAGATCGATCAGACAATCCCATTAACAAATCAGTTATTGGAAGAAGCCAACCGTGAAATGGCCCAGCTTTACTTATCACATGCCACTCAATTACTAGGAGAAATGGTGGAAAGAGGCAATACCAAAATGAAACTGCGTTTTTCTTTGACAGATTGATTCTCCTTTAACCGATTATTTACATGAAATTGACTAGAACTCAATATCTTGCCTGTATACTATAGCTACCAATTAATTTTCTTTTTGCTTTGCAGCACGGCTTTTTCTCTACTGTCGTGCTGTCCCCTTCTGAAAATAATTGGAATCTACCTTGGAGGTATCGAAATGAATAAAGAAGAATTTCGCACAGTCACCAATGAGGTCGTACAAGGAATCGTCATCGTCAAGAATGACAATCAAAATGTCTGGATCATTCAAGACAAAGAAGGCTATTTCCACGTAGTAAGCAAAACGGCGTAAATCACTCACTGAATCTTATCAAAAAGAACCCGTGCTGCGAAAAGTTATCTTTTCGTTTACCACAGGTTCTTTTTAACTAGCAGTGTCTTTACTATGAAGAAGCAGATCAGCGGCAATAGTTCCCATTGACCCAAGCCATGCTAGTATTTTTGCATCAAGTTTTCAGTACCCTCTTGCCCATCACCATACACTGTCGATTGAATCGATGCAGTCGTATCGGCATGCTCTTTCCAATGCCCGAAAAAATACGTTCCGCATACTAAACTTGTTAGGAGTCCGATCCAGCCGTTGCTGAGCCATTCAACCAAAATCAGCAGTAAATAGATCAACTGCTGCGATTTTCTTGAAAGTTTCCGTAACAAGTACAGCCATTCTAGTAAAAAAACGACTAGCAGCACGGTCACAAAAGTTTTTCCTACAAACCACAATTCCCACAAGCTCATGGTCTTCCTACCTTTGGATTGTCCTAGCAGCTCTAACGAAATGCTGCAACTGACTCATTTAGTTCTTAGGAAGATCTTAGACGAGAAACCTTAAACTAACCTAAAAGTCGGCAATATTTTTCGGGGATGATTTCCATTGATCCAAAACAACTATTAATAACAGATCTTAGCCAATCATGACCGTTTCATCCGGGAATTTGTATCCGGCTTCTCGGCGGTTGGCTTTTGTCATCAATGAAAAAGCAACCGTCATGATGCCCACACGACCAATAAACATCAATAAGATGATCAATAATTTACCAAATACAGAAAGATACGGAGTCAATCCCATTGTTAATCCAACTGTTCCAAAAGCCGAAAAAACTTCAAAAGCAATGTACTCCAGTCCAAACTGAGAATTCCCCGGCATCGATTCTGTGATGGATAATAAAAAGATGGCAATAAAGCAAAGACTCAGTGTTAAGAAAAAGAGCGTGAACGCCCGCGAAACAGCCGCCTCTTTGATCGTTCTGCCAAAAACTTCAGCTCGTTTGCGCCCTTTCAACAAACTGCGAATCTTAATGATCAACACTGAGACCGTCGTGGTTTTCAGCCCTCCGGCAGTCGATCCAGAAGTACCGCCGATATACATGAGAATCATCGTCAACATTAACCCAGCCTGACTCATCTGGCCATAATCGATACTATAAAATCCAGCCGTTCGAGGGGTCACAGCAAGAAAAAATAACTGGAAAAAGCGACTAACAATGGAATCTCCTGATACGATACTGGAGTGATATTCGGTCACATAAAAACCAACCGTCCCTAAAATCAGCAAAACAATCATTGCCAACAAGGCAATACGGCTGTGCAACGAGCGTCTTTTTGAAGTAGCTAACAAGTCAAACCAGACCAGAAAGCCTAAGCCGCCGGCAATGATCAAAAGACTAATGACACCTAAAACAAAAGGATCCGACTGAAAAGAGACCAGACTATTCCCAAAAAGATCAAATCCAGCATTACAAAAGGAAGAAATGGCGTGAAAAATACTAAACCATAGGCCTTGCTGCCAACCAAAGCGTGGCACAAAAGACAGAGCCAACAGGCAGATCCCTAAAAATTGAATCAAAAATGCGATGCGGATAATGTACCAAGCCAATTGAAATTCGCCAGACATTCGGTCAAGATTGAGGGATTCTCTTAGAATCATCCGAGTGCTTAAATTGACCCTTTTTTTTGCTAAGATATAAAAGAAAACTGGGATCGACATAAAACCGATCCCCCCAATTTCGATCAAGATCAAAAGAATCGCTTGTCCGCCCATATTATACTGTTCAGAAATGGAAAAAGTCGAAAGTCCTGTCACACAAATCGCGGAAGTTGCGGTAAACAATGCATCTAAGAAAGGCACACCTTGCCCATCATTTGTTACAACTGGTAACATAAGCAACCCAGTTCCCATCAAGATCAACATCATAAAGACCAGTGTAACCAGCTGCGGTGCACTGATTTTTTTGGACATTCTTTTTTTCATCTTTCTTTCCTACCTTTATGCCAAGCAGATTTTCGACTGACGCGGCATTCACTTTGTTTTATTTTTTACCTTGATCATCCGAGTAACATTGGCGCGTTCATTTTCCTCAAGACGCATTTTGATCCCATAGATCGTCTCTTCCAATTCTGGTATCGTCAAATATTCTAGCGCATTGACCCGGCGGCGTGTTCGTTCTATCTCATCCGCCAGCAATTGACAGGTCTTTTCGATCTCTGTCAAAGACAATAGTTTAGGCAAGACATCGGTGAAACGTCCCATTGCCAGATCCAAAGGAACATTCGAGTTCACAAACCCATACTCGATCGGTGCCTGCATCACCACATCATCATAGTCGAATTGCATCACAGGCACTTCCACACTCATGATATTCTTGGTTGAGACATCAAGAGAAACTTCTGTTGCTGGCAAGATGAACATTTCTTCAATGTACTTTTCATTGATCGTGGCATTGGCTAGGCGAAAAGCCTTCATGGCACGATGTAATTGTGTTTCTACTTCTTTACGCAAAAGGTTGTTTTGTTTGATCAGTTCGATGAACTGACGCATCAACTCATCTTGTTTGTCTTTTAACAGTTTATGACCTCTTTTGGCAGTCGTCAACTGTTTGCTGAGGCGGCTTAGTTCCATGCGAGTTGGATTAACGGTTTGTCTGCTCATCTGCATCCTCTCCTTGTGGTAAAAACTCCTCTAGTAACGCATCGCTGATCCGTTTCAATTCTACTTTCGGCAGCATCGCCAACAGTTCCCACCCAAGATCCAACGTTTCTTCAATGGACCGATTTGTTTGATAACCTTGATCCAGGTATTCATTCTCAAAGCGTTCCGCAAACTTGGCATAGATTTTATCGACATCAGATAGTGCTGACTCCCCTAAAACGACTGCGAGTTCTTTGGCTTGCTTCCCTTGCGCATAAGCAGAGAAGAGTTGATTCATCGTTGATGCATGATCTTTACGAGTTTTGCCTTCACCTGTTCCCTTGTCCTTCAGCCGAGAAAGAGAAGGCAAGACATCAATCGGCGGCTGGATGCCGTTTTTGTATAACTCTCTTGAAAGAATGATTTGACCTTCTGTGATATAACCAGTCAAGTCAGGAATAGGATGGGTCTTGTCATCTTCTGGCATCGTCAATATAGGGATTTGGGTCACCGACCCTTTCACTCCCCGTAAGCGGCCAGCTCGCTCGTATAATGTGGAAAGATTCGTATAGAGGTAACCAGGATAGCCTCGGCGCCCAGGTACCTCACGACGGGCAGCTGATATTTCCCGCAACGCTTCACAGTAGTTGGTCATATCCGTCATGATAACTAAGACATGCATCCCTTTTTCATAAGCTAAATATTCGGCAGCTGTGAGAGCCATTCGCGGCGTAGCAATTCGCTCAATTGCCGGATCATTTGCCAAATTCATAAAGACAACAGACCGATCAATCGCTCCGGTTTGGCGAAAATCTTCCATGAAATATTCTGCTTCTTCAAACGTAATCCCGATACCTGCAAAAACAACCGCAAAGTCGTCCTCTGTGTCGAGCACTTGCGCTTGACGAGCGATTTGAGAAGCTAATTCTTTATGCGGCAGACCAGAACCAGAAAAAATCGGTAATTTTTGACCGCGAACAAGCGTATTCAAGTGATCGATAGAAGAGATGCCAGTTTGAATAAATTCATCTGGGTAATCTCGAGCCATCGGGTTGATTACTTCCCCATTAATGTCCATTCGTTTCTCAGCAATGATTTCTGAACCACCATCTTTGACTCGTCCTAACCCATCAAAAACCCGGCCAATCATTTCTTCAGAAACACCTAGCTCTAACGGATGTCCGAGGAAGCGCACACTGGATTCTCGTAAATTGATTCCGCCAGTACCTTCAAAGATTTGCACCAGTGCTTTATCTTCTTGAATTTCTAAGACTTGACCTTGACGAATTTCACCATTTTGCAGACGTACTTCGATCAGCTCTTCATATTTCACTCCTGAGACACGATCGACCGCCATCAAAGGACCGACAACTTCCCCGATCGTTTTATATTCTTTGATCATCCGTACGATCTCCTTTCTGCAAGATTTCTTTCATCGTATCTTTTATCTCGCTTTCCAATTTGCGGATTCCTTCTAAATCATCTTCCGGAAGATATTTCATGCGAGCGATTTTATCTCGCAGACGTTCTGTTCCCTGATAGATTTCTGTCAAATAGGCGCCTAATTCTAAAGCTTTTTGACCTTCGTCATGAAACAGTAAGATGGTCTGCAGCATTTCAAATTGTTTTTCTCGAGAAGTGAAAGTATCAACAGCATCAAAGGCATTTTGTTGTAAAAAATCTTCTCGCAATGACTTCGTGATCTCTAACAGTAGTTGATCTTTATCCGATAAGGCATCAATCCCAACTAGACGCACAATTTCAGAAAGTTCAGCTTCTTTTTGCAGCATCCGCATAGCCGTAGTCACATTTTTCGACCAATCCACTTGCAACTGACGATCCAGATAAGCGCCCATTTCATTCTCATACAGGGAATAGCTTTTTAGCCAATCGATAGAGGGAAAGTGCCTTTTTTGAGCTAACGTGGCATCCAGCCCCCAGAAAACTTTCACCACTCGCAGGGTGTTTTGCGTGACAGGTTCGGAGATGTCCCCTCCAGATGGAGATACTGCACTAATGGCAGTGATGCTCCCTTCTTGTTCCGAGCCTAAACAAATCACTTTACCGGATCGTTCGTAATACTCGGCTAAGCGACTGCCCAAATAGGCAGGATAGCCTTCATCACCTGGCATCTCTTCCAAGCGACCGGACATTTCTCGCAACGCTTCCGCCCAACGAGATGTGGAATCGGCCATAATCGCTACAGAATACCCCATGTCTCTGAAATACTCCGCAATCGTGATTCCGGTATAGATAGAAGCTTCCCGAGCGGCAACCGGCATATTGGAAGTGTTCGCGATCAGTACAGTACGAGCCATCAAGGATTCGCCACTTCGTGGATCAATCAGTTCCGGAAATTCATTCATTACATCCGTCATTTCATTGCCCCGTTCTCCGCAGCCTACATAGACCACTAAGTCCACATCTGCCCATTTAGCAATTTGATGTTGGACCACTGTTTTTCCCGCACCGAAGGGGCCAGGGACCGCAGAGGCTCCCCCTTTTGCGATTGGAAAGAAAGTGTCGATCACTCGCTGCCCAGTGATCATTGGCTCTACCGGATTTAATTTCTGTTTGACTGGACGACTGTGCCGTACGGGCCATTTTTGCAACATCGAAAAGGAGCGTTCTCCTTTTGGTGTCTCAAGAATATAAACCGTTTCATCAATCGTAAAATCACCAGCAAAAACTTCTTTGACCCGTCCTGTAACGCCATTAGGCACCATAATTTTGTGGAGGAGCAATGGCGTCTCTTGGACGACCCCGATAACCATTCCTGGAGTAACTTCCGTTCCCACCGCAATGGTCGGTTCAAAGGTCCATTTTTTCTCATGATCCAATGCAGGCAGCTGGACCCCTCGTTTCAAAAAGTTACTTTGGGTCAGCTCCATAAATGTTTCTAATGGCCGTTGAATCCCGTCGAACATTTGAGACATAATTCCCGGTGCTAACTCAACAGACAGCGGTTCTCCTGTTGTTCGGACGGGTTCTCCTGGTCCGATACCTGACGTTTCTTCATAAACTTGGATCGAAGCGATCGTTCCTCTCATCTCGATGATTTCTCCAACAACCCCCAGATCACCGACATAACAAATATCTTCTAAACTTGCATGGCCCATATCTTTTGCTAAAACTAACGGACCTGACACTTTAATTATTGTTCCTGTTTCCACAACATCAGCTCCATTCTATAGTATGTTTTGCCCAACGGCTTTTTCGACATTTTCCTGGATCATTTTCAGCCCTACCCCTTGGGATCCATCGTAATCTGGGATCAAGATGATTGCTGGTGAAACTTGCTGTTGGTATTTGGCAATTTCTTCTGGAATCAATGCCGCACATTTTTCTGTTACGTAAATCACCGCATACTCTTCTTTCACTAAGCACTGAAAGGCACGAGTCACTTCCGCTTTTGCGGTTGCGTAACACACTTGAAAGCCAAACAGCTGAAAAGGTAACACGGATTCTTTGCTGCCGATCACACCAATCTTAGCTGCCATAGTACCTCATCCTCTCTCTCAGCTCTTCTTCTGTGAAGCCACTGCGCTTTCCTACCAAAATCAGCCGCAAGTTCTGAATCTCCAATGTTTTGGCATTTAAAAACGCGAGTAATGGCATTGGTCCCAACGCTTCAGCAGCTACGAACTGCTGAGTAACTAAGTCATCTTTCACCAGTGCCAATGCAGCAAAATCGATCGTGGTCTCTTGTAATAGCGGCAGTAGCGCTTCTTGATAGCCAGTTTGTTTCAAAAAGGCGAGATAGTCAGTGAAGGAGGTTTCCGCAAAAGCGAGATAATCTTCTTTGGGAATACTTCCCACACTGACTAAAACAGCCGCCATAAAACTTTTTGATCTTTTTTGCAGCAAACAACGTGCAGCAATCGTGATATTCGTAAGGTCGATTCCTGTGATCACCGCATGTGTCAGTGCTGGAATATTTATTTTTTCGGCTAGGCGTCGTTGCTCATGTAAAAAGCGGCGATCGTAAATAATATCGATCCCTTGCAAAACAGCAGAACCTTCTAAGTATTCCCTTACTGCTTGGATCGTTTCAATGACTTTAGACGGTATACTTTCCGAAGATCCTGTTTGGATGGCATTTCTTAGTTCATCGATCGTATAGAATCCATCTTCGATCAGTAAATTGCTATAATCTCTCCCTGTTACATCTTCTTTGGTCAATACCTTCAAATTATGAAAGGTATACGGCAGCATGATCAAACGAAGCACATCAGGATCTGGAACGTTTTCTGCTAATTCTTGTATGGTTGTCAGCATTTCTTGATCCAGATACCCCTCAAATTTTTCGGAAAAATCAGCGCCCAGATAACGTTGATAATTCGTTTGCTGCAAGATTGCCATTACTTGATCCATAGACTCTGCTGCAATCAGCTGCTGCCAATCTTGCATTTGAAGCAAGGTTGTTTCTTTGATCCGAATCAGTGGATTCAATTGATGATAGCTCGCCATAGCTTACCCTCCTTTTTGGATCACTTTCAGCCAATGTTCTCTCGTTTCATTTTTGTATTCTTCTAGTAAAGCTTGGTAGGTGAAATTGTAGAAAACGCCATTGTCTTCTACTATAAACCCTGCTTGCTCCAATGGTTTGCCCATCCTTGCAAGATAAGGCAACCTTTGATTGACAGCAGTCAACCAATCTTTTGTCAAACTTGCTGACTGTTGCTGTCCACAACGAAAGATTACTTCTCCCGAAACGGGTAATTGCATTAATGTATTTTCCGCCAGATGTTGGACTGTATCAGGCGCCAATCCATTCATTTTTTGATAAGCTGCCGCGAATAATGTCTCCAGTTCTTTATGAGCTTGTTTAATCCCTTCTTGTTTGGCTGCTTTTATTCGCCGATTCATGTCTTGCTGATAGTTTTTTTCGATTTGTTTTTTTGCTTCTGCTGAATGGCGCTTGATTTCTAGTTCTTTTTGGGACCAGGCAGCTGCAAAATCGGCATCGATCCTTGTTTTAGTGTCCGTTTCGATTACTTGCCGTTTTTCTTTTGCTTCCCGATCTAGTTCAGCAATCATTTTGTCGATGGCATCCATTGCCTCCATTGCTTGTCGCCTCCTTTAAATGGACCCTAATAGTAGGAAAGAAATAACGAAGCCTAAGATCGCGTACATTTCCACCATGACTGAGAACATAACTCCTTTGAAAAAGTGTTCCGGTTTTTTAGCTAAGATTTGAATCCCTGATGCGGCCACTCTTCCTTGTGCGATCCCAGAGAACAATCCGGTAAAAGCTACCGGCAATGAAGCCATCAAATAGGCCATTCCGGTCACCGTCGACATCTCTGCTGCCAAACTGCCGTAGATCATAAAGGCAATCACAAAACCATACAAACCTTGGGTTCCTGGCAGTAACTGTAGAATCAGTGCCTGCCCAAATTTCTCAGGTTGATTCGTTGTCAACGCCGCAGCTGCTTCCCCTGTCATTCCAACACCCTTTGCTGAACCAATTCCAGAAAAAATCGTTGCGATTCCCATTCCTATAATCGCAAATACCATTCCACCGTTGTTATTAATCAAGTAATCAATCATCTTTCTTTCCTCCGTTTTCTTTTTCAAAATCGACATATTTTTCACTCGGCTTAAAGGTGTCGAACGCCCGGCCGCCACCTGTAAAGAATTTGCCAAAAAATTCTACATATTGTAAACGCGCTGCATGCACGTAAGCACTTAGTAATGACAAAAAGATATTTAGCGCCTGTAAGATCACTAACAGGATGATCCCAACAGAAAATCGTGCTACCGGCGGCATATAGCCCACTAATAAATTAAAGGCAGCGGCGATACTGCCGCCAGAGATCCCTAACGCCATCAAACGACTATAGCTGACAAAATCGCCAATATAGCTTGTTACCCCATAGAGATCATAGATCCCCATGAAAAAACCGCCAACTTTGGACTTTCCTTTAATGATCGGCACAATCACGATCAGCAGCCCGCTAAGTCCTGCTATAATCAATCCTAATGTGACGAGTGCTGGGGCGGTAAAGAGCCAATTTCCGGCAGCAGCAACCAAAAGTCCCGCCAGCAAGCCTTGCCAAGAAAAGCCTTGATTGACAGCTGCTAAAAAATCTTTCTTGCGAATATTTTCCTTCGCGGCCAAATAAAGACCTGTAAACAATTGGATCCCTCCAAAAATCATGGATAATCCAAAAATAGCCATAAAGTCTTTCGCTGGCGATAACAAATGAAATGGCAAAGTCGCTCCGAAAAACGAGCCATAGATCAATCCCCAAATCATCGTAGGAACGGATAATGTTTGAAACAGCTTCATAAACCGTTTCGTCCCTTTAGGTAAACGGAAAAAGTGCAGGCCAATAGTGGTCACCAGTGCCATCAATCCGCCATAGCCCAAATCAGCAACCATCATCCCAAAGAAGACATAATAAAAAGGTGTCATCCAAGGCGTTGGGTCGATCTCATCATATTTAGGCAAACTATACATTTCCGTCAACATTTCAAATGGTTTGATAAACGAAGCATTTTGCAGTTTGACTGGAACTTGATTCGCAGTCAATTCTTCTAAGGTAGGTTCATTGAATGAGCAATAGACTTCGCCGTTAAAAGAATCTGCCAGCTCTTTTTCAAGAGTCTGTTGATCTTGTTGCGCGACCCAGCCTCTCAAAACAGTATGATGTTTGCCAGTGACCAATCGTTTTCGTACCATTTTTCGTTGTTCTTTTGTCAAAAAATATTCTTCTGCTTGCTGCAAACAAGCAATCTTAGTTTTATACGTGCCAATCTGATTTGCCAGCTGTTTTTGCTGATCCGCTAGCTCTCGCAGTTTTGCCTGGGCCTCGTGCAACAGCACTTTTGGTTTTTTCAGACTGTCCGTATTTTCTTTTTTTACACTATATCGCTGAAAAACATTCTCAACTTCTGCAGAAAGCTTCTTCGGGTAAAGACAACTGAAATTTGTCTTTTTTGTATCCGAATAAATCATTTCCAGGTAAACAGCATCAAGTTGTTTGAGGGTCGCTGATATGGCTTCCCAATGAGAACTTTCAACACTGCCACAAAAGAAAGTGGCAAATGCCAACTCTTTTTCTTCGAGAGAAACATCCAGGTTTTGCCATTCCATTCCCCAGGTTTCTGATTGAGAAGCGGCTTGCATCGCTTCATGATTTTTTTGCCATTGCAACTGCAACTCTTCAATTTGTTCGACAAGCGTCAAGACAGTTTGCTCTTGAAAGGAGTCTTCAAATGCAGGCAGTTGTAAAGATTGGCGTTGCCACTCTCGTATTTTGCCGCTTCCGCCTTGTCGCCGAATGAACAAGATTGCTTCTTGGATCCTGCGAAGCGTCTCTGCGTAGCTAGTCGCTGTCTCTTGTTGATAATCAGCAAAAAATTCTTTGAGCCATGGTTGATTTTCTGCATTTTCAAAGACATCTTCAATCTCAACCATCTGTAAGCTTTGCAGTTTTTTCAATAACCGCTCTTGATGGTTTTCGGGGGCGATCAAGGTCAGCTTACTTAGTTTCGTGACTGCCATAAGTTTGGATCACTCCTTCAACGATCTGATCGACCACTTGTTCTTGACAGCGACGAACATTTTCTTGGAGATCTGCAATAAACTGTTGTTTCTCTGCTTCGATCTGTTCCGTCGTTTTTTGCAACGTTTGTTGTAATTGTTGTTCAAGTGCGGACTGTTCACGCAGACATGCTGCTCTCAATTCAAGTACACGCTGTTGTAGTTCCTCCTGCTTCTCTTCTTCGTAATCAGACAGCGCTCGTTGCAATTGCTGCACCTGCTGTTGATTATAGGCTTCTGCCTCTTGCAGGCGTTTCAGTGCCTCTTCCATCAAAATATCCCTCCTATTGTCAAAGTAAACAAGACAATTGAAAAATAGACACAAAAAAGGCATACCTCGTAAAGAAGTATGCCTTCAAAAAAAAGATCGGCACGCCTTCAAGAATGTTCTCCTCACCCCTTGGAGAACGTGATCCTTGAAGCATCGAAATGCTCAACCTTTGTCTGTCTTCTATTCAATTCACTAAACAGTATAGCAAAAAAAGACGGACGATTCAAGTCAGTAAAGATTTCACTGAACCAATAATGACTTTAGCCTCTCTCACATTTATCCTTCTAATTTAAAAGCAGAGTAGTTCCGTTTTTGCCAGAATTATGTTACATCTATAGGGAAAGGATTGATTTTCTTTATGATTAGAACATTAGTTATTGCCAGTCATCCGTCCTATGACGACTCTTTATCTCAACGTTTTTTTAGCGAAAGTGCCAAGATGCCTAATGTCAGTGTTCATATGCTTGACAAAGTTGCGGGGGATTTTGATTTAGAGATTGAGTTAGAACGATTGCAAACGATCGATCGTCTGATTTTCCAGTTCCCCCTTTATTGGTACCAAGTTCCTGCAAAAATGAAATGTTGGATCGATACGGTTTGGGAGGCAGCCAAACCCTACTTATTAAATAAAGAAATCGGCTTTGCGCTTTCTACAGGCGTTGCAGCCAAAGAATTTCAACTAGGTGGAAAAGAAGGAGCCAGTTTTTCTGAAATTTTGCGACCTCTAACTTTAATGGCACAAAAATACCAAATGACCATCTTACCGGTTCTCGTTCTCGATCAGTTGATGTATAAAACAGAAAAAGAGAAACGGCGATTTGTGATCGACTACCAGCAGCTGCTGACAATGGAAGCCCCCTTTTCATTTGCTGCCAAACAACAGTGGTTTATTCAAAGACTAGAAGCATTGACAGCTGAAAATCCAAAACTCGCTCCTCTTCTCGATCAACTTATCCAAAATCAGGAAACCTTACTTGAATTAGATGAAGCTCTTGCTGAAATGGAGGCTTACGAATGAATGAGGCATGGATCCACTCCTTGATTGAAGAACAAACCACGGAGACACTCAATTATCATGAGAAAGCCTTCTTGCAAGAATTAGAAGCGCTTTTGACACAACAACAAACACGAATTCAACTGAAGCAAGGCGAGTTGGACAGTAAATTATGGAATCCCCAAGACTGGTAAGACCATTTTTGACAACATGAAACGCCCAACAATTGATTGCTAAGCCCAGTAAACGACGTGTCTGAATGAAACAGAAACTTGAAAAATCTAAGTGTTCTGCTAGCACGTCTCTGATTCCTATTTCAACTAACATCTACTAAATGGTGAAATCCCCCAAAGAGGTCGCTAGTCAGCTAACTCTTTGGGGGATTTCTATCTCAGGTGGGTATATTGTTTGGAGTCAGTTCTTTTTGGTTGCTTCAATATACGCTTGTTGTAGTTTAGCAGTCACAGCCCCTTGCTGTCCAGTTCCCACCGGATGACCATCGATACCAACAATTGGCACGATTTCCCAGACAGAATTGGTAATAAAACACTCATCAAATTCTGCTAATCGATCAATCGCAACGGCTTCTTCCTTAATTGGTAGTTTCAATTCCTGACACAAGCTTAAAACTTTCATTTTTGTGATCCCAGGTAAAACCAGATTGCCATCCGGATGCGTATACACCGTTCCTTTGGAAACAAACCATAAATTTGAAGCGGAGGCTTCCGTAAAAAAGCCCTCTCGATGCAGTAGTGCTTCATCATAACCATTGGACCGAGCCTCCTCTAAAGAGAGCAGATTCCCCAAAAGGCTTAATGATTTGATGTCACAATGAAGCCAACGCTGGTCAGGGATTAATGTGGCTTGAAGACCATTACGCTGCATGTCCACTGGACGATGGAATGGAATAACATTTGCAGTAAGGACACTTTTTATCGTCCCTTGAGGAGGAAAAACATGATTTCGCGGACTTAAAACCCCTCTTGTCACTTGCAAATACACTTCTCCGTCAGTGATTCCCTCAATGTCGATCAATGAACGTAATCTGTCTTTGAGAATGGTGGTTTCATAAGGCAATGTCATTTTTATTTTAGCGGCACTGTTCTCTAGTCGCTGCAAGTGCTCTTCGGCCATGAACATTTTTCCTTGATAAATGCGAATAACTTCGTAGATTCCGTCTCCATACTGGTAGCCGCGGTCTTCGATATCGATTTGAACCTCTTGTCGATCAACGATCTCTTCATTCCATAAGACTTTCATGATAGCCTTCCCTCACTTTGCGATTTTATCAAAATTTTTTTTGGTAGATATAGGATAGGTCTTTACTATACCATTTTTCACCAATTTTTTTAAAGCCATTTTTTTCGTAAAAGCGCTGGTTTCTAAGGGAATATGCTGGTGTTTCTAGTATCCAGTAATCGACGGGAAATCGTTTTTCAAATAATTGCCAAGCAAGAGTCCCAGCCCCTTTACCAATAAAATCAGGGTCGAGACAAAAGTAGCAAATCTGGTGTTTACTAGGATTTGCCACAATCAAACCAATAATGCCATTTTCTTGCAGCAGGTAAAGACTGAGATCTGGATCTTGCTTCACTCGTTTCAATAATTCTCCATTATGATAGCCAGATGGACCGTCTCGTTTGTCTGCCCCCAAATGGTAGGCGGTATCTGCATCAAAAGAGGTCCGTATTATTTTTGCTAGTACAAAATCTTCTTTGTCCCCTGCATATTCAACGATTTTCATTTTCTTTTCCTTCTTGCTTTACATGTTTTTGCTGTTGATAATAGCGGGTCAACGTTCCTGCCATGTCCACCACGATCGAATAGACCGGCAGCGCAACGATCATTCCTACAAATCCTAATAAATTCCCGGCGATCAATAATAAGAAGACGGCAATGATAGGATGGATATGCAGCACTTTATTCATGACGATTGGTGAAACAACATACGACTCGCCAAATTGAATGATCGTAATGCCAATAACTAACAAGACTGCTGTTTTCATATCTTGACTCAGAGCAAACAAGAATGCTGGTGCCGCGCCGATAAAAGGACCAAAATACGGAATGATATCTAGAACACCACAGATTAAGCCTAGTAGCAAGGCATTTTGCAAGCCTAAAAATGTAAAGATTAGATAGCTGAAGACGCCAACATACAAACAGACAAGTAGCTTTCCGCTAATATATGCTGAAGCAGCTTGATGAAAATCTTGACACAACTGCAGAATAAGAGAGCGAAATTTTTTTGGTGCTTTCGAGACCAAAAGATCAGGAACCTTATGTCCATCTTTAAACATATAAACCAATAGCAACGGAATCGTGAACAAAACAATCGCTGAATGAGAGACGATTGCTACCAAACTTGTCAGACTATTCGTAGCCCCAGTGATAAACTGAGCAGCGAGATTACTGATTTGGTTGATATCCAATGAATCTAACAGTGGACCAAATAATTCCTCAAAAGAAGAATGATCGATATTGTCAATGATTCTGTTGATGATGTAAGGAATCTGATTGATAAAACGTGCCATTTCGTTAATCAGTGCCGGACCGATCACCTGAATGATTAAATAAGCAGCAAAGAGGATCAGAAGCAATGTGACATAAAGAGCGAGATGTTGATTGCTGCTCCTTTTTTTGATCAAATTGAAAAAAGGCAAAAAGATATAAAAAATAAATACAGAAATCAAAACGGGTAAAAAGACACTAGCAAAAATGGCTTCTAGCGGGCGGAAGACAAACAGAATATTTGAATAGATCCATATGCCTAGTCCCACCAAACAAATAAACACAAGTACTGCAAATAATTTCGACTTTTTTAATAGCTCCAAAGAAAAACCTCCTGTTTTTTTGTTAAACAATCATTATTAGTTTAGCATATTCACTATGTCTTAACCGATTTTTTTGTCACAAAAACAAATTTTCAATAAAATTATTTCATTAATGTTATTAAATTTGACGTTTTCTGAGTTCCCGCTAGAAAAATGAAACAAGAGGTTTGCTAGAGACAAGTCCTTGCTACGATCAAAAAAACTAGTGGCATCAGTCTGATAAACCTTCGATCACAACAGTCAAGATCAGCCATTATAAGACGACATCCAGAGGACGGCTTCTTTAGTGATCGAGTGTGTCTTCTTGGTTAAGACTTATGCCACTAGTTTTTCCTACTTCTTTTCTTACTTATTTACCTACTTACTTCCCTGTTTACTTTCCTACTTCTTTTCCTATTATTTGTTAGGAAGATAGACCTTCACTAACTTTGTTAGCGGCATATAAAAAGGCGACCGCATGACTTTTCTCCACTGTTTGGAACCCGCAAGCTTCGTAGAAAGCCCGCGTTTTTTTCGTATCGTCAGTTAATAAAATTTTTTGACGAATTTTCGGGTAGTCTCCTACTATTTTTTTTAGTAACGTTTGCCCGATTCCCTGCCGCTGGAATTCTTTCAATACGAGTAAATCTTGGATATACAAAATCGTTTGCTGATCCGTTATTCCTCGCACCAAACCAACTAAGCGCTCTTGCTGCCAAGCAGTGATCACGTGGGATTGCTGAAGTGCTGCCCACAAGACTTCTGGTTCGCGAATATACAAGGACCAGCCAGCATCTTGATACAACGAAAGGACTTGTTGTGGGTCCTCTGGAAGGTGTTTGCTATAGTGAATCGTTGATGAATTGTTTTCTTTCTTTTGAATTGCTGTTCCTTGGCCGTTCTCTGAGACAGCTAGCCATTGGTTATACGTGAGGCTAGTAAAGTGTTCTTTTCTTTGTTCATTTAACAGAGGAACCTCGACTGTTTGAGTTAACTGATAGACAAAACCGCATTTCTGTTGGACCCGCCAAGATTGTTCATTACCATCATAATAGCCTGCCCAAACCGTTAGCTTCGGTTCCCTGGCAAACTGATCAGCAAGGATCGCAGTCAACGCCTCCACTGTATAGCCTTGTCCCCAGTAAGCTTTCCCGATCCAGTAGCCTACTTCAACTGCAGGCGGGAGCATAAATTCTTTGCTGATTGGCATAATACCAATACTGCCAATCGGCGTGCCATCTTTCAGACAAATAGCATAAGTCGTTTCATTCGTGTTAAAAACATCCGTAATAATTGTTTCGCTTTCTGCCACAGATTGATGCGGCGACCAGCCGGCTCTTGGGCCGATAGCAGGATCTTTTGCCAACTCAAACAACTCTTTGGCATCAGAATTCTGCCAATGTCTTAAAATTAAACGCGTTGTTTCTATCATCTCTTTCCCCTCTTTCGGACCTTTGCTGTGAGCATCCTATATATTTTTTGCATTTCTAGCGCTATTTCTACCATTATTGGAAACACTTGCGTATTGTTGCAAAATAGCTTGATTTTTACTGAAAGTTATCTTTGCTAGCTTATTTCCTGCGATCAATTACGGTTGCGCACCGTCGCCTTTCGCAAATGCTTGCCTTTCCTGTGCTTGTTTTCTTAATTTCTTTTGCGCTTTCTTCGATCCACGGTCGATATCTCGGTTAAATTTCCGTTCTGCAAATGAATGGAACAGACTCTCCAAGTCATACCCTGCTGGATATAATTCTTCACTAGACATCAGAAGCTTGACTTTTCTAGTGGGAACGATAACCAATGATTCATCCAGCAAAATCTGTGCTTGATTGCTTTCTAAATAAGCATAAAACAAGCCCGTTTGATTTGTCTCTGTGTAAGAGATGCGATCGCCTTTTTTTAAAGTAGCCACGGATACTTGCTGTCGTTCTTTCTGGATGCCTTTAAATACTGCTTTTTCCGTTGGATACTGTTTCGTTTCTAAGTATCGTTGTGCTTTAGCAACGATTTCTTTAGAGACTGACATCTTTTCTGCGATCCAAAAGGCATTACTGGTACCCACAGCATCAGAAAGCAGCCGATATTTAGGTGTCAATGTTTCTGGATCAAAAGCCATTGCAGCCGTATGGAAATCTTGATGATCAATAGCAAACTGTTTGATTTCCCCATAGTGGGTAGTAGCGATCAAAAGCGCTCCTGAATGATAGATGGCTTCCATGATCGCAATCGCTAAAGCAGCTCCTTCATTTGGCTCTGTTCCGCTGCCGATCTCATCCAGCAATACAATGCTTTGCCGTGAAGCATGCTTGACGATTTGGGCAATGTTGTTCATATGTCCCGAAAAGGTACTTAATGCGTTCGCTAAACTTTGTTGATCCCCAATATCCATCCACAGATTTTTCAAAAATGGAACCTGACTTCCCCCAGCATGTGAAGGAAAGAGACCATAGTGCGCCATCACACAAACCAGTGCCACAGTTTTTAACACCACCGTCTTCCCACCGGCATTGGGACCTGTGATCACCAGACAGCGAGCATCGTAACCAAGTTGTAATGACAGAGGAACTGCTGCTGCTCCTAACAATGGGTGTCGAACTTCCTGTAAGTCGATTACTTCTGCTTCATTGATTTCTAGCGGAACACCATGAATTTCACGACAGTATTTTGCTCGAGCAAAGATGATGTCCAATTCAACCAATACATCCAGACAGGTAAAAATTTCTGTTAAGTTTTCTGCAAGCAGTCCAGTCAATCCAGCTAAGATTTGATACTCCTCGGCAGTCTCCTCTGCTTTGGCCATTATCAAGCGATCGTTCAAGCGAATCACTGCTTCTGGTTCAATGAAAACTGTTGCCCGTTTATTGGAGCGTTCAATAATCTGCCCTTTGATCTGATGTTGAAATTCGGAGCGCACAGGTAGTGTGTAGCGATCATTTTTTTGAATGATTCGTGCATCTTGTAATAGTCGTGGATCTTGCAAAAACTTTGAAAAGACTTTTTTCAATTCTGCTTCATGCTTGGCTATTTGTCCCCGGATTTTCCTAAGTTCACGACTTGCATCGGTGTCAATCCGGCCATTTCGGATTTTGTCAAAAATTGTTTGTGCGGTGTCTGAAAAATCCGTTAATCCTTGCGCATAGCCAGTAAGCCGCGGTGTCTGCCACTGGTTTTTTTCAAACATCTGACGGATCAATCGAAAAGACCGTAAAAAGTCTCCATAATCGATTAATTCTCTCGGCTCTAAAATCAAGCCTTTTTCGATTTTTGTCGTATGATGCAGAATATCAGACAGGCCCATGAATGGCACTTGTTGCCCAGAGCCTAAGAGGGCCATTGCTTCTTGTGTCTCCGCTAGTCTTTTTCTAGCGGAATGAATAGAAGAGGCCGGTTGTTGTTCGGCAAATCGTTGCTTGCCATAATCACTAAGGATTCGTTGACTAACAGTTGTTTTAATTGTGTCAAATTCAGTTTCTTGTGGGATATTCATATGAGGTCCTTTCTTGTGCCCGTGAAACGTCTCTCCTCCACGTTCAAAAAAAGTGTACAAAAAAGGTGACAGTTCCCCATCACCTGTTTTTATCAATAACGATTTTGATCGGTATCTGCAGGCACAACAAATAAACTTAGTATTGTTTATTTGTTTAAATTTGCTGGTTAGATACCTAAGACACTCATCAAGAGACCTCTTTCTTTTTTTGAACGATTTTCTTTATTTTAGTATATCTATGATCGAATTGTCAACATCATCTATTCTGCCGGTTCATTATGTGTTTGCATATCCAATTCAGAATGTAATCGCTGGATCGCTAGCTGTCGTTCCTCATCAGAGATTGCTTGGTAAGAAATCCCTGCTTCTCCTTGCAAGCCATCTCCCGTAAAGCCTGTCCCCTGTATTTGATAGAGATCAACTGTTGTTAGGGCAGTCTGGTAACTCGTTATTAATCGTGAGATCTGCTGAAAAGTGAGATCCGTTTGGCCGTTTTCTCCAACGATCGACATGAGCTCTTGGTACTGGAACAAACTTGACAGAGACAGCAATTCTTTAGCGAGGAGCTCAGTCACTTGTCGTTGTCGTCTCTGCCGGCCATAATCCCCTTCTGGATCATCTTTACGCATCCGAGTATACTGAAGTGCTGCCCAACCATCTAATTGAAGCTCCCCCTCTGGGTAATGAATTTTCTCAGCCGTAAACTCAAAATCGTTGTAAACTGTGATTCCGCCAATCGCATCTACAAGATCTGCCATGCCATCCATATTGATCGAGAAATAATGATGAATTGGGATCTGTAAAAATTGTTCGATCGAAGCGATCATCATTTCGGCGCCCCCAAATGAGTGGGCATGATTGATTTTATCTTTGAAACCTTTACCAACAATCTCTACATAAGCATCACGAGGAATACTTGTAATGGATGTCCGCTTATTTTTTGGATTCAATGTCACGATCATGATCGTGTTCGCACGATAGTCTGTTTTTCGCTTTGAATCATTTGCGATACCCAAAAGGAGCAGACTTAGGGGTTCTACCTCTTCAATTACTGTTGCTTCTCGCCCTTTAATCGGTGCGTGCATGGTTTGAACCGTTTGTTCTGCACGAAGAACGATGCGCAGCGCATAGACTGTTCCAACGGTCACAAGCAGTGTTAAACTAACCAAAAGCGTCAGCCAAACTTTCTTTCCATTCGTCATGGTCTTCTCCTTTGCTTGAATTTATCGGATAAATTGTTACTTTTACTCGTAAGAATCCTTTCAGTCCATTCATAAGTCATCAATGTGATCCCACTTGCTAAACAGATACTTGCGAGGGTATCGCTTGGGTAATGAACGCCTAAATAAAAGCGGGAAAATATTACTAAAAGAATGAAAGAGCCGCCGAGGATAGCCAACAGACCTTTTTTCTTAAACAAAAATCGAGTGAAAAGCAAACAGGTAGTCACCAGTGTAACAGCTAGCAGGGTATGGCCACTGGGAAAGCTGTGTGAATCGCGAACCATCCCAGCTTCTAGGACTGGGCGTGGCCGCTGAATCAGCCATTTCATCACTTGACCGATACCACTCACTACAATCAGATTTCCTATTCCCCAGATTGCCCAAACTCGTTGCTGCTTTTTCCATAAATAGATGCCCAAAAGCAGAAATAAACCAGTTATTGGTAGGATCGTAGCAGTCGAAGCGATGGCCAACATGATTTGGTCTCCTAAAGCAGTGCGCATCTGAGGCAAATTCCAAAAGAGTCGGTCTATCCTTTGAAACCAGTGTGGCTGATGCAAGACTAGGATCGTCAATAAAAAAAACAATGCAATAAAGCTAAAACTGACCGTCATCCGACGAGTTCGATTGAACATTTTAGTAAACTCCTTTAATTTATTGGGAAAGTTTTTTTCGGGGCATACGCCTTCTCCAGCCCAAAAATAATGCCTAAAGAGAGACCAACTGCAATCAGCGAGGTCCCACCTTGACTCAGAAATGGTAGTGGAATACCCGTCAAAGGCAGTAATCCAATCGCCGCCCCGATATTTTCAAAAATTTGAAAGACCAAACCAAAAACAAACGTGATCGATAGATAGACCGAGGCTTTATTATTTGTCCGCAATGCTGCAAAAATGATCTGATAGATCAAATAAAAATAGAGAAAAATCACTAATGAACTGCCTAAAAATCCAAATGATTCTCCGATGACTGTAAAGATCATATCGGATTCACGCACAGGAACGTAGACAGGAATGTGCGTGTCACTTGCCCCGAGGAGACCACCTGAACCAATTGCCCACATACTTTGTACTTGTTGGTAAGCAATCGAGTCTTGATAAGCAAAAGGATCTGCCCAAGCTTTGACTCGATCCAATTGATAGGGTTTAAAATGCAATCGAAACAACATCGTATTCCCCCAATCAGTAAAGACTAATAGCAATAACAGTCCGCCAACCACAGCCAATACCGTAAAAATTGCTGTCAATAGTTTCCAATGGACACCGGAAATAACAAATAGTGCGCCTAGCATTACGATGAAAACCAAACTAGTACCAAAGTCCCGTTGCATATACATCAATAGAAAAGTCGGCAAACTATAAAGCACTATTTTTAGAATGTAGAAACAGTCAGATTTGATTGTTCGCTGAATCTGTCTTTTTTCATATAAGAGTGTGAGATACACCATAAACAATACAAAAGCCAATTTCATAAGCTCAGAAGGCTGCAATGTGAAACTGCCGATCCGGATCCAACGTTTTGTATGGGTCAACTCAAACATGACGGGATCATAAAACCAGTACAATAATGTCATCAATCCTAGAGAAAGAACATAAAAGATGCTAGAGAACCGCAATAAAAAAGTCGTCGAAAGTAAACTGCCCGCAAACAATGCGATTGCGGCAATGATGCAAAAAAAGAGTTGCCGCACAACAACCGGTCCCGGATCAATGCCATCCAGCACACTGGCACCATATTGAACCGCAATACTCAATAAAAAAAGTAAGAAAACCGGTAGAATCAGTGCATAATTCACTTCATGTCGTTTGAAGTACTTCATTTGCTTCCCTCCCTCTTTCCAATTTGAGGCAAATACCAAAAGCAAACGAAAGAATAAAGTAACTGGAGCCACCATAACTAATAAATGGTAAAGGAACCCCTGTCATAGGCATTAACCCTAAGATACTTGCGATGTTGATACTTGTTTGCAATAACAACAATGTGGCAGTTCCTAATAGAATCAAGCCTATTTGTGAATCAATAGCTGTTGCCGAACGAATAAACAGGCGCAACACAATTAGAAATAATAATCCAATTACAAAAATCCCTACCAAAAGACCAAGCTCCTCTACCAATACCGAAAAGATGAAGTCTGTCTCCGCAACGGGTAAGAACCCTTTTTTCGTGATGCTATTGCCTAAACCCAACCCGCTTAATCCGCCATTGAATAATGCATAATAGGAATGAATCATTTGGAAACCTTGACCATATGGGTCAGAAAATGGATCTCCAACAAGTTGGATCCGGTTGTATACATGCATGAAGAATTGTGGTAACCAGCCGTGTTGTCCTAAAAAGAGGACCGCACCTCCTAAAAGAAATAAACTGGAAATCAGTGCAGTAAATAGCAGGAATGTGACTTTGACTGGCACTTGAACAGTCGTGATCATAACAAAAGCCAAAAATAGTAAAATCATTACTCCTGCAACTTTAGGCTGCATTAGAACCAGCCCACAACATAGAAATAAGAGAAAGAGCGGCTTTTTTAATTCATTGAAAGATCGTTTGTCCTTAAAATAGTTTGCCAAATAAAGAATCATACCGACATTTGTTATTTCTGAAGGCTGAAACTGAATACCAAAAATCGAAATCCAGCGCTGAGCACCGTTAACTGATACCCCGAAAAATGGCAGGTAGGCCAACAGTAACATGACAATGCCAAAGGCCAATAGTCCCACAGCTAACTTTTTGCTTAACAAAATTTCGACGCGGGTTTTTTGAATCAAAAGAATCATTCCCCAACTCAACAGCAGAAAAATCAGTTGTCGCTGGAACAACGCGGCCGGTGCACCCCCAGCAGTCATCAACCGGTAAGAACTTGCACTATAAATCATTAAAAGACCGATGATACTCAACAGCAAATAAGCTGTGATAAGTAACCAATCGATCTTTCTCTTTTTACTCATATCGTCCACTCCTTCCCTTGGAGCAGGTGATTTCAGACGTTATTTATTTTATCCATTTACGTTTTGAAACATACTCAAGAAAAGAAAAAAAGCCAAACTTCTCTCAAGACGTTCGACTTCGCAAGCAATCTCATCGTCCGAGTTTTGGCACTATACAACGTAAAGAAGAAGCAAATTAGTAGTATTTATTTCTTCTTAGCTATTTTATGAAGAGCCTTAATCCGACAATTCCTGTTTTACACATTGGCGTCTTTCGACGTTTCTGCGCAATAGCTTATGTTTGTATAGGAGCCTCACCTAACAAGGTTATCCGTTATTTTTATTCATCCTGAATGTTACCTTTTGTTCCTCATGATGACAACTGAATTCCGCAATTTTGTGTTTTTCTTTAATTATTCTTAAACATCTTTAAGCAATTGACTAATTCCCCTGTTTTCTCACAGCTCATTGAATCGCTGCCTTTTTTAGTTAGAGATTTCTCGTTATTTTCAGGACAAAAAAACTGCAACAGCCATTTGCCATCGATCCATCGAGACCCAATCAACTGGCAACTATTTGACTGAAGTTCAGCCATCAGCTGCAATGATCATGGATCAAAAATGAATCAACTTAGTAAACGGCGTTGCAGTCATTCCTTGTACCTATTTAAAGGATCAGTCCGCATTTGATTATTGGCGAATCAAATAATCAAATGCGCCTAACGCTGCTGTTGCTCCTGAACCCATCGAAATAATAATTTGCTTGTAGGCACTGTCTGTACAATCTCCGGCAGCAAAAACTCCAGCAAGATCTGTAGTTCCATGTTTGTCGACAATGATTTCATTGCGTTCATTCAAAGCCACTCGATCTTTCAGCCATTCTGTATTCGGCATCAAGCCAATCAAAATAAAGACGCCTTCCACAGCTAAAGTGGCTTCACGATTTGTCTGCCGATCCACATAAGTCAGCTGCTCCACATGATCGGAACCCGCAATTTCCTTGGTAGCAGCATTGGTGATGACCGTCACGTTTTCCAATGTTGCTAGTCGTTTTTGTAAAACAAGGTCTGCTTTTAATTCCGGCAAGAACTCCAATACATAGACATGTTTTGCCATACCTGCCAAATCAATCGCTGCTTCAATACCAGAATTACCGCCACCAATAACTGCCACTTCTTTACCAGCAAACAACGGACCATCGCAGTGAGGGCAATAAGCGACCCCTTTATTTTTAAACTCTTGCTCTCCCGGAACGTTAATGTTCCGCCACCGTGCACCAGTGGCAAGGATCGCTGTCTTTGTTTTCAAAACAGCACCATTCTCTAATTCCACTTCCACGAATTCATTTTTGCGGATATCTTTGGCACGTTGTCCTTTCATGACATCTACATTATACTCATTGACATGTTCTTCCACTTGACGCATTAATTTTGGTCCTTCTGTGTAAGGTGTACCGATCATGTTTTCGATTCCTAATGTTTCCATCACTTGACCACCGAAAGTTTCCACCACCATGCCTGTATTGATCCCTTTACGGGCAGCGTAGACAGCAGCACTTGCCCCCGCTGGACCGCCCCCTACGACCAACACGTCAAACAGGTCTTTATCTGCAAACGAGTCTTTGCTAGTCGGACCAGCAGCTTGTTCAAGTAATTGTTCGATCGTCTGACGACCGCTAGCGAATTCTTCCCCGTTCAAAAAGACGGTTGGTACGGCCATAATTTTTTTGGCATCTACTTCCGCTTTGAACATACCACCTTCGATCATCGTATGACTGATATTCGGATTCAAGACAGCCATGATATTCAACGCCTGTACGACATCCGGACAATTATGGCACGTCAGACTAACATATGTCTCAAAATGCAAAGGCTGAGAGATTTGTTTGATACGGTCTTGAATCGCTTGTTCGACCTTTGGCGCCCGGCCACTAACTTGCAATAAAGCTAAAATAAATGAAGTAAATTCATGCCCGAGTGGAAGACCTGCAAAAGCAATGCCACTGTCGATACCTGGTTGCATAATTGTAAAGCTGGGTGTCCGATCTGCAGTTGCTTCTTCGATCGTAATACGTTCGGACATTTCTGCGATTTCTTCTAAGAAATCACGAACCTTTTGTGAGGCGTCATCTGTACCAAGACTAGCTGCGAAAACAATTTCAGATTCCAGCATTGCCAGATACTGTTTCAGTTGTTCCTTAATTCCATTATCTAAAGCCATGTCAACCTCCTATATTTTTCCAACTAGATCAAGACTTGGTGTTAAGGTGTCTTCTCCTTCTTTCCATTTAGCTGGGCAAACTTCACCTGGATGTGTCCGCACGTATTGGGCAGCACGAATTTTGTCGATCAATCCACTAGCATCGCGTCCAATTCCATCCGCATTGATTTCAACCGTTTGAACAACGCCATCAGGATCGATAATAAAAGTACCTCGTTGTGAAAGGCCACTTTCTTCATCCAGTACATCAAAAATACGAGAGATCGTGTGAGAAGGGTCAGCAACCATAATGTATTCGATCTTGCTGATTGCATCAGAGTGATCATGCCATGCTTTGTGGGTATAGTGAGTATCTGTCGAAACAGAATAAACTTCAGTTCCTAGTTCTTTCAATGCTGCATATTGACCTTGTAGATCTTCTAATTCCGTTGGACATACAAATGAAAAATCTGCTGGGTAAAAGCAAACCACATTCCATTTTCCTTTGAAATCTTCAGATGAAACGTCGATAAATTTTCCGTTGTGATAAGCTTGTGCTTCAAATGATTCAATTTCTTTTCCAATTAATGACATAGCGATTCCTCCAATTAGAATTATTATTTGAGAATAATCTCTCTTAATTATTAGTCTAAAGCCAGTGGAATTGCAATAGTCTCTTTGCATTTTTTTAAACAAAATGAATTTCTCCTCATAAATGAGCGTTTCACTTTCATTTTAAAATGATTTCTGGGAAAATAAATAGATTCACTTTTCTAATAATTATATACCAAAGGTCACTCATTCTCATTTACAAGGATATTTTCTCAATAACTTTAAGTCACTTTTCACTTTGTCAAGTTCATCAAAGTGAAAAGTTTTTATTTGTCCAAACCGATAAGAAAAACACCTGAAGGACTCCTCTTCTGCTCTAGCAGAACCTCGGATCTTTCAGATGTTTATCAAAAACTATTTCAAGAAATTCCTTAGCGCTTATTTTTCTGATGAGGCAAAAAGAAATCTTGAAAAACCCCACCCAAGATGAAGATCACCCATGAATAGGCCCAGCTTCCTGTTGAAAATGACCAGAGGAAGTAAACTACCACGATCACTGGCCAATAGACCGTATTAAAAAAACGAACTTTTCCTGCGGATTCTCCATAAATGTGTTGCGCTGCCCGTGGTCCGGGTTCATCTTCATTAGAAATAAAGTAAACGCCATCGGCCATTTTGGCAAATCCTGTGCGGATGATACTGACATAGACGATAAAGAATACTCCTAATGCAACTGCCGCAAAAAACAGTCCTAAAGCTAAACCACTGGGAATGTAAAGAATAGCTTCCATCAAGAAAAAGGGCGTCACCGACAGAATACATGCAGAAATCCCTAGCACCAGACCAAATCGAAAACTCTTTTCATAATCTTCCAATTGCTTCCGCGCCTCTTGTTTTACTTCTTGATCAAATGGACGATCGTTTAATTTTCGTTTTGATGCAGAATAGTTCAAGCCGGAGGTAATAATAAAGCCCACGCCCAATGCAACAAACATGAACATGACTAATAGTCCTAAGCCACTATCGATTTCATTGGCAAAAAAGAGAAATATTCCAAGAGAAGCGATACATAACGCAATACCTAAAGAAAGTGAGAAGGCAAAACGGCGAATCTTCCCCCAAAAATCAAAGGCTTCATCGATTGTAATAGCATCTAACCAGGCTTCTTCTGCAGTATCTTCTGACTGCGCTACTTGCAGTTCTTGAAGCAACTCATCAATTGATCCAAATTCACTGATCACAGCCCCGATTGCTTCATGCTCGCTCTTTCCTTGTTCAATCAATTCATGGTAATGGTCTTCCATGATCGCAGCCAAATCCTCTTTGGCTTTCTTTGTTTCTGGCGTGGTGGGTACATTCAAAAACAAACTATCTAAATAATCCCGGATGGTTTTCATTTTGCTCCTCCTTGTAAAAAGCGCTCAACAACAATTTTTGTTTGCTGCCACTCTTGTTTTTTTACTTCTAAAAATTCTCTTCCTGCCTCACTGATTTGATAATAGGTGCGTTTCTTTCCATGAGTCACTTCTCCAGGATACGAGCGGATCAATCCCTGTTTTTCCAAACGTGTGAATGCAGAATACAATGTTGTTTCCTTAATGATATAGAGCGAATCTGTTTTTTCACGTATCTGTTTTGAAATGTCGTATCCATAGGAATCATCTTTGGAAAGAATCGATAAGATGATTGCATCATTGTATCCCCGAATTCCATCGCTGGATATCACTCGATCCCCTCCTTAAAATTACTTTACCTGTCGTAATAATTATAAATCAATTACTACGACAGGTAAAGTAAATCTGTGATTCTTTTTTTAAATCAGTCTTGAGACCGAGAAACATCCGCTAACGGTTGAACATCAATTACCGGTAAAAACACTTCATCAAATTTTATGAAACTCCCACCTTCTGTTAAAACTTTGATCTGCTGTCCTTCTCGAAGCTGCCAACTGTCGCTGCTTTCGAAATAATACAGACCAAAATCTGATGAATAACGGGATTCCGCGTTTTTCTTCGTCTGAAAACATGCATACCCATCCTCATAGACTTTCATGACCGTCCCTTCGACCCATTCCTTTTGAGGCGGGAAAAAAATCATCTTTACGCAGATTATCCAAAGCGCAAGTAAACCCGCACCGACCAAATAGTTTTTGTGCCCCGGTTTGGAGGGCCAATAATAGGAAATGAAAACCAACAACAAAATAGCTAATCCGCTGCCCATTAAGACTGTCCCCCACTTTGGCGCGAGTCCCACCTCAGTTTGTAATGTAATTTTTTCTGCCAAAGTCAATAGCTCAAAGTCTGCGATCGGGATCAGGTTTACCCGAAGAAATAATCCCCCTATTAACAGTACTAAACCTAAGGCAGCCGCCAGCAAATATTTGTGCATTTCGGAATCCGCTCCTTCCCTTTGAACCTAGCATACCTGAAAAAAACTAAATTTGGTTTAAATTGAATAAATTGTTTTCAATACAAAAACAGTTGCGAACATCCAACATTCGCAACTGTTTCTCATTTAAGCCATCCTTATCCGATAACAAGCCTTTAATCTTTTGCAACAGCCGGTTCAACATCAGACAACATAATGTCCAATGATTCGATCCCAGATCCTGCTAAATACCAAACTTGCGGATTTAATTCGATCACTTTCCCGTTTTTTCCAGCAGTTGTTTGCTGAACCAATTCATTTTCAGTCAACGTACTCTGGCTTGTATCCCCACCGATTGCTTTTGTACGATCAATAACAAAAATAATATCGGGATTTTTTTCCAGTAAATATTCATAAGAAATATTCTGCCCATGAGTCGATGCTTCTAATGTATCATCGACTGGCGTAAACCCAAATGTATCATAAACAATGCTATATCTTGATCCCAAACCAAAGGCAGAAAGACTACCTTCATTCATCATGACAACTAATGCTTTTTCCTTGCTGGCTTCTGCAGTTTCAGAAAGATTCGCGATTCTTGTTTGCAGAGCAGTCAACTGTTTCTTGGCTTCCTCTTCTTTTCCGAAGATTTGGGCAATAGTTTGAATGTTGTTATCGATCGATGACCAAGTGTTTTCGTTGTCTACACTTAGAAAAATCGTTGGTGCAATTGCTTCCAGATCTTTTTGAAAGTCTCTTTGGCGGCCAGAGATAATGATCAAATCAGGTTGGATCTGATTGATTTTTTCTAAGTCAGGTTCTTTGATACCACCTGCAGAATCAACCGCAGCATAACTCTTTAAATAGTCAGGCATATTGCTCGTAGCAGCTCCTACAACACGATCTCCTACGCCTAAAGCATCCATTGTATCAAGTGCACTGTTATCGAAAACAACGACTTTTTTTGGTGAAAATGGCACAGTCACTTTGCCATTACTATCTGTCACTTCGATTTCGGCAGGCGCCGCTGCAGCCGTTGAGGCACTTGTTGACTCTCCTTTTTCTTGAGAGCCGCATCCTGCTAACCCCGTGATCATTACCAATACAGCCAAACTAAATACTATTTTTTTCATATACTCCTCCTATGGTCTCTTAATTAAAATAATAACAAAAGCGCTGTCCATCCACTTCGACTATCTTAACTTCTAAGTCATAAAGTTCTTTTAAAACAGGCTCTTGGATCACTTCTGCAACTGTGCCTGTTTTGAACAAACTTCCTTCTTTCATCGCTACGATATGGTCTGCATATCTGGCAGCAAAGTTGATGTCATGCAATACGATCAATACGGTTTTCCCATGATCTTTGACTAATTTCTCCAATAAGTGCATCAACTGATTGGCATGTTTCAAATCCAAATTATTCAGCGGTTCATCCAAAAGGATATACTCGGTATCTTGGGCAAGAATCATCGCCAAATAGACCCGTTGAAGCTGCCCACCAGATAATGCATGGATCGAGCGTTGCCGAAATGATTCTAAAGATAAAAGTGTTAATGATTCTGAAATGATTTGTTCATCTTCTGGCGTTGATCGTCCCCGATTATAGGGAAACCGACCAAAAGACACCAGTTCTTCTACGGTCATATCAACCGTAAAACCGTTACTCTGTTGCAAAAAAGCGAGATTCTTAGCTAATTCTTTCGAACGCCATTGTCGAATCTCCTTTTCTTTGAAATAAACTTCTCCAGTAGTCTGCTCCAACATGCGGCTGATAATCGAAAGCAATGTACTTTTTCCGGCACCATTTGGACCAATAAAGGCAATCAATTGATTTTCCGGCAACTGCAAGGACAAATCAGTCAACACGCGCTTGTCTTGATAACTCTTTTCGATTCCTTTTGTTTCAATCATTGTCCTTTCCTTTCTTTGACTAGTTTTCCTAAAAAGAAGATTCCGCCTAAAAATTGAATCACTGTATTGATCGTTGTGTTCCATTGAAAGACTTGCTCAACAAAAAATTGGCCGCCGACTAGTAATAAAAACCCTAAAAGTGCTGATCCAACAAACAATGTGCCATGTTTATATGTTGGAAATAACTGATAGGCAATCGTTGCCACGACAAATCCTAAAAAGACGGATGGTCCTACTAAAGCAGTAGCAGTCCCCGATAATAAAGACAGCAAGAAAAGACAACTCTTCTGGATCATTGAAACCGATAGGCCTAAACTTTTTGCATTTCGAACACCCAAGACCATAACATTCAATTCTGGAATCAATAGCGATAATCCAATCAGCCCAATTAAAATAATTCCAGCAGCCAGTAATAAATGCTGACTATTGACATTGCTAAAACTTGCAAATAGACGCCCTTGCAACAAATCATATTCATTGGGATCCATGATGACTTGAAGAAATGAACTGATACTAGTGAACATAGTACCGCTGATCATTCCCGCCATCAGTAATAGAAACAATTGATTATTGGCTTTTTTATAAAAGGTCTGAATGATGACACTGCTTAATGTCCCGGTAGCTAAAATCGAAAACAAAAAAACGAAAGGTGTTTCCTGACTCAACATGCGGATTCCTCCTAAGAAGAAAAATAGTATCGTCTGGATCAGCACATATAATTGATCCAATCCTAAGATACCGGGAGTCAGATACCGATTTTGTGTCAGTGTTTGTAAAGTGATCGTGCTAAACGAGACAGCTATTGCTACTAAGCCAAAGGCTACTATTCGCTTTCCCCGTAATTGCAGTGCGAAGGACCAATTGCCATATGTATTGTAGGTAAGGTATGCGCCAACAGCTATCCCGATGAGTATGAACAAGAACATATAACGCCGGATAATTCTCATACCATTTTTCTCCTCATCAATAAGACTAGAAAGCTAATACCGCCAATCGTTCCTGCTACAACGCTGACCGGCAATTCATATGGGGCTATTAAAATCCTTGCTAGCAAATCACACAAGAGCAAAAAGGCACTGCCGGAAAAACTGATCAGAAAAAGGTTGTTTCGAACATGGTCTCCTGCAAATAAAGCAACGATATTAGGGATGATCACACCAAGGAATGGAACACTGCCTACTAAAAGCAAGACCACACTACTGGCAAAAGCAACCAGTGCAAATACGAGCAAGCGTAAAACGTGGTAGTTGATGCCAAGATTTTTTGCAGCTGTCTCTCCTAACCCGGCAATCGTTATTTCATAGGCAAGGAAATACAAAAGAGCAAAAATTGGTAGTGTCAGATAAATCAATTCATAATTGCCCTCGATCACGGTAGCAAAGTTCCCCTGTAACCAGGAAGAAACATTTTGCACAAGTTGAAAGCGGTACGCAAGAAAGGAACTGACTGCGCCAATCACATTCCCGAACATCACACCCGTTAAAGGCAAAACCATCGGATCTTTCTTAGGGATCAAGCGACTTAGCCATAAAAATAGCAAAACTCCCGCATAAGAAAATAAGAAAGCAGCGGTTGTTCGCAGGAGTCCAGATGCATTGGGCAGCCATAACATGACGATCAAGATCCCTAGGCGGGCACTGTCGGTCAAACCGATCACGTCTGCTGCAACAAATTTATTTTGCATCAGATGCTGAATGATTTTTCCACATAAGCTCATGACAGCCCCTGCAAGCAAGAGACTAATCGTACGAGGAACGCGTACTTTCAGCAATATCATCCAATGACTCTCTTCTCCTGCCATTAAACCAGCTAGAGACATGTCATGTGCGCCCACAAATAAAGACCCAGTGATCAACAAGAGAAGCAAAATGGCCAGACTCATTTTTCTCATATACTAACCCTTTCTAATGAGAACGATTCTCATTCTCTCTAGTTAGTTTAAGCGATTCCGCTTTTAATGACAAGGCTTTTTGCAAAAAAAAAGATAAACCTACTCTTAACGTAGGTTTATCGAATAAAAAAACTTTTAATATATAACACATTTAATTCACATGAGATTTCAAGAGACCTTCGATGGCCAATTGATTCAAAAAGTGCAGCGGAAAAGATATCGTTGGATTGAAAAAGTAATCCATCGTAGCCAATTGATCCAGAGTCATGTAAGATGTGATCAACGTAGAGACCGTATTGATGATCTCCAAACTGCCGCGATCGCTTGTAATGATCTGCCCTCCCATGATTACTCGTGTTTCCTTGTCAAATACCAATTTCAATGTCACTTCAAAATTATTTTCTACTTCGAAAAACGTACGTGCATGGAACGTACGTGTGACAGAATCGACGTCAAAGCCATAATAAGGTGCTTCCGTTTCATTGATTCCAGAGCTGCTCACAAAATATCCAAAGAGCTTGCTGACCACTGTGCGCTGCATTTTAGGAAAAGGGATTTTTTTTGCAGACAAAATATTTGTTGCCGCGACGATACCGGTTCTATACGCATTGGTCACCAGCGGTACATAGAGTGAACTGTCTGAATGATTGAATGGGATCGAGACTAAGTCGCCGACAGCATAAATGCTTGGATCGGAAGTTTGCAAGAATTCATTGGTGTCGATCGTCCCATCTGGGTTCAACTTCAGAAAGTCAGCGACCAAGTCAACATTCGGTCTTGGATTGACAGCATAGACAACGATATCCGCTGGCAAAAAAGTCCCATTGGCAAGTTCAATTCCCGCCAGCTCTCCGTTCGCAGTTTGTTTTGCTGCGACCACGCTGCTGTTCAGATAGATTTGTAAATTTTCTGGAAAACGTTCGATCAAAATCTGAGAAATCTCTTGGTCGAAGTAACGGAAAAGCAAAGTATCCATCCGATCAATCAAGAAGACCTCTTTATCCTGTCCACTTAGTGATTCCGCTAATTCAAAACCTATCAGACCGGCACCCACAATGGCCACTTTCTTGGCTTCCTGTACTTTGCTTAGAGCTGCTCGAGACTGGGCAATCGTTTTGTACGTGGTAATGTGCTCTTTGACTTCTTCCGTAAAAGCATTCCGAAAATTACTAGACCCCATAGCTAAAATCAAATAATCATATGAGATCGTGTCTTTTTCGACACAACTAGCCGTTGATGTTTCAAAAGAAACGTTTTTTTCTGCCGCTGCAATCTTTACGACGCGGCTATTGAGCATCACATTGATCCCTTCTGACAGTAATTCACTGGCAGTAGCAGTGCGGGAATCTTCTAGACGCTCAATATATCCCTCTAATACTAAGTTCAAACTGCTAGCGATATAGCCCAATACATTGGATTTTTCAATGATGATCACTTCAATTTTATCATCCATCTGTTTTAAATGGCGGGCTGCTGCTATACCAGCATGAGAGCCTCCAATAATGACAATCCTCATAACTTCTCCAACTCACTTTCAAGATTTTCCCTTCGAATTTCATCAATCACTTGATGCAGCCGTTGCTCTTCAAAACGATCGATCACACCTGTCAAGACCAGGAGCTTTTTGTAGTGATAGTTTTCGGCAATCTGCGGTTGATCCACAATCAGCAGATCATAATCGGTTGCTAGTGCAGTTTCCACCTGCATGTAAGGATACCCAGAAAGCTGTTTGGCCAAAAACCGCCGCAAAACATCCGTACGTAATTGATTTTGAGACAGCAGAACACCGATTTTCAGCTCTTTTTGTTGTTTCTCTTGCAACCATTCAATAACAAACGACAAATCATGGATGAGCTTTCTCTGTTTCTCCTCAGAAAAAGGCCCAGTGGCTTGTGCCAATGTTTCAACTGCTTGATTCGCTACTTCCGTGATGGTTCCCCGCAAAAAATGCGGAGGAAAATCGGCAAATGAAGTCAACGCGCCCTTCAAGTAGCGTGCTCTAAGAATGATGATTGCTAAAAAACGACTGATTTCTGGATAATGAACTTGTATATCAAGAGATTCATCCGCAAAAGTTTTCATCAATACTTGACTCTCAGCGGCTAAATCAAGCATAAATTCCGAATCAGTGTCCTGCTGGTGATCCATGACTACTAATCCTTCCATCATCAAAAACAAATAGAGGTAAACAGCTTCGTAGTCACTCCACGAAATGGCAAAACGGCTGAGATAACGTCCTAAAATATTTCGTAGCACTTGAAAAGTAGGATCATTTTCTACTTGTTTTAAGAGGCCTTTCGATGACTCATGTTGCTGGGAACTCCTAAAATCGAAACGGGCTTCCATCAAACCAAACCATAAGACCAATTTCCAATTATTCCGTGGATCAATTGATAAGCCAAGTTGCTGTTCAATCACCCGAATCAAGTTTCGAATAGCTGGACTCTTAAAGGTTTCATTGATTTTTGCTAACGGATAACTCTGCGAAAAAAACGAATAAAAGAAAAAGCGGATTTGGCACTCATCGCCGATCAGTTTCTTATTTTTCAATTGAAGACTAAATTCCTCCAACAAGTGATTGATCGATTTGAAATGACGAAAAAGCGAGGCCTCGCTAAGCGTCAAATCCAACATGAGTTTCGTTGTCGATCCTTCGCGATGGAAAAAGAGATATTCAATAATTTGAAAATCCACCGCTTCTGATAAATACGCATAAAAAAAATGCTGAATAGAAAAATCAAGCGGTAATGTTAAATGCAAACGATCATTCTCTTTTGTTTCTAACAATGCCTCTGCATGGAAAACAGAAAGATTGTCACTCAAATGCTGAATCTCCTTTTGGAGCGTCGGTGAAGAAATGGATAACTTATTTGCAAGAGTTTTATAGGAAATTTCTGAACCATGCTGAAAGAAGATGGTCAGTATCTGAAAATGGACTTGCTGATTTTTTTCTAATAGTTGCATCAAATTCATCGATTCTGCTCCTTTTTCAGTCTAGTTCTAATTTCCCAATAAACGCTTCGTTTGTCAACCATATTGAGCGATAGGATTTCACAGTATATGTCAAAACCGAGAATATTTCTTTGCTTCTCTAAAAGAGTCCATGGTAAAATTTGAAAGAAAGGAGCACGCATGTTAAAAAAAATATTCTTCTTTTTCCAAAGCGACTTATTATTTACGATTTCTTTCTTTTTGGCGCTTGTTGCGAGTTCATTTGGACGTTTTGATGTCCACTTTATTGATTTTCAAGTGATTTTGACCTTGTTTGGTCTCATGCTGACTATTATTGGGCTTGAAAAAGCCGGTTTGTTGAATTTCATTGGTCAACGTTTGCTCTCTAAGAGTCATTCTCTCCGAGCACTGATTCGAACGATTGTTTTATTAAGTTTTTTCAGCTCGATGGTACTAACGAACGATGTGGCGATCCTGACTTTACTACCTATGTATCTTCTGATCACCAAAGGCATTCAGGAACAAAAAAGCGTTCTTCTCGGCGCAGTTTACCTGATTGTAGCCGCTAATTTAGGCAGCAGTTTATTTCCCTTTGGGAATCCGCAAAATCTCTTCTTGTTTTCTTTTTATAATTTACCTTTGACTACTTTTTTGCAAACGACAGGCATGATGGTCGTCCTATCATTAACTCTGTTAGTAGGATCCATTCAATTATTGCCAGCATCTCCTCTCATCATCAAAAAAACCACGCATTTTTTTGAGAAAAAATACACGGTACTTTATCTTGGTTTAATGGCACTGATGATTTTGGGAATCTTTCATGTCGTTCCTTTCGTCCTCTCGGCATCGATCGTAGCATTCGTGGTCTATTTTTTTCAAAAAGAGCTCTTTCGTTCAGTGGATTACCGTCTCTTAGTCACATTCGCTTGTTTCTTTGTGATTATCGGAAATATCAACGAACAAGACAAGTTGATTGAAATGATCCAACCCTTCTTCCAAAAAGAACAACAAGCCTTTTTAGGCAGCATCACCCTTTCTCAGGTGATTTCCAATGTCCCAGCAGCGATTCTGATTGCTCCTTTTACAACCTACAAGAAAGCTGTTTTGTTGGGGGTAAATGTGGGTGGCTTGGGCACATTGATTGCTTCGTTAGCGAATTTGATTGGTTACAAATTGATCAAGCAAGCTCTCCCTCAAGAACAAAAAAGATTCCAACACAAGTTCTATATGGTGAATATCCTTTACTTATTCATAATCGGTTCAATCGGCTATCTCTATTTAGGGATAGGCTAATAGACACTAGTAGGCAAGCAGCTGTCCCTGAATATACAGGACAACTGCTTGCCTTCAAACGATTAGGAGTTCATAATCGATCTCCGTCTTACTAATTGCTTTTTTCTTTTCTCCAAAAAGGGAACGGCTTAGCTGCAGCAATTCTGACTGTGGAATATCCTGTTGAAAATAGCGGTAAAAAAATTCCCGATCAATGATTTCTTCATAAGCATAAGAAAAAAGATGAGTAGAAAAACTGATTTGTTCTTCCAGAAGCCATTTCTTATAGACAGAAAGTAGCTTTTCATCTTTGTGATCGTTCTGTTCCAGTGGTTGAAAGATATTTTCTTTGGTCCGAACGATCCGCAAAATCAATAAGCGACGACTTTTTTCTACCAGAGAAATCAGCTGATCTTTCTCGGTCAACGCTGGATTCATTGCAGTAAATATCAAGGGATAGGTGGTCTTATCAGCAAGAAACTCTGCTTGTGTTTGCAGTCGAAAGTCTACTTTTTGTTGAGGATCTTTTACATAACGTCTAGCTGCTTTCAACATTTCCACTGAAAAATCAATGGCCAGATAACGCTTTGTATCAGGTAAAATCGCTGGAATATAGCGGCCACTTCCCGCAGCTAAATCAACAAAAGAGCTTATTGGCAAAATTCCGTTTGTCTTTAAAAATGTTGCTAGATCCTCAGCAATCGTTAATTGTGATTCTTGCTGGATCTCTGCATATTCTGCCGCAAAATCATCCCAAAATTCTTGTTCCTCACTCATGGAATCCTCCGGAGATGACTACCTTCCCTGGACTGCCTTTTTCTACTAATGCGGTTGCTTCAATCAAATTTTCGATCGTCAGGCCTGTTTCAAAACAGGTGGTGATCGTAGAATGGATTTTTTGTTCATTGACTAGATCAACAATTTTTTTTAAGATCGCTCCTTGACTAGCCAAATCCACTTGATAATCGGTTTTTGCAAACATATATTCCCAGTAAAAGTCCACTCCGATATTTTTAAATGGGTTAAGATCTAATGGACCGCGCGTATTAACGATCATTCCGATTTTACCAAATGGGCGGATCAATTGAGCAAATTGATCGATGTAATCGGAAATGTCATAAAAGACAGCAATATAGTCAAAGGTGGTTTCAACCTGATCTTGTAGCGGGTAATGGTAATCGAGTGGGTGCGCTACCCCATTTTTATCTAGCCATTCATGATTTGTGGGGCTGGCAGTGCCATATACTTCAAGCCCGGACCAATGTGCCAGCTGGGCGGCAATCGATCCCACTCCACCACTTGCATTGATGATCAATAGTTTTCCTTGATTGGCTTTTTCTTTAGGAATCAACCCAAATTTCTCAAATAGAAGTTCCCAGGCAGTGATACTTGTTAAAGGCAATGCTGCCCATTCCGCTAAATTTTCTAAAGAGACTTTCGCTACTAAGCGTGCATCCACCGCTTGATATTTCTGGTTCGCCCCGTCTCGCTGTGTTGTTCCACTGTACATCACTGGGTCGCCCACTTGAAATTCTGTGACCTGATCGCCAACTTTTTCAATGATTCCGCAAGCATCATATCCTTGGATCACGAAATGACCAGATTTTGTCGTCGTTTGGCGACGCTTCGCATCAATGGGATTGACCGATACGGCTTCAACTTTTATCAATAGATCATTTGCTCCTATTGAAGGCATGTCCAAATCTTTCGTTTGAAAAACATTGCTGTTATCTAAAGGCATTCCCTCATAAAATCCGATCGCACGATTCAACATTACATCATTCTCCTCTCCTAAAAAAAGCTAAAATAACCTTGATGATTATTTTAGCTCTTATGCTTGTTTAATGCGAATAACTAGGTACTACTAATGGAACTAAAAATTCGTAAGAAGTGAAGAAATCTAACAAGGAACGTTTTCTTCGATCTGAATCAATAAACAAATGGGTCCGATCATCAGCCATCCGAATCGTCAAGCGTTGTTTTTTGTCTAAGAAGATCTCATAGTCTTCATACTCTGCTTTGACAAAATCATAGTCTTGATTTTCCATCGTAGTAATAAAGATTTGGTCCAAAATGTCTGTTGTGATCGGAAACTCAGTCTCTAAATCCACTGCAAGTTCTTGCGTATTATCAATGAGACTTGGTGAAACCATAAATGAAGATGCGCGAAAATGAGTTAAGAGTAAATTGATATCGTAATTAAACAGTGACAATTGATTGACCGTAAATATTTTATCTGTATACCATTGCCGCAATAGATATAAGATTTGATGGTCGTTGACCCGCACTTCTCGTGTGTCAGAATAAATCGTGAGTAGCGGCAAGTACTGTGATTCATATTGAGAATTGATCGGATTTAATTTAAAATATAAATCCATTGCTTTTTCCTCATTTAATTGAAACTTCACCAAGAAGTGCTTTGTTTTCCAAACATCGTAGTTGTCGGTTGGCATCAATCCAATCGATCGCAAGGGTTTCAAGAATTCATAAGCATAGTATTCCAGTAACGTCTTTTTAGCGATAATTGAAATATCCTGGTTGCCAATGATCAATGTTTGGTAGTGATGACATAATTCATCAAAATCAGCTTCCATAATGGCTTTGCGTAAGCGCAAATCTGCTAATTCAATTTCTGCTTGTTCAATCAAGCTTTCAATTCTTTGGTGATCGCTTTCTTTCGTTTCATAGTATTCATCATAAGGTTCTCCAGGTGCTTCAGGTATTTCAAGCTCTGCAGACTCTGTAGAGTCAATGATTAGCCTTTCGCTATGGCCTTCTTCAGCAGATTGTTGGTACAAGTCTTCCTGATCAATTGCCGTTGCTTCAAGCTCATCCGATTCTATTTCAACTGTTTTTAGTTCATCAGCGGCGGTTGCCCACTCATTTGTTTCCATTATTTCCAGTTCGCTCTTTGACGTAGCTGTTTCGCGAATCCCATCTTCTGTTTGTTCTTTCATTAGGGGCGTTTTTTCTTCCTCATTATTCATCTGCGATCGACTCCTCTCCTAGATAGCTCATTAAGAAAGCTTGCAATCGTTCGTTCATCTCTTGCAACGAACCAAAATAGTGATCGATTTGACGAAATTCTTTTTCGACGATTGCCTTTTTTAAGCGCAAGGCGTGATATTGCTGCATTAATCGTTCTTTTTCAAGAAGCACGTCTTGTTCGTTTTGGGAATAGCGAGACCATTCTTTTTGTTTCGCTTCTACTTTTTTTCGTTCTTGGACTAATGCTTCTAATTCCTCATCGATTTTTCCGCGATTAAAAAATCCTTTTGATTCTGACAACTCGTTTTCACTACGCTTAATGCGATCGATCTCCTCTTGCAGTTTTTGAATCTCGGATTGAGCCGCAATGGCTTTGGCGTCTAAATTATCCATCTGTTGTTCAATGGCTGTCAGCATATCACGATTGCCGCGTTGAAATTTACGCCACTCATCATCAATAGCAGGAATCACAAAGATTTCTGGAACACTGGCATCAATGCCAATTGTCGGACGTTCATGGTAGTATTCACCTATTTTATAATAATGAACCGTAGGTGAAATTCGATCGGCATGTATCATGAATGGAAAAGTAGCGACAAAACTGTCATGGATTTTTCGCGCCAGCAACTCATCGATTTCATGATTTTGATTGGATGTTTCTTTCAATTCTTTGTGCAGGCGGCCATTGTAGATTCGATAAATCTCCGGAATGTCTTCCTTTTCAATCGCTGTTTCGAACGCTTGCAGGTCTTGAAGCATCTGACCAATATTTTTTGAAGCGACTTCTTTGATTTCTGTAAATGGAACTGCCGACGACGTTTCGTTACGTTCATTGTCTACTGGATCCTGTTCTTTTTTAAGCTCCTCAGTCATACTATCCCTCCTAAAAACTCTTCATAAACAGTGTATCATTTTTTCGCAAAAAAAGTTATTTTAAGTCACCTAAATTTTTTGCAACATGTTTTTGGCAGACTCATCGCTGATTCCGTTACTTTTAAACAAAAAAAAACCTTATATCAAATATTTGATATAAGGTTAACTTGCGTGGCGACGTCCTACTCTCAC
>NZ_CP040461.1:2045000-2522500 GCF_005843965.1 Enterococcus sp. M190262 | reverse complement strand
ACCCATTAACGGGCTCTAACTTGTTGTAGGCACACGGTTTCAGGATCTATTTCACTCCCCTTCCGGGGTGCTTTTCACCTTTCCCTCACGGTACTGGTTCACTATCGGTCACTAGGGAGTATTTAGCCTTGGGAGATGGTCCTCCCGGATTCCGACGGAATTCCTCGTGTTCCGCCGTACTCAGGATCCTCCTAGGTGTGAGCCAGATTTCATCTACGGGGTTTTTACCCTCTTTGACATACTTTTCCAAGTATTTCGACTATCTGTTTCAACTACCATATCGGAGTCCTACAACCCCAACAAGCAAGCTTGTTGGTTTGGGCTTTTCCCGTTTCGCTCGCCGCTACTCAGGGAATCGAATTTTCTTTCTCTTCCTGCAGGTACTTAGATGTTTCAGTTCTCTGCGTCTACCTCACAGCTGCTATGTATTCACAACTGTGTAACATCCTATAAAAGATGCTGGGTTCCCCCATTCGGAAATCTCTGGATCATAGCTTACTTACAGCTCCCCAAAGCATATCGGTGTTAGTCCCGTCCTTCATCGGCTCCTAGTGCCAAGGCATCCACCGTGCGCCCTTATTCACTTAACCTTTGACCTTACGGTCGCTGAGTACTTCTTCTAGCGATAGAAGGTTGCTCAAGAAAATAAGCGTTGAACTTATTAAAAAACTCTTTAACTTGTCAACTCGGTGTGTGTTACTTGTTTTGATTTTCTTCGATATCCAGTTTTCAATGAACAAACTATTTTGAGAGTAAACCTCTCAAAACTGAACAAAGGCAAACGATGTGTAGTCTTCCGTATTATTCCTTAGAAAGGAGGTGATCCAGCCGCACCTTCCGATACGGCTACCTTGTTACGACTTCACCCCAATCATCTATCCCACCTTAGGCGGCTGGCTCCAAAAAGGTTACCTCACCGACTTCGGGTGTTACAAACTCTCGTGGTGTGACGGGCGGTGTGTACAAGGCCCGGGAACGTATTCACCGCGGCGTGCTGATCCGCGATTACTAGCGATTCCGGCTTCATGTAGGCGAGTTGCAGCCTACAATCCGAACTGAGAGAAGCTTTAAGAGATTAGCTTAGCCTCGCGACTTCGCAACTCGTTGTACTTCCCATTGTAGCACGTGTGTAGCCCAGGTCATAAGGGGCATGATGATTTGACGTCATCCCCACCTTCCTCCGGTTTGTCACCGGCAGTCTCGCTAGAGTGCCCAACTAAATGATGGCAACTAACAATAAGGGTTGCGCTCGTTGCGGGACTTAACCCAACATCTCACGACACGAGCTGACGACAACCATGCACCACCTGTCACTTTGCCCCCGAAGGGGAAGCTCTATCTCTAGAGTGGTCAAAGGATGTCAAGACCTGGTAAGGTTCTTCGCGTTGCTTCGAATTAAACCACATGCTCCACCGCTTGTGCGGGCCCCCGTCAATTCCTTTGAGTTTCAACCTTGCGGTCGTACTCCCCAGGCGGAGTGCTTAATGCGTTTGCTGCAGCACTGAAGGGCGGAAACCCTCCAACACTTAGCACTCATCGTTTACGGCGTGGACTACCAGGGTATCTAATCCTGTTCGCTCCCCACGCTTTCGAGCCTCAGCGTCAGTTACAGACCAGAGAGCCGCCTTCGCCACTGGTGTTCCTCCATATATCTACGCATTTCACCGCTACACATGGAATTCCACTCTCCTCTTCTGCACTCAAGTCTCCCAGTTTCCAATGACCCTCCCCGGTTGAGCCGGGGGCTTTCACATCAGACTTAAGAAACCGCCTGCGCTCGCTTTACGCCCAATAAATCCGGACAACGCTTGCCACCTACGTATTACCGCGGCTGCTGGCACGTAGTTAGCCGTGGCTTTCTGGTTAGATACCGTCAAGGGATGAACGTTCTACTCTCATCCTTGTTCTTCTCTAACAACAGAGTTTTACGATCCGAAAACCTTCTTCACTCACGCGGCGTTGCTCGGTCAGACTTTCGTCCATTGCCGAAGATTCCCTACTGCTGCCTCCCGTAGGAGTCTGGGCCGTGTCTCAGTCCCAGTGTGGCCGATCACCCTCTCAGGTCGGCTATGCATCGTGGCCTTGGTGAGCCGTTACCTCACCAACTAGCTAATGCACCGCGGGTCCATCCATCAGTGACGCAAAAGCGCCTTTCAACTTTCTTCCATGCGGAAAATAGTGTTATACGGTATTAGCACCTGTTTCCAAGTGTTATCCCCTTCTGATGGGCAGGTTACCCACGTGTTACTCACCCGTTCGCCACTCTTTTTCTTTCGGTGGAGCAAGCTCCGGTGAAAGAAAAAGCGTTCGACTTGCATGTATTAGGCACGCCGCCAGCGTTCGTCCTGAGCCAGGATCAAACTCTCATAATGATTTGTTTGAACGATCCATAGGATCGTTAAGCTCAAATAAAATTAACTTTGCTAGCTATTGCTTGCATGTATTTTGCTTCATATAATGAAGCGCCCTACACATTGGTTCGTTTGCTTGCTTTGTTCAGTTTTCAAAGGTCTACTGCGCTGCGTTAGCAACTTTTAAATCATATCAGATCAACAAGCGAATGTCAACTCTTTTTTTAAAAGTTTTTTTCGAAAGTGTTTATTCAACAACTTCCTGTGCGTCATCAGCGACTCCATTAGAATAACAAATGAATTGTTATTTGTCAACAACTTTTTTCAATCTTTTTTGTTGCTGCATCAGCATCAAATTGATTTCTTAAATTTGCGACTTCGTTATAATATCATCTGTTTCTGTTTTGGTCAAGCCCTTTTTCCAAAAAGTTTTTTTGAAAGGTTTTGACTGTCGGCGTGTTTTGCCAACGTTCACTACTTTATCATTAAGCGTATGAAAGAGCAAGTGTTTTTCTGAAATACTTTCAATTATTTTTGAAAAAGAAAAACTGCCTAAAATAGGCAGTTTAATCAATGTCCCGAGTCCGAAAACGAATCTGATCGTTTTCATCACGTCTCAAGACTGTTTCTTCTTTCAAATAACTAAAGGATCTCTCCTTGAGCTCAGGATTTTCCAACATTTCTTCATATCCTGTGAATATGTCTTGGATATACTTTTTATAGGCTTTTTTCTTTTTGATACGTTTTTTCATTCGGCACCGTCCTTTACGTGCTCTATCTTAGCAATTGTGGCAGAAGTTGACAACCGAATTTTTACGATTCGCTAGAGTTTTTGGTCGAAATTTTATTTTGGGGCAATATAACTGACACTTTGCGAATAAGCAAGCTCATTGGGAATGATTCGATAAGAAATCGTTTTGCCATCAATAACGTTGCCCTCTGATATTAAAATGCCATCTTTGCCAACCGCTTCCACAAAGGCGACATGTCCATATTGTGTGCTAGAGCCAGCAGTGCCTGGGCTAAAACTGATCAGATAGCCTGCTTTTGGAGTAGCCGCCGTTTTATAGCCTAAACGTTTTGCGGTTGCTCCCCATTCTCCACCATTCCCCATGTATTCATCCACACTGCCGCCCAATTGCTTGACCCGATTGTAAGCATACCAAGTACATTGTCCGACTGGATAAGAACCTGAGGTATTATAATTTACACCGTTATAATCAGGAAACACCAACAGCTGCCGATACTCTTTGGGAATCGCTTCTTTTGATTGCAGGACAACGCCGCTGCCAGCTTTGGCTTCATCATATTTCGTTAATTCATAGACAGCAATCAATGAATTCAGTTTATTGTTGTAGCTCGTATCCGTTGCATAACGCCCCGTTAAATATTCAGTCGCTTGCAGGTAGTTTTTTGCTTCAGAACGCCAAACCTTTTTGTAAAAATCAGCATTCCCACTAATTCCTGTCCGCAGTAAATGAACGTAATCCTTTAACGACTCCTTGTATCCTGTATAGGCACGAAAAGCAGCTTGGATCGTATAAAATTCTCCGGTCCCATTATCCTCAGCTGTCATCATAGAAACGGAACGACTACCGGAAGTTCCTTTGATTCCAAACAAATTATAATACGGGGGAGAAGCAAGGCCACTCTGACCAGATCCGCTTTCCAAAATTGCCTGTGCAATCATAACCGACGCATACACACCATAAGTTAAGCCTAGTTCCCGAGCATCTTCTGCAATTGCCGCAACAAATGCTTCTGTTTGCGGATTCTTGCGAAAATCATAGCTAGCCGCATACTTAGCGATTAGTGATTGTCCATGAGGTGTTACTTTTTGCGAGTCAGAAAAATGAACCACTACATCTGGTTTGTTTACCTGATCTTCTTGGATCAATTGTTTTGTTTCCGCAGTACTATTCTGTTTATAAGTAATAGTATAAATGCGTACGCCATTGTTTTCTGTCGCCGCTTTTTCTTCCTTGACTATTTGTTCCGCTTGGGGTTGATCTGCCATGATCAGTTTATCCTGTCCAAGGTAAATTGCTGCTTTGACTAATTGCTGACCGTCTTTCCAAAACAAAAGATCTCCAGGTACGGCTTTTTCAAGTGATGTTTGCTTTCCTACCCGGCTGAGCTGATCATAAGTTTCGATCCCTTTTATATCAAAAACGCCACGATAAACAGCAATAGGCAACGAAAGATTATTAAATCCAGTACCCTGCGCATCTTTTTCATATGGTTTGCCTAGTTGATTCAACGCTTCTGAAATCAGCGCTGCGGATCGTTCATTTGCTAACTGATTCAACAACGGCAAGATATAGCCATTCAAATTAGAATCAGTTGGGGCGGTAACCAATTTATCTGATAAATCAACTGTCTGGGAAGAATCTGCTATAGGCTGATTGGATGGCGGCAATTGGCTGACTGAAGAACCTGTGTCGAATGTCTTTGGTTCCGAAGAACTTTGGGTGGAATTTGCTGTCGTATCATTTGGCTTTGATGAATGACTGGTTCCTGATGGCCTTTCGGTAGTAGAAGACGTACTAGGCGTTGTAGAATCCTTGGTTGAATCCGTTGTCGACGCACTGCTACTTGAGGAAGATGTCTCACTTTCAGACGTACTTGTACTTTCACTTGTTTCCTCAGTCGTTTCACTAGAAGACGATGGTTCAGTAGAATGACTTTCATCAATGGATTCTTCTGTTTCCATACTTTGACTGCTTGATGCCGTTTCGAAAGAATCGGCCGTTCGGTCTTCAGATGGTTCTGAGGATTCATTTGATTCGGCTGAGATTGATGAGCCTGAATCGACTATTGCTGATTCTGCGTTATTCTCTAAGACAGTCAATGCTTCAACCGCAGGCACCCCTTGTCCAAGGGTGATCAATAGAGCCGCTAGCATTGCCAACGCCTTACGCATACTTTTTCTTTTTTTCATTGGATTCTCCTCCATTGTTTACTCAAATCAACTTTACCATATGCACAATATTAAAATAAAGTGATAACTCTCTATTTTTATACATTTAATTAATTTCGTCTATTCGGAATAAAAATAAACAAAAAGATAGCAAGCCCTGCATAATAAAGCTACGCAAAACTTGCTATCTTTCTTTCCGTCATGATCAATCTTTCAAAAAACATCTTACTTTATGAGCTGAACACGCTGCCCAAATTCGACCTGAACCCGCTAAGGGAATTAAGGAATTAGTATGGCTCAGCCATTCCGCTTATGGTCTGGCAATTACAGCAGATATTACTATATTCACCCAATCAATTAGATTAATTTCTGATAGGCCAGTCGTTCACCGTGTGGAATAGGGAAAACAACTTGCCCACGATATTGATAACCACAGGTTTCGATCACTTTCTGCATTCCAATATTTGCTTGATAGGTATCAATCCGTAAATCATGGATCCCTTTTGCTACCGCTTCTTCCTCTAGCGCTTTTAGTAAATGTGCACTCAATTGTTTGCCTCTAAAATGGTCACTGACTACGACACGATGGATTGATGCATATGGCCCATCCCCTGACCAACTACCTTCGATTATCGCAGTATAAACGGGATCGACCCCTTTGACTAAAGCGGCAGAAGCAGCAATTTGATCGTCATATAACAAGAGATAACTTTCTTGTTGATTGATATCTTCTTTGATTTTTTCACGAGTGGGACCATAGCCATTTTGCCATTGAGGTGAGCCTTGTTTTTTTAAGGATTGTATGCCCATCTCAAAGAGAGCCATCATTTCCGGCAAATCAGAGAGCATCGCTTTTCTAAACTGGATCATGCCATTCCTCCTTCAGCAGCAATTTGCTAATCGGCTACAATGAGCGAAGTTTACCGCGGAATTCATCGATCGATGTGTAGCCTTTGGCAGTCATAATTTCTGTCAATTCTTTTTTCAGACGGGCAAAAATCGCTGGTCCCTCTTTTTGTAATTCCGTTCCGATTTGTAACATCGTCGCTCCGCATAACAAATGCTCAAATGCATCTTGTCCAGAACGAATGCCGCCAGTTCCGATTACATTGATTTCTGATTTTAGTCGGGTCGCGAAAGCCCGAACATTGGCGAGTGCTGTTGGTTTGACATACTCGCCACCGATACCGCCAAAGCCTTCTTTAGGCTTTATCACTACTGCTTCTGTTTCTGGGTCTATATATAGACCATTACCAATACTATTGATAGAATTGATGTATGTTAAAGGGAATTTATTCAAAATTTCAGCCATTTGATCAAAGTGCGCTAGGTCAAAATAAGGCGGTAATTTCACGCCTAAAGGCTTCGTGAAGAAACTAAAAACTTGCTCTAAAATTTGTTCTGTCAATGGAAAATCATAAGCAACTTGTGGCTTTCCTGGGACATTCGGGCAAGAAAGATTCAACTCTGTGATACCACGAAAGTTGCTAGCTTCAATCTTTCTTAGAAGTTCAATATTTTCTTCAACACTCATGCCTGCAACAGAAAAGAAGAAAGGTGCTTCAGGAGCGATTGCTTCTTGTTTCTCTAAAGCAAAATTCAAATAATAGTCTAAGCCTTTATTTGGTAATCCCATTGAATTGATACTTCCTAAAGCGAGATCCACATATCTCGGTTCGGGATTTCCTTCTCGCGGTGCTAAAGTGGCACTTTTTGTAACAAAAGAACCGGCTTCTGATGCTGCAAGTTCCTCCAAATCCGTAGTGGTCATACAGTGAACGCCGGAAGCATTCATAAAGGGATTGTCGTAGGTGAAATCACCAAATTTAGTCGTTAACATTGTTCGTCTCCTTTCTTCATTGAAAATAGTTTACCTTTCTAGTTTGCAAAATGCAATTGCCGTTTTAGGTTTCGTCATTATTTTATTTGTAGCAATTCTCTATTCGCTGAGATCCTTGAAAAAAAGACAATCAGTCTTCATCAACTTACCGCTCAAAATTCTTTTACAATTTAGGTACGTACCCTCTTTTAGAGCCGCTCGATCAATTCTCTTTGCATTTTTCCTAGTGTGACTATTTTCTTTAGTATGCGAAAACGCCATTTTTTATTTTGGACTGTAAAACGCCAAACAACGTCTAACCCATTGAACCCTTGACTTAATTGCTCATTGATTAGATCTTTTCTGGCGTAAGCCATGTGATCAATGACTTTTGTTTGAAAAAAGTTCAAAAATAAAATGATTACTTGGCGATCATTCACAAGTAAAATCGTTTTGCTGCTTATACTTTCTATACTTTGTGATTCGGCAAAACCAATACTCATATCTCCTTCATTATAGGGAGCCGCTAGGCGAGAGAGTTTTTTCTTTGTTAATAGCATAGGCCGGATTCCTTTTCTTTAGTTATCGATCATTATTTTATCATTTTTTACAAAAATGGTCTCTGAAACGACAAGCAGTCGTCGCACGAAAATCGTTCATTTCGCTAAATTCAGTCTCACTTTTCTTTTACTATAAAGCTTCCTGTTTAACAGGGGTATGGGGTCGCGTTTCCTTATTGAAAATGCAACAGATACTAATAAAAAATTGTTTAACTAAAAAACTCCTTTATTAACTTATCTTAAAAGTTAATAAAAGAGTTCCAAAATTTCTACGGATTATTTAGAGAATGAAATGTACTTATACATCCATACTATTTCAAACGACTTACGAAACTAACAGCCGCTGCATTGGAATCAGCAAATCCCCTAGCGAATCCCCAACGCGATCCGTGCATAACGGCTCATTTTATCGGTCGTCCAAGCGGGATACCAGACTAATTTTACTTCTGGATTTTTGACTTCTGGAATGTCGCTTAATGCTTCATGAATTTGTTCGGTCAAAACGTCGGCTAATGGGCAACCCATAGTTGTTAAGGTCAAGTGCTGTTATACCAGCATTTCTATCGCTTTTTCCTGCGTTAAAGCGATAGTATCTCCTCGATTTCAGTGCATGTTAGAAGCCAATATTCTGTTCTTTTTATTAACTTTTGTAGACTCATTATACCTCAAAAAATGGTTGAATTGTCCCTTAAAAAGGCTTGGACTACATACTCAATGAGGATTTTTTTACGCATCTTGTCTGTAGTCCAATTAAGTTTTATAAATAGAACTAGTCATCTAAGTATCTATTCAAAAACTTACAAAAACAGCCCATTTCTAATATTAGATTTTATACTTATTAGATAAAGAAAATAAAATTTGTTGGGCATAAGTTGCTAAATGTCCATTTTCTCGATAAACGTGAAATCTTTTATTATTACTATTATGTTTATTATCCATAAGTTCATTTTGAAGTTTTGGCATACGTAACAAAAAAGAGATAACTCTTGAATAATGTTTAGATAAGTATTCATCTACTGTGATAAACCCTTCTTTTACATAATTCTGTTCATATTCATCACTTAATTGAACAATATCAATTGCTTTATCAGAAAACGCAGAATCAAGCATTTCATCTGAGCATTCCGATAATTTAGACTCCCATTCGTTCAATTCCTCAAATGTTAAACAGGAATTTATTTGAAAAATAAAATCCATTACATGTTTATCAGAAATATTTACCATACTCTAACACCTACTAACACAATATTTTGGGGGTCAATTATTCAATATAAAACCGGTGTCATAACAACTCTGTTTTTAGCTCATTAGGCATTTTTCTTCGCATGTTCACCTTTATATTGGGGTCTCCTTTTACGTTAAAAGTAGATACTATGCCAATGCTCTTTAAATTATTCAGTAGCTCAACATTTTGAGGCGTATTTTCTATTTCAACCACTTTATTTTTTCCGTTTTCATCAATATACAATTCAGAGATTGGTTTATTTTGTGTTCCCAGCCAATATGTTACATTTTTTATAGAAATCTCATTCAACTTTTTATTTTTGAAAAGATTATTGACTAAACCAACGAATAGTTCCGTATTTGACAAATTGTCAAATATACAATCATATTCTTCTATTGAAAAATCAGTAATATCATTCTCTAAGAATAAGTTTAGCATTAGTTCAATTGTTGATTTACTTATTGTCCTCTTTTTTAAGTTAAAGATAAAATTTTCATTTAAGTATTCAACATTCATATTCTCAAGCAATTTTACAAATAGTGTATCATCAGAAGAAATACCTCTTTCTAATAGTAATTCCACTAATTTACTATTTTCGAAAAACTCATCTGATTCCTCATTAACAATAGTATCTAGCAACTCTTTAATTGATTCAAGTTTCCAATTCTTTATAAGAGAAAAAATTTCTTCTTCTGGTAAATCAATCTCAGAATAATTTTCTAGAAAGTCATTAGGATGATTAAGTACTACCTCGACAATAACACCATCTTCCTTAAACTTACTAACATTTTCTATATTAAAATCAATTAAATTATTTCTAGCTAAAATATGAGTGCTTTGACTTGAAAGATTGCCTGCATCATATGTTGTAATCTCTAGTAGTTCAATATTATCCTCTGTAATATCTATCGCTTTATTATCAACCATCCTTTTAAGCAATACTTTTAATTTATCTTTTGAATCAGATTTATCATATTGTTTTTTTAGAGAAATCACTTCATTCTGATTAGTGAATATTGAGTTCATAACAGATAAATCAATTTCTACATTTTCATAATAGTCTTCTATATTTTCCCATGTGATACTACATTTTCTCTTCTCTAATAATGTTGCCCAAAGCGAAGAATCCGTTACTTGTTTAATTTTTTCTATTGTAACATTTGATTTATCTATTAGGTTTGTCTTAATATCTAGTTTATTAAGTTTTTGGGAATTTAATAGACTTAAAAAACTTTCCTCGGTTTCAAATAATTCGTCTAATGAAAATAGAATTTCATCTACAAAATACTCTAAGTTTGTATTCGTATTTCTGATTAAATTATCTATCTTAGAATTTAATATATTTGCGTAAGAGACCGCTTTTAATTCATCTGAATTTTTGTAGTTTAAAATTTTAGAAAACATATTTTTATCATATCTATACAATTCACATTGAATAAATTTATCATATTGTTCTTCAGACAAGTTATCTAATTCTATATCATCAAAATAGATTTTCGCATAATCAAATTCCCCTTTATTATGTTCAGATAAAACTTCCATAATGGTATTAGACTCTACAAACTCTTCAATTTCTATAAAGAAATTAGGTCTATTTAAAATGTTTTCACTTATTAAGAATTTATAGTCAGCTACATCTTCATTACCTTCATAAACTGGCTTATACTTACTTAATACCTGTAACAATAGATTCTTTCTATTATCTTCACCATAATATAGAGTTATGTCTCCTAAACAAACATAAAAAATCAAGTCAATCAATCGGTTCTTTTCTGAAGCATTGCATTTTTCTATAAAATCATTCGTATATTTTCTTAATAATTCAAAAACTAAATTAGCGATATTCAATTTATCTTCAGCTAAAATTATTTTCAAATTTTCTAAATATATATCTTCTTCTTGAATAAAGATTTTCTCTAAAACTGCTTCACGAATCTTATGTTTATCTTTAAAGTTATTAGAAAATAGGTACTTCAAAATATTGATGTTAAGTATTCCCTGCTTTTCAAAATCTTGTGGTAAAAGTTCACTAACAAATCCTTCTGGATTATCAAGTTTTTCATTAAATTCAACGTTTTGATTAGATTTCAATTTAACTAATAGATTTTTATCATCAATAGTCATGCTTTTTTCATAAAAAATGGATAAATACGATGAGTAGTCTTCGGCTAAATAACCATTAGATAAAATATACAGAATAAAATCCTTATCTTTATTGTCGTATTTTTCTTTTGTCATTTCTGCATATATTAATTTTACTAACTCAGGATACTTTTGTATTTTTTGTTTCAAAGATGACCTGATGAAAGTATTTAACTCATTTCTCTTTAAATCATACTCTTCCTGTTGTTTTTCCATTCTTGCTTTTAAAATTGAATCTTTTTCTTTCAATATCTGCTTAAAACTAGATTTTAAAATTTCGTTCGTTCCACGATTCCACAAATGGAATTGAATTTTTTCTTCATTATTTTCTAAAATATCATCAATAGTTGTTATATTAAATTCAGTTAGTTGCTTATAGTTTCCATTAAGTAATATCTTATCATCTATCGATATTCCTTGGTCAAATAAGAACTTCTTTATTTCAGTTAACTTATCTACATTTATTTGTTCCTCGATTTTTTTAAATTCAGCTTCAATTATTGTTAACTCTTCATTTACTTCTTTAATTAATTCACAATCAAATTTACCCTGAACGATTATTTCATAAATAAAACCTTGTGACTTTTGTAATTCTGTAAACGCAGAAGGGACTAGATTTTTTAACGCTATTATTGAAAATAAAGCTTCTTTGTTCATGCTTCTAGATAAACTTCCATGTATATCTAAATAAGTAAAAAACTCATTAACGACATTTGTCAACAACCTCAAATCTGAAATATATAAGGAGATGTCTTTCAAAAAGTTCTCGAAGTTTCCATCTAAATTCGTCACTGACTTCTCTTTCATCATAGGTACTAGATATTCTCTTGAATTAAACGTATCTACGACTGGTATTATCGGAATAATCAGTTCAAAAAATTTCGTTCTAATTTCTGATTCATGTTCCTCAATATCTTCTTTTGAATTTGAAAATATATCCTCTTTCACAGCATATATAAATGTAATTTCCCGACTGATTTGTTTTGAATTGTTTAGAAGTAGATTAAGTTCCTTTAGATGCTCGAATACTCGAATACTTTTAAATCTGTCAACATCTTCTATAACCACCACATCGAACTTATTCGTTTCAAAATAATATAAAATCTCATCTATATATTTGTTAAAATAAGAAAAATTATTTTTGTCCTCTTCAATTGAAACATTAGCAAAGTTTAGTTTTGAAAGTTTGAATTGTTTCAAAACTGTCTGAAAGATTTGAAAAAATAAAATACTAATGCTGACTATTAGGATGCAATACAAAATCAAATCAAGAGACTCAGTGTTACTGGCGATTCCTTCGAAATTACTCAAAACTATTTTTTTTAAATTTAGGTAATCTTTTAAATAAAAAAAACTTATTAGTGATGACAAAAAAAGGAAGTATAATAAAATCTTTTTTCTACTCGAAATATGATTGATTTTTTTGAAACGTGAATATGGTAACTTAGAATTTTTTTCTCTATAAATCATTTGTTTTACCAAACTATTTTCTAATTTTTCATTCAAATCATCAATATTATCAGTTCCCTCTGCATTCGCCTCTTGATTTTCCAATTCTTGTTTAGAATAGGAACCCAATGATAAATTCAAAACTTTATAATTAGGATAAAGAAATTCAAAATTCTTTATTATCGTACTCTTTCCTGAACCATAACTTCCCATTAATGCGATATTAGTAATGTCTGGATTTCTGACCCCATCAACTACTCTTTTAATATATGGATTTATCCTATTTAATTCTTCATCTGTCAGAAGTTTGGGTGACAGACTATCTTGAATAAAACTACTATCATCTAATCTATTCTCAATTTTATTTGAACCTATACGTAACAACACGCTTAATCGATTAAGTGTTCTAATCCAAATGTTTTTTAATTTATTGATTACTGTATTGGTCTTACTTTTGAGCATTTGAAAAATCTTTTGATAAAAAACCAAGAGAATAATAATTATTATACCCACCACAAAAAAACCATAAACCACTTCTTTCACTTCTTCCATATCTAATTTTTAATAATATTATAGCTTATAATTAAGCTTCAAAACAAACACACTATAATTTTTACTACTGTCCATTTTTAATAGTCCGTTTAATAAGATAATTTTTATATTCTTATAAAAGAAAAAGTATCATTCAAAATATTCAGTTCTCTGCTAAAATGATAGGTTTCAAAAAAACTACACCCTACAATCATGAAAATATTAGCAACAACTCCTTCTCTTTTCCAAGCACCACAAAAATTGGTGCAAATGAATCATAGAAACTAATCTAAATTCTGTAATCAAAAATGATGATTTATTTTATCTCGAATTTCATGATAAAAATCATTTAAAAAAAGACCTTACAAAAAGACAGTATTATCAATGGTTTTATACTTGTTGACAGGAATACAATATTATTGTAACATCAACAATTTTTACGTCTATTTTTGAAAAAACACCTCTCAGATTCATGAAAGAAATTTTTATGGGGAATTATCCCTTAGGTTTTATCTGAGAGATGTTTTGTGTATTAGATGTAAAATGTAATGGCTATGAAATACTGATATACCAACATTTTTAAATATTCTCGTTTGAAATCTGTCATCGACGATATTTAGTTGAGTCTTTTTACTTTCTTCAATAAAATTTGTTGCATGCTCATTGTTGTAAAGAAAAAAGTCTATCCATTTATTATTTTCATTAAATTCATTTGGTAAAGAACTGCTGTTCAAGTGATAAAATAGATAATATCAATTTCATAATTGGGGAGGCATTCTGTAAATGATTACACCTGAAGTTAGTTCTACAAAAAGATTAAATTACGAGTTTCTATTAACATTATCTTACGAAGAGGCTACTCAACACCTCTTAAATAAGCACGGAGCAGTTTCTGATGATTATTTCAGAGAAAGTTCGTATGAAAGGTTTTTAAAAGGAGAGATTAAGTCAATAACTAAAGGGAAATACAGCAAAACATCTGACGGCTTATATTGTCATCATATAGACGAAAACAAATATTCAAATATGTCTAAACTACCCGTCATAAAAAGATATAAGTACCCTTTTGAATCTCAGAAAAAAGAACGTTTGACTTACTGTGACTTATTTGAACACTTAATATTACACGCACTTATCATTAAAGAAACTAAAGGTACCTATGGAGTTTCTGGGTACAAGGGATATCTTTATCCAGATGCTGAAAATTGGTATGTGAAAAATAATGAGCCTACGTTAGAATGGATGAGAGTTTGTAAAAATCGTGCATTTTTAGCCCAAAGTGATGCTAAAGAGTTATTAAACAAAGTGGATGAATTTATTGAACCTTTTGTTCCCAAATTTATTATTACTGAAGATGAGTTGGCTCAAAGAAAAGAACTTTTTAATAAATTGCTTATTGAAAGGAAACAAGAGGAAAAAGAGAGAAAAGAACAGAAAAAAATTGAAGAGATTGCTAGATTAAATGAGTTCAACATGGAATACCCTAAACTCAGCGAAATAGGTATTACTGTCGGAACGTCTCGAAAAAAGATATTGAATACATTGTATGAATATAGTTACAGTAATCAATTTCTAAAGAGAAAAGACTTTTACGAATCGAAAATTACTATTATACGGGATGAATTATTAGAGGAATTGAATGATTTACTTTAGAAACTTCCCCTTCAATATACTTAGATTTCTTATAAAAAAATTTAAAATCAAAAATACCAAATAAACGAAATTCTTTTAGTTTCGTTTATTTGGTACATACTATTTATTTAAAATAACTTTTAAAACTTTCTCTTTTTCCATATACATAATATATAGTAAAAAGGTAATCCATACGAATATAAAAATAGATGAATAATAGCAAAGACTTCCATTTATAATCTAAAAGAAAGAACCTCTCTGTGAAGTCTTTGTTACTATAAAAATCGGAAAATAGTTCGGCTAAAAAATATATCATTTAATTCTGAATTTTATAGGTTTCTATCTTGAGCTTTCCTTTCACGTCATTAACTTTTAGAGTGAGTATATCCGAGATTCTTAATCCTGTAAAAACACCAAACACAAAAATCGTATAATCTCTTTGCCCATGTTTATTTTTTAATAATTCATTCGAGAAACTTTTCAATACCTCTTTATCTTTAATTGGTTTTACATTAATCATTTTTTGTGTCATTTTCCTCCCTCCATAATGAATGATTCATGGATACTTTCTATCTCTGATAATATAAATCTATCCATCTTTACTAAATCACAATCCTAGCCATTGATAGAATAGGATTTATGATGGATAGAAGTTACAAAAGTATCCCTTATAAGGACCTTTATAGCATCATTAATAAAGGAGGACAAATTTGTAGAACATAAAAACTTATTTAAAAATATTTTTCAAGTTCAAATCGGTAGTATCCCGATTGAGTAACAATAAAATTATTTAAATCATTATTAGCTTTTAGATTTCCATTCTTGTCAAAATAGATATTTTTCAATTGTTTATCTTCTTTTAATTTTAAAATTATTTGTGGGGACAGTCCTGCTTTATGAAGTAAAACTACTTTTTCATCAACAGTACCATACATAAATTCATTGTATTCCTTTTCAGTAACAAGAGTTAAATCAACCATAATCATTAACAGTCTTTGTAAATAATAACTTATAAATTTATCTTCTAATGAAAGCTTTATAACTGCATAGTTGGTTATTTCAACATCGTTTTTCATAGATAAATCAATATATACTTTACTTAAATAGTTTTTATACTCTTCACTCTCTCTTTCAATTTCACCAAAAGCACTTCCAATGTAGAAATAAAAATTCCCCTCTTTCCTTTGATTAATTAGGTATCTTTTCATCATCTTAATTCTATTATTAAATGAGTTATTCACCTTTATTTCACAATATTTTTCGTAGAAATTTATAGTCTCTTTTTCCTTTAGCCTCATCAATTCAAAGTTGCGTTTTTTTGTGTTATCTATTTCCAAACTAGAAAAAAATAAATAATATATTTTTTCCAATATTCCTAATTGTAGAAATTCAATTGCTTCAATTGAGTCATTAACTTTAATCTTATTTAATTTTTCACCAATAAATGTTAGCTCATCGTCAGAATACATAAAATCAGATTTCAAATTATTCTGAACTAATAATCTTATGAATAAGCTCATATTATTACCGGCTTCAAATTCTTTTAACAATAACTCTTCATCCTTAATAACTTCTTCAATTTCTGTTTTTTTCACTTCACTATTTGTATTTTTATTGATATCAAATTCCTCTAACAAAGGGTTGAAAATTCCATCGTGTGTTACATCTTTTCTTAACATCTTAACTTTTTCATGTAAATTTCCATTTTTTGAATTATACTTCTCACTGTTCACAAAATGGACTGGAGCTAGTAATCTACCTAATTCATTTTTAGATGCTCCAAAAATCATGTTTAGTCTATTTACCCTACCTATTAAATTTAAAAGTTTACTTTGTGTCAAAAGCCTACCGTTGAAAACATATAGATTATCTATAGGCATATTCATGCCTTCTAATATAACTGAATTAGCAACTAGATGCTTTAGATTTTTAATTCGTTTGAAACAATATTCTAAATAATCTTTTATTCCATCTGGGATTAATCCATGTAAGAATACTATACCTTTATCAAGTAACTTAATCTGCAGATAATCTTCATGAATTAATTGTGCTAGTTCTTCTTTCAATATAATTATTTCAGAGTCACTCTCTAAATTAGCCTCAATATTCTCACTTAACTCTCTCGAAAACTCTTCTACCTTTACTGGTCTAAAATGATAGTAGAAATTTTTTTCTTTACTCGTTTTGTTAATATACTCAAAATAGTTCTTTGAACTATCAATTTTTACTTCTTTGTTAAAATATCTATTATAATAATATATACTTTTATTTTTTTTATATTCAAATATATCTAATTCTTTGACATTATTATAAATTTTATACTCAACAATGTCACTTTGTCCCTTTACTCTTAAATTTTTCGAATCATAAATCATTGGAGAAAAGTAAGCGATTTTAGATTTTTCAGATTTAACTAAGTTCATTTTTATAAGCCTAGCTAATGATACCGAACGTTTACTTTTATTGAAATCTAAAATATTGTGTGCTTCATCAATATACATCGCATCAAAATATATTTTGTTTTTTTCCATTAATCTTAGAGCCCTTTCTTGTGTAACAACCGCAATGAATTGACTTTCTCCATTATACATTTCATCATGAATGATAATTCGTCTATCTAATATTTCTTTTTTTAACATTAGATACGTTTGATTAAGCAACGATTTTGTTGGTACAATTACTGCTATTTTATTTAGGAATTTATTTTTTTTAATATGTTCGCTAATAATTTCACTTTTTCCAAAAGACGTAGGAGCTACAAATGAAAAAAATTGATTTTTATCTTCTAGTATTGTTTCATTAATATGACTTTGCTCATGTGTTCGAACCATGCCATTACTCTCAAATAATGCCAATGATGCATTTGAAATAACATCAAAAAAATTTGTATCTTTTAATAAATTTAATTCCATAATTTTTCTAGCAACTGGATAGAATCCAGAATTAATAGTAAAATCGTAAAGAGGTCTGTAATCCAAAGTTTTTTCTGTATATTTTAAAATTAAGAAATATGCAAAATCTTTATACGATGATTTAGAAGGTACTTTTTCATACTCCCTAAGAAAGATACTGGCTATTATTAAAATGAATTCCTTCTCGTTATCTGACAATTCATAATTCGGTAACGAGAGTTTTTTTACTATAATTTCATTTATAAGTTCATTTTCCTTTACTATTTTTGTAAACTCAGTTTGCTCATTGCTTTTCATTTGCATCTCCATCCAATTCACATAACAATTCTTCTAAACATTCTATAAAAATGTTAACACTTCTGTTCATTACACATAAAACTACCTCTTTATTACACACATGTTTATTAACAGATTGAAATATTTCGTCATGACTAGATTCGTAAATTTCACCTGAATAATCTTCGATAAAAATTGTTGAACAAGGAATAATATTATATTCTCCCAAATCTAACTCAACATTGTTCACATATTTATTTGATGCTGATAGTAATTTATCCCTTAAACTATCAGTAGTATCAGATTCATTTGATGCAATATATGTATGATTCAAGGCATTAGACCAAGAATTATTGCCACTATTTCCGCTTCTTCTCATTGATTTTTTTAAGCCTTGATATGCTTTACTTAAATTCTGATTGTGTTTTCCAGATGATGTTTTATAAGCAGTTGACTTACTCTCCATAATCCAAGTTTCACCCTCACGAGTATACAATCCATCGAATCCTTTTTTCATTGAGTTTTCTTCTAAGTTCATAAAACAACAATGTTGTTCAAAATCTTGGCTTCTTAGAAAAAGATGAATAAAAAATTCTGCAACAGTCCCTTTGACTTTATTCTCATCTTGTCTTTCAAGAAAGTTTAACAAGTCTTTTATAACTATTGACATAAGTTCCTTTTTCCCACGTTTAGCTCCTCTGGATATCTCATTTATAGAACTTTTAATAATCTCTTTTGTTTGAATATCCAATTCCAAAACATCTAAAATATAAACCGCTTGATGTTCTCTTTGGCTCAATTTATTATTAAATATTTCAATCAGTCCTCACATCTTCAAATAACTACTTATATAATTGTATCATTTAATTGTGAAAATGTTTCAAAATAATACTAAATCATTAAAAAATATTCTGGTTAAAAAGTTTTCAATATATTATTTTTGAAGCTCTAGTATATAAATTTTATAAAAACTTTAACTACCTATTCCTACAAAAAAATGACTTTTTCAGAAGTCATCTTATTTTTTCTTTCTCTACGTTTTGATTATCTCTGTTGTTTATTTCAACATCATGACCAGTAGAATCAGTTAATGGATGCAACATATGATAATAAAGTTGCACGTCCCGCATCTTGTAAAGTTTAAGTAAATTTTCCAATACGTTTTTGAGAACTTTCTTTAATAGTGGTTTCCAATTGAGGACTATAGAAAAGGAATACAAGAATAATTATTCTTGTATCTCTTAAGTTTCAAAGTAAATAAACCAAAATGTTCTATATATAATTTCTAATAATGAAAGAAATATAAATAGTTTAACCCATCCATGATACATTATATAGTTTGTTACAAAAAACATAAGCATCATAATGTTAATTTTGTAAATATGAAAAATACTACTTAGTAATTACTAAGTAGTATTTATTTAATAGACTCTCTCTAATACTTATTATTAAATCTCTAAATCGCCTAAACCTAGTAAATCTTCAGCAGGGATAGCTGATTCATCAGCTACTGCAGTGTTTTCTTTTACAGGTTTTTCATCAGGAACTACTGTTTCAGTAGTTTCAGTTCCTTCTACATCTTCATCTTTTTTGAATTGGTTATTCCCTTTTGCAGTTTCCAATACTTTACGAGCAAAGTCAACATCTTTTTGAGTTAGATATTGTGCTTTCAAGTCATTGAAGTATGCTCCGTTATCTTCCATGTATGCTTGGTATAAATCAGCAGAATTATCCTCTAACAAATTTGTAAGATATAAAAAAGTCACTGTGTATTAAACTTAAACCATTCTATATTCTTTTCTCGAGTCTCAATTTTCCTATTTTTAAGTCATATTGTTTCTAATTTAGAATCAATATATTTTTGAACTTCTTTTAGTTCTCTTTGGTTTAAGTCATTGATTAGCAGCTTCACCTTGCTTACATTATTGAATGTTTTTCCATATTTCCTTTTATAAAGCCAAATAGCATGGTCTAAATTAACTAATTTCACATTCATATGATTAGCTAACTCTGTAAATGCTAATATAGCTCTTTTTTCATTAAATTTCTTTCCAATTTGTTCCTCAAAAAAATTGATGATATGGACATCTGGTTTAACTGTATCGACCCCGAGGAGCATTTGAAGATATTGAAAAGTAGCAATGCCAATTCCTTTAACTGAATTAATTGAATCCCCTTGTTCTGCATGAATAGCCCAATCTTTCATCGCTTCTAAATCATTTTTAAATCCATGGGTATTTCTATAATTAATAAATGCCTTACAGGTTTGATAGATAGTGGTTATTCTAATTTCAGCTGAATAATTTATTATTGGAACTAACCCTTCATATCCTTCTTGTTCATAGATATCTACAATTTGCTGTAAGGTATTAATGCTATCCGAAAAATTATCTCTGAAATAATCCAAATTATTTTTCTTGATAACATCATATTTTCTAAATTGAGAAAGGATTGGGTCAATAACTATCAGAACTGGATTAGTATAGTTAAACTCTTCAGCAGAGACATAATCTTGAATAATGGTTTTGTCATTACTATTAAGATAATCAGTCATTAAGTTTAATTCATCGTATGTTAGTAACATTAAATATTCTCCTTAGACATAATTATTTCCTAATATATATCATATTAATATAGATGATTATTTTTTACTAAATTCTTTTTTAACATAACATGATTACGACAAACTTATCATTTTAGTAATTGTTCTAATTTTCTTCTCAATGAAATATTAACTGTTTAATGTTTAATCATTTATAGTGCAAATCGTAGTAACCCTCCCATTTCAAAATCAAATCTCCACGAACGAAAAAACATCCACCAGTTCCTTTAGCACGTTCGTTACTTACAACCTCTCCGCAAGACCATGTTTTAGCCATGTTGTGTGTCCTATATAAAATTTGAATTTAAATTTTTCATAATTTTATTCAACATTTACTTTAGATTTCTATAAGTTGATATTAAACCGATTAATAATATATTTAAATCGTCTGCAATGGTGAATAGTCCACAGCTTTACTGATTTCATCCTCAATATTTAAACTTCTTAAATAAACTTCCGTTGTTTTTATTGAAGCATGTCCTAGAAGTTTCTGAATTCTATAGATATCAGTACCATTCCGAACCAATTTTTGAGCAAAATAATGTCGAAAACTGTGTGGACTTACCCTAATAGATTTTCTAATCTTGCATTGATTCCCAATTTTTATGATTGCTCGTTCAGCTAAAATATAGTTGTATTGTTTGCCTTCTCTTGTTAAAAATACATAATTGTCTATATTCTCTATTTCATTATATTCAAAAAAGGAATTTGCTACTCGCTTGTATTTTATATACTCTTTATAAATCAAAGGTGAGCAATGAACAATCCTATCTTTCTTTCCTTTAGCATTTTCAACAAATAACTCTTTATTAGTAATGTGAACATCTTTTAAGTTCATTATCTCATTAATCCTTAGTCCTGTATCTATAAGAATTAGTAAGAGCAAATAATCCCTTTGATTTGTGAATTTTGTTTGATAGCCAGTGTGTTGCTTATCCATTTTCTGAGGTTTGAAAAAAGTTGATTTTTTAGAAACTGACAGCATTTCTTTAATTTCCATATCATTAAATGTCTGAATAACTACCTTTCGCTCTTTGACCCACTTAACACGCATACAGGGGTTTCTATCGTAGCGGACATAATCTTCATCTACACAATACTTAAAATACGCTCTGATGCTTCTTAGATGGCTATTCACATATGTTTCAGCACATCCCTCTTCTAATTTCATCAACATGAATTGCCGAATGCTTTTTGGTGTCACGTCTTCAATAAAGTATATCTGCTCTTTTTTCAAAAATTCAAAAAACAGTTTCAAAAACTTCTGATGCTTCTTTATCGTCTTTTGTGAGATTCCTCTGGATTTTTCATTGAATAACATTTCTTCTAGTAGTTCCTCTAACCTGAAATTTTGCAAAACAAAAACTCCCTTATCAACTTTTTCTAAAAGTTAATAAAAGAGTTCAGAATTTGTTTCCTCATTAGGTATGGTATCCGTATCGAAAATACCCTCATTTTATCTGGTATCCGAAGTCCGAAAAATCGGCTTAGACTACATACTAAATGAGTGAGAAACGCTGTTAAATCAACACGAATCCCTAGCGAATCCCCAAAGCAATCCGTGCATAACGGCTCATTTTATCGGTCGTCCAAGCGGGATACCAGACTAATTTTACTTCTGGATTTTTGACTTCTGGAATGTCGCTTAATGCTTCATGAATTTGTTCGGTCAAAACGTCGGCTAATGGGCAACCCATAGTGGTCAATGTCATTTTAATAACTGTATCGCCTGTTTCCCCGTCAAATTCGATTTCATATATTAAACCAAGATTGACAATGTCAATCCCTAATTCTGGGTCAATAACTGTTTCTAACGCTGCTAAGACACGTTCTTTGATTGCTTCGCTTTCTGCTTCAGTATAAGGCATAGTCGAAACCTCCTTTGATGATCTGTTCAAATCATAACTTGTTTTAATCCCTTTGTAAATGGCACTTTCGCTTTCGTTTTCCTTAGGGACGATTCTTTTTGTTAACTTTCAATTCTGGAAAGACTCCGGTTGTTTTGAATGTACGCTGTTCATCGTCTGTTGCAAAACGTCCTGTGATCGATTGAGTCGGAACAAAGTTGATAAATGCATTCTCATCCGCTTCTAAAACAGCTTGTTCCAAATCATAGATTTCATAACGAGTAACTACCATCATAATCATATTTCCAGGAACACCAGAATACCCTCCTACAGATGGCAACAATGTCATACCGCGAAACACATGTTTTGAAATATTCTTGCCGACAGATTCCGCTTTGGTGGTGATGATCAATGCCGTAACTTTTTGATGGCTTGTATGAAGCATATCCACCACATAACTCATAGCAAAAATGGAAATGATCGTGTACAAGGCGCTCTCCCATGAGAAAATAAACCCTGACAGCATAACAATGATGCCATTAAGCATAAACATATATTTGCCGACAGTCTTACCTGTCGTTTTTGATAAGATCAATGAGAGGATGTCCATTCCTCCCGTTGTGAAACCCATTTTTAACGAATAAGCGACTCCAACACCAAGTAATACGCCGCCAATCAACGAATTCACGAGGATATTGTTTGTGATTTCTCCTTGAGGCAAAATCATCGTTATTAAAGAGACCACTACAACGTTAATAAAACTCATCCAAGTGGAAGCTTTACCTAGTTTGATAAAGCCTAAAATAAAGATTGGCACATTCAAAAGCAAAATAAAGAGACCGGTACTAAGATGCAAGCCGAATTGTTCCCACCCGACTGCTACGATCAACTGGGCAACACCATTCATCCCTGCAGAAAGTACTTTTGCAGGAATCAAAAAGAAATTCAACGCGATCGCTGCGGTCAATCCTGACAACAAAATAACCCCGATTTTTTTCAGTCTTTCCGACTGCTGATGTTTCGTCCATAATTTACTCACAATGCCATTTCTCCTTCACAAAAAATCTCCTTCCAAAGAATAGCAGTTTGTGTCTAAAATTGAAACTATTATTTGCAAAAATTTAGTTTCTCTCCCCTCTTTTTTCTGACTCATGGTAAAATCAAAGAAAAATAGAAAGGATGATCTTTGTGGCAAAAGAAGCAAGTTTCGATGTTGTATCTGAAATCAATACAGAAGAAGTAAAAAATGCCATCCAACTAGCAGAAAAAGAATTAAAGAATCGATTTGACTTTAAAGGTTCGACAGTTGAAATTAAAATGGATGGCAATAAATTAACAATCGTGGGAGACGATGAATTCAAACTTGAACAAATCAAAGATGTGTTAAGCAGCAAACTCATCAAACGAAGTGTTCCGACAAAAAATATCCAATTCTCACAGACTGAACATGCACTTGGCGCCAAAGCCCGTCAGACTGCAGAATTGATCAACGGCATTGATAAAGAACAGGCGAAAAAAATTACGACCGCCATCAAAAATGCAAAATTGAAAGTTAAAACGCAGATTCAAGACAATCAGATTCGTGTCACTGGTAAAAGCCGTGACGATTTACAAGAAGTCATCCAGCTGCTGCGCAAGCTTGAATTACCGATCGATTTACAATTCACAAATTATCGTTGACTTCTCTCTGTACCGATCGCAAACCGCATGTACGGTCTACGATCGGTGCTGAGAGACTTTTTGTTTTTGCCAGAAATGGTCCATTGCTTTGCTAAGCTGCTCTGGTCGAAAGCAGGTTTGGGCGTGTTGCCAATGCAATGGAAACAGTTGCTGGTAAGCCGTTGTATGAAAACGCTGATCCAGCAACAGGATCACGCCTTGATCCGTAGAATCACGAATGACACGTCCCGCTGCTTGCAGAACTTTGTTCATTCCAGGCAGCCGATAGGCATAGGCAAAACCAGCATGTTTTTTTTCTTCATAATAGTCCCGAATCAGTTCTTGTTCGTGATTGATTTGCGGCAATCCGACACCAACAATCGCCGTTCCGATCAGACGAGTTCCCTTCAAGTCGATGCCTTCCGAAAAAATTCCGCCCAATACGCAAAATCCTATCAACGAAGTTTTTTCTTCAGCGTCCGCCGTGTCGTATTTGAATTCCGCTAAAAAATTTTCTCGTTCCGTTTCATTCATAGCTGTATTCTGTACGAGCATCTTAATAGTCGGATACGCGTGATGAAATGCTTCTGCTACTTCGTCCAAATACTGGTAAGAAGGAAAGAAAACCATATAATTGCCTGACTTTGCGTGAACCATTCGATAAAGGGCATCTACGATCGCTGGCAGACTGGCTGTCCGTTGCCGGTAAGTCGTCTGGATGTAATTTGCGATCAGGATTTTTTGATTTGCAGGATCAAATGGACTTGGCAGTCGATAGCGTAATGCTTTTTCTCCGCCTCCCAGCACTTCCTGGTAATAATCAAGAGGCGTGAAACTGGCTGAAAACAACAAGCTGGCTTTTCCTTTGTCTAACACTTGCTGTAGAAAAGGAGCCGGTTCAATACAAAATTGACGAAGAGTCAGCTCATATCGAGTGACCTCTACTGTTGTTTCATAATGATCGTCATAGAATTCAGCAATTTTCAAAAAGTGATTCACTTCAAAATAACTTTGCAGCACCGCTTCCTGAGCCGTATGTTCAGGGTTAGCTGGCAGCCATTCTTTCATAAGCTCAGCTAGCTTTGCTAATTGCTTGTTCATCGTTTCATGGGGTTCTTTTTGATGATGGTACTCCCAATGATCCGTCTCAGCGATTTTTTCAATCGCAGAGAATTCTTTCTCCACTTTATTCAATGCTCGACGAAGCTTTTGTTGATCCATTGGCAGTTGTTTTCTAAGATCTTTAAACATGCTGCGACGAATCTCTGCTGAATACATCTCTTTTGAACGATTGACGAGATTATGGGCTTCATCAATCAAGAAAAAGTAATCTTCTTCTGGTTCCTCAAAAAAGCGTCGGAGATAAACAGTCGGGTCAAACAGATAGTTATAATCACCAATAATGACATCACAAAACACACTGACATCCAGCGAAAGTTCGAAGGGACAGACGGTATGCTTTTTTCCATACGTTTCAATCACTTCTCGTGTGATTTGATTTTCATGATGAAGCAGATCCCATAGCGCTTCATTGATTCGGTTATAATAGCCATTCGCATATGGGCAATGTTCCGGCGTACAATTCCGTTCATCTAAAAAGCAAATCTTATCCTTGGCAGTGAGGGTCACACTTTTTGTTTCACTGCCGTTATCCGCCAACTTGATTAAAGCATCTTCAGCTACTTGGCGAGTGATCGTTTTTGCCGTCAAATAAAACAAACGATCGCCATCCCCTTCTCCTAATACTTTTAGTGCAGGAAAAAGAGTCGATATGGTTTTTCCAGTACCTGTTGGCGCTTCAGCAAACAATCGCTTGCCGTTTTTTAACGTCTTATAAGCGGCAGCAGCCAATTCCCGTTGCCCTTTTCGATACGTTTCGAAAGGAAATTTTAACAGTTGTAGTGAAGTATTTCTAACACGGCGCCAATTTTCCTGAAAAACCAGCCATTTATGATATTCATTGATCAAGTGGGTATAAAATTCAGTAAGTTCTTCCACTGTAAAATGGCGACGGACGCGGGTGATCAGCTGCTCCGTCGTCTGGTAATAGGTTAGTTGGACTTCAATTTCCGTCAACTTTTCTTCTTGAAGGTAAATATAAGCATAAACCATCCCTTGAGCAAAAAATAAATCGATTTGATCCTCAGGAAGATCTTCAAAGTAGGGTTCTGACGTCTTGATCTCATCGATTACCCAACATTGTTTCTCTTCGTCATAGAATAAGCCGTCTGCACGTCCTTCGATAGTCAACTTGTCCTTTTCGATCTCGCTTTCTATTTTGAAGAAGACTTCCTTTTGATAGGCATCGCCGGCTTCTTTTTGCAATCGTCGATGGATACGAGCGCCTTCTTGAGCAGTATGGTTACTGACTTTGCGACTATCGATATCGCCACGGCGCAAAATAAATTCAACGATTTTTCGGACAGCAATTTTTCCTTTATACACGTGATCACCTTCTCGGAGCTATTATATCGGAAGCTTCACTGATTTTAAAGCGAACAAAAAAAGCCTGCAGGATTTGCAGTCTTTTTCACATTTTCTTAAAAAATGCCTACAATGGTTACAGCATATCAAAAACAACCTCTCTTCTTGCCTAATGATGTGTTTTAATTCTTGGCATCATCGCAATCGAAAGTTGTCTCAATCGACTTGTCACTTTCTTGTGGCATCTATTTCTCTTAAACTTCTTATACTGTTCTGATTTTCAGGCATTTCTCATTAGTATCTGTCACTGATCCACTTGAACTTCATAGCGCACATTGTTCTCATCGTAGGCACGATTGGTTGCTTCATCATACTGAAATTTTAATTCCAACCCATGGGCTCGTAAAAATAAATATTTTCCATCGATGGAAAACGAAGCCCCATGTAAGGTTGTCTCGTAGATTTCAAAGGGATCATCTTTTAAGCGAAGATTCGCGGAAGCAAAATTTTTTTCAAAGTCTGCTTGGATCGTTTCATTTCTTTTTTTGAGTGCCGAACCACTCAACGTTTCATCACTGCTACTTTCTGTCATAGGCAAGTATTGTTTGACGATGGTCAATTCTTCTCCTTGCAGATCATAGACACCTTGGCTTTGCGGAAATTGACTGCTTTCTTCTTGAATCAGCATCAAGTCGACATTCTCGGCATTTGTGGAGCTGAGCTTGGTCGCAGTAGCTGTCGTAGGTTCGCTCGTTTTGATTGCTTGATTTTCTTGCCCACAGCTTGCGAGTAACAAGCTGCAAAAGAATGAGCATAAAACTAGGCATACTTTCTTATTCATGTTACCGCCTCCACTATTTCCATAATTAAGGTTTTTTAAATTAATTACAGTATAACAGTGTATTTTTTTTACGGAGGTTTCTTAGAAAATTTTTCGGGATAGTTTTTTAAAAACGATCCTATTTTTAATCAAACTGCCGTTTTTTGCAGATTTTTTTAATCTCATTTTCTCTTTGGTTTCTTCCACCAGCGCAAGAAGAGCCATTTTACGCTCTTTTGCTTTTTCCTAAATAAAGAGCAAAACTGTGAATCTTTAAAAAGCTTTTTTTGTTTCCTTGAATACTTTAGGCTATACTAAAAGAAGAAACAGAGGAGGTTAAAATATGAAAATCATTGGCTTAGTCACCGGCCCTGTTCAAGAGAATTGTTACTTGGTTTGGCAAGATGGGCATTTATTAATCATTGATCCGGGAGCAGAGGCTGAACGAATCATTGCTGAAATCGAAAAAACAGAAGCAAAGCCTAGTGCAATCTTATTGACCCATACTCATTATGACCATATCGGTGCAGTGGATCACTTAAGAGACTATTACAGTATCCCAGTTTATGTCAGTCCATTAGAACAAGATTGGTTAGGAGATCCTCTAAAAAATCTTTCTGGTCGCCATCCTGACTTAGGCGGTATTACTGCACGTCCTGCAGAGCATGAATTGGCGTTAAAAGATTATCAAATTGACGGCATCTCTTTTCGCGTTGTGGCAACTCCGGGACATTCCATTGGGAGTGTCAGCTTTATTTTTGATGATTTTGTCGTTTCAGGAGATGCCCTTTTTAAAGGCAGTATTGGACGTACGGATCTACCAACTGGTAATTTGGAACAATTATTAACGAGTATCCAATCTGAGTTGTTTATTCTGCCCAACCAATTAACTGTTTATCCAGGGCATGGTGAGCCAACGACGATTGAAAACGAAAAACGGACAAATCCATTTTTTAGATAAATGTAAAAGGAGGAAACGATATGGCAAGAACAGAATTATATGTCGTGCGACACGGTAAGACAATGTTCAATACATTACAGCGCGTTCAGGGATGGTGTGATACTCCATTGACCCGCACAGGTGAACAAGGAATCCATTATCTTGGGCTTGGTCTCCGGGAGATCGATTTTGTGGAAGCAGTATCCAGTGATAGTGGTCGTGCTATCGAAACCATGCGCTTGATCTTGGGCGAGCATTTACGTGGGCCTCAGATTCCTTATCATATTGATAAACGAATCAGAGAATGGTGTTTTGGGTCTTTAGAAGGGGCTTATGATGCAGAAATGTGGGGCGTCATTCCTCGTGTGTTGGATTTCCCTGATTATGACAATATGATTGCTAGCCATGTCAGCTTTGAGGCTGTTGCTAATGCGATTCATCGTGCGGACACAGCGAATTGGGCCGAATCCTTTGATGAATTGACTGAACGGGTCAAAACCGGCTTTGAAGACATCGCGTATCGGGTTGAGAAAAAAGGCGGCGGCAATGCGTTAGTTGTGTCCCATGGTCTAACGATCGCCTTCTTGCTGCATTTGATCAATAACGAAAACAACGTGCGTATGGACATCGATAATGGTTCGGTTACCCGACTGATTTATGAAAATGGTGAATTCACAATTGCGGAAGTGGGCAACACTAAATATATCAAGAAAGGACTTGCCCTTTCACAAGATCTCCTCGCTTGATTTTCTTGCAATAATGAATCAACAAAAGTAAGAGTAGTTTTTTGCTGAAAAGATCCTCGGCTTGACGATTTTTTCAGCAAGAAAAACTGCTCTTTTTTTAGGAAGTGTTTGGTATTTTTTCCTAGAACAGGTATACTATGTAATGTATTTCACCATACAAGAAAGGACTGAACAAATGTTTTTTGCGAATTTTATTAAAGCCATCCTTTTCGGGATCATTGAAGGCATTACCGAATGGCTTCCCATCAGTAGTACCGGTCACTTGATCCTTGCTGATGAATTTATTGGGTTGAAAGTAAGCCCGGAATTTATGGCGATGTTCAACGTCGTGATCCAATTAGGAGCGATTCTGGCGGTTGTTTACCTCTATTTCCATAAATTAAACCCATTTTCACCCACCAAAAATGCATTGGAAAAGAGAGACACTTGGACACTCTGGTCGAAAGTGATCATTGCTGTCTTACCATCTGTCATCATTGGTTTGCCACTGGACGATTGGTTAGACGCTCACTTCTATAATTTCCTCTCTGTTTCGATCGTTCTGATCATCTACGGGATCGGCTTCATCGTCGTTGAGAAAAGAAACAAAAACAAAGAACCAAAATGTACCGATTTGAACAAGTTCACTTATAAAGCTGCACTAATTGTCGGGATGTTTCAAGTATTAGCATTGATTCCCGGAACATCACGCTCTGGCGCTACGATTCTTGGAGGAATCATGATTGGTGCCTCCCGCTTTGTCGCAACAGAATTTTCATTCTTCTTAGGTATCCCTACCATGTTCGGTGCAAGTATATGGAAAATATACAAATTTCTTAAAGTTGGAAATGCTTTTGACTTGCAAGGAACAGTTATCTTATTAACTGGAACGATCGTTTCCTTTATCGTTTCCGTGTTAGCCATCCGCTTCTTGATGAATTATATCAAACGAAACGATTTCACTTTCTTTGGTTGGTATCGTATCGTACTTGGTGCGGTTTTGATTGTTTACTGGTTAGTATCTTTATAATAAAAACACTGCGATGTCCTTTTGGACATCGCAGTGTTTTTAGCTAAATTACGTATTTTTGATGACCATGCCGTCAATAATATCGACAGCACCTTCTGTGTCGTTGATGATTGTTTCAAAGCGGTCATAAATGTCTTTCCATTTAATGATTTCTAAGACATCTTTTTCATCGGTGAAAAGGGCCTTTTTCAATTTAGAGTACAAAAGGTCCGCTTCAGACTCGATACGATTGACATCATTGATCATTTGACGTAGCGTCTTTGAATTTTTGAACTTAGGAAACTCTTTTAATGCCGTCTGCACACCTTGTGTGGCCTGTTCGATCATGACAGCGAAATCAGCTGTTTCCGGACGTAATGACTTGATCACAAGATTTTCAAATAAATAAGTCAATCCCATGATGCCATCTAAAATATCGTCCAAGCGTTCAGAAATAATCAAAATATCTTCTCGATCGATCGGTGTGATAAAAGAATCATATAATTCATTGGTCAATTCTGCGATCACTTGATCGCCTTCTTTTTCTAATGCGTGAATTTCTGCTGCTGCTTCAGTTAACGCTGCTTCTGAATAATCATTTATCAGAACTGAAAAACGTTTTGCCGCTAAATGACCATTGGTTGCCAGCTGCTCCATCGCTGCAAAATAATCAAAACTTTTTTTTCGTGCCATTCTTCTCTCTCCTTACAAAATCACAAGTAATACTTTTACCATTACATAGGCAATCAAGCCACAGCCTGGGAAAGTCAAGATCCAAGCATAAATCATTTCTTTCACGATGCGCCAGTCAACGCTGGAAAAGCGACGTGATGCGCCAACACCCATGATGGCAGTTGTTTTTGTATGTGTCGTCGAAACGGGAATCCCAAACACGGAAGATAAGAACAAGCAGATTGCCGCTGTTAAGTCAGCCGAAAAACCTTGATATTTATCCAGTTTGACCATGTCCATGCCGACAGATTTAATGATTTTCATCCCACCGACAGAGGTTCCGATTCCCATAGTAAGAGAACATAACGCCATTACCCACAAAGGGATCGTAAAGCCGTTGCCGCTTTTTTCTACAAGGTTATTGTAGTAAAGACCTAGCATAAAGACCCCCATAAACTTTTGACCGTCTTGTGCGCCATGCAAAAAAGCGTTTGCTCCAGCTGCGACCGCTTGCCCGATCGTAAAAACTTTATTTGCTTTACGACGAGAAGTTCCCCGGAAGAGCCAAACGATCAATTTGGTGATGATAAACCCACCAATGAACCCCATCAATGTTGAGACCACCAGCCCTATCAGTACTTTGACCCATTCTTGTCCGTTTACTGCATGTAATCCGCCCAGTGCCATTGCTGCTCCTGTAAGTCCAGCAATCAATGCATGGGATTCACTAGTTGGAATACCGAAGTACCAAGCCGCAACCGTCCAGACGACGATTGAAAAAAGTGCAGCAGCTAAAGCGATTTGTGCAACATGAAAGCCGCCAGCAGTATCAAAGCTGACAATGTTACTGATGGTTTCAGCAACTTGCGCATTGAAATACGTCATCACTAAGACCCCAAGGAAATTCATCACTACCGCCATTCCAATAGCGACATTTGGACGTAGGACCCTCGTAGAGACTGCGGTGGCAATTGCATTTGGAGCATCCGTCCACCCATTGACGAAAATAACGCCTAACGAGAGCACGATGGTTATAACTAAAGCCATATTCACATTTATACACCTCATTTAAAAATTCCGAAGTAATCATAGCATAGAAAGTGAACAAAGTGTAAACTTTTTGTAAGTATTCATTAAAAAATATGTAAAGGATTAAAATAATAATATAGAACAAGAAAAAATAGCTGGCAAAAGCACCTTTTTTTGTGTTAAGTAAAATTTCTTTACAACTTTTATTGCAAATGAAACTTGCATTAGGTATAATGACTAGTGTTGATTTATACGTTTCAAACGTATAAGAACTTATTTTTGGAGGTGAAATACATGCCAAACATTGAATCTGCAATCAAACGTGTTCGCACAAGCGAAGCGGCTAATGCTAAGAATTCATCTCAAGTAAGCACAATGCGCACAGCAATCAAAAAATTTGATCTAGCTGTTGAAGCTGGTGCTGATAACGTAGATGCGTTATATAAAGATGCTGTTAAAGCAATCGATATGGCTGAGACTAAAGGATTGATCCACAAGAACAAAGCTAGTCGTGACAAATCTCGTTTAAGTAAAAAAATTGCGAAATAAGCAAATTAAAGCCGAAGCAATCAAATGATTGCTTCGGCTTTCTTTTACCCTTGTCTTTTACCATGCTTTAAAACGAACAATTGAAACAGAAATTCTTTATCGATTTGACCACTTTTCACCAAATAATCATTCTCAATCAATTCATGATAAAGGGCTGCTAATTGCTTTTCATTGAACTTTCTTGCCTGCTGCATCGCTAACTTGACCCGATAGGGATGGATTTTTAGTGTTTCAGCAATATTTGCCTGTTGATAGCCGACCTTCATCAGAATCGACGCTTGTAAAAGCAAGCGTACTTGTCCAATCAAAATTGCATTGATTTTAATGGTCTCTTCCCCTTGTAACAACAAGTCATCATACAACCGCCAGGCATCCGCTACTTTTCCTTGTAACACATCATTAGTCAATTCAAAAACATTGTGTTCTAAGGTTTTAGGAATCAATTGCTGAACGATTTCTTTTGTGATCTTCGCATCTTTTCCTGCATACAAGCGTAATTTTTGCAGCTCCTGCATCGCTTTTGATAAATGGAGATCAGTCAACCGCAGGAACAGTTCAAAAGCTTCTCTAGTCATTTCAATACCATCGTTTGTCAATGTCTGTTGCAAGTACCGACGAACATCCGCTTCTTTCATTGGTGCCACATCGATGATGATCCCTGCTTTTTTCAACTGCTTCGTGATTTTCTTTCGTTCATCCAGCTTATCATATTCGGCAAAAATCACCAAAACAGCCGTGTCCATTGGATTTTTTAAATACAGCAAAAAATCATCAAGGTCATGTTCTGGAACATTGGCTTTTTTTTCTGCTGTTAGAAAAAAAGGCCGCTCCACAAAGATCAATCGCTGATCACCGAAAAACGGCAACGATTGCGCTTCTTGAATCACCAAATCCAAAGGCTCTCTTTCCATATCAAAAGAAGCAAAATTCAAGTCATCTTTTGAAACTTCAAAACGCGTCAAAAATGCTTGACGTACTTGTTCTTGTAAAAATTTTTCTGTGCCTGTCACTAAATAGATAGGTTGCAGAGATTTCGTTCGAATCTCTTGCAACGCTTTTTGCAGTTCCATAGATTCCCCCGCTTTCTTTTCCATCCTATCATCATTCTAATCGATAGTCTAGCCATGTTTCTAGCTGTTGGACACGATGCCAATTTGACCAGCTGAAGCGGATCATCCCCTGCTGATCTGTTCTCAAGATGCTTCTTCCTTCCATCACTTCCAAAACTTCAGAATGTGGATGTCCATAGCGATTGTCTTTGCCACAAGAGATGATTCCGATTTTGGGTGAAAGGCTCTCGATAAAACGAGCAGAAGTGGAGGTACGACTGCCATGATGCCCTAGCTTTACCACTTCTGCCTGGAGATGAGGGTACAGTTGAATCAACTTTTCTTCCCCTTTTTGATCTAAATCACCGGTAAATAAAAAGCGCCACTTCTCAATTTCAGCCTTCAAAACTAAAGAATCTTCATTTTCACCTTGCCCAGACTCAGGAGCTAAAACAGTGATAGCAAGGTCGCGACCAATGGTTTCACCCACTTTTGTCCAGTGAACAGTTCCTTGCGGAAGCTGCTTGATTAACGCGGCAATCTGAGGATGGTGTTCACTTCCAGGAACTAGGTATATTTTTTTGACAGGGATTGCTGTCATTAATGCCAATGCATCACCTAGATGGTCCGTGTCTCCATGAGTCAAAAAAAGCCCATCGATTTGCCTGACTCCCTCGCCTTTTAAAAATGGAATCAATGAGGCGTGTGCATTTTCTTGATACGCGCGTTGCTGCCACGCCTCTTTAGGAAAAGATAAACTGCCGCCGGTATCAATCACATACACTTCCCGATTAAAGGCTGTTTGTAAGACAATACTATCACCTTGCCCAACATCGACAAATGTAACGGCAGCAGGGACAAAAAGACGCTGAAAAAGTAGCGGTAAAAACAAACTGACTAAGAAACAAAAAAAGAACTGATGTCGCTGATACAAAAATAAACCAAGAAGACTACAGAAAATAGCAAGTTCTATGGGAATCCTTCCAGTCGTGAGGGCAAATCTTCCAAGAAAAAAGACGATTTCCTCTATTCCATGCAAAAGTGTTTCACTCCAACTATCCAGATAGGGTATTTTTGGTATCAAAAGACTTACGGCAAAAAGAGCAAAACAGCTAGGTAAGATAAAACGTTGAAACAACGGAAGCAAAAGAAGAGTAAAAATCCCACCCAACAAAGGAAATTCATAGAATAAGTGCATCAGCAGCGGCGCTGCCAATAACGGCAAAAACTGAGAACGGATCACTGAGGAAACCTGTACGTTTCTTTGCATGAGCAATAAAAAAGTCATCAAAAAACATAGCTGCCCGGACGTTTGCAGAAAAACTTTTGGGTCGATCATAAGTGTTAGAAAAAGCACGATACCGTAACGATCACAGGCTGAAAGGTGACAGGAAAACAGTCGCAAAAGAACGGTCATCCCATAAGCGAGAACAGCTCGAATCACGCTGATAGAACCACCAAATAAAATGGCGGCTATCAGGATAATTGGCAAAAGAGGAAGCAGCATCTCCTCTCTGGTGAGCTTTCCTCGTCTCAGACCTCGTTCTAACCAGTAGAAAAAGCAAGACACATGCAGTCCGGACACAGTAAAAAAGTGCAGCAAGCCACTGCTGCTGAATAATTGACGGATCTCTTGAAACTCATGATCTTTATATCCAAATAACAATGCGTTTATATAAGATGCCAGCTTCTCAGGGAAAAACTGCTTCACGTGAGTCACTGCAGCTGCTCGCCACCTGTGGATCGAAGAAATCCCGGCAGTTTGTTTGCTTGCGAGAATCTCAGTAATCGTCAATGTGCCTAAGAAGTTCCTGCTAGCCAAATAAAATGAGTAATCAAAGGCATGTTTGTTTCGGATTGGCTCTGCTATCTTGAAATTTCCATGTACTCTTAGTGATTTCTGCCAATTTTGTCGGCTGAGCCATTGGTCTTTTTCGGAAAGAGAAGAAACTTGATAACGCCCCATCACTTTACCTTCAGGCAGTTTCCCTTCAAATGTCACTAAATCACCATTGACTTTGATCGTATCAGGATAGATAAGAACCTCAGCAGTTAACGATCCTTCTTCCAACTGAGGATTTTGAAAACTGACCATACGTCCCCCTATCAATACACTGCCAAGACAACAAAGTGCCAATAAAGCAACTTGTTTTTTTATCAGTAGTCCCAGAAGAAGATAACTTGCGATAATAAATAAAAGAACAGATTTCAAATAGAAACCTGTTACCCAGCAACCAATGATCACTCCAACAAAAAGGAAATGGTCACGGCATGTTTGTATGTGTAGCCCCATTCAAGGAACCAAAAGATAATTTTTCAAAATATGCTGGATCAAGTTCAACTTGGTGGACGGTAGCACCAACTTGTTGAATCAAATCTAGAGCATATTGATTATTGCGGTAGTCATTCAGATAATGAATTTTCTTGACGCCTGCCTGCAAAATCGCCTTCGTACAAGGCAAACATGGAAAGTGTGTCACATAAATCTCGGCATTGTCGGTTGAAACACCTAGCTTGGCGCATTGCAGTAATGCGTTCATTTCTGCATGGATCGTGCGGATACAATGTCCGTCAACCACATAGCAGCCTTCATCAATACAATGAACGTCTCCACTAACTGAGCCATTGTAGCCGCCGGCAATAATCCGTCGGTCCTTGACTAGTGTCGCCCCCACCTCTAACCGAGAGCATGTACTTCTAAGAGAAAGTAAAACAGCTTGAGCCATAAAATACTGGTCCCAAGGGATTCGTTTATTTCCTTCTATCGATCGGTTTTGAGAATTAACCCATTGATTCTTTTTATTCAGATCGCTTGTCATCTGCGTACCTCCTTTTTCTATTTTTCCGATTGCGAAATAATAGTACACAATTTTTTATAATATACTATACCCCCACTGATTAATCTAGGGGCTATTGAATTTTAGTGTCTTTTTCTCCATTCACTTCTGCTTGTTTTTCCTACTGCTACCGTCAGTCAAACAGTTCTCAAAATGACTCCACTACCTGCTGGGTATTGTTTTTGATTAAGGGACTGGGAATAAAACTGCTTGTTATTTTCTTTGATGCTACTAATATTTGATGCTACTAACGGATGGAACGAAAGATCCTCACTTCACTCTTCCCAGGTATAATAGTTTTTTCGCCTTTTCTCTCTTTCTTCTTCCGATTCCTCCCTTTCATTGAAACACTTGCCTAACGCAAATTTTTCATAAAACCTTTGTAGCAACACCATCTGCCTATTTCTAGTTTTTCAGGGGTACATAAAATAATACGCCTTTCGAGTGCTCTTGCTTTTTTTTAACAGCAAAATACACGCTTCTTTTTTATTTCCAGCTTTTTTTCTTTTTCACTTTTGTTTTCAGAAAAAACTTGGAAATTTTCTTACCCAAAAAGTTTTATACTTCGTTTTGTAAGAAAAGAGGTGGACACACAATGAACAGAAGCATACATCAGCTTTCTCCTCCGAGATAACAGCGCCAAAAAGATATTAGACTTAGAAAGAAGCGATTTGATGAACGAGAAAAAATTATCTTTATTTGGTTTTTTCGCACTAACAGCCTCGATGGTCCTGACTGTGTACGAGTACCCAACTTTTGCCACGTCACAACTTCATTTGGTTTTCTTCTTATTATTAGGAGGTATCCTCTGGTTTTTGCCTGTTGCACTCTGCGCGGCAGAAATGTCGACGGTAAAAGGCTGGCAGAACGGTGGGATATTTAGTTGGGTCAGTGAAACATTAGGCGAACGGTTTGGCTTTGCAGCAATCTTCTTTCAGTGGTTTCAGATTACTGTCGGGTTTGTTACGATGATTTACTTCATCTTAGGGGCACTTTCTTATGTGCTGAATTTTCCCGCCCTCAACAATGATCCATTGATGAAGTACATCGGTTTGCTGATTATTTTTTGGCTCTTAACGTTTTCTCAGTTAGGTGGAACCAAAAGAACAGCAAAAATTGCAAAAGCAGGATTTGTTATCGGGATCGTCATTCCCTCTATCCTCTTATTTGTGCTAGCAGCAGCTTATTTCATCGGTGGAAATCCTATTCAAATACCCCTGAGTGAAAAAGCATTTATCCCTGACTTTTCAAAAGTTTCTACTCTCGTGGTATTTGTTTCTTTTATTTTGGCTTATATGGGTGTGGAGGCCTCTGCTTCCCACATTAATGAACTAAAAAATCCGCAAAAAAATTATCCACTAGCAATGATTTTGCTAGTCATTCTTGCCATTGCATTAGACGCTATTGGCGGCTTCTCTGTTGCTGCGGTCATTCCGCAAAAAGAATTATCTCTCAGTGCCGGAGTGATTCAAACCTTTGAATCGTTGTTGCTTCACTTCAATCCGCATCTTGGTTGGCTAGTGAAGTTAATCGCACTAATGATTGCCTTTGGTGTCATGGGTGAGGTCAGCTCATGGGTCGTTGGCCCATCAAGAGGTATGTTTGCAGCGGCACAACGAGGATTACTGCCGACTTTTTTGCGAAAGCACAATAAACATGGCGTCCCTGTTCCGCTAATCATGATTCAAGGAATCATCGTTTCAATATGGGGTGCTGTTCTAACGTTTGGCGGCGGTGGAAACAACTTATCTTTCTTGGTAGCTATTTCGCTGACAGTAGTGATTTATTTGATTGGTTATTTGCTGTTTTTCTTGGGCTATTTTGTTCTGCTTTTTAAGAAAAAAGATCTTCCTCGTACCTATAATGTTCCAGGAAAAACAATCGGAAAAACAATAATCGCAGGATTAGGGCTCATCATGTCGCTGCTCGCATTATTCGTTTCGTTCTTCCCACCTTCTTCGATTCCTGCCAGTGAAGACAGAACTTACCAAGTCATCTTGTTGATTAGTTTCATCGTTACTTTATTGTTACCATTCATTCTCTATGAACTTCATGACAAACGTGGCAAAGAAGCTCAAATCGACGAACCGGTTCATATGAAAACAGGAGATGTGAACCCTGCCACTTATCCAAGCGCTCGAGGAGAACACCACATCGTTCAAAACGAGAAGTATACAATCAAACATTAACCGTATTTTTTATCTATTAGGAGGAATTATCATGTTATATGGAAAAGAAAACCGCGAAGAAGCAGACTATTTGGAACCAATTTTTGGAGCTGTTTGTGAAGGAGAAGATTTACCGAAATACAAACTAAATCCACAATCTGTTGAACCTAGAATGGCCTATCAGCTCGTACAAGATCAGCTACTTGATGAAGGAAATGCCCGTTTGAATTTAGCTACATTCTGTCAAACCTACATGGAACCGGAAGCAGTTAAGCTGATGACACAAACTCTAGAAAAAAATGCCATCGACAAATCCGAGTATCCACGAACAGCAGAAATTGAAAATCGCTGTGTGAATATCATTGCAGATTTGTGGCATGCAAGCAAAGAAGAAAAATTCATGGGCACTTCTACCATTGGTTCTTCAGAAGCCTGTATGTTAGGTGGGATGGCAATGAAATTTGCTTGGCGTAATCGGGCGGAAAAACTCGGTCTCGATCTAAATGCTCATAAACCTAATTTAGTGATTTCAAGCGGTTATCAAGTTTGTTGGGAAAAATTTTGTGTCTACTGGGATATCGAGATGAGAGAAGTCCCTATGGATGAAAACCATTTGTCGATCAATCTTGATAAAGTGATGGACTATGTTGATGAATATACGATCGGCATCGTTGGCATTCTAGGAATCACCTATACAGGACGCTATGACGACATTAAAGGATTGAATGAACTTGTTGAACAATACAACCAAACAACGGACTATAAAGTCTACATTCATGTGGATGCTGCTTCTGGTGGTCTCTATACCCCTTTTACTGAACCGGATCTCGTCTGGGACTTTCAATTACCAAATGTCATATCAATCAACACATCGGGTCATAAATACGGTCTCGTTTATCCGGGTGTGGGTTGGGTACTTTGGCGCGATCAATCTTACTTGCCTCAAGAACTTGTATTTAAAGTCAGCTATTTAGGCGGTGAGTTACCAACCATGGCCATCAACTTCTCCCATAGTGCTGCTCAGTTGATCGGACAATACTATAATTTTGTGCGCTATGGTTTTGATGGTTACAAAGCGATTCATGACAAGACCCATAAAGTTGCTCTTTATTTGGCAAAAGAAATCGAAAAAACCGATCTATTCGAAATGATCAATGATGGCGCTCAACTTCCGATCGTCTGCTACAAATTGAAAGACGATCCAAAACGGGAATGGACGTTGTATGACTTAGCAGACCGTTTACTCATGAAAGGTTGGCAAGTTCCAGCTTATCCATTACCAGCCAATTTAGACGACCAAATCATCCAACGATTGGTCATTCGTGCAGACTTTGGTATGAATATGGCCCACGATTATATTCAAGACATGAAAGAAGCTCTGCTGGCACTTGATCAGGCTCATCTGGTCTATCATAAAAAACAAGAAATCAAAACCTACGGCTTTACTCATTAAAAAGGCCAACACGTTCTAGCAAGAAACTTCCCCAAAATCATTAGAGCTCTCAACGTTACTTCTATTGCGGAACTGTCCCAAGTAGTGCCATTCGCTTGCACTACTTTAGTTCAAAGAGAGGGATTGCGCACGGCTGTGCGCAATCCCTCTCTTTGTATCAATAATTATCTTTTTCAGTCTTTTCAATTACTCTTTGTTGCAAAGATTTCCTCGACTCGTTGATATAGTGTCTGATTGATAGCTAAGATAACAGAGGAAACAGTGTTGAAAGTCACCGGATAAATTTTAGTATTTTTCGTTTGAAGTGTTTCTTGATAAAGAGAAGCATCACATAAAATCATTCGTTTGGTACAAAAAAAGACATCATCCACCACATCAGTTAATTGGTGATAGATCATATTGCTTATGGTAAAGTGCTCATCTAACATTTCTTCTAACTGTTGGCGATAATACAAGTATTTAAAATCAGAAGGTGCAACAATATACACTTCCAAATGTTCAGTTTTTTCAGCATCAGGAAGCAAACTTAGTAAAATCGTCAATTTACGAACCAGATTGTCATTCCATCGAATCATCTGCTGGTTTTGGTTTGCCCATAACCCAAGGCTCTCCATTATTTGATCAAACATTTCCCTCTCACTTGGGTAGAGAAAGAATAGACGATCCGTTTGAAAGATCTGCATGTCCCCCCAAGCGGAACGAAGAAACGGTAGTAACGCTTTTTCGAACAACAAATGATTTTTCTCGGAGATTCCTAATCGGTTTTGTAATAAATGCGTGAGTTCCAACATCTCCGGACAGCGATGAATGTGATTACGATAAACGACTTCAAAATCTCTTTGCAACAGCTCCAGATTATTGCACTGATACTTGCGTGAATTAAAAAGTGAATAGATGTAAAATTCTTCGTCCTCATTGCTACACAAAGAAACTACAAGTTCTTTAAGACCTTGCTGTAATAATTGAAATAGCGGTGTCTGTCGTGCCATCTCCTTGTCCCTTGATGCAAAACAAATAGGAGCTATTCGGCTTCTTGCTAATCCGATGTGGATCCCTAAATGAATGATTTGACGTTCGTCTTCAGGATAAGAACGCAGAAAAAAACGTTGTTCCACGAATTGGATCAGTTCTTCACAAGCCTGCTCAATAAAAGACTGATTTTTTTCAGGACGTTTTCCTAAATAGTTCATTACAGCCAATAGAAGATAGCGGAAGTCTTTCTCGGGGATCTCGACCTCCTCTTGCTCTTCATTTAAATAGCCCATTTCCTCAAAAAATCTCCATAAGTCTGTCCGAATGGTATAAACCTTGCTTAATGAAATAAACACCTCTTCCGATATTTTTTGCCAACTTCTCTCTCCAATCAAAAATTGATAGAGAACTTGTAAAAAATAGGATCCTTGATAAATGGTTTGAGTAAGCTCTGATAAGGAAGATCCGGCAGTAAAAACCACTTGATATGTATGCTTCTCGTGAGTGGCGGTAGCAATGCGTTCTTTTAGTAAAAGCAGAATTTTATCAATGTCATTGATAATGGTCGCAGGACAGACATCCAGCTGTTCGGCTAAACGGTCAATAAGCACGCTTTCCTTCTCATACAACTGCTCGCAAAGATAGACTTGACGAATCACGCATTTTTCTATATACCTTTCCAGCATAGGCTCGCTCCTTTCCCGAATTTATTACGTCCGTTATTATAAACTATCAGGAAATAGGAAGAAATGAAATTGATAGCATTCTGAGGAAAAGTTTAGGCAAAAAAATTGTTTTCAAAATTATTTTTAATTTTATCTTGGGAAAAATGAAGAATTTTTCATGTAATCGGTATAGCTTACCTTTAGCAAATCTTTTCCTGCTGAAATAAACAAATGGATTACACAGTGAGAAAAGGTCTACTTTGTATTCACACGATAAATTCCTTAGATCCCCTAGCATTCGATACAACATATAGTTGTATCGATTGACTCTTTTTGAGCAAAAGATTAATTTTTACAACCACCGGCCGCCTGCGACAGAGTGTGTTTTTGTTAGCATAATACGTCGCGATACTGACTTGTTTCACCCGATCGCTCTACTAAATAAAAATGACTTCTCTACTTACCTTATACCCCTTATACCCCTATACTCCCTATACCCCCTACAACAACGAAACAGAAAAGCCACTGAATCGCGAGCTTATTCTCTTATTCTTTCTCTTATTTTTCATCGCACCTTGATCAACCCCTCCAAAGCCTCATAAGTTTTAGGGCCAATACCAGAAACTTCTTTCACTTCTTCCACGGTTTTAAAAAAACCCTTTTCTTCACGGTAAGCGATGATTGCCTCTGCCTTTTTCGCGCCAATGCCTGGAAGCTCTTGTAACTGGCTGCTATCTGCTGTATTTAAATCGATCTGGTTCTGAGCAAGTGTTCCTTCTGCTCCGTTGTCAGCGTAAACTACCGGATCATCTAAATGAGGAACGATTACTAATTGTTGATCTGACAATTCTTGGGCAAAATTCATGACTTCTTCATTTCCTTCATCAGTGACCCCGCCCGCTAATTGGATCAGCTCATACAGTCGAGCTCCACTAGGTAAGGTGTAAATACCCGGATTTCGGATTTCTCCTTTGATATCTACAACGATCTGGTCCAATGACTCTTTCCTACTCTCTGATTCGAAAATTGGTGAAGATTCTTCTGCTTCGGGCCATTCTGGCTCATTCGGGGTAAAAAACAAACCAAATAGAAAAAGAATGACCAACAGCGCGCTCAAGGATAAATGCCAATATTTTTTCCCAAAATCCAACCACTTGTCCATAATGAATCACCTCAAAAAGAAGTACGCAAAAAAAGTCTTGATTGCTCAAGACTTGATAATTTCTTCGATTTCTTTCATGGAATGAACGACATGGTCTGCATCCAAATCAGTTAGCAATCCTTCAATATCATAGAACATCGTTTGCACCCCTGCCCCTCGTCCAGCCAGCACATCCATCGCACGATCACCGATCATTACAGTCGTTGTTTTGTCCAATTGATATTTTTCCACTAAATAATTCAAAGACGTTGGGTCCGGCTTGCGGGGAAAATTATTCTCCGGTCCCACGATCTCTACGATCAAATGGTCAAGATTTTCTTTCATTAAAAGTTCTTTCGTTGAAACAACGTCACGATGGGTCAAAATATAATTCTTTCCGCCATGGTCTACTACTGCTTGTAAAGCTTCTTTCGTTCCCGGAAATGAAACGGGTAGCCGCTCATCTAGTGCTTCATATGCTTTAAAACGAGCGCTAAAATCAATGAAATCCAATTGATATTTCTCAGCTACTTGTTTTGATGACGATGCTTTCAAGATGCGATAAATTTCTCTCGAATCGGGATCAAATCCAGCGTCTTTCAATGTTTTAAGAAACGCCTCTAACATGATTGGGTAACTGTCAAACAATGTGCCGTCAAAGTCCCAAATATACGAATGATACATGTACAACCCTCATTTTCTAAAAATAAGCTGAAATGTTTCCGTGAAAAAAATGTTTTTTCAGCAACTTTACAAAGTTTATCACAAAAGTCCGCCTTTGTCTTTAGATCAAAAGGCAAAGTGGTTGAGACAGAAGTGATTAGTTGCAAGAAATTACGGCTTATTACTGCAAAAGCGACCGCTTACCGTGCGTTCGAAAAAAGAGCTATGACAACCTTTTGTCACAGCCCTTAAAAATTACCAGCTTCCGGAAATTCCGCCCCCACTACTGGACCCACCGCCAAAGCCACCGAAATCACTATCCGAGCTTTTACTCTCTGCGATGACCTGTTCTTGTCGCGTGACATGATTGATGAGTAACAAATAAACTAAAGATTGATCCATAGTGGTTGGATTGTATTCACGACGAGCATTATTCAATAGTTCTGAACGATCTTCCCCCGAAAAATCACCTACTTGTTTTTGTAGATCTGGATGATTTTTATATACTTCATGGAGATCGATAGTAAACAAAGCATCCGTTTTAACAGAATCAATCAAGCTAGCTATTTCCTGAGAACTCGTCTGCACCATTTCAGGATACGTCTTTTCCTTCGTAAGCAGCATAGCCAAATAATCGTTGTTGAGACTACGCCGCTGAATTTCTTCTTCCGCCAACTGCTGAATCTCTTTTTTATACTGTGGAATCAAATAAGCATTTTCTGCAAGAATATCTCCAGTTAAATCATAATCTCGTAATTGTTCCTTGAGTTGCCGCTGCAATTGTGTTTCATAGGTTCGCAATGTGTCATGGCCTTGGGCTAACTCTTGCCCAAAGATCTTCAAATTTTTATGATCTTTCATATATTCTTGCACGAATTGATCGGCCAACTGCGGATTTTTCAATGCTTGTTGAATCATTTGGTTTCTAGCTGGTTGCGGACTGATTCTTTCAAACTCAGCTAATTGCCTCGGAATAACTTCACTAAGCAGGTACATTTTTAACGCCTTCAAACACTCTCCAGCAACAATATAGTGATTGAAGGTCTGATAATTCCTTCTTTTACTTGCCCATCTGTAAAAAGCCTTTTCATCAAACGCTGGATCCGAATGAATATGAGGAGGAATCACATTGGCTGCTTGAAAACTTTTCTTCGTTTGGCGCTTGCGCCAGCCTATCACTCCGCTAATAGCTGCAATAATCAATGCACTAACTGAACTAACAAGTTGCCAAAACAGCAACCAGAATTTCTTTGACTCTGCGGCTTCTCGGGCCTTTTTTTCTGCCAGTAGCTGTTGCCCATCCGCATAAATTTTGTTCAGACCAACCGTTTCGTCCGCTGTTTTCATTTCCTCATAGACGCGATCAGAAGCATTTAAAACAGCTTGATCATAGTCTTCATCACGCAAAAGATCTTTTGTATCTTCATCGATCAGGTCATCATCTGACAAATCAGAAAAAATATACGTTAAGCCATCCCCATAGCCTAAACGAAATTCCCGGTCCTCGATGGCAAACACAAAGACTAAGCCATTGTTATACGCGGATTGACCAAAACTGTATTCATCAAATAACTGATTGGTTACTGTCTCGATCGTTTGGCCGTCTAAGTTTTTAAGCGTGACAACAGCGTATTCTGGACTTCCTGGCAACGTTTGGAACCTCTCTTGGTTTAATTGATTGATTTTTGCGATTGTCTCTGCTGAGAGGACCCCTGCATTATCCTTCACAAAACTTTGACCAAATACTTTTTGGGGAACAAGTAGCACGAACATGACGATCACTACCAGTATGGAGCTGCCCACTACCCTCTTTTTCATTCTTGACACCCCTATCTGTATAAAATTACGTTAATTGTATATTATTTCCAGATGATCAGCATAGGGCTAAAGCCTTAGATCACAAAGAAGAAACTGCGAACTAAGTGCTACACTAAACAAAATGTCCGATTTTTTTACTAGCATCCCCTCCAAAATACCATTAGGTCTTTATGAGCGAATGTTCGAAAAGTAATCACCTTTTCGTCCAATCGAGAGCATTTGATTTTGTGTGTTCCTTATATCGCAGTTTCAGAAGATGATCAGTTTTTGAAAGAATGAATCGGCGCAGGAATTCGGCCGCCTCGCTGAATAAAGTCAGCAGATTTAGCTGGATTAACTTTCATAACAGGTGCTGTGCCTAGTAAACCACCAAATTCGATTCGGTCTCCTACTTGTTTTTCTTTAGCCGGAATGATACGTACCGCCGTTGTTTTATGGTTGATGACGCCGATTGCTGCTTCATCAGCAATCATCGCAGCAATCGTTTCTGCAGTAGTATCTCCAGGAATTGCGATCATGTCTAAGCCCACCGAGCAAATTGCTGTCATCGCTTCTAACTTTTCTAGATTCAACAAACCACTTTCAACTGCTTTGATCATGCCTGCATCTTCTGAAACCGGGATGAAAGCACCCGATAAACCACCAACATGATTGCAGGCCATGACGCCGCCTTTTTTGACGGCGTCGTTCAACAACGCCAATGCAGCCGTTGTCCCGTGAGTTCCAACGGATTCCAGACCCATTTCTTCCAAGATGAGCGCCACACTATCCCCTACAGCCGGAGTAGGTGCTAAAGAAAGATCGACGATCCCAAAAGGAACCCCTAAACGCTCTGAAGCTACCCGTCCGACGAGTTGCCCCATACGGGTTATTTTGAAAGCCGTTTTTTTGACTGTTTCTGCAACGACGTCAAAAGATTCTCCTTTGACTTTTTCAAGCGCACGCTTGACCACTCCAGGACCGCTGACGCCTACATTAATCTCGACATCTGCTTCTCCGACACCGTGAAAAGCACCGGCCATAAACGGGTTGTCTTCCACTGCGTTTGCAAAAACAACTAATTTCGCACATCCCATATCTGAAGCTTCAGCCGTTTGGTTGACTGTTTCCCCCATTAACCGAACAGCATCCATATTGATTCCAGCTTTGGTTGATCCAATATTGACCGAAGAACAGACAAAGTTCGTTGCTGCCAGCGCTTCTGGAATCGATTGGATCAATGCTAAATCACCGCCTTGATACCCTTTTTCAACCAGAGCACTGTAGCCACCGATGAAATTGACCCCTACTGTCTCAGCTGCCCGATCCAATGTTTTAGCTACCTTCACACAGTCTTGTGGCGTCGGTTGACTGGCTGCCACAACAATGGCAATCGGGGTAACAGAGATTCGTTTGTTGATGATTGGAATACCATATTCTGTTTCGATTTGTTCGCCAACTCGCACCAAGTTCTTGGCTTTTGTCGTAATTTTTTGATAGATTTTTTCGCACATCTGATCGATATCGGCATCAATACAGTCTAAAAGAGAGATTCCCATTGTAATGGTACGAATATCAAGATTTTCTTCTTCAACCATGCGAATGGTTTCTAGTATTTGATTGATTTCCATAGAAGCCCTCCTATAATTTATGCATGGTATCAAAAATTTCTTGGTTTTGAATACTGATTTTAACACCTAGTGTTTCGCCTTTGGTATGCAATTGCTCACGAATCGTTTCAAAATCTGCATTTGCCTCCATCGATAATAACATCATCATCGTAAAGTATTCTTCCATGATGGTTTGTGAAACATCGAGGATATTGATGTCTAATTCTGCCAATAGTTGGCTGACGCCTGCGATGATCCCTACCTTGTCTTTTCCAATAACGGTCAATACTGCTTTCATAAGAGCCCGCCTTTCATAAAATTTTTCTTATTATAGCATAAGAAAACTGCACTTTCGATGAAACTTCATACGAAAGCGCGGTTTTTAGTAATAATGTTCGTCTTTATCCCAGCCGTTCTTGTAAAACAGCTTGTGAATCAAAGGTATAAATGATTGGCTCTGCATTGGGGACATCGATTTTGTCGACTTCTTCTTCAGGTACATTCTCCAAATACTTCACTAAAGCCCGCAAACTATTGCCATGGCCTGTGATCAAGACATTTTTTCCTGATCGAATGAAGGGAACAACATCATCCGACCAAAAAGGGGTGATCCTTTCAACGACCATTCCTAGGTTTTCTCCTTTAGGAATCAAGCGTGGATCTAAGTCGTCATAACGACGATCAAAATGATTTTCTGAAACATACAGCGGCGGTTCATTATACCCTCGTCGCCACTTTTGGACTTGACCTTTTCCATAACGAGCAACCATTTCATCTTTATTGACACCGACTAACTGTCCGTAATGTCGTTCATTCAACCGCCATGTCTTATAGGTAGGTACCCACAATTGAGCGCTTGCTTCCAAAACAGTGTTGCAGGTGATGATGGTTCGCTGAAGATAAGAAGCAAATGCTACATCAAAAGAAATACCCAATTCTTTGATTTTTTCTCCCGCTTGCCAAGCCTGTTCCCGACCCTTTGCTGTCAAGGCCACATCCAGCCAGCCCGTCCAATAGTTTTCAAAATTTGCTTCGCTTTCGCCATGCCGTATCAATACTACCTTCACTTGAACGCCTCCTCTTTGATTCATTATCTCAAGAAAAAAGCAAAATGTCTTGGGCAAAGTTCACAGAGGCATCCTTTTTTATCTGAGTATACAAAAAGGCTAGGCATAAGTTGAGCCAGACCCGATCTTTAAGGAACAACTGTCCTCTCGTAAATCTTTCTGACTGTTTTTACTTATGCCCTAGCCTCATACGTGCATGGGTCTGTTCTTAAAATTTGGAGAAATTAATCAAGAATCGTTACTTGAACGGTCCGACGGCCCCATTGTTCGCATTGTGCATTTTTTGGGAAATGCACGTCGATGATATTTCCCTTGATCGCACCACCGGTATCGCTGGCGATGGCTTCTCCATAACCTTCAACATAAAGTCTTGTGCCTAGAGGGATCACAGATGGGTCCACCGCAACTGCCATCGGATTTTCCAACAAGTTTTGGCCGGTAGCTGTCACAGTTCCGCCGCCTAAAACATCTGCTGGATCAGAACTATATGCTGTTGCTTCCATCGTCATCGTTGTTCCAGAATAGCTGCTTGCTGCAGATTCAGATTGGTTTTCGTTGGCAGATTGGTCTTCTGCTTGTGTGGTTTCTTTTGCAGGTTGTTCACTTGCTTGGTTATCTGATGATACTTTTTTGTCGGTGTCAATAATCAGAGTTGTACCATCATAGATGATGTTAGGATCTTTCAGTTTGTTGTCTTTTGCAATTTGATCAATATGATCTAAATTACCAAAGTATTTTAAAGAAAGACCAGATAATGTGTCATCAGATTTCACCACGTGTTTGATTTCGTCTGCGTTAGCAGTTGTACTTAATGCAGCAAAACCAGCAATTGTGGCTGTAGTTAATACGAATGTTTTAATTGATTTCATAAATTTTATTTCCCTCGCTCTATGTAAGTTTTCGTCGTAACGACTTGATAAATAATAGCAAGATACGTTAAGTCCTTGGTAACAGTTCGATGACGAAATATTTCACTTTGATAAAAGAAATTAAATAACGTACCAAATAAAAAATAGAAATACTTAAAACCTTGCTAAATAAGGCTTTAATAGTAAACAGAAGATCGATTAACTGTTACAAGTTTCTTTTAAGCTAATCAAAAAAGCCGAATGAATCTTAAATATTTCATAATTTCCGGAAATTTTCTGAAATAAATTTTCTTATATTACAAATTTGTAAAAAACAATTCAACCTGTAAACTTATAGAAAACACTGTTTTTTCTGAAAACTCAAATATATTTCGTGATTTTTCCAAGAAAGGGATTGACTTCCCAAAAAGGTATGATACGATATTTCTAACGTTTGTTGTATTTTTATACATAATTCAAGCTATTATTGTATTTTAAAACAAAAAAAGGAGTAATTGAATGAAAAAGATGTGTAAATGGTTCGCTTCAACAATGATACTGATCGTCCTGTTCTTTTGTGTTACCACAAAACTGGTACACGCTGAAACAACAGATCCCGTCTATGAAAAAATAAAACAAAATGGCGCATTGATCGTTGGCTTATCTGCGGATTATGCCCCCTATGAATTTCATACCACGATTGATGGCAAAGACGAAATTGTCGGCTTTGATCTATCAATTGCCAAAAAAATCGCTGATGATCTAGGTGTCGATCTTAAAATTGAAGAATTAGGTTTCGATGCGCTGTTAGGAGCATTAAAAACTGGAAAAATCGATCTTGTCATTTCGGGGATGGCTGCTACCGATGAACGTAAAAAGGAAGTCAACTTTTCTGACACTTATATGGAAGTCCAACAAAAAGTGATTGTTCGAAAAGAAGATCAGAACCGGTTTCAATCAACAGCAGATTTCAATGGTTTAGCTGTCGGTGCTCAAAAACAAACCACACAAGAAGAATTAGCTAAAAATGAGTTGTCCGGCTCACTTGTAACCTCTTTGCAAAAAGTTCCGGATCTGATCACAAATTTAAACTCAAAAAAAGTGGATGCTGTTGTGATGGAAGGTCCTGTGGCGGAAGCCTATGTTCAATCAAATGATAACTTAGCAATTGCCGACGATGTGGTCTTTGAGAAAGGTACGAAAGAAACAGCAATTGCTATTTCAAAAGAGGCGCCGCTGCTCCTGGAAAAAATCAATGCTTCCATCAAGACGATTGTCGATAACGATCTATTGAGTCAATATCAAGATGAAGCCTATGCTCTAATGTTCAATGAAGAAACAGGAGCACCTGAAGAAGGCTTCTTTAGCAAATATCTGCCCTTTTATCTCTCAGGAGCCGGTTATACTATTTTTTTAGCCTTTGTCGGTGTACTCTTTGGCTCGATTGCTGGTAGTCTACTGGCATTTATGAAACTTTCTGCGTCAAAAATTTTGCGTTGGATTGCGATTGTTTATATTGAATACGTGAGAGGTACCCCGCTCTTAGTACAGATCTTTATCGTTTATTTTGGGACTGGCGTACTAGGTCTGGATTTATCCAAATTAACGGCAGGTTGTATCGCTCTTGCACTTAATAGTGCCGCCTATGTGGCTGAAATCATTCGTGCGGGGATCAATGCGGTCAACAAAGGTCAGTTGGAGGCAGCCCGTTCATTAGGAATGAATCAAGTTCAAGCGATGCGCTTCATTATTTTTCCGCAAGCCATCAAGAACATTTTACCTGCTCTCGGCAATGAATTTGTGACAGTCATCAAAGAGTCTTCTGTTGTCTCTGTCATTGGTGTCTCCGAATTGATCTTCCAAACAGGGGTCGTCCAAGGTGCCAGTTTCAAACCTTTCCTACCATACGTGATTGTTTCCTTGATTTATTTTGTCTTGACTTTTGCTCTTTCACGATTACTAGGAGTTGCAGAAAGGAGAATGAAAACAAGTGATTAGCGTAAAAAAACTTTTAAAAAATTTTGGTGCGACAGAAGTTCTGAAAGAGATCGATCTTGAAATCTCCACGGGTAAAGTCGTTGTGATCATAGGACCTTCTGGAAGCGGCAAAAGTACTTTTCTGCGTTGTTTGAATCTTTTAGAACAACCTACCAGTGGTCAAATCGAATTTGAAGGAAACGATCTTTTGGCTAAAGAGATTGTGATCGATCAAATTCGTCAAAAAATGGGTATGGTATTCCAAAACTTTAATCTATTTCCTCATAAAACTGTTTTGGAGAACATCACCATCAGCCCCATAAAAGTAAAAAAACAAGATCAAGAGACCGCTGAGAAAAAAGCCTACGCACTTTTGGAACAAGTTGGATTAGCAGACAAAGCGACTAGCTATCCAGCAAGTTTATCTGGTGGGCAACAGCAGCGAGTAGCTATTGCTCGTGCGTTGGCTATGGATCCAGATGTGATGCTTTTTGATGAGCCGACTTCTGCACTTGATCCGGAGATGGTTGGTGAAGTATTAGCGGTGATGCAGGCACTTGCCGAGAAAGGCATGACGATGGTCGTTGTGACTCATGAGATGGGCTTTGCCAAGCAAGTAGCGGATCGCGTGATCTTTATGGCTGACGGTATCATTCAAGAACAAGGAACACCTGAAGCGATCTTTGACCATCCGCAAAATAGCCGCACACAAGATTTTTTAAGAAAAGTACTATAAAAAATGGAGATGAGCCTATGAAACAGTCGATGATTGCACAACGATTTCAAACACCCGAAGAAAATCTACTAATGGACATTGCAACGATTGCCAAGAAAACACCAAATTTGATAGATCTGTCCATCGGCGATCCTGATTTGATTACTGATCAGTCGATCATTGCTGCCGCTTTTACGGACGTCAAAAATGGACATACAAAATACACGGCTTCTGATGGCAGTGCCGATTTTATTCAAGCCGTGGTCGATTTTTATCAGAACCATTATGGATTGACTTTCGCCAACGATCAAGTACGGGCCTCAGTTGGTGCGTTACATGGCATGTATCTTGCCTTGTGCGCGATCTTGGATCCTGGAGATGAAGTAATTATCCATGAGCCTTACTTTTCTCCTTATAAGCAGCAAGTAGAAATGGCTGGCGGAAGCCCGGTTTTCATCCCTACCTTTGAAAAAGATGGTTTTCAGATCGCTATTGATGTATTAAAAGCAGCGATTACCGACAAAACAAAAGCCATTATCATTAATTCTCCCAACAATCCCACTGGTGCTGTCTTTTCGCCGACAACTTTTAAAGCAATTGCTGAAGTTGCCGAAGAAAATGATTTGTTGATCTTGTCAGATGAAGTGTACGAAGCCTTTTGTTTTATGGAAGAGTTTGTTCCTATGGCCACTTTTGCGCCTGAACGGACGATTACTTTTAGCAGTTTTTCAAAAGCTTTTGCTATGACTGGCTGGCGGATTGGTTACATGATCGCTCCTTTATCCATCAATCAGACAGCCAAGTTGATTAATGAAAGTATTGCTTATTCTGCTCCTACCCCCTCACAACGAGCGGGAATCTATGCGTTGAATCACTACGACGAACTTGTTCCAGCAGTCGTAGAAACCTTCAAAAAACGGCTAAGTTACATTCAGCAACGAGTCGCTACTATTCCTTTTCTTTCTTTGTCTCCTGTCAAAGGAAGTATGTATGCCTTCATCAACATAGAAAAAACTGGCTTGGATTCTGTTACTTTCGTTGAAAAACTTTTAAAAGATACTAGCGTGCTAATGATTCCCGGTAAAGCTTTTGGTGAGACGACTGGTGATCATTATGTCCGTTTAGCTGCTACGCAATCAATGCCAATGCTAAGAGAAGCCTTTGATCGCATTGAGCAGTTCACTTTTTAATCAACAAAAAATCCCTCTGCTCCAAGAGAGTGAATCACTCCCAAAAGTTAGCTTTTATGGCTAACTTTTGGCGAATGGTTCAATCACTCTAGTTGCAGAGGGATTTTTTTATTCTTTTTTTGCTTCTTCAATCAGTTTTGCTATTGCTTCTTTTTGATATTCTGCAGTGAATTGACTGATTTTTGCTTTTTGTTCCGCCGCATCCATTGTTGGGTCAGCCATCAAAGCGGCTTGCATCTTCTCTTGAACAAAAGTTTGTGCTTCTGTTTTCATCGCTTCTTGTTGGTTTTCAACAAGACTGGCTAGTTTTTTCGCTTGATCAACAGTTAAGAGAGTCCAAGAATCTGGAAGAGAGAACGTATTCTTTTCACGAATAAACTCTTCATCATTCCCAGCTATTCCAAACAAGAAACGATAAAAATCATTTTTATACGTCCAACGGGTCGTTTTCGTTTCTTTTTGTGCCGATTTGGCATCTTCGACGACATGATTCGTCACATGGTCCATTCTTGTTTGTTTTGGTTTCTTTTGCGACTCATCTGTGCGGTACAAATAGATTTTCTCAGTTCCATCACCCAAAGGTTGATACAACAGCATTGGCAACTGATCATTGTCACTGCTTGAAACTAACGGCTGTGTAGTCGTTGTGGTGGTTTTTTCCATCCCAAAATGTGCGGATAGATTGGCCATCATTGCTGTTAAGCTTAAGACAAAAACCAAACCAAAGAGAAGTGAAATAACAGTTTGGACTTTATTTTTGGCAAAAACATTTAATAACGCAAAGGCAATTACACTGATGACGACAATCACTAACATCATTTGCCGTCACCTCCTTTAAGAACAGTCAACTGAGGCTCTTTTTTCTTCAATGCAAAGGCAATCAAAAAGCCTAAAAAGCCAAAGACAACAGCGACATAAAAAGCAGCATGATAACCAGAAAGCGTTGCTTCGATCGCTTTTTCTTTGTAAGCAAGCGGTGTTGCCTTCAACAAGCCATCACTTGGAAGATTTCCTTTGGTTACATTTGATAAGACACTGATCAAAATCGCCGTTCCAATTGAGCTGGCAACTTGACGGAAAGTATTATTAACTGCTGTACCATGACTGATCAAGTTTCCTGGCAAAGCATTCATACCAGAAGTAGTAACTGGCATCATAACCATGGAAATCCCAAACATACGAATCGCATAAAGAATGACGATATGCAAGATCGGTGTGTCTTTTGTTAAAAAGGCAAAAGGCAATGTTGCAGCAGTCAAAATGAACATACCGGTAATAGCTAAACGCTTTGCCCCATACTTATCAAAAATTGCCCCAGTGATCGGCATCATCGCCCCCATTACCAATGCCCCAGGTAAAAGCATCAAACCAGAATGAAAGGCAGATTCTCCCCGAATATTTTGGATATATAAAGGCAAGACCATTTCTGCGCCCACCATGGCCATATTGGTCACACCTGAAAGAATGGCCGCTAATGTGAATGTTTTCGATGAAAAGACGCGTAATTCCAAAAATGGATGCTCGATGTGCAATTGTCGCCAAGCAAAAAAGGCGATAAACAAGACCCCAACTACTAAGAAACTAATGACCTCCACGCTTCCCCAGCCCTTGTCTCCGACACTGGAAAAACCATACAACAATGTTCCGAAACCGATGGTTGAAAGAATGGCAGAATAAATATCAATTTTCGGATGAGACAGCTCGATAACACTCTTCATCAAGAAGACAGCTAAGATCAATACTAAAATAACGATTGGAATGACCATTCCAAACAAATAGCGCCAAGTATAGTGGTCAATGATCCAGCCGGATAGTGTTGGGCCTAAAGCTGGTGCCAACCCAATAACGATCCCCGACATTCCCATTGCAGAACCGCGTTTTTCTGGCGGAAAGATCGATAACATGATATTTTGCAACAACGGCATGGAGATACCAACACCGGCAGCTTGAATCAAACGACCTAATAGTAAGATCGAAAAATTAGGTGCTGCAAAACAAGCAATTGTACCAATTAAGAAAATCGTCATGGCAGTTAAATACAAATTTTTCGAATTGAATTTATTAATCAGCCAAGCGGTAATTGGAATCATGATCCCATTAACAAGCAAGAATCCGGTCGTCAACCATTGAACATCAGAAGCCGTAATATCGAAGGCATTCATCAAGGTTGGAAAGGCAGTCGTCAGTAATGTTTGATTCAATACTGTACAAAACGTACCGATCAGCAAAACGACAACCAATAAAGAACGATTGTACGGTTTACCGTATATATCTAAAGGACGATTATTTGTCATATTTCACACTCTTTTCACAAAATTTTTCAACAGCACTATACACTTTAAAACTTTCTCACTTATTTGTCAACCTACTTGACACAAAAGTAAAACAAGTTACAATATAAACAAATACCTTTACAAGAATGGAGAAAGCATGTCTCAAACCTTTCGTAAATTATTAGAAAATGACAATTTGCTGGTAGGGATCAGCGAGCTGAGCCGAATGTGTGAAATCTCTCCGCGTCAATTGCGTTACTGGGAACAAAAAGGCCTTATCCAATCCGTTCCTCAAGAAGAAAATGCGCCACGTAAATATCGACTGCCCACGGTGATCAAAGTTGAGTTGATCAAACGTTTCCTTGATGAAGGCTTTACATTAACAAAAGCGGTAGAAAAAGCAGAGGAAAAAATTCGGATCGCTCACCATATTCGCAAAGTCTTTACCGGGGTCCTGCAAAATTTGGAAGTGGTCGATGATCGATTCACGATCATCAGTCTTGGACCCATCAATGAATCCAATCAAATTCTGCATATTATTCATGACGATGTTTCCAATCAATTAAACTATGAATTATTACCGGAAAACCAACCCTTGACTATTGATAAATACCAACAACAATAACAGACTTTCAATGATCGAAAAAAGGATTGTCCCAGGCCCTCTTCTAGGCTTGCGACAATCCTTTTTTTCATTGTTGTTCGTAACGCTGAATTTTGCCGTCCAATCGACTCAATGTCTCTTTTAATTCCTCGAAACGTTGGCGTAGATTTTCACGTTCCTCGGTCAATAGTTGTTTGCGAGCTTCTTTCGTTCTTTCCCCTTGCTGATACAAATCATTGTATTCAATCAAAGATTCCACTGATAAACCGGCGCTGCGCATGCATTTAATAAAATCAATCCATTGGATATCTTCTTCTGAATAATCCCGTACGCCATTGCTGGTACGTTTGATTTGCGGCAATAAGCCCACCCGCTCGTAATACCTTAAAGTTACAGGGGTCAATGAAACGATTTTTGCTACTTCTGAAATAGTCATTCGACTACACTCCTTTAATGACTTTGTTGTCCTCTTATGTGGCTGTGCCATAAGTCTTCTAGTAACACTATCCGAAACTATTATTGCTTCTGCGGTGCAGGGACTCTTCGTCGCAAAAGTAGGAGTCTAGAGCAATAGCATAGGAATCGGTTTAACTTGTTGAATGATGACTTATGACACAGTCCCGTCAAGCGATCGTTTTGACGATTTTTGCTGGTGTGCCAGCTACGACCACATTGGCAGGAACGTCTTTGGTTACCGTCGCATCTGCTGCCACGATGGCATTTTCTCCTACCGTTACTCCCGGTAAAATCGTCGCATTTGCACCAATCCATGCATTTTTCTTGATGACAATAGGTGCCACCCATAACCCACGACGCTTCTTCGGATCAGTCAGATGGTTGACAGTTATCAGACGAGCACCAGGTCCGATCAATACATGGTCTTTAATAAAAATACCACCTAAGTCCACAAAAGTCACATTAATATTAAGATAGACATTCCGACCAAATTGGATATGTCGTCCATAATCTGTATAAAAGGGCGTATTGACTGTTACGGACGCATCAATCTTTTCACCAGTGATCTGCTCGAGATACGCTCTGATTTTGTCAGCTGAATGGTACCCTTGATTCATTTCTCGAACCATCCGCTCATTGTATTCTTTGTATTGGTGGATTCGTTGAAAAATTGGTGCGTCTGCTAAAAGTTCACGATTGACTAGTTGTTGTTGAAAAGCACGATCCATATTTATTGCCTCATTTCATTCAAAGTTGTTGACTTTAGCATACTCCGTTAAAATAAAGATAACTAATACTTAATATGAATATAGAATAATTCCTTAAAGTTATAATACAAATAATCAAACGGAGGACGAGGAGATGGAACTACGTGTGATCAACTATTTTTTGGCGGTGGTCCGAGAAGGCACCATTACCAGAGCTGCCCAAACATTGCACCTATCCCAACCTACCCTTTCTAAGCAATTACAAGAATTAGAAGCTGAGTTAGGAACCAGGTTATTTGAAAGAGGTAGCCGAGAAATTCGATTGACAGATGAAGGTCGCTATTTCTACGAACGAGCCAAGGAGATCCAGCAATTGGTATCTACGACGAAGGCCAATCTTACTACGAAAGAACATATCAGCGGTGAGCTTACGATTGGCGGTGGCGAAACAGAAGCCTTTCGTTTGCTGGCTGAAATCATCACCGCTTTCCAAAAAAAACATCCTGCCGTCCTCACGCATATCTATAGTGGGAACGCAGATGATGTATTAGACAGAATCAATCGTGGATTGCTCGATTTTGGCTTAGTGATCGATCCTGTCGACAAGCAAAAATATGAGTATCTTCAGCTGCCCCATCAAGATCACTGGGGATTGTTACTCCGGGAAGATCACCCATTGGCGACTAAATCAGCGATTTCTGCATCCGATCTAGCGAAGGTCCCTCTTCTTGTTTCTCGTCAAACACAGGTGAACCAACAGTTGACAGATTGGCTGGGACAGTCGATTTCAGCGCACCAAATCGTAGGTACGTACAATTTGCTCTACAATGCTTCTCTTTTGGTTCAAAGTGGAGCTGGCTGTGCCTTATGTTTGGCGGGAATCGTGAATACCAAAGGAACTCCCTTAACTTTTATCCCATTGTCCCCTGCTTTCACCGCCAGAGTGAATCTTATTTGGAAAAAGCATCAGACATTTTCTCAAGCTGCTCAAGTATTTCTGTCAAAGGTTCAAGAAACATTTTCTTCTAAAAAAAATTAAACACTTACCTTTTGTTCTTCTGACCCATTCTTTCTGGTCACTTTCCCTATATTTTATTACTGAAACTTTTTTCTTGCCTTAAAGTCCAGGTGAAGTAGTATGCTAGATTTAGTACAAAAAAAAAGAGGGAAATAACATGATGAATGAAACATTTACGCTATCAAATGGTGTGTCGATTCCTAAAATTGGTTATGGTACATGGATGATTGAAGATAGTAAAGCGGCTGAAGCTGTAAAAAAAGCGATTGAAGTCGGTTATCGCCATATTGACACTGCCCAAGCATATCAAAATGAACGTGGGGTTGGTGAAGGCATTCGCTCGTCTGGCATCAATCGCCAAGAATTATTCGTAACGACGAAATTGGCAGCTGAAATCAAAAATTACGCTGAAGCCACAGATGCAATCAACGCCTCATTGGATCGTTTAGGATTGGATTACATTGATTTGATGATCATTCATAGTCCGAAACCATGGGCTGCCTTCCAAGAGGATGAGCATTACTTTGAAGGAAATGTCGCCGCTTGGCAAGCGCTGGAAGATGCCTACAAAGAAGGAAAAATCCGGGCAATTGGGGTCTCAAATTTTGAAAAAGCAGACTTACAAAACTTATTTGATTACGGTACGATCAAACCAATGGTCAATCAAATTTTAGCCCATATTGGTCATACCCCCTTCGACTTGATCGACTATTGTCAAAAAAATCATCTGCTTGTGGAGGCTTACTCTCCGATTGCTCATGGAGAAATGATGGCAAATCATGAAATTACCGCTATGGCTGAAAAATATCACGTTTCAGTACCGCAGCTAGCGATTCGCTATTGCCTCCAACTAGATCTCCTTCCTTTACCAAAAACAGTATCCATGGAACATATGAAGAACAACGCTGATGTGTCTTTTGCAATTTCAGAAGAAGATATGACTCACTTAAAAGGAATCACTATGAATGATTATGGCTCGAACAATGAGATTCCTGTGTTCAAACGGGCCGCTACAAAATAATTGCAACGAAAGATCGCTTTTCCAGAAACAGCTCTGCCTTGGTGCTGATGTTTTTGGAAAAGTTTTTTGTTTAAAAACTTAAGTTACCAAGTAGTTGCTGCAGTTGTTGTGGCTATAGTCGCTGTTTTTGACCTTCACTTTTAAGAAAGACTGCCTGCTGAAAGCAGAAATAATCGGTTTTCACAGGGATCTTTGGCCATTGACTCATTCAGAGAGAAATCATTTACAAGAGCTATTTTTCCATGCTATAGTCCCTTTGAAGACCCTCGATCGAATTTCAGATTGAAGGCTATTGCTAGTCAGTTGATTGATAATTAGGAGGCAACGTCCATGAACAAAACAGAATTTTTACAAGCAATATCTGGTGGCTTGATCGTTTCTTGTCAAGCTCTGCCAGGGGAACCCTTTTATACCGAAGAAGGTGGCGTGATCCCTCTTTTTGCGGTGGCAGCTCAAGAAGCAGGTGCGGTCGGAATTCGTGCCAACTCTGTACGAGACATCCAGCAAATCAAAGAAAAAGTATCCTTGCCAATCATCGGTATCATAAAAAGAGACTACCTACCTGAAGAACCGTTCATCACTGCTACGATGCGCGAAGTAGATGAATTAGTTGCAACCGGTGTCGAAGTCATTGCGCTGGATTGTACTTTGCGAAAAAGGCACGATGGTCTAACCATCAATGCATTTATCAAAAAAATCAAAGAAAAGTATCCTGACCAGCTGCTGATGGCAGATATTGCGACTTTTGAAGAAGGCCGCAATGCTTACCAAGCTGGGGTCGATTTTGTTGGCACAACATTAGCGGGTTATACCAAAGACCGTGAGCCAACAAATGGACCCGACCTCGAACTGATCCAACAACTTGTCGCTGAACAGTTGCCCGTCATCGCTGAAGGAAGAATTCATTCTCCTGAACAAGCCAAACAAGTTCAGCGTCTAGGGGTTGCAGGTATCGTGGTAGGCGGTGCGATTACCCGCCCCAAAGAAATCGCGGCTCGTTTTATCACAGAATTATCCAATTAGTTTCATAAAGAATCGCATACTTCTAGGGCTTCTAGCGAACAAGCCTCTGATGGCTGAATAAGGGTACCATGATTTTAGATGCATCTGACACAGGTGCATCTTTTTTTGCAGGTATTCTATTCTTTGTACTATTTTTCCTCTGTTGAATTTGATTGCTGATAACCGGGAGTTTCCCTTGTGAGTCGAGTCACATTTTTTGTTGTCTTTTTTAGAATACTTTATACTGAAAGAAAGAGGAGAAAGTGAGTGAAGAAAATGACAAAAATCAATGCAGGTGTCGCCATGGTAAAAGTCTTTGAGGCTTGGGGGATCGATCACATTTATGGCATTCCCGGCGGTTCATTTAATTCCACAATGGATGCACTATACCAAGAACGCGAATCCGTTCGCTATATCCAAGTTCGCCATGAAGAAGTAGGCGCTCTCGCCGCCGCTGCTGATGCCAAACTAACTGGTAAAGTCGGGGCTGTCTTTGGTTCAGCAGGCCCTGGAGCTACCCACCTAATCAATGGATTGTATGATGCTCAAATGGATAATGTGCCCGTAGTAGCATTACTCGGTCAAGTGGCATCAAGTTCAATGAATTACAATGATTTCCAAGAAATGAATGAAAATCCGATGTTTGCGGATGTCAGCATCTACAATCGAACGGTCATGTCCCCTGAAAGTCTACCACACGTGGTAGATGAAGCTATCAAGGCTGCCTATAAATTTCGGGGCGTCGCTGTCGTGACGATTCCCGTTGATTTTGGCTTTAAAGAGATTGAAGCCCAAGAGATCGCCACAGCCAAAAACCATAAAACTGGGGTGATCCTACCTAATGAAGCAGACTTAAAAGCTGCCCTCCCCTATTTTGAACAAGCAAAAAAACCCGTTCTTTATATTGGACAAGGGGTATTCGGCGGATTTCCAGCGATCAAAGAATTTTCCGAGTTCTTTTCAATGCCAGTTGCGGCTTCTGTTTTGGCGAAAGGAATCGTTCCTGATATGTATAAGAATTTTCTTGGCTTTGCCGGAAGAGTTGCCACAAAACCTGCGAACGAAGCACTAGCCGAAGCGGATCTGATTGTCTTCGTGGGGAGCGATTTTCCATTTGGTCGTCGTTTCTTTAATCCGAAAGCCAATTTTGTTCAAGTTGACATTGACTCCTCGAAATTTGGACGTCGGCACAACACAGATGTCTCGGTGTTAGGCGATGGGATCACTGCGTTGAATCAATGGGTCACCCTAGGAACCGAGCGACCAGCAGACCAATGGCTGGCAGCAAATCAAGAAAACATTGTTCGCTGGCATGCTTGGCGCCATCACTTTGACACCAATCAACAAGCTCCTCTTCGTCCAGAACCGATCTTCAAAGAAATTAACCGCATTGCCGAGCCGAATGCGATTTTCGTCAGTGATGTCGGAAATGTGACGATCAACAGTATTCGACATTTAGAAATGACAGGAGAACAGCGTTTTACCACTTCTGGCTGGTTCGCTACGATGGGGAACGGTGTTCCAGGAGGAATTGCCGGCCAATTGAGTTTCCCCGATCGCCAAGTCTTTACATTGAGTGGGGATGGCGGTTTCGCCATGCAAATGCAGGATATTTTGACCCAAGTCAAATACCAATTACCAATCATCAATATCGTCTTCTCTAATGATTCTTTTGGATTTATTGAAGCAGAACAAGAGGATACCGAACAAAAGAAATTTGGAGTCTTTCTAGAAGGCGCAGACTTTGGGAAAGTTGGGGAAGCACTTGGTGCAAAAGGATATACTATTACTCGTTACGAAGACCTAACACCTGCTTTTGATGCAGCAAAAACCAGCAACGGCCCTGTAGTTATTGATATCAAGATCGAAAATGCTCGTCCACTTCCTGTAGAGGAATTGAAATTGGATCCAGAAAAATTTTCGGCAGCTGAAATCGCCGCCTTTAAAGAAAAATACCAAGTCCAAGAAATGCCTACTTTGAGAGAACTGCTTAAAGGTAATTAGCATAAAGCTATGCCCTAAAAAACAAAAAAGACCGAACAATCAATCAGACACTTCCAATGTTTTTCACGGAAGTTGTCAGGCATTGTTTGGTCCTTCTTTTTTGTGTTTTAGATCACAAATCTGATTGGTTTGACTCCCTTTGCAAATCAATCAAGAAACAGTCTGGAAAAACGTTCGCAATTCTTGCTTTCTTGCAGCTGAAATCTGCGTTTTAGGAATTCCTTGTATTGCTCCCTCAATCCCATAGAGCATGTGTAGACAAGCCCCGGGATCCCGTTGGGTACGAATACGCATAAAAATGGTTTCTGCTGTTGCAGACTTCATTTTCTCCACCGAATCGATGCCAATCGCATGCAAGTGTTCGGCAAGAACCTTTCCTACATTCGGTATTTTTTGTAATTCTTCCATGATACGCCTCCTCTCAACGATGTTTGTGCAGTTTTATATTTATTGCACAAATCTTGTTTGATTGTTACCCTATATTCCTTCACAAGTCTGCATCAATTTGATGGGCAGAAAAAGGAAGCTTCATCAGAAACAATAAGACTTTTTTCATTTTATCCCTCCTCTTCATTTTAGCGAATTGTCCCCTAAAATGTAACCCTACCGTTTACTTCTTTAGCAACATCGCGATTGTTTCACTCTCTTTCGTATAGCTTTCGCCACAAACGTTGCTATAAAGCTGATACTCTTTAAATCCAACCGCAGCCAGTTCGGCAGCCAATGAGTGCTCTGTAAAACAACTAGTCCACACATTGTAAGTTATCTGATCCTCTTGAGTGATCACCATTGTTTGATCTAGCCAGACAAAGTTGGGATATTTACTGGTCTTATTCAATGCAAGATAGGAGTTCTCGCTCCAAAAGCCAGCTCCTTCTGAGTAGTCCCATGATTGCTGCACTACAGTCTGATCATATTTCGTTGCACTAAAGACATCTAGCAAGAATTTTCCGCCAGGCTTCAACCAGCGATAAATGTTTGCTGCCAGCAGATGTCGATCGTTTGCAGGTAATGCACCAAAGTCGCAATAGATCATCACGATCAAATCAAAAGTTTCTGTCAATTCCATCTCAAGGTAGTCTTGTTTTAGGTAGGAAATAGGCAACTGTTTTTTTCGTGCAGACTCTTTTGCATAGTCGATCGATCGCTTTGAGAAATCTACCCCTGTTACTTGATAGCCAGATTCAGCAAACAATTCTGAATAGAGCCCTGGTCCACACCCTAGATCAAGAAGGGTTGGATAATCTGCTGGTGGAACTTTTTGACAGATCCAGCTAGCAGATTTTTTGATAAAGGACCGATTTCGACTGGCCCCATCTATACTCGGATCCAAATGATTTTCTAGCATTTTCTGAGAAATATAGTCATCTGTCCAGAATGGGGTATCGGTTTGTTGATAGATTTTTGGCTGTTTAATGAAGTCTTTCATTTCGTTTCGCATTTTTCTGCTCCTTTGATTGATTATTTGTGTAACTGAATAGTTTTCTTTAGTCCTCCTTTTGCGTGATTACTATAAAAGAATAAAAAAAAGCGATGGTTACCCATCGCTTCCGTGAAAAGAGAAGTTAGAGTAAGATAAAATCAATAGCTAGGCAACTTAAATAAACCTACAAAAGCGGTTATTTTTAGCCTGTTCAATTGATTTTATTTACTCTTTTCCAGTCATACCTATAGCACTGATTGTGTACTATCAGCTATGCCGAACTTCATCACCTGTTCATTCAATTATGACTATACTTTACCACATTAAAGCAGTTGCAGCAAACCCTTTCACGATTTTGCGTTCAACGTTACGAGCATATGCGATTAAGAAAATGGCCATACGTTTAAGTGATTTTTTTAAGTTTTTGATCGACGACTTGATAGACCTCATTAGCAACTTGATCAACAAATAATTGATCATGAGAAGTAAATATAACTGTTCCAAGATAATCCCTCATTAGTTTTTCCAGGGCTTCAATCGTAGGAAGATCAATAAAATTAGTTGGTTCATCCAAAATGAGAACATTTGCTGGTTTAACAAAAAGCAGCGCAATTTGAACTCGTGTCGCTTCTCCTCCGCTCAATTTTTTTACGGGCTTTAAAATTTCTGTTTGATAAAAACCAAGGTTATGCAAAATACTTCTGACAAATGATTCAGAATAATCGGTTTGTTTCATTAAATAAACAAGAATTGATTCCGATTCAGTCATTTTATAGGACAATTGTTGGTAACTAGCAAAAACTACCTTAGGAGATAAGACAATTCCTTTACCATCATTTAAAATATGATTCAATAAAGTCGTTTTTCCACAACCATTTGCACCTACAATCGCGATACGCTTTCCTAATCCAAATTGAAAATCACAATCATCAAACAAAACTCTCTGTTCATATTGAATCGAAACGTTGTCTCCTTTTATCGGATAAGGATTATGAATTTCTATGCCTTTTGGTGCTGGAAAAATAATTTGTCTCGGCTCAGTCAATGAATGATGCTCACCTAAATGATCCAAACGGCTTTTCATTGCCTTTGCTGTTTTATGAAGATTCTTTTGAATTGTATCCTTTTGTTTGGATGATGCCAATCGATCAGGACGACTATTTTTCTGCTGCATTTTTTTAGAGACTTTACTAATCTTTTCAGCTTGCTGAAGTTTGCTTTCAATCGCCGCTTCCAAGCGCTTCTTTTCTTTCAAGTGACTTTCAAGCGCATGTTTTTGATGCAGTAATTCCATTTCCTTTTGCTGTTTATACGCATCAAAGTTTCCGTGATATTCCCGTACACACCCCTGATCAATTTCCCAAATTTTCGTTGCTAATTGGTTCAAGAAAAACCGATCATGACTGACAAAAAGCAATGTACCATAGTAATGCCTCAACTCCTCAATAAGCAATGAAATACTTTTCTGATCCAGATGGGTGGTAGGTTCATCCAACAATAGACCCATTTCATAGTTCGATAGTGTTCGAACCAATCGTGACTTTGCGGCTTCCCCACCGCTCCAGCTATCCATTGAATGTTTTGGTAACGAAAAGCGGCTCATGATTTCCCAGTCAACGGATGAAAAATCGTAAGAATCCTCGATCCCTCCAATTTGGGCAAAATAATTAAAGGTCGTGGTTGTCTGAATCGTGCCACTATCAGGCTGGATTTCTCCAGTAATTAATTTTAACAGTGTTGACTTTCCTTCACCATTTCTACCAATGATCCCGATTCGTTCTCCATGATAGGCGGATAACGCCTCAATTGACAAGACTTCTTTAGCGCCATATTGTTTTTTGATCTGTTTGAATTGGACTGTTAATGTTTCCATGAATGATCTCCCTCTCTCGTCTAGGAAAAAGGAAAACACAAAAAAGGCATAGCCTGGCGCTATCCCTTCATAAATAATTGGAAAAGTAGACACTCATCCCTTGAAATCGCGATCACCTAGACTTTTGAATAGTATTAAATTAACGATTCAAAAGATCGATCCACAATTTCATTGCCGCTGTCATGACTTTTCCTCCTTCAGTAAATGATTTCCTTAAGTATAGCAGATCCGAAAATACTTGTACAGAAAGGTTCACATGAGTTCGCTGGAAGTCCCTTACACCAGTGTGTCCTATAATTTCAGCGGAAGATCTGTCATCCTGCGAGCTCATGGGATCGTCTGCTAATCAAATCATTCCTTCGTAATCACTTGATACATTTTCGCGATATCCTCGGCTGCCATCGTGACTTTAGATTTTTCGATCAATACATTCTTCCCTGTCATAATATAAGAAGGCAATAAGCGGATCTTTCCATAGTAGATTTCAGTCTGGCGTATTTTATAAGTTGCAACGGAGGGAATCGCATTCTTTTTTTGCTGCTTTTTGGCGATTTGATTGAAGGCTTTTTTGGCGACATCCCCCATTAGCATAATCACTTCAATATTTGGAAATAACGACAACTCTTTTTCTAATAGCGGTAGATTTTCAGTGATAGTTTGTGTTTCAATTGTCGTCGTGTGTTTTGGCGTTTTGATCGCATTGGTCAAATAAATCCCTAAATCCAATAAGTCATGGGCAGAATCTACATAGATCCCAGCTTGTTGAAACAACGGCAACGTCGTAGAAAGATAAGCGCCATCTGTTGCCCCATAAAAATCATCTGTTGGATCTAGGGGAACGACTTCATTGATCAATACTGCTTTAATGGTTTTCGGATCGACTTCAATATCATTCAAAAAAATACTTTTTTCTGCTCCAGCCATCAATGCCTCTTTCACATTCATTTTCTCACTCCGTTCCTATTCTCTTTTCCTTAATCATACAAAAGGAAAGCGGCGAAGTCGAGGAGTACTTTGTGTTGAGAAAATCAGTCGGTACCCCTCTCTAAAAGAGACAAAAAACTGCGTAAGGAGGATTTCCTTACGCAGTTATACTCAATGAGTCGCGCTCATTTATTACTTATTGTAAATCTTTGGTCCTTTACGCATATTCTTGCGATCATTTTTTGGTGTGTCCATTTGTTTCGAACGGCCACCACCTTGTTTCTTTTTGATCAGTTCAAGCATTTTTTCTTTTTGGTTCACTATTTCCACCTCGTTTTCCCCAGACCCTCTATTATCTGATAAAACAAATCACTTTGATAAAAGAATTTAGCATCCTGATTAAATCTACTTGGATTTTGACCGTTTGTCAATCGTTGATTGCACAATCTACTGAAATTCAGAAGGTTTGCACTGATTTATTGGCAGATGTGAGGTCCCCTTCGCGGGAAACGGATGGTAAAGCTGCTTTTGAATAAAAGTCTCTTTCTTTAAAGATCTGCTAACTGATCTTGGTCAAGCAGCCACACCGTTCGCTTATTGCGGCGGATCCATAGTTTCTCTTCAAAGCGTTTTAATTTTCTTGAAAGAGTTTCGGGTGTGGTTCCTAAAAACAACGCCAGCTCCTTCATTTTCATAGGCAGCACAACTTGATCTGATTCGGCAACTTTTGCTAGATCTAGTAGATAAGTTGCTAATCGTTCATCAACTTTTTCCATCATCAGAAAGCGTGCTTGCTGCTCGACTTTTAGCATTTTTTGCGCATTTATTTCTAATAATTTCAAACTTAGCTGAGGGTAATCCAGCAACAACTGCGTAAAATCTCGCTGTTTGAGAACACAAACTTCTGTTTTCTCCAACGCTTCTCCAAACAATAGTTCGTTTTGAACACCAAATAGTTGTTTCTCTCCCTCATAGCCACCGGGTTCAATGACACGCAGGACTTGCTCTTTGCCATTAGCGGAAAGCTGATAGACCTTCAAGCTTCCACGAGCAACGATCACTAACTGATCAGCACTGGTTGGGGTAAATATCAGTTCCCCTTTTTCCTTAATGTGATGTGTAACCAGCATGTGAATCACTCGTTGATCCGTTTCATCTAAATGATTGAACAATGGCACTAATGAAACACACATATGATCCTTTGCCATGGAAATCCTCTCCTATTCGTTACCAGTTTCCCCGCAAAATTGTCTTATCCAAGGAATCAATGGCCTTGCAATCACGCAGAAAATTCTTTAGAAAACTCAAAAACTCAGTCCTGCCGAACTTCTTTTATGGAATGTCTCAAACAGCAACAACAGCTGCGATTGCTCAACAGCCATGCATGTTAACACGCGACGTTTCTTTTTTAATGTACCACTTTTTTTGAGCATCGTACACCCACCAATTAGCACTAGTGTTGACATAAATTTCTGGAAGTTTACTACTTGATGCACCCATTCAAGGATTCCTTCTTCATCAATACTGTTGAGACTAAATCTCCTTGTTGAAGCCTACCCGACTGCTTTGAAATAAGCCATTAATCCCGTGATCGTCTAACGGCTAAATCTATACACGAAAAAATAATTAACGATAGTAATAGAAAAGATCCATTGTCCCTTTCCTATTAACTTTCTTCGGCTTCATTCCTTTGTTTAATCAAGTAATATCAAGCCAACTCTTTTAGTTGAATCCCTTCAACGACATAACCTAGCGTTTCGATCACTTGTTGGATTTCTTGCGGAGTGATGATTTCTGGTTGAAATTCTACTTTTACTTTACTGGCATTGAACAGAACATTCACTTTTGTTACACCAGACTGGCGACTCAACCCTTGTTCGATTTTTTGCATACAAGATGGACAAGTTAAGGTTTGTAATTGAATAATTGATTTCATGACTATTCCTCCTTTATTGATAGTCTTATTTTAATTCTTCTTGTGTCACTAATAATTGATTTGTATCAAGTTTTGACTTATTTGGTTTCGCCAGCAAGCGCATCGCGTTCAAGACAACAAGCAAAATACTTAACTCATGGAAAAACATCCCGCTGGCCATATAGATGAAGCCAAAGACCAAACCTACTAACAAGAATAAAACAGTTCCTAACGCAATCAGAATGTTTTCTTTCATCTTTCTGACGGTTCTTTTCGTTAGTTGATAGGCATAATTTAGTTGCTCGATCCGTGATTGAATCAATACAATATCAGAGGTTTCGACTGCCACATCTGTCCCATTGCCCATCGCAATCCCAATATCAGCAAGTGCAATTGAAGGACTATCATTGATGCCATCTCCCACAAAAGCAACTATCTCCCCTTTTTTCTGTAAATGTCGAATAAAGTCCGCTTTTTCTTCAGGTAAAAGCTCACCATGAATCTCTGTTAACCCTAACGTGTGGCCAATCAAATTTGCGGTGTGTTGATGGTCTCCCGTCAGCATGATCAGCCGTTTTATGCCGCTTTTTCTCAGTGCATGAATCGTTTCTGATGCCCCTGAACGAATCGCATCTTTGATACCAAATAATTGAGTCAATTGCTGATCACACGCTACTAAAACGATTGAATGACCCTGTCCTCGTAATTCATCTTCCTGCCGTTGTACCTCCATCGATAGCTCGATCCCTTGTTCAATCATAAATTGTCTGTTACCGATCAACACATCATGGCCATTTGCAACCGCCTGTACACCGCGTCCCTTATGGATCTTCGTCTGCTCCACATGGACTGCTTCCCAACTTTCCCCGACAGTTCTTGCATACTGAAGAATCGCTTGACCTAATGGATGATCGGATTCTGCTTCTACGGCTGCCGTTAAGGCTAAATCGTCTTTATCGGTAAAAATCTTTGCGGCAGTCACACTTGGCTTGCCTTCAGTCAATGTCCCTGTTTTATCAAAAACAATCGTATCGACACGGCTGAAAGTAGCCATGACTTCGCTGCCTTTAATCAGTACTCCATTCTTGGCACCATTCCCGATCCCCGCAACATTGGCGACCGGAACACCGATAATAAGCGCTCCGGGGCATCCTAGCACCAGTAGCGTGATCGCTAGACGAATCTCTTTAGTAATCAAGCCTATGAGAACAGCCAGCACCAAAATCAGAGGTGTATAATAGGTGGCAAAACGGTCAATCAAACGTTCGGCAGCTGATTTGCTATCTTGTGCCTCTTCAACGAGTTCAATGATTTTACCAAATGTCGTCTCTTCTCCAACTTTTTGAGCTCGGATTTTTAATGTACCGTTTTCGAGAATCGTTCCTGCAAAAACCATTGCGCCTACTGCTTTTCTAACAAGTTCAGCTTCTCCCGTCACTGCTGCTTCTTTTAAGTAGCCCGATCCTTCAACAATCATGCCATCCACTGGCACTTGAGCACCTGCTTTCACCAGCAAGCGATCCCCCACTTTGACTTCTTCAATTGCTACTTCTGCCGTCTTTTCAACGGCGTCTTCATTCGCTGAGGGGATATATTTCCAGGCTTTTGCCGGCGACATATTGATGAGAGATTGAATTGCTGATCGCGTATGGGCTAACGTTTTTTGTTCAAGAACATGACCAAACAAAAAAAGAAAGGTCACAATAGCTGATTCATTGTATTCCCCAATAAAAAGGGCGCCCAGCACTGCCACAGTCACTAATAAGTCAATACTAAGGACTTTCACTTTTGCCGCTTGATAAGCTTGGATAGCAATGGGAAGACCACCAATAACAGAAGCAATAAACAAGCAACTCTCATAGAGTACCTGCTGCTGCAATAAATATTTCCCACCAAATGCAGTGACGATCAGACAACCGCTGATTATTGTCAGCAACACTTGGTTTGCTTGTATCTTTTTTTGGAACTTCAATGTCTCCACTCCTTTTTTGTTTGTAGGGATGATTCAGCGCTAGTTTAACGAAAAGGAGCGAAAAACAAATTGATTTGTATCAAGAAAAAAAGAGCTGCAACATAAGTAGCAACTCGAGGATACTGAATGGCACGATACATCGTGCAAGCCAAAGAGACCTGCTGGATCCTAGTCCTTATTGGGGGGCCTCGGTTGAAAACATATGTTACACCTCTTAAAGGGTGAGTTAGAATGCTTGTAAATTAAAAGTGATCGTATCAGCTTTTTTCAAAAACAGCTCTTGGGCACCTTTATCACTCATTTCATCATTGACTGTATAGACCCAAAATACATTGTTCTTTTGATCTTGACTCATTCCATCGATCGAAGTGATAAAGCCATCTTTTTCTTCAATCGTAAAGTTTTCTTTCATTACTTTCAGTAGTGATTCATTTTCTTGAAAAGCAACTTCTTTTGAGGTGACTTCCTCACCTTTATTCGTGACAACAATCGTAGCTGTTAATTGTTTCTGATCAACAGAACGTTCTGTGCTTTCTGCACTTTGTGCATTTTGGGTATTTTCTGAAGATGTACGCGTGTTTCCTTGACAGCCACTAGTGACAAATAATCCGCCTAACAACACGATTACGACTAACAATTTTTTCATTTATTTATTCCTTCCCGACATACGTCATTAAAATCTACTCTTTTATCCATCGAAAAACATACTAAATATTTACTGAAACACAGGTATATCCCTTATCTCTTCAATCACTAATGATCTATTTTTACAAACCACATTTCAATTGAATTTTACAATTGGTACATGTACTACAACCGCCAATTTCTTCTATTGTTCCTTCATGACAGATGGGACAAATGTCACCAGAAATCACTGGTTCATTCGTTTGGGTGGTAAATTGATCTTCTGCTGGTTCTACTTGAGTGTTCATTTCATTGTCGATTGCTTCCAAAGTCAATACTTGTGAGTCACGGCTGCCATCCACGTATACAGTACCGCCTTTGGCACCACCATCGTAGAGATCCATATAGACTTTCGCCACCCGACTTACAGAATACCCTTTCGGTGCATTGACAGTTTTTGAAATCGAACTATCCACCCAGCGTTGAATCGCACATTGAACACCAACATGTTCTTCTGGGGACAGTTCCATTGCTGAAATGAAGAAGTCTGGCAGCTGATCTTTGTCTTGTTCCGGATGATTCGCAAGATATTCTTCAACGATTGCTGCATTGATCTCAATAAATTTGCCTAATCTGCCACTTCTAAAATAGGAGAAGGAGTAGTAAGGCTCTAATCCTGTTGACACACCGGTCATCGTTCCCGTCGATCCTGTTGGTGCGACAGTCAAAAGATGTGAGTTGCGAATCCCAAATTGCATCACCCCTTCACGAATATGGGCTGGCATTTTTTTCATATACCCTGTGTCAATAAACTTCTCTCGTAATGCTTGTGTCTCTTGATCATCTTTCCCAATCAAAAATGGAAAACTACCCTTTTCTTTTGCTAAATCAATGGAGGCTTCATAGGCGGTGATAGCAATCGTCTCAAAAATCTGATCGACTAATTGATTGCCTTCTGCTGAACCATAAGTTTTCTCACAATAGATCAGTAGATCGGCTAAGCCCATGATGCCAAGTCCAACACGTCTTTCACCTTTCGCTTGGCGCTCATTTTTATCAAAGAAGTAAGGGGTCGCATCAATGACATTGTCTTGAAAACGAACCGCGGTTTTAACCGTTTCTCTTAATTTAGCAAAATCAACTGTCCCCGTTTGATGATCGGCCATGTTTGCCAAATTGACTGCTGCTAGATTACATACAGCATAAGGTGTTAACGGCTGTTCACCACAAGGATTCGTCGCAACCACTTTTTGCCCATAGGCTGTAGCATTGGTCATTTTATTGGCATTATCGATAAAGAAGATACCGGGTTCAGCTGAGTACGTGGCACAAAAAGTGATTAAATTCCACAATTCACGAGCCCTGATCCTTTGATAGGTTTTTACTTTATGACCGGCGGCTTCCCATTCTCGTACATCTCCGACTTCTGCCCACTTTGCATCGTATTCCGCCATTTCTTCTTCGGAATAATTATCGATATCTGGGAAACGCAGCGCATACCAATCGTCTTTCTTTACTGCATCCATGAATTCTTCTGTCAAACAAACAGAAATATTCGCTCCAGTCAAGAAGTCGCTGTTTTTAACCGTATAACTTCCTCCATGCCGTAGCTTTTCTTTTGCTGTCTTGATCATTTCATTTTGCTCGGTATCTGATGATTCTGGAAGCTGAGCAATATGGGTATACATTTTTTCTTCCATTTTTGACAAAGGATCAAAATGAAGTTTTTCATTGATTAACTGTTTGATGGTGTCATTTTTCAATGTTTTGTTTAACTGCAGCAATACTGCAGGATTCTGGATTTTAGAAATAATGAACGCCAAAATGTCTGGATGCCAGTCAGCCACCATGATCATCTGTGCGCCGCGACGACTTCCCCCTTGCTCGACCAGATTCGTCAAATTGGCTAAGTCATTCAACCAAGAGACGGCACCAGAGGATCGCCCGCTGACACCATGGACCACACAAGCTTTTGGCCGTAAGGTTGAACCATTAGTACCAACTCCTCCGCCCCGACTCATAATCTCCATCACTTCTTGTCTGTGTACAGCGATTCCTTTACGAGAGTCGTGAATGAAAGGCATCACAAAGCAATTGAAATAGGTAACTTGAGAATTAGTACCAGCGCCATAAAGGACTCGACCTGCCGGAATCAGATTTTGTTCGGCAATCTGCTGATAAAACTGCTCAAGAAACAACTCCTGCTCTGACTCTTTATCGGAAATCCCTCTAGCGACTCGGCGAGCGATTTGTTCGAAATAAAGTTCCAGTGGTTTTTCGATCTCATTTTTCCGTCGTTTGACAAGACCACTAACTTGTTCAGCAGTATTTTCTATAGCTGAGCGATACTCTTCTTCAACCTCTATGGAGACCATGTCGTCATCAAAAGACTTTACCCATCCGATGCCTCGAGCAGGATATTGAGGATCTTCTTTTGTGGTTAAAATAACCAAATCACCCTTATCTAATGTTTGGTGGTTTTGATCCTTGAAAGAATAGCGATCGAGCATGATCAAGCGAGAAATTCCTTCAAATGTGTTCGTCATCTCAGTAGTGATTGCTGAGACTTCTGGGAACATATGAATGTCCTCGTTTAGCTTGCTTATCGTTTGTTTACTGTATTTCATTTTTTGTGCCACCTTCCCATACTCAACATATTGTGTCCGGAATTCATTATCACACTACATAATGTGTTTTTCAATCTTGAAATTTATTTTTTTTCATGTATAATGAGAATGATTATCAATTAGAAAGACGGCGATTTCGATGTTCCAGCCTCATAGCCATATATTTTCCGTTCAAAAAATTTCTTTATTAGCACTCCTTACTGCGTCTTGTATCGTTGGACGCTTATTTTTTGTCTGGATCCCCAACGTTCAGCCCATGAGTGCTATTTTATTTTTATTAGCCCTGGCAGGCAGTTTGTCTGATGCTTTGATCGTTGCTTTATTGAGTTTGCTTGGTACAAATATCTACTTAGGGATGGGGCCTTGGACGATCAGCCAATTTGTAGCACTGGCTGCTATGATTACTTTTTTTCATCTGGGAGGAAAAATATCTCTCATAAAGCAAAGCCGCTTAACCCAAGCACTTCTAGCGTTCATTTGTGGTATTCTATACGGTTTGATCGTTTCTATGATGGAAGTTTGGCTTTATCAGTTTCCTTCTTTTACAGCCTATTATCTTCAAGGCTTCGTATTTGATTTGTTTCATGCTAGCGGAAACTTCCTGTTTTATTTGATCTTATTCCCCGTATTTGAGCGAATGATGCCCGCATTAAATAAATGGAGAAAATAGAAAAGCATAATCTTTGCTCGAACCATCACCAAATTAGGAGCACTTACCAACTCTTTTGTCAAAGAAACGTGAAGCGGATTCGTCAAAAAAAAAATCTTTTTACCAAGTTAGCCTAGGCTTCTTAACAAGGTAAAAAGATTTTTATTGTTTGAAGAGAACTTTCTGATTCACTGTTCCTGTTTTATCCTATTTTTCTGTTGTGGGTAGTCAAGGCGATGCAACTGATAGAGTGCGTCTTCTTCCGTTTTGACTAACGAAAAATTCAGTTTTTCTAAAAGTTTTATCGAAGCTAGATTTCCAGGCGCTACCTCTGCTTTTACTGATTGAACACCTTGATCAAACAGCCACTGTATCGTCGCTTGAATCACTTCTGAGCCGTATCCTTTTTGAGACTCATGAGGATGGATCGTGTAACCGATCCAGAAAAAATCTGCTTCATTTTTTAAATAGATATCACCGATCAGCCGTTCATCTAAAGTGTGCACAACTGCTAAATTTTTGCCTTCAGAAAAACTTTTTGTATGCAGCAGTTCTTTGATATACGCAGCTTTTTCCATGTTTTTGAAACCTTGGTACTTCATCCACTCTAAATCATTTCTATAGGTCATAACTGTTGGGATATCTTCGATCCTAAAATCACGGATAAAACAACGTGGTGTGCAAAAATACATGATACCCCTCCTCATTGCATCTTGACCCTTATCTCAAGTAGAGAGTCAACTGACGTTTTGCTTATTGAAAATAGACTCGCTAGTTCCTTGATCTTGGGTGAACAAAAATTTTTTCGTAAGAAAGAACCTTGACTTTCTTTTGATTCATTTGAGCAATGGTTTCTTTAGTGGGCCGAAAACCTAACGATCGCCAAAGTTTACCCGCTGGTTGATTATTCAATAAAACGGCCAAGGCTAGTTTCGTCATCCCTTCAGAAAGAAGAATTTCTTCTAATTTATGAACGATTGCTTTCCCGTGTCCTTGCCTCTTTTCATTGATCAGCAATAATCCAATATAAGCGGTTTGCTCTTCTGGATAGTCAACTAAGTAGTCAAGGATCGCCACCGGCTTTGTATCCTTTCTAACTAAAAAAAAGCGTTTATTTTCTTTCTTTACTGATTCAGGCTTATCTACCATATCTTGTTTTAATAACTGCAAGGAAGCCACATCATCCGTTAAAGAAAAATACGGCTGATTATTTAAATAGATGGAAACAGCTTCCTGTTCATTTGCGTCAGTCACTCTCTCAAAAGTAAACATTGGTCAACTCCTTTAAAACTTTTTCTTTTGTGATTGTCTCAAGTCATTTTCTTGTCTGTTCTATGCTTGATGTGCTGCAGTCTGCTGCGGTTGGCAGCCAGCAACGAAATACATTTCAATGGGATTTTTCCGTAACTTCTTTCTCTCTTTTTAGGATTGCTGTCAAATCTGCGAGATATTTCTCCTGTTGCTTCTTCAAATATCTTTTAGAAAATGGTTTCAAATAAAACTTCTTCAGCGTTACCTCTTCCGTAAAGATCATATCTGTCTGAGCACCTGATTTGGTGAATTTTCCTTGCCAACGCCCTCGCATATTTGTGTTTTCCATCGTAAATGAATACAACGTGAAAGGCTCTTTGTCGATAATCGTAAATGTTGTGGGATACCCGCTTTTTGTGTATTCGATAAACTGCCTTTCATTGATCACCTCAATTTTACTTAAATCACTTCGCCAGGAATAGTCCTGAAGATTGGTGACAATTTGCCAGATCTTTTGGATATCCTGATCAATACTGGCACGAATCGTTGCCTTGACCATAGAGTTCCTCCGTTATCGTTAATTTGTGTTGGTATCTGTCCAAGAAATGCTCATTCGTTCAACGTTCTTTTAAGAAGATTCTCATGGAACGCAGTCGCCGCTCCTTTCCATTCGTCCCTTCAATAAGTGAAGGGCTCAGACTATTTCTGTCAGGACAAATGGCTTCACATACGTTTCTACAAAGTCGACCCGATCAAGGACCGTAGGTTTGAAATACGCGGTTACAGCAATAACCAGTTTGTTTTTCGAATCAACGTAAATGACATTGCCGCTATTGCCAATTGCTGAATAGACATTCTGCTTTGGGTCTAGTATCCACCATAAATACCCATAGTGCATCTGCTGAAATTGGATTAGAGCTGGCTGCGTTGGTGTACTCATTTCTGCGATCCATTCAGCAGAGACAATTTGTTTTCCTTTGTGTCGGCCTTGGTTCAAGCAGAGTTCGCCAATTTTCGCCATATCGCTGGCTGACAAGCACAAACCATAACCAGCTGTACCAACACCCAATGGATCACAAAACCAAACCGGCTCCTTTGGCTCTTTTCCGATGGTGAACTGCTTGTGTTCTGCTGCTGTTTCGGCATGGTAGTTGTGATGTCGACTAACGCCGATGGGTTCAAATAAATAGCTGTTTGCAAAATCAACCGTGGTCATTTTTGTTGCTTGGCATAATAAACCAGTCAAAATATGCAGACAAACTGTTCGATAATCAAATTGATTCGTCAACCCTTTTCTTCCACCCAAAAAGTCTAAAGAAGCTTTCGTCCAATCTTGGCTAGTACAGACTTTTGTCCAAGGATCTCCTTTTCCTTTATAAGGTGCCTGCATGGTGAGTAAGTGTTTGATGGTCACGTCATAGATCGTCTTTTCTCCTCGTTTCACGCTATAATCAGGAAAATAATCAAGGACTTTATCTTCAATACTATAAATTTTTCCCTGATCGATGGCGATTCCGATCAACAACGATACTACGCTTTTTGTCGCCGACATCACATGGCAAGTATCATTTCTCTGATAATGATTCCATTCATCTGAATAGACTTCTTCGTGGTTCTTGTAAGCAACAATTTGACAAATATTTGGCTGGGTACTCGTAATCAACTCATGCAATTCTGCTTTTTTCATCATCATTCTCCTTTCAAGAATAAGCATAAATCCATTAAAAATAGATTACAAGGCTCCTTCTTCGGAGAATTAAAATTTTCAGAATAGTTTTGCATTCAATTGATTTCTTCCATGCTTTGAAAAAAGCGACACTCAAAGTCAATTTATGACCAATAAAACCCAGTAATTAGAGAACACTACCTAAACCTTTCACAATGAGTTTAAGAGCGGAATCAGCCAATAATTGACAGGACTTTCTTTGATCACATGTCAACAATTTTTCTTACAGTATTGGCTGTTCGGATGGTCAGTTGATCCTTTACCTTTGGCTTTGCGGTCTTTGCCCACCAATTTGTTTTTTGATGTTCTTTGCGAATAAAGGACCAAAAGACAATATCTTTATAAGGATACACTCTTTCAAAGTCCGCTTTTGGTTCACCAATCTCAGTCAGTAAAACTTCAAAAGACAATGGCTTCATCATAAATATGACGTTGTCATAAATTTCTTTGTTCTCATCTCCCCACCATTCAGGAGCATTTGCTAATAATTCTTTTAGTTCGGCTTGTAAAACCACATGAATGGGAATGTCTAACTCAAAGCCGAGCTTGATCCTTGTTCTCATTTTATTGGCTAAAATCTGTGGGTCCTCTCTGTTACTGGAAAAGATAACATTGCCACTGTTTAGATAAGTGACAACATCTGTAAATTCGTCTTTCTTTAATTCTTCTTTTAATTCAGACATACTCAACTTATTTTTCCCGCCGACATTGATTCCCCTTAATAAAGCAACATATCGATCCATTCTTCTGACTCCTTTACCAGGTTCACTTTCGTTTCTGCACCAAGAACACTTTTAAAGAAAAGTTCTTTTCGTCTCTAGTCCACTTCAACACACCTATTTACTTCTAGATAAAAAGCATAGTTTTCGTAACTGCCTTGCTTTTCAACATTCATTCTGAAAGATCTTTGAAATAAAGCCCAGTTCCTTCATCCAATTCAAAGCCGTTTTTTTCCAACACAGCGATTGAAACTTGATTTTCTGGCACTGGATCTGCAATGATTCAACGAGCCTGTTCATGGCTCATGATATGGATGACGAGTGCTTTGATCAGCATATTTCCAAATCCTTTTTTGAGATACGTCTCTTCCCCAATGAAATAATCAATGCCAAATGTTCCAGCCGGCTCATGTTCCCATGGGTACCCTTTAACGGTCTTTTCACACACGTAATATTGGCAGAATCCGATGGGCTTATCATCAAGAAGGACGATAAAATGATGGATATAATCAAATTCTCCTGTTTCATTTCTGATTTCCGTCAACCAATCTTCTGCCGAACCAAGCCATTTCTTGATATACTCTTTTCTTAACCAGCGATCGACTAGTTCGATCTCATTGGTCAATGGACGAAGTGTCAAACAAGTTTCTGTCATTTTCTTGCCTCCTGTTCTGCTGAATTGTCAAAAATGCTATGCTAAGTTGGTTAATATTTCTTGATAACGTTTCGTTGCTAATTGACTGGCCTGTCCCTTTTTACAAAAATTCATCTTTCCTAACTTCGGCACAACACGTTCTACAATGACTTTGCCCTCTACTAATTTTGTTTCAAATTGGTGTAACGCTTCCAAAAAGCGCTCATCTCGTTTCGCATAAGGGTAAAAGGACAAAACATACAGATAATAAAAGAGATTATATCCCCTAAAAGGATATTCCGTCTGCATGAACAGCGTGCCAATGCCATAATGACAAGGACTGATTGGCTTTTTCAGTCTCCAATGCGTCAACAGAAACTCGATCGCAGGATGGATAACCGCTTGATTCTTTCCGAATGGACTATAGCGAAAGGCATCTAATACCGTTAAAGTCGTCATCGGTGTAGAATACTCCGTTTCAGGTCCTCGACCAAAGCTATACTTGTTGCATTTCCACCCCCCATCTTCTTGCTGTGTGGAAATAAAATAGTCGAAGGTCTTAAGAAGCCGTTGATCTTCCGCATAACCGAGAACACACAGATTCCTTAGGGCTAACGCCGTATGGCAAGGATACAGCCCACCAGATGGAGAAGTTTTGAAACGACCATCTTCTCTCCAAGTGCTGAAAATCAGCTCCGCTGTTTCTGTTAGGATCGCATCCTGGGGAGACACTCCCAGTTCAAGTAAGTACATTGGACTTTCTAACGTGGTAAACGGAGCCCCTTTCAATAATTTTCGGTCCTCAGTCGTCCAGTAATCGGCGCCATTGTCGTATCGATGTGCGATAATCTCTTCTATGTCTTCCAAATAAAGTTTATCCATAGCCTTCTCCTCTGCCTAAATTAGACTGCAAGCAAATATAAACTGGATTTCCTGTAAAAAAACTTAGTAGCACGTCTCTAGCAACTCTCCTTGTTTCTCTGGTCAATCCTGTTCGAAGAAAACCCGATAAGCATCCGTTTTGCAGGATTTTTGTTATTTTTTCAACCGAATGTCTTGAACGGTGAGTGAAAAACTATCGCATTGATTTTCCTCAAGTTTACTATTTCCCTGTTTGAAAGTAAAATGGAGAATGAATCAATCATCTACTTCAGAAGTTACCAATTTTGATTAAATTGGTTTGCCTTTGAAAACAAAAAGACGACTCTTTTGCAGAGACGTCTTTAACAATCCATTCAATCCACATGTAAGATGAATCATCCACCTCATTAAGTGTATGACTTTATCAGTTTAACTTTCCTTCTCAACTAACTTTCTTACATAAGCTACCAACGGTTCAATAGCGGTTCTATCACTAAAATCGACCGTCTGTCCATATGTTTCGATCAATGCTTTGTTTTCCGAAGTAAGTTCAGCATCAGGTACTTTTTTTAACGAGTTTATTATCACTTTTAACAGCAGTTTATTTGCCATGCTTAATTGTGTATAATCGATTCCGCCTCGAAAATGAAAAATACCTTCGGGAATGCTTTTTAATTTTTGAAGACTCTTATCTAAATCAGCATAATCCGTACCGACGGGATCGCTCAGACCAACTGTAAATACAACCAGATGATCGAAAAGGTTTCGTTTCAGTAAATCAACACCAGTGATTTTCCCAGCATAAATAGGACCGCCAAAAATGACAAATGAATATTTACGCAATTCTACGTCTTTGACTTTTTTCCTGTCGATAAGTGCTGCGTTCAACTCTTCTGCAATCCATCTGGCATATTTTTCTGTCATCCCATGTTTAGAAAAGTATACAACCGCTAGGTTATCCTTCATCATGATCCATCTCCTTGATTATGCGTTCCAGATTCTCTATCATCTTTAGTGTGACTTGAGAAGCAATTGCCAATTCATTGTCTGTTATTCCTGTAAAAACTTTATCTCGAAAATCTTGACTTTCTTTTTCACTTTGTTTTGCCAATTGTTGTCCTTTTTTTGTTATAAAAACTTCTTTGACTCGCTTATCTTGGGCACTTTGACTAACTGATACAAGTCCTTCTTTTTCCATTGTGTCGAGCATCTTGGCAATATTTTGTCTTGATGTATTCATCGTACTCGCTAATTCATTGACACTAGGTACACTCACTTTAGAAAGTTCTCTAAGATTCATTAGTAAAAACCATTGTTTCGTGGTTAATCCAGTGACAGATTTGTCTCCTGCAAATTGGAGTTTGTTCGCTAGAATAAATGTTCCACCAAATAATAGATGTCTAGGATTTTCTGGGGCCTTCATCAGCATTTCCCTTTCACAATAGGTAATAGGTTACCTATATTATACGCAACCTATTGCTTATTATCAAGGTTAAGTTGTTGCTTTTAGTTTATTACATTAAAATGCGCCTTCTTCTCGTAATCGCTAGCTTTTGTTCATCTACTTAAAAAGAACGGCTCAGGATATTTCCTGAGTCGTTCTGATATTTGTTTAATCTTACTTGGTCAACAAGACCACACATTCCACATGAGTGGTTTGTGGGAATAGATCAACTGGCTGGACTTGTTTTGTCACATAGCCTTCTTCTGCAAATAGCGCTAGGTCACGTGCTAGTGTGGCTGGGTTGCAAGAAATATAGACAATGCGCTCTGGCTTAACCGCAGCCGTTGTCTCGATAAAGCTAGCTTCTAGACCTTTTCTTGGCGGATCGACAAAGACAACAGTTGGCTGAATGCCTTCACGTAACCATTGAGGCATGATCTTCTCCGCTTTGCCTACAAAGTAATGAACATTTTCTAAGCCATTTCTCGCAGCATTTGCTTTGGCATCTTCGACCGCTTCAGCAACAACTTCCATTCCGAGAACTTCTTGGACACGATCAGCTAAACTGATTCCGATGGTTCCGATTCCGGCATATGCATCCACGACAATGTCATCCGGCTGTAGATCTGCTAATTCAAACGCTTTTTGATACAGCACTTCTGTTTGGGCCGTATTGACTTGGTAGAAAGATTTGGCAGAGATTTGGAACGTCTTATCGAACAATTGGTCATCAATCGAAGCTTTTCCATAAAGGACTTTCTCTGCATCACCCATGATGACATTGGTTTTTTCTTCATTGATATTTTGAATCACCGATACTACTTCAGGAAGCTCTTCATGAATGACTTCAGCAATCTCTTCTCCTTTGAAAAACTTCGCTTTTCGTGTGACTAAAACGACCATCATTTCTCCCGAGTGGTGTCCGCGACGGATCACAACGTGCCGTAAAAAGCCTTCGTGAGCTTCTTCGTTGTAGGCTTTGACGTTAAAACGCTGCAAAATGTTCCGCACGGTTACGATTGCTTGATCGATCGCCGGATCTTGGATATAGAAATCTTCGATTGGTACCAGGGTATGACTATTTTTGCGGTAAAAACCAGTAGTCAACTGCCCTTTGATTTTTTGAACGGGAATCTGCGCTTTGTTACGGTAGCCAAAAGGTTGTTCCATGCCGATCGTAGGCAATACCTCAACTTGCGGCATTTTCGCGACTTTTGCTAAAACATTCTCTACTTGTTGTTGTTTGAATACCAATTGCTTTTCGTACTTCAGATGACTCAAAGGTGCGATACCGGTTCGCAATAAATCTTCATTAGGCAGTTCTTGACGATCTGGACTCGTTTGTAACAGTTTCATCACTTTGGCAAAACCAAATTTATTGCCAACTTTCAACACTTTGACTAACGCACGTTCGCCGGGTAATGTGTTTTCAATAAAAAGTAAATAGCCATCGACTTTGGCGATGCCGTTTCCTTCATGGGAAAGGTCTAAAATATCGACCTCAAATTCCTGGTTCTTCTTAACAGGATAATTTTTCATAGGTTTCTCCTTTGTGCTTGCTTTTCTCATTTTAAAAAGGAATCGCTGAAATTGCAAGCGCTGTTTATTTCGATGATGGCTCTTCGCCAACATTTTGAACAAAAAACATCCGAAGGACAGAATCGGCTGATTGCTTTTAGGCTCTGCGGCGAAGAGCCGCTGCACCACAAGAGCAATTCCTTTTCCATCCTTCGGAAAATCATCTACACGAGAAGTCTTAGACTTCCATAGGTGTTTTATTTATCAGCTGTTTTTCTTTTTCTGTGATTTTTCCCGTTCGCTCTTGTTCAAGATTTGTTTTCTCAAACGAATGCTTTCTGGGGTTACTTCACAGTATTCATCATCGTTCAAGAATTCCAATGATTCTTCCAAAGAAAGAATGCGAGGTTTCTTGATCACAGATGTTTGGTCTTTGTTTGCTGAACGAACGTTAGTCATTTGTTTTGCTTTCGTGATATTAACGGTTAAGTCTTTGTCACGAGAGTTTTCACCAATGATCATTCCTTCGTATACTTCGGTACCTGGTTCAACAAAAACAGTTCCCCGTTCTTCAATACTCATGATCGAGTAAGTCGTTGCTTTACCTGTATCGATAGAAACAAGTGCCCCTTGATGACGACCACCGATTTGACCTTGGATCATTGGCAAATATTGATCGAAGGTGTGGTGCATGATGCCGTAACCGCGAGTCATAGATAAGAATTCTGTCGTATAACCGATCAATCCTCGAGCAGGTGCCAAGAAAATGATCCGCACTTGTCCATTTCCTGTATTGATCATGTCTTGCATTTCTGCTTTACGCATGCCCAATGATTCGATGACTGATCCCATGTATTCTTCCGGTGTATCGATTTGAACACGTTCAAATGGTTCACATTTCACGCCATCAATTTCACGTTCAATGACTTCTGGACGAGAAACTTGCAATTCAAAACCTTCACGACGCATATTTTCGATCAAGATCGACAAATGAAGTTCTCCACGGCCAGAAACGATCCATGAGTCAGGTCCAATTGGATCAACACGCAATGACACGTCTGTTTGCAATTGAGCCATCAAGCGCTCTTCGATTTTACGTGCTGTAACGAATTTTCCTTCACGACCAGCAAAAGGAGAATTGTTCACGATGAATGTCATTTGCAATGTTGGTTCATCAATATGCAGCACAGGTAATGAATCTTGGTGATCAATTGGTGTCACTGTTTCACCAACGAAGATATCTTCCATTCCGGAAACCGCGATCAAATCACCGGCTTTGGCTTCTTGGATCTCTAAACGTTTCAAACCAAAGAAACCGAAAAGTTTCGTTACACGGAATTTTTTGACTTCTCCATTTAATTTCATCAATGCAACTTGGTCGCCGACTTTGATTGATCCGCGGAAGACACGGCCAATTCCGATACGTCCAACATAATCATTATAATCAAGCAATGATACTTGGAATTGCAAAGGTTCGTCACTGTTGTCGATTGGTGCTGGAATGTGTTCAATGATCGTATCGAACAATGGCGCCATCGTTTTTTGCTGATCAGCTGGATCGTCTGATGCACTAGATGTACCGTTGATTGCAGAAGCGTAAATGACTGGGAAATCTAATTGGTCGTCATCTGCCCCTAATTCAATAAATAATTCCAACACTTCATCGACAACGTGTTCTGGACGAGCAGATGGTTTATCAATTTTGTTTACAACAACGATTGGCACTAAATGTTGTTCCAACGCTTTTTTCAAAACAAAACGTGTTTGCGGCATCGTTCCTTCATACGCATCAACAACTAAGACAACACCGTCGACCATTTTCATGATTCGTTCCACTTCTCCACCGAAGTCCGCGTGTCCTGGGGTATCCATGATGTTGATTTTTGTGCCATTGTATTCAACGGCCGTATTTTTTGCTAAGATCGTGATACCACGTTCTTTCTCGATCGCATTTGAATCCATCGCCCGTTCTTGTAATTGGGTATGGCTATCTAACGTTTGGGATTGTTTCAATAATTCATCAACTAATGTAGTTTTTCCGTGGTCAACGTGGGCAATAATAGCGACGTTGCGGATATCATTTCTAATATTCAATTTATAAACTCCTTTTTTGGTGACATTGCACTCGACAAGCCATTATACCAGAATTTCTTTCTGAAATATAGTGCAAAGTTTTCATTTTTACAGAAAAAAACAGATACCCGTAGATATCTGCTCGTCATTTATTGATTTGCGATCGTCAATAATTCTTGAAATGCTGTTGGTGTGCCACCAATAAACAATTCCCGACCATCTAGAGCAAGTTCCTCTCCGGTGATATTCGCCATCTTCAAACCTAATGTTTCCATTAAGATACCGCCAGGGGCATAGTCCCATGGCGCTAGGTTGGAAATATAGCCTGCGCGCTGACCTAAGACCAGCGCAATCAATTCGATGCCCGCACAACCGGTCATCCGTACACCTAGTGCCCGTTCACTCATTTCGACTTCATGATGACGATTATGCATCAACATGGGCGCATTTAATCCGATCAATCCTTCCTCTAAAGCGATATCTTTCGGCGGATCGATTTTTTTTCCGTTGCAAAAGACCCCAATTTCCGGACCACCCCAAAGAAATTCATTTTTCATGACATTATAAACAAAGCCAAAACGTCCTTGGCCTTCTTCATATACAGCAATCATGATACAGAAATTCTCTTTTTCCAACACGAAATTCATGGTTCCGTCAATAGGATCAATGATAAATACTCGTCCACTAAAATCTGAAAGTCGATCTAAACCATTTTCTTCCCCTAGAATTTTTGCTTCTGGGTCAAAGGCTTGAATCTTCTCAATTAGAAAATCCTGCGTCGCCTTATCCAGTTCAGTCACCAAATCTTTCCGACCTGATTTTGTTTCAACGATCAGAGACTCTTTATTTAGGTTTTCTTTGATTTTTTCCCCTGCTGCAATCATCCAGCTATGGATTTCACTAACGATTTCTTGCATGGTTGCTTTCTACTCCTTCATTTTCAGTTTACCGCTTGTCGTCTTGGCCGCTTGAACCGTTCGATACAATGAGTATCCGCTCAAGTCTTCGAAATCTCTGCCTAAACGGCGCTCTTCCCCAATACCTGGCACAACTTTCTTAAACTGCTGATAAGCTTCTAAAAACTCCGCTGCCGGGATCCCTTTCTCGTAGGCTTGTTCTAAGCGATCCCATAGATTCATTACAATAACCATTTCATCTGTTGACCAGTCCAGATCTAGAGGATATTGATAATCACGCATTTTAATCACCCCTATTCGTCCTATTCAGTGTACCATAAAAATACAAATTGGTCAGAGACTCTGTCGCAAAATAAAAGAGGACACCTCTCAATGAGAGATGCACCCCCTATTTAAAAAAATGAACGAATGTTTTGAAGAAGACCCCATGATGCCTAGGCCATATCGCCTTTTACAGACTTAATCGAGCTTAGTCCTAGCTCTAACTAAAATACGAGATACCTTAACTCATTCTACGTTGGTTCATTTAGATAGTTGTGCTAGAACTTCAGTAAAGTCTTTAACATAATAGCGTAGGTTTTTTCTTCCCTTAATAAGGATCGTATGTCCCTCGTTTTCCAAAGCGCTTTTTTGTTTCTCGATTCCGCCTGGATACTTAGGGTTTAACTCCCCATTCGCTTTTAATGTCCGCCAGAAAGGAATTTTATCTGTTTTTCTTTGTTCACTAGCCCATGCTGCGATGGAGACAAAAATACCCGCGGTGATTGGATCTGTGAAATCGGCACCATACCTTTCTGCCAGATACTCGCGAATCTTACTAATCGTCATCACTTGGCCTAATGGGATACGCCCCATGATTTGATTGTAATCCACTGGAGGAGCCAAAAGCATTCTCTTTCCCCCATATTTCTCAATACTCTTTTCATCTGTGATTTGCTTGATTTTCGGCATTCCTTTCGTTTCATGGAGCATCTTATTGAAATCTTTCTTTTTTTCATCGACCATACTAGTCCCTCCTTTACTTTCAAAGTACCGCCTTCTAAATCAAACTGCAATGAGAAGCTTCAAATTATTTTGAAAAAGCATGCAAAAATAAAAAATTCTTGATGATCTGAACGGATTTCCACCAATTCACGCTGATATAAAACTTTGTATATTCTGTGCCCCATTGCCATGGAATAGGTAAAGAACCATCTTCTAGCTGGTTCTCTGAGATTTTAGCGGCTTCTTGCTGACAAAGTTCTTTATCAAAAATGGTGAGCAGTTGTTCTTTCGAGAAAAAAAGTCCGATGGTTTGCTGGTGTAAGAAGTAAACCATTCTTCTGGGGCTTTCGAGACGGTTTGACGAATTTGTTGGCACAACACTTCTTGAAAATTTATGTTCTCCAAAAGAGGTTGATCATGTGTTTTTTTACAATAGTTTAGCATTTCCAAATAAACGACTAACGTATGCCTATCATCGTTGTCTCATTGAGAAAGCTATCAATGGCGGTTTGAAGGATTCCCTCCGCTTGTTGAGATAAACCAGTATCTTCCACACGGATGATCATACCAGCAAAACTCACGGTGGGATTATTAGCCGGCACACCTACAGGACTCTCCTATCAGATGGCATGGGAGTAAAAAGCAGTCGAAGGTACTTGGTTCCGCCATTTCCCTTCAGAAAAATTTTTCCCACTGGACAAGTACCTCAAGATCCCCTGTATTATAGGATTTTTAGCATCAAGGCAATTGATCTCTCGTAAAATACTGCAGGCAGCTCACGTCGCAATCGGGGTGCTGTTGGGTTTCCAATTGTCTGGCTCTAAGCCGTGACCAAAGCCGCCATCCTCGTTTTGATAGACCTCTAACATCTGTATAACATTCTCTCGGTTACCGTCTTCAAAATGAATCTGCCAGCGTGCAAGTTCCAATGGACGTGCATTTTGATAAATAGATTGTCTAGCTTTTTCAAAAGGTTCCCTATTTTCACGCTCCTATTCAATCTTGTTCAGATCTGTTCAGACTTGCTAAGACTTGCTAAGACTTATTGGTTACTTTGATTATGACCTAATTTATTATTCGTTACAACGCTTACACTGCTAGAACTATCCCTTCATTGATCTTCTATTTTCTTTAACGACTGCTTTTTTTTACTCTTGCGGCTACACTTTACAGATAAATGCTAGTCGTCTTTCTTGAAAAGCATTCTTTTGGTGTTTCCTTTTCCTTGATGTTACAGTAAGAATAGCAAGAATAAAGGAGGATTTCATTTGCGCTTAGAAAATAAAAAAATCATCGCGTTAGTCGATAATGATTTCGAGGATTTAGAGCTTTGGTACCCTGTTCACCGTTTGCGAGAAGAAGGCGCTCAAGTGGATTTAGTTGGCGAAGAAGCCCATAAAAGCTATAAAGGAAAATACGGAGTTCCTGCAGAATCTGCGTTTGCTTTTGACGACATCCATGTGGCTGATTATGATGCCATCTTAGTCCCAGGCGGTTGGGCACCGGATAAACTGCGCCGATTCCCACAAGTCATTTCTTTTGTTCAAGCAATGGACAAAGAAGAAAAAGTCATTGGTCAAATATGTCATGCCGGCTGGGTCTTGATTTCCGCGAATATATTGCAAGGAAGAAAAGTGACTAGCACCCCTGGCATAAAAGACGACATGACAAACGCCGGAGCTACTTGGATGGATACACCAGTTATCACCGACGGTCACATCGTTTCTAGCCGTAGACCACCTGACCTGCCCGATTATATGCGGGAATTCATCGCTGTTTTAGAAAAGAAATAACCCGGCTAGGCTGATTCACTTTAACGAAAAAGAGTGGCGATGATTGTTCGCCACTCTTTTTCGTTATCATTTTTGAACATTGCTCTAGCTATTTTTGTCATTCCTTGTCTGCTATTCGGAAAGATCGGAAACAACAGAGGCCTTTGGCAGCTTACGGATCCCCCATAGCGTCAATAACGCTCCAATCAAAGCAAAGCACGTGCCGCACAATAACATCTGCCAGACACCGAAGTTCTGTAAAAGGCTGCCGCCTAAGATATTCCCCAGCACACCGCCTAATGTCGTCGCAATAATGATCAGCGTTTGTCCAAATACCCGATCTTCATCTGCCAATACGTGATTGAAGAGATAAGCAGACGCTGGGATAAATAAAGCAAAACTAAAGCCCTGCAATAGGTGTGTCATTTCCATCATAACAATCGTGCTGGTAAGCAACATCATTACTCCTCTGACTGCAAATGCGATACTAGAAAACAAAAGCCAAAACTTGCTGGACTTTCTTTTGACCAAACGTTCGAAGAATATCATTCCTGGCAACTCGCATAATGCAGCAATCATTAATGAAATTCCTACTTCTTTGCTGCCGCCTCCGATCGAAGCAAAAATCTGTGCCAAGAAGCTATTGATCATTGTGTGAAAGCTGAACAGAAAGCTGAATCCTATGAATAACAAAAGTAAAAATGGATATTTTTTTCCTAACCCATCCGAATGCTTCTCTTCTATCTTCAACGGCAGAACCCTTGTCTTCACTGTGGGCAGCAAAAGTAAGAGGACAAAAAACAGTCCTGCTTCTACTAATGCCATTATTGGGAGAAGCGCAGCCGAATAGCTCGCCAACAACTGCCCTAATAAGAAAGAGGTTGCGGCATATCCTAGTGAACCACCTGCTCTCGAAAAACCAAAATTAATCCCATAGCCGGTGTTCACATACTCAAATGCAAGAGCATTGATAAATGACTGCATGGAAACTAGCACGATTGCACCAATGATAAAACTGATAATCGTCAGTGCTGGCAGTAATAACCCTACTAGAAGAGCGATAATCAGGCTCAGTGTCATCCCTTTTAGGACAGCAATCAAGGGAATCCTTTTTCTTTTAATGATCACTTGACTGATGAAAGGCTGAAGCGCGGCTGAAAAAATATTGATAAGTGCTAAGATCCCACCGATTTTTGCTGGATCGATCTTAAAATAAATCAGAAATAATGTGGCAAATCCATAAATTGAACAAAACATCATCCAATAAAGAAATTGCAGACTTGTATAATAGAGACGAATCGTTTTCCCACCCAATTGTTTACGCATACAATCCCCGCCTTCATCCGTTTTAGATAGCAACTTAATATAGCATAATTCAGACAGATTTGCTACAGCAATCAAGTAGGCAACCGTCAGTATTTTATGCCTTTCACTGATACTTGATCCCATAAAAAAACTCGCTCATCGAAAGGATGAACGAGTCTTCTATCATTAAATATGGATTGGTAAGCCTAATGCCAACTCAGCAGCATCCATGGTGATCTCACCTAAAGATGGATGTGGGTGGATCGTTAACGCGATATCTTCTGCGTTCATACCTGATTCGATTGCAAGAGCCAATTCTGAAACCATGTCACTTGCACCTAAACCAGCGATTTGCGCACCGATGATCACATTGTCTTCTACTGTTGTTACTAAGCGGATAAATCCTTCGGTTTTACCAAGAGACAATGCACGACCATTTCCAGAGAATGGGAATTTGTAAGCTTTCGCTTCAATTCCAGCATCTTTTGCATCTTTGATCGTCATACCGACAGAAGCTAATTCTGGATCAGTAAAGGCAACCGCTGGCATTGCTTTATAATCAACAGCAACTTTTTTACCAGAAATGGCTTCAGCAGCAATTTTTGCTTCATAACTTGCTTTATGAGCAAGTGCTGCACCAGGTACGATATCTCCGATTGCAAAGATGTTTGATACGTTCGTACGGCCTTGTTTGTCAACTGTGATCAATCCACGTTCGCCAACTTCAACACCGGCTTGCTCTAAGCCCATGTCATCTGTATTCGGACGTCGACCAACTGTAACCATCACATAGTCAGCTGTCACTGATTCTTCTTTGCCATCAACAGCGTATTTAACCGTTACACTATCGCCATTATCAACAGCTTCTTTAGCCATTGCATTAGTAACGATCGTTACGCCTTTTTTAGCGAAGTCTTCTTCAACTAATTTAACCATATCTTTTTCATAAGTTGGCAAAATTTGAGGAGAACCTTCAAGAATCGTTACTTCTGCTCCAAGGTTTGCATAAGCAGCACCAAGTTCAGAACCGATGACACCGCCACCGATAACAACGAATTTTTTAGGCACTTCTTTCAATGCCAATCCGCCAGTAGAATCAAGCACACGTCCACCGAATTTGAAACCAGGGATTTCAATTGGGCGAGAACCTGTCGCGATGATTGCATTGTTGAAAGAATAAGTTTGAGCTGAATCAGGATGAATCACACGTAATGTGTGATCATCAACAAAGAAAGCTTCCCCTTCAATTGTTTCAACTTTGTGTTTTTTCAATAGGAAGCCAACACCTGAAGTCAATGTTTTCACAACTTTGTTGTCTTTCCATTCTTGTGTTTTAGCAAAATCAAGAGATACGTTTTCGCTTGTTACACCAAACATTGTCGAATCTAGTGATTCTTGGTAATGATGTCCTGCTGCAATCAATGCTTTTGAAGGGATACAACCAACGTTCAAACAAACACCGCCAATGTATTCTCTTTCAATGATCGCAACTTTTTGTCCCATTTCCGCTGCGCGGATGGCAGCTACATAGCCGCCAGGTCCCGCACCGATTACAACTGTATCTAATTCAACAGCAAAATCTCCAACTACCATTTGTTAATCATCCTTCCATCATTAATAGCTCTGGATCAGCTAATAGACGTTTGATATTATTCATTGCTTGTTGCGCTGTTGCACCATCAACGATTCGGTGGTCAAAGCTCAATGAAAGTTTCATTACGCGGCCGACAACGATTTCGCCCTCAGCATTGACGATTGGTTGTTGCGCGATTGTACCAACACCCAAGATAGCTACTTCAGGGTAGTTGATTACTGGTGTGAACCAGCCACCGCCTACAGAACCAATGTTACTGATAGTGATCGTTCCGTTGCGCATGTCATCTGCAGAAAGTTTGCCGTCATGAGCAAGTTTAGCTTTTTCGTTGATTTCATCAGCGATAGCAAACATTCCTTTGCGGTCTGCATCTTTGACATTTGGTACATATAACCCATGATCCGTATCCGTAGCAATACCGATATTGTAGTAGTTTTTGTACACAATTTCTTGTTTTGCATCATCGATTGAAGCATTCAAGATAGGGAATTTTTTGACTGTAGCAGTCAATGCTTTTACAACATATGGCAAGAAAGTAAGTTTTGTGCCATTGGCAGCAGCAACTTCTTTAAATTTCTTACGATTATCCCAAAGATTTGTTACTTCTACTTCATCATGCAATGTTACATGAGGTGCTGTATGTTTGCTGTTGACCATTGCTTTCGCAATTGCTTTACGTGTCGGAGTTAATGCTACACGTTCTTCTAAATCACCCAAGTTAGACTTGAAGGCTTTAGCTGGTGCTGCTGGTTTGCTTTCAGCTGCTGGTGCTTGCGCTTCTTCTTTTGCTGGAGCTGCTGCTTCTGCAGTTGCTGAAGCTCCGCCACCAGATAGGAAGTTCTCAATGTCTTCTTTTGTCACGCGGCCACCTTTGCCAGTTGCAGTTACTTGTGTGATGTCGACATCTTTTTCACGAGCAAATTGACGGACAGAAGGCATTGCTAATACACGTTTGTTTGGATCAGCAGCTTCAACGACACTTGCTGAGCCAGAAGTTTCAACTTTTTCTGGCGCTGCAGTTGGCGCTGCAGAACTAGCAGCTGGTGCACTGTTGTGTCCTGGAGCATCGATTTCTACTAATACATCACCAACATTGGCAACTGTTCCTTCTGATACAAGGATATTTTTTACAGTACCTGTGACTGGAGATGGGATTTCTTCAACTGATTTGTCGTTTTGAACTTCCAATAAAGTATCATCTTCATTGATGGTGTCGCCAGCTTTAACGAACCATTTTACGATTTCGCCTTCTGCAATTCCTTCACCGATATCTGGTAATTTGAATTGGAATACGCCTTCGCCTTCTGAAGAACCAGCAGATGCAGCTTCCGTTGTTGGAACAGCAGCTGGTTGTGCAGGAGTTTGGGCTTGCGCTGCCACACCTGCATCTCCTTCATTGTCTTCATGGCCAGGTGCATCGATTTCTACTAATACATCACCAACATTGGCAACTGTTCCTTCTGATACAAGGATATTTTTTACAGTACCTGTGACTGGAGATGGGATTTCTTCAACTGATTTGTCATTTTGAACTTCCAATAAAGTGTCATCTTCATTGATGGTATCGCCGGGTTTAACGAACCATTTTACGATTTCGCCTTCTGCGATCCCTTCACCGATATCCGGTAATTTAAATTGAAATGCCATTTTCTATTCTTCCCTTCTTCAACTATTAAAAGTTCACGATTTCTTTCACTTTGTCTTCGATATCTTTAGCATTTGGCAACCAGATATTTTCTGCTTGACCGAATGGGAAGATTGTATCTGGAGCAGATACACGTCCAATTGGTGCTTCTAATGAAAGAACCGCACGTTCAGAAATTTCAGAAACGACTTGAGCGCCTACGCCTGCTTGTTTTTGAGCTTCTTGAACAACAACCACACGACCTGTTTTTTCAACAGATTTAATGATTGTTTCCACATCAAGAGGAGCAACTGTACGCAAATCGATAATTTCAGCATTGATGTTTTCTTTTGCTAAGTTATCCGCTGCTTTGATTGCTTCACGAACCATTGCACCATAAGTGATGATCGATACGTCTGTTCCTTCACGAGTCACCGCTGCTTTATCCAATGGAACTTCATACGCTTCTTCTGGCACTTCTTCACGGAATGAACGGTAAAGTTTCATATGTTCTAAGAAAACAACAGGATCATTGCTGCGAATAGAAGCAATTAACAATCCTTTTGCATCGTATGGGTTTGATGGAATCACGACACGGATACCTGGTGATTGAGCAATCAATCCTTCCAAGTTATCTGAGTGCAATTCTGGTGTATGCACACCACCACCAAATGGTGAACGAATCGTAATTGGCAAGTTGCGTGTGCCGCCCATACGGTAGCGAGTACGTGCCATTTGTCCAACGATTTCATCAAATGTTTCAAAAACGAATCCGAAGAATTGAATTTCTGGAACTGGACGGAAACCTTCTAGTGCTAAACCAAAAGCTAAACCGCCGATACCAGATTCAGCAAGAGGGGTATCGAAAACACGATCTTCACCGAATTTTTCTTGTAAACCTTCTGTTGCCCGGAAAACCCCGCCGTTTTTACCGACGTCTTCACCAAAGACTAAAATTTCTTTGTCGTTTTCCATTTCAACAGCTAAGGCATCTGTAATTGCTTGAATCATTGTTTTTTGTGCCATGACTATTTCGACTCCTTCGCTTCGTAAGTTGCAATTTGTTCTTTAATGTTTTGAGGTTGTACTTCAAACATATTTTTCAAGAAATCTGAAACTTTTTGTTTAGGTACACGGTCAGCTTCAGCGATTGCAGCTTTGATTTCTTCTTTAGTTTGTTCAATGATTTGTTCTTCTTTTTCTTCAGACCATAGTCCTTTTTCAGTCAAGTACGTACGGAAGCGAACCAATGGGTCTTTTTGTTGCCATTCGCTGTCCATATCTTTTGAACGGTAACGCGTTGGGTCATCCCCTGATAATGTGTGTGGACCATAACGGTAAGTCAATGTTTCAATCAAAACTGGTCCATTGCCATTTGCTGCCCATTCACGAGCTGCTTTTGATACAGTGTAAACTGCTAATGGATCCATACCATCCACTTGGATTCCTGGGATACCAGCTGCAGCTGCTTTTTGAGCTAATGTTGGCGCAGCACTTTGAACTTCACGAGGTGTTGAAATCGCAAAACCGTTGTTTTGGATGTAGAATACAGCGTTTGCATGGTAAGCACCAGCAAAGTTGATTGCTTCATAGAAGTCCCCTTGTGAAGAACCGCCATCACCTGTATAAGTGAAGACAACATTTTTCTTGTTGCGCTTTTTCAGACCAAGAGCTACACCAGCAGCTTGCACGTATTGCGCACCGATAATGATTTGTGGTGGTAAAGCTTGCAAGTCTTCTGGATAAAGGTTTCCAGCTACGTGTCCGCGAGACCATAAGAACGCTTCTTTCAATGGAAGGCCGTGTTGGATCAATTGAGGGACATCACGGTAACCCGGTAAAAGCACATCTTCTTTTTCAAATGCAAAATGACTTGCTAATTGACTTGCTTCTTGACCAGCTGTTGGCGCGAAGAAACCTAGACGACCTTGACGGTTTAACGCAGTAGAGCGTTGGTCTAATACACGGGACCATACCATGCGAGTCATCAACTCGACTAATTCGTCGTCACTTAGATCAGGTACTAAATCTGGATTTACGATTTTTCCGTCTTTATCTAATGCTTGATAAGTTGGAAAATCTGCATTGACTTGCTCCAAAATTGCTTGGAAATCAAGTGCTTTTTGTTTTTTTGCCATCTTGACACACTTTCCTCTCTGATATAAAAATTCACTTTCGAATGTAACAGGGATAAAATCTGTATCATCGAAAAATCATTTACTACTATAAATTATCATTTAAACGAGAATAAGACAAGTGAAAAGGTATTTTTTTTTAATAAAACGATTCCCATTAGACCAACTCTTAAGAAACGATTAGTGAAAACAATCACATTTAAGCAATCGCTTTCTTGCTTTGCTCCTTATTAAATTCTTTTTTTCTTTTAAGAATAGTACAGACTTCGCCTTTTAACTAAACAGAAACGTAACACCTCGAGGACTTTCCCTTGTGAATGTTCCGACTTAGTAAAATTAGTTTTTTTTGATAATGAGAAAAAAATAATACAGAATAGAATAAAAAAGAAACAGATAGCATAAAAGTTAAAATCTTTTATGACTATCCGTTTCTTTTCTCAGATCCACTCTTTTGTATAATGGATATAGATTCTCTTAGCTACTTCTACGCTTACCAGGTAGGCAAGAATAATGCCGACAAACCATGGCCAGTAAGAAGATGGTAGCGCTGCAAAATCAAAGACTGTGTGCAGCGGCGACAAGATAATACCGAAACCCACCAAAATCGCAAGAACGCTTGACAGTAAGACTGCTGGCGATGCGATACTTTGGAGAAATGGCAGTTTACGCGTCCGGACCATATGCACGACTAATGTTTGCGTCACAAGACCGATCATGAACCAGCCGGCTTGGAACAGCGCTTGTTCTTGAATGGTATTTGCTTGGAACACATGCCACATCACGAAGAATGTCAAGATATCAAAAATACTGCTGACTGGTCCAATGCTTACGGTGAATTTCAATAAGCCTCTGACTTGCCACTTGACTGGTTTTTCTAGTTCTTCCACATCCACATTATCCCAAGGAATAGTCAACTGTGCCATATCATAGACTAGATTTTGCACCAGCAATTGAATAGAAAGCATTGGCAAGAAAGGCAAGAATGCACTAGCGACAAGAATCGAAAAAACATTCCCAAAGTTTGAACTCAATGTCATCTTGATGTATTTCATCATGTTTGTGAAAACTTTACGGCCTTCAATGACCCCTTTATCTAACACATTCAAGCTTTTTTCTAATAAAATGATCGAACTTGCGTCTTTGGTAATGTCTGCGGCCGTATCTACAGAAATACCGACATCAGCAGCCCGCAGTGCAGGCGCATCATTGATTCCATCTCCCATAAATCCGACAGTATGACCATCGGCTTGCAGCGACTGAATGATGCGTGACTTTTGCATAGGATTCAACTTAGCAAATAGATTGACCGCTTCTGCTTTTTCAGCCAATTCTTCATCAGAGAGACGATCAACGTCTATCCCTAGAAGATAGTCGTTCACTTCGATCCCCACATCTTTACACACCTTTTGCGCCACGATCGCATTGTCACCAGTCAAAACTTTCACGTTGACACCATGACCATGTAATGAAGCAATAGCTGTTTTTGCGGACTCTTTCGCTGGGTCTAAAAAGCCCATGAATCCGATCATGATCATATCTTGTTCATCTTCAACTGTGTAGACGGCTTCTGCGTGAGCATCTCGCTTGATTGCTACTGTTAGGACACGCATGCCCTGTTTGTTCAAGCGGTGATTTACCTCACGAAGTTTTTCTCTTAATTCATCTGTCAATTCCAGAACTTGTCCGTTGACTTCCACGTATTTGCAGACTTTCTCCATTTCCTCAGCAGCACCTTTTGTGACCATGATTTGGTGCCCATCTGCTTTGACAACCACTGTTAAACGCCGGCGGGAAAAGTCAAAGGGGATTTCATCCACTTTGATGACTTCTTGATAAGGCGCTTGGCGCTCTGTATCTTCGAAGTAGTTCAATACCGCAATATCCATCAAATTTTTCCAACCTGTTTGATAGTAGGAATTCAAATAGGTCATATCCAACACTTGTTGGTCTTCTTTACCAAACGGATTCAGATGCTGCACTAATACGACGCGATCTTCAGTGATCGTGCCGGTTTTATCCGTACATAAAACGTCCATACTGCCCAAGTTTTGAATCGAAGGCAATTCTTTGACGATCACTTTTTCTTTAGCTAACGACATGGCACCTTTTGCCAAATTACTTGTGACGATCATTGGCAACATTTCCGGAGTCAAGCCAACAGCTACAGCGATTGCGAAGAAAAGGGCTTCTCCCCAGTCGCCTTTTGTCAATCCATTGATCAAAAAGACGATGGGAAACAAAACCATTACCATTCGCAGCAACAATTTACTGACTTTCGTCAAACCATCCTCAAAAGTAGTCTTTCCTCGTTTTGACGTTGCATTTTTGGCAATATCACCAAAAAAAGTACTTTGACCGGTTTTTAAAATAATTGCTTTACCTTGTCCACTAAGGACATCCGTTCCCATGAAAACCAAATCTTGCATATCTAATGCGGAAATCGTTTCTTTAGAATCTTTGATCCCAGCATCGACAAATTTTTCCACCGGCATAGATTCTCCGGTCAGAGAAGATTGATTGATAAATAAATCTTTTGTCCAAATCAAAATAGCATCTGCCGGAATCATATCCCCGGTTGCCAATGTCACGATGTCTCCTGGTACGACTTCATCCATCGGAATCTCGATCGTTTCGCCGTCTCGAGTGACAGAACATGTATTTTCAATTAATTCTTTTAAGGCCAAACTTGCTTTTTGCGAACGATATTCTTGCACGAATGTGATCGTAACACTTGCTAAGATCATGATTCCCATCACGACCACTGCTTCATAATCACCTGTGAAAAAAGAAATGACCATCAGCAAAGCCAAAACTAATACAAAAGGATCTTTGAAAGCACTTAAAAACATCAGCCAAGCAGGTGTTGGTTTTTGTGCATCTACTTGGTTTGGTCCATATTCTTCCAGACGTTCTGCTGCATCCTCTTTTGATAGTCCATTAAACGAAGTCCGCATTTCCATCAGCAACTCTCTTTCCGAAAGTTGTGCAAGTAATTTTAATTCTTGATCTTTAGATAATTTTTTTAACATCTTCTTTTCCTCCTATAACTAGGAGTTGCATTTGCTACCCCTAGCATTCTTTTTATTGTTCATCTGGGGACTGGGGTATTCCATGTTCATCTTCCTCTCTGTTTATCAAGCAAGAAACTCTGGATCATGCAGAAGTGTTGGTCAAAAATAAAGGCAGTCAGCAATTGTCTTGCAGCACCTCATAAAGGTCTGTATGTATCAGCTAAAATAAAGGCATCAGTGACCATTAACACAAAAAAACGCATGCTCCCAATAAGCATGCGTAAAAAAACTCATGATCATTGTAGAGCTTTAGCACTATAGGGCGTAGATAACTTGACGTTATCAGCTGCTTTGGGTTTAACCTTCACGATTAGACCTGTCCTACCAACTAAGCATCTCTCGATACTTTTGCGGCAGCAGCTTGTGTCCATATAGGAGCCTCACCTAACAATTATTTATTTCTATCCTCACTATAGTCTATCTAATTATATAGGTCAACCATTATGTGAAAATACTTTTGTTATTTTTTCAATTCCATTTTCAGTTTTTGGATCATTGGATCGAAGGATCTGCCATTCCGGACAGACGGTAATATTGAGCCAATACTTCTTTGATTCGCTGACTTGCTTTACCATCACCATAAGGATTTTCAGCATGCGCCATTGCGGTATATGCAGCGTGATCCTGCAACAACTGCTTCGTTGCTTGATACACATCCTCTTCCCCTGTACCGACCAATTTCAACGTTCCTGCCGCAATGCCTTCTGGACGTTCAGTTGTGTCCCGCAACACCAATACAGGAACACCGAGAGAAGGGGCTTCTTCCTGGACACCGCCGGAATCAGTTAGAATCAATGTGCTTTGGTTGGCAAAATTGTGAAAATCGATGACATCTAAAGGTTCAATCAATGTAACATTCTCTAAAGCACCCAGAGTTTCTTGAGCAATTTCTCGAACTTCGGGATTTTTATGCATCGGAAAAACGACTGAGACTTCTGGAAACTCGCCTGCGATTCGAGCCAATGCCTGAAAAACATTCTTCATCGGCTGACCTAAATTCTCTCTGCGGTGCATCGTCAACAAAATCTTTCGCTGTTTTCTGTCTGTTAGTGTAGGATGCTGATAGTCTTGAGAAACAGTGTAGCGCATGGCATCAATCGCGGTATTGCCGGTGACAAAGATGGCTTCTGGATCATGATTTTCCGCAAGTAGATTTTCTTTACTTTGAAGCGTTGGAGCAAAGTAAAGATCCGCTAGCACATCGATGAGTTGCCGGTTGGCTTCTTCCGGATAGGGTGATCGTTTATTCCACGTCCGCAAACCAGCTTCAACATGACCGATCGGGATCTGAGCGTAAAAAGCTGCGGTTGCTGCGGCATATGCCGTTGTTGTGTCACCATGAACAAGCACAATTGACGGTTTTTCTTGGTGGAGAATCGGTTCTAATTCCAGCAAGACTTTTGTAGTGATGCCGGTCAACGTCTGTCCCAATGTCATGATATCCAAGTCGTAATCAGGTTCGATCGCAAAAACCTCTAATACTTGATCTAACATCTCGCGATGTTGGGCTGTCACCACGACAATTGATTGAAATCGAGGATCAGCCTCTAATTCTTTTACCAAAGGCGCCATCTTGATGGCTTCCGGTCTTGTCCCAAAAACGGACATTACTTTGATAGTCAAACACTCACCTGCTTCTTTCTGCATGTTTACTTTATTGTTATTGCTCTTACTCACTTAGTCAACTGAATATCCGCTTTTAGCTCAGAATATTTTTTTAGTTTTTTTCATCATTTCTTCTATTATAACGAAAGATTAAGAAAAACCAAATAGTCGATAGAGATGATTCCACAAAAAGCAGAAGGTCAGCGCTGAAAATAAAAAAACCAAAAGACTTGTTACCCTCAGCAGCAAGTGATAAGAATGTTTTCCTATCGCTTGCTGCAAGACCAAGAAATCTTTTGGATCGAACTTTTATTCATGCCACTGTCAATTCTACAGCCGAAGCAACTTAAATTGTATCGCCATTGAAAATCGAGTTTTTCACGATCACATAATCAACTTTTCGAATCGATTCGAGGTCTTTGCCACCGGCATAGGAGATCGATGATTGTAGATCTTGCTGCATCTCAACCAAAGTATCTTTCAAAGAACCTTTGTAAGGGATCCAGATTTTTTTCCCTTCGACGTTTTTCTTTTCCCCTTTTTGGAATTCAGAAGCAGAGCCAAAGTATTCTTTTAAAACGACACCATTTTCGACTTTTGTTTCCCCGGGAGATTCTTCATGTCCAGCAAACAATGAACCAATCATGACCATCGTTGCCCCAAAACGAACAGATTTTGCGATATCTCCATGGGTGCGGATTCCCCCATCGGCGATAATCGGCTTGCGAGCTGCTTTTGCACACCAGCGTAATGCAGCTAATTGCCACCCACCAGTTCCAAAACCAGTTTTGATTTTAGTGATACAAACTTTCCCTGGTCCGATCCCAACTTTCGTTGCATCCGCGCCGGCATTTTCCAATTCTCGGACCGCTTCAGGTGTACCAACGTTCCCTGCGATCACAAAAGCATCTGGTAAATGTTTTTTGATATGTTGGATCATATTGATGACAGCATTGGAATGTCCATGGGCAATATCGATCGTAATGTAATCAGGCACCAGTCCTTCAGCAGCCAATGTTTCGACAAAAGTATACTCATAGTCTTTGACACCGACACTGATCGAAGAGATCAGGCCTTTTTCCTTCATTTTTTTGATAAAAGGAATGCGGGCTGCTTCGTCAAAACGATGCATAATATAAAAATAGCCATTTTCAGCTAAAAATTCTGCGATTGATTCATCAATGATCGTTTGCATATTTGCAGGAACGACCGGCATTTTAAATGAATGTTTGCCTAAAGTAACCGTCGTATCACATTCTGAACGGCTATTCACGATACATTTATTAGGGATCAATTGTATATCTTCGTAATCAAAAACTTTCATGTCAAACATAAAAATATCCTCCAAATCTTGATAAGAGTGAAGCAAGCATCAAATGGCTGTCGCCTATTTTTAATGCCCACAACAATTTAAACCAGCTCACTCATAAATACAAGTGTTTTAGAATCTTTTTTTTAAAAAGCAACAGGAATGTTCGTCTTTTACGAACATTCCTGAGATAGTTTCCATTAAATAAAGGGTTTCTTCTTTTTTTTAAGGTAAAATATTGCCAGCTGCCAAATATACTTCATACCATTCTTGGCGTGTCAACACAATCGTAGATGCCTTAGCGATCTCTTCGATACGATGCGGCGTCATCGTGCCTGCGATCACCTGCATATTTGCTGGGTGCCGTAGAATCCAAGCAGATGCGATTCCTGTCGCAGTCGTTTGATACTTCTCAGCCAATTCTTCTAGTTTTGCATTCAGTTCTGGGAATTTCTCATTTCCGATGAAGACACCTTCAAAGAATCCATATTGGTATGGCGACCACGCTTGGATCGTCATATCATTCAGCCGAGAATACTCAAGAATGCCGCCATCATGATCGACACTGCCGCTATCCGTCATATTGACATGGATGCCTCGATCGATCATTCCAGTATGCATGATGCCAAATTGCAATTGATTGGCCAGCAATGGTTGAGAGACATATTTTTTCAACAATTCGATTTGACCAGGATTTTGATTGCTGACTCCAAAATACTTAACTTTTCCCGCTTTTTCCAGCTCGTCGAAAGCAGCAGCGACTTCTTCGGGCTCCACTAACGTATCCGGGCGATGCAACAGCAACGCGTCAAGATAATCCATTTTCAAGCGTTTCAAACTGCCTTCAACGGATTTAATAATGTGTTCTTTCGAAAAATCGAACATTTTCCCTGGGACGATACCACATTTCGATTGAATGAAAAGATCTTCCCTTTTATATTCGGTTTGTGCAAGGGCATCTGCAAAAATACTTTCGCATTCGCCACCGCCATAGATATCTGCATGATCAAAGAAAGTAATACCATTCTCGATTGCTGTCGTCAGTACAGCTACAGGATCTTTTGCATTATTGATTCGCATCAATCCCAAAATGACACTTGAAACTTCTAAATCGGTTGAACCAAATTTAATTTTTTTCACGTATTTTTCCTCCTCTGTTTGCTCTTCTATTTTAGCATATCCGTTTGAAAACGCTACCTCTTTTTAAGAAAAAAAGATCGCTGTTCTCTCATCAGCGATCTTTTGTTTAAACGATGGAACCAAAGAGAAGTTGCGGTTACTTTAATGCTTTGGCACCAATATCTTTTCGATAAAACATCTTGTTCAAAGGCATTTTTGCTAGCGCTCGGTAAACTCTCTTTTGCGCTTCCTCCAAAGAAGCACCTTGCCCTTCCGCTAAAAATACTCGCCCGCCTGCTGCCACCAATTCTCCTGCTCTTTCAGCAACCCCTGCATAAAACAGTTGAACATCTTCAGCCGCTTTTTGCGGAATGATCATTCCCTGTTGATAGGTTTCTGGATACCCTTCAGCCGCCACGACCACACCAACAGAAAACTGCTGATTCCAAGTAATTTCCGGCTGTCTTCCATTGAGCAATGCATCAATAATCTGAGCTAACCCACTCGTTAGCCGACTCAAAACGACTTGCGTCTCTGGATCTCCAAAACGAGCATTGAATTCAATCACTTTAGGTCCTTCAACTGTGGCAATCAGCCCCGCATATAAAATACCCGTAAAGGGTGTTCCTTGATCAATCATTCCTGTAGCAGCCGGGATCAAAACCGTCTCGATTGCTTGATCGATCATTGACTGAGGAATTTGCGGAACAGGAGAGTAAGCTCCCATTCCACCAGTATTCGGTCCTTCATCCCCATCAAACGCTCGTTTATGATCTTGCGCAATCACCATGGGATAAACTTGCTCTTCATGAACAAAAGCCAGCAGCGAAAACTCTTCTCCTTCCAGAAAATCTTCGATCACAACTTTGGCACCACTTTGACCAAATTTTTGTTCTTCCAACATTTCTTCTACCGCAGCCAGTGCCTGATCCACTGTTGCTGCGACAACGACCCCTTTTCCAGCAGCTAAACCGTCTGCTTTGATTACGATTGGGGCACCTTTTTCTTGGATATACGCTTTCGCTTTTTCACTATCTACAAAAGACTGGTATTCAGCGGTTGGAATCTGATATTTTGCCATCAATTCTTTGGCAAATTCCTTCGAACCTTCAATCATCGCCGCTGCTTTATTTGGGCCAAAAATGTTCAATCCTGCAGCTTGGAAATCATCAACGATGCCATTAAGCAAAGGAACTTCAGGGCCTACAAAGGTCCAATCGATGGCCATCTCTTTTGCAAACGCGATCAAGCTTTGATGGTCTGTTTCAGGGATAGCAACTACCTGAATGCCATCGCTGACCATGCCCGGATTCCCTTTCGCGCAGTAGACTGTTTCTACGATCGGATCTGCGAGTAATTTCTTGGCGATTGCATGTTCCCTACCACCACTACCAATAACTAAAAGCTTCATCTGCTCCTCCTGAATTTAATGTCTTTTAATGTCTAAAATGCCGAACGCCAGTAAAGATCATCGCTACTCCGTATTGATCTGCCATTTCGATAGACGCTTGGTCTTTAATACTGCCTCCAGGTTGAATGATCGCCTTGATTCCCCGTTTTGCAGCATATTCCACGCTATCATCCATTGGGAAGAACGCATCGCTAGCTAAAACTGCATCCGTTAATTTTCCAGCTTCAGCAGCTTGTTCAATGGCGATTTTTACAGAACCCACGCGATTCATTTGGCCAGCACCAATTCCAACTGTTTGATATTGGTTCGCTAAAACGATGGCATTTGATTTGACATGTTTTACCGCTTTCCAAGCAAAAGCCATTGCTTCCAACTCATTCTTGCTAGGCTGACGTTTCGTTACGACCGTCCAATCCTTAGGAGATTCTGCTAATGTATCTTGTTCTTGAACTAATAAACCACCTAATACAGAGACCATTTCTGTTTCGACAGGATTTGCTACAAAATCTAACGTCATCAAGCGAATGTTTTTCTTCTTCGTCAAAATATCCAGCGCCGCTGGTTCAAAAGCAGGCGCAATCACGATCTCAAGAAATATTTGATGCAGTGCCGCAGCTGTTGCTTCATCAACGGGGCGATTCAATACGATGATTCCTCCAAAAATCGAAACTGGATCTGCTTCGTATGCCCGTTCAAAAGCGTCAAAAATCGTCGTCGCTGTTCCGATACCACAAGGATTCATATGTTTAAGAGCGACTGCAGTGGGTTCCGTAAATTCTTTTGCGATTCGCAAAGCGGCATCCGCATCTTTGATGTTGTTGTAGGACAATTCTTTGCCGTGAAGTTGTTTTGCACTAGCGATCGAATAAGGAACTGGCAATGCATCTTGATAAAAAGCAGCAGTTTGATGGCTATTTTCTCCGTAGCGCAACGTTTGTTTCAATTCATACGTCAGTGTCAACTTCTCCGGTTCAGATTCTTCAACTGCTTTTGTCAAATAATCGGCGATCAAGGCGTCATAAGCTGCTGTATGGCGAAATACTTTAGCCGCTAAGCGTTTGCGCGTGGCAAGCTGCGTCTGACCGGTTTCCGTCAATTCATCTAGAATGAGGGGATAATCTTTAGGATCAACGATCACTGTCACTGCAGCAAAGTTTTTTGCAGCGGAGCGCAGCATGCTTGGTCCACCGATATCGATATTCTCAATGGCTTGCTCTTCTGTCACATCCGCTTGGGCAATCGTTTCCTTAAAAGGATAAAGGTTGACAACAACCAGATTGATCGGCGCAATGTCATGTTTTTCCATTGCTGCTAAATGTTCAGGCAGGTCCCGGCGACCCAGCAAACCACCGTGGATCTTTGGATGCAATGTTTTGACACGTCCGTCCATCATTTCGGGAAATCCTGTGACCGTTTCTATCGCAATCGGTTCAAGACCAGCCGCTTCCAGAGCAGATTTTGTCCCTCCTGTCGAAATGATTTCGTAGCCGTTTTGTACTAAATTTTTGGCAAAAGATACGATCCCTTGTTTATCTGACACACTGATCAACGCTCTTTTTTTCACGATTGATGGTCTCCTTTATGAATGATTTCAGCTATGACCGCTGGATAGACTCGATGCTCTAATTGATGGATCTTTGCTTCTAAGCTTTCTAATGTATCTTCCGATTCGATACGTACCACTTCTTGCGCAATGATCGGCCCCGTATCGATACCACTGTCAACGTAATGAATGGTGATCCCAGTCACCTTCACTCCATAATGAAAGGCATCGGCAATACCGGATTTTCCAGGAAAACTAGGCAGCAATGAGGGATGCAGATTGATGATTCTATTGGGAAAAGCGGCTAGCAACGTAGGTCCAACGATCCGCATATAGCCTGCCAAAACGATCAGCTCAATCGAATGTTCCGCCAACTCGTTCAACAGTGCGGCTTCGAACGCTGCTTTCGAAGGAAATTTCTGCGGGGATAACTGCAATGTCGGTACCCCCGCGTCTTTAGCCCGTTCCAAGACAAATGCGGCGGCATTATCTGAGAACAGCAGCGCTAATGTAGCCCCTTTGAGTTCTTCTCCTCTAATCGCATCGGCAATTGCGGTAAAATTACTGCCGTTTCCTGATGCAAAAACAGCGATCCTCATAGCGGATCTCCTTGTAAAAGAACCGCATGTTCTTGAGCCTCCGTTACTTTACCAATAACGTAAGCTGCTTCATTCTGCTCGTTTAACAAAGCTAGCACTTGTTCTTTCTTCTCTGGTGCAACAGCAAGAACCATCCCAATCCCCATATTGAAGATCTCATACATTTCATGGGCCGGGATTTTTCCATAAGAAGCTAGAGCCTCAAAAATCGGCAGTTGCGGCCACGTTCCCAGTGTGATTTCTGCTGTTGTCTGCGGCGGCAACATCCGGGGAATATTCTCGATAAAGCCGCCACCCGTGATATGCGAGATACCGTCAATTAATTGTTTTTCAAGTAACGGCAGTACAGCGGATACGTAGATTCTCGTTGGTGTTAACAATTCTTCTCCGAGAGTTTTTCCGCCTAATTCCGGCAACTTCTCTGCCATTTGAAAACCTTGCTGTTCAAAAAAGATCTTGCGAACCAATGAATACCCGTTTGAATGGATACCAGAAGCAGGCAGCCCGATCAGAAAATGTCCCGGTTCAATCGATGCTCCCGTGATCAGACGAGATTTTTCAACAATTCCCACCGCAAAACCAGCCAAGTCATAGTCCTCTTCCGAGTACATCCCTGGCATTTCTGCTGTCTCACCGCCTATCAGAGCCGCTCCCGACTGAACGCAGCCCTCTGCAACCCCGGCGATAATTTGTTCGATTTTTTCGGGATCATTCTTGCCCACTGCGACATAATCCAAAAAATAGATCGGTTCTGCTCCTTGAGCGACAATATCATTGACACACATCGCAACACAATCGATTCCAATCGTTTGGTGTTGATTTTGTTGGATCGCTACTAATAATTTCGTTCCTACACCATCAGTACCGGATACCAGCACTGGTTCTTTCAGCGGATAGTTTGACAAGTCAAAACAGCCGCCAAAACCACCGATGGCACCCATTACACCTAACCGTTCTGTTCTTTTGACATGTTTTTTGATTCGATCAACGACTTCATACCCGGCGTTCACATCAACACCAGCCTTTGCATAAGCATTTGCCACTTTGAGTTCCTCCTGTACCATTTATTCGAGCGACGCTAAATAGCTTTCTTCATAATCATAAAGCGGTGTAGGATAATCACCATTGAAATAGGCCATGCACAATCCAGAATAGGGGGCATCTAAATCTAACCCGATTGCTTCGATCAAGCCAGTCTCACTGAGAAAAGCCAACGAATCGGCACCGATCGTTTGGCGAATTTCTTCGACACTTTGCCGAGCAGCGATCAGTTCTTTCCGCGTCTGAATATCGATTCCGTAAAAACAAGGATATCTTAATGGCGGTGAAGCAATCCGAACGTGAACTTCTTTGGCACCGGCTTCTTTTAACAATTGAACGATTCGTCGGCTAGTAGTGCCGCGAACGATCGAGTCATCCACCATGATCACTTTTTTTCCTTCAACCACACCCCGGACGGCAGATAGCTTCATCCGAACGCCTTGTTCCCGTAATTCTTGAGTGGGCTGGATAAATGTTCGTGCAATGTATTGATTTTTGACTAATCCTAATTCGTAAGGAATGCCAGATTCTTCTGCAAACCCGCTGGCGGCCGATAAGGATGAGTTCGGTACACCGATCACCATATCTGCTTCGATCGGTGCTTCTTGGGCAAGATTACGTCCCATATTTTTTCGTGCAGTATGGACATTGACGCCGGCAATATTCGAATCTGGTCGTGCAAAATAAATGAATTCCATTGAGCAAATCGCTGGTTGGACTTCTTCCGTATATGTTTCAACACGGTAGCCCGCTTGATCCACAATGACAACTTCCCCAGGACAGATATCTCGAACAAATTCAGCTCCGATCACTTCTAAAGCACAAGTCTCTGAAGCAATCACATAAGCACCATTGACCATTTTTCCTAACGAGAGTGGCCGAAATCCATTTGGATCAAGAGCAGCGATCATCGCATCTTCTGTCAGCAAAAGATATGCAAATCCACCTTTCACTTGATTCAGCGCTTCTTTGATGCGATCCAGCAAATTCGCTTGACCACTGCGGCGAATCAGATGCATCAAAATTTCGGTATCTGAATTTGAATGAAAAATGGCTCCTTCAGACTCAAGTGATTTCCGCAAACTCTTGGCATTGGTTAAGTTCCCGTTGTGCGCCAACCCAATCTGCTGATCAAAAAACTTAAAAAGAAAAGGTTGGATATTATCGACGCTGCCATTGCCTGCAGTAGCATAGCGAACATGTCCGATTGCTGCTTCACCTGTCAATCGTTGAAGAAGTCGTTCATCGGAAAAAACTTCTGCTAATAAGCCAAGATCCCGATGTCCGGCAAGTTTGCCTTGCTGATTTGCGACGATCCCAGCGCCTTCTTGTCCCCGATGCTGTAAACTGTGCAAGCCAAAATAAGTAACTCGGGCAGCATCTGGGTGACCCCAGACACCAAAAACCCCGCATTCTTCATTCAAGCTTTTTACTTCAATAGACATGGAATTGCTTCCTCCCATTTCTTACGTGCTAAGGCTGTTTCCACTACGATCATTCCATCGTTACCTTGGATTTTTAGTTGCGGTTCTGCTGTAACTTTTCCGATGAGACAAGCGCTATCACCTGCCAAAGCTTCAAAAGCGGTTTGATTTTCTGGAGCAATGGACAGCACAAATCGCGATTGTGTTTCTGAAAAAAGCCAAGATTGCGGCAAATCTAGTTGAACAGATATACCGACATTCTTCTTAAACGCAGATTCAGCTAATGCAACAGCTAATCCGCCTTCTGCACAGTCATGGGCACTTTTTACAAGTCCAGCCTGGATCGCAGATAAGACGATTGCCTGATTCTGTTTTTCTTCTAATAGATCAAATGCCATCAAACGGCCATTGATCGACCCATTTTGTAATTTTTGGAGTTCACTGCCGTTAAAGTCGGCCTTCGTTTCTCCAATCAAATAAATCAAATCCTCCGGTGTCTGGAAATGTTGTGTGGTGATATGTTCGACCTTTTCAATCAGCCCTACCATACCAATCACTGGTGTTGGATAGATTGCCTGCCCGTTGGTTTCATTGTACAGCGAAACATTACCTGAAATAACAGGAGTTTCTAGAATTTCACAAGCTTTGGCAATCCCTTCTGCCGATGTCCATAACTCCCAAAAGCCTTCTGGTTTATCCGGCGAGCCATAGTTGAGACAGTCTGTGATCGCTAGTGGTCGTCCCCCAGAAGCAACAATATTGCGAGCTGCTTCTGCTACAGCAATCTGTCCGCCTCGTTCAGGATCAAGGTACAAGTAGCGAGCATTACAGTCCGTGGTCATAGCTAAAGCTTTGTTGGTCCCTTTGATCCGCAGGACTGCAGCGTCACTTCCTGGGCCAACAACGGTATTGGTTCTCACTTGAGAATCATAGGTTTCAAAAATCGATTTTTTTGAAGCAATCGTGGGTTGCTGCAACAATTGTAAAAAGACTGCTGTTGCATCATCAATGACTGGTTCAAAATCAGGCTGTTGACGAAATGCTTGGATTCTAGCAGGTTCTGCTTTTTCTTTATGATAAGTTGGCGCATCTTCTGCCAAAGCATCAACAGGTAAATTGGCAACTTCTTTTCCCTGATGGTACAAGCGATACGCACCATCATCGGTTACTTCACCAATCACTACCGCTTCCAATCCGTATTTTTGAAACAACGCTTCAACTTCTGCTTCATGTCCTTGTTTCACACAGATCAGCATCCGCTCCTGGGATTCTGATAGCATCATTTCATAAGGTGTCATACCAGTTTCTCGTTGCGGTACATCATCTAAATAAAGTTTTAATCCTGAACCAGCTTTTGAAGCCATTTCAGAACTGGAAGAAACGAGACCGGCTGCCCCCATGTCCTGAATACCGATCAAACTGTCTGAATGTTCAAGGATCAGCTCAAGACAAGCTTCTAATAACAATTTTTCCATGAAGGGGTCTCCTACTTGGACAGCCGAGCGCTGCTGTTCTTCTCCCTCCACGAACTCCTCGGAAGCAAATGTTGCACCATGGATCCCGTCTCTACCTGTTTTTGCTCCCACATACATGATTATGTTACCAACGCCTTTGGCCTGTCCTTTTTGAATATCTTTGTGGTCGATCAAACCGACACACATCGCATTGACCAATGGATTCCCTTCGTAACAGGCATCGAAGGCAACTTCACCACCGACTGTAGGGATTCCGATACAATTTCCATAGCCGCTGATTCCTGCCACGACTTCTTCTAAAAGGTATTTGGTCCGCTCATTCGTCAATTCGCCAAAACGCAACGAATCTAGGATCGCGATGGGCCGCGCCCCCATACTGAAAATATCACGAATAATCCCACCGACGCCGGTTGCGGCGCCTTCATAAGGCTCCACGGCCGAAGGATGGTTATGACTTTCTGCTTTAAAGACAACTGCTTGGCCATCACCAATATCGACGATTCCCGCTCCTTCGCCTGGCCCTTGTAAAACTTGCGGGCCTTCGGTTGGAAATTTGCGCAAGACCGGCTTGGAATTTTTATAGGAACAATGTTCGCTCCACATTACTGAAAAGAGACCCGTTTCTGTATAATTAGGTAGTCGACCTAATATTTCTTCTGAAATCATTTGGTATTCTTCATCAGTGAGCCCCCATTGTTGATAAAGCTTGGTTTCTTTGATTTCCTGTGGTGTTGGCTCTGCTATGATTGCTTTATTCATGTACTGGCACCTTCCCGAAATTTTTCAATAAAGACGCAAAGAACTTCTTGCCATCCTTTGAGCCAAGCAACTCTTCCATTGCCCGCTCAGGATGGGGCATCATCCCTAAAACATTGCCTGCCTTGTTGCAAATGCCGGCAATACCATGTAAACTCCCGTTAACGTTATCCACATAACGGAAGACAATCTGGTTATTGGCTTCCAGTTCCTGGTAGGTTTGATCGTCGCAATAGTAATTTCCTTCTCCATGAGCGACAGGGATCGTGATCCGTTCATCTTGCTGGTATTCAGAGGTAAAAGGCGTCTGGTTATTGACTTGCAACTGTACCGGCTTGCAAATAAAGTGCAGCGATTCATTTCTGCGTAAAACCCCTGGCAGCAAGCCAGCTTCTGTCAAGATCTGGAAGCCATTGCACGTACCAAAGACCGGTTTTCCTTCTTCTGCAAAACGAATGACTTCTGCCATAATATTCGAGAAACGTGCGATGGCTCCGCAGCGAAGGTAATCCCCGTAGGAGAAACCTCCTGGAAGCAATACACCATCAAAGCCAGCTAACGAGGTCTCGTCATGCCACACATATTCGGCTTCTGCGCCCATCACATCTTTGATGGCATACATTAAATCGACATCACAATTCGAACCAGGAAAAACGATTACTGCAAATTTCATTGTTCCTTGTCCTCCATCTCAATGATTTCATAACGATAAGTCTCCATATTGACATTTGCCAGTAACTTGTCACAAACTTCTTCAATTTCTGCCGCTACTGATTCTTTATTGCTGTCTGTAACTTTGATCTCAAAATATTTCCCAATACGTATTTCAGAGACATTTTGATACCCCAAACGATGAACCGCTCCTTTGACTGCTTCTCCTTGAGGATCCAAGACCGACTCTTTATAAGTGACATAAACTTTGACTAAATACATGAACTATACTCCTTTTCTAAGCGATTTAATACTTCTTGATAAACAGGAATCAGATCCCCGATTTCACGACGATAGACATCTTTATCCAAATGTTCTTTCGTTGTCAGATCCCATAAGCGACAAGTATCCGGCGAAATCTCATCCGCTAAAAGAATTTTCCCATCACTTTTACCGACTTCAATTTTAAAGTCGACCAAGTGGATCTTAATTTTCTCAAAGAGTTGGCACAATGCGGTGTTGATTTGTCGAGCAAGCATTTTGATTTGAGCAACTTCCTCAGGGGTGGCGATTCCCAAATAACGAATGTGATCTTCATTGATGAAAGGATCGTCTAAGCGGTCTTCTTTGTAATAAAATTCAATAATCGGAAAAGGCAGCTGCTCCCCTTCAGCAATTCCCAGGCGCTTAGAAAAGCTGCCGGCAGCCGTATTACGGACGACGATTTCCAACGGTATCATTTCAACTTCACAAACTAATTGTTCGTGTTTAGACAATATTTTGATAAAATGACTTGGAATACCCTGCTTTTCTAATTCTTGAAAAATAAGACTGGTAATCTGATTATTCAGTGCTCCTTTTCCTGAAACTGCATCTTTCTTCAATCCATTCAACGCGGTAGCCTGATCGAGATACTCCACACGGAGCTCTTTATCTTTGCTAGTCTTGAAGAGTTTCTTTGCTTTCCCTTCGTAAATCAATTCTTCTTGCACCACCGGACACCTCACAAAAGTTAGTTTTTTCACATAGATTTTTAGTCTCTTCTTGTTGTTTTCTATTCTAACAACGCAAAGAATAAGGGTCAACAAAATAATGTACATTAACAACTAAGTTTTCTTTAAATGTTCGTGTTTAACTTAAAATCATTTTTTGTTCTGCTGATTTCCGACTTTTTCACACGCTATAAAGCGTTTACATTTATTTTTTTTCATGTTATATTGATTTTGTGAATACTGGTATCTCCAAGGAGGAATTGATTCATGTGGTCACTGAAAAATCAAGCGCAACGATTTATCGCTCATTTATCGGACACCGACAGAAAACAGCTACATAATGAACTACTTGCCGTTCAACAAGTGTTGACCGCAAATCAAATGACATCTTTTTATTTATTCAGTCCATTCAAAAAACATGCCCGGCCTCATTATTCCGAACATCGAAAACGGGTACTCCAATATAAAAACGGATTAAACGAAGAATTGATTATCCATCAAATCCATCAGCAGACTTTCTTTAAACACACCTATTGTTTCCGTATTTATTTCAATATGGAAGAAATGCAAACTGCCTTTTTGGATGTCTTGCTAAACTTACTCAATGAGGAAAAGACTTTCACTCCTTTAAAACCTAATTTTATAAATAGTTAAACACACTCTTAAAAAACGCCTAAATTGTGATTTTAAGGGTGTTTTTTTGCTATACTATCTCTTAGAATACAAGAAAGGAATTCTACTCTATGTTATTTACTAATAAAAGCTTTCACGTCTTCCAAGCTTCGAGCTTGGAAGAACGAATGCAGGAAATTCGTAAAGAGATCCAACCGATTTTTCAGCAAATTGGTGAAAAAGTCTGCCCTTTTTTCACAGAAAAGCTAGACACTCCTTTTTATCTGCATATCGCACAGCACCGACGGCGAAGTGTCTATCCTCCAGAAGAAACTTGGGCAGCTTTTGGACCAAACAAGCGAGGTTATAAGATGGATGCCCACTTCCAGATCGGTATTACTCGTGAGTATGCTTTTGTCTGGTTAAGTGTGATTGATCAGCCGAAAAATCAACAGCAAATCGCTCGCTGCTGGTCAGAGAAACCGGTACTGTTTGAAACTCTACCTCAAGATTTTGTCCTCTCTCTGGATCATACGCAATATGGCTATCAGCCGATCCGAGAATGGCCCGCTGCTCTAGAGCGGCTGACTACTGTAAAAAAAAGCGAATTACAGATTGGCAAAGTCTATCTCAAAGATCAGATTTCTACGCTCACTATGGAGCAACTGTTAGCAGATTATTGCTTGCTGCTGCCGCTTTATCGGAATCGCGAAGAGTTACCGATACTTAACCAAGAAGGGAATTAAGAAAAATGGAACGACAAAATCGCCGCTCTCAAAATCAACCACCAAAAAAACGGAAGACTTTACTGATTGTTCTTCCTCTGCTCTTATTGCTTGTAGTAGGTGGCTTTTTCGGCTATCGCTATTATGACAAACAGCAACGACAAAATCAGGCAGAGAAAGTCGTCCACTCATTCATTGAGAACCTTTCAAAAAACAAATTCGACAAATTACCATCCTTGATTCTTTCTGATAGCGCAGAAAGAAATGGTTATACCAATGATCAAGTAGCAGAAAAATATCAAACAATTTTCAGCGGAATTGATGCTGCCAACATCAAGGGTTCCAAAATCACTTTAAGCGATGATGTCAAAGATGCAGATTATCAGTTTACGTATCAGTTATCTCTCACTACTAGCTTGGGGGAAATCAAAGATCTGAATTATTCCGGAACCATCAAATTTGAAAAAGATCAGCCAAAAATCGATTGGGCTCCAAACCTGATTTTCCCTGACATGGCTGGACAAGATAAAGTAAGTATTTCTGTTGATGAGGCTGTTCGAGGTGAAATAGTGGATCGCAACAAAACACCACTGGCTGCTAATGGCACCTTGTACCAGCTTGGGGTGATTCCCGGACAATTAGGAGATGGAGAGGATAAAGAGTCAAGAATCAAAGCGATCGCTAAGCAGTTTGACCTGACTGAGAAAGCGATCCAGCAAGCATTGGATCAATCTTGGGTGCAAGACGATTACTTTGTTCCTTTGAAAATCGTGGAACCCACAGCTGATCTCCCAACCGGTGCAAGCATTCAAGAAACCGCGGGCAGAACCTATCCATTAGGTGAAGCCGCTGCACAATTGATTGGTTATGTAGGAGACATTACGGCTGAAGATGTTGAAAAAGATGATACATTAGCCAGCAATGGAAAAATTGGCCGCTCTGGTCTCGAGGCAGCTTTTGACAAAGAACTTCGAGGAAAAAACGGTGGTAAGATAGCGATCACCGATGAAAAAGGCACAGAGCGAAAAGCATTGATCGAAACGAAAAAAACTGACGGCAAAACGATTCAACTCACGATCGATGCCAAAGCACAGAAAATCGCTTTTGATTCCCTTAAGAATCAGGCTGGTTCTACCGTGGTCACTGAACCAACCACAGGGGATCTGCTCGTTCTAGCTAGTTCTCCAAGTTTTGATCCCAATAAAATGACCAACGGAATTTCACAAGAGGACTATGATGCTTACCAAAACAATAAAGATCTACCATTTATCAGCCGCTTTGCAACTGGTTATGCTCCCGGTTCAACCTTTAAAACAATCACAGCAGCCATCGGTTTAGACAATGGAACGATCAATCCAGAAACCGTCCTTTCAATCAACGGATTGAAATGGCAAAAAGATAGCTCTTGGGGAGATTACTTCGTGACTCGGGTCAGCGATGTCGCATCCGTTAACTTGCGTAACGCTCTCGTCTATTCGGATAATATCTATATGGCTCAACAAACATTGGCGATGGGTGAAGACAAATTCCGTGCTGGTTTGGAGAAATTTATTTTCGGTGAAGAATTGGACTTGCCGATTGCCATGAACCCTGCACAAATCAGCAATGACAAATCCTTCAATTCTGAGATTTTGCTGGCAGACACTGGCTATGGCCAGGGAGAATTGTTGATCAATCCAATTCAACAAGCAGCGATGTACTCTGTTTTCGCCAATCAAGGATCTCTGGTTTATCCACGATTAGTGATGGGTGCAGAAACAAAGACGAAAAAAGAGTTGATTTCACCAGAGACGATTTCACTGATCAATGAGGATTTGAAAGCTGTCGTTACCGATGAGAATGGGACAGCCCATTCCCTAGCAGCCCTCGGTTTGCCTCTTGCTGCCAAAACTGGAACAGCTGAGATCAAGGAGAAACAAGATGAGAAAGGACAGGAAAATAGCTTCTTATTTGCTTTCGATGCCCAGAATCAAAAGTATTTGATGGTGTCCATGCTAGAAGATCGGCAAGAAAACTCTTCTGCTACAGCATTAGCCCCAGATCTTTTGTCTTATCTTTCCGAAAACTATAACTAAATAATAAAACTACCCCAAAAGGCACGCTGCTTATTGAAGCAGCGTGCCTTTTGTTTTTTTCGGGGTTTATTTCCTATTCACCTAAACCTACGCGCGCAAAAATCGTATCCACTTGCTTTAAATGATGATGATAATCAAATGCATCATCCAAGTCTTTTTCACTTAACGTAGACATAATGGTTTGGTCAGCTTCTAACAATGGTCGAAAATCCCGCTGTTCGTCCCAAGCTTGTGCCGTCTTCGGCTGAACAAGATCATATGCCTGTTCTCGAGTCATGCCATGATCGATCAATTTCAACATAACACGTTGACTATAGATCAAGCCAAAAGTCGCATTCATATTACGTTTCATATTTTCTGGGAAAACAGTCAGATTTTTGACGATCGTTCCAAAACGATTGAGCATATAATCAATCAAAATCGTTGTATCCGGGATAATAATCCGTTCAGCAGAAGAGTGAGAGATATCTCGTTCATGCCAAAGAGAAACATTTTCATACGCCGTCACCATATGGCCGCGGATCACTCGTGCTAATCCCGCCATATTTTCTGAACCAATAGGATTGCGTTTGTGCGGCATTGCGGAAGACCCTTTTTGCCCTTTAGCAAAAAACTCTTCAACTTCTCTTGTTTCTGATTTTTGCAATCCACGGATTTCTGTCGCAAATTTTTCAATGCTTGTTGCAATCAGTGCCATGGAAGCAAAATATTCTGCATGGAGATCTCGCGGCAATACTTGCGTAGAGATTTCTTGAGGACGAATCCCCAACTTGTTACATACATATTCTTCAACAAATGGCGGAATGTTGGCAAATGTTCCTACTGCACCGCTGATTTTCCCAGCTTCAACTCCAGCCGCCGCTCGTTCGAAACGTTCAATATTGCGTTTCATTTCAGAATACCACAAGGCAAGCTTCAACCCAAATGTCGTCGGTTCGGCATGCACCCCATGGGTCCGTCCCATCATGACAGTATATTTGTGTTCTTTTGCTTTTTCACCAATGATAGCTGTGAATGTTTCTAGATCTTTACGGATTAAGTCATTCGCTTGCTTCATCAAGTAACCATAAGCCGTATCTACCACATCAGTAGAAGTCAGCCCATAGTGGACCCACTTACTTTCGTCACCAAGCGATTCAGAGACAGCCCGGGTGAATGCGACCACATCATGACGCGTCTGTGCTTCGATCTCTAAGATACGGTCGATATCGAAAGTTGCCTTCTCTCTAATTTTTTCCACATCTTCTTTGGGAATCTCACCAAGCTCGGCCCACGCCTCATCAGCTAAGATTTCGACTTCTAGCCATGCTTGGTATCGATTTTGATCTGTCCAAATTTTGCCCATCTCAGGTCTTGTATAACGTTCTAACATGCGTTACTCTCCTTTAATCCCAAATATTCGTTTGATAGATTTCTTCCAATGAAGCAGTAATGTCTTCGGTCAACAACGTAATGTGTCCCATTTTCCGACCGCTCTTTGCTTCTTCTTTGCCATAATAATGGAATTGCCAATCTGGCTTATGAGCAATCAGGTCATATGTTTCAATGAGTTCATCACCTAAGATGTTCACCATGACCGCATCACTCAACAGTTTAACCTCTGCAAGCGGCCAACCGCAGATCCCACGTACATGGGCATCAAACTGGCTCATAGAACAAGCTTCAATCGAGTAATGACCTGAATTATGTGGGCGTGGTGCCAACTCATTCACATATAGTCCGCCGCTTTTCGTTAAGAACAGCTCGATCGCTAAAACACCGCGTAAATCAAGGGCTTGCGCAATCACACGCGCGATCCGTTCTGCTTCCTCCGCTACCTCAGAATCGATTCGAGCAGGTGCAATCGTTTGATGCAAGATATTGTTGCGGTGGATATTTTCAACCACTGGGAAAGTGGTGATTTCACGACCATTCCCTGCCACCATGATCGAGAGTTCTTTTTCGTAAGGGATCCATGCTTCTAATTCACAAGTTCCTTCTCGCAAAAGATTCATCGAAGGCGCTAAATCAGCTGTGCTGTATAAAACATATTGCCCTTTGCCATCATAGCCTCCTCGAGTCGTTTTCAATACACAAGGATAGCCGATACTCTCGATGGCATCTTGAATATCGGTAGGACTGATGATTGTCGCATAAGGTGCAATAACAATATTATTGGCTTCTAAAAAAGATTTTTCTAACAAGCGATCTTGGGTGATTGCCAATAGATCAGTTCCCTGAGGAATATTTGCATAGGGCAAAATCGAATTCAAAGCCTCTACGCTGACATTCTCAAATTCATAAGTAATCACATCAGAACGCCGCGCCATTTCTTCCAGTGCAAAGACATCGTCATAAGCAGCAACAATATGCCAGTCAGCTACTTGTGCTGTCGGACAATTGGCTGTTGGATCCAGCACGCCGACACGGAAACCCATTTTTTTGGCACTCATTGCCATCATACGCCCCAATTGTCCGCCGCCAACGATTCCGATCGTCGCATTGGGCATCAAAGGTTTAATCAAGTTGATCACTACTTTCCACTACTTTTTCTTTCAACGTCTTTCTTCGTTGATCCAACTTTTCCGCTATTCCTAAATCATACATGGAAAGCATCTGAGCTGCAAGTAGTCCCGCGTTGATTGCACCAGCTTTTCCAATCGCTGTCGTTGCCACAGGAACGCCTCCCGGCATCTGTACGATGGAAAGTAACGAATCCAATCCATTTAATGTTCGTGATTGAACGGGTACGCCAATCACGGGTAACGTTGTTTTTGCAGCGACCATACCTGGCAGATGAGCGGCACCGCCAGCACCAGCAATGATTACTTTCAGCCCTTTTTCTCTTGCATTTTCGGCAAAGGAAAACATCAAGTCCGGTGTCCGATGAGCCGAAACAACCTTTTTGATATAGGGAATCCCAAGCTCCTCTAAAATCTCACAACTGTGTTTCATCGTCTCCCAATCCGACGTACTGCCCATAATGACTGCTACTTGTTCCATAAGACAACTCCCTTCGATTATTCACTTAAATACTAGCAAGTGACATCCATAAAGTCAAAAGAAAATCGAACTATAGAAAAAATACGAGATATATTGTTCGTCTTTTTACAAAAGATTATTTCTTCTCTCTAAAACAAAAAAAGCATCCTGTTGACCAGAATGCTTTCGTAAATCAAACTTCGTTAAATTCTCCTGATTCGACCGCTTCTTTTTTTGGTAAGCCATTGAATAAAAGATTCAAGATAATCGCAGTCATGCTGCTCATAACAATTCCGTTACCAGTAAACATTTGCAAGGTTTCAGGTAAGCGGCTAAATAAAGTTGGCATAATGTTGAACCCTAAGCCGAATCCCAGTGAAACAGCGATAATCAGCAAATTTTTGTCATTTGAATAGTCGACTTTCGACAACATTCTCATCCCTTGGACAGCCACCATGCCGAACATGACTAACATGCCGCCACCCAATACAGCTTCAGGAATGATTTGCGCCAAAGCACCAACTTTCGGAAACAAACCTAATATAATCAAAAAGACCGCAGAGAAATAAATCGGTTTACGGGTTTTGATACCAGATAACTGTACGAGCCCTACATTTTGTGAGAAGCCCGTATAAGGGAATGTGTTGAAGATTCCGCCCAGAATCACTGCTAACCCTTCAGCCCGATAACCTTTTTTCAATGATTCTGATGAAACAGGTTGTCCTGTAATATCTCCCAGTGCAAAATAGACCCCCGTAGACTCCACCATACTAACGATTGAAATAATGATCATCAATAAAATCGACCAAATATCAAAGGTTGGTAACCCAAAGTAAAACGGCTGCGGCAAATGAAAGACAGGCGCGTGAGAAATCGCGGATAAATCAACTAACCCTAAGACAGCTGCTAGCAAAGTTCCGCCGATCAAACCGATCAAAACAGCAATCGAACGAAGAAATCCTTTGGCAAAAATCTGAATACCAATAATTAATGCAATCGTGACAAAACCTAAGAGTAAATTGTCTGGTGCGCCAAAGGAAGCTGCGGCAGCATCCCCACCACCGATTTTGGTAATGGCAACGGGGATCAACGTCAAACCAATCACTGTAATGACAGTTCCCGTAACCAATGGCGGAAACAAGACTTTGATTTTTGAGAAGACACCGGAGATCAAAACAACAAAAATACCAGAAGCAATAATGGCTCCATAAATGGCACCGATCCCTGACTTAGTTCCGATCAAAATCAATGGTGAAACAGCTTGGATGGCACAGCCCAAGACAACCGGCAATCCGATCCCGAAGAAACGGGTGACGGTCAATTGCAGCAATGTTGCTACCCCGCACATAAAAATATCAATGGAAATCAAATAAGTCATTTGGGCTTCATTAAATCCTAACCCGGTTCCAATCAATAGTGGTACTGCGACAGCACCCGCATACATCGCGAGCAAGTGCTGCAACCCTAAGACAGCAGAGCGTCCATTTTGTTCGTTCATTAAGCGTCACCCTCCAAGAAAGTTGCTTTACCCTCGGATAAGGAAGCGATCCGCGCGAGAGAAACAACAGGAATCGACATTTCTTCAAGCAATGCTCGTCCAGATTGGAAGGATTTTTCAATGACGATTCCGATACCAGCAACCGTTGCACCGGCTTGCTGGCACAATTCGATCAATCCTTTTGCTGCTTGGCCATTTGCTAAAAAGTCATCGATGATCAATACATTGTCTTCCGCAGACAAAAATTTCCGAGAAATCGATACTTGACTCGTGACTTGCTTGGTAAAGGAATAAACCGAGGCTGTCAATAATTCTTCGTCCATTGTCAGACTTTTGGCTTTACGGGCAAAAATCATTGGCACACCTAATGTTTGTGCCGTAAATAAAGCTGGTGCAATCCCTGAAGCTTCGATAGTCACTACTTTAGTAATCTGCTCTGCTTGAAATCGTTTGGCAAATGTCGTGCCGATTTCCTGCATTAATTCCGGATCCACTTGGTGCGTTAAAAAACTATCAACTTTCAGAACGCCATCACCTAAAACATTTCCGTCTTTTTCGATCCGTTCGATCAACTTTTTCATCCTATACCTCTTTCCTTTCCATTTAGGCCTATCAACAAAAAAACACCTTTTTTGCTAAAGCAAAAAAGGTGCATCAATGGCACTTTTTTTACTTATAGTCCGATATTTACGGTATCGGGTAGAGACTGTCGACCTTATTACGACGATATACAAGTTAAATTTTATGAATGATAGGTTCGATTATGCCGAAGATTGATTAAAAAGGCAAGTTTAGAAAACTCTTCCAAAATAAGAATGTTCTCATTTTATTTCTCAATGCTCACTAATCAGGTTTTTCCATTTCCCGATAGTGCTGCATTTTTTTGCTGAATAACTCTCCATTGGAAGGTGGTGTATAGGTGATTGCATTGGCGCCTGCTTCGATCGTTTCTAAAATACTTTCATCTGTAGGGCCTCCAGTAGCGATGATTGGCAATTCAGGATACCGCTCGCGAAAATAACGAACAGTCTCAGCGGTTTTTTTCTCAGCACTGATATTGATCACTTTGACACCTAGCTTCAATTTTTCATCAATTTTGGTATATTTACTAGTTACGGTACTGATCACAGGAATATCAATGACCTTACAGACCTGCTCCACAGTTTTCAGTGGTGTCGGACCATTTAGCACCACACCAATGGAACCTTGCGCTTCTGCAAACATGCTCATATAAGAAGAACGAAATCCTTGAGTCAAACCTCCTCCGACCCCCGAAAATACGGGAATATCAGCTGCCTCGATAATCGCTTTGGTAATCGCAGGGTGCGGGGTAAAGGGATAGACGGCAATCACCGCATCTGCATTGGTATTGCGGATGATTGCAATATCTGTAGTAAAAATGATCGAGCGGATCTGTTTGCCAAAAATTTGAATCCCGCTGGCTTGTCTGATAACTTTAGGAACTTTCACGATATCTTTTCGCAGTTCCGTTGTGATCTTTGGCATGTATTTTTCTTCCATGGGCACCCACTTCTTTCCGTCTATTGGTCGTATTGATTTAAATGATAGGTTTCAATTACACGAATGATTTTCTCTGCATAATCCGGATCTGTGGCATAACCAGCTTCTTGCAATGCTTTGGCAGCTGTTTTGTAGTCTGTTGCCGACAAAACATTTACATAGAGCGCTGGATTCCAGTCTACGCCATTGACAAAGAGCATCGTGTGGTCATCCATGGACTCTTCCCACGAATCATAGACTCGAAAATCGCCTTGGATCGTTACCCACTGCTCATTATAAAACTCTTGGGTATCTAATGTCACTTTTTTACTATGTCCAAATGCTTTGATTCCGAAAAGATTATTGTATTCACTAGCTAGTGTACTTTTGCCCCAATCAGACTCCAAGATGGCTTGCCCTAAAATAATGCTCGGTAAAATACCGTACCCCTTTTGCAATTCCTGTGCATGAGGTGCAATGCGATCAATAAATTCTTGCTGAGTCATTTCTTCACTATCCTCTTGTTTCGGCAAGGGATCGGCTAAACTGTTCATTGAAAAAATAAAAGCAAGCCCAATCAGGAGGATACCTAAAAAGACAAACGGCAGTCGAGTCTTCGTTGTTTTGCGTCGTTTACTCATTTTCTTCCTCCTGTTCTTTTACTTGCTCTAGAAATTCTTCCAGAGTCAGTTGATGTTTTTCAATATATGTAGCAGTTTCTACACCAACATAGCGTAAATGCCAAGGTTCATAATCGATCTGAGTAATGGCCTGCTTTCCTTCTGGGTAACGAATGATAAAGCCGTATTCCCGGGCATGCGCTTGCAGCCACTTGCCGCCATCTGTCTCACCAAATCGGTGGTCCAATACGGTTTCTGGATAAGAATCATACCATTGTCGATCAACTACGTCTACGGCTAAACCCGTATGGTGTTCACTGTAACCTGGTTCTGTCATCGTTCGTTTGGTTGTTTCGATTGCCTTCTCTTTGTTTTGTCCTTGACTCATCAGCATCGTGACATTCTGATCAAAAACAGCCTTTTGCGAGGCGATGGAGCGAAAGGCGGAGATCATCACTAAAGGATGACCAGCTTTTTCTGCGGCAGCTTTTAATTTTTCATAGTCAGAAACGATTCGTTTGTCCACGAGATAGCCATTGGTTAATTTTGCTAATCCCCCCGTATCGATTTCAGTTCCTTTATTCAGGGGGCCCACTAAAACAAGCGCCCAATCATTTAAAGATACTTTAGGAAAATCTTTACTCTTCTGAGAGACTCTTGTTTGTTCTTTTTCACTGCTAGACGCCACTGTCTGACTACTTGCGATTGTTTCGCTGCTCGCTGAATGTTCCTGCTGCAGACTAGCTACCAAACTAATTAATAGAAAGCCAGCAGCAGCTAAGATACCTAAATATTTTTTCAAAAAAACCCTACCTTTAATTATATGTCTCTTCTAAATTCTCTTTGACCCATGCCAACAACTCAATTTTCTCATTCTTGATTTGTTGTTGGACAAAAGCAGGCAGACGGAAGTTCAAAATATCGTCATAGCCCCATTCATCATACGTAATACTGACTCTTAAATCAAGGTATTGAGTACTTTCTTCAGATTGTGTTAATAATTCCACTTTTGCCAAATCATTTGAAAGCCACGTGCGTGCAATCTGTGTCTTCATTTTCTTGAATTCAGCTACCGCACTTGTTCTCTTTTCGGGATAGATCACCGTTTGACGAACAATTTTTTGAATCAGCATCCATTCATAATCAGAGAACAGCAATTTGATTTTCTGATTTTCAGCAGGTGTCAAACTCGCTGTCCCATTTTTCCAGGCCTCCCATTGTTCTCGATCGATTCCAAGCTGCGTTTCATAGAAACGAGCTTCCGTAGAATATTGTTCAATAACTGTACTTAAAATAATTGCAATAGACACGTTATGCATCATACATCCCTCCTGTATCTATTTTACTGAAAGCTGGACATAAATGGAACTTTTAACTTTGGCTTTGCAATATTTTTAAGATTCACTAAGTTTTGTTATACTAAAAACGAAGGAGCTGATAGAAAATGAAAAAATATCGTTGGGGCATAATTGGCCTTGGAGACATCGCCACACAATTTGCCGCTGGATTTGCAAGCGATGCTAGCGAATTGTACGGTGTCTGTGCCCGCCGTTACTCAAAAGTCCAAGCATTTGCGGAACGTTTCTCGATTCCTCAGGCTTATGAATCTGCTGAAGCAATGTTGGCTGATCCATCGATCGATATCGTCTATATTGCGGTACCAAATGATATCCACCATCACTACATCATGGCAGCACTGGCAGCAGGGAAACACGTTCTTTGCGAAAAAGCGATCACTACAAGTGGCGATGAACTTGCTGAAGAACTGGCCTTAGCCAAAGAAAAAGGATTGGTTTTAGAAGAGGCGATGACCATCTACAACATGCCGCTTTATCATCGTCTAAAAGAAATCGTAGCCTCTGGCAAACTAGGAAAATTAAAAATGATTCAAGCACCTTTTGGCAGTTACAAGGATCCTGATCCTCAAAATCGTTTTTTCAATCCTGATTTAGGCGGCGGTGCACTGCTTGACATTGGTACTTATGCCGTCTCTTTTGCCCGCTTTTTCATGAGTGAGTCACCAAAGGTAGAATTCAGCAGCATGAAGCCTTTTGAAACCGGCGTTGACGAACAATCCGTGACGATTTTGCGTAACCCAGCTGATGAAATGGCCAGTGTGACCCTAACTTTCCAAGCTAAAATGCCAAAAACAGGAATCGTTGCTTTTGAAGAAGGCTATATCACAGTCGAAGAATATCCGCGGGCTGATAAAGCAACCATCCACTATCGTGATGGCTCCAATGAGTTTATTGAAACAGGCGATACGACCCAAGCACTAAATTACGAAATCGCCAATATGATTAAAACTATTGAAGGGACTTCTAAAGGATCGATCCATCTAACAAGTGACGTCATTGCCGTCTTAGACCAGATGCAACAATTTTGGAAGCAAACAAAATAAAACAATTGACTGCCCAGCGATTTGATTCGCTGGGCAGTCGTATTCTTTCCTTTTCTTAATGATCCCGTTCAGCAAATTCGGCTTTGATTTCAATAAAACGTTTAAACGACTGCAAAAATTGAAACAATTGCGCGCGATTTTCAAACTCCTCGCGATTTCTAGGCAGCGGTTTTTGTCGATAATCTTGATACAACTCTTCGATCCTTAGCAAAAGGTCTTCGCCGTCGTTAGCTTCATCAAATGTTTCTGCGGTATACAGCAGCAAGGCACGAAATTTCTCTGTATAAACTTCTTCTACCCAAATGGATCGCAAGAGACCAATCATTTCTGTCAACAAACGAACTTGCGCACGCCGCATCGCAAAATACGCTTCATAGTAACTATTCTTTTGGCTCCATTGGTTTTCTTGATGGACCTGTGCTTTTTCTTGTCCTTGTCGAATCTTTGCCAATAATGATTGACATTGCCCTTGCAAGGTCAATCGAGAAGGTTGATTTAAGTGTTCAGACATATCTTTTAAAAGTCTTTTAAACGTCTTTTCTGTTTCTTGCTGCAATTCTTTCAGTTCTTTTTCTCCATCTGGCATATAAAGATTAAATACTAATGCAAAGCCAACTCCGAGAATCATGAGCAAGAATTCATTGACGATCAAGCGCCAAGCAAAGGATTCTTCCAGTAAATAGTGCGTTACTAAGACTGAATTGACCACGATGCCATCTGTCAATGAAAAACGGACAGCCATTGGGATGAACAAAAACAAAAAGAGCACAAACCCTAAAGGATTATATCCCAGAAGCGAAAAACTGCAAAATGCCAGAATTGTCGCCAGTGCCAGTGAGATCAAGCGTCCAATGCCCGTATAAAGCGATGTTTTCTTTGTGTTGCCTACGCTCAAAATCGCAATGATCCCTGCGGCTGGCGCATATAATAACCCAATCGCTTGAGCCACTGCCATCGATAAACCCGAAGCAATCGCTGTCTTGACTGTTCTCATTCCAATTTTCATTCTGCACCTCCTTTCAAAGTATACTAAACAAAAAAGGATTTCACTAGAATTTATCGGTTATTTTGGTTATGATTAAAGAAAAGGAGGAAATCGATCATGCAATTTGGCCGCTTTCGTCTAGGGATGCGAACGATAAAAACCGCAATTGCTGTCATGTTGTGTATCTTGCTGTTTCGATTTTTGAATCGCGGACAGCCTTTGATCGCTGCCCTTTCCGCTGTCTTCTCACTACGTCAAGATTTAACAACGACCCTTTCTTTTGGGAAATCACGAGTTTTAGGAAATTCGATCGGTGGGGCTACTGCCATCATCTACTTCTTCATGAAACAATATTTCCACAATGATTTTTTGATCGAGTTATTGGTGCTCCCCGCTTTAGTGGCCTTCATTATCGTTCTTTCGGATGGGATCAATAATAATTCCGGTATTATTTCTGGAATTGCTACGATGTTATTGATCACTCTTAGTGTTCCACAAGGAGAGTCTTTTATTTTTGCATTAGATCGCGTATTAGACACTTTTATTGGTACGCTGATTGCGATCTTCATCAATTTTGTCTTGAGGCCTCCCGAAAAAGAAAAACAAGCAGAAATCAAAGAAGACTTGGTTGTATTGAAGGAAAGAGAAACGGAATTGAAAACTATGCTGGAAGATGTTCAAGAAGAAATCTCCAAGCAGCAAGAACAAAAATAAACGCCCTCTCACTACTTAGCTTTTTGCGTATCAAGACAGCTTGTGAGGAAGGCGTTTTTGCTGTTTTCTTTTGTTGGGCAAGAAAAATTTGATCTACCTTCCAGCTATTGATGAAAATCGATAAAACAATTAAACGTTTTTACAAAAAAGCACAGATCACCAATTGGCGATCTGTGTCTTTTTTCTGCTTAAGCTTCGTACCGGCAAACACCATCTAAAAATGTCGCTTGCAGATTCATTTGAGGGTCCAACACGATAAAGTCAGCTGCTCGACCTTTCTTGATCATGCCGCATTTGTCATCGATTTTACAACTGATTGCTGGCACTAGACTTGCCATCATGATTGCTTCTTGCGGGGTAGCAATCTCCCACTCAACAACATTTTTGATGGCTTCTTTTAATTTCAAAATACTTCCGGCCAAGTTTCCTTCTTTTAGACGAGCTGTTCCATCTTTTACGACAACAGGGAATTCTCCAAGAATATAATCTCCATCCGGCATACCTCCTGCCATCATACAGTCGGTGATCAAAGCAACATGGTCATGCCCGGCTTTTTCCATCAAGATCTCAGCCGCTTGCGGATGAACATGATGTCCATCACAGATCAATTCAGAGAATACTTCTTTTAATGATAGCAATGCTCCTACCATCCCTGGTTCACGGTGATTTAGTCCTCTCATTCCGTTATAGGCATGAACAAAAACACTGGCTCCTGCTTCAACAGCAGCTTCAGCTTCCTGTAAAGTCCCATTACTATGACCTAAGGCAACCACAACACCTTCTTCTGTCACTTGAGACACAAAATCGGTAACGCCTTTACGTTCAGGAGCTAAGGCAATTTTTTTGATAATCCCACCAGAAGCTTCCTGCCATTCGTGGAATGTATCGATGTCTGGATCACCAAAATAGATTGGATTTTGAGCACCTTTGTGTTCTTCAGTAAAGAAAGGTCCTTCAAAATAAATCCCTTGGATTTTCGCACCGGTAACAGAATCTTTCACTTGTCCGACAGTTTCTGCTACATCTCTTAGACGTTCTTTGCTGGAAGTCAATGTCGTCGGCAAGAAAGAAGTTACACCACAAGACAATAAGCCTTCTGACATAGCTTTGATCCCTTCTGCATCGTTGTCCATGACATCGTGGTTCATGAACCCATGGATATGGGTATCTACGAGTCCTGGAGCTATCCATTGCCCAGAATAATCTTTTACTTCCGCATCTTCCGGTACTTCATTGACGATATCGCCAAATTTGCCGTCAATGATCTCCAGATAACCTGCCCCATGAACAGCTGACTTCAAAAAGAATTTGTCCGCATAAATATATGTTTTCATCTTGATCGCTCCTTATTTCTTTTCTTCCTTAAAATTACTCTTATTTGAGTAAGAAGTCAAGAAAGGTCTACACCATTTCTCGATGAATTTCGAATATCGACGACCGCTTGATAAAGAGCAAAACTTTCATCGGCTGCTTGCTGATTGTCAAGAGCGACAAAGACATGGCCTTTCAGTTCAAACAATTCTTCTAAAAAATAGAAACTGTTCTTTTCTCTGGCAAGATCGATACCTTCTTCTAGAATTTGTAAAGCAGTGGTGAATTCTTCTTGTTTCGCTAAAAAAACTGCATAGTTGTAGAATACTTTGGTCAAGGTTGTGGTCATCCGTTCTGCCGGCAGCACTTGCACCCCATGGTAACTTTTTTCTAGATGAAAACGTGCTTCTTCTAATTGCTGCATATCATTATACACTCGCCCCATACAACTTAAGAGTCGAATCTCCATCACAGAGATATTGATTTTATCTTGCTGATAAGAGTAGGATAAGCCTTTTTTAAGGCTTTCAATCGCTGCTTCATAATCTTGGAACAAGAAATATTCGCAACTCCCTAAAAAGTAATAGTACATTTGCATGTCTGCGTCCAAATATAGATAGTCCATGATCGTTTTATCCTGCAGTTTGGTCAATAACTCTTGGTACTCTTTATGAACAAAATGGCTTTCCATTTGAGCGAACACTTGATTCGTTCGATTGATCTCTTCAGCATGGAGCATCATTACTTGATCTAAGGTAACGCCTAATCGTTGACAGATTTGATGCATGACCAATACATTCGGTAATTCTTCATTATTTTCGATCCGGCTCAAAACACTTTGTGAACAGATATCTTCTGCCAACATCTTTTGTGTCATCTTGCGCTTTTTGCGGAACGTGCGAATGATTTGGCCAAAGGATTCTTGTGAATTTGCCATGACTCTCCTCCAACTTTTTCAACATTAAAAAAAATGCGAATTCGCATTTTTAATTTTCTTCATTTTAGCACATAATAGCAAAAAGGAAAGCAATTCCAACAATATCTTGGTATTTTTTAACAATTTAAAACGAGGTGTTTCTATGACGATTAACAGCACCATTACCTTCACTTGGGAAGGCAAGGTCTATGCAGGAAAAGTCGAAAGAGAATATGAAAATTCGGTTCTTGTGCAAGTGACAGACCCTAGCGAAGAAATGCTGGAAAAATTCAATGATCGAATGATCATCAGTAAAAAAAAATGTCAGCAGACTGCTGACTAAGCATATGCAATAAGCGCTATGATTTTAAGATATTCGATCAATCAAAAAAACGAGCAGTTGGATCTGGTCCGATGCCTTGCTACAAGGTACAGGATAAGGAGCCAACTGTTCGTTTTTTTTACTATTGTTCATTCCTACTATTGCTTACTTATTTTTGCTGATAAGTGGCTAAAAACTCCCGCATCTTTTCGGTCGTTGCTTTCAAATCATCCATATTCGGTAAATAAACGATTCGGAAATGATCTGGTTCTTGCCAATTAAATCCGCCCCCGTGCACTAATAGCACATGGTGCTCATGCAGAAAATCCAACACAAACTGTTCATCATTCTTAATATTGAAGCGTTTGACATCGATCTTAGGGAAAATATAAAATGCCGCTTTAGGTTTAACAGCTGATAAACCAGGAATGTCATTCAATGCTTGATAAATATACTCTCTTTGCTCATAGATCCTTCCTCCTGGAAGCAGCAGTTCATCCGAACTTTGATAGCCACCTAACGCCGTCTGAATGATCTGCTGAGAAAGAACATTTGAACAAAGCCTCATAGAGGAAAGCATATTCAAGCCCTCAATATAATCTTTAACGTTTCTCTTATCCCCGCTAAGGACCATCCAGCCAACCCGGAATCCGGCTACACGATGTGATTTAGACAATCCACCAAGAGTCACAACAAAGCGATCCGGAGCTAATGTAGCGATTGGGACGTGAACATAATCATCCATTACTAACCGATCATAGATTTCGTCAGAAAAAATAATCAAGTCATGGTCGCGAGCCACATCAACAATTTGCTGCAATACTTCTTTTGGATAGACAGCACCTGTAGGATTATTAGGGTTGATGATCACGATGGCTTTCGTTTTACTTGTGATTTTTGAACGAATATCTTCAATATCTGGGTTCCAGTCAGATTGTTCATCGCAAATATAGTGTACAGGTTTTCCACCAGCTAAAGAGATCGATGCCGTCCATAAAGGATAATCAGGCATCGGCACCAACACTTCATCGCCATTATTACATAGCCCTTGCATACACATGGTGATCAGTTCTGATACACCATTTCCGGTATAAATATCATTGATCGTCACATTTGGAAACTTTTGTAATTGATAATATTGCTCGATGGCTTTGCGGGCTGAAAAAATTCCTTTAGAATCAGAGTAGCCTTCAGACTCCCGCACATTCATAATCAAGTCACGGACGATCTCATTTGGCGCTTCAAAACCAAATGGTGCCGGATTACCTGTATTCAATTTCAAGATGCTGATGCCTTCTTCTTGCATCCGTTCTGCTTCTTCTAGGACTGGTCCCCGGACATCATAACTTACGCCTTCTAGTTTTGATGACTTTTCAAATTTTCTCATTCGAATTCTCCTTTGACAGTAGAATCAATGCAAATTACCTTGGTTCTAGTGATATTCTTTTTTAAAAGATTGCATTTATTATAGCAAAAAGTTTAGAAAAAAAACGGTCAAATTGACAGAACTTTACGACTTTTAAATAAATTCTTTTCTAAAAGAAACGAATGAACGCTCTTTTATTGCCTAGCCGTTCATTCGTTTTTGTTCAGTCATTCTCTGGAAAGAATTTTAAATAGCGTTCAGCTAATGCGAGATGGCCAATTGAAAATTCTGTAAAACCAGCTTCAATAAAGCGTTGCGGCAGCTGAGGATCACTGATTTCGATTAAATAGACTTGTTCTTGAAGATCGATTGTCAATGTTGTTAATTCGGGAAATGAAACCAAAAACTCTGGATCTTTTGCTTTTAAATAAATTGGTTCATCTACTAAAGAATTCTTTCCCAGGTATTCATGGATAATCTTGCCATCTTTCAAAAACAAAACGCGATCTGCATAACTATCCAAATTGGTCAAAATATGGGAAGCAATCAGGATCGATTTCTTTTTCTCCCGCAACCCTTTTAAAACGTTAGAAATCAATTCCACATTGGTCGGATCCAACCCATTCATGACTTCGTCCATCAACATATAGGGCGTGTCTGTCACGATCTGCATCGCAAAACACAGTCTTTGACGCATCCCCAACGAATAGGTTCCAACCGGCCGCTTGATATAGTCAGTCATTCTTAATTGATTCACGGTTTGATCAATCAGCGCTTCCTCTGATCGCCACATTCGTTGATAAAGTTTTAAATGTTCTAATCCGCTGAGATCATTATATAGATCGTTCTGATCAGGGAAAAAAGAGATTTTCTGGTGAGCTGCCATTTCTGACTTCTTGGACGTGTAAAGCTGTGTTTGATCGAGAAAGATCTCCCCACTAGTCGGCTGAACAAAATTCATCAATACATTGAGTAGTGTTGATTTTCCAGTACCGTTCGGCGCCACTAAGCCGACGATTTCTCCAGGATGAAAGGCCAACGTTAAATCATCCAAAACATTTCGTTTAAATGTCACAGTTACGTTTTTCATTGCTAACATTTCCAAACCTCCTAAACAAGCTTAAATTGCTTCTGCTGTACACGAACAAAAAGACCGATCTCGATCAGCAGCCACACTACACCAAAAAGCAGCAGTCCTTTCGCAAGGACAAACTCAGAGGACCCAAAATAAAAACGGCTGAATCCTGAAAGGATCTGACCATAATTTTGATACAAATAGGCATCATTTGATTTATCCAAGAATGCACTAAACCAGCGTCTCTGAAAAATAAGTGGACTAATCAAGCCAAAACCAGCAAGAAAGAGATTGGCTAATTCTGAGCGCCAAAGTGTGCTAAGCAAGAGAATGCCTCGGATATAGATCAATTGCAGCACGATTCCTACCCCCATACACTGAAGTAAGAAAACTCCAACAGGGCGTGTATAAAAAACATCGGCAGAAGAAATAGGATAACGGGCATCAAAGGATGAAGACAAGATACTGACGGGTAGGTCCAATGAGCCAAAGCCGAATTGGCAGCCGACACCGATCCAAATCAAAACGAGTGTACTGATCATCATCAGTGTTGACACAATAAACAGTGCCGCTGTCTTCGCCCAAAGAATCTCATCTACCGTCACCGGCAAAGATAAGAATAAGCTTTTGTGTCGACGATCTTTGGTCAGACTATCGATTGCCAAAAAGATCGTCACGCCAAGAAAGAGAAACGGCAAGTAATTCGTAAATGCCCGCTGAACAGATTGGATACCCGTTTTTTGTTCCAACACATACTTGGAAAGCTTTTTGTTTGGTAATTGGCTGGCACTTTCCATCCATTTTGCAGTGGAGGCATAGCCGTATTTCCCATCATAAGCCGCATAATAGTTCTGATAAGTATAATAGTCAGGCGTGAAGAAAATTGTTTCATCATCGGTATATTGGAGACTCAGCTGATACCATTGGCTCGTTGCTTTGGCATACTTTTGCCAATCATTGGCAGCTAGGGAAGTTAATCGTAAGCTATCTGCTTGATTCCATGGCTCGAACATCGCTACTGCCATGGCGGCGGACCAATGATCTGAGGGATTTTCTGCTTGTTCATCCAAAAAGGATTGTCTAGTCAAATACCGCTGTTCAATTTCATTTTTGTCTATTCGCTCAATTGGCCGATAGGTGCGATCACGAAAACTGTATACGCCAGCAACGATTACTAACAAGCACCATAGCCCGATCGTTTTTTTACTTTTGATTAATTGCTGTAGTTCAAAGAGAAAATAATTTTTCATTATATGACTCCTTTCGCTAGCCAGTTTTTCTTATCTGCGATCAACAAGAAGGCGACCGCTCCCACCCCCCATAAGAAAAGAAGGATGAAAGCTGTCCCTAACCCGACTGTCGATTGCGATCTGACTGCAAACTCACCTGTGAGGATCTTTTGCAAATCAAAAACAGCAAAAGGGGAATATTTACTGGATGGTGTACTAGCTATTGTACCGAGACCATAGCAAAGACAAAGGAGAAAAAAAGAAACATAGCGATTTGGAATCAAAACATTGGCCACAAAGCCCAGTAATTCTGTCACAATAATCAAACTTGTCAAAAGCACGAGTACCAATAGAAAGTATTGCCAGAAAGGTACGGCATGCCAAGTATGATGATAATAGACAGCCGTTGGATAGTGCCAATCCCCCCATCGTCCGATCACCGACATGGCCGCAGTGATTCCTAGAAGCAACAGGCTGATCGTTGCCAGATGACCAATCATCTTTACCCCGACTTTACTGATCATCCTTATAGGGAAGACTTGTGGATAGGAATGGATCAGAGAAAAATGGCGCTTTTCTTCCAGCAAATTATCGCTAGCAAAAAATGCCAGGAATAAAAAGCCAAATCCCAATAACACTTGAATAGTCAACGCAACAGCAGTCTGCGCATTGTCAACAGTAAGAAAAGGAGCTTTTTCCTGTTCTTCTAATTGCGCTGCTACCACTTTATTTTGCTGCAATTGCCAGATAGATGGTAAAAAGGCTTTATCTGGTAAAGCGGTTTCCCATAATTGCAGCTGAATTGTTGCAATCTCTTCACTGGTCCGATTGAAACGAGGAAATTCTTCCATGATTAGATTCGAGGCTTGCCGATTAGATAATGTGTTGTTTGCCAGCAGCAGTTGATAGGTTTCTTGCTTGTCCTGAGATTCATTTGGATAATTCTGATAATTGTCTACAAGCCGTAATGCTTGCGCTTTTTGCATAGTGATTTCTGCCTGTACATTCACTGGTTCCATGAATGTAAGATAAAAAGCGAGCCCCACACCAATCAAGAACGCTGCCATCATCGTAAACAAAAAACGGCGCTGCCGAATCGATTTAGCCAGCAGATTTTTAAAGTAGTTCATTTATCAATCTCCTTAAAGCTTCAAAGTTATTTTCTCATTATACCAGATTCTGCCACTTAAATATTTTTTTTCAATAAAAAGCAAGAAAAATGTCCTTTTATAAATCCCTAAAATAGCATTGACAAACGTGAAGATAATCGGTAACATGTTTTTTAGACGTGATGGCTGCAATCAGCTGTCAGTCTACAAAAACAATAAGCAGACGTGGTGGAACGGCAGACACGCACGCTTGAGGGGCGTGTGAGCTTAGCTCGTGTGGGTTCAAATCCCATCGTCTGCATCGTACCGGCAAATTACTTCGGTAATTTGCTTTTTTTGTATTTCCAGTTCAATTAGTTGTATGCAATTGTTATTTATAAATCTATGACAAAAACACAACTAGGACGAAATTGCCGTCCTAGTTATGTGGTTTTGTCATTTTCGGTTATACTGTTTCTAAGTATTTCTTCTATTTGTCTATACGTAGAGTCAAACACATAGAAGATTGCATGGAAATTCTATCTTGATCAAAGGAGCGAGAACATGTCTGATGAACGATGGCTGCAATTGAGGAGACGCCGAAAAATCGAATTGTATCTTTGCTTGATCGTGGTTATGCCGATGGTCTACGGATTATGGTTCAATCTAATTTTTCTTATCAGATATACGACTTTACTTTTTTGCATTGCAGTACTCACGGCTCTCTATGAGTTGCTCAAACTTCTCTATGATAAAAGAAACCAAAAAAAAGAAACTAGAGTCAGCAAATAATTGCTTTTCATTTAGACCGTCGTTAGTCAGATCTCACTAATTAACAGCACTCGATTGACCAGTAAAAAAGAATGAACTTGTCTATAAAAAGACACAGACAACCGAGCTGTTTTGGTTTAAACATTGTTTGGTAAATACGTGCAGGACACTTTCTTGATCCTTTAGTATTTTTACACCATTCTCATCGATCTCCCCCTTAACATATACGTACGAATAAAATCATAAAAAAGGAGAAATAAGATGAAAAAAATCTGTTTCGTTTTGACTGCAAGTAATGGGCTCAGTTATACCACATTGTCACCAGCGTTCTTTTTTGCAGATTATTCTGAGCTTAAGAATTATTTCGCCAATGATTATGATGTCTCAATCAATTATTTCCGCGATAAAGACCAAGTGGATTATTTGGTTGTACCTGATCCATTTGTCCCGTTTGACAACGAAAATGATCTGCCGATCATCAATGTCCCAGCCAACTATTTTGTTACAAAAGACTATCAACAAATAAAAAAAACACTAGCTGCGTTTTTTATTAACAATCCCTAACTATACCAGAATAATAGCTACGGTTTTGAGCCAATCAATCGATTACAGGAGTTCATATTGAAAAATCAAATAAAGCTACATTATTACCCAAAAGTTTGGGCATCTTTACTCTATTTACTACTGATTTTTTTGGCACTATTTGCCTATTTATCAAAATATCTAGATATAACCTTTTTTACAGCGATTTACCCCGACTTTTATTTACACATTTCCAATTTCTCTATTAGCTTGATCATTGGTCTGCTAGGGTATTTTTGGTTATTGATGGGCGTCAAATTCACCTATACTCTCGGATTGACTATTTTCTTGCTGATTGCCAATTTATTAAGCGAAACGGTATTAGGCGTTATGAATACCCCCGATCCCCTAGACATGTTTTTTGGATTTGTTGGTACCCTGATTGCTGCTGTTCTACTGTGGGTGATCTCTAAATTTGGTCTCAAACTTGCAGCCGAAGAATCTCAGTAACTTTCTGCTTATGAATCTTTGGAAAAATAATTTGGTAACGAGACGCTTACTTGCTCTTTATCAAGCAAAAGGGGGTATTTTGACAACTAATGGCAGAATCAGCCTGTAAAAAGCAGCTTCTTCTCACTGACAGACGCTCGATCCATGCGCATGACGAAAGCTCTTTGCTCCTCAATTCTTTATGAGAAATTTTTTCAGATCTGTTTTCAGATTTCGATCACTAAAGTTAACGACCTACACTAGCAGCTACGCTGCTTTTTTGTTACTCTCTCTATCTTTCATGCGATTGAATAGGCATTTTAAAACTTATACTTATGATATAGTAATAAAAAAGAGACTAGGAGTTGATCGTATTGGATCCTTTTGAATCTGTTGCTGCAAAACTGACCGACTTGAACATTTCCTTTGAAGTGATCGAACACCCGCCTGCAAGTACAACTGCGGAAGCAGACAGCTATATTGCTGGAATTGATGGGGTTCGAACAAAATCGATGTTTTTAACCAATAAAAAAAAGACCGCCTATTATCTCCTAATAATGGACGATCAAAAACGGCTTGATCTAAATCTGCTCAAAGAAATCACTGGTGAATCACGAGTCAAATTAGCTTCTCCTGATCTTTTGAGGAAAAAAATGCACTTACCACCTGGCGTTGTCTCCATATTTGGGCTCTTAAACAATTCGGAGCGAGATATTCAGATTTTCTTTGAGCGCGAAATCACTAAAGAACCACGAATGAGTTTCCATCCTAATACAAATACCAAGACGATCTTCCTTGCTACCAAGGATGTATTCAACTTTTTAACGGTCAATGGCTTTTCTTATCAGATCATAGATATCTCCTGATTTTCATGGGGTTGTGCTGGAATCAGTCCGCACAGCCCTGATACTTTTTACTGGCATCTATTTTGTCAAACCCGCCAGTCACCCCTCATCAATGTGCACAAAACTTGCTGCCCGGCAAACTATCATCTAAAAGGTATTTTTTGCTTCACATCCGCAACTGACTTTCAAAAACAAAAAAGGACCCGCTGGCGGGTCCCCGCTTATTTTTTTGTCATTGATACTTTCATTAATTGATGTTTCCAGACGGATTGGACGCCATATAATCCAATCGCAAGAATACCAATCAATGCCAAGTAAGCAAATTTCGCCATTGGATCGATGCCATAATTAGTCATAAATGGGTCTTGAACAAATAGTACCAGCAAACTGGTTAAAATCAATGAAACCCATAGCGTATTCATCAGATGCCACCATTTCATGTTCCTGCACTCCTTTTTTGATATGCCAAGTATCTCATAAAGCCGATCTTTCCCCATCCGTCTTTAGACTGAAACTGCTATCAAGGATTCAAAAACATCAAAAGCTATCATTTTTACCTAGTATTCCATTTTGACTTGGATACCATTTGGATCCAATAAAGCCAAACGCCTACTTGATTCAAGAGTAAAGGATACATTTTCCTTCTCAAGATGCGTGAGCAATGACTCAAAGGCTTCTTTGTCTGGGAGCACAAAGGTATAATAAGCCAATCCTAGATCATTGTCTGCCATAGGAGTCACACCTTTGCCCATCCAAGTATTCGAGCCAATATGGTGATGATAATCTCCTGCCGCAAAAAATTTTGCTTGGTTCCCAAAATTATTTTTTAAGCTCAGTCCTACGACTTGGGTATAAAAAGTTTCTGTCTGGGCTAAATCAGCAACTTTTAAATGAACATGTCCCACAATAGTACCTGTGGGGAAACTTGATTGTTGGCTGTCTGCTGCTGCGACAACCCCCTCTGCATCCATTTCTTTTGTAATTCCAACAATTTCGCCATCTTCTCGAATATCCCATTCAGATTTTGGTTTATCACGATACACTTCAATCCCATTCCCCTCGGGATCTGTTAAGTACAATGCTTCGCTGTAGCCATGATCACTGGCGCCATCGATCGGTGCATTGCTTTGCAAATAATGGATCAATGTATTGCCTAAATCTTTGCGAGTCGGCAAAAGGAAAGCGACATGAAACAGTCCTGTTTTCCTTGTGAGAGGCAATGGATTTTCGACTTTGATCAATTCAAGCAGTATTTTCTCTGTCGTACCTAAGCGAGCTGTCTGCTGATTTTTTTCGATCAATGATAGTCCGATCACTTGAGTATAAAAAACAATCATTTTTTCTAAGTTGGCTACTTTTAAGACAACTTTCCCAATTTGAGTCTGTTCATGAAGTTGAAATTCTGGAATAATCACCGTCATTGTTTCTGCTCCTTTTCTCATCTCGAATGGATGACTTGTTACTTTAATAATAACACTAACTTAAAGTAAGTAAAGAGATTTGCTTGACTAGCAGAATTCTTCATTTTTTGCCAAAACACGCATCCTTCTCCCGAAGCGATCGGTGGCTGTCTCAATTTGTTGATAGCCCAATTTTTCATACAAACCTGTCAGCTGAGTGACAATATAGATCGTATCAAAACCGATCTGATGCAAGCGCCGTTCTGCAGCAGATACCAATTGCTGACTAAGATGATTGCCGCGATAGCTGGGAGCAACATACACGGTCGCAATAAAAGGAGCGACTTGAAGAGGGACAATATCCTCTTTGACGATCGTACAAAATCCAGCTAATTGATTGTGGGCAACAGCCACAAAAACGCCTTCCCAGTCGTTATAGCTTCTCTGACGCATCTTATTTGCTACAAATGTAGCAGCTTTCCAATCGACGCTGGCAATTTGATCCGCATAAGCCAACCAGTTTGGTTGATCTTTTTGCAAAAATTTAATTTCCATTTCAAAAACCCTTCCTTATTGAAATTAAGCAGCATTCGCATTATTTTACCACTTTCGGCTTGATAATTGTTTATTCGGAAACCCCTTTTGGCGTAGTTGGCTTCTCTAATATAATAAGTTCTTATAAAGCACAGACGATATAAAACGGCTGGCAAGCCCCCTCTAGGCTGCCAGCCGTTTTTATATCTGATTTACTTTCTGATCCATCAATACGCTTCATTGTAGATTCAGAACTGTTGATTGTTATTGAGTATGGTGGTCCAGAGTGGTTTGTTCTATGAACTAAAATTTTAAAACACCGTACTTTCACCATGTTTTCTCTCACCAAATTCCCAAATATCGATTGCTCCACCTGCATAGCCCTCAGCGATCAATGTTTCTAGAAAACTTTCTGGCTGCAAATAATGACTGCTACTGCGTAATTCTTCTTTGTCAATAGAAAAACTGCCTCCATGAGAGTGGTTGAAAAGAACAAAAGGCACTAGCTTTTTCTCATAAGGATAGGCAAAAATAAGCCGACACTGGTTCTTGTTAATTGAGTTCTAACAAAAACTTTTCGAGACAATCGTTTTCTCATAAAAGAACTTTCTTACAAGAACTATTGGTTCCTTTCTATGAAATGATCCAAACCTTTGCAACGTTTGCCGCTGTTTCACGAAAAATCACCATGAAGCACGAGAGGCTTACCATTTTCTTGGGAACGGTCAACTTCAATCCCCTGGCTATTCTCGATATGGAAGGCATGTTCAACATCGACTAATTCTAAACGGTCAAAATGAACATTTTTAGCACAGCCAATATAGAATCCTTGACTGGTCATCTCTTCCATTCCAGTCATCATAGCTGGTTTTCCGGGTATGGGCTCTTTTGCCATGGAAATTGCTACTTCATGAAACGAGATATCTGAAATGAATTGTTCAGATAAACCATAAATAAAACCAGCAGCAGCATGAACATTTCGCGCGGAGATATTGGCAAAATGAATTCTCCTAAACTGAGGAGTCTCCTCAGAGATTGGGTAAGGATTTTTATCCCAAACATACTTTTCTTTTCCTTTGGGACCACAAAAATAATACAAATTCAGCGTAAATGGGCAAATCACATTGTCCATAATTAGGTTGTTCACTCGAATATCCTCAATAACCCCGCCGCGTCCTCTACGAGATTTCAAACGAATGCCGCGATCGGTGTCTTGGAATATACAATTTGAGATGGTCACATTACGAATATCTCCGCTCATTTCGCTTCCTAAAACGACCCCACCATGACCATGGAGCATTTGACAGTTGCTGATCGTGATATTTTCACAGGAAACGCGTTCTTTTGTCTCTTCTGTTCCTGATTTAATGGCAATACAATCATCCCCTACATCGATCAAACAATTGCTGATACGAACATTTTTGCAAGACTCCGGATCAATGCCATCAGTATTTGGCGAGTCTGCAGGATTTTTGATCTTAATATTATCCACAGTGATGTCTTGGCATAAGATTGGATTGACTGTCCAGCTAGGAGAATTAACCAAACTAACATCTCGCAATGTGATTTGCTGACAAGAATCAAAACTGATCAGTTTTGGTCGCGGATATTCTAGCTGCTCTGGATGATCGCGAAAGACATCCCACCATTTCTGACCTTGACCATCTATCGTGCCAAAACCTGTGATTGCAATATTTTCGGCACCGTCGGCATAGATACAAGAAGCATAGACTTCCCGTTTCACCCCTTCCCAACGCGAAACCACCACTGGATACTCTTTGGGATCATCCGAGAATCGAAGAACAGCTCCCGGTTGTAGATGGAGTTCAACATTACTTTTTAATATCAGTGAACCTGTTGGATACACACCCGAGGCAAACATCAGCCTCCCTCCTCCTGCCTGATGAAGCTGATCGATATACCCTTGGATTGTTGCTGTCACTGACTTTTCATTTAAATAATCGTTGATGTCAATACTAATTTCCATTCTTTTCCCCTTCCTTCTTTAAAGGTTCTATTAAAAGGCTAGTTTGCACAGCTGTGCAAATCCTTTAAAGCGATCTGAATTTTTTGATCGAGATTTCCTTTGACTTGCTGAACGAAATTTTGCTGATTTTGGACCAATGTTTTCTGAATATCCTTATATGTGCGATGATAAATGAAACTTCCAAACCCTATTATTAAAACGCTTCCAATTATAGAAAATGGAAGGAAAATGTTATAAAAAAAGGTTGAATGTTTCTGAATAGCCCCTACCCTTTTCATGGGATTCCTCCTGTAATTACTGACAAAATCATTTCTTAAGATATTTCCATTCTAGCACAAAAAAATTCACATGAACACAGGTCTATAGAAAAAAGTTAACGTGTGCATCATTGGTATATTGACATTCTTATCTTTAAGAGATATGCTAAAACCAACGAGAAAGTTGAGGGATAAGTATGGTCACTATCAAAGATATTGCAAAAATCGCAGGCGTCTCCCATACCACGGTTTCAAGAGCGTTAAATGACAGTCCACTAATCAAGCCAGCCACAAAAAAGAAAATTGGTGACATTGCGCGTTCTTTAAATTATACGCCGAATGTCAATGCCAAAAGTCTAGTCAATCAGAAGTCGTATATTATTGGCCTTTACTTTTCTAATTTGTCGGCAGGTACATCGGATCGCTTTTTGGTTGAAGTGATCAAGGGGATCAATACCACCCTACCGCCAGAGTATCGCTTAGCGGTCCACGATATGACGACCCTCACCAGTCCAGTTGAGGACTTGCCAAGGATGGATGGCATCATCGTTATGAGTCAAAGCGATCAAGATGACACTTTCATCGAAGAAATCAGTCACTTAGATTTGCCGGTGGTCGTTCTCAATCGGCAAATTGATAGACCATCATTTTTAAATGTCACAAGCAATGATGCGCAAGGCGTTTATCAAGCCATTGACTACGCGATTCAGTTAGGCTATAAAAAAGTTGCGATCATTGAAGGCAAGCCAACTTTTCGTTCCAGTATAGAGCGTAAGAAAGGTTTCATGCGGGCTCTTACTGAGCACGGACTAGCGTTTCCAACAGAATACGCTGTCACTGGAGACTATTCTATCGAGAGCGGTCGAAAATGTGCCAAACAATTACTGGAACTTGCAGAGCCGCCAGAAGTGATTTTCTGTTCCAACGATGACATGGCCATTGGCGCAATCAACACTTGTCTTGAATATGGCCTTGCAATCCCTGCCGATATCGCCATTATTGGATTTGACAATGTCCCGTTTTCAAAATATACGAATCCCCCGTTGACAACCATTAGCAAGCCCGTTTTTGAAATGAGTCAGCTTGGGGCACAACTGCTTCTAGATTCAATCAACGGCTCTGTTTCACAAAAACAATACCTTTTAGATACAGAACTAACAATCAGAGATTCCCTCTAGCATTCGCTTCTTGAATGCTTTTGGCTGTTGCCAAAAATGTTAACGTGTGCAAAATGGCAGACGTTCATTATAAATCAATGAATATTGGAGGTTACAATGAAAAAAATAACTGAAATGACTCATCCTACTCGCAAGTCGGAAAAAGTGATTCAATTCGGCGAAGGAAACTTTATGCGAGGCTTTTTTAACTGGCAGCTACAGCAGATGAATAAGCAAGGTCTCTTCAATGGCAGCGCTGTAGTAGTCCAACCAATTCAACAAGGTCTAGGATCTCTATTGGCGGAGCAGAATCATTTGTATACGGTAATTTTAGAAGGATTAGCAGACGGCCGTCCTGTCCAAACCTCTGAGATCATCACGACGATTAGCCGCGTATTGAATCCCTATGAACAATGGCAGGATTATTTAGCTCTAGCTGAAATTGATGACTTGGACATCATTGTTTCCAATACGACTGAAGCAGGAATTGCCTTTGATCCTCAAGATAAATGGACAGATATGCCGCCAAAAAGTTTTCCGGCTAAATTAACTGCGCTGCTCTATCAACGATACCAAGCGAATAAATCAGGTTACACGATCATTCCCTGTGAGTTGATCGATCGAAATGGAGAAAAATTAAAAGCGTGTATCCAACAATATTGCTCACTGTGGCAACTAGAGGACAGCTTTCATACTTGGTTAGAAAATGAAAACACTTTCTGCTGTAGTTTAGTCGATCGAATCGTTCCTGGCTACCCCTATTCAAAAGCAGAGGAGTTGAATCAATTACACGGGTATGAGGACCGTTTGATGGTCACTGCCGAACCATTCATGTTGTGGGTGATCGAAGACCCATCGCATACCGTATCTCAGAAACTTCCATTGCCAGCTGCGAGTTTGAATGTAATCTTTACTGAAGACCTAACCCCCTATCGTGAACGGAAGGTGCATCTTTTGAATGGCCCTCATACAGCCATGGTCCCTCTGGCCCTTCTAGCTGGTTTGGCAACGGTTGAAGAGGTGATGCTTGATCCTGATTTTACATGCTTCATTGATGAGCTATTCAATGAAGAACTGATTCCTATGCTAGACCTGCCGCAAGAAGAATTGATCCAGTATGCGGAACAGATCAAAGAACGGTTTAAAAATCCTTATGTTCATCATCAACTGCAGTCGATCGCCTTGAATAGCGTCTCAAAATTTAAAGCACGTCTCTTGCCGTTGTTGCTCCGTCATCATCAGCAACAGTTACTGCCGCCAAGAATCCTTGCATCATTAGCCGGACTGATTTACTTGTATTTAACGACCGATTGTCAAGACGATGAAGCTGTGCTAGCTCTCTTTGAAAAGGCACGCGCCCTCGACTCTTCTGAACAAGTCAGTTTTATTCTAGGACAAGAAAAGTTATGGGGAGTGGACTTGAGCGTGTTCAACAAAGAAGTTTCACAAATGGTAGTGCTACTTTCAAACAAGGGTTCTCGATACCTCGTTGACTCATTAAAAAATGAGCCGACTCAAAAAAAGGCGGAATGATTATGACAGAAATAAAAAACAAGACCGATTTTCTCAAATTGCATCCAAAAGACAATGTTGCGGTTGCTTTGCATGCAATCACGAAAGAGACACAGCTTACATTTGAAGGGCGATCCTATAGTTTTACAGAGGAGATTCCTCAAGGTCACAAGATCGCACTTATTGATTTGAATAAAGGCGATCACGTCATCAAGTATGGTTACCCTATTGGTCATCTTTTGTCCGATGTAAAAGCTGGACAGTGGCTACATACCCACAATGTCAAGACCAATCTTTCAGGAACGCTGGCTTATACCTATGAGCCGAACCTACAACCAGTAGTGTATCCAAAAAGTCAATTGACTTTTAAAGGCTACCGGAGAAAAAATGGCAAAGTCGGGATTCGTAATGATTTGTATGTCGTACCCACAGTGGGCTGTATCAATGGAATCGCTGAGATCATCGTCGAAAATTTCAAACAAAGTCATCCCGACTTAGGAACTTTTGACTCGATCACGATTCTCAAACATCCTTACGGGTGTTCGCAATTAGGGCAAGATCACCAAAACACCCGGCAAATTTTGATTGATGCTGTGCAACACCCAAATGCTGGTGGGGTGCTCGTTTTCGGACTCGGATGTGAGAACAATACGGTCGCTGAATTTAAAGAAAAGCTAGGTGATTATGACACAGATCGTGTCAAATTCTTAGTCGCTCAAGAAAGCCAAGATGAAATCGAAGCGGGTGAAGCATTATTGCACGAATTGCTGCAAGCTACCAAAGACGACCGGCGGGAAGATGTGCCTTTAAGTGAATTAAAAGTTGGTTTAAAATGCGGCGGCTCAGATGGATTTTCTGGTATCACTGCCAACCCGTTATTAGGAGCATTTTCAGATTTCTTGGTTTCTCAAGGTGGCAGCACTGTGTTGACGGAAGTACCGGAAATGTTTGGTGCCGAGCAAGTATTGATGTCTCGTGCCAAAGACCAAGCAACTTTTGAAAAGATTCTTCATCTGATCAATGACTTTAAAGATTATTTTCTTTCGTATGGCGAACCTGTTTATGAGAATCCTTCTCCAGGCAATAAAGCGGGTGGAATCACCACATTGGAAGATAAGTCTTTAGGCTGCACGCAAAAATCCGGCACCTCTGCGGTCGTCGACGTCTTGAAATACGGAGATAAAATCCGCGAAAGCGGTCTCAGTCTTCTTGAAGGACCTGGTAATGACCTAGTGGCTGCTTCTGCTCTCGCTTCGGCTGATTGTCAGTTGGTCTTATTTACGACAGGACGAGGAACCCCCTTTGGTGCCTTTGTCCCTACGATGAAAGTTGCCACCAACCAAGAATTATTCGAGAAGAAACCCCATTGGATGGATTTCAATGCAGGTCGGTTATTATATGAACCAATGGAAGACGTTCTCGCTGATTTTATTCAAGCGATCATTGCGGTCGCTAGTGGGACCAAAACCCGTAATGAAGCAAATAATGTTCGAGAAATCGCCATCTTCAAGAATGGTGTCACTTTATAAACGAAGAAAAGAGGAAGCCAATGTTTTTAAATGATGATTTTTTACTAACGAATGACTTTGCCAAAGATTTGTATCATCAATACGCCAAGAAAATGCCTATCATTGACTACCACTGCCATTTAGATCCCCAAGAGATTTATGATGATCATCCTTTCCGAAATATCACCGAAGCTTGGTTGGCCGGTGACCACTACAAATGGCGGTTGATGCGGGCATGTGGAGTAGATGAATCGTTGATTACTGGCGAAGCAGCGGATTATGACAAATTTATTGCTTGGTGCCAGACAGTTCCTAAAATTATCGGCAACCCCCTTTACGTCTGGACCCACTTGGAGTTAAAACGTTTCTTTGGTGTCGATCTTATGATCAATGAAGAAAACGCGCCAGAAATCTGGCAAATCGTCAACCAAAAATTGCAATCAAAGACCTTTAGCAGAAGAGAAATCATCGCCAACAGCAATGTGCAACTCATTTGTACTACCGATGATCCGACAGATTCACTAGCATTTCATCGCAAATTGGCTAACGAAGAAAGCCGCTTTCGGGTATTACCAACCTTTCGTCCTGATAAAGCCTTAAATATCCAACAAAGTGGATTTAACGACTATATCGATCAATTAGCAACAGTTGTTGGCCACAGGATCGATAGCTATGAAGATTTGTTAACAGCACTTGACTGCCGAATTACTTTTTTTCACCAAATGAATTGTCGCTTATCCGATCATGCATTGGATCACTTGCATTTCCTAGAAAACAGCGTGTCTCCTCAAGCTATCTTTGAAAAAGCGAGAAATCAGGAAATCATTACAGAAGCAGAAGCAGCAGTCTATCGCTCTGCCCTCTTGCTTCATTTATTTGAACAATATCACAACCATGACTGGACGATGCAACTGCATCTTCATGCTTATAGAAACTGCAACACGAATATGCTCAATCAATTGGGACCTGACACAGGTTATGACGGCATCAACGATCAGCCGATCACTGGCTCACTTCAAGCATTACTGGATGCTGCGGAGAGGAAAGAGGCTCTTCCTCAAACGATTTTGTATTCATTGAATCCTAATGATTATGACGTACTGGTGGCACTGATGGGCTGTTATCAAAAAGAAAGTAAAAATAAAATACAATTAGGTTCTGGCTGGTGGTACAACGATACCCGTGCCGGCATGCGTCAGCAATTGACGAAGTTTGCAGATGGTAGCGTGTTAGCAAATTTTGTTGGTATGCTGACTGATTCCCGTAGTTTTCTTTCGTATACCAGACATGAATATTTCCGAAGAGTTTTTTGTGAATGGTTGGGAGAACTCATTCTTCGCGGCGAAGCACCATGTGATACCAGACAGTTAAAAGAATTTGTTGAAGGTATCTGTTACCAAAATGCAGCGGATTATTTTGATTTTTAGAGGTGGATGATGGTTAAACTAATTATTGCCGGTGATTCAACTGCTGCAACAAAAATGACTGACAAGCGTCCGGAAACTGGCTGGGGAGAAAAATACCAACCTTCCTCTCCCCAGAGGTTACGGTCATTCATTTAGCAATGAATGGACGTTCAACCAAAAGCTTCATTCAAGAAAAACGCCTCTTAGCAGCCGACGAGCAGCTTATACCCGGAGACTATTTCTTGATTCAGTTTGGGCATAACGATCAGAAAACAGATCCTGAACGAGGAACGACGCCAAAAGAACATCAAGAAAATTTAGCACAGTTTATTGCTGTTGCACAAAAAAGCAAGCAAATCCAGTTTTACTGACTTCTATCACTCGCTTGAAGTTCCATCAGCATAATGACTTGGATCACCTAGCCGCGTGACCTTATCCAGAAGCTATGAGAGATTTTGCTGCTGCCTTTGAGATTCCTTGTCTGGATATATTCACGATGACGCAAAACTATTTTTCCACATTTGCAACTAGGCAAGCTCGCCAGTATTTTTTGCATCTTTCAAAAAACGAATATCCGAATTATCCCGAAGGTATCAGTGACAATACTCACTTGAATGATCAAGGGGCTTTAATCGTTGCTCGCTTGATTTGTCAAGCAATCAAAGAAGCGAATCTTTCTCTCAGCAGTGAGATATTGCTGTAATTCGGTTAGAATTCTTTGTTTACCAATCAACAACAAGCAACGTGTTTCCACAGGGAGAAAAACACGTTGCTTGTTTATTTCAGCTATGTGAATGTCGCAGCCTTAGTGAATGAAGGGCTTGTTTCTTACTTTGCTTTATTATGAAAAAAGGTTGAACTTTACGGATAGAAAATTTTTTTACTGAGGCGCATCTTCAAACATCCAAACCAGCGAGCCGTGATACTCCCCGACATGATCCGTTGGTCGCAATAACAGCTTCAATCGATTCTCAGCTAATGTGGCGGATCCACTGCCTTCCCAGACCGGCTGTGCTTTGTCCGACAAGAGAATATCCCCTGTTTTATCAACAAAAATCAGCGCATCTCGCAGCTCTTGTTGCTGACTGTTTTTAAGCGGCGTATCGATTTTTACTTTCACTGTCCATTTGCTTTTTTCTAAGCGACTGTTATCTTCCACTTTGATTGGCTGACTTTCAGCAAAAAGATACTGATTAAAAGCTGGAATAGGGTGTGTTCCAAAAGATAAGACTGCCGGCACTTGCAGCCTTGGTCCTGACTCAGGAACAAACACGCGAGTTTCTGCTGCTGATTGATCCCCCTCTTTATTCTCTAGATATAATTTTACCTCTTTATTAAGCCATTCTTCTGGTACTTCGAAAACGACCGAGTCTTCCGTTTGTGTATTTCCCACATCATAGTTTCTTAGCACCTGTTTTTTCTCTCCATATTGGGCAACAACTTGGACGCTTTGATGGCTGTCATGGGAAAGGTCATAAGATAACTTGACTTCTTTAGAAAAGCGTGGAATCACGATTCTTTGTTGTCGGTCTTTTAATGTAAAGAGTAGTGGGACACCTTTTTTGTAATGATGGAAAACTTCTTGAGAACCTGGCATGACAATGATGTGGTCTTTTTCTTCTCGGATCGGATAGTAACCAGTAATGGTGGGATAGAACGAAGATAAATCAACAGAATGGGTGATCAGCCCTCTGATTTCCCCCGAATCTAAGAGTGGTTGATTGTTTTCATCAACAAAATTGATCTTCACTTCGTTATAGTAGTAAATGGACGCAGAAAGTTTTCCGATTAACTGTTCACCATCACCAATATCTTCATAAAGAATTGGTTGAAGTTGAAAACAGTCATTCTCGATCAGTGCAGGATCGACCGGTTGTTCTGCACTTCCAGTGAAGGTGTGGTGAATGATAAACTGATAACTATTGTCATAAAAGGCCCGGTTTTTTAGTGTAGAAGCTTTTGCATGAACAAGCAAATTCCCCTCATCATCGATGGTCTGGTCAAACCAATTTGTTCGATCCGTTCCAGAAAAATCTTTGATCTCGACTCCTTTTAATTGAAACTGATTTTGATCTGGATTTTCGATTCTGTAAGATAAAGTTGTTCGAGAATTGTTTGTTTCAGTGTAAGGAACTGTTTGTTGGAAACGAGTGATCACTTCATTGTTTTCAATGTTCTGAGTGGCTAGTGTTTGTGGATAGGCATAAGGAAATTCAACTGCTGGGAAAAAAACGGATAAATACTTTAATTCAGATATCCCAGCGATAGAAGATCTTGAGTCATTATTTTTGACAATAAACTGAAACTTCGAGATAGATTTTGTTGTGATTGCCAGTTTACAAGCATCATCTGACCAATTATCTGCGTTTCCTTGTCCTTTTAACGTCAAAGTGCCTTGCTCGTCTTCGCTGTATTGGATCGTGGAATCGGGAGCAGCAAAGATATGTTCTATGGCAGTAGCAGCCTGAGGAATTCGTATGTCTTTCCATTTGTTCAAACCCATTTCATTAAAAGTCGTCTTTAGTTGAATTGGCTGCATCTTATCGTCTAAAAATTCATAGGTGATTTCTGAGGTACCATTTGCCCATATTTTCAATCTTAGAAATTCGTTTTTCGTGATAAGCATATCCGCACCTGAAGGTTCCAACATCTTGACAGTCACCTTGACATTGACCGGTTGCCCTTGATAATACCCAACATTTCTTATCAGAGCAGCGCTCTCTTTTACAGAATTAATCCCAGTAACTATTCTTTCACTATTCACGACTCCAGACACTTTTTCTATCGTGGTTGATTCACCATTTCTCATAATAAAAGCATTATCTGCAGGAATCTTCTCGGTTAAAGCGTTGCGATAATAAGAGGATTCTATGATCGATCCCTCCGTTTGGGCAGCTGCCTTTTGCGTACTAACAAAGACACTACAAATAAATAGCATTGCTACTAGAAACCATTTTTTCATCTTAATCCTCCTAATTTAATTTGTTCTTTCTATCAATTGATTTAGTGGAAAATCGATAGAACCCCTAATTTATTTACTCATATCCACTGACAATTGAATAGTCTAAAAAATTTATCAAATAAAGAAAAAAACTAGAGCAAAGCTGCAAGAAAACTAACTGTTTGTTCTTTAGTAAGCGGCTCCCCCCCTTCTTCTTGATCGAACTTGGCTAGAACCACGATCCGCCTTCTCAGAGAAGAGGTTCTTCCATTCATTTTTTTATCGGAAAATTCGACAAAGAAAACCCCTACTCTTTGCAAAATCCATTGAGGATGTGCGAAGAATAGGAGCTTTTTTGATTGCTAAGTTCGCCTGTTTTAGAAATCAGGAACTTAGGAGGATTACTCAGGCTGTTTGCCAATATAAGCCAAAATACCACCGTCCACATAGAGAACATGTCCGTTGACAAAATTAGAAGCGTCAGAAGCCAAGAAGACAGCAGGACCGGCTAAGTCTACGGGCTCTCCCCAACGCGCTGCTGGCGTTTTTGCCACAATGAACTGATCAAAGGGATGACGAGATCCATCTGGTTGGATCTCTCTTAAGGGTGCAGTTTGCGGTGTCGCGATATAACCAGGGCCAATGCCGTTACACTGAATGTTTGCTTCACCAAACTCAGAACAGATGTTTTTGGTTAGCATTTTAAGCCCACCTTTAGCAGCTGCATAACCAGCAACGGTTTCGCGGCCAAGTTCACTCATCATAGAACAAATATTGATAATTTTGCCATGTCCTTTTTTGATCATGGAAGGCAAAACGGCTTTAGAAACGATGAATGGCGCATTCAAATCAACATCAACTACCTGACGGAAATCAGCGGCTGACATCTCCAACATTGGAATCCGTTTGATGATCCCTGCATTGTTGACTAAGATATCAATGACACCTACTTCTTCCTCTATGGTTTTGACCATTTCATTGACTGCTGCTTCATCGGTGACATCACAGACATAGCCATGGGCTTTGATGCCGGCTGCTTGATAATTTTTTAAGCCTTCATCGACTGATTCTTGTGTTAAATTATTAAAGACGATCGTTGCACCAGCTGCTGCCAAAGATTGGGCGATCGTAAAGCCAATCCCATAAACTGCGCCGGTAACTAATGCAATCTTGCCATCTAAACGAAAGTGATCCATTGAAAAATCCATCTTCATCCTTCTTTCTTTTATTATTTCAACTCATCCATGGGAACCATGTCCATATCTGTGTATGTGATGTTCTCCCCGCACATTGCCCAAATAAAGGAATAGTTGCTTGTTCCGACTCCAGAATGGATCGACCAACTTGGGGAAATGACTGCTTGCTCTTCTGCGACTACTAAATGTTTGGTTTCATCTGGTTTACCCATCATATGGAAAACTTTTGTGTCCTCATTGGCGAAATCAAAATAAACATAGGCTTCCATACGGCGTTCATGGGTATGACAAGGCATCGTATTCCAAGCGCTACCTGGTTCTAAGATCGTATACCCCATTTGCAGCTGGCAACTTTCACACACATTCGGATGAATATACTGATAAATCTTCCGTTCATTCAGCGTCAAGCCTTCACCTGTTTCCATTGGTTTGACCTGATCGATACTGATTTTTACATTCGGGTATTTATGATGTGCCGGTACACTGGATACATAGAATTTCGCCGGATCATTTGGATCTTTTGAAGAAAAGACTACATGTTTCGTTTCTTTTCCGATATAGTATCCGTCTTGCTTTTTCATGTCTTCTTTGGTGCCGTCAATTTCAATGGTTCCTGCACCGCCAATATTGATCACACCAAGTTCACGGCGTTCCAAAAAGTATTCTACGCCTAACTCTTTGCTCAATTGAATCTCTAATGGTTGATCCGTAGGCGTTACTCCGCCAAAGATCATGCGATCATTATGGGTATAAGTCAACTGGATCGTTCCGGGTACAAAAATTTTCTCTACCAAAAATTCATTGCGTAATTGTTCGGTACTATAGTGTCGAATATCTTCTGGGCTGTGTGTATAACGGGTTTCCATTTCTTGCATGCTGGTTCCTCCTAGCGAATGATTTTTCCAGATCCGGCTGCTAAAAATTCAGCTACTTCCGCTTCTGTAAATTGATTACAATCTCCATGAATCGTGTGCTTTAATGCAGATGCTGCGGTAGCAAAGTCAATGGTTTCCTGAGAGGAATACCCACTTAGAATGCCATGCAGGACGCCTGCACAAAAAGCATCCCCTCCGCCTACTCGATCAACAATAGGATCGATGCGGTGTTCTTGAGAAGCTGCATATTGGCCGTTACGCCAAAGAGTACCCATCAATGTATTAGCACTGGCGGAAAGCACTTCTCGTTTTGTCGAATAAAACAGTTCAATATTCGGATAACGCTGGTTCATTTGTTGGTAATAATACAGCAACTCATTTCCTTGCCCTGTATAGGCTGGAATCTCCATAAAAACTTGTGCATCCAACTTGCCCGCCGAACAATAATCGACCAAAGGAAGGATTTCCTTTAGAAAGGCGGCGGCTTCATTTGTCGTCCACAGTTTGCCACGATAATTGATATCGAAACTGATTTTGCAACCTGCTTTTTTCGCACGCTTAACAAGTGAAAGGGTCAAATCCCGCCACGTCTCGGATAACGCTGGTGTAATGCCGGATACATGGAAAAGTGCGACATCTTTAAAGATCGCTTCTGACCATTCATTGGTCTTGATTTCCGCAAAACTTGACCCTGCACGGTCATAAATGACTTTTGCTGCACGTTCTCCTACACCAGATTCCATATAGTAAGTACCCAGCCGGGGACCACCGCTTAGAAGCAGACTGCAATCCACTCCGTAATTGCGTAAATGATGGGTAACAGCTTTTCCGAGATCATTTGCCGGGACTTTACTTGCAAAAGAGACGTCGTGCCCATAGTTAGCTAAAGAGATAGCAACATTTGCTTCACCACCGCCATAGTGTGCAGCAAAATGTCCGCTTTGCTCCAAGCGTACACCAGAACTAGTCGATAAGCGCAACATAATCTCGCCTAAGGTAATAATTCTAGTCATCTCAGTTACCTCGAATGTCATTTAACTTGGCCACATATTGTGAAGCAACCGCTGTCACTTTCTCGAAATCACCACTAGCAGCTGGCGCTAACAAATTACCACCGACACCAACAGCGACCACTCCGGCATTGAACCACTCAGACATATTTTCCAAGCTGACTCCGCCAGTAGGCATAATATTCAATTGGGGCAATGGTGCTTTGAAAGCGGAAATGATACTAGGACCATAGGCACTTCCTGGAAACAGCTTGATGATGTCTGCGCCTGATTTCAAGGCTTCTTTCATTTCAGTGATCGTCATACAGCCTGGCAAATAAGGTACTTGATACAAATTACAAATCTCAGCTGTATCGCGATCAAATGTCGGACTGACGATATACTCTGCGCCAGCCATAATCGCTAAGCGGGCAGTCACTGCGTCAAGTACCGTGCCAGCTCCTATGATCACTTCTTGGTCCTCTTGATAGTCATTGACTAACTCTGCAATCACTTCAGCAGCTTGCGGAACCGTGAAGGTCAATTCAATTCCTTTAATACCGCCTCGGACGATGGCACGACTAGCTTCCAGCGCTTCTTGCCTTGTAGTGCCTCGAACGACTGCAACGATTCCACAGGCTTTTAACTTTGATAATCGCTCTACTTTTTTCATAAACCCCTCCGTTCTTAATTTCCTATTTGGAAATTAAGTTTTATTATAAAGAAATCTTATCTTTATTATACCTGGTCTTTTTTCTTTTGCAAGGGGTTTCCAAAAGTATTTCAAATGGCTGCTTCGATTTTATCTTTTGTGGCACGTATTTCTTGAAGCAATGTTTGTTTATAGCTCTCGGTCAATCGGTATTTTGGCAGACTGACTGAGAAAGCACCGACAATTTCCTCATCTTTCAAAAGAGCCGCGCCGATACAAAAAATCTCTTTCTCCATTTCTTCATCATCAAAAGCGATCTTCAGCTGACGCACTTCTCTTAACTCTTGATTTAATTTAAGAACATTCGTGATGGTGTTCTCAGTATAAGGTTGTAAAGGTGTTTCATCTAAATAAGCTTCATAGCTTGTCTCATCGAATTCTGCCAATACAGCTTTCCCCATCGCTGAGCTATATAAAGGTCTTGAAATTCCCACCTTCGACGACATGCGAATAGTTTGATTTTGAGGTTCCAGTTTATTGACATACAAGATTTCATTCGCTGTCAAAACCCCCAAATGGATGGTCTCATCGGCTTTTTCCTGCAATTCTTCCAAAAATGGCAGACTGATCTCTACCAAGTCAAGTTCTTGAATATTTTTATTGGCATATTTGACGAGTTTAGATCCTAAGCGGTATTCTTTTTGCTTGTCCTTTGCAACATAGCCGATCAGCTGTAATGTTTCGAGAATCTTTAACGCGGTTGAATTGGTTAAGTCTGTAGCAGCTGCAATCTCTTGCAACGATTTGTTGGGTTCTTCCGCAAGATAATCCATGATTTTCGCGGCTTTAATCAAAACAGTCCCATAGGGTTTCGTCATTTGTATTCCACCTTTGTTTTTTCTATATAAGAAATTATAATCTCTTATAATGAAATAAACAACCAAACTTATCCATCTTCTCTTGCGAAGACGGTATAAGAAGGTTGTTTAAAAAAAGGATAAAGAAAAAAGTTTTACTTTCTGTTTCTCTTCATTGTATGATGATATTACCACGAAAAGGAGCAATAGCATGGACTTAAATGTATTGACCAAAGGAAAAAAAATTTCCGAAAGCGAGCAGCACATCCTCACTTATTTGGTGTCTCATACGGACAAAATCGAAGGCGTCCCTTTGCGAAAAATCGCGCAAGAGCTTTATACTTCTCCAGCAACACTGGTGCGATTAGCACAAAAATTAGGTTTTTCCGGCTATTTGGAATTACTTTATTTCTTAAAAAATCGGCTGAATCGTCAAATGACCACTGAAGCAGCCATTGACTATCAGATCAACACAGAAGGCATTGCAGCCTCTATTGATGCGATCAAAGAAATTTATGCTCAAAACAATGATAAATTCATTACCATTTATGCCACTGGCTTTTCTGGTATCATAGCAGAATACCTTCATAAAAAAATGTTGGTTAATGGTATTAAAACTTTACTGGTGAGTGCTTCTGATTCCGGCGGTATCATTAGTAATAATATCGACAACATCAGTATGCTGATCACGATTTCTAAATCGGGGGAGACACAGAAAGTGCTAGAAAAAATGCAACTAGCGAATGACCATCAAATCCCCACTGTCCTTTTTTGCGGCAATGGTGAACACCGAGCCCATCAACTAGCAAATTTTTCTTTTGGTGTCACTGATGAACGACCATATGATACGCAGAACATCCAATATACGAGTTTTTACGGAAAGCTTTTACTGCTAATGGAGTACCTCGTAGAGGCATTTACTGCCGAAATCAACTAAAAGAGTCCGGGGCTTCAACATATGGAATAGCCAAAAAAATCTAGGATCACCCCTGCTATCTGGCTGGCCCGCTTCGCATCTACTCGATAAATGAAGCCATTCAGTTGCTTTCAGGTCGTTCAATCTTGTTGTTCAATCTCGCTGATACTTCAGCCGCAACCCTTTCTGCTAGTCAAAATAATGTTCAGCGAGCGACGCGTAGGCAGCGCTCGTTTTTTGATTCGGCGTAATGGTCTGCAAGTGGTCTCTTGCTGCCAAACGATGACCAAAATAAAGATCATAAAGACCAAAAATTGGTTCGTTTGCCGGTGACAAATAACATGTCACGCCCAAGATATCAGCTGTTAATTGTGCAATGGCTTTCGATTGGAAAACGCCACCGCTGATCGTCACTTCATCAGTAATTGCTGCCATTTCTTTTAAAACACCAATATTCAACAACATCCCCTCAATTGCTCCACGAATCATATCTGCCCGAGTATGTTGAATCGTCAAACCATGATAAGACGCCTTGATATCAGATGTCCAATAAGGAGCCCGTTCCCCATTGATAAACGGAAAAAAGCGCAGACCATGGCTACCGATTGTGGTTTCTTCAATGATTCTTGGGAGACTCTCATAGAAAGTGTCAGGATCTTGTGCCAATGTTTCTTTGATCCAAGCAAGGACGCACCCCCCATTATTCGACGGAGCACCAATGACATATTGACCCTCTTTAAGGTAATAACAAAAATTTTGCCGCTGATCGAACACCGGTTGATCCGTCACCTTTCGAACAGCAGCACTAGTGCCGATCGTCAAACTATTTTTGATTCCAGTCGATACATACCCTGCATAAGCCGCCAAACAGCCATCACTGGCGCCGCACATGATCTCTACTGTTTCATTCAATCCATAGCGAGCGGCAGCGGACGCAGCAATAGGAAACCGATCGGTCGTGTCACAGATTGGCGCAAACTGTTCAATGGAAAGGTCCAAATAGTGAAGAATCTCTTGACTCCAATTTTTTTCTTCAAGAGAGTAGAGGCCTGTTGCCGATGCAGTACTTCGGTCGATCCAAGGAGCTCCGGTAAATAAAAGCATCACCAATTCTTTCAGCCCATACCATTTCGTCTTGCCATCAAAACCGCCAGCGGATTTGAAGTGAAGCAACTTAGCAAATGGCGACATCGCATGGATCGGTGTCCCAGTCTGCCGATAAAACGATTCTGACAATGAGGATTGACGAAACTCTGCAATCACTTGGCTAGCCTGATTATCTGACCAAATATAGATTTCTTCAAATTTCTCATTTATCACTGGCATTAGACTATGCATCGCTGTACTGAACCCAATCACTGTTATTTGCTCTCGTAAAGAGGAGGGAATCTCCGTGATCCCTTTCAAAAGTACAGCTATAATTTCTGACGCAGACTGTGTGCGACCTTTTTCTGTTTTGGTATAAATAGGAAAAGAACGTTGATAAATGATTTTCCGTTCTTCCAACAAACCGATTTTTATTGCCGTCGTTCCAATATCAATCCCTAAAAACATTCCTCTCGCTCCCTTATCTCTGCTAATTCATTTCTATTTTAGCATACTTAAAAAAGATCCCCGCAAAAAGACCATTGCTCATCTCCCTTTGAATTCTTGACAAACATTTAGAATGTCAGTGATTCCAGCAAAAAAATCCGAATGATTGACAAGAGGGTTGGCAAACATCCAGCTTGCAGCCATCAACTACTGCACCACAGATGCACTCCCTCTCGTTTATCATTCAGATCCTCTATCTCCTCTGTCATCCTCAGACTTTTTAGTGAGCACTAATTGTTGTAAGGTTTTTCAAAGTGACATCTTTTGATCAGAAATGTTTCTCAGCATGTGAAACATTTTAGTGGAGTCCCGGCCAATAATCACCATTTTCTGAGACCAGATCATCTAAGAGATCTTTGGCTACTTTTGCGCTAGGAATGGTTTTGGAAAGGGTTAACGCCTGCCACATTTTTTGGTAACTCTTTTCCACATATGCCTCCACCACTAATTTTTCCACAGTGACTTGTTGGAACATCAAGGCTTGTTGGAAAGATGGTATCTTGCCTTGTGCCAAAGCTTCTGGTCCATCAGAGCCAACAATACAAGGAACTTCCACCATGGCATCATCAGGAAAGTTAGCGATTGCCCCGTTATTCTCAACAATCATGACCATTCGTTCATGCGTATTGAACGCAATTGCTCGTGCCAGATCCACAATAAATGTTGCATGAGCATCGATTTCAAATGCGATACCCTCTGCCGATCCTTGTTCGATGATTTTTTTCGCATGGTCGAAGACTCGCTTTTCTCTTCCTTCCATGACCTCATTCGAACGCGTATATTCGGGATGCTCTTTCATATGATCATAAACGTAATCTGGGTATAAGTAATATTTTAAATACGTATTTGGCAAATACTCTGGTGTCAGAGCCAAAAGATCTTTGGCTTTTTTGTGGGTTTCTTGCCAACTAGGATCTGTATGTTGGGTGTCCACTTCAACTTGAGTGAGATAGCCATTCTGTGCAACATATTCCCTGATTTGTTGGATGTATTCGTTGCCTTCTTTGTCCTTGATGCTGGTCCACCAGCCAAAATGATTCAAGCCAAAATAACGAACTTCTAAGTCTGCTGGATTTTTATCAATAATTTGCGACATCCGTCGCAAGGTGCCCACTGGCATATCGCAAATATTCAATACTTTTGCGTCAGGTCGCAACACACGACAGGCTTCTGCTACAATCGCTGCCGGATTCGAATAATTTAACATCCAGCAATCTGGCGAATACGTTTCCATATAATCAATGATTTCCAACATTCCGGTGATACTGCGCATACCATAAGCGATACCGCCAGGTCCGCAAGTCTCTTGACCGAACACACCATGGCGTAAAGGAACCTTCTCATCTTTTTCCCGCATGTCATATTTGCCTACTCGAATATGAGCCATACAAAAGTCAGCACCAGTAAAAGCTGCTTGCGGATCCGTCGTATAAGAAAATTCGATCTGTGGTGCCTGTTCTTTTAACAAGATCGTCAATGCTTCACCTAAAGTTCTTTGTCGCGCTTCATCATTATCATAAAGTGTCAGCTTTCTCAATGGGAAGCGGTTTTGATTATCTAACAGCATCATCACGATCCCTGGTGTGAAGGTACTTCCTCCACCGGCAATCACTACTGAAAAATTCTTCATCATTCAATCTCTCCTTCTCGTCCAAGAAACTTTTCTAATTCTTCTCGTACTTTTGGTACAGTCAATCCATAAACAACATGGACATTCTCACCATTCTTGATAACGCCTTTGGCTTGGGTTTCTTCTTTTAGCAATGTCTCATCCACTAGTTCTGGATTTTTTAGTTTCAAACGCAATCGTGTGTAACAGTTGTCAATCGTTTTAATATTACTGTCTCCACCTAAACCTTTTGTGATCAATGCTGAAATCGAGTCCGTTGGTACAGATGAAGGGATTACTTCTGCCGTCACTCCAACACCAGCTCCTGCTAACCGTTTCTCTTTGTACTCTTTTTTTGAATACAATTTTGTTTCATTCCCTTCATCTTCCCGACCGACTGTTTTCAAATTCATTTTAGTAATCAAAAAGCGGAAAAGAGCATAATAGAGAAAGAAAAATACTACGCCAACGGCGATATAGATGGGCCAGCGAGTCTTTTCAATCCCTAACGGCAAGTTATACAAAAGGAAATCAATAAAGCCATTCGGACCAATCGCTCTTGAGCCAAAAATATTCAAAGCAACCATACTCAGTCCACTTAATGCGGAATGGATCACGAACAAAACTGGTGCAACGAACATAAACGAAAATTCGATCGGTTCCGTTACCCCAGCAATAAAGGAAGTCACCACTGCTGGGATCAAAATAGCTTTGACCTTGACTCTATTCTCTGGTTTTGCGGTCTGATACATAGCTAGACAGGCACCAAGCAAGCCAAACATTTTTGAAATTCCTCGTGCATCCCAGATGACACTTTGCGAGAGAACCTTTACTGCCGGATCCGCAATTTCTGCAAAGTAAATGTTACGGGCTCCTTCAAAGACTTGACCACCGACTTCAGCGACTCCTCCAAGTGATGTATAGAGAAATGGCGTATAGATCAGATGATGGAGTCCAGTTGGAATCAATAATCTTTCTAGCGTCCCATACAAGAAGATACCGAAGTTTCCTGTTTCTTGAATGATTCCACCTAAGCCATCAATACCCGTTTGAATCACTGGCCATACGATCGAAGACAGAATGGCCAACAAAACGACGGCTGGAATCAAAATGATAAACACAAAACGAGCACCACCATATACCTGAAAGGCGTTATTGAACGTGGTATCGATGAAACGATTATGAATCAATGCAACAATAATTCCTAAAATGATTCCTAAAAAAACACCCATGTCTAAAACTTGAATCCCTAAGACCAGTGCTTGTCCTGATCCTTGAAGTGCATCTGCCGCTACTAGCATCCCCCGAAGTTCCAAGAATTTATTCATGGCATATAAGAATACCAGATAGCCTAATAACGCTGTAAAACCGGCTTCTGCCTTTTTCTTTTTGGCAAGACCAAGAGCGATCCCTACACAAAATATGATGCCGAGATTCGTCAAAATCGGTAGAAGCGAAGCAGATAATATACTCCCAAAACCAGTTGTGATCGGATTATCCAAAAATGGGAAACGCTCAATCAAACGAACGTTTGTGAAAACATTACCAATTGCGATCAAGATTCCGGCAATCGGCAATATCAGTACCGGAACAAACATGGCTTTCGAAAACTTCTGCATCGCATCCATCACTTTTTCTTTCATTGATGAGACTCCTTTACTTTTTTATCGGTAGGTATATTATAGGGAAGTTTGGCGTCCATTGGAACAGGAACCGCTTTCAAATCAACCTGTTGCAAAGTTTGGAATGCGTTTCAGCATTCTAACAAACTCCGCACAAGAAAAATAAAAAAGCGAACCTCGAATTGGCTCGCTTGAGATAACGTGATAGACGATTTTTTGATCATAACGGCTTCACAAAAAACAATTCCAACGGCTGTTCAAAACCTGGTACGTCCATAAGCAACCCACCGGCATCTTTGTAGCCACATTTTCGATAGAAATGCTGACCGCTCTCATCAGACTGAGTAGAGGTCATACACATCCCATACCCTTGTTTCCGCATTTCTGCTTCCCAAAGGCGGAGGAAGTGCCTTCCTCTCCCCTTTCTCTGCTGGGATTCGTTGACCACCAGCATGGTACAAAAGGGAGTGGTATCCCAAAACAATTGATAGCGAAGAATCCCCACAGGTTCTTCCTCATCGGTCAAGATCAACGCCTGTTGATCTTGGAACTTTTTTGCTAATCCTGCTTTTGACAAATGATTATCTAGCTCTAACCAGAATGTCATATCACTTTTTTGCGCATAACGAATCTTCAGCATTTTGGTTTCTCCTTGTCTTTTCCTGAATCGTAAAGCAGCACTATTTTTCTGTTGTTTCTCGGTATTCTTTCAACACAGCCAGAAACGCATCACCGTATTTATCTAACTTGTTTTGACCAACACCTTTGATCTGTAGAAATTCGATAGGAGTTTTAGGCTGCTGCTCCGCAAGTTCCCGCAATGTCTTGTCCGAAAAGACGACATACGGCGGCAAGTTTTGTTCTTGTGCGAGCGTCAATCGCAGGGAACGTAATTGGTCAAACAATTCGTCATCGACGACCAATTGACGTACTTTGGCTTGTTTCCGGTAAACCTTTGCCTTACCTAAAAGAACCTCTACACCGGCAGCTGACACACTGAGCAGGGGGTATTGTCCTTCCGAAGGGACTAAATAGCCTGATGCGGTTAAGTAGTCAATGAGTTGATTGACTTCTTTTTGTGACCAATCTTTCAACAAACCATAGGTTGGCAATTTTTCAAATCCCCATTGGGTGACTTTCTGATCTGCTGATCCGGTCAACACTTTCCCCACTAACGCTTTGCCAAAACGTTCACCCATTCGTTTCACACAGGACAACACTTTTTGCGTCTCAACGGTGATATCTACCTGTTCTCGTTCATCTAAGCAATTGCTGCAGCGGCCACAATCGGGACCGTCTTCCCCAAAATACCGCAATATGTAACGTTGAAGACACATTTGTGTATGCCCATATTGACTCATTTCTCTCAACTTGAGGTATTCATTTTGACGATACTGAATATCGGACTCAGATTGATCGATAAAAAACTGCTGAATCTGCAAATCCTGCGGAGCGTATAATAAAATGGCTTCGCTAGGTTCACCATCTCGTCCGGCACGTCCGGCTTCTTGATAATAAGATTCTAAATTACCGGGGATTTGGGCGTGGATCACAAAGCGCACATTGCTTTTGTTGATTCCCATACCAAAAGCATTGGTTGCTACCATCACTTGAAGACGATCAAAAAGAAAATCTTCTTGGTTTTGCGTACGTTCTTCTTCAGTTAATCCGCCATGATAGCGTCCAGCATTGATAGATTGTTGTTTCAATAAACGATAGATTCGTTCGACTTCTTTGCGTGTGCTGGCATAAATAATCCCTGATTGCCCTTTGTTCATCTTTAAATAGGTCAGCAAATAAGTATCTTTCTGCTCTTTGATAACTTCAAAAGATAGATTTTCGCGAGCAAAACCCGTTTTCACTTGGTTCTCTGGTGGAATCAGCAACAGTCGTTCAATATCTTGGGCAACTTTTGGCGTTGCTGTAGCTGTCAATGCCACCACCGTTGGCCGCTGATCAAAACTATGGATCGTTTCCGCTAAGCGTAAATAGCTAGGACGAAAATCATGTCCCCATTGTGAAATACAGTGGGCTTCATCAACAGCGAGTAGGGATATAGGAACATAGCGCAGCAATTCGCGAAAATGATCTGATTCCAAACGCTCTGGAGCGACATACAGGAGTTTGATTTCTCCTTTCGATGCTTGCCTTAACCGTTGGTTGATTTCCGGAGCTGATAAGGTACTATTGATATAAGCGGCCGGGATACCCATGTCATTCAATGCATCTACTTGATCTTTCATCAATGAAATCAATGGTGAAATAACTAATGTCAGACCGTCTAACAATAAAGCCGGGAGCTGATAACATACAGATTTTCCTCCGCCAGTCGGCATGATGCCTAAAACATTTTGATGAGAAAGAATGGCATTGATGATTGATTCTTGACCTTCCCGAAAGCTGGTATAACCGAATTTATCTCTTAAAACTTGATTGATTGATTGCATAATATCCTCTTTTCCATGTCCATTATACGAGAAAATCCAGTCATTTGAAATGGGAACAGTTTGGGAATCACTTTCGACAGGAACTTTCAGTCTTTGATTTTTTGAGAAAAATATGGAACAATGATTGAAACAAAAAAGGAGTTTGCAGTTTTATGGAAAAAATCGTAATTATCGGTGGCGGCATCATTGGGATGACCTTAGCAAATTATCTAGATACGACGAAGTACCAAGTGACCGTGGTTGACGACCCTACGGGACAAGCTACTAAAGCGAGTGCCGGGATCATTTCCCCCTGGCTTTCGAAACGGCGAAACAAACGATGGTATCAATTAGCTAAAGATGGGGCTGCTTTTTTCGAAAAATTGGCACAAGATTTCTCACTGACCACAGATATTTATCAACGCTCAGGTACATTGATCATTCGCCCAGAAAATCAGTTGGCAGCATTAGCGGAACTGGCGGAGGAACGGCGCAAAGAGGCACCGGAAATCGGTCAAATCACCTGTCTTTCTCCTGCTGAAACGCAGCAAGCTTTACCTTTGCTCAAACCACTCCCGGCTTTGAAAATTTCCGGAGGAGGTCGACTAGATGGCGCTGCTTATCTAGCGTTCCTAGAAGAACGGGCCCGTACCAATGGGGTCGTTTTCATCCAAGGGAAGGCTAGACTTTATAAAGAAAAAAATTGGGTCGTTTCTACTACATACGCAGAAATTCCAGCGGATCATGTTTGTTTAACCGCCGGACCAGGATTAGGCCAACTGTTAGAACACTTGAACTACCACGTCGATGTTCGTCCCCAAAAAGGACAGCTGCTCTCCTTTGAAACGACAGCGTCAGCAAAAGATTGGCCAGTGGCGATGTTAGAAGGCGAAGGCGATTTGATTCCTTTTGCGAATGGGAAGATCCTTTTAGGAGCGACTCACGAAAATGATGGCGGTTGGGATCTGACTCCCACTGAAGCAGCAAAGCAACAATTGCTGACTGGCATCGGTTCATTTTTGGCAGCCCCCGAGAAATTGTTTGCTGCGCCAATGACAGTTCGCGTAGGAACACGGGCCTATACTTCTGACTTTGCGCCATTTTTTGGACTGCTTCCCAGTGAGCCAGGATTAGTGGTCGCCAGCGGACTGGGGTCTTCTGGATTAACCACAGGTCCCTATATCGGTTATTTACTGGCTGAATATTTTAATCAAGGTCAGAACCCTTCTGAAAAGCAAAAACTTTTTGAGAAATATAGTAAACCTATAGCTGCCTATATTACTCAACGTCACTGATGGTAAAAAAAAGGAGCTGTGACAAAAGTCTTGTCGCAGCTCTTTCTTTCGAACAATTGGACAGAATATGCCGCAGCTGTTTTTGCCAGGTGCATCTCCCCTCTTGTTAAACCTCTTTTTTTCTTGAATTTAAGCGTTTAAAATTACCTTTTCTAATAGGGCACCGGCTTGATGATTTCCTTCAAGACCGATCGTTCCTGAAAATTGTTGGACACGTTCCATGTTCGTGATTAGGACGATGACCATCGTTTCTTTGCCTTGTTGTTCGATATAAGGCAAGTCCATCGCTGCTAGTTTCGATTGTGGGGTTACTTGCTCTCCTACTTTTACGAATACTTCAAAGCCTTTGCCATCAAGAGAAACTGTATCGATTCCCATATGGACTAGAACTTCCACACCATTCGATGTGGTGATTCCCACCGCATGTTTGGAAGGGAAAACCGAAGTGACTTCACCACTGACTGGCGAATAGATTTGGCCGTCTTTAGAGTGAATGGCATACCCTTCACCCATCATTTTTGTTGAAAACACTTCGTCGGGTACATCTTCCAATGGAATGTATTCTCCTTGCGTTACAGCATGTAAATCAAGTTCGTTGGTGAAGGTTTCTGTTTCTGCTTGATTAGGGACTAGGAAATAAGTCAGAGCAAAAGAGGAACCGATCGCCAAGACAATGCCTAGGACCGCATAGATAAAGTATTCACCAATATAAGCCGGCAAACTAAAGATACTGGATAAAATATAGCCATAGATCCTTACGCCAAAAAAGCTGATGAACGCTGATGCAATCGAACTACCGATGGTAGCTGCTAAAAATGCTTTTTTATATTTTGATAAAATCCCAAACAATGCTGGCTCAGTGATGCCCAGCAATCCTGACACAGCTGAGGACAAAATGATTGATTTTTCTTCTTTTGATCTTACTTTAAAGTAAATCGCTGCGGTTGCGCCGGTGATCGCCATATTTGCCATGAACATCATTGGCATCAACATATCATACCCTTGATTGGCAAAGTTTTGTAATGCGATTGGCGTCATTGCATGGTGTAATCCGGTAAAGATCGCAATTGGACGAATAGCACCTACAACAATTCCTGCCAATACAGGAGAAATCGTAAACAAGCCAGCTACACCATCTGCAAGCAAATTGCCTAAATGAATACTGATTGGACCAATAACTGTCAGTGTAATCAGTCCAGCCACAAACAAGGAAATCGTCGGTGTAAAGACGGTCCGCAGAACTTGCGGCAATACCTTGTCTACCAAGCGATAAATGTAGCTTAATGCTAAAACAGCAAAAATGATTGGAATAACGGTACCCGCATAATTGAAAACGGGAACTGGTAAAACCCCAAACAGTCGAAAGGCCGAAATATTGCCTTCAGCAACTGCATTCGTCATCGTTGGAAATTGTAATGTTGCAGCAATGGCGATTGCCAAGTATTGATTCGTTTTAAAGATGCGCGCAGCAGAAGCAGCAACAAAAAATGGCAAGAAGGTAAATACGCCGCTGGCGATCATATCAATGACTAAATACGTATCTGTTTGATTGGAAATCACATTTAAGGCAACCAATCCTGCCATCAACCCTTTAATCATTCCTGCCCCAGCGATTGCTGGAACAATTGGTCCGAATACACCGGAGACTGTATCCATAAACAACGAGACAGCGCCTTTTTTCTCTGAAGACTCTTGACTCTTTTCATCCAAACCAAGTTCTTTGGCTAATGGAGCATAATAATCCGCTACATCTGTACCGATCACCACTTGGAGCTGATTGCTTTGATATTTCGTTCCCACCACTTTAGGTATTTTTTCTAAAGCAGTATAGTCAACTTTCTTTTCATCCTTCAAATCAAAACGAAGCCGCGTCATACAATGCCAAGCATTATTGATATTCTCGGATCCACCAACATCTTTTATGATCTGTTTTACGATGTCTTCTTTCATCATCATTTTTTCCTCCTGTTGTTTGCTAACGGACTTGAATCTTGAGGCGCCTTTTCAAGTGGGTCCGTTTTCACACACATAGTAGCATGGCTGCACCCGCTTGTAAAACCAGTCCTTTTATTAAAAAAACCGACCAAAAAGGCTATGTATCAACAAATAAATAAGAATCTATCTAAAATTGGACTGGTTTTATGAGCCATAGCCATCTTTTTTTGGACCAAATTGACAGCGGTTGCTCTGCGTGTTTCAATGGCTATATCAACTAGATACAAAAATTGGAGTGAATAAAATGACACCAACGATCATCACCGACGTCAAATCCTTTGCGATCAAACCTGATCGCCATAACCTTGTTGTCGTTAAAGTAGAAACCAATAAAGGAATTTCCGGACTAGGCTGTAGTACGTTTCAATTTCGTCCTTTAGCAGTCAAAACAGTCGTTGACGAATATTTACGTCCCCTTCTGATGGGTAGAGACGCGAATGAAATCGAAGACATCTGGCAAGTCATGAATGTCAATTCCTATTGGCGCAACGGTCCGATCACAAACAATGCCATCTCTGGTGTTGATATGGCATTATGGGATATCAAGGGACAGTTAGCTGATATGCCTCTGTATCAACTGCTGGGGGGAAAAGCAAGAACCGCGATCCCTGCTTATACTCATGCGGTAGCAGATAATTTAGACGATCTCTATCACGAAATCGATCGCTTTTTGGCAGCCGGTTATCGCTATATTCGTTGCCAGCTCGGGTTCTATGGCGGGAATCCAAGCCAGCTGCAAACACCCGAAGAACCAATCTCCGGCTCTTACTTTGATCAGACAGATTATATGGAAACGACTTTGAAGATGTTCGCAGCGATCAAAGAAAAATATGGCAACCAATTTCAAATGCTGCATGATGTTCATGAACGCCTCCATCCGAATCAAGCCATTCAGTTTGCCAAAGCAGCAGAACCTTATCAGCTCTTTTTCTTGGAAGATATTCTGCCGCCTGACCAAAATCACTGGCTGACACAATTACGCAGTCAGTCAGCAACCCCCATTGCAACAGGTGAATTGTTCAATAATCCAATGGAATGGCAAGAACTAGTCAAAAATCGGCAGATCGATTTCATGCGGGCCCATGTATCACAGATTGGCGGCATTACGCCAGCATTGAAGCTGGCTCATTTTTGCGATGCGATGGGGGTTCGAATTGCCTGGCATACGCCTTCTGATATCAGTCCAGTCGGCTTGGCAGTCAATACGCATTTGAATATCCATCTGCACAATGCCGCGATCCAAGAAACGATCGAGTTGCCGGCAAATACCCAATCCGTGTTTGTTGGCAGTCCCCAACCCAAAGGCGGCTTCTTCTATCCAATGGAAAAAAGCGGGATCGGTATTACATTTGATGAAGAAGCTGCGGCTGATTTTCCGGTCGTTTACCGCCCCCATGAGTGGACACAAAGCAGAACGCCGGATGGTACACTAATCACACCTTAAATAATGATCCTAAAAAACTCAGCAGCCTGACTCAAATTGTTGAATCAGAGCTCTGAGTTTTTTTGATTTATCGTCTAGGAAATTTGTGGCTCTTCCTCTGCCGATCAATCGATGCGTGAACGATGGATTTCTCGATCGAAAGGTCGAATATAGGTGACTGCATAGTCGATGGCGACGATGTTGCTGAATTCATAGACCCGCCCATCTTCCAAAATTGCCCGATTCGTGATTTGCATCGCTGGGGTCCCCCGTTTGCACAGCAAGATTGCCGACTGGGCCATTGAAGTCGCAATCGGGGTATAACTACTGATGTAGTGGGAAATCCGATATCCGCAACTCTCAACATAGCGCTGAATTGAATGTTCTACTACCTCTTGAGTGACATTAGGAAATAATCCTACCGGTAGCTTCGACGTTTCTAGCTGTTCAATCTTATAATTGACGATTCGCACCCGTTCAAAGGTCCAAACTTCTTCATTGTCTGCTAACTGAAAGATTTTTTGTTCATCTGGGGTAGCGGGTGCTTTACTCAAAGAAATCATTTTGGAGTGGATCCGATCGTAAGGAGTCCGTGTCAAGGAATTAAAGATCATGGGATTTTTGACCCACTTCTCATGGATAAAGATTCCCGATCCTTGGACCACACGAACGATGCCGATTTCTTCTAAATTTTTGATTGCTTGTTGAATCGTAAAGCGGGAAACGCCATAATTTCTGGCAAGTTCTCTTTGATTCGGTAATTTTCCTTCAATAAATTCTTCCTGATAAATTTTACTAAGCAAATCTTGAACGATAAATTCTCGTTTTTTCATAAAAACTCCCCTCACTTGCTCTCAGCTGTCGCCAGAACAGATAGCCCATCTTCTAGAGCGATTGAAAGATGCACCTCACAGCAGATAGAGCATCGTCGCTTGTCCAGTATCATTACGAACTATTGTACTCGAATGTACTCGAAAATCAATCTGCTGAATCATTGGCTCTAGAGTTAAAAAATTAGAATCTGTATCAAACCAGGCGTGTCGCCACAGAAATGAGTATTTCTATATCAGCTAGCTTGATGTAGTTCATGAATGGTCAACACCTTAATCAAACAAGGATCAATCAAAAAAGATGTCACGAACTGTTAAACAGATTCGTCACACCATCGTATGAATCGATTATTGCACTTATTCCGAGAAAAAAATTAGTCGGACGGATCAGATTCCCAGTAATCCCGGAGTTCTTCATTGATTGTTTCAACATTCACTGATTCTCTTTGTTCCTCTGGTTGCTCTTCGTTTGGCACATCACCAACCGCTTTTAGACAATCAGGCGTGACTGTTTCACCTGCTTCAGCAGCCGTCAGTATTTTCTCAATTTTTATTTTGTGGGTCCAGTCAGCACCCATGTCATAAATGTAGGTCAGTGTTTGGCAGGTTTGGAAATCATGGTCGATCACTAATGCATTTGTAGGTTCCGTGTTCGGCACATCGATTGAATTATTGCCGGCAAGAAAAAGGTAGAGCTGTGAATCCTGCCATTGAAAAGCAATTTGGATCATATTATGGAGTTGTTCATAACTAATGCCTGCAGGAATGAGCATCCTTCGCCAAATCGGCGGCTTGAAACCTTCCAAATCAATACGGATTTGATATGCAGCGATTCTTTCTTCGCTAGCTTCAGGAACTTTTTTTATTGGAAAAGGGACGATTTTTGGCGATCGTTGATTTTCATAGGGATGTTCGATCGGAACCAAATCATGATCTTCCGGTTCGACATCATGAAGCATCTCTAGCATTGCCGCTTTCTTCTCTGAAGACCAGAAATGCGGTTTTGACATGCGAGAGTAAAACACAGGCTGTTTTTCTGCAAGAACAAAGATAATCTCTTGGTATTGTTCTTTTGTGATGTGCTGTTCTTTATACATGCAATAATAAAAATCTTCAATAGCTAATTTAGCAAAGGGGAGGAAATTCAAATCATAAGGAATCTCTTGAGGCATCATTTCCGTATAGACCCATTCGACAAACTCTTTGTCTGTCAGCATTCTTTTATTCGTCTTTTGTTCTGCACAAAAAATCAAATAAAAAACCGGATCTAAGTAATGATCTAAATCATCATTACTGACAACACTCGGACCGCCGAACAACGCGACATGATCCATCATGTGATCGATTACTTTTGCTAATTTTTTCAATGTTTTTTCCAAAAAAATACCGCTCCTTTCTATCAGTTTAACTTTGACGAAAAGAGCAGTAATTGTCAATCTTTTTTTTAATGAGCAAGCATTTCCTGTGCAATTTCTAATCCAGACAGATCAGTCGGATAGAACGTTGGCCAATGATCCATTTCCGACAATAATGCTTCTTGACTTTCATTGCCAAAATAAAGGTGAAAATGATGGGAATCAGTTGGTGCAATCGAGTGATCGCTAAATTGAATATATTTGAAGGCTGCATCGTTATCTTTTGATTCAAACAAATAACGGATGCCGCGATTCCCTGCTTGGTAATTCAAGATATTTTTGCCTACATATTGATAGGTTGCTTTCTTGGTTGTGCCATCTTCAAAGGTAAATGCCATCGTATCTCCTGTGATCGTAATTTCTGCAACATCTGTTTGGTAGCCAGTTGTATAATAGTCTTTGTATTCCTCGGCCGTCATGCTTTTATTCTGTTTTGCTTTGTAGTCAAAAACTTGATCCAGCGTGCCGTCTTTCAAATAAGGATAGACCGATTGCCACTTTCCCTTCCAGTCCGTGAGTGAGCGGTCTTGAACATCTGCGTCGTCGAAATACCCATTATAAACGGTTTTTTCTTTCTCTGCTTCTTTCACTTCTTTCTCATTGGCTTGTGAAGTAGTCAGCATCAATGCGTCTCGGTTTTGTTCCATGATGGAAATGTAATCTTCCCCACGATCCATTTGTTCCTGTGTCAATCCTTCCAGCGGATTCAAAACGGATAAATCGACACCAGCTTCTGTTGCCAGTGTTTTGGCAATACTGTCTTTGGCATTTTCTTCAAAGTAAATCGTCTTGATCCCGGTATCTTCTACAAAATGCTTCAACTCAGCAATACGTGCCGCTGAAGGCTCTTCATTGGGAGACAGTCCGGCAATCGGAACTTGTGTCAGTCCGTATTCCAAAGCGAGGTAGCCAAAAGCAGCATGCTGGGTGACAAAATGCGTTTGCTTGGCATTCTTAAATGCTGACTGATAAGAATCATCCAATGACTGCAATTTTTCTAAATAGGCCGCAGCATTCCTTTCAAAAGCAGCTTTCTTTTCTGGATAAGCCCTGCTTAGCTGATCACGAATGCTTGCTACTTGTTTGATTGCAAGGCTTGGTGCTAGCCAGACATGAGGATCTAATTCATGAGAGTGCCCTTCTTCATGATCGTGCTCGTGATCGTGGTCATGCTCTTCATCACCCGGCAGCAACACCATCCCCTCCGTAGCTTTCACAACGGTGACATCTCCTTCTTTCAATGTAGATTCAATGGCAGGAACCCACATTTCCATGTTCTCATTATTGTAAACAAAGACATCCGCTTCTTGGATTTTTGCCATATCTTTAGCCGATGGTTCATAGTCATGTGAGTCTGTCCCTGCCGGCATCAACAATTCGACATTGCCTTCATTTCCCACCACATTGCGAGTAAAATCATACATAGGATAAAAACTAGCGAGGACTTGAATCGTTGGATCACTTGATTGTTCTGTCTGTTCATTCGCTGATTCCTTTGTCACACTGCAAGCAGCCAACCCTAGAGCCAAAAGCGAAATACCTGTTATTTTTAAAAATTTCTTCATCTCTTTACCAGCACCCCTTTTTGATTTAGCAAAACGACCATTTCTCCTAAAAAAACATCAGAGAGCCTGTTACGATTTGCTTTTCACAAATCGTAACATTTACGTTTTACTTTCGATTAATTACTTTACACAAGGGAAAACAATCTGTCAACACCTAAAAAGATGTTTTTTATATGTCTATTCTTTCATATCTGCAGTGATTCATTTGTCTTTTTGCTCGCGCTGTCTGACTTGTTCTTTCAAATCGTCTGTGCTACACTCAGAAAGTAATTGAATCGAATTATCCACTAGGGGCGCTTTATGCTGAGATAGACAGTTTGTCTGGTCCCTTTGAACCTGATTTGGTTAATACCAACGTAGGGAAGTGGTTGCGCAGCTTATTTCGCGTTCCCATTTTTCTGTCTACCCGTGGATAGAAAAGGAGGAACGCTTTTTTTGTAGACAGAAAATCATTCGAAAGGAAGAATACTATGGAAAATTGTTCAATGAATCAAATCGATATCACGGGATGCCGCATCAGTCTTTATCCAATGAAAGATGATTTTGCCTCTCACATTCTTCGAAGCATCAAAGAGACCGATACCACAGCCGTTTGGCAGCAGACAGATCTTTTCAGTACACTCTACCGTGGTGAAGCTGCCAGTGTGATTGATGCGGCAGCAGCTCTTTTTGTCAATGCCTATGACCCAAAAACACATTTGGTCGGTGAGTTCACTTTTTCGAAAGGCTGTCCAGGAGATCTGGCTGGTGATGCCTTTCTCAGCGGCAAGCATGAACGGCCAAATCATCAGCAAATTACTGCAAAAGGTACGTTCATCGTTCAGTGCAAATATTCTTTTTATGTCTTTGGACGTGAAGATTATATGGAAGAAATTGCGCATATCGTCTCGTTGGCGGATGCCATGGGCTTACAACCGCAATCGGCCCATTACGTGACGCTACTATCTGGCACAGCCGCTCAATTATTCGCCTATTTTGAACAAGCACTGGCCTATGCACACGAAAAGCTGCCTCATTATGTTCTTGAAGGAACCGTTTCAGTCAATAGTCCCTCGTTGAAGGAGGCCTCTTTGCATGAGTAAGTGGCAATTAAAGGATGTGATCATGGTAGGCATCGTTTCTCTCGTATTCGGTGTCGTTTATTTAGGGGCCGTTCACTTGGGGGTTTTACTCAGCACCTTGTTAACCCCATTTGGCCTCGCCATTCTAGCGAATGAATTTCTCTTTGGGATTTGGTTTATGGCATCTGCATTTGCCGGTTACGTACTAAGAAAACCAGGTGCAGCCACGATTACTGAAATGATCGCCGCTTTGTTGGAGGTTTTCATGGGTAACTTTTATGGTCCAATTATCTTTGTCAGCGGCTTTCTTCAAGGAATCGGCACAGAGGCTGGCTTTGCCGCTTTTCGCTATCGAAAATTCGGCTGGTCTTCTTTGATCCTGGGAGCTTTGGGAGCGACTGTCACCAGTTTTATTTGGGGCATGATCCGTTCCAGCTTTCTTGATTTAAAGTGGCAATTACTGCTGACTATTTTCGTGATCCGTCTGCTTTCCGCGCTCCTTTTTTCAGCTGTCCTTGTTAAAGTGGTTTGTGATCACTTAGCAAAAATGGGGGTTTTGAATAGCTATCCGATTGCTCAACATACTCGCTTCAAACAAAGCCGTGTGAAAGAATGAGTTTAGCACTAGACTCCTGTGTCTTTACGATTGATGAGCAAAAACTTACCGCTACCTTTGAATTAGCTCCTGGGGAAATCAAAGGGATCTATGGTCCTTCTGGTTCAGGAAAAAGTACGTTTTTTCGCTTATTAGCCGGTTTGTCGGATCAAGGGTTCGAATCTGGACACTATGTGATCGATGAGAAAGATTTTACTGATTTATCCCCTGTACAACGGATTGCGTCCGTTAGTTTGATGTTTCAAAATCCCGATACGCAGTTTTGTATGCGAACTCCCCGAGAAGAGCTGTTATTTTGTTTGGAAAACAGAGCCATTCCATTAAACGAAATGACTCGTCGTATTGAGACGGCACTCGATTTTTGCGAGATTCGTCATTTAGAAGATCGAGTGCTGACAACCCTCTCAGGTGGGGAGAAACAACTAGTAGCGTTAGCATGCTGTCTTGTTTTAGAAAGCCGCTATCTTCTATTAGATGAACCTTTCGCTAATCTCGATTCGCTGACCGCCCAATCATTGATTGAAAAATTAACAGAAATTCAACAAAAAAAGAAAATCGGAATTCTTTTAATCGACCATCAAGTAGCACCGGTCGCTGACTGGGTGCAGGAATGGCTCCTATTAACAGATGCTTTTCAGTCGGTTCCTTCTCAGTTGCTTTTAGAGCAAGAAGAGCAGCTAAGACAAACTATGATTAAACCGTCCCCCACTCCTATTGAGCCGCAGCCCCTCTTGCGGTTTGTAAATTTTCGTTTGCCAATTGGCAGACATTCTCTGCTGATCAAAGACGAAGTCTTTTCGACCGGAGAACGAATAGGCATCACAGGAAAAAGCGGGATAGGAAAATCAACCTTTTTTAAAGCCCTGTTGCAGCAAGTTCCCTATGATGGAACAATCTATTACCAAGAGCAATGCTTGACCTCTCGCAGTCGTCCTTTTGATCGGATGAGCTGGGTCATGCAAAACCCGCAGGATCAGTTTCTAGCTTCCTCCGTGGCACAAGAATTAGCTAATGGTCAAGAAAGAGAGGATCTCTCTGAAAAGCTGAACCAATTGGGACTATGGGAGAAACAGGAAGATTCTCCTTTCCTATTAAGCCAAGGACAACAACGGCGATTAGCTGTTGCCTGTTTGATCGATCGTGAAATCCCGATTTTGCTTGTTGATGAGCCAACCTATGGACAAGATTTGCGGCAGTCTTGGCAATTGATGTCGTTATTGGCAGACAAAGCGGCCAGCGGTACACTGGTCTTCATCATTAGCCATGATTTGCGCCTTCTGTCAGATTTTTGTGACCGAACATTCGATTTCAATCATTTTGTAAAGGAGTCTTCCAATGAAGTACCGAAACCCAACAGTCAAGCTGCTGACTTTATCCGCGCTGGCTTTGCTCGTCTCTTTTCAAAATAATTTGTTGCTAAATAGCAGTTTGACTTTATTTTTCTTGTTGCTGCTCTTGGTTTATCTGCCTCTGAAAAAATTGCTCAAGTTACTTTTTCTCTTGTCTTTAAGTGCAGTCGGGATCTTTTTTACCGGGCTATTATTTTTTCAAGAAGGTCAAAACGGCAGCACGACAGCGGCATATGCCTATGGCATTCGTCTCGCCAGTCGCGTTTATTGTTTTGGGACATTAGGAAGTGTCTTTGCCGCTACGACCTCACTAACAGAGCTGATCTATTCTTTACAACAGCAACTTCGCTTGCCTCCTGTTTTTGCTTATGGCTTAATGGCAGCCTTTCATATGGCACCTATGATTCCTAAAGAGTACCGCAACATCCAGTTTAGTCTGAAATCTCGAGGAATCACTTATTCCAAACTATCCTTAAAACCACTGATTCCACTGATGGTCAAATCGATCCGCTGGTCAGAACTTCTAGCTGCAGCCATGGAATCTCGCGGATTTGTCGGTGATGCACCTCGAACCTATGCAGTGAATTATTTAGTCACCCTTAAGGATTGGTTGTTTGGACTTGGACTTCTTGGCGCTGGATTGATCCTTACCTTGCTTCCAGTATGAAGCTAAAAAAAGGGATAGAATAAACAACAAATCTGATTCTAAACAAAAAGATACCGCAAACAAGACAGCACTTGCTGAACTTGTTTGCGGTATTTGTTATTGATTAGTGAACTTACATTACCATTCGTTTCCCTTGTTTGATCTGAGAAATCATCACCAAAAAAGTGGTTGCTGTAATATAAATGGTGAAAACCAAATAAAGCTTTTTTACAATAGAAACAGTTTCACTCGTGACTAGATGACCGATTCGAGGCAAATGGAACAAAGGTTGGCCAAGTAATTGACTTTTTCTGATTTTGGTCGTTTCCATGTGGTCTTGATTGTCTCCGATCGTATACATCACTTGCTCATTTTGATCAATTGCAGCAATTCGCCGCGTGTATATTTGTTCCCCTTGATTCACAAAATAAGTGATTGCATCGCCGACAATCAAATTTTCTGCATCCACACTTTTAACAAATAATAAACTTCCAGAGGAATATGTTGGTTCCATTGCATCACTCTTCACAATAGCGATGCGTAACCCTAACATTTTTGGAATAACAATCATGAGTAAAGAAAGAAGCATAATAATTAATGTTGTAAAAGAAAGAAGGATACTTGTTTTAGAAATTTTTTTCATCACAGTTCTCCTTTATTTTTGATATTTTTGTATATTACGTTTATATTATAACGATTAATGATTTTTTTCAAATAATATGAGTCCGCTTTTTTAAATGGTTTTTTTATTAGTTATTTTATTATTTCTGGTATAACACCCATTATCATTTGACTTAATCAATTATTTTGTTTTATTCTAGACGTGAATAAAAAAACAGGAGAATTCATATATGTTTAAAAAAAATAACAAACTAAACTTGAAGAATGCAATTCCCTTCTTAACGATTTCTGCTTTTTCTCTGGGAATTATCTTGTTCTATATTTCTGCTCTGATTAATCCAGTGATCAGTCTTCCTTCTATTGAAAAACAGGAAGATTGGCTGTATTATTCTGCAGCAGAACCAGAAACAACTTTCGACAGTAACTATGTGAATTTTTTGCCTAATATTCCTACCAATGAAAATTTGGTAATGGAACGTAAAATCACCAATGAGCACTACTACCCGACATTGCTGTTGGTGGGCGATCATCAGAAAATGACGGTTTATTTAAATGATAAACTTTTATATACCAATAAAAAAGAAGTAGCAGAAGGTCTTGTGAATCCTGGGAAAACCCTCTCTTTTGTCACCTTGCCAGAAAATTACCAAGGCCAAACACTACGTATCTATGTATCTAGTCCTTTCAAAAATTATTCAGGATATCCCGCTGAGGTCTTTCTTGGTTCTTCAAACGCTTTAGTCAGTTATGTCTTTCGTCATTCGATTCCCAATATTTTCATGCTTCTTCTGACAGGTTTTATCAGCTTGCTTAATTTGATTTATGTAGGGATTAAATTAGTTAAGAAACGAAAATTACTCGTTTCGAAATTATTATTCAGTGCTTTTGCACTGTCAGCTGGACTAGAAGCCGGTTTTGGCGATATTCTTGGAGGGTTGCTCTTTAACCCCACCATAAATTCAGTGATGTTGAATGTCTTATCGATCATTACCCCAATGTTCTTGATCGGCTTTTATTTATCGAAAATGGAAGTTCTTCAACAGAAGTACAAGATTTGGGTGATCTTCCATGGCATTTGTGGTGCAGCAGCCATTTTATCTGTCTTTTCCCATCAACTCCACTTACCGGAGATTATGGATTATATCCATTTACTGAATATTTTTAGCACTTTTGTGACATCCTTCGCTGCCATCTATGAAGCGGTTAAAAAGAATCAATTTTTTGTTCTTTGTTCTCCCTGGATCGTTTTATCCGCGATTGGTCACTGCTTCATCTACATTCAAGATGTCCTAAACAGCGATCAATCAAAAATCAATTGGAATACGATTTTCTTCGTACTCTTGATTATTGTCTGCTGGTGCTATGATTTGCTGCGTTTGTTTTTCTATAGTGAGGGGAAAACAAAAAAACAGGATATCGCAGGACTCAAGATTCGCTTGTATGAAGAACAACAACCGATAATTCAACAACAAATCAATCAATGGCAACAAGCTTTTCTCGGTTTTCGCAAACAGTTGAATACTGCAAAAGTCATGCTGGAAGACAACAGTTTGCTGGGAGCTTTTGATCAAATCAACCTAATCGAGCAGACGCTAGAAGAATCCTGTCCAATCAAAAGTGAAGATCATTCTCTAACAACCCTGCTATTGACAAGTTATCAGCAATTGACTCAGCAAAAAAGCATTGAATTCTCTTATGATGTGGATATTCCCGCAATCAAAGAACTAGCTGAAGAAGATTTTCTACAATTATTTGCTCATTTAATGGACTATGCAATTCGGGAAACGTATCTACTCAAAGATCGCGCCCTGCGGAAGATTCATCTAAGTGCTATCAAACAGCAGAATCAGTTGTTCGTCAGCTGTCAGTTTCCAACTTTGGCTACTTCGGAAAAAGAAGCCATACCGAATATTGAAACCTTTGAAGAAGAAAACTATTTTGATCTTCAGATTATTGAAAAACTGACCCAGCAAAATTTTGGGTCTTGCTCGGTCTTACATGAGGAACAAGCCACTCGTTTTTCTCTGACATTTTCTTCAGATGGGTTGCCAGATTTCCTAGAGCTAGTCAGTAATGAATAACAAAATGACAAAAAAAGCTTGCTTTTTTCCGAGTTTCGATTTAGCATGAATGTAAGATTTGGATCAGTATTCTTATGATGGTTAAAGAGAGTTGGAGCAAGCTGGAAATCCAATACCCGCTAATAAGAAGAACCTGCCAATGGTAGTGACCGCAAAACGGTCGGTGTGAAGACCTTATCCTTCATGAGTTGGACTAGCAATAGTCAACAAAGGTGGTACCGCGAAATCCAAGCATTTCGTCCTTTTTATAGGACGGAATGCTTTTTTATTTTTTAAGGAGGAAAAACAATGACACAAAAAAATGATTTTACAGAATGGTACATTCAGACCATTCAAAAAGCCGAATTGATGGCTTATTCGCCAGTTAAAGGATCAATCATCTTCCGTCCTGATGGCTTTGAGCTATGGGAACATATTCAAGAAGAATTTAATCGCTTTTTAAAAGCAGAAGGCATTCGCAATGCGTATTTCCCAATGCTGATCCCCCAAAGTTTTTTCATGAAAGAAGCGGATCACATTGAAGGATTTGCTCCTGAATTGCCTTGGGTGACAGAAGTCGGTAATGAAAAATTAGAAGAACCATTAGCATTGCGTCCTACTTCTGAAACTATGATCGGTTCAGCCTTTTCTGATTGGATCAATTCTTACCGTGATCTACCATATGAAATCAATCAATGGGCCAATGTTTTTCGTTGGGAAAAGAAAACACTGCCTTTTCTCCGCACTTCTGAATTCTTATGGCAAGAAGGACATACCGCCCATGAAGATGAAGCAGATGCAAGAAAGCGGACGTTAGGAATTTTAGATGAATATGCACGTCTTTGCGAAGAATTTTTAGCCATTCCCGTGTACAAAGGACAAAAAACACCTTCTGAACGTTTTGCTGGCGCGGTGGATACCTACTCCATCGAAGCCATGATGAAAGATGGAAAAGCTGTCCAAGCCGGTACGAGCCATTATATGGGGACGAAATTTGCGGAAGCTTTCGATATTACTTATTTATCGAAAGAAAACAAACATACCTATGCACATACAACTTCTTGGGGTGTTTCTACACGTTTGTTAGGCGCATTGATCATGACTCACGGTGATGAAAATGGATTGGTTTTCCCACCAACGATCGCCCCTACGCAAATCGTCTTGATGCCAGTCGGACCTTGGAAGAAAAATCCTGCCATTTTAGAAAAATTGGAAGAGTTGTTTGCATCTTTCAAAGCCAAAGGTATTCGAGTTCGCTTAGATGATTCTGACAATTCGCCAGGTTACAAATTTAACGAGTGGGAATTAAAGGGCGCTTGCTTACGAATCGAATGTGGTCCAAGAGATTTAGAAAATGGGCATGTAATGGTCAAAGTCCGTGATCTTGCCGAAAAACAAACCGTAGCATTTGATGACCTTGCTGATTTCGTGGATCAGCAATTGGCTGCGATGACACCACGTTTGCTTGAAGCAGCTCGTAACAGAAACAAAGAGAACGAGTATTACGATATCGAAACACTGGAAGAGTTAAAAGCACATATCGAAACCTGCAAAAAAGAAGATAAAGTCACTGGTTTTGTCTTAATTGGTTGGGACGGGACAGAAGAAACTGAAGCCAAGATCAAAGAAGAAACTGGCTTTACTACCAGAAATATCCCATTTGAAGCTCCTATGGAAAAAACAGTTGACATCGTCAGCGGGAAACCTGCTAAACACACCGTTTGGATTGCCCGAGCTTACTAAGCAAAGAGCAAAAAGAAAAAAGCGCAACCCGTAAAAAAAGGCATGTTCACTAAGAGAAAAAGCAGCCACAGATCGTAGGATCTGTGGCTGCTTTTTCTTAGTGCATTTCAGCTATTCTATAGATTTTCGTTATATCCACATCTTTTTTTGATTTGCTGGAAAATCAATAAACTAATTCCAACAAATCCTCAGGGGTAATATTGCCAAAATATTTTTTGACATCAATTTGATCAATCACATCTTTCAATGCAGATTTATCATAGCGGGTGCCGATAAAAGCTTGTTCAACGTCAGCAATATCTCCTAATCCAAAGAAATCTCCATAAATCTTTGCTTCTGTAATCTTGCCTTCTTGAACGTTAAAGCGAACTTCGATCGATCCAATTGGAAATCGTTTGCGGCGTTCAATATCAAACGCAGGAGATTTCCCGTAATTCCAATCCCAGTTTCGATAATACTTGTCGGAAATTTCATTGATTTTGACCCAATCTTCCTCAGTCAATGTATAGGTCTTGACTTGGTCGACTGAATCCACACCAAAAATCTTCAAAAGAATCTCTTCACGAAATGCTTCGGTCGTCATATCTTGTTTGTCTTTTGGTAAGAAAGGTTTGATATTCGTCACGCGAGAACGAATCGATTTGATCCCTTTTGATTCGATTTTATCTTTGCGCACTTTCAACGCATTGACCACTTCATTAATGTCACTGTCAAACATGATGGTCCCATGAGCAAACATTCGACCATTGGTGGCGTACATTGCATTCCCAGAGAACTTCATATCATCAATGACTAGGTCGTTGCGGCCTTTTAATTGTGCCCCTTCGACGCCCATTTCATGAAGCGCCTGAACAATTGGTTTCGTCAATTTTTCGAAATCACGGAATGAATTACCGTCATCCGGCATGATAAAGCTAAAATTCAAGTTTCCAAAATCATGATAGACAGCCCCACCGCCACTAAAACGGCGAACCACATGAATCCCATGAGCATCGACATAGTCTTTATTGATTTCTTCGATCGTATTTTGATTTCGTCCAATAATAATCGACGGCTCATTGATATAAAACAGCAGGATCGGTTCATCCACCTTCATTTCCTGCAGCAAAAAGATCTCAATGGCTAGGTTGATTCTTGGGTCGTTGTTTTCATTTGGTACAAAAAGCATCTGCTACTCCTCCTCGGGTTTAAATCTCAAAGATTTTTTGAACTGCTGCCAATTCAACCGGTATCCCGTTGGCCGCCGCTGCTGCCTCTTCTTTCAGTTGCTCCAGATCACCATGCTGTGGCAGATGAGTCAAAACCAGTTTTTTGACCTTCGCTGCGGCAGCAATTTCTCCAGACTCTTGAGAAGTAAAATGAGCTTTGTGGCGTTCATTCCCTGCAAAGAGGTAGGTATCTGCTAAAAATAAGTCGGCATCTTTGGCAAAATCGACAAAACTTTCTAAGTAGCCGGAATCGCCTGTGAATACAAATATTTTACCTGTACTATTCTCCACAAAGCGCATGGCATAACAAGTTACAGGATGAATCGTCTTCATAAATGTAACAGAAAACGGTCCCAATTCCAACTGTTTTGTTTGTAAATAATCATGCCCTTCTGTAACTCCCGCCATGGTCAACTCATTGAAATGAATACTGTCTTCTCCATGCCCATAAATGGGCAATACGTTCCGCTCTGCTTGCTTAGGAAATAGCTGCCAATAATACTGTAAGACACCCAGATCTGCGATATGATCGTGATGGTAATGACTCAAAATCACAGCATCCAATGCTAACGGATCCAAGATTTTTTCCAATTGAATCAGTGTCGTGCTGCCAGCATCCAGCAACAAATGATATCCCTCAGACTCTAATAAATAGCCAGTAGTTCCCTCACCCTTATAGGGATATGCGCCTAAACATCCTAAAACTGTTAGTTTCATACTTCCGCCTCCTTATCCCTATGCTATCACAAAAGCATTGGATTACTCAAAAATAAACAGCAAAAACGGCTGCGACATCTGGAGCTCATTAGCAAAAGAAATCGATGATTTTCTCTCTCATTGCTGCATTGAGTCACCCAACGTCACAACCGTGGATCATATCTTTACAAGAGGTGTTCTTTAGCTAAGAACGCGATCATTTTCTTTTTCGATCAACGCTTGATAAAAGGCGGCATTCGCAGTGTTTGCGTAGGCCAGCGCCCAAAATAGACCGATAACAAAAGCAAACAAACCTAAAACCATCCATCCTAATAAAGAAATCTGCAGCAAAATATACTGACCGATATGATTCTTCATTAAATGCCAAGCTCCTTTTATCGCTTGTAGCGTCGTCATTTCTGGATGGTCGTATCGTACATAGATCGCAAACTGAAATAATCCGCTTATGATCTGGGAGACAAATAAGAAAAGGACCACAGAAATAAGAAAACTGATGATGAAGGAAATCGACGAACGGAAGAGACTCCAGTCAACAGTGATCCGACTGTTGACATTCAAGACTAAATCAAGGTACTGATTCATTCCGCCAACAACTAAATGGGGTAAAAACGTCACAAAACTAATCAGATAATTTACGAGAGCATTCACCAAATTCAGCAATAGAAAAGGTACGTAATAACGCTTGTCATAAACAAGAAAAATATCCGACACATGGATCTCCCGCTGACGAATCAAGAACAGTGCCATGATATTTAAACTTATCGTCAATGCGAAAAAAACAAAGTATTCCAAAGTATAATCAATGATTGTTTCTCGTGTCTGTTGAAAGGTATGGTTTGTCAATGACAGCACCAAACTGCTAACCATGCTTTGAATGGCTATCGTAGCAATAAAGGCTAAAATATACCGCCCCCACATGCCCTTTAATGCACGTGATGCCATGGAGCGGATCTCACTATTTTTTCTCATCCTCTACTCCTTCTAATAGCTTCGTAATTCTTTCACGGTTTTGTCATCTAAGCGACGAACAACTTCTGTTACTAATTTTACTGTATTTAAGTAGTCATCTTCATGAATGACAGAAGTATGGGAATGCAAGTAGCGCACTGGAACTGTAATCGCGATCGATGGTACACCATCACGGGTCAGATGCATTTGACCGGCATCTGTTCCCCCACCGGTGATCACCGTATATTGGAAAGGAATCTCTAATTCTTCCGCAACATTGATCACAAAATTCAAGAGTTTCTTATGAGGGATCATCGATGCATCAAAAATCAAAACTTGCGGCCCCTTGCCCAAGACAGAATCTGCTTCTTTTGGAGTCATTCCTGGCGTATCACCAGCTGTCCCCGTATCAAGAGCAATCGCGATGTCTGGATTCACTAGGTGCGTACTTGTTCGTGCGCCACGCAATCCTACTTCTTCCATGACATCACTGCCAGCAAACAAGCAATTTGGATGCCCTTCAGCAGCCAACGTTTCCAACACACGCAAAGAAACTGCTGTTCCAATACGATTATCCCACGCTTTAGCTAGCAAAAACTTACTGTCATTCATCCGTTTGTATTGGATATATGGCGTAATCATATCTCCAGGACGTACGCCCCAATCTTTTGCTTCTTCCTCACTAGAAGCACCGATATCAATGAACATGTCTTTGATATCATAAGGCTTGTTGCGAACTTCCGGCGTCAACACATGAGGTGGTTTAGAACCGATTACACCATGAACCAATTTGCCAGCTTGCGTTTTGATTTCTACTTCTTGTGCCAGCATCACTTGGCCCCACCAGCCGCCTAATGTTTGAAACTCGATGAAACCTTTATCGGTGATCTTTGTCACCATAAAGCCAACTTCATCCATATGTCCGGAAATAAAAACTTTAGGTCCGCCGCCATCCCCTACATGTTTGGCAATCACGCTTCCTAACCCATCGTAAAAAATATCTTCGGCAAAGTCTTTCGCATATGCTTTGAAGACTTCCCGTACTTCTTCTTCATTCCCCGGAACACCACGGGCAGTTGTCAGATCAATCAGTAATTGCTCTTCTTTTTTATCCATCCTATCTACTCCTCTACTCATTTATCCCTTAAATTATACCATTCCTCGTGTCTTGTACCAGCTCAAAATTGAAAAAAATCTGACAGCTTACTCTTCAATGATCCGTAAGCATAACTTAACTGTAATCAAATAAGCAATAAAGAATACGACGGCTGCAACACCTGCAAACAGATGTGCCACCCAATACCCTGGACTCACGATGATTTGCGTCAGCGTGTTGATTGCGAATGCGGCATGTAAAATCGCGAGTAATGTACCTGGCATGAAAACCCAAAAATTCTGCCAGTAGACGATCGATCGAATTTCTTTTTTGCTATAACCGAGTGTACGCAATAAACGATAATTTCTTTTTTCCCGCTCCGTATTAGAAAATTGCCGTACAATCAAACTGCTAGACGTAGTGATCAAAACGATCACCCCGACGAATAAAGAAACGAACAAAATAATACCGCCCTGCCGTCTAATGGCCCGCATATTCGGATAGCGATTGGCGAAGTTCAAGCGATAACCAGTAATAAACTCCTTCGATGATTGTTGCTTCTCTGAGATCTCCGTTTGCAGCTGATACTTGACTTGGCCTTTGTCCTGTGTTCGCTTGTAATAAAACGGATAGGTCCATTCGACTGAAAGTCGATCATCTAACGTCCGAGTTAATTGCTCTTGATTCTCCGTTTGAACATTGAAATAAGTCAATCGATAGTCAAATCCCGACATGTCCTGAAAATCCTTGTCATTGACGACTAATACATTGGGTAAGGTGTAACGCAACGCAATATCACCAAAATAATCTTGATACGTGTTGTCTAAGAGGAGTTTTTTACCATTTTCCAGCGCAATATTTTTTTGGTAAGTTCTCAAGTTGTATGCAATATCATAATCATCATCAAACAAAACAGCAGTATTTTCTCCTAAAGAAACCGCAGGTGCATCCGGCACCAATCGACGAAATGCTCGGTAATCGGATAAAGAAAGCGCATTGACCAATACGGTTTCTTGTCCTGTACTTATCGGATTGGCCAAGTATTTCGCGTTGATGTTTAACGGCACGATACGAAAAGTGAGTGTCTGCTCCGCGACGACCTGACTCTGATTTTCCAGAATCACTTGCTTTAACTCTTCCGCATTTTCTGCTGCGACTTGAAAATCGACGGGATAATCACGATTGGTCGCCTGATAATTCAAGGAAATCACCCCCATCGTGCCACCAATCAAAGAAATCGCGATCGCAGTAATGATCGTCAGTAATGAAAAACTTTTCCATGTCCGCTGCAAATAAGCCCGGATATTGTTGAATGCAATCAAGCGTGTGCCTTTGCTGATTTTTTTGCGGGGGAGCGTTAAGACATGTAACAACATTGGCAATGTGCAGTCAAAGAACAAATACGTCGCTGTGATACAGCAAAATAAAATCAGCAATGGAATCCATAAAACAGCAGTATAATCTTCTGTATAATTAATATAGCGCTCCAGTGTCGTTCGTAGCGTCAGAGCTAAGTAATAGCCGATCCCTAACAGAAGCAAACCGATGATCCCCATTGCCATCCGAAATGGGCGACACTTCATTTTGCTCACTGGCAGTGTATAGTTGTTCTTCATTAGATCGATCAAAGGATTCTGCCAGACAAACAAAACCACTTGACCACTCAAAACTACCATGGCAAGCAAAAATACCCACACGGTAGTCAAAATCGAACGAGGCGAATTAAAAAAATGACTAGTGATGGATAGTCCCATCACTCGAATCAAGATCATTGAGAAAAATTTCGAAAATATAATCCCCATGAAAATGCCCACAACAAGGGAAAAAAGATTTAGGAGGAACGTTTCTCTCAGCAGCAGCCAGCTTAACCTTGCTCTGCGCAAACCCAGGAGCTGATAAACACTGATCTCTTTTTGCCGTTGATTCAAGAAGAAATGATTGGCACTTAGCATAAAAAAAAGCACCACAACAGCAACGATCGTACTACCAAAACCTAATACGCCATCGATGCGAATGTCTTGCTGCACTCGTTGAGTCAGCAAACGGTCATTCATCATAGCACTAAATGAATAAAAAATCATGACTGCCGTCATCATGCACACAAAGTAAACGACATAATTGCGAAACTGCTGCAAAAAACTGCGCCAGCCAATTTTATAGAGCATGGCGATCCCCGCCTCCAATCGTCGCTTGCATATCGATGATTTTTTCGAAAAACTCTTTGCGGGACCCTTTTTTGACTACCTCTGCAAAAAAGACACCATCTCTAATAAACAAAATCCGATTGCAATAACTTGCAGTGAAAGGATCGTGGGTCACCATGAGAATCGTCATATCTTCTTGCAGATTGATTTCAGCTAAATAACGCAACAGCTCTGTCGCCGCTTTTGAGTCTAAGGATCCCGTGGGTTCATCTGCAAACAACACGGAAGGACGGCTGATGATTGCTCTGGCGGCGGCCACCCGTTGCTTTTGACCGACCGATAGTTCTTCTGGGTAGCGGTCTAACAAATGAGCGAGTCCCAATAAGTTCGCCAGATGTACCAATCGCCGGTCAACTTCATTGACCGAAAGGCGGTCGATCGCCAGTGGCAAGATAATGTTGTCTTTGGCAGTCAACGTGTCTAGTAAATTAAAATCTTGAAAAATAAAGCCGATTTCTTTTCGGCGAAAATCGCTTAGCTCATTTTCTGACAAGCGGGTGATTTCTTGTCCTCCGATTGCAACAGAACCTAGACTCGGACGTAAGATGGAGGAAAGGATATTCATCAGTGTCGTCTTTCCAGCACCACTTGGTCCCATGATCCCCACAAATTCCCCTTGATCAACGGAAAAAGACAGATTGTCTAGGACTTTGGTTTGATTGAAGCGGGTTCCATAGGTTTTTGTCAGGTGCTTCACATCGATCATTTTTTTCATGCAAATTCTCCTTGATCTATTTCTACTTTTCTTCATATTTTCTTTATGGTAGCATATTTTCTTCTCTATCGCCCCTGCTTCGTTTTTACACATAAAAATTTTTTACAATTTTTATTCATTTTGTGAAACGTGAAACATGCAAGTCCTTGTTATCATCAAGTTTTTATTGAAAACCGCTTTTGAATATACACTACATATTGTGCATACTGAATTATTTAGCGAATAAAAGCCACTATATATAGTTGCCGAAAACCATATTTTGTTTTATGATATTGGAGAAGATAAGGAGTGATAGTAATGATGGACTTAAAGAGAAATACTGAACAAAGCGGGGGTAGCCATCCTCAATTAACCCAATTGAAGATCGTGAAACGTGATGGTCGCTTAGTAGATTTCGATGACCAAAAAATTTACGATGCATTAGTAAAAGCCCAAAGAAAAGTTAAAGGAGAACTATCTCCCCTCGATCATGAACGGATTTTAGAAATCGTAGAAGGAATCGATCATGAGATCGCCGAACGGTTTACCAAAAACGTTAAAATTTATGAAATCCAAAACATCGTTGAGCATATTTTATTAGCAAAAAATGAATATGCATTGGCCGAAGAGTATATCAACTATCGGACACGTCGCGATTTTGAACGCAGCAAAGCGACGGATATCAACTTTACGATCAATAAATTAATGAATAAAGATCAAACAGTGGTCAACGAAAATGCCAATAAAGACAGCAATGTCTTCAATACTCAAAGAGACTTGACTGCAGGGATCGTAGGGAAATCCATCGGCTTGAAAATGCTGCCCCCTCATGTGGCGAACGCCCATCAAAAAGGTGATATCCATTATCATGATTTAGATTATCATCCTTATACTCCGATGACTAACTGCTGTCTAATCGATTTCAAAGGCATGCTGAACAATGGTTTCAAAATCGGAAACGCAGAAGTCGAATCACCAAAATCGATTCAAACGGCGACAGCTCAGATCTCTCAAATCATTGCCAATGTGGCATCTAGTCAATATGGCGGTTGTTCTGCAGACCGGACGGATGAATTACTTGCACCTTTTGCTGAATTGAACTATCAAAAACACTTGCAAGATGCGCGTGAATGGATCGACGGCGAGGATCGCCAAGAAGCTTACGCGAAGAACAAGACAAGAAAAGACATTTACGATGCGATGCAAAGTTTGGAATATGAGATCAATACTTTGTTTACTTCAAACGGACAGACACCTTTCACTTCCTTAGGCTTTGGTCTGGGAACAAACTGGTTTGAGCGAGAAATCCAACGTGCAATCTTACAGATCCGGATCAACGGACTTGGCAGCGAAAAACGGACAGCAATCTTTCCGAAGCTGATTTTCAGTATCAAACGCGGCGTAAATCTGGAACCCACAGATCCAAACTACGACATCAAAGAATTGGCTCTGGAATGTGCAACGAAACGGATGTATCCAGATGTCTTGAATTATGACAAGTTGATTGAATTGACGGGTAGTTTCAAAGTACCGATGGGCTGCCGTTCTTTCTTGCAAGGCTGGAAAGATGAACATGGCGAAGAAGTCAATGTAGGACGGATGAACCTTGGGGTCGTAACATTGAATATTCCCCGCATTGCCCTAGAAGCTAACGGAGATCGCGACAAATTCTGGTCTCTTCTGGAGCAGCGTCTGCAAATCGTCAAAGATGCGCTTGTTTACCGAGTAGAACGTTGCAAAGAAGCGAGTCCGGCAAATGCACCAATCCTATACATGTATGGCGCATTCGGCAAACGCCTCGATCGCAAAGACAGTGTCAACGAGTTGTTCAAAAATAAACGTGCTACTGTTTCCTTAGGGTATATTGGATTGTATGAAGCAGCTGCTGCTTTCTTTGGTGGTGAGTGGGAAAATGATCCTGAAGCAAAAGAATTCACGTTAGCCATCGTGAAAGAGTTAAAAGCCCATGCAGATGCTTGGGGCGATGAATACGGCTATCATTTTAGCGTCTATTCCACACCAAGCGAAAGCTTGACCGATCGCTTCTGTCGTTTAGATACAGAAAAATTCGGCATCGTTGAAGACATCACAGATAAAGAATATTACACAAATAGCTTCCACTATGATGTCCGCAAAAATCCAACGCCATTTGAAAAGTTGGATTTTGAAAAAGACTATCCAAAGTATTGTTCGGGCGGCTTTATTCATTATTGTGAATACCCAGTTCTGCAACAAAATCCCAAAGCTCTTGAAGCAGTTTGGAATTATGCGTATGATCGTGTCGCTTATCTAGGAACCAACACTCCGATCGATCATTGTTATGAATGCGGATATGAAGGTGATTTCAATCCAACTGAACGCGGCTTCGAATGTCCACAATGTGGCAATCACGATCCAAAGAGTTGTGACGTCGTCAAACGAACATGCGGTTACCTAGGAAATCCTCAAGCTCGACCAATGGTTCACGGTCGTCACAAAGAAATTTCCGCTCGTGTCAAACATATGAAACATAATGACTGAAACAAGTGTCCCCTACGCGACTAAAGCGTAAGCAAATTCTGCTTCTTTCTAACTGACAACTGTTGGTCAGGAGTCCGCAGAAAACGAGTGCTGGAATTGCTCGCGCATTTGTGCTTTCTAGTGGTTTTTGCTACAGTCGCGAAGGACATTTTTATCGAATAATCGAATAATCGAATAGTTAGAAAGAAGTTTTGCACATGAGAAATCCTCGCCCCAAAGAATGGCAAGCAAAAGAGTATAGTCAAAATCATATTGCAGATTATAAAGCCTTCAACTTTGTTGACGGCGAAGGTATCCGCAATAGCCTGTATGTCAGTGGTTGTTTATTTGCTTGCGAAGGCTGTTTCAATAAAGCAGTCCAAAATTTCCGCTATGGCACCCCATTCACAGCAGAACTCGAAGAACAGATCATTGAAGATTTGCGGCACGATTATGTTCAGGGACTAACACTATTGGGCGGCGAACCTTTTTTGAATACTGAAGTATGTCTGCAAGTGGTAAACAGAGTCCGTTCCGAGTTCGGTTATGGCAAAGATATTTGGAGCTGGTCTGGTTACACCTTCGAGGAACTACTGTTGGAAACAGAAGATAAGCTTGAGTTGCTGTCTCGCATCGATATCCTAGTTGATGGCCGTTTCGAATTGAGCAAACGCAACTTGAATCTGCAATTTCGCGGTAGCAGCAATCAACGGATCATTGATGTTCCTAAATCCCTAGCACTAGGCGAAGCGGTGATTTGGGACAAATGCAAAGACGCAGAAAAAAGCTATGAACAAATCAAAAAGAGTATTTGACGACTTGAATAAACTTCAGTTTTCAAACTGATACAAAAGATAAAAGGGACTGTGACATAAGTCATCATCCAACAAGTTAAACCGAATAATAGTCTGTTGCTGGATAGATTCCTCTGACTTTTGCGACGAGGAGTCCCTGCACCGCAGGAGCAATAATCATTAATGTTCGGATAGTATTACTTGTAGGAGACTTATGGCACAGTCCCTTTTATTTTGATCATAAAACACACCATCATTACAAATGTTTGCTTGCTTCTTTGATACTTAACGGAGCTAACTGATCTTTGTGCGTTAACAGAAAAGCCTGCACCCACTCAGGGTTTGTTTTAGCATAATCGCGCAAACTCCAGCCAATCGCTTTATTGATAAAGAATTCATCGCTACCTAAATTATTTAAAAGGATCGTCTCTAAAAGCTCGCGATCGGTTTTTTCTTTTCTAAGCAGTTGGTGGTCAATGGCGATGCGCCGGAGCCATAAATTTTCTGCTTTGCTCCAAGCAACCATCTTTTGGCTCAATTCCGGGTAGGTCATAGTCAGCCCACCAACAACTTTATTCAAGCCATCAACAGTATCCCACCAAGACTTTTGAAGGACTAATTCACTTATTTTCTCCAGTTCGTCTGGTTGGAGGACCGACTGCATCGTTACCAGATAGTCGATAGCTACATATTGCATTTCACGATAAGGTAGTTGCCAACAGGTTTCAACAAATGCCCAATCGATGGCGGCCTTTTTCATTGCAGCAAAATAAGGTCTTTGTATTTGTTTGCGTACAGGTGACGGAATCCCTAAAAAGTCAAATTGGTTCCGCATGTACGCCCGCATTTGAACTTTTCGTGCTGGATTTTCTTGCGCCATGAATTCCTCTAGTAACGCTTTCCATTGACTGTTTGTCGTCATTATGCGCCTCCATATATTTTATTCGGTTTCCCACAAAGGCAATACGATATTTTCATAAGCTAATGGATCAAGATTCGTAACTGTGATCCCCAATAAGCGGATCCCTTTTTCGATTCCTAGAATCTCCTCCCAAATCAAACTAGCTTGTGAAAAAATAGCTTCTTTCTTGTGCATATACTCTGGCAACGTGACCCGTTTTGTGATGGTGGAGTAATCGGCATAACGCACTTTCAACACCACAGTCTTTCCGTGTTTTTGCGTACGTTTCAATGATCTTTCTACTTCTTCTGCCAGGTTTCTTAGCTGACTGATGACTTGATCTTCTGTGGTTAACGCATTGCCATACGTATGTTCTTTTCCGACTGATTTGCGTTCTCTCGTCACACTGACCGGAGAATCATGGATTCCTCGAACTTTCCGGTATAACGAGTAGCCCATTTTTCCAAATTCTTGGATCAATGCCATTTCGCTCCATTCATAAAGGTCAGATCCTTTATAAATCCCTAATTCATGCATTCTCGGCACTGTCTTCTTACCGATACCATGAAATTTGTCAATCGGTAATTTTTTTAAAAAGACCACGGCATCTTCCGGCATTACTACCGTCAACCCCCGGGGTTTGTGAAAATCCGAAGATAATTTGGCTAAAAACTTATTGTAGCTGACACCTGCTGAACAAGTAAGCTGGGTCGTCTGCCAAATGTCTTGCTGGATCATGCGAGCAATTTTGATCGCTGAAGGACAGTTGATCTTGTTGACGGTCACATCCAGATAAGCCTCATCGATAGAAACCGGTTCAATCACATCGGTATAGCGCCCAAAGATCTCTCGGACTTGCTGAGAAATTTCGCGGTATTTCTGATGGTTGCCAGGTATAAAGACGGCATGAGGACACAATTCAAAGGCTTTTTGCGCACTCATTGCAGAATGGATCCCATACTGACGTGCTTTATAATTGGCAGTCGTGACGACACCTCTACCCCCAGTATCACTTGGGTGGCGGGCAATCACTAAGGGATGTTTAGCCAATTCAGGATTGTCTCTTTCTTCTACTGATGCAAAAAAGGCATCCATATCGATATGGATAATTTTCCGAGACGTATCGTTTTTTAACGGAAAACGCAACTCAGCCATCTTCACCACTCCATTCTCCTCTATTATAAACGAACAGAAGTTCCCTATCAAGAGGCTCATTCCAAGCATCGGCGATTGTTGCAAACAAAAAGAATCCCTGTAAAAAAGACAGAAATTCTTTTTGCTTCCCGTTATGATTTAAGACTTCAAATTTGGTTCGCTTCGTTAAAAACGTCTAGACTTACAGCGCTGATGGGCCTCGTTCATTGGTTCGGATTCGTACTGCTTCTTCGATCGGGTAAATAAAAATTTTACCATCACCTACTTCACCTGTATGGCAGATAGACAAAATCAGTTCAATGATTGCTTCAACCTCTTCATCTGCTACAACAAAACTCGCCTTTACTTTAGGCAAAAGTGTCGTAATCACTGCTTGTCCCCGAACAAATTCTTTGACCCCTTTTTGATTACCACAGCCCAATACTTGACTCACCGTCATTCCAGCCATATCTATTTGATCAAGAGCTGCCTTTAATTCTTCTAATTTTTCTTGTCGAATGATCGCTTCTACTTTTTTCATCTGCATTCCTCCATCTATGAATCCAGCCCCATGAACGTTGGATAAGCTGTTTCATCATGTTCACTGCGATCCATTCCAATAGCTTCTTCTTGTTCTGTGACCCGGATCGGTAGCACGCGTTTGATCACATGGATCAATAGAAAGGATATGCCCCCCGCAAAAAGAATCGTAAATACGATACTAATGATCTGCGCAATGAACAATTCTGTTCCACCATAGAGCAACCCAGTTTGATGATTGACAGCAGGATCAGCGAAAATCCCCGTCATGATTCCACCAAAGATTCCGCCAATCCCATGACAACCAAAAGCATCCAAAGCGTCATCCAGACCTAAGCGATGCTTGATGACCGAAATAAAGTAATAACAAAACGGACTCACTAATGCCCCGATCACAAAGGATGACCAAAGGGAAACAAAACCTGCGCCAGGAGTAATTGCTACCAGACCCACGACAGCTCCGGTACAAGCTCCGACAATGGTTGGCTTCCCTAATAGAACTTTTTCAATCAACATCCAGGAGAGCATCGCAGCTGCGGCTGCCGTATTGGTCGTTAACAACGCTTGAATGGCGATCCCGTCAGCAGCTAATGCTGATCCAGCATTGAAGCCAAACCAGCCAAACCATAGCAACCCTGCACCTAATACGACAAATGGAATATTATGGGGACGATACTCCGTTTGATGAAACTCGCGTCTCTTACCCACGACTAATGCTAGCACGAGACCGCTGATTCCTGAACTAATATGGACAACGTTGCCTCCTGCAAAATCAATCGAACCGATAGCATCTAAGAAGCCGCCACCCCAAACCATATGGGCCATCGGAAAGTAAACCAAAAACAGCCAGCAGCCAATAAATAAGAAAACAGCTGAAAAACGCATTCGTCCTACGACTGATCCGGTAATGATCGCTGTTGTGATTAGTGCAAACATCATTTGAAAAGCCGCAAACAATCCTTCAGGAATCCCTTCTCCGTCCGTCATGGAAACTTGCTGGAAAAATAACTTATCGATGTTGCCGATAAAGGCACCGGTACCACTGAAAGAAAGCGAATACCCAGCCGCCACCCACAGAACTGAAGCTAATCCCATGGTGCAAATCACCATCATCATTGTATTCAAGATATTTTTTCGCCTTTCCAATCCACCATAAAAAAAAGCTAGCGCAGGAGTCATTAAAAAAACCATCCCACTGCAAACCAAAATAAACCCACTATTGCCTGTTCCCATTCCAATCACTCCCTTTTATGTTAGATATCCTACCATCATATTCAGGAGATCGCTAGTGTTTTTTTAAATTTTTGCAATTATTCTGAAAAAAGCTCACTTTATATGTTATGAAATCTAACATTCGCAATTCGACTGATGGCTTTCTTGGGTAATGGCGATCAAAACGACGCATAAAAAGTCACATTATCCGTCAAAGGCTTAAAGCCATTCTTTTTATAAAAATCGGCAGCTGGCATCTTTTCTTCTGTATCTAATAGTATCGTGGGAATGCCTTTTTTGACCAACTCTTCTTTGATCATTTCTAAAAAAGCAGAGCCGAAACCTTTCCCTTGATGCTTGCCAGCAATTAAAAAGGTATCGATGACATATTCTTTTCCTTGGTACCACGGCTTAATAAAGCCTAACGAGTACCCTATCTTTTCATTGGTCAATGAGTCCGTTAGAAAATAGCCAATATAAGTATTCATCGCCATCATGGATGACACATATTCTGTAATTTGAGGAACGGTCAGTTGATCATTCCATGGCTCCGCTGAAAAGACTGCAATATACATTTCAACAGCTTCCTTTAAATCTTTTTCTGTTAGCTCACGCATGCTTAAGTTGGTTGTCATTTCGTTTCCCACTTCCTTTAACAATTCATTGTCAGTTCAATCGAATGACGAACCATCATTCATCGATTCGTTTTGCATACCCATTGCCATAACTGGTATAGCGGCGGGCTTGGTTGATTTTCATTTTTTTCTGAATCTCTCCGTCTAGATCAATCGATAAGATCTCCGCTAAACCGAGAAGGTAGATGGCTACATCTGCCAATTCTTCCCCCACATTTTGTTTTTTGCGATAAGCATCAAAAGCTTCAGCCACTTCACCATATAATGACAAAAATTCCTTTTCAATATTGGTGACATTAAATTGATGATCGATTTTGTTTTGATAGATCGCTTTTTGCATGTCTCGTATGTTCATCTTTTTCTCCTTTTTAAACTAGTATATCATGTCCTTTTGTGACGGTTTCACTCAATCATCCATGCCACTAAAAATGAAACTCATTATTCAAAAAAACCGATGCACAGGCATCGGTTAAGCGTCTAAGTGATAGGCATGATAGACCGTTTGTTTTTTTACTTGATTGCGTTTCGCCACTTCCTTGATAGCCTCCTTAGAAGACATCCCGGTCTCCATCAGAGCTGTTACTTGCTCTTTAAGGCTTCCGTCATAAACGATTTCGACAGAGTCCGTCGATCCCTCAACCAAAAGGCAGCACTCTCCTTTGACTGTATTTTCCCCTAGATAGTCCAACAGTTCCTTTAAAGAACCTCGCAAGTATTCCTCGTGGATTTTTGTCAACTCTCGACAGATGACTGCAGAACGTTCTGCACCAAAAACAGTAATCATATTTTCGATCGTCGCTGCCAAGCGGTAAGGTGATTCATAAAAGATCATCGTAGCCGGCTGGTTCGCCAGCTCAGCCAATGCTTCTTTTTGCTCTTTCTTTTTTCGAGGTAAGAAGCCATAAAAAAGATTGGGCTGCGGAGACAAACCAGAAGCGATCAAAGCAGTCAATCCGGCTGTAGGACCAGGCAAGGCAATCACTGGAATATCAGCTGCAATGCACGCTTTGACTAATTCATGACCAGGGTCACTGATCGATGGCATCCCTGCGTCACTACATTGTGCAATTATTTTTCCAGCTAGCAATTGATCGATGAGTTGCGGCACACGTTCCTTGAAATTGTGTTCATGCAAACTTCGTTGCGGTGTCGTTATTTCAAAATGGTTCAACAATTTTTGGGTATTCCTAGTATCTTCGCTGGCAATCAAATCGGCTTCCCCTAAAATTTTGACACAACGAACGGTCATGTCTTCCAAATTTCCGATTGGTGTCGGCACTAAATAAAGCGTTCCATTCGATTGTTTATAGCTTTGTTGTTTCTGCATACTTTCCCTACTTTCAAAAAAAGACCAGCAACCTGCGCTGGTCATTTCCTATTATCGTCCGCTTTCTCGATAGATCACTTCAAGACAAAAAGCACACGGTTCATCATGTTCTCTTCTAGATCCATATAAGTCATAACAAACATGGAATCCTTCTTCGTATATCTTTTCCAAATTCATTCGCGATTTGGACAATTCTTGTTTGACCGATTCTGCGGGCGCTTCGGCCACTTGATTCAATTCACGGATATGTTCCCGTAAACGTTGATTTTCTAATTCTAGCGTCGTATTTTTTTCAACGATTTCTTGCAAAGACTGTTTCATTTCTGCTAAGTTATTCAACGAATTTTGCAGTTCATTTTCTAACTGATTCAATCCATCATAAATCGATCGCTTGTCCATGCTCATTATGGTCACCTACTTATTTTGTCACTAGTTCTTCATATTCATAGTCTATGGGCGTTTGTCGATCGTACAAGCGGACTTTGATAATGCGCTGCAATAAATCCAGACCGACTACTTTTCCTTTTCCATCCGGAGTCTCAACTTCTTTGCCGCGATCCGGTAATTCTCGTTTTGCTTGTTCATATTCATCATTCTCATACTTCAAACAGCACATCAAACGACCACACAACCCGGAAATTTTCGTCGGATTCAAAGACAGCCCTTGATCTTTGGCCATCTTGATCGAGACAGGGATAAAATCGCCTAAGAACGTCGAACAGCAGAGCTTGCGGCCGCATGGACCAATTCCGCCGATCGCCTTTGCTTCATCTCGTACACCGATTTGTCGCAACTCGATCCTTGTATGAAAATGACTCGCCAAATCTTTGACTAGTTCGCGGAAATCAACTCGACCATCCGCTGTAAAATAATACAGCATCTTTGACCGCTCAAATGTATATTCTGCCCTAACAAGTTTCATAGGTAAATTGTGCGCTCGAATCTTCTGCTTGCCAATGATCAGCGCTTCTTCAGCATCTTGACGATTTTTCTTTTCTTTCTCGATATCTTTAGGCGTGGCCTGTCTAATGATTGGCTTTATGTCATAAGGCAAATCTTGCGAATCGATCAACTGCTTAGGAATCGCGACGGTCGCCATAAACTTTGCTTCTTGTGATTCAACGATCACTCGTTCCCCCGACGTGTAATCTCGCTTCTCAGGCGCATAAAAATAGATTTGTCCCGCAGCGCGAAAGCGTACACCGACTACTTCTATCATAACATTGCTCCCCCTTTAGGGTACTGTTATGCCATAGATGATCTTCACTGAAAATTGTTCAGCAACGCCTTGAAAAGCTACATTCGCTTGCAGTTTCTTTTGGGCTTGCAAGGCAGCTTCGATGGCAAGATTGATCTCTTTTCCCCATAAGCCTTGTGCCAATAACTGGTCTCGTTCTTCCTGCAAATAAAATAACAGAATCGAAAAAATAACTCTCTGCTGTTCTTTTTCTTTTGCTAAAGCGAGCAGCTTTTTTTGAACGAAAATAAACGCTTGCGGATCTTTCTTCAAGAGATACTTCACCCATTGTGCAACAGCATCCTTAGTTTCATTAAACCATTCCTCTTGGGAGATTTCAACTGCTTTATGATAACTATTTGTCAAGTAACTCAAAAGACGGCTACTCTCTTGAGAAAGTCCTTCTTTTTGCAGCTTTGTCCGCAATTTGTCTTTCGCCAATGGTGAAAAATGAATGATTTGACAACGGGACTGGATCGTCGGCAAGATCCGTCCAACACTTTCCGTTTCTAAAATCGCTAAGAAATTCCCTACAGGTTCTTCCAAAAATTTCAGTAAACTATTTGCTGCACTTATATTCATTTTTTCTGATTGCGAAAGAATAAAGATTTTCAAGCGACTTTCGAAGCCGCTCTTAGAAAATTCTTCTTGCAATTGACGAATTTGATCTACTTTGATCGTCTGTCCATCTGGTTCCACCATGAGTACGTCCGGGTGCTCCCCTTGAGCGATCCGCAAACAATTACTGCAAGATCCGCAAGGTTCATCTGATTGAACATTCGTACAAAAGAGACGTTTCGCCAGCCACAAACTCATCTCATGTTTGCCCGTTCCTGCATCGCCTTCAAAAAGATAAGCATGGGCAATCCGCCCATGCTCGACACTTTTCTTCAGTTGGGCAAAAACCAGAGGTTGATATTCTTGTAAAAAAAGTTCCTCCATGGTCTGCTCCTTTTTAGTATTGATGGAAGCCATCGACTGGTAGAACAAAAACCGTTGCACCGCCAACTTCTACTTCCACTGGATAAGGTACTTGCCCATCAAGTGAGATGTCTAACGACATTGGTGTGGAAACATATTGTTTTCTAGACTGACAGGTTTTCTTGATCAGTTCCAATGCGTCTTGGACCCGCTCATCCTCAAGACCAATAATAAATGTACTGTTGCCGGCTTTTAAGAATCCGCCGGTAGATGAAAGTTTCGTAGCGCGAATGTTGGCATCGATGAATTCATTTGCTAATCGGTTGCTGTCTTTGTCTTGCACGATTGCCATAATCAATTTCATGAGATCATCTCCTTATTATTGTCGTCAGCGATCACATTGTTTTGAAGTAGGAAGGATATGCTTCAACGATTGCTGAAAAACTTGTCTCAACGACATCTTGTAATCCCATTCTAGCATCAACCTTATGGATGCGTACAGGATTTTCTTCTGCCAGCTTCAAATAAGCATGACGAACTCGTTGGTGAAATTCTAATCCTTCCGCGTCCAAGCGATCCAACTGATGAGCCCGATGCTCTTGAATCCTTCTTAAACCTGTATCCGAATCGACATCCAAATACAAGGTGAAGTCAGGCTCCGTGCCTTCGGTGGCAAATTCATTGATACGTGCAATCTCAGGAATACCGATCCGGCGCCCTGCCCCTTGATAAGCTAAAGAACTGTCTACAAATCGATCACAGATCACGATTTTGCCTTCATTCAATGCTGGTAAAATCACTTGGATCAAATGTTGGCGTCTTGCAGCAGCATACAGCAATGCTTCAGTCCGTTCATCCATCTCAGAATTTTTGGGATCCAGTATGATCCGCCGAATTTTTTCTGCGATTTTTACACCGCCTGGTTCTCTCGTTTTAACAATGTCTCGTTTGGCTTCTAGCTGCAAACGAGGATATAGTTCTTCTAAAACACTGGTTTTGCCAGCGCCATCTGGTCCTTCAATGGTTATGAACAGTCCACTCACCCTTGTTGCCTCCAATTTCTTATAATTCACGTCTTCCTTCCACTGCTTTAAGCAATGTCACTTCGTCCGCATATTCAATATCGCTGCCGACAGATAAGCCGTGAGCCAACCGCGTCACTTTGATCCCCGCTGGTTTGATCAGTCGGGAAAGATAGATCGCGGTAGCTTCGCCTTCTGTCGTGGCGTTCGTAGCAATGATCACTTCTTTCACTTGGTCATCATGCAGGCGCTGAATCAAAGGAGCAATATTGATATCTTCTGGTCCAGTCCCTTCCATTGGAGACAGAACACCATGCAAAACATGATAGAGTCCATGGTACTCACGAACTTTTTCTAACGCCATGACATCCTTTGGTTCTTCTACTACTAAGATCGTGCCTTTATCTCGTGAAGGGTCACTGCAGATCTCACAGGGATCTCCTTCTGTAATGTTTCCGCAAATACTGCAAAAATGCAGATCACGTTTGACGCTCAACAGTGATTTAGCAAACTCATTGACGACTTCATCTTTCATATCGATCGTATAAAAAGCCAATCTAGTTGCTGTTTTTTGTCCGATACCTGGCAGCTTCATGTAGCTGTCGATTAATCGTGCGATCGGTTCTGGATACTGCACGCCACATTTCTCCTTTTATAAACCGGGGATTCCTTTAGTGTATTTACCCATAGTCCGTTCGGTTTCTTTTTCAATTTTAGTTAATCCATCATTTACTGCCAAGATCAGCATATCTTGTAACATGTCGACATCTTCCGGATCGACGATTGCTTGATCGATCGAAAGATCGCGTAATTTTTTATCACCTGTAAAAGTTGCCTTCACATAGCCATTTGTTGACTCGCCGATAAATTCTTTACTGTTTAGGGCTTCTTGTTCTTTTACCATCTCTTTTTGCATTTTTTGTACTTGCTTCATCATGCCTTGCATATTTCCCATGCCTCGCATCATTGTTCTTCACTCCAATTCTCTCAATTTTCTTCGATGCTCGCCAATTCACCAAAAAGCTCTTGGGCTTTGGTAACGACGACTTCATTTTCAGGTTCTTCCGTAGTTGGTTCTGGTTCAGCTTCCCCTTCATCTAATTCGCCTGTATTGAAGGTTTGTCCGCCAGCAATAAATTCTTGTCGTAAGATTGGCCAGCTTTCTTTCGTGATAAACACGGCTTGCGGTGCATAATCAGAAATCATTCGTGAAATTTGATTATGCAATGTCAGCTGCAAGTCTTGGTCATTAGCTGCCCGTTGACAGACAATCTCATAATCAAAGGCAATCACTACACCAGATGCACTGGCTGCTTTTGCTTCGCTCGCGTGGAGCATTGCTCGTTGTGTCACCGACAATGACATCAACAGATCATCCCAAATGTTCCGCACATTTGCGAGATCTTTTTTTGTGGCTTCTTTCAAGACTTGAAAGACCCGTTCTTTCGGCACTCGGAAAGTGCTGCTATTTTTGGTCTTCTTGGCAGGTGGATTGACCGGTTCACTGCTGGCCGCCGATGGGTTTTCTTGTAGTTTTCGTACTTCTGACTGCAGCTTCTGAATTTCTTGACGAAGCTGCTGAACTTCTTGATTCGACACCGAAACTTCTCCTGAAGCTGGCAATCTCCTCTGATTTGCTAGTTTAACAACTGCTACTTCCAAATAAATGGTCGGATTATTGGTGAATCGCACCTCGTTTTGCGTCTCATTCAAAACAGTGATCCAATGGTAGATTTGATCTGCAGTAGCTGCCTGAGCTAAAGTTTTGAAGCCTGGTGTGATCTGCAGTGATTTTTCTTCTAATAATTGTGGTGCTTGCTGATATAAGAGCAAGTCACGACAATAGACCAGCAAGTTCTCCAACAACCGCCGTGCTTCTTTGCCCGAAGACAGCAGCTGGCGCAATGTCTCTAATGCATCTGGTACTGCTTGGTCTTCGCAAAATTGCATCAAACGGTCCATCATCTCATAAGACAAACTGCCGGTTACTTCTAATGCGTCTTGAGTCGTGACTTTGCCATCACTAAAGGCAATAGCTTGGTCAGCAATGCTTAACGCATCCCGCATCCCACCTTCTGCGGCTCGTGCGATCACTTGCAGCGCCTCTTCTTCATAGGCAATTTGACTGCCGTCTAAAACTGTCTTTAGATGATCAACGATATCTTGCGTATTGATTCGCTTAAAATCAAATCGTTGCGTTCGAGAAATGATCGTTGCAGGAATCTTGTGCGGCTCTGTCGTCGCCAAAATAAACACTACATTTTTTCGTGGTTCTTCTAACGTCTTCAGTAACGCGTTGAAGGCGCCGGTCGACAACATATGAACTTCATCCACGATATATACTTTATATTCAGCTTGTGTTGGTGCATAATTTGCACGGTCTCGGATAAAGCGGATCTCTTCGACCCCATTGTTGCTGGCTGCGTCGATTTCGATAACGTCTTCTTGCGTACCAGCTGTGATCGAACGGCACATCTCGCATTCATTGCAGGGCTCTCCATTGACTTGGTTTGGACAATTGATTGCTTTTGCAAAGATTTTGGCAGCACTCGTTTTTCCCGTTCCCCGAGGACCGGTAAATAAATAAGCATGCGAAATTTGATTTTGCTCGATCGCATTTTTCAAGGTTTGCGTAATTGCTTTTTGTCCAACGACATCCTCGAACCGTTGGGATCGCCATACACGGTACAATGCTTGATAGGCCATATTTTTCCTCACTCTTTTCAAAATTCGCTATTATCTATTATACGTAATATTTACAAAAAAAACTACCTTGAGTTGCCTATCTGCTGAAAAAGAAATGATTTTTTAAGGGAGCAATCTTTTAATAAAAATCCGCACATCCTAGAGAACGATACTTTGAAAAAAGTATTGTTTTATAGACGATTTTTTATTCAACTTTTGCCTACACTTCTACAACTTTGGTCTAATACATAGAAAATACGGAGCTATGGTATAATGAATGTACATTCATCCATTGGATGATGAAAATTTGTAAGGAGGACTGAAAATGGGTATTATCAAAGCTGCAACAAGCACGATTGGCGGAGGTCTTGCCGACCAATGGCTAGAGGTCTTCGAACCTGACAATATGGGCGACACGACAGTGATGACTAAAGGTGTGAAGGTACGGCGCAATGACAAACGCGGTTCGAACCGAAAAGGAACGGAGGATGTCATAACAGATGGATCTGTAATCCACGTCTACCCTAATATGATGATGCTGCTGGTCGATGGTGGAAAAATCATTGATTATACAGCAGAGGAAGGCTACTATACCGTCAAAAATGACTTGGCTCCTTCCATGTTCAACGGTTCCTTAAAGGATGCCATCTCTGAAACGTTTAATCGCTTCAAATTTGGTGGCGTAACACCTCAAAAACAACAAGTTTTCTATATCAATTTGCAGGAAATCAAAGGAATCCGCTTCGGGACTTCTTCTCCATTAAATTATTTTGACAACTTTTATAATGCAGAATTATTCCTAAGAGCCCATGGAAATTACTCATTGCGAATTACTGATCCGATCTTATTCTACACCAACGCGATTCCAAAAAATAAAACACAAGTTGACATCAATGACATTAACGAACAATATTTAGCAGAGTTTCTGACTGCTTTACAGACAGCCATCAACAAAATGTCAGCGGATGGCGAGCGCATCTCCTATGTTCCATCAAAAAGTATGGAATTAAGCAAATACATGGGTGAGGTTTTAGACGACAGTTGGCGCGAACTGCGAGGAATGGAAATCGTTTCAGTCGCTGTTGCAAGCATCTCTTATACGGATGATTCAGTGAAACTGATCAACATGCGTAATCAAGGTGCCATGTTGGGTGACCCAAATGTTCGTGAAGGGTATGTTCAAGGTTCGATCGCACGTGGGATGGAATCCGCAGGTAGTAATGCTGCCGGTGCAACAACCGGATTTGTTGGTATGGGCATGGGGATGAACACAACTGGCGGTTACTTGAATCAAGCAGCTCAAAACAATCAGCAACAAATCCAGCAAAACCAAGAAAATCAGCAGAAACAAAACAATGGCGATAGTTGGGACTGCCCTCAGTGTGGAACAAGCAATACGGGTAAGTTCTGCAGCAATTGCGGTACAGCAAAACCTACAGGAACCCCAAGTTTACAAATGAAATGTTCAGAATGTAGTGAAATAATTGATTTAGCAAATGGAATCCCGAAATTCTGTCCCAACTGCGGCAAGCCATTTAAGGGAGTTCCTTTAGACTAAATGAAGGAGGAACTTAAATGGATGTCATTACGCATAAATGCCCCAACTGCGGCGGTGCGCTAACCTTTGATCCTGGTGATCAAAAATTCCACTGCCCCTTCTGTTTGAGTATTTTTACAGAAGCAGAAGTAACAGCCTTTGAACAAAAACAAAAAGAAGCCCAACTTGCAGATGGGACTGCGCCGGAAAATCAGCCGATCACTGATAATACGGAACCGGCGCTAAAAGAAGCTATCACAGAAAAAACCGAAGAAAAGGCGGCCCAAATGGACTTGTTCCTTTGTCCTAACTGCGGCGCAGAGATCGTCACTGATGCTACGACAGCAGCTACTTACTGTTATTTCTGCCACAATCCAGTCGTCCTTTCCGGCCGTCTTTCTGGAGAATTCTTACCTAACAAAGTTTTACCTTTTGCAATCGAAAAAGAAGAAGCAACCGCTAAATTTCTGGAATGGGCACAAAAAAAATGGTTCGTACCAAGAGACTTCTTCGATCAAGCGCAAGTTGAAAAATTGACCGGTGTTTATTTCCCTTACTGGAGGATCGATGCCGAACTAGATGGCCAACTATCTGGAACTGGAACTTCTTTAAGAATTTGGCGTGTCGGCGAGATCGAATATACAGAACACAAACAATTTGCTGTTTCCAGACGCGGAAAAATGCGTATCAATGAACTGATCAAAAACGCTTTATCCAAGAATGTCCAACAAAAAATGGTTACCGGGGTCCAGCCTTTCCCATTGGATAAGGCCGTTGACTTTCGCAGCCAGTATCTGGCAGGATTTCAAGCAGAAAAACGCGACATTGAGTATCAAGCACTTAAGAATGAAGTACAACAGGAACTTTCCGGTTATGCTGAAAACCTCCTAAGCAGTACCGTTAATGGGTACACTAGCTTCAATCGGACACAGCGGAACATTGAGATTACGAAAGAGACCAATCATTACGTACTGCTGCCGGTCTGGCTTGTCACCTATCGCGCTGATGATCCAAATAAGAACGTCTTTTATTATGCGATGAACGGCCAAACCGGTAAAGTCAGCGGTGTCTTGCCCATCAGTTACAAACGCTTAGGATTTACGAGTGCAGCGATTTTTGCTGTGATTGCGATTCTAGGGATGATTGGAGGGTATTTCTTATGAGAAAATTTTCCTGTTTTTTCCTAATGATTGCCGGCTTTCTGCTGACAACGGTCACTGGCGTGGCGGCAGAAAATACCGTTACTGATAACGCTGGTCTTTTTACTCCCTCCGAAATCCAGAGTTTGAGCGAACAAGCCGATCAGTTGAATGAGAAAATCAAAGGTGAAGTTTTTATCGCAACGACAAATAACGGCATTGATGATATTGAATACACCACCGACCGTTTTCTCGCGGATCGTATCGGGAATGATCAGAATGGCTCAGCATTGATGATCGATATGGGCAACCGTAATCTTCATGTGTCCACCTCAGGAAATATGCTCGATTATATCAACGACGCTCGTCTTGATGATATGTTGGATAATATTTATGATCAGATGACGGCGGGTAATTACTATCAAGCCGCCCGGGTCTACTTGGAGAATGCAGCCAGCTATGTAGAAGCGGGGGTTCCCGGCGGTCACTATCATGTGGATCGTGAGACAGGCAAGATCACTTATTATAAAGTGCTGACCCCTTTAGAAATCGGCATTAGCTTATTGGTAGCTGCAGTGATCAGTATTGCTTTTTTCATTATTGTCAAATCAAGATACCAATTAAAAATGGGTGGATACAAATACCCTTACAGAGAAAAATCCAGCATCAAATTGACTCAAAAAGAAGATCGTCTGGTCAACTCCTTCGTAACGACTCGCCGAATCCCACGTCCACCTAAAAATAATGGCGGCGGCGGTTTTGGCGGTGGCACCACTACTCATTCTTCCGGCGGCGGAACATTTGGCGGCGGCGGTCGCAGTTTTTAGTAAACGTTTCTTCTCCTCTGAAAACTGGATCGAAAACGGACTAAAAAAGATGATCTTCAGACGACTAGTTGGTCTGAGATCATCTTTTTTTAAATGATTTCTTTAAAAACAGAGAAATCGATATTCCCGCCTGAAACGATTGCGACTGTTCGTTTGCCTTTCAGCAAATGATCGATTTGTCCGCTTAGGATAGCAGCCGTACTCAGAGCACCTGCCCCTTCAGCAATCACTTTTTCTTTTAAAGCCAAATAATGGATAGCAGTTTCGATATCTTTCTCTTCAACTAAAACGGTTTCATCTATGCGCGAGCGCAACGTTTCATAAGTCAATTCTCCAGCCAAAGCCACATCGCACCCATCTGCCAATGTCTTACTGCTGCGATTGGCTATCAGTTCTTGTCGCCATATAGAGGAAATCATCCCATGCACTTGATAAGATTGAACACCAATAATATTAGTTTCCGAGCGTAATTGTTTGATTGCTAACGCAATGCCTGCGATCAAGCCGCCTCCACCGATCGGTACGATGACATTATCCACATTAGGCAAATCTTGTAAAATCTCTAACCCAATCGTTCCTTGCCCTTCCATTACCGCTCGATCATCAAAGGGGGAGACAAAGACCTCACCGCTACGTGACATCGCTTCCAAAGTAATTTGTTTTGTATCGTCGAATGTCTCTCCTGCTAAGATCACTTCAGCGCCATAATTTCTCGTTGCTTCTATTTTTGTCTTCGCTGCTTGAAGCGGCATAAAGATCCGTACATGTATCCCTAGCAGGGCGCCTGCTAGTGCAACACCTTGCGCATGATTACCTGCTGAACAAGCAATTACCCCTCTTTTTTTCTCTTCCTCTGTCAATGTTGCTAATTTGTTGTAGGCCCCTCGCGCCTTAAAGGATCCTGTACGCTGCAGATTCTCTAGTTTCAGATAAATTTCTCCTGTCTTTTCTGCGCTAAGAATATTGCTTGGTGCGGCAGGTGTATGGATCATGATTGGTGCCAGTCGCTGATAAGCATCCAGGACACCTTGGATTTCAGAAACCGCTTCTTTGATCACCGAAAGTCCTCCTAATCGATTTTTTTCTACCCTTATTGAAGCATATCTGTTCCGTAAATACAATCTAAAGTGCTCGACGTTCTGCCAAAATCCTTCCCCCTTTTTATCAACAACTGCAGAGCTCCAGATAGGCTTGAAAAAAATTCTGTGAATATAAAGCCTCTAGTAATAAGCTTTCATCATGATGTTAGAAATGAAAATCATTGCGATGAATTTTCAGAAAATAATGACTTGATGGGCGTTCCATGCTATACTAGGAAAAATTAAAAAAGGAAGTGACTCTATGCAAATCGATTGGGAAAATTTAGGGTTTTCGTATATTAAAACCCCTTGGCGCTTTGTCGCAAAATGGAAAAATGGCTCTTGGGAACAAGGAGCATTGACTGAAGATAATATTCTGCATATTCATGAAGGTTCTCCAGCATTGCATTACGGTCAGCAATGCTTTGAAGGCTTGAAGGCGTATCGACGACCAGATGGCGGGATCAACTTGTTTCGTCCAGATGAGAATAGTAAACGATTGAATCGAAGCGCTCGTCGCTTGCGTATGCCGTTCGTTCCCGAAGAGATGTTCCTCGATGCGGTCAATCAAGTGGTCAAAGCAAACCAAGAATTTGTACCGCCTTACGGTACCGGGGCTACTCTATATTTACGGCCGCTATTGATTGGTGTAGGCGAGAATATCGGCGTTGCACCTGCGCCAGAATACTTGTTTATTATTTTTTGCATGCCGGTCGGATCATATTTCAAAGGCGAGCTGGCCCCAACGAACTTTATTGTTTCAGATTATGATCGTGCAGCACCAAATGGTACCGGCGCTGCAAAAGTAGGCGGAAATTATGCTGCCAGCTTATTACCAGGATACGAAGCCCATGAACGGAATTTTTCAGATTGCATTTATTTAGACCCTGAAACACATACAAAAATTGAGGAAGTGGGGTCCGCTAACTTCTTTGGGATCACGGCCGAAAATGAATTCGTGACACCAAAATCGCCATCAATTTTGCCAAGTATCACCAAATATTCTCTCCTTTATCTTGCAGAACATGCTTTAGGATTAACACCTGTCGAAGGAGATGTGTATGTGGATCAACTGGATCGCTTTGTTGAAGCAGGCGCTTGTGGAACCGCTGCGGTTATTTCACCTATTGGCGGAATCCAAAATGGAGAGTCTTTCCATGTGTTTTACAGTGAAACGGAGGTCGGTCCTAAAACTCGTGCGCTATACGATGAATTGACGGGTATCCAATTTGGTGAGCGCAAGGCTCCAGCTGGCTGGATTTTTGATGTTCCTCTTGATTAATCAATGAACTGATTGGGAGAATCAAAAAAATTTATAGGGCTCCCCTCTTTGCTCTCACGCCTGAAAGCACCCAAAACAATTAAAGAATGGCGCATCTTTTTTTCGTTTTGACAGGAGCCTTTTCTTAAAATAATTGCTCTCTCGTCAGTCAATTGTTACAATCAAAGGCAAGGGGGAATTATGATGGCAAAACGCTTAATTTTTTCATTGATTGCTACGGTCATCTATTTGGTCGTATCCAATATTGGGAATCTTTTTTTTGGGATCAGTCGTACCTTTAGTTGGACAACTACTTTATGGGAAGCATTATTCTTTTTTATCTTCATTTTTCTTGTTCAGCAATTTCGCAAAAAATAAACAAGCCTAAGTCAGCGGCGCTCAGCGCTAGTCTTAGGCTTGTTTTTTTTTGCAACTGTTCCTCTAATTCAGATAGCCTTAGCCGTCAGAACTAAAAAGATATTCTCAAAAATATCTTTCCAAACGGCCAAAAATAAATGTTATCTATTAAACTTATCTGATACAATGAAATAAAAATAACAAAGTAATTACTAAATGTCAAAGCTCCATATTGTTAAAGAAAGTCGTGGTGGCGGCTGAGGGTGCAGATGCATCGGGTTGTTATTCTTTTTGATCTTCGGAAGTTTAATCCTCTCAGTTCTTCCCTATCTAATGATTTTTCTTGTGATAACAGGAATTATTTTAGCCATGATTTATATTTCTAAAAATAAAACACGCTTAGCAAAGACAGAAAGAAGAAGCGGAACTTGATGAAAGAGAACGTAGACTCAAATTAGAACGTCGGCATTTTTTATACTGCCAAAATAAAGTCAGAACTTGGCTCATAGGTAAACTATTTTCATTTCCGATACTTGACTAAGAAGGTCCCCCCTCCTTTTAGGAATAAACAACTATCATCAAGTGCAAACAAAATAAGCCCAATGGATAAATACTAACTGATACTTACAAAAATGAAAGAGTTTTATTAGCTTATTAGATTTCAAAACATTCGTTACTCCTATATTCTCGAGTATATATTAAAGGAGATTTTTTCTATGGCAAATTCAGAGACACATTACCACTGGTTCTATCCTATGCTATTAATCACTTATGGAATAGGACCCTATTTATCTTTAATGCAAGTCACAGGATTTTTCATTTTAAAAAAAGGAATAGTCGATCCTGAAATACCTGGGTTCGATTTTATTTATCAATTATCGAATACTATTTCCAAATTTTCCCCCTTAGAGACAGAGCCGATGTATTTGGGAATCATAATAGCCATCATTTTAATTTCTCTCACCATACCACTTTATTGTTTTATTAAAAATATTGAACGTCACTTTTTAGGTTGGCTATTAGCACTAAATCTTCTTCTTTCTACTCCTACACTGCTACTAATTTTCATGGGTACAGCAATGAATATGTGATCGAAAAATACCATCAGTTTGTTCATTTGAATTACGTTGGGCTTAAAACTACAAGCTCTTCAAAGAACACACGAAATCTCGGCCCGGACGAAAAAATGAAAAGCAAATTACAAAATGAAGAAAAGAGGATAAACAATGATAGAAACAGATTATTCTTATAGCAACCAACTCTTGGAATTATACTCAAAAGATATAGATGACTATGGAAGTGAATCCTTCTCACTCGGATACATTTTGCAAGATCTTGGTTCATTTATCTTATTTATGTCTATCAGTGAAACTGGAACACTTGACAGTATTCAGATTAGAAGTAAAAAGTATTTAGTAAAAATTATTGACAACTCAGCCTACATTAGAATGTACGAATTTTTTGTAAGTTATAATAAAATCAACAAATCATTTGATAACTATGATCTTGGTTCTATAATTAATTTAGAAAAAATAAAAACTATCGATGACTTACTCACAAATAATTTAGTTCTCAAAAAAAGCGTAACTGTGATACATTCTAATGACGAGAGCGTCTTTACCGGAAAAATCAATCTTTTAGATTCAAAAAAACTAGTACTTTCTATAATAGATTACGAAAGCATCACAAAGACGAACAAAAAAACAATAAATATAGATGATTTGATTTGCATTGACATCGTCAGCGTGGAAAACTTTCTCTTGGACAAGTATATCGAAACAAATCATCTTTAAAGAGCCAAATCAAAAAGATTAGGTCCGATCATATTTTGTGCTGGTGTAAAATCGAGGTTGATTTTTACCAACATTTTTTTTAGTCTTCAATCAAAAAGAAACTCAAAATTACTAAAATCTAGTCGGCAAAAATATTCCCCAATCAATGTGGTTTCTCAATGGATATTATTAAGAAATTACTCTAATAAAACTCATTTAGACTCAAGAAATTATTTTTGTAGCAAAAAGCTACCCAACCCCACTGAGTTCCAATAGCATTCAAAAAAAGCTTTGGAAGAAAAGGGGTTAAAAGCAATTGGTCACGGATTTCGTCATCCACACTGTTATTTACTCTTTGAAACTGCCTTATCAATGCAAAAAGTGAGATCACGTCTCGGACACTCTGATATTCAGACAACGATAAACATCTATGCTCATCTAACAAAAGAGCTCTTTGCAGAAAAAATTGCATGCTACCTTCGTTTCTAAATATATGGTCAAAAGGATGGTCAAAAAACAAAAAAAAGAGCTAGAACCCTTACTTAAAAGGAATTCTAGCTCAAAAAAATCAAAAATAATTATTTAACTGTTACTGAAGCGCCAACTTCTTCTAAAGCAGCTTTCAATGCTTCAGCTTCGTCTTTAGAGATGCCTTCTTTAACTGCTGAAGGAGCTCCGTCAACTACAGCTTTAGCTTCTTTCAAGCCTAAACCAGTTGCTTCACGAACTGCTTTGATAACTTTAACTTTTTGGTCGCCAGCTGCAGTCAATTCTACAGTGAATTCAGTTTGTTCTTCAGCAGCACCAGCGTCGCCAGCAGCACCAGCTACAGCTACAGGAGCAGCAGCAGATACGCCAAATTCTTCTTCGATAGCTTTAATTAAGTCGTTTAATTCTAAGATTGTCGCGCCTTTTAGCTCTTCGACAATGTTTTCAATGTTCAATGCCATTTTGTTTTCCTCCATTTAATTAGATAGTTTAGTTTATAGTGTGATTATGCGGCAATTAAGCTGCATCTTCTTCTTTTTCGGCCACTGCTTTGACAGCGTAAGCCACGTTGCGGATAGGTGCTTGTAGCACAGATAGCAACATTGAAAGAAGTCCTTCGCGGTTTGGCAATTTTGCCAATGCTGTGATTTCTTCCAAAGAAGAAACTTTGCCTTCGATGATACCGCCTTTGATTTCTAATGCTTTAGCCTCTTTAGCAAAATCGTTCATGATTTTTGCAGGTGCGACAACGTCTTCGTTACTGAACGCTACAGCAGTTGGGCCAGTGAATACTTCACCAAGACCTTCTAGACCAGCTTGTTCAGCAGCACGTGAAAGGATAGAATTTTTGATAACTTTCATTTCAACGTTTGCGTCGCGTAATTGTTTACGTAGACGAGTTACTTCGTCAACAGTCAATCCACGGTAGTCAACGACTACTACAGATGCGGCTGCTTTGAATTTTTCACTCACTTCATCCACAATTGCGGCTTTTTTAGCGATAGCTGCTTCACTCATTTTAAATTTCACCTCCTGATTTTGATGGAAGAGTTTCAAGAAAACATTTCTGTCTTCATTTGTCTTTATCAAGAGATAAAAACAAAAAAACTCTATGCCACCGTAGACATAGAGGGACTATTGAAGTTTCTCAATAAACGTCCTCGGTAGGAAATTAAGACTGACGTCACCTACTGTCTTCGGTACAGTTAAACTTTTAACCTTGACTACCTTACCATAGATAAGGCAGTCAAGTCAACAAAAGTTTTGTTTTTTATTCAAATTAGAAAGAAGCTTGATCTACATGGATACCAGGTCCGAAAGTTGTCGTTACAGAAATGTTTTTCATGTATTGACCTTTCGCTGCAGATGGTTTAGCTTTTACTAAAGTTTCGTGGATTGTTTTGAAGTTTTCAACTAATTTGTCATCTTCAAATGAAACTTTACCGATTGGTACATGAACGTTACCAGCTTTGTCAACACGGTAAGTCACTTTACCAGCTTTTACTTCGTTAACAGCTTTTGTTACGTCCATTGTAACTGTACCAGTTTTAGGGTTTGGCATTAAACCTTTAGGACCTAAAACACGACCAAGTTTACCGACAGTTGCCATCATATCTGGTGTTGCAACAACAACATCAAAATCGAACCATCCGCCTTGGATTTTTTGAACCATGTCGTCGTCTCCAACGAAATCAGCACCAGCTGCTTCTGCTTCTTTGGCTTTTTCACCTTTCGCAAAAACTAACACTGTTTGTGTTTTACCAGTACCGTTTGGTAGTACGACCGCACCACGGATTTGTTGGTCCGCTTTTTTAGGATCGACATTTAGTTTGTAAGCAACTTCAACCGTTGCGTCGAATTTTGCAATATTTGTTTCTTTTGCCAAAGCTACTGCTTCTTCAACTGAATAAGCTTTTGCAGCGTCAACTTTTTTCAATGCTTCTTGCATTTTTTTGCTTTTTTTAGCCATTTTGTTTCCTCCTTGATGTGGTTATAACGGTAGAACCTCCCACGTGTCCCATATTTTTCAATATAGAGCCGACTGAGAAGCTACTTCCTTAGGGTCTGTAAAAATTATTCTACAGTGATCCCCATGCTTCGTGCAGTTCCTTCAACCATGCGCATAGCTGCTTCAACGTCAGCTGCGTTTAGGTCTTCCATTTTCAATTCAGCGATTTCTTTTACTTGATCGCGTGAAACTTTTGCAACTTTGTTTTTGTTTGGTTCGCCTGAACCTTTTTCAACGTTTGCTGCTTTTTTCAACAATACTGCTGCTGGTGGTGTTTTTGTAACGAATGTGAATGAACGGTCTTCGTATACAGAGATCACTACTGGAATGATCAAGCCTGCTTGATCAGCTGTACGTGCATTGAATTCTTTTGTGAATCCCATGATATTGATACCCGCTTGACCTAGTGCAGGACCTACTGGCGGAGCTGGTGTTGCTTTACCTGCAGGAATTTGCAATTTAACGATTTTTTCTACTTTTTTTGCCACGAGACATACCTCCTTGAGTCCGTGATGTGGTTAATTGGAGATCCATATTTCTCCTCCCACTTTAGTGAATCATGTGCGCACACAAAAAACGTGTGAATAATGCACACTGAGATATTATAGCATCTCAAAAGAAATTTGCAAGAACTCTTGGCGAATTTTTTTGCTTTTTATGGAGAAAATCGGTAAAACAAAAAAAAGATTAAAAAAATCCCATACAGTTCCACTCATTGCTCTATTTCTCCATATTTTATGCTAAACTACATCTGGATTTCTCCCATCAATTAAATGAGGTGAATAGAATGGAACCTTTAAAATACCGAAGTGTCTTTGATATTATTGGACCAATTATGGTTGGACCCAGCAGTTCCCATACCGCAGGTGCTGCTCGAATTGGCAAAATCGTGCGCCACATCTTTGGCGAACAGCCTGACAGTGTCGATATCCTTTTGTATGAGTCCTTCGCGAAAACTTATCGCGGCCACGGAACAGATATTGCACTTGTCGGCGGTTTGTTAGGAATGGAGCCCGATGATCAGCGCCTTGCTGACTCATTAAAGTTAGCCTATGAGCAAGGTCTAGAAGTACTCTTTGTTCCGAAAAACGAAAAAGCCGAACATCCGAATATGGTCAAAATGATTTTAAAAAAAGGTGACCGCAAAATGTCCGTTACCGGCATTTCAATCGGCGGTGGGAATATACAAATTTCTGAATTGAATGGTTTTAAAATCTCATTGACTTTAGGTACCCCTACCTATGTCATCGTTCATCAAGATGTTCCCGGAATGGTCGCACGTGTCACGAATCTACTTTCTGAGGCACAAATCAATATTGGTACGATGACTGTTACCCGAGAGTCCAAAGGAGAAAAAGCCATTATGATCATTGAAGTGGATGAACGAAATGATCAATTGGCACAACAAATCAAAGCACTGCCCCACGTTTATAGTGCGGCTTATTTCGATTAAAGGAGGATTCGTCATGTTTTATACGATTGAAGATCTTGTTCTTCAAAGCAAAAATTATGCATCGATTGCAGAGATGATGATTGCGGTCGAATGCGAAAACTCAGGGCGCACTCGCGAGCAAGTCATTGCACTAATGGACAAAAACCTGACGGTCATGGAACAATCCGTTGCCGAGGGCGTTGCTGGAGTGACCTCTGTGACGGGATTAACCGGTGGCGATGCCACACGAATGAATGATTATATACAGGCTGGTGATTTTCTAAGTGGTGAGACGATCTTGCAAGCCGTTCAAAATGCCATTGCTGTCAATGAAGTCAATGCCAAAATGGGATTGATTTGTGCCACTCCTACAGCTGGGAGTGCCGGTGTTGTCTCTGGTGTGCTGATGGCTGTTCGCGATCGTTTGCAGCTGTCTCGTTCTCAACAAATCGATTTCCTCTTTACTGCCGGAGCCTTCGGACTAGTCATTGCGAACAATGCTTCGATATCCGGAGCAGAAGGCGGTTGTCAAGCAGAGGTTGGTTCTGCCAGTGCCATGGCAGCAGCAGCCCTCGTCTGTGCTAAGGGTGGGAGCGGACATCAAGCTGCTCAAGCAGTAGCCATTACACTAAAGAATATGATGGGATTGATTTGTGATCCTGTCGCTGGGTTAGTCGAAGTTCCTTGCGTGAAGCGAAATGCTCTCGGTTCCTCACAAGCATTTATTTCTGCTGATATGGCTTTAGCAGGAATCGAAAGTGTGATTCCTCCGGATGAAGTCGTCCACGCGATGTACCAAGTAGGACGGCAAATGCCAAGTATTTTTAAAGAAACAGCCGAGGGCGGGTTGGCCACAACGCCTACAGCACAACGTCTACAAGCGCAAATTTTAGATGCCGCTGAACACTAAAAGATGTAAGAGTCTCAACAAATAACATATCCGAATGATCATTAGATAGCTCCCGCGGCTCTGCAGGTCCTCGTTACCTATGCACGAGAAGAATAAGCGATCTCCGATCATTCGGATATTTTTATCTATTTGCTACTACTAAAAAAAACAGATAGAACTTATATCAAAGTTATTCTTACAGCCTTTTGACGACTATCAGTTATTTCTCCCATAAAAAAGCAGCAATATCTTCATCTACTTCTTGATTTTCATGCAGCTGACTATGCTGTGCCTGTGATCCTTTAATGATTTTTTCAGTCACAGAATAGCCATTCGCTGCCAATAAGTGGTTGATCGCCAAGGCACTTGTGGTCGGCACAGTGCCGTCCGATAGCTCTTCATCAGATAATTGCCCAGCAATCAGCTCAATCGGGAGTCGATGCCCCCCTTGCTTCAATAGTCCTTGAAATTCCTGGTAGCGTGGAGAAGTCTCCGTTGGTCCGTTTGTCACTAAATCAGTGACAGTCTGTCGTGAACTCGTATCAATAAATTCATTGAAAGGCGCCCCGATCGCTATAAATTTAGCTACTTTTGGCAATGCGGGATCCAGTGCTTCAGCCCCAGCTGCACTCAGCTCTCCAAATGTTGTGAGATAGCGAAAACCACTAACTCCCCCCATGGAATGTCCGACTAAATTTACTTGCTCTATTCCTTCCTTTTTCAGATAAAGCAACGCTTGTCGGATCCATTCTGCTTGATTCCATTCATTATTTTGATTGTCAGCGAACAAGACCTGAATGGTTGGATTTACAGCTTTTTTAGAAAGCACTCCTTCCGTTGAAACTGTCCCATCTGGTGAAATTGTTAGAACCATTTCATTGCTCACCCAATCTTTTTGGGCAAAACGCTGTATCATCCCTCCAAATGATGAGGGACCTCCTTGATAACCATGAATAAAGAGTGTTGGCGTGGTCGTTTTCTGAACGGGTTCGGTGGTTGATGTTTCTGCCGAAGCAGTCGTTGTCTCCGTTGGCTTCTGTGTACTTTTTTGTGCTGAAACATTTGAGTGAGTTGCTGCTTGACAGCCGCTAAGCAAAACAACCAGACATAGAAATAGCCATTTTTTCATTTACAGTCCCTCCAAATCGGGTCTAGTATAATCCCTTTTGAAACAAGAAACAAGCAATAGCTGATGTTTACTCTTTATTCAAGAACACTTCATTCTTTACTCGTTGCTTGGTAGGTTACCTTTTCTTTGCCTCCGGACTGTTTCTTCCGTTTAAAAATCGAGGTGTCCGCGATTTGTGAAAAAAAATCGAGCAATGGAATGATCATCATCGCAACGAGCCCTCCGGAAAAGCCATTATTGTACAGATTCAATCCACCATGAAGCACATCGATATTCAAAACCATCGACGTATGAATGAATCCCACGATCATCCCCCCTTTCCACCCGTAAGCATTAGTCACCGCACAGAGCATCATTGCAAAAATAGCCGCTGTAACGGTTACTGTTTCAGTCATTGCGTAGATATTCATTGTATTTGCTAATAGCACACCGGCAAATAAGGGCAGCGCGTTAAAGACATGGGCACCACAAGCAGAAAAACCAATGACACAAAACATCGCACCTGCAATGGGACCATTGAGGTTGACACCTAGCATACTCACATAACTCATTAACAGCAATCCCATTAACCCCATATTAATCATCGTATTATAAACGCCACTTTCACGTAAAATATCGTATTCGATTTTGCCGCTATGAGACCATATTGCCCGCATGTTCAACCGCTTGCGTTTAACAGCCATTGCTAACCCATAGCCAATCATTAATAAAGACAGCGACACCATCATAATAACCAGTGGAAGATTGGAGCCTTTAGAAACGATTGCTCGCAATTCGATATCAAAACCAAACATTCGGCAAATTCCTGCAACCATCGTACACAACATGCCAGAAGTAAAGCCGGCACTATAGATACTGACTTTTTTAAATAATGCTTGAAAATGCAGTGCTAAAGGAACCATGATCAATCCAGTCAAAACACCGATCAAATAACCGATGAAGCTACCGAAATAAGCGGGAAGTGAGTCATTGAATGCAAAAAAACTAACGATGGGTGAAACGGAGGAACCGTACAAAGCAATGAGAAGATATTTTTTGAGGGGTTGATTCATTAAATAGGAATAGAGACGAACACCTAAGAAGATTGGAATAAAATTGAACAGATTTTTGCCAAACAAACCATACCCCGTAACCATAAAGACGGCTGATATCATTCCTCCAGTAACCGGAACTCGGTAATGGTAACAGACCGCGATCGCAACAAAAGTCATGATCGACGCATTGAACAGTGCGCCACCTACAGAAGTCAGCGCAACGTAATCCGTTACTAAATGGCTTTCCGAGAACATGATTGTAAGCATTTCACGAAACACTTTTTGAGGTTCCATAAAGATCACGGCAGAAAGCAGCAAAAACAAATTAAAAGCAAACAACAAACTATAACCATTATGTACGGAAATCACACCTCTTTTTTCCAAATGTTGATCAAAAAAATGGCGTTGACAAATCGATGCGAGAATTTTCTTCATAGGACCCCCTTTTTATAAAACGCTTTCTTTTCGTGAGATAAAAACAGCGGGCCAATAACGGTCCGCTATCACCAATTTTCAATTTTATTTTACCTTATTTTGACAAAAAACACTACAGTTTTATACTTAGATTTTATCTACTTGTTCAAAATCCAATTCTGTACTTGTTTCTCGACCAAACATATCAATATTGACTTTTAATTTTTGTTTTTCTTCGTCGATCTCAGCGACTTGTCCTTCTAATCCAGAGAATGCACCTTCGATGATTTTAACTGTTTCACCAATCTCCACTTCCAATTCAACTGTTCGAGTGCTCATACCGATTGAACGTAAGATAGAGTTGATTTCTTCTTGTAAAAGCGGAGCTGGTTTGCTTCCTGCTCCATGAGAGCCGACAAACCCAGTCACTCCTGGTGTATTACGAACAACATACCATGATTGATCCGTCATGACCATTTCGACGAGGACATAACCTGGAAAAGTTTTGTGAACGATCTCTTTCTTTTTCCCATTCTTTTCTTCCGTTTCGACTTCTTCTGGTACGACAACACGAAAGATGTAATCGCCCATCCCCATGCTTTGCGCCCGTGATTCCAAGTTCGCTTTCACCTTGTTTTCATAGCCGGAGTAAGTATGCAAGACATACCAATTTTTTTCAAAAGATTCCATTGTATTCGGTCTCCCTATCTTTTTGTAAAATAAAAAAACCTCAGTTGCACCGAAGTTTTTCCTCGAATCAATTATACCACGATTTGTTTTACTTGACTAGTTGCTGATAATCCAGCAGCATTTATTTCAAAATCAAATCAAAAACAGTTTGAATCAGCGTATCCATCACAAAAAACATCACTGCAAAAATAATTGTCGTTTGGATCACAACAAAAGTATCTCTGCGTAATTGCTTTCTTGATGGCCAAGAAACATTTTTCATTTCAGCAAAAACATTTTTCATAAAGTTCATCAAGATTCCTCCTTACTTCGTTTCACGATGTAGCGTGTATTGATTGCAGTATTTGCAAAATTTGTTAATTTCAAGGCGATCGCCTTTTTTTCCTTCACTGACTGATTTCGAATAGTTGCGGGATCCGCAGACAGAACAAGCCAAAGCTGCTTTTTTTGTTGCCATTTCTGATGTCCTCCCCCTTTATACAAAGTTTTCCAAAGTTAAAAATACCATTTTTCAGTGAAAGTGTCAATTTTAGATTTTGACACGCAAAAATATAGTTTCCGCTGATTTTATGGTATTATAGAGATGTGAATTGGGTATTTGGGAGGGAATTGTTATGTTACTAAAAACAATGGTTTACAAAAAACGCGACTTAACTACGATCAAAGAAACAGCTACTTTAGAAGAAGCCTTGGAAATTTTAGAAGATTCTGGCTATCGCTGTGTACCGATCTTAGATGAATCCGGCAAAATCTTCCGGGGAAACATCTATAAAATGCACATCTATCGTCACAAATCGAATGGTGGAGATATGACATTACCAGTGACACACCTGCTTAAAAACGCGACAAAATTTATTTATGTCAATTCTTCATTTTTTAAAGTCTTTTTCACGATCAAAGAGTTGCCATACATTGCCGTATTAGATGAAAACAATGAGTTCTATGGGATTTTGACCCACAGTTCATTATTGAATATGCTGTCTCAATCTTGGAATGTCGAACAAGGAAGCTACGTGCTGACTATCGCATCAACTGGCACACAAGGCGATTTAGCGATCATTTCAAAAATCATCGCGAAATACAGCAGTATTGCCAGCTGTATCACATTGGACATCGGCAAGGATGAATTTATTCGTCGGACATTGATTACTTTACCAGCGAATACGTCAAAAGAGCTGTGCGATAAGATCATTTATCAGTTAGAGGCAAAAAACTTCAAAGTTGTTGAAATTGAAGATTTGAATGCAGAATAACAAAAAAGATCATCTCCACCAAAACCTACGGTAGAGATGATCTTTTTTTATTTGTTTTTTGGGAACCATCAAAGCAAAAAACAAATGATTGATTAAAATCGCTTATCGAAGCGAACACCTGTATTCACGATATACATTATAGGCGCTGTGATTGTCATGATAATCAACTCACTTAGCGCTGTTGTACCAAAGGTCGCCCAAAATGGTAATGCGAGAGTCAGATGCAGCATGATTGCAATCAAGAACATGCTCAACGAGAAGAAAATCGTATTAAGCGCTAAACGGACAAAGACATTCGGAACTTTCTTCTGCAATAGCGCCGTTGCTGACAATGCAAGCAAGGTTTGGCCTCCACCAAAGACGACGTCCAAAATTCCCATACCAAAAAATAAATTGTACAATACAACTCCGCCAAAAACACCCCACATCAGTTTTCTGTTAAAGACTACCAGATGATTCAGCCCTTCTGAGACACGAAATTGAATGGCACCAGAAGCCACTGGGGCGACTAAGACTGTCACTGCAACATACAGTGCCATGATCAAACCGTTCGCGACGACAACTCGCAACCGCTGGTTTGATAAAGTGGATGATTTATCCATTTGATCCCTTCTTTCTCCGAGTTTTGATTACGCGGGATGGTTGATGAACCGCGATGCGTTACGCACAAATAATTATTATACAGAAGATTACTGATTTATCAAGCTTACATTATTGATTTGGTTCTTATTGATTTCCATTGTCCAATTAAATTGGAGAATTCATGTGGATGTTTTGTGGATGAAAGTCTAAAAACCTATTTTCCCCCAAGCTGTTCTTCAGTAACAAGGTCGTACAATCTCCTTCTAAAGCAACCCACTTGTCAAATAGCAAAGTGTTAAAATCAACAAAAAAGAAAGAGGAACGATCTATCTATCAGCGAGGCTGAAAAAGATACCGGAAATGACTAGAATATTTTAAATACATAACCATTAAAACGGTGGTTCTGCTTTGAATAGGAATCTTCCAGCAAAACAGGCCAAAGACGAGCATTGAGTATTTATTTGCTCGCAATTCATTCTGTTCTTCCTCTCCTACTAATTCTCATTGTCCTCCTTACAATTTTGTTTGCTTATTCTCAGCCTTTAGATTGATTTATTTCATTATTCATAGATGTAATCTATCCCTCGAAAGGAATGATTTTATATGAAAAAACTATTATCTTTTACTGTAGTAACCCTTCTTCTGATGGGTGGAGGCTGGTTCTGATATGAGCAATCTTATGGAACGACAGATTACTACACTAAGATAACTTCGAAAGGGGAACGCGTTTCGATTGGTAGAGGTAGCGGGAGAGAACACTTTAGATACAAGTACAACTTAGCTAGCTATACATCAGACAATAATGAAAAAGATGTGTCTTTTAATTCCTATGGAGACAAGCCACTAAAAGAGAATGCATACCTTGTATTACATGTAAATAATCATAAAGGAGTAATGGGATGGGAAGAAGTCTCGCCTAATGATGTTCCATCAGCTATATTGAATAAACTTGGATAAAGAACTCAAAGAGACGGACATCCGTCTCTTTATTCGTCAAACCAACTTCATGTAAACTTGATGTCTGTGAATCGTTCAATTGTTCATTTTCCTCTAAGTTCCTGTTTGCTTATGAGGGGAATCGTACACCTTCATTGTTCATCGACTTAATGGCTAATAAGTTCAAGAGTGCTATCTTTTGATATCTTTAAATTTATCTAAAGATAGTGACAAAGACCATGTAAGCGGTTGCTTCTATCCGTTTTCGTGCTATACTATAAGTGTAAGGAGCAAGGATTCCCAGTAAAGCAGACGATGAAGGATCTGCAAGAAAAGAATTGTTGTCAACTTAGAAAAACAGACAAAGGATGTGGGAATTTGAGTTACTCCTTACTAATTGAATAGGATTCGGCGAATGTGAGCAATACGGATGTGATCATAGTGGACATAAGAACCTTAGATCACAAAAACAACAGCGAAAATAGTAGCTTGTTGTTACGTACCTTTCGTCGAATCTATTTTTTTGTCAAAAAATAGTTAAGCATCACTAGCCAAACTTGTCAGCAATCGTGCTATAATAAACAGCATTGATTTTAGATTAGATGGAGCATTTATTGTATGAAATATTATTATCATTTTGTTGTTAACCCTGAAGCAGGCAGTGGACGTGGCCTAAAAGTAGCCAAAAAAATTGAAGCAATCGTCAAGAAGCGGCGTTTTCCCCATCAGTTCTACTATACAGAATATGCCGGGCAAGAACAGGAACTTACTACTTCTTTACTGGCACAAGTATTGTTGCCATGGGATGACATCTATCGAGAAAATTCAGAAATGCTTTACCCTTTACTGGTGGTGATCGGTGGCGATGGCACCTTACATCAAGTAGTTTCCTCCCTTCAAGAATCAGAAAAAAATATTCCACTAGGCTACATTCCGGCAGGATCAGGGAATGACTTTGCCAGAGGAATGCGTTTACCTAAGGAACCAGAGCAAGTATTTTGGAAAATCGCTGGGACCGCTACTCCTCAATCGGTTACGATCATCAAGTATCATGATCAAATCCAAGATGAAACTGGGTTCGCAATCAACAATATCGGTATTGGATTAGATGCATCGATCGTTTACGCAGCAAATCATTCTGCTGCGAAATCAAACTTAAACAAGTTCAATTTAGGTTCATTTGCCTACTTGTCCGCAGTAGTGAATGTCTTGTTCCGGCAAAAAGGATTTCCCATCCTGGTAGAAACCAATGGAAAACAATTGAATTTTACAAAGGCTTTCTTGTGCACAACGACAAATCACCCCTACTTCGGTGGCGGTGTGGCGATCGCACCTACAGCAAACCTCAACGAAGATAAGATCGATTTCGTTCTCGTTGAGCGAGTCGCTTTGTTCAAAATTTTTTGGCTTTTAGCCTTACTAACCCGCAAGAAACAAATGAGATCTCGCTACTTCCATCATTTATCTACGAATAAGCTCCGAATCGTCTCCACAGTACCACAGCATGGTCAAGAAGACGGCGAAGAAATGGGTAAGCGGCCATTTGATATCACCATAACCACTACCAAACAATTGATATGGAGTTAGAAATAGTGAGAGAAGAAAAAACGATGCAGCTGTTGAGTCAGCGGCATCATTTTTTTATGACTCATGCAACCCTTTTTTGATTAAACCAGCGGCTGTCTTTTTTCAAAACGAACTGTATTATCAAAAAGGCACAGGCAAATAAGACCAATATCAAGCAGTTCAACCAGAATTTCGTAATGAAATCCGCATTCACTGAGAGGGTGTTCCCAATCAATTGATTGTTTTGTACAAACCAATAAGTCGGTGTAAAAGAAGCGATCTTACTAATAAAGTCTGGTAAAAAATCTGATGAAACAAAAACTCCCCCTAAAAAACAGCTTCCCATAATATACACATTCGAAATTCCATTCAACGCCTCACTATTTTTGACAAATGACGTAACACACGTTGAAAATGTGACAATCGGCAAGAAAAAACACAAAAGATTAATCACTAGATAGCCGGTCATGACGGACCACGTGCTACGAGTAAATAGGAGTAATCCCGCTGTAAAACAACTAGTCAGAAGCAGTGAATACCCCAACATACCAATAGAAACGGCTCGGTTCAACCGCCGTGTTGATAAAGGAGATACTTGATTGCGATTCCGGATTTCTTTCCGATTGAACACTAGATTGACCACTCCATAGCCACTAAAAATAGAAAGAAACAAACCGTAAGCAAGTGCATTGAATACTAAGCTGCCGAATTGCTGGTTCATCCGTTCACTGTATCCACGACTAATCGTTACTTCGCCATTTGCGGCCAAAGTAGATTGCGTATTTTTCAATGCCTCTTCCCTATTGCCAGTTACATGATAAAAAGCCGTATAAGTCGACAAAAAGGTATCTACTTGCCCTTCAATCAATGTTTTAGCAAAAGCATCGGGACGAGATTGTGCATCGATTGCTGACGGTACACCTGCTTCAATATTCGTAGTAAAATCTTTAGGCAAAAATAAAACATAGTCGATTTTTCCAAAATACAGCGCATCATCAATCGATTTTTGGCTCTTATCAGACAATTCCACAACCGTTTGTTCTTCTTTTAAATAGTCAATCAGTGCTTTACTTAATGCGGAGTTGTCTTCTGTAACAATGGTCATTGTCCCCCGATCCAATTTTGCATCCGGTGCTGCTGTATTTTGCGCATAGAAGAAGGTGATGATCACAGTTACAATGACTGCAATCAACAAATTTGTTTTGTTCGCTTTTAAAATTTTCAAAACGGCTTTATACAGCGACATATTGAACCCTCCTTTCAAACATTAGATTACTAAAGGCTAAGATAACCATAAAGGCTACTAACCAGAAAAGATTCAAATAGAAATCCTCTAGTGAGCGATAAAAATAGAGCTGATAGAAACTCTCACTAATTAAGTTGACAAGATTCAGTTTTCCTAGCACCGAAATGTGCAGATCGATCCAGTATTTGATATCTTGGGAGCCCATCATACCAGCAAAAAAACTCATCGCCATTGTAACAGCCACACCCAATCCTTCTTTTTGTGCCAGCCCCATATTAGGAAACAAATTCCCAACCAAATTCCCTAATAATAATGCATTCAATGCACCCAAAGCGGATAGGACGAATAACCACTGCCAGCGGTTTCCGAAGTCGACTTGATAAATAAAATGAAAAACACTTAGAATCACTAAAACTTCTAAGAAAAATATCGTGAATCCAGCAAGGATATTTGCTGAAAAAACCAGCAATCGGTTTCGAGGGATGATCGAAAGGCGAATCCCTTTGGAAGACTGATTTGCTTGCTGGTCTTGGGCGTTTCTGACCCCCCACATGAATCCATACAAAATAGCCATTCCCACCAAGGTAAAGAAATAAAAACTTTTGATACTCATGTTTCTAGTCTGATTTTCTTGCTGAACAAAAGATTCTCCAACTAGAAAAGATGTGAGCTGGTCTTCTGTCAAAGTAGAGTCAATTGCCACCAACTTATTGGCCAGGTCAGTATTTTGTAAAAATCGGTCCATCATGTTTTTTAGAATGGTTTGAGAAAGACCGGTACGTGCAATAGCCAATTGGATCGATGACTGTTCAAAGGAATAATATCCAGCAAGATCCCCTGCATCTAATCGTTTTTCAGCCTCTTGAGGAGAGACTTCTTGTAGTGAAAACAATGGTTCTCCACCAGACTTTGTTTGCTTCAAAACATTCATAAATGCGACTTGCTGAGTCAGTTGTCCCTCATTTGTTTTCTGATTTTGTTCTTCTTTGATAATCCCAACGGGAATCGTTTCGATCGTTCCCGCTTGATCAATCTCGCTAAATGCTACAGAAAACATCAACCCTAATAAAATCGGGAAGATCAATGTCCAAAATAGTAAGGAATTATTACGAACTAAAACGTTCAAGCGATACCGATATAAGTGTCCAAACATAATCTCCCTCCTAGTCTCTTAATTCTTTACCGGTAATTTCCAGAAACACATCGTTTAATGTTGCTTCTCCTGTGTGAATCTTAGTAAATGCGATATGTTCATCCTCCAAATAGCTTAGTACTGGTAAAAGAATCTCTTTCATCTTTTTGGCTGTGATCGTCAAACGCTCTTTATCATAGGCAGTTTCAAGAACTTGAGGCAATGACTTGATAAATTCGATCGCTGTATCTGGAAGTAAAGGGATATCGATCACAAGATTTTCCGTACTTCGAACCATGTCCTTCAACTCTTCTTTTGTTCCTTTCGCGATGACTTGTCCCTGATCCATAATCACAATCTGATCACAAAGTATTTCGACTTCCTCCATATAATGAGTCGTATAAACAATTGTTGCACCTTGCTGATTCAACTTTTTGATACTGTCCAAAATTTTGTTCCGACTTTGGGGATCCACGGCAACAGTTGGTTCATCAAGAAAAATCAGTTGTGGTTTATGGGCAATGCCACAAGCAATGTTTAAACGCCGTTTCAAGCCACCACTTAATTGTTTTGGATAGAATCCTTTGAACTCTTCTAATCCCACAAGCGAAATGACTTCCTCGATCAATAGTTTCCGCTTCTTCTTGTCAGCAACATACAGACCACAGAAGTAATCAACATTGTCGTAGACAGTCAACTCTTCAAATACAGCGATATCTTGCGGAACGACGCCAATTTTTTGCTTTATTTCATAACTTATCGGTGACATTTTTTCCCCGAACAATTTAATAGTCCCTTTATCAAAAGATAATAAGGACAACATACAGTTGATAGCTGTTGATTTGCCGCTTCCATTAGGTCCTAAAAGCCCGAGAACTTCACCTTCCCTGACTTGCAAATTAAAATGATTCAATGCGAGAAAATCACCATAACGTTTTACCAAGTTATCAATTTCAATAATCATCGAAAAAACTCCTTTCCAAACACTTCTTATTCTGACTATAATAAAAAGCGAAAAGAATAACTAGTGAGGATACGCCAAAACAAAAATGACATTTGTCATTATTTAGGAGCCAGATATGAATAAACCATTGTCGATTAATGAGGTTGTTTTTTATTTTCTTCTCTGTGGAGGGCTAATGTCCCTGAATGGCTTCCAAGCCCTAGACTTAATTTATCTTTTGACGACAATCATCTTAAGTGGTCTCTGTCTGCTATTCAAAAAAGGAACGTGGCTGGCATTGGGCATTTTGATAGGTCTTAGTTTGGTTTGGCCAATTTATAGCTATTTTTTCCCATGCGTCTTTCGTTCAGCCCAGATTGGTGAAAAGCAAGAAAAGATCCTCCTGCTCATTCTTTGTATACTCTTATTTTCCTTGGTTCCTTCTTGGCCGATACGGATTATACTGATGCTTTTGGTCTACTCTGCTTCTTACTTGCGAAACAATAGTTTTGAATTTCATTCGTTACAAAAAAAATTCAACTCGACTCAAGATGCCAATTGGGAAAATGAGAGCCGATTGCGTGAGCAAAACGACTACCTTAAAAGCTCTCAAGAAACAGAAGTCGCCTTACAGATCGCTGAAGAGCGGAATCGAATCGCTCGTGATATCCATGATAATGTTGGTCATCTGCTTTCAAGTGCCATCTTACAATTAGGTGCCATTCAAGCAATTAATCAAAATAAGCAACTTCACTTACCATTGGATCAATTGAACCGAACCATGAACTTGGGTATGGACCGCATCCGAGAAAGTGTTCACGATTTACATCATCACTCGCTTCCTTTTCCAGAAGCATTAGATCTTTTGCTATCAGACTTTCAATTTTGTACAGTTGAGGTAATAGGAACACCGCCAAGTATTCTCTCTCAAACACAACAAACTGTCCTAATCACGATCATAAAAGAAGCCTTGACCAACGTCATGAAGCACAGTCAAGCAACAAAAGTGACTTGCGATTTTAAACAACTACCTGCTTTTCATCGATTACAAATCAAGAATGACAAACCAAAGGATAGGCTCAATCACACCCACGGGATCGGTTTGCAGACGATGCGCCAGCGAATCAACCAGGTAAACGGACAACTCCATGCCCTTGAAAAAGAGAATTTATTTCAACTTACGATTATTTTACCTAAGGAGGAGGACCAATGATCCAAGTAGTAATCATCGATGACGATCCCCTAGTTACCGCATCATTAAAAACCATCTTGGAAGTTTCAAACGAAATTGAGGTAACAGGCATTGGTCATTGTGCCAAAGAAGCAGTTGCATTGTACGAAGAAAGAAAACCTGCGATTATACTAACAGATATTCGGATGCCCGATGGGACTGGATTAGATGCTGCTCGCAAGATTTTAACCCGGGATCCGAATGCCGTCATTTTACTCTTAACTACTTTTGATGATGATGCCTATATACGAGAAGCTTTGGATCTCGGAGTCAAAGGCTATCTCATCAAGCAAAATCTTTCGGCTATTGTACCCTCTATCAAAGCTGCATACAATGGCCAAGCAGTGTTTGGCGCTGAAATCGTCACGAAGTTTCCTACACTGTTAAAAAATAATGACTCTTATTTGACTACTCATTTCTCAGAACGAGAAAAAATGATCTTGAAGGAAATTGCCACTGGAAAAAACAATAAAGAAATTGCGCAAGCGTTGTTTCTCAGCGAAGGAACGGTCCGCAATTATATCAGTAAGTTATTAGAAAAATTAGAACTTCGGGATCGTACCCAGTTAGCCATTTATTATTACCAGCATTTACAATAAAAAACACGTAAGAGGCAATCTCCTCTTACGCGTTTTTTTGATTTCAGCCTTAAATGCTTCCTGAACTATTCGGATTGGTTGGGTTAGTCGGATTTGTGTTTGGTGCCCAAACTGGCGGAACTTTGTCTAATTTTTTCTCTAACCCGGTTTCCTCTCCTTGCTCGTTTTCGGCATCTGGACTTTCATCAAGTTTGTATTCTTTCTCCAACTCATCCAATTTCTTGAAGTTATTGCTGGATTCTTTTGCTAATTTTTCTAATTTGTCATCTGTTTCTTTCGCCATTTGAAAACGCCTCCTTTTGGTATTAGCTTAGCATGTTTCGCTAAAAAACCAAAAGAAAGCGCTCATTTTCATTAACTGTAAAAAATTCTTTTTTAAGAGACGAGAAAATCATATGGAGAAAGATTTTCCATCCCAATCATTGGATCAACCACATTTTTTTGAACCATTTCGATTGTCAATTCTCTCGAAAGCGGTTCTTTTGAGATAGTTCCTTCCGGTAGTGTTTCTTCGATGATGGATTCACTCGGTGTTGTGGCAAACAAATCAAGTTCCTGTTTCTGAACCGACTGCTTACTGCTCACCGGCTCACGGGCAGTATCTGTTTTCTTTTCACTTTTCATTGTGGCTGTTGTCTGTGAGTTAGACTCTGAGAAAGGATCATCTGCTTCTTCAAACTGTGCCAACCTTTGACGTTGCAAAGGTGTCATCTCGTCGCTGCCGTTGATCCGCTCTTGCAAGGTAGTCAGTCGAGTGGCGGACTCATGTGTCACACATGTTTGATAAGCTTGGGGTTCTCCTAATAAAATCAACAGCTCTTTGCTGCGGGTCACTGCCGTATAGAGTAAATTTCGTTGCAGCATTCGTTGGTATTGATGAACCATCGGCATGATCACCATTTTGAACTCGCTTCCTTGCGCTTTATGGATCGAGCAGCAATAGGATAATGTGATTTTATTCCATTCATTTCGCTTATAGGTAACTTCTGTGGCATCGAATTGGATCACTAATTCGTCCACTTTGTCTTCTGACTGTTTGGCAGGAATAATGCCGACGATTTGTCCCATATCCCCATTGAAAACATTGTCTTCTGGCGAATTGACCAGCTGCAAAACTTTATCTCCGATCCGGTAGACTGTTTCATTCCAAGTGACTTCTTTTTTGGTCCCATCGTTTGGATTAAAGATTTCCTGCATCATCTTGTTTAGTGCATCGATCCCTGCTGCTCCGCGGTACATTGGCGCTAGAACTTGAATGTCTTGCGGTGTGAAGCCTTTCGCTTTCGCCCGTTGCACGATTTGTGCGATCAACGGTTCAATTTTGTAAGCATCACAAGCAAAGAAAGAGCGATCTCTTTGATTTTGGGTAAAGTCTGCAGGCAGTTGCCCATTTTTTATCGCATGAGCCAATGGAATGATGCTTGACCCATCTCCTTGACGATAGATCTCGGTCAATTCTTGTTTTGGAATCTGTTCGATTTCTAAAAGATCATGCAGCACTTGTCCTGGTCCTACTGAAGGCAGTTGGTCTTTGTCGCCAACAAAAATAACTTGCATATTTGTAGGGATCGATTTGAACAATGTATTAGCCAACCACGTATCCACCATCGACATTTCATCAACAATCAACAAACCGCCTTCAAGTTCTTTCGCAGCGACACTAGGCGTCTTCTCACGGCCGTTAAGCCCAAGCAAACGATGAATCGTCCCACTGGGAAGTCCCGTCGTCTCATTCATCCGTTTGGCTGCCCTACCTGTAGGAGCTGCCAACAAGATGGGGAACATTTCTTCCGTGTATTTTGCGGGATCTAAATCAAGATCATTCAATTCAGCAAATAATTGAACGATCCCATTGATTACTGTCGTTTTCCCTGTTCCAGGTCCGCCAGTCAAAATAAATAATGGGGAATGGATGGCTTCTTTGATGGCTTCTTCTTGGGAAGATCCATAGACGATCCCTAATCGCTTCTCGATTTTTCGCAGTGTTTTTTCAACTGTTTTTTTGGGGTAGTTGATTTCTTTTTTGCGAGCTAATAATCGTTGGATCGAATTGGCGATCCCCCACTCTGAAAAATAGAGACTGTTTTCATACAACTTCGTTTCTTCTTGTTGGATCTTGCCTTCTTCTACCAATCCAATAATCGTATTTGCCAAGTCATCCGGTGGAATTTCGATGGGTCGACTCGTTTCCAACAACCGAAGTGTTTGCTCGAGCAAATCTTGTGCGTGAATATACGTGTTCCCAGTCTGTAAAGATTGGGCAAAAATCTGGTGCAAAACTGCCACACGATAGCGCTGGGGCGAGGTGGCTTCAATTCCTAATTGATCGGCGATGTTATCTGCCCGTTTGAAGCCAATCCCTTCAATATCTTCGACTAATTGATAAGGATTTTCTTGGATGATCTCTAATGCTTCATTTTTGTATGCTTGGTAAATGGCAAAAGAAAGCTGACTACCAAATCCATAGCGGCTTAAACCAACGATCACTTGATCCATCCCATGATTGAGTCGAACCGTATCAAGAATCATTTTTCGCTTGCTTTCATTCAATCCAGGAATTTGCTCCAACAATTCCGGGTCCTCTAACATGCGATCGATCGCCTGGTCTCCTAGAAGCCCCACAATTTTTTCAGCCGTCTTCTTACCGATACCAGGAAACTTCTCTCCTGAAAGATAATTGATCAGACCTTGCTCTGATGTAGGTTGTTCTTGCTGATAGCTGTCCACTTTTAATTGGACGCCATATTTGGGATGATTGACTAACTCACCGTAGAATCGGTAACTCTCCTCTTCTTGGATCTCACCGAAGCTTCCAGTGACGACGATCTCAGATTCTTTGTAATCCGCATTATTTTCTGTCACTTTGACTAAAAGTACCTTATAGAAATTGCTAGGATTTTGAAAAAAGATCGCGGCAACATGGCCGACAAAAAATGTTCTTTCTGGATTCACGACGCCGCTCCTTTCACCTATAGTAAGGCATCTAAACTGTCTTGATTTTTTAGAAAACTTGCATCATTCCAACAGGTCATCTCAAAAGGCAATTGTTTATCTGCTCCTGTCTCTAAAATGGTCAAGCTATTATTAACAAGACCACCTTGTTCCCGCAATTGTGCCAATTCTTTTCCGGTCAACCATTGGATAGCTGCCGTCAATGAGGCCCCATGACCGACAAAAAGTAACGGACCATTGTGGGCTTGCACAGCAGTCATCACCACTGTTTCAATGCGCTTCAGGGCATCTTCGATGGGCTCTCCTTGAAATATCGTTGGGTCATAACGGTCAAGATGGTGGCGCAAATCAGCCAGTTCTTGCGGGTATTTTGCCTGCATTTCATCAATGAACTGCCCTTCTAAATCGCCTAGTCCAAGTTCACGTAATCCTTCTGTATAAACAATCTCGACTGGTTGCTTTAATCTTTCCACTATCCCTTGTGCGGTTGTACGGGCACGTAACGAGGTACTTGAATAGATTTTTTCAAAAGGAACATTTGCGATTGCGTCACCCAAAAGCTGGATCTCCTGATAACTTTCAGGCAACAATGGTGAATCGCCCATCATTCCTTGAAATCGTCGTGCTTGATTCCATTCTGTTTTGCCATGACGAGTAAAATATAATTGCATCGAACAAGTCTCTCCTATCGATTTTATCTAATCTAATTTGTCATTATCGTAGTGATGAGTCAATTCTAGCTCTGGAAATCCTTGTTGCCGTAAAGCTTCATAAATAATCAACGCGGCAGTGTTAGATAAATTCAATGATCGGACATGGGCATCATTCATTGGAATTCGTAAACATTTGTCCGCATGTTCGCGCATGAATGTTTCAGGCAATCCAGTTGTTTCCTTCCCAAAAAGGAAAAATTGGTCTTCATGAGTCGTATAATCTACTTCAGAATAGACACGATTGGCAAACTTAGAGATCAGGTACAGTGGACGATCACCTAAAAAGGACATAAATGCCGCTAAATCTTTGTGATAAGTAATATGAACATCATGCCAGTAATCAAGTCCAGCACGCTTCAAATGCTTGTCATCTGTTGAAAAGCCTAATGGCTCAATTAGGTGTAAATGTGTATTGGTGGCCGCGCAAGTCCGAGCGATATTGCCGGTATTGGCAGGAATTTGTGGTTCAAATAAAACAATGTGATTCATCTGGTAAGACTCCTTTCAATTGGTTCGAGCCAATTGTCTCTCAATAGATTCTATAGTACCATATTTTAACGAAAATCGTTTTGCGAACTTCTATCTGATTTACTGAAACTTTGAGCATAAAAAAAAACGTACCAACTCGGTGTCAATCACTGCGAGTCGTTACGTTAGTGAAGCTCTTTTCACTAACTTTTATCAGAACAGGAACCTGATAAAAACCAATGAAAAATGACTTGAGAACAATATATCACTCCCATGACATGATTGCAAGGGTAAATAACAAAAAAGTTCAAAAATTTTTCAAGAAACTTTCGCGACTAACAACTCAATATCGACTGTTATTTCGTGTAACGGGTTTTCCCGAACTTTTGCTATTTGCTCGTTTGACGCACCCCACTCCAATGGCGACATCGCCAACAAGTCCAGTCGCCGGTCTTCTGGGATTGAGAATGGATAACAAATCCGTTCTCGGCTCGCTTGCGGATATTTTGCAAAAAATTTATCAACGACACGTTCATTAGAATAGACTTGTTTTGCAGAATCATCTGGATAAAAAGCTTGCCGCAGCTCTTTAAGGTAGCCTGCTGCTGGCACAACTTTGATCACTTGTCCGCCCGGCTTCAAGATGCGGTCGAATTCCTGATAATTGGAAGGCGAAAATAAATTCAAAATCGTATCAAAACTAGCGAAGGCAAAAGGAAGATTCGTGAGATCTGCGACACACCAAAAGGCAGAAGCAGCATGATTGGTTGCCAAATAGACGCCTTCCTTGGCAATGTCAAATCCTACTGCCGTTTTTTCTTGTCCGGCTAATAATTGGGCAAGAAAGCTGCCTTCCCCACAACCAATATCTAAAATGTTTTCGGATTGTTCAATCTGGTGGGAGATGGCCTCTAAGACTGGATGATACATCCCACTTTGGATCATCCGACTTCGAGGAACAAACATTCCTTGATCATACTCCGTTTTCACAGGATGATCCAAAAAAAATAAAGTACCCTTTTTTGAAAGATCAAAACGATGACGATTCAGACAAATCAGTCCACTCTCATTGGCAAAGACCTGCTGATGACACAATGGACACTCAAATAAGTCGCTATGGGCCTCAAGAAAAAGTCGCCCACGATCGATTTTTTTTAACATATCAAATCCCTCTTCTCTTTCTTACTTTAGCATAGACTTATGGTAAAATGCTAGTATAGAATAACAGCTGAAAAACGGAGGGAAACAGATGTTAAAAGAATTTTGTGCCGAAAATTATACGATGATCCCATTAGCGATCGGCCGAGGAGCAAAACGGATCGAGTTATGCGACAATTTGGCTGTCGGCGGGACCACACCTAGCACGGGTGTGATTGAAGAAGCACTGAGTTACGCTGGTGAAAAAAGTGTACCGATCATGACAATGATTCGACCAAGAGGCGGTGATTTTGTTTATAATGACATCGAGTTAAAAATCATGCACACCGATTTGATCGAAGCCAAGAAATTAGGAACTGATGGTGTGGTCTTTGGCTGTCTGACACCGAACGGCTGGCTCGATGAGGAAGCACTGGAACTTCTGATTGATACAGCTGAAGGATTACAGATCACTTTTCACATGGCATTTGATACCATTCCGGAATCTCGCCAATTTGAAGCCATTGATTGGCTTGCTGATCACGGCGTCCACCGGATCCTCACACATGGCGGGCCAGTAGGAACAGCTATCGAAGAGAACTTAGAACGGTTAAAAGCATTGATCGACTATGCAGGAGACCGCTTGATTATTTTACCAGGTGCAGGTATTTCATACAAGAATGCCCAGTCAATTGCCGATCAGCTTGGTGTCTCTGAACTCCACGGAACGAAAATCGTTGATTTGACAGATCATTAAGCAAAAAAAGACATTCGCTGATAAACGAATGTCTTTTTTGCGCAAAGCCTACTACCATTTATCATATCGCCTGCAACAAATCGTACTGTGATTGGTACAAGTGATGATAGAGACCTTTTAAGGCCATCAGCTGGTCGTGATTGCCCGATTCAGCAATTTTTCCTCCAGCGACATAAAAAATACGGTCGGAATTTTTGATCGTTGACAGGCGATGGGCAATAATGAAGGACGTCCTGCCTTCCAGAAGTTTTAAAAGCCCTTCTTGCAGCAGCTCTTCAGTCTTTGTATCAATACTTGAAGTTGCTTCGTCTAGAATCAATATCTTTGGATCTGCCAGTAATGCTCGGGCAAAGGAAATTAACTGGCGTTGCCCTGCGGATAACGTACTTCCTCGCTCTTCAACAACTGTGTGGTAACCATCTTTCAACTCCTTGATAAACTCGTGGGCTCGAACGATTTTTGCAGCTTCGATGATTTCTTCTTCGGTTGCTGCCAGATTTCCATAACGAATATTTTCCATGATCGTCCCCGAGAAAATAAAAGTATCCTGCAGCATGACACCCATTTGTGAGCGCAATGATTCCAAGGTCACATCCCGAACGTCATAACCGTCAACTTTGACACTGCCTTCATTCACATCATAAAACCGACTCAACAAGTTGATGATCGTCGTTTTACCTGCGCCGGTAGGACCAACTAACGCAATACTTTCTCCTGCCTGAATCTGGAAGTTAACATCAGACAAGATATTTTTGCCTTCTTCGTAACGGAAAGTCACATGATTGAAAGCCACTTCCCCTTTGATGCTCGGCAATTCTATCGCATCAGCTTTATCTTCAATATCCGGTACTTCATCCATCGTCTCAAAGATCCGTTCAAGGTACGCCGTTGCCGTGATCAGTGAATTATAAAAATTTCCGATATTGATTACTGGATTCCAAAAATTATTGATGTAACTAATAAAAGCAATCAACGTGCCAGTACTGACATCAACACCGATTTGACGAATACCAACAAAGTAAATCAGACAAGTAGTGATCACAGAGATGTTTTGCACCCCTGGCCACATCAAAAATTGGACTCTGACAGCTTTCATCCAAGATGTACGGTAATCATTGCTGACTTCTTCAAAAATTTGGGCATTTTCTTCTTCACGGGCGAAGGATTGAGTGATCTTGATACCAGCGATACTTTCGTGAATATACGCATTTAGATTCGACTGTTTGTTGCTTAAAACTTGATAAGCTTTGCGCTGTTTATTTTTAATCACCATGACCATCACGAACAAGATCGGTAAGAGTGCCAATGAATACAATGTCAGTTTGACGTCGATGACTAACATGAAAATCAGTGTGATCACTACATTGAAAACATCGGAGATCAGATTGATCAGTCCATTGCTTAATAGATCGCTCAGTGTATTGATATAGTTGACCACACGGATCAAAATCTTTCCATGAGGCCGCGTATCAAAATAGGAAAAAGGCAAGCGCTGTAAATGTTCAAAGATATCGTAACGCATGTCTTTCAAGACGTCTTGGCCAATATTCGTAATATGATAAATCCGGTAACGCATGCACAGTCCAATGATCAGCAGTGTCACAACAAACGCAGCACCGATCAAAAACAGCTGCATTTTATTCTGGTCAGGAATAGCTGAATCGATCGCAATTTTTGTAAATACCGGAGCAAGCATTCCCGCCAAATTGGCTAAGATGATCGTAAAGAGGACTTTACCGATACTCGCTTTATAAGGGACGACATAGCGGGCCAATCGTTTAAAGTCTTTCCAACTGAACTCCTGTTCCAGTTCTTCATCCACATCAAATTTATTGCGCGCCATTGTCGTCACCTCCAGTCAATCCCAATTGTTTTTGGTATACCTCGAAGTATCTGCCTTTTTTGGCAACTAGTTCTTCGTGGGTTCCCTGCTCGATCACGCGTCCTTTTTCCATCATCAGAATTTGATCTGCTTCACGGACAGAAGAGATCCGATGAGCAATGATGAAAGTCGTTTTTTCTCCAGTTAGTTTGGTTAGCTCTTGTTGGATCTTGGATTCTGTCTCCATGTCAACCGCTGAAGTGGTATCATCAAGAATCAAGATCGATGGATCTTTCGCCAAAGCCCGTGCCAATGAAATACGTTGTTTTTGGCCACCGGATAAGCCTACTCCCCGCTCACCGACGATGGTTTCATAACCTTGAGGCATTCGGGAAATAAAGGTGTCGGCATCCGCTACCACCGCCATTTGCCGGATAAAGTTTTCGTCTGCCAACGGATTTCCAAAAGCGATATTGTCAGAGATCGTGTTAGAAAACAAGAATACATCTTGCATGACCATTGAAATGTTCTCCCGCATTTGGCGGACCGGATATTCTTTCGCATTTTTGCCATCAATCAGCACTTCACCCTCAGTAGGATCATAAAACCGGCCTACAAGATTGACCAATGTTGTTTTACCAGAGCCGGTTTCACCTAAAATCCCTAACGTTTGCCCAGGTCCTATTTTAAAGCTAACATCTTCCAAAACATTTTGATCCGGATCATCGGAAAAATGAAAGGAAACATGTTTAAATTCCACAAAGCCTTTGATTGGTTCCAAGGCTTTCTTTTCATGGACAGGAATTTTCGACTCTTGTGCGAGCATTTGACGAATCTTGATACAGGCGGCAGAAAAACGTTGAACATCATTGATCAGCCAGCCACTCATTCGCATCGGGTTATTCAACATCCATAGGTACCCGTTGAATGCCACTAGATCACCTAATGTCATGTCTCCATTGATCACAAAGATTCCTCCTAAGACCAAAGCAATGACATTCAAACTTCCGGCTAATCCATCCAACCATGGCAAATAGGTTCGGGATACTTCGGCAGAAGCCATGTTGCGGGTCTTGAAATCTTGGTTGTACGCTTTAAACTTGTCGATCTCATAATTTTCTCTGGCAAATGCTTTGACGACGCGATTGCCACCAATATTTTCTTCTACCATCGAATTCAACCGAGAAAAGCTTTCCCGAATCTCAAAGAACAATGGATGAGCTTTTTTTGACATTTGATTCGTTAATAGAAAGATGATTGGCGTCACAGCGACTAAAGCAAGCATCAATTTCCAGTCAATAAAACTCATGACCACTACGGCTGAGAAAAACCACAAAAAACATTCGGCTATATTATAGGTCACCCAAGAAACAAAGTGTCGAATAGCATCGGTATCCCCTGTCATACGCGCCATAATATCCCCAACTCGCGTATGATTAAAGAAGTCAAAATCCAGTTCTTGCAGTTTGTGATACAAATCTTCTCGTAAATGATAGAGCGTGTTTTGTCCAACTCGTTCAAATAATAGTTGATACGCATAGCGGACAATGGTTCGGATCACTGTCGTTGCGATCATAATCAGTAATAATGGAATCAATAAGTGCGTTTGCTGCTGATTGATCACATCATCGATCACCATTCCCCCTAGATATGGATTGACGACGATCAACGCAGCATTAATAAGTAAAAACAGGATTGCTAAAATGATTCGGCCACGATTTTTTTTCGCATATCGCCAGATCCATTGTGTGTTACTCATCTAATTCCCCCTCTCGTTGTTAAGCTTAGCGATTTACTAGGCGATTAAAATGGTTTTTCTTACTCATTTTGATGTAAAATATTACTAAGAAGCCGTCGACCTGAAATTACCAGGTTCTGACACCATTGGAGTGATAAATGAATGAATCTAGTAAATCCCAGAACCTTTAATCCCGAAATCATCTACTTGTTTGATCCTTGGACACAGTCTGAAAGTCATGGAGAAATGCATCACCATGATTTCTTGGAAATCAGTATCGTTTTGGAAGGAGAAAGCAATTATTATTTTGAAGAGGCGCCAGCTACTAAAATCAAGGCAGGCAGTATCATGTTGTTTAACCCTGGTGTCAATCATTGTGAGTTTCAGGAGTCAGGGACTTGTTCCCACCAACTGCATATTGGCTTAAAGAATATTTCTTTAGAAGGATTTAAACGCAACTTTTTCCCCAACAAGCAACCGTTACTGGATTTAGGAAAATACCACCACCAAGTTTTAGATAAAGCGTGGCAGCTCGTTCGGGAGAGTAATGAGGAGCAAGATGAATTCCAATTAATGCAAAAAGCATTGATTATCGAGATGCTGGTCTATATATTAAGAGGCTTAAACGACAAACGTCTGAATGTGGTGCCCTATCTCACGAAAAGCCAACGCCGCCACCAACAAATCGTTAACTACACCATCTACTTTTTAGAGAACCACTATAAAGAAGAAATCACTTTAGAAAAGCTCGCACAAGATCAGTTTCTCAGTCCAACCTATCTTTCAAAAGTTTTTAAAGAGGCTACTGGAGTCAGCCCAATCAATTATTTAATCGAGATCCGGCTAAAACGTGCGAGAGATATGCTGACAAACGAGAAACTCACGATCAAAGAAGTCGCTTCTGCTGTTGGTTATCAAGACGCGTATCACTTTAGCAAGTCTTTTAAAAAACTTTTTGGCGTTTCTCCTTCGTCAGTCATTCCCAAGTTGCAAAAATAAATTTACCATCATGGTCCCATCATCGATACGAATAAGACAAAAAAGCGAGGCGTCTCTTATAGAAAAGAGGCGCCTCGCTTTTGATGAATGGAACTACTTTGATTGAAAGGAATACCTAGGTTTTTCAACGAATAAAATAGTTCATAAATATGCTAGCAATGTTGAAATAAATCAAGACACTAGTCAAATCACTAAGTGTTGTAATGAATGGACCACTGGCAACGGCTGGATCAAAGCCTAATTTATCCATTAACATTGGAATCAGACTTCCTGCGAGATTCGCTACCGTAATGGCACACATCATCGCCATTCCAATAACAAAACCTAAGATCGGGTTTTGTTTCCAGACAGCCACGATCGCAAAAATCGTTAAACCGGTGACAGCACCAGTCACTAACCCTGTGAGGACTTCACCGATCACCGTTCGCATAAAGCTTTTTTCTTTATCATCTGAGATGGCCAAACGGCGGACCGCAACCGCTAAAGATTGCGTACCGGCATTCCCTGCTGTACCAGTGATCAATGAAATAAAAACGGCTAAAATACTTGCTTCACTTACAAGCTCTTCATAATGACTGATCAAGCTTGCTGTTGCCATCCCCAAGAAAAGCAATGTGATCAGCCATGGCAAGCGTCGTGAAGAGGCTTTGAGGGGATTTTCACTGACTTCTTCCACGTTGACCCCGGCTAATCCGGAATAGTCACTGGCAGCTTCATCATCGATTACGTCAATGATGTCATCGACAGTTACGATCCCTAATAAATGGTCATCGTAATCTGTAACTGGCAAAGCTAGAAAGTCATAATCCCGGAATGTCTGAGCTACATCTTCCTGATCATCCCCCACATGCACGGACATGACCCGTTCATTCAAAATATCTGCAATCATCGTATCATCATCATTGATGATCAAATCCCGCAAAGAGATTACTCCGACCAGTTTGTTGTCCGTATCGACGACATAAATATAGTAAATCGTTTCGGCGACATCTGCTGCATTTTTTAGGACATACATTGCGGATCGTACCGTTTGATTGGCCACGATCGAAACAAACTCTGTCGTCATCAATGAACCAGCTGTCTCATCTTCATAATGCAGGAGCTCTTTGATTTCACTAGCATCTTCTGCCGGCATCAAACTCAAATATTTTGCTACTTGCTTCTTATCTAACGTATTCAGAAGATCGACGGCATTGTCGGTATACATCTCTGCTAGCATGTCAGCCGCATAGCCGGGACGCATTTCCGAAAGATACTCTGTCATATGTTCATCATCTTCTTCGATCACGTCAAACATATCCGCCAATTCTTTGGGTGAAAGGTACGTATAAACGATTTGGCGCTGCGACTCATCGAGAGATTGGTAGAATTGTCCCTGCTCATAAATATGCAGATCCAAAAACACTTCACGAAATTTTTGGATATCTGTTTCATTCAACGCCTGAGTCAGCTGCTCAAAGCGCTCATTAAGTTCTTGATTTTCATCCAATCTCTTCACCTCTTTTATTCACTCATTGCTTGTTTGATTGATGCCATATCTGCCGGCAAGTCTGCTTTAAAATGCAGCGATTTGCCGCTGAAAGGATGGGTAAAAGCCAATTCGCAACAATGAAGGGCCTGACGATCAATGCCAAGATCCATCGCACCGCCATAAAGTTCATCTCCCAGTAATGGACAATGGATGGCAGCAAAATGAACGCGAATCTGATGGGTACGACCGGTATGAAGAAGAATCGTAACCACAGCAACTTGCTGATCCTTTTTCGTCAACCAATATTCCGTACGTGCGGATTTCCCTTCCAAACTTGTTTTTCGTTTTAATAATGAACTGAGATCTCGTGCAATCGGATAAGTGATTTCTCCGTGAGAAGCCAATTCTTGAATCTGTCCCGCAACGATTGCTTGATATTTTTTTATCAATTGCTTTTGCCGCAGCTGAACATCTAACTTCGCATGGGCAAAGCCATGCTTGGCAAACAACATCAATCCAGATGTATCCCGATCTAAGCGAGTGACCACATGAATGACCTGATCTTGATAACCTTGCTGTTTATAATAAGCTTTGACACGATTAGCCATCGTCCCATTAGGATGATATTGAGCCGGGATCGAGGCAATGCCTGCTGGTTTGTTTACAATCAAAAGATGCTGGTCTTCATAAACGATCTCGATTGGCGTCTCATCTAATAAGACCGTTTCATGTTCACCTTCGTCTGGGATCACAATGGTTACCGTATCATTTTGCACCAAAGAATACAAGACATTTTGTCTTTGGTCATTAACAAAAATCTTGCCTCCTTGAAACTTGATTTTTGCCAACAATCCTTTAGAAATCCCTTGCTCTTTCAAAAAGTATTTTAACTGTTGCGGCTCTTGCCGCTCATAATGATAAGTAAATTCCATAACTGTTAAATTTCTCCAATAAACGCATCTTTGACACGGTTCCAAAAGTGCATATGCCGATAGGAGGCAAAGTGGATCCGTTCGTCTGCAATACGATAATAAATCGCATCGATTTCTTCCTGTTCAATCGTAAATTGATCAATGGTCACTAGATAGTCCGTACTAGCTTGTAGTTTGACTTTGACCCACTCATGATCTCCGACAATGATCGGTGACCCTAACGTTCGGAAAACACGATTGTTTAAAGAAGCGATTTCTGCTAGTTGAAAAGCATTGATACTTGGATGCAATACTGCCCCTCCCACGCTTTTGTTGTAAGCTGTTGAGCCTGTAGGTGTCGAAATCGATAAGCCATCTCCACGAAATTTCTCAAAAAGATCTTCTTTGATTGAAATATCAGCTACCATTGTCCGATTTCCCCGCTTGATCGTTGATTCATTCAATGCAAGAAAATGTTTGTCTGATTTCCCATTGGTATAAGTGATGCGGACATCAAGCAAAGGATAGCTCACACTCTTTTGACGATCATTGCACAACGTATCGACCAATTCTTCCAATTCATAGTCTCGCCAGTCGGTATAAAACCCAAGGTGTCCTGTATGGACCCCCAAAAAACGAACCTCTGCTAAGCGATGACTGAACAAGTGAAACGCAGACAACAGTGTCCCGTCTCCGCCCACTGAAATAACCAATTCTGGGTTCTCTTGGTCAATCGTATTATCAGACTGGGCCAACAATTCTGTTAATCGCTTTGTGACAAGCATCGACTTTTCTTCTTGATTGTTGATAATTGCTACTTTGATCCCTGTCATGCTTCATCCCCCTGCCGCTGTTCCTTATGATTGCCTTTCCCATGTGAAAACAGCCGTTGCGCTTCTTGGATTTCTTCGCGAATATTCGACATCTCCTCATCTAATTGGTAGGCAGCTTCTGCAGACCGACGCAGGCGCTCGCTGATTTCATCTGGAAATTCTCCTTGATATTTATAATTCAGTGAATGCTCGATCGTTGCCCAGAAGTTCATCGCTAATGTACGAATCTGGATCTCTGCTAAAATGATCTTTTCACCATCGATCAATTGGACAGGATACTCGATCACTAAATGATAGGAACGATAGCCGCTCGCTTTTTTATTTGTAATATAATCTCTTTCAATAATTACCTTCATATCATGTCGGGTGCGCAAAAGATCAACTACTTGATGGATGTCTTCAACAAACTGACACATGATCCTCAAGCCGGCAATATCTGACATTTCTTCTTCTAAACGATCCAAAGGGATTCCCCGCAATTTGCTTTTAGTTAAAATACTATAGACTGGTTTTACACGACCCGTGACAAATTCGATCGGCACGTGTTTATTTTGTTCTCGATATTGTTTGCGGATTCCCCGCAACTTTACTTTTAGTTCTGAGACGGCTTGTTCATATGGTGCCAAAAAATCTTCCCAATCTCGAATCATTTCTATCCCTCGATTCTTTTCATAACATACGGTTCTATTTTACCACAATCTTAAAGGAAAACAGAATGTTCAATCGGTGCCACCTGCAAGAAAAATAACAGAGCTCTTTTTTGCTTCAACTCTTCCAAGGGTTTTCATTTGACTTATTGCCCATCGTTATGTAAACTTGATGGACTGTAAGGAAAGAGGAAAACAATGACACATCAAGTAGAAATCGAATTTAAAACATTGTTGACTCGTGAAGAATATCAGAGAGTCATTGCCTTCTATCAGCTTGATCGCTCCGCCTTTCATACCCAAACAAATCTTTATTTTGATACATTGGATCATCAATTAAAACAAAAAAAGTTTGGTTTGCGGATTCGGACGACGGAAGATAAAGCAGAATTAACGCTTAAATCACCTCTTAAAGAAGGGTTATTGGAAACGACCGATATCCTTTCGTTAGGTGAAGCAGCTGATTTGCGTGAGGATCAAAGAATCTTATTTACCGGTGCGGTTGCCGATCTCTTGATCCAAGAGCAAATTGATCCGGCAGCTGTGAAACCTTTTGCTGAGTTGACGACTCGTCGAGCAGAATTCAGCGTAACAGAAGGTTTACTTGCTTTAGATGAAAGCTGGTATGGCCAATCCCATGACTATGAGCTCGAACTGGAAGTCTCAGAGGCTTCTTCAGGAAAACGAGCATTTTTGTCTTTGCTTGATCGCCTGCATATCAGTTATCGTCCAGCAAAAAATAAAATTATTCGTGCCTTAGAAGAGAAGTTGTCAAAAAAAGAGTATGAATAGTTCTCATTAGGCATTTCTCATTTATAATAATTTCTGTTATATTTAATATATACAAAAGAAAAAGAATCTTAATTGGGGAGAGATTCAGATGATCGAGATTTATTTGTTTGTGAATCCGATAGGTCCAATTTGTTATCAATCCGAGTTGACCTTGTTGGACGCACTGAGTGATCAAAGAAAAAAAATACAATTGCATATATTACCAATCATGAATTTACACACTGTGGGGATTTCAATGGATTACCTTTCAATGGATCGATCCGATCTAGGATTGCGTAATCAACAAACCAGTCAAATCTATGAGGCTTCATTGGACTACAAAGCAGCTCAGCTTCAAGGTCGAAAAATCGCCCGCGACTTTTTACTTAAACTTCAATGTCAAGTAGGCGTAAATAAAGAACCTTATTCCTTCGAATTAGTCAAACAGATTTTCGCTGAAACAAACGGCGATCTTGACATGTTTTTAGAAGATCGCAAGTCTGATTTGATCAAGCAGAATTTCGCATCCGACCAAAGTGTTGCTCGCGAAATGGGCATTACGATGTCTCCTTCGGCTGTAGTGTATAATTTCGGTTGTGAACGAGATTATGGTGTCTTATTAGAAGGAATGGAAGCTCTTAGAAATATTCCACACCTTTGCCGAACAGATCAGGAAAACTATCGTTTATTCTATCAAAAGAAAGATATCAGGGATGCTGATGTTCCTCGTATCGACTCGTTGAATCGACGACTTGTCTTGCTTTAAACAATCAATAAAACATCCAAACGCTGATCGAGTCACCCTCGTTTTGGTGGTCTCCTATTAATAAGAGACCGTCAAAGGGTGGATCCATCGTTTGGATGTTTTTTCTATTCAGTCCTATCAGAATTTTTCTTTGAAGGATCTTTTTTAGAAAGCTCTTTTTTATCTGTAGGGTCTTGATCCGGCAATTCGGTCTGCTTCTCTTTGTGGGCAGATACAGCTTCTTTCGTGACAACTTCCCGTTTTTTCTTGCTATTATCCAAGCGACGGGCAAAAATTTCTTCCTTGTCCATTCCAAAGGCCCCCTTTCCTCTTTCATTTCTATCGTAACATGGAAATACTTTTGCTTCTTGCAATTTGCTTACTCATAAAAAAAGATTTTCTCACTTTAAAGTTTAAATTGAGGTTTCTGTTGACAAGCAAATCCTTCCTATACTTACTTTTTTTCTAGGCGTCACCATCAAAATAAGGCAATCAACCTGTTGCTTAAAAAAGCCACTGACGATCGATCAACGATCCTTCAGTGGCTAAGACAGTCTTGCTTATGCTTCTAATTCCTTGACTAATGCTTCCAATTCATCCAACCGTTGTTCAAAGACTTTCATCGCGTCTTTGATATAATCTGCTTTAGTCATATCAACTCCAGCTTTTTTCATCACTTCAATTGGATAATCGCTGTTGCCTGCTTTTAGATAGGTCAAATATTTCGTTAAGGCATCAGGCTCTCCTGTTAAAATTTTCTTAGCTAGTGCAGAAGCTGCCGAAAAGCCTGTTGCGTATTGATAGACATAGTAATTGTAGTAAAAATGCGGGATACGTGACCACTCTAGACTGATCTCAGGATCTTTTTCTACAGAAGGACCGTAGTATTTAGCATTCAGCTCACCATAGCTGTCACTCAAAAATTCACTAGTCAATGGCGTTCCTTTGGCATCTTCTACGTGCATAAAGTGTTCAAACTCAGCAAATTGTGTCTGACGGAAAATCGTTCCTTTAAATCCATCCAGAAAATGATTCAAGACATAGGCTTTTACGCGAGGATCAGTTTCAGTTTGCAACATGTATTCTGTCAAGATGTTCTCGTTAGTTGTTGAAGCAATTTCCGCCAAGAAAATGGAATAATCGCCATAAACATAAGGTTGATTGTTGCGAGTAAAATAACTGTGGACACTGTGACCCATCTCATGCACCAATGTGAACAATTGATCCAAACGATCATTCCAGTTCATCAAAATATAGGGTAATGTGTCGTACGCGCCAGATGAATAGGCGCCACTGCGTTTGCCTTTATTTTCGACAACATCGATCCAGCGATTTTCAAACGCTTCGTTTACCACGGCTAAATATTCTTCACCTAGAGGTTTTAAAGCATCTTTGGCTTTTGCGACAGCTTCTTCATAGCTATAGCGAATCGGAGCTTCCCCTAGAATTGGTGTATAGACATCATACATATGCAAAGTATCAACAGTCAATAAGCGTTTTCTTAACTCCATGTAACGATGCAGCAGCGGCAAATGTTCATTCACGACAGCTACCAAGGTGTCATAGACACTTTCCGGGATGTGGTTGGCACTTAATGCAGCTTGTCGAGCAGACTCATAGTGGCGTGCTTTAGCTTTAAAGTTATGGGCTTTGATATTGGTACTTAATGTTTGGGCAAATGTATTACGGAACTGCTCATAGACACCATACAACCCTTTAAAGGCAGCTTCCCGTACGGAACGGTCGGTATTTTCCATCAATTGACCATAAACACCATGAGATAATTGAACTTTCTCTCCATTCTCGTCTTCAACGATCGGAAATTCTAAATCGGCATTGTTTAATACGGAAAAAATATTTCCAGAAGCGCCGAATATTTCTCCTGCACCTGCTAGTAAAGCTTCTTGTTCAGCCGGCAAAACATGGGAACGGTTATTGACAGTTTTTTCAATAAGATGGCGGTAAATGGCCAATTCCGGCTCTTGGTCGAAATAACCCCAAATAGTTGCATCATCCATTGAAAGCAATTCAGGATCAAACCAGGCAATCGCTTCACTTACTTGAGCAACAAGGTTGCTGGCTTTTGCATAAAGCCCTTGATAGGTTGTGTTGGCTGTATCTTGATCATTTTTCAGATGACTGTATACATAGAGTTTTTCCAGTTTACGGGAGATCGCTAACACATATTCTAATGCTTCCTTGAAAGCTGCTGGTCCTTGTGATAATGTCCCTTTGAAATCATCAGCCTGCTTCAACTCAGCCACGATCTCTTGGAACGCTTCTTCAAATGCCCCATCATCGGCATAGATCTTTGTAAGGTCCCATGTTAATGCTTCCGGTAGATCCGCACGATCTGGTAATTGTTTTGTTTCTGACATATTCTTCACTCCTTTACATACTAAAATAATCTTAACATACTTTTGGCGGGAACCGAGCTAAGAGAATCAAAAAGGTTGAATTTTCTGGAAATCAGAACATTCTTGATAAATACGTTTCAATAGTTGCCCTTGATCAATCATAGGAAACAACCAGTTCCAATTCATTTTGCGCAACTGATTCAGCCAGTGAGAAAAATTTCGATTTGCATTTTGATGAAATAAAAAACGCAGGACTAAAATTCGATGTTCCAACAAAAAACCATAATCACTGGGATGATAGCACCAATGCGGCAGATTGCCGATATGTCCTCCGAGAGGGTAAAGGAGTGCTTGAAGACTGAGGATCTGTTTTTGCTGTTGCATCAGCTTGTGTAATAACCAGACTCGGTAAGCTTCCGGCTGCCACCTTTGATGGTATGTTCGACAGGACTTTCTAGAATAATTGTTTAGCGATGGGCAGCAGCCGATAGGTTCTCCTTTCCGAAAATAACGTCTACGAAAAGAAACACCCCACTTATAATGCCAATTGATCTCGTATATGAGACCAACGCGTTGCTCTTGTGTATCTATGATCCACAAATAAAACCCCGGTTGCTCCGCAAAACGGCAACAGGCCTTTTGCAAAACGGTCCATCGATGGTGGAGTTGCGGCTGTAGATGTTTGCCTAGAAGCCACCAAGGAGAATAGTTATAGGCAAGATACTTCTCTGTTCGTTGGACAAAGCGGCTCCAAGACAAAGCCGAACACTGTACTTCAATCGCTGTTTTGCCCACAAGAAGATCCGGTCGCTGCTGCAAATCCGGCAAGTAAGCTTCTATTTCGATCGTTTCATCTGTTAGCCATTCGTAGAGGAGCTCCTTTGCTGACAAATGTTCCTCCGTCTCTCCTTCACTAAACACTTCGCAGTTAGCCGCAGCATAATGAGCGAAATGATGGCGTTTCAGGAGGCCTTTCCTTAAGTGCACCGGTCCATGACATCCTGGACAATAAAAGGGTTCTGAATCTTTCTTCGCCTGATCAGCTTTGATCCGCTGCTGCTGGTTGTCATACGCAATAATCATCTTCTCACCTCAAAAAGAAATACGCAAAAAAGCGAGAAAATGATTGTAGCCATTTTCTCGCTTTTACGATTATAAGTGAACATTAGACATTTTTGAAGTAGTAACGGGTCAATTCCAATGCGTCATGCTCCATAATGATTTTTCCATACTCTGCCAAAACCTCTGAAGTGACTTGTGTCCGGTTAGCAAATTCCATTAAATAAGCCAGTGCATTCTCAACTTCGATGTCTGTCGTATCGTTATCCATAAATTGGACTTCTAGATAGTAACGGTCATTCATTTGATAAAGATTCGTGGTCACTGAATCCAAATACACTTCGGACGCTAATTGAACCATTGCTTCAAAGCTGTTCAATTCAAAAATAAAACGATTGCCTAACTCCGGCTGGGACTCTGTCTCTTGTAATTGTGACGCGACATGCTTCTTCAACATATCCGTAATGTCCTCAGTTGAACCATCGCTCATATCATCAAAGTTTTCCATTCCTTCAGGCGGTAGATTTTTGCTGATAAACAATTCTAAGCCATCCCCTTTAGGTAAGACTTGAAAGGTCACCGCTTCACTGCCTTTAAATTCTTCATCAATATCTACTTCTTCTAATATGCTATAAAAAAAGTTTTCAATCTCATTGTGATTTCCAAGAAGGTCAAGAAAAGTGATGCCCCTAGCAGCTAAATCTTCGCTCTTGATCAGTACACGAATCGTATTTTCATTGATATGTTCCATTTCCATATTAGCTACACCTCACTTTTGCTAATCACTATAGGTTCATTTTAACGAAACCTGTTGAAAAGTAAAGAGAAAACGCATATCCTCTTAAGAAAATCCTAAAATGCCAAAAAAAGAGATCAGCTTTTCATTCACTGATCTCATAACTATTTGATTTTTATAAGCCTGCCATCAATTGTGCTTGACGTAGTTCTAGTTGACGAACATCTCTTGGCAAGAAACGACGGATTTCATCTTCATTAAAACCAACTTGGAGTCGTTTTTCATCAATCATGATCGGACGACGCAATAATCCTGGGTTCTCTTGTACAAGTGTCAATAAATCTTTTAGCGGCAGGTCATCAAGATCCATGTTCAATTTTTGAAAAACTTTGGATCTTGTAGAGATAATTTCTTCTGTACCATCTTCTGTCATTTGTAAGATTGCTTTTAATTCAGAAATATTTAAAGGTTCTGAGAAAATATTTCTTTCAACAAAAGGAATCTCATGCTCTTGCAACCACGCACGAGCTTTGCGACAAGATGTGCAACTTGGGGAAGTATATAGTGTCAACAACGTGCATCTCTCCTTTTTTAAATTCCATTCGCAAGTTCTGTTGTCTTGCTTGATTTTAATTATACAGAACTATTTTAAAAAAATCTAGTGTAAATTTTGTATTTTTTAATAAAACTCTCAAGTTATATTAAAAGAGAAACCTCTCAAACAAAAGCTTTCACAAACTTTACATCAATTTAAATGAGAAAAATCAAATTTTTTTTTAATTTCATTTCTTTTGTATAACAGTGTGTCAAAATTGTATCATGAACCATAGATTTATTTAAATCACTCTAGTGATTTAATTCTATCGTTTTTTAATTTTGATAAAATATTCGATAATATCTGACTCCTCTATACAAGTTTCTTTCTATAATACTAGTACTCTCTCATTGGTCTTTACCAATCTTTTTTTACACCTAAAACTCGTTAAAAACTTACAAACAAAGAAAAGAACTTGTTATTAAAAGATTTCAAAAAAGCGGAAATCTGTATTATCACGTATTCTATTCCGAGTCATTAGTGGCTCATTATGAGTGAAAAATCATTTCATCGGCAACGAATATGACAAATGTTACAAACAAAGAAAGCGTTTGATAAGTAAATCCTAACAAATCTCTTTGAAGAAATCAGCGATATCCACTGAATATGTTTATTTGCATATAAACGAAAAAAGCGATCGAAGTCGCTTTTTTCGTTTAATTTTTGAACTGGGCATCATATAATGCTTTGTAATGTCCCCCTGTTCCTAACAGTTGCTCGTGGGTTCCTTCTTCCAAGATCCCTTTATCGCTGACAACAATGATCCTTGTCGCATGTTTGATGGTAGCCAAACGATGGGCAATAATCAATGTGGTCCGTCCATCAGCTAATGAGTTCAATGATTCTTGAATCACTTGTTCTGTTTCTGTATCCAACGCAGAGGTCGCTTCATCTAAGATCAAGATTGGCGGATTTTTTAGAAACATTCGGGCAATCGCTACCCGTTGCTTTTGACCACCAGAAAGTTTGACCCCGCGTTCTCCAATGACTGTTTCCAGTCCTTCAGGCATTTGGTCGATTACTTGTTCTAAATGAGCGAGTTTCACGGCTTGAGCAATTTCTTCTTCTGACGCATCCAATTTCCCATAAGCAATGTTTTCTCGAATCGTTCCCGGGAACAAGAAAACATCTTGCTGAACAGTTCCGATCTGGCCCCGTAGTGAGGCAAGCGTCATGTCTTGGATATTGATTCCGTCAATCGTGATCTGACCCTCAGTTACTTCATAAAACCGCGGCAGTAAATTGCAAAGCGTTGTTTTTCCAGAACCGCTTTGTCCCACAAAAGCGACAGTCTCGCCGGATTGAATCGTTAGATCAATATGGTTCAATACCTTCGTCGCATCTGCATAAGCAAAGGAAACATCTTGATAAACGATATCGCCTTTTAGTGCGTGTACATCGATGGCATTTGGCTTATCTTGAATCGCCGGTCTCTTGTCCAGCTCTTCTGTCAGGCGTTTGAAGCCAGCAAATCCTTTCGGATAGCTTTCAATCATGGTATTGACCTTTTCGATTGGCCGAACAAAGACATTGGATAACAAGATAAATCCAACAAACTGTCCATTCGTCAATTCCCCTTTGATCACGTAATAGGCCCCAAAAATCAAGGCAAACAAATTGATCAGTCGAATCAGAAAGTAATTATAGGCAGAACTGATTGCCATCACTTTATAAAAGACGATTTTTGAACGACGATAAAGGCCGCTCAGACCGTCAAATCGTTGATGTTCAAACGTCTCATTGGCAAAAGACTGAGTCACGCGAATGCCGCTGACTGCTGCTTCTACCCCAGCATTGAATTCACCTAGATTGTCATAGATCTCTGTATTGACTTTCGTCATTTTCTTATTGAAGAAAACCAGTGCAATCGTAATCAATGGAATCAGTGCAAAAGTAGCAAGTGCAAGTTGAACATGCATATTGAGCATCAGCAAGAATGAACCGATCAATGTCATGATCGTAATAAAGACGTCCTCGGGACCATGGTGAGCAACTTCTGATATTTCAAACAAGTCAGTCGTTAGCCGACTGATCAAACGTCCAGTTTTTTGATTGTCATAATATTCAAAAGACTGTGTCTGTAAGTGTCGGAATAATTCTTGACGCATATCTGTCTCGATATTGACACCCAATTTATGGCCATAAAAGACCACGATATATTGCAAGATCGTATTGACCAGATAAAATAAAAATAGCCCCAAACAAGCGAGCAAAATCAGCCGAAAATTGTTCTGCGGCATAATCTTGTCGATCACTTGATTCACGGCAACTGGAAAAACCAATTCAAGCAGCCCTGCAAAGACAGCACAAGTAAAATCTAAGACAAACAATGACCGGTATGGCCGATAATAGCTAAAAAACCTTTTTAACACACTTCCTCCTCCTTTTCATTAATCTACATTATAAGCAAGTCTTTCTGGAAAAGCAAAATGAGAAATCGATTGAAAAGGGTAAAATTCACTCAAATTTGAAAAAGCGATGAGACCAAGGATTTCTAAAATTAGTAAATAAAACCTTTATTTATCAAGCTTTAAGCCCTTTTTTTCTCTCAAGATATCCGCTATTATATGTTCGAAAACAAAATGAAAATTTTCACTACATTTGAAAGGCGTGTCTCTTTTGCTTAATGCGGTAATCTTTGATGTCGATGATACTTTATACGATCAACAACAACCATTTCGAAATGCGGTTACAACCATCATACCTGAAGTAGCAACAACAGATCTCCATCCTCTTTATATTCGTTTTCGCGTACATAGCGATGACCATTTTGGAAAAGTCATCTCAAAAGAATGGACATTAGAAGAATTTCGTACCTTTAGACTATGTCAGTCGCTGATTGATTTAGGCTACTCTCCTTTATCAAATGATGCTAGCCGATTGTTTCAAGCGACTTACGAGACAGAGCTAGACAACATCCAACTTCATCCAGCCGTAGAAGAAACTCTCAATACCTTGGCTTCATTACCTATCAAGCTTGGAATCATTACCAATGGCCCAACAGATCACCAACAAAAGAAAATCGATCAATTGGAATTGACTCGCTGGATCCATCCAGAATACATGCTGATTTCTCAAGTAACAGGGTACCAAAAACCGGATATTGAACTTTTTCAGCTTGCTGAAGAACGGTTTGATTTAGATCCCTCACGGACATTATACGTGGGAGATAACTTTGACAATGATGTCTTTGGCTGTAAACAAGCGGGATGGCAAGCCCTTTGGCTGAATCATCGCCGACGCCAAGCTCCCGAAATCAAAAATTGTCACCCTGACTGTACGTTAACTGCTTTTGAAGAGCTGACAGAGGGTATCTTATCCTTTACAGATGCAGTTGTGATGGCTCGCTAAAAACTAAGAGACAGCTATAGATGCAAATCTTCGCATCCTAGCTGTCTCTTGCTTTCGTATCAAGGGTTTTGTTTTCGCTGAATCTATTCTTCACCAATGCTTAAAATCAAGCGAATATCTTCTTCCGTCATTTGGTTCAGCTGGGCTTCATTCCCTTGGATGACTTTTTGGAATAGTTCCCGCTTTTCTTGTTGCAAAGCATCCATTCGTTCTTCAATGGTTCCTTCAGCGATCATTCGCCAAACTTCCACAACCTTTTTCTGACCGATTCGATGTGCCCGACCAGCGGCTTGTTCTTCCACTGCAGGATTCCACCATAAGTCATATAAAATGACCGTATCCGCCCCTGTCAGATTCAATCCAGTTCCGCCGGCTTTTAATGAGATCAAAAAGACATCTTTTTCTCCACTATTGAAAGCATCGACCATACTCAAACGGTCTTGAGGAGGAGTGCTTCCTCGTAAATAGAAGGTTTCAATTCCTTCTTGAGCAAGTTCTTCTTCAATGATCGAAAGCATGCTTGTAAACTGTGAGAATAAGAGCACACGGCGGCCGTTTTCTTTTGCTGCTTGAATCAGGTCTTTGACCTGTTCTAGCTTGCCTGATGTGCCTTCGTAATCTTCCACAAACAATCGCGGATCGCAGCAGATTTGACGCAAACGAGTAAGGCCAGCCAAGATGCTGATACGATTTTTGCGAAATGCTGCTGTATCCATTTGTGCGATTTCTTCCCGCATTTGGCGCAAATACGCAAGGTAGATTTTTTTCTGCTCTTCTGTCAGTACACTATAATAATTCGTTTCTAACTTCTCTGGCAGATCTTGAAGAACGGATTTTTTATCGCGTCGCAATATGAATGGCTTGATCATTTTTGCGATCTCTTGTGTCGTCAATTCTTTGTAGCGTTGTTTATTTGGGAAAAATCCCGGCATGATCATCTCAAATAAGGACCACAACTCTTCAAGATTATTCTCGATGGGTGTTCCACTCAATGCAAATCGATGGGGAACATTTAAAGAACGCAATGCTTGTGCTGTTTTGGTTCCGCTGTTTTTGACCATTTGCGCCTCATCCAAGATCAAATACGCTAAACCTAATTCTTGGTACTGGTCGATGTCCTGCCGTAAGCTGGCATAAGATGTGATGCGGACATCTGCCGGCAGCTGTAATTGGCTGCCGCGTTCCTCCCGAGAACCACTGATCACCACCGACTGGATCGTTGGTGCAAAGCGTTTGATTTCTTGCTGCCAATTATACGTCAAACTCGCAGGTGCAACGATCAGAGCATTCAACTGTTGCTTCTCTTGCTTTTCGGACAACAAGTAGCTGATTGTTTGAACTGTCTTCCCTAATCCCATTTCGTCTGCAAGTATGCCGCCAAATTGATACTGACTCAGCATCTTCAGCCAACGAAATCCGACTTCCTGATAGTGTCTTAATTGCGCTTGGAGCTGATGAGGCAATGGTGCAGAAAATTTTTCTGGATGAATCAAATCTGTCGTCATTTGTTTGAATCCTTGACTAAAAGTTGCTTGGTCAGCTAGTTCTTCTTGCAAATACAATCCTTGATTCAACGGAACTTGTAACGTACCTGACTGAGATACAAAGGCTGTCCGTAATTTTTTCAGCGCGGCGCTTGCTTCTTGAAAGGCTTCTGTTTCCAGTGAAAGAACTTGCCCATTTTCTGTCGTGTAAAAACGATCAGCCTGCAACAAACTCCGCAAGACAGCATCGATCTCCGATTCAGCGATCCCGCTGACATCAAAGTGAATATCCAGCCAGGAACCATTTTCTTCAATTTCGATCGTTGGACGGTGCTGCTGTGCATCTAAGTAAAGTTCCCGCAATTTTTTGCCGATACGTACTTCTCCTAGTTGGCGCAGTAAAGGAATTTCACGAGTGAAAAAGGCAAACAATTCTTCCCCTTCCGGTAGCGCTTTGAACCAATTTTTGATACTTTTTTGATACTTCATTCTTTCAACTACTTGTTCGATCCGCTTTTCCTGTGGGTAATCCCTTAAAATCTCTGGATGGGCCTCAGGAATCACTTGATGCTTTTCGTCAGTCGAAAAAGTCACTTCGCCATAATTGAAATCAATTTGCAAATCGATCTGACCTTTGATTTTACGCAGTGAAAAAACAACGGCTAACGGACTCTCTTGGATCTCTGCTCCGACCTCTTTTGTGATCTCTACCGTGCCGATCTTGCGTAAATGAGGCAAAACTTGCATAAATAAGTTGGACAGTTCCGCTTTTGGATAAATGATTCTTGGTTCTTCAAAGCGTTTGAATAATTGCTGCATCGTCAAATAGACTTCTTTTTGGTCCATCGTCAATTCAACGATCGTATCGCCTTGAAGGCCCCAATTGTAATAGCTCAGCAAGTGATCAAAATCCCTCGTCAAAGATAACGGAAATTGACCGTGTTCTTTTTGAACACGAAAATGCAGCGGCTTGCCTTCAGAAAAAGTCACTTGACGAAGTTTAGCGTTGCCAATCGTTAACTGCATATAAGCAGCGTTCATTTTCTCTAATAGTTCTTTCCCGTATTCAACAGGCAATAGCAAATACTTTTTGTCTAGTTTGCCTTTCACTTGGATGCCAGCTTGTCCAATCAGCTGCTGTGTCTGAGCAATGCCTAGTAAGCGGATCAGAATATCATTGTTGGTTTGGTCAAATGCTTCACTCGTTAAAAGAAACTCTGTTTGTTTGTTCGCCAGATAGCTCTTTTTTTCTTGATAGACTTGCAAAAATTTATAGATATTTTTGACGACATATGTCTTTGAAGTTCCCCGTTGACCGACTTTTAGTGAAATCCCTAGAACATCCATCTCCTGGTGGTAAGGGTTCGTGGTCAGATTTTCGACACGATATTCAATTTGCAAAGGAGTGATCGTCCGCTGTCCAGACTGCAATCGATTGAATCCCTGAGAAAACATCTCCGAAGCCGAAAATGCGGCTTTTGCTGGCTTTTTTTCTTCTGTGATTTGTCTTGTTTTACCTTGCTTTCGTAAATAAAGTTCAACAGCTATAGTGTGTTTACAATAGTGATGTTCTTCCCAATAGGGGCATTGGCAATAATCGATCTCTTTAGCCGTCGCATCAAGATCGACTAAATATAGCTCACTTCCCAAGACTTCCGCATGCCATACCTTTCTCTCTGGATCTGGAATAACCGATAGGACGCGACCTTCATTTAGATAGGTCCGACCTCTTTCAATGACTTTTTCTGGAATACTCCATTTCATATGCTTCTGATTCCTCCTTTCTCTAAAGTTTTGTACGAATTTTGCTTTGTCCGCTGCCATCTGTTTGAACAACGACTTGCTGCAAGATTCGCTCTCTTAATTCTCTTACATGACTAATGATCCCAATCATCCGCCCTTCATTTTCAATCATTTCTAATGCTTCCATCGCCATTTCCAACGATTCTTCATCTAATGAGCCAAATCCTTCGTCAATAAACAACGCCTCGATCTCGATGCCTCCCGAACGATTTTGGATCACATCAGCTAATGAGATAGCCAATGCCAGTGCGGCAATAAAACTTTCACCACCCGATAAGGTATGTGCTCGCCGCAGACTGCCAGCATTATCATCATAGATATCGATCTCCAACCCTGTCGAGCTTCGATAGCTCCCCACTTTGTCTGCCAACTCGAATTGATAACGTCCTCTTGTCAACCGAGCTAGGCGAACATTCGCCACTTCTAAGATCTCAGTTAAAAATCGTTGCAGAACATAGCGTTCCAAACTGGTCTTCTTTTCATTTTCTCCATTGATGACTTCTGATAGTTGCTGTAAATGGCTGATTTTTTCTAATTGCTTGGTGTTTTGTTGATAGATTATCTGCAATTCTTCAAGTAATCGCTGATTTTGCTTGATTTGTTCTTTTCCTCGGATTACTTGTTCTTGTAATTGTTCTCCCGCTGCTTCAGACTGATCTACTTGTTCTTGCAAGACTTCCAAGTCAGGCACAGCATTGTTTTGCAAAAATTGTGCCAGTTCAAGCTGTCGCTGTTGAACAAAACGTTGTTGTTGTTCATAGGTTTTTATCGTACTGCGTAGCTCCTGGCGTTCCTCAAGATCATTGAGCAGACTGCGCATCTGTTGTTCGGTACATGCCGCAGGCAAGACTTCTTCCAAGCGTTCTTGCGCTAGCTGAGCAGCTTGTTGCTTGTCGGCTAGAAACTGTTGCAGATTCCGTTGCTGCTCTGTCAGGATCGTATACTGTTCCTTCAAACGTTGCTCTTCCAACTGATCCGCTTCAATCAGAGCTGCTAAACGAGACGATTGTGCTGCTAGTTGCTCCTGTTCCTCGTTCAACTGCTCCAGAGATACTCCCTCCGTTTGCTCTTTTAGTGAGGACAGTTTTCCTTCTTCCAAACGTAAAGCGTCACTAGCAGTCTTGAGACTTGCTTCAAGTGCTGTCAATTCTTCTGTAAGATGTTGGCTGTTTGCTTGGACCTCTGTCAATTTCTGACTGTCTAGAGCAAATTGCTCTTTCAACTGCTGATTGATTTGTTGGCATTTGAAATAGGTGGTGGCAATTTCCTTTTCAGTCAATCCTTCTGCCAGCAATGGATCAGCTGGTTCCTTGCCAACTCCTTCTTTCAGGACTGTTTGACCTAGCATATTTTCCATCAACGGCTGGAGGATTTCTCGCAGTGTCTGATACGTTGTCTGTTGTTTTTCCTTCAACGCGCTCATTTTTTGTTTAATTGTTTGAAACTGGTCATTGACTTGTTCTAGCAGCAGCAAGTTCGTCGAACGGTCTTCACCAACTTGTTGCAGCTGATTCTCCAAAGATTCAAGTTGCTGCTCGCTATCAATGATTTCTTCATTACTATACTCTGTATGTTTTTGAGCAGCGGGGTGTTCAAAAGAGCCACAGACCGGACAAGGTTCCCCCTCCACCAATAAGAGACTTAAACGAGCAATCTGCATCTTGGCATTTCGACTTTTTTCTTGCACCAATTTTTCAGTTAACTCATCATATTTACTTACTAACTGCTGCTGCTCCTCTTGCAATTTCCGCTGCTGGTCTGTTAGTTGCTGTTGGGTATCAGTCAGCTGCTGCTCCTCTTTTTTCAACATCTGCCATTGGTACAATAGATTTTCTCCACGAACCAGTTGGACTTCCTGTACTTGGTAGATCGAATGCTTTTGGATTTCTTCTTTTAATCCTTGCTCCTGCTTCATAGTAAGATTTTGCTGTTCTTTCAGATGCTGCGCTTGTTTTTCCTGTTGAGTCACCGTTTCCTGCAAAGAAGCGACCTGTTTTTCTTGTTGCTGAACTTGCTCGGCTAATGGTTTTAACTGTGCCAGTATTTGTAAACGTTGCTTAGCTGCCGTATGTTCGTCCTTTCGATCTATCTGAACTTCTCGGCTTTTGTCCCATATCTCTTGAGACTCTTGCCATTGTTCTAATGATTGCTGATTGAATGTAAGTTGTTGAATAGCCTGTGCTACTTCAGCTGTCCGCTCATCTTTTTGGCGTAAGATTTCTTGATGCTCACTCGCCCAGTCTAGCTGCTGCAGCCGCAGTTTATCGTCTAAAATTTGACTTTCTTTCGCAGCTAGATTCGCTGCCTGTTGGCTGAGTCCCTGTTGCTCGGCAAGTGCTTTATGGATTTCTTTTGCCAAATAAAAAGCTTCCTGTGCGGTCTTTTTCTCTTGCTCCGCTTGGAATTTTTTTGCTTCAATTGTTTGCTGATGACTTCGTTGTTTCTCAAGATCTGTCTGCCAGTACGCTAATGTCTCAACCAACGAAACCGGAGTTGCCGGTTCGGTCCACTCAAAGCGTGTGACCAAATGATCCGCTGCCGTTTGTTGTTTTTCAATTTGTTTGGTTTGTTTTTTGACCTGTTCTTTCAGCCATTCATTGAAGCGCTGATACATTTCCGTTCCAAAAATATTCCGCAAAACTTTTTCTTTCTCATTACTGCTGGCGATCAAAAAATTGCGAAATTCTCCTTGAGGCAGCAAAATGATTTGGAAGAATTGTTTGGCATCCAATTGCAGCAGATCTTTGATGAAGATATCTACTTCATTTTTTTTGCTGATTTGTTTGCGCTCTTTTCCTTGCTGATCATAGATCGTCAACCGTACCTTAGCTGCTTGATTCGTGACTCCATCGCCGCGTTTTTTGGCTAAGACTTGTTCGGGACGTCGTTCGATCTCATAGTGCAAATGTTGATGGTCAAAGGAAAAACGGACACTCGTCTCTTCTGTGGGGGAAGCGAATGTCGAACGCATTTCTTTACCGGACCGCAAATTTCCGGAAGTTTCTCCAAATAATGCAAATGTCATTCCATCAAAGATCGTCGTCTTGCCAGCCCCGGTTTTCCCGCTGACTAGAAACAAACCACCTTCTTGAAAGTCGCCAAAATCCAGTTCCTCATGAATGTAGGGACCAAAGTTTTTCATGATTAATTTTCTTGGCTGCATGACTGCTCTCGCTCCTTCTCTCCACCCGCTGTCAAACCTGTGAGCCATTTTTGCTGCTGCTCATTTAACGGTTCTCCAGTCATTTCTTTATAAAAATGGGCGATCACCCGTTGCGGATCCTCCTCATCGGCTAATGTCAAATTTTTCTTGCTGACGGTTCGCCCACTTTGCCGCTCCACAGATAAAATTCGAGGATAGACCCGCCGTAATTGATTCATCATATTAGGAATTACGGCTCGATCCGTTAACGTGAAGTGTAAGAAGGCCTCTCGATCCACTTGCCGATAAAAGGCAGGATCAAGCAATGTTTCAAAAGAAGCAGTGTATTGCTGAAGATCTCTTTTCGGCCGCAACGGATAAAAATGCCGCTGGTCCTTTTGAGTATCTACGATATAAACACCTTTCTCATTGGTTATTTCAGACAATGAAAATTTCAACGGAGACCCGCTATAACGGATTCGTTCATGATTTAGCGCAGTATTTGCATGCAGATGTCCTAAGGCGACATAGTCAAACCCTTCAAAAGCCGTTGTCGGTACACTATCCAATCCGCCTACTTGAATTTTGGTTTCCGAATCCGTCTGGCTTGAACCAGCTACAAAAAAGTGAGTCACCAGGACTTGTTTTTTCGTAGAATCAAAATACTGCTTCATCTCTTGAAGGACCCGAGTCACCCCTTCTGCGATCGTTGTGATTTTTTCATCAAAAAACAAACGCGCTTCGATCGGTTCAAAATAAGGTAACAAGAAAAACTGGGTGTCAGAAAATTCAATCGGCTCAATACTTTCTTCAATGGAGGTCGTTAGGTAAAATTGCGTATTTTTGAACCATGGACTTCCAGTTTCAAGTCGTGTCGGACTATCATGATTACCAGAAATCGCTAGTAAAGGAAACTTTTTTTCTAAATTGATTTTCGCTATTTTCTCATTTAAACATTTCACTGCGTCAACGGCTGGCACCGTGCGATCATAAAGATCCCCAGCAATGATAATTGCATCTACTGATTGTTCTTCCGCCAGATCAATTATCTGGTCAATAATGTAACTTTGATCTTCGAGAAGATCATAGCCGTGTAATTTTTTACCTATGTGCCAATCTGCTGTATGTAAAAAACGCATATACCCACCCTCTTAAAAATATCCTTCCCATCATTATACCACTTTACGATTATGAATTGAATGTATCAACGTGATCTTCTCGTTCCCAGACAGTTGAGTCCTTCTTTTTCCAAACGGGTTCTCACACTGATTTGTCAAATTAATGAAATTAAATTTCCTTTTACAAAAAAATCATTGAAATGCAATTACACATACACTACAATAAAGACGAGGTTGAAACCGAATACATTTCTGCCCAAGTTCATCTAATTTGGTTTCGACAAACACAAAAGAAAGGAGGAGAAACAATGCTTGGAATTGGACTCATGTCTGGAACTAGTTTAGATGGTGTTGATGCCGCATTAGTAGAAATCGATAATCATTCACAGCCATCTATTCGTCTGTTGCATCTGACGACTACTGCTTTTTCCCCCGAGCTGCGCCAAAGAATAAAACAAGCCTGTGACCCGGAGGACTCTTCTGTTTCCTTGATCTGTCAGTTAAATGTTGAGCTAGGCTATGCCTTTCTCGCTGCTTGTCGTCAGGTCTGCCAAGAAACAGCAGTAACCGAAACTAGCATTGACTTTGTTGCTAGCCACGGACAAACTATTTGGCATGCACCCTCGGAAAACCCGCTTGTTTCCAGTACGTTTCAAATTGGAGAGCCGTCAATCATTGCCTACGGACTCGGAACAACTGTGGTTGCCGATTTCCGCGCGATGGATATGGCTGCTGGTGGACAAGGAGCACCGCTTGTACCTTATACTGATTATCTCTTGTATCGTTCCCCTGATAAAACCCGCTTATTGCAAAATATCGGTGGGATTGGAAATGTGACGGTCCTGCCGAAAAATGGCACATTAAGTGATCTTGTCGCCTTCGATACTGGTCCTGGAAATATGATCATCGATGAACTGATGCATCAATTATTCCAACTTCCTTACGATGCTGAAGGAAGGATTGCTCAACAGGGAACCATTATTCCTAAATTGCAAACACAATTAAGAAATCATTCCTATTTCGATCAAGCACCCCCTAAGAGCACTGGACGGGAACTATTTGGTCAAGCATTCAGTGATCAACTATTAGCAGATTTTTCTGCAGAAAAACCAGCAGACTTAATAGCAACAGTGACCGATTTTACTGCCTACTCGATTGCCGAGAGCTATCGGCGCTTCGTTTTCCCACTTGTTGAAAGCGGACCCATTGAAGTGATTTTAGCAGGCGGCGGCGCGCATAATTCAACACTAAAAAAAATGCTGGTCAACTACTTACCCGTTGAGATTACAGTGATTACCCAAAATGATTTAGGTTGGTCCAATGATGCGAAAGAAGCTATGGCATTTGCCCTTTTAGGATACGAGACCTTACAGGGACATAAAAATAATGCTCCTGCCGCGACTGGTGCCAAACAATCCGTGATTCTGGGAAAGATCATCCCAAATCCATTTGGTCCCATAGGAGAGCGGAATCACCCAACATAACTTTATCAATTCAACCATATGAACGTTTTCACAGGAGGTTAAAAAATGTTAGATAAATTTACACAGTTCATTGAACGTCACCTGGCTGGACCAATGGAAAAACTGGGGAGTCAACGGCATTTACGGGCGGTCCGCGATGGGATCGTCTCTACTTTGCCACTGATTATCGTCAGCTCATTTTTTATGATTTTAGCTTTTCCTCCCCTGCCACAAGACTGGGGAATCTATCAATTTCTTTCGAGCCATGCGACCACGATCTTGCTTCCTTACCGCATGACGATGTACATTATGAGTTTATATGCCGCATTCGGGATCGGCTTTAGCTTAGCCCGTTCCTATAAACTCGATGGTCTCTCTGGTGGTATCTTAGCCACCACAGCTTTTTTATTGACTTTCACGCCAATAAATATTCCCCCCGAAGCTTTGGAGGCTGCTGGTACAGCCGGATTTGTTTTACCAATGGCAAACTTGGGCAGTGCCGGGATGTTCGTAGCGATCATTACATCGATTTTAGCTGTCGAGATTTATCGTTTGACGGATAAATCTAAATTTAAAATCACGATGCCGGAACAAGTCCCTCCTGCTGTTGCTCGATCTTTTGAAGCTTTAACGCCAACATTGATCATTATTTTAGGTATGGGGGCAATCACCTATTACATTGGCTTTGACTGGCATACCATCGTAGCAAAAGTTGTTGATCCTCTAGTTAGCGCAGCCGATAGCTTGCCAAGTGTCTTATTGATCACTTTCTTAACGACATTCTTTTGGTCCTTTGGGATCCATGGTGCCTCGATCGTTGGTTCACTGGCACGGCCGTTATGGCTGCAATTATTGGAAGGCAACACCACTGCGTTAGCTTCTGGCGATGTGATTCCCAACATTGCTGCTGAGCCATTCTACCAATGGTTCATTTGGATCGGCGGCGCTGGGTCAACCATCGGTCTGGCGATCTTGCTTGCTTTTCGTACAAAATCCGAATTCGGATCAAAACTAGGAAAAACCGCATTGATCCCTGCTATTTTCAATATCAATGAGCCGCTGATTTTTGGGACGCCTATCGTCTTGAATCCAATTTTGATTCCGCCATTTATCATTGCACCATTAGTCAATGGTGTAATTGCCTGGGTAGCCACCTCGGCTGGTTTAGTCAACAAAGTGACCGTCAATGCCCCTTGGACATTGCCAGGACCAATTGGTGCCTTTCTTGCAACAGGCGGTGACTGGCGAGCAATCGTCTTAAACATTCTTTTGATTGTACTTTCCATCCTCATTTATTATCCATTTGTAAAAATCTATGACAAAAATGAATTGGAAAAGGAAAATCAACCAGTCACTGAATAACTCTTGATGAGCTAAAAAAGGAGCCTCTGTCTAACAGAGACTCCTTTTTAAAATTTTTTTGAGCATATCAATAAGGTGCTGCTTTTCCTAGGTAAGAAGCACGAAGCAACCCTACTTTAGAAATTAGAAATAAGACTATGTTTTAACGCAGTGTTACTATTCTAACAATCATTAAGGGAAATTATTATCCTTCCCTTAATGCACCTTTTAAGAAATTTACAAACTATTTATATAAGATATCTATTCATTTTATTCAATAGGCAAATTGTGCTGTTTCAAGAAAGATAGCTTATCCCAGTAGCCTCTTTGAAATAAAATTTTATTATTTACTATTTGAAAAAAACCGCAACCTCTCAAACCTAATGGGTCACGCCACTCTAAAATTGCCCATTGTCCATCTTCGAAAATGTTTTCAACGATACAAACCATTTCTGCGTTAGAGAAGTCTTGTTCAAACATTTTCTTTATAGCCTCTTTTCCAATAACTGGCTCATTGGCAACCTGATGGTTTATTGCATTGTCATCATATAATTCTGAAATAATTTCTACATCCGCATGATTAAATGCGTCAACCCATTGGCAAAGTATTTCTTTTGGCTTCATATCATTTTACCTCCTCGATGTGTAAAAATCTTCATTTTAATTTGCACTATAAAACAAGTATCTAATTGTATTTATATATTCTACTTTCACAAATAATTTTTGAACATCTGAAATCAAAGAATTACTATTTGCCCTAATAGGCCCTCTAAACCTTTAACTAATCCCTTGTTATTGATTATCTTATAGCATATCCTCAAAAAATTATCAAGTTCAATATTTATTTAAAACACAGTCAAAAATAAAAGAAGAAACGCATCAACGTTTCTTCTCTTCTACTTCATAAACAAAATTCGGATCTATTTCTTGGTCGAGCTTTGTAAAAGCACCTTGAATGCGGCGTTCCACTTCTGCTAACCCTTCTTTATCCATTTTCTTGATATCACTGATATCGATCGCCTCCCCAAAACGAACGGTTACTCGTCGACGTTTAAATAAATCTTTTAGCGTTAAGGGACCTTGATAAACAGAAGGAACGATTTTTACCTTCGCCATTTTGGCGATCAGTGCCATGCCACCCTTCAGCGCGGTCGAATGTCTTGTTCCGCTAGGAAACATAATGAGACTCAGATCTGTATCTTTTAAGATTTTCACCGGTGTTTTGACAGCACTCGGCCCTGGTTTGTCACGCTTTACCGGAAAAGCATTCGCATGAATCAAAATAAAGCGCAAGATTGGATTCTTAAACAATTCTTCTTTTGCCATAAAGCTGAACTTTTTGGGACGAGCAGCCACCGCCAGATACAACGGATCCCACCAGGTACGGTGAGGTGCAACCAATATGTAATTTTCATTTTGCGGCAAAGCCTCTTTGTTTTGATATCGGGCGTTCCCGTTGATCAAAAACAAAATGACCCGAACCACGCCTCGCATAAAGCTAAAAAACATACTCACTTTCCTTTCCAGTTTCTTTTATAAGTATGCAAAAAAACGCTTCAAATGACAAGCCTTTTTTGTCGTTTCCGATTATTCTTAATCGTAGTATAATACAAAGGAAATGAATTAGAACAGGAGTATGCTTTCATGTTGCAATCAAACGAACGCATAGATCAATTATATGCGGAAGATATCAAAATCATCCAAAGCAGCGAGGTCTTTTCTTTCTCCCTCGATGCCGTTTTGCTAGCTAACTTCCCAACGATTCCCAAACGGGGACGAATCGTTGATCTGTGTGCTGGAAATGGTGCAGTCGGCTTGTTTATCAGCCGTAAAACTTCGGCTCATATTTACCAGATCGAGCTGCAGGATCGGCTGGCTGATATGGCCCAACGCAGTGTAAGCTTGAATGGGCTTGAGGAACAAATAACGGTTTACCCAATGGATTTAAAAAACATCTTTACCAAAATCAAACCGGATTCGGTGGATCTCTTGGTCTGTAATCCGCCCTATTTCAAAAATGTTCCCACTGCTGTTAAAAATCCCAATCCTTATCTGGCGATTGCTCGCCATGAAATCGAGACCACATTAGACGAGGTGGTCCACACAGCCAGTAAAGCGCTGAAAATGAATGGGCGCTTTGCTATGGTTCACCGACCTGATCGTTTTTTGGATATTTTAGACTGCATGAGAAAATATCGGATCGCCCCCAAACGTGTCCGTTTCGTCTATCCCAAAGCAGGGAAAGACGCGAATATCCTATTGATCGAGGGCATCAAGGATGGTAAAGCTGATGGTTTCAAGATTGCCTCACCGCTGATCACTTATCATGCGGATGGGAGCTACAGTGAGGAAGTGAGTCGGATGCTTTATGGCAGCTGATACGCATTACTTCTATGTATTGCTCTGTAAAGACAATACCTTTTACGGTGGTTATACCACAGATTTGATACGCCGCCTGCATCAACACAATCAAGGCATTGGAGCAAAGTACACTCATCCAGCTAGTCGTCGCCCCTTACAAATGATCCATGCGGAAAGTTTTGCTACCCGTAGTGAAGCCACAAAAGCGGAAGCTGCCTTTAAAAAACTGGTGCGCAAACACAAAGAACGTTATTTGACTGAACAGAAAGAAAAAAATGTTTTGAATGCTCAATCTTCAATGGGAAGTAAAGACATCACAAAAGGATAGATGAATCGGATGATTCACCTATCCTTTTGTCTCATGTAATGACATTTTTTATTGGTTTCCAGGGACTGCCCAAGCTGTTTGACTTTTGCCAAACTCTTTTGGCAAGATCCCATCAATGGATTCATAGACTAACTCTTTTTTGCTCTCAGGCAAAACGATGGCTGTTAAATAATTGTTTGTTTCTGTAAAAAAACCGATGTCTGCAAAAGCGGACTCAATCAGATGGTATTGGACACCTTGCAGCTCAGCTTGTTCTTGTTTCGCAAAGATTGGCTCTTGGCGCAAATAGTAATACTGTTCTCCTAGTTTGAAATACACAGAGTTGTGCGCAATACCCAGAAATTGGATTTCTCGGCTAACCGGTTCTGCTTGATAGATCCCCAGAGAAGGAATGGCTTCACTTTGGATTCGCTGATAAGCCGCCAACGTGCTCTGATCATAATATTTATATTCGATAAAGCGTTTTTCCCGATCGCGGATATTTGGCGTAATTTGTGCATTGTCATTTTTAAAGTCGTGAAAAAAATGATCTCCTAACAAGAAACCGCCGCCGCAAAGCAACAAAACTACGACAGGCAGCCAGATCAAACCCTGCCGCCGATTCTCCCGATACAACAAAAGGATCAGCAAAAGTAAAAGCGCCACTAATCCAACGACTAATAAAACCGGAACGATTGAATAATAAAAAAACTCACTTTTAAGCCACATTTCTGCTGACATGAATGCAATCATCGTCTACTCCTTTTCAGTTCAAATAAGCACCTATCATCAACCCAATAAAACTAGCCGTCAATCCTACAATGTACGTACTGAAAAAATAAAGATAAAAGTACTGGCGATTGGTCTTTAGCAATGTAAATAATTCAATCGTCATTGTTGAAAAAGTAGTATAACCGCCCATGATCCCTGTTCCAAGCAAAAGATACAAGTGTTGATCAATCTGAAGACCGGCAAGAATCCCTAGTATCAACGCACCAGATAAATTAATCAGCAAAGTGGCTTTGGGAAAAGGATGTGGTCTTCGTTCAAAATAACGATTGATACCATAACGCAGGACAGCGCCCATGGCTGCACCAATTCCTACAACGATATATGCCATACTTACACCTGCTTTCTAACGAGGGCTTCGCCTAACCAGACAAAAAATAACCCGCCGCAAATCGACAGGATCAAATACCCCGCCGCTAATCCATAGGCTTGCTTTTGCAGCAACTGCACCGTGTCAAGTGCAAAGGATGAAAAAGTCGTCAAAGCACCGCAAAATCCGGTCCCCATGCCCAAGATCAAACGTCCATTCAAGTGTCTTTTCGTCATGATCTGCTTGACTAAAAAGCTAAAAATAAAACAGCCAATAAAATTAGCCAGTAATGTGCTTAAAGGGAAGATGCCCCAAGACGGCAATTCCGAAGCAAGAAAATAACGTGCCATGCCGCCAAAAAATGCAAAAAATGCCACAACAAGTACATTCATGTTGATCCTTCTTTCTAAAAGAAAAAGAACCAAGTTCATAAAACCTTGGCTCTTCTAGAAAATGATTATTTCGCGCGTTTGATGTACGTACCTTCAGAAGTATTGATTTCTAGAGATTCGCCTTCTTCGATAAAGTCAGGTACGTTGACGACCAAACCTGTTTCCATCGTTGCTGGTTTACCTGAGCCAGTCACAGTCGCACCTTTGATCGACGGTTGTGTTTCAACAACTTTCAAGATGACTGATGATGGTAATTGAACCCCAATCACTTCACTGCCGAAGAATTGGATCTTCACTTCCATGTTTTCCAGAATGTATTTCATTTCTTCTTCTACAACTTCAACCGGAATTTCATATTGTTCATAGGTTTCCAAGTCCATGAAGAACGCTGTATCGTCCATTGTATACAAATATTGAACAGCTTTCGTATCAATATGAGCTTTTTCAAATTTTTCTTCTGGACGGAATGTTGTATCATAGGTTGAACCTGAACGAACATCGCGCAATTTCATACGCATGACTGTATTCCCTTTACCAGGTTTGTGATGGCTGGCTTCTAATACCTTGATTAGTTTGCCGTCTTGCACGAATGTCATTCCTGCTCTTAAATCACTTGCATTGATCATAATGGTTTATTCTCCTTCGTCTTAGATAATCCTTGTCTATTGTATCAAAAAAACTGGCTTTGTTCTACAAAAATCAGTCTTGTGATCGGACAAGTTTTCGCCGTTTCTCCATATAATGAGGATCATACTCATCCGTTTCAATATAAATATACATTTTTTTATCCGGCATGAAGCTGCGGATCTTTGCTTCGATCTCGTTAATGATTTGATAACCGATCTCCTCTTGTTTTGCTGTGATATCAATTTTGGCAGCGACTAAGATTTCCGCAGGACCTAAATGAACGGTTTTGATATCCAATAATCGATCGACATCTGGACGATCAAAGGCTTCTTTGATCAGTACAAGATCTCTTTTCGTCACGCTTTCGCCAATCAATAAACTGTAAAATTCTCGTGCCAAAAAGATAGCAGCAATCATCAACAAAATACCGATCAGCAAGCCACTGAAAGCATCAAAAAACGCATTGCCAGTGACCATTGTCAAGATCGTTCCACCCATTGCCAAAATCAAGCCAATCACTGCACAAAAGTCTTCGGTAAAGATAATCAAGATCTCACTATGGCGACTTTCTTTCAAAAACCGATAAATAGGCTGCTTTTCTACGTTCAAGGTCCGAATTTCTTTGATCGCGATCCACAAAGAACTACCTTCTACAACTAAACCGAAAAGCAAAATACCAATCACTAGCCAAGTATTACCAACTTCATGAGCAGGATGCAGCAGCTTTTCAAAAGCTTCCATTACACCTAGAGCGCCCCCACCAAAAAACAGCATCATCGCTACGATCGTACTAAAGAAGTATTTCGCGCGTCCTTCGCCAAATTGGTGAAGTTCACTTTGCCCTTTCGTTGCTCGTTTATCACCGATCAACAGAAAGATTTGATTGCTGCAATCGACCACGCTGTGAATACTTTCATTCAACATCGCCGCACTGCCGCTCAATGCGTAGCCGACAAACTTGCTGATGGCAACTAAAATATTCGAGATGAGTGCTGCTATCACCGCCATCATACCGTTTGCTTGTTTTTCCATTCAAATTCGCTTCCTTCCAAACCAAATTCTTGCCTATTATATCTCAAAAAAGGACCCTCGCACAGGAGAGAAAAAGAGCTATTCCTTTTTTTGTTCTTTTTTGACCCGAGCTTCTCTCCGACTGATTTTCTTCGTCCAAAAGCCGCCAGAAATATATTTGGGCTCATAGCTAATGATAAAGGCCCGTTCTTCGATTTGTTTGATTTTTTGAAACAGTTTCTTCTCGCTTTTGCGTTGTGAGAGAATTTCAAGGATCAATCGCGGACCTTCTAATCCTTCTCCGTAACTTTGAGTAACACCATATCCTTCTTGGCGTAAAATTTTTGGCAAATTCTTTTCTTCATCTGTATTCGTCGGTAAAATCACCGTGACCATCGTATAGCCTAAAGCTAGCTGATCTTCGATTTTGATTCCAACACTAACTCCTGCAGCGTAACCTAATGCATAAAACAGTAGGTTCAATGGATTGTCTAAGCGATCCAATACCATCGACAATCCTAATATATAAATCGTGATCTCGACCATACTGACCAGCGGTGCAATCAGCCGATACCCTTTCATCGTCAATAAAAAACGTATTGTATTCAATGTGACATAAGCCATATTGATAAAGAAGATCATCGCTAACATTTGCAAATCAATTTCCATCCCGTATCCCTCCTCTTTTAAGAATAGCAAATGCTTCTCAAAAGTGAAAATAATTGAGAAGTTGCCACTGTTAGTCACCGTTTTCTTTCAACAAATAAAAACAAGGAGGACAGCTGCCGCTTCTTTAACGGAAATTGTCGCTTCAGCTTTCTTGATATTTTTTGAAAAGACTAGCGGTATTCTGAAGCACAAAACAACTATCCAAATCACAGATGATAGCGACTGGTTTTGTCAGCTTACTTCATCCAGCAAGCTAGCGCCACAGCTTCATCTACAATTCAGATAGTTGCTTTCTTTGTTGTTTAAATCATTATCCTTGTTTTATTAACGAATAACTCCCAACTGCTTGTTGAGCGAGAGATTCTCACGAGTGCCTTTGCTTATTTCAGTTGTCCTACTCATCAAGAGCGAAAGTAGCCATTTTTATTGCTTTCTGACTGCCCCTCTTCGATCATTCCTTCTAAGGAACGATCCAGAACAGCTCGCTTATCGCCGTTTTTTTTGTTCATGCCGCGAAATTCCCGCCGTGTCATGCCTACAGATTGCGGTCGATTGAACTTTCTGACCGTGGGATCATCGCCTTCTTTTACTTGGTAGGCTGCTGGCTCAGTATCAAAGAGCAAATAGGATTCGCGGGGTTTCTCCATTGAATCCATCAGTTCTTGTGAAGTGATCTCTTCTTTTTCTTGTTCAGGGATGATCGATGCAGGAATGTATTTGGGAACAAAATAAGATCGCCCAGAATACTCTTTCTTGGTCGGTGTTGGCGTTTCAGCCCGTTCTGCTTTACTCGTCACTTTATAAGAAGCACGTCGTTGATCATTGCCAAAAAGATTTGTTTTGCCGGTAGGTGTACTTTCCTGCAAAGGTCGTTTTCCATAGCTTGGTAAATTTGCCCGATGTTGCGCTAATTCTTCTTTTTGCCGCACACTATGACCGTAATTGGGGTGACTGGAAGGAATTTTCCGACGCAATGAGTGAGCAGAATCCTTTTCTTTGCTGCTCGTGCTAGGTTGATCCTTGATTTCTGTCAAAATCCAATCATCAGACTGACTGAAAACTTCCTTGTGTTCGGACTGCAGCTTTACACCTTCTTGATCATCATATGCTGGAAAACGGAAATGTTTGCGTTTCACATCTAAATAATTTGCCAATTCACTCATCCTCTGGTTGCGATTTTTTATAATCATATCATATTTCAGTGAATAATTCACGAAAGCTGTGGTGCCTTTTGGGAATATTCAATGACCAAGTGCAATAGATTATTACGTCAGACTAGCTGAATTTGGCTCTTTGACATGTGCATACAATGGTTCGATCTGCCAAATGTCATCAGCATAATTTTGAACCGTATAATCTGCGGAAAATTTGCCGGCATTCGCAATATTCATCAAGCTGATCGCTTGCCAGCGCTGTTGGTCTTTATAAGCTAAATCCACGCGATATTGGGCATCGCAATAAGATTTAAAGTCTTTCAACAAGAAGTATTCATCATTATATTTTAATAGTGAATCAAACACTTCCCGACCTTCTCTTTCTATATTTGGGATCGTTCCGTCAATAAATGCATTCACAACTCGTTGCAGCACAGGATCTTCTTCATAAAACGCATACGCAGAATAGTTTTGTTGGGCATAATAAGCATAGACCTCTTCTTCTGTTAATCCAAAAATGGCAATGTTCTCATCTCCGATTGCATCTCGAATCTCAATGTTCGCGCCATCCAATGTCGCGATCGTGACTGCCCCATTCAACATCAGCTTCATGTTGCTAGTACCGGAAGCTTCTTTTGATGCTAAGGAAATTTGCTCACTGACATCTGCTGCGGGAATGATCCGCTCAGCCAATGTGACATTGTAGTTTTCCAAAAAGACGACTTTCAGCTTATCATTGATTGTCGGATCATGATTGATCAGGTTAGCTACTTCATTGATCACTTTAATAATGGCTTTCGCATAATGATAACTAGGTGCGGCCTTCGCTCCAAAAATAAATACCCGCGGATGAATCGGTGCCTGAGGGTCATCTTTCAAGTCAAAGTAAAGTTTCAAAATATGCATCACATTCAGCAATTGTCGTTTATACGCATGGAGCCGCTTGATTTGGACATCAAATATCGCGGTTGGATCAACTTCGATCCCGGTTGTCTGCTGAATATATTCAGCTAACGCTTGTTTGTTGGTCAGTTTTGCATCTGCTAGACGTTGCAATACTGTTGGATCTTCTTGGTAATTTTTCAATAATTGCAAGTCTTGCGGGTTATGGCGCCAACTTTTGCCGATAGTCATATCAAGCACCTTTGATAAAGGTTGGTTGGCTAACTGCATCCAACGACGTTGTGCGATCCCATTGGTTTTATTATTGAACCGTTCTGGGAATATCAAATAAAAATCATGTAGGACAACGGATTTCAACAGATCAGAATGGAGCTTTGCGACACCATTGACACTATGGCTGCCAATAATCGCTAAATGCGCCATATGGACTTGGCCATCAATAATAATACGCGTCCGATTAAGAAGGGCAGCTTCGTGAACCTCTGCATACTCTTCAAGATAACGACGATCGATTTCTTCAATGATTTGGTAATTCCGAGGAATAACTTCTTTGAATAGATCAATCGGCCATTTTTCTAAAGCTTCAGCCATAATCGTATGGTTGGTATAGCTCATGACTTTCACTGTGATTGACCATGCTTGTTCCCATGGCAAATCATGATCATCTAACAATAACCGCATCAATTCGGATACACATAATGCAGGGTGGGTATCATTGATATGGATAGCAATTTTTTCACTCATCATCGTTAGCGGATGATTCAATTTTAAATAGTAGCGAACAATACTTTGAATGCCTGCTGAGACAAAGAAATATTCTTGCATAAGTCGAGTCTTCTTGCCTCGTTCATTAGAATCATCTGGATACAAGACAGCGGTCAGATCTTCTAGAGAACGACGAGATTCAATGGTTGCATAGTTGGCTTCTTCCGCTGCAGGAACCTCAACGCTCCACAAACGTAATGTATTGATCATATCATTTTGATAGCCAACCATTCCGGTATCATAAGGAACCGCACGCCAAACATACCCACCATGCCGTTCAGGACGCAGCCTCCCATTCTCGTCTTCAATCAAGTACACTTCGCCGCCATATTGGATATCCACGGCTTTACTCTCCTTTCGAACCTCCCAGACATTTCCGGCACGTAACCAGTCGTCAGGCAGCTCTACTTGATGCCCATCTACAAACTTTTGTTTAAAAAGGCCATAATTATAACGGATGCCGTTCCCATTTCCTGGCAACCCTAATGAAGCCAAAGAATCCATGAAACAAGAAGCTAATCGTCCCAGTCCACCATTTCCTAATGCCATATCTTTTTCAACTTCAGCAACTTCATCTAATGAAAAGGATAACTCTTCGAAGAGCTCTTCCGCAGTATCCAGCAACCCTAAATTCAGTAGATTACTTTTCAACAGTTTTCCAGGTAAAAATTCGATTGAGAAATAATACGCCTGTTTCTGCTGTTCAACGAGCAGATTTTTTCGTGTCTGGCTCCAATCATTCGCGTAGCAGCTCTTGACCACGTTAGCTAAAGCTAAAAACAATTCTTGCGGTGAAGCTTCTGCGATCTCGATCGAAAAAATATCTTTCAACCGGGTTTCTAATAATTCTTGCAAGGTAGCTTTCTCCATTACAATTCACTCCTTTATGACTATCAATTTGTATGAAAAAGGACAGAAGCACCAATCGCCCTTGTCGCTAGGTCGTTCTGTCAAACCCGCTCTACTTTCAGACTAATGAATACTTCTGTCTTATACTTGATTATACTTTGATCGCTTGGTAGAGATCAATATATTGATTGGAACTAATGTCCCAGCTAAAATCTTTATTCATGGCTTGTGCTTGCAAAGATTTCCACGTCTGCTGGTCGTCTTGATAAAGCAGGATTCCTTGTTTCACTGCATTCATCAAATAAAATGACGTGAACTCTTGGAAACCAAATCCGGTGCCTTGATGAGTGATTGGATTGTATGAATCTACCGTATCTTTTAGACCGCCAATCTCATGCACGACTGGCAATGTCCCGTAACGCATGGCGATCATTTGTGAAAGCCCGCAAGGTTCAAAAGCAGAAGGCATCAAGAACAGATCCGCTCCGGCATACATTTTTTGCGCCAGTCCAATATCAAAAGAAATCACCGCAGCACATTTTTCTGGATATTTTGCAGCAAAGTAACGGAATCCTTCTTCAAATTCCGGTTCTCCCGTTCCTAACAGCGCAAATTGAACATCAAATTGCAATAAGTTTTCCATTTCCGGCATTACAAGATGAAAGCCTTTTTGTGTAGTCAAGCGGCTGACCACTGTGATAAGAGGAACATCACGCGCTGGCAGCCCCAGCATCTTTTGCAATTCTTGCTTGTTTGCAGCTTTACCGGACATTTCATCGGAAGTAAAATGATAGGGCAGCAATGGATCTGTTGCGGGATCGTTGGTTTCATAATCGATTCCGTTCAATATTCCTTGCAGTTTCCCAGATTCCATTCTTAGAATGACTTCAAGTCCGCAACCAAATTCTGGTGTTTTGATTTCCTCACTATAAGAAGGACTGACTGTTGTGATACGATCTGCGTATAAAATACCTGCTTTCATGAAATTCAAACAGTCATTTAATCGCAATGTCCCGTCATCGTAACGCTCTGTCCCCATGCCAAACAAGTCCGGTAAAATATCTTTGCTATACCATCCTTGAAAGCCAATATTATGAATCGTCAAAACGGTGCGGATATTCTGATAAGCATTGATCCAATGATATTTTTCTTTCAGAAGAAAAGGAATCATTGCTGTATGGTAATCATTCACATGAATCACGTCAGGAATAAAATCGATTCTCTCCATCATTTCGATAGTTGCTAGTTGAAAGAAGGCAAAACGTTCGCCATCATCATAATAATCGTATAAATTATCACGACCAAAATAGTACAGATTATCGATAAAATAGTAGGTAACACGATTGAGAACTAGTTTCTTCAACCCACAATATTGCTTACGCCAACCCACATTGACTTCAAATGAAAAACAATCTTCCAGCTGTTCTTGATAGTCGGCTGACATTTTAGTAAAGAATGGCAGAACCACGACTGTTTCTACCCCTTTTTTGACAAGTTCTTTGGGCAATGCACCCACGACATCCCCTAGTCCACCTGTCTTGAAAAATGGCGCGCATTCTGCTGCGGCAAATAGTACCTTCATGCCGTTGCTCCTCCAATTAGATCTTCAGTGACATGGGTATTTTTTTTGACGACGATCGGTGCGTCACTGGTTCCTCTAACTTTGACACCTTCTGCGATCACAACATTTTTATCGAGAATAGCATAGGAAACTTCAGCACCTTCCTTGATTTCATTATTCCCAAAAATGATCGTGTCTTTGACATGGGCATTCGGATGAATCGTTGTTCTGCGGGCAACAAGTGACCGTTCGACAGATCCTTCTACGATACAACCAGAAGCAAAGTGACTATTTTTGACATCCGAAGTCTCAGCGTAATAGGTTGGCACTTCATTCTTCAGCTTGGTGTAGATCTTTTGATTTGAGTAAAGCAATGAGGTAAATTTGTGGACATCTAACATATCCATGTTGGTTTGGTAATAGGATTGAATATCATAAATATTGCTTAAATAACCAGTATATTCATACAAGCTAGTATTTTCGATAGAGATTCGTTCCCGCAAGAAACGACCTAGGTCTGGAGTAGCACCTACAGCTTGTCCTTCTTTTAAAGCTTGGATCAGGCGGTCTGTTTTGATGATGAAAATATCAGTACAAAGATTGACCATACTTTCTGTCTCGCATTTCTTCGCTTGGACAGCTTCATTCAAATGGCCTTCTTCGTCAACTGAAAAGATCAAGTCATTGTCACTTACGTTATCACTGCTGATTCGTTTATAAACGACCGTCATTTCTTTATTCTGTAACTGGTGGATTTTCAGCAACGCCCGCAAATCGATGTTGCACAAAATATTGCTGCCCATATAAACCGTATGCTCTGATTTAGATTTTTCCAAATAATCGATCACGTTATAGTAATACTCTTGACCAGCAGCTTGCTGTTTTAATGAGTCTTGGAACAAATGAATGAAGAAACGGTTTTGAACACCATCTAGATTCCATTCTTTCCCGCCACCGATATGGTCAAATACGGATTGTGTTTCTCCTTCATTAAAAATCATATACACTTGTTTGATATTTGCATTTTCAATACTTGACAAGTTGAAATCAAGCAAACGATATTTACAATCAAACAATAGCGTCGACAACGGACGACTTTCCGTTAAGGGCATCAGTTCTTTGTAGCGGTGCAAATTGCCTAAAATGGCACACATTTTATTAGTTCTCATCAATCGTCACTCCTATCACTTCAGAATAACCAACAACAGCAATTTCATCTGTTCCGTCTATGACTGCATCATCACCGATCACTGCATTTTCTCCAATGATCGCGCGTTTTAGTGTTACATTTTTCCCAATGACTGCTCCAGGCATGACCACACTATCTGTGATCTTGGTTCCTTCTTTGACTTGAACATTTTCTGATAAAATACTATGTTCAATATCTCCAGCAACATAGCAACCATCCATGATCAACGAATTTTTTGCAGAACCTGTTTCTGTAATGAAATGAGGAGGAGCAATCGGATTTTTTGAGAAGACTTGCCAATTTTTATCACGGATTCCCAGTTCCATCTGTGGATCGATAAATTCCATATTAGCTTCCCAAAGAGAATCAATGGTACCCACGTCTTTCCAATAGCCTGAAAAACGATAAGCAAATACATTGTCGCCACTTTCCAAGTAAGATGGAATCACGTGTTTCCCAAAGTCGACCATTTCGCCGTCTTTTGTATAATTGCTTAACAGTACGCTGCGTAAGCGAGCCCAGTCAAAGATATAGATTCCCATTGAAGCTAAGTTACTTTTTGGCTCTGCTGGTTTTTCATCAAATTCAATGATCCGGTCATTTTTATCTGTGTTCATGATACCAAAGCGGGAAGCGTCTTTCATTGGCACTTCTAGCACTGCAACAGTAAGAGACGCATCGTTTTCTTTGTGTTTTTCCAGCATTTCTTCGTAATCCATCTTGTAGATATGGTCACCGGATAATACTAATACATATTGAGGGTCCATTTCATCAATGTAGGCAATGTTTTGATAGATCGCATGGGCTGTTCCCTCAAACCATTTTCCACCTTCAGAATTTGAGTAGGGTTGTAAAATCGTCACTCCGGTATTGATACCATCTAACCCCCAACTTGATCCGTTTCCAATGTGACTGTTCAATGCCAAAGGTTGATACTGTGTCACCACACCAACATTCTTAATCCCTGAATTGACACAATTACTTAATGTAAAATCGATAATACGATACCGACCACCAAAAGGTACTGCAGGTTTCGCAATATTTTTGGTCAACTTCCCTAAACGTGTGCCTTGTCCTCCTGCGAGGATCATCGCTAACATCTCTGTTTTCATTTTCTTGAGCCGCTAAAAAGCCAATCTCTTTCACGATGCCGGTGTTATTTTCGATATGAATGCTTTTCTTTCAAAAAACCTTCTTTTCGATATCACCTTTCACGTTGTCACTTCGATTGGACTTTCGAGCCAGCTCCTCCCCCCTTTCATTTTTTCCTGCGTTTGATTTGAATCTTTTCTGGTTTTATAATCAATGCCCCAAGTGCTGGCAAAATTGTTTTGATTTGATAAGGATATTCTTTGAATGGAATCGCTTCTGTTTGTTGGTCTTGATTATTCTGGGTCCAAGTCCCGCCAAAACTATCGCGTTCGGTATTCAATACTTCACGGTAGGTCCCTTCATACGGAACGCCAATGGCGAAATCGTGGCGTTCAACAGGTGTCAAATTCAATACAACGATCACGAAATCTTTTTTGGTTTTACCTTGTCGCAAATAGGTCAATGTTGTTTCCGCTAAGTTATCAGCATCAATGACTACTAGCGATTCTTCTTTATCTTCGATTTCCCACAATGAGCGCTCCTGTTTATACAGTTCATTTAGTGTCTTTGTAAATTGCTGCATACGCTGATTTAGTTCATCTGATAAATCGACCCATTCAAGCCCGTGATCATATTTCCATTCCAAAAATTGTCCCCACTCACTGCCCATAAACAGCAGTTTCTTCCCTGGATGGGTCATCATGTAGGTATACAAATTTCTTAATTGTGAAAATTGCTTGTAACGATCTCCCCACATTTTGTGCATTAAGCTACGTTTGCCATGGACGACTTCGTCATGGGAAAGGGGTAATATATAGTTCTCATTCATGCGGTACATGAATGAAAACGACAACAAACTCAAATGATCCTTACGGAAGATTGGATCCATTTGGTAAAAACGCAGGACATCGTTCATCCAGCCCAGATTCCATTTGTAATCAAATCCAAGAGCCCCTTCTTCAATCAGGCCTGTAACTTTCGTTTCTGAGGTACTTTCCTCAGCGATCATCATCACTTCTGGATGCGCCAGTTTCACGACTGCATTTAGTTTCTGCAAGAAGTAATAACCTTCATAATTTCGATTGCCCCCCTCATGATTTGGTTGCCAAACACCCTGGTCGTAGTCTCGGTAGATCATGTTCGAAACCGCATCCACGCGAATCCCATCGATGTGATAAAATTCGATCCAAAAAAGGGCACTGGATAGCAAGAAACTTTGTACTTGTGGTTTGCCTAAATCAAAATTGATTGCTCCCCAACGAACATTTTTTGCACGATCGGCATCTTGATATTCAAATGTCGGCGTTCCATCATAGTAAGCCAAACAATCATCATTGACACAAAAATGGCCCGGCACCCAGTCAACTAGGACACCGATATTTTCCAAGTGACAGGCTTCAACAAAATCTTGAAATTCTTCTGGTGTGCCGTAATAAGCGCTGAGCGCAAAATAGCCAATCAATTGATAACCCCACGATGTGCCTAATGGATGTTCCATCAATGGCATAAATTCAATATGGGTGTAGCCCATTTGTTTGAGGTAAGGAATGAGTTCATCTTTTAATTCAGAAAAACGATAAGGGGTTCCATCTGCGTGGTGTTTCCAAGAACTTGCATGGACTTCATAAATATTAAGTGGTCGTTTAAATTGATTTTGACGCTTTTTGCGGCCTTGCCACAAACCATCACGCCATTTTTTTGCCGGCACGGTGTACAAGACAGCAGCCGTTCCAGGACGTTCTTCGAAATAAATTGCATATGGATCAATTTTCATGATTTCACGGCCGTCGGCTTGCTTGACCTTGAATTTATAATGCTGTCCTTCTTGAGGCTGATTGGTGGTAATTTCCCAAATCCCCGATTCGGAGCGTTTCGTCATCGGCAAAGAGTCATCCCATTGATTGAAGTCACCTACTAGCCAGACATTTTGCGCATTTGGCGCCCAGACACGAAAAACATAGCCTGCTTTCATACGATGTGCACCTAAAAGATGCTGTGAATAAAAATTTTCACCGGTCGTAAACTGCTTCTCTGCTGTAATCATTTGCTCATTTTCCACTCGTATGTCAAACCTCCTCTTAGATCAACCCTATTTTTTCAGCCAATCAATCTTCCATCTAAAAACAGAATATTAGGAAGATCACTGGGAAAATAGTTCAGGGCAGATGGCTTTAATTTAGCATTGCTGCTCCTATATGTAGAATAGCATAAATTAAAGATCTCGTAACGTAAAAGCCTTGGCGATTGCCGGAATAGAACAATTCCTATTCCTGATTCGTTGTATTTCGATCCTCTGCTTATAATCAAAAGATTTAAGGCAGAAAAAAAACAGCTTGAACACGATTGGTTCAACCTGTTTCAGTGCTGCTTCTTTTTTTGGAAACAAAAGCGACATAAGAAGCGACACTTACTTGAAACAAACCGACGATCAAAAATAAAGCAAACAAAAATGGATGGAATTGAACTTTCATCTGGAAAGCCGTTATGACCGCAGCGATCCCAATTCCGGCTGAAAGATAAGGCCAAGAACGAAAAGACCAGAAGCTGGCAACTGTTGTATATAAACTACAGATGCCCAATAAAAAAAGCCTTGTGACCACATCAAAGACTGTGTCTGAAAAATGTATATTCTCTGAAAAAATTTGATTTGCATTAAATGTGTTAGGAACTTTTAAAATAAATAAAAGTGCCGACACCATACTAAGAATAAAAATAAACACATGGCTACTTGCAAAGACGATTCTTTGATTTGATTTCACCTGAGACTCACAACCTTTGATTAATCCATTCAGAGACAGGCATGACCTTTCTCTCGATCCTAAAAAGAATCATGCCCGCCAAAGTTCTTTCACTTGTCCATCTGTATATACTTTATACACTTTTTCATATTGCTTATTCATTGATTGACAGGCAATCAAAAAGTATTTTCCATTCCCGTCAAACTCAAGATCTCCTAATGCTTTCAAAGATACTGATTCTGTCTGTCCTAATTTATTCGTCAAAAAACGAACAGCTTGGGCCGGAGTCAATAAATAGTTTTTCATTAACAACCAGTCGATCACGATTGGTACGATTGTATTTGCTTGACATTCATTTTTTTGTTTAAGTGCAAAAATTAATTCTCCATCAGAAAAGCGGCTTTCTTCAATACCGGCTTCGCAAAGTTCTTTTCGTGCATGCTCAATTTCCGCCATCGAAACAAAAGTGATCATCTCTGCTTTGCTTCTTGTTTCTTCAATCACTTCTGTATGAAATGCTTTGATTCCTTCCAATTTTTACGCCCCCTTTCAAAATTCTAAAATTATCATACCACCTCAAATGAGAACAATCAATTAATACGCTCGTTATTTTCTAATCATTTTCAAATAATAAAAAATGCAAAAAAAGAAAGAAAACGTTATCCCGAAGAGGGTTTTAACGAATTCTTTCTTTTTTATCTTTTGTGTTTCTGAACGTTTATTAAAATTTTATCATTTCCGTGATGAGAATTGTTTGCGGATTAGATGTTTTTCCAAGATAATCTGCTAAAAATGTGCGCCGATCAAATTCGGACAATCCTTCCATCGATGACCCATTCTGCTCAGTGAGAAACGCAGGATCAACAACAGGAAGATCAAAACCCTGTTCTGACTGAAGAATATTTCCTTCTATGAGTGATGTCAGAAAAATACTTGGTCGGATTTTTCGCTGTTTTGCCACCCGTTCAAAGATGACACTGATTTGATCCAAGTAATAGGCCTCATCAACATCCCCTAGCAAATACAAAAGCTTCTGATAGATTGGCAATGACAGTAGTTGTCGATTTGCTGCAAAAAAAGCGGGAATCGTTGCCGGCCATTTTTCTTGGGAAAGAGAAATAAGCTGGAATGACTCATGGATTAGCCGATAAATGAATCCTTGTACCACCCCTTCCTTACAAGCATAGAAAAAGCGTTGGTCACTCATGAGTTCCGCTTGTAAAATGAACGCCAACTGTTCTGAAATTATCGTATTAGGTAGTTGCCAACGTTCACGACTCTTCTGCTGATCTTGTGTGGAATAGATAGGAAATGCCACTTGATAGCGACGATCCTTTCGGTTAATGATCCCAGCATCGATCAACTGATCAAGTATTTTTTCAAAATTTTTCTCTGGAAAATTTTGTTTTAATTCTCTTAAGATTGGTGGTTTTTGTTTTTTTTTCAAGAAAAGAATCAGTTTTAAGAACAACTCTGAATCAATAATTTTCTGAATTCCTTGATAATGACTACTATAAAAAAATTCCATGTCTTTCGCTCTCTTTCCATTCCCACTAGAAGGGCCGTCTTCCCATTCAAAAATAGCCGGACAATCTTAAGCTTCCCTGCTAGCCAAAAACCTTTCATTATTACAGTGAAAGGACTGCAGTTGCTGATTGTCCGACAAATTCAAATGTTCATCTTTTTTGCCCGTATTATCCTGTCAGCTATTAGTTATTAAAGCTTTCAGTTAATTGCGGCACAACTTGTTTTTTACGAGAAACAACCCCAGGTAAGAATGCACGATTTGCTGTCAAGACAACGTTAAACGCCGCTTCAACCGGTGCAGTTGGCTCTCCAATCACTAGCAATTCAGAATTGCTGTTCAAAATATCAGTAACGACTAATAAGTACAAGTCATAGCCTTTTGCCTGATTTTCGGCCTTCATTGCTGTTTCTAGCTCTTCTTGGCGGCTAAACACTTCATTCAAATCCACTGTATTTACTTGACCGATACGAATGTTTTTTCCACCCATCGGAAAACTTTTTGCATCTAGATCCAACAACTCAGCAGCCGTTTTGGTTGTTAAATTTGTTCCAGCTTTCAACATATCCAGACCGTACGCATCTAAATCCACATTAGCAATTGCTGCTAACTCTTTTGCAGCGGCGATATCTTCCTCAGTACATGTAGGTGACTTGAACAACAATGTATCTGAAACGATCGCTGACAACATGATTCCGGCAATAGCTGCGGGAATCTCTACATTTGCCTCACGGTATAATTTCAACACGATCGTACTCGTACAGCCAACAGGTTCTGCACGGTAGTAGAGAGGGTTTGCAGTTTCAAAATTGGCGATACGATGATGGTCAACTACAGCTAAAATGGCAGCTTCTGCTATCCCTTCTGCACTTTGTTGAAACTCATTATGATCCACAAGCATCACTTCTGAACCAGCCTCAATCTGCTCAATCACACGCGGGGCTTCAAGTTCAAAATGAGACAAAGCAAATTGCGTTTCTTCGTTTGGTGTTCCCAGAGCAACTGCTTCGGTATCTTTTCCTAATTCCTTTTGCAAGTGCGCAAAAGCAATCGCTGCTCCAATAGCATCTGTATCAGGATTTTGGTGTCCAAATACTAATATTTTCGACATAATGATCGCTCCTAATTCATTCATTTTCCACTTTCTAATGATAGCAAAAAATAGGAAAGAATCAATAGTTATCTTCTCTACGCTTGTTAACGGGTAAGATAACCTTTATAGTCATCGACATGAAGCAACTCTTTTGCATTTTTCACGCGATCTTGTGTTGGCGGCTCAATTCCTTCCAGTGGATACTTCAGCCCTAATTCATCCCATTTATATTTACCCATTGTGTGATAAGGTAAAATCTCTACTTTATCTACATTATTCAACGTCTTGATAAACGCATCTAAACGGATCAAAAACTCATCATAATCACTTCTGAATGGCACCAGCACGTGGCGGATCCAGACTGGCTTATTGATTTCTGAAAGGTATTTTGCCATTTCTAAGATGTTGTCGTTGGATTGTGTGGTCAGCTTCTTATGAGCATCATTATCAATATGCTTGATATCAAATAATAGCAAATCAGTGACAGTCATCAACTCTTGAAATTTGCTAAAAAAAGGTTCTTCCCGAGTAAAAGGTTTTCCGCACGTATCTAAGGTGGTGTTCACCCCTGCAGCTTTGGCTTTCCGGAAAAGATCGATCAAGAAGTCCAACTGAAGCAATGGTTCTCCGCCACTCACAGTCAGCCCACCTTTTTCTCCCCAAAATTCTCGATATTTGAGTGCTTCTTCCAGTACGTCATCTGTCGTCCGTTCGATACCGGCACCGATTTTCCAAGTATCTGGATTATGACAAAACTCACAACGCATCCGGCATCCTTGCATAAAGACAATAAAGCGAATACCTGGTCCGTCCACTGATCCGAAACTTTCTGTTGAATGAATATGTCCTGTTACTGACATGTTGCTCTTCCTTTCTTGAAGAAACTAAAAATAAAGTTGCATCGTTTTATTCCATTGATTCCTCGCCCGTACTCGCAGTGAGGCAATAGTTTGATGAACAAACTACGCTTGTCATCATCTGCTCTGCTTCGCAGTCGCAGTGATTCATAACAATAGCGGCGGAATGTTCCATCCGCCGCCTTTTTTTGCTATTACATTGCTTCGTGCATAGTACGAGCGATAACGTCATCTTGTTGTTCTTTTGTCAACTTGATGAAGTTAACTGCATAACCTGATACACGAATTGTTAATTGTGGGTATTTTTCTGGATGCGCTTGTGCATCAAGCAATGTGTCGCGGTTGAATACGTTGATATTCAAGTGGTGACCACCTTTTGCTGCATAACCATCCAACATAGTTGCTAGGTTTTCTTGCTGTGTTTCGTCGTCACGTCCTAATGCTTTAGGTACGATTGAGAATGTATTTGAAATACCATCTAATGAATAGTCATATGGCAATTTCGCAACAGATGAAAGACTAGCCAACGCACCGTGTGTATCGCGGCCGTGCATTGGGTTCGCACCTGGGGCAAATGGCGCACCAGCGCGGCGTCCGTCAGGAGTGTTCCCTGTTTTCTTACCATAAACGACGTTTGAAGTGATCGTTAAGATCGATGTTGTATGTTTTGAGTTACGGTAAGTTTTTGTGCGTTTTACTTTCTTCATGAAAGTTTTCAATAGGTTAACAGCAATATCGTCTACGCGATCATCGTTGTTTCCATATTTAGGATAGTCGCCTTCGATTTCGTAATCTTCAACGATGCCGTTTTCGTCACGAATTGTGCGGACTTTCGCATATTTGATAGCAGATAATGAGTCAACTGCTACAGAGAATCCTGCGATACCAGTCGCCATCGTACGCAAGATATCTGTATCTTGTAAGGCCATTTCAATTCGTTCATAAGAATATTTATCATGCATGTAGTGGATAATGTTCAATGTATTGACATACAAATCACAAATCCAGTCCATCATTGTGTCATATTTTTCCATTACTTCATTGTAATCAAGATATTCTGAAGTGATTGGTTGGAATTTAGGTCCCACTTGCGCTTTTGATTTTTCGTCGACCCCGCCATTGATTGCATACAACAACGTTTTCGCCAAGTTCGCACGAGCACCGAAGAATTGCATTTGTTTACCAATGCGCATAGCAGATACACAACATGCGATTCCATAGTCATCGCCCCAATGTCCACGCATTACATCATCGTTTTCATATTGGATTGCTGATGTTTGGATAGACATTTTCGCACAGAATGTTTTGAAGTTGTGTGGCAAGCGTGTTGACCACAAAACAGTCAAGTTTGGTTCTGGAGCTGGTCCCAAGTTTGCTAGTGTGTGCAAGAAACGGAAGCTGTTTTTAGTTACCATGTGGCGTCCGTCTTCACCCATCCCGGCGATTGATTCTGTAACCCATGTTGGGTCACCAGAGAATAATGCATTGTATTCAGGTGTACGAGCAAATTTCACTAGACGAAGTTTCATTACGAAATGGTCAACGATTTCTTGTGCTTCTTCTTCTGTGATCACGCCATTTTTAAGGTCGCGTTCTACATAGATATCCAAGAAAGTTGACGTACGTCCTAGAGACATTGCTGCTCCGTTTTGTTCTTTGATGGCTGCTAGATAGCCTAAATATAACCATTGGAATGCTTCTCTTGCAGTTTGTGCAGGTTGAGAAATATCAAACCCGTAGATTGTACCAAGTTCTTTCAATTCGCTTAATGCGCGAATTTGTTCACTTAATTCTTCACGTTGGCGAATGATATCGTCTGACATCGTGCCATTGCCGCAATACAACAAGTCTTGTTGTTTTTCTTTGATCAAGTAATCCACACCATACAATGCTACGCGACGGTAGTCACCGATGATACGACCACGACCATAAGCATCAGGAAGTCCAGTGATAACACCAGAACGGCGTGCAGCTCTGATTTCAGGAGTGTACGCATCAAATACACCTTGGTTGTGTGTTTTACGGTAGTCACGGAAGATGTGAGAAACTTCAGAATCAATTTCATACCCATAAGATTCTGCTGATTGTTCTGACATTCGGATACCGCCGAACGGTTGCAAGCTGCGTTTGAAAGGTTTGTCTGTTTGGAACCCGACAACTGTTTCTAACTCTTTGTTCAAATAGCCCGGGCCGTGAGAAGTAATCGTTGAAACGATTTTAGTATCCATGTCTAAAACGCCGCCAGCGTCACGTTCTTGCTTGTTCAAGTCCATAACTTGATCCCAAAGCTTTGTAGTTGCTTCAGTTGGGCCAGCTAAAAATTCGTCTGTTCCGTCATAAGGTGTGTAGTTTTCTTGGATGAAGTCGCGTACGTTAACTTCTTCTTTCCAAGTTTTTCCTTTAAATCCATTCCATTGTTCCATTTGATGGACCTCCTTAAATTTTCTGTTCACTAAGTGTAACAGCTTTACGTGAATAGTATAACACAAAGCGTTTGCATTGCAAGCATTTACAAGAATTATTTTTAACAAAATTAGCTATTAAAACATAAAACGCAACGAAACAGCTTTTAAATCAACGTTTTTTAAATGTGAATTTTTTATTAAAGTCCATTTTTTGAAAATGTGAAAAATTAATTATATAGAAAAAAACACGCGTCTGTATTGGTACAGATGCGTGTTTTACATTTAACTTATAGTACAGAATCTTCTTGAATCGCAGGATCAATCACTCGAGCAACTTCATGGATCAAGCCACCGGATTTTTCATCGGTAACAAAGGACCCATTCGATGTCCGGTCATTGATGGGGATTTGATTCGTCTCGATCTCGATCATTTGCCCCTTTTGAGTAGTCAAAATCAGGGATTGGTTTTCACCGCTTCCCATATAAACAATCCGATGAGGATTTTTCTTTAACTCTCTGAGAACCATCAGTCCTCGTTTCGCTCGTCCTAACTGACTGATTTCTTGAGCCAGCATTCGTTTGACCGCCCCTCGCTGAGTGACCATGATTACAGGCGTATCTCCTTCCGAGTAAACCAATAATCCATTGACGATCTGATCATCTTCTTTAAGATTCATCGCTTTGACTCCAGCAGCTTTTGGTCCTACAACAGGCACTTCGGCTAATGGATAGCGTAGGCCAAAAGCACGATAACTAACTAGAAAGACATCCAACGGCTCATTTTGATCCGCTAAATACACGTTGACAAGTTCATCGGCCTCATCTTTTAGTTTCATCATAGTCAATGGCCGACTCTTGTACGTACGCCAAGGTTCAAATTCTGTCATTCTTGTTTGTTTAATCATACCGTTTTTGCTAATCAGCACGAAATTCTTTTGCGGATCAAGTTCTTGATAGGTGAATACAGCTAAAATGGTTTCTTCGGTCGCTAGATTCATTACCGTTTGCGAAATATGTTCCCCTAGATCTTTCCATTTGAGATCCGGCAACTCATGAATGGGGCGATAAATGACGTTCCCTTTATTGGTCACCAGCAACAAATGATCCAATGTGCTTGCTTGCCCGCTATAAAGCAGTGCATCGCCTTCTTTCATGCCTAACTCTTCTGGCTTAGAAGCGCCATAAGACCGCAAGCTGCTGCGTTTGACATAGCCATCTGTCGTAACAGTTACCACAACATCTTCTTGGGCGACAAGTACTTGGGTCTCGATTTTGATTTCTTGGATCTCTGCTTCAATCTCGGTCATCCGATCAGAGTGGTATTTCTTCTTGATTTCTCTTAGCTCTTTTTTGATGACTTTTAATAATTCCGTTTCTTCATTCAAAATTTTCGTCAATTCGCGAATCGTTTCTGCTAATTCTTGGGCTTCTGCCTGTAATTGCGTGATATCTGTATTAGTCAAGCGATACAATTGCAATGTTACAATGGCTTCTGCCTGTTCTTCTGTAAACCCATGCTGAACGACCAGATTATTTTTTGCATCTTTTTTGTCTTTACTGCTGCGGATTGTCGCGATCACTTCATCGAGGATCGAAAGAGCCTTCATCAACCCATCAACGATGTGCTGACGTTTCTGCGCTTTCTTCAGCTCATAGCGGCTCCGCTTAGCAATGACTTCCCGACGGTGTTTCACATAACTTTCTAAGATATGTTTCAACCCGACTTGCTGCGGCCGCATTTCATCGATGGCTACCATGTTGAAATTGTAGTTGATTTGCAGTTCCGTATTTTTAAATAGATAGTTCAAAATTCCTTGAGCATTGGCATCTTTTTTCAGCTCAACCACAATTTGCAAACCGGAACGGTCCGTTTCGTCCCGGACCTCGGCAATCCCATCGATTTTTTTGTTTAAACGAATCTCATCCATTTTTTTGACCAGATTCGCTTTATTGACTTCGTAAGGAATCTCATTGATGACAATTTGCTGTTTGCCGCCTTTGATATCTTCGATTCTAGTCTTTGAACGTAAGATCACTTTCCCACGACCTGTTTCATATGCCTTCTTGATTTCTTCTTTTCCTTGTAAGATGCCGCCAGTTGGGAAATCTGGACCTGGAATGAATTCCATCAATTTATCCAATGAGGCGTTCGGGTGATCAATCAAATAAATCGTTCCGTCAATGACTTCACTTAAATTGTGTGTGGGAATTTCAGTTGCATAACCGGCAGAGATCCCTGTCGACCCGTTGACCAGCAGATTGGGATATTTTGCTGGCAAAACAGTTGGTTCCTTTTCGGTATCGTCAAAATTCCAAACTAACTCAACGGTATCTTTTTCAATATCCTTCAATAATTCTCCGCTTAATTCAGACAAACGGGCTTCTGTATAACGCATAGCTGCTGGCGGATCACCATCCATACTCCCGTTGTTCCCGTGCATTTCGATCAGGATTTGTCTTAATTTCCAGTCTTGACTCATACGGACCATGGCTTCATAAATACTGGAATCTCCATGGGGATGAAAATTCCCCATGATATTCCCTACAGATTTTGCGGACTTACGAAATCCTTTGTCATAAGTATTTCCATCTTGATTCATGGCAAACAAAATTCGTCGCTGAACGGGCTTTAGGCCATCTCGAATATCCGGTAATGCCCGTTCTTGGATAATATATTTAGAGTATCTGCCGAAACGGTCCCCCATCACTTCTTCTAATGTTAATTCTTGTATATTATTTTTATGTTCCAAGAGATCCCCTCCTAATCCTCAGACAAGCTGATTGCTGAAATTTGCTCAGCTTCTTGTAATTTTTCTTCGACCAATCCAGGGATCGTCTCTTCTTTTTTCTCTAAAATACTGCCGTCTTCTTCCAAGCTGAATTGGACATGGCTTTCGATCCACTTCCGCCGCGGTTCTACTTTATCACCCATCAATGTAGTAACCCGTCGTTCCGCTTGTGCCGCATCATCGATTCGAACACGGATCAATGTTCTTGTTTCTGGGTCCATCGTTGTCTCCCAAAGTTGATCTGCATTCATCTCACCTAACCCTTTGTACCGTTGCAGCATATAGCCTTTACCAATTTTTTTGGTCACCGCGTTTAATTCGTCATCTGTCCAGGCATATTCAACTACGGCTTTTTTGCCTAGGCCTTTTGAAACTTTGTACAAAGGCGGCAATGCAATATAAACTTTGCCAGCTTCGATCAATGGTTTCATATAGCGATAAAAGAAGGTCAGCAACAAGACTTGGATATGGGCACCATCTGTATCTGCATCGGTCATGATGATCACTTTGTCATAATTGCAGTCTTCGATCGAAAATTCTGGACCAACACCTGCGCCGATCGTGTAGATCATAGTATTGATTTCTTCATTTTTCAAAATGTCTTGCATTTTGGCTTTCTCGGTATTGATGACTTTTCCGCGTAACGGAAGAATTGCTTGAAACTTACGGTCTCGGCCTTGTTTGGCTGATCCACCAGCCGAGTCTCCTTCGACTAAGTACAACTCATTTTTTTTCGGATTACGAGACTGGGCTGGTGTCAATTTTCCAGATAACAACGATTCGCCCTTTTTGCGTTTTTTCCCACTGCGGCTTTCTTCTCGTGCTTTCCGAGCAGCTTCCCGCGCTTCCCGAGCCTTAATGGCTTTACGGACAAGCATTTGGCTCATCTCGCTATTTTCTTGCAAGTAATAACCCAGTTGTTCACCAATCACATTGTCTACCGCATTTCGTGCGATCGGCGTTCCTAGTTTTTCTTTTGTTTGACCTTCAAATTGAAGCAGATTCTCTGGTACCCGAATCGACAGAACTGCCGCTAAACCTTCCCGAAAATCACTGCCTTCCAGATTTTTGTCCTTTTCTTTCAGCAGGCCGACCTTTCGAGCATATTCATTGAAAGCTTTAGTCATAGAGATCTTCATTCCCACTTCATGGGTACCGCCGTCTTTCGTACGCACGTTATTTACAAATGACAGGACATTTTCGGAATACCCATCATTATATTGGAAAGCAACTTCCACTTCGATTGCTTCTTTTGTGCCAGAAAAATACACAACAGGCGTCAATGTATCTTTTTCTTCGTTTAAATAATCAACAAACTCTTTGATTCCTTCTTCAAATAAAAAGACCTCTTGCTGCAATTCAGCCCGCTCATCTGTTAGGGTGATTTTCACTCCTCTTAATAAGAAAGCTGATTCTCGCAATCGTTCTGCTAACGTGTCATAAGAAAATTTCGTTGTTGTAAAAATCGTGTCATCCGGCTTGAAACGTACGGTTGTTCCAGTTGCTTTCCGCGTCTTTCCGATTTTTTTCAATGTACCGTCAGGTTTGCCACCATCTTTGAATTTCTCTTGGTATTCGATACCATCTCGTACGATAGAAACTTCTAGCCAGCTTGATAGCGCATTTACGACACTGGCACCCACTCCGTGGAGTCCGCCTGATGTCTTATAGCCCCCTTGGCCAAATTTGCCGCCAGCATGCAGTACAGTAAAGATGACTTCGACTGTTGGGATTCCTGAAGCATGCATTCCCACCGGCATTCCACGACCATTGTCTCGCACACTGATACTATTGTCTTTGTGGATAGTGACATCAATTTCATTCCCGAATCCTGATAGTGCTTCGTCGACCGCATTATCAACGATTTCGTAGACCAAATGGTGCAAGCCTCGGCCGTCAGTCGATCCGATATACATACCAGGTCGCTTTCTCACTGCCTCCAAGCCTTCTAGGACTTGTATCGAGGCATCATTATACTCTGTGGTTTTCTTTGCCAAAGCCACCGCTCCTTTAACTAAATTAAGTGGGTTTCCGCGGAAACCCAACATGAATGATTCGCAAAAAAAATCTTAACATAAAATCAGCTTTTTTCAAGCGAACATTTTTCTAAACTATCTTATCCTTTTTCCTACCGTTCGACAAGGCAAAGTCACTTTTAGCTTTTGGATGATCCATCTATCATTGCTCGTTTATCCATAGCTTCAGTATTTTCTTATTGTTGCTGCGACGGTTTCATGCTAAAATTGCTCTAGACTTTCAAGGAAAGTGGGTTATCATGAAGACGATTCTGTTACTATTTATTGCTTATTTGCTCGGTTCTATTCCCTCTGGTGTCTGGATCGGTCAGCTATTCTTCAAAAAAGACATTCGCCAATTTGGCAGCGGGAATACAGGAACTACGAATACCTTTCGTGTTCTTGGCAAATCAGCTGGCGTCATTGTTTTATTGATGGATATTCTGAAAGGTACCTTGGCTACTTGTTTGCCGGCGATCTTTTCAGTCACAGCAATCAATCCTCTTTGGTTTGGTGTTTGTGCTATTCTAGGTCACACGTTTCCAATTTTTGCCAAGTTCAAAGGCGGGAAAGCGGTGGCGACCAGCGCAGGCATGCTTTTAGGCTACAATCCAATTTTCTTCATTTATTCAGCGCTTATTTTTGTGATTTGTTTGTTCATAACCAGCATGGTCAGCCTGACAAGTATGATTGCAGCCTGCTTGATCACTTTGTCGACAATCCTATTGCCTTATGTCGCACCAATGATTTTACCAAAACAAAATTGGTTATTGACGTGTATCGCAATTGGTGTCACCTGTTTTATTTTTATCCGTCATCGTGAAAATATCAAGCGGATCAAAGACGGCACAGAGAGCCGTATCTCTTTTGGTCTTAATAAAAAAGAATAGGAGAAGCTGGGAAAAGTCATTCATGACTTTCGTCCCAGCTTCTTTTTTTCTTATTCACATAGGCTTACTTAACTGTGATCGAATATTTCGTTTCAAATTGCTCGTTGGCTGCCAAGCATTGGATTCCTGTTTTTTCATGTAGTTCGCCACTAGTCTCTAAGGTATCTGCAATACCTACCCATGGCTCAATACATAAAAAAGGAGATTCTACTGGATAAGTCGTCCAAAAGCCAACGTAAGGCATATTATTATAGCTCAATGTCACACTGTGAGGAGATTTTTCACTGCGGATCGAAAATGAATTCAACCCTTTCGTTTCATAAATCATGGCATCGTTCTTAAACATCTCATGAGTCAACCGTAGATCAGTGTTCGTTTGTCCCAATGTCCGCTGCTCCAGATCGATATAATTGCCTACCAACGGCAATTTTACACGAGATTTCTTAGGTGAGAATGTGAGATAAAAATCTTCAAATACATTATCCTCTCCTAACGGTACATTGAATGCAGGATGACCACCGATAGAGAAGAACATGTCTTCCTGACTATCATTTACGACTTGATACTTGACTACAAGACCGTCTCCACCTAATTCGTAACTAACAAACAACTGAAAATCAAAGGGATAGTTGCTCTTTGTCTCCTCACTGCTAGCTAGTAGTAAACGAACATAATCTACTTTGTGCTCCACGACTTCAAACATCATGTCTCGAGCAAAACCATGCCGTGGCAGATGATACGTTTCACCTTTGTAGCGGTATTGATTGTCCTTCAACGCACCCACTATCGGAAATAAGATTGGTGCATGCTTTCCCCAATGTGCAGGATCAGCTTGCCAAATATATTCTAAGTTGGTATTCACATCAATCAAACTTTGCAGTTCGGCTCCTTTTTCGGCAATTGTTGCCTGCAAATGCCCTGCGCTGATCGTAACTGTCATATCGCCATCTCCTAATATTGATGTTTGTTCAATTCCTCTTTGAAACGACTATTCAACACTTTTAAATAAGTTCCTTTCATTCCCAAGGAACGTGACTCAATAATACCTGCTGATTCCAGTTTGCGCAATGCATTTACAATAACAGAACGTGTAATACCGATTCGATCCGCAATACTAGAAGCGGTCAAACGTCCTTCATCCCCTTCTAATGCTTCAAAAATCGCTTGGACAGCTTTCAATTCGCTGTATGACAGTGTATTGATCGCCATTTGTACGGCAGTCGCACTACGAACGTCTTCTTCGATATTGCGGGATTTTTGATAAAGAAACTGCATGCCAACTACAGTTGCACTGTATTCTGCTAAGACTAGATCATCGTCATCGAACGTTTTTTCGATCCGAGACAAAATGATCGTGCCCAACCGTTCGCCTGCACCATAAATGGGCACGATTGTTGTTAAACCATTCGGATATAACTCCCGCATCTCAATAGGAAAAGCAGTCATATCGTTGCTGATGGGAACATTTGCTTCTGTCGAAGATAAATTATCTACTAAACTTGTATAATTTTTAGGAAACTGTTTTTCTACAAACATCTTTTTGATACGTTCATTGTTGACATCATGCGTCTCAACGAATCCCAACACACTACCGTCACTACTGATAATATAAGCATTGCTATCGAGTATGTCACCTAAAATAACCGCCATTTTATCATAAGGCAAATCAGATGCCAGATTGAAGGTATTTTTTTGTTGCAGTAATTCATTGATTTGACGTGTCTTTTCTAAAAGTGTTTTCATTGGTTCTCTCCCTTTATAAAATATACCGGCTTAGGTCTTCATCTTTGGCAATAGAAGCAAGTTTGTCTTCAACGTACGCTTCTGTAATAGTGATTTCTCCCATTTGCATGTCGGATGCTTCAAACAATAAGTCTTCAAGTAACTTTTCTAGAATTGTGTGTAAGCGACGGGCGCCAATGTTATCTGTATCGCGATTCACTTGAAAGGCAATTTCCGCAATTTTTTGGATTGCTTCCAGCGTAAAAGTGACTGTCACATTCTCTGTTCCCAACAAGGCAATATACTGCTTGATCAAAGCATTGTTTGGCTCCGTCAGGATCTTGACAAAGTCTTCTTTCGTTAAATCATCAAGTTCTACACGAATCGGGAAGCGTCCTTGTAATTCAGGGATCAAATCACTTGGTTTTGACAAATGAAAGGCACCTGAAGCAATGAATAGGATATGGTCGGTTTGTAAAGGGCCGTATTTCGTGTTGACTTGTGACCCTTCCACGATCGGTAAAATATCCCGTTGCACACCTTCACGAGAAACTTCGCCTGATTGTTGCGATTTTGATGTGATCTTATCGATTTCATCAAGGAAGATGATCCCGCTCGATTCGGCTAAACGCAATGCCGCACTATGGATATCCGCATCATTCACTAATTTTGAAGATTCCTCTTGGATCAATAATTCTCGAGCTTCTTTTACCGTTACTGTCCGTTCGATTTTCTTTTGCGGTTTCAATGCACCTAATGTTTCATTCAAATCGATCCCCATTTGTTCCAATCCATTGTTCATCATTGGTGACTGTGTTTTTGGTTCATCCACCTGGATCGTTACTTCACGATTGTCCAATAAGCCTTTTTCTAATTGCTCATAAATGGCTTGACGGTTGCTGCGGATTTCGTCCGTCAGTTCTTCTTTTGGTTCTTCTGCCTGCTGCCCAGGATTGAACATATTCATCATTTGTTCATATGGATTCGTGGATTTCTTTTGCTCTTTTTTGATTCCAGGTACCAGTACTTTAACCAGTCGACGATTGGCTTTCTTTTCTGCCTGCAGCCGAACGTTTTTGTATTGCTCTTTTTTTACGATCTGGATGGCATTTTCCACAAGATCCCGAATCATTGATTCCACGTCACGTCCGACATAACCGACTTCGGTGAACTTAGTTGCTTCTAATTTAACGAAAGGCGCATCAACGATCTTCGCTAATCGGCGAGCAATTTCTGTTTTTCCGACACCAGTCGGTCCGATCATTAAAATATTCTTCGGCGTCACATCTTGCTGCATTTTCTCATCCAACTGGAGACGACGGTAGCGATTACGTAAAGCTACTGCAACAGATTTCTTGGCACTAGTTTGGCCAACAATGTATTGATCTAATTCTTTGACGATTTCTTTTGGTGATATATTTTGATTTGTCATAGCTTCATCCCTCTTTAAAACTCTTCAACAATAATGTTGTGATTGGTAAAGACACAAATATCAGCGGCGATATTCAATGCTCCTTCAGCAATTTCTTTTGCAGAAAGATCACCGCCGTAACGTTTCATCGCTCTAGCTGCAGCGAGTGCATAATTGCCGCCAGAACCGATAGCCAAAATCCCTTCATCTGGTGAAATGACTTCTCCTGTCCCAGAAACCAAGAGCATTTCTTCCTGATTCATCACGATCAGCATTGCTTCTAGTTTCTGCATCGATTGCTGTGTCCGCCATTCTTGTGCTAACTCAACAGCAGCACGTTGTAAGTTGCCGTTGTATTCATTGAGTTTTCCTTCAAATTTTTCTTCCAGTGTGAAAGCATCTGCCACACTTCCAGCAAATCCAACTACGACTTCACCGTTATAGATTCGGCGTACTTTGCGTGCCGTCCCCTTCATGACGACTTGTTCTCCCATTGTTACTTGACCATCTCCGGCCATTGCGAATTTGCCATCTTTTTCAACAGCACAAATCGTTGTTGAATGAAAAGGTGATTTCATAATTCTTTCCTCCTGTCGCCAATTTTTAAGCTCTTGGATGAAATTGGCGGTAATTTTTTTGCAAGCTATCTTTTGTGACATGGGCATAGATCTGCGTCGTAGATAAGTTGGCATGGCCTAACAATTCTTGAACGGTCCGCATATCAGCCCCGTGATTTAATAAGTGAGTGGCAAATGTGTGCCTCAACATGTGGGGGTGGATCTTGCTGTCCAAACTACTTTTGCGAATGATTTGATTCAACACATACTCAATCCCCGTCGCTGTGATTCCGTCACCTAAATGATTGACGAAAACAATCTCATGCCGTTTGTGGTGTTTCTCCATCAACTGTTGGCGTCCAGCTGAGACATAGTCTCGCAACGCTTCTTGCGCATAGCTGCCAAAAGGAACATAACGATCCTTGTTTCCTTTCCCATGGATCAACAATACACCATTCTCCCAATCAACGTCTGACAAGGTTAGGTTGCTGCATTCGCTGACCCGCAGTCCGGATCCATACAGGATCTCCAACAAAGCTCGATTTCGTTGCTGCAAAGATTCGTGCCCTTTTACACTTTCAAAAAGTGCCTCCATTTCTTTTTCATAAAAAAAACGCGGTAATTTTGCGTTCTTTTTCTTTAAGTGAATATAAGCGAATGGATTTTCTTTAATGACTTCGTGTTTCGTTAAAAAGTGATAGAACGACCGCAAACTGGCCATTTTACGGCTGATCGAATTGCGACTGTAATTGCGCTCATTCAAAAAACTAAGGTATACTCTGACGTCACGGTGATCAATGGCAAGAAAGTCTTCATTGCCAGACTCTTTTAAAAAACGAAAGAAATCCTCCATGTCTTCTTGGTAAGCAGACTTGGTCTTATCAGAATAGCCTCGTTCAACAATTAGATAACGAAAAAAATCATTTTGAAGTTCGTTCTCCGGCAAACTAATCCCCCATTTCATGACTCGAAATAACTGTATCATAGAGTTTTAAAAAAAACAAACGAATTGTCAGAATTTAACCAATATTTCAAAGTTTAGACATAATTATGAAAATTCTTTAAGGGAGAATTTAGAAAAGATCCGCAGGTTTCTCGAAGCTTTTTTTGATTGTTATGATTTACACGAAAACTTGCGAAGGACTTGCCCCAAATTCAACTTGGCATATGCTTTGCCTACAGTAGCTTCTCACTGTGAACTAAGTAGAACTTGCGTTCCACTCTTTCCAGAGTCAGCCGTAGAAAATTCTTTCAAGGTTGCTACCCTCGCTTTGCTCCCCGCTGCTCATCATCTGCTCTGCCGCTCTTTCGAGTGTCAGTCGCAGTGATTCATACGAAGGTTACTACGCTCGCTTTGCTCGTCGCTGCTCATCATCAACTCTGCCTTGCTTCGCAAGCCACTCGTTGTGATTCGCAGCAAAAACGCACTCGTTTGAGTGCGTTGTTTGAGTTATTCGATTGGTTGGGTGTCATTGTCTGTGTTTGGTTGATTTTCTACTGGCTTTTGGCTTTCGATGGCTGCTACTAACTCTTTGTTTCCTTGTTTAGTAGACATGGTTTGATTAATGAGATTGACTAAATCGAGGCCAGTTGTTTCTTTGATAGTATCAAATGTCCGTGCCAAGCCGGCTTCTCCCATGTCGTGGAGTCCGTCGTTGCCTCCAAAGCTGACCACTTTATCGATGTTGCTAAGTGGCGCATTAACTTCTTTGGCAATTTCAGGCAATACTTTGATGAATTCCATCAAAATACCTGCTTCATTCAGTTTAGTTAAAGCAATCGCCATTTTTTCGCGACTTTCGGCTTCTGCTTGACCGACTTTAGCGATTCTTTCAGCATCTGCCGAACCGAGTTTTTCGATTCTCTCTGCTTCTGCTTGGGCAGCTAGTTTCACTTTTTCAGCCTCTGCTTGGGCACGAGCAATTTCTCTTGCTTTATCTGCCAAGGCATTTTGTTCTACAACATATTTATCGGCTTCTGCTTTTTTACGGACTGTAGCATTCAATTCTTTTTCCGTCAGTTCAGCTTGCTTTTCTTGGATCTCGATGTTCTTTTCTTGTTCGATCAATTGGACTTTCATTTTTTCGCCCACAGCAATCTGTTCTGCTTTAGCATCTGCTACTTCCCGTTCTTGTTTGTATTGTGCTTGTTTCAATGCCATATCTTTCGTTGCTTCTGCGATTTCCGTTTGGCGACGAATTTCCTCGTGCTGTGCCAACTGTTCATTTTCGGCTTGCTTGATTCGTGTTTCTCTTAATGCATTTGACTCTGCAACTTCTGCATTCTTCTTCACTTCAGCAATCTGCGGTCGTCCTAAGGCATCTAAGTAGCCGTTACTGTCACTAACATCTTTGATCGTAAATGAAACGATCTCTAATCCCATTTTTTTCAAGTCGGTAGATGCGACTTCTTGCACTTGTTCCGCAAAATCATCTCGATTTTTGTAAATTGCTTCAACGGTCATTGTCCCTAGAATCGCCCGCAAGTGGCCTTCCAGTACTTCTTGTGCTTCATCTTCCAACTCGCCGGTTGATTTGCCTAAGTATTGTTCTGCAGCTGTTTTGATCGATTCCGTACTGTTACCAACTTTAACTAAAACCGTCGCACTTGCTTTGATCGGTACCCCTTGTTCGGTATAAACTTCTGGTGTGCCAATTTCAAGTTTATGCGTCAGTAAACTCAATTTATGTGCTTTTTGAACAATTGGGATCACGAATGTTCCGCTATTTTTTAAAATCTTGATGCCTTCTTTACCTAAAAATGACCCCGTTACGATCAACGCTTCATCTGGCTTGCCGATTCGGTAACGAATCATTAAAAATGCGATCAATAACACGACTAAAACGATGATCCATAAAATTGGATTACTTAAAAAATCTAATGCATTCCCTGTATCTAACATTTTCCAACACTCCCTATTCAATAAAATTGTGGTTTTCTACCACTAAAGCAATACCTTTTTTGTCAAAATCAACAATAATCACTTTGGTTCCGACTGGTAATTCTCGCTTTTCCCGAATATCCTCTTCTTTATAGAACCTTGCCGGATAAACAGAACGCGCTGTCTTACTGCCAATCTCCATCACTTCACCGAGGGTATTTCCGACGATCTTTTCTGTCAATTCACCAATCAAAAAATCTTCATGACCAAGAACATTGCTACGATTTTTATCTGTCAAGCGATTGAAAAGCCACATAAACGGGCCTAGCAACAAACTGAAAAGCAGAAAAACGGCAAATATCAAAACAAATAGTACAATCAGCCAGCCCACTATTTGAATATAAGATGGAAACTGCTGCAGATACTCTTGAAGCAATGTGACCCATTCCCCAATCACGATCGTCACCACCTTCGCTATTGTTACTGTTAATCATATGATAACCGCTACCAAGTTTCAAGACAATTCAAAAAAAAACTTTCTCAACAATTTCTCGTGAGAAAGTTTTCGACATTTAATTTGCAACTGTTTCTTTGGCAGCCTCTAAAGCTGTAAGCGCACGATTAGCCAATGCCTCATAACGGGATTTTTTATCTTTGATTCGTTCGGGCAGTTCAGGAAGCAAGCCAAAATTGGCATTCATTGGTTGGAAATGTTTGCCTTCTGCATGCGTAATGTAATACGCCATGCTGCCGATTGTTGTTTCCTGCGGAAAGATGATTGGTTCTTCCCCTTTTGCAAGTTTTGCTGCATTGATTCCAGCTACTAGACCGCTAGCCGCACTTTCAACATACCCTTCTACTCCTGTCATTTGACCAGCAAAAAACAAGTCATCACGTTTGCGAGATTGATAGGTTTGTTGCAGAAGTTCTGGCGAGTTCATGAAACTATTCCGATGCATTACACCATAGCGGACAAATTCAGCTTGCTCTAATCCAGGGATCATCCGAAAGACCCGTTTTTGTTCTCCCCATTTTAGATGCGTTTGGAAACCTACAATGTTGTACAACGAGGCAGCAGCGTTATCTTGACGCAATTGGATCACTGCATAAGGCCGTTTGCCTGTCTTAGGATCTTCCAAACCAACAGGTTTCATTGGTCCAAACAACATCGTCTTTGGACCACGAGAGGCCATCACTTCAATTGGCATACAGCCTTCAAAGAATTTCTCTTTTTCAAACTCTTTCAAAGGAGCGACTTCGGCATTTACCAAAGCTTCACGAAAGGCATAAAATTCTTCTTCGTTCATCGGACAATTCAGGTATGCTGCTTCTCCTTTGTCGTATCGTGATTTCAAGTAAACTTTATCCATATCAATAGTTGATTTATCAATGATTGGCGCTGCGGCATCATAGAAATAGAAGCCTTCCGACCCATTGAATGCTTGAATCGCCTTGGATAACGGTTCTGAAGTCAATGGTCCAGTAGCGATTACCGTAATTCCTTCTGGGATTTCGGTGATCTCTTCTTCGATCACTGTTACCAACGGATGTTCTTTCACCCGCTTTGTAACTAATTCAGAAAAATCGTCCCGATCAACGGCTAGTGCACCACCAGCCGGAACCGCTGTCTGATCGGCCGAAGAGATAATAACCGAATTCAAGCGGCGCATTTCTTCTTTCAAAACACCTACTGCATTGGTTAAATTGTTTCCTCTAAGAGAATTTGTACAAACAAGTTCCGCAAAATTATTCGTATGATGGGCTTCTGTCGTTTTCTTAGGACGCATTTCATACAAATTGACAGCCACTCCTGCCTCAGCAGCTTGCCAAGCAGCTTCGCTTCCTGCTAATCCAGCACCAATTACATTGATTTTTTTCATACTTCGTCTCCTTTATAGTAAAAGAGTCTGTGCCAAAAGTCATCAAAACAAAAAATAACCCTTACATTGGCAGATGCTGATCTTCAGATCACCGTTTGTCTCTGCTTATTTTTTATTCTATTCCTTGTGTCACAGCTCTGTTTTTTGAAAAGGAACGCAGAAGTCTGCTGTCTCTCAGCAGATACTTCTTGCGCTCACTTCATTTTTTTATTGAGAGGTCAAAAACGATCGATAGCTTACTTTTGAACATCTTCCTCATAATCACCTTTGATACAAACGACTTGCTTGCCGCCTTTGACTTTCTTTTCAACCAAATAGTTGTCACATTTTGGACAGTTTCTGCCTACTGGTTTATCCCATGACGTAAAGTCACATTCTGGATAGCGTGTGCAGCCAAAGAAAATTCGGTTCTTCTTGGATTTTCTTTCAACAACTTGTCCTTGGTGACAAACTGGACATTCCACTCCGATTTCTTTGACGATCGGTTTTGTATTTCGACAATCTGGAAAATTGCTACAAGCATAAAATTTTCCATAACGACCTAGCTTGATGACCATTGGATGACCGCAAATATCGCAATCGAAGCCAGCGGGTTCATCTTTTATCTGGATTTTCTCAATATTTTCTTCCGCATTGGATAATTCTTTTTCAAATGGTCGATAGAATTGGTCCACGACTTTGATCCATTCTTGTTTGCCCGCTTCAATACTATCTAAGCTGCTTTCCATCTCGGCTGTGAAATGGGTATCGACGATTTGAGGGAAGAATTCCTCGATCAACGAATTAACAATTTCTCCCAATTCAGTTGGTTCAAAACGTTTTTGAGTTAATTTAACGTAATAGCGCCGTTGGATCGTTTCTAAAGTTGGTGCATAAGTCGATGGACGCCCTACACCATTTTCTTCTAAAGTTTTGATCAACGTTGCTTCGCTAAAACGAGCAGGTGGTTGTGTGAAGTGTTGTTTTGGTTCGATAGAGATCGACTGAACAACGTCCCCTTCATTTAATTCCGGTAAAATATTCTCTTTGTCTTCTTTGCCGTCATCTCGTCCCTCAACATACACTTGCATGAATCCTTTAAATTTGATTTTGGATCCGTTAGCTATGAATATGACGCCATTCTGCTGTAGCGTCACTTTCATTGTATCCAAAATCGCAGGGGTCATTTGGCTGGCTACAAAACGAGACCAAATCAAGCGATAGAGTTTCAACTGATCTTTGTCCAAGTACTTTTCCATTTCTTCTGGTGTACGCATGACGCTTGTAGGACGTACAGCCTCGTGGGCATCTTGCGCCCCTTGCGCATTCTTGATTTTCTTGCCACCATGAGCTGAAAAAGCTGAGCCATAGGTTGTTTCGATGAATTCCGCCGCTTCTCCTTTAGCTGTATCCGCGATCCGTGTAGAATCGGTACGCATATAGGTGATCAACCCCACCGTTCCTTGCTTGCCTAATGGGATTCCTTCATAAAGCTGTTGGGCTACCATCATTGTTTTACGTGTACGGAAATTCAATTTGCGGGCTGCCTCTTGTTGAAGACTGCTGGTTGTAAAAGGAGCCGAAGGATTGCGTTTTCGTTCTTTCTTTTCTACCTTGGTCACTTGGTAATCTTTGCCATCTAAACGATCGGTCACTTCTTTGATGCTTTCAGCGTTTGGCAGTTTTTTCTTTTTACCATCTAGCCCCCAGAAAGCCGCCTTGAACTTTTTCGTTGCTTTTTTAAAGTTGCCATCGATACTCCAGTATTCTTCAGGTATAAACTCGCGGATTTCTTTTTCGCGATCAATGATGATTTTCAATGCTACTGACTGAACACGGCCCGCACTCAATCCTTTTTTGACTTTGCGCCATAAAATTGGACTGATCGAATAACCTACCAGACGGTCCAACACCCGACGAGCTTGCTGCGCATCTACTAAATCGACATCAATCGTACGAGGTTCTTTGAACGCAGCTTTAACTGCATCTTTTGTGATTTCATTAAAAACGACCCGGTTCTTTTCTTTTAAATCTAGTCCTAGCAAGAAAGCTAAATGCCAAGCAATAGCTTCCCCTTCTCTATCCGGGTCACTTGCGAGATAAACTTTTTCTGCTTTTTTAGCTGCAGAACGAAGGCTCTTGATGACATCGCCTTTGCCGCGAATCGAGATGTAATGAGGTTCATAGTCATTTTCGACATCAATGCCCATTTTGCTTTTCGGCAAATCACGAATATGTCCAACACTCGCAACAACTTTATAGTTGCGCCCGAGGTATTTTTCAATGGTTTTCGCCTTTGCTGGCGACTCCACGATCACTAGATATTTATATGCCATATAAAAAATGGCTCCTTCCTTCATTTTTTCCTACTATAATATATTCGGCAAACAATCCACTTGCTTTCCAAACATCCAAATCGTAGCTTATCATAGCTTTCAGAAAAAGTTTTGTCAAGAAAGGATCATCATAAGTTCAAAAGCCTAAGGCAATTCTTCTAAGATATCTTCTGCTGTCAGCGTGCATTTTGCTCCATCTTGAATCAACTGATGACACCCCTTTGATCGATCGGTCAAAGCTTCTCCAGGCACGGCAAATACATCCTTCCCATTTTCTAAAGCCAACTGTGCAGTAATCAAAGAGCCACTCTTTTCTTTGGCTTCAATCACACAAACTGCCTGTGCGATTCCCGCAATCAGTCGATTCCGCATGGGAAAATGATGTTTATGCGGCAATGTTCCTCGCGAATATTCGCTAACCAGCAAATGTTCCTGCTTGATCTGAGAATAAAGACGTTGCGAACTCTTAGGATAACACTGATCCAGTCCCGTTCCTATAACTGCAATGGTTTGTCCACCACTTTCAATCGCTGCTTCATGGGCGAAACTATCTAATCCCTGGGCAAGGCCGCTAATGATCAAGTACTTCTTTTTCACTAGTTCCGGAATGATTTTTCTACAAATCTGCTGACCGTAGCTTGTCGCTTGTCTAGCACCGACAACAGCCAGTGAAGGCTTTTGGAGTAATGACAGATTCCCTTCGTAAAAGAGGATCAATGGTGGATCAGCGATTTTTCTAAGTGCAGGTGGGTAGTCTTTTGAAAAAAAGGTGATAAATGACTGGTCGGCCATTTTTTCCGCTAAGTCACTCTCTGTCAACTGATGCCACGACTGTTGAAAACGACGAATATTGCGTGTGATCCCTGTCATTTGAATAACTTCTTCAGCCGTTATAGTCCAATTTTCTTGTGCGAGGCAGCCTTTGACCACCCGCCACTGACTTTGAATACCGACTCCTTGTACAAATGACAAGCGAAGGAGGATTTTATCGAAGGGCGTACATTCCTGATAGTACATAAAACAACCTCATTTCTAAAGAATCTCACTAATAAGATTCGTAAAAATGAGGCTGTTTGATGAATTATTTTACATACTGTTTTACTGGTGCAAACGTTTTGCGATGGATAGGACAAATCCCATGGGCAGCTAATCCTTCTAAATGGGTTTTCGTACCGTAACCAGCATTTTGATCAAATCCATAATGAGGAAAAACACCATGATAATCTTTCATTAAATTATCCCGAAATACCTTAGCCATGATACTTGCAGCAGCGATAGTGATCGACCGGGCATCCCCTTTGATCAGACTGGTCTGAGGAATATCGGTATCAAGCGTCATAGCGTCCACCAATAAATGCTCTGGTGTAATCGATAAGTCAGCTAGCGCTCGTTTCATCGCATTCTTACTGGCTTGATAAATGTTCACACGATCAATTTCCTCATGATCTGCAATACCGATGCCAATCGCTACCGCTTTATTTTGGATCTCAATAAATAATTCTTCTCTTTTTTTCGCAGAAAGTTGTTTCGAATCATTCAAGCCAATGATCCCGCAATTCTTCGGTAAAACCACTGCCGCGGCAACTACGGGCCCAGCTAACGGTCCCCGGCCGACTTCATCTAAACCGGCAACAAACCGAAGCCCTTTCTGATAGAGTTCTTGTTCAAATACAGACATTTCTGCATATTTTTCTTGCATTTGTCGCTGTTTACGCTGCTGATTTTGATACTTGGTAATCAGCTTTTGGACACCAGAGCGTTCGTCTGCCATCAGTTGAGCCACATAAGCCGGGTCAACCTCCTCGGCAAATAGTCGCTCTTTGATAGTTTTAATCGGCTCTTTCATCTTTTTCACCTAACTCCTCGTAACGATCTAATGTGTACCTTCCCAGCTTCCCTTGTCGAATATCAAAAACGACTAATTCACTACCGCGATCATAATTGTCTTTGTAGCCACGTTTTTCAGTGATCTTCATCAATAGTTCTGGTGCTAGACATTGTTCTTCTTCCGCAGAAAGTGAATAACGCTGAGCAATTCTTCCTTCATAGTAGCGAGCAAAAAAGTCTAACCCAAACAAAGCAATATCATCTAAATGGATGAGTTGATCTTTGATAGCGCCAGTCAAAGCTAATTTTTTGCCAATCTCAGGATCTTCAAATTTAGGCCAGAGAATTCCTGGTGTATCCAGCAATTCCAATTCTGTACCAAAACGCAACCATTGTTGCCCTTTGGTAACGCCTGGTTTATTCCCAGTCTGAGCAATTTTTTTGCCGACTAAGCGATTCATCAATGTTGATTTTCCTACATTAGGAATCCCAATGACCATTGCTCTTATCGGACGTGGTTTGAGCCCACGAGCTTTGTCACGAGCAATTTTTTCTTGCAGAACTTCCTTTGCTTTAGGAACGATCATTTTGATTCCTTGACTATCCTGAGCATTGATCGCCATGGCTAAGAAACCTTGTTTTCTAAAATAGCCTTCCCAGAGTTTTGTTTGCTGAGGGTCAGCCAAGTCTGCTTTATTGATCAAGATCAAGCGTGGCTTTTGTTGTAAAATTTGATCCAGCATGGGGTTTCTTGAAGAAATGGGGAGACGAGCATCTACAAGTTCAAACACGATGTCGACAAATTTTAGTTTTTCGCTTACTTCACGTTTTGCTTTGGCCATGTGGCCTGGAAACCATTGAATGGTACTCATAATTAATTTCCTTTCATACCAGTCTTTTTCAGACATTGTTTTGGCTTTCTCTTAAAAGTATCGGACGAATCGAGAAAATTTCCTGATTGCCGAGTATCCTACGCATTTTAACACGAATTGGTTTAATTGGAAATACTACCTGCCAATCACCTGCAACTATACCTATGAGACGCGTATTGTAGAGATGATTTGCTCATTCAACCTGCTCTTACAGTCCAACAAATTTCCAAAGAATGGCCAAAAACTGCCAAACTACGCTGACTATTCTGTTATATGCCATTATTTGGCTGATTCCACAGCCTTTCCTTGTTAATTCATTCACTAGAATCACTTGGCAGACTAATTTAAAAATGCCATTAGGGGATTTGGCCCACGGCTCAATTCATTCTGTCACTCAGTGTCAGTCCAAGAGAACTTGCTGGCTTGTGAAAGTAGCTAAAATTAGGAAAAAGTAGCTAAAATTAGGAAAAAGTAGCTAAAAGTAGCTAGCTGAGTGTCAGGATGTAGGAAGCCAACTTTTTTTGAGAAAAAGACCAATTTTCAGCCTAGTTAAAATTATACTTCATTTTACGTCTTTTACTCAAATCATCTTATCAATTTTGAAGAAAAAATGCCAAAAGTCTGACAGAATTACAACACTGTAAAAAATTTTATCGTTATTTCTAGAACATTTTTTTCACATTTGCTCAAGCAAGCGGCTACCTCGTTTGAATATATAAGTAATAGAAATAAAACGAAATGCAGCTATGTATCGTAGCTAAGTACTAAGATCAACAAAATCGAAAAGATCAAACTTTTTTGAAACCAAGAGGTTCCCATCGCTCATACTGATTTATGAAAACAATGAAAACAAAAAAATCTAGAAAGAATTTACTTCTTTCTAGATCGCCATCATTTCTTATTAAAGTGCGTATCGATACAAGTTTTGATGAAAAAAAATACAAATGAAATGAATAGAAAACTAATTTTTACTCATGATTCTCCCTTTTGATACTCTCACCGTTGGAGTTAATGACTTGCCGATACCACTCAAAGGAATCTTTTTTCTTACGCATATAGGACCCTGTTCCATCATCTTGTTTGTCGACATAGATAAATCCATAGCGTTTTTTCATCTCACCTGTCGTAGCACTGACTAAATCGATCGGCGCCCACGTTAGATAACCGATACAGTCTACCTGATCCTCTTCAACTGACAGCAACAATTGCTCGACATGTCTGTGCAAGTAATCAATGCGATACGCATCGTGAACATGCCCATCTTCTGCGATTTCATCCACTGCACCTAGTCCGTTTTCAGTAATCATGATTGGTAATCCGTATTTTCGATAAGTGTAATTTAACAAATACCGCATGCCAATCGGATCAATCGTCCATCCCCACTTACTGCTTTCCAAATAAGGATTTTGCAGACCGCCAAATAAAGCACTTTTTCCTTCCGATGCACCTTCATATTCTGCGACAGAAGACGCATAGTAATTCATGCCAATAAAATCAATTTTGCCCTCAGCAAACACTTTTTTATCTGACTCAGAGATCACGATTTTTATGCCTTGATCTGCATATTCTTCCAGTTTGTATTGGGGAAACAGACCATTGCACATTGCATCGATCTGATAGAAGTCACGATCCATTTGTTTATAGGCATTTAGAACATTGACGGGATCACAATTTGCTGGATAGACTGGCTCGATACCAAAAACACAGCCAATTTGGAAGTTTTCATCAATTTCATGTCCCATTTTGACAGCAGCACAACTTGCAAGCGTCATATTGTAGCCAATCATGGCTAATGTCTGGGCCTTAGCATCGATTTCAGAGTACTTTAATCCGGCAATGATATAGGTAAAGATATCACTAGCCTCACTTTGAGGATCGATATGGTTCATCTCATTAAATGTGGCCCAGTATCTGACTTTTCCTTTGAATGCTTCAAACATCGTGCGACAAAAGCGCAAATAGAAATCAACGACTTTGCGATTTGTCCATGAACCATATTCTGTCACTAGATGAATCGGCATTTCGAAGTGATAGAGCGTAATGATCGGTTCGATACCATGTTTTAATAGTGTGTCAACGACTCGATGGTAAAAATCGATACCGGCTTGATTTGGTTCTGCTTCGTCCCCTTTTGGATAAATTCTTGACCAATCGATAGAAATCCGTAATGCCTTGAATCCCATTTCTGCAAACAAAGCAATATCTTCTTGATAACGATGATAAAAATCGATGCCTGTATGAGAAGGATAAACCTTGTTAGCAAGAAGTTCTTTATCGATCTCACGAGGCTGTTCATAGCTGCCTACTGTGACATAGTCCATAATAGCTGGGCCTTTGCCATCTTCCTGCCAAGCACCTTCACATTGATGAGCGGCAATGCTGCCGCCCCATAAAAAATCATTTCTTAACTTCATCTGCTCACCTTTTCTATCTTCTTCATTACGGTTTCTATTGCAAGACAATATTTAGTAAATCATCCGACTTTACCAACTGGTTATTGGATGTTGGGATCACATCAAGAAAATCATTCGTATTCGTAATGACCACAATAGTCGTTGGATCATACCCGGCTTCACGAACTTTTTCAAAATCTACTTCACCGATTGGTTGTCCTGTCCTCACACGATCACCTTGCTTCACATTCATCGTAAAATACTTGCCTTCTAACGAAACAGTGTCGATACCAATATGGATCAAGACCTCAACGCCTTGGTCACTGCGAAGACCAATCGCGTGTTTGGTAGGAAAGACTGTTAGCACTTCCCCATCGATTGGCGAATGAATCACATGACTTATAGGTTTGATACCGATTCCTTTCCCTAAAGCACCAGTTGAAAAAGCTTGGTCATTGATTTCATTGAGGGGAACCACTTCTCCTTCCACTACACTTTTTAAAGCAGTAGAACGAATCATTTCAGAAGATACAGGTTGTTCTTTCTCTTTAACCGCCGGTACTTCATCACTTTCTACTGGAATCCCTAACATATAGGCTGCGATAGTCGCACCAATAAAACTGATCGCAACCGCTGCCACCATTAACCAAAGATTCATGAAGTCGCCTTCGCCAATATAGGCAGGTAATCCAAATAATCCCCAAGCAATTGAATAAGCTTTGACACCTGTTAAACCGGCGAACAGTCCCCCTAAACCTCCACCGATCATCACAGCAATAAACGGACGACGGAATTTAACGAATACACCATAGATGGCTGGTTCGGTAACTCCTAAAATGGCGGATAAAGTCACGGTCCCAAATAGTTGTTTTTGTTTCAAGTTGCGAGCACGCAAGAAGTATCCAAGCATTGCTCCGCCGACAGCGATGTCAGAGATTGTACATGATGAGATAAACGCTGGATCATATCCATTCGCTGCAATCAATGAAGCCACAACAGGCATAATGAAATTGCCGGCGCCTAACATAATGATGAATGGCTGTAATGCAGAATAGAGCATCATCACAAACCAGCTACCTATCGTGTCCATCAATAGATTGAAGAAGCCAATGATGCCTTCCCCAATATAAAACCCTAATGGACCAAAAACCAGGAGTGTGGCTGGCAAAGTAATCAGCATGATCACTAAAGGAGACATAAAGTACTGCAAACTTTTAGGAATGACTTTTTTGGCAAACTTTGTTACATAGCCCATGAACCATACTGCTAATAAAATCGGGATAAAGCTATTTGAATAAGTGATCTGTGGTAACCCAATACCAAATAAACTCAATCCCGAAACATTGTTGATCGGTTCAGATAAAATGGTTGCTGCTAAAGCCACTGCTAGATAAGGGCTGGCGCCTAATCGTTTGGCACAGCTCATCGCCATTAAAATAGGTAAGAAATAAAAAACAGCCGACCGTAATGCATCAAAAATTTGATACGTTGAGCTATCTGTCGAAATCAAACCGGTTAATGAAATAATTGAAAGAAATGCGGCTAATAAACCTGCACAGATGATTGGTTCTAAAATGGGATTCATTGATTCCGAAATCACATCTAGCATCGCCTTGATCGGATTTTTCTTCGTTTTTGGCTGGTCTGCTTCGTCTCCTGACATTCCCAGTTGGTCAACTAAATCTTTGTAAACATCGTTTACATGGGTTCCTACGATAATTTGATAAGCAACATTATTGCTTACCACATCAATAACCCCTTCCAGCTCTTGCAATTTTTTTGTATCTGCTTTTGAGCGATCTTTTAAAGTAAAACGAAGACGAGTCATGCAGTGCACAACAGCTTGAATATTGGCTTTTCCGCCAACTAATTTGATGATTTGCTCGTTGAAATCATGGTATTGATTCATGTCATTCTCCTCTTTCTGTTACACGATTGATGTGGATCATTAAGTAGGTGTACTCTTCTTGTGTCAGGTAACTGTTGAACTTTCCTTTGACATAGATCTCAATTTTTTCAACCGCGGCAAATGCTTCCGGATACATTGCTTTCACTTGTTTATAAAGTTGAGACTCATTGTCGGAATAGGTCTGGTTGTTCCGCAATCGTCCGATGAAATACTGGAGATGGGTCACAAGACGCATATAATTCATGCTGTTTTCATCTAAAGTAATCGTAAAATGATATTTGATAATATTCAGCATATCCCGCAACGTTTCCATATCAGCTAATTGTTCATCAAACTTTGCTTTCGTTTCCTGCAAGTTAACAAAATGTAAGGCAATGGCAACGGCTTCATCTTCAGGAAAATCGACTTGAAAGGTTTGATTGATCCTTTCCAAGGCTTCTAACCCAATTTTGTAATAACTGGGATAGAATTTTTTTACCTCCCAAGTCAATGGACTCCTCAAATATTGATCTTTTTTTGCCCGTTTCAATGCAAAGGATAAATGATCTAACAAAGCTAAATAAAGATAATCATTGGCACTTTTGCCGATTTCTTTTTCTCCATATTGTACGAGCTCGTTTACAAGCAGGATCAATTGATCATCGGCGCGAGATAAGAGGTAGCTAAAATGCTCTAATCGATCTTGGCTATCTAAGACAAAGGTCTTCTCTACTTCAGAGTCAGAAATATGTTGGCCAACTTTTTTCTTGAATGCGACTCCTGTTAAGTAGATGATCGACTCATGCCCTCCTCTATCCACTAAGGCAACATTATTATTGATAATCTTTTTAACTTTCATTCGTTTCTCCTTTCCAGAAAAAAGAACTCAGAATAAATATCAAATAAACTTTACAAAAGAAAGTGTACTTGATATATATTCTGAGTTCTGCCTGATCGTCTCAGTAACATAACTCAAGAAACAGCTGCGGCGCTATTTCTCGTTCCTTTTTCTAACTTACAGCCAAAGTATATCAGCTTAAAATGGCACTGTCAACGCTTACTTATAAAATTATTTCTTGCTTGTTCGTTTCAATAGAATAACGAAAAACAACAAAGTAAGTGTTAAATAATTATGTAAAGGACATGACACAACAACAGCATTTTATTATCAAGCAAAGGATCCAACAATATTGATTTCTGCAGAAAAATACTAGCTGCTATTAAAAACATCATCTACTCATATATTTTGAAAGTAGCGATACCTACGCAAAAATATGAATAAATGATGTTTTTGTTTTTCATTATATAAAGCGCATATGGGTTAGTGGGTAATAAACAAAACGGGCATTTCCTAAAATCGCATCTCCAGAAATGGCACCAAATGATCGGCTGTCTTTAGAGGCACGACGATTGTCACCTATCACGAAATAGCTGTCTTTCCCCAGCTTTTCAACGCCCAACAATGACTGTAGATCAAAGTCATTCGTATAAGAGACATTTTCGTGATCATTCTTTCGATTTTTCACTAGGAAATTCTCATCTACCGGCTGATCATTAACATATAGTTGATCATTTTCGTAACGAATGGATTCACCAGGCAATCCAATCACTCGCTTAATATAGGTGGAACCATCCGGCATTTGAAAAACGACGACATCAAATCGCTTGATGGGTGAGATTTTTTCGATCAAAACTATATCCCCCTGTCTTAAGGTACCTTCCATTGAATTTCCGCCTACCGGTACAGGGATCAGCAAGAATGCACGAATCAGGAATGCAGAGGCCAATGCAATAATCGCGTATTTAATGATGAACCAAAAGCGATCGATCCAGATTTTTCTTCGCTGCATGATGTCCCTCCTCTTTTACTTTGTTACTACTTTGATAATAAATCGACAGCTTTCAAATAAGCATGATCTTCTTGTTTTAATTGATCCGTCACAGCTTTCTCAATTGCTTGTGCTGTTTCTGCATTCACTTTCCCTGTCACTTCCAGCTCAGCTTTTTGCTGAACGGCTTGAACGGCTGATACGGTGGTTTGGTCAAATGTATCTCCGGTGGTCCGATAACCTAGTGCAGAAAGAAACTGATTCAACCGATCAACTGCTTCTGAGCTTTGCCCTTCTTTCAATTCTTTGTCTCTTGGTAATGGAGCTAAATAGGCATACTCAGGAAAATCTGCTTGATGATCTGGCATTACACCTTGCTCATTGACCCATTCTTCATTTGGCGTCAGCCACTTCATGACCGTCATCTTTAGCTCACTATTGTCTCCTAATTCTTTTACATTTTGTACAGTTCCTTTACCAAAGGTTTCTGTACCGACAACTGGTATATCTGCGGATTCTTGCAACGCAGCTGCAAAAATTTCTGCGGCCGATGCACTGCCGCCATCAACCAAAACGACAACCGGTTCTGTGACTTTGAATCCTTCATCAAGAGCAGCACTTGCCTTCGTTTCACTTATGACACCACTATCATCTGCAAACTTAACGATCGTTTTTCCATCTTCTAAAAACATGCTAGCCATGATCTGTACTTGATCTAAAAGTCCACCAGGATTTTGCCGGACATCCAGAATAAATGATTTTGCTCCTTTCTTTCTCAGTGACTCAATTCCTTCTTTTAATTCGGAGGCAGTACTTTCACCAAAAGTCGTAATTTCGATTTTCCCGATTTTTTTCTCACTATCAAGGTCTGTATGAACAGTATCCACTGGAATCGTATCTCGTGTAATCGATACGTCAAAGGTCTCTTTTTCCCGTTGGATCGTCAACTTGACTGTGGTCCCTTTTTTGCCACGAATGTTGTTTACGACCTCTGTTAATGACAGGCCTTTCGTTTCTTTCCCATCCACTTTCAAAATACGATCGTTTAGACGCAAACCGTTTTTCTCAGCTGGGGAGTTCTTGATAGGGGCTTGTGCCACTTCTGGATAGTCGTTGACAAGGGTAAGGGTGGCGCCAATTCCTTCAAAACTGCTTGATAAAGACTGATCCAATTCATTGGCTGCTGATTCACTAAGATACGTTGTATAAGGATCACCTAATGCATCGGTCATTCCTTTTAATGCCCCTTCGACCAAGACATCCTCATCTACTTCTTGGTAATAATTGGCACGAATTTGGTCAAAAAGCGTTTGAACTTTTTCCAGTTCATTTGATGTCGCCACTGTGGGCTGATTCTGTGGGGATTGTGTTGCAGCCGTACTTTTTTGCCAAATGTAGACACCGCCTCCCGAGAGGATCGCGACACAAATCAGTGAGATCACATAACGGTGAAAAGAAACATTTTTCATAGAAAGACACCTTTCTGTCCATTAATTTTTTAGCCTCTAGTGTAAAAAGAGAGGAAGTTTCCACTCCACTCTCTCTTATTTATTATCCTCCACATACTGTTCCCAAATACGATCAAAAATATCCATAGAAGGCAAATAATCGACGTTCAATTCTAAATAAGAAGAAACTTCATCATAATCGTCGGTATGTTTTGGGAATTGAATATCATGACTTGCATGTGTCGCAAAGATCTGTGCCTCATCAGTATGACTAGGCCCTTTGATGGCCATTAAATAAGTATAAAAACTTTTACGCATGCGTATTCTCCCAGTGATCCTCAAGAAAAGCTGCTCGTCTCGCATGATTGCGAGCAAAATTTTCAGGATGCTTTTTGTAGTATTCTTGATGCTCTTCTTCTGCCAAATAAAAAGGTTGTGCAGGTTCGATACTCGTTACGATTGGGGCATTAAAGCGACCCGATGCTTGCAAAGCGGCTTTGCTTGCTTCTGCTTTTTGTTTTTGTTCCTCATTGAAATAGAAGATGACTGGTCGGTAATTGTCTCCTCGATCTTCAAACTGCCCAAAAGCATCCGTGGGATCCGTCTGTTGCCAATAAATAGTCAATAATTCCTCAAAACTGATTTTTTCTGGATCAAAAATGATCTCAACAGCCTCTGTATGACCGGTTTTATGACTTTTTACTTCCTCGTAGGTCGGGTCAACCGTGTGTCCAGCCGTATACCCGGAAAAGATGGACTGTACTCCTTCTAACTCATCAAAAGGCTGAATCATACACCAGAAACACCCTCCCGCAAAAATTGCTCGTTCCATTATTTGTCCTCCGTTTCTGCTGGCAGATAGAGACTCATTTGGATCTCATCATCTACTAGATTGATTTTATTCGCTTTGATAAACAAGCCGTTTTGCATGCGGAATTGATCCAAGCGAATCAAAATAATTTGTTCATCCGCATTGACCTCGATCCACTCTGGAAACTTGAAGCTGCGCTTGATCATTTTTAACACTTCACTGGTCGGCAGATCTAAAGTACCAATTGATAAACTTTTGGCTTTTAACTGAACATTGCCTTCTTCGGTGACATAAGGATCAAAGTATAAGTAAAATGTGATTGGAAAGTTCAGCACTTTAAATTGACCTGTCAGTAGTGCCTCATTTCTCAACTCGAAATTGTATTTTACTTCTTGATCTTTCTGAAAATCAGTTAAATAGAAATCGATCAATTGATTGACTTGACTCTTATTACTGTTGATGGTCAAAACAGGATTACCGTCTCGTTTGACTAGTTCTGCACTTTCTGAGATCCCAGATTCACGTTGTTGAAACACCCGTGAAGCAAAAAAGACAGTTGTTCCCAACAGAATGCCTACTAAAACTAGAAAAGCAATTTTCCAGTAATTCATTTTTTTGATTGGACTTTTTTTATCCACATCATTAGTTTCTTGTTTCATTATTTTTCCTCCTTCATCAGCCAAACATTTTGGGTTTTGATTAATTCATCACGAACAGCATTCGCCATTAGCTGATACCCTAGATTGTTTGGATGGAAACGATCCCCATCATACAGTACATTGTTGGTCACTTTTGTTCCCCCAGTTTCTGAAGTACCGGTCATACCATTGGTGGTGGAAGTTGTGGTATCCGAAGTTTCTGCTGATCCTGAAGCGCCTGCTTCAGAAGAATCCGTATCTGCGATCCCTACTTCGTCACTTAGCCCTTGGTACAGCAAATCATTGATTGGGATAAAATAAGCATTGTGCTGTTTTTTGACAAATGTTTCTGTTGCTTTGTTCCAATTATCAATAATCGTTTGCATATCAGTAATTTCTGGAAAATTTAAATAAAAAGGATTATATATCCCTAACACATAAATGGGTGCTGTTTCATTCAGTTGACGAATCTGCTCAAACATCTCTACTAATCGTTCTTGATAGTCGGCCATTGGTTTGGTAAAAGAATCGACACTCAAACCAAAAAAATTAGTTTGAATCACTTTTAATACATCATTCCCGCCGACGGTCAATGTAATCAAGTCAGCCTTCTTTAGGTCACTGCGCAATTCTTTGTCTTTGTTCACTCGTTTCAGGATTTGATCGCTGCGCTCTCCAGCAATTCCATAGTTCGTCGTCACAACATTTGCTAAATGATACCGATCTTGCAAATCGGCTGCAACGATGGGCACAAATCCTCCTTGTTGCGTCTCATCACCGACTCCTTCAGTCAGCGAATCGCCTAAGGCCATGTAATTGATCACATTTTTGGTCTTTCCCTCTTCTGCCGTTCTCGCAACTGGTGTGAGCAATGGTTGCGCTTTTGGAATCAAAAAATGACCGAGCATTCCAGTACCTAAAGCTACGATCAATACAACTGAAAGATAAATTGCTACTTTTTTCCACTTCACGGATCTTCAATCTCCTAACCTATAATCTAAGCTATTTTATCAAAATTCTCATTAAATTCATAGTCGAAATGTTTTGATTGACGAGAAACTCAATCAACGAAGAGCAGCGAAGCATGAAGCAATTTCTACCCATCTGCTTGATTCGGGTCCCGCTTCATCAACTGCTCGGCTACTCATTGTTTCGTCTGCAGTTGCTTCTAAACTTACATTAAAAAGAATGTAAAAGTCATTTTTCGAGTGACAACCATAATGATTCTTTTCAAGGTCGCGCTCGCTTGGCTCGCCGTTGCTCATCATCTGCTCTGTCACTCTTCGTGTGCCAGTCTTTGTGATTCTTTTCAAGGTCACGCTCGTTTGGCTCGCCGTTGCTCACCATCAATTCTGTCTTGCTTCGCAAGCCAATCATTGTGATTCGCAGCAAAAAGCGATTCGTGTTTACGAATCGCTTGGATACTGTCATTAAAATTATTCGGTGTAATACGTAATGGCGAATGCGCCTTTGCCGGTATGGGTAGCGATGATTGGGGTGGTATGAAGTAGTGGAATATTCATTTCTGGGAAGAGTTGTTGCAATTCTTTTTTGAATTGTTCTGTGATCTCTAACCCCTCTGCATGAGAGATCCCTATTTGTTTCACATTCGGCATGCGTTTCAATTCGTCTTTCAATTCTTCAAACCACTTATTAAATGTTTTTACACCGCGTCCTTTTACGATTGGAATCAATTCTGAATGGTCGAAATCCATAATCACTTTCATATTTAATAAACTGGATAATAACCCTTTGGCACGACTGATTCGACCGCCTTTTACCAGATTTTCTAATGTAGAGACACCAATAAATAATTTGGTATTTTCTCGAACTTTGTCAACTTCCGGCAAAACTTCAGCTAATGTCTTACCTTCTTGTGCTAATTGAGCTGCCCGAATCACTTGGAACGACAATGCTTGATCTGTCGTATCACTATCGATCACTGTCACATTTGCTTTCGACAAATTACTTGCTTGTCTGGCAGCTTCGACAGTTCCACTCAGACCCTTTGTCATATGTATCGATAAAACGTCACTACCATCTTTTCCTAATTCATCGAACAGTTCCACAAAATGGCCAATCGGTGGTTGGCTCGTTTTTGGAAGTTCTTTTGCTTGTGCCATCATTTGCATGAATCGTTCTCCGGGCAATGAATCATCATCTGGATAAACCATCCCATCGATCATTACAGATAACGGAACTACATGGATATTCAATTGGTCTCGAACGGTTGGCTCCATCGTACAGGAGGAATCCGTTACAACTTTAAGCTTTGCCATCATACATTCACTCTCTCTTTAAATCAAGTCTCTTTTCGTGGTAAAATAACCATAGACCATTTATAATCAGTATAACAGAGAGAAAAAATTTTTTCATCTTATTTAAATTCGAAGGGAAGGTGCTTGATGGATCATATGAAATTTACACGACGCTACTTGATTCTGAATGAGGTACTCAATGCGGTGACCCATGGTATCGGATTTGGATTAAGTATAGCTGGACTCGTTATTCTTTTGATTAAAGGGGCTCGATTAGATTCCCCTATTCACATCATTTCCTATGCGATTTATGGCTCTATGATGATTTTGTTATTCTTATTCTCTACGCTCTTCCATAGTTTGATGTTCACACGAGCAAAAAAAGTTTTCCAAGTCTTTGATCACGCCTCGATTTTTTTATTGATCGCAGGCAGTTATACGCCGTTTTGCTTGCTGAGTATTCAAGGTTGGTTGGGCTGGACACTTTTCATTTTGATTTGGTTGTTAGCCATCAGCGGGATCGTTTATAAGTCACTCACACTGCATAAAAAAGAGACGGTTTCAAAAATATCCACACTAATTTATATTATTATGGGCTGGCTCTGCGTGATTGCATTTAAACCATTGATTGCTTCGCTGGGTTTTTGGGGTACCTTTCTGTTAGCAAGCGGTGGTGTCTCTTATACCGTCGGCGCATTATTCTACAGTATCAAATCCGTACGCTTCATGCATGTGGTTTGGCATTTGTTTGTTATGCTCGGAGCTGGACTTATGTATTTTTCCGTTCTTTGGTTTACATGATCCAACCCACTTTTACTTAAATAAGGCAGCTGCTACAACCATATGTTGTAACAGCTGCCTTATTTATTTTTTCTGCTTACTATAAAACTCAAACCGGTGCGGATAGATGTTCTTTTCATCCACTACGCCTTCTATGACTTTATCCAAATGCCAGTTTGACCAATCGATCTCAGGAAAGTAGACATCTCCGGTAAATGTCTCGTCGATCACTGTTCGATACAACTGATCGCAATCTTCGATCATCGATTCGAAAACTCCAGAACCCCCAGTTAGAAACACAGGATGATCTTGCTGTGCAGTATAATCCAAGACTTCTTGTCGATCATGCATAACTAATACGCCTTCTGCTTCATATGCTGTGTCACTGGTCAAAACGATTGTTGTTCGATTTGGCAATGCTTTTTTCTTCATGCCCTCAAACGTTTTTCGCCCCATAATGAGCGAATTTCCAGTAGTTTGTTCTTTGAAGAATTTCAGATCGTTTGGCAAATGCCATGGCAATGTGCCGTTTTCTCCAATCAAACCATTTTTGTCTTGTGCCCAAAGTGCAATCAACATGTTTCAAAACTCCCTTTCTAGATAAAGTGAATCTGCAATAGCCGCTGCAATCTGCAGCCTTCTCATTAATTGATAAGCAGGCTGTGCTTGCAGATGATCGGTATTTTTTTCTTTATAACACAAGCCTTCGCACGCTTGATAAAAAATATGCCCTCCATGATGCTTCACTTTGGTTGGCCATTCGCCATCTGTCCATCTTGAAGAATCTGCGGATACTAGTAAAGGAATCAATTCCGCAGAAAACAAGACACTGCCGGCGGTAATATCAAGACCTTTGATATGAAAAACTTCCGCTGCAATTTCATTGACCAGCTTTTCCGTCCGCTGCCAAGCAGTTGGATGGCTTAGGAAGGCTTTCTTTGTACGTCCTAATATACAGAAAGTGTTCGTAGGAAATGGCTGACAGCTCAAAGCTGACAGTTCATCTGGGTATTCCTCACACCAAGTGATCAAACGATCAAAATCACATAATTGAAAGGAAGCGAGTTGCGGAAATGTCTTTCCAGCGCGTGCCACAGCTTGTCGACGTGCTGGACCAGCACCGACTGCTGGCAATTCAAAGAGATAGATCTGGGGCGGCAGCTGCCATAAATACCGCTTGATTTCAGGTTTCGTTACTTCAGAAACTGCTAAAATGACTTGCGAAAAATAAGAACGAAGGATCGTAATTGTTTTTTCTACATCTGATAATGAAATGGTATCTTTTGACGTAATATGCAGCGTTGCGACGATTCCCCGCTGTAAATCGTTTATCATCTATCTTCTCACTCCCAACTGTAATAAGTTAGACAGCGATCGGTGCCTTGATCGTGGGATGCGGATCATAGCCTTCAATCGTGATATCTCCCATCTCAAAGTCAAAAATCGATTGTTTCTCAGGATTTAAGTGCAACGTAGGTGCAGAACGAATTGTTCGGGAAAGCTGCTCTTTCATTTGTTCCATATGATTGCTATACAGATGGGCATCCCCTAAAGTATGGATAAATTCGCCGACTTGGAGTCCTGTCTCGTGAGCGATCAAGTGAGTCAATAACGCATAGCTAGCAATATTGAAAGGCACACCCAAAAAAACATCGGCACTTCGTTGATAAAGCTGACAACTTAGTCGACCTTCATGAACATAAAACTGAAACATGGTATGGCAAGGAGGCAGCGCCATCGTCGGCACATCTTCTGGATTCCATGCGGAAACAATCAAGCGCCGAGAATCTGGCGTTGTTTTGATCATTTCAATCACTTCTTTGATCTGATCAATAAATTCCCCTTTAGTAGTTTCCCAATGACGCCATTGATACCCGTAAACATGACCTAGATCACCAAATTTTTCTGCAAATGCTTCGTCATTTAAAATACGTTCACAAAATTTTTGCAATTCCTCTTGATAGCTGGCATTGAATTCTTCATCAATTAATGAGCGACGGCCAAAATCAGTCATATCAGGACCTGTATAGTCCTCACTTTTAATATACCGCTCAAAAGCCCATTCATCCCAAATGTGATTCTTATGTTGCAGTAAGAATCGAATATTGGTATCTCCTTTAAGAAACCAGAGTAACTCGCTTTTGATCAGACCAAAAGGTACGCGCTTGGTTGTCAATAATGGAAATCCTTGAGAGAGGTCAAATCGCATTTGATGACCAAAAATACTTTTGGTTCCAGTCCCTGTGCGATCCCCTTTGACATTTCCCGTTTCTAAAATTTTTTTCCCTAAGTCAAGATATGCTTGTTCCATAATGGGCCTCCTTATTAGTCGTCTGAAAACTCGCTTAAATATTCCCAGCGTGTCATTTTTTCTTCTAACAATTGTTCTGTTTCTGTAACTTCTGCTTGGAGCTGCTGTAATTTCGTAAAGTCATCCCCCTGCTGATTCATCGCTTCAGTTAGTGCGTCGACTCGTTCTTCTAACAGAGCAATCTCATCTTCGATCGTTGCCCATTCTTTTTGTTCCATGTAGCTTAGTTTCTTTTTGACTGGCTTTTCGGAAACAAATTTGCTTTGTAGCCCTTTGTCAGGTTGTGAGGCTGCAGTTTTCTTTGTGCCCTGTTTCGTTGCTGCCTTTTGTAAATATTCGTTTATCGAACCATAGAAGCGAACAATTTGCGCATTGCCTTCAAAAATAAGTAATTTTTCAGCAACTTTATCTAAAAAGTAACGGTCATGAGAAACTGTAATTACGGCACCAGGAAATGATTCAAGATAGTTCTCCAAAACAGTTAATGTATCAATATCCAAATCATTCGTTGGCTCATCCAACAATAGAACATTTGGTTGACCAATCAATAATTTCAATAAGAATAGGCGGCGTTTTTCACCACCAGATAATTTACCGATCTTTGTTCCATGCATGAAACGGGGGAACAAAAATTGTTCCAGCATTTCCGCTACACTGACATGGGCACCATCTGTTTTTTCTACTTCTTCTGCTGCCTCTTGTAAATAAGCAATCATTCGCTGTTCCGGATCCATCGTCTCATTGGTTTGCGTATAATAAGCTAATTTGACGGTTGAGCCAATAATCCGTGTTCCTGAATCTAATGAGAGACGTCCCGCCAACACATTCAGCAAGGTTGATTTACCTGCACCATTCTCACCAGTAATGCCTAAACGTTCTCGCGACTGAATCAATAAATCAAATTGAGATAGAATTGGTTTGCCTTCAATTGCATAACTACCTTCTTTGATTTCCAGCACTTGCTTACCTAAACGTGAGGTCGCAACATCAATCTGCACTTCTCCATTCCGCTTGACTTGGTTCATATTCTCTTTCAAATCGTCGAAACGATCAATTCGCGCTTGTTGCTTAGTCGTTCTCGCTTTGGCGCCTGTCCGAATCCATGCCAGCTCGTGCTTATATAACTGTTGCCGTTTTTCTTCTTGGGTTTCTTCAATACGTTCTCTTTCTGCTCTGGCTAATAAATAGTCCTCATAATTTCCTTGATATTCATAAAGTTTACCAAAAGAGAGTTCAAACACGCGATTGGCTACCCGGTCAAGAAAATAGCGATCATGAGTGACCATCATCAGTGCGCCGCGATAGTTTTTCAAATAGCCTTCTAGCCATTGGATAGCTTCATAGTCAAGATGGTTCGTCGGCTCATCCAACAATAGTAAATCCGGTTCATCGATCAACACTTGCGCTAACCCCACCCGTTTTTTTTGCCCACCTGAAAGTTCATTGACTGGTTGTTTTAAATCTGAAATCCCTAATTTCTGCAAAATAATTTTTGCCGTTGTATCCGTATTCCAAGCATCTGTTTTATTCATAGCTTCTTCTGCTCTGCTGTAGGCAGCTTGCACTGTAGGATCTGAGCCATTTTGTTCCAGCTGAATCAAAGCTTTCTCATAGTCACGAACGGTTTTGATTAATGGACTTGTTCCTTGGAAGACCGCATCAACAACCGATAATTCTTCTTTTAATTGACTTTCTTGCGCCAAAAAGCCGATTCGATAATCTTGTGGTTTAAAAACAGAGGGACGGTCGCCATCTCCGGCTTCAATTCCAGCCAAGATCGTCAGTAAACTTGATTTGCCTGTCCCATTGACACCAATCAAGCCAATCCGGTCTTTCTCATGTATCAGAAAAGAAAGCTGATCAAATAATGTTTTATCGCCGTAAGTTTTTGTAAGCTCACTTACTTTTAATTCTTTCACAGAATCCCTCCTGAGATCTATTTTTCTTCGCCCATTGTACCACATAAGCATGACAGGGTCTTTAAGAAAAAAGAAAAAAACAACCGCTCCATCTCAAACCTGAGACGAAGAAGTTGTTGTTTTATCTACGAAACATTCGCTGTTTCGGCTGTTCATCTGCGCGAGCCATCGCATAAGATTCCAAGAGATTTACGTTGCGTCGATATTCGTTTGCAGAGATTGTTGGAATTTTTTCGGCTACCTCATATTCATCGATCGTTTTTCGTTCTAAATAATAGCCTCGTAAAACTTTTTTGACAAAAATCGGTTCTTGTTCAATCATGATGGTCTCAATGAAGTTATTATGCTCAAAACGCTTTAAGCTCATTTCCCTTTGACGTATAAAGAAGTTGATCAAAGATGAATCGTAGACATCTTCTAAGTTGCTTAAACTATGAAAAATATAATCACTGTTTTTGATATAGATTTTTTGTACTTCTGATATATCTCTTTGTTTCAATGCATCCTTCAGCTGCTGCTGGCGCTGCCAAAACAGCTTGGGATGAAAAATGATCCGTACAAAACGTTGAATGATCAAAAGCCAAAAACTGAAAAAAGACAAGAACTGTTTTGCTAACGAATGCTGCTGCTGCGAAATGAACCGGGAATAAAAGCGATACCCATTGGAGCTAACCTCACCTTTTCGGTAGGCTTCATCCAAACCATCCTGTTCAATGGATAGAATCAATCCTTGAATTTCCTGTATCTCTTGCTTTTCAGAATCAGTTAAACTATTGCGATACAATTCCCAGCGTCGATTTTCATAAGTATTGATTACTGCATCTGTCGCTAAGCGCTCTTTGGCATCCGTAGTTTCTTTCTCTTCTTCTTCCAAGATCTGGATGACTTCTTCTAAAATCAGCAACTGATTGAAATCAACAGATTCGGCAGCTTCACCATCTGCCAAATAGGGCAAGACAAGTACACTGATCACTAAAGTCGCTAAGATGACACAAGCCGTCAAAAATAAGAGCAAACTGCGGGCTTCAAATTGGTCACCGTTGATCGTTACAGGCAAGATAAAAATTGCCGCTAAGCTGACCGTTCCTTTGACCCCTCCAAAGGTCAACAAAGCTACTTGCTTCAAGTCCACGATTTTTTTTGATTGTAAAAACTGATAATAAAAAAGAAGGAATAAGAAACGAATGAAGAAGATAACGAGTGTTACTACTACGATGGTCAAGACTAAATGACCATTTGCATAAGAATTGCTTTCCCAAATGGGTGAAAATACTTGCGAAAGTTCAATCCCTAAAAATAAAAAAACAAGGGCGTTCAACGTAAATACAATTGTTGACCACGTACTTTCAGAGATATTGGCTAGTTCCGCATCGAACAAAGAGACTCGTCGTCTTCTTTGTGCTTGCGCTACACCGGCAACAACTGCCGCAATGATACCAGATACTCCAACCATTTCTGCAATCAAGTAGGCTGCAAAAGGCAATAGTAGTTCGATCAACAGATAAACAGTGACATCTTGGGCAGATATTTTTTCAATAAAGCGAATGATCCGCCGTTTTAACCAAACGATCAAGTAACCAATCAAGCCGCCGCCAATACTCGAAAAAAGCAATTGAAAGCCAGCCCCCATAACAGAAAAGCTACCAGTGACTAAAGCAACGATAGCAAATTGGAGCGCTGTTACCCCGGAAGCATCATTCAAAAGACCTTCGCCTTCTAAAATATGCATGATGTTCTTGGAAATTTTTAAGCGTTTCGCTAAAGATGAGACGGCTACCGCATCTGTTGGTCCTAAGGCAGCGCCAAAAGCATAACAAGCAGCCAAAGGAATCGATGGCATCAGCCAATGCAGTGTCGTTCCCACTGCAAATAAGGTCAGCAAAACACCGCCAAAGGCCAGAAACAAAACGATCTTACTGTTCTTCAAGATTTCCGGAACATCGGCTCGTTCTCCTTCTCGAAACAATAGCGGTCCAATGATCATCACTAGAAACATCTCTGGTTCAAATGCGATTTCTTGTCCCATTTCAGTCAATCCTAGCAGAATGCCTAAGATAATCTGAATGAAGAAAATCGGTACTGATGGCAGTATTTTGCTGACAATATTTGAAAAGGTCACGAGGATCGCGATGATGATGATAAGTTCAATAAATTCCATCCATTATCCTCTTTTCTTTCGAATTGCGATTAATAACTCAAGAAAATGTTCTTTTTTCATGAGAATCTTATGATCGAGCTGATTCAACTCCTTTTCATTTTTTTCGATTTCACATTGAATCCGTCTTGATTCTAGACGAAATAATTCATGTTTCATGCGTTCAAATTTGCGAAACAGCAATGGATTCTTCCGTTGCAAATATTCGCGGATTTCTTTTTTTTCTGCTGGTGAGAACTCCCCTAGGCGTTCCATCAATTCTTGTTTCGTTAAACATTGCTTCGTCATGATAGCCCCCTGCAATTCTAGTCAATTATAATAGAAGTCAGTTAAAATGAAAAATGATTGAAACCAATCCTGCTTTTTCATTTCTTGTTGACCGAGAGTATTCTATGCCATTCAACCAAAAATAGCAAGACCCACTTACTAAAAAAGAGGTTTCTCTCCGAATTATTGATAATCTCTTAATAATTCCGATAGAAAGTATTTTGCTATAAAAAAAGTTGATGAACCGTCCTTCACTGATTTGGAAAATCATCAGCGAACGAACCGTTCATCAACTCCCTCTTACTCATTCAACGATTATGCCTTGCTTATTTCATATATAAATCATAGTAAGCATCCATGATTTCTTTCACGATTTTTACGTTTGGATGCGAAGTAGTTGAAGATTTAACCTGTGGTAAAACCACTGCAACTGCTATATCTGCATCATCACTTGGTCCATAAGCAACAATATTTAGGTTGACCAGATTGATGGTTTTGCCATTTTCATCGACAATCGGTGTCTCCGCAGTACCCGTTTTCGCAGAAAGTTCCATTTTAGCAGAAGCTAGTCCTGTTGCTGTAGCCCAAGCATCTGTTCCATGAACGGCATCATAAAATCCATTTTGAATGATTTTCATCTGATCAGTAGTTAAACCAACTTCGTTCAAAACGGTAGGTTCTACCGCTGATTTCAAGCTTCCTAAACCACCGGTTTCATCATTCCCATAGATACCCGAAACGATATGTGGCTGCAATCGTTGGCCGCCATTGGCCACAGTTGCTGCATATTGAGCCAATTGTAATGTCGTATAGGTATCAAACTGTCCGAAGGCTAAGTCCAGGATCTTACCGCCATCACTGACCGTATCTAATTTGTCGACAGGTGTGCTGATCCCTGTTGCTTCGCCAGGAAGATCGATCCCTGTTTTCGTCCCCATCCCAAAAGAGGCAAAGGCTGTACGCAGCTTACTGTAGGCTTCTGTTTGACGATCAACTGTTGGAATTGAAATTCCAGGCTGATACTCAATGCCCATCAAGCGTAAAGCAACCTGCATCATGTAGGAGTTGGAAGAAACTTCTAAGGCTTGTTCAGCTGACAAATTGCGATTGTTTGCTCCTGTCGGGTTAAAGATCGAAGCTTTGACATCAGAGCCGATGCGGATTGGTTGGTCATATAAGACTTCATTCCCATTCAAGACACCATTTTCCCAACCAGCTGCTAACGTACCACCTTTGACTACAGACCCTGGAACAAAAGCATTGATGAAGGTTCCGATTGCATTCTCTTGCAATTTGCTTGATTCTGCCTCATGTTGATAACCTGACATTGCCAAAATCCCGCCAGTTTTAGGATTGATCGCAACAGCATAGACTCCAGGCGAGTATTCTGCAGCTCCTGAATCCATCAAAGACTTAAAGTTATCTTGTAAGATTTCATCAACTTCTTTTTGGAACTTGGCATCTAGCGTCAGTACAAGATTATCTCCCTTAGAGCCCGCATAGATTTCTTTTTGGCTTTCAATATTATTGCTATTGTCTAATGTGATTTGAGACTTTGATTTTGATCCTTGAAGGACTTCTTCATATTGCTTCTCTAAATAGCTTCGTCCTACACGATCATTACGAGCATACCCTTTCGCTAGATATTCATCCAAGTTTTCTTCAGGGATCCCTTGTTCTTCTGTTGTCACAGTTCCGATCAAACTTGCCAATGAACTGCCTTCAACAATTTTTCTAGTCCAGTCTGTGCCGGTCGAAACTCCGGGAAGTTCGGTCATATTCTCAGCCACAATTGCTAGTTCTTCATCAGATACATCAGAATTTTTTAAATAAACAGTGCTTAAAGATTGTGCACTATTCATTCGTTTAAAAATGGAAGCTACTTTTAACTGATCATCATTAAAGGCAATATCCTCATCCGTTACTTTATCGACAGTTGCCGCATACTGTTCAGAAGCCCCGAGCGCTTTTTGCTTGGAACTTAATTGATCTTGCGCTTTCTTCAAATTTTCAGGATCTGCCAACCAAAAATCTTTCAGGTCCCGCTCTGTCAGATTCTTATCGATTGGAATATCGATCAATGTAGCTAGTTTTTGTGCAGTCTTCAATAAATCTTCAGCTGTCATCTTATTTCCTCTTGTAAAGGTAATGGCTGCATTGGCTTGATTTTTGACAAGCGGTTTGCCAGATGCATCATAAATCATTCCTCGTGGAGAGCTGCCATTGACTTCTACCACGGATGAAGCTTTCAATTGCTTCTCAATATTATCACCATTCACGATTTGTAAATAACCTAATTGCACGATCAACGCAACAAAAAGACCAAAAATCACAAAAAAGAGAAAATTCAATCGAAAGGGAACATGGGATTTGCGATAAGATTTTGTCTTAGGCTCCTCAGGCCCTTTTCGTATATTCTTAATGACTTTATCTTTTAGATTCTTCATCTCTTCTATCCTCTCATTACAAACTGCTTACCGTCTTATTTTACCAAAAATTTTCAATATAAACAGAAGAAATCAAAATTATCCAAGTATCCTTAGAGAAAATTATAAGAATTCGTTCTCATCCACTGTAATGTTTCACAGTTACGCAAAAAGATTTTTTTGTTGAGAAAAAATCTGCTACACTTTAAGCTTTCTTAATCTTTTCCAATTTTAATCCCGTGAAACACATTTTTCTAACTTCCATCTGTGGAAAAGTAAAAAGCAAACGATCAATGACCGTTTGCTTTGGTTTTCATTATTAATATCCAGAGTAATCGCCAGTATCTTCCTGATACCCGGCTCCATCATCATAAATGTCTGACGGTTCACCTAGATTCTCATTTGAGTTTTCTTCACTATTGTAATTCGTATCGTCGTACAATTGATAGTTTGTATAACCATCAGTATGTTCATCTCCTTGAGACAAAGTCTCGCTGGTAGGAAGATTCAGTTGTTCTTTCAATTTATTTTGCATTTCCAGCAATTGATTGATACCTAATAATTGGTAATAGACCCCATTCATCATTTGGCCTTCACCTTGCAATTGTTCTTGATCGATTGTCGTGAACGCAGGCAAATAATTGGTAGCGATATCCATCATGTCATCCCAAGTCAAATCTGTTTTTGAATTCTTTTCAACAGCTTTTAATATTTTTTGATAATTGCTGACGCCATCCAAGCTCATTACTTTTTTAACGATCTTAGTGACAACTTCTCTTTGCCGTTTTTGACGTCCAATGTCGCCTTCCGGATCTTGTTTTCGCATGCGTGCATAGGCAAGACCGGTTTTCCCATCTAAAGTAATGGTTCCTTTAGGCACATGCACCCCTTCCAGAGTAAAATCGATTTTATTAGTGACTTCGATACCTCCAACTGCATCGATCAAATCTCGCATACCTTGCATGTTAATCGTAACATAATGGTCAATAGGAATGTCTAACAGATTTTCAACGGAATCCATCGACATTGCTTCGCCACCAAAGGCATATGCATGGTTCAGCTTATCCAACGTGCCATACCCAACAATTTGAGTGTAGATATCACGGTCAAGACTAACGATCGTTGATTGTTTCTTGGCAGGATTAACCGTAACGACCATCATACTATCTGAACGCCCTTGTTCGGTTCTCCCCAACGCTCCAGTATCAATCCCAAGCAAAAGAATCGAAAAGGGTTCTCTATCTTCAATACTTACTGCCGTTTCACGTTTTTTCGTCTTACGATCCGCACTTTGCGTAATATTATTGAACGTTTTATTCGTATCATCGTATACTTTCATTCCATAGACAGTGACACCGACAACACTTACTGCCACCAAGCCCAACAATCCTAAAATTACTTTTTGATATAAACGCATCCTACACCTCTATCACAACATTATTAGGTAATCGTTTAAATTTTGCCACAATTTTACAAATTCAGCAATCTTGCTTCTGTTTTATTACAGAATCTTAACACGTTTGCAACAAAAATGAAACGATAAAGAATTTGTTATTTTAACTTTTAACGGCGTACATCCCTATTCATTAACACATCTAAAAAAACTATCCTAAGGAAAGTAAGAGACTCGCTTTAACAGACCCCTTCATTCCTTCGGATAGTTTTTTGTATTAATTGAAAAATAGTTTTTTTATACTTAAATATAATCCACAAATCGCGCTCTAAACTTCATGTGTAGATGACTACCTATTATCAATAGTGTTAAAGTCATTCCCCAAAAAATTAAGGTGTAGGTCGTTTTTTCCCAAACCCAACCACGTGATAAAAAGGCATCTCTAAAGCCTTCAATCAAATAATAAAAGGGATTTAAACGTAATAGCTTAATTAACCATTCCGGCATATTTCGATTATTGATATCCCAAATTGGTCCTGAAACATAAAACAACAAACGCAATACTGATTGTAAGAAAATATGATAGTCACGTATCAATACTGTAATGGTCGCATTTAATAATCCGAAAGCAAATAAGAAAATAACCATCGCAATAAAGTAATAAATAAATTGCAACCAATAAACGGACGGCGTTACTCCCGCCCATAAGAGCGAGCCAATCACAATAGCTACCATAGGGATATAAGATGACAAGTTACTGATAATATTGATTGACGGCAAGATACTTACTGGAAATTTCATTTTGGCTACCATACCAACTTGTCGGTGAATACTATTGGACGCTCCAAGTACCGAAGAATTGATATAAAACCAAGCTGTGATCCCAATCAACATCCAAATAATAAATGGTACGCCATCTACTTTCCGATTACCATTGACGCCTAGCCCAAAGACTAAATAATAGATGCCAATTTGAATCGCAGGGTTCAAGATTTGCCATGCAAGACCAAGATAGTGGCTTTGATAGGTTGCTTTGTCCTCGTATCGAGACATACGGAAAATAATTCCCGCATGATTAAATTGTTCTTTTATTACTGCAGCAATTTCTTTCACTAAACTCTTCCTTTTCTATCTAAACTAAATAAAGAAATAGTTATCTTTACTTGAAAACTTGTACAATTGCATCAACTGGATGCTTGAGCGCATAGCTAATGGATCTGCCACTGAAAGAAACAAGAGAGCAAAACAGTGTTCCTACTATCGCAAGAGTCAAAAGTCCTTTAGTTGGAATCGTCATCTTCTCACCTAAAGGAGTTCGTTTAAGGTTCTTCTGAATCATTTGTTCAGATAGATGCTGCTCTTTCAGCAAGCTATCATCTTGGCTTTTTTCAGCTAATTTTTCTAGATTAAATGCCTTTTGATTTTCTTTGTATTTATCTTGGTAAGCTTTTTGTTCTTTTTTCGGTTGCTTCTTGAACCAGTCGATAAATTTGCGATATTCCGCCATTACTTCCTCAGTCGGACCGAACATGCGCAAATCGCCGTAATGCATCCAGATTGTACGGTCACATAATTTTTCAACTTGTCCTAAAGCATGGCTGACAAAGAAAATAGTCTTGCCGGACTCTTTGAATTCCATGATTTTATCCACACATTTTTGATAAAAAGTTTCGTCTCCAACAGATAAAGCTTCATCAATGATCAAAATATCTGGATCATTATGAACAGCAATGGCAAACCCTAAACGTGACTTCATCCCACTGGAATAGCTTTTTACAGGTTGATTAATAAAATCACCTAAATCGGCAAATGCCACGATTTCATCCATTTTTTTATCGATTTCTTTATTGGTCATTCCAGACATCAATGCTTTTAGACGAATATTTTCTAAACCTGTCAATTGATATTTTAATCCGGCTCCAATTGCGATAATCGACGTATCGCCATTGACTTCCATTGTGCCTGATGTTGGAGGAATAATGCCACTGATCACATTTGAAAGCGTTGATTTTCCAGAACCATTTATCCCAATGATCCCTACAGACTCTCCTGCACGCACTTCAAAACTAACGCCTTTTAATGCCCAAAAACGCGGAACATTTCGATGATAAAATTTGAATAATGCTTTCACTTTGTCTGATTTCTTTTTGTATAGGTCATATTCCTTTGTAACCAAAGTACTACGAACTTTTATTTCTTTTTCCACTTTCTTCATCCATTCTCAAAGAAATTCTATTCATTTGCTACAACTCAAGCTACATCATATCATATTTTCCTCTAAGACAAAATAAACAACGAAAAACATCTAATAAATTTTAAGAAAAAAACGGAAATAGTGTACAAAAAAAGGCACCATTTAAAGATACCTTTTATGCTTTAAGTATTAATTATTTATTTTTAAGTCTTTTTTGATCTGTGTCGTTGATATTTCAGGCGTTCTAGCTAAATAAACAACTTCGGCATCTGTTTCTTCTTGAATGAAATCAAATTTACCAGCCCAATCATCACCCATGACAAAAGTATCCACGTGGTACTCTTTGACGTCAGAAACTTTTTGTTCCCAGTTTTTTTCAGGAATAACTAAATCAACATAGCGAATAGCCTCTAATAACTGTTTACGTTTTTCATAAGAAAAGTAGCATTTCTTCTGTTTTTCATCCCAATTGAACTCGTCCGTAGACAATGCCACGATCAAATAGTCTCCTTGTTCTTTTGCTCGGCGCAATAAATTGATATGACCATAATGGAGCAAATCAAATGTTCCATAAGTAATTACTCGTTTCATCAAATATCCCTCATTTTTAATCTATTTATAATACACTGAAGATAACAAATTTGGCCGAAAATAGCAAATCAAAAAAAGCTGAGGTCCCCCTCAGCTTGTTCTAGTTTAGATTTTCGTGACTTCTGCCGCTTGCGGTCCTCGGGCGCCTTCGACAATCGAAAACTCGACTTCTTGACCTTCTTCTAAAGACTTAAAGCCATCTCCTTGGATCGCAGAAAAATGAACAAAGACATCATCTCCGCCATCAACTGTAATAAACCCAAAACCTTTTTCATTATTGAACCATTTTACTTTTCCATGTTCCATGCGTGTAAATCCTCCAGTAATTAAAATAAGACGCTTCCGTCTTCAATATTATAGCTGAAAATGAAAGCGTTAGCAATATGTTTCAAAAAATAAAACTACCCCCAACGAATCAAAGGTAGCAGTTAGAACTTATGGTTAACACGAAGCTGATGCTAAGATGCAACGTGCTTTCTTTTATCGTTGGGATAGTTTTATTCTGATTAAAAATAATTCCCTTACTTAATGATTATTTTGCTTTCGCATAAAAATCATTTACTTTATCCCAATTAACAACACTCCAGAAAGCATTGATATAATCAGGGCGTACATTTTTGTATTTCAAGTAGTAGGCATGTTCCCAAACATCTAAGCCTAAAACTGGCGTTTGACCGTCCATTAATGGTGAATCTTGGTTCGCAGTTGAAGTGATCGCTAATTTACCATCTTTGATGACTAACCAAGCCCAGCCAGAACCAAAGCGGCCAGTTGCTGCTGTTTTGAATTCTTCTTTGAAATCAGCAAAGCTGCCAAATGTTTCTTCGATGGCTTCTTTGATGGCTCCTGTTGGTTCACCACCAGCATTTGGTGCCAAGATTTCCCAGAAAAAGCTGTGATTTGCATGACCACCACCGTTATTACGGACAGCTGTTTTGATGTCTTCAGGCACCGAATCAAAATCAGCAAGTAATTCTTCAACTGATTTTTCACCTAATTCAGGATGTTTTTCAATTGCTGCATTCAAATTTGTGACGTAAGTATTGTGATGCTTGTCATGATGCAAATGCATCGTTTCTTCATCAATGTAAGGTTCTAATGCATCATAAGCATAAGGTAAATCTGGTAATGTGTAAGACATAAAAAATTCCTCCTCAGTGATAGTGATTACATAAGTAACATTATCAGATAAAAAGTGGTTCATCAAAACATATGCTTACTTTTTATCAACTTTTTTTGGTGCAAAAATCAGAAACTTGCTGAAAACATAGTTTGCTAGGACGACAACGATTTGTGTAACAAGCTTAGCGATAAAATCGCCGGTTCCTAGTACGCTGATCAATAGATACATACAAGCCATATCCAATCCCAGCGAAAGGACCCTAAAGAAAAGAAACTTCCAAAAGGCAAGCCATGATTCTTTTTTTGTTTCACTTTTTGCTTCAAAGACCCAAATCTTATTCGTGAAGAATGCGAACAACACAGAAGCTGCCCAAGAAATCACATTGGCAATCATATAATGAAAATCAAAGATTTCTCTAAAGAGAAAATAAACAACTAAATTGACTAAAGTAGTTAATCCACCAAAAATTAAATACGTTAACGGCTCCCATAATTTTTTTTCTTGTAGTTTATTTTTCACATTTTTTAAACTTTCCATACTCGATCTCCAATTCTACTCATTAATCAGCAAAGAACACTTTAGAGATAATCGGACTTTTCTGTCATAAGTCCTTGTGTTCTGTTGCTGCCTTCGTTACAATTATTTTTAGTTACATAAAAGGAGTTAAACAAATGACAATCATACAAATGCTAAAAAGTGCATTTATTCGAATCCCAAATCTCAAATATGTAAAAGACGCTGCTTTTTCAAAAGTGATTCTTTTTCTACTTGGAGCTACCGTTATTTTAGCCGTACCAATCACTTTGCAAGTCAATGATATCTTTCAGGATTTCCAGCGAGATAGTCAAAAAATTGCGCAAAAAATCCCCAATTTTTCGATTGAAAATGGGCAATTAACAACGAAAGGACAAGGAGAAGGGTTTATCTATCAAACCGACTCTATCATTTTTACTTTCGACCCTGAAGGAAAGCGCAACGCTACCGATATTGCTTCAGATGCCACTGCAAATGTGTTGAGTGTGGGACTATTAAAAAAAGAAATTGTTGTCAGTTTCCCTGGAACAGGACTTTCCACATCATTCTTAGATACAAATCAATTAAAATTTTCTTATAATGAACCAGCATTTAAAAATTTAGATGGCAAAAAGATTCGGGAAACTCTGAGCAGCAATCAAATTCCTTGGTGGCTACAACTTATTGTTTTCTTAGTAGCGCTCTACCCTACATTTTTAAATTTATTAATCACATTGATCATGGGTACATTTATTGCAACTATCTATACAAAACTAAAACTTTTTTCTTACAGCTTTTTTGAAAACCTTAAGATACTAATCGTTAGTGCTGCTTTACCAACAATTTTGAGTGTGCTGATCCAACTATTCGTACCAAATTTTGATGGGACAACATTTATCTTATTCGCAGCACTGTTTCTATTCACTCAAGGCGTCAAAGGTTCGCCTAAAATCCAATTAAAAAGCTAGTAACTATCCAACCATGCATAGATCTTTGCGCATGGTTTTTTCTTCGTTCTTTGATACACTAAAATAAAGGAGGAACAAATATGACTAAATATATTTTATCTAGCAGAGAATTTCGTGATGAATTTATCACACAAATTCATGAAATCAGTGATGAATATCAGTTTATCCACTATGATGAAGCAACTTCCATCGACTGGTCAAATGTTGCAATCACGATTGGTTGGAAAGAAGAATGGGCCGGAAAGTTACTGGCTAATGCTTCTCTTGAATGGGTCCAAGCCATTTCAGCCGGTGTGGATACGCTACCTCTAGCACAGTTTGCCCAAAAGAACATCTTACTTTCTAATGGTAGCGGCATTCATGCACAATCGATCACTGATCATTTAATTGCTTTATTATTCATGGAATCCAGAGGAATTTTTACCGCCATCAAAAAACAGGCTGAAAGACAATGGCAGCCCAATGGTATTCCTTATTCATTATTATCTGATAAAGAAATACTGATCGCAGGTACAGGTAAAATTGGGCAGGCTTTAGCAAAGGCCTTAAATTTTTTTGGCACCCAACCTGTCGGCATAAATACAACGGGGCATGCCGTTGATGGTTTCAAGGAAACTTATCCACTTGAAGAGTTGATTGAACAAAGTCAGAAAGCTGATTGTGTGATTAATATCTTACCATTGACACCTGAAACTACAAGAATCTATAATAGCCATTTTTTTAATAGTATGAAATCATCCGCTTCTTTTTATAATGTTGGGCGTGGACCTAGTGTAGATACTGTAGCGTTGACAGAAGCCCTCCGCCAAAAAGAAATCGCATTTGCGGCTCTTGATGTTTTTGAAGAAGAACCTTTACCCGCAAATGATCCGCTATGGACACTGGAAAATGTGTTGATCACCCCGCATATTTCCGGGTTGACCCCACATTTTCAAAAAGCATTCATGGCCATCTTTATGGATAACTTCCGCAATTTTATCCACGAGAAAAAATTGGTTCGAAATCAAGTCGATGTAACAAAAGGGTATTGATCATCAACCAGCGCTGCTTTTTTATTCCCAAAAATTATTTTTGATCTTTTTCTGTCTCCTTTAAAATGTAAAGGGGACGTTTTTTTGTTTCCAGAAAAATTTTTCCAATATATTTTCCAATAATACCTAGACAAAGCAATTGCAAACCACCAACAAACAATACGATACAAACTAAAGAAGGCCAGCCTGAGGTAGGATCACCAAAAATAAAAGTACGAATAATTATGAATAGCAGTGCAATTCCAGAAGCTAGACAAGACAACGCGCCAACAAAAGAAGCAATATTTAATGGCGTATCAGAAAAATTGACGATGCCATCAATCGAGTACTTGAATAAGCTCCAGAATGACCAAGAAGTTTCTCCAGCTACTCTTTCACGATTTTCGTAGGCAATGTATTCTGTATCAAAACCTACCCAACTAAAGATTCCTTTGGAGAACCGATTGTATTCAGAAAGTTCTAAAACTGCATCCACCATATTCCGACGCATTAAACGGAAATCTCGTGCGCCATTGACCATATGTGCCTCACCAATTTTGTTGATCAATGCATAAAAGGCTTCTGAAAAGAAACTACGAACTTTAGGCTCCCCTTTGCGATCGGCTCTGCGCGTTCCAACACAGTCTAATTGTTTTGTGTTGAGCAAGTCAAACATCTGAGGCAAAAGGCTTGGAGGATCTTGTAAATCTGCATCCATTACGGTAACAAAATCCCCTTTTGCTGCTTTTAAGCCAGCATACAAGGCTGCTTCTTTTCCAAAATTACGTGAAAACGAAAGGTACCGCACACTTTCTGGATGCTCTTGATGCAGCTTGCGCATCACTGCGAGTGTTTGATCGGATGACCCATCATTGATAAACAAATATTCAAAAGGCATGCCTACCTGATCTTTTACTTTTTCAGTCTCTTCAAAAAAAAGTGGTAAGCTACTCTCTTCATTAAAGCAAGGTACGATAATTGATAACATGGTTTCATCTCCTAACGAACAGGTCTATGATCAAAGCTAGCGATATGGAATCCACTAAACTTCAGTCATAGACTCATACTGTTACATTGTATCTTTATTTTAGTTAATTGTTTTCAGTAAAACTATATTTAGGTCCATCTAGCTTTTCATCGTAGTCGACTTGCAGATCATACCCTTTGAAGAACCACTCATCGGCCTCCTCAATAAAAAAAAGCATGTCTGAAACTGTCTTTTGAACGATAGGATTTTCAGGTTTATCTACTGACATTCCTACTGAAAAACCATCATGGATCTGAGTTTTCCCATAGATTTTACCAAAAAAGCGAACGCCGCTTCCTTGGTCGACTGACAGTTCTTTTTTGAACCAATCAATTGCGGCTTCTGTAATAGTTATATTCATCATTTTTCACTCCTAATCATTCATATGTTCATCAAGAATATCCACATCATCCGTGTTCCCAATCACGAGTAGATTATCATTCTCACGCACGATCGAATCAGCTGCGGGAGACACGATCACTTGTCCAGGTCCTCGACGAATAGCAACAACGGTCAATCCATATTTTTGACGAAAATTCAAATCAAGTAAGGACCTATTAAAGAAACGCGGATTTGAGACACGAATCTCCGCCAGCGAAAATTCATCTGAAAGCTCAATATAATCCAAGATATTTTTTGATACTAGATTGTGAGCGATACGAATCCCCATATCCCGTTCTGGGTGGACAACTCGATCAGCACCAAGCTTCTCAAGAACCCGAGCATGATATTCATTTTGCGCCTTTGCTAAAACGTTCGGTACTCCCATCTCTTTGACCATCAAAGTCACAAGAATACTTGCTTGGATATCTTCACCGATTGCTACGATCACATGGTCGAAATTACGAATTCCTAATGAGCGCAACGTCATTTCATCCTGTGCATTGCCCACCACCGCGTGGGTAGCAATATTCATATACTCATTGACCCGATCCTCATTGCTGTCAATGGCTAATACTTCTTGTCCGGATTCTATCAATGTTCGACAAATACTGCCGCCGAACCTTCCAAGACCAATAATCGCGTAATTCTGCTTCACATTAAACGCTCCTTTACCTTACAAATCCTACTCTAGTATATCAAAAACCTCCTCAACTGACTATGAGGAGGTACCCTTATGATGAGATTCTTATTTTGTCAAGCCATGCTTAAAGGCATAAATGGTTGCTTGTGTTCGATCTTCCACTTCTAGTTTCGACAATATATTTGATACATGAGTTTTAACCGTTTTGAGTGTAATAAACAACTCATCTGCGATCTCCTGATTACTTTTCCCTTCAGCAATCAAAAGCAGCACTTCTTTTTCCCGATTTGTCAGATCATCATGTAAAATCGGCGTGCGATTTGTTAAACGATCCATCATTTTCGTTGTTACTTCCGGTTCCAACACCCGCTCGCCTCTTTGAGTCGCACGAATGGCATCCGCAATTTCATGTGCAGTGGATGTTTTTAACAAATAACCGGCAGCACCAGCTTCAATTGCAGGATATACTTTCTCGTCATCAATAAAACTAGTAACTATGATGATTTTTGCTTCCGGCCAATCTGCTAGAATGGCTTTGGTTGCCTCAATGCCATCCATTTCATCCATCACTAAATCCATCAAGATGACATCGGGACGTAAAGACAATGCCTTTTCGTAGCCGATTTTGCCATTTTCAGCTTCTCCAATCACCTCTATATCTTCTTGAATGGATAAGTAGGAAGAAACCCCCAAACGTACCATTTCGTGGTCATCTACTAACAAAACGTTGATCATTTTTATGCCTCCTTAAGCAGCGGGATTTTTATTTCAATACTTGTTCCTTGATTTTTAAAACTGATAATCTTTAATGTGCCGCCAACGGCACTGATTCGCTCACGGATATTCATCAGCCCATAACTGCCAGCTTTTTGATTGTCGACATCGAATCCTACACCATCGTCGATCACGCGCAACAGCACGTTGTGTTCAATATGATTCAAGTAGACTTCAAGTTCATCCGCTTTGGCATGACGCAGTGTATTCGATAGTAATTCTTGAATCACTCGAAATAATTGGTCTTCTATAGAGCTTGGCATAGTAAACTCTTCGATATCCCATTTCAAGGATATCTTGATTTTTGTTTCCAATTCTTTTAATAATTGCTCGATTCCTTGTTTGAGGCTTTTCCCTTCCAATGTGACCGGACGCAGATGTAACAATAACGCTCGCATCTCAGACTGCGAAGCATTGATGATGTCCGTTACCATAGCCAACTGCTTCTTTTGCATTTCCGGGGCATCGTCCCGGATGGCTTGTTCGTTCAATGCGGACATCATCATCATTGCGGCAAATAATTGTTGTGAAACTGAATCATGCAATTCTCGGGCCAAACGATGTCGTTCGGCTTCAAGGATTTCTTCTTTTGTACTGCCATCCACTAGCTGCGGCCGAGCATTTAATTGTTGAAGCTCACTTGACATATCTTTCATTTTGACCTGTAATTTCCTGATGTCTCGATCGACATCTTCAATCAACCGATTTTCTTGCGCATGAGGGATAGGTGTGTCAAGTAGTGGACTATCAATATCTCCATTTGAAAGCAATCGCAGCTTCTCTTCGATTGGCCCGTATTGGCGGTTTCTGAAAAGAGAAATCAATAGAAAGACAGCCAGGCCCACCATCAGCGAAACAACTAATAAATGAAAAATGATCGGTATAAAGAATAGTTTGATCTGAAAGACTTCTAGCAGCCAATTCTTCTTTCCACTAGCATAAAGATACGAAAAAAGAATCAAGATCATCATCAAAAAACTAGTGACCGCACTATAAAAAGCGATCATTCCTCGAGAAAATTTAGCAATCATACCCGAATCACCTCGATATCCCCAATCAAAGTGTTCGTTAAAATTTTTAGTCGGCGGGTGTTTTCCTCATAATCCGGACTGTAGATCGTAACTTTCTCATTCTTCAGACCTGTTGCCTCGCCTTCGAAAATCACTGTCCCGATAAAGGTGCTATGTTCCATTTTGATAGCAACTCCAGCAGGGACTAAAATTCTCGTACGGCCGAATCCCTTACGAACAATCACGACATTCTCTTTTTTCGGCAATAATGTGTTTCCCAAATCAATGATCGTATCTCCAGAAAAGATGTCGATATTGATATCATCCCATTCATACACTTGATTCCCGATCCGCTCATTGCCGATCCATTGTTGTTTCGTTTTATGAGGATGAAACTGCTTTGGTTCTTCTGTTTCTAAAATGATCATTTGTTTTTTGCGCCAAAATGTGTTTTTTGTAAAATCTACACCAGTGATTTCCACACCTTTCAATCCAATAAAAAGGATCGCAAAAATCAACATCAGCCACAAAGCCGGACTATTTAAAAGACTGATAAAGATGGCGATACCACCGGTAACCATCAAAAAATTATTAAAATTTGTTTTACGTTCTCTGCGAGAAACAAAGTAGATCGTCACAACACCTAAAATCAATAAAATCAATAACGGTGGATTCGATAAAATTTGCCAGACCGCAAATAGAAATAATAATGCTTCTACGACAAAGAAAAAACGCCAAGGGCTTTTCATGTAAGCTCCTCCTCCCAATGATTCTATTTTATCATAACGGATTCTTCGATGGCATACATCCGTCGCGAGTCCGAAAAAAGATCCTGATTGGTCCTTTTCTCTTTGAGAAAGTGATCATCAGGATCTTCTGCTTAGACTTTTACGAAAAAATCAGCTTTTTTTCACTTCTGTGATTTTCACCAGCATATCTCCGCCTGGTGTTGAAATTGTTACTTCATCATTGATTTTTTTACCAATCAATGCACGAGCGATCGGTGAATCGTTTGAGATTTTACCAGAAAATGGATCCGCTTCTGCACTCCCAACAATTGTATATTCTTCTTCATCTCCATCAGGTAATTCAATGAACGTGACGGTTTTTCCGATCGATACTTCATCATTGTCTACGCCTTCATTATCAATGATCTCAGCAAAACGGATCATATTTTCTAATGTTGTGATACGACCTTCTACAAAGGCTTGTTCATCTTTTGCGGATTCGTATTCAGAGTTCTCAGAAAGATCTCCAAAGCTGCGGGCAACTTTGATTCTTTCAATGATTTCTCCACGTTTGACTGTCTTTAATTCTTCTAATTCCTGCTCTAATTTTTCTTTTCCTTCTAATGTCATTGGGTATACTTTTTCTACCATTTTAATTTCTCCTTTTAACTTCGTATCAACTGCAAAAGGTAATCTTTTGCGAATAGTCCACAAAAGATTACCATGGTTTTTTTTAAATGTAAACTAATATCCTAATAAAAATTAATTCGAAGTATTGTTTACATATTTTTCAACTAAACGCATATGTTCATCATAGGTTTCAGCAAAATAGACTTCTTGCGTATTGATGTCTGCCACAAAATAATAGTAATTATTTGGTGTTGGTTCCAACACTGCTTTGATAGATTGCTCACTTGGATTATTGAATGGTCCTGGACCATATCCTGTGTTGACATACAAATTGTATGGTGAGTCTACTTGAGTATCTTCGTAAGTTACCAACTCTTTATGCTCGCCTAACGCATAGAGAATAGAAATATCTGACTGCAATGGCATATCCACTGCCAGACGGTTAAAGAAGACTTGGGCAATGTTCTTACGGTCATCTTCTTTACTACCTTCTTTTTCGACAAGAGAAGCCAAGGTCAACACTTCTTGCACTGTCATTTCTTTTTCTGCGATCTGATCGTAATATTTAGACATAACAGTATTTGTTTTATCAATCATTTGGGTCACAACTTCTTCTAAAGTGTTTCCTTTATAATAGTCATAAGTTGCCGGGAAGAGATATCCTTCTAACTTGTATCGAACGCCTTCTGCTTTTGCTGCGCTATCCAACAACTCTGGATATGCTTCATGCATTTTATTAAAGAAGGTGTCATCTTTCATTAAAGCTAAGAAATCATCTTTCGAGATACTTGTTGCTTTGGCAAGCGCATCTCCGATTTGGTCTATATCATACCCTTCAGGAATCGTCACTTTCGCATCTGATGTCACTGACCCTTCTCCTTGCTGTAACTGGGCACTAATTTCATCCAGAGTCATACTTGGAGAAAACTGATAATTACCAGCTTGGAAACCAGTCAGATTATTAAATTTCGTATAATAATTAAAGATCATACCACTTTTGATGATCTTATCTTTTTCTAAAATCTCGCCAATCATTTTATTTGATGATCCGCTTGGAATCTCAACAGCAACTTTTTCTGTTTTTTCTGGATCTAACGGCTGCAATCCTGAAGTAACATATCGATAGACTGAAAAACCAAGGACGCCGCCAATAACGATTAATGCGATTACAACAATTGTGACGATACGATTGACGATACGGTCTTCTCTTTTCCGCTGTAACTTACGAACGGTATCTGACTTTTCATCTAAACCAGCTTCTTCCCTTTTAGGAGCTGAGCGCTTCGCTTTTTGAGCGTTTTTTTGAACAGTTTTATTTTTGGCTTGGCCCTTTTGGGTACTGCTCTGCTTTTTTGTACTGCGGGTCGCAGAGCGACTTTCTATAGGTTCCTCAACAGATGATCGTTTTTGTTCAGACGATTCGTTGGTTTGAGGTTTTTTCAAAGCACCTAAAACTTCGTCTTTGAAGGACTTCTCTTCTGGATGTTGTTTACTCAAAACAACTCCTCCTAACTTTCGTAATACTGACTTGTACCATTATACACGAAAGTTAGGAGGATGGAAATGATTAATAAAGTTTTAATTTCCTCCCTTATTTCAAGCTACTTACCTAGTAATTTCTTAAAAGCGATGTAACCTATTACTATTAAAATAGATACCATAGAAATAATTATAGAAATAGATATGACCTTGGGAGTTGTATATGAAACAGTGATTTGATTCATACCTTTCTTTGATAGAATTTTTAATGTTCCAATATCAGTAAGCTCAGGTGACAGTTTTTTTCCATCCTTCTTAATGATTGTATCTTTGTACGTTACAATTGGAACGTTGATTTTTTCATTCTGATTTGAGTTCCACGAAACAATGAGTGATCCATCTACAGTTTTCTTAGTGAACTGTTTATTTGGAGTAATTATATATTGCCAGTATTTTTCATAAGGTGAAAATTTTTCAAAATCTGCGTTTGCCAATTTCTGTTTTAAAGGGAGATAGTCGGAAGTTCCTTTTTGTACCACTTCTAAAACTTTTCCGACATCAGGACTTTTTATTAATTCTCTTAGTTGATTCGAAGATACTTCTTCAGGTTTTTTATTGGGAGCGACTAGAACATTTTCACTTTTCCAAACGTCCATACTATTGTAAATTTTGTTCTGCTGTATAGATACAGCAATTACTGAAAAAATTGCAAAGATTACTAATAAATTTTTATTTTCCAGTTCATATGCAGTAGCACTTAAAGAAGACAGAAGAAGTATAATTGCGATTACTGCAATTCTTGATGGAAATTGGATACTGCTTTCGAATAATGGAAACATATTCCCGATTATTTCCCACGGGAAAAACCTACTAGAAACAAAAAGAAAAACTAGTCCTACGACTGTCATAAAGATTATATGTTTATTCATCGATTTCCATGAAAAAAATGTGATGAATATTTGAGATAAGACAAGAATAGTCAATATAACGCCAATATTAGATTGACTGTTTGATTCTGTTGTTGAGAAAAAAATAGCGGCTCTCATTAAATCTCTTGGTGCTGTTTGAATTAAAATATTTCTTCCCATTAAGTGAAATAAACTAAACCAAACATTCAAACTGCATAAAATTGCTATAGTCACCGCACTAATCATTCTTCTGAAGAAAGCCCATTTAGATAAGGTTTGAATAAAACTATATATTACAAATGGAGCTAAAGCGAGTGTTGCTAAAAGTGAAGAAAATAGATGGGTTTGTAATAGTAATCCCATACTGAGTCCCAATCCTATAAAAGAAAAATAGTGATCTTCATTGACTAACATCTCTATTCCGTAATACAAAACAAATGGAATCATCATACTGCCAATTCCTGTAAATGATCCAGAGATATTCCAAGATGCCAGTGTCGATGTGGTCATATATATACAACCGCACAGGATACTAGCCAAACTTTTCTTAGACAATTTAAAGGCAATTCTATAGATACCTACAGCCCCAAAGACGTTAACCAAAAATGATGTAACGATTTGAAACTTGATCCAACTATTTGTAACAAGAAGAATGAAACCCATAACATACGCCATTCCCGGCCCATAAACAGCATTAATGATTCTTGCAGACTGTTGAAAGCCGAAGATAGAAATAAAGTAGCTAAAGTCACCAGTTTTTAATTGCATCATTGTTTCATAAAATCTATTCATATGAAAAATAGAATCAACACCAAGAATATATCCTCGTGAGAAAATTTGAGGTCCTTGAATAACCAAAGACAACAGTGAGAAAATCAGAAAAACCATTAAGTAGTGCCATAAATTTTTTTTAAATGTCTTTACTCTTTTTTGTATTTGAAACACATCCTTTTCGACGATTTTGTTATACAAACAAAACTGTACCATTTATTTCACTTATTACAAATAAAAAATCCCCTTCATTCTTCTTAAAATAAATAAGTTTATTAAGGAGAATGAAGGGAAGATAAATTTTATAGGTGGAAAGAATTCTTGTTAAGAATTCAGCATACTATAAAACCTTTCAAGAGCTTCCTGATTATATATATCAACATCAATAAATGATTTTATCTCTTGTCCGTTAAGATATGCCTTTATCCCGTTAACTAGACCTTCAACACTGTTCTCAACCACTAAACCATTTTCATTACCTAATACAGAAATATTTCCCGGAATATTTGTAGCTACAACAGGAATATTTAATGCAAGGCACTCAAGCAACGTCATGGGCTGCCCTTCATGATTGGATGGAAAAATAAATAAGTCGCATTTATCTAAAAGTTCCATTGCATGCTTAGTTTGACCAACAAATATGACATTCTCTTGAAGATTTAATCCATAGGCTGTTGCTTTAAGTTTTTGTTCATATTCTCCAGATCCAACTATATATAATTGATGATCCTGTTGCGTACTTTCGAGAATTTGTTTAAAGGCAAACAATAATTTTTCTTGGTCTTTCTCTGGAGACAAGCGACCTATTGTAATAAAATTTTTCCCTTCATTTGTCGGAATAGATATACCGACAATTTCATTTCTACCAAAATCACTAATTTCATCTATAATTAATTTTTCTTCATTCATTATAGATTTAACTTTTAATTGTGGGTTAATCTTATGATCAAACAAATACTCTTTATCCAAAAGATTTGGAACATACGTAAATTTCTTTTCATCTACCATATCTTTTAGAGAATCTTTATTTTGTATCATGGTCAATTTACCTACAGAAGCAATATGATCAAAGAATTTATATAATTGAAATATTAATGTTAAGTTTTTCTTGTGGACGTATCTACCGGCGACATTTTTTTCCATTTCTTTCATCATATCATTGTGTTGATAGATAATTTTAGTTTTCGCTTTAGAGAAAGCCATCATGTAACTCCAAAAAGGAGCATATCCACCAAAATCGATCGCAATATCTATCCTTGTATCTCCTAGAATTCTTTGCCATTCACGAGAAACAAAACTTTTTTGCTGATCTATGTCTTCAACTATAGAACGATTAAATAAACGATGATATTTAATCCATTCAGGATAAGTTAAGTCCATTCCGTTATTTCGATATATAACATGAGCTTTATCAGATAGTCGTTTTACATTGTCATTAAATTGCGCATTTGCTGCGTTCTTGTCAACGACAATTAAATTATACTTATCATAATCTAAATTTTTACTCAAATTTATCAGCGAAGAAGTGATACCATTATTCAGCAAGGCTCCCCCATAAATAATAATATTCTTCTTGTCATTTTTGAAAGAAAGGACTTTTGCAACTGAATCTTCTTCACCTATAATTTTATTAACGTATTGTTCAGTTACATTTCCATGATCGTAGGGTATAAACTGTTTTTTAAAGTTTTGTATATTTTCTATTAGTCCAACATCGGTAAAAGAGTCATCTAATATTGCACTAACCAACTCTTCGTTTGTCACACAAATTTCACCAGGCAAATCATCTAAATTAAAATATAAACCTCTGGTTTTTTGATATTCTTCTTTATCATACATAAAAAAGATTATAGGTTTATTTGTTACTAAAAAATCAAAAAATATACTACTGTAATCCGTAATTAGTATGTCAACAAAATACAATAATTCATTTGCGTCTACCCAATCTGGTATAAATAATATACCATCAAAACTTTCATTTTTAATAAATTGATACATCAAAGGATGGACTTTCACTAAGAGCTGTTTGTCACTAGACTTGATTTGCGCAGAAATATAAGATAATCGTTTGTACAAATCTTCAAAAGTATCTTGTACACGACCGGTTGCTCCCCTCCATGTAGGAGCGTATAACAACACCTCTTTAGTTAAATCAATACCTTCTTTTTCTAAAAATGATTCTAAAACATCACTTTTATTAAATATACTATCAATTCTAGGATATCCGTTTTCTAAAACCTCTCCCGTATAAATTCCGTCGATGTCATATGAATTGATCAACTTATCAGTTGTAAATGTATTTGGAGAAAGTAAATAATCAGTTTGTAAAAAGTTTCTTTGAACATTATAATTTTGAGTAACATTTCCTTCCATTTCTTTACCTAAAGTTTTTAAAGGAGTACCATGCCAAGTATTCGTATAAACTTGCTCTTTTTTCTTAATAAAGAAAGGTGGCAAAGTCACATTATGAAATAAATACTTTGCACTGGCCAAATAATAATAATAATCTTTACTATATGGTTTTATAAATTTCACATTCTGATACTTTGAGTAATAAGAAACATATTTGTTATCTTCCCAGTCATTCAATGACCAAACATGAATATAGTGTTTATACTTATTAGATTCCACCAAATATTTGAAAATGGCAAAAGGATTATCATTCATAGCTTTACCATGAAATGACTCATAAAAAATAACGTTGTCCTTAACTTTAGTTTTCAAAAAGTATTTAGTATAAGTTGTTCTCCTTGAGAACTGTGTATTAAGCATATTCTTACTATAATTTTTAATGACTCCCTTAAAATCAAACATTACTTCTCTCCCTTTTCTTTGTAGAAAACTTTTTCTAAATCATTATATTTATTATTTAACAAAAAATGAATAAAATTTATAACTGGATAAATCAAAGAATAGAGGATTATTCCCGCTATCATTATTAACGCAGTACAAAAAAAGCCATATATTAAAATAAGCAATCCATTGTCTAATCTGGAGGCATTTACTAAGACAGGCCATAGATAATTGACACTAAACCAAGGTGCACTTTGCATCAAATAAACGCCGAATGATGCTCTGGCAAGATAAGAATATGCTTTTCTAGATTTTATATCAGCTTTTAGAAAAATAACGAAAATTAGAACTGCCATTATCAAAAGTAAAGGACTACTATCCTTTGTATAAAATATTGTTTCTGACCATCCGAAAAATTTCAATAATTTAGTAATTTTTAATTCCGTGTTTGAAAATAATATTTGTAAGATAATATTAATTATAATCCCCACAAAAAATAAACAACTCAAGCTCACAAAAAGTTTCCTATAAGGAATTTTTCTTAATTCTAGTTCAAAAATCTTAATTGATGCTCCAATGAGATACAAAAAGGCAAACCAAATAGGGAAAGCAAAAGTCAGACCCTTATCATAATAAATAAACGGATAAATCGATAGTACAAGAAACCCTAAGATAATCCCATACTTCAGTAGCCTTTTTGATAAACTATTAATTAACTTATTTAGAAATGGAATACCTAGATACAAAAGACAGTATGATGTAACAAACCAATATTGTCCGAAAACAATCGGGAACAATCGCCGTATAAAAGTTAGTATCTCAAAATTAACTTTTATATGAGAATTTAATACTAAAAAGAAGTATATGATCAATGAAATAATTGTTGTTTCTAACCAAATCTGAACAATGCTCTTTAATTTGACAGAGGAATGAATCATAAAATAACCTGTTATCATAACAAAGATGTTTACACCTAGTTTTCCTCCGATTAACATTGTTTGTACAGTTAATTTATCTAAAGAAAAACCAGAAGGAAAATTCCATTTTGTCCACAAAGCATAATGATGAATAACAATAAAAAAAATTGATACTATTTTTAAAATATCTAAACTCGCAACTCGATTGCGCATTGCTCTATCAGCCCCTATATTCAAATCATTGTTTCTTATTTTAAAATCAACTTACTTTAAGACCATACCAAAAGATATCTTAAAAATTTTAACTCCTCTTCATTATGAAGATTTTATTCTTGAAATTACAATTACTAATCTGACAATTTAATTATGCTTATTTTCAATAATCATTAAAAATATTTTGTAAAATTTTCTCATCAGAGTTCGAAGAGTCGAAGTTCAACATCTTTTTAACAATGTTTTTATTATACTGGTTATCATCATCTTCCAAGATTTTTTTTACTACCTGTTCAGCGGAGTATGCTTGTCCGGATATTCCGATAGTTTCTTCCAAATCAAAGTACCAACCAATTTTCTCCGAATAACTCTGCTTATCTTCTTGTAAAACAATAATTTTTTTGTTTAAGTGGGCGAAGTCAAACATTGAAGAGGAATAATCCGTAATAAGCACATCAGAAATAAGAAATAATTCTTGAATATCAGTTAACTCATTGAAGTAAGCATGTATTCTATCATGCAACTGATTATATTTCTTGTACATATGCGATTCTAGAGGATGGAGTTTGACAATTATTTCATAATTGTCAGGCAGTTGTTCTATCACTGAAACCCAATCTATTTTAGTTAGTTCCTGTCTTTTTTTTCCACGCCAAGTTGGACAATACAAAATTATTTTTTGCTCTTCGTGATATGGACGATTTAAATACTTCTCTGTTACTCTAATTTTCTCAGATAAATTCATTTTGTTTTTAATCAGATAAGCATTCCTACCTACCCCAGTTTCTAAAACTTTTAACCTACTATTTTCAGATAATTTAAATGCACTGTAAAAAAGATTTTTATTCCACTGAGAACTAACAGGAATATAATCCCATTTCTTCATTCTTGGAATAAATGCTTCAGTTTCCAATATCCTTTGTTCTTCATCCATTAAGTCTGCTACCATTTTTTTTAATGGAAATCCATGCCAAGTTTCTAGAAAAATTTGTTTTGAACTCTTCCCAACTTTATCAAGTGAGTTGCCATTTATAATAATCAGTTTTGAAGTTTTAAACTTTTGAATATACTCTCTACTGCCTAACCGAACTGGAATCATACCATAAGAATAAATTTCTTGATCAACAAGTTCATTTATAGAACTGACAAAAAAATAATATCCTGGTTTTTTTTCTTGTAATGATAAAGCCAAATATTTTGGATCTCCAGCAAAAGATTTCCCATGAAAAGATTCAATAAAAATAAAATCATCTCTCAAATCAGCAACTCTTGTAGGAGAGATCTCACTATGGTTCCTATTAAATAGAATGTTTCTAATAGTTTTTTTGGTTTTTTCTGAAGAAAGTAACTTTTTTAGAAATGGAATTTTTTTCAAAAAAGTGTAGAAAGCTGATAGATATTTCTTATTAGAAACATTGTTCTGTTCAAATAATACTTTCATAATTTTTGATTCGTTTACATTGCATCTGTTAGAATTCCTAATAGGTGCTTCTAAGACAGCCTCTTCATATGATTTACCATAATTTCTAATCGGGCTAATTGACGAGAGTCGTTCAAAATCACTTCGAGCTAATTTGTTTTTTAATTCCAAAGGCATACTAAGAAAATCTTCTATAATTGCACTGTCTGATACTATTGAGCCTTCTAACCAGCAGAAACTCTGAAATTCTCCGTAAATTTCGGCAAGAGACTTATCATCACCAGAAAACAATATCATTTGTCGGCCATCAATAAATGCTTCAAGTATGGAATAACCTAGCGTTTCATACCTTGCAGTTGAAAGATAGATTGCATCACTTGGAATTTCTTGATTAATTAGAACGTTCTCTTGGAGATTGTAAAATAATATCAGCTTCTCATATACAAGTTTCCCAGGACCTTTTCCATTAATGTATAATTTATAAGTTTTTTTCCCCAAATGATTCACAAAATAATCCATTAATTTGATTGAATAGGCAATGTCTTTTTGCGATTCATCGAAACGTGAATAAACATAAAAACTCACATTTTCTTTGACTTGACGAACATTTGAAATTTCCCGGCAACGCAAATGTCTAATACTCACAGGAAAATGAACAATATTATTATTAGTGTATTTTTCACAAAGATATTTGTGCGCACTTTGCAGTCCAACCCGATAAGTATCTATTGCTTCAGGAGCAAAGTCTACTGTTGGATCTATCAATGGTAGCGGAGTATGCACTTCACCAATAATTTTTGAATTTGGAAATTTTTTTTTGATAACTTTAGCAAAAATAAAAAGACTCTCTCTTGTAATGATATAGACATCTTTGCTATCAACATTTTCCCATTTTCTAATTAAGTGAAAATCAATATGTTCTTTTTCTTGAAGCAATTCTTTTGTTCTTTTAACTTTTCCTTTTGAAAAAGGCAGGAGATTAAAATAGGTAATTTGATGACCATTGGATAATAGATCATTAATTAAATTTATATTGCTTCTAGTTGTTCCTCCTGTACCAAAAATGTCATATCCGATAATTCCAATTTTCATAATCCAACGTGACTGCACAGTCACTTACTCCCCTCATTAAGTTTCCACCACAAGCTTTTCGCCATAAATACTGGCAACTGTAGAATTCTTCCAATCCTCTTTGGATTGCTCAAAGAACGGTACAACCATTCTAAATGACAATTAATAAAAAAAGCAGGAGCTCTTTTTACGTGACCGCTTAAAACATCAAAACTCCCCCCAACATCTTGAAAAACTGATGCTTCAAGCGCATTTGTATTTTTAGCCAACCATTTCTCTTGCCGAGGAAACCCCAACGCTACAAAAAGAAAATCAGGTTGAGCAGCATTTATTTGATCAACTAAGATTCCATCGTCCATCTTAGTATATCCGTCCACTGCGCCTGCAACAATCAGGTCTGGGTATCGCTGATTGATGTTCTTAACTGCATCAGACAGGACTTCTGGCTTTGCTCCATAAAAAAAAGCACTTTTCTTATGAGTATTTGCGTAATCCAATAATTTCAACATTAAATCGTAACCAGTGACTCTTTCCTTGATTTTTCCACCAGTTAATTTCGAAACTAAGACTACGCCAATCCCGTCAGGTATGCGATGTGTACTATGATTGATAAATCGCACGATTTCAGGAAATTTATTGCTTTCAGTGATGATTTGCGGGTTTACACTTACAATAGTCATTTTACGATTACTATTGATATAATTTGGTAAATCATTGATTACATCCTCATAGGTAACTTGATCCACAAAAATTCCCATTATCTCTTCAGTTTTCATATTGTTCATCAATCCATTCAAATAAATAGTTCATTGCATTTCCAGAAACAAACGTATTCCACTTCGCATTAAAATCCACTAAGTCCTGTTTTTCGGAGGACATTATTTCTTCAAATAATCCAGCTGGCGTTTTCACGATTGAAGAATCCAGAGTATCTTTGAAGGCCTCTTGTATCCCCACAAGATCATCATATAATTCATAGTCATAACAAAAATAAATTATTTTTCCATTTGGATTCGCTAAAGAAAATTCAAATGGAACTGAGGAATAATCCGTGATCAGACAATCTGCAACAATAAGTAAATTTTTTAGATCATGTTGCATTTCATCAATAAAATAAGATGGATATTTCTTAGCCAAGTTTTTTAATTTTTTATCATGGGGATGGGCATGGATATAGAATACCCATTCATCACCAATTTGTTCTTCAATTTGCTCGAAGTCCAGCGGAAGCTCATAGTCGTTTTCTCTATAGGTTGGAACATAGAGAGCAATTTTTTTATTAGTCCCTTTTGATAAAATATTCTTTTCTTTAAGAATGTTTTTTTCGTTCCGATTGAAATAATAATCCGTCATGGGATAACCGAATTTTAAAAAGATAGGATCGATATTGTAACTTTCAGCAAAAATTTCAGCCATTGTCGGAGAACTTACTACAAAATGCGTAAACGTATCATATACTTTTTGATAACGTTGTTGATCCTTAGCAGTTGCTTTCTTAGCATATTGGGCTTGCAAACCAAATTTTTTGATTGCCCCATTTGCATGCCATATTTGAACAACTTTTGTTTGTTCATCAAAAGACATCCCCCCCAGAAAGGCGAAATAATTATCACATATAATCATTTGCGACGCTTTAATAATCGGGATGATTCTAGTACACAAGATATAAAATGACTGCAGAGGATAGCAGTCGATTCTTTCTTGATTAAATCGTTTAATCGTTTCTTGCGCATTGCTGGTATAACAAATAACCAAACGATTACCGTATCTTTCAACTAAAGCATCCAAAACATAGGTACTTGTGGATGGAAAACTTAACAAAAAGACGATTTTATTGTTTTTAGGACGTCTCCTTAGTGAAAAAAGTTTAACTAAGGACAAGTAAACGATTTTTGAAAACGAAATTGCAATTTGTTTAATCATAAATAACCTCTATTTATTTACATTAGTTCTTATTTTACCTGATAATAAGCAAAAAGAAAATAAATGTAACAAAACCGTTATATTTCAATAAAAGTTACACCTTCCGGCATATGGTGATCTTTTGATAAATCCAAAAACTCGCACCTTCATTCCCCTAAGATTCCTTGCTTCCTTTTACCAAAAAAAGCCAGCTTCCTACCCAGAAGCTGGCTTTTAATATCCCCTATGGATAAATACGATTCAATAAGCGTGGGAATGGAATGGCTTCACGCACGTGTTCGATACCTGATAGCCATGTAACGGTCCGTTCAAGACCTAGACCAAAACCGGTATGTGGAACTGAGCCATACTTGCGAAGATCTAAATACCAAGAGTATTCATTTTCATCTAATCCGTGGTTACGGATTTGTTCTAGCAAGAATTCATAATCTGTAGCCCGTTCTGAGCCACCGATGATCTCCCCATAGCCTTCTGGTGCAATCATATCTGCACAGATCACGACATCATCTCTTGTTGGATGTGGTTTCATATAGAAAGGTTTGATGGCTTTTGGATAGTTAAGAATAAAGACTGGTTGATCAAATGAGTTTGCAATAAATGTTTCGTGTGGCGAACCAAAATCGTCACCCCATTGAATGTCCTCAAAGCCATTTTTTTGCAATAGTTCTACGGCATCATCATAAGAAATACGAGGGAATGGTAATTTCGTATACTTTTCAAGAATGGCACGATCTCTGCCTAAAACATCTAATGCATAATCACAGTTGTCCAAAACGCTTTGTACAAGGAAAGCAACGTATTGTTCTTGTACTTCCAAGCTTTCTTCTTGATGCATGAAAGCCATTTCCGGTTCGATCATCCAGAATTCGATTAGATGACGACGCGTTTTAGACTTTTCTGCACGGAAAGTCGGTCCGAATGAAAAGACTTTACCAAATGCCATCGCTGCAGCTTCCATATATAATTGACCAGATTGAGATAGGTATGCTTTTTGATCAAAATAGTTGGTTTCAAAAAGATCCGTTGTTCCTTCCGGTGCAGACCCTGTCAAAATTGGTGGATCAATTTTGATAAAGCCATTATTATTGAAAAATTCATAGGTAGCACGAATCACTTCGTTACGGATCTGCATGATGGCATGTTGTTTTGAAGAACGTAGCCATAAATGGCGATGATCCATCAAGAAGTCGGTGCCGTGCTCTTTCGGTGTGATTGGGTATTCATGGCTTTCGCCCACTACTTCAATGCCGCTGATGCCGATTTCGTAGCCAAATTTCGAACGGCTATCTTCACGAATCTCACCAGTTACTAGAACTGCCGTTTCTTGATTTAAATTTTTGGCAAGCTGAAAGACTTCTTCGCCCACTTCGGTTTTTACCACGATACCTTGAAAATATGCGGTACCGTCACGTAATTGCAGAAAGGCAATTTTTCCACTTGATCGTTTGTTTGCGACCCAAGCACCAATCTGTACTGTTTCGCCAACATGTTTTTTTGCATCTAAAATTTGAATAGATTCCACACGTTTCTCTCCAATCTGATAATAAGGGTTCCATAAAGCATTTTAAGCTTTTCGGCTTTTCTTTTCAACAAAATCCTGCAAACGTTTTGCGGCTTCTTCCAAGGTTGCCCAATCGGTTGCATAGCTGATCCGTAAATTGTCTGGTGCACCAAACCCAGCACCAGTAACGACTGCTACTCCGGTCTCTTCCAGAATTGCTTCCACAAAATTATTGATGTCTTCATATCCGCACATATTCATTGCTTCCCTGACGTTTGGGAAAAGGTAAAAAGCGCCTTGCGGTTTTACTAATTGAAAACCTGGAATGGCTGCAACAATCGGATAGATTTTATTTAATCGGTCTTCGAATTGCTGACGCATGATTTCAATGGAGTCTTGATTCCCTGACAGTGCTTCAACAGCAGCATATTGACTGACAGCTGTAGGATTGCTAGTTGCTTGAGAAGCAATATCCGTCATCGCTTGAATGATTGTCTGATCGCCAACGGCAAATCCAATCCGCCAACCAGTCATGGCATATGTTTTTGAGACACCATTAATGATGATCGTTTGCTTACGAATAGCCTCAGACAAGCTAGCAATCGGCGTAAAGGAGTGCCCATTGTAAATCAGACGACCATAGATATCATCAGAAACAATCAAGATATGATGTTCAACTGCCCACTCTCCGATAGCCTGTAGTTCTTCTTTCGAATAAATTGCCCCCGTTGGATTGGAGGGCGAATTCAAAATAATGGCTTTGGTCTTGGCTGTTCTAACAGCTTCTAGTTGAGAAACCCTTACTTTAAATTGCTCGGTTTCCGCAGCATAGACGAAGACTGGATGCCCTCCTGCTAGTTTCACTTGCTCTGCATAGCTCACCCAATATGGCACAGGAATAATCACCTCATCTGCTGGATCGATCACTGCTTGAAACAACGCATAAAGCGCAAATTTAGCGCCATCTGTTACGATCACTTGGTTGGTGTCATACGTTACGCCATAAAACTCCTGCAGATAGCGTAGGATGGCTTCTTTTAGCTCAGGGATCCCAGCTGTCGGGGTATAAAAACTTGCCTTCCCATTTTCAATGGCTTGGATAGCGGCTTGACGAATATTCTCAGGAGTAATAAAGTCGGGTTCTCCTACCGTCAAACTCAATACGTCAACGCCTTGCGCTTTTAACGCCTTAGCCTTGGCAGCTGCAGCTAATGTAACTGAGGGCTCTACTTGATACGCTCGTTTGGAGAGTGTCATGTCAACCATCCTTTCTCTAAATCAAATATTATTGATGGCATTGATTTCCTTGCCGTCTTTAAAACCTAGCAAATAATAATGAAGTTCGCCAGAAGCATCTTTCGTCATGATTTCCCAAGCAGCTTGCTCTTTAAACAATCCTAAAGTAGCTTTCTGGATCGTTTCTTCTGGATGCTTTTCGGCAACCAATTGACGAGCGGCTTCTTCCGCTAGACCATCTGATTGTTTAAAAACTGACACTTTTTCACCGCTTTTAGGAATAATGACGATGATTTTATTTTCTTTATCATCTGTACCAACTAAACTAAAAGAAGAGGCTTGACGATTAAACCAATAAAATTGATCGACCTCTTTCAAATCCGTATACTTTTGAGCAATTTCGATTGCTTCATTGCGTGCCTGTCGCATCGGACGAGTCGAACGGATGTAGAAAATCGATGAGAATATGATAACGATCAATAAAAAAACGATCGCACCCAGTAAAATCATCACACGGCGTTGTTCTTTGTCTTTCGTTTTCACTCGTTATCCTCCATAAAAATAATATGCTCTATTATAGCAGATTTCAGCTATCTTTTAAGAAAAATGTTTTTTTGGTGTTTCTTCTGCTCCAGAATCAAAAAACGCCCGTATGTCCTCGGTCATTTCTTGTGGTGTAGCTTCTTTGACCGGCAGATTTTTTGGCAAACCTTTAAGTATTCGCTTGCCATACTTCGTAGAAAGAATCCGACGATCAAGAACCACCATTACTCCTTGATCATTTTCCGACCGAATCAGACGTCCCAACGCTTGACGCATTCGGATAATTGCTTTTGGCAATGCATCTTCCTTGAAAGGATCAATGCCTTCCGATGCTAAAAAAGCATGACGTGCTTGAACAAGCGGTCGTTTGGGATTCTCAAATGGTAAGCGCGTCACAACCGCGATTTTGAGCGCTTGACCGGGTAAATCGATGCCTTCCCAAAAACTATCTGTTCCAAAAAGAATCCCATTTTCCGCCAGTAAAAAGCGCTTGATGATTTTCTCGCGACTACCGCCAGTCCCTTGTGCTACAAGTTCTCGTCCTTGTTCCAAGGCTTTTTTATGCAGTTTTTCATAGACCCGTTTCAATGTTTCATGAGCAGTGAATAATACAAGTGTTGGCTGCAAATTTTCAAATAGCAACGGTGTTAATGCATCGGCCAAATATTGCGCGTATTCTTCATTCGTTGCTTGTTGAATCGAGATTCCTTGTTTGACAATAAACAGGCGTGCTTGCTTTTCATAATCATAAAATGCCGGAATCGTTTTGACCGTCACTTCAGGAATGCCTAATCGGTGAGCAAAGTAAGATTTGTTACCAGGAATTTTCAATGTACCGCCTAAATAAAGAATATGTTTGTACCTTGAATACCATTTGCTTTCGATAATTTGATTTCCCTGCAGGTCTGCCACTTCAATAATCGCTGCAGCAGTCCCTGCTTTTTTCTTGATCCAATGGACATACCGAGGTTGCCAATTCATCAGCCACGATTGAACCGTCGCTGCCTGTACCTCCATATCATGGAAATAATCGAACAAGCGGGCAATCAGGATGCGCTCCCGAGCCAATCGCCGTTCTTCTGTCGCCATGAATGTTGTCTGCAATCGCTGTTGGATTTCTAAAATTTCTTTATAATACAAATGAATTTTTTGATGGAGACGATCTTGCTGCAAGCTGCCATCGTAAAGATCCTTGCGTTGGACAAGTGTCAGTTCTTCCCCATCGATCACGAGTGTTTCAAAATAGGCTTCTAGCGTATCGATAATCAATTTGATGGCATCGATATACAATGAAAATAAATGGGAAAGATCGAATTCTTCAGCGACGAGTTGCTTGATCTCTTCAAACAAACCTTCTTCATTCAATTGCAAAAATTGTCGTTTGAACTGTTGGGAATCAAAGGAATTTTGCGAATATCTTTCGGCAATCTCCGGCAAATGCTGGACTTCATCGATCAGCAGAAAGTCACTCGTTGGTAGTAGTGGATACTGTCGCCGATTTTCCTGCATCAAAAATGCATGGTTGACAATCAGCACATTGCTTTGTGTCATCTTATTATAGAGATGGCGCACAAAATCCTGCTCATAAAAAGCTTGATTCTTTGCCAAAAAATCCACCCCTCGATGACGGATTTCCAAAAACAGCGGATGATCAAGACGCACAAGATTCAATTCATCAAAATCTCCGGTCTCAGTTTTGGTCAGCCAAACTAAAAGTCCCATCTGGTACTGGGCATACTGTTTTTGTTCAAGCGGTTGTTCTAATGTTGCTTTGAACCGCTGGAGATCAATGTAGTGTTGATGGCTTTTCACAACAGTTGCCTGCAACGGTTGTTCCAGTACTTGATTGACTAATGGGATGTCTTTAGCCAATATCTGATTCTGTAGCAAAATCGACGTGGTACTGACGATTAATGGATTTTTTGGAGTAGCTAAGTAGCTTGCAGGAAATAAGTACCCGATGGTTTTTCCCATGCCGGTTTCTGCCTCAATGATCAGATTTTTTTCTTCATGAGAAAAGTGATCATAAACAGCATTCATCAACCGCGCTTGTTGTTTTCGATAACTGAGGCGACCATCAAAACATTTGATCTTATCCGCTTTAACTTTAGGATACTCTCCTTGAAAATAGCTTGATTCAAACAATGGCACACTCTTTTTTCGCAGAACCAATCCATCGATTTCTTCCAAATGTTCAGGAAGCGGCTCTTCGGTACGTTCACTGACGATCCGCTGAATATACTGACTGGTCTGCATCCCCATTTGACCGCTCAACTGGGCGATTTGCTTTAAAGTCACCCATGGCAGTTCACGCATGATCGATTCGATGTACAGCAATAATGCCGCGGTCACTTCCGCATCGCTATCCGCCTGATGTGGATTCTCATGAACAAATCCGATACTTTCAGCCAGATCTCCCAAACGAAAGCTGCTTTCTGTCGGCAAAAAAACTTGCGCCAATTCCACGGTATCGATTCCTGGAATCTCAAGGGGCGGCATCCCGCATCGGATTAATTCTTGACTTAAGAAATGATAGTCAAAATAAATATTATGAGCCACAAAGACTGTTTGTGTTAACAAATTATAAATCGTATGAGCAACATCTTCGAAATACGGTGCTCGTTTCACTTGTTGATTGGTGATATGAGTCAAATTCTGGATCTGCTTTGATATTCTTCGATCCGGATTGATATCTGTCGCAAATCGATTAATGACCTGACCATCTTGGATCAAAACACAGCCAAATTGGATGATTCGATCAATGGCAGGATCAGTCCCCGTTGTTTCAAGGTCGACCACAGCGTATATGGGTTTCATTTCGCTTCCTCCTTACGCACTTCTTGCATTATACTACAAAATCTTTGCCTCTTACATCTGTTTTAGCCAATAACGAGGAAATCAAATTTTGAGATCAATCAGACGAGAAGCTTGATTTTAGGACTAAAGTCCTCATACGTTCATCCTATCAAAAATCAATGGACCATCCGTATCTTTCGACAAAGGTCAGGAACTTTTTTATAATTTAATTAAGAAGGAGGCGTTTAAATGAAACGGTTTGAAAATAAAAGGGTTATCGTGACGGGTGCAGCATCCGGCATTGGCAAAGCAGTTGCCCAGCAATTTCTGGATCAAGGAGCAGTCGTTGGTCTATTAGACATTGATGAAACAGAATTGAAGGCATTTGTAGAAGCCACTGAAGGTCAATCGATTTATCGTGTGGTTGATGTATCAAAAGGAGAAGAGCTCTTACAGGCAGTCACAGCGTTGGCACAAGAGTTGGGTGGTGTCGATATTCTCCACGTTAATGCAGGGATCAATGGAACCTGGACCCCTATCGAAGAGCTTTCACTAGATGATTGGGATACGACCATTACAACGAATCTTCGCAGTACTTTTGTCACAGTTAAAGCAGCAATTCCTTTTTTAAAAATCAACGGCGGCAGTATCGTGATCACAAGTTCGGTTAACGGCAACCGAATTTTCAAAAATTTCGGCGCTAGTGCCTACAGCACATCTAAGGCTGGTCAAGTTGCTTTCATGAAAATGGCGGCACTCGAGCTTTCCGGCTACAACATCCGAGTCAATGCGATTTGTCCAGGAGCGATTTCAACAAATATTGATGAGAATACGGCTATCGAAGAGGCTGTTGAAAAAATCAAAATCCCAATCGTCTTTCCGGAACGGGAACGTCCTTTGCGTCAGGAGACTGGTATTCCAGAACAAGTAGCTAACCTCGTGCTGTTTCTTTCCTCTGAAGATGCAGGAAACATTTCGGGTACAGAAGTCTATGTTGATGGAGCAGAATCATTGTTATAATAAAAATAGCCTGTGAAACAAGTCTTCAAAAACATACAAGATACTAAGAGCAGAGGAGGAACTAATCGACGGATGAGTTTCTCCTCTGCTCTTAGTATGTTTTTTTCATAGGTAAACTTGTTTCACAGACCATTTCAATTTTTGATTAGGTTTGCGATTTCTTCTAGAAAATTTTCTTTTCCATAGAAATCTGCATTCAATAGTTCTGGAAAGACCGCTTCAAAGAAGTAAGACACACTAGGACGGTGATTAAAATTTTTGACCGTCATTACTGCTTCGCGAAACATTTCTTTGTAGACTTTATCTGGATTGCTTTTTGAAATTTCTTCAAAAGATTCATAAAGCAAATCAATTTTATCTGCGATCGCCAACAATTGGCCTTCCAGGGAATCATCTTTACCATCCGCTAATCTACGACGATAAATCGGCTGAAATGATTCTGGAATCTCTTCTTCGATGAATGTATCTGTCATCTTTTCTTCTACTGTCGAAAGCATTTGCCGCAATTCTTTATTTGCATATTTGACAGGCGTTTTGATGTCTCCAATGAATCGTTCAGTATAATCATGATTTAATGCTTTTTCATAGAGAATCTGCCAATCGATCGTATTTCCCGCCTGCTCTTCAATATCAGCCAATGTCTGGGCAATCATTGCGACTCGAAAAGAATGCGCCGCGACGCTATGTTCTGTAAACTTAAAGAACCCCGGCGCCCGTTGAATCTTTTCCAAATTCGCCAGTCCCAAAATAAATTCATTCAGTCCCATCCTGAGTCCCCCTTTTTTCAAGTATAACAAATACAGAAAATGCAAACAAATTTAGACTCTACCTTCTTTTGAATGAAAGCACAAAAAAAGAGCAGCTAGGCTGCTCTGATAGGCAATAATTAAGCTTTGTTTACGTTAGTAGCTTGTGGTCCACGTTGTCCGTCTTCGATATCGAAAGTAACAGCTTGACCTTCTTCTAAAGTTTTGAAGCCTTCACCTTGGATAGCTGAAAAGTGAACGAATACGTCGTTTCCGTTTTCTGCAGTGATGAAACCAAAACCTTTGTCTGAGTTAAACCATTTTACTGTACCTGTTTCCATAATAAAAATCCTCCTTGTGTTAAAACACATATTTTGCAATTACTTGTATATGGTGAAAATGTGGGAGATGTTTTAAAATGAAACAAGCTACCATAAATTACCGTAACAAAAACTACACTTCGTATTATAGCACAGTTTTTGCTTCTTGACTATCGCAAACTTTAAAAAAATGAAAACGCAATTATTTCTTAACTTTCTCCACAAAGAAGGCACTTTTTTAGAGAAAAAGCCTGTGACATATGTTCTACAACAAAGGGACTAATCCGAAAAATTCTACGATTGCTCCTACAGTTTGTAAGTTCTAGAAGCAACTATACAAGGGATACGCAATCCTGATAAATCGTTCAGATTATTCTTCTTGTTGTTTATGTCACAGGCTAATTTATTCAACTGGTGCTTTACGGATATTTAGGAAACTAGTACCGCAAGATCGCAGTCAAACTTTTCTCATCCGGCGCATCTTTTTGCTCCAATATAGAGACTTCTCCACTGTTTTCCAACACATTTTTGGCCAATGTATTCAGCACTTGCCGACGATCATACTCAGTATCCGGGTCTTCTCCGAAGCCATCCACTAAATTTGAAGTGGCGATAAAGAGCTGCGCGATCCGTCCTTCTTTCGCTGCTGGTACGATGTCCACTAATTGATCCATAAATTTGCGGTCAAGCAGTTTGTTGTAAGAAGCTACTTCATTCTGCATCAGATCGTCCATCAATTTTTGCGCACACTCGGCAATTTGTTGTGGGGATAATGAAGCAGGCGATGACGCAATACAAGCATCTTTTTTGAAGTAACTTGTTTTTGCAATCTTCTTAAATAATGTTTGATTTTCAGGGAGTGCAAAAAGATAAAGCGGTAAATTTTCCTCATTTGGAAATTCATTTTTAAAATAATTGTCTACAGCTTGGTAGTAATTGACATGATCGATCTCAACCTCTTCGTCTTTAGCACTGAAGCCGTGGTAGGCAACGCCTTCACCAGAACTGTTTGGTGCACCTTGTGCACTGTAATTGAAATCTCCACCACCGCTGATTTCTTCACCAAGAGCAGTCTCAATGTCAACAGGAGCGTCTTCAGGCAATGCCACTTCAGTGACTTGCTTGTTTTCAACATGGTATACTTTCATGGAATCCCGATTCAATGCAAGTAAATAAAAGGCATAATTGAATTGGGCATTTTTGATGATCGCCAACAGGTAAGGTGTATCTCCGACATAGTATTGATCATCCACGGGAATACTCAAGCGATGGATCAATGTTTCTTCTGCTGTTAAGATCACTGCCACACTTTTGGTGCTGCTGCGCCAAAATGCCTGATCAGCAAGCAGAGTCTCAATTTTTTCCTGGAATTTGTTCCATGAGTGGTCGGGATATCTCTTCTCAAATCGGCGTTTTGCTTCTTTAGCAAAATTTTTGAATTTGATTTGATCTTTCTCAACATTTTGGTGACCTACGTGAGTATTTAGCATGATCGTGACAAATGGTCCATTGATTCCGTCAGTTGTTAATTGCGACAAAAAAGCTTTCCCAAATTTTACCATTCAACATTACCTCCTACTTGATCGGTTACACCTAAAGTGTACCATGCCTATTTTTATCCATAAAGCAAAACGATTGCATAAATCGGGTTTCTATTCCTCATCTTCCCTTATCCCGCAACAAAAATAACTATGACTTAGGGTTGCAGGAAGATGAATTTACAGGTAAAATGGGATTGTTGTGTTCCCTTAGTTAAATGGATATAACAAGTCCCTCCTAAGGATTAGTTGCTGGTTCGATTCCGGCAGGGAACGTTGAAAGAACCTGTTAAACTCTTGCTGGACAAGAGTTTTTTTGCTTATCAGATAAAAAAATCTTAGTTGCAACAGAACACTTGTCTAAGAAGCAAGTTAAAACCAAAGATGATAAAACAGATCTGATCCATCAGCTGTCCGTATCACTGCTCTCATTTCTTAAAGGATTCCTACCTAAAACGCGAGGGGACCATCAGGTATTTTGCTGATTGGACGACTCGATAAATCAGAAATAGTCTTCTAATATTGGTTTTCCTATTGGAAGATTAGACTTGATGCAGTTTATTGCTGCATCATCTGCCACTAATTGTTCCAAGAAAACCATTGTATCAACTGTTTGGTATCCCATAAATAACTGGACAAAACGCTGCACGGTTGTTTTTACTATTGGTTGTTGCGTCTGCGTTACTTTTTCGATTGAATGCTGACCGTCCTTGATAGAGATTTCATAAATCCCATTGTTCCAAGGCGCATATTTATCTTCTTGGATCTCAATAGCAAAAGCTCCATTTAGCTGATAAGTAAAGGGATATTGCGTCAAAAAGCGATGAACATCGACTACTCGCGCCATCATATCCGGTCTCACCTGATAGTGTGCTATTGGTTTGGCAGCAATTGCCTGGCGAATATCATTGTCATAACCTGGTTGATAAATGATTCGGGCAACAGAATCGGCATGAGAGACAATCAATCGATTCAATCCGTGATAAGCCTCAATATTTAAGTAACCCCACTCTTCAATGATGAATTTGCCTTCTTGAATCGTATAAACTAGATAACCGGTATTATTCCCAGCTTCATCGCGGTAAATGGCAAATGTATACGGCTTACGATACGTAAATTTGATCGTTTCCCACCAATCTGCTCGCAGCAATCCACCTTTTTTATGTCTTGGCATAGCATGATAAATATCGTGGATCACACTTTTAGCCTCTGACCATGGCAGACGCTGAATCGAACCTGTTACTTTGGGACTATCGGCCCATTCATGAGCAGCAACGTCATAGACCATACGTTCAAAGACGTATTCATACCCATAGCGACGATAAAAGGGAAAAGAAAAAGGTGCTAAATAGGAAAGGACAATTCCCTGCTCATAACAATCTTCCAAGATGCGGCGCATGATGCGGTCGATTCTTCCCTGACTTCGATATTCTGGATATGACGCAACAAAACCGATTCCTGCCATCGGATAGCTTGTTCCATGAAAATCAATGGCAAAAGGTGTGGCCATGATTTGACTAGCCAACTTTCCTTGATCATCATACGAACCATAGTTCCATGAATTCTCTGCTAGTAAGCGATAACGCTCCTTATTTTTCTCACTTAATTCCCATTGGAAAGCATAAGCCACTAAATCCAAAACTTCTTGTGGGCCTGCTTCATCCATTCTACGTACATCACTCATCCGATTTCCTCCTATTACCTACCTGGAAAACACAAAAAAGGCGTCACAGGACCCCTTTAATATGATTCTTCCATCATAACCAGCATTTTTTTGAATTGTTTTCGTTTAAAATAACCTAGAATCGTTCCAAGCAGCATATCATTCATTTGTTGCAAAATACCGAATGACTTCATCGTTTCCGTATAAATTACCTTTGTCTGCTTTTCATTTATCGTTTCCAGCTCATAGCGAACGACAAACTCATTTTTGGTTGTCTCTGTCCGAAACTGATAGACTTGATTCTCAATGACTTCTTCAATTTTGATTTTTGCACGGCTGGAAGCTGAAAATTCCTTGACGTACTCATATCCGGCTAACTGTTTGCGGGAAACCGTTTTGCCTGTTGCCTTGCGGATATCAAATATCACTGAGTCGATTATTTTATCGAAAAAGACTGGACTTGGAACGTTCAATGTTTTTTCAATTTTCATTTAGACTGTCCTCCATTTGATTGATCAGCTTTTTTCTTGCCTTTCATAAACAACAAACCGCCGCCTATCAGCAAAGCAATTCCAGTAGTAAAACTGAAAATGTCTAAACGCATATTGCTTGGGTTCATGCTATACAAAATCACAAGCAACCCGATACTGCACAAAAATAAGCCGTTTTTTATCATTTTGATTCATCCCTATCTATTTAATCGTCCCTGACATCAGTTGTATTACGACATCAAACAGCGGTTGCTTGAAAGTATAGCACAGATCCCCATGGTTGGGCCTTAATCAATTCTTTCGCTTTTTTAGCTGCTGCTTCTGCATCGTCAGCTGTGGTAGTAAAAATCAATTTGATCCCTTGTTTTTCTTTAAATGTGTAAGACACACCGTCTTCATTGTATCCTTCTAATAATTCTTTGATTGCATCTTGTTGCATAGCACTTGCGATTGAGATCATTTTTTATTCCTCCTTGAGCAGTTTTCTTGCTGCTGTTTTCTATCTGTATTCTTAATGAATGAAAAGAAGAACTGCTACCTCAACTATGAAGCGATAGCAGTTCCTCTCGATTAAAGGGCTATTCGCCTAATTTTGGATCAATTTTATTTGCTGAGATAACAAATGGCGCCCAGATGAAGAAGGTGACCACCATACATACTAAAGTGACGATTGGCGCACGCCAGTCTGCACCGGTTGCTAAGAATGATAATAACATTGGCGGCACAACCCAAGTTACTTGTTGAGAAACTGGTGAGACTAATCCCCAGTAAGTAGCTAACCAACCAATTGTTGTAGCAACAAGCGGTGCAATAATGAATGGAATGAACATGATCGCATTCAACACGATTGGCAAACCAAACATGACTGGTTCGTTGATATTGAAGATACCAGGTCCAATTGATAATTTGGCAACTGTCAGATAGTCTGCACGTTTAGAGAAAACTAAGATGGCGATCAAAAGAACGATCGTTCCACCTGAACCACCAAACCATGCAAATGCATCGAATGATCCACGAACCCACATATACGCTTTTCCATCTTCAATGGCTGCTAATACCGCGCTTGTTCCAGTTTTTCCATCATATCCTTTTTGGAAAATATCAATATTGATCAACTGTGCTTGTCCCCAGATACCTTCCAAAACTGGTGCCAATACGTTTGGACCATGGATACCAAAGAACCAGAAGATTTGCACAAAAACAGTAACGATCAAGACTGCGCCTATTCCTTGAGAAAGACCCAAGAATGGTTCAGCAATATATTTCTGAACAAGGTCGATAATCAATTGTCCATCCGTCAATTGTCCAACAATAAAGTTAATAATAGCAATAACATACAAAGCGATCGTTGCCGGTAAGATTGCGGCAAAAGCTTTCGAAACTGCTGGTGGAACGGAATCCGGCATTTTGATTGTAATATTGGCTAACATTAATTTACAGAAAATGATGACTGAGATTGCTCCCATGATCATTACTGTAAAGTATGCATTCCCATTTAGATGGTTCAAATTCAACCAGCCCCAGCCGCCAGCTGTAATTCCTTCAGCTGTTGCTGACCAACCAGTTGTTGCTGTACCAGCATTGATTTCATCCATCAAATTTGCAGGAACTGTCGTCGCAACAGATGTGCTATATGAAAAAGCGATTCCTTGGATCAGTGTCGCCATTCCGACGATCCCGCCGGCAAGGTCATTGACGCGGTATGCTCGGGCTAAGTTATACCCCCAAGAAAAAGCAAAAACCAATCCAGCTACAGCTAGTGTACCATTCCAAACAAACCCATTAATACTAATAATTTCACGTATAACTGGAATTGTACTTGCATCATAACTAGGCCAAAACTGTGGCGGCAGATCGCGAATGATCGCATTGATCATTACAGCGATCGAACCAGCCATTGTCGCGGGCATTGTTCCAATAAACGCATCACGCAACGCTACTAAGTGCTTTTGAGCACCGATCTTCGCTGCTACGGGGAGAATGTATTTCTCCATCCAACTCGTTAATCCATCCATTTTTATGTCCTCCTATAAGTTCTATTCGCCAAAGAAGATTTTTCTAAGAGATAAAATCAACAAATAACTACTTCTATCCGTTCAAAGATTATTCGTTACTCATACGTCGATAAATATCAATGATTTCTTTCGCTAGATCTGTAAATGCGATTGATGTCATTAGATGGTCTTGCGAATGAACCGTCAACAAGGTCACTGTCATATGGTTGCCTTGTGCTTCTTGTGTCAACAAACCAGTTTGTGAGTGGTGTGCTTCTACTAAAGATGCTTCAGCATCCGCAATCTTTTGGTCTGCCAATTCAAAATTTCCTTCTTTGGCTGCCGCAATTGCCTCCATTGCATCACTTTTCGCATTTCCGCCATACATGATCAAACCCATAATGGCTTCCAAATTTTGCTCGTCCATCAAAAAAATCCTCCTCTTACTTCACTACTTCATTAAGCTTTCTGCTTGTGCTAAAACTTTTTCGCCATTCATCATGCCATAATCAGCCATGTTGATGACTTCTAAAGGAATCCCTTTAGGTGCTAATTTTTGTTCAAACTGTGATTTCATAAAACGTACTTGTGGGCCTAACAATAGAACATCCACCGGTTTTGATTCTAAATGTTGGTCTGCTTCTGAAGCGGAAACTGCAAAAATATCTGCGTCCATTCCTTTTGCTTCAGCTGCTTTTTGCATTTTTGTTACCAACAAACTAGTACTCATGCCAGCAGAACATACGAGCATAATCGTTTTTTTCGCCATCATTGTCGCTCCTTTCTAAATTATTATTTACACTTAACTATAAAGCAAAAAGCGTGCCAAAATAAAAAAAGTGCAAACCTTGATTTAACAATGGTCTGCACCAATTTAACGCTTACACACTTTTACTTTTTCTCATTACACACTAATATTGTGTGCGGATTCATGATGTTTTTTTATTTCATTTTCTAAGAACATCTGTGTGAGATACGCAATCTCATCTTCAGAGATCTTGATTTGATAATTTTTTTCGATTTGCATCAAGTTCGTTCGCAACACATCGGTCTCGATTCGATACCGCTTTTGGAAGTTTGCTAAATCCTTAAATGCTCGGGAAGGTTCCTTTTTCAAATTGCTCTCCACAAGAAAAGCAAGGTGGATCACTAACCCGGCATCTACAGTCGGTTCTAGTGTCACATGCAGCTGATTCTGAACCTGATGGACGATTCGTTGCAAGCTCTCGATCAAATGGTAGACAGACCCGACATGCGTAAGGGTATTTTCAAGAGAGCGTACAATTTTCTCGATGGGAACTTCATCAGAAACGATTCGCTTCAGCACATTCAACCGTTCGTCATCAAAGACATCATAAGCCGAAAAGAAAGGAATATTTTGATAATCGATATCTACTGTGCCAGCGATGGCTTTGATCTCATATTCTTCTAGCAACCCATCGATGTGTTTCTTGAAGGTTTCTTTCTCAATAAATTGCATTTGAATAATTTCGACCTTCTCTTGGTCGACGACCGGATAGATGCGCTGATACAGCTTGGCAGCGACACCTTCTCCCGTAAAGCACGTAACGATTACTGCCTTTTTATTGCCTTTGGCTTCCCGAACCGTGCGGAATTGCTCTTGAACGATCGTCTCAAAGGAACGCTGGATGTTTTGATAGATATCCTCGAGACTGCGTCCACTCTCTGCCATGCGCAAAGCTTCCAGCACGATCATCGTACTGGACATGGAGATTGCTTTCGTCCGAATGCCCGTTTCTTCATAAATAAGTGTTGCAAAAGAGTTCAATGATCCCATATCAGTGAGAAGCAATAGACCATTACTTAATTTATCTTTATTCTTAGAAACATAGGCCAGTAACTTTTCGTACATTGCGCCCACTTCTGTATCCAATGACATATTCATTGCATAACCGCTAGTGGTTTCCAATAGCTCCTGTGCGGTTTCCAGCATGCTGCTAGCTGTTGCTCTTCCATGCATCAAGACGACGACTTCTACCTTCTCAAGCGGCATGATCTGTTTTTTCACCTGAATAGCTAGAAACATACTAATAAAGCCAATTTCATCGAAGGGAATCTCCACGTGTCGTTCCTCTTCAATAATAGTTGATAGATCCATCGCCACCTGAAACTCTGATTTCAGATTTTTCCGAATCGTATTTAAGTCTGGATGAACGATCATGTGGCCTTCTTTTACGCGTTCTAATGTACTTTGAAGATGAAGTGCAAAGGCAAAACGTGCTTTTTCATTGTATGTACGATCCAATTTTTGTTCAGCGATATCATAAAGGTGATTGGTCAGTTTCCAAATATCTTCTGGAATCAACTCTTTGTGAACGGGATTTTGCGTCAGCTCTTCTACATACATTTCAAAATAGGCATCCACATCCTTGGAAATCAGATTTTCCAGATCGATCGTTGCAACACCTGTCTCGATCAAGCTGCTGACTTTCTCTTCAATCTCATTGTAAACCTGCATATTTCTTTGAGGATCTTGTGACCAAACAACATCTTGATCCCCAGGCTCGAAACTCAAAAAATCGCCTTTGCCTTCTAAAAATCGATCGAGACGTTCCGACATTTCTTTGATTTTCAACAATCCTTTTTGGACTTGCAGTGAACAATCTTCTTTACGAATCAATAAATGCTTTTTGCCGTAGGTCCGATAATGGAGGAATGCTTTGGCACAGACTAATTTCAAATCACGTTTGATTTGACCGATATTGCCTTCTGCTTCATACAGCATAAAGGCCAAAATCGCATCTCGCTCAACGTCGATCCGTTGATTGAGCCGAGTTGCTTCTTGCTTGATAAATAAGGAGATGATTTCATATCGTTCATCCAGTGAACGACTCTCCACATTCGGCAAAGTGATGGCCATTGGAATCCTTCGGTTGAATGTCGTCAAAAATGTTTCTGAAGATTCTGTTGTAGCACCGATGATCTGCACAGAAGCTTCGTACACTTGATTGCTTTCACCTAGAGGACGATAGACTCCCTTGTCGATAAAGGTAAAGAGCATTTCCTGGCCTTCAGGCGGCAAACGATGAATCTCATCCAGAAACAAAATACCGCCATCGGCTTTCGCCATTAGTCCGGGACTATCTTCCGCAGCGCCAGTGTATGCGCCTTTGCGGATCCCAAAGATATGACCAAATAGCAATTGGGGATTTTGCGCATAGTCCGCACAATTAAACGCAACAAATGGGGCATCTTTTTTCAGCATTTTTGATTCCACAGCGAAATGATACATACACTCCGCAAATAATGATTTCCCGGTCCCGGTTTCGCCGAATATAATAGTATGCAGTCCACGGGGCGGATATAGAATGGCCGCTTTCGCCTGTTGGATACTGACTTTCAAAGAAGCTTGAACGCCCACCAGACTTTCAAAGCTAACCTCGGAGGACACATCCACATGAACTTCCTCATTCAATGGTTCATAGATTACTGGTCGACCAGCACGCTTGCTGATTTTATTTTCTTTAAATAATTCACTGAGATAACGGCTTGCATTACTGCGATCGATTTGTAAAATCTCCGCAACCTCTAAGGCTGTCAGACCTTGTTTGTGCAGTTCGATCGTCTGAAAGATTTCTTCTTTCCTTGAATTCACGAAAATGCCTCCTCAATATTACACACTAGTAATTAACCACCGTTAATGGTAACACAAAAAGACGCTCAATGGCGTCTTTTGCCTTTATCTTTTTGGTTTTTTTGCTTTTTCTTCGTTTTCTTTGGCATAGTGTGTAATTTTTCAGAAGTTTTTCTGGAATTTTTCTGCACACTCTGCTCTTTTTTAGGTTCACTTTTAACTTCCGGACGCTCTGTGTGAAGCGCACCTCCATGCAAGAAAACTTCTTGCAGCGTTACATCCAGCTGTGCGGCAATTTTCTTTAGATCCTTTAATGTATGGTCTTGGACGATCGTGATCACTGTGCCCTCATTTCCCATCCGTCCCACACGACCTGCTCGGTGAAGATAAGATTCTTTCTCTTGTGGAACCTCGGTGTTGACCACATACCCCAGCTGATCGACATCCAATCCTCTGGCAGCAACATCTGTCGTTAGTAATTCACAAATCTTTCCCTGACGGAACCCATCAAGCGAAGCACGGCGGGTCAGTTTGTTCTGGTCTGAAGCAAGGGAGGCGACTGGCAAACCATGAAAGAGCAGTTTTTCTTCAGCATTACCTAATGCACTTAATTCATTGAAAAAAATCAATCCCTGAAAATCTGGTAAGTAAGCCAACCGGCGCAAAGCATCCACTAGTTTACGACTCGGGTAATTCAAATAATAATGATGGATCATCCCTTTGCTCTGGTCTTCCTCTGTCACATCAATGACCTGTGGTGTTTCAAAAGCCAGTTCTTGAATTTCTTTTAGAACCTCATTGGCAGTTGCAGAGAAGAAACTGCGAGTCGCCTGTTTTGGAATAAGCGTCAAGATTTTGCTAGCGAGCCCAAAGGCCCCTTCTTTCAGTAATTGATCCACTTCATCCAAGACTATCCCGTGAATCTGTTGCGTTTTGACTTTTTTTAATTTGATCAATTCCAATACTCGTCCTGGTGTCCCCACCAAAACTTCTGGTTTGGCCTTCAACTTTTCAATTTGTCGCTTAGTATTTGCGCCGCCAATCAGTGGTAAAACCTGCAAATCTAAAAGCTGGGCCCAATCTCGTGCGACCTGTGTGACCTGCATGGCCAGTTCTTGGGAAGAGGTCAAAATCAGGAGCTGATTGCCTTCACCAACTTTTACAGTTTCCAATAAAGGTAGTAAATAGGCCAATGTTTTCCCTGAACCTGTCGGCGAAACGCCTACTACTGATTGTCCTGATTTCAAGAGGGGGTAAACCCGTTCTTGAATCAGTGATGGCGCAGAAAAGCCGCTGCTTTGCCATTTTTCTTGCCAAACTTCTGCTAAATAAGTTGCTGTCATACATTCCATTCCTTACTCTTTGTCTGCGTCAAAGGATATTTCTGCGTGTTTTCTCATGAGATAGATCGCTTCATTGACATCACGAGCTAATTCGATCCATTCTTCATAGCGCGCACCCAATTGGGGATCTGCTTTATTTTCGATGACTTCTGCAAAATCTGCAGCTTCTTCGACCATCGGATTTGCCTGCGCAGTCACCGGTAATACCGTTTCATTATTTGTACGGTCATAAAATACCGCTTGTTCAATGGCATTGACTGCATTTAGTTCCAGTGTTCCATTTTCAAAATATATTTCTGATTTCAAGTCAGAGTTGCCGATTTTTCCAGTTTGAATGGTTACGTCAAAAGTTTCATAACGTAAAATGATCGTACCGATCCCATCGACTCCTGTCACGATTTTCCGGGCAAAATAATAAACATTTTGTGGTCTGCCAAACCAAGCTAGTGCTGCATAAACGGGATAAACACCCAGATCTACCAATGCGCCGCCAGAAAAATGGGGAGAAAAAATATTTGGCTCCTCTCCTGCTAACACTGCATCATACCGTGAAGAGTATTTCATATAGGTAAAGTTTGCACCAATGATATTGCCATGTTCAGTTAAGACAGACGCAATGGTGTCAAAACTTTTCTCATGAATGTTGCGCGCTGCTTCAAAAAATAAAACTTGATTTTCATTGGCCAATTCAATGATCTCAGCCATTTCTGATGGTGTCGAAAAGGCAGGTTTTTCGACGATCACATTTTTTCCTGACAAAATCCCTTGTTTTGCTTGTTCAAAATGCAAACTGTTGGGAGATGCAATATATACCGTATCTAATTCTTCTAGTTGAAAGAAAGCCGTTAAATCATCTACACAAGTCACTTCTCCATATTTCTCTGCAAAAGACTGAGCAGTCGCCAGTTTTCTAGAATAGACAGCCGTTAGATGGTAGCGTCCCGTTTCATGTGCAGCTTGTACAAATTGATCCGTGATCCAATTTGTACCGATTATCCCTAAATGAATCATTCATATTCCCTCTTTTCTTATAAGTTTGGGTCTTCAAAAGCAGCCGTAAGATCAAAAGGTACTGCTTTATTAATGGAAATGCTGGTTTCATCCACAAGACAATTATACGCGAAAACTTGGATTCCGTCTGCAATTGCTTGTCCGATTTTTTTTGCTAGCTCTGGTTGCATGGCACGATGGATCGTCGCGACATCAATGTCTTCAAATTGGACGACAAACAATACCGAGGCATAGTACCCTTCTTTCTTAGCATCTATCAGTTCACTTACATGTTTCAATCCGCGACTGGTGGGCGCATCTGGAAAAGCACCCACTCGTTTGTTTTCCAAAGTCATCCCTTTGATTTCTATAAAGCCCTTTTCTCCGACATCTGTTTCAAAATAAAAATCAAACTTTGAACGGTGATACGTCACTTCTCTCTTTAGTAAAGTTAGATTGCCTGTGATCTGCGGTAAAAGAATCGTTCCGTCCAATAAGGATTCATAGGCCAAACGGTTTGGGACTTGACTGTCGATATTGATCCATTGGTCGCCCTTTTTTACTGCGATCAAATCATAATTAGTTTTTCTCTTTGGACTATTCCAGTATTGCAAAGTGACTAACGCACCAGCAACAAGTACCTCTTTTCCTCGACCAGTATTTTTGACGTGAACGATTACTTCCTCCCCTGACATCAATCGACAGCGGGCAATAAAGCGATTTTCCCGAATAATAAATATCGCTAAGTGACTATTTGGATATTCCATCTTTTTCCCTCTCCATTAATACCTCAGCCTTAAAACAGCCGGACTTCCTTAAATAAACGCTAAATCAGTTGATCTAGTAATTGATGATGTTCTGATTCTCAGTGAAAGACTCTCTTTCAATTAAAGTAGGAGAAAGCAGAAAACTTTCTATCTGATTTTACCATAAGCTATGGAACAATGCTTTGGGTCAGCATCATTGCTGCAGCTATCCGCTGCCGCTGCAATTTTCTGGTATTTTCTGAGGGCTGTAAGATTTTGATAAATGGATTATACGGTCAATTAAAAACTTTTAAAGTTCCGACCAAAGTAGGAGGATTTCTTTGTTCCCCATGGTATACTAGTTCCATCATAGGTAGGAATGGATGTGAAAATGTGAAAAAACGTTCACTGTTGATTGGTCTGTCACTTTTGACCGGTGTTGCCAGTTCGCTCATATTAAGAAAAGAAAAGCAAAAAACTGAGCCCCGCCAACAATTCGTGGGGAAATGGCAGTTCACTTCAAAAATGAAAGACACTGTATCCATTGAGATCACAGAGGAGCATTCACTGACAATTGATGGGAAACATTCGCCTACTGTGATCGTTGAGCTGACCCCATCAAGATTGGTTTTACTAGATTCATTGGGTTACCATTTAATCATTGAACAAAAGGACCAGCGCTTCACCCTTTATGATGAAGCAGAAGATTGGCAATATCCTTTGACAAAGATCGAATGATTTCTTCAAAGTTTCTTCATTATTTATTCTTGATTTCCTCTGAAAATGCTCAGACTTTCTACCAGCATTTTTAGACGGTTCATGCTATGATAGTAATAAGAAGTGGTTGAACAAGGTGTTCCGTTGAGTGATAGATGATCGTTCATAGATTAAGGTGTAGGTTCGATTCCTACCTTCCACATTAATTAAAAACAGAAAGAAGGGATTTCTATGTTAGCGACGTTTGTTTCACTTTTTTCAATCTTTGGTTTAGCCGCATTACTTGGAGGAACGCTGTTTCTTGCCCGCCAATTGATGCAGCAAGAAACAAGAGCAGTGAAAGTACCTGTAAAAGTGCAAAGTGAGGATCCCCGAAATCATATTCGCCGATAGTTTTATTAGATAAAAAAACTGCTTTTCTTTGTTCGTTAAAGAAAAGCTTTTTTTTGTGTCTAAAAATAACTGTTGTTTCAAGACAAAGCGATCACTGGTGTGATTCGGCAAGAAGAAAAAAGCTGGTTCTTACGAATTTTTGAACTTTCTGCTAGAGTATTGCAACTCAAGAAACTCTTTGTTAAACTTTTGATTTAGATACAGAAACGAAGGAGTTTACCTATGCAGAAATTATCCAAAATCTGGTATTCATTGATTACGGGTCTAGCAACCCTCTTTTTTATTGCCGGAATACCATTGATCTCCCACGCTGAGGAGACTACATTTACCGCTGAAGAAATCAAAAACTTTTCTATCGATGCAAAAGCTGCTTTTTCAGTGGATTTCGATACAGGCAAGATTTTATATGACCAAGAGGGAGAAACCCCGATGGGCATCGCCTCAGTGACAAAAATCATTAGTCTGTATCTAGTAGCAGAACAAGTCAAGGAAGGCAAATTGACTTGGGAAGACCCTGTTGAAATCTCACAATATGCAGCCGACCTCAGTGTCACACCTGACTTGTCCAATGTTCCTTTGCATCTTGATGTTCAATACACCGTTAAAGACCTTTATGAAGCGAGCTACATTCAATCAGCTAATGCTGCGGTCGTTGCCCTAGCAGAGAAAATTGCCGGGTCGGAGCCAGCCTTTGTCGATCAAATGAAAGACAAACTCACTGAATGGGGAATCACAGATGCTAAGATTGTCAATGCTTCCGGACTGAATAACACCTATCTGGGAGAAAACCTTTACCCTGGTTCCACTTCCACTGATGAAAATGAATTATCTGCAAAAGATGTCGCTATCGTAGCGAGACATTTGCTCCAAGACTTCCCAGAAGTATTAGAAGTCACCAGCACGGTTACCAAAACATTTGGTGAAGGTTCCTACTCACCAGTTGAGATGGTCAACTGGAACTGGATGCTACCTGGTTTCATCAACGCCAAAGATGGTGTTGACGGTTTGAAAACCGGAACCACTGATTTAGCAGGTGCTTGCTTTGTTGGAACGGCTGTGCGAGATGGCCAGCGTATTATCACCGTAGTGTTAAACGTCCACGGTCATGCTGAGAATCCTAGTGTACGTTTCACCGAAACAGGCAAACTGATGGATTACTCATTTGATGCGTGGGAGCAAGTTCCTATTCTATCTGCTGGTGATCAGTTAGCAGATACAAAAACGGTCGCTGTTAAAAACGGCAAAGAACTTACTGTTCCCATAGCGGTAAAAAATGATCTTTCTGTTTGGGTACGTAAAGATATGGATCCAAAAGACTTCACCACAACAATCGATTATAACAAAACAATGAACGAAGAAACCGTCTCTGCACCAGTTGCCAAAGCAACGGATTTAGGAAAAGTAACAGCAACGATTCCTGCAGATACATTAGGTTATATGGATGGTAGTAAAGAAGTCCCTACTACTGAGCTGATCACTACTAAAGCCGTTGAAAAAGCAAATATTTTTGTTATCGGCTGGCGATCAGTTGCCAATTTCTTTACAAATCTCTTTTAATCAAAAATAAACTTCCAGTGTTTGGCGTTGCCGGTAAGACCGGTGATCACTAAAACACTGGAAGTTTTTTGTTAAGAGAGTAACTCTTCTTTGGTCACAACAGGCGCAATCGGTTCAATAGGAAAATACAGTTCTACTTCTCCTTCTTGAAAATTAGGCAGGTAGTGTTCCTGAATAGCTGCTGCCAGTTGAACATTATTTTCTGGAAGAACTTCTCTCAACATCTTCTCTGTCATCATGTTTAGATTGGATTCATTTGTTTTTACGACCATGTATTCCATCTCTGGCATTTGCCAACGGACCCAATCTACTGGTGGAAAATTATCCGTAGTGACTTGGACACCCGCAAGGTAACGTCCTGTCTCTTGCCATGGTTCAAGCCAGTTCTCTCCGTCACTCATCAATCCCCAGAACTGCAGATCTTCCGCTTCTTGATCGGCTAGCAAAAACTCGATTTCTTCAAAATCTTTCGTTGCAAGATCCCATAGTGCCGGTACCCATGAAGGGCCTTCTTCAGCAAGACCTTTCCCTTCTTTTCCGACAACATAAAACGCTGGGAGTGTTACTCGGATCACTTCACCTAATTCCATGCTTGTGCCTCCTTCTTTCTTCTCTATCCATTGTAGCGAATTCAAGAAAATTCAGCAACTTTGACCACATCTGCAAGCTTTTTCTTCGAAAATTAGGTATACTGTTCTTAGATTTAAAGGAGTGAAAAGAATGGATTTTACACAAATTGGGCTTTTCAGTATCGCTTATATCTTAGGAGCGATTTTTGTTTTTTGGTACCGCAAGAAAAAAGATGACCCAGATATCTTTTTCTTCGAGTGTTGTTGGACGATTGCCGCTTTATTGGCCTATTTGTCCATTTCGGAATTACGTACTGGCAGTTTTTTTATCTTAGCCCCGCTTAGTTTGGCCGGATTATTTTTATATTCCTATTTTAAAAACAAGCATCGTTTAGTGAATGGCTTGCTTTTTAATGTCTTCATCTTGACCTTTGGGATTTATTTGCTCGTTAATCTTTATCGGACAGAAGATATTTTAGTCGGCGGGATTTTAGCTGTTGCATTAGTTGGCTTTCTATTCGTTTTTCTTTTTGGTTTGTATGGATTGATTATTTTCCTCTATTGGAATTCAATCGTCGTTTTACGCCGAGAATCCCACTCATTGGCCAACCTGTTGACATTGGTTTTAGCTATCGTTTTAACGATCTTGTTGGTATCGGATTCCTTTTTACATGCCTTACCAAGTTGGGTCAGTGTTTTATTTACAATTTTTCCAGCATCGCTGCTTTATTTTTTTGTGGTTTTTCTTAACTTTTTGTCGATCTCGGTTATTTATCAATTCAATCATCCCCGCTATGACCAGGACTTCATTATAGTTTTAGGGGCAGGTCTCCTTAATGGCGAGAAAGTTTCTCCATTATTAGCCCAACGGATCGATAAAGCCATCGCATTTTATCATCTTCAATTTCGTGCGAAGAAAACAGCCCCTCGTCTTTTGATGTCCGGTGGTCAAGGCAGCGACGAAAAAATTCCTGAAGCAGTGGCCATGAAAGAATATGCCGTTTCTCAAGGAATCCCTGAAAGTGAAATCTTAGTGGAAGCCAATTCGACAACGACTTACGAAAATATGAAATTCTCCAAAGAAATCATGGATTCGTTACGTCCAGAAGGATATCACGCAATCTTTGCTTCCAATAACTATCATATTTTCCGGGCAGGGATGTACGCCGACCAAGCGCATGTCAAAGCAGATGGGATTGGCTCACACACAGCCTTCTATTACTTGCCGAATGCTTTTTTACGAGAATATATCGCCATTTTGTTCATGCACAAAAAAAGACATGCGTTAGCTATAGGCGGAATTGCAATCATCATCTTTTTGATGACTATTCTCGAATTTTTCTTTGGAAACTAGCGTAAGTATGCCCTTTGAATGGAATCATGAGCACCACGATCCAATTGTTTCACCACCATACAAAAAAAGCGCCTGGAATCTGATAAATCACTACAGATTCTAGGCGCTTGCCTGTTTTATTAGAGATGTGTTGGTCGTTGTTTATGCCAAAATCGTTGTTGCCATTTTGCTTTCATGGCTTGAGTCATTGGTTCTGATGCTTCCTTCACCGCACAATATTTATCCACCATGGTTACGATATAACTTTCTTTATATCGGGGTGGTGCAATGGTTGCTCCCCACATATGTTTCAAAATAATGTCCCGCTCGAGATCACTTAATTCAGTAATTTTCTCTGCGTTTTTAACGGCAATTCGCGGATGCATATAGGCATGTGTTCCTTCATCGAATTTGGTTGTACGCCAATCATAATAGAAAAGGTCATGCAATAATCCAGCCCGAGCTGTTGCACGAGCATTGCCGCCCCATTTTTTTGCCAATTTATAACTGTAATAAGAAACGCTGATCGAATGTTCTAAACGTGTGGAACTCATATGTTGAACATAATTGGCTAATTTTTTTACAGCTTCTGTCTCTAACAAATCTGCTACATAAGACATATACTCGCTATCTTCTTGCCATTTTTCTGTCATAGATTTATGCCTGCCACCTTTTTGATACTGCTTATTTCTTACAAATAGAAGTATAGCATCTGCTCAGACAGAATTCTAGGAGAATCCAAAGAGTTGCTTTGAGTTTAACAGTTCCTTAAAAAAGTCTAACTGACAAAAAAGTACATCAAAATACCGGCAGCAATAGCTACATTCAGTGATTCTGCTTGCCCATAGATAGGAATATAGACATTTTGATCGGTCAACGCTAAAATATCTGGATGGACGCCTTGTCCTTCGTTCCCTAAAATAAACGCAGCTGTTCCTTTCTTAGATAACTCCGTATAAGAAACCGCCTCTTTATTCAATTCAGTCCCGTAAATAGCAGTCCCTTGGGCTTTTAATTTTTGGATGAATGCTGGCACATCCCCTTCAAGGATCGGTAAATGAAAGTTGCTGCCTTGCATACTACGCAAGACTTTTGTGCTGTAACGATCAGCTGTGCCTGTTCCTAAAAAGACCCCAGCAAAACCCGCAGCATCGGCTGTACGAATCATGGTCCCAACATTCCCTGGATCCTGGACATTATCTAAAATCAGCCAATTTCCATGAATCGTTTCTTGAACCGTCTCTTTTTCGATCACTGCAAAGATCCCTTGGGGTGTCGGTAAATCTGATAGAAAAGTAGCTACTTCATCGGAGATACGAAATACTTTGTCTTGATAGTCTTTTAATTGATTGCCGGTTTCTTGGATTCCTTTATCAGTAACAAATAGATAATTGATCGGTGCCGATGCTGCAATGGCTTCTTGTACCAAATGCCAACCGTCGATTATATACGTATTGGTTTGATTGCGGTATTTTTTTTGTGCGAGTTTTTTGACCTCTTTGATCAATGTATTTTTTTTTGAAAGAATTTCCCTCATCCTGTTCACCTCGCCTCATTATAGCATGAGTCAAAGGATGAAACTTGTTCTTTCGTTAGAAAAACGCTATCATATACCATAGAGGTTGACTGAAACGAGGGGTGATTTGATGAAAAAAATACGCATTCAAGTTCAAGGCCGAGTCCAAGGAGTCGGTTTTCGTTACACGACAAAATTGTTAGCGGACCGGATGGGGATCCAAGGATCCGTCAAAAATGAATCTGATGGCTCAGTAACGATCGAAGCTATCGGCGAAGAGAAACAGGTAGACGCTTTTGTTGAAGCAGTCAAAGATTCACCGTCTCCTTCTGGTAAAGTGACAAGTACAAAGATCCAAGAAGATCCTTCTATCAAGGAAAGAACAAGTTTTGATGTTGAATATGGTTACTAAATCTACGACGAAAGATTGATTTTTCAATGAATTTCCTTTTGTACATTGAAATAGTCGGTCTTTTTTAGTATAGTTATTTTTGTCTAAATTTATAGTGAAGAGGAAGAAAAGAATGTCAAAAATGAATAAATGGCTGCTCTCGTCTGGATTGTTAGGACTTTTACTGACTTTATCCGGATGTGTCAGCACAAACTCTGATGGAACACCGAATGAAAACGGCATGATCTATCGTTTCTTAGTGAAACCATTAGGTAATTTGATCACCATGCTGGTAGAAAACTTCGATTGGTCTTATGGTTGGGCAATTATCGCTGTGACAATCGTTGTACGCCTTATTATCTTACCGCTTGGGATCCATCAATCGAAGAAAACGATGATCCAAAGTGAAAAAATGCAGTTCTTGAAACCGCAGGTAGATATCGCACAAGCCAACTTGAAAAAAGCGACCACTCGTGAAGAACAAATGCAAGCACAAGCAGACATGCAAAAAATTTATTCTGAAAATAATGTCAGCATGTTTGGCGGAATCGGTTGCTTGCCGCTGCTGATTCAGATGCCAATATTTTCAGCTTTATATTTTACTGCTCGTTACACACAAGGGATTCAAAATTCGGAATTCTTTGGGATTTCCTTAGGACAACCAAGTTTCCTATTTGTAGCCATTGCTGGTATTTCGTATCTCATACAAGGATATATTTCAACCATTGGAATCCCAGAAGAACAGAAAAAAACGATGAAAACAATGTTGATCGTTTCGCCATTGATGATTGTCTTCATGTCATTAAGTGCACCTGCTGGTGTAACGTTGTACTGGGTTGTCGGCGGGGTCTTCAGCTGCCTGCAAACCTTTATTACAAATGTCATCATGAAACCTAAGATTCGTGCGCAAGTTGAAGCAGAAATGAAAGCCAATCCGCCTAAAACGGTCGTGACGCCTCGGAAAGATGTCACTCCTACGCAGCAGACGCAGCCTACAACGCCAAAAAACTTGAATCATAAAAATGCAAAAGGCCGTAATGCCGGCAAACAACAACGAAAATAAATTTAGAACTATGACCGACTCTTCTCGGTCATAGTTTTTTTGATTGCTTTTTTGGGGTATTCTTTTCTGATTGAATTGATTATGGAATCAAGATTCGCTATAGTGAAAGAGAGGTGAGTTCATGTTCCAAGCATATAGCAATATTTTTGTGATTTTTAGTTTGATGTTTATTGGCTACTGGTTGTCTTTTAAGCAATGGTTCTCAAATCGTACAGCAGATACCTTTTCAAAACTTGTTTTGAATCTCTCACTGCCGGCAAGTATGTTTTTGAATATCATCAAGAATTTTACCCGCGATGAATTCCTTTCACTGTTTTCTGGAATGATCATTCCATTATTATCCATTGTCATTACTTATGGGATCAGTAAACTTTGGCAGCGTTTCTTTCAAGTAGCTCCCACTCATCATGGATCCTTCTCCACCATGTTTACTTTTTCCAATACAATTTTTATTGGATTACCGATCAACCTGGCTATTTTTGGCGAAAAGGCTGTTCCTTATGTCTTGCTTTATTATATTGTCAACACTAGTTTGTTTTGGACGGTTGGGATCTATGAAATCGCTCGAGACAGCCCTAGTTTCGAAGAAGCAAAAGTCTCCTTTCACCCTTTAGTTGTGTTGAAAAAAATCTTCTCTCCTGCATTGATTGGGTTTATTATTGGATTGATCTGGATGCTCTTCGATTTTCCTTTACCGAAATTTATTGCAGGCCTAGGAGGCTATCTTTCTGAGTTAACCACGCCTCTATCCATGTTCATCATTGGGATCATCGTTTACTATAGTGGTATCAAGAATTTACGTATGACCAAGGATCTTGCCGGCGTCCTCGCAGGTCGTTTTCTCCTCTCTCCATTGATCGTGTGGCTGATTGGTCAATGGATACAGGTTCCTTCATTGATGCTGCAAGTCTTTATCATCCAAGCATCGATGCCTGTTCAAAATTCTGTGCCGATCCTGGTTAGAAATTACCAGGGAGATGAAGAGTTTGCTGCTTCTTCATTAGGCTACTCCGTTTTGATTTATATGATTTACATTCCATTATTGTTGATGGTTTTATTATGACATGCAGCAAAAGTGTCGATGTATAAAAACAAAAAAAAACGATTCGAGGACCTATCATTTCTGAGAAAGATAGTGCCTGCGAATCGTTTTTATAGTTGATAATAAATTTCTTCCTTATAGCATATCAAACAACGACAATTGATTTTCATCCGGTAAATCTTTCAAGACACCATTGTCTGTCATATATTCGATTAATGTTTTGGAAACTTTTCCTCGGTTGGCCAGATCTTCTTTGGACAAGAACGGACCATCTTTCCGGGCCTCACAGATTTGTTTGGCTACGTTTAGACCTAAACTTGGTACAGCTCGAAATGGTGCGATCAGCTTGTTGCCATCGATCACAAAATTCTCAGCATCCGATTTATATAAATCGATCATGCCAAATTCATAGCCTCTTTCCAACATTTCATTGGCCAATTCTAAAACAGTCAGCAAGTTTTTTTCTTTTGTCGATGCATCCATGCCTTTGTCATTGATTTCTTGCATCCGCTCTTTTACCGCTTCTTTGCCTTTTGACATGGCGATCAAATCAAAGTCGTCCGCACGAACAGAGAAATAGGCACAGTAATACAGAATTGGGAAATATACTTTGAAGTAAGCGACCCGCAATGCCATCAATACATAGGCTGCCGCATGGGCTTTGGGGAACATATACTTGATCTTAGAACAAGAATCGATATACCATTCAGGGACATTATTTTCCCGCATCGCTTGCAGATACGTATCTCGCAAATCATCCGGGATCTTGTTCCATTGTCCTTTACGAACCGTCTCCATGATTTTGAAAGCCATACCGTCATCTAATCCTGCATGAATCAGATAGACCATGATGTCATCCCGACAACCAATGACTTCTGCCAAGTTGGCATCACCGCGCCGAATCAGTTCCTCGGCATTTCCCAGCCAAACATCCGTTCCGTGGGAAAGCCCTGAAATCTGCAACAGCTCTGCGAAGGTGGACGGATGGGTCTGTTCCAACATCCCCCGTACGAAACGGGTCCCAAATTCAGGAATCCCTAAAGTACCAGTTTTAGAATAAATTTGCTCTTCTGTTACACCTAAAACATCCGTTCCGCCAAAAATACGCATAACTTCTGGATCATCGGTAGGGATCGTTTTTGGATCAATTCCAGATAAGTCCTGTAACATCCGAATCACTGTCGGATCATCATGTCCTAAAATATCCAGTTTCAAAATATTGTCATGGATCGAGTGGAAATCAAAGTGTGTCGTCTTCCATTCAGAATTCATATCATCGGCTGGGTATTGAATCGGTGTGAAATCATAGACATCCATATAATCGGGGATTACAATGATCCCCCCTGGATGCTGTCCGGTGGTGCGCTTCACTCCGGTAGCCCCTTTGGCCAATCGGTCCACTTCTGCTGCACGATAATGAAGATTGTGATCCCGCTCAAACCCTTTTACAAAACCGAATGCGGTTTTGTCTGCTACCGTACCGATCGTTCCTGCACGGTAAACATAATCTTCTCCGAAAAGAACCTTTGTATAATTGTGCGCTTCGGGCTGGTATTCCCCAGAGAAGTTCAAATCGATATCGGGGACTTTATCTCCATGGAAACCTAAGAAGGTTTCAAACGGAATGTCATGACCGTCCTTGTTTAGTCGGGTGCCGCATTTCGGACATTTTTTTTCTGGCATATCATAGCCAGAACCATAAGACCCGTCCTCATAAAACTCCGAGTACTGACAGTCTGGGCAATAATAATGAGGAGCTAATGGATTCACTTCAGTGATCCCCGTCATCGTTGCGACAAAACTGGAACCGACAGATCCCCGCGAGCCCACCAAGTAGCCATCTTCATTGCTCTTGTGTACCAGTTTTTGGGAGATCAGGTAAATCACGGAGAAGCCATTTCCGATAATGGAATCTAATTCTTTTTTCAATCGCTTTTCAACGATCTCAGGCAAAGGATCCCCATATAATTCTTTGGCACGATTGTAACTTAGATCTGTGATTTCTTGTTCGGAACCTGGGATTTTTGGCGTATACAAATCATCCTTGACTGGAATGACCTTTTCACACATATCCGCAATTTTGTTGGGGTTCGTCACGACGATTTCTTTGGCTGTATCTGGGCCTAAAAATTGAAAAGCGGTCAGCATCTCATCTGTCGTCCGAAAGTGAACAGCTGGGAGACTATGGCGATTCAGAGGATTGGCTCCCCCCATTGAATTGATCAAAATCTTACGATAGATCGCATCTTCTTCATTCAAATAATGTACATTCCCTGTAGCTACCACCACTTTGCCTAATTCGTTGCCAATCTCGATCAAATTGCGAATAATGTCTTCTAGGTCTGATTCATTCTTAACAAGTTCGGTCTCAATCAAATGAGCGTAAACTTCTTTGGGCATGACTTCAATATAATCGTAGAACTCTGCTAATTTACGGGCAGCATCCACCCCTTTTTGCATCATGGCGACAAAGACTTCTCCCTTGTCACAGGCGGTTCCTACAAGTAATCCTTCCCGCAGCTTCACCAATTCCGAGCGAGGAATTCTTGGGACTTTGTCATGGAAATATTTCACGTTCGACATCGAGATCAATTTAAATAAATTTTTTAATCCGGCTTGCGTCTTCGCCAAGATCGTCGCATGGAATGGTCGCGCCGCTTTGAAGGAGTTCTCTCCTCCCACATGGCGGTTCAAGTCTTCATGCAGCAGCATGCCATGCTTTTCCATCGCTTCTTTGACAAAGATCCAAGCTAAATGGCCCGTGGCTTCCGCATCATAGATCGCTCGGTGATGCTGTTCTAAGCTGACGCCGAATTTTTTAGATAAGACGCCTAGACCAAAACGTTTGAACTCAGGATATAAGTAACGTGCCAGTTCTAATGTATCAATAACCGGATTTTCGGCTTCTGGAATCCCATATTTTCGATAACTCGTATTTAAAAAGCCCATATCGAAAGAAGCATTGTGGGCAACCAAGATTGCTCCTTCAGAAAACTCTCTAAAGAGTCGCAATACTTCTTCTTCTGATTTAGAACCGCGAACCATTTCATCGGTGATCCCTGTAAGCTCTACGGTGGTGCGAGACAATGGGTGTCCTGGATCAATGAATTCATCAAATGAGCCTTCCACATTGCCTTTATGCATGCGGACAGCCGCTAATTCGATAATTGTATCATAAACGGCAGATAGCCCCGTCGTTTCCACGTCAAACACAATATACGTGGCATCCGTCAAAGGAACTGGTTTAGGATTATAAGCTACTGCAACGCCATCATCAACGATATTGGCTTCAACCCCATATAAAATCTTAACACCAGCTTTTTCACCCGCATGATGGGCATCTGGGAAAGCTTGCGCGCCACCATGGTCCGTAATAGCGATCGCCTTATGTCCCCATTTTCCAGCTTGTGCAACTAAATCACTGATATTATTCGTGGCATCCATCGTACTCATATTTGAATGAAGATGGAGTTCCACCCGTTTTTCTCCTTCAGGTGCATAGTCTTTCCGAATCTCGTGTTTTACCTCAATCAAGTCTTGAGCATTCATAACAAGATCTCGCATAAAGGTATCTTCCTGCACGCTTCCGCGAACTTTTACCCAGCTGCCTTTGGCGATTGCCTCAAAGATTTGTTCATCTTTTTCATTATTGGAGAACTTTTTGACACTGAAAGATGACGTATAATCCGTGATTTTCAGAATCAAGATCTTCCGCTTTGAACGTAATTCCCGAACTTCTTTATCAAAGACATATCCTTGGATCGTCACACGGCGTTCTTCCTCAATGATATTAATCATTGGGGTAACGGGTTCATCGGCTGGAATATTCCTTCCCAATGCAATCGGACCGTCAAATTCAACAGCTTTCACTTCTTTTTTCCGCTGTTCATGGGCGATCAAGTTCTCAGCAGCCTGTAATTGGAAAGCAGCAGTCTGTTCTTCTTTACGAGCTTCCAATTCTTTTAAAGCTTCTTCTGCTTGTTCGGCATCCATTTCAGGAATGATACGAAATTTTTGAAAACCAAATGTTTGATAGTTTTCTTCAATGATTGGTAAATATTGTTGCTGCAAAATCGCGATTACCGCTTCATTGGTAACAGGCAGGATCACTTTTTTCTCATTCACTACCGGTAGCTGATTCTTAATGACTTGCTGTACTAGTGGACGATCACAGTTTTGATTTGCGAGTGCTAATGGCCAGTACTCTTGGATCAGTTGTTGATCGAAGGCATTATCCTTGGCTTCAATGATCATTCGCACCGCAGCGATTTCCTTAAAGGCCAGTTCCAAATGTTGTTTGAACGATTGATACACCATAACGGGTAGCAATGTATCAAACTGCAAGTAAAATGTCCAAGCTTTTGACTGGCGATGGACCACGACTTGTTTGATTTGAGCGGTCTGTATCAAAGGATGTTGGCGTAAATTAGGACCAGCATTGATTTGCTCTAATAAAATCTCAAAGGTCTCTCTTTCTTTTGACAATTGACCATCCTCCTTTTTCTCAGTATTAATTAGTATACCTCTTTTTCTTTTGTCTTTCATTAAAAAATCGAGAAAGGGCTCCCCCTTCCTCGATTTTTGTCACGGATCATTCAGATGCAGTCAACAAGATCGTTAATGTCGTAGCCACTTCCTCTTTACGAACTTCAACGGTTGCATTTGTGTGTTTGATTTTTATTTCGACAATCCCTTCTGTCGCTTTGTTGCCAATGGTCAATCGAATCGGACAGCCTATCAAATCCGCATCCGCAAATTTGACACCAGCACGTTCGTTGCGATCATCTACTAAAACTTCATAACCGACAGCAAGCATCGCTTGCTCTACTTCCTCGCACAAAGCAGTTTGATACGAGTCTTCCATTGTAGTTTGAATAATATGGATATCATAAGGTGCAATCTCTTTCGGCCAATCGATTCCCTCTTCATTGCCGTGCTGTTCAACGATTGTTGATAGAAGACGAGATACACCGATGCCATAACACCCCATCATGACTGGCGTCTCCTGACCGTTCTCATCGACAACTGTCGCACCAAGTCTTTCACTGTATTTGGTTCCTAGCTTGAAAATGTGGCCAACTTCGATTCCTCGTGTGAAAGTTAGGACCCCTTTGCCATCTGGAGAAGGATCACCTTCTTGCACCAATCGAAAATCAGCAAATGCCAATGGGGAAAAATCTCGTCCTACATTTGCGTTTTGATAGTAATGGCCCGGTTGATTCCCAAAGACGATCACATTTGCTAAATCTTGTACATGCTGATCAGCATATAAGCGGACATTTTCCGGCAGCGCAATGGGACTGATTGCTTCAGCTTGCAGATGACAACGTAATTCTTCTGGTGTAGCTATTTTCAATTGATCGGCTTCTAGAAAATTTTTGACTTTTGCTTCGTTCAATTGATGATCGCCACGTAGAAGAATCATGACCGGTTCTCCATCAGCAAACAAAAGAAAGGACTGAACGATCTTAGTCAAGTCACTCTCACAAGCTGCAGCTACTTCTTCCAGAGAATAAGATGGATCAACCTGCAACTCTGCGCGCTCAAGAAAGGTTTCGTGAGATTTCTTTGATACATACAAACTTGTGGCCATTTTCCAATTCGCCACGTAGTCGCTTTCCGTTGAGTAGCAAATTAGTTCTTCACCAATCTGCGACAGTGCCATGAATTCTTTGGAATCATGCCCTCCCATCAGACCGTTATCACCAATCACTGCACGATACTCCAGCCCACAACGCTGCAAAATCGCGTGATAGGCTGCTTCATACCGACGATAAGTCGTATCTAAACTTGACTCATCGGCATGAAATGAGTAGCCGTCTTGCATGATGAATTCGCGACTGCGAATCAAACCGAAGCGCGGACGTTGTTCGTCTCGGTATTTTGACTGAATCTGATACAAACTGATCGGCAGACGTTTGTAGGAAGAGATCTCACTTTTGATCAATTCCGTAAAAGGCTCTTCATGGGTTGGCCCCAAGACATACTCCCGCTCGTTTCGATCTGTTAACTGATACAGTGAGCGCCCATAAAGCCCATCTCGCCCAGTACTTTGCCATAGTTCCAAGGGCAATAAAACTGGCATCGTCATTTCTACTGCATCAATTTTGGCTAATTCTTCCCGCATCAATTTTTTGATTTTCTCCAACACCCGCTGGGCTAAAGGCAAATACATGTAGATGCCTGCTGCCACTTGCCGAATATAACCGGCTCTAACTAAAAGTTGATGACTCAATGTTTCCGCATCACTTGGTATTTCCCGCAATGTCGGAATAAACAGTTTCGACTGCTTCATTTTTTTCTCCTTTGCTGCAAACACTTTGCTATACCATACACCCTGCTTGGCCCATATCAGCTGCTTCCTCTAATCAAAAGAAAAAGCGCTGAATATCATTCCAAGTCACTAACACCATCAGCAACATCAAAAAACCAAACCCAATTAACGTGATGATTCCTTCTTTTTCTTGACTGATCGGTTTACCTCGGACACCTTCAAGAATGTTCAAAACGAGTTTGCCGCCATCCAACCCTGGAATAGGCAACAAATTAAAGATTCCTAAGTTGATGGAGATCGCCGCCATCATCATGACGACAGAGGCTACCCCTTGTGAGGCTGCTTGTGAGGACAATTGGAAAATGGCCACCGGACCGCCTAATTTGTCCAGATCTGGTTGTACGATCAAATTACCGACAGCTCGGAAAATCAGTAAAGCATTGTTGAAGGTCAATTTCAAGCCACCTAATAGCTTGTCACCAAGACTTGTTTTCAAGCCAGGACTGATTCCCATAAATCCTACTTTTTCTCCTTCAGCAGATTTCCCTTCTGGCGTTGCTTCAATCGTTAATGTATCACTTCCCCGCTTCACTTCAAGGGGGATCTTCGTGTCAGGATAATTTTGGATCTCACTGCTCAATTCCTGCCAGTTGGATACTGTCTTGCCATTGACTGCTAAGATCTCATCGCCATCTTTCAAGCCTGCCTCAGCGGCTGGTGAACCATTTTGGATACCAGAGATGCTGGTCGTATTCACATCTTGTACACCACCCTGTGCAAACACTAACCCTGTGAATAAAACAAAAGCTAAGATGAAGTTATTCATCGGTCCAGCAAAATTGGTCAACATTCGCTGCCAAAGTTTCGCTGACTGAAATTGAACATCTTTCGGTGCAATCCTTACTTCCACACCGTCTTCATGAATAATGGTTGCATCATGATCGACCGCATAAGCGACTTTTTCTTGTTCATTTCCATTGATGTACCCTGCAATCGTCAACTTTTCTTCGAGATCAAAGTCTACCACTTCCATTGGAATCGCATGAGGCAACTGCACCTTTTTGCTAGTATTGATCTTGATGACTTTTCCATCCTTGTCTTGCACAAGTGAGATCGGCATACCTGGTGTCAGCTCTGTCTCATCTTCGCCCCAGCCTGCCATTTGAACATAGCCACCTAATGGTAACATTCGAATCGTGTAAGTCGTTCCATCTTTTCCTTGATGGGCAAAAAGCTTTGGACCCATTCCAATGGCAAATTCCCGAACTAAAATCCCTGCACGTTTGGCAAAGAAGTAGTGTCCAAATTCGTGGATTACGACCACAACAGAAAATATGATAATAAACACAAGAATCGTTTTCATTCTGTTTCCTCGCTTTCACTGTTCCCTCTTGTTAAAGGGGAAACCTTTCTTTATTTTATCACACCCACACCTAATGAGGAACTTCCGGCGTTATTGTAACAAGAATTTAAAGAACCAAGCTCTAACACGCATAAAAAGACTGTGGCTCTTTCTCACAACACATTCCTTAACAGGAAGAGTGTTCTTTTTTCCTTACCCTCGCATTCTTCACAGTGGTCCGTCAAAAAAGCTTCGACCGCCAAATAGTCGAGAACTAAAAAACCTCTAAATGTCTGGTCCCGTGAAAACAGGCTTCATTTAGAGGTTGAAATAAGGTTAAAATGAGGTTAAAAAGTGTCTTCTTTCTGCGGAGCTGATCAAACAAATTAATGACCTAGCACTTATCTAGTCAAGCAAGTGATTATTGCTCGTTTATCTAGACTAACTAAATGATTGCTTTAGAAAACACCTAATAAGTACATGATTGGAAAAACAAACAGCATACTATCAAAACGATCAAGAATCCCGCCGTGGCCAGGCAAAATATTGCCTGAATCTTTTACTCCGTAGTGTCGCTTGATAGCTGATTCGACAAGGTCACCAAACTGACCAGCAATCGAAAAAATAATCGTCAATACGATCATGATCAGACTTCCATGGCCAAAGTAATCGTTGCCTGGGAATGCCAACAAATAAAGAGCTGCCACAACGACTGCCGAAACAATTCCGCCCAATGCCCCTTCAACGGTCTTGTTCGGTGAGATCTCCGGCCATAGCTTATGTGCGCCGAATCGGCGGCCAACCATATAAGCACCAATATCTGTCGCCCAAACAATAAACAAGCCAAAAATCAGCACAACTAATCCGTTTGGTACTAATCTAGCCGTCAAGAAACGTTCAAAGCCGACACCCACATACAGACTGACTAAAACGGGGAAACCTGCTTCATCAATGGTGTACATATTTTTGGAAACGACAGCGATCCCTAGCAACAACAAGACAATCAGATAAAACAAGGCACTTTTATCTGTATTTGCTGGTAAGAAAGCAAACCAAGGATCCTTAGGTAAGACTAAGATCACAGCCCCAAGAATCGATAACACCCCTTCAAAACTGAGAACCGCTAATCCTTTCATCCGAAATAATTCAAACACACCAATTCCGGCAAGTAAAGCTGCCGTCAACTCGATGGCTATTCCACCGACATAAATAACTGGTAAAAAAAATGCTAATGCCACCACTGCGGTGATCACACGTTGTTTCACTTTTTGTCCTCCTTCTTGTTCAACCCGCCAAAACGCCGATTTCGCTGTTGAAAACTGCCGATGGCAGCTTCTAACAATTGGGCATCAAAGTCAGGCCATAATGCTTTAGTGAAAAAGAGCTCGCTATAAGCAATTTGCCAAAGAAGAAAATTACTGATCCGTTCTTCACCACTCGTTCGAATCACCAATTCAGGATCGCGAAGTGCAGCAGGCAAGAAGCCAGTCATGAGATGCTGGTCCATCATTTCTTCGGTGATTTCTACCGTCTCCTGTGTGTGGTCTAGTTCTTCATACAGCTTTTGGATCGCCTGCAGCATTTCAGCACGACTGCCATAGTTCAAAGCGAAATTCAGGACCATTCCTGTATTCTCCTTGGTCTGTTCGATGGCACGATTGACAGCATCTTGAGTGTGAGCAGGCAAATATTCAGTAAAGCCCATCACATGGACCTTCACATTTTCTTTGATCAGCTCTGGTACAAACGTGTCAAAAAAATCAACTGGCAATTGCATCAAGTAATCGACTTCTTCATTTGGTCGTTTCCAATTTTCCGTTGAGAATGCGTACAATGTCAAGACTTTGACTCCAAGCCGCGAGGCATGGGTCGTGATCGTCTTCACTGTCTCCATCCCTTCTTTGTGCCCTGCCACCCGCGGTAAACGCCGATTCTGAGCCCAGCGGCCATTTCCGTCCATAATGATCGCGATATGCTGAGGCACAGGTAATGCCGGATCAAGTTCGTATTCAGTTTCTTCCTTAACATATTTGTCTTTTTGTGGAAAAAAACGCAACATATGATTCGCTCCTCTTCCATTTCGTAAAATTCATCTTTTTCATTATAACAATAATCATATTTCTTGCCTATGAAAAGTAAAAAAAGAAATCTATATTAAAGAAAAACAAAAACATTTTCTCTTTGTTAGGAATAAAAAAAGGGCGCTTGTGCGCCCCTGCTTCTTATACTTCTAATAATTCTTGTTCTTTTTCAGCTGCGATCTGATCGATTTCTTTAATACTGTTGTCTGTCAATGTTTGAACTTCTTTTTCTGATTCTCTTAAATCATCGACCGTGATATCGCCAGATTTTTCTTGCTTCTTGTAAGCATCCATCGCATCACGACGGATATTACGGACAGCAATTTTCGCATTCTCCGCTTCTTTTTTCACATCTTTTGCCAATTCTTTCCGGCGCTCTTCCGTCAATTGCGGAATGACTAAACGGATTACTGTACCATCGTTAGCAGGTGTGATACCGATGTCGCTTTGCATGATCGCTTTTTCGACTTCTTGGATCATTGTTTTGTCGAAAGGCGTAATCATCAAAATACGCGCTTCAGGAATCGTGATTGATGCCATTTGATTTAGTGGTGTTGGAACACCATAGTAGGTTACCATCACACGGTCTAAAATACTTGCGTTCGCACGACCAGCACGAATTTGTCCTAACTCGCGCTGCAAGTTTTCTGCTGCTTTTTTCATTTTATCTTTTGCTTCTGTTAAAATTTTGTCAGCCATTCTATTTCCCCCTTACTGTCGTTCCAATATGTTCTCCTAAGATTGCACGGCGAATATTTCCTTGTTCATTTAAATTAAAGACAACTAACGGAATATCATTATCCATGCTTAATGAGCTTGCAGTGGAATCCATGACTTGCAATCCTTTCGAAATCACTTCTAGATGCGTAAGCTCTTCAAACTTCACTGCACTTTGATCGATTTTTGGATCTGCTGAGTAGACACCATCGACGTTATTTTTTGCCATCAAGATCACATCTGCATTGATTTCAGCTGCTCTTAAGGCAGCCGTAGTATCTGTTGAGAAATAAGGATTCCCTGTGCCGCCAGCAAAGATCACTACACGCCCTTTTTCTAGATGACGTTCTGCCCGACGGCGAATATAAGGTTCTGCGATTTGGCGCATTTCGATCGATGTTTGGACGCGAGTCGGTACGCCAGCGTTCTCAAGAGTGTCTTGCAACGCCAATGCATTCATGACAGTTGCCAACATTCCCATATAGTCTGCTTGCGCTCGTTCCATGCCCATTTGTGCACCAATCTGACCACGCCAAATGTTACCGCCGCCTACTACGATCGCCATTTCAACACCAAGTTCATGGACTTCTTTGATCTCTTTGACGATTTCTTGGATCGTTGGCGGTTTGATACCAAATCCTTCATCCCCTGCCAATGCTTCGCCGCTCAATTTTAACACAACACGTTGATATTTTGGTTTACCCATGATGATTCCTCCGTACATTCTCCAATACTATTGTAGCATATTGGCGCCATTCTGTTTGAATTTGTGCAATTTTTTTGAAAATCGGTTTTTGCTTAAAAAAAGGGAGCGCACTTCCATGCGTTCCCATCTGTTCAAGGAACAGAATTATTTTTTGACTTGGCTCATAACTTCTTCTACAAAGTTATCTTCGCGTTTTTCGATACCTTCGCCGACTTCAAAACGAACAAATGATTTCACTGTTGCGCCTTTTGAAGCAACAAATTTTTCAACAGTCATGTCAGGATCTTTAACGAATGGTTGGTCAACCAAAGCGATTTCTGCTTTGAATTTTTTCAAACGGCCTTCAACCATTTTTTCAACGATGTTGGCTGGTTTGCCTTCGTTCAATGCTTGTTCAGTCAAAACTTGTTTTTCGTGATCCAATTCTTCTTGTGAGATTTGAGATTCATTCACATAGCGAGGATTGATTGCAGCAACGTGCATAGCGACATCTTTTGCAACTGATTCGTCTGTTGTTCCTTCAAGAACAGTCAAGACAGCGATACGTCCGCCCATGTGCAAGTAGCCGCCGAAAGCAGAGTTGTCATCTTTTTCAACAACTTCAAAACGACGGAAGCTAATTTTTTCACCGATAACTTGAGTTGCTTCGATCAATGCTGCTTCCATTTTACCTTTTGATGTTTCCAACTGCAAAGCAGCTTCCATGTCAGCAGGTTTGTTTGCAGCGATTACTTCTGCGATTTCTTTAACTAAATCTTGGAACATTTCGTTTTTAGAAACGAAGTCTGTTTCAGAGTTTACTTCAACGATTGCAGCAGCATTCCCGTTGATAGCAACAGATGCCAATCCTTCAGCAGCAATCCGATCATTTTTCTTTGCAGCTTTAGCCATTCCTTTTTCACGTAATAGATCAACGGCTTTTTCGATATCTCCTTCGACTTCAACTAAGGCACGTTTTGCATCCATCATACCTACACCAGTCATGTCGCGCAATTCTTTTACTAATTTAGCTGTTACTTCTGCCATTTTTTGTTTTCCTCCTAAATGTCATTTAACAAGCCTGAACTTGCCTTTTAAAAAAGCTGTTTCAAAGGAGAGTGAGGCTTGGCGCCTAGCCTTTGAAACAGCTCCATCATTTCTTATTCAGCTGATACATTGTCGCCTTCGACAACATCAACGATTTCTTCGATTGAAGTAGCATTTTCTGTTGATTCAGCAGAAAAATCTTCTTCAACTACTTGGTCTTCGCCTTGGTTGCCTTCGATAAATGCATCTGCCATTTTAGCAGTGATCAATTTAACGGCACGAATCGCATCGTCGTTTGATGGGATAACTACGTCGATCTCATCTGGATCACAGTTTGTATCAACCATCGCTACGATTGGGATATTTAATTTACGTGCTTCTTGGATCGCAATGCGTTCTTTGCGTGGGTCAACAACGTACATTACATCTGGAATTCTTGGCATATCAGCGATACCGCCTAAGAATTTTTCAAGACGTTCGCGTTCTTTGTTCAAACCAACGACTTCTTTTTTAGGAAGGACATCAAATGTGCCATCTTCTTCCATTTTGTTGATTTGTTTCAAGCGAGCAACACGTTTTTGGATAGTTTCCCAGTTCGTCAATGTTCCACCTAACCAACGATGGTTTACGTAGTATTGACCTGAACGGATTGCTTCTTCTTTGATTGCTTCTTGAGCTTGTTTTTTTGTTCCTACGAACAAAGCAACTCCGCCTTCTTCAGCAACGTTTTTCATGTAGTCGTATGCTGCATCTACTAACTTAACAGTTTTTTGTAAGTCGATGATGTAGATACCGTTTCTTTCTGTGAAGATATATTTCTTCATTTTTGGGTTCCAGCGACGTGTTTGGTGTCCAAAGTGTACGCCGGCTTCTAGCAATTGTTTCATTGAGATTACTGCCATGATGTGTTTCCTCCAATTTGGTTTTTGATTTCCTCTCTTGCTCTTTAGCTCTTCGAAGAACTGATTATCAGCACCGCTTCGCAGATGGAACAAGATGTGGATTTGCGGAGTCAAAAAACTCACGCCTTAAACAGTATACAGTAGCTACTAAAGAATTGCAACTGCTTTTCCTCATAAACCTAGCTGTTTACTTTTACATTTTTTTCTTACAAACAACGGGTGTTCAGTCTGACTAAAGCCTAGGTTTTTAATCCTTTTTCTGCTATGATAATGCTGAAGAATTCAATTAAAGGAGTCTATTTATGCGTAAATCCGACCGGCATTTATTGATCAAACAGATTATTGCAGAACATAGTGTGGGAACTCAAGAAGAACTGTTGCAGTTGCTCGAAGCACAAGGAGTAACCGCTACGCAGGCAACGATCTCCCGCGATATCCGTGATCTAAAAATTGTCAAACAGCCTGATGAGACTGGACAAACAAAATTTGTTCTCTTTCAAGGAATGAATACTCAAGAAAATGAAAAAGCGGAAGAACAACGGCTGATTCACATGCTGGAAGATGTCGTCACCAAAGTGGATCGTGTTCAATTTATGACGCTAATCAATACGATCCCTGACAATGCACCTTTATTGGCAGCGGCTTTAGATGAAGTTTCGATGCCTGAGAAAGTTTGTTCTCTCGCCGGCTTTGATACAGTAGCCGTTATTTCCCGTACAAATGAAGATGCCATCAAGCTGACTGAATATATCAAGTCCCATGCTATTCTCTAAAGAATCGAAAAAAAGATACCAGTGGCAAGCATATAGGCTGCCGTTGGTATCTTTTTTTTTATTTACATTTTATCAGGTGCATGTAATCCTAACAGACGCAAATCTTCTTTTAACAAGACTGTTACAGCGTAAACCAATGCCAATCGAGCATCTTTTTGCGCATCTTCTGCTAAAATCTTGACATTTGCATAGTATTTATTGAAGGCTTGCGCTAATTTGATCGCATGTTTAGCAATCACTGATGGCTCATATTTATCTGCAGCCTGTAAGATAGTTTCTGGGTAGCGTTGGATCAACTTGATCACTTCCCAGCTCTCTGCATCATTCAAAGCAAGAGCTTGCGCATTGGCAGGATCAAATTGTGCTTTTTCTAAAATGCTCATCGCCCGTGCATGAGAATATTGGACGTAAGGTCCGGTTTCTCCTTCAAAACGAACGACTTCTTCCAATGTGAAATCGAAGTTGTTCAGGCGATCATTTTTTAAATCATGAAAGACGACCGCACCGACACCCACTTGTTTTGCCACTTCATCTTTGTTCGCTAAGCCTGGATTTTTTTCTGTGATTTGTTCTTTCGCAGATTCGATGGCTTCATTCAATACTTCTTCTAATAAAACGATTTTTCCTTTACGAGTAGACAGCTTCTTACCATCTTTGGTGATCAAACCAAATGGGATGTGGTGCATATCATCTGACCAATCGAAGCCCATTTCTTTAAGAACTGCTTTCAATTGCTTAAAATGATAGCTTTGTTCGTTACCGACAACATACAGAGACTTAGCAAAGTTATAAGTCCGTTTGCGGTACAATGCTGCCGCCATATCCCGAGTGATATATAATGTTGCGCCGTCAGATTTGCGGATCAACGCTGGATTGAGATCATAGGCAGTCAAATCAACGATTTCTGCGCCTTGATCTTCTTGTAATAAATGTTTTTCTTCCAAAAGTTCAACGACTTCCGTCATTTTATCATTGTAGAAGGCTTCCCCATTCAATGAATCAAAACTTACTTCCAGCATGTCATAGATTTTGTTGAACTCTTGCAATGACTCATCGCGGAACCATTGCCATAATTCGGTTGCTTCTTGATCACCGTCTTCTAACTTCTTGAACCATGCCCGGGCTTCATCTTCCAACGCTTTATCATTTTCTGCTTGTTCATGGAATTCAACATATAAACGCAAGAGTTCATTGATTGGTTCTTTTTTAACTGCTTCTTCAGAACCCCATTTTTTATAGGCGACGATCAATTTCCCAAATTGAGTTCCCCAGTCTCCTAAATGATTGATCCGAATTGGCTGATAACCGATTTTTTCAAGAATAAAGCCAATCGAATTACCGATCACCGTCGAACGCAAATGGCCCATGGAGATTGGTTTCGCAATGTTTGGTGAAGACATATCAATCGGAACCGCCTGCTGATTGCCAATTGATTGATCTCCATAATGATTTTTTTCCTTCAAGACGGTTTGTAAGACGTGTTCGCTGATCACTTCTTTATTCATAAAAAAGTTCAAGTATGGACCCACGACTTCGATTTTTTCAAAAGAAGCTGGATCAATTTTTTCCGCCAGTTCGCTAGCGATCTGTTGCGGTGCTTTGCGATAGACTTTGGCTAAAGCAAAGGCAGGAAAAGCAACGTCTCCGTGTTCAGCAGTTTTAGGATTTTCTAACAATTGACTGACTTGTTCTAAAGTCAAATCTTCTTTGACAGCGGCATAAATAGCTTGTGCAACGATTTGTTTATTATTCATTTTCTTTCCCTCCATTTGTTTCGATACGAAAGCAATGCCCAGCGAATGTACATACGGAACAACTAAAAAAAGCCTCTAGTGCATCACATGCACTAGAGACGAGATTTCCCGCGGTACCACTCTATTTGTCCTTTAAGGAATGATTCTTAAAAGACCTACTTATTTCTGATAACGGCAGAATTCCGTTTGCTAGGCAAAATCTCACAAGTGCGCTTCACTTTCTTGATTGTTCGGCTCACACCTTCCCGAACTCGCTGAAAAACAAAAGCTACTCTTCTTGCTCATCGATTATCTACTATTTTGTTCCCAGAAAGTATAACAAAAAATAATCGGTTTGGCTAGCCGGTTTTTCGCCTTTGCATGGATTTCGCTAGTTAAACCTTTGGAATAAAAAGATCTCCAAGGGTGACAGCCATAATGGCTTTGATAGAGTGAAGGCGATTTTCTGCTTGATCGAACTGGCGCGCTTGCTTGCTGTGAAAAACGTCATTCGTCACTTCCATCTCCTTCAAGCCAAAATCAGCAGCGATTTTGGCCCCATATTTGGTTTGTGTATCATGAAAAGCTGGTAAACAATGGAGGAAAATGGCTTGTTCATTATTGGTTTTTTTCATTAATTCGGCATTTACTTGGTAAGGCATCAGCAAGTCGATTCGTTCTTTAAATTTTGCTTCTTCTCCCATTGAAACCCATACATCGGTATAAACGACGTCTGCTCCTGCTACAGCTGCCACATCATCTGTAATCAAAATTTCGGCTTGTGATGCTTGGGCAAATTGCTCTGCCAGCTCGATGACTTGCTGTTCCGGCTGTAATTCTTTTGGTGCGATGATTCGAATAGCAACACCGAGAATCCCGCTAGTCACAAGTAAGGATTGCGCAACGTTATTTCTTCCATCGCCGCAGTAAGCGATCGTCAGACCTTCAAGACTGCCAAAATTTTCTTGAATCGTCATAAAGTCTGCGATCATCTGTGTCGGGTGCCACATGTCAGACAATCCATTCCAGACAGGTACACCAGAATATTTCGCCAAGTCTTCAACGATTCTTTGGCTAAATCCTCGATATTCGATCCCATCAAACATCCGACCAAATACTTTTGCAGAGTCCTCAACAGACTCTTTTGATCCCATCTGGATATCGTTTGCTCCTAAAAATTCCGGATGCGCTCCTAGATCAACGGCAGCAACGGTAAAGGCAGCTCGTGTCCGAGTAGAATTTTTTTCAAACAAAAGAGCGACATTTTTTCCTTCCAAATAACGATGCGGGATATTCTTTTGCTTTAATTCTTTTACATGTAATGAAAAATCGATCAGATACTGCAATTCATCTCTGGTAAAATCTTTTTCTGCTAAAAAACTGCGACCTTTAAAAACGGATTTCATTTCTTTTGCACCCTTTCTTGCCTATGTTTTTTAGCCAGTATACATCTTTTCTAATTTTTATTCAATATGTACAAGTTTTACGTATTTTTAATCAATTTTATCCAAATAATTAAACAAAAGACCGTGGGCTGCCATTCGGATTCGTATCCCGATGACGCCACGGTCTTTTCTGTACTGTTGAGCAGCAAATGCTTGATTATTTCATTTCATGACCAAAACTTAGGCTTGGCACAGCATTCAAAGATAGTGGGGCAAACTGTTTTTTTTCTAACAAAATATGCCCAAAGGCCCCGATCATTGCCGCATTATCGCCACATAAACGCAAAGGTGGGATAATCAAGTCAATCTCAGGCAGGTCACTCATTGCTTCATCTAGTGCCTGACGCAGGCCTTGGTTTGCAGCAACGCCACCTGCAACAATCAATTGGTTGACAGGATAAGTCTTGCAGGCGCGAATCGTCTTAGTGACCAAAACCTCTACGACACTTGCTTGAAAACTAGCAGCAAGGTTGGCTTCGTCCAATGTTTCTCCTCGTTGCTGCGCATTATGGACAAAATTAATAAAGGCACTCTTTAATCCGCTAAAACTAAAATCAAAATTGTCTTCATGAATCATTGCTCTGGGAAAATGGTACGTGTCCTCACCTAAATGCGCCAAACGATCGATTTCTTTTCCGCTAGGATAAGAAAGTCCTAAGACTCGTCCTACCTTGTCATATGCTTCTCCTGCAGCATCGTCACGTGTCTCGCCAATAATCTCAAAGGAACCATCTTCTGTCATATAAACTAACTCCGTATGTCCACCGCTCACTAGCAAGGCAAGCAATGGAAAGGTCAGAGGTTTGACAAAACGGGCCGCATAGATATGCCCCGCCATATGATTGACTGGCAACAAGGGTAATCCATGCGCCCAGGCAAACGCTTTGGCTGCCGAAAGACCGATCAGCAACGCCCCCACTAAGCCTGGACCGTACGTGACCGCTACAGCGGATAAGTCTTCTGGTGTCACTTCTGCTTGTTTCAGTGCCTCTTCTAAACAAAGAGTAATCTGCTCCACATGATGTCGACTAGCTACTTCTGGGACAACGCCACCAAAACGTTGATGACTTTTAATTTGAGAAGCCACGATATTGCTTAAAATCGTGTCCCCGTTCTTTATGACAGCGACACTTGTTTCGTCGCAGCTGCTTTCAATGGCTAAAATCAATTCATTCATTTGATTGATGCTGGCCTCACTTTCTTTTCCATGATCAATGCATCCTCTTGAGGATGACTATAATAATTTTTGCGCCGCCCAATGATTTCAAAACCCATTCGCAGGTATAAGGCTTGTGCTGGAAAATTACGGACCCGCACTTCTAGAAAAATCCTTTCGACGCCAGCAGATTGACAAGACTGAATAACAGCTTGCAGCAAGAGTTTCCCCAATCCCTGTCCTTTTTTTTCCGGTAAGACTGCGAGATTAAAGATTTCAGCTTCGTCTAAAACCCGACGGTAACTAACAAATGCCTCCATTGGCTGGAGTACTAAATAGTGACTGTCAACAGCAGCCAAATCCTGCTTGAATTGTTCACAAGTCCAGGGAGAGCCATCTTGGTAACTCGCTTCTGCCAATTGCCATAACAGCTCTTCACTTTTTGCAGGCAATTCTTCTTTATTCAACAGTTTATTCATTTAAAAATTTCACCATATCCAATGCATCTTCATTTCCTTCTGTATAGTAGGCAGTTTTGATCGCTCGCGAGACAAAGCCCAGCTGTCGATAAAGCCGCTGAGCGTCACGATTACTTAAACGCACTTCTAACGAAATTCTGTCACATTTGTTTTTTCGCGCATACTGTTCGATTTCAGTCAACAAAAAAGAGCCGACACCTCGGCCTTGATATTCAGGTATAACAGCAATATTGGTAATATGAGCATCTTCTCCCAACAAACGAACGCCCGCAAAACCGATCATGCGCTCATTTTGTAAGATACACAAGTACAAATGCTTAAATCGCGAATAAATCTCTGAAAGAAACGCGCTCTTGGTCCAAGGCAGCTCGCCGGCATACACCAATCGTTCCACTTGCAGTAACTCTTTGATATCTTCGCCGACGATTTCACGAATCACATACGTTTCATCCTGAATCGTTTTCGTCTGTTCTGGGTATTGAACTTTACGAAAAAGGGTCAGCTTTCCTTTGAAAGATTTAAATTTTTTCAACATACGTATCCGCTCCTGGAGTATGAGATGCCAACCACTTTTCTTCCGCTTCAACAAGTTTCAAATACTCTGGCACAAAATCATGGATCGACGAAACGGGTTCCTCTGTTTCACTTAATTCTGCCAACACGACGCCATTCGGATAATTCCACAAAGAAACGTGATTGATCTGTGCAGACGGCATGGCTTCAGTGATTTGCGGGGCAAATTTTGCAGCATCAGCGCCAACAAAAAGTACCTCTGTGTGCAACTCAGCTAGTGCATGCAACAATGTCGGTAATGCCACATGCTGGTCAGGGATCACTGACTGCAGCTTCCCTTCCTGCCAACGATAGCCACCAGCATAGACATTGTTGCGACGTGCGTCAAATAATGGCACGATCACTTTCAAAACCCCAACACAATTCGCAGCTATGTTCTTCAAACTCGACACGCCCACCAATGGGATATGTAATGTATCGGCTAATGTTTTAGCGGTCGTGACACCGATCCGCAATCCTGTATAAGATCCCGGACCTTGGGCAACTGCGATTCGCTCTAACTGCTGCGGCAATACCCCCACAGATTGCATCAATAAATCGATTGCCGGCATCAATGCACTGCTGTGATTTTTGATAGCCATCGTCTGACTTTGTCCTAGAATCTCCTGACCATCCATGACTGCAATGGCCAATGTTTGATTTGATGTATCGATCGCTAATGTTTTCATTGCTTTTTCTCCCCAATCAAAAAACTCACTCATATTTTACCATATTCTGATAAAATGCCAAACTTTGCTTATTTGCTTTCATAGGTGCATGGTTACTGGTGAACTAAAAAAATGGCCAAAGAATCTATGGCAGCCGCGACAGTTTCTGACTGCGACGGAAAACTGTTCCATTACTGGAGACTTTTTCCCATAGATTCTCAGGACATTTCTATTTGTTGCAGATGAACTTCCCCATCATTGATTCGTAGATTGACGTTTAATCAACTCCGTTGCGATAGTAACCTTTCGCGGAACAGGAGCTGGATTCTTGATGATCTCAAGTAGTGTGGTTACAGCCAACTCTCCCATCCACTCCGTATGAACTTTGATTGTCGAAAGGGTTGGAAAAACATACTTGGCAACACTGACATCGTTAAAGCCGATCAAGGAGATATCTTCTGGCACACGAATCTTTTCTTCCTGCAGTGCCCGCAGTGCTCCGATGGCTAAAGCATCGCTGGAAGCAAATAACGCAGTAGGCAGTGGCAAGGCGTCTTGCAAGAACTGTTTCATTGCCTGATATCCATCTTCGACAGTAAACGGTGCTGCAATGTGATACCCTTCGTCATAAAGACGCAAGCGTGTCAGTCGTTCCTTGAATAGCGTCAGCCGCGGATCTTCAATTTCTTGTCGACTTCCTTTTGTAAATTCAATACCAGATAAGATACCGATTTTTTGATGTCCTTTAGCAACAAAATGATCAATAACCAAATCCACTGCTTGCTGAAAATCGACTACCAATGAATCCACTCCAGCCGACAGCCCGTCAAAATCAACGAGTAGCAGATGAGGCTGCGTCTTTTTTAATTGTGCGATCTGCTGGGCATCAAATTTTCCTAAAGCAATCGTTCCATCTACTTGGGTCTCACTGATAGAAGCAAACGATTCTTTTAACAAGCGAATCCCCAATTCTTCCGTCTTGTTCTCAATCCCAAGCCGAATAGCTAAATAGTAAAGATCTGCCAGTTCTTCTTCGGTATCAAACCACTGAATCAAACGAATCCGACCGTTTTCGACTTGGCTTTTCTTTTTATGCTTTGTATAGTTCAGTGCTTCGGCGGTTTTGAATATTTTTTCTTTGGTTTCTGAACTGACGGCTAACTCACTGTCATAATTGAGGACACGAGAAACAGTCGCTGGTGAAACGCCTGCCTGTTCAGCAATATCTTTAATTGTAGCCATTCCCGCGCCTCCATTCTTTCAAATTCATCTCAATAACTTCAAAGTTTATTGATAAAACGCATGAATGCAGCCTGACCGGATGCATCTCGCTTGAAAACTCCTGCGTATTCCAAAACTTTTGCAAAAATCCCACCAACTTCTTGATAAACAATCTCTGTTACATTCTCCTCAGTGATGGTGTAGGTTTCCTTCATCTCTTGTGCCCACGGAATATGATAAGCAGCAATTTGATTTGGCTGATCAAGAAGATAGGCCCTCACTTCTTCTAACTCCGTTGCTAAACGTGGAGGCAAGACCGCTAATCCCATCACCTCGATTAACCCAATGTTTTCTTTTTTGATATGCTGAACATCTTTATGAGGATGAAAAATACCATCAGGATGTTCGTCAGAAACATTGTTATCCCGAAGAACAAGATCCATTTCAAAGTATTCGCCCTGTTTTCGAGCAATTGGTGTGATGGTGTGGTGCGGTGTGCCATCTTCTGAATAAGCATTGATCGAAACGGAAGGATCTGAGTACTCTTTCCATTGTGCCAAAATATAATCAGAAGCAGCAGCCACTTTTTGCTTGTCTCGACCTTGAATCCGAATAACCGAAAGCGGCCATTTAACGATTCCCACCGTTAGCTCGTCAAAACCAGCTAGTTTGAATGTTTTCTCAATGGGTGCTTTTGCCATCGCAAATGTATGCCGTCCACCTTGATAATGATCGTGGGACAAGATCGATCCACCTACGATTGGCAAATCAGCATTTGAACCGACAAAATAGTGAGGCAGAACCTCAATGATTTGCAATAGACGATCAAAGGTTTTGCGCGTGATCTTCATCGGACGATGCTCTAAAGACAAAAAGATGGAATGCTCATTGTAATAAGCGTACGGAGAGTACTGAAGCCCCCACGCTTCGCCGTCCAGATTCATCCGAATAATGCGATGATTTGTTCGAGCCGGGTAATTCAGCCGCCCTTTATAACCTTCATTTTCCATACAAAGGAGACATTTAGGATAATCGATCGCTGCTGCTGCTCGCTGCGCAGCGATTTCTTTCGGATCTTTTTCGGGTTTGGATAGATTGATCGTGATCTCTAATTCTCCATACTCGGTCATTACCGGAAAAACAATATTTTTCTTGATGGCTCGAGTCTTGATGTAATCATTTTGCTGACACAAATGGTAAAAATAATCCGTTGCCTCTTGTGGGTCTTTTGCATAGTGCTGGGCAAAGAAAGCATTGACCACAGAAGGCGGTGGCGTCAAGAAATCCATCAATTGCGCTTCAAGGATTTCGGTTTCAGCAAGTGCCTCGCCGATTACCTGATTTTTTTTTGCTTGAGTGACCAATTGATCCATCAATACCACGGCTGATTCTTCGACCGGTCGTACAGTAGCTGATTCAAAGGCTTCTTCACCAATCATACCAAGGATCCTATTTTGTAAATAAATACGATCCATTTCCATCCATCCACCAGCCTGGATCGCTAATGTCACGAAATCACAGATTGTTTGACTGAGCGTCATTTTGTTGCCTCCTAGTCTTGATAACCTTCTGGATGGCTAACGTGCCAATTCCAAGCTGTTTCAATTATTTGTTTCACATCGGTGTAACTAGGTTCCCAACCTAACACCGCTTTTGCTTTATCACTAGAAGCGACCAATGTTCCCGGATCTCCGGCACGTCGCGGTGCTACTTTCGCTGGAATATCTTTTTGCGTAACAGTACGCGCTGCATCCAACATTTCTTTGACTGAGTAGCCATTGTTGCTGCCAAGATTGAAAACATTGCTAGGATTGCCTTTTTTCAAATATTCTAATGCTAAAATGTGGGCGTTGCATAGATCTTCTACGTGTACGTAGTCTCTGATACAAGTTCCATCTGGCGTATCATAGTCATCACCGAAAATTGCTAGCTCCTGACGCTGACCTAAAGCGACTTGCAAGATGATTGGAACTAAGTGAGTCTCAGGATCATGGTCTTCCCCGATTGAAGCATCTGATTTAGCTCCTGCAACATTAAAGTAGCGTAAAGCGACGTATTTCATGCCGTAAGCTTCATCACACCAACGCATCATTTTTTCCATCATGAGTTTGCTTTCCCCATAAGGATTTTTGGGATTTGTAGGTGTTTCTTCTGTGATTGGGCTTTGTTCTGGCTCGCCATAAGTCGCTGCAGTAGAAGAAAAGACAATATGATCAACGTTGTTGTCTTTCATTACTTCTAATAATACCTGCATCCCATACACATTGTTGTTGAAGTATTTCAACGGTTTCTCAACTGATTCACCGACAAGAGAGCTTGCGGCAAAATGGATCACGCCATCAATCGTTTCTTTCTCAAAAACGCTTTGCAAAAATGCTTTGTCTCGAATATCTCCTTCGTAGAAAACAGCCTCTGGATGGATTGCTTGACGATGACCTGTTAAAAGGTTATCCACGACAACGGCTTGGTATCCTTTCGTAATCAATTGATCAACTGCATGAGAGCCGATATATCCGGCGCCACCTAATACTAAAATAGCCATTCTTAATCATCCTTTTCTTTCATTTATTCAATGAATCCGTCTTACATTCTACAGTTTTCGCGCGCCATCATCAATGCTTGCTTGGTAAATATCTGTCTCATAGCCGATTTTTTCACGATAGCTTTCTTTGACAGCCGTTGCAAATGCTTCCCACTCGCTTTTTTTCACCAAAGCGATTGCACAACCACCAAATCCAGCCCCTGTCATTCGAGCTCCCAAAACTGCTGGCTGTTCTTGTGCCGCTGCCACCAAAGTGTCTAACTCGATACCCGTAACTTCATAATCATCTCTTAAAGAAGCATGAGAAGCATCTAACAGATGACCAAAAGATTCTAAATCTCCCGCTTCTAATGCCGCTTTAGCTTTTAAGGTACGCTGATTCTCAGTTACAGCATGTTTTGCGCGCTTGATCAAGGTTGGATCTTCAATCAGTGAAGTATGTGCAAAGAACGTTGCTTCGTCCAATTCACCAAGCGATTGGATTTTCAGTTTCGTTTGAAGTCGTTTTAATGCTTCTTCACACTCCCCACGGCGCTCGTTGTATTTTGAATCTGCCAATTCCCGCCGCTTGTTTGTATTCATGATAGCTACGACATAGTCCCCAAATTCTGCAGGTACAAGGTCATAAGCTAAAGTGTTGGTATCTAGCAATAATGCATGATCTTTTTTCCCCATTCCTATAGCAAATTGATCCATGATACCTGAATTAACCCCAATAAATTCATTCTCAACTTTTTTCCCTGTCAAAATCAACTCTAAACGTTCGATCGCCAATCCGAACAAATCATCAAGAATCACTCCTGTCAATAATTCAATGGAGGCTGAAGAAGACAAGCCGGCACCATTAGGAATATTGCCATAAAAAGCGATTTCAATACCAGAGTCGATTGCATGACCCGCTGCTTTCAAATAGCGAATCACACCTTTAGGGTAATTGGTCCAGTCGTCTTCTTTGCGGTACTCCAAATCGTCTAAGGAAAAAGTGATGATCCCCTTTTCAGGGAAGTTTTCCGAATAAAGACGTATTTGCTTATCTGCCCGTTTTCGTGCTACACCATACGTTCCTATCGTGATAGAGGCTGGAAAGACATACCCGCCATTATAATCTGTATGTTCCCCGATCAAGTTGATTCGTCCTGGTGCAAAATACGATCCTGTGCCTTTTTCACCGAATTTTTCTGCAAAAATTTGTTGTAGCTGTTCCATCTTTTTCGCTCCTTCATTTTATTTAGTAAATTTATTATAAAATATTTACTAAATTTTATCAATCCTTTACTCGCGATACAAGGGCTTATTTTTGATATTTTTGTACTTTTGTTTCATAATAGAAATAAATAGATAAAGGCGAGGTGGAGAAGAATGAAACGATTTCTTTCAGGTTTCTTAGTTGGTACAGTAGCAACTATCGCAGCAGCTGCTAGCGTAGTTATGACTGTCAAAAAACAAGTGATCGATCCAATTGACGAACAACAAGCACTAAATGAAGAAAAAAGGAAACGAGCTATGCGTAAAAGCGTCTCTCGTTAATACAAAAACTGCCATTAAAGATTTTACTTCAATGGCAGTTTTTTCAATTCTTCAGCTAATACAACCGCTTGATTATGTGTTTCATCTTTTGCACCATAAACCAATGTCACGGTTTTATGGTCTTTTACTATTTGCTGCAATGCACTAAAGGCATCATCGGCTGGCTTCTTTTTTAGTTCTGCTAGGTATCTTTGACAAAACGCATCAAAGCGCTCTGGATCATGACCAAACCATTTACGCAATTCCGTACTAGGTGCAACTTCTTTCAACCAAGAATCAATCGCCGCCACTTCTTTTTTGACGCCTCTTGGCCAGATTCGATCAACAAGGACCCGATAACCATCTGTGGGTGCTGCAGCCTCGTATACACGTTTTACTTTAATCATTTCCTTTCACTCCTTTGAATCTACCTTAACACATTCTTTCAAAAAAAAGACCGAGTCCATGATGACAAGATTCTCAGTTACAGCTGCTGAATGGTTTCTAACGATTCATTCTCGCGCCTCTTAGGAACATCTTGTTTGATCATTGATCTCAGTCTTTTGATTGATCAACTAGTTTTCTTTTTCGTTTTTCCGCTCCAGCCTTCATAGCCTTCTTTTAGAATGTAAATTTCTTTAAACCCTTCTTTGCGAAGTTTATTCGCAGCACGGATACTTAGAGATTTACGGGTATCATATAAGTAGATGGGCTGATCTTTCCGAAATGCGCTAAACGAATTGGTTAATACCGTAAATGGGATATTTCGTGCACCTAAGATATGACCGGCATCGAACTCGTTTTTCTCCCGCACATCAATCACTTGTGCTTTTTTCATGCCATTTTTAAATTCTTCTTCGGAAATGATTTTGGCTGATCGTCTTCCCATAATTTGGAAGTACGCCCAATTCAATGCGATTGCCAATAAAATCAATCCTAAAATAATATTAATCCAGTTCCAAACAGACATCTTACCTATTCCTCTCTACTTTGCAAATTGTAATGCTAATGACGCAGCGCCGATCACACCAGCATCATTCCCTAACTCAGCTAATTTGATTTCCGTGCTTTCCGTTACTTGCGGGAATGTGAATTCTGCAAAGTAAGCTGCTACACGACTACGTAAAAATTCACCTGCTGCTGAGACACCGCCACCCAGTACAATACTTGAAGGATTCAGTGTATTGCCCAAGTTTCCACAAGCAAGGCCTAAATAGAAGCAGACTTTATCTACTACCATCAATGCAAACGGATCTTTCGCTTGGGCCGCTTCAAAAATATCTTTGCTGGAAATATCTTCGCCATTATCCAGATTTTTTTTCAATTCAGAATCGCCAGCATACTCTTCCGCCAAATGTCTTGCTACCCGAACGACACCCGTCGCACTTGACACGGTCTCTAAACAACCACGCTTCCCACAAGTACATTCAAATCCTTCTGGATCTACAGTAATATGCCCGATTTCTCCTGCACAGCCTGCTACACCATGCAAAAGTTGTCCTTCCATGATGATTCCACCGCCAACACCTGTACCGAGGGTGATAAAGATCACATCGGGATTGTTGTCACCTGCGCCTTTCCAGCGTTCGCCTAACGCAGCAACATTGGCATCGTTATCGATAGCAAAAGGAATCCCTGTCCCTTTTTCAATCGCTTCTTTGACAGGTTGCAACGTTTTCCAGTTCAAATTGTAAGCACCGATAACTGTTCCTTTTTTGCGATCGACACTTCCTGGAGTCCCCATACCGATCCCAATGAAGTCTTCTGCTTTCATGCCATACAAATCCAGACGATGATTGATTGATGCAATGATCTCTGGTACGATGTGAGAACCCTCATCAAGAATATTGGTATCGATGCTCCATTTTTGTTGAATCTCTCCTTCAGAAGTCAACACAGCAAACTTGACTGTTGTTCCTCCTAGATCAATCCCGATGATTTTTTTGTCCATCACTTATTTTCCTCCCGGCTTTCTTCAATCCGATGTTCACGCTTTAAAATGCGCCAAGCGGTCAAATAGGTATCTCGATCGATCAAACGGCTGTCATAAAGATTTTTGACTTCCATCTGGATCAACTCGATATCATAGATTCGCTTGCCAACATAAATATAGACACCAAATTGTTTCAATAGTTGTTGTACGTCATATAACGTTTCCATAAACACACTTCCTGCTTATTATACAAGTATTTGATACTTTTTTAAACCATATATCACAAAAACTGCCAGTAAAAAAAGAAAAACAATGGCGGAAAGAATGCGGGTATGAATCGAATATTTCCCGAAGTTCTTTGGTAAAGCCAATGCATTGCCTAAGATGAATCCTCCTAAGATTCCTCCGACATGTCCCCAAATATCAATCGATTGATCAAATAGACCAAATACGAAATTCAAGACAACGAACAATGCAAATTGACGAACCATCGCTTGGATCTGGTAATCATTCTTAAAGTGGAGTCCCAGAATCAGAAAAGCACCAAACAGACCAAACAATGACGTGCTCGCACCTGCAGATTGGACACCGGCCTGATTAAAGGCAAAACTCATCGCGTTCCCCATAACCCCACTCATCAAATACAAAATGAAGAAACGAGCATGACCGTAGATCGCTTCCACCTGTTGACCCATAAAATAAAGAATAACAGAATTCACTGCAAAATGAGCGAGACCAAAGTGAATGAAAATCGGCGTTACAAAACGCCAATACTCGTTCATATAAGCAACATAAGGGCCAAACATCACCCCCATCACTTGAGTCATCGGACTAATATAGCCGATAATAAAGACTAACGTCTGGATGGCTAAAAACGTATAAGTAAAGATTGGACGATTAAGCCAGCGTTTCATTTGTTTATTCATTGTCTACTCCTTTTTCTCCGAAAGAAACTTTATCAGTGATTATTTTCTGGACCGGAATATCAAAAGAATCAGGTTGCCACCGGACATCAAATTGTTCTGCAAAAACCAATGACACAGTTTTCCCTTGGAAATCTGCCAGAAACCGATCATAATAACCGCCGCCAAAACCAATCCGATATCCCTCATGAGAAAAAATCAAACCAGGAACGATCAAAAGATCCAGGTCCAATGCATCGATTTTTTTTTGAGAAAGAGGCTCTTCTACCCCAAAACTGGAAAGCTGATATTCAGTCTGTGGTTCCACTTGATAAAAGTGAAGTTTCTTTCTCACAGAACGTGGCACAGCAATTTGTTTACCAGAGTGAAATCCGCGCTCAAAAATCGGCTTTGTATCAAATTCAAACGGCAATGACCGAATCACGCCAATGGATTCTGCTTCGAGCCACTCTTTGGAAGCAAACAACAAAGACTGAATGATCTGCTCTTTGGTTTGCTTTGTTCGTGGATCCAGTTGCTTGAGTCGGGTTAGCCCTTGTTCACGCAAAATTTTTTTATCCATAATTAACCAACTCCTACTCCGAATAGTACCAAAAACCGGACTCAAATAGCAAACAACAAAGACTGAATGATCTGCTCTTTGGTTTGCTTTGTTCGTGGATCCAGTTGCTTGAGTCGGGTTAGCCCTTGTTCACGCAAAATTTTTTTATCCATAATTAACCAACTCCTACTCCGAATAGTACCAAAAACCGGACTCAAATAGCAAACGCAATCGTGAAAAAATTCTCACGACTGCGTTTTTTGACGAATCAGCAAAAACAAAAAGTAAGGAGCACCAATGATCGCAATCACGATACCAGCAGGAATTTCGCCACTTTGAAGTAAAAGACGGCCGACTGTGTCGCTGACTAGCACCAAAATAGCGCCAATCATTCCCGCTGCTATCAATGCCCAACGAGATTCTTTGCCAATCAATCGTTTAGCGATATGGGGCGCCAATAAACCAATAAAAGATAAGTTTCCAGTATAGCCAACACTGCTTGCGGCCAGGCCAATCGCTACGAACAACAAACCGGTGCGCAAAAGATTTAGGGGAACACCTAAACTGATCGCCTGTTCTTCTCCAAAACCCAGTAAATTGATCAAAGGTGTAATCATGAATGCCAACAATCCTAGAATCAAGAACCAAGGCAACAAACTTAGTACTTGCGTCCACGAAGTTCCCCAGATAGTCCCCGAAAGCCATGCCGTAACAAAACTATATCGTTCTTTTGACAATTGAACAGTCAATAATAACGACGCAGAAGCAAGTCCAGCATTAACAGCAATTCCAGATAATAAAATTCGCTCCATTGAAAGCAGCTGTCGCTGTTTATAAGCGATAGCATAGACTAGCAGTGCAGCTAATAGTCCGCCAATCATACCAATTAGTGGTAACAGCTGGGAGCCCTGGGCATAAAAGCCTAAGTAGAGCATGACACATAAGCCAGCTCCATTATTGATTCCTAAAATACTTGCATCCGCCAACTCATTTCTGGTTACTCCCTGTAACAAAAAACCTGAGAAGCCAAACGCACTTCCAGCAATCAGTGCCAGTACTGCTCGAGGAAGTCGGAAATCGAAGAATATCAATGACTGGCTAGCTGTTAGAGTTTGCTGCCAAAGAGCGAGCCAGAGATCAAAAGAAAAGAACGTCTTTCCCACCATGATACTGCCACAAAACGCCAGAAGAACCAAAACAAAAAGGAAACCGATTTTTTTCTTCATAGCTGTTCCCTCCTAATCTTCACTAATAAGAAAGGAACCCCAATCAAAGCCATCATGATTCCAAAAGGCGTTTCAAAAGGTGGCTGAATGATTCGTCCTACCCAATCTGCCAAGATTACCAATATTCCCCCCGCCACTATCGTCAAAGGTAAGATCATTTGATAATTTTTGCCAATCAGTCCGCGAATCACATGAGGGACCATCAATCCAATAAAGCTGACCGGTCCCACCAGTGAAACAGCCATCCCAGCTAATAGAACAACTACGGCTAAAGAAACAAGTCGAATCCGTTCAGGATGTTTGCCTAAAGAGATTGCCGTCTCATCTCCCATAGCCAGCAAATTCAAAGATTTTCCGAGTCCTAGGATGATGAAGAGCGCCACCAGATAAATAGGGGTGATCACTTGTAATTGTGTCCACGTTACATTTGCTGCACCGCCAATAAACCAAAAAGCCAAGTCTTGATTCAAATCAAATTGTAAAGATAATACTTGACTAATCGCAGAAAAAAAAGAACTCAATGCAACACCTGCTAGAATCAATCCAGTCGGCGTCATACCGATCCTTGAATACTTCGTCAACAAAAATAAAAAAGAAGTAGCTAGAAAAGCGCCTAAGAAAGAAAACAACGCTGCCTGATTCGGTTGTAGTGAGGGAAACAAGATAAATGCAACGGCTAATCCGACTGCAGCCCCACTATTGATTCCTAGTAAACCGCTATCTGCTAGCGAATTTTTGGTGACTCCTTGCATGATGGCACCAGTTACAGCAAAACTGCTGCCAACAATAAACGAAGCACAGATCCGCGGCAAACGGATATTTCTAAGCACTTGATGGGTTTGATTTTCTGGATCAAATGTGTAAAAGGCCTCTTTAATAGTTATTAAGGGAATATCAGCTGCTCCTTGCGTCAATGCCAGAAAAAACACAGCGACCAATATTCCACTTAGAACAAGCAAAAGAATCGTAAATTTTTTCATGTGTTGGCTCCTAATTCATAGGTCAAAAGCAACGGTTTCGAACTATTGGGAAACGTACCTAAAACAGCTTCGATAGCGAACAATTGTTGGAGCCATGAATGGGTCAAAACTTCTTCTGGTGTCCCCCAAGTCATTAATTGACCTTCTTTTAAGGCAAAAATATAATCAGAAAATCGAGATGCATGATTCAGATCGTGAATCGACATAATGATCGTTTTCCCATATTTTTCATTGATTCGTTTTAACAATAACAGCACTTATAATTGATGTGCCGGATCTAAAAAAGTCGTCGGTTCATCTAAGATAACAATCTCTGTATCTTGTGCCAAAGCCATAGCGATCCAAACCCGCTGTTTCTGACCTCCTGAAAGCGTATGGATACTAGCATCCGCTAGTTCGGTCAAATCTGTCGCAGCTAATGCCCATTCAATGGCTTGATAATCTTTTGCGGTCAACCGACCTAGCCCTTTTTGATAAGGAAAACGACCATAAGAAACGATCTCTCGAATGGTTAATCCGATGGAAGAATCACTGACTTGTGACAACAAAGCAATCTGGCTTGCGACATCCTTCGTTTTGATCGTTTGTAGATTCTGTTCATTTAGATAAACTTCCCCTTCCATAGGTAGCAGGATTCGGGCTAATGCTTTTAGAAAAGTCGACTTGCCACTACCATTAGGTCCAATCAAACCAATGATCTTCCCTTCTGGGATGTCGATTGTTATCTTTTGCACAATTTTTTGTTTTTGATAGCCGATAGTCAAATCGACCGTGCGTAAGTTTGCCATATCTTTCCCTCAAAATTCTATTGATAATGATTATCAATTATGACGGTTTTCCTTCTATCCGTCAATGCTTCAAAGCAAAAAACCAGGGATTGACAAATCACTTTTTCTTCGTGATAATGACAAAAAGAAAGTGAGAATGATTCTCATTTATCCCATAAGGAGGAACCTAATGAAAAAACGAACCATAAAAACACTTTTTTGGCTGTCTTGTACCCTAGTCAGCTTAACAGCATTGAGTGCTTGTTCAGCTAATTCCAATAATACCAAGTCATCTTCCTCAGCTGAGACGGCAACGCTGAAAGATGCGGCTGGACATGAAGTAACAATCCCCGATAATCCAAAGCGAATCATCGGCAGTTATTTAGAAGATTACTTAGTAGCCTTGAACGTCACACCAGTAGCACAATGGACTGTTGGTAATAACAGTGATCAAGGCTATTTGCAAGAGAAACTAAGTGATGTACCAAGGATCAGCTACGACTTGCCCTATGAGGACGTCTTAAGTTATGAACCAGACTTGTTGCTGATCGACAGCAATACGATGGTTGAAGGGGATAAATATGCACAATACAGCAAAATCGCCCCTACTTATGTAGTCAAAAATGGTGAAAATGTCTCTTGGCGAGACCGTTTGACAGATATCGCAAAAGTTCTTCATAAAGAAGATCAAGCAAAAACAATAGAAAAAGACTATGATGACTTAGTAAAAACAACTAAGCAAGAATTTTCAGGTAAAATCAATGGGAAGTCGGTGGCTGTTCTCTGGGTCACCAACAATTCTGCTTTTATGGTTGCTGACGATCGTTCCAGCGGTCAGCTCCTCTATCATGAACTAGGATTCTCCGTACCGCCACTTGTTTCTGAGATCAGTAAAACAGCGACAGCTGACTGGTCTGCCGTTTCTTTGGAGAAATTAGCTGAATTAGATGCTGATTACCTGATTCTAGTAAACAGCGATCAAGGAGCCGACTTTTTTAAAGACCAAGTTTGGCAAAATCTTAAAGCGGTCAAAGAAGGAAATCTTTGGGAGTTTGGACCTGAATCCAGCTGGCTGTATAACGGACCGATTGCTTATACAAAAATGATCGAAGACGTGAAAAATAAATTGGATGAAAATGGTTGATTTCATTCAAAAAATCGTCAAGTAAAATTACTTAACAAATTTCATTAAACTACTAGCATTCCTTTGCCAAACATGCTATTATATTTTAGTCTGAGAGAAATCTTAGAGGATTCTTGAATATATGGGAGGGAAAAACATGCGCGTAAACATCACATTAGAGTGCACTTCTTGTAAAGAACGCAACTACTTAACAAACAAAAACAAACGTAACAATCCTGATCGTTTGGAAAAGAAAAAATATTGCCCACGTGAAAGAAAAGTTACTTTACACCGTGAAACAAAATAATTCATTTTAAGTCGACTGCGCTTGCTGATAAATAAGCATTGCAGTCGGCTTTTTATTTTTGTGCTATACCCATATGTTCACTTTAAAATAGATAGATGACAAAATCGTAACTTGTTTTTAATTGTTAATAATGCTATTTTTTAACTACAGACTAAATATGCGTATAAATAATAATACAGCAAGGGAAAGTATAGAATCAAAGAAAGTTTTGCTTACCCCAATATTCCCTTTGATTACCTAGAAAATTAAGATCCCCTTTTTTTATCTCTCAAAAGATGACCTTATTCTTTACGTGACAAGTATTTTTCCCAATTCCAACAATCATTCTGATAAAATCGTTTTTTCCGCTAGAACTTCTTCTTTGAACCAAGTCATTTGGTCTTGAAAATTAATCGTCCCATCTCGAATATAATCTGCTTGTGGAGAAACAATTTCTTCGTGCATCAAAAAAAGCGGTCGCGCTTCCTCTAGATACCCCGTGACCCAATTAATAATTTTCTCTGGCTGTTGTTGAAAGTCTCTAATGATTAGTCTACCCAAGACAATATCCAGAGGTGTTCTTAAATAAATGACCTTGTCGATAGCAGGTGCGAGTTGCTGATGGACATACCCAAACGGAAAATCGATCAAGATCAGCGCACAGTGGTGAATGATTTGTTTTAGGTCATTTATCAATGGTTGAATATCAAATTGATTGATTGCTTCGTAGGGTTCTTTTAACAGAGCCTCAGAGGATGGTGCAGAAGGCAATGCATCGATACTATAATCATCAAAAGATAAAACTGCTGTACCGGGACATAGATTGGCGACCTTTTGGATAAAGGTGGTTTTCCCTGAAGCAGTCACTCCACTAACAACGATAACTCTTGCTTTTTTCATCTGTTTCTCCTTTGTTTTCATTTTCTGTTTAAGTCTTGCGACACATCTAGCTGTTTCTTCTAAGCGTAAAGTAGTTTTGATGCAATACCAAACAGGTGTTTAAAAATTTACTAATTCATATAGATTTTTTTTACATTACTCCGGAAATAAGGTAACTTATCATATAAAGGAGCGTGATCGTGTGAAGGTAGACAAAATCGAATACAAACGAGTAATCAATGATGCCGGACATCTTGAATATGATCTTTTGCAGTATCTTGAAAAAAATCGCGAGAGTGCTTCTCCGGAAATCAAACGTACTGAGATCGATTACTTGATCGATCATGATATTCAACACCGCATCATCCAAAATGCTCGTAAAAGCTTGCTTGGAGACAAAATCATACTTAAAGATGCCATCAGTCAAGACTATCTTTTATTAAAAAAATATACCGACTTTTTTCGCACTTATCAGTGATTGTAATGAAAAAGCAGAACCAGAGAGAAGCTCTCAGTTCTGCTTTTTTTTATTCTTCAAAATGTTCTTGGTAAACGTCTTCGACTGTTTGGTTTGGATCAATCACAATATAAAGGCTTTTTGTTTTTTCACTGATTTTTGTTGATTGATAAACGTTATCTAATCCTTCAGTATCTTTGTCTTTGTATGGGAAGTACACAAGATCAGGTGTTCCATTACGGTAAAGAATTTCCATTCGTTCAATATCTTCGTATTTCAAAGCGCGGGCGAACATGCCTAATTCCAATCCACCTAAATTGATATCATGTGTTGCAACATGATCCCCTTCTTGGAAGATTTCAATTTTGAATCCTGCACATGGATGGATCTCAACAAATTCGCTTCCGTGGATGCGGCCAAAACTAGTAGTGATTTGCTTGATCCACAAATCTCCAATATAACGGCGCTCAATCGTCCATGTTTCTCCATTACGGAAATAAAATTTCAATGCTTTCATTTCTCTTGCCATGACATAACGCTCCTTTTTTTTAATAATACATTTCAATTTTAACACATTGTCTGCTAAGGAGCACAAATTAACTTTCTTTCTCGCTCACTTTTTTTAAAAAACCTTCGATATCGACCGCCGCTCGATGATGCGTACCTGTCGCTAGCAGTTGATCGTTTTCATAGACACGAAAAGTAAACTCATACGTCTTTTCATTCGAGATCTCTTCACAGCATACCTGAACGGTTGCACCGATTCCTGAAGCCGCCCGGTGCTCGATCGTAAATTGTGTTCCTACTGTTGTCTTACCAGACGCTATACGCGATTCCAATGCTTCAAAACAGACAGCTTCTACCATGGCAGCCAAACGAGGGGTCGCTAAGACAGGCAGTCCTCCCGATCCAACTGCAAGAGCTGTATCTTCCTCGGTAACCAAAAATTCTTTTTCGATCATTGTTTTCTCACCTGCTTATTTATAGGTTATTTAATACGATTGTTTTGGCAAAAGCCAATAATGCTTTCTCTTCATTTGCGACTCGTTTCTCAATCACCGCTTTTTCGGCAGCTGCTAGCACTTCTTTCATCCAAGGACCGCCGGATTGGTCAAAGTGGCTCAGCAAGTCGCGCCCATTGATGGCCAAGTCTTTAAGTGAATGGATTGGCAACGCCTGGTAGCGAGCTTGACTAACAGAGGGATCTACCTCTTGTCCGTAATAGTATAGCAATTCTTCTGATAGTCGAGCGGCCTCGCTGCCCAGATGGTACAATGCTTCATCACTAAACGGCCCTGCTTTCCGCAACAATACTCCCTCGAATAACGATTGGACCATCCGAATCAATTCATTGGAACACTTCCATTGCTTCAAAAAAGGACGAACTTCTGCTGTAGAAAGTCCAATCTGGTCAATCAATAGTGTCCAGGCAGAAGCTTCATTGTTCAATGGTCTCTCCGGTAAATCAGCCATTCGCAACAGAGCTTCACCGGCTTGTTTCAGTCCTGGACAATAGAGATAACATTCAGTCGCTACAAAAGCCTTTAAAGCTGAATTGCGATGTGCCCCTAACAGCAATTTGACGAACTCAATGGTGATTCTCTCCACGGATATTTTTGCCAATAGCTGATGATTGTCATAAATTGCCTCAAATGTTCGTGGTTCCAATGTAAAGCCCAGTTGACTGACAAAGCGCAAGCCCCGCATCATCCGTAGTGCATCTTCATGAAATCGTTCGTGCGGCTGACCCACTGCTCGCAGAATTTTCAGTTGCAGGTCTGCCAGTCCATCAAACAAATCAATGATTTCACCATCTTTTTTCAGAGCAAAAGCGTTGATTGTAAAATCTCTGCGCTTCAAATCTTCAGCCAAAGAGCGCACAAAAGCAACTTTGTCTGGCCGACGGAAATCTTGATAGGCTTCTTCTGTCCGAAAAGTCGTGATCTCATATTGTTCATTTTCCCATAAAACAAGGACTGTTCCGTGCTCGATACCTAAATCGATGGTACGAGGAAAAAGTTCTTTGATCTCAGCTGGAAAGGCACTTGTTGCAATATCTACATCATGGATTGGCTGTCCTAAGATTGTATCTCTGACACTTCCTCCCACAAAGTAGGCATCAAACCCGGCTGCTTCGATTCTTTGCAATACAGGGATTGCTTGTTCAAATTCTTGTGGTAACTTAGTCAGCTTCATTCATTTTCCCATCTTTTCTTTCAAAGCGATACGCATCTCTGCGGTTGAACTTTTTCATATTGGATTCAAAAACTTCCGTCAAATCGATACCCATGGAATTTGCCATGATCATGGTGACAAAAAGGACATCACCTAGTTCTTCAGCAACTGTTTTCTCGACTTCCGTCTTCTTCTTGGCCTTTTCCCCATAGTGATGATTGACTTCCCTTGCCAACTCGCCGACTTCTTCAGTAAGTCGGGCCATCTGTGCTAAAGGGCTGAAATACCCCGCCTTGAATTGTTGGATATAGGCATCGACTTCTTCTTGCATCTCATATAGTGAACGTTTTTCTGTCATCCTCTTCACCCTTTCTTTCACATTTTAGCAAAAGAAAACGCACCTGCCTAGATAGAGGATCGACTTGCTCATATTGTTTAATGCCAAATTTCGTGCTAAATTGGTACTTGTGAGATTTAGAAATGGGGGAAACAGGATGCGATCTTTTTTTTCGTGGCGGACAGTCCGCGATATTGCCTTAATTGTTCTAGGAACGAGTGTCTATGGTTTTGGTCTCGTCTATTTAAATATACCTAATGATTTAGCTGAAGGCGGCGTCACCGGGATCACGTTGATCATGCGCGCATTGTGGGGCATCAATCCCGCTTACAGTACACTGATTTTGAATATCCCAATCATTTTGCTAGGAGGTAAGATTCTTGGCAGACGTTCGCTAGTCTATACAGTGATTGGAACCTTTGGTCTTTCATTTTGGTTAGGTTTCTGGCAGACGGTTCCATTATTGATCGATCTGCAGCATGACTTACTGATCGTTGCGTTACTCGCAGGACTAATTGCAGGGATCGGCAGTGGTGTTGTTTATAAAGTTGGTGGGACAACAGGTGGCGTGGATGTATTAGCCCGGATCCTAGAAAAGAACTTTGGGATCACGATTGGTCGTTCTCTCTTGATCTTTGATGTTTTCGTTCTATTGCTTTCCTTAACCTATATCGATTTGAAACGCATGATGTACACGCTAATCTTTTCCTATGTTTTCGCTCGCGTGATTGATTCGATCCTAGATGGCGGCTATTCAGCAAAAGGGATCATTGTTATCAGTAATCATAGTGAAGAAATTGCCCCTGTCTTAATGAATGAATTGGAACGAGGCGTCACCTTTTTAAATGGGGAAGGAGCCTATTCCGGTGGTAACAAACGGATCATTTATATGGTAGTAAGCGGCCGGGAAATTTCAGAGGTCAAACGGATCGTTGCCGACTTCGATCAACAAGCGTTCGTATCGGTGATCAATGTCCATGAAGTCGAAGGGGAAGGCTTCACTTATTTACGTCCTAAATCACGATTTTTGCAACGCAAGGCAGCAAAATCAAAAGGATAACCCCATTCTTCCATCCTATCTAATTATAAAGAAAAAACCGCAAGAAACTTGATTTCTCCCGCACACTGTTGCAAACGACGAACGCTCGGTGCTGGGAGTCCTCTTCTTTCTTGCGGTTCTTTTCTGTTCCACTAGTTTTTATTACTTCACATAGCGCTTTTTAATAGCTTTATTAATGACTTTTTTCTTTTTGATCGAGTTTGAAGCGGTTGACTTCATCCGATAATTCCAAAAAAGCATCCCGATCCCCATTTTCCAAAGCAAGATCGATTTGGCGGTATAATTTCTCAATTTTTAGCTGCATAGCTTCTTTGTCAAGATATTCTGTCACATTTTTTTGTACTTCTTCGTCAACATGGTCATTCCACCGTTCAAAAGGATTGTCCTCCAGAACAGCTAAATAAAGTGGTTTTTCCCAAGGATTTGGAAAGATACATTCTAAATAAAGCGGCTGTTTCCAATTCATCCTGATTTCGTGAAAAATTTGATCGATATCATAAAAAGTTTGATTCTGGATCGTCAACACAAATGGCTCGCCGCCAATCTCTGTACTGCGAACACTCAACCCCCGATCTGTCTGCATCGCCCCTTCAACAATATGAACATTTGTCAAAATGGCTTCATGATTTGCTAGGTAGTTCAGAACCCAAGAAACTTCTCGTCGGCTGAATGATACAGTAGAAACTAACCAATTGAGAAATTTTTTCTTTTCTTGTACATTGATGTTCATTTCCCTCACCTATCTTTCTAATAGATCCTCCACGATCGATTGCACTTCCAGATCACCAGGTTCGTGAGCCAGATAATGCCTCAGTAAAGGTAGAGCTTCTGATAATCGTCCTTCTTCTCTTAAGAACAATCCATATTCTTTCATAAAAGCTGGTTCATGCTGCAATCCTTCATTCGCTTGTTCATAGAACTTCGCTGCTTGGTCAAACTCTTCTAACGCGTTATAAGCCTGTGCTAAATTCCATAGAGCATGGGGTTGTTCATTGTCTTCCATCTTCTCGATAGCCAACACAGCTTCTTGCCAACGCTCTTCATTCAAATAAAGATTACTCAGTGTAAGCAGGGTTTCATCTTCTTTTTCCCCCGTCTCAAGGGCTTTTAATAAGAAGGATTCGGCTGCTTCGCTGTCATGCAACCGATACGCATTTTCTGATGCAAAATGATAAAAATCCACTTGAAATGGATCTTCATGGATTCCTTCTTCAATGACAGTTTGTGCCTCTTCCAGTTGCTCTTCTTCTTGTAATGCTTCTGCTAAATAGAGATACAAGGAACGGTATTGCGGATTCAGTGCCCGCAACTGCTGCAAATATCGAATCGCATGCTCATTTTCTTTTAATTGTAAGTAAACTAAAGCGGTTTGGAATAGACGGTCATCTGTTTGATCCTCAGCTAGACTTGCTTCCAGATATTCGATGGCTTCTTCAAATTTCCCAGCCATACTCAATGCGGCTCCGGTCCGTTCCAATAAGGAAATACCTGTGATTTCCTGGATATTTTCCTTTAGTAATCCTTGATAAAACTCTGCCGCTTCTTGATAACGGTCGGTTGAAAAATACAATTCCGCTAGTGCAAAACGAATCAGCGATTCTTTGGGCAGCAGCTTTTGGGCTTCCAATAATTTTGCTTCACTGACTTCGGGGATCCCAATCAATTGATAGAGATCAGCACTGATCAATAACGCTCGTGGATAAAAAGAGCTTTGCGGTGTGATCCGATCTAGATAATCAAAAGCTTCGTCGATTTGATCATTTTCCATAGCAATTTCTGCTAACGATAGCAACCATTCTTCATTTTCGGGGTCACGTTCTTGCAGTGTATCAAATACTTCTCTTGCTTCTTCTAAAAAGCCGATTTGGATCAATTCTTCTCCTAATTCGGCTAAGACTTCATTTTGATCTGATTGCAGGGCTTTTGCAAAATTCAATTGCGCATCAGCTAAATTCTCGGCTGCTAATGCCTGTAACATTTTTTCACTGTATGTTTCCATCTAAGTTCCTCTTATCTGATTGATTATTGTTTGGTAAGCGCTCATTGTCTGGACGAGATCCTCTTCTAATGCGCTGGTTCTGCCCCCTATTGTACCAATTTCTGATAAAAAAAGCAGTTTTTTCTCTTTTTTCTGTAACAGCAGAACTTGCTGAAAATAGTCGCTTAAAGATAGTTGGTCAGGCAATACTAAAGGAAACCCTAGTTGGTCAATCCACAAGCAAAGCTTATCTAATTTGACTGCTAACTGCTGTTGTTGAACATTCCAGATTAAGTGAAAGAGTAGGCCATAAAAAAGTTTCATTGCATCAGACAGCAAATGTCCATTTTCAGTCTTATAAAAAGCATCTGTAAAGACTTGTCCATATTCTTCAAGTGCTGCACCGTTTGCTTGATAGGCTTGGATCACCCGATCTGTATACGCTGCAAACGAACGATTGTTTACTTGTTTTTCTGTCAGAAACGTGCGAAAGAGTTCCCGCAGAAAAGCTTGATCCGTGAGCAGTCCGCAACGAATCAATACAAGTAAGTCCACCAACTTCCCATCTTTTTGTTTTTCAGCAATCGTTTGATCGTATACGACCACTTGCGGTACATTGGGACTTTGCAAAACAGGAATATCTGGTTTCTTAACAATGATCGCAGATTCTTTGACACTTTTAGCTAACGCCCGTAAAGACACCGGGATCAACCAAAGATCGCTAGTCAGAATCGACGTGTAGTGAATAAAACTGCTTAACGCCAGCACACCTTCATTGCCGAAACCCACGATCAAATAGTTCTCCTGTTTCGAAAAGCGGCTTAGGAAGGACATAAAGGCCTGAAATTCCGTAAAATTATTGCAATACATTTGATTGGTACAAATATACCAGCTGACTTCTTTGGGTAAAAACAAACGGGTCAGTTTTTCAGAGAAACGATCATAATACCGCTGGTTTGTGAGAATGATGACTTGATCATTGGAAATTTCCTGCGTCCGTAAAACAGCATTCAATGTTTCCCCATACAAGATTTGCGTCTGCTGTTCTTTTCTAGAAAAGACAAATTCCATACATCCGCCCCCCATCTACGATTTGTTACTTCTATTATAACAAGAATCAACCATTTCACCTACTAACTAGCGAAAGGATGAGGGAAAGTCATGGATTTGAAATCAAAAAACAAACGACCTCTTTTTTTTAAAAAGGTCGTTTGTTTCGTAACGCTTGGTTCATAAAATCAAACAAGAAGAGTATAGAGAGATTGATTGTCCCGCAAATCAATATATTGTGGATCAAATCTTGACATTCGCGCCAGTAGTGGGGGCAGATCTTCCTGCCTTTTTAGCAGAATCCCTAACAGTACTGGTCCTGTTCCGCGATTGATTTTTTTGGTGTATTCAAATCGAGTGATATCATCCGTAGGACCCAAAATATTGCTAACAAATTCTTTCAACGCCCCAGGTCTTTGAGGAAAATTGACCACAAAATAATGTTTTAAGCCTTGATAAATCAAGGACTTTTCCTCAATCTCTGCCATTCGAGTACTATCGTTATTGCCGCCGCTGATAATACAAACAACGGTTTTCCCTTTAATCTCTTCTTTGATCAATTCCAGAGCGGCGACACTCAGTGCTCCCGCTGGTTCTGCCACAACTGCTTGTTTACTGTATAAGTCCAAGATAGTTTGGCAAATTAAACCCTCATCTACCGCTACTAATCGATCGACATACTGGGATGCATGCTGGTAAGTCAATTGACCGACTTTTTTGACAGCTGCTCCATCTACAAATTTATCGATCTGCTCTAATGTGGTCGGACCATGATTATCAAAAGCCGCCTGCATCGAAGCGGCGCCTAGAGGTTCAGCACCAACCATTGAGATTGTAGGCTGTTTTGCTTTCAAATAAGTTGCAACACCACTGATCAACCCGCCACCGCCAATTGCTGTCACAACATAATCGATAGAATAATTGCGCTGCTTTGCTTCTGCCATCAGTTCAACTGCCAATGTTCCTTGGCCTGCAATAATGGCGGGATCATCAAAGGGATCAATAAACGCCATTTGATGGTCTTCGGCATAGTGTTGGGCTGCCTCGGCGGAAGCATCGAAGGTATCACCGACAAGTTCGATACGGACAAAATCACCGCCAAAAAACAAAACTTGCGCTACTTTTTGTTGCGGTGTCGTCGTCGGCATAAAGATAACCGCCGACACTTTCAATTCATGACAGGTATAGGCGACCCCTTGGGCATGATTGCCGGCACTTGCACAGACAACCCCCCGCTTCAGTATAGCCGGATCTTGCTGTGCGATTGCATAATATGCCCCCCGCAATTTAAACGATCGGACCTTCTGAAGATCCTCCCGTTTCAGTAAGACAGTCGCTTGATACTTCTCGGATAAAAACCGATCATGCTGTAAAGGAGTCTTTGAAACGACTGATTGCAAGCTTTCATGTGCTTGTTCTATTTGATCGACAGATACCAGCAATCACTGTTCCTCCTTAATCTTTCGTAACAAAAGGCATCATTTTTCTTAATTCTGACCCAACTTTTTCGATTGGATGATTCCCGTTTTGTTCCCGCATTTTTTTGAATTCCGGAAAACCAGCTTGATTATCCGCAATAAAACCTTTGGCAAACGTGCCGTTTTGAATATCTTTCAAGACATTCTTCATATTGGCTTTTGTTTGTTCGGTAATGATTCGTGAACCAGAGACATAATCCCCATATTCTGCTGTATTGGAGATTGAATCACGCATCTTGGCGAATCCTCCTTCATAAATCAAGTCAACAATCAGTTTCATTTCGTGACAAACTTCAAAATAGGCTAGTTCTGGCTGATAGCCGGCTTCTACCAGCGTTTCAAACCCAGCCTCGATCATACTTGTCAGTCCGCCACATAATACGGCTTGTTCCCCAAACAAGTCTGTTTCCGTCTCTTCCTTGAACGTTGTTTCTAGTACACCGACTCTTGTAGCCCCGATTCCTTTGGCATAGGACAAGGCTGTCTCTTGTGCATTGCCAGTAGCATCTTGATAAACAGCAAACAACGCAGGGACAGCAAATCCTTCGCTAAAGGTCCGGCGCACCAAATGGCCTGGTCCTTTAGGTGCCACCAGGAAGACATCCACCTCTTTTGGAGGCGTGATGACCTCAAAATGAATATTAAAGCCATGAGCAAAGGCTAATGCATCCCCTGCAGAAAGATTAGGCGCAATTTCCTTCTCGTAAAGTTCTCCTTGGATCTCATCAGGAGCTAAGATCATCACAACATTTGCTTGTTGTACAGCTTCAGAAACTGGAAGCACGGTAAATCCATCATTCTTTGCGTTCTCAGCTGATTTTCCTGCACGAATCCCGATCACGACGTCGTGCCCTGTATCCCGTAAATTCTGTGCATGGGCATGTCCTTGAGAACCGTAACCAATGATTGCAATAGTCTTATCTCCTAAATTGTCTGTCACTTCGTTATAATATACTTTTACCATGTATGCTTCCCTCCGAAATCTTTTTTTATTAAAAGCAACTGTTCTTGCATTTAACCTCTAGTGAAACCTGTCACACCGGTACGAGCCATTTGCTTGATTCCATAAGGCCGCAACACGTCGATACAGGCTGCTACTTTCTCTGAGTCTCCCGCTACTTGAACCACGATAGTCTTCAATGCAACATCAACGATGTGGGCTCGAAATGGTTCGATCACAGCTTGGATCTCCGAACGTGTAGTCGTTGGCGCGTTCACTTTGATCAGCACTAATTCCCGTTCAATATGGGGGTCTTCTGTAATATCTGAAACTTTTAAGACATCGATTTGCTTATTCAATTGCTTTATCACTTGTTCTGTCTCCAGTGGGTTTTCTGCGTTGATAATGATCGTCATTCGCGAAAATTCCGGCTGTTCGGTGGTCCCAACTGAAATACTTTCGATATTCACCTGACGACGATTCAACACACTGGTGACGCGGCTTAAAACACCAGCTTCGTTATGCACGATGGCAGCAAGGATACGTTTCATAGTCTTTTAAACTCCTATCATCTCATGATTGGCTTTTCCTGGTGGAATCATTGGCAGCACATGTTCCGTTGGCGAGATCAGTACCTCGATTAGTCGTGCACCAGGTTCTAGCAATGCATTGGCCAAATCGATGGTCAATTGATCTGGGGTTTCGATCCGCACACTATTGATGCCATATGCTTCTGCTAATTGGCCAAAATTTGGCTGTTTAGCAAATACAGAAGCAGAACGGCGTTCATTATGAAACGTTTCTTGCCATTGCCGTACCATCCCGAGAGAGCGGTTATTCATCAAAATGAATTTGACATCCAGACCATAATCATTTAGCAGAGCAAACTCTTGATTGGTCATTTGGAAACCGCCATCGCCTACAAAAACGACTATCGTTTTTTCAGGACAAGCAAATTTTGCCCCTATGCCTGCGGGGATGCCATACCCCATTGTCCCTAAACCTCCGCTAGTGATCAGCTGTTTGGGAAATCGGAAAGGATAATATTGAGCGACCCACATTTGGTGTTGACCGACATCGGTAACAATAACGGCTTCCCCTTTCGTCAAGCGTCCCACTTCTTCAATCAATTTTTGCGGCTTGATTTCCTTTGTTTCCTCGCGGTCATACCGATAAGGATGTTCTTTTTTCCGTTTTTGACAACGATTGAGCCATTCCTTGCAATCTAATTCCTCCGCAGGATAGCGCAGCAACTGGGTCAAAGCTGCTTTCGCATCCGCCACGATCGGAATGGCTGTTTGAACGACTTTTCCGATTTCTGCAGGATCAATATCGATATGAGCAATGATTGCCTGTTGTCCAAATTGACTGCCGGCTGTTGCTAATCGGTCATCAAAACGTGAGCCAATATTGATGATCAAATCCGCTTCAGATAATGCCATATTCGCAGCATACGTGCCATGCATGCCCCCCATTCCTAAGAATAAGGGATGATCTGCTGGCACCAATCCAAGACCTAAGAGCGTGGTTACGATCGGCAAATGATGGGTTTCGACAAACAGACGCAATTCTTCGGCCGCATTGGCGGCACATACCCCTGCTCCCGCCAAGACAACTGGACGTTTTGCTTGTTTTAAACAATTCATCAATTTCTCGATTTGCAAAATAGATGGAAAGAGGGTGGGTTGATAGCTTTTTCGCTCAATCGGCAGTTCAATGACTGCGGCTGTCCGCTGAAGCGTGACATCTTTTGGCAAGTCGATCACCACTGGACCTTTTCTACCCGTGGTAGCGATATGAAAAGCTTCTGCGATCACTCGCGGCAAATCATCGACATGTCTAACTTGGTAATTATGTTTAGTGATCGGTAATGTGATCCCTAGAATATCTGCCTCTTGAAAAGCATCTTTGCCAATACCGGCTGTTGCTACTTGACCAGTGATCACCACTAATGGAACGGAATCACTCATGGCATCAGCGATGCCTGTTACCACATTGGTTGCTCCTGGTCCACTAGTCACTAGGACAACGCCGGCTTTCCCGGTGGCTTTGGCATACCCTTCTGCAGCGTGGACAGCACCTTGTTCGTGACGCGCTAAAATATTCGGAATCGCAGCATCGTAGAGTTGGTCATATAAAGGCAAGACAGCACCGCCAGGGTATCCGAAAATCAGTTCTACTGCTTGTTTCTGCAAACTATCGACTAACACTTCTGCACCGGTCCTAGTTACTTCATTCAACTGGATATTCTCCATTAAACTTCCTCCTCGCTGATTTTCATGATCGCCCCGGTATTTGCTGATGTGACTAATGCCGTATAACGTGCCAGCCAGCCTTTCTTCACTTTAGCCCGAAACTTCGGACGTGTTTGTGCGCGCAGCATTAATTCTTCCTCTGAGACTAATACTTCCAATGAGCGATTTTGCAGATCAATCACGATGTCATCTCCATCACGGATCAAAGAGATCGGTCCACCGGCTGCCGCCTCAGGAGAGATATGCCCAACTGCGATCCCTCTCGTGGCTCCTGAAAAGCGTCCATCTGTGATCAGTGCAACCTCTTTGCCTAACCCTCGTCCAACAATACTCGAAGTCGGCGCCAACATTTCCGGCATCCCGGGACCTCCTTTAGGTCCTTCATAGCGGATCACCACGACATGCCCTTTTTGGACCGTATGATTGTCGATCGCGGCTACTGCCTCATCATGAGAATCGAAACAAATTGCCTTTCCTTTAAAAAGCTGAATGCTTGGGTCAACACCCCCCACTTTGATGACACTTCCCTGAGGCGCAAGATTGCCGTAAAGGATCGATAAGCCGCCGACAGGGCTGTACGGATTCTCCTTTGGATGAATCACTTCTTCATTTTTGATTGTCGCCTGAGCGACATTTTCCCGCAAGGTTCTGCCTGTGACTGTCAGCCGATCTGGATGGATCGCCCCCTTGATATCGACCAATTGCCGTATAATGGCAGAGACACCGCCAGCCGTATGGACATCGTGCATGGAATAAGCGGAAGATGGCGCAATTTTTGAGAGATAAGGAACTCGTTCGGCAATCTCATTGACCCGCCTCAAGTCATAATCGATCTCCCCTTCGTTCGCAATAGCTAATGTATGCAAGACGGTATTGGTAGAGCCCCCCATAGCCATATCAAGCGCAAACGCATCATCGATGGCTTCTTCTGTTACGATATCCCGGGGCTTGACTTGATTCTTCACTAGATCCATCAGATGGAATGCCGCTTTGCGAACAAGTTCCCGTCGTTCTTGCGAAACTGCCAGAATCGTCCCATTTCCTGGTAATGCCAATCCTAAAATCTCCAAAAGACAGTTCATAGAATTGGCTGTGAACATGCCGGCACAGGAACCACAGGTGGGACAGGCATTTTTTTCCATGAATTCAAAATCTGCCTGTGACATTTTGCCCTCTTTAAAGGCGCCTACTGCTTCGAACATGGAAGATAATGTCGTCTGATGGCCCCTAGGGTCAATCCCGGCTTTCATAGGTCCCCCAGAGCAGAAAATTGCTGGCACATTGGTACGCATAGCTGCCAAGATCATCCCAGGCGTAATTTTATCGCAGTTGGGGATGTAAAAAACACCATCGAACCAATGGGCATTGATGACTGTTTCAGCTGAGTCAGCAATCAGTTCACGACTTGGCAATGAGTAACGCATCCCGATATGTCCCATGGCGATTCCATCATCTACCCCAATTGTATTGAATTCAAAAGGGATCCCCCCGGCTTCTCGAATGGCTTCTTTGGCAATATCTGCCAGTTCTCGCAGATGGACGTGACCAGGTACGATATCGATATACGAGTTGCAAATGGCAATAAAAGGCTTATTCATATCTTGGATATTTTTTACTTGTCCTGTTGCATAAAGCAAACTCCTTGCTGGAGCTGCTTCAATGCCTTTTTTTATCTGATCACTTCTCAATTCCATCATCTCCCGCCTATTTCATAAAAAAAAGCACCCCGGTTTATAATAAACTGGGATGCTTTGCCAGAATCCCATTTTACTTACGCAAATAGGACTCAAACAAACGGATAAATTTTGCTTCCGTGTTCTAAGTCCTGGTCTCAATAATAATGACTAATAAATATTGATTAAAATTGCGCATAAAAAATGGCTCCTTCATTAAAATATTTGCTGTTTTCTTGTAATTGTTTAATAATATAGCGCGAAAAAAAATTCTTGTCAATGAATTTTCTGAATTTTTTTGCAATTGATCCGATAAATGTACTTTTAGTAGACGGATCTACATTGGATTTTTGATGAAAAATAGGGATAAGTAAATTTATGTACAAAAAAACCCTTGATTACTCAAGGGTTTGGAAGACTCAATTATTTCACTGCGTCTTTAAGAGCTTTACCTGGTTTGAATGCAGGTACTTTGCTAGCAGGGATCTTGATTTCTTCACCAGTTTGTGGGTTACGTCCTTTGCGTTCTGCACGAGAACGAACTTCAAAGTTACCAAAGCCGATCAATTGAACTTTTTCACCGTTAGCTAAAGCGTCTTGAATTGTTGAGAAGACAGCGTCTACTGCTGCTGTAGCGTCTTTCTTTGTCAAGTCAGTAGCTGCTGCAACTTTTTCGATTAATTCTGCTTTATTTGCCATGGATGGTTTCACCTCCTGATTATTTTTTTGATGTCATACATCAACAAAAATCTTGAGTGGTCCAAGTTTTTTGTCAAATATTGATATCCATCAATATTCTGATATAACGTTATCATAAGAACGTTGTAATATCAAGGATTTTAACGTTTTTACTACTGTTTTTTTTAGGATTTATCGTTTTTCTGTCAAAAGAATAGAATTCTTTGTCAAAAGCAGCAAAGTATGATAAAATCGCTATTTTCGTCTTCTTGGAATGATTCGAATCGGAGTTCCTTCAAAAGTAAATGCTTTCCGGATCTGATTCTCTAAAAAGCGCGCATAAGAAAAATGCATCAACTCTTCTTCATTAACAAAAATAACAAATGTTGGTGGCTTGACCGCAACTTGTGTCGCATAAAAAATCTTCAATCGTTTTCCTTTATCCGTTGGCGTTGGATTGATGGCTACTGCATCCATAATCACATCATTCAATAATGCAGAAGGGATACGCATGTTTTGATTCATGCTGACTTCTTCGATCAAAGCTGGCAACTGATTCAACCGCTGTTTCGTTGCCGCTGATACAAAGATGATCGGGGCATAATCTAAGTATTGAAACTCATCACGAATCTCCGCTTCAAAGTCTCGCATGGTATTGGTTTCTTTTTTTAGCAGATCCCATTTATTGACAACTAGGATGATCCCACGGCCAGCTTCATGAGCATAGCCAGCGATTCGTTTGTCCTGTTCACGTATTCCTTCTTCCGCATTCAAGACCATTAGAACCACATCGGAACGTTCGATGGCACGCATCGCTCGCATGACACTGTATTTCTCTGTTGATTCGTAAACTTTTCCTTTTTTACGCATTCCTGCAGTATCAATCATAGTGAACTCTTGCCCATTTTCACTTGTAAAATGAGTATCGATCGCATCCCGGGTCGTTCCTTCGATATCCGAAACGATGACACGCTCTTCACCTAAAATCGCATTGATTAACGAAGATTTCCCGACATTTGGTCGCCCAATCAAACTAAATTTGATGATCGATTCGTCCTCTTCCTCTGCTTCTTCTGTAAAATGCTTAACGGCTTCATCAAGTACATCTCCGATCCCTAATCCATGACTGCCGGATATTGGATACGGATCACCTAATCCTAATGTATAGAATTCATAAATATCTGCACGCATTTCTGGATTGTCGACTTTATTGACTGCTAGAATCACAGGCTTATTGCTCTTATACAAAAGGCGAGCAACAAGTTCATCTGCATCCGTCACACCTTCTCTGGCACTCGTAATGAAGACGATCACATCTGCTTCATCGATCGCAATTTCTGCTTGATGTTTGATTTGATCCATAAACGGCTCATCGCCTAAGTCGATTCCACCTGTATCGATAATACTGAACTCTCGACCTAACCATTCACCTGTTGCATAAATTCGGTCTCTCGTCACACCCGGAGTATCCTCAACGATCGAGATTCGTTCTCCGGCAATCCGGTTGAAAATAGTCGATTTCCCGACATTCGGACGTCCGACGATCGCAATTGTTGGATTTGACATTTTTTACCCTCCATTTATAAGAAGCGAACTGCTAAATACAGCTGCTTCTGCTTTTCAATCTTTCTTAGTTTACCTAATGCATCATTAACTTGCAAGTCTTGATGACAAACAAAAAAGCAGCTTATAACAAATTCAAAAAACGAATCGTTATAAGCTGCTAGGCTAGATTATTCTTCGTCGTTATCTTTCAACGCATCGCCCAAGATATCACCCATGGTAAAACCAGTGGATTCTTCTGGTAATTCATAGTCATCTTCTGCAGGCGCTTCTTCCGCTTCTTCGGCTTTTTCTAGTGCTTTGATGCTCAAAGCAATCCGATGATCGGCTGGATTCACTTCAAGAACTTTCACTTGCACTTGATCACCTTCATGCAACACTTCATGAGGCGTTGCAATATGTTTATGTGAGATTTGCGAAATGTGGATCAATCCTTCTACACCAGGGAAGACTTCCACAAAAGCACCAAAACTAGTTAGTCGTTTTACTACACCATCTAAAACACTACCAACGGGTGCTTGTTCTTCGATATTGCTCCAAGGTCCAGGCAATGTATCTTTGATCGATAACGATACGCGTTCTTTATTTGGATCAACGGATAAGACACGGACATTGACAGTATCACCAACAGATAAAACATCACTCGGTTTGCCTACATGGGCATGAGAAATTTCTGAAACGTGTACTAAACCATCAATTCCACCCAAGTCAACGAAAGCCCCAAAATCGGTCAATCGTGCAACTTTCCCTTCGATTTCTTGACCTTCATAAAGATCAGCTAGCAAGGCTTCTTTTTGTTTCTCTTTTTCAGCCTCAACCACTGCTTTATGGGATAAAATCAAGCGGTTCTCAGAAGGTTCGATCTCAACAATCTTAAAGGTGAGTGTCTTGCCTTTATAATCTTCAAAATCAGCTACAAAGTGGTCCTCAACCATCGAAGCTGGCACAAATCCGCGTACGCCAACATCAACAACTAAGCCACCTTTGACTACATTTGTTACAGGCGCTTCAATGATCTTACCTGCTTGGAAATCTTTTTCGATATCTTCCCAAACTTTCTTCGCGTCTAAACGACGTTTTGAAAGTAGATAGCTGCCGTTTTCTTTATCTTTACCGATTGCAGAAATAACAACTAACTCTAAAACATCGCCCACTTTGACTACTTCATTGATATCCTCAACAGGCAATGTAGACAATTCTTTTGCTGGAACGACTCCTTCTACACCTGCTCCTTCGATGCCAACGATCGCTTGTTTGTCTTCGATGGCTAAAACTTCACCTTTGACAATATCGCCAACGTTCACTTCTTGGAAATTATCCAAAGCAGCTTCCATTGATTCATTCCCATTTTCCACTTGATTATTTTCAAATTCTGTCATGTCTTGTGTCCTCCTAACCAACAATTGTACGTAAATGCACTACATCCCTTAGTTTAAATTAGAATGCCAAAAAAATAAAGCGATTTCGCTTATTTTCACAAAAAACTGTCAATAATTGTTCTCAAAAAACGTTTCCTTCACTATTTTGCTTCAAAATCACTGTTTCATACAAAAAAAACTGGCCCCTCCGACCTAAAAACCTCAGAGTTCGAACAATATTTCTACGCGAAAATTCCGATATTTAATGAAATTTCTCATGAGAATCGTTCGGTTCTGTTTTTTAGGTCGACTAGCGCCAGTGGTTGATTATTCCATTTTTTTATCAACGATTTGCTGAATCGCTGCAACGACTTCTGTAATGGACATTCCTGTTGTATCAATGCGAACTGCATCATCGGCTTGTTTCAAGGGAGAGATTTCTCGATGAGAATCTAAATAATCCCTTTGCTCGATTTCTTTTTTTAATGTGTCAAAGGAGGTGGTGATTCCTTTTTGCTGGTTCTCTTTGTATCTTCTTTCTGCTCGTTCTTCTACACTCGCCACGAGAAAAACCTTTACTTCCGCTTGAGGTAAGACTGCGGTGCCAATGTCGCGGCCGTCCATTACAACACCGCCATTTTCAGCAATTTTTTGTTGCTGTTGGACCAGTTTTTCCCGGACTTTTTGATAAGCAGAAACTTTGGAAACAGCGTTGGTTACCTCGGGCTGGCGAATCTCTTCTGTCACTTTTGTTCCATCTACAAAAACATCTTGTCCTGTCTCAGTTGGCGCAAAAGTGATTGGATAAGTATCGATCAATGCCACAAGCCCGCTTTCATCTTCTAATGAGCACCCTGTTTTAAGAGCTAAATAAGTGATACTACGGTACATTGCCCCTGTATCCGTATAAACATATCCATAATGCTGAGCTAAAATTTTTGCCACTGTACTTTTGCCCGATGAAGCTGGACCATCGATGGCAATATTGATTTTTTTCATTTGTTACTCCTTCTCAACAACTACCGATCAACGGCCTTTTAACTTTCAAGAAAAAAAACCGCCAAAGCGGTTTTTTATTTAATTCGTAATGTATCGCCTGGGTAAAGCATGAAATTACTTGGATCGATCCCGTTTAATTGATACAAAGTCTCGACAGAAATACCTGTACGTGCTGCTACTTGTTCTGGACCTTCACCAGCTTGAACAGTCGTATATTGCTCTGTTCCTTGGTTGGTTTCTCCCTGATTCGCTGCACCTTGATTCGTCGTTCCTTGGTCTGCATTTCCCTGATTGTTCTGGATGTTGTTTCCTTCTGCTTCACTGTTCGCTGGCTCTTCAGACTCACTGCTTTCAGATGAGGAAGAAGATGATGATGATGACGAACTACTGCTGGAAGTAGATGATTCACTGACTTTTGTCGATGACTCAACAGTCGATGATTCTGTGCTGGCAACTGTACTGCTACTTGTTGATGAGGCAACAGTCGCTGTATCATTTGAGCGGTTTAAGACCCAAATCCCCGCGCCAACAGGAATTGCAACGATCAAGAAAAGTAAAACTAAGACGATCGTCAAAAAGAGTGAATTCCCGCGTTTTTGTTTCCGCTGTTGTGATCGTGAGGCAGAATCTTCATATTCTGTATCATAAATTGGTTGTTCCCACGGCTCTTGATTTTCTGAATTATAGTTTTTGTCTTTCTTGCTCACTCGTATTACCTCCTAATATCCTTCCGATGTATTATAACATAGCTTGAATCGAACTGTCTTTTAAAAAACGATTCAATTTGTTTCTTTAAAAATTTTTAGTAAACGTTCCTGCCACGAGTTCTTTCTTTGCGGCTTGAATTCCTTTTGGTCAAGCCGAATTTCAATACCATCGATATCACAACACTGGTCAAGCGGTTGTTTTTCTTCGTCAAAATGAGCCAATAAAAAACACCGTCGACAACTAGTACAGTGAATGTATTCGAGCATCGTTTTTAGCTGCTGCTTTTTTTCCCACTCATTTTGCTTTAAAATAGCAAACCATTTGTTGGCACCATACTCATTGATTTTTGCTTGCCATTTTTCCTGCAATGGGGAAAGCATCAAAGATTGCGGCGTCATTTCCAGCTGTTCTCTTTCTGCACTTAGTTCCTTTTGAAAGAAATAATGGATGGTTTCGTCTCCAGGACGATAGAGTAAGATCGCATAGCTTTGCTTGCCATCTCGACCTGCTCGGCCAATTTCTTGACTATAGTTTTCTAACGAATCCGGCAGATCATAATGGATCACAAAGCGAATATCTTGTTTATTGATCCCCATTCCAAAAGCATTTGTGGCGATCAATAACTGCAGCTCGTTCCGACTAAACTGCTGCTGAAGGACTTTACGCTGATCACTGGCTAATCCACCGTGATAATACCCCACAGAATACTTGCCGCGTAATTTTTGATAAAGTTCTTCCACCTTGTTTCTAGTGGCACAATAAATAATTCCCGCACCTGACAATTGCTGCAAGTAATGCATTAAAAGCGTGTCTTTTTCTTCGCCGCTTTTATCAACGATCAGTCCAATATTTTTGCGATCCATTCCATAGCGAAAAACTTGATGCGTTTTTCCTAAAAGGTTTTGTTGAATATCTCGTGCCACCTGTTCGGTTGCTGTGGCAGTCAAAGCCAGAGTCGTTGGTGCTTTTAATTGTTGTTTGACCGCAGCTAGCTGAAGGTATTCTGGTCGAAAATCGATCCCCCACTGAGAAACACAGTGTGCCTCATCTACGACCAGCAATGCGATTCTACTATTTACCAATGCTTGGAGAATCGTCTTTTGAACAAGCATCTCGGGACTAATAAATAAAAATTTATACTGCTGTAGATGGCTAAGAACAAATTTTCGTTCAGCGAATGATAAGAGACTGTTAAAAGCGATCGCTCGTCTCTCACCATTTTTTTGCAAACTATACACTTGATCTTCCATCAAAGAAAGCAATGGTGATACGATTACTACCAACCCTTCCAGCAAATAACCCGGCAGTTGATAGCATAAGCTTTTGCCGTTACCAGTGGGCATGATTGCTAATGTATCCTGATGATTCAGAACCGATTGGATCACTTCTTTTTGACCTGTCCGAAAATGGGAATGACCAAAATAGTGTTTGAGCGCCTGTTCTAACATAGGATCCCTCGCTTTTGTGCAATTTGATTGATTCGGATACTTAAAAAATCCAGCGGCACTTCTTTTTGAATAATGTGATAAGGCAATTTCCATGACAATGGAGGGAACTGCTGCTTTGTGGCAAAATAGTGATAAGGAAACTGATCATCGATGATCGCCCATTCAATCAAGTGATCGTTGACTGTTCCTCGCTTGATCTGTCTAAGTGCCATGATTTCCTCAATCGACTTCCCGCTGAGAAATAAGCGACGGGTCTTCAGCATGCTTTGGTTGAGGTTTTCTTGATAAAACGGGTTTAACCCTGCTGCTAAAAGAGGAGATTGCTTCTTTGCCACTGATAAAAAGCAGTGGATCGCTGCCGCTGGAAAAAACTGATTCCAAGGCATTTTTTGGTAGTTATCTGGTAACAGCTGAAAAAAAGTCTGACCAATTTGCTCAGGTCCTGTCAACGTCCCTGCCAAAAAGTCGGCAAATTCTCCCGGAATCTGCTCGAAGACTGTCCAAAGCTCAGTAAACAACGCCTGCTTCAATTTTGGGTGCTGCCGAATCAGCTGCCGCACCGGTTCTGTGAACATAGGAGTGTTCTCCACAGGGATATATCGATTACTGATTTCTTGAAAAGCAGCCGCTTGAACAAGCAGCTGTACCAAGCGCCACATCTGTTCCCCCCGGCGACCGAATTGAAAATAATTTAAATGACGGCAGAGTGTCTCTACTTCAGTAAGCGTTGCAGGTGCAACTGTCTGGAGAAACCCTTTTTCATCTGCTACAAGTTGTTTGGCAGCAATCAGCGCCGTGATTCTTTTATTAAATTCATCCTCTTCAAGATTCGGCATTGCTTGAAAGTAACCTAAGCGATCATAAAAAAAAGCATAACTCAATACTGAACTCGTTCGTTTGCCGTAAAGTATTTGATAAATGGTTGACGGACGCAACTTGTCAGAATGATGAAACAACGCTAAAATAAAAGCATCCATATGTCTATACTTACCTCCAGAAAGGAAACAATTCCATGTCTCAACGCTGCAAAATCATTCCTGAGCGCTGTATCGCTTGTGGACTATGCGCGGTCTGTGCCCCTGATATTTTTGATTATGATGAAGATGGTATCGTCTTATTTGCTCAAGAACCAGCCGCTCGGCAACAGTTTATCATAGAAGATCAGCAAGAAAAAGTCTTAGCTGCATATAAAAAGTGTCCTACTCGGGCGATACTGTTAGAAAAATAAAAAGATCGCGTTTGCTCAAAAGCAACACACGATCTTTTTTATTATTTTCCAACTGGTGAATGTTGCGGTTGTTTACGAGCCAACCAAGGCAACAACTTCGCATGAAGGATCAAGAAGACCCCACTGACGATAACTCCTTTGATCAAGTTAAAAGGAATAATACCGATGCTGACATAACGCGCTAATGACATGCCAAGGAATTGATCTGCTGTAACACCAAAGAAGCGCAGGTACAATGGTGTGATGACATATAGATTGGCAATACTCATAAAAGCAGTTAATGCGAGGATTCCTGTGACCACTCCCACGAATTTATTTTTCGCATGGATCCCTTTACGGAAAAAGTAGTACATTGGCAAAGTGAAGACACAGGATGCCAAGAAACTTGCCGTGTCTCCCACGAGATCTGCTGGTGAAAAACCAGATAGAAACAAGTGTAAGAGAGAACGTAGAAACGCGGTTGCCACGCCAGCAAAAGGACCGAATAAAAACATGACGATCATTACTGGAATATCGCTAAAATCGATTTTCAAAAAGCTAAACGCCGGGATGATGGGAAACGCAATAAACTGTAAGACTGTTCCCATTGCTGCACACATTGCTATTGTTACCATTTTTCTTGTTTTGTTGTTCATTAATACAAATCCTCCTAAGTTCAGGATTCCTCTTCAAACGAACCTATTAAATTTCCTTGATTCCTTACTTGTCGGCGCCAGACAAAGTAAAAAATGCCCTCTTTTCCACAGGGAAAAAGAGGGCATTTGAAAAACCATAGGCAAATCAAATACGCTCTATCTTCTTTATCCAGACTTTACTGTCGGTATCGGAATTTCACCGATTCAGCTACTTCAAAAGAAGTAGGTCGTGGACTATCACCACCGGTCGGGAATTGCACCCTGCCCCTGAAGACGAACCTTTTATTTATAATACATGTTTCATTATACACAAAAATTCTCGATTGACAAATTTTTTAAGCATCTTTTGCTGTGTACTGGTTATTTCACTTGGTTTTTTAATTCATTGACTTCTTTTTTCGTCAACTCCCGATACTCTCCAGGGCGCAACCCAGCTAATGTCAACGAACCATACATTTCCCGTTTCAATTTTTGGACCGGTAAACCAACTGCTTTAAGCATATTTTTCACTTGATGATTACGGCCTTCATGAATCGTCAATTGGACGATACTTGTTTGAGTAGCAGCGTCTGTCGACAAAATCTCAAAGCGAGCAGGTGCGGTTTTCTTGCCTTCGATCCGAATTCCTCTAGACAAGGGCAATAGTTGTTTTTTATCAGCGATTCCTTTCACTTTTGCCACATAGACTTTATCCACTTCATGTTTTGGATGCATCAGTTTTTGTGAAAGATCGCCGTCATTGGTCAGCAATAATAAACCTGAAGTATCATAATCCAACCGTCCGATTGGGTAGAGACGTTCTGGAACTTCAGTAAAAAAGTCTAAAACAACTTTCCTTTTTTTATCGTCAGTTACTGCTGAGATTACGCCACGTGGTTTATAGAGCATATAGTAGACGGGCGATTCTTGTTCAATTGGGACACCGTCAACTTCCACGCGATCTTTGGCACTCACCTGTACTCCTAGTTCCTTAACAATTTGACCATTGACACTGACACGACCTGCCACAATCAACTCTTCTGCTTTTCTGCGAGAAGTGATTCCAGCATGTGCGATTACTTTTTGCAAACGTTCCATTATGAGTCTCCTTCTTGTTTGTAACGATCATAAAAAAGATCCACTGGTCCATCTTCTTCGAGTTCGTCTTCCATTGCTTGAATATCAGGTAATTCGGCTAATGATTTCAAGCCAAAGTAATCCATGAAGTATTCAGTAGTTCCATATAAAATTGCTCGACCTGGTCCATCAACACGGCCTTTTTCCTCGATCAATCGTTTTGCGACTAATTTCTGTACGGAGCCGCTGGACTGGACCCCACGAATCTCTTCTACTTCGATTCGTGTGATCGGTTGCTTGTAGGCAATGATCGACAATGTCTCTAACGCAGCTTGCGAAAGAGAGTTGCCCATTGGCGATTCTGCGTATTTCTTTAATAACGGTGCGACTTCTTTCTTTGTGGACAAAACAAAATGATTCCCAACTTCTAAAATATGCAAGGCTGAATCTTCATTTTCTTCATAACGCTGATTCAATTCTTGCAAGTACTGATAGACAGCCGCAGTTTTGCTATTGACTAAGTAGCTTAATTCTTCTAATCCGATCCCTTCATCTCCTACGACAAAGAGAATCGCTTCTATTTCACTATATTTACTCATCTGTTTTACCTGCTGGGTAAAGCAAGATCGATTCATAGTTTCCTTCTTGCTCTACTCGAATATATCCTTTTTTCATTAATTCTAATAATGCCATGAAAGTGGTAACGACTTCTGTTTTGCTGTAATTGGTGAAAAAAGAATCAAAACGTCGTCCCTTTTTGGCATTTCGTTGCTGCATTTCCAATTGGATCGTCGCCATTTTTTCATCAATGGTACTTTCATCTGGTGTGATCTTTGTCTCCAGTACTTTCCGACTCTTTTTCTTTTCAAGCATTTTATGAAAAGCCAAGAATAAATCGATCGTGTTGAACCGGTTGGCTGCCAATTCATCACTTTTTTCTTTATAGGCATCGACATCCATCGGATCTTTCGTAAAGTATAAACTTCGTTCTTCCGCTTTTTCGGATAATTGTTCGGCTGCGTATTTGTATTTACGGTATTCCAATAGCTGAGCAACCAGCATATCCCTTGGATCTTCTTCATAAGGATCGTTTTCTTCAATCAAGATCTCTTGTTTTGGCAGCAGCATCTGGCTTTTGATTGCCATCAGTGTAGCAGCCATCACCAAGTATTCTCCGGCAACCTCTAATTCTAAACTTTTCATTGCATGAATATATTGCATATATTGTTCGGTGATCGCTGCAATTGGAATATCATAGACATCGATCTCCAATTTTTGGATCAGATGCAGCAACAGATCCAACGGTCCCTCAAAGACATCTAGTTTGATATTGATTTCTTCCATGTCTTCCTCTATTTCTAGGCACGAGGAAAGTGCTGCTTATACACTTCCGTCATCCTTTTTTTCGTAATATGAGTATAGATCTGTGTCGTGGATATATCTGCATGCCCTAATAATTCTTGAACGGTACGCAAATCGGCACCATTTTCCAATAAATGGGTGGCAAAACTATGCCTTAGCGTATGTGGCGTCACATTTTTTGTAATGCCTGCCTTGCGCACGAGGGCCTTTAAGTTTTTCCAGATTCCTTGACGAGAAAGTTGTTTTCCATGATTATTGACAAAAAGATGACTCTCTTCTGGATGTTTCCGAGTCAAAAAAGGGCGTGCTTCTTCCAAGTAAGTTTCGATCCACTGAATCGCCAGATCTCCTAAAGGAACGATTCGTTCCTTGTCACCTTTCCCTGTCGTCTGCAACAGACCCATGCTTAAATGAAGGTCTTTCAGTTGCAACCCGATCAGTTCACTGACCCGAAGGCCGGTAGCATACATCACTTCTAAAATCGCACGATCGCGGATTCCCAACACTTCTTTGGTATCCGGTGTCTCGATCAAGCGCTCAACCTCAGAAAGGCTCAATGTATCAGGCAGTTTCTGTTGTTTTTTTGGGGAATCGATGTGCTGCATAGGATCATGATCCGTAAAGCGTTCTTGACGGAGAAATTGATGAAACCTTCTCAAGCTTGATACCATTCGAATAATGGTCGCCGAGGATTTCCCTGATTGCTGCAATTGCTGCAAAAAAGAGAGGATCAAGACACGATCCACCGCCTGCCAATCTTTGATGTGCTGTTCCGTCAAAAATGTAAGGTACTGCTCTAGGTCGCGCTCATAACTTTTACGGGTATTTTGGGATAGCCCCCGCTCAATCGTCAGATAATGCAAATAATCGATGATCTGTTCTTTCATACACGTCCCCCCTACTTTCAACCTCTTTATCATAACAAATTAAAGCTTGATATGATAGTAGTTCAACCACAAAAAAAGCTGAGGAGCAATTACGCTTCACTCAACTTCGCTGCATTTTTTGTCTGACACTTCTGACACACTCCATGAAAAGTCAATCGGTGGTCTTTTACTAGAAAATGGTATTTTTTCTCTACGATGTCTTCGACACCTGTCAGCAGATCTTCTTCTACTTCTTCGATACTGCCACACTCTAAACAAAGCAGATGGTGATGGAAATGCTTTGCTCCTTCTTTGCGCAGATCGTAACGAGAAACGCCGTCATTGAAACTCACCTTGTCCACGATTTTTAGATCAGTTAAGATTTCTAATGTACGATACACTGTGGCTAGTCCGATTTCTGGACTTTTTTTGCGCACAAAAAAGAAAATTTCTTCTGCAGATAAATGATCTTTCTCATTCTCCAAAAGAACCAACAAGGTAGCTTCTCGTTGTGGAGTCAATTTAAATCCTGATTCATGAAGTTGTTTTTTTGTCTTCTTTAAAGCAGCAGTTGTATTCATACAGGCCTCCATACATCGCTAATTTATAACGATTCTAATCTAAGAGACGTCAACTCTTAGATAATATTGTAATCATTATAAATTAGAATGAGAAAAGATACAAGCATTCTCAATTGGATTTTTCGACTTTGATGGTGAAGCCGTCTTTTTGTTCCACTAAACGCTGTTTCATCAAGGTACCGATCGCCCGCTTGAATTGGCCTTTACTGATACCGAATGTCTGCAGAATCTCTTCTGGTGTCGATTTATCAGTAAAAGGAATACGATGATCTGCAGCTCGATCCAAGAATGTCATGATCATAGCGGCATCATTTGAAATTGCTTCATAAGCACGAGGCTTCAATGATAAATTCAGAACACCATCCGGGCGAACACCAATTACTCGTCCTGAGACAACTTCTCCTAAACGTGGTTCTTGGTATCTTTCGGAAGGATGGATAAAGCCAATGTAGAAATCATCTGTGAGCAAGTAAGTTCCCGCAAGTTTCAAGCGATAGACTGTCCCTGTAATGTCAGCATTCTTCAACGTCTCTGAACCACGTTTACTCAATGCTTTAAAAATCTTTTCATCCGCTAAAGAAGCCCAGATTCGATCCTTTTCATCCACTGTCAAGCTGACCATCAAGCGATCGCCTTTCTTTGGCCAAAGTTCCCGCATTGTTGGTAATTCATCTAATGATACCACCATATCTTTATCTTTGAGACCAATATCGACAAAGACGCCTAGATCTCGACGACTGTCCGTGACAGTTCCGAAAGCATAATGTCCTTGGCGGCTTTTAGGAATCTCCGTAGTGATTACGAGTTCTTGTTTTTGATTCTGATAACCAAAACCCTCCACAGCTTCTCCAAGATGGTGCTCTCCTTCTGCTTTTGATAAGCGAAAAGTCAGACCATTTTTTTGTACAAAGTAATTTTGATCATTCTCATCAATGATCAATCCGCTAAAAACGGATGCCAATAAGTCTTTCATTTTTTCTCTCCTTAGAAATGATTTACTAGAAAAAGAATCGAATCGCCGCCATCGTGATAACGCCTGTAACAACGATCTTCATCAAATCTTTTGTATAATAACCGACCACTAGCGCTGGTAAACAAGCAACGGTTTCTTTGACTTTAAGCAATGGAAATTGTCCTTCACGAAAAACCAACAGATTTTGAACAAGCAGCGCCCCAAGAATACAAAGGGGCAAGTAGCTTAGAAAGATCGTGAATTTTTCAGGAAAAACTAATTTCTTCGAAAATAAAAACGGTAGCACCCGAGGTATCCAAGTAACGACACCACAAGCTATCATCAGTATAACAAAATCAATCATGATGTGTCACCGTCCCTATCAAACATCCAATCAAAGTGGCAGCAATCACGGCTACTTCAGCTGTTGAAATTCGCATAAAAAGGACCAATGAAATTACCACAGCGGCTAGCACCAACACCGTCTGCTTGGTCTTCTTTTTTAAAGGCAACTCTACTTGAAAAAGGAATAAGCCAACAAACATAGCCACTAGTGCAAAGTCCAGTCCTAATGCTTCAGGATCAGGAATATATGACCCTAACAACGCTCCTAAGAAAGTGGCAAAGATCCAACTTAAATAGGCCATGACATTCAATCCGTGAGTCCATCGGGTAGTGATTGGTTTATTTTGTTGCAAAGCTGTCGTTAAAACTCCATAGGATTCGTCTGTCAGCAATGTGCCGATGCCAATTCCTGACACTAATGAAGCAGAACGGAAATAAGGTGCTACCGATAAACTCATCAAAAAGTGGCGTAAGTTTACTAAAAAAACTGTCGCAACGATCGAAGTAAACGGTGCTTGAATAGCCAAAAGGGCACAGATGATAAACTGGGCACTTCCAGCATAGACAATGATCGACATCAAGAGGACTTCAATGACCGTCAAGCCGATTCCTTTCCCCACGACTCCCATTGCAAAACCAATGCCTAGATAACCCAGAATCGTTGGAATACAGGCAATAACTCCATCACTGAACTGTTCATATCTTTCAATTTTCTGCAACAAAAAAACCTCCGTTTCCGATTGATTATCATCCATCATATCGAAAAGCCGGAGGAGAAACAAGCTGTTTTTTGATTCAATAATGTAATTATGCTGAAAATTTTCTAAGTGTCACCCATCACCGAATCGTATGATCATTTCCATTTCCACGGAAATACCCGGTTTTGGCATTCACTGTAAAGAGATACATTGGAAAAGCGGAATCACCGGTTCCTTTCAACAAGGAGCCTTGGTTGTTGGTCGCATAAAAATTATAGTAACCTTCTCCATTCACGATTCGTACGCGCTCAAAGGTATAACCCCCTTCAACGACATAGCCGCGAGCAATTGCGGTTGCAATGATCTTTTCTTGGACACCAGGCGCCCAATTCCAAGCCGGATTGCTAGAGTCTGCCAAATCACTTTCACGTGCTGGAATGATTGGTTGATTATTGGTATTCGTTGGTGTATTCGGCGATAATACATAATCAGCTTCAGAAGACTGGCTATTGTTAGCCGTAGTTGTTTCTTGAGCTGCGGCGGCTTTTTCCGCTTGTGCCTGAGCTGCTTCTTGGGCCGCCTTCTCTTTAGCAGCCTTCTCAGCAGCTTCTTTTTTCTTCAGTACAGAATCAATCGGTGCTATCTCAGCAGTCAATTGCTCTTTTAAAGAAGCAATCGGCAATGCATCGATCTTCTTCACTAAATCATTGTAGCTTTTTCGCGTGACTTTGTCAGAAAGTTCATCCTCTTTATTCAAAGCAACCATGCTTTTGACTGCATTTCGTACTTCTTCGATCTGGGCATACTCTTTTTGCCCTTGATCAATCGCCCGATTTACTAATTGATCGAATGGTGTTTCAGATGTTCTTTTTGACATAGTCACTGCCGAAGGCTCTTTTAAGGAAACCTTCTGCAATTGATCTTCAATGATCACTGGACTAGTGAAATACCCATTGATTTCCGAAAGAGTCGCCATCTTTTCTTTGATTGTTTCAGACTGAGCCAACAAGTCCGGGTAACGGCTTTCCGTTTTATACTTGGCTAGTCGATCAGTCAATGCCGTCAATTGCGTAGTTGTTTTGTCTGCTTTGATAAATTCTTGGTTATCGTCGGTATAAAAATCGGCTAGATCCGCTTCGATCTGGTCCAGCTCACTTGCTGTCGCAATTTGTTCTTGACGAGCGGGCTCTTCGTAATAATACCAGCCACCTGCAGAAACAAGTACCAACGCCGCAGCCGCTACATAGAATTTTTTGCGTGACTTTTTATTTTTGGGCAGTGGATCGGTTTTACTCTTCGTATTTTCAGATACCGCTGTTTTTTCTGGAATTTCGGCAAGCTTTGTTTCTTCTGCTTCAATTTTCGGTTGCGGACTCTCTGTTGATTGAGGGCTTTCTGAAGATTCAGCAATCGCTGCAGTATCAGTTTGTTCATCTTCTAATCCAGATTGAGATTGTTCCTCCGTTAGAGGAAGAGCCTCTTTATCGTCCGTGACTTCCGGTATCACTGGAACATCTGTCGCATCTTCATCCATCTCTGAATTTTTATGTTGACGAATATAAGCAGATAAAATAGCCGAATCGTGATCTTCAGGGACCTCGGCTGAATCTACTAAATCATTGGGCTCTGCGGAACTTTCTGCGATCGATTGGATTCCTTTGTCTGATCCAGACACTTCATTGCTTTCATTTCCACTGTGCATCGATTGTTCTGCTGACTGATATTCAAGTGACTGTGATTCGATCGTTTCGGACGCATCTGATAGCGTTTCTTTTGAAACGGGTGTCTGTTCTATATTTGAGTTCGTTATCAGCTCTTGCACGTTTACGTCGTCTTCTGACTGATTGTTCTTTGACTCATCAGTTTCATTCTTGTCTTCGAAATGTTCAATTAATTCACCTAAGGGAACATCCTTAAAATCAGACCAGCGGATATCATCATTTTGCTGCGGATTCTTTTCGGATACCGTCTCATTCGTATGAGGGGCTTCTTTTTCATTTGCCTCATCCGCTTTAACAAACTCAAAGCCGCAGTTTGGACATTTCTTTTGTGCATCAATTGATTCAAATCCACATTGAGGACATGTTTTCATCATTTGTTCGAATTTGCTCCTTTTATTTTGAACCTGCTTCGGCAGTTATCTGTTCATCGTTGAAAGGTTTCATTTTACTACAGAATATCACACTTATAGACTTGCCCTTTATTCACTGGCTTTGGTGAAAAAACTCTCTGTACCAAAATGATTCACCTTCGTGTAAATGATTCACAAAATTAAATTTATCATATTCAAAGCAATTAGCCAACACTTGCTTCGTTACGTTTTTATTAAGTTCATTACTTTTCCTACGAAAGTTGGCTAAACCACAAGAAAAAGACTTCTCCAAGGATACTTCTTGGAAAAGTCTTTGTGGTCTCAGTTTTATTCTAGAAAATCTTTTAATTGTTTTGAGCGGGAAGGATGGCGTAATTTACGTAACGCTTTTGCTTCGATCTGACGAATCCGTTCTCTCGTTACACCAAAAACTTTTCCGACTTCTTCTAAAGTACGTGTCCGACCATCATCGATACCAAAACGCAATCGCAAAACATTTTCTTCACGATCGGTCAACGTATCTAGTACGTCTTCCAGTTGTTCTTTCAACAATTCGTAGGCTGCATGTTCGGCGGGACTTGTCGCATCTTGATCTTCGATAAAATCGCCTAGATGGGAATCATCCTCTTCACCGATCGGTGTTTCCAATGAAACTGGCTCTTGTGCGATTTTCAAGATTTCACGTACTTTTTCAGTTGGCAGATCCATTTCTGCTCCGATTTCTTCCGGTGTCGGTTCGCGACCTAGATCTTGCAGTAATTGCCGTTGGATTCGAATCAATTTATTGATTGTTTCCACCATATGGACTGGAATCCGAATCGTCCGTGCTTGGTCGGCAATAGCACGAGTGATTGCTTGACGAATCCACCAAGTGGCATAAGTCGAGAACTTGAATCCTTTGCGGTAATCGAATTTTTCAACAGCTTTCATCAAGCCCATGTTTCCTTCTTGGATCAAGTCCAAAAACTGCATCCCCCGACCAACGTAACGTTTCGCAATACTTACAACGAGACGTAAGTTGGCTTCAGCTAACCGTTGTTTCGCTTCTTGGTCGCCTTCTTCGATTTTTAAAGCAAGGGCTACTTCTTCTTCGGCAGTCAATAAGGGTACGCGTCCGATTTCTTTCAGATACATCCGTACCGGATCATTGATCTTGACACCCGTAGGAGCGGAAAGATCTTCTTGTGGTTGCGTTGCTTGCTGCTTTTCATTGCTCTTCAAACTATGAACGGAAGGCTCCCCATTCTCATCTACTACACTGATACCTGAGTCTTCCAGTTTTTGGATCAGCTTGTCCATTGCGTCTGCATCTAAAGAATAAGGGGTCGCTAAATGATTGGTTAGTTCGTCATAAACGACTTGTCCTTTTGGTTTGTTTTCTTTGATAAATTCGGCAACAGCTTTGTCATATGTTTTCTTTGTTTCTTCTGCCATGAAAGAAAGCCCCTTTCAGTTCGCTATTTAGCTTGTTTCAACCGTTTGGTCAAATCAATGATCGCAATTGCTAATTCCAACTCTAATTGCTGGTTTCCTTTTTGTCGTGCTTCTTGCTGCTGGATTCGTTTTTGATTGATTTCTTCAGCAATGCCCGACTTACGAAATACCTGCAGAAGGTCTTGGAATTCTTGTTCCGTCCCCTCTTCAGAAGCCTTGATATCAGCGATCTCGATCACTTGTTGTTTCATTTGTTCATCTTTCAAAAAATCCAAGAATTTTGCTAGGATAAATTGCTCTTCGGTTTCCATATACGCATCGTATAAAAAATAGATTTGTTGGTATTTATCATGAATAAACGCAACACCGGTACTTTTAAAACGAGGATTCAGCGTATTGTCATGGAACAGACGATATAACAGTAATTCCTCCGCCTTTTCTACCTGAGTTTTCCGTTGCTGTCGTGGTGGCGGTGGTGCTACACTCACTGCTTCACGAACTGGCGGTGAAGGCGTTGGGGTCGGCTGCGTCTGTTTTAACTGACGCAATTGCGTCTGTAGTGTTTCTCGACTAATATGAAATTCAGTTGAAAGTTGTGTCAAGTATCGGTCCTGTTCTAGCAAAGAATCTACATGCTGTAATTCTTGCAAGACCTCTTGGACATAATCGATCTGTTCTTTTTCATTGGCCAAATTGCGATTGGCACGATGAAAGTCCATTTTGAATGCAAACACCGTTTCTCTGCCATGCATGGCCAGTTTGAAAAAGGCCTCTGTACCATACTTTCGCACATAATCATCCGGGTCCAGACGTTCAGGGACTCGAACGACGGAGAGATTCACGCGGCTATGTTCTTGTAAAAGATCAATCCCGCGATTCGTTGCATTGATTCCTGCCTGGTCACCATCATAGCAAAGGATGACTTCTGTAGCGACACGTTCAATATTGGCAATCTGCTGGTTCGTCAAACTAGTTCCCATTGAAGCGATCCCGTTCTCAATTCCTGATTGCCACGCTGCGATTACATCCATAAAGCCTTCAAATAGAAAGACTTGGCCTTCTTTTCGGATTGATCGCCGGGCTTTATCAAAGTTGAAAAGTACTTCACGCTTATTGAAAAGCATTGTTTCCGGACTGTTCAAATACTTGGGCTGGTCTTTGCTATCATCCTGTTCCGTTTGAAACCAGCGTCCAGAAAAACCGATGGTCTTTCCTTGAGGGTTCCGAATCGGAAACATGATTCTTTGATAAAAACGGTCAGCAAGTTGCCCATCGTTCCTTTGTACAAAGAGACCTGTATCCGCAAAAAATGCCGCATTTGCTTTTTCATTCAAAAAAACTTTTTCCAAAAAGGCACGCTCGTTAGGCGCAAAACCAATCTGAAATTCGTCAATCAGTGCCATCGTCAATCCGCGTTCCAGCAAATAATCCAATGCGCCTTGCCCGGCAGCCGTATTGACTAACATGTGATGATAGACTTCAGCAGCTTTTTCATGCAACGCGATCAATTGATTTTGCTGAGAAGAGGTTGCATCAATTGCTTCGGTTTGCTTGTATTGCTCATCTAAAGGGATATCACTGATTTCTGCAACTTTCAAAACAGATTCTGGAAAACTTAATCCTTCTAACTCTTGCAAAAAACCAAAGACATTGCCTCCGCGGCCACAGCCAAAACAATGGTAGATCTGCTTGTCTTCTGCCACAGAAAAAGAAGGTGACTTTTCGTTGTGGAAGGGACATAATCCAAAATAGTTTTTCCCAGATTTCTTCAACTGGACGTACTGACCAACGATATCAACGATATTGCTTCGTTCTCGAATATCATCAATGACCGTTTGAGGTATTCGTGCCATCCACTCACCTCCATTCGGTAAGTATTCCCGTATTCATTAGGTAAAAAATCGCACCAATCAGAATCAGTGCGACGAATAATTAGACAGAATCACTCATATTGATTCTATCATATTTTATTGTTTTTTCAAGTCTTTTACCTGCTTGATTTCAGAGACTTTCAAGAAAACAAAATACTACCCATTTTTATCTTCCATTGATTGAATTTTACCACATCTGCATAAAATAAATTGCCACCATTGTGATACAAATAACCGCCATTATAAGTGATCGACTGCCACCCCCAGTAACGATAGGTTTGCTCATTATCATTTCCTAACAAAGGAGAAAGCACTTCTTTTGAATAGGACTCTGCCAGTTCTAGCGTATTTTCGCCACCATTCTTGGCTACATAATCAATATAGTCTGTCCCAAAATTATAGGCTTGAACGGCGGTCCACAGATCACAGTCCATGTCAGCAGATTTTTTGATCAGTTTAGCCAGATAAGCCACTCCCTGCTCGATACTGTCTTGGGCATTTTCAAATTGATTTTGTTTTCCGTAAGCACTCTCTGAGCTTTGCATCGGGTCGTTTCCTTCCCCTTTTGATTCAGTCAACATAATACTCATCGCTAATTCCTGATAGTCGCTGATGCCATATTTTTCTGTTTGCTCAGCGATTGTTTCTTCATAAGAATACACTTTCTTTAGAGCTGTATAATTTTTATAGCCTAAAAACAGCCCGCCGATAAGCAACAGGACTCCAGCTATTTTTGCTATAAAAATAAAAAATCGTCGCAGTTTTCTCATGGAAAAACATCCTATCTTTTTAGTGTCAGCTTCTATCCTACTATGAAACTTATTTGCTGACTAGGTTTGTTTTCCATCATCTAAAATCCTTAATAAAATCACAAAGAAATTTAGAAAAAGAAACAGTGACTGTCCTAAAAGGCTCTAGTCACTGCTTCATTTTTGTTGAAACACTGATTTATTTTTCGATTTCAGTAACGATACCGGAACCAACTGTGCGGCCACCTTCACGAATAGAGAACGTCGTTCCATTTTCAACGGCGATTGGATGAATCAATTCCACATCGATGGTCACGTTGTCACCTGGCATCACCATTTCTGTTCCTTCAGCCAATGTAATGTTCCCTGTCACATCCGTTGTACGGAAATAAAATTGTGGACGATAATTGTTGAAGAATGGTGTATGACGACCACCTTCTTCTTTCGTCAATACATAAACTTCTGCTTGGAATTTTGTATGTGGTGTGATCGAACCTGGTTTAGCCAATACTTGTCCGCGTTCGATTTCGTCACGAGTGATTCCTCTTAGCAAGACACCTACATTGTCGCCGGCTTCCCCAAAGTCCATCGTCTTGCGGAACATTTCGACGCCTGTCACTACAGCTTTTTGGGTTTCAGGTTTGATACCGACGATTTCTACTTCATCGCCTACCCGAACTGTTCCCCGATCGATCCGTCCGGAAGCAACTGTTCCTCGTCCAGTAATCGAAAAGACATCTTCAACTGGTAAGAGTAATGGTTTGTCTGTATCCCGCTCTGGTGTTGGGATATAGCTATCTACTGTATCCATTAATTCCATGATGGCAGCTTCTGCATCAGGGTCTCCTTCCAACGCTTTTAATGCCGAACCTTTGATAACAGGAATGTCATCACCTGGAAAATTATATTCAGATAGTAGTTCTCTTACTTCCATTTCCACTAAATCAATCAATTCTTCGTCATCGACTAAATCGATTTTGTTCAAGAAAACAATCAGATGTTTCACACCAACTTGTCTCGAAAGCAAGATATGTTCCCGAGTTTGAGGCATTGGACCATCTGTTGCGGATACAACTAAAATCGCACCATCCATTTGGGCAGCACCGGTAATCATATTTTTAACATAATCCGCGTGTCCTGGAGCATCAATGTGAGCATAGTGACGTTTTTCTGTTTCATATTCAACGTGAGCGGTATTGATCGTGATACCACGTTCCCGTTCTTCAGGAGCCGCATCAATACTTGCGTAATCTTGCGGATTAGCGAGTCCTTTTTTACCAAGAACTGTCGTAATGGCAGCAGTCAGTGTCGTTTTCCCATGATCCACGTGTCCAATTGTACCAATGTTTACATGTGGTTTACTACGATCATAATGTTGTTTTGCCATAATAATTTCCCTCCTAAATGAGATGTAGCGCCGTTGGATCGGCTCTACTATCAATTATAGACTTTTCCTTACAAAAGTAAAAAATTCTTTCTTACTTATTTTTTGTAAGTTTAAATCTATCTCTATTATAGGTCAAATTTAGTCAAAGTCAAGAATATTGTCTCCTTCATTGTTTGCCGTTTTTATTCAAAATTTCTAAGATTTGCTTTGATTTTGATAAAATAGTTGGACGGGTCTGCTTTTTTATAGAATAATAGATATGAGGTGAACAGGAATGAAAAAAATCATTGCGAGTTTGATCGTCTTTGGCGTTTTCTTAGGCGGCTGTTTCTTTGCCTACCGTTATTACTATGGCGGCACTGCTTACTACACCGAAATCACTACCAGCGGTACCCACTCAACATCAATTGCCAGTGATGGTGTGGCTCAAGATATTTATAAATATGAACAAGCGGCTTATAATGAATCAGGTGAAGAGAAGATCGTTAAAATGAATGAACACCGCTCCAAGCCCCTACGAGAAGGAGCTTATCTGAAACTATTAGTCAATCCCCGCAAAGGTGTCCTCAGTTGGGAAGAAGTCTCACAAGAAGATGTACCCAAACCCGCTTTGGATCAACTCAACAATAAATAAAAATAGCTGCCAGAGACTCCTTGAGAAGAGCCTGGCAGCTATTTTTATATGCGATTGATGACTTCTTCCACATTTTTGATGGTTACAGAAATCGTGCCATCGGGATTGTTGATGAATTCGATCAAATTCGGATCTCGATAGACATCCAATGGAACGATCAACTCGATACCATTGGAAAGTTTTAGCTTTTGTTTGCCATATTTTTTTTCTGAAATTTCTCTGACCTCTCGCAGCATAGGGGCTTGATCGATATACCCTTTTTCTGCTACTTCTTCTTGAAAGGCCATCTGAGCCGTAATATTATCTTTGAATACTTTTTGGGCAATCGAATCTACATGCAGCTGACCATTTTCTTCTATTGTATCGTAAACAGCCTCTTTGACATCGGCGATGACATCATAAGAAGGGGTCTCAAACTTTTGACCAATTTTTTCAGCTACCTTTTTGATGACTTTGACATTTTCTTCTAGAGAAGGCAGCGGTTCAGAATCAATCACTTTCGTGGAGAAATAGAAATATTTTTCTCCGGAGAAGGTATATTTTTTCTCTACTAATTCGTAAGTCAGCTGCTCGACATCGATCGTTATTCCTTCATCTGCTTTTTGGGTTTTGCCAGCTAAAAGTGCTCGATGCAAAATCAGATTATTGGCGATACCTGTTTCAGTACTGTCGATAAAGTGCGTGTAGCCATCTGTATAGTTAACCTTCAAAAATGCTAATTGCAGTTTGGTATCTAATTCATACAAAACAATGAAAGCATCCGCACTTGGTGCATCTTCACTTTGTTGGTAAACTTCATACCAGCGTCGCAGGATTGCTTCACTGCTTTCTACAAATGCTTCCGGCGCTTGTTTGATGAATCTAGCCATCTCAGAGTCCTCCAGCAAGCGGCCGGTCTTTGTCTGAGGTGTCGCTAATTTTTGAATTTTTTTCGTTAAATAATCTCGGATGTATTCCGTTGTCAGATCCAATTCCACTTGCGAGTATACGGGATCACCCGTTTGTCGATCCACAATGTGCATGATCGCACGCTTTAAATAGATATCCATATTCTCTCTCCTTATCCATTTCTCAAGTGTACAAAAAAACTGGTTCAAAACACAAGTTTTTTTACATCTTTTTTGTGCATTATTTTGATCAGAAGTATCTTCCATTGGAAAAAAATCCCTTCTCTGCTAAACTAAAAACAAAGAAATGGAGGAATGAAAATGAACAGTTATACTTTATCGAACAATGTATCGATTCCTGAACTTGGCTTTGGCACTTGGCAAACACCAAATGGTGACGTTGCTGTTTCTGCTGTCAAAAAAGCATTGGAAGTTGGTTACCGTCATATCGATACCGCGCAAGGTTACAAAAATGAAGACAGTGTTGGACAAGCAATTAAAGAAAGTGGCATTCCTAGAGAAGAAATCTTTTTGACAACAAAATTATGGAATGAAAATCACTCTTACGACTTGGTCCTTTCTTCCTTTGAAGAATCGTTGAAGAAATTACAAACCGACTATATCGATCTTTTCTTGATTCATTGGCCAAATCCAGTGAAATTCCGTGACAATTGGCAGTCAGCAAATGCAGAAACATGGCGCGCGATGGAAGAGCTTTATCAAGCTGGTAAGATCAAAGCCATCGGCGTCAGCAATTTCTTGCCTCATCATTTCGAAGAACTGAAAAAAACAGCCACTATTTTCCCAATGGTCAACCAGATTTTCTTAGCGCCTGGTGAATTACAAAAAGAAGTAGTGTCTTATTGCCAAGAGCACAATGTCTTATTGGAAGCTTACAGTCCTTTAGGCACAGGAAAGATCTTTGACGTTCCTGAAATGCAGGAACTCTCTGACAAGTACGGCAAAACGATTGCTCAAATCGCGATTCGCTGGTCTTTACAACATGATTTCTTGCCGCTGCCTAAATCTGTTACACCAAGTCGTATCGAGGAAAACTTAGCAGTCTTTGATTTTGAGCTTTCTGATGAAGATATGCAGCGAATCGACCAACTAGATGGAGTCGTTGGGAAAGCAACTAATCCGGATACAACAGGATTCTAATGAGGGAAAACCCGATGGATTCTACACGTTTGGATCAACTGCCCACTGCCGTCAAGCGAGCCTTGCATCCTGATTTTGTATTTCTGATTTTTCCCGACTACGTTCAACATTTTCCCGCACGTCAATGGGATCAGTCAGACTATCAGCAAATGCTTGCTGAAAAAGCGAAGATGCCGCTAAGCTTTTTTCTATGGGAAAATTGCTTGGTCGCCTATGGTAAAAATGATTCGTTTATTTTGATGCCTAAATATCAGCAAATCGACGCTTTGAGCACTATGCGATGAACCTGGTATATCTTTAGAAGTAAGTTGTTGCCCTCAGAAACAGTCAAAGTCATCCCCTACTCATTGGGTATGATCTTGGCTGTTTCTTTTATTTCATTTAAAGAAAAGCCATTTTTTCTGATAATCAAAAGAAATTCCTCATTTTTTCATGAAAACCCCTGTTCATTTTCGTCATTATTCCTTATAATCGAGATTGATTGAGAGGAGAAGAATATGAAAAAGAAACAATTAGCCAAGTTAAAACAACAATTTCGGCCATCTTATGAAATGGCACGTCAACAATTATTTTCAGCGATCCAACACAAGACAGCTGCAAATTTTGGACTAGAGACCACCGTTTATATCAACCCTAAAAACCGTGAGGAAATGTTGATTGAACTGCAAACGGCAACGACCAAAGAACAAAAAATCACAGTTCCTTTAGACGAGAATTTCAAAATCGTTGTGAAACGAATCCAAAAACAAGAAAAAGGTCTATTAGATCGTTTTAGTGATAATCTAGTGGAAGAAATCGCCGCTTATTGGTTACCAGCAACATCAGCTGTCAATCAACCAGAAGCCTCTGCTACCGAACCAGTCTCAGAATCTCAGACGGAAGCAGCGGAAACAACGGCTGGTTTTGCCGCTTTTGAAGAAAAAATGACTGCATTTCCTAAATTCTCTGTTGAAAGAAATGCCGAGAAGGTGCAGATTTTTGAAGATACAGCGAAAGAAAAACGCCTATTGGCAACTATATCAGCGACTGAAGTTGGCGAATTCACTGTTGAACCTGCCTTAGCTCGTAAGTACAAACTGAAGCTGGATGTGATTCCATTGATCGAAGAGTATGCGAATACCCCACTAACTGAACGTTAAGCTAAAGAGACGATGATAGAAAAAAACGAACAGCTCAACTGTTGGGGTCTGGCTGTTTCATTTGTTGGAATCCTTCTATCATCGTCTCTTTCTTTTAAAGACGTCTTTGCCCATTACCAAAAAGCCATCTGCTAAAGGGTATTGATCAAATTCCCTAGGACTAAACAACTCTACTCTGTATCAAGGAGGACCATGATGAACGATTCTAAATATCTCCTAAAACATACAGTTCCTGAAGTAGCTGAATACCTAACTCTACGAAAAGCCTGCGGTCTTTCTCTTCGTGGAACAGCTGCGAGTAAGATTGGTTTAAGCAATAGTCTTTTTGCAGTGACTGTTCGAAGAACCAACGATCAAACCTTAGTCGGCATGGGCCGATTGATTGGTGACGGAGGTACTGCCTATCAAATCCTAGACATCGCTGTCCTTCCTGAAGATCAAGGCAATGGATTGGCAAAATCAATCATGAGCGCCATAATGAACCATATACATAATGAAGTAGATCCCCAAGCTTACGTGAACCTGATTGCTGATTGTCCAGCTGAAAATCTTTATCAGCAGTTTGGTTTTGTGGAGACAGCCCCCAAAAGTATTGGGATGTACTTAAAAAGATGAGCTTTAGCAGCTTCTAGAAACACTCATCAATTTGTCTATGACAAAAAAACTTGTTTCAACAGTAGCATTTGCTACCGTTGAAACAAGTTTTTTATTGTTCCCGAATTTCTCCTAAAAACCGTAACGCTTGTTGTTGATTCATTGGAGGATTTTGCCGTAGTTTTTCAGCTACTTGCTCGATTTCCGCTTTCTCCGCTCCAACAGCGATCGCTAGTGAACGAGCTTGCATACTCATATGTCCCTTCTGAATCCCTTCTGAGACAAGCGCCCGCAAAGCTGCCAAGTTTTGGACAAGTCCCACACTTGCAGCTAGCGCAGCTAACTCTTGAGAAGAGTGAACATCACTGATTTCCAATGCTGCTTGTGCTTTTGGTAGGACCTTTGTGGCACCACCAACAGTAGCGATAGCTAACGGCAACGTGATTTCCCCTACTAATCGCTCTGATTCGATGGTCCAATTAGTCAGTCCTTGATAGCTGCCAGTACGTGCTGCATAGCCGTGGCAGGCAGCAGAAACTGCCCGGGTATCATTTCCAGTGGCCAGCATCACTGCCTCCACCCCATTCATGATGCCTTTATTATGAGTGACTGCTCGATAAGGATCCGTTTTGGCAAACAAAGAAGCTTGAACAATTTTTTGTGCAACCGTGGCGCCACCTCTTTTGCTCAAAGCGGAAAACGGTACTTCACAAACAGCCGTGACTAATGACTCAGTAGCAAGATTGCTTAAAATACTAAATAAGATTTCTTCATTAGGAAACCATTCTCTGAAAAGTGCGGCAACGCCTTCTAAGATCGCATTGATGATATTGGCTCCCATCGCATCCTTGACATCCACGAAAAGATCCACCGATAAAAACGTCGACTGATCAGCAGATTCCTGCTGAGAATCTGCTGGAAAGTGCCGCAGAGCGATGCGCCGCAATCCTCCTTCTCGTTTGACGATCGAAGGATAGCTTTGTTCTGCCCGTTCAAAAATCAAAGCTTGGTTTTCCGCAATCCGTTGCTCGATCTCATTTGGATTCTTTGCAGAAAAAACAATCTGTCCCCGCAACAATCGTTCTTTGCTTTGCGTATGGATCTCACCAGCCATTTTGGCTCCATTACTCATTGCTGCAATCACAGAAGGTTCTTCTGTAGCCATTGGTACGACATATGCTTTGCCGTCCACCTTCAGATTCATGCCTACACCCATTGGCAGCTCGATCTCACTGATTTGGTTCTCAATCAAATGGTTCGCCGTGTCTTCCGCTAACATCATTTGTGACAGTTGTTGTTTTGTTTCACTAGAAATTTTTTGTTGATTCTCAAGCTCTTGTAACCGCTCAGCGGGGGACAACTCATAAAATTTCTTGTCCGTCGGCTTTGCTTTTTCAATTGTTGGCCGCTCCAACAGCATAGCCAGCCCTAACCCGCCACCAACACATAAAGAAGCAATCCCATAACGGGCTTGGATCTCTTGCATTTGGTAGACCAAAGAAGTTGCTAAGCGGGCTCCTGTAGCACCAATCGCATGTCCAAGAGAAATTCCGCCACCATAGCGATTGACTTTTGCTGGATCCAATCCCAATTCAGACTCCACCACGATCGAAGATGCAGCAAATGCTTCGTTGATCTCAAACACACCGATGTCTTCTAATGAAACTTTTTGATTTTGAAGAAGTGTTTGAATTGCCTTGATAGGCGAGATCCCCATGATTTCAGGATCGATCCCTACTTCAACGATCTCTTTGATCGTCGCTAAATACGGAATATCATTTGTTTCACAGTAGGTTTTTGATGCTAACAACACCAATGCTGCACCATCATTGATCGTAGAAGCATTTCCAGCAGTTACGGTACCGTCAGTTTTAAAAACTGGTTTTAAAGAAGCCAGTTTTTCCATTGTGGTCTGACTGCGGATCCCTTCATCTGCGGTGATCGTTTCTGTTTCGCCAGCCAGCGGAACGATCTCTTTCGCAAATTTATTCTCTGCTTGCGCTTTAGCAGCTTTCATTTGTGACTGATAGGCAAACTGGTCCTGAGCCTCTCGTGAGATGTCATAGCGTTGCGCCACATTTTCAGCTGTCAAGCCCATTGGCTTACTACTAAAAGCATCTGTTAAGCCATCTAATGTCATACTTGAGACTGGGACACTGTAAGTATCTTCTGCTTTATTGTAATGACTGAGGGACGGAGCATTCGTCATGCTTTCGATCCCCCCTGCTAAAACAACTTGCGCTTTGCCCAACTGGATTTGCTCCATTCCCATTAAAATGGCTTTCAATCCAGAACCACAAACTTCATTGATCGTTGATGCCGGGATGTCCACTGAGAGACCACTTTGTAGGGCCACTTGTCGGGCAGGGTTTTGGCCATTGCCTGCTTGTAGGACATTGCCGATGATCACTTGCGCGATTTCTTCCTTGATCTTTTGATTTCGTTCAAACATATCTTTCGCTACAGCAGTACCTAATGCAACTGCTGAAAATTTCTTTAATGACCCATGGTATTTACCGATGGGGGTTCTTCGTGCATCGATAATAACAACTTCTTCCACCATGCCACCTCCAACAGAAATATATCATTATTTCCACAAAAAAAGAATACCCCACGAGTTTGCATTCTGTTCCAATCAGCCATTCTTAAATAAAGTTTAAATTCTAATAGAATTTTTTTCATTTTTAAACAAAAATATGATACCGTATAGACGATAGTTATAACATAAGTTAAACCCAAAGGAGCGTCATAATGAACGTTGGTATTGATAAAATAAATTTTTTTGTTCCGCCTTACTATATAGACATGGTTGATCTCGCTCACGCTCGTGAGGTAGATCCTAATAAATTTACCATTGGTATCGGTCAAGACCAAATGGCAGTCAGCAAAAAAACACACGATATCGTTACATTTGCGGCTAGTGCAGCAAAAGAAATCTTAGAACCTGAAGATTTGCAGGCAATCGACATGGTGATCGTCGGTACAGAATCTGGAATCGATGAGTCGAAAGCCTCTGCTGTAGTCTTACACAGATTGCTTGGCGTCCAACCTTTCGCCCGCTCTTTCGAAATCAAAGAGGCTTGTTACGGAGCAACCGCAGGGATTCAATTTGCGAAAACCCATATTCAAGCCAATCCAGAAAGCAAGGTTCTAGTCATTGCGTCCGATATTGCTCGTTATGGTTTACGTTCCGGTGGTGAACCGACACAAGGAGCAGGTGCTGTTGCCATGTTGCTTACAGCTAATCCACGAATTCTAACTTTTGAAAATGACAATTTGATGTTGACTCAAGATATTTATGATTTTTGGCGTCCTCTCGGCCACGCTTATCCAATGGTCGATGGGCATCTATCTAACCAAGTTTACATCGATTCTTTCAAAAAAGTGTGGCAAGCTCATTGTGAACGCAATCAAGCCAGCATCAGCGATTATGCTGCAATCAGCTTCCATATTCCTTATACAAAAATGGGGAAAAAAGCATTGTTAGCAGTCTTTGCCGATGAAGTAGAAACGGAGCAGGAACGAGTGATGGCTCGCTATGAAGAATCCATCGTCTATAGTCGCAGAATCGGCAATCTCTATACCGGCTCTCTGTATTTGGCACTGATTTCGTTATTAGAAAATTCGTCTCATTTAAGCGCAGGAGATCGCATTGGTCTTTTTAGTTATGGTTCTGGGGCTGTTTCTGAATTTTTCAGTGGTCGTTTGGTAGCTGGTTATGAAAATCAATTAAACAAAGAAGCCCACACTCAGCTATTGGATCAGCGACAAAAATTAAGCATTGAGGAATATGAAGCCATCTTTACTGATTCATTGGAAATCGATCAAGATGCCGCTTTTTCTGATGATCTTCCTTATAGTATTCGAGAAATTAAAAATACGATCCGTTATTATAAAGAAAGCTAAACCTATTTAATCAAAGCAGCTTAGTTAATCTGGCTGCTTTTTTATTTTATTTTACTATTTGCATACATCTCTTTATCTGTTATAAAAAAAATTTTCAGAATATTGCGTTTTTCAATTGACAGATGGCAGAACTTTCGTCTATACTGAAAACAATTCAAGTTTGGAGGAAGAATCATGAAATTATTGCTATCCCCACAACTGAATATTGCTTACTTTAGCTATTTTAGATAGTTTGTATTCATAACATTGTGGATACAAACCTCACAACACTTTGTTTGTATCTATAATGGCTAGAGCAGTTTAACGTGAACAGCAGCCATGTAGAGAATCTTCTAAATGGCCGCACTGAATTTCTGAATTTTGGTAAGTTCAAATCCATTTAGACGATTGTCTGAATGGATTTTTTTGTTCCGTTGGGTTTAAATCAAGACTTTTTAGGAGGAATATTTGATGAAAATGAAAAAATGGATCACAACTGGCCTATTGGCAACTACCTTAGGACTTGGACTTGCGGCATGTGGGAATACCAACAATGCCACTGAAGATGGCAAAAAAACGATTGGTATCTTGCAGCTGGTGGAACATGGTTCGTTAGATGCTGCCTATGAAGGATTCAAAGAAGGTTTGGCGGAAGGCGGCTATAAAGAAGGCGAAAACCTTACTTTAGAATACCAAAATGCCCAAAATAGCCAAGACAATCTGAAGAGTATGAGCGAAAAACTTGTAAAAAATTCTCCTGATCTTCTCTTAGGGATCGCGACACCAGCTGCTGTCTCATTGGCGAATGAAACAACAGATATTCCGATCGTTGTAACTGCAGTCACTGATTTAGTTGAAGCAAAATTAGCGGATACCAATGAAGCTCCTGGACGCAATATCACTGGTACATCTGACATGGTCCCTATCGATAAACAGATTCAATTGTTATTGAGTATCGTCCCTGACGCTAAAACAATCGGTATTATGTATAATGCTGGAGAAGCAAATTCAAAAATCCAAGCAGATTTGGCAGAAAAAGCATTGAAAGATGCAGGTGTAGACGTCAAAGTCTTGACAGCGAACACGACAAATGATGTCCAACAAGTAACTACTAGTTTAGCTAAAGATGTGGATGGTATCTATGTGCCAACAGATAATACCTTTGCTTCTGCTGCGGCAGTCGTTGGTGAAGTAGCCAAAGAAACCAAAACACCGATCGTTGCTGGTTCTGTCGAGCAAGTGGAAGATGGCGCTTTAGCTACATTCGGGATCGATTACAAGTCACTAGGCAAACAAACAGGTGAATTGGCTGCAAAAATTCTTGATGGAGATGAAAAGCCCGCTACAACACCTGTAGAAACAGCGAATAAACTAGAGCTAGTTGTGAACCAGGAAATGGCAACTGCATTAGGAATTGATCCAGAAAGCATCGTGGCTCCTGAGTAATTTTGCTACTATCTACTCTCTACTATAATTTTGCTGCTATATGATGAAATGATGAAAACTAACTTGAAACTAAAAACCTAAAAACGATTTGAGGAAACCTTATGAATTTAATCAATACATTTTTCATACTTATTCAATCAGCTGCCTCTCAAGGTATGTTGTGGGCATTATTAGCGATCGGGGTTTATTTGACCTTCCGAATCTTAGATATTGCCGATTTGACAGCTGAGGGAAGCTTTCCATTAGGAGCCGGCATTGCTGCTGTCAGCATCACCAATGGCCTTTCCCCTTTTACGGCAAGTCTGTTGGGCTTTTGCGGCGGTTTAGCTGCCGGATTTGTCTCAGGGATCTTGCATACCAAATTTAAAATTCCCGCATTATTAGCGGGAATCATTACCATGACTGGATTGTATTCTATTACAAATCGGATCATGGGGGCACCCAATATTGCCTTGTTAGGGGAAGATACTGTTTTTACTTGGTTTCAAACACTAGGCTTAACGAAAAATACCGCAGTCATTTGTACAGGCCTCCTGTTTGCTGCTGTCGTGATTTTGTTGCTGTTTCTCTTCTTCCGCACAGAGATTGGACTAGCAGTGCGAGCAACGGGAGACAATCTCGCGATGAGTGAAGCCAACGGAATCAATACGGACAATATGAAACTAATTGGCTATATGATTTCCAATGGCTGTATTGCTCTTTCTGGTTCCCTCTTAGCTCAAAACAATGGTTTTGCTGATCTTAACTCAGGTGTAGGAACGATCGTGATCGGATTAGCATCAATCATTATCGCGGAAGTCCTTTTCAGCAATAAATCTTTGTGGGTTCGTTTGATCACGATTGTGATTGGTGCGATCTTGTATCGTCTAATCCTGGCCATCGTCTTTGAATTCAACGTGGAAGCTTCAGATTCAAAACTTGCCTCTGCCATCGTTTTAGTTATCTGTCTTTCATTGCCGCAAATTCGAACGAAACTTGGATTGCAAAAATTTCTTCCGAAAACCAAAGGAGGTCAATCATGACGACACCTGTTTTAACGATCAGTGATTTACACCAAACATTTGAAAAAGGAACCATCAACGAAAATCATGTCCTTCGCGGGATCGATCTCACCATGAACAGCGGTGATTTCATTACGATTATCGGTGGAAACGGTGCAGGAAAATCAACATTACTCAATAGTATTGCTGGAACGATCCCAACAGAACAAGGTAAGATCATCTTAGGTGACAAAGAAATCACACGTCATTCAGTCACACGACGCTCCAAAGAAATCAGTCGTGTCTTCCAAGACCCGCGGATGGGGACAGCCGTTCGTTTGACAGTCGAAGAAAACTTAGCCCTTGCTTATAAAAGAGGTCAGGTTCGCGGGTTTTCCTCCGGTGTCAAAGGAAAGCATCGGGCCTTCTTCAAAGAAAAGTTAGCTCGCTTGAATCTTGGTCTTGAAAATCGACTGACGACTGAGATTGGGCTGCTTTCCGGAGGACAGCGGCAAGCGATCACACTATTGATGGCGACCTTGCAACAGCCTAAACTGATCCTGCTAGACGAACATACTGCAGCTTTAGATCCGAAAACCTCCATGACTGTGATGGCACTGACTGATCAGTTGATTCAAGAACAGCAGTTGACCGCCTTTATGGTCACTCATGATATGGAAGATGCCATCCGTTACGGCAATCGCTTGATCATGCTCCATCAAGGCAAAATCGTTGTCGATATCGTAGGTGAGGAAAAACAATCCTTAACGGTACCGGATTTGATGGCACTCTTCCATCAAAATAGTGGGACTGAGCTAAAAGATGATCAGCTATTGTTGCACACTTAACTGTATCTTCTTTGGCTATAGCTGCCTCAATTGGGCACATCACACTACGCCAAAGAACTAACGTATGAATACAGAGGAACCAAGTTGAAAATAGTTCAGCTCGGTTCCTTTTTTGTACGCTTTCCTGCATGCGTGAGCTCTTCCTTCAACGCACTTCTATACCAAGAGTTGTTGTCCATTTGATCACTAACAATAGCTTCCCCTGCTTTCTTCAAGCCCTTTGTCATAAAATCGTTAGATTTTCATCATAAAAATACGAGAAAGACAACAGGAAGACCGCAAATTTTCTTTTCTTTTCCTAGGTACACTGAATGTAACCTTAAAAGAAAAAAGGAAAGGAAGAAAAAGATGAAAAAAATTGCCGTTTTATTTGGAGGGAATTCTCCAGAATACTCAGTGTCACTAGCCTCAGCAGCAAGTGTGATCCAAGCTATTGACCCGCTGAAATATGAAGTAATGACCATTGGCATCGCACCAACAATGGATTGGTATTGGTATCAAGGAAACCTCGCGAATGTTCGCAATGATACTTGGCTAGAAGATCACAAAAACTGTCACCAGCTGACTTTTTCTAGCCAAGGATTTATATTAGGAGAAAAACGAATCGTCCCTGATGTCCTCTTTCCAGTCTTGCATGGGAAGTATGGCGAGGATGGCTGTATCCAAGGACTGCTTGAACTAATGAACCTGCCTTATGTTGGTTGCCATGTCGCTGCCTCCGCATTATGTATGAACAAATGGCTCTTGCATCAACTTGCTGATACCATGGGAATCGCTAGTGCTCCCACTTTGCTTTTATCCCGCTATGAAAACGATCCTGCCACAATCGATCGTTTTATTCAAGACCATGGATTCCCGATCTTTATCAAGCCGAATGAAGCCGGTTCTTCAAAAGGGATCACAAAAGTAACTGACAAAACAGCGCTCCAATCTGCATTAACGACTGCTTTTGCTTACGGTTCTACTTTGTTGATCCAAAAGGCGATAGCGGGTATTGAAATTGGCTGCGGCATCTTAGGAAATGAGCAATTGACGATTGGTGCTTGTGATGCGATTTCTCTTGTCGACGGTTTTTTTGATTTTGAAGAGAAATACCAATTAATCAGCGCCACGATCACTGTCCCAGCACCATTGCCTCTCGCGCTTGAATCACAGATCAAGGAGCAGGCACAGCTGCTTTATCGAAACTTGGGGTTGACGGGTCTGGCTCGAATCGATTTTTTCGTCACCAATCAAGGAGCGATCTATTTAAACGAAATCAACACCATGCCGGGATTTACTGGGCACTCCCGCTACCCAGCTATGATGGCGGAAGTCGGGTTATCCTACGAAATATTAGTAGAGCAATTGATTGCACTGGCAGAGGAGGACAAACGATGAACACATTACAATTGATCAATAAAAACCATCCATTGAAAAAAAATCAAGAGCCCCCGCACTTAGTGCTAGCTCCTTTTAGCGATCACGATGTTTACCTGCAGCCAGAAGTGGCAAAACAATGGGAACGACTCGTACGAGCAACCGGACTAGAAAAGGACATTCGTCTGGTAGATGGGTATCGTACGGAAAAAGAACAGCGACGCTTGTGGGAGTATTCTCTAAAAGAAAACGGGTTAGCTTATACCAAACAATTCGTTGCTTTGCCAGGTTGCAGTGAACATCAAATCGGTCTGGCCATTGATGTAGGGCTAAAGAAACAAGAAGATGATGATCTTATCTGCCCTCATTTTCGAGATAGTGCTGCTGCTGATTTATTTATGCAGCAGATGATGAATTATGGCTTTATTCTACGCTATCCGGAAGATAAACAAGAGATCACCGGTATCAGTTATGAACCTTGGCATTTTCGTTATGTCGGGCTTCCCCATAGCCAAGTCATCACTGCCCAAAAATGGACTCTGGAAGAATACCATGATTACTTGGCTCAGACAGTGAGGCAGTTCGCATGAAAAATAAAGGAATCGATCAATTTCGTGTGATTGCAGCCATGATGGTGGTTGCGATCCATTGTCTTCCCCTTCACTATTTATGGCCAGAAGGCGATATCCTAATCACATTGACGATTTTTCGAGTAGCTGTTCCTTTCTTTTTTATGATCAGTGGTTACTATGTGTTTGCAGAACTTGCTGTGGCCAATAGTTATCCTTCGCGACAACGAGTATTCAACTTTATCAAAAAACAGCTAAAAGTCTATCTATTAGCCACACTAATGTTTTTACCATTAGCACTCTATAGTCAAACGATCGGCTTCGATCTACCAGTTGGAACATTAGTACAAGCACTTTTGGTCAATGGCATTCTTTATCATCTTTGGTACTTTCCGGCTTTGATTACTGGGAGCCTGCTCCTAACAAGTTTGCTGATACATGTCTCCTTCAAAAAAGTGTTCTGGCTTGCGGCTGGATTGTACCTGATTGGATTAGGTGGTGATAGTTGGTTTGGACTGATCCAACAGACACCAATCGAACCATTCTATACTGCTGTGTTCTACCTATTAGATGGTACCCGCAACGGTATTTTCTTTACACCATTGTTTTTGTGCTTAGGTGTGCTGGTCAGAAAACAATCAGAGAAAAGAAGTTTATCCAAAACAGCTCTCTTCTTTTTGATCAGTCTTATCGGATTGCTTATTGAGAGTGCGTACTTGCATGGATTTTCTATACCTAAACATGACAGTATGTATCTCTTCTTGCCTGTTGTACTCTTTTTCTTATTTTCACTGATCTTGCGCTGGCATCCCCACAGGACTTGGAAGCATCCGGGACAGCTATCTTTGTGGCTTTACCTTTTGCATCCTTATACAATTGCCGGCACACACTTTTTGAGCCAAAAAATCAGCATTCTGCAAAACAATCTAATCAACTATTTGGTTGTTTTGATCTTGACGATTGGATTCATTTACCTCTTTTTAAGACAAAAACACTCATGGTTTAGACACAAACAAACAACGCCCGTTAAAAGGGCCGTAAAAGAATTCTCAAAGACAGCCCTTTTGCATAATCTACAGGAGATCCAGCGGATCATCTCACCGAAAACAAAAGTGATGGCAGTCGTTAAAGCCGATGCCTACGGCTGTGGTGCCAAGGAAGTTGCTCCTGTTTTAGAACAAGCCGGAATTGATTTTTTTGCGGTGGCTACGATTGATGAAGGTATTCAATTGCGGAAAAATGCTGTCAAAAGCCCCATCTTGGTCTTGGGATATACCTCTCCAAAACGCATAAAAGAACTTCGTCGCTACTCATTGACCCAATCGATCATCAGTGAAGGTCATGCTGTAGCATTGTCACAAAGAAAAGTAGCGATTGACTGTCATTTAGCCATCTATACTGGGATGCATCGGTTAGGTGTAACACCGACTATCGATTCGATTCTTTCGATTTTCGATTTGCCCTTCTTGACGATCAGTGGTGTTTATTCTCATCTTGGTTCGGCAGATCGCTTAAATCCTGATAGTATGATTCGCACTCAGAAGCAGATTGCCTGCTTCGATCAGATTCTCCTAGAGCTGGATCAGAGACAGATTTCTTATGGTATCACACACTTACAAAGCAGTTATGGTATTTTGAATTATCCAGACTTAAACTATGATTATGTGCGTCCGGGGATTTTATTGACAGGATCCCTCAGTGATACGAACGAGCCTACAAAACAACGAGTAAGCTTACAGCCTATTCTGACCCTCAAAGCACAGTTGATCACTAAGCGAGTCGTTGCCAAAGGGGAAGCGATCGGTTATGGGCAAACCGCCATCGCGAATCAAGAAACAACTGTTGGTGTTGTGAGCATCGGCTATTGTGACGGACTGCCCCGTTCTCTATCAAATCAAGAGTTTTGTCTTTCCTATCGCGGTCAGTCCTTGCCGCAGATCGGCTTGATCTGCATGGACATGCTTTTGATAGACTTGAGCCATTGTCCTACGATCCCAATTGAAAGTGAAATTGAAATTCTGACAGATTGGAGCGATACTGCCGAGCAAGTACAAACTATAACCAATGAGTTGATTTGTCGGATCGGCCCACGAGTCAGTCCTAGGATCAAATAGAAAACGATGCATAAGTTTACCAGGTAAGGTATGATGGGGGTATGGAAACGTGAGAATCCGAAACTATGTTTAGGTGGAGTGAAAGAGTATGTCAGAAAAAATAGTCGTTGTTGATGATGAACAAGAAATTGCGGACTTAGTCACGACCTTTTTGCAAAACGAAGGATTTAGTGTGCAGCCGTTTTATGATGGTACTAGTGCCATCGCCTATATTGAAAAAGAAGCCATTGATTTGGCCGTTTTAGATGTCATGTTGCCGGACATTGATGGTTTTCAACTGTTACAGCAGATCCGCAAGACCCATTTTTTCCCAGTGTTGATGCTGACTGCCAAGGGAGAGGATCTAGACAAAATCACTGGATTGAGTTTGGGAGCGGATGACTATGTCACCAAACCTTTTAATCCTTTAGAAGTTGTGGCTCGGGTAAAAACCCAATTGCGGCGCTACCAGCGATACAATCATTCCACTGCTTCTCCAACAGTAGAAGAATATGAAAAAGACGGCTTGATACTCAAAATCAACAGTCATCAATGCATTCTCTACGGCAAAGAAGTTTTCCTGACTCCCATTGAGTTCAAAATATTGCTTTATTTATTTGAGCACCAAGGATCCGTCGTCTCTTCCGAAACACTTTTCGAAGCGGTTTGGAAAGAAAAATATTTAGATAACAATAATACTGTCATGGCACACATTGCTCGTTTAAGAGAAAAGTTGCATGAAGAACCTCGTAAACCTAAATTAATCAAAACCGTATGGGGGGTCGGCTATATCATTGAAAAATAGAAATCCTTTGATCCGAAAGCTCTTGACCCAATACTTCGTCACCACTGGAATCTTGCTGGCATTCCTTGTAATGATTCCATTAGTCATTCGCTTTATTGCCGGAACCCGGACTTGGTATGGAACGGAACCTATCTACTATATTTTACGTTTTTTTGCGGATCGCTGGTTGTTTTGTGTTGCGATAGGCGCTTTACTGATATGGTTTGGTACCACCATTTACTATATGACCAAAGCCATCGGTTATTTGAATGAAACGATCCAAGCCACGACTCAACTGATAGAAGAACCAACCAAACGCATCACTTTGTCGAGCCATCTGATTGATGTTCAAGAGGAAATGAATCAACTGCGGGAGAAAAGTCTGCAAGATCAACGTGCCGCTAAAGAAGCGGAACAGCGGAAAAATGATTTGATCGTTTATCTCGCCCATGATTTGCGGACGCCTCTGACAAGTGTCATAGGTTATCTGACTCTTCTAAAAGAAGAACCACAATTATCCAATGCGATGCGGAATCGTTACACGGAGATTGCTTTACAAAAAGCCCAACGGCTGGAACTATTGATCAGTGAATTCTTCGAGATCACACGCTTCAATTTGACCACGATCGTTTTGCAGACAGAAACGACTGATTTAAGTTTAATGCTTGAACAGCTGACCTTTGAGTTCTTACCTCTCTTGGAAGAAAAGAATCTAAATTGGCAACTCAACTTACAAAAAAATGTTCTTGCAACAGTAGACACCGAAAAAATAGCTCGTGTCTTTGATAATCTCATTCGCAATGCCATCAACTACAGCTATCCAGATTCGCCTTTACTTCTTGAATTGGTCGAATCAGACAGTATTCACATTCGTCTGACGAATCGTGGAAAAACAATTCCAGAAGAGATGATCGGACGTCTCTTTGAACCTTTCTATCGCATGGATTCTTCCCGAGCTACAGCCACAGGCGGAACTGGTCTTGGTCTTCCGATTGCAAAAGAGATTCTGTTAGCATCTGGCGGGGATATCTCGGCAGAAAGCAAAGACGAAACCATCATTTTCAACGTTCGCTTGCCAAAACCTGCCAACAGCTGACGTCTCTTGATTTAAAAAATCTCTAGTATTAACTTTCATATAAAAAACTGTGATATCAGTCTTTCAACAAACGAAATATCCGAAAAGCATACTTCTGCGGGCTATAGGTCCAAAGGAAAAATGTATCAGAGATACCATTATCCAGTGATTATGCTTCGGAGAACTTAGTGTAGCTGAACCTTTTGTCACAGTTTTTTTAATGGAGCCTTCAATCAATCACTGACATCCTGACTATTTGTACCAGCTTTCAAGTGATAGTTCAACAATTGTCTCACATAATTCTGAAAAAGAAATTCCTATGGCTTCAGCTTCTTGTGGTAATAAACTGGTTGGCGTCATCCCCGGTAAACTATTGGCTTCAATACAGTAAATATCAAGCTCTTTGGTAACGATATAATCTACTCTGGAATAAATTGATAAGCCCAAAACTTTGTTCACTAATACGGTCATTTCACTCAATCGCGTCGCCAAATCACTCGAAATGTCAGCTGGCGTTATTTCTTCTGTTGCTCCTTTTTGATATTTATTTTCATAATTATAAAATCCTTGTTGGGGAATTATTTCGATCGCTGGCAGAACATTATCGCCAAGTACGCCTACAGAGAATTCTCTCCCTTCTATCTTCTGCTCAATCATCACTTTACTGTTGTATTTTTCAGCTTTTTTTAAGGCCTTAAAAAATTGTTCTTTATTTTCAACGATTTCAACTCCGATGCTTGACCCATTATCGATTGGCTTAACAACACAAGGTGTAGAATAATACACTTCTTGTCCTTGCTCCCAGATTTGCCATTTTGGCGTGGGGATGTCATTCAGTTTCATTAGTTGTTTAGCTATATCTTTATCCATTGCCAATAAACTGCCTTTGTAATGAGAACCAGAGTAGCGAATACCATAAATATCAAAGAAAGCCTGTAGTTTTCCGTTCTCTCCAATGCCCCCATGCAATGCGATAAAACAAAAATCAGCATTCAGACAGAGTTCTACTACATTCTTTCCAATCAAATTTTTCTGGTTGCTATTCTTTTGGATAAGTTTCTCAATATCTGGTTCATTCTCAACCACAAAATAATCATAAGGATTCTCTTCTTGTTTTTGAATCGAGTAAGCGGATTCAAATGTCTTCTCGTTATTTCCTTGATATAAATCCAACAATAATGCTCGGTGGCCTCTTTCCTCAAGAGCCATGGCGATTTGGCCTCCGGAAGACAATGATACATCTCTTTCATGACTGAGACCGCCTGCTAATACCACAATATTCATGATACCTATCCCTTCTTTTACTTTTTGTTTTGGTTTAGAAATAGCTAGCATTCATTTTATCATGAAGAAAAATTTCTCGCTATTCTTTCCATAGCAACCTATTCTGTTCGAAATAAGCCTCCTCTTTCACATTGCAGAAATCATTAGCTATTCGCTTTACAGACGAATAACACAAACACGGCAGCTATTTTCAGATTTATACTGAAAATAGCTGCCGTAAGCTTATGTTATTCCCAAAGAAAAAATAAACCAGTTTTACTGACTTCTCAACTAAAAAATCTTTCTGTTTATGACAGAAAATAGTTGAAAAAAAGGGTGAATTCTCATTGTGTCTAGCGCGTTTCATTTTCGGCAATGATATCCGTCACTTTCATCAAGCGTGTCAATGTTGCTCGTTCATCCTCTGCTAAGTTGCTCTCAATGTATTGGATGGTTTCTGTCAACTTCGGAATTGTCATGTATTCTAGTGCATTGACTCGCCGACGAGTCCGTTCGATTTCATTTGCCATCAGCTGACAAGTTTTTTCAATTTCAGCTAATTGCAGCATGACTGGCAAAATCTGATCCAGATGGGACAGAGAAAGATCCAACTCACTTGTCGTACTAACAAAACCATATGAAAAATCATCATCCGAACTTTCTTCTTCATAAACAGGATTGAGTACCGGTACCTCCATGTTCATCACCGTGCGGCTTTGAACATCTAACGTCACTTTGTTCAAAGGAATCATAAAAGCTTCTTGCAAGATCACATCAGGAATACTACTAGATGCCAAAACATACTCTTCCATTCCAGCTTGTAACGCTGATTCCATTTGTTGGCGCAATTTTTGATTTTTTTTGACTAACTGAATGAATTGGCGAACCAACTCATCTTGTTTATCTTTCAATAACTTATGCCCCCGAGTTGCCGTCGTCAAGCGTTTGCGAAGCCGACTCAATTCCATCCGAGTCGGATTGACATTCATTATTGCCATGAAGGATTCACATCCTCCCCAGTAGGAAGATAGGCTTCAATAAATTCTTCTTTGATTCGGCTCAATTCTTGCTTCGGTAATGTAGCGAGCAATTTCCAGCCAATGTCCAATGTTTCTTCAATCGTTCGGTTGGTATCAAATCCCTGATTTACGTATTCTTTTTCAAAAAGATCCGCAAAACGAGCAAATTTCTTATCAATATCTGAAAGTGCGGATTCCCCTAATACGATCGACAGTTCTTTGGCAGCCTTCCCATCAGAATATGCCGCGTAGATTTGGTTCATCGTCGCCGCATGATCCCGCCGAGTCTTGCCTTCTCCGGTTCCTTTATCTTTCAGTCGGGACAAACTAGGTAGAATATCCACTGGCGGATTGATGTTTCTCTTGTAAAGATCACGGGAAAGGATAATCTGTCCCTCCGTGATATAGCCGGTCAGATCGGGTATTGGGTGGGTCTTATCTCCATCCGGCATCGTCAAGATCGGAATTTGAGTGACGGATCCTTCTTTATCCATCAAACGTCCTGCCCGTTCATAAAGAGTCGCTAAGTTGGTGTACAAATAACCAGGGTAACCGCGTCTGCCAGGAACTTCTCGGCGAGCAGCTGAAATTTCCCGCAGCGCTTCACAATAGTTTGTCATGTCGGTCATGATAACTAATACATGCATTCCTTTTTCAAAAGCTAAGTACTCGGCTGCTGTTAATGCCATTTTCGGTGTAGCAATCCGCTCAATGGCTGGATCATTGGCTAAGTTCATGAACAATACCGAGCGATCCAATGCACCGGTTTTGCGAAACTCTTCTACAAAGAATTCAGCTTCTTCGAAAGGAATGCCGATCGCCGCAAAAACGATGGCAAAGTTACCTTCTTGACTTGGCACAGTCGCTTGACGGGCGATCTGTGCTGCAATTTCCTTATGAGGCAATCCTGACGCAGAAAAGATCGGCAGTTTTTGACCACGGACCAACGTATTCAAGTGATCGATCGTTGAGATCCCCGTTTGAATGAACTCATCTGGAAAATCTCTGGCCATTGGATTGATGGCTTCGCCATTGACGTCAATTCGTTTTTCTGGAATGATCTGCGGTCCATCATCTTTAGGCTTACCTAGTCCATCAAAGACACGCCCCATCATATCTGGCGATACACCAAGCGTTAAACCCGTTCCTAAAAAGCGGGCTTTACTCTCTTCTGCACTCAGGTTACTAGTGCCTTCAAAAACCTGTACAACGGCATAATCATCGCTGACTTCTAAAACCTGCCCTTGACGAACCTCGCCACTGTCCATTCGCACTTGGACAAGTTCGTCAAATTTGACGCCTTTGACATTTTCTACCACCATCAAAGGACCAGCGATTTCCGAGACTGTTCGATATTCTTTTAGCATTAATGAATTCCTCCAGTCTCTACGATTTTTTGTAATAATGCTTTCGTGTCCTGCTTGATTGCATCTAAACGTGTTAGTTCTTCTTCAGGAATATATTTACTGCGGGCAATCCGTTCTCGCAGATCGGTGGTACCTTTGGTTATATCATCCAGATACGCCCCTAGCTGCAAGGCCCGTTTTGCTTGTTCATCAAAATATAAAATATTTTCTAGCATTTTAAATTGCTTATTTCTTGACGTATAGGTATCCACGTCATCAAAAGCATTCTGCTGCAGATAATCTTGACGTAAAGAACGAGCCGTCATCATCGTCAAACGATCTTTCTGAGAGAGAGAATCCATTCCCACTAGCTGAACGATCTCTTCTAAGCGGCTTTCTTCTTGCAAGATCGCCATTGCTTCATTGACCATCTCCGACCAGCGAGGTCCCATCAACTGATCTAAATAAGAATTGATTTGATCTTCATACAAAGAATAGGAGTTCAGCCAATTAATAGAAGGAAAATGCCGCTTTTGTGCCAACATACTGTCTAATGCCCAGAAAACTTTCACGATCCGCAACGTGTTTTGAGTAACTGGTTCTGAGATATCCCCTCCAGCTGGCGAAACAGCACCAATAGCTGTAATACTGCCCTCTCGAGGCTCCGATCCCAACGAACGGAACCGACCAGCACGCTCATAGTATTCCGCGATCCGGCTGCCTAAATAGGCTGGATATCCTTCATCTCCAGGAATTTCTTGTAAACGACCGCTCATTTCTCGTAATGCTTCGGCCCATCGTGAAGTCGAATCTGCCATGATCGCTACACTGTATCCCATATCCCGATAATATTCAGCAATAGTGATTCCTGTATAGATCGAAGCTTCACGAGCTGCAACTGGCATATTTGAAGTATTGGCAATCAAAACGGTTCGTTCCATGATCGATTCACCCGTGTGAGGATCGATCAATTCTGGAAATTCATTGATAACATCTTTCATTTCATTGCCGCGTTCGCCACAACCAACATACACAACGATGTCGACATCCGACCATTTCGCGATTTGATGCTGAACAACGGTTTTTCCTGCACCAAAAGGTCCCGGCACAGCTGCCGATCCACCTTTAGCTACCGGAAAGAAGGTATCGATCACCCGTTGACCAGTGACTAATGGTTCACCCGGATTTAACTTTGCTGCAGTCGGTCTAGGCTTACGGACAGGCCATTTTTGCATCATAGTCAAGCGTTGTTCGCCTTCTGCCGTTTCTAAAAGACAAATCGGTTCAGTAATAGCATAATTACCTACCATGATTTCCTTTACAGTGCCTTTCACACCTGGCGGAACCATCACTTTGTGTTCAATGGCTGTTGTTTCTTGAACAAGTCCTAGAATGTCTCCAGCTTGTACGTTGTCCCTTACTTTTACTTGCGGCATGAACGTCCATTTTTTTTGACGATTTAGCGGGTCAATGGTCACACCCCGTTCCAAAAAATCACTCTCTGTTTGATTCATAAAGGTATCTAATGGACGTTGAATACCATCAAACATTTCTGTCAACAAGCCAGGGGCTAATTCAACCGATAACGGAGCCCCTGTTGATTCAACGGGTTCGCCCGGTCCAATTCCTGCTGTTTCTTCATATACCTGGATCGACACGAGACCTTTCTTGATCTCGATGATTTCTCCAATCAAGCCTTTTTCACTGACTTTACAGATTTCATGGATCTTAGCTCCTGATAAACCTGAGGCCGTGACCAAGGGACCAGATACTTTTTCTATTGTGCCAAATGCCACATGCATTCCTCCTAGTTGCCGTACTTCTCTTTTAAGAATCTAATATATTCATTCCAACAGCTTTCTCGACATTCTGCTGGATCCGTGCCATTCCGATCCCTAGACTCCCTGTACTGCTGGGGATGGGGATGATGGCTGGCGTGGGTAGTTCTTCGTATTGTCGAATGATTGACTCCAACTGTTCAATCAATCGCTCGGTCAAGAAGATCACCCCATAGTCTTCTGCCATTTCCTGCAGCTGTTGTGCGGCTTCTTCAAGATCATCTACAGGATAGATATCGATTCCTAGACCTTTGAAGGGCAAAATTGAGTTTTTGCCACCCATCATTGCTATTTTTTTATTCATACGTATCACGCACCCGACTTCTTAATATCTCTTCCGGCACTTTATTGATTTTTCCAATCAAAATAATCCGTAAATTTTTACTTTCGATTTCTTTTGCATACAAGTAACCGATCATCGCAGCTGGACCGAATGGTACGATTTTTTGTTCTTTCAATTTTTCCATCAAAAAGTTATCTTTTCGCAGATCAAACGTATTAAGGGTCTTCTTCTCAAGCAGTTCTTCATAGCTGTGATTGATCAAATGTTTGTAAGGTGTATTTTGCAGATACTGGACAAAAACTTCCAAAGACGTCGTGATTGCTTCCAACAGCTCTTTTGCAGGGAGAGTCCCATTATCTGCTAGAACAGCGCTGATAAAGCCTCGATGACGCTTCATGGCGTAACTACGTAGTGCTGTCGAAATATTAAAAATATCTACTTGCCGTTGAATGATTCCTTGTAAAAACGGATCATCATATCGCTTACCAATTGACCAAAGATGTTCCCAAAAATGATTGTCAAAAATGATATCTACGGATTGAATCTCATGATAATTTTCGATATAGGAAAATACTTCATCGATACAAGCAATCATTGGCTGCTCTGCGTGCGCACTTTTTCTTGTGTTGACCAAATCTTTCAATTCATTTAAAGGCATGGTTCCGATCGGTACCAAAAATTCAGAAAAGTCTTGTTTCATGAATTTAGCTTTTACTAACACCTTCAGATTTTGATAATCATAGCGAAGGGCAAAATAATCCACCACAGAACGATCAGGTGTTAGCTGATACAAGTTTTCATATACTCGTTTTAATTCTGCGGTCAATACTTGTTCAAAATCATGGACTCGATCTTCTTCATTGATAAAATCACCATAAACGGTTTCTCGCAAAAGAGCATAAACTTCTTCGGCACTGTTGGCAGAAAGCATACGTTCGTAACGGCTGCGACTGATCAATTCCGCTTCATAGGTTCGTATTCGTGTATTCAGCGTGTTGTATTTGATATCTTCCATTTTTACACCCGCTTACTGTTCAAAAATCAATTGCAGTAATGTATGACTCAACTCTTCTTTGCTGGCATCCAACAACGCATCAAACGTAAAGTTCAGCTCAATATCGCCTCGGCGCAGTAAAAATCCGCCTTTTCGCGGCAAAACTTGTTTTGCAACTGTTAGTCGACATTCAGGAATCGTTTGTTGAATCTCTTTCAATGAACCTTCTGTCAGCAGATGCGCACTTTTTTCTCCCAAAACCAATTCAACTTCACCAAAAACCTGTGCTTCTTGTACTCCTTTTGTGACGAATGCTTGAAAATCAGCGGCTTCCATTTGGTTCAAGCGCTCAAGTGCCTCACTAAACAATTCTTCCAAAACGGATTGTTTCGCGGCAAGCACTTTATTGCGAGACTGAATGTGAATATCGGAAATCTGCAAATACATTTCTGCCCGTTTTTCTTTTTCAAATTGGGCCAAACGATCAGAAAGTTGTTCTTCTAGTTGAGAACGTTTGAGACGCTCCTGTTTTTCAATTTCTACTTGTGCATCATTAAGGACCAACTGATACTTCTTTTCAGCATCTGCTGTGATTTTTTCGGTTAATCGCGTAATATCAGACATCTTTCTCCCCCTCTTAATTTAAAACTAGCAAGAAGGAAATAACGAAACCTAAGATACAATACGTTTCCATCATCGCTACATAAATGATCCCTTTTGTTACGTGCTCCGGTTTCTTGGCTAAAATCTGCATAGCGGCACTTGCAGCACGTCCTTGCCATCTTCCGGCAACGATTGCTGTCAACGCAATAGGTAAAGAAGCGATAAATAGGTACATTCCTCTATCAAGGGAGATCGTTCCGCTCATTTGACCAAAAATCATGAATGATATAACGAAACCGTATAGTCCTTGAGTACTTGACAACAGTTCCAAGATCAAGGCCTGTCCAAATTTTTCTGGTTGCTCTGCAGTCAATCCTGCAGCGGCTTCACTGGTCATACCGACCCCGATCGTTGAGCCGATCCCACCACAAATTGTCGCTGTAGCTACACCTAATGCGGCAAAAACCAACCCGCCATTTTCATAAAAGAAACTAATCCAATTTTCCATTCTTTTCCTCCTGCATTTTCTCTTCTGAGATAACCTCTACGTATTTTTCATCGGTTTTGAAAGGTACAAATGCTCGTCCCCCACCGGTGAAAAATTTTCCGAAATATTCTAAATACTGTAAACGAATACCATGAACATACGCACTTAAATAGCTTAAAAAGATATTTAATGCATGCAGCGCCACAAAAAGCAAAATACCGACTGTGAAACGCGCAGCTATTGGTAAATAACTGATGATCAAATTGAATGCGGATGCGATACTTCCCCCTGCGACTCCTAACGCCATGAGTCGTGTGAAGCTGATCATATCCCCTACGTAATTCGTAACATCCATTAATCCATATAGTCCTGAGCCGATTTTACCAGCTAGTGTTTTGCCTTCTAAACTACCGCCAAATACAACTGCCACTAAGCTAGCGATAATCATGATCAAACCAATGGTTTGTAAAGGCGAATCAGGCAACAGCAACATTCCTGCTGCCAATAGAACAACACTGATCAAAAAGACCATCCAAGATCCAGCCTGAAAAACAGCCTGTAGCTTCTGATCTTTTCGTTTCCAAAGGACATAAAACTTCAAAGCTAATCCAAACATGATTTGGATATATCCGAAAATGATCGACAAGACCAAAATCTGATTGACATCTTCTTGGGCTGATAACAATTGGAATGACAATTCAAAGCCAAAGAAATTACCATAAATCAAGCCCCAAATAATCGTGGGAATCGAACAAAGCTGAAACAGCGTCAAATTTTGTTCCAATCCTTTACTTAAATGAAAGAATTTTTTGCCCAAGAATGTTGCCAAAAACAGTAATAATCCATAGCCAAAATCTGCAACCATCATTCCAAATGCAACCATATAAAATGGCGCCATAAACGGTGTAGGATCTAATTCATCATACTGGGGCAAACTATACATCCGCACTAACCCTTCAAAGGGTTGTATCCACCGCGAATTATTCAACAAAATCGGAACATCCTCGATTTCTTGTTCTTTCACTTGTTGGTATTCAAGATAAAAAGCATCTTTGCTGGCCTGTTGGATCCTTTTCTCCAGTTCTGCTGCTTGCTCAACAGGGATCCAGCCTGAAATAGCTACGGCATGAGCCGAACGAAGCAACTTTTCATTACTCTGAGCTCGTTTGATCGCGCCATCTAAATACTCTGCTACGAGACGCAATTGTCCCTGCTCTTCGCTCATTGCACGTAAGGAGTGTTTGATTGTTTTTTCTTCCTCAATCAATGCGTGGGATTTTTCTTTTACATGTTGCAGGTCATCTTTTGGCAGACCTGAATAGGGATAGGTATACTGCTCGAATGCAGTCTTTTTTAAAAGGGAACTTACTTTATCTTTAACATCTTTATGGAAAAGAACGAATAAGTATGTAGTCGTTTGTGATTGATAAACTGTTTCAAAATAAACGAGGGGCAGTTTTTCGCACCCCTTTGTGAAAGCCGCAAATTCTGAATTTGGGAGCGAACCTAATAGGCCACCTGATTTTTTTAATTCATTCAAAATCTGAGGACGGTCTTCAAAGTATTTCCATCTATTCAGTTCTGCTTCTTGAGCCAAAAGCTCTCGTTTTTCTTGTTCGATCAATCGTAAACGTTTGTCTTGTTTTCGAAGTGTTTGACAAACTTCTTGCCAAGGATAAGTATGAGCGGATTGCGCTAATTCGTGAAGTGTGTAGCGCTTAATTGGTTGCCGAAGTTTTTCCAGCATTCCTTTTTTTGGAACATATTCCTCTAATAATTGCAGGCCCCAATTTACTTGATCAAATTGGTTTTCTACTTCTTCAGTCTGTTTCTGTTCATCACGAACGGGTGTTAACACGCCTGTAGTTTCCTCTGACTCGTAATACATTTCAGAAGAAAGCAATTCGACACCTTGAAAGTCTTGCAACTGCTGTAAAACGGCATCTTTTTGTTCGTAAAAGGTCAACAGGCTGAATTTTTGCATTTTTGCAATCGCCATCTATGTCACAACCTTATTTATTATTATTGCCAATGCTTGTTCTTTCAACTCAGCTGAAATCGTGCGCAATGTCTCAACTTCCTCTTTTGTTTTTGCCACAAGGGGTTGTTTTGATTGCTCAAATTCCGTTGCAACTTTTTCTTCAATCATTCGTTGTGCTTCACGTTCTTTTTGTACCAATTCTTTCTGGAATGCTGAAATTCTTGTTTGACTTTCATGGATCAGTTGTTTTTTTTCAGCTTCCGCTTTCGTGTTTTTTTGTTCTGCAAACTCTTCTGCTTCTTGCAGCAAACGAATGGCATCTACAGACATTCTCTCACCTACTTTCTACTTTTTTTCGCGAAAAAAAACCATTACGAATCAAGCGATCGCTGTTCGTATGGTGTTAAAATTTAATAAGTGTCATCTACTCACACTTACCCGCGTCACTAATATAACCGTAACATATATTTTGTAGTATAACAAGGTTTCATCTGTTTTTTTATAATCATTACATATAAAATTTAAATTTTTTGCACAATTTCACGAAAAGTAATCCCTTTCATTATAATGGAGGTTTTTTAATCAAATAAAAAAAAGATGAAAGAAAAATGACTTCCTCTCATCTTTTTTAAACGTTCTAATTTGTGATGCCACCTGTTTTTTGCTGATAAAAAAACACTTAAATCAGCTAGTCATTCTATCAATCAGCTGTACGAATAAACGGCATGCTCATGCAGCGGGGGCCGCCACGGCCCCTTACTAATTCACTACCTGGAATTTGATGTAATTTAATACCGGCCTCTGCTAAAAGTTGGTTCGTAATAGTATTCCGGTCATAGACGATCACTTCGCCAGGCGCGATGGCTAATGTGTTTGATCCATCGTTCCATTGCTCTCTGGCAGCTGCCGTGATATCGTCGCCGCCACAACGAATCAACTCGACTGCCGGCAAGTCCAAATAACGGCATAAAATGTGATCTAACGTATCTTTTTCTTCAACTACTTTGATTTCTTGTCCTTGCTTTGTAATAGAGAACAAGGTTAGTTCACCTTCTATTTCAGGGTGAATCGTAAACTTGTCTTTATCAATCATGGTAAAGACTGTGTCCAGATGCATAAATTTCCGTTCAGAACCAATATCAAATGCTAAAATATGTTCAAATGACGGTTCCATTGAAAAAATGTTTTCAGCAATTTTTTCGATAGAGTGCACTTCTGTACGCTGAGAAATACCGATCGCTAATACATGCTGGGACAAAACAAGCTGATCCCCACCTTCGATACGTGCAGGTTCTTCTCGATCATACAAGAAATTGACCGATGGCTTGGCGAACTGCGGATGGTGCTTGAAAATGTACTGTCCATAAAGCGTTTCTCTTCGACGAGTTTCCGAAAACATCCGGTTAAGAGAAATGCTATGTCCTATAATAGCAAACGGATCTCTTGTAAAATAAAGGTTTGGCATCGGATCAATAATAAATGGATAATCATTTTCCCGCATTGCTGACAAACTTGCAGTCTTCGATATGGAAAGATCCTGTTTTTTTAACCCCGCCATCGTTTGATCAATAAACGCTCGTTCGTCTTTAATCGAAAGAAAATAGTCTCTGACTTCATTTAATACATCTTGATCTTGAATTTTCGTCTCTTGCAAATAATCATCCAAGAAAGCTTCCTTACATCCTGAAAGCTGTAATGTTTCAGCAGCCAGGTCTTCTAAATAAACCACTTCACAGCCATTCTCCACTAAAACTTTTGAAAAAAAATCATGTTCTTGTTGGGCTTGTGCCAAAAATGGAATATCGTCAAACAACAAGTCTTCTAAATAATCCGGCATCAAGTTTTCAAGTTCTGCACCAGGACGATGGAGCATCACCCGTTTTAACGGTTCAATTTCTGAAAATATTTGTATAGGTTTTGACATATCCAACCATTCCTTTCGCTCATTTCAAAAATGCTGAAGATGTGCATAAATATAAAAGAACATCTAATAATAATACATCTTCATTAAGAATTGAGTGTTATCAATTATATTTAATTGTAGGTTGAAAATAAAAAAACAGCAAGTAATATGGTTCTCGTGTATTGAGATCGGTTTGAACATTTTACAGATATTTGTATTATTTCATGCACCTTTTTGCTAACGCTTTCAGCTTTTACTTTTTTTGTTATGATTGAAACAAATATGTCTTACTATGAGAAAGGAAGTTTAACAGATGGTTGATCAAAAACAAATTTATTACGGCGCAGATTACAATCCTGAACAGTGGTCACAAGAAACGATAAAGGAAGACATGCGCTTAATGAGAGAAGTTGGAGTCAATTATGTCAGCATCAATATTTTTGGTTGGGTAAACATTCAACCAAATGAATCAACATTTGATTTCACTTTTTTGGATTGGCTGATGGATCTCCTTTATGAAAACAATATTGCCATCGATTTAGCCAATGGAACAGCTTCGCCCCCTGCATGGTTAGTCAAAAAATATCCTGAAATGATGCCGATGACCATTCATGGCAATCGGTTGGTACATGGTTCTCGCCAGCACTATTGCCCGACTTCACCGATTTATCGGGAATATGCCCGTCGGCTCAGTGAAGCTGTTGCCAAACGATACAGCCAACATCCGGGAGTTGTGATGTGGCATATCAATAATGAATATACTTGTCACATCCATGAATGTTATTGCCCGAACTGTCGTGCCAGTTTCCAAAATTGGCTAGAAAAAAAATACCAAACAATTGAAGCATTGAATACGGCTTGGTCAACAAAATTTTGGAGCCAAACCTATCAAGAATGGGATGAGATTTTCCTACCAGAAGAAATGCCGACTTTTAAGAATCCTTGTCAACAGCTTGATTATCGTCGCTTCATTTCTGATATGAATCTGGAAATTTATCAGATCGAGAAAAAGGCAATTCAAACATTCTCGTCAAACATCCCATTCATGACGAATTTGATGGGTCTTCATAAATATGTCGATGGCTTCAAATGGGCTTCTGAAATGGATGTCGTTAGCTGGAATGCCTATCCTAATCCGTTTGAATCTCTGCCCTATCCCCAATTCTTAGCCAATGATCTCATGCGAAGTTTAAAAAAGAAACCTTTTTTGATCATGGAACAAGCCCCAAGTGCGGTCAACTGGCGCCAAGTAAACGGCGTCAAAAAACCCGGTCAAATGCGCTTATGGAGTTATGAGGCACTTGCTCATGGCTCCGATGGCATGATGTTCTTTCAATGGCGCCAATCACAAGGAGGGGCAGAGAAATTCCATAGTGCAATAGTCCCTCATGGTGATCCACACACAAGTCGCACCTTTCGAGAATGTGCTGCTCTGGGAAATGAATTAAAACAGTTGAATGACATCGTTGGCAGCCGGTTTGTTGCCGATATTGCTATCGTATTTGATTGGGAAAATTGGTGGGCCCTTGAGCTAGATGCGAAGCCGAATACCAATATTCGCTATATTCACCAAATGAGGGCGTTATATGCCGCTCTAAGAGCGTTGAACATTGCTGTTGATTTCATTCATCCATCTGAATCACTAGACGGCTATCCCCTTGTGATTGCGTATAATTTGTACTCTGCATCAGAAGGATTCGGAAATAAAGTCAAAGAATTTGTAGCAAATGGTGGAACATTCTTGACAAATTTCTTCAGCGGAATCGTCAACGAAAACGATCAAGTCTATCTTGGCGGCTATCCAGGACTTTTTAAAGAAGTATTGGGAATCACAGTTGAAGAATTTCAGCCTTTAAAACCGGAAATCCAGCAACAAGTGCATTTTAAAAATAAATTTTATGAAAATCGTCGGTGGGAAGAACTGATCCATTTACAAGGCGCTATCCCACTCGCCACTTTCACAAGTGACTTTCTTAAAGATTCACCAGCCATCACTAAGCATCGATTTGGCAAAGGGCTGGCCTATTACTTAGGGACCGAGTTAGAACAAGATGGGTTGACCGACTTATTGAACGACATTTTTAGTGATGCAAAACTAAAAAAAGTTGCTGAGAGGTATTTGCAAGAAAACAGCGAGTTGTCTGTCACTGTTCGACAAGGACAAACCCATATCTTCTTATTCCTACTTAATCATACAAACGATTCACAACAAGTACAATTTCTATCGGGAGGTACAGCATTATTATCAAAAAGAAAAGTTTGTGAACTCACCCTCGCCCCCATGGAAGTTGAAATCATCAAATTTGCCAAGGGCTAAAGAATTGCTTTATCTTTTGTTCTATTCTTTGTGATAACTCCATTCTCAGACTTTTTCGATCGTTCCTTCGTATACAGATGAATGACCCGATTAGAATCTATCTAATCGGGTCATTCATTCGATGATTTGCATGAAACAGCAAATTACATAACTACTATCATTTAGTTTTTCTTACAGTAACAATTGAACAAGAAAATGCCACTATTTTGGTGAGTTTCAATCAACTGAAAACCTGCGGGACTATCCGAACGCCCAATCCTAGATCAACAACTTATTGATTACTGGAACTGCATTCCGCCATCCACAATGATTGTTTGTCCAGTTATATAGTTGGCATCATCACTGGCTAAAAATGAAACAACTGCCGAAACATCTTCGGGTTCAGATAAACGTTTCAATGCGATATCTTTACTAAAAGTTTGCATCCCCCATTCATCATCTTTACCAGCATTAGCACCTACTTGATGCGCAATATCCATCATCATCGGTGTTTTAACAATACCTGGTGCATAAGCATTTACAGTAATACCATAGTCAGCTAAATCTCGCGCAGCGATTTGGGTCATACCACGAACAGCGAACTTTGAGCTACTGTACAACATGAGATTAGGATTACCCACAACACCTGCCTGTGAACAAGCATTGATGATTTTCCCACCATGATTCAACTTTTGAAATGCTTCAGAAGCCGCTTGTGTTCCCCATAATACGCCCCCGGCATTCACGGAATAAACTTTTTCAAACTGTTCTGGAGTAATAGAATCTATCGGTGTAGTCGGTGCTACCCCAGCATTATTTACAATCACTGATAAGTCACCATAGACATCTATTACTTTATCAACTGCTGAAAAAATCTCATCCCGTCTCGAAACATCTGCTTTGATAGCAATCGCATGTTCACCAAGCTCTTTCGCTGCCGCTCTTACAGAGTTTTCATTGTAATCCACCATTGCCACGTCAAAGCCATCTTTGTACAAACGCTTAGCTATGGCAAAGCCAATACCTTGACCAGCACCGGTAACTAATGCAACTTTTTTCATTCATTTCCACTCCTTCTTATGAATACTCTTTACAGTTTTATGTTACTGCTTATGAATACTCTCAGCTAGTGAAAATAAATACGCATTCTAGTAAATTTTCTAAAACAGTAATTCGCAATACTTTTTCTTTTTGCTGATAAAGATCAATCCTTTCAAAATTTAAGAAAGCACACATTTAAATAAAAAAAGCATCAACGTAAGGAATACGTTGATGCTTCATTGTTATACCGACGGCCGGGGTCGAACCGGCACGTCCTTGCGGACACCAGATTTTGAGTCTGGCGCGTCTGCCAATTCCGCCACGTCGGCATGATTGCAGATCACTCAAGTACTTACTAAATTTTAACAGCTTTTTTTATCCAACCAGTTGATCTTCAACCAATATTAGGATAAAAATCGATACATCAATCGTACGAACGAATGATGTATCGATAATACCGACGGCCGGGGTCGAACCGGCACGCCCTCGCGGGCACTGGATTTTGAGTCCAGCGCGTCTGCCAATTCCGCCACGTCGGCATAACGCAAATATTAGTATCGTACTAAGGCGGTAACCGGATTTGAACCGGTGATGAAGGTTTTGCAGACCTCTGCCTTACCACTTGGCTATACC
>NZ_CP040461.1:1505000-2040000 GCF_005843965.1 Enterococcus sp. M190262 | reverse complement strand
ACCGCTTGTGCGGGCCCCCGTCAATTCCTTTGAGTTTCAACCTTGCGGTCGTACTCCCCAGGCGGAGTGCTTAATGCGTTTGCTGCAGCACTGAAGGGCGGAAACCCTCCAACACTTAGCACTCATCGTTTACGGCGTGGACTACCAGGGTATCTAATCCTGTTCGCTCCCCACGCTTTCGAGCCTCAGCGTCAGTTACAGACCAGAGAGCCGCCTTCGCCACTGGTGTTCCTCCATATATCTACGCATTTCACCGCTACACATGGAATTCCACTCTCCTCTTCTGCACTCAAGTCTCCCAGTTTCCAATGACCCTCCCCGGTTGAGCCGGGGGCTTTCACATCAGACTTAAGAAACCGCCTGCGCTCGCTTTACGCCCAATAAATCCGGACAACGCTTGCCACCTACGTATTACCGCGGCTGCTGGCACGTAGTTAGCCGTGGCTTTCTGGTTAGATACCGTCAAGGGATGAACGTTCTACTCTCATCCTTGTTCTTCTCTAACAACAGAGTTTTACGATCCGAAAACCTTCTTCACTCACGCGGCGTTGCTCGGTCAGACTTTCGTCCATTGCCGAAGATTCCCTACTGCTGCCTCCCGTAGGAGTCTGGGCCGTGTCTCAGTCCCAGTGTGGCCGATCACCCTCTCAGGTCGGCTATGCATCGTGGCCTTGGTGAGCCGTTACCTCACCAACTAGCTAATGCACCGCGGGTCCATCCATCAGTGACGCAAAAGCGCCTTTCAACTTTCTTCCATGCGGAAAATAGTGTTATACGGTATTAGCACCTGTTTCCAAGTGTTATCCCCTTCTGATGGGCAGGTTACCCACGTGTTACTCACCCGTTCGCCACTCTTTTTCTTTCGGTGGAGCAAGCTCCGGTGAAAGAAAAAGCGTTCGACTTGCATGTATTAGGCACGCCGCCAGCGTTCGTCCTGAGCCAGGATCAAACTCTCATAATGATTTGTTTGAACGATCCATAGGATCGTTAAGCTCAAATAAAATTAACTTTGCTAGCTATTGCTTGCATGTATTTTGCTTCATAAATGAAGCGCCCTACACATTGGTTCGTTTGCTTGCTTTGTTCAGTTTTCAAAGGTCTACTGCGCTGCGTTAGCAACTTTTAAATCATATCAGATCAACAAGTGAATGTCAACTCTTTTTTTAAAAGTTTTTTTCAAGCGATTGTTATTTAATCACTCTTTATCTCTCAGCGACTTTTATATCTTATCATCTCGAAAGCTTTGTGTCAACAACTTTTTTGAAAGTTTTTTCTAACTTTTTAGGTTTTTTTACCTAATGCTTTCTGACGACTTTGTTATAATAACATCTGTCTTGATCTTCGTCAACATTTATTTTGAAAAAATATTTGAAAGATTTAAACAGTGACTATCACAAAGACAAATACTAATATAGCAATTCTACTGCGAAAAATCAACAAAAAACAAAGCTTTTTCTCAACATTTTTTTTAGCCGAATCTTTCTTCTATTCTTTATCTCATCGTTCGCTTTTATAGCAATAATTGCGTTTTATAACTATTCGTGTTCCTCAATCGTTCCTGTTTATATGAACAAGCAGAAACGCTGTCCATTAAGTAAGATCCCTTATAAAGAAAAAACCAGCTGATTGTCGCTAACCTACAACAACCAGCTGGTTTCTTCGCAGAGGATCTGCGCTATTTCAAAACATCCTTACTAGATTGAACCACAGGAATATATATTCTAAAAATCGTTCCTTGCCCAATCACACTTTCTGCAGTAATGCGCCCTTTATAACTTTCCAATAATTGCTTAGCAATGGATAGTCCTAACCCATTTCCCCCTTTGGTTCTTGCTCTCGCCTTATCCACTCGATAAAATCGATTGAAAATTTTATCCAAGTCATCTTTGCTGATTCCTTCACCAAAATCCTGAATTGCAATCTCAAACGTTTGTCGATCAGAAGAAATAGATAAATGGACCTCTTTGCGATCTGTGGAGTACTTGACGGCATTATCTAAGATGATAATAATAATTTGTTCGAAATGATTCCGATAAATTTTTAAAGTCAATTCGTGGTAAAGATCATCATCCAATGTGAAAACAAATTCCGGGTAAAGAATTTTAAAATTATTAAATACTTGGTATACGACTTCTTTGGCTTTTGTCGTTTCATTCGCATAGTGGACATCTACTTGCTCAGCTCTGGAAAGGTCGAGCATTTCCTGCACAAGTGTCTTCATTCGACTGATTTCTTGCATGATGGCTGCAAGCGATTCATCTAATACTTCTGGATCGTCCTTGCCCCAGCGCTGCAACAGGCTCATATGTCCTTCAATGATTGCCACTGGCGTCCGTAATTCATGAGAAACGTCCTCTACAAACCGTTCTTGCTGCTCGATATATAGCCGCATACGGTCGAGCATCTCATTAAAGATGTCTGCCAAATCAGATAATTCATCATTTGTATTCAGTTCAGGCATATGCACGGTCGATTGGGGATTCTTTCGAACGGTTTCCATTGTATCCCGCAAAACTTTCAGTGGCTGCAAGAAATAAGCAGATAAGAAAAAACCTAAAACGCTACTGAGAATCAAGGAAACGACTTCAAGTATGATTAGCGTTAACAAGAGCTTACTGCGAATTTCATAAAATGAGGTCAGTTCATAAAATGTCTGAGCATAACCAATTTTTTCTCTCGTTTCTTTTGAGTAGATTGGCTGGATCGACAAAAAGCCTGTAATATTGTCCAATGTCACGATCGTGGGCGGCTTTCGCTGCACATCGATCAGAGAAAGATTATTTTCATGGGTTTTGAAAATCAATTCCTGATTCAGATTATAAACAAATAAGCTCAAAGGAGACTGGCCTAACTCGGAAATAAACGAGTCGATCTTCATTAAGTTCCCATCAATTGTTGAAGTTCGGTCGTAGATGCTCGTATCACCACTATCGTTCTTAGTTAAATTGCGATAGGTACGCACCAATGTCAATTCTTGGTCTGAATTGGCTAACCTAGAAGCTACTTCCGACATCGTACGCTCCACGTTATTTTCTTCTTTAGCCACAAGCAGGTTGATAGACGTTTTGTAAGTGATGACTGCAAAAATTGTAAAAACAACAAATATAAAGAAAGAACTTGCGAAGGCCCACTTCACAGTCAAAGAAGGCCCCTTCAGTTCTTTTAGTTTTTTCATTCTTTTTTTTAAGCTCACGAACGCATCACGTATCCTGTCCCCCGAACAGTTTGGATATAGCTTTCTTCTCCAGGTACGTCGATCTTATTCCGTAGATAACGAATATACACATCGACTACGTTTGTTTCTACTTCTGTTTCATAACCCCAAACTTTGTTCAGCAGAACATCACGGGCTAAGACGACATTGACGTTCTCCATCAAAGTAAGAAGCAACTCGTACTCACGCTTCGTCAATTCAATGACATCACTGCCTCGACGCACCACACGGTTTTCTTTCTCGATGGTTAAATCACGATAAGTGATCGTCGTTTGTTTGGCAACATTTTTGTCTCCTTCAATGTCGATTCGACGTAACAGCGCACGCAAACGAGCTAGTAGCTCTTCAATCGCAAAGGGTTTCACAATATAATCGTCTGCTCCGTGATCTAGCCCTGAGACCCGATCGATCACTGAATCTCTTGCTGTCATCATAATGATTGGCGTATTTTTGGTCTGGCGCACACGACGGCAAACTTCTAATCCGTTTAGTTCTGGTAGCATCAAATCAAGTAAGATGGCATCCCATTCATTGTTCAACGCTGCATCCAATCCAGTTCTGCCATTATAATGTACTTCGGTATTATAGCCTTCATGCTTTAATTCTAATTCCACGAATCGAGCTAAGTTCTTTTCATCTTCAATGATTAGAATATTACTCATTAGTTAGAGCTCCTTTATCGGTTATTCTGCATATAGTTAGACACTATCTGCTTTATTTTATCATGTATCTAAAAAATAAAAAAGAGATTGACCGAAAGTTCTCACTGTTCGGTCATTCTCTTAATTTGTTCTCAATTGTTCGACTTATTCTTCCTCATACCAAGAGTAGTGGTAAATTCCTTCTTTGTCCGTACGTTCATACGTATGGGCACCGAAATAATCCCGCTGCGCTTGGATCAAGTTTGCAGGCAAACGATCTGAGCGATAAGAATCAAAATAAGCAATTGCTGAAGAGAATGTTGGGACTGGTACGCCAGCTTGGACTGCCAATGCTACGACGTCACGAACGGATTGTTGATAGCGTTTTGTGATTTCCTTGAAATAGTCATCAAGCAATAAGTTTTCGATATCCGTATCTTTTTCATAAGCATCGGTGATTTTTTGCAAGAATTGCGCACGAATGATACAACCTGCACGCCAGATTTTAGCAATTTCACCAAATGGCAGTTGCCAATCATACTCTTTTGATGCGGTCCGTAATTGCGCAAAACCTTGTGCATAGCTCATGATTTTGCTGAAATACAATGCTTCCCGAATTTTCTCAACAAATTCTTGTTTGTCTCCTGTAAATTCGAATCCTTCAGGTTTTGGTAAGACTTGGCTAGCATTCACTCGTTCTTCTTTATAAGCAGAAATATAACGCGCAAAAACAGACTCTGTGATCAACGGTAGTGGAACACCAAGATCTAATGCACTTTGACTCGTCCATTTCCCCGTTCCTTTGTTGCCGGCAGCATCTAAAATCACATCAACGATTGGTTTCCCAGTACCTAAATCGTCTTTGCGTGTTAAGATGTCTGCTGTGATTTCGATCAAGTAGCTATCTAATTCGCCTTTATTCCATTCAGAGAAGATCTCCGCCATTTCAGAAACAGATAGCCCTAGAATTTTTTGCATCAAATCATAGGATTCAGCAATTAGCTGCATATCTCCATACTCGATACCATTGTGAACCATTTTTACATAGTGTCCTGCACCATTTGGTCCAATGTAGGTAACACAAGGAGTGCCATCTTCTGCTTTTGCTGAGATTTGTTCCAAAATAGGAGCCACTAACTCATACGCTTCTTTTTGTCCGCCAGGCATGATTGACGGGCCTTTCAATGCGCCTTCTTCTCCACCAGAAACTCCGGTACCGATAAAGTTGATACCAGAATTTGCTAATTCTTCATTACGACGGATTGTATCTTTGAAGAATGTGTTTCCTCCATCGATCAAGATGTCCCCTTTTTCAAGATGAGGCAATAATTCTTGGATGGTTGCGTCTGTCGCAAAACCCGCTTTGACCATCAAAAGAATGCGTCGTGGTCTTTCGATCGATTGTACGAACTCTTCAATCGTATAGGTTGCTTTAAAGTTTTTATCTGGATGTTCTTTTACTACTTCTTCTGTTTTAGATCCTGTACGGTTGAATAGGGCAACTGAATAACCGCGGCTTTCAATGTTCAACGCTAAGTTTTTTCCCATGACTGCCATACCGACAACGCCGATTTGTTGTTTTGTCATCACTCATCCTCCTAAGATTCAGTTATCTGTTTCATTATAGCGCAAAAGATAGTTGTTTTGAACTATTCTCTTTCAAAGAGTAAGAATTATTTCAGAAAAGTTCTAGTTTTCATGAAACTAATCTGAAACAAAAAGAAAAATCCTAAGGCTCCATGGTTAGCCTTAGGATTTTGAAATCCATTTTTCTGTAAAAAAGGATTATGCTTCTTTTGTTGCTACATCTTTTCCATCGTAATGACCACAGTTTGAGCATACATGGTGGCTTTTTTTCATTTCACCACAGTTTGCACATTCGTTCAAACCGTTGATTGTCAATTTGTAATGAGTACGACGTTTTGCTTTTTTCGCTTTAGAAGTTCTTCTTGCTGGTACTGCCATTTTGCTACACCTCCTTGTAAATGAAAGCAACCTTGAGGCTGCAATTTATTCCAATCCTACGCGTTATCATCTTCTGAATCATTGAACAGTTCCGATAATTTTGCAAGACGAGGATCAATTTGTTGGGCTTGCGCTTCTTTTTGGTTTGCATAGTCTTCTTCTGATAAAACAGCCCAGTCATTTCCTGACGGCATTTCTGTGCTATTTTTCTCTTCCTCAGTAAGGACTTGCATGGGAATCGCAAGTAATAGGTTATCAGCAACTGAATCATCCAAACTGATCGTCTGACCTTCAATGATCAAGACATCTTCTTCTGGAATCATTTCATCTCGCCGCTGAAATTGCTCTGGTGTCATGAAGAGTTCATCCACTGTAAAATCCATTGGCAAAGCAACTGGAGTCAATGAGCGTGTTGAAGGTAACGTGATGGTTGTCTCCACTCGATAATGTAGGAGATATTCATGTTTTCCAACAGACATCATGCCAGTGATTTTCACAGGAGACAAATCAATGATCTGTCCATCGCGTTTTATCAATTGATTTTTTAAGTTCAACGTTTCGTCGAACATTAGCGGTGTCTCTTGGTATTTTTTTAATTCCAATAAAGACCATTTCATTTTTATCACCCCTAAGCAACAAAAGCAATTATACAGGGGTTATTTCCCTTTGTCAATGAAATTTTCTTGACACCTTTTTCATTTCTACAGCTGTAATTTTACGCACAAAAAAGTGATTGCTTTTAGAGAAAAAAACAACAGACTCGCTACTTATGCACGAGCCTGTTGCCTCCATTAATCAATCTTTCGAAAGAAGATTAGATAGCTGTTGTTTCTCCACGGTAGACGATTCCACGACGAGAATCCACAGTAATCAATTCACCATCTTTGATCGTTGTTGTGGCATCTTTTGCCCCAACGATCACTGGAAGGTCTTTCGCAATGCCGACAACTGCTGCATGAGAAGTCAAACCGCCGTCTTCAACAACAAGTGCTGCTGCTTTCTCGATTGCAGGCATATATTCTTTATCTGTTGTTGGAACAACTAAGATCATGCCATCTTTTGCTTTAGCAATTGCTTCTTCTGCACTGTTGGCTACAACGGCATTAGAAACGATTGATTTTTCACCGATTCCTTGTGCTTCAAGCAATTTAGAACCGATCATTTGAATTTTCATCACGTTCGTTGTTCCACGTTCTCCAACTGGCACACCAGCAGTGATCAAAATCAAATCGCCTTCTTTGGCAAAACCAAGATCCACAGCTTGTTTAGCTGCTAATTCGAACATTTCGTCAGTTGTTGAAGGTTTTTCAGCAACTGTTGGATAAACACCCCAGTTTAACATCAAACCACGTTTTGTACGTTCGTCGAAAGTTACTGCCAAGATATCTGCATCTGGACGATATTTTGAAATCATTTTCGCAGTATAGCCAGATTCAGTTGCAGCAACGATTGTTTTTACGCCAAGATTTTTAGCTGCACGTGCCACAGAAAGACCAATTGTTTCTGTTACATCAGTTTTATCAAATTGGTTGATTTGGAAAGTACTCATTTCTGCTAAAGCATTTTCTGCTTCAATATCGATACGAGCCATCGTTGCAACAGCTTGTACAGGATAGTCTCCGTTTGCTGATTCTCCAGATAACATGGTTGCATCTGTTCCGTCAAAGACTGCATTGGCAACGTCAGAAGCTTCTGCGCGTGTTGGACGAGGATTTTGTTGCATTGATTCTAACATTTGAGTTGCAGTGATAACTGATTTACCTACCGCATTACATTTTTTGATGATTCGTTTTTGAACCATTGGTACTTCTTCTGCTGGAATCTCAACACCCATGTCTCCACGAGCAACCATGATACCGTCAGAAACTTTGATGATTTCATCAATGTTGTCGATACCTTCTTGAGATTCGATTTTAGAGAAGATTTGTACATGAGTCATGTTCTTTTCTTCAAGAATTTCACGAATTTCTAAAACGTCTTGAGCTTTACGTACGAATGAAGCTGCGATGAAGTCGATATCATTGTCTAATCCAAAACGAATATCGTCAGCATCTTTTTCAGTAATACCAGGCAAGCTGATTGATACGCCAGGTGCATTGACCCCTTTACGAGAACCCAACATTCCTGCATTTTTAACAACAACAACTAATTCACGTGCTGCTTCGTCTTTTTCGATGATCTCCATATCGATCAAACCATCATCAAATAAGATATGGCCGCCTACATATACATCATCAAATAATCCAGGATAGGTCACTGCAATCTTTTCTTTTGTTCCTTTGTGTTCTGGGTCCATTGAGATACGTGTTTGGTCACCAACGTTGAATTGGATATAGCCGGCACGACCATATTCTGCTTCGGTTGTGTCTTGAACGGTTGTACGGATTTCTGCTCCTTTAGTATCTAAAAGAATCCCTACATCTTTACCAGTTTTCTTGACCGCTTCACGCACCATTGTCATACGTCCTAATTGTTCTTCATGATCTCCATGAGAAAAATTGAAACGGAAGACATTTGCACCGGCTTCGATCAGTTCAGAAATAATTTCTACACTATTACTTGCTGGTCCTAATGTGCTGACGATTTTTGTTTTTTTCATTACTAAACGCTCCTATTCATTTATTTAAAATAGCTTAATAAGCTTTTTTTACAAAATTACTGTTGCGTTTCATACTTCCTAAACTTAAAAGGAAATTTCCTTGTTCAAGTCGTATAAAGAAATATCTGGTTTGTGACGATTGTTTTCAAGCGTTTCGATGATATCTGCAGCAACCATCTGGTTGTTTTCGATACCGATGCACAATCCGCCTTTGCCTTGTTGAAGCAACTCAACTGCGTAAGCACCAAATTTACTTGCTAGAACGCGGTCTCTTGCGCTTGGTGATCCGCCACGAACAACGTGTCCTAAAATCGATACCCGCGTGTGGAAATCGCCATATTCAGATAATTTATCAGCAAATTCGTTTCCGCCCATCACGCCTTCTGCTAAGACGATCAAGCAGTGTTTCTTACCGCGGTCCCGTCCTTCACGAATTCGGTTCGCAACAACGGCCATATCAAAGTCATGTTCTGGGATGATGATCTCATCTGCCCCACCGGCAACTCCTGACCAAAGCGCAATGTCACCTGCACCACGACCCATTACTTCGATTACGAATGTCCGGACGTGAGAAGTTGCAGTGTCACGAATTCGGTCGATTGATTCCAATACTGTATTGATTGCTGTATCAAAACCGATAGTAAAGTCCGTCCCAGGAATATCATTGTCAATCGTTCCTGGAATACCGATTGCCGGAAAACCATGTCGTGTTAGAGCCATCGCACCATGATAAGAGCCGTCGCCACCAATAACGACCAACCCTTCAATGCCGAATTTTTTCAGTTGTTCAATCCCTTTTAACTGACCTTCTTGTGTCGCAAATTCAGGATAGCGCGCAGAGTACAAGAATGTACCGCCTCGTTGGATCTTGTCACCTACATCTGCCACATCAAGACGGCGAATATCTCCAGCTACCAAACCAGCATAGCCGTAATTGATTCCATATACTTCCAGCCCATCAAAGATAGCCTTTCTTACAACTGCCCGAACCGCTGCGTTCATCCCCGGCGCATCGCCGCCACTGGTTAGAATTCCAATGCGTTTCATTATCCATTCACCTCATTAGTAGATTTGTTTAGGGAATTGGAACTCCCTTATTTGATACTTTTCAAGTAATAACCACGAGTAGTATTTTACCATTATTCCAGAGAAATGTCTTGAAATAGTGGGAAAAAGTTGAAAAAAGTGTAAGTAAAATTTAACGTTTTCGGAAAATTACTTGAAAACAACATTTTCCTCTCCCAACAAGTGCCCAAGCTTTCTTTCCATTTCTTCGTCTTTTTTTAGCCAGTTCTCTTCCGTCAGCAACACTTTTTTCCCGTTGCTTTCATAGAACAACACCACAGGAACTCGGCCTCGATGCTTTCTCAGCAACTGCGACAATTCTTGCAAATGGTTCGTCTCAACATCACGTGTGATCTTCAGATAACACGTTTGATCTGTTAGCTGTGCTTGCGCTTTTTCAGCTAGCTCTATTTTATCAGCAATCAGTTGTATTTCACCATTGTAACGACTTACTTCCACTTTTCCTTCAACATACAAGACGGCGTTTTCTGCAACGTCAGATCGTATGTGACGATACAATGTGGGAAAAACAGTGATTGAGACTTCTTTACTAGCATCTGTTCCTTCAAGAAACGCCATTTGCTCTCCTTTTTTTGTACGGATTTCTCGAATTTGACGCACATAAAATAGTATCCGGACACGTTCGTTGGGAACTAAGTCAGCGATTGCTATCGTCTGCTTCAACTGTTGCAGCTTCTGATATTGTTGGACAGGATGACCTGATAAATAAACCCCTAGATATTCTTCTTCCAACGCTAACTTTTGCTCTAAGTCATAATCAGCGACTTCGGCTTCTTTGAGAGCCATTGTCTCTAACAAATCGAGACTGCCGCCACTATAGGTGATATTTTGGATTTTCCCTTCTAATTGGATAAGTGCTTGCTTCCGATTAGTGACCAATTCATCAAACGCACCAATACTTAACAACGGACGGATATAATCTTCTTTCAGCCATTTGTTATTCTTTTGATGCAAGCGCAACAGGAATTGATCTAAGGAGGAGAATGTTCCATTCTCCTTTCGTTCATCTAAAATATCTTGAATCAGGTCTCTACGTATTCCTTTAACACTGCTAAAGCCAAAACGAATCTGTTTTTCCGATTGAAGATAGAAACTATAGCCACTCTTATTGATGGACGGCGGTAAGATTGCTACACCATACCGAGTCGCTTCATTCAAATATTCTTTTAATTTACCTGGATTATTTCTAACCGAGTGCAATAATGCAGCAAAAAATGGTCCTGGATAATGTACCTTTAAATACGCCATTTGGAAGCCGATAAATGAGTAGGCAAACGCATGAGAACGATTGAACCCGTAATTGGCAAAACGCTCAATATAATCGTAAACTTCTTCTGCTTTCTCCGCGGAAAAATGGTTGGCTACGGCTCCTTCAACAAAATGGCGCCGTTCTTCATCTAGGACGTCTTTTTTCTTTTTGCTGATGGCTCGCCGCAAGATATCTGCTTGACCAAGAGAAAAGCCTGCCATTTTAGAAGCAACTTGCATGATTTGTTCTTGATAAACAATGATTCCATAGGTATTTTGTAAAATTGGCACTAAAGCAGCATCCGGATAAACGACTTTTTCTTGTCCTTTTTTCCGTCGAATAAACGTATCGATATTTTGCATAGGCCCTGGCCGATACAACGCATTGACGGCTGCGATATCTTCGATACTTTCAGGTCCAAGTTTTCGCAAAACATTTCTGATCCCCGCTGACTCAAACTGAAAGATTCCGGCAGTATCGCCTTGCTGAAATAGTCGCAGCACAGCTGGGTCATTTAAAGGAATAGCTTTCTGGGTAACTGTTTCATTTGTAACTCGCTTGATCCCTCTTAAAGTATTGTCAATGATTGAAAGATTCCGTAATCCTAAAAAATCCATTTTTAACAATCCCACTGTTTCCACATCATTCATTGTGAACTGAGTCAAGAGGATCTCATCACTTCCTTGTTGAAGGGGGACTAGGTCCAAGAGATTCTTGTCGCTGATCACCACACCAGCTGCATGGGTGGAAACATGTCGAGGCAATCCTTCCAGTACCTTAGCCACTGCAAACATCGTTTCATTTCGTTCGTTGAAGGTAGCCAATTCTCGTAATTGATTGGATTGCTCATAAGCTAAAGCCAATGTCATTTTTAATGCGTTAGGAATGGCTTTTGACCAGCGATTGGCTTCGCTTTGTGACAAACCAAACACTCGTGAAACATCCCGCAGCACCATTTTGGCCGCCATCGTTCCAAAAGTAGCAATTTGCGCCATGTACTCCTGACCATATTTTTGACGGACATAATGCAAAATCTCATCACGTCTGTTATCAGGAATATCTAAATCGATATCGGGCATAGTATAGCGTTCGGGATTCAAGAAACGCTCAAACAGCAAGTCATATTCAATTGGATCGACATCGGTGATGGCTAATACGAAAGCTACTAATGAACCTGCTGCTGAGCCCCGCCCTGCGCCGGTAACAATTTCGTTCTTGTGAGCAAAATCCATCACATCCCAAATGATCAAAAAGTAATCGTCAAATCCCATTGTATGAATAACGGATAGTTCATAATCCAAACGCTGACGGTAAATATCTGTGACCTGCGTAATACGTTCAGACAACTTTTCAAAACACAGTTTTCTAAGAAAATCAGCCGCATTTTCTCCTTCTTCTAAAGGGAAATGCGGGAGCAAACGTTGATGGAGAGGAATCGTCAGAGTACATTCTTCTGCAATTCGCTGATTATTTACCAATGCTTCTGAATTCTCTCCAAATGCCTGAATCAGTTCCGCAGGCTGTTCTAAATAATACGTTTCGGAAGATTGTTCCTTCGCTTTACGAAAATCTTCGATCTGAGTACCGTTCTTAATATGTTCCATGACTTGAACAGCAAATAGTTCTGCTTGTTCCAATGCTGCTACGGGTTGATAAGCGCACAGCTCAAGACCATGCTGTTGAAACCACTCTCTTTCTGGCGTTGCCGCTGCTTTTTGAACACCCAGGAAAAGACTCTTTTGATCAAAACGAGCGACAAAGTCTGTCAATGCTCGAGAAAGCTGTGCCAAGTCTTCCGATTGATCTGGAGAGAAACCTTGCCCTTGCGGCAAAATACCAAACAGATCTGGTAACGTTAAGTATTCAGATAGATCCAAGTGACCGTTGATCATTTTCTCACTGGAAAGGCGCATCAATAATCGGTAGCCTGATAGATTCTTTGCAAAAAGATACAATGGAAAACGCATAGTGGACGTGCCAAACGTGCAATCGAATAATACACCAATCACAGGTTTGATTCCGGCATTTTGGCATTGCTGATAAAATTCTAAGGCTCCATATAACACATTGTGATCTGCCAGCCCCAAAACTTTATAACCAGCTTTTTTGGCAGCAGCAATATAACGAGGAATTTTGATCGTACTTTGAAGTAAGGAATACGCGCTTAAGGTTGTCAATTGATGATACATAGAAAATCCCTCCGAAAATGATAATTCCGTTTGTTTCTGCTTTATTTCTAATTTGAAAAGAATAAATGAAAATGTGAAAATCTTTACATTGAAATTTTTTGTGATAAACTAAAGTCGAAAAGCAAGATACGCAGAAAAGAGGTGTCGTCATGCGCTACTTAGCAACATTATTTTGGACATTTATCTTAGGCCAAGTTGTCGGCTATCTAGGCAGCTCACTAGCGGGAGCTACTTATGATTTCCAATTGACCTCAATCATCTCTTTGGTAGCAGGTGTACTAATTATCCTTCTTGGTTTGATTGCACCTTCGCCAAAAAAGACAAGTCATTAATAGAAGAAAAACCAGTTACCTTCATTGTAACTGGTTTTTTTTTCTTTTCAACTGAGATCGTGCTTATGAAAATTTTTACGGAAATTAAATGCAGAAAGACAAATATTCAAAAAGACAAACGCACTGGTTACCCAAAACACGGCTGGGTAGCCAAAACTATGGGCAACGGTTGAACCGACCATTGGACCAAGCACTTGTCCAAAGTTAGAAAACATTTGGTTGTAACTATAAATTCGACTAACACCTTCCATTGGAGTGATTTTACTGATTAACGTATTGATCGATGGCATTAACGCACCAGTAGAGAAGCCCAAAAGAAAGCGTAGAACGCCCAATTGGAATGGTGACGTAACAAAGCCCATTGGAATAAAGCAAAGGAATGAAAGCAGTAGTCCTCCTAATAACACTTTATGATTTCCGTAGCGGTCCCCTACTTTACCTAATATTGGCGAAGAAATAATAGCTGAAACACCGGCAATCGATACGATCAACCCGCTGACAAATAAAAGGTTTCCTGTATTGCCGCTTAGATCACGGATATATAAAGTCAAAATTGGACTGATACTTGTTACACCAAGTTGCAGGATCAATGAAGTAATAAATAAGCCAATCAATAGTTGTAGGTTTTTGATTTGTCCAAAAATTTCTTTGACAGATAGAAGGTCCCCTTTTTCAACAGGTGCGAAATCTTCTTGAACCAAAAAGATCGTTAGCAGCAATGTGATCAAAAGAACGACCCCTGTGATGATAAATACATTCTTCATACCAAACCACTGTGCTAAAGCACCACCCATAGAAGGCCCGATCAAGTTTCCGGCGATAGCTCCGGTTGCTAATGTTCCTAGTGCCCAGCCGCTCTTTTCTTTCGGGGCTTGAGAAGCAATCAATGCTGTCGCATTTGGAATATAACCCGAAAGGATCCCCGTAAAGAAGCGCATAATCAATAGCCAGTAGACATTCGGTACAAAGGCTAATGAGCCCATGGTGACTGTCATACCAGCAGCCGCCCGAATCATCATCAATCTGCGACCTTTCTGATCTGCTAAATTTCCCCAAACCGGCGCAATGATTGCAGCTGCAAACGCAGTCACTGAGATTGCCAGACCTGAAAACAGCTCGATTTGGCTTTTTGGCGCCCCCAACTCTTCAATATATAGCGGAATAAACGGCATAACTAAACTAAAACTTGCACCAGTAAAAAAACAGCCAATCCAAGAAATTAGGAGATTTCGTTTCCAATCAATTTTCATGTCAAAACCCTCTTTCTCTTAAACTATACCGCATTTTTTAAAATAGTAAAATTAAAAAAGACAGAAGATTGTGTGATCTGTCTACAAAATAAAACTATCCCCACTACAACCGATTTCGCCTTCTTTGTTCTTTACAGCCCACATAAAGCAGCTCATCGATCAAAGAAAAAATCCGTTATAGTTTGGATAGTTCATTGTCAAAAGCACGACCAGAAATCAGTGCTCTTTATTGATTGGTACTAGCTGATCACAGCTAAAATAATGAAGTTCAAAATAAAGAGAATATTTACGACCCACAAAATTGGAGATACTTCGCGGAATTTTCCTTTTACGACTTTAACGATTGCGTAAAAGATAAAACCAGCTGCGATTCCATAAGAAATGCTGTAACAAAGTCCCATAAAGATCGAAGCAAAGAATGCTGGAACTGCTTCTTCAAGATCCGACCAATTGATATCCGCAAATGAAGCGAGCATCATCACACCGACTAAAATCAATGCCGGCGCTGTTGCTTGAGCAGGGACCACGGAAATCAATGGTGAAAAGAAACTACTAATGGCAAACAAAGCTGCTACTACCACTGAAGTCAATCCTGTTCGTCCCCCAGCACCGATCCCGGCAGCTGATTCAACATAAGTAGTGGTATTAGATGTTCCAAAGATCGCACCGATCGAAGTTGCAATTGCATCGGCAAAAAGGGCTTTGTCCATCTTTGTATTGAACCCTTTACTATCTTCCAACGCTTCTTCGTCTTTTTGAGAAAAGATTCCAGTACGGCGCCCTGTTCCAATAAATGTGCCGATAGTATCAAATGTATCTGAAAGACTAAAGGCAATAATCGTCATGATCACTTGAGGAATTTTAGCAGAATCACTAAACAATGAACCCATTCCCTCTGGGCCAAACGCAGCGCCAAAAGTTGTTCCAAGTTCATTAATTGAACTTCCCAAAGAGTTTCCCTGCCAATCAATCGTGCTTAAATCGACCACACCCATCAAAATACCAATGATCGTTGTCCCTAAGATACCGATAATGATTGCTCCTCGGACGTTTTTAACCACTAATAACGTTGTTAAAACCAAGCCAATGATTGCCAAGATAACTGGTGCATTATTAAAGTTAGCGAGTGCCGGCACGATGCCTCCATTAAATGAAGCACTAACAATCGTATCACCATCAACAGTTGATCCAGTAACTGCTGCAGTATCCGCGCTGAAACTTAATAGATTGGCATTTTTCAACCCAACGTAAGCAACGAAGATCCCAATCCCACCACCAATGGCATGTTGCATACTCTCTGGAATGGCGTGAATAATCAATTTACGAATTTTAGTGATCGTGATCAAAATATTGATCACACCACAGATAAAGACCATAGCTAATGCTTGTTGCCAAGAATAACCTAACCCAAAGACAACTGTAAAGGTAAAGAAGGCATTCAATCCCATTCCTGGTGCTTGCGCATACGGTACGTTTGCAAAGAGTCCCATGACCAGCGTTCCAATGACAGAGGCAATGATGGTTGCCAGAAAGACTGCTTGAAAAGGCATACCAGATGCGGAAAGAATCGAAGGATTAACAAAAAGAATGTAGCTCATTGCAAAGAAGGTGGTTACCCCAGCCATCACTTCTGTTGAAACAGTTGTTTTATTTTCTTTTAATTTGAAAAACTTTTCCATGTAAATCGTTCACTCCTACAAGATTAGTTAGTGTTTCTGAAAAGAAAAGAATAATTGCACTTTCCATCGAACAATTACAAATTATAGGCGAATCCCCTCTATTCCACAATAAAAAAATTAACAAAAACCAAATATTTTATCCGAATGTTCGTGTTTTATCGAGAAGCTGATTTTTTCCAGAAACTTACCATCCCCCTTTCATCTCTTGTGAAATCAGTAAAATGTGTTACACTTAAACAACTAGAAAAAGAGAATGGAGCGAGTCGAGTGAACAAAAAACTAATTGCCATCGATCTAGACGGCACTACTTTAAATACAGAGTCCCAAATTTCAAAGCGGACATTTGATGTTTTGACACGAGCAACGAAAGCTGGACATTATGTGACCATCGCAACCGGTCGTCCTTTTCGAATGAGTGATCAGTTTTATCGTCAATTAGCCCTAAAAACACCTATGATCAATTTTAATGGAGGTTTGGTACACAAACCTCGTCAAGTATGGGCAAATGAAACAGAATTCTCTGTGTCAAAAGAAATCGCTTTTGAACTAATGGCTCAAAAAGAGAACCTGAACTTAGATTTTGTTGCTGCAGAAAATCGGGAAACCTTTTTTATCGATCAACTTGAAGGCTTTGATCAGCGTTTCTTTTCTTCCGATAGTATTACTGAAGAAAACTTATTGAAGAACATGAAATCTGATCCGACTTCTTTATTGGTCAAAACACAAAATGAATTCGCTGAGTCTGTTGCTTTACGAATCAACGATCAATTCAATGACACGGTTGATGTCCGTACATGGGGCGGTCCTCATGCAATTTTGGAGATTGTTCCAAAAGGGGTCCATAAAGCATTAGGTCTATCAGTGATTTCCGATTATCTGAAGATTGATCCCAAAAATATTATTGCCTTTGGCGATGAACACAATGATCTAGAAATGTTGGAATATGCCGGCTGGGGTGTAGCTATGGCAAATGGAACCGCACAATTAAAATCTATTGCCAATGATGTAACGGATAAAACCAATGCCGAGGACGGCTTAGCTGACTACTTGGAAAATTTATTAGCCCTATAAAAAGACAAAAAGAAACACGAGGATTCGATGTCTCTCCTCTCCAAAGTCTGTATGAAAATGGACTTTAGAGGGACTACATCTGTCCTCGTGTTTTTAAATTGTTTCGTAAATGATTGTTTCTGCCTTAGGAATTTTTTCATCAATGAAGAATACTTTATACCAGGTCAAGAAAGTGTAGATCGTCCAGATTTTCCGTTGAAGTCCTTGTTTACCGGCGCGATGATCAGCCAATAATTGCAAAATCTTTTCTTGGTCAAAGAATTCTGCAGCAAAATCCGCTGTAAATAGTTCTTTGACGGTTTTGTAACCAGTCCCTTCTTTCAGCCATGCTCGAATAGGGACCGGAAAACCTAATTTTTCCCGATTGGCCCATTCTGTTGGGAGGTGACGATTTGCTGCTTGACGAAAGACATCTTTCGTATTGTACTGATTGATCAAATATTTTGTCGGAATCGTCTGTGCTACTTTCATGACTTCAATATCAAGTAATGGCACCCGTAATTCCAAAGAACTAGCCATTGACATCTTATCTGCTTTTAATAAGATGTCTTTGGGCATCCATTGATGAACATCCAAATACTGCATTTTGTTGACTTCTTCATCAAGATCTTTGACTTTTTCATAGTATGGGGCGACGATTTCCGCCACTGATGGTCCACTAGTATAGTCTGGATGCAATATCTCAGTGGCTTCTTGCTCTTCAAAGACCAGTGCTTGCCCGATAAAGAAATCTTTTGCAGGTGCGGTGGCTTCATAGAGATGAATTCGTCCATGGAAGTTTCTCATATTACCAATTGTCCGGCCTAATTTGAATCGAATATTCTTAGGTAATTTTTTCAATCCTTGAGCAAATACACGAATCATCTTGGAGTTCGTATGCCAACCATAAGCAGCATAGCCGGCAAATAATTCATCTGCGCCTTCACCAGATTGTACAACACGAACATGTTGCGAGGCGAGATTAGCTAAAAAGTAGAGCGGGACACAACTCGGATTGGAGTCAGGCTCATCCAAATGATACTGGATCAGTGGAAAAGCGTTGAAGGACATCTCGCCATCAATCACCGCTGCTGTATTGTTCAATCCCAGCATCTTGGTCAATTTTCTAGCTTCAATTGCTTCATTATAGGTCTTGTCATCGAATCCAATTGAGAAAGAATGATCTGGACGCAGAACAGCGGCAACATAACTTGAGTCGACACCGCTTGATAAAAATGACCCTACTTCTACATCACTGATTTTGTGTGCAGCAATCGATTCTTGAACGGTTTCATCGATTTTTTGGACCCAATCTTCTTTGCTATAGTTTTCTTTATGACTGTAGTCTGCATCCCAATATTCATGAATGTCCATGACGCCATTTTTATAAGTAAAATAGTGACCTTCTTGTAAGCGATAAACGCCTTTAAAGAATGTTTCGCCATTTAGCGGCGAATATTGAAAAGTCAAATAGGGTTTTAAGGCATCCTTATTCAATTCTTTTTCAAAATCTGGATGTGGTAAAAAACTCTTGATTTCTGAACCAAACATGAATGTACCATTCATTTCCGCGTAATAATAAGGTTTGATTCCGAAATGATCTCTTGCCCCAAAGAGTTCTTGCTTTTCGCGATCCCAAATGGCAAAAGCAAACATGCCGCGAACTCTTTGCAATAAATCAGTTCCCCACTCTTCATACCCATGAAGAAGAACCTCAGTATCTGCATGAGTCGTAAAGACATGTCCAGCTTGGATCAATTCTTCTCTTAAAGATTGAAAGTTATAGATTTCACCATTAAAAATGATTACTTTCGTTCCATCTTCATTATAAATAGGCTGCGTACCGCCTTCTAAGTCAATAATCGATAAACGCCGAAAGCCAAGAGCAACTTGGTCATCAATGAATTTTCCAGAACTATTAGGACCGCGATGAATGATTCGATCCATCATCTGTTCAATGATTTCGGCTTTTTGGTCTTTAGTATTAACGAAACCTACAATTCCGCACATATTTTCACATCCATTTTCATTTTCCTTTTTCATTTTCCCTGAAACAAATCTTATCTTACCATAAATTGAGTAAAATTAAATTTAAAAAAAATATAATAAATTAATTATTTAACCCAACAAAAAGAGTTTTTCAAGCAAAACCGCTTCATACCGCTTTTTACTCAGATACTAGAGGAGCTTCCTTACAAATTTGTTATTTGATTTTTTTAGATAACTTCTGTTCTCCTTAATAAATTTTTAGTAAACTTCCTCTACCATTCAGTTATTATTGGACAGACGCCAAGCAACGTGTTATTCTGATCATGGAATTTCGTTATCAACTTAACCGTTGCCTTTCGTTACGAATAACACTGAAAGGAGAATGACTATGACATTCTATAACACAGAACTACAATATCGAGTTACTCTAGATACAAAACTGAACCTTTTTATCGTTTTTGATAAAAAAGATGCTAACCGTTTTGCAACTGGTGTGACGATCGAACAAGCTGTACAAGAATTGACTAAAACTGCATAAGGAGTTCATCCAAATGAAGGATACCGATTCGTACTGAAAGCACCTCGCTAAGACTAATAGCAGGTGCTTTCTTGTTTTGTTATGAAATTAAACAGCTACTCCAACTGCTTTTCCTCTTCTGGCTCTTTCTTTTGTCCACTCTGCTGTTCATCCAACTGCATGATCTCATCTACTGATTCATCCTTCAAAAAAACGGATAGTCCCTTAACAGCTAATTTCGTTTGGCGCATGACATAATCTTTTTCAAACTCAGCCATTTTATCACCTTCTGCTTTCTTGTTCTCTTTCTTCTAGTTTAATCGATTTCGTTCAAAAAAAGAAGCAATGGCATGACATTATCAAAACTCGTTTCCTAAGCTCTCACTGCTGCCTGAATCAACTAATCAACTCATTAATTAAATTTTATGAGTCGTGTACGATGCTTTTCTCATACCTCGGGCCCCTCCTCCCCATGTCTTTACTTACAAAACAAAAAAAGCCTATCACCAAGGATAGGCCAAACGCTTCAAAGCGTTACTGTAAGGAGAGTACAGGATTTGAACCTGCGCGCCGGGATGAACCGGGTCGGCGGATTTCGAGTCCGCTGCATTACCACTCTGCCAACTCTCCATAACGTTTATTTTCTACTTTTTTCAGAAAAAGTCAAGAAAAAATCTGCAATCCATCCGAAAAAATGGTTGCAGATTCGTTATTATTGAAAAATAAAAATGTCTGTTCTATCTAAAATCCCAGTGATCGTTTCCTCGATCACCTTAATGATTTGTTCCTCCGTTGGCGTAATGATTCCAGCTGACATCAATGAAGCAATGCCGGTAACAACGATCCAAGCACCATTGTGCAAGGCTGTAATCGCTTCTTCCGATAGATCCGCATACTTTGGTTCGGACTTGATCAATTTTTTGAAATAATCAGACGAAAAATCGTGCATCAATTTCCCTCCGCCATAGTCATCTACGAAAAGAGCAATATACAAGTTGTGTTTTTCTTGTGCGAAGTGAATGTAGTTTAATCCTAAATCAATGACTTTATCACCAGTCCGTTCAACAGGAAACACGTTTTCTGAAAGATCTTTGAAGACCGCTTCAACTAAAGTGTTTTTCAAATCCTGCATGTTTTCAAATTCCAAATAAATCGGTTGTGTTGAAATCCCCATTTGCTTTGCTATATTTCGGGCGGTAAAGTTGCCAAATCCTTCTTTATTGATCAACTCATACGCGGCCTTCAAAATATGTTCTCTTGTATAGACCTTTCTTCGCATCAATAAATCCCCCTTTTCCTTTATCTAATTGTAACCGAGATTTTCCAAATTGAAAAACAATATACTCATTTCGTTATCTTATAACTGTCTGAATTGTTCTACAATTATATCCACACCGCTATTTGTGAAGTTTTTTACCAATTTAAATAAAATGGTTGCTTTCAAAAAATAAGATATTTTCTTTATTATTAGTTATTTAACTCACCGGATACTTCTCTTGTTGAATTGGAATGAAAAAGGTAAACTAATAGGAGGATTACTTTTCAAGATAGAGAGGCGTTAAAATGCAAGAAACAAATGAGTTATTGTTAGAAACTTGCCTCTTGGCAGGAAAAATCATGATGGAGAATGGTTCCGAAGTTTATCGAGTCGAAGATACCATGAATCGTATCGCTGCTAACGCTGGCGAAGCCAATAGTATCAGTTATGTGACCGCTACAGGCATCTTTATGGGATTACGAAGCAGTCACTACGCTCAAGTTGAAAATGTTCATGATCGTGTGATCAACTTGGAGAAAATAGTGGCCGTCAATCGGCTTTCCCGGTCGTTCGCAGAAAAACAGATCACATTACCGCAGTTGTATGCATCTCTTAAAGAGATCAATCAAGTCACACCAAGCTTTCCTCTCTGGTTACAAGTATTGAGTGCTGGAGTGGTCAGCAGTACATTAATGATTATTTTTGGCGGCAATTGGTCTGATTTCATTGTTACTTTTTTCATTGGCAGCATCGGGTTCATTACAGGTCTCTGGGTGAAAAAAGCGATTGATATCCGCTTTTTGGATATGTTCGTCGCCTCTTTAGTGATTGGCTGCTTAGCGATCCTATCTGTTCGCGGGGGCTTGGCGGGAAATGTTGACAACCTGATCATTGGTGCCGTGATGCCGTTAGTTCCTGGAGTGGCCATCACAAATTCATTTCGTGATATTCTAGCTGGCCATCTGATCAGTGGAACTGCGCGAGGAACTGAAGCTATCTTTACTGCAGCCGCAATCGGCGTAGGAATCGCTACAGTCTTCACCTTGTTTGGGGGGTTATCATGACCATTTTGATTCATGTCTGTTTTAGTTTTTTAAGTACCGTCACCTTTGGCATATTAACAAATATACCGAAACGTGCATTGATTGCAACCGGGATCGCTGGAACTGTTGGATGGATGATTTATTGGCAGCTGCATGAAATGGGTCATGGCATTGGTAGTGCCAATTTTTATGCTGCCTTTGCGGTTGGCTGTGTCAGCATCTTTTTTTCACGACGCAAGAAAATGCCCATGATCATCTTCAATATTCCTAGTTTAGTTCCTTTGGTCCCCGGTGGTCCGGCTTATAAAGCTGTTCGTGAATTTGCCTTGGGAGATAACCTTTTGGGATTAGAAAACCTCATGATTGTTTTGATCACTGCAGGAGCAATCGCGGGCGGGTTTATGATGACGAGTGTCGTTGAAAAGACCATCGCAAGTTGGCAAAACAAACGAAGAGAACGACTTGATAAAGAGGAGATAACTAGGAAATAAATATAAAAAATGAAAGCAATAACTAAGGATGAAAACAACTTGCCTATCGATCACTCGTGATAATTTGTACATGAATTGCTAAATTTTTCTTATTTCAGACTTTAGTACAATGCCTTCTTGCTATTCTTCTTTTATAATAAGGGTATCAAATCTTACAAATTTGTTTGACGAATGTCATTTATTTTGCTGGATTTTTCTAATTACACCACGTATAGTGGAATTAGAAACGAATAAAGGAGATGAAAGTCTGTGAGTATCGCCACTTCTCGTCGTATCATTAATACGATATCAATTATAGGATTAGGGCTATCTATTGCCTTAACGATTTACTTCATTAATCTAGGTGTCTTTAAAGATATTAATGCACTGCGTGGTTTGGTAGGCAACTCTGTTATTTTGGGACCAATCATCTTCATGTTGCTACAAATTTTACAAGTTGTAATTCCGATCATTCCTGGTGGGATATCCAGTGCGGCTGGCGTCTTGATTTTTGGACCATATCTTGGATTTGTCTACAATTATGTTGGCATTAGTATTGGTTCAGTGATCATCTTCTTGCTTGGCAGAAGATATGGTAAACCATTTATCCTCAGTATGGTCAGTGATAAAACATATGATAAATATATTGGCTGGTTGGATAACCAAAGTCGATTTGAAAAACTCTTTGCACTTGCTATCTTTTTACCGGTAGCACCGGATGATGCCTTGTGTTTGATGGCTGGACTAACGAATATTTCAGTCAAGAAATTCACTTTGATCATTTTATTGGCAAAACCATTATCGATTTTCTTATATAGTATGGCATTGATTTATGGCGGTACGTTTTTAACAGGGCTATTAGGCGGCTAAGTGCCGGGCTTAATAGCAAAAATAAATACAGGAAATTCCCGAACTATAGATGGTGGTCATTCCTTTCATTACAGGAATCAAACACGATAGTTCGGTTTTTTATAGTCTAGAGTTAGGATGAACAACATGAAATATCTAAAAAATAGTTTGATCAACACTTGGGATTTTCTAAAGGCAAGCGATGCTTATTTTCGAGATGTTCTGCTAATGCATGGTTTCTTGCTTTTTTTGGTTATCCCACTGCTTTCTTCTTCAACAAAATTTATCCTGCGTCGTGGGGGATTAGCCTATTTATCTTTCGACAATATAGGTAGTATTTTTACAGAGCATCCAATGGTTCTATTCTCGCTCTCTCTAATCTTGTTGTTGATTTTATTAGCAGTTTTTTTTGAGTTTACATTCCTGCTGCTGAGCGTCTATTTCATCAAGAAAAAGCAGCCGGTCCGATTGCGACAGCTGTTGCGAATGACATTTTTACAAATTCGCAAATTACGCCCCATGACCTTTTTGTTTTTCTTGTTTTATTTCTTTTTGATTTTGCCAATTGGCGGGCTAAGTTTTAACTCAGATTTGCTCTCTAAAGTGAAAATCCCTGCTTTTATCATGGATTTCATCTTTACGAATCGTGTATTGATTATCGGAGCCGTGGTTCTTGGCTACTTACTTTTGATTTATCTAGGGATTCGTGTGATTTTTGCTTTACCAGAAATGATCTTACGTGACCTTCCTTTTCGACAGGCCATTCGAGAAAGTTTGCAGACAACGAAACGCCGTTTCTTTGCGATTGTTGGCCAATTTGTCTTTATTGGCGGCGCGATCTTATTCATTTCAACAGTAGGATTTACTTTTTTGATTATCCTGCAAGCGATCATTGAAGAACTTTTCGCTGATTATGCGCTGTATTCAGCAGTCTTCATTATGACGCTCCTTCAACTCGTTTTGTTGTTGAATATCATTTTGTCTACCGTTGCCATCTTCTATATCATTGTTGATTTTATGGACGATGAAGGTTTCTTACCTGAGATACCACAATGGTTCAGTGAAGAACCATTGCCAGCAAGAAATTTTCAACGACTAAAAGCCTCTTTGATTACTGTAGTAGCCGTCTTCTTCGGGGTAGGAGTAAGTTTATACAACATGAATTATCTGACCTCTGCCGCTAATACTCGACCATTGACGATCTCGCATCGCGGCGTCAGCAATGGTCAAGGCGTTCAAAATTCATTAGAAGCACTGCGCTTCACTAGTGAGAACTACCATCCTGATTACGTTGAAATGGATGTTCAACAAACTAGCGATGGTCATTTCATTGTTTATCACGATTTTTCATTTAAAGCGTTGACTGGCTTCAATCAGAAACCGGAGCAATCAACTTTGGCACAAGCACAAAAATTAACCGTCTCTGAAAATGGACAAACGGCTCCGATTGCTACATTTGATGACTATTTATCCTTAGCGAATTCGTTGAATCAGAAATTGCTAGTAGAAATCAAGACACAACAAAAAGATACGACAGCATTAGTCCATTCATTTCTTGAACGCTACCGTGAAAATCTAGCCGAACATGAACATATTCTACAAAGCTTGACCTATAATGTAGTGGAAGAATTGAAACAAGAGGCTCCGGAACTAACTGCTGGGTATATCATGCCCTTCAACATCGTTGGCCCTCCATTAACAAGTGCTGATTTTTTAACGATGGAATATAGTACGATCAACCGCAACTTTGTTTCATCTGCTAAAACGGATCATAAAGATGTCTTTGTCTGGACTCCAAATGATGATGCCGAGATCAGTCGGATGCAGTTCTACGGTGTGGACGGCATCATTACCGATCGGATGGATATTTTGAACCAAACCCTCAGTGAGTCCACCGATGAAATGACTTACTCAGATAAGCTACTGAACTTTGTGATCGGCGTCGGCTAATTCACGCCAGCTAAAAAGAAAGACTGGACTCTAGTCAATAAAGATGAATCAGTGCCTACAAGCTGACTTTTCAGCATGCTGGCATAATACATTTTTATTAGCGAGTTCCAGTCTTGTTTTTATTAAGCCACAGCCACTGCGGTAATCTTATCAAATTTTACCAACATCCGCTGATTGCACTCCAATACAATGGATTGATCCTCCATCTCATAATCGGTCACTTTCACAAGAGCCGTATGCTCATACAGCTTCTCAATTACACCGACTAGCGATTTTTTTGCCCCAACAGGTTGACACACATAGGCATTTCCAATTTCAATATCTAGCATCTTACCACCTCAGAACTTCTTTTCTAAAAATATAATAACAAAAATACCGATTTATGCAAGCGCTTTTATGATAAATTTGGCACCTACTTATTTCCGCAGACAAGATGACAAAATCGTTCGCTTCTTATGACTGATGTGTTCGTGCATCTTCCAGAAAGTCCTAGTAACATAAAGGAAAGGAGATGAACAGAATGCCAGTAATCCAAACATGTATTTTTGGTCTCTTGACAGTCGCATTATTGATTGGTTTAAAGGAAAATCGTTGATGACTCCTTGATTGGTTAACTGTTCCTAAAGACCACAAATCAATGTCCTATTGTGACGGTCATTTTATGGTTAAATGAATAAGCGTCCTTATTCTGAACCATCCGCTTATATAAATGAAAAACCAGCCCTCAGAAGAATGATCGGAGGACTGGTTCTTTTTAGTTAGAACGATAAATTATAGACGTTCGTTCAATTCTTTTGCAAGCTCTTCAAAACCTGGTTTGCCAAGTAAGGCGAACATGTTTTTCTTATAAGCTTCCACGCCAGGTTGGTCAAATGGATTCACACCATTCAAGTAACCAGAAATACCTACAGCGATTTCGAAGAAATACATTGTATAACCTAATGTGTAGGCATCCATCGTTGGGATCTTAACCAATAAGTTTGGTACATCGCCATCTGTGTGAGCCAATAACGTTCCTTCGAAGGCTTTGGTATTTACAAAATCAACTTCTTTTCCTTGTAAGTAGCCAAGTCCATCAAGGTCAGCTTCTTGCGTAGGAATTGTGATTGATTTACGTGGTTTTTCAACTTTAACAACAGTTTCAAAGATGTTGCGGCGGCCTTCTTGGATATATTGACCCAATGAATGCAAATCAGTTGAGAAGTTAGCACTTGAAGGGTAAATTCCCTTTTGGTCTTTTCCTTCTGATTCTCCAAATAATTGTTTCCACCATTCAGAGAAGTATTGCATTCCTGGTTCATAATTGATCAGCAATTCGGTTACTTTTCCTTTGCGGTAAAGGATATTACGCATTGCTGCATATTGATACGCTTCATTTTTTTCAAGGTCATCACTGGCATATGCTTCACTAGCGTCTGCTGCACCTTGCATCAAAGCATCGATATCCGCACCGCTTGCAGCGATTGGCAATAGACCTACAGCTGTCAAGACAGAGAAACGTCCGCCAACATCATCAGGAATTACGAATGTTTCCCAATTTTCAGCATCTGCTTCAACTTTAACGGCACCTTTTGCTTTATCTGTCGTTGCATAGATACGTTTGTTTGCTTCTTCTTTGCCATATTTTTCGATCAAGCGTTCTTTGAAGACACGGAATGCGATCGCAGGTTCTGTCGTCGTTCCTGACTTAGAAATGACATTGACAGAGAAATCACGATCACCGATGATTTCGATCAAATCAGCTAAATAAGTCGAAGAAATTGAGTTTCCGGCAAAAAAGATTTGTGGTGCTTTCCGTTCATCTGATGAAAGCAAGTTATAGAATGAATGGTTTAAGAAATCAATCGCAGCTTTTGCCCCTAAATAAGAACCACCGATACCGATAACAACTAATACTTCTGAGTCCGATTGGATTTTTTCTGCTGCTTTTTTGATTCGTGCAAATTCTTCTTTATCATAATTTTTAGGCAAGTCGATCCAGCCTAAAAAGTCGTTACCTGCACCAGTACCTTCACGTAAGAGTTTATCTGCTGCTGTAACTTGACTTTGCATGTAGCTTAATTCGTATTCATTCACGAATGGTGCTACTTTTGAATAGTCAAATTTGATGTGTGACATGATTTGTCCTCCTTGAAAAAAATTAGTTTTTCATACAAGTACTACTTTACGTTTTTTTTGAACTTTTTTCAAGTAATTCCTTATTATATCGCCTATCTGGCAGAGTTAGACAAGTCCTTGAGAAAACATTGCTTTAGCAACTTTTTCAAATCCAGCCACATTTGCTCCTAGCATGAAATTATTTTTTTGATCAAATTCTTCTGCAGTGTCACGGCAAGCATCATAAATATTCTTCATGATCTCATCCAATTTTTGATCGACTTCTGCCTGCTCCCACTGCAAACGTTGTGAGTTTTGACTCATTTCTAAAGCAGAAACCGCTACGCCACCCGCATTAGCCGCTTTCCCAGGACAATAGTAGATTCCTTGCGCAATAAAATATTCTGCCGCTTCAAGAGAGCTTGGCATATTGGCACCTTCAGAAACAATCCGGACACCATTCGCTTTTGCCCGTTTGGCTTGTTCTAGATTGATTTCATTTTGAGTCGCACAAGGGAAGGCTAATTCCGCTTGAACATCGAAGTCCCAGACAGAAGCGCCTTCATGGTACTCTGCTGAGGGGCGTGCGTTGGCATATGCTGTCAAACGTTCCCGTTTCACTTCTTTGATTTCTTTCAATAATGCCAGATCGATACCTTCTTTGTCATAAATGAAGCCAGAAGAATCAGAGCAAGTGATGGCTTTTGCGCCCAACTCATGCAATTTTTCAATCGCATAAATGGCTACATTGCCGCTTCCAGATACAATTGCCTGTTTCCCTTGGAAGTTTTCCTTTAAATCTTTCAACAGATGCTTAACAAAATAGACTGCCCCGTAACCGGTAGCTTCCGTCCGATTTTTACTTCCCCAAAAGTCCAATGGTTTTCCTGTAAGGACACCAGCATCATATTGTTTCAGACGTTTGTAAGCCCCAAAGAGATAGCCAATTTCACGGCCACCAACACCAATGTCCCCCGCAGGCACATCTAAGTCAGGTCCGATATGTTTTGCTAATTCCGTCATGAAACTTTGACAAAAACGCATGACTTCTCCATCTGATTTTCCTTTTGGATCAAAGTCACTTCCGCCTTTGCCGCCACCAATCGGTAATCCAGTCAAACTGTTCTTGAAAATCTGCTCAAAAGCCAAAAATTTCAAGATACTTAAGTTGACGCTGGGATGAAAACGCAGGCCGCCTTTGTAAGGCCCTAATGCAGAATTAAATTGGATCCGATAACCGCGGTTGACTTGCCAATTGCCTTGGTCATCTTGCCATGGCACACGAAATTGAATAAATCGCTCTGGTTCTGTTAATAAATCAACCAAATTCGATTCAATGTATTCTGGATGTTTTTCTAAGAAAGGAATGATTGTTGGTAAAAATTCATCTATCGCTTGTAAAAATTCCGTTTGGTTCTGATCTTTTTCGTGCAGTTTCTCTTGGATCGCTTTTACATACTCTGAAGCATTTGTCATCAGGCATTACCTCCTTTAGTTAAATTCTATTTTATAGAAAATTTCAGAAATTGCATCTATTTTTTACGAAATTGTCAGAATTTTTTTTCGATTCATTGAACAAACAGCTTTCTCCCCGCTTGTTCCTGCAATATGGTACAATCCACAAAGAGGTGAAGGAAGATGAAGAAATCCTATGATGTGATCGTGATTGGTGCTGGGACCAGTGGCATGATGGCCGCTATTTCAGCAGCCGAAAACGGTGCAGACGTATTACTTATAGAAAAAAATAAAAAAGTTGGCAAAAAATTGCTTATGACCGGCGGCGGTCGTTGTAACGTGACCAATCATCGCTCTGTCGATGATTTGATCGCCCATATTCCCGGCAACGGAAAATTTTTATATAGTACATTCTCGCAATTCAATAATTTCGATGTGATGACCTTTTTTGAATCCCATGGTGTCCCTCTGAAAGAAGAAGATCACGGACGGATGTTTCCTGTCACAGACAAATCGAAAACGATCGTTGAAGGCTTATTACAGGCGCTCCATGAGAAACAAGTCACTTTATTGACCAATACAGTCGTCACTAAATTACTTCATGATGGGACTCAGATCCAAGGCGTTCGAACAGAATTCGAAGAATTTACTGCGCCCTGTGTGATCCTGACGACTGGTGGTCGAACTTACCCTTCGACTGGAGCAACTGGAGACGGCTACAAAATGGCCAAAAAAGTAGGGCATACCATCACACCGCTTTATCCTACCGAGTCTCCCCTCATATCAGAGGAGACATTTATCAAAGAACGCACACTGCAAGGGATCTCTTTACAAGATATTGCTTTATCTGTTTTGGATTCTACAGGAAAAACCGTTGTCTCTCATACCATGGATCTCTTGTTCACGCATTTCGGGCTTTCGGGTCCAGCTGCACTGCGCTGTTCTTCTTTTGTCAATCAAGAATTGAAAAGTCATACACCTGTCACAGTGATGCTGGATTGTTTTCCAGAAAAAACAGCGAATGAATTGGTGAATGAGCTAACAGTGGCAGCCCATTCGAAGAAAAAATTAGTCAATGCACTGAGCGGCATCTTGCCGGAACGTCTGCTAGAGTTCTTTATCCATCGACTGGCACTTTCTGATCTGGTGGCTGAGCAAACAACTGAAGACCAGCTACAGGCTTTAGCAGCTATCATGAAAGGCTTTTCTGTCACAATTTCTAAAACATTTCCACTGGAAAAATCTTTTGTGACGGGTGGAGGGATTCATTTAAAAGAAGTGAATCCCAAGACAATGGAAAGTAAGTGCATCAATGGCCTTTATTTCGGCGGCGAATTACTCGATATCAACGGTTATACCGGTGGATTCAATATCACTGCTGCCTTTTGTACTGGTCATGTCGCTGGCAAGCATGCGGCAGAAATGGCGAGCTATTTCCACTATTCACAAGGATAGTCTTTATTCTCTTAACGATCTGACACAATGAAATACAAGGAATTTCGAATCTTTCGCAGACTTGCATTTGAGTAAAGTTGCTGTCACATCCCATTGCTAGCGGGGTAGTGACAAAGCTTCGTTTTTTTGTTTGCATTTCTAGAAATTGCTTATTAGTTGGCGATTTTTGTGAGAAGGCGTAGACTGAAAGAGAACTTAAAGGAGGTTGGACAAATGAAACGTATTTCAAGAGGCAAATTTGAAAAAATGCAGAAACTTTCAAATGAAGATGGGGTGATTGCGGCATTGGCCATTGATCAGCGAGGATCAATGAAAAAAATGATGAAAGCTGCCACAGGGCCCGATAATTTTAAAATGGAACAAATTTATGACTTCAAACGGTTGGTTTCACAAGAATTGACAAAGTATGTCAGCAGCATTTTATTGGATGAAGAATATGGATTTCAAGGCATCGAAGCGAAAAATCCTAATGCTGGTTTAATTCTGTCTTATGAAAAAACCGGTTATGATGTCAATACTCCAGGACGATTGCCGGAGCTCTTGCCAAATGAGTCTCTGCAACGTCTAGTCCAAAAAGGAGCTGACGCAGCTAAAGTGCTGGTTTATTACAATCCTGATGAACCGCAAGAGATTCTTGATACGAAACATGCTTTTCTAGAACGTTTAGGTACGGAAGCACAAGCAGCCGATATCCCAATTTTTGTCGAACCAATCGTCTATGACGATGAAATCACCGACGATAAATCACCGGCTTTCGCTAAAATCAAACCTGGAAAAGTCATTCGTACGATTCAAGAATTGACCAAAGACAAATACCATATCGATATTTTAAAAGTTGAAGTACCCGTACAATTTGATTTGGTTGAAGGGTTTCAAAAAGAAGGCTTAGAAGCTGTGTATACCCAAGAAGAAGCTGCCAACTACTTTAGAGAAGCTAGCGATGCCGCTACTCGTCCTTTCATTTACTTAAGTGCAGGGGTTCCCGCAAACATCTTCCGAGAAGAATTACGCTTTGCCGGCGAACATGGGGCAAAGTTCTCTGGTATTCTTGGCGGACGTGCAACTTGGCGAGACAGCGTGGAAATCTATGGAAAACAAGGGGAAAAAGCACTGCTTGATTGGTTAGATACGCAAGGCCGGGAAAATGTCGAAGAACTGAATGCTATTCTAAAAGAATATGCTACACCATGGTACGAATTTTATGGTGGATTAGATAACATTGAAGTCTTTGATATTTCCGTTATGGAATAATTGTCCATAGAACAAACAACAGAGCCGCTGCATTGAAGTAGGATACTTCAATGCAGCGGCTCTGTTGTTTTGTCTGTTCCTGTTTAATCAACTTCAGAAATAGCAGTCAGCGAGACAAACTGTCCGCGGACTAATTTGCTCAAATCTGTTGGAGACAGTCCGATTTGTAAACCACGCTTTCCTGCTGAGATGATGATTTCTTCCAAATGTTGCGCACTTTCATCAATATAGGTTGGAAAGAGCTTCTTCATGCCGATCGGTGAACATCCACCGCGAATATACCCTGTGGTCTCTTCTAGGTCTCGTAAGTGCAACATTTCTACTTTTTTGTTGCCGCTGGCTTTAGCAATTTTCTTCAAATCTAATTCGTGATCTCCAGGGATGACTGCGACGATGGGACCCGTTTTATTGCCAACTGCTACCAGCGTTTTATAGATGGCTTCTGGATGAGCGATTTGCTGAGCAACAGACCCTGCATCCAAATGATCTTCTGACCATTCGTACGTATATTCCTGATAGGAGAGTTTCTTTTGTTCTACCATCCGAATCGCATTTGTTTTTTTTACTTTTGCCATGACGCATTCCTCATTTATCCAAACTTCTGGTTCTTTCTTTACGACTTCAATTTTAAGAGTCTCATTTAAGACTGCTCGAAACTATAGGACTAGTCTGCCCCATTTTTTTCTGTTTATGTTCCCGATTGTTTAATTTTTCATTGTTTCGATTGAAAACTCAGCTAAATAATCTTTCATCCGCTCCACTGGAATCTGACCAGGGGCAGAAGCTTGATCCAGCGCAGCAAAAGTCATGACTGAATCGATCAGACTGCCACTGACGCGGCTGATTTTGCCTAGATTTCCCATTGACATGACTGCTAAAGGTAATTGATTGAATCCCCGCGCTTTATTGATAATGCCCATCAAACGCAAAACGTCCTGCACATTGTGAGGCATCATTGCTAGTTTTCCGATATCAGCGCCAAATTGATTCATAATCCCGATTTTTAAGATCAACACAGCATCTTCTGGTGTTTTGTCGAAATCGTGACTGCTTAACACCAATTTCACTTGATGTTCTTTGATTTTCTGAATAAAGTTTCTGCCTAAAAACTCAGCTTTTTCCAGTTCCACATCAATCATATCGATCAATCCAGATTCTGCAACGCCTAGACATAAATGTTTATATTGTGTCAAAGTGAAAGGGATTTGTCCCCCTTCTTCGATGGTTCGAAACGTAAACAGAAAAACTTTTGATTTTAGAGTGGTCCGAACGTGAGAAAGTACATCCAGAACGTCAGATAAACTATCGACTTTTTTATAATAATCAGCCCGCCACTCAATGATCTCTGCATCCGAAGTTTCTGCGGCTAGGGCTTGCTTGATAATCTCCTCATTAGTTGTTCCGGTCAGCGGCACACAAATGCGCGGGTGCTTGCCATCCAACTCGATTGACTTTACTTGAACCATCCGTCTCACTCCTTTTTGATTTGGTAAAAGAATACTTTTAAGTAATTCCCTTCTAAAAAGTTAGGATCAACTGCAAAATCACTTGGCAGTCGATATTCTTGTATACATTGATATGTGACTTGTGCCTGATCCATTGCTTCCTCGATCATTTGTTGAAACTTCTTTTGGGAAAGGTTGGCAGCATTCGTTGAAGCAATCAACAAGCCTTCCTCATTCATAATCGCCAAACTATCCGTAACCAGTTCACCATAATTTTTTGCAACAGAAAAGACTTTTTTCTTGTTGCGGGCAAAACTAGGCGGATCTAAAATGATCATATCAAAGGTCAGCTCTTTTTTCTTAGCATACTTAAAATAGCCAAAAACATCCATCACATGAATCTTCTGTTTTTCTGGATCAAAGCCATTGATTGCAAACTGCTCTTTGGTCTTCTCCAAACTGCGCTTGGCAAGATCAACACTCGTTGTCTTTGTCGCACCGCCCATCGCAGCCGCAACAGAAAAAGCACCGGTATAACTAAACATATTGAGCACTGTCATGCCTGCTGACAGCCCTTCGGCGAGTTGTCCGCGTACTTCCTTTTGATCAAGGAAAATCCCGGTCATCAGTCCCTCATTAAGATAGGTAGCATAGTGAACGCCATTTTCTTTCACAATCAGCGGTTCGGGCGCCTCCTCTCCATAGACGGCTGCTGATTCTGGCAGATCAGAGTCAAAGCGGATTTTTTCAACCGCTCCTTTGACTTCTGGAAAAACTTGTTGGAACGCTTGGATCAATAGAGATTTATTTTGGTACAATGTTTCGTTATACCAAGAAAATACGGCAAATTCTCGATAGAGATCAATCGTTAATCCACCTAAGTGGTCACCTTCTCCATTAACGATACGAAAAGCATCTGTTTCTTCGCTGGCATAGTAAGCACTTCTTTTGGCTTTGGCTTTTGCAAAAGCTGCTTCAAAAAAGTCCTTGTTGATCGGACGATCTTCAAAAGCCAATACCCAGCCGATGCCTTTATTCTGTTTCCCTAAATAGCCGGTTCCGACAATTTTCCCTTGCGAATCGACAAAAGAGACCCAATCCTGTGTATCTTTGACTTGCAGGAGATCATCTTCTTGGATCAATGGGTTTTTTTTATGGAATTTTTTGATTCCTTTTTTGCTTAAATTCATTTTCATCGTTTATCTGCTCCATTCATTCTATTGATAAGTATAGCAAAAACCTGTTTCTTTGTCTGTAATCTTGAAAGTAAAGAAATACTTAATTCCGCACCACGACAGGGAATTCGATTGACACTGTTTCGATGGACTAGTAGAATATAGGATGATGTAAATTCGAATCTTATTCGTTTAAGCTGGAAAGAGAGAGGAAGATTCCTTTGAAAAAAAATAGAGTATCCACTTTTGTGAATACAAGAATGGGCTTTTTTTTCATATTGGCCCTATTATTTTGGTTAAAAAATATCTTTGCTTATTTGGTGGACTTCCACCTTGGGATTGAAAGCACTGTGCAATACTTCATCTTATTTATCAATCCAATCGCAACAACTTTATTTTTACTTTCGATCGCACTGTATGTGAGACGAACAAAAGCAGCCTATATCACCATGATCGCCATCTATTTCTTGATGACACTGCTACTGTTCTCAAATGTCAGTTATTATCGAGAGTTCACGGATTTCATTACCATCAATACGATGCTTGGTGCCGGAAAAGTTGCTAGTGGTCTGGGAGAAAGTGCGATTCGTCTTTTCAGACCTTACGATTTATTGTACTTCGTGGACTTCGTCATTTTGATTGCCGCTCTCGTTATGAAGAAAATCAAAATGGATCAGCGTCCCGTTAAAGCTCGGATGGCTTTTGCCATTTCAACATTGGCAGTAATGATCTTCTCAGGAAATTTATTCTTAGCCGAAGCAGATCGTCCAGAATTATTGACTAGAACTTTTTCTCGTGATTACTTGGTCAAATATTTAGGGATCAATGCATTTACTGTTTATGATGGTGTGCAGACGTATCAAGCTTCTCAAGTTCGAGCAGAAGCTAGTCCCAATGATATGAACGAAGTCGAAAGTTATGTCAAGCAGCATTATGCAGAACCTAATGACGACATGTTCGGGATCGCTAAAGGAAAAAATGTCATTTATGTCCATTTAGAAAGTACACAACAATTTCTGATCGATTATAAATTAAAAGATGAGAATGGCGTAGAACATGAAGTGATGCCATTCATTAATAGTTTGTATCATAGTAAAAGCACATTTAGCTTTGATAATTTCTTCCATCAAGTCAAAGCTGGAAAAACCAGTGACGCGGAAACACTTTTTGAGAATTCACTCTTTGGTTTGAATCAAGGGGCTCTCTTCACGCAACTTGGCGGGAAGAATACCTTTGAAGCAGCACCAGATATTTTAGGACAAACACAAGGCTACACATCAGCTGTTTTTCATGGAAACACTGGTACCTTCTGGAACCGAAACGAGACTTACAAACGCTTTGGCTATGATTACTTCTTTGATGCTTCTTACTATGATGTCAACGAAGATAACTCATTCCAATATGGGTTGCATGACAAACCATTTTTTGAACAATCAGCGCAATACTTGGAACGGTTGCAACAACCATTTTACGCCAAATTTATCGCTGTCTCTAATCACTACCCATACTCTGAATTTACCAATGATGAAGGTGGCTTCCCGTTAGCAACAACTTCTGATGAAACGATCAACGGGTACTTTGCTACTGCCAACTACTTGGATCGAGCAGTTGAAGAATTCTTCAACTACTTGAAAGAATCTGGTCTGTATGATAATTCTGTGATCGTCTTATACGGTGACCACTACGGTATTTCAAATTCGCGAAACAAAAACTTAGCAGAATTGCTTGGTAAAGACAGCGCTAGCTGGTCTAATTTTGATAATGCAGCCTTACAGCGTGTCCCTTACATGATCCATATTCCTGGACAATCGAAGGGCGGAATCAATCATACGTACGGTGGTCAAGTGGATGCTTTACCAACCTTACTTCATCTGTTAGGTGTAGATACTTCGAAATATATCCAATTAGGACAAGATTTGTTCTCGAAACAAAACGAACAGCTCGTTGCATTTAGAGACGGTGACTTTGTTACACCAGAGTATACTTATTACGGAGGCGTCCTTTACAGTAACAGTACTGGCATGGCGATCCCAAGTCCTTCAGCAAGCTTACAAAAGCAAGTGGATGAATGGAAAGCCAAAGTCGATAAGCAACTGTCGGTCTCTGATCAAATCAATAATGGAGATCTGTTGCGCTTCTATGCGAAAAGCGGATTGAAAGAAGTCGATCCAGATAACTATGATTACAAAAATGCCTTACAAAAACTGAGTGCCAAAGAAAAAGAACTCGGTGCCGATTCAACGAGTGTCTTCTCAAAAAATGGTGAGAAATCGACCGTCGATTTGTATCATACGAAGACCTATAAAGAATACGAAGAAATGGTCAAAGAGACCGATAAATAAGCTTCAATCAAAAGTACCGCTAGCGTTTGATCGCTCGCGGTACTTTTTTGCACAAAAAATCAAGAAGTCTCCGCTGACTTTCTTTTTTTTGTACAAGAACTTCATACTTTATTCAAACTCCCCTTTTATACTAGATAGTAGAATGAGGTGAATTGAATGAAAACTTTTCGTTTTGCTGTAGCCAGCATTCATTATCATAAAAAAGCATTGATCCTCTATGGATTGTTGACCTTTTTTGCCGTGATTGGTTTAATCATTAGTGATACTCTGCTCCACTCATTGAACCAATTATTTACACAAGCCAAAGATTATTTGATTGGTGAAGAAATGCCGGCAAAAATCGCACAAGAGATCCAACCGATTGCATCTATTTATCAGAATCTTTTTCTGTTGATTTTCGTCAGTTTCCTATTGGTCTTCACAGGTTTCATTATTTTTTATCAACGAATGAAAAGAAAGGAATTTCAGGCATGGCTGATGAGCGGAGCTTCCTCGCGGCAATGGGTAGGAATGCAGCTCTTGGAAGTCCTCCTGCCACTGCTTGCAATCATCGTCCTCGTCTTTGCATTGCTGATTCTATTTCAGCCTTTCTTTCAACGAGAAATGATTACCAGTCATATCACAACTTTCGACAGAGAAGATGCCTCCTTGCAGATTTGGCAGTCGGTCAATAGCCAAACAACAGCGGATTTCGGCATCACGATTCCACAAACAAGCCAAGCATTCATTCAGAATGTTGAATTGAACAGCAATGAATGGTTGTCAATGATTCTAAAAAGTTTACGCCAAACCTTTGTCCTACTCGTTGGTTCAGTCTCAATCATTACGTTAGTCGTCGTCACCAGCCACTGTTTTTATTGGAGGAATCAGCAATGGAAAAACCAAAAAATCAACTAAACATCCCAGGTCTTTTCTATCTTGCAGCCAATGACCTTGCTGCGAAAGAGACGTTGGCACACTTTCTGCAAACTAACCAAGCGGTTACCATCGAGCCAAAATGGCAGTATGTCCCCTTTCTATCATTGAAAGATAATCTTTCCTTAGCCAATAAAAAAGAAAAACCTTTGGAAGAGCTGTTAACTGCCGTTCATTTAGAACCGTCTTTTTTGAAAAGATCCTTAGATGAACTCACTTCTTTAGAAGAAGTTAAAGTACAATTGTTACTGGCACTTTTATTGGAAAAACCGGTCATAGTTTTAGAGACTCTTTCAAAAAATTTACATACCGCCGACATCCAAGCCCTTCTGCCTTTATGCAGTCAACTAGCAAAACAATTTCAGCTATCGATCTATTTAATGAATGAAGATGAACGCTTGGCTCATACCCCCTATATCACAAAACAATGAGACTTTTCTATTTTATAGGTACACAAAAAGGAAACCATCGATGACGATGGTTTCCTTTTTGTCTATCACTGCAAAAAAGCATACTGTATGTTTCTAGCTTATTCTTCTATTTCGATATCGGGAAAAGTCACTTTGAAGGTCGTTCCTTGCCCCAATTCGCTATCGACTTCGATTTTACCTTTGTGGAGGCGAACCAACTGTTCCACTATCGATAACCCTAATCCCGATTCACCAAATTGTCGATTTTTTCGAGAAGGATCAACTTTATAGTAGCGATCCCAAATATTTTTGACTTGTTCTTCGGACATACCGATTCCTGTATCAGAAATCTCAATGATCGTTTCTAGATAGCCTTTTTCGATTCGCACGCGGATCTCACCATCTTGTGTGAATTGAATCGCATTTTGGAGTATGTTAACCATAATTTGAACAAACCGGTCATAGTCGGCATAGACGTCGATCGGCTCCTCTGTTTCCAGAATCAAACGATCGTTTGCGACTTCTGCTTTGCTTTCCAATTGCGTCAACAAATTGGTCATTGTCTTGGTCGCATCAAACTTCTTAATGACCATAGAAATCTGATTGGTTCTGATTTTTTCATAATCCAGATTTTCATTCACTAAACGAATCAAACGATTGGTCTCATTTTTCATCAAGCGGATCGCATTGTCTCGCTGATTCTCTGGAATTGCATGGTATTCTAATCCTTCTAGCAACCCATTGATAGTGGTTAAAGGCGTACGCATTTCATGGGAAGCATCAGCCATAAATTGCCGTCGCCGTTCTTCCTGACGCTCAATTTCTTCATGCGACTCTTTCAATGACTGGGACATTTGGTTAAAGTCTTCTGCCAATTCATCAAATTCATCGCGATTATGAACAGGTAATGAGATGTCAAAATTCCCATTCGTAATTTCTTTGGTTGCCCGCTTCATCCGATTGATCCGCCGAACTTGGAAAGTCGCGAATAGATAACTGATCAATAGCGAAACAATGATCGAAATCAAGAAGACTTTGAATAAGTTCTGATTAAAAGCACTGACTAGATTCAAAATATTGCTAGCAGATTGTGAAACCACCATCACGCCATAAAAATCCGTCCGATTAACAGAAAAAGGAATCAACACATAGGAAGTCAACTCTCGTTCGCCGAATAAATTGGTATTCGAAGTCATTTGTAATCGACCACCATTTTGCAATGACTGCCAATCTGATTCTGAAATGCTAAAGTCGACCGCTCGTCCCGCCGTATCTAATGGATAGATTTGTTCTTTCGGACTTTTAAAAAAAGCAAAAGAAATATCTTGATTGCTCAGAATATTTTCAGCAAGATGTAGTGAATACTGCAAATATTCATCTCGCGTCATGTTCTGCTGAAAAAATTCTGAGTCACTGATCTGGGAAATTTTTGCTACGGAAGAGGCATACCCCATCAATTGCTCGTAATTGCGCTCTTGCAATGTCTGTCTGGTCATTTGGGTAAACGCTACTCCAATCGTCATCAAAATGACTAGAATCACAGCAAAAAACGCAATCAATTGTTGATAAAGATACCGCATTAGGCAGCACCTGCATCATCAAATTTGTAGCCAACTCCCCAAACAGTCTGAATCACTTGCGGTCCCACTTTTTCAATTTTTTGCCGCAACTTTTTGATATGCGCATCGACGGTACGCTCGTCACCAAAATATTGATAATCCCAAACCAACTCTAGTAATTGTTCCCGGGAAAAGACTTGTCGCGGTTTTTTCGCTAATGTATAAAGCAAATCAAATTCTTTGGGCGTCAGACCATCGATCAATTTGCCATTCAAATAAGCCTCCCGAGTCTTGGTATTCATTTTAAAGTGATCGGTAACGATATCAAATGTCGTGTCTGAAGTCTCAGAACTTGCCTTCTCAGCAATTTCACTCCTTCGATGCAGGGCTTTGATACGAGCAATCAATGTTAATGGACTAAATGGTTTCGTCACATAATCATCCGCGCCCATTTCCAGCCCAATCACTTGATCACTTTCTGAATCACGGGCAGTCAGCATAATAATGGGCACTGTATTAGAAATCTTGCGAATCTCTCTGGCAACGATCATTCCATCCATGGTAGGCAAATTTAAATCCAGCGTGATCATATCCCATTTTTCTGGAGTTTCGGCAAAAGCTTCCAGTCCCTCTTTGCCATCATATTTGAAAGTCGCATCCCAACCTTCATTCAAAAAAAACATTTGCATCATTTCTGAAACAGATTCATTGTCTTCAATCATTAGAATATTCATTGTCTTCACCCCTATGTTGTTCATCAAATTGTTGCAGCTTTTCTTCGATCAAACCAAAAATCGGTACAATAAACCAAGGAATTGCAATCATTTCTAAGAGAAAGAAATTGGTCCATCCCTGCCACTTCAGTAGGATTCCTATCAATGTCATGACTCCCCCAAACAGCAGAAAATACCGCGTACAGATCTTTTGTGCATACTGCCAATTTCGTTCATTCTGTTTTGCTAAATAAGAACGATAGCCGTAGATAAAATTGATTTTCTTTGAAGGGAGAATCAAAAAAACAAAACCGATCAAAAAGAAAATCGCTCCAATCACTAAAAAAATCATATTCCCACTCCATTCTTTCTCTAGTATACTCGAAAACCTCCTATCTACCAACAACTTCACGGTTTCTTCATAAAGGTTTGCGTTTTTAGCAATCTTTGTTAAGATTGATTTTGTAACTGTCAATAAGAGTAGGAGAAAACTGTATGAATTATAAAGCTTTAGCATTTTTTGATTTAGATGGCACACTACTAGATGAACACTCACAGATCACCCCCGAAATTTCTGAGGCCATGCATCGCCTACGCCAAAATGATGTTTTACCAATCATTGCAACCGGCAGAACGGAAACAGAAGTTCTTGCTATTCGCGAGGCTGCTGGGATCACCTCAAATATTGTCATGAATGGGGCATTCATTCGTATCGATGGCAAAGAAGTGTTTTCAGACACATTAGATAAAAATCTCTGCGCACGGATGTTGGAAGCCGTGAGAGATCATGGCGACGAACTTTCATATTATAACGAGAACGGTTACTGGGCAACTGGACACAATGATGAGATGATCGAGGCTTACAATTATGTCCGCAGCCCCCTTCCAGAAATCGATCCATTCCGTTATGAAAAAGACCGGATCAATATGATGCTCGTATTAGGTATCGCCAATGAAACAGTCTATAAAGAACAGTTCCCTGAATTGACTTTCTACCGCAATACACCTTTTTCAATTGATGTCGTGAAAAGCGGCACCTCTAAAGGAACGGGAATTAAGACATTGGTGAACTTACTAAATCTCAAAGATGTGCCAACATTTGGCTTTGGTGACGGTAGCAATGACTTCGCTCTTTTAGAAGCTTGCGACTATAAAATTGCCATGGGCAATGGCTTGCCAGAACTAAAAGAGATTGCTGATTTTGTTACTCTTAAAAATACTGAAGGCGGCATCGTGCATGCCTTGAATCATTTTGAATTGATCTAAATCTTTGCATATAGCGCAAATTATGTTATACTAATGGTTGGTAGCGATACCCCTTTTATCAGGGGGATGTTACGGATTCGACAGGCATAGTTGAGCCTGAATTGCGCTTCGTAGGTTACGTCTACGTTAAAACGTTACAGTTAAATATAACTGCTAAAAACGAAAACTCTTACGCTTTAGCTGCCTAAAAACAGTTAGCGTAGATCCTCTCGGCATCGCCCATGTGCTCGAGTAAGGGTCCTATTCTAAGTGGGATACGTTTTAACTTTCCGTCTGCAAGTTAAAAAAGAGAACATCAGACTAGCAATACAGACTGCCTGTCACTCGGCAAGCTGTAAAGCGAATCCTTAAATGAGCTGACTATGAGCGTAGATTTTTAGGTAGCAATATGTTTGGACGCGGGTTCGACTCCCGCCATCTCCATAGACTAAAATCGATTAGATTTTCGTAGTTTTTCCAAAGTGAGATGAACCTTGTTTCTACGAGGTTCATCTTGCTTCTTTTTTATTTTTAACCTGTCTTCTCTGAGATTATCAGTTAACAGTCAAGCTGACCAGCATCGCGACAGATGCATTCTTTTAGTCGCTTGTATAAGCAAAGAAGCCTCCTTACTCATAAAACAAGCAAGCGGGCTTCCCTTTGATCAAGCAAATTTATCCTTAGTGTGCTGGAAATTTATTTTAACTAAAATAAGAGAAAAAAACGAAAAGAAAACGTCTCTTCCTTATATATATTTTTCTACTTCATCCAACTCTTTTTGTAATTCTTTCTCATCATACGTTTCGTATTTACCTGCTTCGTGTGCGATCTTCTTGATTTCATGAATCGCTTTCTTCTCAACAATCCACTTCTTCATACTATGTTTTTTAGCATCTGCTTCTAGAGAATCTAATTCTGCTAAATTAGAATCTAACTTGTCCAAAACTTCTCCGATTTTTAACAATGCTTTTGATTCTTTTTCTTCATAGTTTGCCATAGATAACACTCCTTATATATTTGATAAAACTATCTTATGACCATCCTTAAATATTTTCAAGTTAAATGATTCACTAAAGGTTAATGGTACAGATAGCGATAAAATAAACTTTTCAGAGCAAGCATTTGCTCTTACTCATCAGATTGTGAGGGAGTGATCGTATCTTTTATTAGGGGAACCCTTTTCTTATTACTATTTGCTTTTTTACTTAAAATTACTAACGGACTATTTTGTGCTCGATTTCTAACCGAGTTTTAACTGATAGAAATGATCGAAGATATGAGATCGAGCGTAAAGCAGGAAAGTTTTTCTCCATTTTGTTTTTAACTATATCCCGCCGATTTTTAGTGATTTCGCTATTATTTTAAGGCTGACCTCCCTCGTTAAATAAAATTATTTGGCTTATTTAGTGATAATTTTTTAGATTTCCCTTAGTCCGCTATTGTGGCGAATAATTGTCTTTAGCTCAGAATGATACTTGCATCGCTATAAAGGAAGAGTAATCGTGAAACAAAATATTGCTCTTGTCATAAATGATTACGATGAAGCAATTGAATTTAGACTGAAAAGCTTGACCACACACTGATCGAAGATACGTATCAGCCTGAACAAAACAAACATTGAGTTGTACGATCACGCCAGAATTCACCATGGGAGGATCCTATCAAAACATGGTGGACGAAATTTCGTCCATTTAATACAAACTAGCTGATATCATGATAAAATACAAAAACGAAGAGTATTAGGTGTCTACAAAAAGTCTTCCCCAAGCCTTTTGTCCTAATACTCTTCTATGATTAATGCATGTTGCTCCTTAAAGATATTTGAAATAAACCATTTTTGCAACTATTTCGAACAATAGATACGAGTTGCTCATTCAATTGTTTTTTGTTTTGTCCTGTCTACTTACATAGAACTTCGTTTTTATCCTACAGATCGGCACGTATGCTTTGTAAAAAACATCTTTTCTTCCAAACGTATATTAATTAACTAAAGGGTCTTTTTGAAAAAAGGCATCCCTATAAATAAAAGGAACACCTGATGTAGCGTATCAACTTAAGAAAATATATAGTGTCTTATTTTCAACAAATTTATTGATTCTGCCAATCTGCCGGGAAAGTGACATAAACAAAGCGGGCTTCTTCTGCGACTGAAAACTGTATTTTGCTATTTTTAGGAATTAAAATGAGCTCACCTGCACTGGCAGAGACTTTCCGTCCATCAATAATAATATCTAATTTGCCAGAAATAACATAGTCGATTTCATCATAATCGAGCGTCCAGTCAAATGTTGTTTCTTTCATTACCATCAATCCACAACCTAGACGAGGACTCTCTTCGAGTGAGAACAAATCCTTTGTATAAACAATATCATTGGGGTTCCCCGTATCCAGACGATCTTCTTCAGAAACAGTGATCTCTGGTAGCTTGATCGATGCAACACCGCTAGGATCCACTTGTTTTGTTGGCATCAATTGTTCAGTTACGATTTGACGAACCAAAGTTTCGATCATTTTACGATTAAACTCTGTCATATCTTCACCTCATTATTTTGTTTCTATTTCTGGTTTCCCTAACATACGATTAGCCATAAAAATCGCTACAAAAATAGCAGTTATCCCACCGACTAATTTACCAATGATCATAGGAAAAATCATTTCTTTTGCTACCCCAGCCGTAAAGCCTAGGTGATCGCCTAAAACAAAAGATGCAGAAACAGCGAAAGCAATGTTGATGATTTTTCCTCTGTTATCCATATCTTTCAACATTTGGAACATTGGGATATTATTTGCTAATGTTGCCACCATACCGGCAGCAGCCACTTCATTCATCCCTAAAACTTTCCCTAATTTCATTAATGGTTTGTTAAACACTTTCGTAATCACAGCAACCAAACAAAATGCCCCAGCTAAAGTCAATGCGATGCTCCCTACGACTTCGATTCCTTCTGTAACAGGTGCAATGTCAGGAATGACTGTAATTCCCACAAGTAACTGAATCGCTCCGACAATCAAACCGATAATCGCAACGATGACAACACCTTGACCAAAAATCTGGAATCCTTTGATCATACCGTTTGGTGCCAACCATAATCCCACGATGATCAATGCAGCAACGATAATGATAGGTAGCAAGTTAGGAAGGATCATAGACATTGGCATTCCTGCGGTTAAACCACCGGCCAATAACCCGAAAGGAATGGTAATAATTCCACTTAACACCCCTGTGGCTAAAAACTGTTGATCTTCTTTTTGAATAATCCCCAACGCAACAGGAATGGTGAAAACAATTGTTGGTCCCATCATAGCCCCAAGGATTGCTCCAGCAAATAACCCTGCTTGGGGATCATTTGCTAATTGCTGTGCCAGAGCAAATCCCCCCATATCATTTGCTAGTAGTGTTGTCGCGAACATTGCCGGATCAGCACCCAGCAATTCATAGACGGGAACAACGATAGGACTTAAAAGATTCGCCAAGACCGGGGCTAACGTGATGATCCCCACCATTGATAACGCTAAAGACCCCATCGCCATGATACCTTCTTCAAATTGTTTTCCAAGTCCTAATTTATTCCCGATGCATTTATCAATGCCTCCAATGATCATAAAAAGAACCATAATATACATAATAATTTCATTAATGCTCATAGATTCAACCTCCTTATTCTTCCTCTGCAGCATCGATGACGCCAACGATCATTGCGTCAATAGGTACTTCTGGATTTTCAGCAGAAATTCGAGCAGCATTACCTTGACTGATCAATACTTTATCGCCAATTCCTGCGCCAGCATTATCCGCTGCAATAATAAAGCCTTGTTTTTGTTCTTCTTGATTCAAAATGTCTACCATCATAAATTTCCACCCGTTTAATTTCTCGTCTTTTCTTGTAGACCACAAACTGCCGGTAACTTTTCCTAAAAGCATGCTTTTTCCCCCTTTATAAGCAACTTTTGAGTGTGCGCATAATCTTGTGCTAATGGTGTCAATTGCGCATTCTTTATTGGAGGAATGCGGTATTCTAGCATTTTTTTCAATTGTTTTTCGGTGATGAAGGTCCGCTTAGGCAATGCCTTAGGCACTGATTTTTTCTGACAGGATTTCCAAAAATCAGCATAGTCTTGCGGGGAGCGATAGAATGTCAGACCAAACTGCTGACATTTGTCTCGATATTCTTGAATTGTCTTTTTCACTTGATATTTAAGCGGTGTTTCTTTCGGAATTGCTGGCAAAGTTTCTAAAACAAGAATCGGTTTTCCTTGTAACAAAAATGAAAGTATTCTTCGGGTCAATAGATCGTTTTCTTGCAGTAAAGCAATACTGGACATTTGAGAAATCGTTAGTTGTTTCACAATCATTCCAGCCGACTCTTGATCTTCACCGGTTCTCCACTGAACAGTGGGAAACTGGGTATATAATTCGGCAGGAATCTCTTTTTTCTCTTGCGAAAAAGCAAGAGCAAGGGTAGGCTTTGGGAGTTGCTGACAGATACGATCAGTAATTTGTTGAACCAGTTCTTCTATTTCAGAAACTTTCATTGTCCAACCTCCTCTTACTTAATGATGTAACCATGAACACCTTTTGATAAACCACAAGCGTTTGCTTCATCATAATCAATATGCATATACGTCGCGAAATGAGGACTGACACGTATCACTACATCATCAAAAATCAATGGTCGCGTGCCTAGTACTTTTACTTGGACGATTTGTCCGTTAGTCACATTGTTTGCTAGGGCATCTTCTGGTGTCATATGGATGTGTCGTTTTGCCACGATCAATCCGCGATCTAATGAAACAGTCGTTGCGCCATTCATCAATGTCACCCCTGGTGTTCCTTCAATCTTTCCACTTTCTCTAACTGGCGCGTTAATACCTAAAATTCGAGTATCTGTCATTGACACTTCGACTTGTGCTTCCTTACGTTCAGGACCTAAAATCACGACATTTTGGAACAGTCCTTTTGGTCCTGCAACAGTGATTCGTTCTTTACATACATATTGACCAGGTTGTGACAAATCTTTTACTTTCGTTAACTGATACCCTGATCCAAATAAATGATCGATTTCTCGACGAGACAAATGGACGTGACGTCCAGAAGCTTCTACTTCAAATGTGTGATTTTGCAGTTGAATTCGTTTGATAACTTCTTCAACAATTTCATTGATTGAATCCAATGTGTTCATCTCCTAGTTCAGTTTTACTACAGTCATTGTTTGGATCAACGCATCCGCCCATTCTTGGAAATACTGATAGCGCCTATCAGGCTTTTCTTCGAACAAGAATAGGATTTTGTTCAATTGAAGTTGGATTTCTTTTGAAGAATAATCCCATTGTCTTTGCTGACTGCTCTCTATCACTACTTGCTCTTGATCAATCGCTTGTTCAATCACCGAGAATTTTCCTTGAATGATATTCTCCAACCAAGCTTGTTGTTTCTCAAAGTACAGCCATAGTTCTGCAGGAAACGTGTCATCTCTCAACATAGGAAAATAAAGAAGATGCTTCAAGTGCTGGATTTCATATTCTATCTTTCGTGATAGTGACTTTGTTTTGATCGAGGAGGTCCGAATAGGACAACTATCGGCTCTTTTCTGAGTACTTGTCGTTACGCTAGTGATATGATGCTCGCGCAAATAACTTTTTGCAGCTGGTGTCAGCAAACTTCCTGAAGGAATAATGAGATCCATTCCCTCATATAACTCTTTACTAAGTACCTTTTTGCGAAGTTCATCTTCGGTAATGACTGTCATAACACCCCTCCTCACTTAATGTTTAGGACAGAAGCCATACTCACTTCTGTCCCAAACATTTAAGATGATCATTCAGTTACAGCATGTGGTAAAATAGCATCTACTTCCGTATGTGGACGAGGGATCACGTGAACAGATAACAATTCTCCTACTCGTTCAGCAGCGGCAGCGCCAGCATCTGTTGCTGCTTTGACAGCACCGACATCTCCACGAACCATGACAGTAACTAATCCGCCACCAACTTGTTCTTTCCCAATCAATGTGACGTTTGCCGCTTTAACCATTGCATCTGCTGCTTCTACCGCACCTACTAAACCACGAGTTTCGATCATTCCTAAAGCGTTTGTACTTGACATTATATTTTCCTCCTAAAATGTTTGTTTTTATTTTTAAAAATTCAAGACGATCCTCAAATGGATTTCAGTCTTAAACTTTAAATCCTAAAGTTATTTTGTTTGCAGTTTCTTTTGTAGTTTCTTTTGTAATTTCTTTTGTAGCTTCTTTGTGCTTGTTGAGATGGCTTATTTAAGCCGATCCATTACTTGAGCGATGATCGTATTGATCAACTCCTCTTTGTTATCCGTGATAGCTGTGTTTGGTGTGATCGTTGTCTGACTAAATTCTCGACGAATATCCTCTAGATCACGAACGCCATAAGCAACTCTACGTAAGTTGAATAAATTTTCAACACCAATATTGTCTGAAGTTGAACTTCCTCCAACAGCGCCGCAGCCGAGAGTCAGTGCTGGAACTAAATTCGTTGATGCGCCAATACCACCAAGTGTTCCAGATGTATTGACAAGCAATCGCGATACTGGCTTTTTGGCACCAAATGCTCGAATGACTTCCTTATTTTCAGTGTGGATGCCCATTGTGTGGCCTGCACCTTCACCTTTGAGGATCTCAATCGATAAAGTACAAGCAGCTTCCCAATTCTCCACTGTATAAAAAGCGATGATTGGTGCCAATTTTTCTCTTGAAAATGGATACTTCAATCCAACATGGGTTTCTTCAGCCACAATCAAGCGACGATCTTGCGGTATAGCCAAACCAACTAGGGATGCGATATGTTGAACCGAGCGACCGACGATTTGCGGATTCATTGTTCCATTTGGTCGTAAGATAAATTTAGCTAACTTATCCGCTTCGTCTGTACTCAAGAAATAAGCCCCTTGCTTGATCAATTCTTCTTTGACCGCTTCACGATTGACATTTTCTACAATAATGGATTGTTCAGAAGCACAAATGGTTCCATTATCAAATGTCTTAGAGTCCATGATTTGCTTAACTGCATGAGGAATATTAGCACTTCGTTCAATATAGGCTGGACCATTCCCAGGCCCCACTCCGATTGCGGGTGTTCCAGAGGAATACGCAGCTTTGACCATTGCATTGCCGCCAGTTGCCAAGATTAAGTTCGTATCGCTATTTTTCATCAATTCACTTGTTGCTTGCATTGTAGGTGTTTGAATGACCGAGACACAGCCTTCAGGGGCACCTGCCGCTGTTGCTGCTTGTTGAATGATCTCAACAGTGGCAACAATCGATTTTAGTGCATTGGGATGGGGGGAAAACACAATGCTATTTGCTGCTTTTAAGGAAATCAGCGCTTTATAAATGACTGTTGACGTAGGATTGGTCGAAGGAATAAGTCCAGCAATCACACCTACTGGTACAGCGATTTCTGTGACCTTTTTAGCCGCATCATCATGAATCACGCCCACAGTCGCTTTATCTTTCAGCTCGTCATAAACGACCTTTGAAGCAAAGGCATTTTTGATGATCTTGTCCTCATAAATACCAAAACCTGTTTCCTCATGGGCCATTTTTGCTAGTTTTTCTCGTTGGGCAAAGGTGGCCTCAGACACAGCTTTTACGATTGCGTCGATTTGTGTTTGTGAGAATGTTGCTAACTCTTGCTGCGCTTCCTTGGCTTTTCTGATCAAATTTCTTGTTTCTTGGATGGAACGTAAATCTTTATCTACTAATTCCACTCGTCTTCACTTCTTTCTATTTCTGCCATAATTGCTTGGATCAACGATTCTTTATTTGCTAATTTGATTTCACTTTTCTTTAATGTGCTCAAATTCATTTTGTATGCTTGTTTGCGTAAATCCACTACTCGTTTACGTTGTAGTTCTTTTAATTGAGCGGCATCGACAACAGGTACTTTGTCTGATGCTTTGGTTTCTAGCACTGATGGCACTGCGTCAGACTTATCTTTAGGCTCTGGCATCACTCTTGATTCTGATTCAGTGTTTGGCAGTGTCACTTTAGATTCTGTTTGTGTTTGTAGATCTGATATTGGGTCTGTTTGTGGTTCTGTCTTTACTTCTGATTGCGATTCTTTTTTTGGCTCTAAATCAGACAAAATGATCTCTGTTTGGGCATCCACTCGAGAAATGACGTGGTGTGCTATCAAGCAATTCAGCTCCTTAGCTACTTCAACACCCACTTCTACTGCTGCATTGACGGCTGCCACATCACCAATAACTTCGACGGTTGTTAATCCACCATGAATAATTTCCGCTTTTAATAATGTGACATCAGCTGCTTTAACGGCTGCATCTGCCACACTGATGGCACCTAAGAAGCCCCGTACCTCGACCATACCTAATGCTTTCATCTGCTACACATCCTTAATAACCCAATGGATTATCGGCAATATTCTGTACTGCCTGTTCAAATGCACTACAAGCAGCTTTACAGGCAGATTGACTTCCTGTCAACAATGCCCCACCAAAATTTGTTTCAGAAGGTGGGCCATAAAAGACGCCCATTTGCACATCTGCAGCCTTCATGGCAGCATCTAAAGCAACCATCGCTTCTAATGGTGGTGCAATAAGGTAAGCAATTGCTTCGCCTTCTGGGATATTAGCTTGTTCAGAAAGAAAACTACCAGTTCTAGAAACAACGTGTGCAAAATATACGATACTATCGTCGTCATTGGCACTATAAAAGCTTGCCTCTTCTTCAATGACTTGGTTTATCACACTTAATCCACTATTAATTTCTGCTGGACTGGGTCCCGCAATGATGCCTATCACTTCACCGGCAAGCTTCGTTGATGCATTTCCGGCTCCAGCATACATACTTTTTCCGTAAACGACTTCGACATCCGCCGCTTTTGTTGCTTCATCCAGTGCAACGTATGTCACATCATCACAATCAGAAGTCACAATTCCTAGGGATCGATGTTCTGGCTTTAACGATAACTCTTTGGCCAAAGCTGGATCCACGTTGGGAATGACTTTCATGCTTAATACGTTGGCACCTAAACGATCATTTTTCATGTCCTTCCTCCTTTACTCTGCTTCTTTCAAATCAATACCCGATTTTTTCTTATCGAGCATTTTTTTGATAACTTCAGCAATATAAGCGCCTGCTTCAACCGCTGGAGTACCACCACGATGAATGTTTGAGATCACTGTTCGTCGGGCTTCCGGCATACCGACAGTTGGCTTATATGCAATATACGCACTCATCGACTCTGCCGTTACCAATCCTGGACGTTCTCCTACTAATAGACAAACAACATCTGCATCTGTGATTTCACCAATTTTATCCATTGCTGGAACGCGACAATATTTTACAAAGAGAACTTGATCAAAATCTAATCCATACATTTTCAATCCTTGTTTGATGGCAGGCAAAACTTCTTTGACATTGGCCTCGATTGCAGCTGAACTCAAGCCATCACCAACAACCATTTGCACTTTTGCTTTCGGTGTTGTATTTTTGCGAATGATCTCACAGTTTTCTTCATCGAATTGTCGTCCGTAGTCTGGTCGCGTAAGGTATTCATCTTTGCTCGTACAAATCGTTTTTGTAGCAATAAAGCCCATTTCTTTCACTAACTCTTCACTGACATCTGAAAAGACAGCATCTTGTGCTGCTGCATGATCCGCACGAAAACGCAGTGTAGAAGGTGTCAAGTAGCGGGTGCCTGTACGCCCAACCCCTAATCTCGCTGGTGTGTAAGCTTTCATTTTCAATAATCCTTCTGGATCTTTTGCTCCTTTTAGCAATAATTGTTTCCGTAAATCAACTTCTGTGATATCAGGTATCATCCCTGTTTCTATTTCAGCAGTTTCTGTCACTTGAGTTGCTGGTTTTTCTTCTGTAAGAACAGTTGCAGGCGCTACATGGTCGTCCACCATTTCGGACAAAATGCCAACGATCATTTCTTTTAATTCTTTTTCATTCATTCGTGTACTCACCTCGTTTATTTAATAAAAACAGATGCATCTCCAGCGCAACTGGTCAGCTTGCCATTCTCCATAAAGCCCATCTTTTCCATCCACTCTTCAAATTCCTTAATTGGTCGTAGCCCTAACGTCTCACGGATCGTAGCAGTTTCATGGAAGCCTGTTGTTTGATAATTCAACATGACATCATCGCCATGAGGGATCCCCATAATATAGGTACATCCTGCTGTTGCCAGCAACATAGCCAGATTTTCCATGTCATTTTGATCCGCTTTCATGTGGTTGGTGTAACATACATCACATCCCATTGATATTCCAGTCAATTTCCCCATAAAGTGATCTTCTAACCCAGCGCGAATTACTTGTTTTGAATCATATAAATATTCAGGTCCGATGAAACCAACTACTGTATTAACGATGTAAGGGTCAAATTTTTTCGCTAGTCCATAACAACGTGCTTCCATCGTTACTTGATCAGCACCAAAGTTGGCTTCAGAAGAAAGTTCAGAACCTTGTCCAGTTTCAAAATACATTACATTCGGTCCAGCCGCTTGCCCACTGTGTAATGCCAAATCTTGTGCTTCTTCCAAGATAGCGGCATTTAAGCCAAATGCGGTATTCCCTTTTTCAGAACCAGCAATGGACTGGAAGACTAGCCCTGTAGGTGCCCCTTGCCGAATGGCTTCCATTTGTGTGGTCACATGAGCTAAAACACAGGTTTGTGTTGGGATTTCCCATTCACTCCGAAATTCTTCAAATTTATTTAGAATTCGTTTGACACTTTCTGTGGAATCATCTACTGGATTCAAGCCAATCAAAGCATCACCTGCTCCATAAGAAAGTCCTTCCATGACAGAAGCCATAATGCCATCTACATTATCTGTTGGATGATTCGGCTGTAACCGATTGGAGAATGTTCCCGGGCGGCCAATGGTCGTGTTCGCAGTTTTTTCGATGTGAATTTTTTTGGCACCGACGATTAAATCCATATTCGACATTAGCTTACATACAGCAGCAACCATTTCTGAAGTCAAGCCGCGAGAAATACGTTTGATATCGAAATCAGTCGTTTCTGAAGACAAGATAAACTCCCTTAGTTCAGCTACTGTCCAATGTTTGATACTCTCAAAAATTCGCATATTGACTTGATCGATAATAATCCGTGTCACTTCATCTTCGTCATAATCGACAACAGGATGATTGAACAAATCATTTAATGTCAGCTCAGCTAGAACAACTTTTGCCGCCACCCGCTCTTCTGCAGAATTTGCTGCAACGCCAGCTAGTTTGTCACCTGACTTTTCTTCATTTGCTTTGGCTAATACTTCTTTCACTGACGTAAATTGGTATACGTTGCCAAATAATTTGGTTTTTAAAATCATATCCGTGTCGCTCCTTTTTAATTAAATACTAATGTCTTAACAATCACAGGCAGGACTGCACCTTCTGCAACTGGTAGGCCGATATCCGCATAGTCGCCATTTTCCACCTTGACAGAATCGATACAGATGAAAGGATATTCTGGAGGTAAATTGGCACTTAGCGCATGGCCCAAAGCTTTAGCCATATCTTCGTCCACCATAACAATGATAGGAATGGCTTCTTTCACTAGACTGTCCAAACCTGCCACGATTCCTTTTCCATATCGCTGAATGTCGTCAAAAGTCGGATTTTTATCCCCTCTGATGGCCAAAGCCACTTGGGGTGTCCCTTCTGTTGTATGCCAATTGAGCTTTTCTCGAATCCGCTCACTCAATTCGGAAGCCGCCAATTCTTCATCTTCTTTGGCTAATTTCAAAATGGGGATATTTTTTATAGGTAAAATCTGTTCGCGATAAGCAATCGTACTGCCACTGATTTCAGCCGTATGGGAGCCTGCGCCAACCACAGTTGCACGAATCGTTTCATTGCTTTGAAGCACTTCTTTTTCCGAAAAAATCAGCGACTGGCGGAGATATTTTCCTAATAGCAAGCCGATGTCCCAGAATTTGAATGGCTCCTTTTCTTCGGCAACAAAGCAGTCCGCCACCCCACCGGAAAATGTGACAAGCGGGATTTCTTCATTCCTTTTGAGGGGATGGTTGGTCACTAATAAATCAAAGAAAGGACTTTTTTCTCCTAAACCCACACTGTTTTCCAAGACATGAACAAGTTCTAAAAGAATCGGCTTGAGAGTTGCTTCCGTCACCTGATCCCCAATGGTAAGAGAAAGCTCTTTTTTCCTAATTATTTCTTGGATTTTTGGTGCGAGATAAGTGACTCGCTGCTGTTTATCGACTTTGATCAACCGACCACCAATATCAAAGCAAGCCGTGTCTATGACCTCGCCATCTTTAAAAACAGCTAAATTGGTCGTTCCACCACCGATATCCAAATTAACGACTGGTTTTCGTTTGCTCTCCGAAAACGTTTGGGCTCCTGCTCCTTTTCCAGCAATAATGCTTTCTAGGTCTGGGCCTGCCGTTGCGACGACAAAATCCCCAGCATACCCGCTTAATGCGTCTAAAACTTTATTCGCATTGGCCTTTCTGGCTGTTTCACCGGTGATGATGACGGCACCCATCTGGATATCTTGCTTTTTAATCCCAGCTTTACGATACTGTTCCGCGACAAATTCATTGATCGGTTCTGCATCAATCTCTGTCTGATTCAATAAAGGTGTAAAGATGATATCACTCCGATAAATGACTTTTTTATTGGAGATGGAGATTCGGGGAACTGTAAAAGCCGAAGCAAAGTTTTCAACCGTCAATTCCGACAATACGAGTTGCGTTGTGGATGTCCCTAAATCGATCCCAACCGTCAAGAGTGTCTCCTTAGACATGTTTTCCCTCCTTTTGCATACAAAAAAGCGCCTAAAGAATTCGTAGAAAATTTCTTTCTACTTTTCTTTAAGCGCCTTTGCTTAATCACTGAACAACATCACTGGTGTTCTGTTCGAAATAAAAACAGGTTTTGGTCCCCTGATCATTTGATTCTATCATAATTTTTCCCTTTAGTTTGTCCTTAACATAGCTTTTTACAATCATTAAGCCCAAACTATTCTCATTCTTTTGATGAACATCATAGCCTTTACCGTTATCCATCACTGTGATAGTAATCATTTTGTTATCTAATGTTCCAATCACTTTCACAACGCCGCTAGCTGGTGAATCAAACGCATGATCGAAAATATTTTGCAGCAGTTCGTTGACGATCAAAGAGATCGTCACCATTTGCTCACTGGAAACCATAATTGCTGGATCCACATCCATGGTCATTTCTAACGATTGTGCCCCTTGAAAAAGATGCCGAAAATTATACATCACTGCTTCCAATGTTTGCCGTAATGCCACGTCGTCCTTGACCTGTTTGGACAGCAATTCATGGGTGGCCGCAATGGCCATGATTCGGTTCACACTTTCATGAAGGACCTTTTTTGCTTCTAAGCTCTGTGTTCTTCGTTCTTGAATACGCAATAAAGAGACAACAGATTGCAAATTATTTTTGACACGATGATGAATTTCACGAATCGCAACTGATTTGGAAATGATTTCGGCTTCTTTTTCTTTGAATTCCGTGTTATCTTGAATGATCATCACTAATTGCGCTTCGGATTCCAGCCAAACTTTGCGGATTTTAAAATAATAATTCAAGTAAGTTGTGTTGCTTTCAATTGGTTGATTGCTGACTTTATACCTCATTTGGTAAAGAACATACTCAAATGTCGTGTAGTCAATGGACAAATTATCATAGCTCATACCAATAATATTATCGCGATAGCCCAATTTTCGATACAATTCCTGTGCATTATTATTGGTAATCAATAGATGCCCCGCTGCATCAAAAATCAAAACAGCTTCAGCTAATTGATCAATAAACAACGCATCTACTTGACTCGTTGATTTCGCCACTTTAGCTAATTGGCAATGATTCAGCTCTTCCTTATGCAGATCTGCTTGAATCTCTCCATCTGCTGCCATCTCAACAATAATGACACCAATTGTTCGATGCTCATTTCGAATCGGATAAATATTTTGCTTGATCAACCGATTTTCTTGCGTCACAGCTAGCAGGCCGATACTGTTCAAGCTTGTTTGCATGGTTCGCAACACACCTGGTTCATTTTCTAACAATGCTTCCATACCAACAACATCACCACTGTATAAAGAGTCTGCTTTTGTAGGTGGTTTGTGATAAACGACTAATGCTTGTTGCGACATTTCTTTATACACATCAATGAATACATCCGCACTTTGGTAGAGTGTTGTTGAAGAAAGATAGTTTGCTGTTCGTTGTAACTCTTTGATATCTGACTCAGAAAGATTGGTATATTGTCTACATAATTGCGCTAATCGTTTCATCTACTCATCATCCATTACAATTAGTTCAGCAATTTCACCCATCCGCGCTCGTTTATTCATACTTAATGTCCTTAACATTTGATAGGCTTCCTCTTCAGTAATATGATTCTCCTTAACAAGGATCCCCTTGGCTTTTTCGATAATTTTTCGTTCTTCCAACTTCAAACTTAATTTATCGATTTGACTTAGTAAAGATTGCGTCTGTTTTCCTCGTTCAATGCTCATTTCAATTGTAGGTATCAACGACTTTTCATCTAATGGCTTGACTAAATAACCTAGTGCACCGAGTTTCTTTGCCTTTTCCGTATTCTGGACATCACTATAGGCGGACAAAAAGACAATACTACTGGCTAGCTGGTCTTGAACGATCTTCTTACCAGCTTTTAAACCATCTAAAATTGGCATTTGGATGTCCATAATCACTAAATCAGGACGTGTCTTTTTACAAACTTCAATCGCTTCAAATCCATCTGCCGCTTCACCGACCACTTCATATCCTGCCTCTGCCACAATATCACGAATATCCAATCTCGTAATAGGTTCATCATCGACTATTACAATTCGTCCATCCATTCTCTTCACGCCCTTGTCCGTTCGAGACTATGTTCTAGTGATTTTACAAGTTACGGAGAAATTTAAAATCTGTTGCAATCCTTCGATTACTGCTTGTAAAGCCGCCTCAACCGAACTAACATCTCCTGAAATAACGACCGAACCAGAAAACCGATCGATGAAACCGATTTGGATATCCCCGCTTTTCGTTGCAATATCCACTGCGATGATTGCTGCTTCACTCGGGGTGATCGTTAAAATTCCTAGCGCATTGCTTGTTCCTTCAGGTAACCCCAACTTTGTATAAATCTCTTTATTGGGACTTGCAATGATATGCGCCAATGTGACTTGTTTCCCAGGAACATATTCTTGAATCATTCGTTGTTTTTCTTCCAACAAGACTCGCTCCCTTAATTTAGCAAATAAAAAATCCTCAATAAAAAACGTAAAGATTCCACTTTCGCTTTCTACTAAGGAGCTTCTTTGCTCTTAAATTTTGAAGCACGCCGTTGTGCTACCCACATTATATTTTATTGGCTACATCCTGTCAATCGCTTATAAGACAGAGTTCAAAATTTCTATGACTTCTTCTTTTGTTGGCTGAATGGGATTCGTTCTCGTGCAGCCATCTATCAGAGCAGCACTCGCGATTTTCTCACTATTCTCACGTACTTCCGCTTTTGTTAACCCATATTCAGTAAAAGAAGCTGGCATTTGTAGTTTTCTCCGCAATTGCTTGATTTGTCGAATGAGTTGCTGAACGCCGATTCGAGCATTCGTTGTTTTCGTAGAGTAGATACAATCAACTAGCTGTGCGTAACGTTTTGCTGTTGCTTCATTTGTTACTTTTCCACTTGCCAAACCACTATTGAATGCAATCACATCAGGTAGCAAAATCGCATTCATACGCCCATGGGGTACATGCAATCGTGCTCCTGCCGCATGGGCGATCCCATGGTTGAGCCCTAATGAGGTTACATTGAAGGCCATGCCAGCCATACAAGAAGCTAGGTGCATATTTTCTCGAGCTTGCTTATTGTTGCCATCATGATAGGCGATTTCTAAGTTTTCAAAAACCAATCGAACCACTTTTTCACATAGAGCATCTGCAATCGGATTTGCTTCTGTCGACACGTATGCTTCTATGACGTGAGTCAACACGTCCATTCCAGTATCAGCGGTAATCTTCGGGGGAACACTCATGACTAAAGCTGTATCTAAAATGGCCACATCCGGTTGGATTTCATCCGTAACCAAAGGTATTTTTGTTCCAGTTTCAGCAATTGTGATCACAGAAAAATTGGTGACTTCTGAACCGGTCCCACTCGTTGTTGGTACAGCAATGAATTGATCCACTTTGATGTTCATCGTCTGTTCTCCAAAAAACTTCATTGCTTTTGCTGCATCAATCGCCGAACCTCCGCCTAAAGCGACAATCGTATCTCCTTTAAAATCAACCAATTGCTTGATACCTGAAACAATCTTGTCAATCGGCGGATCTGGTACGATGTCACTAAAAATAAGGTATTTGTTGTGTGACAAATGCTTCGTTAAATGATCCACAAAACCTGATTCAACCATGAATGGATCGGTAACCACAAAAACTCTTTTTTCTCGAAGCTTTTCAAGATTGGTTAATGCCCCTTCCCCTGCCCATATTTGGGTAGGAAAATGAATAGTTTCCATATGGATTCCTCCTAATCAAAAAATAGCAAAAAAACGCCTCAAACAAACGAAAAACGTCTGTTTGAAGCGTCTTTGCTTCATTATGTATACGCCATTGTACACCAAACCTTACAAATAGAGTACAACGTCATTAAATGATTGTCAATAAGAAAAGGGAATCTAGCAGTACACCGTTGTACCTGAAATCTCCTTCATCGTTGAAAGACCAGCCCAAAATTCCCTAGACGCACGCCTTCGTGCGAACATATGGATTAACACAAATATCTTGGGCTGGATTTTCAACACAAGCGTTGGAAAGAAACATCCTGTTTTGCCTCGAAACAGTATGCCCAATAATGAAAAATTGAAAAGACCTGACTTAAAAGCAACCCTGCTTTATCACAGTGGCGGGACCGTGCCAGATTTTCACTGACTTCCATTCATATTCTTCATAAAATATTCGTTTAATCTACTTGGAATTTACCACATCTTACTTAGAAAAGCAACTGTCTACAATCCCTCCTCTTTTATTTTATGGAAAACCTTTTCTCCTCTTTCATAAAAAATATCCGGTTCATTGGCTTGAACATTAAGATAGCGTGCCAATGCATAAAAGTAATCTGACAATCGATTCGTAAAAATCAGCACTTGCTCATTGATCTTGGCTGTCCAGTTTAGACGAACAATCGCGCGTTCCCCACGACGAGCGATCGTTCGCGCCACATGGACCATACTAGCTTCTGGTGTGCCACCGGGTAAAATAAACCGATCTATATCCGGAGATTCGGCAGTAAAATAGTCGATTCTTCCTTCTAACCAAGTGACACTTTCTGGTTGTAGTTTAAATGGACGCTTGGCTTCTATTGGTGTTGATAAATCCGTTCCTACATCAAAAAGAAAATTTTGCAAAAGTTTCAATTCATTTTTGACGACTTGATTTTCTGAAGGTAGTTGACTGATGATATACCCTACCCACGAATTCAATTCATCGATCGTCCCATAACTTTCTACCCGATCGGAATCTTTAGCGACTGTGGTACTGCCCACGAGTTTGGTCATACCTTTGTCCCCTGTTTTTGTATAAATTTTCATCATACCTCATCCTCTTCTAAATAATTGATCAATTCTTGTAAACCCGTTTTTTCTACAGAAGATACTTCAAAAATCTCCTTTGCCCCCGCATTTTTCAGTTGCTGATGAATATGCGCTAATTGATTGGGGTCATTCACTAAATCCACTTTCGTTAAAATGCCAATCACTTTTTTAGGGAATATGCTACCAAATCCTGGGGAAAAAATCTGTTCTGTCTCGAGAGCACTCTGTACTAAGCCAATGACATCAGCTTCAGCTGCTGTGACGTTTAAGGCATTGTAATACTGACGATGCAATATAAACTCTCCTGGTGTATCAATCATCGTTGTATGGAATTCGACTGCTTGTGTCTTGGCATAACGCAATTCTTTCCCTTGCAGCGCTTGGCATAAAGTTGTTTTTCCGCAACCTATCGCTCCCATAAGAATCATTCGTTTCATACTTTCCTCCATAAAAAAAGCCTAAAGCACGTGTAGTCATACACGAAAACTTTAGGCTCCGTTGCCATTTATTGAAACACGTCATTGTGTTTTCTTTTATATTACCTGTTAAAAAAATACTTGTCAAAAGTTACTGGATATTTTTCCAAGCTTCATGTTGGTGTTGAAAATAAGAGACGATATCTACATCAAAAATATGCTCAAGAAACGCTTTCGAAGCGATGTCTTGAAAATCTCCTTTCGCAGCAATAGTCCCCTCTTTCATAAAAACGATTTCTTCACTCAATGTCAGTGCTAAACGAATGTCATGAAACACACCAATAATGGTTTTTTTAGAGTGAGTGCCCCATTCATTCAACTGATGAATCAATTCTTGCTGATAGCGAATATCCAGATGATTATTAGGCTCATCTAATAAAATGATCTCGGGATCCTGCAGGAATAGTTTGGCTAAAAAAACACGTTGTTGCTGTCCTCCAGAGAGTTGATTGACAACTTTATCTTTGATATCGATCAGATGAGCAGTCTCTAGGTAATGAAGAACCCGTTCTTTTTCTTGTTTAGAGACGATAGGCAAAAAACGATGTGACTGTTGGCGATAAGCCCCCATCAAGACGATTTCATAGACCGTGTAATCGAAGGCCACCGTTGTAAACTGACTCATCATAGCAACTTTATCAGCTAAGAATTTTCTTTTTAATCCGCCTACTTCTTGTCCATCAATCATGACAGACCCTTTATAAGGAATCAAGCCAGCAATCGTTTTTAGCAAGGTCGTTTTCCCACAGCCATTAGGTCCCAAGATACAGGTCTTGCTTCCTTGCTGAAAGGTTAAAGAAATGTCTGTTAAGATACGAGATTGCTGCAGAGTCACTGCCGCTTTTTCTAATTGAATCATGCTACAGCTCCCCTTTTTTGGAAATAAATATACAAAAAGAATGGGGCGCCAATAAGCGCCGTCACCGCACCAATTGGTATTTCTCTTGGCGATAAGATCGTCCGTGCTATCGTATCTCCTAGCACCATCAATGTCCCTCCTAATAGAGCCGATCCGGGGATTAGCCACCGGTGGGTAGCACCTAAATAACGGCGAACAATATGCGGTGCGATCAAGTCTACAAAACCAATCACACCAACAAACGACACGGCACTTCCTGCCAGTAAACTTGCAAAAAGTATGATTCTTAACTTCACAGTTTTCACTTCAACTCCTGAAAGCATGGCTTGCTCCTCACCTAAACCCAGAACATCCAAATTATTTGCGTCACCCCATAAAAATAATGTACTTAGGATAGCGATAGGGCAATAAATGACGATTTTTGTCCAATTACTGCCGGAAAAGCTCCCCATTTGCCAAAAGACGAGTTCTTTTAAATAATCTTGAAAGAGCGCCGTAATCAACGTTAAAATTGCACCAACAAATAAAGTCATGACCATTCCCACTAAAACGACTGTTTGATTGGACATCTGGCGATCCATCGTACGAGTAAATAGTAAAACAAGAAAAACAGTCGTTAACCCGAAGAGAAAGCCCGTAAAAGGTAATAATAGACTGCCAATGATCGTGGCTGATATACCTGCGACCATGATCAATGCTGCTCCGAGGGAAGCCCCCGCTGAAACGCCTAATGTATAGGAAGAAGCCAATGGGTTTCCCAAAAGAGATTGCATCACTGTTCCACTAACAGCCAACCCAGCACCTACTAAGTATGCCAGCACGACTCGCGGTAAACGAACATTCCAAATAATCCCTTCCAAAATACCATCTTCAGAAATCTTCTTTCCTGCTAGAATGTTGAACAGATCACTGCTGGAGATTGGCACACTGCCAATCTTGATGCCAAGTAAGAGCATTCCCAAACTAATGACGATCAATAGTAAGAGAAAACGCTTTTTATTCATCTTTCAAATCCTTGTACGCTTCTGGATAAATGGCTTTTGCCATTTGCTTTAAAGCTTTTGTCATGTGGTGATTTGGCAAAGAGCTCGATCGATTATCAATGGCAAATACTTCTTTGTTTTGAACCGCAGGTACTTTTTCCCAATTTTTCCGTTCCAAGATTTCTTTTGCCGGATCGTCAATATAGTCAACATTCGTTAGGATAACATCGGGTTTTGCAGCAATTGCTGCTTCTTCTCCGACAGGAAGCCAGCCTTTCTCGTTTGCTAGAACATTTTTGGCACCAATCGTTTCGATCATTTCATTTAAAAATGTCCCACTTCCAAAACTATAAATATCTGGTAATGCAGCTACTTCAAATAAAACACTCTTTTGATTCTTGATAGTTTTGCCGATTTTTGCAACATCATCAATTTCTTGAGTCATCTTATCGACTAGTTTTTGTCCTTTCTCATGCTCTGACAAACTATCAGCAATGAATTGGACGTCTTCTTTAATGGCTTGAATACTGGTACTTGTCGGTATATTGACAATCGTGATCCCGGCATCTTCTACTTGCTGCCAGACACTTTCAGAACTTGCTAAATTAATGTCATTCACATAGACGATTTGCGGTTTCAATGCAATCAATTTTTCTGCATCAATCGCCATCATATCCATTTGAGGTAATGCCTGAAGCGCTTCATTCAGTGACCCGCTTTGCATGTCAACAGCAACCAATTCATTCGTTTTTCCTATATCATCAATAACTTCTGTTACTGATGGAACCAGTGAAACGATTTTAGTTGCCTCTTTAGGCAATGAGATCTCTTTCCCACTACGGTCTTTCGTCGGCAAATTTTGTTCTGTTTTCTCAGTTGAAGCCGTAGCTTCGTTTTCTTGTTTGCCGCAACCCGCTAATCCAATCCCAGCAACTAGTCCGATGGTCATGATCGTCATTAGAATTTTTTTCATCTTTTTTTCCTCGCATTCAACTTTTTTTGAATTTTTTCTTCCAACCCTTACGGATAAATCGATTATTATTCTTTCCTACGGTTTGTCTATCCCTCCTTTTACTTTGTATCAAAAAACAAAAAAAACCACTTTTCCTTTAATAGAAAAAGTGGTTCATTAACAGTACTAACAGTAGATCAAGCCAGTTATCGTCGAAGCCCCTTCTTTTTCCTACAAAAGAATGAATAGACTTATCAAGCCGGTATCCTGACTTAGCTTCTTCTTACTCCCAATCCTTCCAGAATAGAATCATTCTGTGGTTCTATTGGTTTCATCCACCATACAGTAGGTAGGTCTGTAGAGGATTCACACCTCTTTCCCTGACACTTCATAAGTATACGTTTATTGTATCTTCTTTGATAGCTAGTTTTCAAAAGGATCAGCAGACGTCCTTGTCAACTAATACACCCTCATTATAGCGTTTACGAATATTTTGTCAATCCTCTTAACGTCTTACGGCAGGTTCGATAGCATAAGAGATACAAAGGTTGTGCTGGCTAGCAAATAAATCAGCTTTCTTTATGCCCTGTAAATCAAAAAAATTTTTTATTAAAAACAGGGTTTCTTTGATCAGCCAACTCATTTTATCTGCTAGATACTGGAGGGTTCCCAGTTTTTTTCTTTCGCCGCTTATACCACCAAATACAAAAAACGAGGAAGCCGCAGGCAGTAAAAATGAGGATCCACAGAAACTGCTGTTGTTGCTGTTTGACTTTCTTTATGTCATCAGTGACTTTCGGATGATAAGGAATCCGGTGTCCTCTTACCAATAATCGATGACTATTGATCATGTAGGGAGTGCAGGTCAACAATGTGACAAGATCTTTACCAGATTCAATCTGAAGGTCTTGTGTATCGGTGGGGACAACAGTTTTGATTTGATCGACTTGATAAACGAGTGTTTCGCCGTAGACTTCTAAATAAAACTCATCGCCTTCCTGCAATTCTGGCAAATCAGTAAATAGTTTTGCTTGCGGCAATCCACGATGACCCGAAATGACGGCGTGGGTATTTTTGCCTCCTGTAGGAAAAGAAGTCCCTTCCAGTAATGAGCTGCCTTTTTCCAACAATGCTGAATTGGTCTTGTCAAAAATAGGGACTCGTACATTGATTTTGGGGATCGTTAACACACCGATCGTATGGCTTTCAAAATACGATTTATCTGGTTTTTTACTGATTTTCTCTGCTTCAGAGAATGGATCCAGTCCGGGGGAGTCGCCTTCTTTGGCTAACTGTTGATTTTTGTCGATCTGCGCTTGCAACTTCGCCATTGCGGCGGCATTTTCTTGATTTGCTTCTGCTTGGTAATGCGCAATGATCTGTTGGTCCAAATAATTATTCAGTGCATCGCTAATGAATGGATAGGAAAAAATCCCTACACCAATCAACAACAAAAGGATCATCAATCGATCGACTATCTGGTGTCCTCTTTTTTGTTTCATCGTTTCCTCCTCAAAAAAATTAAAGGAGCTGTGACAAAAGACTTGTCACAGCTCCGTTTTCCGAACAAGTGGTTCAACAAGCGGTTAGAATCAGCTTCTTCAAAAATAGCTTTTCAAAAAAATGGGAAAAGCTATTTTAGAAAATCCTTTCTTATTTCTTGAAGCGGACCACGTCTGTTGCAACCTCCCGTTTTTATCTGACTAGGTCGAAATAGCTGAGATCTGCTTTTGAGGCTGCCAATTTTTCTAGAAGTGAAAATCTAGCAAAACAGAAACTCAACGAGTTTCTTTTCGTTTCATGAAATACAAACCCACAATGATCAAGATCAGCGTACCGCTGCCTAAATAAAGATAGATGCCTTTTCCGCCTGTAGAAGGCAATGTTCCTTTGTGTTTGTTAGGCACTTTTTCAGGAGCAACTAATTCTTCTGTGGTTCCGTAAGAATGCTCATCCACTGTAAATTGGATTCGATTTGTTAGTAATACATAATTTTCTGGCGCTGCAGTTTCTTCCAAATAATAGGAACCATATTTTAGTCCAGTAATGACGACTAGACCATCAGCTTGCGTCGTGAATGTTGTTGCATCTGCTTTGTTTGCCACCCAAGTCACTGTTTTCGCTGCTTCATCGACCTTCAAATAGTTTGCACCCTCACTATTTTGATCACGTACAACGAAAGAGGCACCTGCTAGAGCTTGCGTGGATGAAACATCCCCATCGACTTTGATAAATCGTTTCCCACCGGTGACGACTTCTACTGTTGGTGGCGTTTGGTCATTGGTATGACCATTATCAACATTGGCTTCGTTTTTAAAGCCTTTCGTTGGATCTGCTTTTTCATTTAGATGCATGAAGTAAACAAATTTTAATGTACCTCCTGGTGTTAAAGAAGGGATGAACGCTGGATCGACAGCGACGGTGAAACCGTTTGTCTGTTCAGTTACTTGATAGTTTTCAGATGCGATCAGTGTATCACCATCATAAAGAGCATAGGCTGTATCTCCTGAAGGTGTATTGTCAAAGGTCAATGCATCATCATGGGTATCTACTAAGTTAAATTTATTGTATTTATTGGCATTTCCTTCTTTATCAGCAATACCTAATGGAATATTGACCGCAATCTCGTACTTGATCTTTTCACCAATCGCTACATCTTTGCCGTTTAAATTAGGCGTTGTTTTTTCAACGTTTGATGTATCATTTTTAACGGTTTTTTCTACTGGGGTTTGATTATCCGCTTCAATAGTGAAGGGTGTCTTTGTTTGATCATCAATCAATTCAGCATTGTTCGGTGCTTTGACCTCTTCAAGCGTATAGGAACCCACTTCAAGATTCTTCACCGTTAGTTCACCAGTTTTCTCTTCAGATTCTGTAAAATCATCTTCGCCGATTCCATAGCTTTTACCAGTAACAAAATGCTTTGCTTGTCCTTTGTCGGTTGTCCAAGTGTGGAGACCATCTTTTACCCCTTGAATATACTTGGTCGTACTTGGGGAACCTTCATTTTTTGAGAGTACGAATTCTGCACCATTCAACGATTCATTTTCAGCAGTACCTCTTTTTTTCACATGTAATGCCCCATCATTTGAAACGATATTTTTGGGGTAAACATGAACCGTAGATAATTCTTCTGTCCCATAGTTATACGAGCCGTCTGATTGCTTGATCATCTCATAAACCGGGAAGGCAATGACCATATTGGCAGCAGCCGCTACCCCAGATTTTGGTTCTTCTTTGATGACGTAGACAGCATCTTTGTCGTTTTGTTTTTTCGGTACATTTACGGTAATATTGCCATCTGCATCTGTTATACCTTCAGCTATTGGCGAACCTGGGGTTAGACCTTGAACTGCTTGTTTTGCAGCTTCGACAGTTGCCCCGGCTGCTCGTTGCGCATAAAATTCTGACGTCACATTATAAATGCGGAAAGTGACATCTGCAAGACCTTGATATTGATCAAAATCACTCATCTCTTTCCCACTATTTTGAATGAGCGGATCCGGAAGATCGGTCATTTTCTTTTTATGAATGACGATTTGGGCATTGCTTGCATTTTCCTCAGCATAAGCTGCTGTACCCAACCCATTGATAAAAACAGGTAATGTTAGTAATAGCGTACTTAGTAAGTACCATACTTTTTTTGCTTGTTTCATTTTCTTTCTCCTCGTTTTTGTTTTTGGTCAATCAGCCCAGCAATGACAAAACCTATCAATGCTACACCGGCTAAGATCAATCCTGTTGCTTGTTGCTCATTAGTCTTTGGTAAGAAACCAGTATGTTTCTTGTTGATGATTGCCAGTGGGGTAGCTGCTTTTCCATTTGTTGTATAGGAATTTTTTTCAACCACAAACGGAATGGCTTTTTGATTAAGCAAGTAATTTTTTGGGGCTTGGATTTCTTCCAAGAAATAGTGGCCATCTTTTAACCCTTTGACGGAAAATTCTCCGGCTTGATCAGAAGTGAATCGTTTAGCTCCCGCTTTTTCTCTTTGCCATTGATAACCATTGGCTGATTCATGCAAATAGGCTCCCATTTGATTTTTTACGACGAATACGGCATTTGCCAATGTTCGCTGCGGATCTTGACTATCTCTTTTGACGAACCGTTTCCCACCAGTCCGTATGTCAACTTTTTTGTTGATGATATGTTTATCTGTCAGCAATTGCCCTTCATTTACGATCTCTGTGTCAGGCTCTGCATTCATTACTTTCATTTGGTAAGAGACTTGCAATTTTTGATTGGCAAATTTTTCTAGCTGCTGAATAGAGAAATCCAGGACAAAGCCATGATCCGTTGTTTGAAGTGTATATCCTGTCATAACGGATGTTCCTACTTTTACTGTGATCGTTTCTGGTAAGAGAAATAAGGCAGAATCTGCTGTATCCGATAGTTGGAATTGTTGGTAATCCAAGATATTTTCTGGGATATGTGTTGACAGCTGATAATCCACTCTCTCGCCATAGGTAAAATCAGAGGTTTTGGACTGCACTTCTTTTTCAAGAGGCGGCAAATCGTATGCCTTCTCTTCATTTTTTGGGTACAAATGAATCGTGGTCATTTGATTCCCTTTCTGATCAAGAACTGGCAAAACAACGACCAAGTTTCCGGCTTTCTCTTTCACGACATTAGGAGCCTCTGCTTCCACGAATAAATAGACCTTATCCCGCTGCTGGCTGTCCTTGGCTGCTAATGTGAAGCTAAGTAAACCATCTTCTCCTTGGATCTTCTCGGTCTTTCCTTCGGCAATCAGGGATCCGGCTGCAGGACCTTGCTCAGCCAACTTTTTTTGCGCAGCTTCCACCGATTCACCATCTTCCCGTAATTGATAGAAAGAATTGGTGACATCGTATACGTGATAGGTGACATCATTTAAACCGCGGTAAGCTTGAAGCAATGTACCTTCTCCGGAATTGATTTGTTCCTGGGGTAACTGCCCTTCAGGAAATAGTAACTTGTGTAACGTGATGCGAACATTCGCTTGCATTTCTCCTGCTGAAACTTGTTGGGAGAAACCTAGTAACACAACTAGAAAAATGCATACACTAAACCAACGCATGCTTTTCATCCGCTACCCCCTCCTTTCTAATCGCTGGAGGTATAAGTAGATACCAGCGATGGCGATCGAACTAAAGGCGAGTAGATAAATCCCTAATCGACCACTTCCACCTGTTTCCGGCAGTGGAACTTTCGCCTGATTGGTCACATCTAGTGTAATCTGGTTGTTTTTTTCTCCAGCAACTAACACATCAGCGACTTCTTCGCCAGCAATCTGTACTGAGCCATCTTCATTGATCACAATTTCAATTGGCTCTTTCAATCCTTGATACCCTTCTGGCGTATATGTTTCCGTCAAGACATATTTTCCCGGCTGTAACTGATCAAAGACAAACGTATCCGTCTCTTCTCCTGATCGTTCAATGTCTGTATTTGGACCCGTCAAACGGAATTCCGCCCCTTTTAATGGCGTCTGATCGTCGGCCTTTTTGTGGACGGTCAAGTCAAAGGCTTTTAACTGGTTTTGATGATTCAACGTCCATTCTTTACTTTGTTTATCCACATTTTTGCCGTCGTAGTGAATCTTTCCATATTTATCCACCGTAAATTCATAGTTGCCGGCGATCGTGTCATACCCCAATGGACCTGAATCTTCGACCATTCGGTATTGACCTGGCTGATCCAATATAAAATGGGCTACCCCTGAATCCGTTGTTTTTTCCGTAGCGATCGTTTGATAACGGTCTGAAGAATTTTTCTTTTGCAACGAAAATGTTGCCCCAGATAAATTTACTTCATTCCCGTCTTGCAGCGTATACTTGCGAATGCCGATTGGCAATTCTGAAAATTGATTAACCACGGTCAGTGTGATCACTTGTTCTTCTGTAGAAACCTCATCCCCATCGATTGTCACAATTCCCTCTGAAGTGACTTCGATTTGCCAAGTTGTTTTCCCACGTTCATGTCCAGCAGGAGCTTGCACTTCTGTGAGAGTATAGGTTTCACCTTTTTGCAGTCGGACATTTTGCGGCAAGGAGTAGCTGCCATCTTGATTATCGATCAATGTCGTACGGCCATTTTTGCCAGTTAATTCAAACACAGCACCTACCAGATTTTTTTCGCCAGCAGAAGAGTTTTTGATCACTTTAAGTGCTAATGGCTGAAACTGTTTCGTGTTTTTCCACGTTGTTTCATCTACTTTTTCTTGCTCATAACCGGGGACAGTTAGCTCTCGAGTCGTTTGATAGCTGAAATCTTGTCCCCGATTATTGTATTTGGGTAGACCTAAGGTTTCGGCATAGGCATCATCTGCTGACTTTGAAAGCTGTGTTACACTAGTGCGTTCCCATAAGCTTCCGGTATCATTTGACGGTTGCGAAATCTTGATGTAGCCTGTTTGCCAATTTGTCGTATCTGAAACTTGTTTTCTGGTCACTTCATAGATAACATTTTCTGGGCGGCTGCTCGGATCATGATCATATTCTTCCCAGATTTTTTTGAAATCAAGCTTGACTCCTGGTGCTTTCCCCGATGGCACTCCAAAATCTACCACTTCATCTGCTGTTGCTACTGGTTGGAAGGTTGTTCTGCCATTCATCGGGTACCAGAAATCAGGTTTGAACGTTACTGATTCTGTCTGGATCCTGACTTGATAATGGATCTGAATTTCTTGATCTTTCCCTAAATAAATTTCATCACTACGAACGGTGTTCCCTTCAAATGAGAGTGTGGGCATGGCTTGTACTTGAAGGGACCCGACACTTTTGACTGTTAATGTATTTGGTTCGTAACTAAACGGTTCAGCAATCGGATCGGTTACTTTGCCGTTTGCCACAGTTCCAGATATCTGAACCGCTTTTCTCGCGAGATAATCAGAAATATCCGGTGCATGATCGGCTGATTCATAGTAAAGATCACCATTCTCATCCGCAGACACCATTTGCCGCATCTTGTTTTCTACTTCTTGTTTGGATAATCCCGCATTAGTATCACTTTGCAGTTGAATGCCTAATCCATGAATTTCAATTCCTCGCTGCTTTAATGCCATTGCTTCACCAATGGTTGCGATAAACGTACTGTTGATCAATTTATTGGTATTTCTTTGGTCTGGAGCATAGTAGCTGTTAGAAATACGAGAAGTACTGCCCGGCTGGTCTTGTCTATTGGTAAATTGGGTGCCGTAATAGCTGCCATTCGTTTCTGTTTGAACTTTGCTGACTTGGTAGGAAAAAGTGGGAACACCATCTGTCAGTAGAACAATCACTTTTTTGTGTCCATTTGGTGTTGCCAACATGTTTCCGGCATCTCGCAGGGCTTTTTGCGTGAAGGTTCCCCCAGTAGTACTGCTTGGAGTAATCGTCTTAATGGCATTTTTGACCGAATCAAAGGGGCCCATCGCGACCGAATCATTCTTGTATCCATCACTTGAATACCCAACATAGCCCATATGAATGTTGTCTGTGATTCCACTTTCTGCTAGCGTATCTACAAATCGATCCACCCCTTTTTGGACCTCGCCAATTCGATTGTTGTCATTCATACTACCTGACCAGTCAACTACTAAAACCAAATCTAACGGTGCGATCTCCTTTTGGACATTTCCGCGAATATTTAGGTATACATCAAATAATCCAGGTGTCGTGGTCTCTTTGGCATACTTGCGAATGGCATAGTCTGCTTGGGAACCAGTCCCACCATATTCAATATAGGAATTGGTTTTGTTCGTTGGTTCCCCGTTCCATTCCGTTTGCCCATCCCATTGTGCAGCTCCGTCTTTGTTTCCTTGATGGTTGCGCACATTCTGATTCCCAGTCGGTTGCCAGCTTGCTGTCGGATAGGTTCCTGACGCATCTGTCGTATACTGAGGCAGGATTGCTTTATGACTGCGATCGAACACTGGATCAGAAGCAACGCTAGGGAGTGAAAAAGGTTTTATCACTTCATCTGCAGCTGTTGATCTTTCAGATGCTTCAGATGCTTCAGGTCCTTCTGTTTCTCTGTTTTCTGTCAGCGTTTCGTTGGTATTTGATGGATTTATTGATTTTGACTCTTCGGATTCTGCTGAATGTGTATCTGTAGCAGCTGTTTCCTTTACAGCATCCGTTTCTGCTCTAGAAGTATTGTCCTGGGTGTCAGTCGGTTTTTCCTTTGTTGCCTGCGGCATGACAACAGAGACCTTTTGGATCTGACCTTCGTAAATTAATTCTGGTGCTTGCTCGGTCAAAAAAGAATTTTTCTCAACGGGCAGCGTCAGTTGAATGGTCTGATTTAGTTGAGGCTCTATTGTCAGATAGAGGGTATTGTGTTTAATTTGATAACCGTATCCCTCTTGTTTTTCTTCTACTTCTTTTAGCTTGGCATGATCCATTCTTATTTCTTTTTTTATGGGCTCATTTGTTTGATTCGTGAGTGCGACATCTAGTAATAGCTGTGGCTGCTCAGAATCATCTGATATGATTTTGGCAGATAGAATAGCTGCCCCATTAATAGTTTCTGCTCTAACGATTATGGATGTGAAATAGGAGCTAACCAGCATAAATACTGCTCCTAAAACCCACAACTTCCTCAGTATATTAATTTTCATTCTCCCCTTTCATTTGCGAACCAATAGCAAATCCCAATAGCCTGCATGCTGGAAATTTGTTATTCTAATCAGATACCTAAGTATACATAGAAGGGAAGAATCAAATCACACCAGCTTTCATACCAAGCGGTTTCATTATTGAGATTGCGTTATTGTTTCGTTGATTGTTTTATTAAAGTAAAGGACTTGGGAGGAAATGAAATGATTAGGTTTTTGGAGAAAAATTATCGGAAGATGGAAGAAATCATTCGTGTGTTATCCATTTCTGATAAGTGGATGACTAAAAAAGAACTTGCAAGACACATTGGTAGCAGCGAATCAACGTTTATCCGATATATTGAAGAGATCAAGCAACGCTGGGGAAATGTTTTAACCATCAAAACATCGCATAAATTAGGGTATCGTCTAGAGAATTTTAATGCTACATTGTATCTTCAAATACTCACAGATATGGCGAGAACTTCAACAACGACACAACTCCTTCATGAATTTATTCAACAGCCAGGCAAAACGATCGATTATTATTGTGAGGCAATCAATATCAGTCGATCATCTTTTGCACGAAAACTAAAACATTGCAATAAAGTGTTGGCTGCCTATTCACTTCGGGTCATTGTGGATCGCGGGTATCAGTTAACGAGTCAGGACGATGAGCTGTCTCTGCGGATATTTACGACCTACTTTTTTTTGATGTATTATGGCCATTGTGATTTGCCTTATCACTTTGATAAACAAGAACTAAAACAAGTGATGCGGCGCAATCACTGCATTTTGAATAGTATCAGCTTGGACAACAGCTATGAACATGACTTTTTCATTATGTATTTTATCGTTGATTTGTTAAGAGAGAGTCAAGGATTTCGGCAACGCCCTATCACCAAGATAGCCGTGAAAGCAAAAATCAGTAATGAAGACTATTCATTGATTAAACGCCATTTGAGTGGTATTAGTTTAGAGTCTTGCCAAACAGTCATTGACTACTTTCAAAAAGGGGCTTTCCAGCAATTTTATTCAGAGAATAGATCTGTGATCAGTGAGAAGATACGTGACAATTTGACCTTCAATACTTTTCTGCAGTTGGAACAAATCACAGACGAGGTCGGCGACTTCGTTGTACACTTGCTGACTTGTCTTTATTCCTATGCGCAATTACTGCCTTTTGATACGACAGAGCTGACACAGCGTGCCACTTTTTTTACAAGACATATCAAATTTACACAGCGACAATTGTATGCACGACTCAAAGCAGAACTGCATTTTTTTTCTGAATTGTTGGAAACGAATCTGATCAGTTATTTGTCTTCTTATGTATTCTGGTTATTGACTTCTTTTCCGGAGATCAATCAGACTTTGGTGTCAAAAAAGATCTTAGTGATCAGCGATATGGGGATCAATCACAGTCAATACATCAGTTACTATGTTCAAGATATTCTTGATCTGCATAAAATTCGTTCAGATATCCTGCCCATTAATGGTGAGCAATTAGGTAACTATGACTTGGAATCCTTTGATTTGATCATCACGAATCAGCCGATTTCTGAAACAAAAGTTCCCAGTGTTGTTATCAATGACGCCTTACTATTTTCAAATAAAAAAAAATTACTGGACTTATTGTATTTCAAAGATTTTTTTTAATATCTGAAAGTAAAAAAATTATTTCTTGTTTTCTTCTCGTAGTTTCAATGAACGATTATCATAAGAATACGCTTTTCCTTTGAACCGTTTTTTTCAGCATCAGAATAGATAAACTCCCCAGCTACCTACTACAAAAATTTCGACGGCAAATCACACGAAAAAAAGATCTGCGGTAATGACACACCGCGGATCTTTTAATTGGAGAGATGACTCTTCGTTAAACTAAGTTATTTTCTACTTATCTATCTTTGCATCGACCATTGTGTGGCCGATTATTACACCATCGTTTTTGTTGTGAAACTCTTGGAAACCGCAAAAATCCGGGGCTGTTTCAATTGTAACCACTCTTTCTTCAATTGCAATGAAAAAACTTCTTGGGTTTCATAAGGATTGAAATAGTAAGTACCATTTGTCACATTATAGACCACTCGATACTGAGTATACTCAGATTGACCATTATCTTCGACCATCAGTCCTTTGGGGATCGTGGCATTATTTAAGAGATGGAACATGGCATTGACTGTTTCTTCGGCAGTCTCTCCTACATTCACAAACTGTTTGTTATAAACGGTTCGAACAAATCGTTCAGGGGAAGTCAATCCGCCCGGTAAAATAGATGTTCCATTTCCAAGACCAAAGGGGAGCACCTCTACTCCATTGACTGTTGCGGGAGGAAAATTAGCAGGTCTCGCAGCTAAATAGTTGCCAATATTTTTTACATGCCACTCCAATTCTGGACTGTTAGTCATCACGCCGATTGGATTTTCTTTTATTTCGATAAAACCACGATTGGTTTCAATGACAACACATCTTCCGGTAGTATCCGTTACAATAAAATGCAATGGGACTGTGATACCTAGTAGCGCCGTTTCTATCTGTACTAGATTGATCCTGCTGATTTTTTGGTACAAATCAGGGATGTCTGCTACGTTTCCTAATACCCATTGTAACAATTCATGGGGTGCAAGGTTTATTTTCTCCGCTGTGTATTCGCAATAAACAGCTTCATTCGAAAAGTAGAGTTCAGCAATCGTTAGTCCCTTCTCATTGACCCCATCAATAAAAAGAAATTCTTCTAACTGTTTGCCCGTTCCAACAAAGCCATAGGTATTGGTGACCTGTCCCCCTAGTTGTAAAGACCATTGATACCCCCGTGGCATGACGATTGGTTCGCCGTCTAGCAAAAATGCAAAGTCCATCGTCCGAGCAAAAAAAGTCTGTCCATGAGCAGTCAGCGTGAAACTTGTACACATATGTGTGATCTCCTTTTTGTTCATCATAGCTTGGGTTGCGCAGAAGTTCAACTATTTCAGCGTGTTCCCACCAAGAAATTTGACTCCTTTTCAGATCGGAATCACTTGGTTAAAGGTCGCTGGAAAAACAGGATTATTACAATAATAGAAAGAGATTGACAACTCAAACTACAAATGAAACCGCTTGAATTCTTACCACGTGGATGTTAAGATAATAATGCACACGTTAACATTATTGGAAAAGGAGGAATTTTATGTCCACGATCACAGAAATCCAAACTTCCTACTATCGGATTCCCTTACCAGAATTAATGGAAGATGCCAAACACGGATTACACACTCACTTTGAGGTGCCAATCGTCAAAGTGCGCACGGATGATGGTAGAGAAGGTATCGGTTATACGTATACGGGTGGTTTCGGAGGAGAGTCGATCGCTAAATTGATCGACAAAGAACTGAAACATATCCTGCTAGGAAAAGATCCTGCTTGTTTGGAAGCTCTTTGGGAACAGATGAATTGGGGCATCCATTACATTGCCCGAGGTGGTCTAGCAAGCTTTGCCATTGCCGCCTGTGATATTGCCCTTTGGGATCTGCGCGCAAAAAAAGCACGAGAACCATTATATAAACTTTTGGGAGGACACAGCAATAAAGTAAACTGCTATGGCGGTGCCATTGACTTGAATTTTCCGTTAGAAAAATTATTAGCCAACAATCAAAAATATTTGGATATGGGATTACGGGCTGTCAAAATCAAGTTAGGGCAAGCAACACTGGCGGAAGATATCGCCCGCATCAAAGCCGTTCGTAAATTGATCGGTCCCGATATTACCTTTATGGTGGATGCCAATATGAGCTGGTCCGTTGAACAAGCCGTCAAAGCCGCTAAATTGATGGCGCCTTTTGATATTCTCTTTTTGGAAGAGCCAACGATTCCCGAAGACTACGAAGGATATGCTCGAATCGCTAAAGAAGGACAAATAGCAGTTGCTGGCGGAGAAAATTTACGAACACCAATTGAATTTGCTCATATGCTATCTTATGGTCAAATCGATTTTCCTCAACCGGATGCCTCGAATTGTGGAGGGATCACTGGCTGGCTGAAAATTGCGGCATTGACACAGTTGCATAATGTCAGTATCTCGACTCACGGCATGCAAGAGCTTCATGTCAGTCTGCTGGCTGCCATGCCTAATGCCGGATACCTAGAGATGCATAGTTTCCCGATCGATCAATACACCACTCGCCCTCTGATGATTGATCCAGAGGATGGAATGGCTATCGCGCCAGAAGAACCGGGAATTGGTGTGACCTTTGACTGGGACAAATTAGCCCCTCATCAATTGGATTTTTAAGCAATATACACAAAGAGCTGTGACAAAAGATTTGTCACAGCTTCTCTAATCTTAATGTACTTAGTTTAAAGAATAAGCGGCAATTCCTCATAGGACAAGCGACGTTCATCAATTAATTCTCGATACCAATAGGCTGATTTTTTCAAAGAACGGGTACGGGCAGCATTTCTTTCGATCCGCACCAGCCCATAACGGTTTTTAAAGGCATTCATCGGTGAGATACAGTCGGTAAAAGCCCAGAGCATATAACCCTCGCAATTCGCCCCTTCTTCCACTGCTTTTAAAAGCCAATAAAGATGTTGGGAAATGAATTGGATCCGATAGTCATCTACTACCTGACCATTCTCATCCATGAACGTCTCTTCATTCTCCCGACCCATGCCATTTTCTGTGATCAGCCAAGGAATGTTGCCGTAATTTTCTTTGAGGTAGTTTGCCATGTCATACATGACTTTCGGATAGATTTCCCACCCTCTAGAACGATTCATTTGTTTGCCGGGAAGATCAAAGTTCTCATAGAATCGCTCCGGATGAAACGGTGTTTCAGCATTCCACTGATAATAAGGTGCCCGCACACGCTTTGGATAGTATTGATTGATTCCTAAAAAATCAACCGTATGTTGTTGGATCACTTCTAAGTCTTCTTTTGCAGGATCAAAATAAATATCATGCTCTTTACATAATGCAATCAGTTCTTCGGGATAAATGCCTTTAATCATCGGATCAAAAAAGACTCGGTTGAAGAAAAGATCGTACATTTTTTTCGCTTGCTGATCTTCTTTCGAAGAAGAACGAGCATACACCATTTCAGGATTCAATACGCAGCCGATTCTGCCTTGATAGCCTTTTTCATGATATGTTTTTATCGCTAATGCAGAAGCTAATGTTTTATGATAATTCCATTGCATCCATTTCTTCGTATTTTGTTCATGGGGCCAGCGAATCGCATCAAGATAGCAACGGGTCTGGATCACGATAGGTTCATTGAAAGTGAACCAGTGCTTGACCCGATCACCATAACGTTCAAAGGCGATTGCTGCATACTTGCTATACAATTCGACAACATACCGAGAACTCCAGCCATCATACGTGTCTAATAAGTAAGCAGGCAATTCATAGTGTTCCAGACACAACATGGGTTCTACTCCTGCAGCAATCAATGCATTGATCACCGCATCGATATGGGCTGCATATTCTTCATCGACGATCAACTTCTCATAGTCGGTAAAAAAGCGTGCCCAATTGATGGATGTGCGATAATGTGTCAAATGTATCTCTTTCATCAGCTCAATGTCTTCACCATACTGTTCCATGAAGTTCGTTGCAACGGCCGGTCCATAGCCTTCATGCCAGACAAAACGCTCTTGTTGATACCATTGATCCAAGAAAGAATCCTGACCCGCTTTTTTTCCTTGCCAGCCTTCTGTCTGCCAAGCAGAAGAAGCGGCCCCTAAGATAAATGTTTCTGGTATTTCAATTAACATAAGCCTCTCCTTTTTATGCCACTTCGTTCGTTGAACGATTCATTACGATAACGAATGGCAAATAAATAATGATCGATAATAAAATACAGATGATTTGTGTGACCACTGCACCGATGTCTCCTGCTGTAGCTAAGTAGGCATTGACGATTGGCGGCATTGGCCACGGTACCATCACAACCGCTTTTGCTGCAAAACCGATGGATGTAGCAATATAACCCACCGTGCCGGTAATAATCGGGGTCAGAATAAATGGAATCGCCAAGATCGGGTTCAGCATGATCGGCATACCGAAAATAACAGGTTCATTGATATTGAAAATGCCTGGTGCTAAGGACAGCTTCGTGATTTGACGCATATCTTCACGCTTGCCTGCAATCAAGATAGCAATCAGCAAGCCAATGGTGACACCTGATCCTCCCATACTCATATACATATCCCAGAATGGCATCGTAATGATGTTAGGCACTTCTTTTCCTGCCTCAAAGGCTTCTGTATTCACGGCGATAGCCGCTAGCAGTAATGGTTCACGAATTGGTTTGACCATCTGATTGCCGTGGATACCAATGACCCAGAAAACTTGTGCAATAAACATCAACAACAAGATACCAGGCAGACCTTGTACTATCCCTTCTAATGGTTTTTGCACAATATTATAAATGATATCGTAAGCATACATTCCTGTGATGGCTTTGATAGCAAAGCCAACTGTCGCGATGATCGTTACTGTTAATATTGTAGGGAAAAGCGCCGAGAAACTTGCTGAGACATTGGCAGGAACACTTTCCGGCATCTTGATTTGCAATCTTTTTTGGCGGCAAAGCCAGGCATAAAGTTCAATTGATAGGATTGCCACGAACATGCCCAAGAATAAACCTTTCGTATCTGTATATTGTTTCGCTAAAACATTCTCGGCAATAACAGTAGCATCTTCATGTAAGAATTCAAAAACCATCGGATTGACCGATAAGTAAGACATCACTGCAATGATCCCAGGGAAAACACCATCGATTTTGTTCAGTTTTGCCAGTTCGATCCCAATTAAAAAAACAGCATAAATCGTTAGAAAACTAAGTGTTACATAACTGACTGCCGAAGAGATCGGCTTTAGATTTTCTAAAAAGCTGAGCGCATCAATTTTTGCTAAGCCGTTCTCCGAATCAAAAACCATTGCTGAAAATAAGGTCCCAAAGGCACCTGTGATAATGACTGGTATCAAAGCGGCAAAAGCGTTCTTAATTACCATGATGTACCGCCAACTATTGATTCTCGTAGCAACTTTACCTAAGCCATTTGCCAATCGATCCATAAACCCTTCCATTTTTACTCCTCCTAACTCCTCTTTGATTAACCAAAATAAACAAACCAAATGCAACCGATTACAATCTCAATTTACTGGATTTTTTTCATTCTGTAAATCGTCGAAAGAAGCAAAAAGCTGAGTATGTAAACGTCGAGGTTTACATACTCAGCAAAATCGATTATGCTTCAAAAAAGGAGGAAATGATTTGGCTTACTATCATGATATTGCAGCAGATATTCGTACACAAATCAGTCATGGAAAGTATGAGAAGAATCAGAAGCTGCCTAAACAAACTGAATTAGCCATTACGTATAAAACTAGCCGAGTAACCATTCAAAAGGCGTTGAATTTGTTGCAAGTAGAGGGAATCATCTATGCCAAAAAAGGCACTGGCACTTTTGTCAGTGAAGCCTATTCTACCTTCGATTATAACGCCCGAGTGAACCGCGGATTAACCAAGCGCTTAGGAAAGACTGGCAAACTCACAAGCAGAATCATTTCCTTTGATACGCTTTTGGCTGATGAGCAAGAACAATCAAAATTGAGACTTGGTAAAGAAGATCGAATTTATGATATTGTTCGTTTGCGATTATTGGATGACGTCCCGGTCGCACTGGAATATACCATTATGCCAGTCGCAGTGATTCCCGGCATCACCGAAGAGGTTCTCAAAGCTTCCGTTTATGAATATATTTCCAATACACTGCACTTACCGATTGGCACATCGATTCGAAGGATCAAAGCCGACCGTCCAGATATCTATGACCAGCAGCATTTGATTTGTTCCCCCAATGACCCCATTTTAGAAGTCGAGCAAACGGTTTACTTAGAAAATGGGATACCTTTTGAATTTTCACAATCCCGGCATCGATACGATATGGGTGACTTTATTGTCGCTAATAACTGATCTCTTTTTTTGATCGGTCAAAAAGCCCGCCATTTCTTGCTGCATTCTGCAAAAATGGTGGGCTTTCCTCGGTTACTGCTATTTTTTTGTTTCTATCACTTGCGATTTCTACCTGATTCTTTCTTATTGCGGCTGTTTCTAGTCGATATACCGAGTGACAACTGCCAATTCCGGCTCATAAGCAGAACCAGTGATCTTTGTTTTCATGACTTTGGAGCCTGGGGTCTGTGAGTGGATCATCTCGTCTGCACCTAAATAAAGACCGACGTGATGGACTTTTCCTTTTCCCTCTTCATATGCGAACAACAATAGATCACCTGGCTGCGCCTGTTCATAGGATCGCTGCACACCCGCTTGCGCTTGTTCAATGGTATCCCGAGGAATCAAAATACCATTGACCCGATGCAAACTATACATAAACCCTGAGCAGTCAAAGCCACTGCTGCTGATCCCTGCCCATACATAAGGCAAATCCAGAAATTGTTCTGCCATCTCGATCAATTGTCGGGGAGTTGTTGAGTTTCCTTGATCGATTCGTTGGGCTTGTGTTTTAGAAATTTCAGCTGGTCCTTCAGGTGTCATCACATGATACCACTCAGCGTCCTCAAAAAGCCAATCCAGCAGTGTTCCGAAAGAAAGGATTTTTTGATGATCTTTGAATTGCAGGACAGCAGTTGGTTTGATTACTGCTACCTTCTGATTTTTCCCCAATCCATATTTCTCGTCTATGACAGTCAATACGTTGCTAGGAACATACCCTGGGTAGCCTCGGGGATTTTTATTACTTGCTTGGTCTAAGACAATGATTTCTGCCCATTCTTCTTTTTCTTGAACGACTTCGACAACGGTCCCATAAAGAATCTCTGAATCAACCAAGTCCTCTTCATAGAGAGTCATTGCATCTGCTGCTGATAAAAACGAATGGACTGCTTCTAAAGGTTGCGCATTGATTTTTGTTAAAACTGCATTTTGCTGCGGCTGTTTCCATAAAAAAGTCATAGCTGCTTGGACTGCTTTTTTCACTAGGTTCTCCTTTGCTGATTTATTGATCATTTTTGCTTGTGCAATCTGGGGAAAGATGAAAGATCCATCTCTTCTAACTTACTGCTTGTTTCTTTACTCTAGGGAAACATTCTTGTAGTCATAGGCTGCACCGACACTATGGACCACTAAGCCTTTGATTTTTGGGGAACGTAAATGAGCCTCTGCGCTTTGAAATAATGGAATCACGCCCAATTTTTCATTCAAAATCTGCTCAGCTTCCACCATATTTTGCCAACGTGCTTGAGGATCGTTGGCATATGCATCGGATGCTTCTGAAATCAAGTTATCATAGGTATCATCCAGCCATTTTCCGCGATTGTATGAACTATCTTTTTTGAAAAGTTCCAAGAAATTGATCGGATCTGCATAATCACCGATCCAATTGTTCATGACCATTTCGAAATCTCCGCTGTTGGAACGATCTAATCGCACAGAAAAAGGAACATTGGTCACTTCTACAGTCAATCCTTCAAGGGTCTGTTGAAGCGTTCCTTGAATGTATTCGGCTAATTTCTTTGATTGATCGGTATCTGAGGTGAGTAATTCAAAGGTGAGGGTATCTTTTCCTAGTTCGGATTTTGCTTGCTCCCACAATTTCTTGGCTTGTTCTTCATCATAAGGCAGCGAAGTCCCTGCATCTTTAACAAAATCTGTTTTCGTTTCAGGATTAAAGGCTAGATCAGAAGGAACAAATCCAACAGCTGGAAGTGACCCATTACCTAAAATCTGATCAACGATTTGCTGACGATTAAGGCTATAGGAAATCCCTTGCCGCAACTTTTCATTCCGAAACGGTGAGTCCTCCGCTGCTTGATTCATTTCTAAATACTGGGTCGTCGCGCTCGGTTGAACAACATAATCCTTGTGATTTACATTTTGCATCGCCAATTCCCCACTCAATGTGATGTCATCTGCTTGCCCACTTTCATACAAATTATAGCTAGTTGAAGATTCTTTGACGACATCAAACTGAACTCCGGATAACTTCACTGACTCTGCATCCCAATACTCAGGATTTTTCTTGAGTGTCCATTGAATATCTGTACCTGGACCGTCATAATCCTCCAATGTGAAAGGACCATTGTAGACTGCATTCGCACTTGTTAAGGCATATTGATCCCCATGTTCTTGAACAACCGCTTCACTCTGCGGGAAAAAAGTAGGAAAAGCGAGTAAAGATTTAAAATAAGGCGTTGCTTTTTCCAATGTAATCTTCAATTCATGACTCGTGACGGCTTCGATCCCTAGTTCACTTTTATCCTTCGTTCCATCGGAAATAGCTGCAGCATTTTTGACTGGTGCTAGCATGTAGGCATAGTTGGAGGCGGTAGCAGGATCAACCGTTCGTTGCCAGCTAAAGACATAATCCTCTGCTGTGACAGGTTCCCCATTGGACCATTTGGCATCTTCTCGTAATTTGATCGTGTACACCACCCCATCTTCACTGACCATTGCGTCTTCACTCGCACCGGCAATCACGGGTTCATTGTTTTCATCGAGCCGATAAAGTCCTTCATAGGCATTGTTCAAGGTAATAAAACTGTAAGAATCGGTTGCTAACGACAAATCGGCGCTCCCCATTTCAGCAGAAAACTGAACATTCAGCATTGGCTGATTGGCATTTGCTGACTTGGTTGAATCTGTGGTTTTCGATGACGGCTGTTGACAGGCTGCTAGAAAAAAACTACAAACGATGAGTGATCCGATAACTCTTGCTTTGGTTGTCATTCTTGACGCCTCCTATTTTTCAGATAATTCTAAAAATTCCGTTTTGTTAAGTGAAGTTTACCGTGATTCGAATCTTTCTGTCAAATTCCCTTACTTGAAAGAATCTTCTAAGATACCTAGAGAAAGGTCCTATGGAGAGATCTTTCCTAGCTGTTCTTAGGTAGGAAAGAAACATCTTTTTTCACTAAGCAAGTATTTTCTAAGAAAAATACCGACCTAATTGACAATCATTCTCAATTACAGCTATACTAATTGGAAAATGATGATGCAAAGTCAAATCGTGCATTTACCACAAAAAGGAGTGTTGGTCATGTATATCAAAACTGTGACATTTGAAGTTTTAGCAGAAGCAAAAGAAACATTTTCAGAAAAGATCCGCAAAGATATCGCCTCGATGAAAACGTTTGAAGGCTGTCTCCAATCTGAATGTTGGATCAACGAAAAAAAAGCATCAGTCGATTTTCAACTCGTCTCAAAATGGCAAGAAAAGAAACATTTCCAAGCCTGGCTAAAGCGGCCCGAACACTTGCAAAAACACCGTGAAGCTTATCGTGCAGAAAAAGAAGGAAACGGAAAACCTTCCGTAGTAATAAACAAGAGTGGACAAGATTATTCCTTATTTGACGACTCACTTGTATCTTTCAGCAAGAACTGAGTTGAAACTTATTTCAAGAAAGTTCAGCTAAAAAAGAAGGGCAGCGCCTGCCGATGAGAATCCATTTCATCTGACAAGCGTTGTCCTTCGACTGCGTATCGCGTATTTGTCGTGTCAGCCCACCACGGTTAGTTCGTGGAGTGTCTGCCCGGATGGGTCTTTTAACTGCAACCAACCATTGGTCCCTCCGTAGTAAAGAAACAGACCAACCTCATTGACACTTTTTAAAATAACTTCTTCTATCGTGCAATGAGCCTTAATCGCTGCTTGATGATCTTGGCGGATTTTTTCTCCTAAGCGAGCAGAAAATCCCAAGGAACCGTCTTTATTATATGGAATTTCTTCGGCTAATTTTGCCCCTTTTTCGATTCGCATTTCATTGCGCTTTTGCCAATAAACAGTTGCCTGACTTCCTTGATAGTCAATATAGAAAGGTCGATCCTGCAATTCTTTTTTCCATTGATGCCTTGCTTTTGTTTTTTTCACTGGATCAAGGGAAGTGGTATTTTGGTAATAGCCAAGTTTATCTAACAATAAGTCAAAATTTTTTGCGCAAGTTGCAATGAGCTCACTTTGCTCACCTGGGATCGCTTCACTTTTTTTCTTCAACAAACCATACTTCTCCTGATAATAATGTGCAAGGTAAGGTGCCTGGATTTCCCAGCTAGGAGTAATACTAATGATTCGATCATGGGGCTGAGTCAAGTCCAGCAATGTATCCGTTGTAATAGCTGTTACCGCATGATTCTTAACAAGAAAAAACACAGTATTATCAAGCTGTGTCACACGATCATGATCTGCAATTTGTAATAAACCTTGTTCATTGGGAAGCTTAAACAGTAACTCCTCTTCTTCTAAGATCACTAATTTGGCTCTCATAACATTCTCCTCCAGGCGTACGATTTTAATTTATTGTACCATCATTAAGTCTTTATTGAAATTTATTGGCCGCCTAACAGTTTATCGCAGCATACAAAAAACGATGATAGCAGAAAATAGGAGCCGTAACTATTAGGCAAGTATTCTGCCCTTGAAAGTTACTGTCCCAGACAGCAAAGGATACTCTTTGCTGAAAAAAATTTGGCTAACATCGTAAATATTATTGATTAAATTGTTATTTTTAATTGTTGAGCTCATTATTTTCCTGTTTTTAAACAATAAGCTTCTGTCTTTTTTTAACTAAAAAAACATTCGACTAAAGCTGGTCCATAGATTTCATTATACCGAGCAACGACTCTTCCACATCGTTCCTCGATTTCGTCATGATCAATGCCATCATATCTTACGACACTCATCACCACACAATTTTCCATTTTGCGGATTACCTCACCGATGATCCTCCTTTGCATACCTACCGGTTTACATTCATACGCTTTTCCTAAAACAATGTTATCACAATTCATAATTTCCACCTTCAAATTTAATTTTTTTCTAATTATGTTATCACAATATCATCGTTTTTTTAATAATTTAAAGTAATACGCATTGATTCGCACAAAAAACCAGTACAGACAAAAAAACCAAACGAATAGAAGTTGCCTCAGAAACAAGCCGGCAATTCAGCAACTTCAAGAACTAAAGTTGCGCTTTCTATCGTTTGGGTATTTCTTTTGTACCAGCGAACACGATTCGCTGCTCGTTTTATCAATTACGCCCGTGCAGCTACTAGCGAAGCGGCAAATTTTTCTAAGAAAAGTTGATCGATCTCGTCATAACTACTTGTTTTCGAACTATCGATATCTAATACTCCGATCAGTTGGTCATTGTCCAGCATTGGCACAACGATTTCTGACATTGCTGCCGAGTCACAAGATATGTAGTTCTCATGTTCTTTGACATTATCGACGATCATAGTCTTTTTCTCAGCAGCGGACTCCCCGCAGACCCCTTTTCCTAACTGGATGCGGGTACAAGACACGCGGCCTTGGAAAGGACCTAGAATCAATTCGCCTTCTTGAAACAGATAATAGCCGGCAAAGACCGTATCTGGTAACGTTTCATTCAGCAATGCGGAAGAATTAGCCAGATTCGCTAACCAGTTACTCTCCGCTTCTAACAATCCTTTTAACTGAAGGAGCATCAGCTCGTATGCTTCTTTTTTCTCCATATCCATCACCTCTGCTATTGATTATAAGCAACTCGCAGAGTTTTGTCTTGGTAGAATTCTTGAATTTCGAAAACTCTTTCTTCTAAAATGTTTTCTTTCCTGTTTTCTTGGAAGAAACATTATGAAAACATTACTGTTCTTTCCGCTACTTTGCTCCTCAAGACCATCCCGATCGTCAAAAAAATCAGGCATCAATAACTGTAAATCTTGTTTGTTGATATTGAGGGACTTCTAACTCATCCAAAATAGCTTTTGCCAATGTTCCGCTAGATGTGACAGATTGTCCGGCATCATTTTGAAGCAAGTGATCTTTTCCTAAAATAGCCGGTTTAGCTTCCCCAGCTTGGAAAAGGTTCCCTGGAGAAATTCCTACCCAATCAACATTTTTAACAGTTAATAAGAAATTGTACTCGTCTAATTGATTTTCTGGAATCGCGATCCAGCTTTCACTATCAGGTGCTTTTTTCAAGTCATTAACATTCAAGTCGCCAGCATCATTCAGTAAACTACCCGCCCCTAAAATGAAGAACAATCTAGTTTTCTTTCCACGGAAAAGATGGATCAAACGGGCTGCTAAGTCGACATGTAGATAGGCTTGATCAGGGCTAGTAGCAAACGCATCAATGATAGCATCAAAACCTTCCAACTCGCCTCTTTTCAATTCAAACGCGTCTTTGGTTATTGTTTTGACAGAATTCCCAAACATTTCCTTTGCTTTTTCTTCATTGCGTACGATAGCTACGACTTCATGTCCTCGTGCGCTTGCTTCCCGATAAATCGCTGAACCAGCATTTCCTGTTGCACCAATAATTCCAATTTTCATTGCTCTCTTCCTTTCATCTTTAAACTTGTACATGTAGAAAAATACATGTAACTTTTAAGGTTACATGTTGATTATAAAAAGAAAGCTCCTTTTCGTCAAGCATTTGCTTTTGAAACGGAGCTGTCTCTCTTCATTTTTCAGCAGCCACATTGAGTTTATCTATGATATCTGCTAGTGTGATCTGTTGCATCTCTAACTCAATTTTTTTTTGCAGACGCTCATAGGTCCCATCTAGAACTTCCTGAATGCTACCGCCAATCAAACAATTAGGATTGGTTTTTTTGTCAATATGCAACAATCGTTGGTCCTTTTCAACACTTGAATAAATGTCTAGCAAAGTGATCTCTTCGGGTTTTTTTAGTAATTTAGGTTCAGCTTTTCCCCGTTGACTCTCAATCAAGCCAGCTGTTCGCAAATCACTCATGATTCGGCGGACATAGGCTGGATTGGTCTCGACACTTTGAGCAATTCGATCACTGGATAGATCGGTTCCCTTCAACATTTCAATATAGGCCAGAATATGAATGGCATCGCTGTATTTCGTTGAGTACTTCATCCCTTTGATGTCCCTTCAAAAATATACTTTTAGTTATCATACCTTTTTTTAGGGAATTGTTCAAAGAGTTGGGGCTTTTCAGCGCTTTTTGTCGTTTGGTTAAGGTAAATAGGTGATAGCTAAGAAGTACAGCTAATGCCGTTTTTTCTTTGCTGATCAACTTCTAATGTCTTTGCCTCTGCTTAATCTTCTTCAAAATCTGCTACTGCAGTGAGAAGCGTGTTGACATGTTGGATATTCTCTTTACCAAATTGTTCATAATCCAATGGATCTCCTGTCAATGTGCGGTTGAGGAAGCCAATCACCATCGGCATATTCATTCCTGCATACAGCTCAAATGTCGCACCTTCCATGATTAACCGAGAAGCCGCATTGCATGGGGTTCCTCCTAGCAGATCAGCAAAGACCACAGGGTTTTGACTGTCAGCGATGACAGCTGCTAGTTTTTGGCGAAAATCATCGGCACCTTCTTCTGGTAATAATGGGACTGTCTGGATCTCTGACTGAGGCCCCATGATCATTTCTGTACTTTTTTTCAATTCTTCACAAAACCGGCCATGACTAATCAAGACTAATTGCTTTTCCATCAACTTCCTACCTACTTTCCATCTACTTCGAAATAACTCCTAACGCCGACAGTGCCACACTGACGATCAATACGACGAAAATTGCTTTGGTTGATGTCATGTTTTTCTTTCCTAACATCCAATAGACAATCCCGACAATAGCTGCTGGTAAGATCCGCGGCAAAATCATATCAATATTGTTTTGCATATTCAATGTGACCTCACCAATACTTGGTGCCCAAGCAAATTTTACATTGACCATTGTTGCCACTAATGCTCCTACCATAAAAACACCCAGTAATGTCGCTGCATCTGTTAATGCTGTTAAGCGGCTTTGCATGGTTGTCACAAGGGAAATACCTTCTTTATAAGCAAATTCCAGTTGTTTCCAACGAAAGATCATGACTACGATTTGTGCAGCGATCCAGATAAAGATGCCGATCGGATTTCCATTGATGGCCATATTCGCAGCCAATGCACCAAAAATCGTTGGCACTAGGGCTGCGAAAATCGAATCACCGATCGCTGCGAAAGGTCCCATCAACCCGGCTTTCAACCCTGAAATGGTATCTTTTGCCTGAAATCCCTCTTTTTCTTCGATCGCTAGATCAATCCCCGTGATAATGGTATTGAAGAAATTTGATGTATTAAAAAACTGTGTATGCGTTTTCATCATTTCTTTTAATTCAGGGGTGTTGTCCCCATAGATTTTACGTAGTTGCGGCAAAATGGTGTACAAGTAACCTGAGCCTTGCATCCGTTCATAGTTCCATCCTAGTTGGAAACCAAATAGGCTGCGCCGATTGATTTGTTGGAAGTCTTTTTTCGTTAATTTAACATTAGATTTCATCGTCTTCAATCTCTCCTTCCGAATGCTGCTCGTTTTGTGCGGTATTAGTTGCTGGACGTGCTTGTCCATTTTTGTAGCTGATAGCGGCAAGTGCGAAACCAATTAGTGCGATTGCCAACATTGGTAATGCGTTGAAGGTACCGCTGAAATCTTTTACAACACTTGCTACACTGCTGCCCAATAGTTGGATATTGCTAAATACCGTTGTTAATAATGCTGTCAAAACAAAGCCTAAAATAAGATAAGGAAAATGTTTTTTTACTGGTAAATAACGAAGTAAAATTGCAAAACCTACAGCTGGTAAGACTGCTCCGGCAACGGATAATCCATCGCCTAACCACTTTAAATCACCATTCAAATAACCAACAACGTTTTCGACTAATCCGCCACCGAAAGCCAACGCGAGAAATACAGGAACAAGTCGTGATAGCGCCCACGGTGCTGCGCCCAACAAAAAGTTTCGTTCGATGGCTTTGAAATTCATATTTTCCACGTGGGTATCGATTCTATGAGCAAAATACGTATTCGCAAAACGAGCTAAAATATCTAATTGAATCATCAAACTAGCTACCGGTACAGCAATTGCAGCAATTGCCTGTTCTGGATCCATTCCTAATGCAACAGAGAATGCCGTGGCCAAAACCGTTCCCGAATTGGCGTCGATCCGCGAAGCACCGCCAAAAGTCCCTACACCAAGGACTGTCAGTTGCATACTACCACCAATCAATAAACCGGTTGTGATATCTCCCATCACTAACCCTGAAAAAAGACCAGCAAAAACGGGCGCACTCATTGAAGAATAGATCTGTAATTCATCTAGAATCTGATAACCTGCATATAATGATAATAATAAAATTTGCCACCAATGAATTTCCATATTGATTCTCCTATCTTTCTAAAAGGCTCATAAAGTTTTCAGCTTTATCGCTAGGGACCATTTGTGCAAAAAGTTTCACATCTTTGCTAGCAAGTTCTTTGAAATCAGCAATATCTGCGGGAACAACATTGATTGACTTGGTAATAGACTTTGTTTCAGCCGTTTGGGACATGTTTCCAACATTTATTTCAGTGATCGGCACACCTAATTCCACTAGTTTGAGCAAACGGTCAGGTTTTTTAGCAACAATCAACAACCGTTGAGAATCATATCTTCCAGCCAAAATATTGGCAGCTGCTTTCTCAATCGGCAAGACACTTAACTTGACCCCTGCAGGCGTTGCTAATTTCAAGCCACTCTTTTCGATTGGATTTTCTGCTACATCGTCGTCCACAACCATAATTCGGCTAATATTCAGCTTGGTCGTCCATAAGTTTGCCACTTGTCCATGAATCAATCGTCCATCAATACGTACACCAATAATACTCATACTTTTTTCGCCTCCATCGTTTTATAAACCGGTTCTTTTCTCAAATGTACTTCTTTTGCAAAGCAGCCCTCCGTTTCAAAAATAATGATTGTATTTTCCCCGTGATTCAAAAATCCGCTTGGTACGTACAATGATAAAATGGGGCCCACTTCCCAAAAGCGTCCAACAGTGACATTGTTGACCAGAACAACTCCTTTGCCGAATCCTGTCAAATCAATAAAAGTATCTCTTTTTTCCTCTAGCACAAAGGAATAACGATAAAACCCGGGTTGTTCTGGATGCCAGTCCCGCGTAAAATCAATTGCTGGTGACTTACTGAAGTCTAGCCAGTAATGAGTCCAGTTGGTCACAAAGTGCAGATCAGCCATCACACCTCTACTAATCCCTTTTCGCTGGGTCTCTGCTGTCAGCTTATGTCCATAGTTGACTCGTCCCATATTTTCTACTAGAATATCCAATTGATTTTCTTCTGCCGCTTGCTTAATCAATAAGTCTTCACCAATTTCTCCTTGATATTGCGTTGCAAGGAATGTTTCATTCAAGAAAATCTGGGCACGATCATTTCCATCAATGATCCGGAGCTTTTCTGTTTCCGCGTCTCGCCGTTTCTTCGTGCGGTACAACAAATAGCCATAAGGATGGTCCAATTGTTCCATCGTTTGCGGATAAACCGTCTTGACCGGCTGACTGATTTGATCGATAACAGAAAACAAACTGACTTTATCTTGTAGTTGAAGTTCCATTGATAGAGATGTTTTGCTGCGCGGTTCGTGCTGTTCATATTCTGGAAAATGTTCTTTTAGCATTTTCTGCAATGCGTAATACTTTGCTGTCGGATTCCCTTGCTCATCCAATGGTGCATCGTAGTCATAGGAAGTGACCTGCGGTAAATCGACTGCGCCTCTAGCCGAACAACCATTCATAAATCCAAAATTGGTTCCCCCGTGAAACATATATAAATTGACACTACCGATTTCCAAAGCTTCTTTGACTGATTCAGCGAGATCATCTGGGTCTCTCCGAATAATTGGTTCATTCCAGCGATTGAACCAGCCATCCCAGAATTCCATACACATCAAAGGCCATTTTTTGTTGTGCTGATCAAAAAAATTCTGCATCGCTGCAAAGTTTTCTTTTGCCCGGGAACCAAAATTCCCTGTGACCAATACATCGTCTTCAATCAAGCTGCCAGCTCGTAAAGCGGCTTGCCAAGGACCATCCGAAGTAAATAAAGGCATATCAATGCCACGGTTTGTCAGCATTTCTTTGATAGCTCTCAAATAAGCTTTTTCTTCACCATATGACCCATATTCGTTTTCCACTTGGATCATTAGAATGTTCCCTCCATGACTCAACTGGTAGGGAATGATTTTTGGAAGTAATACATCGTAGTATTCCGCCACATGCGCTAAATAGCTCGGATCACATGCTCTTAATCGTCCAGACTCCTTTAGTAGCCAAGCAGGTAACCCGCCGAATTCCCATTCGGCGCATATATATGGAGAAGGTCGCAGGATGACATACAGACCAAGCTCTTGTGCCAAGGACAAAAAACGCTCTAAATCAAGAATGCCTTCAAACTGAAATAACCCTTTATGCGGTTCGTGCAAATTCCAAGGCACATAGGTTTCGACGGTATTAAATCCAAGCGCTTTCAAATTATAAAGAGAGTGCTCCCAATCATCCGGATGGACCCGAAAATAATGAATCGCACCAGATAGTAGTTTAAAAGGAGAACCATTCATTAAAAACTCTTCTTTTATTTCAAACGTAGCCATGTTCTGCTCCCATTCATTAGTAGTCAGCTTTGCAAGGTGAATTGCTCTATTGGACTGGCTGTACTACTTTCTCATGCCACGAAACGGCAGTTTCTCTTATCACTTCATTCAATTGACGAATGTTTTGTGTCCCTTGTTCTGTCAGCCATTCTAAAGTTGCCGCTTCTCCTTTTTCAACAAAAGGAGCGACTGCATCTTTCCAAGTTGCTCTGCCACAGAGTACACCGTTGAATCGTGCCCCAGCATCTTTGGCAAAACGCAATGTTTCCATGAATAATGCCGCTGAGACCCCAGCACTTAAGAAGATATATGGCAAATCTGTTGCGTCGCTTTGTTCTTTAAAATAAGCGGCAGCTTCTTGACGTGTATAGGCGATCTCCCCTGTTGCACCCCCTTCAACAAATGACATGTTTACTGGTACTTCAACCTTTAAGACATCTACTTTATACTGGGTTTTCGAGAATTCTTTCATCATTTCGATCACTTTGCGCGGCTTTGCTTTGGCATAGGAAAGCGATTTCGTATCTACATTTTTAGCATCATATGACAATAACTCTAAATAAAATGGCAGTCCTTCAGCCATGCATTCGCTTCCAATTCGTTCAACAAAAACTTGCTTGTGAAAATTGATTTCCTCTTCTTCATCGCAATCGTAATACAGCAAAAATTTCACCGCATCAGCACCTGATTCTTTAAACCGAATAACTGAACAATCCGGAAGCAAATCAGGAAAGCGACCAGGAACGGTTTGATCGTAACCGGTTTTCTCATATGCTAGCAAAAGACCGCTCTCTGCTGCACGTTTTTGTGCAGCAGGCAACCCATATTCTGGATCCAATAAAATGGCTGAGGCATAGGGCGTCAATTCTTGTGAAATCAGGGTTTTAAACCGCTCAATCGTTTCTTTCGTCGCTTCCATCCCTAAAGCTGACATCATTTTCTTCAGTGCACCACGCTGATCAATCGCCAGGGCGGTAATAATGCCTTCCGGCGTCGATAAACGTTCCATTGCTTGTCTTTTATTTTCGGACCATTCTAACATGCTTCACACTCTTTCCTAATTTTCATATGGATAAATCGTTACACCTTTGACCACACGATTGACTGTTCCACTTGGCGATGGTGTATCTGGTGTATTACCAACCTTCACCGAACAAAGTAATGCGATCGTTTGGGCTACCATGATATCTGCTAAAGCAAGATAGCCATCCGGCAGTAACGAATCTGCAGCTAACTCAAAGGAATCACCACTAAACAATGAACCCTTTTGACCAATTCCAACAACGCGTTGGGCAATACCGTCATTTTTGATTTCGTCCAGCATATCTACATCGTATTTCTGCGTATATGAGTCATTGCTGACAAACAGGAAAACCAATGTTTGCTCATTGACAAAAGATTTGGGACCATGTCTGAATCCTAAAGATGTATCAAAAACGGTTGCGATTTTTCCAGCAGTTAACTCGAGAACTTTTAATTGCGCTTCTCTAGTCAATCCGCCTAAGCTTCCCGAACCTAAGTAAATGATGCGATGAAAGTCTGATGCCAGATACCCTTGGATCTCTGATTCTCGTTGGATGACTTCTTCTCCTAGTCGGCTTAATTGATGAACATATCTTTCTTTTTGCTGATTGCTTGCTTGATCAAAAATAAGTAGCGCAGTCAGCGTCATACAGCTGAAACTGCTTGTCATAGCAAAACCAGCGTCATTGGCTTTGTTTGGCATTAGTAAAACTAGATTTTCTTTTTTTGTAGGCATTTGTGTAGCCAATAATCCGTCTGGTGCACAGGTGATCACGATATGATAGATCTTGTTGACCAGCTGATTGGCCATCTTAACTGCGGCTAGACTTTCTGGACTATTTCCACTGCGGGCAAATGAGACCAAGATCGTTGTCTCATCAGGAATCAGGTATTCTTTTGGCGTAGCAACGATATCGGTCGAACCAATACTTTGAAAAATGAACTGGTTCGTATTTCCTTGACTAGTAAGAAACGGAATTAGTGTATCCCCCACATATTGAGAGGTTCCGGCCCCTGTAAAAATGACGCGGATCGGTCGCTCTCCAGCATGTTGTTTCGCATCCGTAAACAAACGATCTAGATCTGCGACTATTTCTTGATAACGGTCAAACGTCTCATGCCACAGTTCCGGTTGTTGTCGAATTTCTCGGGTAGTATTTTCTGCTCCTAGCTTTTGCAGTTCTTCTTTTGACAACATAAACATTTTCTTTCCTCCAATTCAGTTAGTGGAACGCAGATGCCTGATCTTATAATGAAACTTATCGGCCCGTGCCACACTTAATGTAAATTCAATCACTTCGTTCTCGAGATTATAGGTTGAGCGAACTAAATGGAGCACTGGTGATCCTTCTGGAATATTTAGCAGCTCACTATCTTCTTTCTGGGCAATACTGGCATAAAATTCTTCGTCAGCCGATCGTACCATTTGATTGAAATCTTCAGAAAACAAATCGTATAACGGTTTTATCGATAGCAGTTCCCGAGATAGTGTCATAAATAGCTTCACTGGCAAATAGGATTTCTCGATCATCATTGGCAGATCGTCGGCTAAACGCAAACGGTCTAACTGAAACAAAGGTTCACCTAATTGAACATTCATATGCCCCGCTAAATACTTGGTTGCTTCAATCTTCTTGAAGGCCAATATCTTGGTTTCAGGATGTTTGCCCATTGCCCGCATTTGTTCGGTAAAACTATATGCGCCAGCTAGATCAGTCGCATTTGTCCTTAATTCCGAAACAAAGGTTCCTTTTCCATGTTGTCGATAAATGTAGCCCATTTTTTCCAGTTCTTGCAATGCTAGTCGCACCGTCGTGCGACTAACGCCATAAAAACTGGTCAACTCTCTTTCTGATGGCAGCTTATCATGAGCGACCATACTGTTTTCGATTCGTTGTTTCAATATTTCTACCAGCTGATAATAAAGTGATTTTGATTGAAATGTATTTTGCATCGATGTCTCTCCTAACTGGTTATAACCACAATACAAGTATAGTAGTGGTATTTTTTATGAGTCAATACTAAGAACAGTTTTTTTTGTATTTTCATTTTTGGTCTTGTTAATATGATTGGTATCATTGACTTTAACAGGCATAAAAGAAAATGAAAAATGATTTTCCAACTATTTTCATTCAAGAACAACTTCTATTTTTTTCTTTTTCGCACTTCAACTGGTATCTTTTCTTATTAGCTACACTCCTTCATCAGCAAGCGGTTTATCTCAAACTATCAAAAAAAGCGAATCGAGGAGATCAAATATAGGTCCTCAACTCGCTTATTAAACTGACGATAGCGTTATACGTGCTAGACGATTTCCAAGTGGCTCAAAGATAGCTCTCCACCCCTGTCATATGCGGTAATAATCATTTCTGAAGCTGAGAGATCCATTATTTGCTGATAAGTTCACCCATTGTGAGAAGTAATTGGCAACAGAGATCCCTTTTTCAGTCAATCACTTGAGATCCATCCATTCTTGCTTCATTCGACTATTGTGATATGATTGACCATTGAATCAGCATGTTTCTGCCCCCTGCAATCCATTGAGCCGCAAGTAAAACAACCTGATTCATTTCTAAAAGATGATTATTCTTCCACAATAGCATCTTTATCCTTCCCAGTTAATCGAATATAAGCTATTTAGAAATTCTTCCCATACTTCTTTTTTTATATCACTCTCTAAGACAAACTCAAAAACTTTTTCAATCTTTAAATTATCGTCATCTAGTCCTGCATACCATTTGTAATCAGGGGCCTCATTTTTCATACGATCCTCAAATAACTTTTCTATACATTTGTCAGTAAGAAAGTTATCTGTTTCTTGACTTGTTCGTTTGTAGAATTTCCATATATTGCCATTTGTATACAAAACTTTTTTAAACCATAGTATTTGTCCTAAGAGTTGGCCTAAATCTTGATTCAATTCATTTCCTGGTTTTTTTGCTTTCTCAAATTCTGATATTAGATCGATTGATTCTAGATCTAATAGCTTCTCATCGACATTTTTTACTTCAACGCAGCCATAAATCAAATTTTTATTCGCTATATTTACACTTCCCCCGGCAAGATTATCTGAATTATCAAACCGTTCATCCAAGATGACAAAATCAGGAAATGAAGATAAGCCATAGAATATCTGACCTTTTGGACTCCTACTTCGCAAGCTTACATCTCTTAAAGATAGCCTAGACATATTTTTGCCAGCCTTAATCATTTCCGCAACTAGATGATATAGGTCATTTTCAATCCAGTTTTGTCTTTTAATCAGGTTTAATTCTCGCATATAGTATTCAAATTTCTGATTTCTCATGAAAAATCATTCCTCTTTATTTACTCATTTCTCTAGCACCTAAATCTCGCTGGACATCGTTTCCCACTTAACACGCTATTTTCATGATCTATTTTTATTGTTTGCCTCCCTTATGAGTTGTTGACATTCAGTATTCAGGAATTAATCGTCAGACGGATTAAAGATGGATCTCCAACCCGTCATATGCGGTAATGATCATTTCTGAATCTGAGAGATCTGCCATCTCTTGATAGGTTCTCCCTCCATTGTGAGAGAAATGATTGGCGACAAAGATCGTCTTTTCAGTCGCTAACTTGCGATCCATCAGCTCCTGTTTCATTTGAATATTTTGCGACCAATTCATATGATTGGCCATCTGGTCAGCATTGGTCTGCCCCGTGCAATCCATTGATACACAATCAAAAATAAACTTATTTGCTTCTAAAAAAGCAAACATCTCTTCCGTCAAGTAGCCTGTATCGTGTCCATAGAGAAGTGTTTTGCCTGTTGGATCTTTGATGACATAGATAAAACAATCTTCGGCAAAATGACCATGTTGTGCCGGTAAAGAATACACTTCATAGCCATTGATCCATGTTTTTTGATACGCTTCCAAAAGATGATACGTCAGGCGTTGTTCATCGTAACGTCCTTCCAATTGGAACGCTCGGTCATAAAAACCTTTCACATAGGCATTGCCATAGACAGCCAATTGAGTCGTGATCCCATTGGCATATCCGGACATTCGATAAGCTAAATCTTCTCCGTAAAAATGATCTGAGTGCCAGTGGGTCAGCAATAATGCTTCGACGCGATTATAATCCACTCGACCACTCAATCGGTGCAGGTAACTGTCCCCAGGAAAATCGATCAAAAGCTTGCCATCATCCAACAACGCTTGCGTTTGGGTCCGAATCTCCCGGCCTTTTTTCTCCATCGCATGACGGCAGATCCTACAATTACAAAATATGGCTGGAACACGTTCTGCCGCAGCAGTACCCAAATAAGTGACTTTCATCCTCATCCCTCATTTCAATTTTTATCTTTGTTTAGGTATAGCATAATTTTTATCGACTTTCATGACTTTTTCGAGATTCTAATCAAACTTTTCTTCGGATTCAATCGAATCCTCAGTCAGAACAAAAGACAATTTTCGGGATACTGTTAAAAAATATGCAGCTACATGATCAGCCTTATTTACTTGCGCATAAGGTATTAAAGCAAATGATAGACCCCTCCTGACCAAAAGAAAAAAGCCCTTGAAAACAAGGGCTTTTGCTTCATCTGATAATAAATGATTAACGACGAATTTCTTTGATACTTGTGAAAAGTCTTTACAGTATTGATATAAAAGAATTTTTATTGCCTCTGACTACACTTTGACTAACCTATTAAAAAATTGTTTTTCAAGAATCCTGTAATACCAGTACTTTCACCATCTTTTTAACCTTCTAAAGAATTAAAAGCAGTCAGAGGCTTTAACTTTTCAGTTGATGTTAAATGGCGATATATTTTTGAGGTTGTACTGTCTGTATGACCTAAACGATCCTTTAAAACATCCCAACTGCAATACTCTGCCACTAAACTAGCCATAGTATGACGAGCCAAATGGGTGTGAAAATCTTTGTTAATTCCACATCGCTCTACACAACGTTTAACATGATCGTTTACATATTCACGACGATAAGGAACTCCACGCTTTCCAGGATCGAGATAAACAAATAAATAAGTTTCATCTACAACAAAATTACTATTTCTTTTTGTTTTATTTAATACATCAATTAATTCTTGTAATTTCTCCATCACTAATAGTGTGACGGGTACTCTTCTTGCAGAACTAACAGTTTTTGTAGTTTCTATTCGAAAATCTTTACTTTTTCCTTTTACTGCTGTCTGTTTATAAAACAAAATTTCATTTCGTTCAAAATCTATATCTTGAGGCTGTAAAGCAAGCGCTTCACTCACACGACACCCAGTATAAAACAAAACATGAAAAAGAACAGACATGGGTAACTCTTCATAAACTATCCCATAGTTTAAAAAAGCTCGTAATTCATCCACTGTTAAAAACTTATCTTCTAAACTGTTGATAGACTCTTTTAAATCTTTAACAGATAACTGATATTTAGGCATTTTAACAAACTTCATTGGATTCTCATTTATCAAATTCTTTTTCTTACAATAATTAAAAACCATATTTAGAACCTGAACAAGAGATTGTAAACTATTTTTAGCATAACCAACATTAACGCCATCAATTCCCTTTTCTTTTAAAATGAAAAGGAATTTTTGTAGTTCTTCTGATGATAAACTACTTAATTTTTTATCACCAATCCATCGATTAAGTATTTTCACCTGTTCTTCTCGTTTATCATACGTTGCCACCTTTTGTTCGTTTAGTGATCGATAATATTCAAACCACTTTTGACTAACAACACTAAATTTATCATTACTAGCAAGCCTTTTTTGCTTATTTCTGTGTTGTTTTTCCATTTCAAGATAAGCAAGCTGAGCTTCACGTTTAGAATTAAAACCTCGTCTCGTAGTTCGAAAAGCCTGAAAGTACCAAGTAATTTTTCCCGTTGCAGTAATATGTTTTTTAAAACGACTCATATTTTCCATTTATTCTTACCTCCAATTACGAAGGAACCCAACAATCGGAAGTGCTTGAAAATCTTTCTATCTATGAAATAATTATACAACATGCAGACGAAAAGATAAATTCTACAATAATCGTAATAAATGAAACTGATCGCAAAAATATTCTTCATTTCCTTTTTTTACCCATTCTAAAATGTCATCTCTAAGGTAATGTCCTCTAATGCCAAACCAGCAGCTTGGAAAATCACCTAATTTTATAAGACGGTTTAAAGTACTATCACTTATTTGAAATTGTTCTTTTAAATCTTTATTCGTTAAAACTAATGGTAGTTGATTTATCCTCTTCATTTTATTATTAGAATCCTCTATCTTTTCTGGATGAAACAAATATTTTTCTAACTCTGATGAATTACTTTTATTGTTATTCTTTGACATGATTGTCTCTTCCTTTCTATTAACAATAATTAATCTATCAGCCACTTTTGTCAAAAGTACATAGGAATTTCACCTCTCCCCAAGTTTACGGCGAGCCTTACGGAAGTATCATTATACCAACTTCAAATCATCGCTTTTTATTGACTATAAAAATTATTTCAGAATTTTAATCGCTCCTTCTTTACAATAAGAGATCATGGCGCAACTAAAATATGCTCCTTGAAGTGTTAACGTACTGATAGAATTTATTTAATTTTCAATGATCAATAGATTTTCTAACTAAAAAACTTATCTCTCAAATATTAGAAGATTCTTTTAGATAGAAAAAGTGGAAAGGGGACTTTTTAATTAGTTAACTTTAAATTTCAATATAGCCTCTATCAATTTAATTTCTAGCTGTCTTAGCATATATTCATCTACATAGGTAATAAATTGCCCCACCTCATTAAATCCATTTTTTAAACATAACTTAGTTATATAACCGTGGTAATGTTTAAGTATCATTTTGATTGAAATTGGGTCTTCTTTCAAAGCAGATAAGATAATAGATATAGGAACTAATGGGTAATGTTGGTTCCTTTGTTTGTCTACCATAAGCCATATTCCATTTTCAATTGTTCAACCGCTTTCGTTCGTTGATACCAGATACCACTTGTACTCATGTTGAAAATTTTACCGATCTCAGTATCATTAAAACCCGCAAAATAATAAAGTAAAACAATCTTTTTCCTTGTATCCGATAACTGATCAATTGCTGCTGATAACTTCTGATCTGAAATTAATATCTCCATTCCAAATAAGAAATAAACATCTTGCTCATCTAAATGATTTTGTGAATACTTACCTTCATTTAAATCATTTAATGGTTCCTCATTTTCTTTTATTTTATCGTTTCGTTTTCGAATAGACTTAGCTTCATTGCGTAATACTTTTTTACAGTAGGCATCAAATTGGTGTTGTGTAGATATCTCATTGTTGTTTTGTTGCACGATCAATATGCTCCTTTATCCCCTTTCCACTAATACAACAATCAGAGAATACCTATTTTTCGAAAAACTAGAAGAAAATAAAAACGAACTTCATTTTTTGAATCTACATATCCTGTTCCACTAACATCGTATATTTCACAATAGAATAAATAGGCTTTTGAAATTATGCTTTACTTACAAGAAATCACAGTTATTTTTTGGAGGAAAATAAAATTACTATTCAGAAGATAATTAAAAATATCAATATAACAAAAAAATCAGCATTCAATCCTAATTGTCTGATTGAATGCTGATTTTCTATGCTATACATGTAGCTTGAGTATTCCTTTTTAATTACTCACCAATAATCAATTAGGAATATTACTAAATTTGGAGTTATTTGTACTTGCTCAATTGATATTCTCAAATAACCTAGACTCTCATTTTTTATAGTTTCTTCGAAAAAATCAATGTATCTGTGATGAATCTATAATTATACCTTTTATCAACGATCAAATGCTTAAATTATCTACTATCATTTAGGATAGTTATCGCGAATATAAGTCAATCTCAAAAGAAAGTGTAAACTATTCACTGCTTGAACCATAAATGAAAAGTAAAAATCATTCGAGACTTGTTTAGATAAATATTTGTGATGCGTTAGAATAAGTATTGAGATTTGGAAAAATCGCGACACATACAATGATTGGTTTGCTGCAATAAATTTAAACTAGCTGTCTATATGGTTATGGATATTTGAACCTATTTCAGAAAAATCATTAGTCAAAAGTTTCTTGACTATCGGTTGTCCACAAAAGATGAGCTCATTAATTTCTATCCCTTCCGTTTCAAAAATCACGATCTCATTTGTGCCTTTCTTCAAAAACTCTTTCGGACAATACAAGGAATGAATCGGTCCTCTTTGCCAGTAACGACCTAAGTTGATACCGTTGACGATGACCACCCCTTTGCCATAGCTGCGGCAATCGATAAATGTATCCGCAAGTTCAGTCAACGTGAATTCAGCTTGATAAAAAGAAGGCTGGGCCGGATTTTTACCGGCAGTATAATCGATATTTTTGAGTTGATCTGCTGACAATGTCAATGCATATTGCCGATAGCCTTGATGAAAATGGATGTCTTGCATGATTCCCCCGCGAATGCCTTTCACTTGTGTCGGCCCATTCAATTTAAAGCCATAGTTCACTCGACCTAAGTTCTCTACTAAAACATCTACTTCAATTGATTCTTTCTCTGGCGTACCCTTGATCATCACTTCTTCCCCAAGGTTTTCTTGATATTGAATTGTCTGCAGGTTACCGTCTGCAAAAAGATGCAATCGATCACTGGCCTCCACAACTTTGAGCTTATTTTCGTGATGATAATTTTTTAAGTTTACTGAATAAAGCATATACCCATAACCAGATCCTGCTTCTTCCATCGTTATTGGATACATCGTTTCTTGGGCCGTCATCATCTGGTCTTTTACCGCCAACAGTGAGACGCTGTTTTGCACAGGGAATGTTCCTAAAGAACCAAATGTTTTCCTGCGGGGCTCGGCTTGCCACACTTCAGGACATACTTCTTTAATGGCTCTTTGTACATGGAAGTATTTCTCAGTCGGCTCGCCAGCTTCCGTCAATAACGCATCGTAGTCATAGCTAGTCACTTGTGGCAAATCCAACACACCACGAGCAGAACAACCATTATAAAAACCAAAATTGGTTCCGCCATGGAACATATAGAGATTCAATGAACCCAAGTCTAGCATATCCTTGACTTCATTAGCTAAATCTTGGCCATCACGCTTGATAATCGGTTCTCCCCAACGATTGAACCAACCGTCCCAGTATTCCATGCACATAATCGGCCACTTTTTGTCGTGTTTTGCCATAAATGCCTTCATCACTGCAGCGTTCTCTTTGGAATGACTCCCGAAATTTCCTGTTACGAAAACATCCTCTTCAATCAGTGTGCCCGCATCCAGCACTTCTTCCCAAGCACCATCTGACGTAAATAACGGAACATCGATGCCGAATTCTTCCATCAACTGTTTCGTTTGCCGCAAATACTCTTTCTCCATACCATAAGAACCATATTCATTTTCAACTTGCATCATGATGACTGGTCCGCCATGTGTCACTTGCAAAGGAACTAATTTTGGTAAAAGCGCACTGAAATAAGAACGGACTTTTGCCATAAATCGTGGATCAGTTGAACGCAATCGCAGATTCTCTTTCAGCAGCCAAGCGGGTAGCCCGCCGAATTCCCATTCCGCACAAATATAGACAGATGGCCGCAAAATCACCATCAAGCCAAGTTCTTGCGCCAATGACACAAAAGCAACGATGTCTTTCATTCCCTCAAAGTCATAGACGCCTTCCACTGGCTCATGCAGATTCCAAGGAATATAAGTCTCTACGGTATTCGCACCCAGTGCTTTCAAATTGTATAAACTATCTTCCCATTGTGCCGGTGTCATGCGAAAATAATGGATCGCGCCACTAATCAATTTAGTTGGTTTTCCATCTACCAAAAATTCTTCTTTTATCTCAAACGTTTGCATGTCTTCTACTTCCTTAATATATCAAAAATGAGGCTTATCATACTTCTAATACACACTAACTACGACTTACTAAAAAATTATCCAATTTTCTTATTTGCCATTCTAACAAATGGCAAATAAATTAACGTGGCTAAAAATAAATTAATAATTGATAAAATAATTGATCTCCAATCAAATCCTGTCGAAAAGAATCCATATAAGACCGGTGGCATTACCCAAGTTACATTTTGTGTTACTGGAGAAACCCAACCTAAATCTGTTACTAAATAAGCCACACTAGACATTACAGCAGGACATAACAAAAATGGAATAAATAAAATAGGATTTAATACAGTAGGTAATCCATACATTACTGGTTCACCAATATTAAACAAAACAGGCATAATTCCAAGTTTTGCAACTTCTTTATAATGACTATTTTTTGATACCCAAAAAATCGCAATTAATAAACCTAAAGTTGCATACCAGACAAACGATCCGTATGATACGCTTGTCCAAACATAAGGAATAGTTTCATTGTTTTGATAAGCTTCTAAATTAGCTAATAGAGCCACTCCAAATACACCTTCCATAATAGGCGCCATAACATTTCCACCATGAATACCGAAAAACCAGAAAAATTGTGTTAAGACTGCCACTAATACCACTGCAAGAAAACTTTGAGATAAGCCTAACATCGGTGTTTGTAATACTTTGTATATCCAATCTATAATTAATAAATCCGTAATTTTAGTGAATGAAAAAGTAAAAATAGCTACTATATACAATGAAACTAGAGCTGGAATTATTGATAAAAATGGTTTAGCAATAGCTGGAGGAACTGTATCAGGTAACTTAATTGTCCAATTTTTATTCATGAGTTTACAAAAAATAATTGAAGATAAAAAACCTATGATTATTGCAGTAAAATAACCATTTGAATTAATTTGAGTACCAGGCAACAATCCTGATATAGTCACATTTAAACTGCTACCTGTAACTTTTATTCCCTCAACCCCAGTAAATAGTGTTGTTAAGTCAATATTATTATTATTCGATAAATTGTAAGTTGAAGTCATAGAATTACCTATGGAAATAATAAATGAAGACAGTGCGACTAGTCCTGAAGACAAAGTATCTGTTTTATATATTTTGGCAATATTTACTCCTAAACAATAAATAAAAAGCAAAGCTACTATCGAAATGCTACCTTTAAAAACCAAGTTATTAATATCCACCCACCATTGGAAGAACGACGTAATCTTTTGTAAATTAAACTGATCAGGAATATCAACCAAAAAAGCATTGATTAACAACGCAATTGAACCTGTCATTACTATAGGCATTGTCCCTATAAATGAATCTCTTAAAGCTACCAAAAATCGTTGATTCCCAATCTTAGTAGCTATAGGTAAAACTTTATTCTGAATTGTATTCATTATTTTATCAATCATCACATTCACTCCTTCAAAAAGAAAATAATTAGAAAGCGCTATCCAGTTATAGTATATAAATTTTTTTGACCATTTGAACATGATAATTTATACTTAAAACATGGTATTTTCTTCATAATTAGTTCTATAGAGGAGGATAATAATGGAGGATTTTTGGTATCATAATAAGTCAGTTTCTGCTCCAATTTCCCTTTCCCAATGCGGATATGAATCTTATCATCCCAATTCTTCTATTCGTAATTATATAGTTCAACAAAAATGGATATTTCATTATGTTTTATCTGGTAAGGGATTCTTAGAAGTAGAAACTCAACATTTTGAACTTAAAGAACACGATATTTTCTTTTTTTTTCAAGGTCAAAAAGTGAAGTATTATACAGATAAAAAGGAACCTTGGACACTGATTTGGTTAGGTATACAAGGTGATAAGACTTCTGAATTTTTGAAAGAAACAACTTTACTAAATACTCATACAGTTAGCTTGACTAAGAATATGAATAAAAAAATAAAAAACATACTATTGAAAATAGTATGTGAAAATAGAGAACTAATTGATGAACCGGAAACTTTAAAAGAATTAAGAAATATAGCAAGTATATATGATTTTTTATATCATATTAAAAAAACTTTTTTAGCACCTTCTTTAATCACAAATAAACCAACTCAAGTTAACATTATTGACTATATTAATAACCATTATATGAACGATATTTCTCCTAAAAAAATAGCTCAATATTTTAACATAAGTTACAGTCAGCTATATAAACTATGTATATCTAAATTTAACTCTAGTCCTAAAAAAATAATAACCAATCATAGAATTAGAGTCGCTGTAGATCTACTAATTGATTCCGATAATACAATTAAAGAAATAGCTCAAAAAGTTGGATACAAAGATGAATTTTTATTTTCTAAAACTTTTTCCAAAACTCTAGGTTATTGCCCTTCTAAATTTAGAAAGCTTAATAAAGATCAGTTAAAAAACATAAGATTTAAATAAACAATACACGTTTAAAAAAATAGTTGAAACTAGTTATTTCCCTACTTAACTAGCTTCAACTATTATTACGCTTAATGATATTTCTGCTTTCAACTAATTTTTAAAGGTAACAAGTTAATGTTATAGCTCATATATAGTACTAGATTATCTTAATCAAAAAAAATTTTGTTGTATTCTTAAAAGGAACATCAGGTAATTCTCCAAATACCTTACATCCAAAATGTAAATAAAATTCCAAAGCCTGATAATCTTGAGTTGTTAAATAAATATATTTAACACTATTTATTCGACAATAATTTTCAACTGTATTAAATAATTCTCTTCCAATACCTTTACTCCTATATTTCTTTTTTACAGCGAATAAATCGATATAACAAGTAGAGAATATTACTTTCCCAACAATTCCTCCTGCATAATCATTTTCAATAAAATATGAGAATGATATTTCTTTTTCTTCTCTTTTATAAATTGATTTTTTCTCAGCTAACTCCTCTAGCAATATTTGATTAATTCTTTTTTTATTTTCTAGAATATCAAAACTTTTAATCACATTATAACCTTCAATCATATAATAAATACTTCAATAACTTAGATTTAACTTTAGAAATATAGAAAGTGATTATTTAAACATTTTACCTATCAAACGCGCATAACTCTTAATTTTATTCCTATAGAAATCTTGGTAATAAGTCACCCATTTATTTTAGGGTAATCTATTGTTATAGATTCAATATTTTGTTCCCTAGCCATTTTTTTGTACGAATAGAATGGTTAATTAATACTCTCTATTATATATCTATACATACTAATCTTCTCCATTTTTAAACTCCTCTTTAAAGTCTAATTCTTTTATTAAAAAAGAATCAGGCAACTTGTAACCTAATAATTCATCAGGTTAACACTTATTTGTTCTAGGTTTATTATTGCCAATATTTTTCTGGACCTGTTCCTATATCCCTTAATATCTCCCGATTTAGTTCATTCATTTCTTCATCCGGCTTATCTAATCCTCCCAAATAGCAGTTTAGTTTCTATCTAAATGAAAGTTCGATTTATTTCTTGGAGCTTCACTCTTTAACACATATAAATTTTTATGAATCCGGATAAAAATATATTTTAAATAGATAAACTTACTTTATAAAGCAATTGATCTGTTTCATCAGTAAATACTTTATTTAATCTAATGCAATAAACTAAAGAAAATAGCATTAACATACTGAAATTTTTTTATTACAAGCATTCCTTCTGTTTATCTAAACATAATCCATTCCTATTAATTCTTTATATAAATATCTTTATTCCTATCAAAAGTAAAGTCTTCTAATAATCAACATCCAGAAGATATTAGAAGACTTTTTAATCATCAACAGAATTAACATTGTTACTAGGATTTATTTAATCATCTATATTACTATAAACTAAAACCTGCATAGTTTTTAGCAACTTCAATTACTCTATACACATCAAGATTATTTTGAATTTTTTCTTCATTTCTACGAATAAAATCCATAAAATCACGCCAAAAAATTTGAGAAAGCTCATAGCTTCCTTCACTTAAAAGTGCCAAAGATGTAGCTAATTTAATAACGTATTCTCTATGGTAGCCAAGCTGTATCCATTGTTCTTTTATGAAGCCATCATGCTCACTAATATTTTTTTCAATCAAAGAAAGACTAGACTGAGCTAAATGAACAACTGTTTTATAGTTTAAACTCAGTTTTGGATTTATCCGATTACCTATAGCATTAAAATGATCACATGATGAATACGTTGATAATTGTTCTAGATATTGAACTATCGTATGCCAATCGGATCCATATAAATTAGAGAAATAATCAGCCAACAGTTCTTCATAGTTAATATTTTTATCCCAAAGTACTTCTCCCATTACATAGTTTGGGAAATTGTGTGGAAAACCTGCACGTAGTTCTTGACAACTAATGTATCCACCTAAATTAATCCTATCTAAATACTTAATATCTCGACTAATTACTCGACTAATCTTCATATAACCTAAATCACCATAATGTGCACGCCCTAATGGGTAATCATATACAAAACTATCTCCGCCAAAACATTTTTGCCAACTAAAAAGATAAGAAAGATTTTCTTCTAATGAATTTGGTAAAATAATTTTATTTCGAATATATTGATTAGGTGTAGGAATTCCTTGATCGTAATCTACATCAGCATAGCTTTTCTCAAAAGTTCTTGTAATTGGCGCAAACATCATTGTAAAACGATCTGGATTTTTTATTTCCTCTTTTTGAGGAGCAAATAACAATTCATGATATAATAAAAAACAGATTTTTGTTTCCAATTTCTCCCTTGTTAAAGCTGAATCTAATTGATTCAAAATCCGAACATATTGATCTGAAGGTAAATCTTTTTGACATTTTGAACATTCACAAATATTATTGCGCGCGTCAGATAACCAAACATGAAGATAGTCTACATCTTTTCTTTCTTTAGCATAAGCAACTATCAATTCTACCATTTTATTACCAACTTCAGGATTAGAAAAATCTAAACTAGTAAGTATTGGAGCTGTATCATATAATTCACGTTCGCCATTAAGTTCTGCAACTAACGGTTTCTTCTCTTCTGGTAATTTTATTCCTGATTCCCATCCAAATTTTGAAGAATAACCTAAAACTTCACCTGTCCATCCATGGCCTACTCTATGTTGTCTTAAGCTACGTTTTTGGATTTCAATATCAATTTTATTACTCATTCCCTCAGCAATTTCATTAGAGAACTCTTCTTTCTGTATATAAGGATTAAATTCATGATCATACCAACGTTTTAAAAATGAATATGGATTTTCAAATTGAATAAAGAATGAATTCATCCCTATCTTAGGTAACCAATCAATAAAATTGCATACATTTTCAAAGGAATCTGCACCTTCTATGCAAACACCTCTGTGCTTAAAACTTGCTTTTTCATCTATATTAATATCCGCTTCTATAAAATGAGCAAAATTAAGATCAGGTAAAATTTCATTTTTTTTGCCAGGTCTTAAATAACGCACTCCAAAAACTTTAAACAATTTATAAAAAGCTATAACAAGTCCTATCTCACTATTGGAAACAACTTGACCTTCTCCTCTTTTTAAATTAATTGATACCTTTTCTACTGATAATTTATCTGGGATAATATCAAAAACTAAAGTCGCTTGTTTTTTTTCATTAATAAAATCTGGGTTAATTTTAAATACTTTTGAAAAATAGTATTCACATTCTTTTTTTAAAAAAAGATCATTCTTTACACAATCACTAAAATAGATACTTAAATTCATCTCTTCACCTCATTTTTTACTTTCATCTAATAAATTGTTTCGATCGGCAGCCTTAAAAAAAGGAAAATAGATCATAAAGGATATCAAAACTAGAATTACTTGTAATACTGCCCCTTGCCAACTTCCTGTTGCCAAAAATCCACCAATGATTGGAGGAGTCGTCCATGGCAAAGTAACTCCTGTAGTATATGGTACTAATCCCATAGCCATTGAAAAATAGGTTATAATCGCATTCACTATTGGAGTAAATACAAATGGAATCAACATAATCGGATTTAATACCGTAGGAAATGTAAATAGAATAGCTGTATTTATATTGAATAACGCTGGTATTCCTGACACCTTTCCAAGAGTTTTATATTCTTTACTTTTGCTAAAAAATAGCAAACATAAAGCTAAACCGATGGTTGCACCACCACCACCAATATATACAAATAAATCCATAAACGGAGCAGTTACAATGTGAGGTAGTACCTCTCCAGCCGCTTGAGCAATTCTATTATCATCAGCATATTGAATCCACAATGGATTCATCACCGAACCAACAACTTGTCCTCCATTTACACCACAAAACCAAAAAATAGAATTTAATAACACTGCGACAAATGTTCCAGGCAAAGTACTTGCAATATACCCTAATGGAGTACCAATAATAACTGATAAAATATTATTCAAACTTCCTAAACCAGATACTTCAATTAATTTAAGTGTTCCAGCAAATAAAATTAAAATAACTACACCTGGTATCAATGCTGAAAATGATTTACTTACTACATCAGGCACACTTTCAGGCATTTTTATAGTAATCTTTTTTTGAATAAACCATCTATATATTTCAGCCGAAATCATTCCTACAACAATAGCAGCAAAAATACCTTTACCACCTAGCATGCCATATGGAATTCCTAAATTATCAGCTTTATCAACAATCGATGGAGTCATTAAAAGAAAAGCTCCTAAGGCTAATACTCCCGAAGAGGGTCCGTCTGTATCATAAGATTCTGCCAGACGATAAGCAATCCCAAAAACTGTAACTAATGCCATTAACCCAAAAGAATTATTAGCCATAGTATTTAATAAAGAAGCTAAATCCCAATGTGATTTAAGCCAGTCATTCCACGCGGTAATCGGAAAATCTTTTATTAAAACAAAAAAAGAACCGATTAAAACTAATGGCATTGCCATCATAATTCCTTCTCTTAGTGCCCGTAAATGCCGCTGTGTTCCAATTTTCTCTCCCAATGGAGCTAATTTATTCTCAAGAAAACTTAAGAATTTATTCATTTTTACCCCTCTTTTCTTTATTTTTTATAAACAAAGAATATCAAGTAAGCGTTTCAAAGTCAATATTTATTTTTATAAAAAAATAAAAGAATATGGTATACTGTTTTTAAACTAATGAAGGGAATTGGCTGATTATGACCAAAAAAAGTATAACTGAAGTATTTTCAAAGAATAGATCTACAGTTATTCAGCATTTATATAGGCATCCAAAAACTTCTAGAATTGAAATTTCTAAACTAACTGGTTTGACACCAGCAACTATTACAAAAATAACAGGAGAACTTATAGATGAAAACATTATTATAGAAACAGGAGATGAAGTTAATAAGAATACAGGCTCCGGTAGAAAGCAAAAAATCATCAAATTAAATGAAAATAAAGCTGTTGTTATAGGAGTTGAGGTAAATGTTAAGGGAATATTTGCTGTAGCAACCAATCTAATTGGTAAAGTTTTAGTTGAAGAAAGAATTACTTATTCTTATGATAAAAGGAATATCAACATTGAGATAACTAATTTAATAGAAAAAATTGTCAGCAAAATTAAAAAAAATGAGATATGGGGAGTAGGTATAGCTGTTCCCGGTCATTATGATACTAAAAATAATTCTATTATTTCAAATAACCAGAGCTGGGCCTATTTTAATTTACTAGAAATAAGTAATAGGTTTAAATTCCCATTCATAGCAGAAAATAACATAAAATGTATGGCTATTGGTGAATACTTATTTAACGTTCAATCCACTCCTGAAAATTTTTTATTTTTCCATATAGGCGCTGGGATGTTCTGCTCTTTTTTTCAATCAAAAAGTTTAGGGTTTAATTCGAATTATTATCTTGGTGAAATTGGACATACAGTGGTAGATATAAATGGTCCTAAATGTGAGTGTGGCAAACAAGGTTGCTTGCAAACTTACATATCTGATTCATGGCTACTAAAACGTGCTCGATTTTTATTTGATTATTCACAAAATACTACACTTAAAAGTTTAGTTAATCAATCTAAAAATATAGATTTAACCACAATTATACATGCATATGAATTAGGTGATATATATATAAATAATCAAATAGATTTAGGATTGAAATTACTAGCTACTTCTATTGCTAATAGTTTGATATTCCAAGATGCCCATAAAATTTATATAAATAGTGAACTTTTAAACTATAATAGCTTTAGGACTCAACTAGTTAACTCTGTAAAAAAACAATTATCATTTATACCAACTCAAGAAAATACCTTTATCGAAGTGTTAAACTATAATATATATAGAGGAGCAAAAGGGGCTTCTTCCCTAGCTGTCTTGGGTATCTTTATTAGACACACTGGATATAGCATTTACTGATAGGAAAGTCAGCTTCTACTCTTCTAAAAGAATACAATATACCAGAAAAAGGAACTATATGTATTTGAAAAAAATGTTATTTAGGTAGTGAATTTCATCCTTTAAAAGCTTCTTCAGGACGCTCCTTAGAACAAGTACTCTCTCTTTCCAAATTTTTATAGGAAAAAGAGAATACAGTTTTTTAATACCTAACCAATTAGTATTAGACAATACAATTTGTTTATTCTTTCTATAGCCTTTCATTTGATAGAATTCCCCGCTTATTTTGACAATTTCAAATGATGGATTAATCAATAATCGCACTGTTTAATTTTTTATCTTTGAAGTCAGTGGTCTATTGAGAAAATAGAATATTTGGAGTAATAATTGTGACTTTTTTATATCTTCGATTGATCAGTTGAAATAATAGATTCAGTTCATATTGTGAAAAAGAGAGATAGTCAACCTTATATCATATCCAATATATTTCTTTAGAGTCGATTCGATAGTATTGCATAGCGGTTTTCTCCTATAAGTCATTGTATACTTCTGAATTTTCATCAATGAATCGTTTAGCTTTCTTCATCTTCGAAATTCTTAAAATCATCTGATTGAAGAATTTCGAAGATGATTGTTTATATAATAGTTTAATAGCTTAGCAGTGAAACGAGTAAACTTCTAAATTTAGAAATTTGCATAAAAATGATAATCAAAGGGTTTGTCAACTAAACTGTGAAAGTTAAATAGTTAAGAGTTTTTAACAACCATAATTCTCTTGGCTATTTTTTAAGTCAGGTAAATTTTGATTGGAGACCTAGTTGAGTAAACCTACCGTCATTACGGAAGATAAATCGCATACTTTGCAATTCTAGAGGTGAAGGCCTCGTTAATCATTAACTGATTAAGCACCATAGACCAGTTTTGAATTCGACCACCTGACCACTTCGCATGTAATTCTTTCGTGCGTAAATAAAGTAGTTTTAGGAGTGCATTCTCATTAGATAACTCTCCGTTTTTTGTGACTTTTCTGAAGCTGGAGTGAACACTTTCAATCACATTGGTAGTGTACATAATTTTTCGTATGGCACTACCATAATCAAATAGTTGTTCAACATGTGCAAAGTTCTGTTTCCAGACATCTACTACACAGAATAATGAGACCACCGATTTTGAAAACTGTGAAAAACAGCATGAACAGCGTTTAGAGAAGGAGCACCGTAGAACTTTTTTCATATCTCGGCAGACTTCCTTATAGTCCTTACTCGGAATATAGCGCAATGCATTTCGAATAAGATGAACAATATAACGCTGAACAATTACCAATGGAAAGATCGCCTTTGTGCCTTCTTCAAGACCAGAAACCCTGTCCATCGAAATGAAAAGACATCTTCGACACCACGTGCTTTCAATTAATCGAACACTTGCATCCAGCGATTTTTAGATTCTGTTTGATTTAACCATAAGCCTAAAATCTCCTTATTTCTTTTGAGACCATAGCCAAGAATGGTGTATACATCTCTTTGGCTTCATAGTTTTCTTGTAAAGTAACACACATACAATCAGAAAATAGAAAAGCATAGCACTCGGCCAATTGACGGGCTTGCTATTCTTCCAATTCAAGAAGAACAGCATCAGTGATGTCTGAAATCATTTCATGAGAAATATCAAATCCATAAATATCTTCGACGATTGCTGAGATATCTCGTTGACTTATTCCTCGTGCATAAATGGAAGGAACTTCCCCTTTGATGTCGGAGATATCTCGTTTTCTCTTGAGAATTAACTCTGGTTTAAAGGATGCTTCCCGATCTTTAGGAAAATCAATAGATATTTCACCAAAACTGTTTTTAAGTGTTTTATTTCCATAGCCATTTCGACGATTATCGTGTTCCTTATGTTCTTTAGAATAGGCATAATAACCTAATTGGTTATTCAATTCTCCTTGAAGTATCTTTTCAAAAAGTGGACCAAACACATCTTTTAAAGCATCTTGCATGTCAGCGACGGATTCAGGTTGATAAACATTCAGAATGGGTTCAGCTAACTTTTCGGCATCAGGATTTTTTTCTTTCTAACCATCGTGTACTCACCTCTTGATCTTATTTTAAAAAAAGAAAAACCGCGAAGTAACTATCTGAAATCGATGGTTACTTACACGGATTTTCTTACACTCCCACTTCAACTAAAATCTATATTTTATTTTTTTATCTATAGTTTTTAGCTTAGACCTCTCGTAAAAAGTTATTATCTATAATTTTTTCTTTTTATAAGTCAAGATAACAAACATACCTAATAAAACAAGAATACCAATAGTAATCAATGTATCATTATTTTTTTCTCCCGTTTTAGGTAAACTAGTATTTGAATTTGATGAACTTGTATCACTCGAAGAACGAACTCGATTAGCAAGTTCACTCATATCTTTTTCTTTCGGCACCTCCGGTGTCACTACAACCGTCTGTGCTTTATCTCCAGGATTTTTATGTTCTACCACATGTTTTTCTTCTGGAGTATTATCTTTATTCGTGTCAACCAAATTATCTTTCGAAGTTGCTGTTTCATACACTACATACGTTTTACCTGCTTCTAAACCAGTTACTTGACCAAATGCTAACTGCCATTCCCCTTTGCCTTCTTTTGACACAGTGAATTCTTTTGTTGCTGTTGCTTTGGCAGTTCCTACTACTTGACCATCTTTCACTTCATAAAGCTCACCAGTTACACTATATACTTTTTCTGGGACTAAACCTTCATAGGTAAGTGTATCGGTTACTTCTACTCCAGTAGCCGCTTTCTCTGCAGTCACTTCTGCTGCTTTTGTTGCATTAGCAACTGTGCTGTCTGCTTTAACAGTTGTACGTAACGTTCCTGTCGGATTAACATATTCTGTTTCATCCGTTACTGTTAATTGATTATTAGCTGCTACTACTTTATTTCCATTTGCATCTTTTACTGTTACTGTTCCATCTGTATTTACTGTAAATGTAATATCCGTTACTACTACGTAGCCTTTTGGCGCAGCTTCTTCATGGAATACATAATCTCCTGGTAATAGACTTAACTCATGATTTTTCCCTGCCTCTGATGTCCAACTTGCTACTTCTTTGTTACCTTGATTGATTTGGATCTTAGCACCAGCAATCTCTTCTCCCCCAAGATTTACTTTACTGATTACTATATCTTTTTCTTTCGGCACCTCCGGTGTCACTACAACCGTCTGTGCTTTATCTCCAGGATTTTTATGTTCTACCACATGTTTTTCTTCTGGAGTATTATCTTTATTCGTGTCAACCAAATTATCTTTCGAAGTTGCTGTTTCATACACTACATACGTTTTACCTGCTTCTAAACCAGTTACTTGACCAAATGCTAACTGCCATTCCCCTTTGCCTTCTTTTGACACAGTGAATTCTTTTGTTGCTGTTGCTTTGGCAGTTCCTACTACTTGACCATCTTTCACTTCATAAAGCTCACCAGTTACACTATATACTTTTTCTGGGACTAAACCTTCATAGGTAAGTGTATCGGTTACTTCTACTCCAGTAGCCGCTTTCTCTGCAGTCACTTCTGCTGCTTTTGTTGCATTAGCAACTGTGCTGTCTGCTTTAACAGTTGTACGTAACGTTCCTGTCGGATTAACATATTCTGTTTCATCCGTTACTGTTAATTGATTATTAGCTGCTACTACTTTATTTCCATTTGCATCTTTTACTGTTACTGTTCCATCTGTATTTACTGTAAATGTAATATCCGTTACTACTACGTAGCCTTTTGGCGCAGCTTCTTCATGGAATACATAATCTCCTGGTAATAGACTTAACTCATGATTTTTCCCTGCCTCTGATGTCCAACTTGCTACTTCTTTGTTACCTTGATTGATTTGGATCTTAGCACCAGCAATCTCTTCTCCCCCAAGATTTACTTTACTGATTACTATATCTTTTTCTTTCGGCACCTCCGGTGTCGAAGAATCTATTCTACCAGTTACAATATTTTGCATCCCTTGAGTATCAGCTCTATAAAAATCTACCACAAAATTATTCGGCACATCATTTGTAGCTTCTAATAATCTTCTCAACATATTTTTTTCATTCTGCGGGAACTGAAAATGATCAACAACATTATCAATATTCATATCTGCTCCGCCATCAGTATAAGCCCAAATAGCTTTTTGTGTAGCTCTTCTAAAAGCTGATAAACTTATACTATCTGTACCACTATTAAAATTGGAACCATTAGTTGGATAGCCATTATAAAGTATTTGCTTTATTTTTTTATTAAATTCTTCTTTATTAAGGGCAGGACTATCTGAATACTCATATAAAGATGATACATTACTTTCCCTATCATATTTTGTATTTACAATTACACTATCAAATCCTGCATCAAGAACTGTAATTTCCGGTGGCATTGTTCTTCCCGCATTGAAACAAAAGGCTGTAATAGAATTTTGACCAGTGTCTCTACTTCCTAGTTCCCTTAGAAATAAAGCTCCAGAATAAACATCATAGTTATTAGAACTATGTCTATATCCACCATTAGTAAATGCTTGATATTTTACGGTATTCGTAGAGCTAATATCAGCAGCATAAACTAGTTGAGAGCTTAAAAAAGGGGATACTATATTTATAAAAGTTATTAAAAATACAAATATTTTTTTTAGCCCACTAAATTTTTTTCTCATTATCTTTTCTCATCTCCTATTTATTGGTTATAAATGAAAAGAACTAACTACACATAGTAATATCTCCTTCCCATATAAATTATATTTGTACTCGTATCTACTCCTTTCTAAATTTATTATTTGCTATTACAAAAGGATATTAAATTAAAAACCCTTTTGTAAGCTTAAATAAATATCCAAACCTTTTCATTTAAATTACATCTTAAATAATACTATTCCGAATAATAACGATAGTATTATTTTTAAATAACATCATTTTATTTACATTACGCCATAATATTTAATATCTATAAAATGGATCTACATACTCTTATTTACTTATACTATCTCTAATTCAATCTTCTGATTCTTGTTCTCAAATATATTTTTCAATTGTTTTTTTGATTTAATCCTACTCACATAGTATCCTTTGGACCAAAAGCTTTTATTCCCATACTTATATTTCAAATCCGCATGTTTTTTATGGTTTAAGGTTGCACTTCGTCCTTTTAAGTAGCCCATAAATCTAGAAATACGAATCTTTGTCGGTATTCTTACTAACGTATGAATATACTCAGGCATTGCATGAGCTTCAATGATTTCAACGTCTTTCATCTCACACAATTTTCTTAATATCTGACCAATACTTACTCTTAACTTTCCATAAATCACTTTTCATCGATACTTCGGGGTAAAGGCTATGGGATACTTACAATTCCATCTCGTATGTGCTAAACTTTTATCGTCGTTAGACATAAAAAAACTCATTTAGATCTGATATTTGGTTGGTAGCCATCATTAGTATATCGAAATGATTTTTTTATCGCTAAAGCCATCTCATCCATGATTACAAACGCGAGTTTTTTGTTTCGTACGCTACACAAACGAAACTGACTAAAGTCAATAATAAAACGAGTAGCTTACGGATATCGAAATTTCACAACTTTCGAGCAAGAATTTATCTTATTCATGGCTTAATCCTTCCGGCTCTATAATTTATGGGACTGATGAATCAGAATTGATTCTTCAGCCCCATTTTCATTTTAGGTGTTAAAAAACATATCGTTCTCTAGGTTGATTAAATCCCCACAAAAATAAACAACTGAGAAGATGATATGCTATATGAACGATTCTATCAAAAAATACTGAGATTAATAGATATTGACGAAGAGCCAAAAACCAGCTAAGCACTCTGCCTAACTGGTTATGACTAAATTTTCAGTTGTATCTTTCTCTACCAACACTAAATACCGAAGAGCCAATATATTATACAATCCATCATTCCTAACTCTTTTCCCTATAACCCCCTGTTAATATTTAATCTTTTATTATCCTAGGGTGCAAAGTAGTACCAGCTATCTCTAAATTTAAATCATTATTTAGGGACGAATATTCTTTTTCAAAAATAGTTTTCCACCACTCAGATGCAATACCTGTACATTCTTCAATTTTAATTTGAATATTTTGAGCTTTTGATGAAATACCAATATTTGAAACATTCCCCAATAAAATATCTTTGCCATTTCCGATCCATTCTTTTTTTTCGTTGATAATCTCTCCTGAACTTGATTCATGTGCTTCTTCCCAAGTAATCGTATACCGACTCACATAACCTCCATTATGTTTAAGGGATAGATTTCTTGTAACATTTCCAACTATCAAATCATGTTTTGCCCAATTATATATAACTGGTTTTGTACTACTTTTAGCAGAAAGGTAAATCTCATACTCTTTATTTACATCTAATCCTCCTAATAAAAGTATTCTTTTATCATCACAAATGGAATTCTCCTTATTTGTATTTTTTTCCTTAGCAACTAGCATTACGTCACTCAATTCATCATTTACTAATTCTCTCAATTTATCTTTATCTAACGAAACGACATTATTATCTATATCAAGGGATATCGGTGCTTCTATTTCAAGATTTTGTTTTTCATATCCCAATTTATATTCTAATGATTCAATATAGCCTCCATACTGTTTGAGTCCGAGTGACTCAATAAAAAGTTTAGTTAGCATCACTTGCCCATTCGCGCCTGGATGAAGAGGAATACCATCTGTAATAAAATGATAGTCTGGGTTCCATAAATAAGGATATTTATCTAACAACTCTTTAAATGGTGTATACTGATCTACAAAAATCAGCTCTTCATTTTCTTTAGAAATTTGTTGTATTACTTCAATAAACTCAGGTATTCTTTTTATTCTACTTGGTTGAGTAGATGGAGTTGGAGTTCTTAAAATAACAATCGCATTTTTAGCTCGAGCTCTTTCTACTAATTGCTGTAATTGATCTTTAAACTGTAATGGCGTTAAGTTCATATTAGCAACATCATTGGTCCCTAACATGATAGAAATTACATCCGGATTATACTTTTCTAACCTTTGATCAATCTGCGCTAAAGTACTGGCAACAGTAGCACCAGAAACAGCCGTATTAATTACCACATCTTTTTCTCGATGTAAATCATCTACTAAAAACTTCTCAAATAGCTGTGTAATTCCATCATAACCAAAAGTCCACGCTGCTGCATGCGTAATAGAGTCTCCCATAAATAGCCAATTGATAGTTTCTTTATTTTCAAGCAATTCTTTTAGCCTGATTTGATTTTTATTTAGCTCTTGACTTTTAATCTGTGATTTGACATTTTTACTTAGAATACCCGTAATCACTTTTAATTGTGATAAACCATCTTTACTTTTAATAATCAAATCATAATTAGAATTTTCAGATCCTCTTGTTAAATTAATAGAAAATGAATTTCCTTTTACAATATCCGATATAGTTTCATTATTAATGATTAACTCATATTTCCATTCCGTTTCCCCATCATTTTTCAATGGTATTTTCACAAAAAGTTGATGATCATCATAATAAGCCTCTGGAACTATGTTTAAATAGGTCTTAGGAGCATCTTTTTCATTCAAATTTAACTGAACATTATTTCCAGGATATCCTTGTGAAGTTCCTATAGTTGCTTCAGATAAAAGTTTTCCCAGCTCAAAATGACCTCTTGCATTTATAGTTCCATCTTTCTCTAGACAATGATTTTTAAATTCATCAGTATTAGTTAACTCAAAATAATTTACAAATACAATACGGTTTATTCTATTATTGGTAGAATAAGAATCCACTACTTGTTTCATCAATAAAACGTATTTTCGAATCAATTCATTAGTAGACTCACTATTTGAGACATACGGTGTTTGTAATACTACAAAGCCTTGATCATTATGCAATTTTAAAGATTTATCAATAAAACGTATCAAACTATTTTTATAATCATTAAGATGTTGATCACCTAAAGCGTAGTCTTCCTTATCTAACATATACCCTACCGCTTTAGGAGAATAATTTGAGACTAGCTCTTCATAGTCACTCACTATCTCATGTAAGTTTAAACCGCTCCTTGCTGTATTGATAACATAGCGTTGTCTTCCCATCTCATTTCCAGATTTGGTCCATCTAATATACTCTTCAAATTGTCCCACGAAATTTCTAATCCCTTTAGTTTGATTAAAATCACCTTGAACTGCTTCCCCTCCAATAAATACCCATGTGTTGTCATTGTACTTATTATTAAACATCTCAGTAATGTCTGCCCCCGACACTATTTCTCCAATAAAACCAATAGTATAAATAGAATCCTCTAGCAAACTTATTCCATATTTATTTTCTACTATAGAGCTAGCAAAAGTAGGTCTGACTGTTATTCTTCCATTATCATTTTCTTGTAAAGAATAGGCGAAGATAAGGTTGTTCGTTCCATCACCCAATAAATATTCCGCAACTGTTTGTCTATTTCCAATTGAGATATCTAATTGCCTACTACCTGCAATAAAAACAGGTTGGTTAAACTGTACCTGAACATATTTTTTATTTGCCGAAGGGATGATATTAAACTCATCATAGGATTTTAATTCAGCTATTTCTGTGATAACAACTTTATCTTCCCTTGTAGCTTCGCTAACCATATCCTTTACATTAAAAGTGGAATATTTTAGATGTCCGTTGTATTCGTACACAACTCCAACATGTTCCTTATCTAATTGAACTAAGCTCGAATATGCAAAACGTTTAGGCTCATATACTTTAGAAGAGAGCCATTTTATTGAATCATCTGATAATATCTCCCCTATACGAAGAACACCTTTGATTCTCTGATTTCTCACTTGAATTGCTTCTCCAGTCGGATTTCCTAAAGGATTAGATAACACAACATATTCTTTCCCATCTAACTCAAAATGTATCGCTGAAAGATTTACATATGGCTCTGGAAGATCACTTACAAATACATTGTCATCCCAAGTTTCTCCATAATCTGTACTTCTACCAATAACAATCGTTTTACCTGTATTTCTCATAAACTGTAGTAAATGACCATTATTCAATTGAATTATTTGATTTTCTGTAAGCTCAGTTACTGACGTATTGAAATCTTTTGAATTAGTGTGCTGGTTATTGCCAAAAATTCTACCATCATTAGGAGATTCTCCCCTATGCCACGTAACCCCTCCGTCATCACTATAAATGTTGGCACTACTTTGTCGCCCCAAAACACCATTACCTTGTTGATTGGTGTAATAAATAGGAAAAACCAATCTTTTAGCTTTAGAACCGTCTACATTAGTTACCTTAACTTCAATACCCGCTGCAGCACCTGTTCCTATGAACCCCATCCATTCTTCTTTAACTTGCGGAGTTAAATCTGTAGGAGCAGACCATGTTCTCCCTTGGTCTTCACTAGTAAATAGCCATAAGAAACTGGCCATATGCGTGAATAATGGAGCAGTTTTAGATCCATTTTTTGTTATTCCATTAATATGTCTACCACTTCTAAGATAAATATTTCCAAGCAAAGTATTTTCTTGATTATTTTTACCCAGTCTATATAGGTTTCCTCTAGTACTAAAAGCTGTAGAAAATTCTCCTTCATCAACAAACATATCTGTAGCCGTTCCTTGATTGTCGTAAACAACCCCATTTTCTCGAACAGTATACTTATTGTTATCAAAATCATACAAATTCAAATAATATTTATCATTTATTTTTTCATAACCAGATCCACTCTTAACGCTTACAGCTCCTTGTGACTCAGGAAAAACATCAACTAATAAATACAACTTTCCATCAGAATCAGTTAGTAACGTAGGATCAATTGAAAAAGCAGATTGCGTCATGTTGGTGTTCCAATCAGCTTTACTATACTTATCAGTATAATATGGTTGAGTTGGCATATCCAAAACGGTTATGTTTTCACTCCATGTTTTTCCATTGTCATGGCTAATTCTAACGACTGTGGAAATATCTCCCCAATCATTATAATGCTTTTTCCTAGCATCTGAAGCCGCTATAAGGGTTCCCTGAGGAGTCTTAACTATCGAAGGAATACGATACTCAAATACTCCTTCATCATACTTGTCCCATAAACTCGTCTTCTCTCCTACAGACTCTCTATTTGTAGGCTGATGTAATTTAGTTATTTCTGAAGAATTTAAAGGTACTCCAATAATAGAAGCTTGATCAACAATTCCTTCAAACATCCACTGGAATGCAGGTTTGCCTTCATACTTTCTTTCAATCCCACCCATAGTAACCGTATCAGCTTGATTCTTCCATAATAAATCTTTTAAAAATCCTGTAAATTCGGACTCTCCATACATCTCTCCATTTAAATATACTTTCAATGTTTTTCCATTAAAAACATAACTAATGGTTTGCCAATCAGAATTACTTAGAAAATTAAATCCTGATCCAACTTTCACAATGGGTTTTCCTTTAAACTCAATACCTATTTTATTATTTTTAGTATCAATGAAAAAAGTAGCATATTCTTTTTCTGCATTTTTATTCGAAATAGATAATAAAGACATAACAGAAGAATTTCTAACAACTGAGTCTTTTGTATCTAATCGATATCTAATTGTAACCGTTCCATTTCCTAAATCCATAACAGCAGGAAGAGAACTTTGTAAATCTTTACTATTATTTATAGCAGTTTCTTTTGTACCATCAAAAACTTTATTTTCTGTATTAATAATTGGAGTTAAATTACGTTCTTCTTTTTCCTTTTTTATAAAACTTGCATCAATTACACTGTAAATTGTTCTCCCAGATTTTTTATATTTAATTTTATAACTATCTACTGATCCAATCTTTTGATTGCCATCTTCCCATTCCCAACCAGCGGGTAAAGAAACCGTAGATAATTTTTCTCCAATTTTTCCCACTAATCCTTCTTTTGGTAGAATAGTCAATAAAGCTAATTTACGACCTATTTTATTAGTTGGCGTTACTAATAATCCCAAAGTATTACCAGAAGGTATTGCACTATAATAGATATTATAAATACCTGGTTCTAATTGAGATAATCCAATTTTATCTTTAGAGTCCTTGACTCTTAATGTAACATTCGTATTTCCACCAGTATTCTTATACATATATTCGTCATCTACAGAAAATTCAACAGTATATCCCTCTTTGTCAGTATTTACTCCTTCTAATAAATTAGGTGTAGTTCCTTCAATCATTGTAATATCTTTGGTTCCTGTTATTTGAGGTTGAGAAGAATAATATGCTTCTGCAGCGAGTTTCTGTTCTTCATTTTGATAATATCTAACATAGTCAATGACAAACTCTGTATTATCTTTTCCCAAATAAAATCCAGCATTCTTTGCCCAATTTCCTCCTGTAGCTAAATTCAACTGAATATATTGAGGTTTGTTAAAGCAAGCTGCTGCTGCTTCCAAACGTTCATCTCCTGATAAATTCATAGTATTATAGACAATACCATCAACATACCATTCTATTTTATCTGGAGTCCAATTAATTCCAAAAACATGGAAATTGTTGTAAAAATCTTCATTCAAACTTAAGCTTCCACCTAAAGCGTAAGGAGCATAACTACCATCTTTATCTCCATCACCATCTTTATAATAAAAATGAGGAGTCCCATAAATTTTCCTATTACTTTGATCTCCTTCAGCTTGCTCATTATCTCTTTTTTCTGTAGGTGCACCAATCAGCTCCATAATATCTATCTCGCCTGTACTAGGCCAGCCATATCCTTGATTCGAGGAAATATCACCATCTAGTGTAAAATCCGATCCTAACGTCCAAAATGCAGGAAATGCTCCTTTTCCCTTAGGTAATTTGGCTCTCATTTCAATTCGTCCATACAAAAACTCCCGTTTCCCGGCAGTTCTGACACTTCCTGAATCATAAATTACTTCTCTAGCATTACTCCCTCCTCTAGGATTTGTGTACTGATCCTCTCCTTTCCTATTTGTTACTTTTAATACTAAATTACCATCTTTGATAAAAACATTGTCCTTACTATCGGTATAATGTTCTTGCTCATTTCCTCGTATACTACCTAGCTCGTATCCCCAATCTTTTTGGTTTAATTCTTCATCAGAAAAATTATCTTCCCAAACCAAATGATATTTATCATTCTCTTTAACTGTTACATTATCTATAGAAGCCGATGCAGAAACTACATTGTTAACTATTTTATCTGACCATTTAACTAAGCCGATATATGTTTCCGAAGTAGTTGCAGTAAAATCAAATGATTTATGTGCCCATTCTCCTTGTACTCCTATAATTTTTATTTGTTTTATAACAGGCCCCTGCTTTCCATTTACTACTGACTTAGCAACTAAATACATGCCATCTTCAATTTTATCTGAATTGATTTTAACATCTGCATGCAGTGAATATGTTTTTCCTGAAACTGTAGAGATCTTTTGGAGAATATGTTCATCTATAGTTCCCGGATCGATTTTGGCATATTTATTATCTTGTTCAGAGATAATATAAGAATTATTTCCTTCCTTAAATTCCCAATTATTTTTACTTGATTTATATTCTTCATCAAATTTACCATTAGATACCTTATCAAGAGAAATAGGAGTATTATTTTCAATCTTCTCTGGTGTCTCCAATGCTTCACTTGCTCGTATATCTACACCAGACCCAGTACTCGCTGATGTCTCCACTACGTCTGCAATTCTCTCTGATCTACTAACTACTTCACTTACCTGTGTATCTGTTTCTTTCCCTGTATTCGCTGATCCACCAACTGTATCTTCAGTTTTCTCTGATCTACTAGCTACTTCACTTACCTGTGTATCTGTTTCTTTCCCTGTATTCGCTGATTCATCAACTGTGTTTTCAGTTTTCTCTGATCTACTAACTACTTCACTTACCTGTGTATCTGTTTCTTTCCCTATATTCGCTGATCCATCAACTGTATCTTCAGTTTTCTCTGATCTACTAACTACTTCACTTATCTGTGTATCTGTTTCTTTCCCTGTATTCGTTGATCCACCAACTGTATCTTCAGTTTTCTCTGCTACTGATGTAGCAACAGACTCATTTACTTGCGATTCTTTATTACTTTCATTCTCCTTTAAACTCATTTTATTCGTAATCCCCACAATCAATTCAGAAGTGGAGATTTCATCTGCTTGAGCTTGTCCACCCGTTCCTAAGTAAAAAATGGAGCCAATTAATACAGAAGCAACCCCAATACCTAATTTTTTGATCGAATATTTCCTAACTTTCTCAGTGCATTTCTCTTGTTTTAAAAGCTCATTTCTTTTCGAAAAACTCATCTAAAATTCTCTCCTCTAATTTATTAAATATACAACCTCAATTGAATATTTAATCCCCATGTTCTTATATCACTCTATCAGTCCTATTTGACAAAGAGCCTTATTAACTACTAAAGTGTTAAGGAATTTGGTAATACAATCACGATCCAAACTCCTTAACCTTTTATTATGCTAAATACTAATTACATATTTGTTACTTAATGTTTTTCCTTCTTATTACTAACCCCAAACCACTTAAAGCTATAAAAATCGAGCCTAAAAATCCTGAGAAATAGAAATCTCTTTCTCCAGTTTTAGGTAAAAATTTATTATAAGAAACTAGATTACTACTATTCTGTTGACTTGCTTCAACGTCATTTTCTCCTTTTGTAATACTTGTGGCGCCAATACCCACACTATGATTATCTAATATTTCATTTCCTTTTTTAGAGAAATTTAAATTTTTGCGATAATTCAATCCTTCTTTTTCCAGACTAGCCTTTTTCAATGAAACATACTCCAAATCTTCTGTTTCTAATGATAAATCTGCCTTAATAGATGATTGAGCCTTGCTAGAATCATCCACCTTAATAAATTTTGAAGGGATTGAAATAAATATTTTTCTTTCTTTTCCATCACTAACTCCAGAATTTACTTTCTGTTTAAATGTAGCTACATAAGATGTGTTAGAATCAATAGTCAAGTCTCCATCGTTCCAATTCCAACCATCAGGCAACGAAACACTAGATAATTTATCTCCAACAGCTCCACCTAATCCTTCTTTTGGTAATACAGTAAGAAAAACAGTTTTTCTTGCAAGTTTATAACTAGGAGTGGTCCAACCATTTAAATTTTGACCATCAGGTAATGCAGTATAGTGAAGATTGTATACTCCTGGTTCTAAACGTTTCAAAGCATCAATATCATTTTTATCTTTAACTACTGTCATAACTTCATTTCTGCCACCAACAGCTCCTGTGTTTTCAAACATGAATTCATTATCAATAGAAAAATCAACTACATAACCATTCTTATCTGTCGAAACATTTTGCAACAAATCTACTTCACTTCCAGATAGAATAGTAATATTTTCAACGCCATACAATTTTGGTGCATCTTCATAATACTTTTCCATTGCAACCTTTTGTTCATCTGTTTGCAACCATCTAACCCAGTCCACTTTTAATTCAGTACCATCCTTGGCTAAATAATCTCCAGCATCTCCAGCCCAGTTACCCCCAGTTGCTAAATTAAATTGGATATATTGTGGCCGATTCAAACTTGCTGCTGCAGCTTTTAATCGTTTATCATTAGCTGAATTTGTAGGATCACTAAAATTGAGTGTGTTATAGACAACACCATCCACATACCATTCAATCTTATATGGTGTCCAATTGATCCCAAAAACATGATACTTATCATAAAAATCCTCTGTCATCTTCAAATTACCACCCAGACTTGAAGCAATGTATTGACCATCCTCATCGTAATAGCCATAACTTCCGTCCCTATCACCATCCTGTGTATTTGCATAATAAAAGTGTGGTGTACCTACTGCATTTTTATTACTATTACTTGTTCCACCTTTTTCCCCTTCAGCTAACCGTTCGTCTGTTGGAGCTCCAATTAATTCCATAATATCTATTTCACCTACTGAAGGCCAATCATACCCCTGTTTAGGATTAATTCGACCATCCATATGAAAATCAGAACCTAACGTCCAAAAAGCAGGGAAAACTCCTTTACCTTTTGGCAACTTAATTTTAGCTTCAATTCTTCCATATAAAAATTCTTGTTTCCCTTGAGTTCGAACACTTCCAGAATTATATTTTACTAACCTAGCATTATCTTTCCATCGGGTCGTATTTTTATATTGATCTTCTCTAGGACGATCTGTAACTTTTAAAACTAAGTTACCATCTTCAATAGCAACATTATCTTTACTACTACTATAATGTTGCTGTTCATTTCCTCGAATATTTCCTAACTCATATCCCCATATAGTTTGATCTAGTTCTTCAGTCTTAAATTGATCTTCCCATACTAAATTATACGTTTCTAACTCTTTAACTGAAACATTATCTAAACAAATCGAGCTATTTTGTATATCTTGATTTCTTGCTTCAGACCATTTTACAACTCCTACATAAGTTTCATTAGATTCAGCAACAAATTCAATTCTGTATCTTTCTTTTTTACCTTTAGCAAAATCAGAAGACTGTAACTGTTTAATAACTTTCCCTTGTTTTCCATTATTAACTTCCTTAACAGTTAGATAAACTCCGTCTAAAGTGGTAGAGGAATCAGCTAAAACATCTGCTTCCAATACATATTTTTTGCCAGGAGTTGTTGGTATTTTTTGTAAAACGTATTCATCAGTCGAATTAGTAGTAATCATTCCTACAGAGTTTCCTGTCTTAGGATCCAATTGAACAATCGAATTTCCGCCTTCTTTAAATTCCCACTCTCGTTTAGATGAAACGTAATCGTTCTCAAATTTACCATTCACTACTTTATTTAGATAACCAATAGTAGATTCGTCTCCTTGATTGGTTACAGAAACAGGAACATTTACAAAAATCGAGCGTGAATCTTCGCTTGTGCTAAATTTTACTTTATAAAACTCTTGCTCTCCTATTATTAACTGATCATCCTCCCAAGCCCAACCTTCTGGAAGCTTAATTGTAGATAACTTAGCTCCTGATTGACCTGAAAGACCTGATTCAGGAAGAATAATTAGTGAGGCAGTTTTCAAAAGTGTTTTATATATATCCCCTGTAGCTAATCCATCATTATTTAATTTTTTATTTTTGGGAACAACGCTATAATGAACATTGTAAATGCCTGGTTTAAGATTAGAAATATCATTTTTATCAATAGTGTTCACTAGTTTTAACTCTCCAGTGTCAGTATACATATATTCATCATCTATGCTAGCATTAACCACATAATCGTCTCTATCTACTTGTACATTAGACAAAACATCATAATTTGTTCCTTCTTTAATTACAATGTCTGTTATACCTGTAAGTTTTGGAGCATCAGCATACCAAGCTTCTGCAGCCTTCTTTTGCTCTTCATTTTGTGACCAGCGAATCCAATCAACAGTCATAGAAGTATTGTCATCAGCTAAATAATCACCTGCATCGCCAGCCCAATCGCCACCCGTTGCTAGATTTAATTTCAGGATTTGTGGACGATTAATGCTTCTAGCGGCAGCTTCTAATCTTTCATTACCAACAAGATTCATAGAATTATAAATAACCCCGTCAAGATACCAATCAATCCTTTCTGGAGACCAATCAATCCCAAAAATATGGTATTCATTCCAAAAATCATCTTCTATCTTAGCATTACCGCCCAACTCATATGGATCATAACTACCATCTTTATCTACATCGCCATTGATATAGTAAAAATGAGGAGTTCCATAAATAATTTGATTACTTTGTCTTGCGTTGTCTGTTGGATCTGTTTCACCATTCTCAGCTCTTTCTGTAGTCGGAGCCCCGATTAATTCCATAATATCTATTTCTCCGCCACCAGGCCAACCATATGATGTTCCCATTAACCAAAATGCAGGGAATGCCCCTTTACCTTTAGGTAGCTTAGCCTTCATTTCAATGCGACCATATAAAAAGTCCTTTTTGCCAGATGTGTTAATAAAACCTGAATCATACTTAATAGTTCTACCATTAGGTTTTCTTGGATTGCTTTCTTCTTTTTCACGTTTAGTGACTGACAAAACTAAATTTCCATTTTCAACATTAACGTTACTCTTACTTGTAGTATAATTTTGTTGTTCACTTCGTCCCACAGTACCCGGCATGTAACTCCAAGTATCTTTATCTAACTCTGACTTATCAAAATCTTCTTGCCAAATAATTTCATAATTGCTTTCTGATTTCTCCACGACAACTAAATTGTCAATACTGATTTCTGTTTTTTCGGTATTAATAGTCGGATCATTGGGATTCCATTTAACAATACCAACAAGTGTTTCTGCTCCTTCTGCAGTAAATTCAAATGTTTGCTTCGTCCAATCTTTTAGCGTTTGATCTAAATATAGTTGGCTGTATACTTTTCCCTGTTGTCTATTCTCTGTGAATTCCTTTGCAGTAAAATATGCTCCCGTAGGTGTAGCATTTCGAGCAACTACTTTCAAATCAGCTGTAACTAAATATTTTTTCCCTGGTGTTGTTGGTATTTTCTGCAAAATATATTCATCTTTTGTTTCACCATTAATTTTTCCAAACGTATTATTTCCCTCAGTTACAATAGTAGAAACTCCCCAAGGCTTCATCGTCCATTTTGATTTATTGGAAACAATGCTTCCTTCAAAATCACCATCTGCTACACGATTTAATTCACTATTTACCTTTTCTGCTGTTACTTCTTCACTTACTGTTGATTCCTTCTCAATTTCTGCCGTTGCAACTCCACTTGGCTCTTCTTCTCCATTTTCGACTGTTGTACCATCACTTACTGTTGATTCCTTCTCAATTTCTGCCGTTGCAACTCTACTTGGCTCTTCCGCTCCATTTTCGACTGTTGTACCATCACTTACTGTTGATTCCTTCTCAATTTCTGCCGTTGCAACTCTACTTGGCTCTTCTGTTAATGCAATATTATTGTCACTGTTTACCTCTGTATTAGTAACCTCTGCAGCTGATACTGAATTACCTAAATATAAAGCTGTTCCTACTAAAACAGAAGCAACCCCAATACTTAATTTCTTAATAGAATATTTTTGAACTTTGCAAGCATATTTTCGTTTTCTTAGAAGTACATTTCTTTTAGACACCGCTTTTTCCACCCCTCGTATACGTAATTAAAAAGACTGGTAGTGTAACCTTTTTAGCCCTTAACTTTTTATACTTTCTTCACCATTAAAGAAAACGCTTTCTAGTTTAAATATACAACTTATGAAATCGCTTATATTCATATCAGAGCAATCAGACAGTAACGATTGCTCTGATACAGATTGCCATACTATAAAAGCAGCAACTAAATATTATCTTCATGTTTCTCGCTAGCTTTCCATCTTCGTTCAATATTAAAGATAAACGGTAAATAAAGAAGAATATCCAATACAATTAGAATGACTTGTAAAACAGAAGCTTGCCAGCTACCAGTTGCTAAAAAACCTGAAACAACTGGTGGCATTGTCCAACCGGGATCTGTATATGTTCCAGGAACTATACCTGAGCTGAACGCTAAATAAGCAACAATGAGATTTACTGCTGGAGCTAAAACAAACGGAATGACCGTTAAGACATTCAAAACGACTGGAAGCCCGAACATTGTAGGTTCATTAATATTAAAAAGACCTGGTAATAACGTTAAAGGTGAAAGAACCTTCGCCTGTTGACTGGCTTTGCGACGTTTTGCTAACCACGCTAACGCAATGACTAAACCAATTGTCGCACCCGAGCCACCAATAAAAACAAAATTATCCATGAATACAGATGTGAAAACATGCGGAAGTTCTTGTCCGGCTTTATGGGCTACAGCATTTTCTGTCAAATTAGCTAACCAAATAGGCTTCATAATTGGATTATTTAACACATTCCCCCCATGAACACCACAAAACCACAATAAACCATTTAACAAAACAACAATAAAATTACCAAACAACGTACTTCCTAGCATACTAAATGGAACACCTAAAACTGTTTTTACTATATCATGTACATTAGGTAATTTTAGACTATCTAACAGTCCATAAATAATAAGCCAAAAAATTAGAATTACTGCTCCAGGAATAATGGCACTAAAACTTTTTGATACTGCTGGAGGAACTCCATCAGGCATTTTTATACGAATATCTTTTTTCATGAACCATTGATACACATAACCATTAAGTAATCCTAAAACAATTGCTACAAATAATCCGCCGGATGATAAATATGATGGTGCAATCCCCCCCACAGAACCCAATGTTTTACCCGATTCATCTAAAAAAGGGATTGTAAACGGAGTAACCATTAAAAACGCTGATATATTAATGACACCAGCTGAAATTCCGTCTTCTCTATATTGTTTGACCAGACTATAAGGAATGGCAAAAGCAGCAATTAAAGCAATCAAATTAAAACTAGAATCGACTCCTTTCCAAAGATACGTTGAAATACCTACTTTCCCGAGCCAATTTTCCCAACCTGGAACTGGAAAACTTGCAATCACCATCAAAAATGAGCCAATAAGAATTAATGGCATTGAATAAGTAATACCATCCCGAATAGCTATTAAAAACTTATTATTTCCAAAACGTCCGGCAATGGGTACTAGTTTCGTCTGAACGATTTCTTCAAATTTATTCATTGTTTTTCTCCTTTAAGATTCTTTCTTACTATTTTTTAAAACTTCATTTTGATTCCATTACTTTATACAAATCTATGATTTCTTTAGCCAAATCAGTGAATGTAATACTTGTCATTAAATGATCTTGACTATGCACCATTAACAATGTAATAGTATTTTCTTCTCCTTGTGCTTCGGCTATTAGCATGTCTGTTTGAGCATTATGCGCAAGGGTTAATGATTCATTAGCAGCTTTCAACTTTTCTTCTGCTTGGTCAAAATCAAATTGCTTTGCAAACTGAATAGCTTCCATAGCACTACTTTTTGCATCTCCACCATACATAATTAATCCCATTACAGCCTGCATTATTTTATCATTCATAAACAATTCCTCTATTCCATTAAATTTTCCGCCAATGAAAGAACCTTCATTCCATCCATCATTCCATAATCAGTCATTGGAATCACATCCACAGGAATGGATTTTGATTCTAAATCTTGTTCAAATTGATGTAACATATATCTAACTTGTGGTCCTAATAGCACTACATCCACATTTTTCTCTTCTGCATTTTGAATTGCCTCTGAAACCGGAACCGCAAAAATATCTACATTCAATCCCTTTTCTTCAGCAGCTTTTTGCATTTTTGTTACTAACAAACTAGTACTCATTCCAGCAGCACATGCTAACATAATCTTTTTTGACATCATTATTCTCCTATCTATTTATTGATCTTGCGATAACAGACACTGTATGTCTAACTCCTCTAATCGCTTTACTTAGTTCAAAAATATTTTCTACTGGTGCTACACCACCATATCCTGCATCACCAATGTGCTGAATATCAACACCACAAATCTTATTACGAATTGCAATATCTCTAATTGTTGAAACATCAGAACTTTCTTGACTGGTACCAATAGCTGAAAGAACTAAGCCGTTTCTTTTATGAACTTCTTTTACAATTTCAACTAAATCTTCTTCTTTAAATCCTGGAACTGTTCCAACAGCTGGAACTAAAATAATATCTGCACCAGCATTTAATAGTTTTTGTGTAATTCCCACATCTACAATTGCTTCATCTACTCCAGCCCCATGCATCTTCCCCGCAATAATCAACCCAGAAAAAGTTCTCTTTGCTTCTTCAATAGCTTTAATAATCTGTTTATTTGATACACCAGTTCCTGGATTACCTGTTAAACAAATAAAATCAATCCCTAAATCTTCTGCACGTTTAAAAGTTTGTAAATTTGCTTGTCTCCCAATTTCTAATTCTAGACGTTCTTCTTGTAACTCGGCACTTAAATCAACAGGTTCTAAATTTACACCTATAGGACATCCAACTAAAGAATGCAACTCTTCAATAATATTATCTTCTTTGCTATCTAATCCAAAAATTTTGGGATGCAATAGATCTAAACCATTTAATAAAACTAAATCTGCGCCAAATGCACGCGCAATTTCAGCATTGGTAATATCACCTATAAAACTTTCTCTCGGTGCAACATTTTCTGACAGGACAACTCTTCCTTCACTGGCTTTAATACTTTGCTTTAATTCTTGAGCATTCATCTTCAAAATTTCTGAAGAGTTTGTACTAATAAGCCTTTTAACCACAGAAATCTCTCCATTCTTGTCTACAGTTCTATTAGATAATTATTTTTTATTAACAATGAATAACCATTTTTATACTTTTTTCTTAATAATTTTTGACTACATTTAAAGCTTTAATCCTTTTGACAACAAAAAAATCATTCCTTGAAAAACACATAAACTATATCAAATATGCTATTAAACTTCCCCCTTCATTAATTCAATTTCAAGTCAACCATCCAAAATATTTTGATTTGTTTTTAAAACTATAAAACCCCTTTCAATACGTTTTTTAATAATAATATATTATCAATTCTATCTTACAACTAGTAATTATTTTTTGTCAATACTAAGTATAAAAAACCTTAAAATATCTACAGGTAACTATATAGAATTAGAAGCATTAATGTTTTTTTGAAATTGTAGGTCAACTATTATACTAATTTCTATGCTATAATTTCCAATAGATTCTGGAGGTGTTTAAAATAGAACTCACAAAAAAGCAAAAAGAATTGTGTTCTGAAATACTGAATGTAATTTTTCCTGAAGGACCGATTTCTAGAATTGACATTGCAAATAAAACCGGTATTACACCAGCTACAGTTAGTTTTCTTACAGGAATAATGATAGAGAAAAACCTTTTATACGAATTGGGTGAATCCTATAACGAAACAATTAAGGCTGGACGAAGAAAAATATTATTGGATGTTTCCCAAGAGCATAGTTTTTTTATTGGAGCTGAAATAACCGAATCATTTTACTCTTACGTTTTAACAGATAATACCGGGAAAATTTTTTCAAAAAAAATTTATTCTATAAATACATCAGAAATATTTATTACTAGCGATGTATTTATTAAAAATCTTCTATCTTTTTATAGATCATTAACTGTCCCTGTCTCTGCAATTGGAATTGCATTGCCTGGTCATTATAATTATTCTAGTAAAATACTTACCAATAACTACACATGGAAACATTTTGATCTAAAAAAAATTATAGACTCCGTAGAGATTCCAATTTTTTTTGAAAACAACGTAAATTGTATGGCATTGGCAGAACATTTCTTCTATAGTCAAAGAAATGAGAATTTTTTATTTTTTCATATTGGTCGAGGAATTCATTGTTCTTATTTCTATAAGGGAGATATTTTTAGCAAGGAAAATTTTTTAATAGGTGAAGTAGGACATACTGTAGTAAATTTAGATGGACAGTACTGTGAGTGTGGGAAAAGAGGGTGTTTGCAAACATACACTAGTGAAACATGGTTATTAAAGTATTCACAATCAATCTATAGAAACTCCACTTCTACTTTTTTACATCAACTAGTTGATACTGAATCAGAAATTTCTATGGAAACACTTCTTACTGCATATGATCTTGGAGATCCTGCTATTCTAAAAATATTCGACAATGCGCTCAATTATATTGCTTTAACTCTAAATAATTTAAATATGATTCTTGATTCTGCTAAAATATTTTTACATGGACAAATATTTGATAATAAAAATATTTTCAATTTTTTAACACAATTATTAAATGTAGAACCCAAATTACTAGTTTTTCCTAAACAAGAAGAAATTATAAAAAAGCCCTATCAAAAAATTAACGGAGCTATTGGAGCATCTGCTTTATGCATATATAAAAAGCTAGAAAATTATGATTTTGTAGTTTAATATTTCTATACAAAATCTATGCTTTCTATTTTTTGTAAATAAGAATTATTGCTCGAGATAATTTATTATAAAAAAAGAAAACCATTCAAACGATTATTTAAAACACTTATTAAGTTCGCTATCTAAAATATGAAAAGTATAATACTATATTCACTTTTCATTAAAATTCTCAAAAAACATTCCTATTATTCAATAGGTACGATTATTATGAGTAGAAAATAAATTTGTATTCAATTTTGTAACACTCCTAACGCAAATTTGCCTATAATTATATAAGTAATTTGACGTTGTGTTGTATGGATTCATTGACAATAATTATTACTAATAAGAAAACTATTGTCAATGAATCATTCAACTGAATGCAATAGAGGTTACTCAAGTAATTCTTCATCTGGTTCCCAAGCATCGCTAAACTCATGATCCTTAAATAATGAAGCTAATCCGGTGATTTGCTTTAAACGCAATATCTCATCACTATCCATTCCAAGATGCTTAGCTATCCAAGCATCTGAACGTCCAAGCTCATGCAATTCTTTAACTATATTACTCATTAAATCTACATCATGGCTTCCTCGTGCACGATTATGCCGTATAGTACTAGCCATCCTTTGGTCTATTGGCTTATCAATAACCGAAACAGGAAGCATACCATTCTCTCTATCATATATATCTTGATGCTCAATCATTACTCGATAACGATGGAAACCATCAACAATAATATACTTATCTTCAACTTCGTCGTAAACACATACAATAGGCATCGTATAACCATCATTCTTAATACTTTCATACAATAACTTCATTTCTGGAGTTGCTACCGAATTAGGATTATAATCATTCGGAGATACTTTCTTTATATCTACTGATTTAACATTATAAACAGGGCTTTTTTTCTCGGATTTCATTTACATTCACTTCCTGTAACTAACTATCATTTCTACAATAAATTAAAGATACTTAATATTATTATATATCATCAATACTTTTGTATTTACTTTTAAGAAAGTCTAACTTTCTTTGTTGGATACGGGTTAAGCCGAACCCCATAAAACGACAAATATGATCATTTTTTAATATACAAAAGCACATTCTCTTCCAGCTAGGTATATCCTTTGTACTTTTTATATCATCAGTATCATCCGGAATATTTTGCAAAAAAATAATTCTAGAATTTTTAAATATAGTATAGTTTGATATACCATTTCTTTTTATACGATAACCATTTTTCAGCAATTCTTCAATTGTTTCTTCTTCTAATCCTCCCCCTACATGATGCCAAAAATTTATAGATTTATTAAATTTTTTTATATAGTTATTTCGTAAGTCATTTGGTAAAGTAGATAATAAAAATTGTGTATATGATTTCCATGTATGCCCCTCAGGCAAACTTATTGTTCGATATCCCATCGCCTTAGACTTTCCATAAATACTAGCAAAATTTACCCCTTGAACTCTTCCAACAAGCTTTACCCATACTCTAGAGTCTATTACCCTGTATAAATTTAAAGACTCCTTGGCGTAATCTTGAAATGGAGAAGCGACACGCATTTGAGATGCACTTAATCCTGCTTTATAAAATAGATTATATAGATTATTGTATGTATAGCTAAATTTATAATATGCATGCCAAACATCATCAACTGTCCAATCATATAACGGAGAACCTGACCATACTCCTTTAAAATTTTGAGTGATCCAGCATCTATTTTTATACCTATATTTCTTATTTATAAATCCACTATATCTTTGTAAAGATTCATCTGCTCGTATACCTAACAAACAAATTGTCTTTCTATTTTTATTAATCTGTCTATACCACCTACCAAATTGCTTTGCCAGATCCTCCTGATGCATTTTATATCTATATGTTGTTATAGTATTATTAGCTAAATTTATTACGTAATCATGTTTTGGCATCTCTCTCACCCAAGAATCTTCTTTTTCATTATCCCAGGGATACCAGTACATTTCGTAGCTACTCAAAGCTGTACGTGTGGCCATAGGTAAACATACCCAATATCTTTCTACATTATGAGTCAAAGATGCAAATACTTCTTCAACATAGTCTGTTGTAGCACTATATTGTGCTTCAAAATCCTGATGGAAGACTCCTATCTTTTTTTGAGGATAATATTTATCTCTAAAATCCAATAATAACTGTAGTAACAAGCCACTATCTTTTCCTCCTGAAAAAGAAACATAAATATTTTCAAATTCCTCAAAAATAAATTTAAATCTTTTTTGAGTAGCCTCATAAACATTATCAGTCAATTTTTTTTTATTCATTAGCAACCCTCTTCATAAAAAGTGTTAAAAAGAAAATGAACTATTTTATATTAACAAAGTTAATTGAACACATGGTCTTTTGTAATAGTACAATAATTGTAGAGAATTTTATCTTTAATTAATCTTCTGCTGGAATTGTTTTGGCGAAATTCCTGTATATTTCTTAAATACTTTTGATAAATGTGAGGAATCAGAAAAACCAAGTGTAAAAGCAACTTCACTAATTGTATTATTAGATTTTAACATTACCTTAGCTGCTGAAATTTTACGTTTCATAATATAGTTATACAAAGTAGTGTTCATTTCCTCTTTGAAATTTGTCCTTAATTTGGTTTCACTTATTGAAAAGTACTCTGAAATTTCTTTTACAGTTATCTTTTTATAAATGTTTAACCCTACATATTGGACAACTGAAGAAATTAGCGGTGACAGCTTTTTAGTTTTTTCTTTCCCAATTTCTTTTGTATAAAAAACAATTGAAGCATCTCTTATTTGTAGAACTTCATTTAAAGATACTGCTAGCTCATTCTTACGCACAAATTTATCTCTATTTTGATAAGCATCTATGATATCCATTCCCAAAGATATTGAAGTCTGAGCTAATTTTTCAAAAACAATAATGGAATAGTTTTTTTCTGTTCTAATTGTATCTCCACTAATTGCTGGAACTATACCGTTACTAAGCTGAAAAACCATATCTCTAAGTTTTTCAACATCACCAGTCTTAACATATTCTAATATTTTATTTTCATATAAAAATAAATATATCTCTGGATCATAATTCTGTGATACTAAATCATCAATTCTCTCGTTTAATTCAGTATATTCTGAGAATTCTTTTACATAATTGTGCAATTGAATATGTAGTACATCTTCAATTTTTCCTGTAAAAAAATAATGAACTAAAATTAATATATCTCTAACATCCCCAAGAGAAAAAAGTGGTAGCTCACTCAATATCTCATATAGAGTTTTTTGATTACTTAAACTGATATGTTGTTGATCCATTTTGAGCTGAAAAAATTCTTTATCTATAATGTTGCATTTAAATGGTCCAAACAAATAATTTCTTTCTCCATTTACATACAATAAGAACATTTCGTTAAAATTACCATTAATATAGTAAAAGAAATCTCGGTCGTTAACTATTCTCTTTAGTAATAGCTTATAATTATAAAAGAACGAAATCGTTCTATTCGAACGATATTCTTCAACAAGATTAAATTCTTTATCAAAAATCAGAATTGGCAATCTCAAACAAACATGTAACGACTTTAATAACACCTCTTTATTTTGAGGCATAGATATCTTCCTCTCATTTTTAATTAGAATAGATAACTATATTCTATCAAAGCAAACTTTATTTTTCCTTTAAATCACATACTACCTTAACATTTTTTAATTTTTTAATATGATTGAGCATTGGCTTATTACCCATTAGTTTTACATGTACAATTCCTTCTTTTTTTTTCAGAATTATACCTTTTTTTACTTCTAAAGGGTTCCCATCAGGATCCACAAATTGTCCAGCTTCTCCTTTGAGTGATATAGAGATTATATATGTGTGCTTCGGATTTGCATTTTCAAAATCTATATTTCCTTGATATAGTACGTTTACTGATTTCTCGTCTTCAATCACTGAACCTCTATCTAAAACACTTGTTTCCACACTTAATTCGGGGACAATCTTCTTTTCAACACTAATCGATGTCTCTGAATCCATCTTATTTTTTTTATTAACCCCCAAAAAATTTTGTCCAAGCAATAAAACACCACTAACTAACATGAATAAAATAACTGCTAACACTAGTATCTTTTTCAAATATTTCACCTCATACTTTTATTTTGCTTTCTTAACAGCATTGATAAGAAAATTATATGGCTTACTAAACATTGGATAAAATAAATAATCCAGAGTTTTTAACTTATCGACAGTTATTCCTTCTTGTATAGTTAAAGAAAACAGCATTAACAAACTAGACAATTCCTCTTTACTAACAAATTGTGCTCCCATAATTTTTCTTGATTTACCATGATAAAAAATTCTAAGTCTTATCGAATTGTTATTTTTTATGAAATCTGGTCTAATATTTTCTTCAACATCTACAAATTTCAATGTTGTATCCATCAAATTTGCCCATTTTGAATTTAAACCGATCGAATAAAAGTTATAGCCAAAAATAGAGAATCCATTTGCAAATTGCGTTCCCTGTGAATTACAACTTTGTCCTTCGAGATGTTGACTTACAATATATCCTGTTCTTAAAGCATTGGACACAGAAAAATCTACATCACTTCGATTTAACACAGTTGAAAATGTTGTTGCACAATCACCTATTGCATAGATATCTTTTACATTTGTTTGCTGGTATTCATCTGTCAAGTATGCTCCATTTAAATGTCTTAATAATTTTTTATTACCCAATTTACTATTAGGAGTGAAACCAATAGCTTGAACAACCATATCAATCTTGTATTCTTTCAAATTGGTCACTATTTTTTCTATTCTCCTATCTCCTAGATACTGTATTGGAGTCTCTCTCAAACAGACTTTAATATTATTTTCTATGAGAATTTGTTCGATAATATTTGAAAACGGTTCATCATAGTGCATTGATAACATTCGATTAGCAGCATCAAATAAATATACATTTTTTCCACATCTGGAAATTGCTTCTGCCAACTCAACACCTATGTATCCAGCTCCTACAACAGCAATACTTTTTACTGCTGGATCATTCAAATTTTTGATGATTTTTGATACATCAGAAATATCCTTTAACATAAAGTTCTGTACTAATTCATTTCCTGGTATATCCAATGTAAATTGACTAGAACCAGTAGCCAACACCAATTTATCATAATTTTGATAAAATAAATTGTCATATTTATCTTTACAAAGAACTTTCTTCTCAACAGTATCAATATCTAAAACTTCTGTTTCCATGTAAAGATTAGAAACTTTAGATTTTAATTGTTGCATATCTACATAAAATAAAGAACTCATATCTGACACTTCTTTTTTTAGAAGTAAAGATAAGCCACATCCTAAATAACTAACTACTGATTTTTTATCTATAAGAATTATTTCATATTTCGTTTCACTTTCAAGTAAGCACTTAGTTAATGATAATCCTGCGTGATTAGAACCTACAATTACTATTTTTTTCAACGTACCTTCCATCCCCTATATTTCTGTAATTAATAAGCTTATAATCATTTAAAATATCTGAGAAAAAAAAGCTATCATAATAATCTTCTATACACTCTTGATCCACAACCTGTTGAATTTCTGAATAATCTAGATATTGACTGTTAATTAAGAAAAATAGATATAAACAAATCTTAGCGTCTACCTTTACAAGATTACCCATTGTTAATTTAAAATTTTCTTCTGAGATTCCTTTTATCAAATTTCGAGCTTCCTTACATAATCCCTCTATTATCTTCAATACATAATAGTCATTATTTGTTAAGCCAACCTTTTCATGAGAGTTTTTTTTTCGTTCATATTCTACAAAAGAAGCTAGACTTTGGATTTCCCAAAAATAAATTTTTTTTAAATACATTTTATTTCACCTCATTAATTAAAAAGAGGAAGAAAATACTCTTCCTCTTCTTCGAGAAGAATTAAGCTTCTAACTTCTATTCGTTCTCTTTTCTTTTTTTATACCCAAGTAGTCCCAACATACTCAAGAAAACAACTCCCCCACTAATAGTAATCATGTCATTACTTGATTCACCGGTTTTGGGTAATTCTTTAAATCCTACTTGCGAAGGTAACCCAATACCGCTCTCTAATTTTCGTTGAGGGCTTGTAATAATCTTGTTATTTTCTCCTGATGTCACATATTCTGTATTACTAGGAGAAACAATGGCAGTCGTTGGTTCACTTGTATTACCTGATTTATCAGTTGCTGTAACAATAACTTTATCACCTGCTTCTAGACTAGGAACTTTTACTTTGAAAATTCCTTTATCATCAGAAGAACCATAATATTCACTCCCATTCGGTAGTTTAACTGTTACATCAATATTTGGTTCAGTTTTACCTGTTACCTCATTATCTCCTGGTTTAATAGGATCAACTTTAGGTTTATCAGGAGCAATTGTATCTACAACTTCTACAGGTATTTTAATTTGATCTTTCGATCCATCTGGATACGTTACTTCAATTGTCCCTTGATATTTTCCTGGTGTTGTAGTATCAATTTCCCCATCAGGAGTAATATCAGTCACTTTCGTTCCTTTAGGTAGTTCTGGTAAATTTGTAACATTATCCGTTAAATCTACTTTTTCTCCAACTTCTACTTTTTCTCCAACTGCTTTTGGCTCGTATTTATCTGCATCTGTTGTTTGAGCCTTGAACTGAGCAGTATATGTTCCCGCTTTATCATAGTTCGCAGGTAATTCCGGATTCCACCCACTTTGTACTTTACCCGTTGGTGCAGTCACCGTTGGTGTTGGAACTTCAGTTGCTGCGGTTCCAGCTTTTACATCAAACACCGTCTTCGCATCCGTTGCGAAACTTCCTTCCCCAGCTTCAAACGTTACTCGTACATACCCTGCTGGTGTCGGTTGACTCGGATCATCTGTACGATCAATCACTTTTTCTAGTGTAGTTACTGGTACTTTAATTTGATCTTTCGATCCATCCGGATACGTTACTGTCACAGGTACTTCTACTGTGCCAGGTGTTGTCCCATCTGGTAATGTTGCTCCCGGATCGACCGTAACTTCTGGTTGATCTCCACCTGTAGGATAACCTGGTACCGTTACTGCATCTGTTACATCCTTTTCTGTTGTTGCTTCCCCATACGGTTTCTCAACCGGCTCTGCTTTTGGCTCGTATTTATCTGCATCTGTTGTTTGAGCCTTGAACTGAGCAGTATATGTTCCCGCTTTATCATAGTTCGCAGGTAATTCCGGATTCCACCCACTTTGTACTTTACCCGTTGGTGCAGTCACCGTTGGTGTTGGAACTTCAGTTGCTGCGGTTCCAGCTTTTACATCAAACACCGTCTTCGCATCCGTTGCGAAACTTCCTTCCCCAGCTTCAAACGTTACTCGTACATACCCTGCTGGTGTCGGTTGACTCGGATCATCTGTACGATCAATCACTTTTTCTAGTGTAGTTACTGGTACTTTAATTTGATCTTTCGATCCATCCGGATACGTTACTGTCACAGGTACTTCTACTGTGCCAGGTGTTGTCCCATCTGGTAATGTTGCTCCCGGATCGACCGTAACTTCTGGTTGATCTCCACCTGTAGGATAACCTGGTACCGTTACTGCATCTGTTACATCCTTTTCTGTTGTTGCTTCCCCATACGGTTTCTCAACCGGCTCTGCTTTTGGCTCGTATTTATCTGCGTCTTCAGCTAATCTTGCAAGGAAACTATCTGCATCAACCGTAACACCATTTACCACTAACTCTACAGTATAAATTGTATTTTCCTTTATATCTGATGGAACAGTAAATATTGCTGCTTTTTTAGCATCATCTATTGTAGAAACAGATGTTCTACTAATCTCCCCATCTTTATTTGACCACACAATTTCTACTGTCGAACCAACATTAAAGATAGTTTGAACATCACTGACTGCAGTGTTTCCTGGAAGAGCAATATTTTTCGTTGTATCATAGTTAGTTATGTCAATGTTAAACTCATCTAAGTTAGGAACTAATGCAAAATGAGAGTTATATACTTGTTGTCGACCTGCTGTAATAAATGGATTTGAATGTGTATATTCTCTTGGTGACCCATAAGCAAGAATCGGGAAATTGCTATATGCTAGTTGAATTTCTCCCTCCCCATTTATTACAAATTGATACATTGCCTCAACATCAATATCATTAGTAAAATGAGCAGTATATTCTCCATCTACAATTGGAGCCACTACAGTTTCTTGTACATACTCAGGATGAGCTTTTAATATGGCTAATTGTTCCTTAACCTTATCATACGCATTATTAGCGTTTTGTGTAGATTCTATTGCTGCTTTTCCCTCTGGGGTAAGGACACTAGTAACAACTCTGAATCCTGTTTTTGCTTCATCTGCTGTTTGAGTTACAAAGTTTTCGCTTGTACTAGTTGGGAAAGTAGTACCATTTTTTGATGTTTCCCACCAAACTTTTCCAGAAACTCTATTAGTTCCTCCCACGATATTAGACGGATTACTATCTGGTCCTTTATCGTCATAAATCCAAGTATCTTCTTTTCCTACAAATGCTTCTAAATTCTCTTTACTCGGCAGTTCAACTACATAAATACTTGCACGCTGTAAATTTGCTCCTGCTAAATAAAAAGCCCCCGCTGTTGTTGGTGTTGAAAAACCAGGTGTATTTCCAACTACTGGACGAAATGTAATTAACTCATTTCCATCTGGTGATAATTGTTTAGGTGCCAGCCATAATTTCAATCTTTGTTTTGAAGTTGGTAAGTAAGTAAATTTATGTTCTACCCCAGTTTCATCTATCCATGTAGGTAGCTCAAATGCAAAAACTCCATCTCCTCCACCATTAGAAGCAGCTCCTGCTAAGTTATGCGTGACAGCTGAATAAATAGGGCTTACTGCTCCATCTGTATCAATCCACTGAGCATTTACCGTATAGCCATTCAACTTGGTACTTGCTCCTGTACCTGGTGTATATCCTACAGCTGACTGAGGTGCAAGCTCTAACCACCCACTTATGATATTACCTGCATTCGTCAATTGTCCGCCTGTCTTAACTTTTCCAGATTCAATTGCATCAATATTTATCGGAGCTTCAGTAGCATTGCGAGTTGCTATACTTGGCTCTGTTGGTACGGTTGTATTGCTTGCTTCATTTGTGACTGGTTCCTCTACTGGTACAGTTTCATCGCTTGCTAAGTTTGAGTCTGGAACCTCCGTTGCTGCATCTTCATCACTTACTAAGTTTGAGTCTGGGGCCTCTGTTGCCGCACCTTCATCACTTACTAAGTTTGAGTCTGGAGCCTCTGTTGCTGCACCTTCATCACTTACTAAGCTTGAGTCTGAAACCTCTGTTGCCGCACCTTCATCACTTACTAAGTTTGAGTCTGGGACCTCTGTTGCTGCATCCAGAATAACTGGTTTTTCCATTGATTCATTCATAACTTCAGAAGAACCCAAAAGGTTTCCAGAATTATTTACTACTTGAGCATTTCCACTCTCAGCTCCACCGAAACCAATGTAAATTCCAACTAAAACAGATGCAACACCTATACTTAGTTTCTTAATAGAATAGCTAAGTTTTCTTTTTTCTGTTCTTTTTAAAAGCATTTGCCGATTGTTTTTAGAAAACATATAACTTCCTCCTTTCTTATAAAATATATTATAGTTACCGATTACTAATCATTTCATTTATATATCGTTCATTTCAGTTTAATATAATCACTATGTTTAAATAATTTATTGATAATATATCTTTTTTTTTACATATCATCATTGCATACTTCCATACTCCTTGCCTATTGAATTAAAAAGAGATGCCAATAATGAATAATACATATAAAGATTAAATTAAATAAAAAGATGACTTCAAATTCCTTGTTCAGGATCTAAAGTCATCTCTTTTATACTTATAAAATATCGGTTTTGCAGCGTTCCAGAATAATTCATAGAATCTTAAACAAACAATTGTAATTATAAACATTTTTTAATTCGCTTTTAGCTTAACAAAAATGACTTTTGTCGCAGCCTCTTCAATTTAATCTGGTAATCACTTATCAATATATTAAAAGAAATTTGTTATTGCTGAAGCTATTTCGTCTACATTTAGAATTGAGCAACTATTGTTTCACTCGATAACGCTAGAAAAACTGGAACAATCCTAAACAGAGCTTAACAGAACTACACAACCATAAATACTATACCTGTGTGCTTATATTAAATTCCTATATAATAATACTAGAACTGTTTTCTTAGCTTCACAAACATACGGGGCTTTTAAGCTTGCATTATCCTCATTTAGTCATTATTTCTTATCCAAAAAGTAAGTAGCATATCAAGTAATATTCTTATTTAGTCAATAAAAGTCTTTTTCAGATCTTGAGTACTAGTACTAAGAACTAACAGGAAGTAATTTGAAATAAAATATTGTATTATCTAAAATACATTTGTTCGATTTTTGTGCTATTAACGATTCACGTAATGAATTTTTTGTTCCTCTAACAAGGGATAGCTTACTGTTTGTTTACCCTCTAAATCTTCCTTATTCATATCTATCGCACTTATTTGACTGTTTTCATATGTTCTATAATAATAGATCCCTTTATCGACATTGCAGCAAGAAGAATAGATGGTATATTCATATTTCCCATCCCCCACATCACATAATCCTTTTTGCTGTTCGACAGACCCTAAAATGTGGAAAAATTGACTGATGCTTTCTGATTCTGACTCACCAGATACAGAATTCAGTTTCGTGAATGCAGCCTTCACAAATCGAGACATCGAGGACAAATCCCCAGGCAACCCAATTCCGCCCATTCCTCGACTATACTCATTCAATTCAATTGCTTCGGAGAAGGTATTGACTGGAGTTTTACTAGATAAAGCACGATAGTTATTTAAATTAAACAAATGATAGTCAAAAGAAGGATTGTTCGTTAGGACACCAACAGGATTATCATAGATATGAAGGCCATCTTTCATACTTTCTACAACGATCGAAGATTCTTTATCAGCTATTAACCAGTGTAAAGGCGACAGCGGAAGATTCTCACTAAAGTTGATATTGACCAAATTGATTTTATTCAACAATTCTTTTGCTTCCGCTATTGTACTGCATTGCCCTAAAATCCAAGGAATAAATTCAAAGGGGGTGACATTGTCTTTATTACCAACTGGTTCTTTGTAATCTGCAAAACCAGCAAAATTCAAACCAGCCATGCTTAATCCTTTTTCATTAGTAGCATCATAATACAGCGGATAATCTGCTATACCAGCAGCAATCCCGATCATTGCATAATGGGTACCTAAATCACTTACTTTACGAAAAGTCAGCTTATAATTTCTTGGTGTTACAGTAACTACTTCTTTATAAGATAATTCATAATCAAAATTCCTCCCAAAATAATGATCTTGTGTTGAATAAATAACTGATGTACACATATTTTACCTCCTAAAAAAATGATTTTATTCTTCTCTTAAATAAAATGATTATACTGGATTAAGAGTACTTCATCTTTAATAAAACTGTTAAAAATTTCTCTAATTTTAAATAATGCATTTGCTTTTCTTACTTAACATTTTGTATAGATAGCATCTTTTTTACACTTGACACATTTATTTTAACTCTAAAAAAAATTATTCTCAAATCGTTAAATCCATTAAAGTGATAAAATAACAGAGTTAACAATTATGAATAGAATCATTATATCAACACTAAATTTTTAGTAATACCTCTTCAAATTAGAAGGTTACATAAAAACTATTGATAAGAAAATAAACACCTCTAAAAATAGTTATATTTTTGGTCATCCTTTATGAGAGTATTTCATTTTAATTAAAACTCAAAGATTTGCTCTATCTCTATTTAATATAAATAACTTTCCAGTTTTCTACCTTTTCAAGAGTAAAAGAATACTGAAAGGTACTATTTATTTTGGTTGTATTATTAAGGTACTTAACACAGACTTCTCCTTGAATTTCTTTTCCTTTTTGCTGAAAAACAGGATTAACTAATTCTATAAATATCAAATTACTATTAATCGGCTGAAATGCTTTATTTTCAACATAGTATTCAAGTTCCTTTTCAGAAGCAGTTGGATAAATTTTAAAGAAAGTCTCTAAAAACTCGGTTATTTCTTCTGTTGTTTTGGCATCAATTTCTGAATCACTTTCTACTTGTTTTGTCTCATATTGTGCCTTATCTGGTTTTGCAATTGTGGTAGGCAAACTCGTCACAATATGATTCCCTTTTTCATCTTCAAAAACAATCACTCGATAGGCAGAAGAAATTTGTTGAGATTTTTTCCCCTCTGTAATCTTTTGATCTAATAAAAATGAAACGACAAAATCATCTGACCTTTTTTCAACATCAAGAATTTTTACTGATTGAACTTCTGAACTAGTAGGAATATCCGCTCGAACCATATCTTGACTTAAAGTGAGACCTTCTTCTGTAAGGTACTGTCCCAGAGTATTCATTCTCTTTTCAATTACCTCTTTGTTATTCCTCCATGAAAAATATTCTTTCGCAAAATCCTTCGTGAAACTTTCAACACCAGAAGTATTCACTACTTTCTCTTTTACTACCACTTTTTCATGAGTTGTATGTTGATCAACGGCCGTGAAATTTTTATAGATACCAAAAATGAGACTACAAATCAACAAAAACCAGAGGGCAAGCACCCTTTTCCGATGTTTGCCCACGGATACGACTCGATCTTTCTTCTTTTTCGATATCTTTTCCTTTTGATTCCGTTCAATTTTTATCTTCATGTTTTTTCCTCTTTTCTCTTATTTGTATCGGCCAGCTCCGATAAGATGCTGCTGCCAATAGTTTTCCGTTAGATTCGTCCATCCCACTGGATCTCCCGCGTGATACATGCGATTCTCTCCTGCATAAATACCGACATGGGTCACATAAGTACCGGCATCATAAGTCGAATGAAAGAAAACCAAATCGCCTGGTTTGGCATCTTTTAGGTCAATGTGGGTCATGACATCATATTGATCTTGAGCTACCCGAGGAAGTTTCAGACCAACTTTGGCATAACACCATTGAGTTAAACCACTACAATCAAACCCAGTTTCAGGACTTGAGCCACCAAATACATAGGCAGTACCTTCATACTTAAACGCCTCGTCAAAAATCCCTTGTACCGTCTTATTATCAAACTGTGTTGTAGTTAGGTATTGCTTCACCAATAGGCAATAAAACATATTGCCATAGTTATACCGCCATCCACCATTTTCCTTAACCGCGATGGGATTGGGATAATCTACTTTCTGACCACCTGATTTTTCCTTTAAAAATGATTCTGCTAAAGCAAAACTATGTTTCTTCCCGTTTTTCTCGACATGATCCAGATACCCGCCACCATAGTTATACGCCTGAATAATACTGTCCTGATCACAACCTAATTCTTTGGAACGCTTAACCAAGGACGCAAAATAGAGACACCCTTGTTTAATGGATGCCTCGGTACTTAATGAATTCGGTGGCAACCCGGCTGACTCAGAACTCTGCATAACATCTTCCATTTTCCCACCAGATTCCACTTGAATAATCGCCAAAAGAATCGGAACATACTCTGTTATATCCGATTCTTCGGCATACTTTTCCACCATTGGGCGGTGTTTCAAAACTTCTTCTGCGACACTACTACCTCTAGGAGAAGTTCCGGTACTCCCACTTCCTTCACTGTCTTCCCCAAACAACAAACCCACACACATCAAAATTCCCATAAAAAAGATTGTCAGGAAGGTTAATGAAATGACACCCAATTTCTTCAAGTTCATTTTTTCTCACCTGACCTTGGTTTTGAACGAGGGTTCATTCTTTTTTGTATTTTTTGATTGGTTCGCTTTGGAAGAGTAGACCTCTGTTTCACTTGTTGAAAAGAATTTTTCTTTCCAGAGGATTGGTTTATTCCTTTTGAAATGATTTCTTGACCAGCTAGTTTTCGTTTTATTTCAGGATTCAGATTTGCTCTCACAATCCGCTTTGGTGCTTCTTTTTTCAGCATTCTATCTTTTTGAGATTGAGCCTCTGCTTTTATCGGAACATTTTCCCTTCTTTTCCCATGACGATTTCCTGCTTCGTTTAATACTTTGCGCTTTTCAGCCATTTTTTCGTCTCTACGTTGTCGTTGTTTTTCTCGCAACTCCGCTCGATTTTCTTTTTCTTGGACAAGTCCACGCTTGAATTCTTCTGGTGATTTTTTCGTCTTTTCGATTCCTTTATGGAGATTGTATTTTAAATTCGTTGGCGTATTCCGTACTTGATCCTTTACTTGTTTGGTCTTATCTTTCACCAAAGCTTGGGTATCCAAAACTTTGCCTATTTTTCTCCCAGCTAAATTCATTCGAGACTGTTTCTTATTTTTTGAGATTGGATTTTCCTTAGTCGAGTCAGGTGATGCCTCGTTATTGTTAGGTAGCGACGGATTCTTTCGTGGAGAAAAACCAGAAGAATACAATCTGGACTTTTGTTGATCCTTTGACAACTTATTTCCAACTACTGCACCTCCACCAAAGGCCAGAGTTCGGCCCACATTTCGATTGAGTTGCCGTAATTTACGATTCATTAACATTTGTGGTCTTCGCATCACCCGTCTGCCCATTGACTGACTGTCATTACTCTGGAGGTTGAACATACTCATAATGTCACCCAATTTGAAATAGATACCGGCAAAGGTCACAATTTGTAGAAAAGCTACCATAAAGAAGGGATAGGTCGTCGAAATATTGTAAAACATCGTGGAGATACTAAAAGCAGTTGTAATCACCAAGGTCACTCCCGCTCGCATCATAATCGTATTGAATAAACGAATAATCGCCTTCTTTCCCAAACTCTCATAAGTCGGCAACATGGACAATAAAAAACTAATCGGCAAAAACATCGCAAAGATAATGAAGAGAATTTGGGAGAACAACATAATCCCGGTTAAGAGGAAAACAAAGAAGGAAATCCCAATATTGAACAACACCAAAAAGACCACGGTTCCTAAGCGGTTCATGGTCTTGGTAATACTTAAATTCGCATTGTCATTGTCTTCAATCTCGGCCTTGACGACTTCTTCCCGATCTTTGCCTTTATTTTCATCTGGACTCACGGATAAGATTTTATCGACTCGGTCTTCGCCAATTTCTTCTATATTGGAATCATCAAATTGCAAGAGTAACCAAGGTTGTTGGACTTGAATGGAAAATAAGCTATCCCGAATCAAATCGACACTATCTTTCCCTTGGTTTTCAGAATTCGGTACAACGATCTCGGTCCCAAGGCTAAGAGCCGCTTCACTAACATCTGAGCTAAAGTCATTGATTTTTGTGATATAAGTAGGCGCATAAGCAATGAACGAACCCGAAAATAGAAAAATCATTACAAAATTAATCACGGCTCGGACTGCCTTTGTAGTTTCTCGTTTGAGTAGACCGGTATACGCCACATAAACTCCTAGAGCTAAAATCATCAATAGTAGAAATCCAAAGTAGAAGCCCGAGGTCTGTAATCCATTTTCGGTAATGCCGGCTAAGGTTTGGATATTCTTCCCAATACTTTCAGCTGTATCCGAAATGAAATCCAATTTATAGGCTTCTTGAACTACATAGCCCGTGGCATTTGATAAATAGAGACTAACCGTCCAAATAAAATTGGTAATGGCATAAAGACCATACATCACGCTCTTCCCTAGACCATCGCCCCAATTCCAAGGCAGCCAATCCCAAGAGCTATCCACAAAGAAATCTAGTTGATAGTTGTTCAGTGAATATTGGGAATATAGATTTCCCGCTTCAACTGTATCGTCAACCAGACTTGTTGCCACGGCTATCGTACCGACTAAACTCAATACAACTGTCAGATTGATGATGCTAATAAAAACGATTCCTGCAATCCGAAAAAGTTTCTTTTTCATCTCCTCACTCCATTCTCTCTTGAACAGGCGGACGAGTATCAAAGGCATGGAAGAGTTCTTCAAAGACTGGGTGAACTTGGACCACACCTACCCGACCATACAAATCTTGCATCAAGCATTGGCCATTTTCCAAATCTCGCAGACATTTTTGATTACTTTCATCCTCTTGATCCAATCCAAAAAATTCCAAAGTCTTCTTGATTTCATGAATATCGGTACTTCGAAAAGCAAACTTCAATCCAATATTATTCTTCAAGCGTTCATCCAGTAAATCGTCACTATTTTGCGTGACAAAATAAACCCCTGCATTCATGGCTCGACCTGCACGAACGAGCTTATTCGATAATGTTTTCCCTTGTGCCACTTGAAGAAAACTCCACGCTTCATCCAAGTCCACAATCTTGAAAATTTCTCTGTTGCTATGAATAAAATCTAAGGCAAAAGTTGAAATGACAATTAGCATGGAAACACTCAGCAACTCCATCGTGGTATATTCTTCAAAAGTAGTTTCTGCATCTGGTAAAACCAAATCCGCTACTTGAATGATATTCAACTGTTTATCTAAACTAATCGATTGGGTAATTGAGCCGTCTGAGAAAAGCAAATGGGCAAAATCATAATCGGTAAAGGACTCGATATGATTGGCGATATTTTCCGCGACTGGAGAGTTCTCCTTTCGAAGCTCTTTAATGACTTGCATCAATCCTCGTTGCTCACTTTGGGTAACCGTCCGAATGGCTTTACGCAACACTGGAAACTTCTCCCCATTCCGACTGGAAATTCCTGTTAAAAAAGTCAGGATATCAATCGCTAAACTTTCTGAATCTTTCTTTTTCTTCATAATCACATAAGGATCAAGTAAGCCTTGATTTTCTGGTTTACTAGTCAAGTTGAGAATATTGATTTCATCCGCAATTTCTGGCAAGTTTTCTTTCCAACCACCTCGTTCTCCTTTTGGATCGACAATCACAGCTTGCCCACCAAAAAGAACAGCATAGTAGACCAAGAGATTGTTACTAAAGGACTTTCCGCCACCGAGTGAACCAAGAAACGCAGCTGCCAAAGCATTGGTAACTGAACCCTTGATCCCTTGTGAAGCTAATGCCGGTTTCAGGTAAACATTCCGCCCCGTATCTACATTGTAGCCAAAGTAGATACCTTCTAATTCCCCTAGCTTTTGAGTAGCCCCAAAACCAAGTCCCGCTAAAAAGTCAGAAGTAACATATTGAATATAGTCATTCATATAGCGTTTGCATGAGGGCAAGAATTCTTCATGTAGCCCCATCATATCGCCAAAGGGTCGGACTAGTTTTACATTAGTATCATCATAAAAATCGAACACTTCATCACAACGGCGCTTTAATTCATCCACGGATTCGGCACTCACTCGAACCACATAGCTTAGTTTGTACATGGATTCTTTTGACTGATCCAAAGTGGTTTCCAATTCATCTACGGAATCCAACGCATCTAAAACATTGGCATTCGTTTCATTGTCGGATTGGTAGGCGTGGTTGTCTAAATCTTTTAGCTCCTTTTTCTTATTGCGAACAGTAGCAAGTGCCTTTTTATTAGTTACAATCTCTATATTCATACTCGTGTCGATTGGAAATGTAAATTGTTGTTGCTGGTAATAGAAAAGTTCCGAGGAAGGAAACTCCATTTCCCCCACAATTGTATTGATTGTTAAGTACGCTACATACGATTCATGATTTTCATGTTCAATCCGTAAGTAACGGGGCTTTTCTTCAATCAAGCAACAACTAGGACGTAATAAATCATAGCGTTTCACCAGCGTTTCTGATTTTAACTTTTTCTTTGGTAGCTGAAATTCATATTCTTCAAACGGTGTGCCTTTTTCGCCATAAATATGTTCAATTAAATACGTCAGATCACTCGGTGTGACCCGTCTGACTTTGAATCTTCTAGCTAATTTACTTTCCATTAGTTTTTCAAGCTTGGTATATCGACGAATTTCTTCATTGGATAAGGAAACGAAATCACCCATCAAATGATGATTGACCCCATAGATAAATTCTTGAAGCCCAGAAAAGAAAGATTTCTTGAGACTCTTTAAATTGACCTCTTCATCAGTCGCAATTAGTTTGAAGCCAATAAAAAAGCGATAATCAATCTGACTATCGCCAATCATGGATACTAATGCATCTGTTTGAAGGTCAATTCGTTGTTTTGCGACTTCTTGGAGTCTACCGATAATTTCCTTTTTCGATCGTTCTTGCGTGGCACGAATACTACTTTCTGTGGCAATTTGTAACGCATGGATCTTGCCTTCACTATTTTGCGCAATCAACTGGCGAAAGTTATCATGTACTTGATACTTCTGTTCAGGTGATAAAAAGGAATAGTTATAAGGCACTAATTCATAGTAGGCAAAACACTCGCCGTCTTGGTTAAACACAAGATTGTTTTCAATATACTTAATCGGATACATAATTCACACTCCTTACAAGAGTAATGGGTTCATCCCATCGTTTTTTCTGTTCTTTAACTTTTTTTCCTGCAAAAGTGCTCTTAACCCGTAAGTGATAGCTGATAAAGGATCGTAAGAATCCCAGTGGTTTCTTACCGTCAAAGGTCTTTTGCGACATGAACCAAGTGACCGCCATCGGAATTCCTAAGTATTTTAAAAACGCCCCCTCTATCATAGATAGTGGAGGCACATGGGTAAATACAATGACAAATAGCAAGGACAAAACAAACCAAGCCATCTGGTTAAAAGTCACAGGAAAAGGCAGCTGAAAGTCATTGATTGCGTAAATAACTTTCTCAACTGCCCAAATACTGGTGTAGCTTTTTATTTTTTTCATGATTTCTCCTTTCAAAAAGAGTCTAGCAAATGCTAGACTCAAGTAATACATATTTATTATTAATAGTATCCGATGATAAACTTAATCATCTCTTTCAGTTCGGGAAAATAATTGAACCTTAACGAAAGATAGAATAAAAGAAACAACAAAGTCAGCAAAACTAAAATAAAGAGGATTAGGCACCAATAAAAAGTGTATATATTTACTGATTTCTTTAAATATTTGACTTTTAATGATGAGTATGACAAATTATTATCATTTTGCTCGCCAATCACTCCTAGTTCCTTAGTATAATTTTCAAGACTTGAGAGCAAAGCATTTTTCTGAAACATTTGAATTCCTATTAATACAATATTAATAACGAAGTATAGGGCATAGCTTATCAACGCAAGATTTAAAATCGCATAAGACTTACTTTTTGCAATATCGCCCAATAAAGAAATAAAGATAGTTCCTAAGAGACTAAGAGCGACAGTCCTCATTTGGGCTACTAACCCCGAAGTCATATCTTCAATTTTTTTTGTTGTACTAATGTATTCCTGGAGCAGTTTATTTTTTTGATCCAAAAACATTCGTACTTTTTCTTGTATATACAGTTCAAAATTGTACTTGAGTGACTTGATTATTTCAGGTGACTCGCTGATAAAGTTTTTAGTATCAGAATAACTATTAAGATAAACGGTTAACGTGTTCCGCAACAAACTAAGCTTATCATGATGCTTATCAACATCAAGTAAAAAATCAAAAAGCTCACAAATAATTTGGATGCTTTTAAACGGTATTATCTCATCGTTAATCTCAATCGTAACAGTTTTCTGACCCCGTATTAAATATCTATTACTACCAAGTATTTTGTTACAAATAATTGTAAAAAAACACTCAACCATCCTTTTCTTTATAATGTTGGGAAATCCCTCATCGACCTTTCCTGCCCACGTTAGAGGATACTCAAAGTAGTCTTTAAGTTTTTTTTCATCATATATTGAGCTGTAAATACTATTAAACTCTTCAAACCGATTTTTTACATTAGATGAAATAGCCTCGCTTTGGTTATTAGCATTAGGATCATAGTTTATTATTTTAATGAAATCAGTATTAAAGTTAACTACGTCACTCTTAAGAATAAAAACTGTTAATTTCTTATTTGCATCTTGCCAACTCAACCTGCTAACCTGATTTACAAAGACTTTTAAACTAAAATAGAATAAAAAATTTTCATCAAAAGAACTATTCTTAAATAAATTCTTATCGATGGTGATAATCGAATAAATAGGAGTTTCCCTATCTTTATATATTCCTTTGTTCAATTGACGTATATCTTCGGTTAAATGAGCACCTAATATTTGATCATCCGTTTCTACGTGAAAAAACTTCATACTAATATACTCTATATTAGGCAATTCGTTCGTAAAACTATCATCAATATCACAAATATTGAACTGCTCTTGAAATGTGATATTATTTTTTGTTTCATTAAGAAAAAAATTTTCATTTTTGGATAGAATTTCTTGAATCCTTCTAAGTTCACTGTTTTCTACCATGAGTTTACTCCCAGTATACTATTTTATTTGTTTTGGATTCGCTTCTGGATAAATGGTTAGTCTCAGCGTACCATCCTCGTCAAGTTCTATATTATAGACATCTTCATCAGCATCTTTATTAATGGTAATTTCTATACTTTTATCTATTGTACGGAAAACTCGGCTATTAATCTTCTCTACGACAGGCATAAAACCTGTTACATCACCAGGATTTTTACGCATAAGTTCCTGCTGAATGCTGTTCATATACATTGCTAAATCAGCATCTATCTGATTTGGAGGTAGCAAATCACGAATCAACGGTGGGAAATCATCCTCTAATGTAAAGTATCGTGGTTCAGTAAGCCTTCTTTGGAAATTCTGACTAAATGCCATATACATACCTGGAGGCAATACTTCCTGAATAACATTAGCAACTGTTTTTTGATATGCCGCTGTTAATACTTCATCATCAGGAATTATCTTTGCGTTCAAAAAGCTATCTAAAAAATATTTAGCTGGTTCATCAGTAGATTTTTGTCTATCTAGAGCATATAAATGTATTTCTCCTTCAGTATATAAGTCAAGACATTTTATGAATGCTGCCTTATGCAATCTCTCTCGTTTTGAAGGTAGCATATCTTTCCTCACTTGAATAGTAAGACTATTTTCTTGTTCAATAACTTCTACTCCCGTATCAGGATCCATTTTCATAATACCAATGTAATTATCCCCATCAACAGAATAGAACAATACAAATAGAGATCCCTCACTTCGAGAAGCAGTACCTCTCATTAATCTGGCAAATTTTATAGCCATCTGCTTTGATTCTTCTATAAAGGACTGTTCTAATTCATCAGAATTATCAATATTAGTAATTATTGTTTCAACATTTCTTTTTACAGTATTTGAATTTAAATCCCAAAATTGACATTTTTTTACATATCCTTGACTTCTTGATTGTTCTATATGTGTAACAAAAAAATTTAACGCTTCATCGGTATCCTCTAAAGAATTCAAGTCAATACAATGATCACTTAAAACAGGTAAAGGATTTCCAACATTTAATTTATGAACAATCATCTTAGAAATAACAATAGCCACGGCAAACCCCTCAATCTAATCCAGTTTATAATATTATTTAACCAGATTGAACGATTAATAACAAGCGACATTTGTTAATCCATTTATTGAAAGAATAATACTACGTTAAATATTCAAAGACCCCACGACTAGTAACCAAATAATTCCCGCCAATCTCCAAATCTCGTCCATACGCTTTATAATCAATATAATTTTGCAGGTGAATCGGCACTTCACTCAAATCTCCAATTTCGTCAATCAAATAATACGCCACATCACTCATATCATTACAATCTGGATAATAAATAATATCATCCACATGCTCCACCATTTCTTCAAAAGAATTGAAGAAGGCATGTTGAATCTCTGAAGCAACCTCACCAATTGGTGTTCCTTCTAATTTCTCTGCTAAACCACACAAACGATTAATTTCCTCAATTGGTGTATACTCATCAATTTCAAAGGGCAACTCATAATCATGGATCGCATACTCTTCATATTCATCATTTAATCCAATCCGTTCTTTCACTTCATCAAAATCCACTGGTGGAGTAAACCATGCCCCCACCAACTCACCTTCATTGTATTTACCAAGGTTCGCAATATATACACGCATCTGTTCCATCGTGATTCCCCCTTAAGCACCAACAATTCGGTTAAACAAATTGAGTAAAACATCTTTCACACCAGAAGCGTTGAAGACCAGCCCGACCGCAATCAAGGCAATCACCAAAAAGCCAATCAATTTTGAAAACTCCCGCTTAAATCCTAAAAATAAACCAATGACCACAATTGCCAGTAAGACTAAGGATTGGGCATTGGTTAAAAACCATTGATATAAATTTTGTCCGAAATTCATCTTTTCACTTTCCTTTCTTTTCCATTGCTCGGTCTGCTGACGCACTTGCATGCATCAAGCACATCACAGTAATACCAAGCATACTGCAACCAATTACCAATAAAACATCTTTTGCAATTTCCATAACAATTCCTCTCTTCATATAATCAAGTTTTCGATTGCCAAACTTTGTTGCTCCAAAATCTTTTTATGCCGACCTGATAAGCGCGCATTCTGTACCATATCTTGTATATAAGTTGTCTGATTCAACCGATCCAATTCCTTGGCCATCTTCCACGTAGGAGCGACTTGACATCCAAGCCAATTCAACGTTCGTTCAATGGTATACGGTTTCGGTTCGGAAGTAAGTTGAATCTCTTTGCGATTCTGTCCAATAAAGCGACCCCATTGTTCATTCAAGGGCCAGTTGGTTCGCCTTTTTCCTTCCACCTTATCCGCAAATCGCAAATAACGATTGATAATGGAAAATGTGGTACTTTCAATACTACGACCTTTTAACAAATCTTGAATCGCATAATAAGCACGATCATTTTTCAACCGAATTTCAAAACGATTTTTCGTTTCAGTTTGGTCTAATGGAATCCCTAGCTTGATATATTGTTCATAATCTTTTTCGTACAAACAAAAATAGATCTCACTTTTGAGGCTTCCGATGTATAAGGTATTGCCCATACTGTCCTTTTCATCAGCTTTCAATAACTCTCCGGAACGATAACTTTTAAAGGTACGAAACAAGGAGATACATTCTTCCTTCTGACATTTTTTCGTTAAATCAGGAATATTCAATAGCCCCACTCGATCATTGATTGCCAAATCCAAGCGTTTCATCACGCCACTAGCTTTTAGACAATCTTCGAAAAAGTCGTACCAGCTACGTTTTTGAGCGAGTAAAAAAGTTTCAAACTGCCGACAGCCACGACCCTTTAATTCCAGAAGGACACCTTTATCTTCTTCATGAGATAACATCACCACAATATCTCCCATGACGTATTGTTCTTGATAGGAGTAAAAGGCGTAATCTTCATGAAGCATATACTCAAATTTCAAATGGAGAATTTCTTGAATAATTTTCCGCACATCCGTTGTGGGAAAGCGAATCCTTACATAGTCAAACAGTAACGTTAAAGGTAAATCGGGATTGAAACTTTCCAGTTGATCAAAAATTTTTCTCATGGTCTTTGTAGAGGCGGTTACGCCACCATTTTCTATCTGATTTAGATATGGGCGGCTAAGTCCGCAAGCAGTAGCTAATTTATTTTGCGAAACGCCATATTCGTTGCGTCGGTCTTTTAATAGCCGATAATCTAAATTCCGTTGTGCCAAGTTCTCACCTCCAAATTCAAAGTGTTAACTTTTTCAAATGAGTTAACAACTATGCAAATCACTTAATATCCTTGCTACAACAAGCATTCTTAGTGGCTACTTGCTTATTTTTTGTGTTTTTGTACCCCCCTGTTAGATACGGGGGGGTGAGACATCATGGCCGACTGGCGCCGTCCATGAACAGGCACAGCACCACGGAGGATTTCTGCTTCGCAAATCCCCCGCGGTCAGCACCTATCAGTGGTTTATTTGGTTGTTACTCTGAGGTAATACCCTCTATTTCCAATTCTGCTTTTATCTCAAACAAGTATTGGCGGATATCCGGTTCTTTGGCAAGGTCTGCAATCCGTTCGAATTCACTGATAACCTGATTCAACTCAATTCGAGCATCGGTTTCTTCGTCCATTACATATGAATCACCAGGGACCTTCACCCCATTTTTTCGAATATCAAAATTGAGTCGGTACAGTTCTTTTTCCAATTCCGGATCTGACTGAATCTTGCCAATCACCTAGTAGATTTCCCCAATCAACTCATCATAAATCATGTGCTTTTACCTCCTTTAATCTTCTGGCAATATCAAAAATGACCGGAACAGTTACAGAGTTTCCGGCCTGCTTATACAACTGACTATCTGAATTGACTTGAGAAGCTCGGTCAAAAGCCCAATCGGGAAAGCCCTGAAGACGCCAGCACTCTCTAGGTGTCAGCTTTCGAATCTGGTACTGATCCGTGACGACCGCTTGTTGGTCTCCTGTTAGTAAGGTATGCACACTTTGTTTTCCCAGACGACCTCGACGACTTGTGGAATTAGGAAAAGCCAGGTTCACACTGTCCCCTGGCTCCACCTCTTGATATTCTGTTCCATTTTTCCGAATCATGATCTTCGTTCCCCCTTGTTTCGTTGACAAAGTGGGAGCTGTACCGGTTACTTCGTAAACTCGATTGCTTTGTTCAAAATTTCCCGGTAACATACCCGCTATGGAAATCCCATCATTTGTGGGTAAGGCAATTTTAATTCCTTCATCTCCCGTTAAAGTTGGCGCCACGCCATCTGAACCATAGACTTGTCCCCCCATGCCTCGATTGGAGGGATTGATATTTACCAAGTTTCGGATGTTTTGATCAGATGTTGAAGACGATCCAATGATAGGAAATACTTGTTCGGTACATGCGTCTCGAGAATGTCCGATAAGGAAGACCCGCTCGCGGCTTTGGGGAACGTAGGCCTTTGAGTTAAGCACCTGCCATTCCACATCATACCCCAATCCATCCAGCGTTCGGAGGATCGTCTCGAACGTAGCCCCTCCTTCGTGATTGAGCAATCCCCGGACGTTCTCAAGGAATAAAAACTTAGGTTGGAGAAGAGTGGCGAACCGAGCGATTTCAAAGAATAAAGTACCTCGAGTATCGGAAAATCCTTGCCGCTTTCCCGCAATTGAGAAAGCTTGGCACGGAAATCCGCCGCAAAGGATGTCCACTGGTCCGAGGGATTGAACAAACTCATCTGATACACTTGTGATGTCATGCATTTCCACCTCCTTCCTTGTATCATGAATTGCCTTATAACTCCACCGGGCAAATTCATCAATTTCACAAAAGCCGATACACTGGTGACCGGCTTGTTCCATGCCTAAGCGAAAGCCACCGATCCCGGCGAATAAATCTAAAAATGTCATAAATCTCCTCAATGAAAAAAGCCTAGGATTATTGATATTCCCAGGCTACATGCTATTACTTTCTCTTTCCGTACGAACATTTAATCCAGCAACGTTACTAATTTCCCTTAAAAAATCATACCCTTTTGGCACAAGTGGCGTATAAAACTCACTAATCACACTCCCTCCAGTATCCACATAGCCTCGACCTTTGATGCGTTTCATAAAGAAATTTTTATCAACTTCTCCAAACATCATGGAATACCCGAGTTCACTCATGCGACCCAAAGCTACTCGAAAGTTAAATTGATCGCGAATCCCGTCTCCTAAATATTTTGCATCGGGTCTTTGACAAGCCAGAATTAGAAAGAAACCAGACTGACGACCCAACATTACGATTTGTTTGAGCTTATTTAAAATCACCGCACTTTCTTTCGTCGTTAACATTTCCATATAAGCCACGTATTCATCAAAGATTAAAAAGTTTGGTGGAAGTCCAAGAAACGCATAATTCTCTCCAGTTTTGTAGTTGGACATTTCTTTCATTGCCTTGCTACGAGCCACCATGCGTTCGTAAAAATCTTCCACACATGCAGAAATTTCTTCTTTTTGGGAGTATACGTGAGGCATCACCGTACCTAAATCGGCTAGGTCGGCATTTTTGGGATCGAGGATAAACAATTCTGCATCTGACTTCAATAGTGCTTGAATAATGGTGAGTAAGAAATAGGTCTTCCCACCACCTGTCCCACCTGCGATTAACATATGAGGCAAGGAATCATACACCCATACTTGATTTTTCATCAATCGCAACGCCCCATTTTCTGCCACTACTTCTTCTATCCCAATTCGATTGGCAATCATATCGTATAACAAGGTGTATTCCACATAAGAGTCTTTGAGTTCCTTTTCTACTAACTCACAATACAGCCCACTTTCTAGCTTCTTTTCCAACTTCAATAGCTGATCTTGATATTTTCCCAGTGAAATTTGAACACGAATTGAAAGTAATTCATCCGTCATTCGATAATAGATTTTGGGGAAGTAACTGATAGTGTCTTTGGTTCGACTACTATTTAAATCTTTGAAAAAACCTTCACTTTGAGTTTGTTTCACTTCATACCAATGGTTTTCTAGAATCATCCGAGCTAGTTTTTGTCTATGCCACAAGCTTCGCCAATGATCAGGAAAAAAGTGAATATAAAGCAACAGCATAACTCCTGAAAAAGCAAGACTTCCAAGTAAGCAGATTAACTCCTTCATAGACCAAACAGTTTCAATAGTAGAAAGTGATACCCTAGAAATATCAAATTTTCTAAGCTCTTGAAAATAAAAGACACCCATCCAACCGATGAACAAAGCGATTAGCCAGCCAAGAATAAAGTGATAAACCAAGTGCTGATCTCTTGCGCGTATGCGATGTCCTTTGTACATTTTGATGGTTTACACCTCCAATCAAAAAAAGCCCAATAGGATTTCATTGGCAATTTCAAATAGTTATGCTAGTCATTTACTGCGATCAGGAGTTGTTTCGTTTCAACCAATTGATTTAAAAAGCCTTCAATGGCATCCGGCATCCCCACACCGATTTCTTCCAAGACATATTCTGCCTGTCGACATAAGTTTGCATTTACTTCGACAACCACTAAGAAGGACTCTTCTTCTCCTAACCAGTCTAGTACATCAAATTCTTCTTCACTGTCGCTATTTTCTCCAAGTAAACCTTGATGCATAATCAGAAACATTTTTTCATCATAGGATAATGCTTTAACGAGTTGTTCCTCAGTTAGCTCACTTTTTCCATATTGATCGAAACAATCTAAAATATGTTCAACATTAATTTCCATACGTTTCACCTATTTCTTTCCTTCATTTTGGTTCGTAGGATTTCCTTGATTTGGCTGTCGTTTCAAGACTAAATCGTCTGCCTTAATAAACCAATTAACAGTAGTTCCTTCTCGAAAAACATAATTGGCGACTGTATCCACAATTGGATTGACCAACTCTACCTCTGCATCATAAGCAAACTCGCGTAAGGGTACATTTGCTGGAATACTAACTTGGATCATTCGACCTTGTGCAGAGGATTTCAAATTATAGGTTCGTTCTTTTACCTCGTTACTAATCGTTCCATCCTCATTTTGCTTCCGTACTTCTCGGCGTAATGCGGAAAATCGCAACTTGCCAAAGGTTAATCCTGAATCTACAACAATACCTTCTGTTAATCTCATCTTCTTTTCCTCCTATGCTTTCACTAAATCATCTACATGCAACACGTAATCAGTAAACCCACGATTCTCAATCTCATAGCCTTTGGCAACCAAATGGGGATTCACGGCTTTTAGCGGTTGGTCTTGATCAAAGTCCTTTTCACCGGCTTCCGCAGCTACTACCACCTCAATATCATCAGCCCGTTGCTTACTGGAATACAAATGATAACTGCGACCAATCACCGTAGCATTCCGTCCATATCCTTCTGTTAAAATTTCTCCTTCACCTGCATAACTCAACTTTCCAAAGGTTTCAGTCATATCTGGCACGACAAATTTCAATTCCATCTTCTTTTCCTCTTTTCATTGTTAGTTTTGGATACAAAAATAGCGCGACCACTTTGTTAGGAGGCGGTCGCGCACGTTGGTTCTTAGGATTTACTTGTATCATCTCATCACCTTATTTACGGCGATTCCAGAAATAATAGCCCGCCGTCGCAAAAATCAAAGTAAAATCAATGAACAGTAAAACATTGGAATTTTTCTCCCCAGTTTGAGGGAATGTTTTCACTATGGGACTAGATTCTTGATAGCCACTTGGAACAGTTGGTGTTTCCGGTTGTTTCGGCGTACGTGGTGTGGTTGGAACTTTTTTGGGAGTTAAGGTTTGATTTTTTTCTTTTAGATCCTCATTGTGTTTACCATTGATATTCTCATCTTTATCATAATTGATTTCTGCAAAAGTAAACTTGGTTCCTTCTGGATACTTTCCGGTATCTACTTTTTCCGCAAGCATAGTTTTGGTAAATTCTTTATCATTTACTTCATAATCAATCTTGCCTGATTTCCAAATTTCTTTGTTTGTACCATCCGGTAGTAGTGCATACAGAATTGTTTCGAAAGCTTCTTTTGATCCATCCAATACATCATGAGTAATAGATACATCATCAAACATATCAACCACATCACCATGAGTAAAGGTCTGAGAACCATCTTCTAGGTGGGCTTTTGTTTGGATGGAAACATGACGTTCCACCGTACAATTAACAGTTTGGGCTTGATTATTCAAGCTAGCATCCTTCGATACTGGCTCATCGCCTGCTTCAAAAGCTTCCTTATTTTCATACACATAGTTGAACAAGACGATGGTTTTATCCAAAACTTGTTCGGCGGTTAATTTATGCCGAATTATCCATGTTCCTGTTTTCTCTTTATTCGCCAAAGTGGCGGTTGTTTCGGCAATCACGACTGGTTTGGCTTTTTCATCTTTTTCTTGGGCAGCTTTTGTGGCTTCCACATCAATGGCTTGCGCTACCACATACCAGTCTTCTTTGATTTCATGTAGATTGTAACTCAATTTATCAACTAACTCGGTAGAATCAAGGGTAGTTAATTCTTTGTCTCCGTCTTTCCAAGTCGCAAGAGAAGTTAAACTATCTTCTTCCACAGGCAAATCATAAAGCATCAAACGGTTCAAACTAACAGAAAATACTTTGTTCGTCAGTTTCTCGTAAGGAACGGTCACCGTTTTAATTGGTTGTTTTTGGCCTTGTTCGGTAATAGTAAAGACATACTCACTCTTCACAAAGTCTTCTTTGTTTTCCTTAAAAGTAGAACGGATTTCTAATGGCGTAATCTTTTGAAATCCTTCTGGCGCTTCTACTTCTTCAAGTAAATAATCTCCATAAGGAAGATTTTCAAACTTCCCATAGCCATCAAACCCTAATTGCTCGTTATAAGCAGTGGTCGCTTCATCTTCAGCACCTGTGATTTCATTGGTTCCTTCTAATGGTGACACTTTAAAGGTCAGATCATTGAAGCCAGTTTCGGCAGTACCCGCAGCTGATCCAGCAAATTTAAAGAAATCAAAACCAAAGCGAATCACTTGTTCCTTTGCCGTAACATCTCGGGTAATCACCGCATTTTTTTCATTATCATCCACCTTTTTTATAGATACAGGATACTTCGCTTCATCCAAGGTATATCCTTCAGGCGCTTTGGTTTCTTGCCAGTAATACTCGTTGATAGATAAATGTTTAACGGCAACTTGGTTCTTTTCGTCTAAAGTCAAAGTGACGGTTTCATCAGAAGCTTTCGTTCCCTTCACTAATTCTGGTTTAAAAGCCTCACTCCATTTAACAGCTTTTCCATCCTTAGCAGTAAACAAGGTGTATTCAGCACCCTCAAAGACTGCTTTACCTTGTGTTTTATCCCCAGTATCTTTGTCTTCTTTCGTCAAAGTGGTTTCGCCAGTGATTTCTTGATTTTGCCCTTTTACGTTACTGGTAACAAGGGCTACGGTTTGATTGGCATACTTCAATTCGACTTTTACAGGTTTGAACGTATTCACGAACCCATGACTAGCTTTAGTTTCGGTGACATAATAGGTTCCCAATTCCAACGCATTAGCAATCTCTTTTGGTGTTTCCGCATGACCGTTTTCATCCGTGGTCATTTCTTGAACGATTTCACCGGTTGGACTGTCTTTGCGAATGGCAAACGTATTGCCAGCTATGGAATAATTGTCATTCCAAAGATCACTCCCTGTTTCAACTCCGGTTTTATCCAGAATGATTTGACCTTTTTCCCGTGTGTTTTTTGAAGTCACGTAAATGGTTTCGCCTGCTTTAATGGTGGTAGTCATGGGGGTGGTATCAATCGTATAAGGCGCCGGTACTGATTTTTCGGTAATGGTTACTTTTGTACCATGAGGAATCTCATCCAATGTAGCAATCCCTTCTTTATCGGTAGTCACGTCTTTTGCAGGTAAAGTTTTTCCAAAATCTAAATGGAAAACCGTTCCTGGTATAATATCACCCGATTCTTTATCAACTTTTTTAATCTTCAAAGAACCTTCCGTTTTTGTATCAATTTTGACCGTGTAAGTGTTCGGCTTATCAATCGCCCCGGCCATTAAAGTCTGTTGGCCAGCCTTTTTATAGGCGACAGGTGTTCCGGTACCAGCAGATTTCTTAAGCGTCAGCACACCATTTTCTTTTGAATTGGCAGTTGGGGTGATTATCAACTGACTGCCATTCACACGATAATCAATGTTTGCGGTATTTTCCACAACCTCATCGAACTCTGACAAATTAAGATTATTCGTATCCGTCACAGTAGTCGATTGCCCTAATACTGTTTTAGCCGTACTATTATGGAAGTTTGGTTTCTTCTGATAATCGGCAATGGCTTGATTTATTTTTGCCTCAATGGCTGCGATATTTACGGCACTACCATCTGATCGTTTGATTGAGTGAAGGGTATATCCATTAACTTCTTGCCAGATCATCTTCTGTGCCACAATATGAGTATCTGCATCTGTACCGGCTTTTTTCCATAAAACAGAAACTAGTTTCGCTTTCTCAGACATATCAGGCAATGGATTTTTCTCATAGCCAGGAGTGAACTCATTGTAAATCGGGACTCCTGGTTCAATACAGAAAATATCTTGTTTCACGCCATTATACACTGCATAATGCGGAACAGTGACTTCTGACATCGGACGACCGTCACTAAACGTTCCTTCGACAACATATTGATGTGCTAAATCTAGTTCTACGGTTACCGTTTGTGGATGGGTAATTTCATCGGCGAAGGCAATCGAAGGAACAATCGTTCCGCCAATTGTTAGACCTAATAGTGCCCAAGCCGCAAATAATCGCCAATTTTTAAATCTCGGCTTTATCATAAAACAAAATCCCCTTTCGTTTTTAGGTAATAAAAAAAGACGTTCAACTTTTTAGTTTGAACGTCTAGTCTAGAGTTTTACTATTTAGTTTTCTTCTTTTTAGATAAGTTATTTCTCTGCTTATTGATTTTGATTTTTCGATAGTCAAACCCTATTTCTGTCATCAACTCTTCCCAATTTTTATTTGTTCTTTTCATTATTGTATCAACTGATGGTAACTTTGGTGATTGAACTAGTTTTCGAAATTTCGTCATTGATAAATCATCCTGTAATTTTAATCGGACTATTTCATTTCTTAGTTCAAGCATTAGTTCAAAATCAGTAAAAGAAGACTTCTCTGTATTCTTTCTAAATAGATACCTTATATCTCCAAATCTCTTTTTCAATGTACTCAATGAAGGAACGTCTTTTCCTACTGATCTTTTTTCATACATACGCTGAGAAGTTATTTTCTCAACCGTAATAAAAGACTCTACTATTTTCAATAAATCTTTTTCTGATATTTTTGCCCATTTCCCATATTCTCCATTATCACACCCAAGACTAACTAATAAGTTTTTCCATGAACCATATTTTTGATTGATAAACCACATACTTGGTGCAGAATTGGGATTTTCTAATAATTTCCTCTGATATTGACGGCTAGATTTTATTTCGTGTTTTTCGATAAATTGATTGATTAACAAAATCAGTTTTAAATCACTTAGATTCTTCCATACGATTCGTCCATCATCTTGTTTCACGATAAAAACTCCTAAAATTATTTAGATAGAATCCTATCACATCAACTTTTTAGTAGAAAAGTGCATGTTTTGGCTTTTTCGAAAAAAGTCGACCCTTTTAGTAACTCGGGTTCAGAAGTTGCTAAATTCGGTAAATGTTTTGGTATTTTTCGTATTAAATTTGTCGTCAAATTGACTACTAAATTTTGCCCTATTTTGACGACACTGATAGTCAAAATCGGACAATCTAGGGCAATTTAATGGAATATGAATGAAAAATAATCCAAAATAGCCAATTGAGGCTTAAAACTGTGATAGTGAAAAAAGAAAAAGCCCTTGATATACAAGGACTTTTCACAGATTTCAGATTTCCAAGGAAGTTTCCCGTGTTTATCTTCTGATTTCTTTGATACGAGCTGCTTTTCCGTGTAATGCACGCAAGTAGTACAATTTTGCACGACGTACTTTACCGTAACGAACAACTTCGATTTGTGCAACACGTGGTGTGTGCAATGGGAAGGTACGTTCAACACCTACACCATTTGATACTTTACGAACGGTATAAGTTTCGCTAATACCAGCTCCGCGGCGTTTGATAACAACACCTTCAAATAACTGGATACGTTCGCGCGTTCCTTCAACAACTTTCGCATGAACGCGAACAGTGTCCCCAGGACGGAAAGCTGGGATGTCAGTACGTAATTGTTCTTGAGTTAATTCTTGAATCAATGGATTCATCTTTATCATTCTCCTTATTCCCAAACATTCTTAAAGCAATTTGCTCCAGCGGAATATCGTAATAGTTGAGTTTACACTCACTGAAATATCTTACCATAACTTTCCAGCTCATGTAAAGACAAATTTCTTGTCACCAGCTTTTTTTCCCGACATTTATTTTGTCTCTATAAAAAAGACAACGGACTAGACTGGTGCTTCTAGTATCCGTTGTGGTGGTTTCATTTGATTGCAGGTGCGATTCTAGATACTGAGATTTCTTACTTTGATTCATCCTCTGCCGAAGCTTCTTCGGCGATCTCTTGTAGCATTTTTTTCATTTCTGCTGTTAGGGGATAATCCGCCAACATATCAGGTCGCCGATGATAAGTTCGTCTCAAGGATTCTTTTAAGTGCCATTCTTCGATCAGTTTGTGGTTGCCGTTCATCAAGACTGGTGGGACCGTCATCCCTTGAAATTCTGCTGGTCGCGTGTACTGCGGGTGTTCAAGCAACCCTGTGGAGTGGGAATCAGTCTGCGCAGACGTCTCGTTTCCTAGCACTTCAGGCAGCAAACGAACGGTCGCATCGATCATCACCATCGCGCCTAATTCGCCACCAGTCAAAACATAATCCCCGAGAGAAACTTCATCCGTCACTAGCGAACGAATTCGTTCATCATACCCTTCATAATGTCCGCAGATAAATACCAGATGCTCTTCTTGCGAAAAAGATTCGGCCATTTTTTGATCGAATTTCTTACCGGCAGGGTCTAACAAGATAATACGTTTTTTGGTTTGCGGGGTGGCAGTTTCGATCGCTTTTAAATTATCATAGATCGGCTGAACTTTCAGCAGCATCCCTGCCCCTCCGCCATAAGGGTAGTCATCTACTGTTTGGTGTTTGTTGTCCGAAAATTCGCGAAAGTTTGAGACATTGATTTCTAGAAGCTCTTTTTCCCGAGCTTTTCCAATGATCGATTCCCCCATTGGGCCGTCAAACATTCTTGGGAATAAGGTTAAAACATCAATCCTCATCATCCAACAACCCTTCTGGGATCTCAATATGCACTTCGCCTTTATCCAAATCAATTTGCTTTACCACTGATTCGATGTAGGGAATCAACGCATCTTTTTTGCCTTTGCGTTGGACTACCCAAACATCATTGGCACCGGGAGATAGGATTTCTTTGATTTTTCCTAGTTCTCTGGCTTGCTCATCAATGACGGTCAAGCCGATGATTTCATGATAGTAATATTCATTTTCTGTTAGTTCGCTTAATTCGTCTTTTGAAACTTTTAAGATACCGTCTCGCAAAGGTTCCACATCATTGATCGTGGGGTACCCCTCGAATGTCAATAAATCAAAATTCTTGTGTTTACGATGACCAGCGACGGTTAATTCCAGCGGTGCTTTATTTTCTCGAAACAGTGTTAATCGTTGCCCTTTACGGTAGCGTTCTTCTGGGAAATCGGTTTGCGAGATTACTCGTACTTCTCCCCGGATTCCGTGGGTATTGACAATTTTTCCTACATTTAAAAATTCAGTCACGATTGGTCCTCATTTCCTTTATAATCCTTCTCATTTTAGCATGGGCAGTTAAGGAATTCTAGTGTTTTCCCGAGGAGGAACTGCTTGGATCATCAACAAGCATGGATTTTCCGCTCCCCAAAGGGTGGGAAAAGTTTCCACTGGCAAGAATCCCATAGATCGATAAAAGTTTCGTGTACGCTGATAATATTGGTCTGGATGCGTCTCTGCCAATGTCTTAACCTGTAAAAAGGCCATACTTTCTCGTTGGCACCAACGGATGGCTTCTTGGATCAATTGGCTGCCGATTCCTTGATGGTGATCGGCTTTCAATACGCCCATAACATAGATCTCAGCAGTCGCTGGACTTGTTTTTACAAGGGTCAAAAAACCTTTGTTTTCTACTACGATCATTTCTTGATAGGCACTTTTTTCAATATAATCGGCAGTGCTTTCAGGCAGACCGAACCATTCCGGCAAATCAGCCAGAATGGTTTGTGCGATCTGTTTCTTTTCTTGAGGATCAGATAAATACGTAATTTGCATGACTTCCTCCTACACGTTAGATTGGCTCTTTTATTGATTCATTGAGACAGCCATTTTCAATGCGGATAAAGGATCTTGATGTTGCAAGGTATAAGTGATCTTACCGTCTTGCCAAGAAACGCTGTTAGCCGTGTAATCTGATTTTCCCATATCAATGGTGATTTGACCAATTCCTGGAGCGGGCAGCATAGCTTCTTCTAAATAGGCCACGATTTTTTTTGCTACTGGCACGGGATCTTGATTTTCTTGATTGACTGCTCGTACCGTCAAGTTCCAATTGCCTTCTTGCCAACTTAGATAACTGGAACCAGCTGCACCTTGCATATGACCAGTGATGTTATGTCCTAGATCGACCGCCTGTCCGCCTTCATCAAGGTTCGCATGTACAGCCTCCGCCGCTTGGTCTTCATTTTCGTAAGCAGCATTTTTGTAGCTAGCGATTGGTGTCTCATTGTTCAATGATGGATCATTCAATTCTCGTTGATCATTTAACTGATAATAGAGGATAGAGAGTTGATCTGTCCCTTCGTCGGTTGCAGCATTCAAGGTCTTTTGCTCCGTCAGCGCCACCTCTGATGGCAAGCGATCCTGCGGAAAAGCAGCTGACAACTGATCCAGTGTTCCTGCTTGGGTAACTGTCTTACTTGAAGTTTGCGCGGCACTGCTGGAGGCTGCCTCACTACTACTGCTACTGCTTTCAGAAGAAATGGTTGTACTAGTATGAGTGCTTGAATGGGTTGACTCAGACTTATCCGTATTATTTTTCGTGTCGCATCCTGCTAATGCCCCAATGGCCAATACTGTCACTAGGAGACCTATTTCTTTTTTCATGATGATTTCCCCCTTTTTATAGAGCATACCTTTTCCAAAATAAAAAGACAAACAACTTTGCTTGTCTCCTGTTCCTAGCTAATCCTATTCGAAATCCAGCTTTGCAAGGCTTGCCAGCCGTCTTTTACCCATTGAATTCCTTGGTCCAAATAAGTTGGTAGTTGGTCCCAGCGGAAATCTCGTGTCCATTGACTAACTTGTGTAAAGATGACATCCCGATAGATCCATAGTAAAAATAGCAAAAACAATACGCCTAATGTGCGCCAGATAAATGACCCCACTTTATAAATAAAGATCAAAACAAAAATAAATAGGATCCATGCAATCACTTGTGACATACTCCCGCCTCCTTTTTTTTATTATCTCAAAAATCAGCCGATCTGTCATAGGTCTTGAGCATGAACTAACAGGATAGAAAAAAGCATCACTCAATGAGTGATGCGATCAATTACTTTCCATCAATGATATTTAAACGGACCTTTTTGGGGCCGTTGGTGCGAACCCCGTAAACGATCGTCCGGATTGCTTTAGCCACCCGACCTTGTTTACCAATGATTCGTCCGATATCTTCCGGAGCAACTGTAAGATTATATTCAAAGAAATCTTCTGATTCAACCACATCAAGCTGGATCTCCTCAGGTTTGGTCACTAATGGTGAAACGATCGTTAAGACTAATTCTTGCAAATCATTCATCCGTCGTCACCTTATTTCTTAGTGAATTTAGCTTCGTGGTGTTTTTTCATTACGCCTTCTTTTGAAAGAATATTGCGTACTGTATCAGAAGGTTGCGCACCTTTTGATAACCAATCAAGAATCAAATCTTCTTTGATTGTCACTTCAGCTGGGTCTTGCAAAGGATTGTAAGTACCTACTGTTTCGATGAAACGTCCGTCACGAGGAGAACGTGAATCTGCTACGACAATACGGTAAAAAGGTTTCTTTTTAGAACCCATGCGTTTTAAACGAATTTTTACTGCCATTATTTACACCTCCATTGTTTTAATCACAAGAGCTAGTTTAACAGGTTTTACTGACGGTGTAAAGAGTTTTTTCTTTACAGTCTCTTTTTTTCTGTTTCTTTCTTCTATAGGTTATCTTTTGCCAGATTTTCCTGCAACGCATATCATTAGAGAGAGACAGTCATTATAGCTGAGACATCGCTTTATGACTGGATTTTTTAGGCAAATGCTTTTTATTTGTCAGTTTTACTTACTTTTGGTAAGATAAAACATGTAAAAGATATGAGGAGGAATTCAACATGACAAAAAAAATTGGTTTTATCGTTGGTAGTTTACGCGAAGGCTCTTATAACAAGCTGGTAGCGAAGAAATTTGCAGAATTATTGCCAGAAGATTTCGAAGCTGTCTTTTTAGAAATCGGCAATCTCCCATTTTATAATGAAGACTTGGAAGTAGAAGGCAAAGTGCCTACAGAATGGACAACATTCCGTAATGAATTGCAAAGTGTGGACGGTGTATTCTTCTTTACACCAGAGTACAATCGTTCTGTACCAGCAGCATTGAAAAATGCCTTGGATGTCGGTTCACGTCCTTATGGAGCAAGCAGCTGGAGCGGGAAACCTGCTTTAGTCGTAAGTGTTTCACCAGGTGCGATCGCTGGTTTTGGTGCGAACCATCACCTACGTCAATCATTGGTATTCTTAGATATGCCGACTTTGCAACAACCAGAAGCTTATATCGGTGGAATCATGAACTTGATCGATGAAAACAATACGATCAAAGAAGATACCGTCAACTTCTTCCAAACAATCGTTGACAACTACATCGACTTGTTTAACCGTTACAACTAAAAACCGGTCACGATTTTGTGACAGTCAGATAAGAAACGCACACTCACTGATCTATCCCATAAGGGAAACCAGTGAGTGTGCGTTTTTTTGCTGGATGGTTCAATGTAAACTCTGAGTGAATCATAAGGAAGTATCTGCAACACAGAAAAAGAGAAACTCAGAAAGCAAGCCATCTATTTCCGTTGATAGTGGATCTCTACGAGTTCACCCATTTGCGTCATATCCACGAATTGTAAACGAGCAGTATACTCTCCTGGCTCAAACAAGCGCTTGCCTGTTCCTAATAACACAGGAGCGATCTGTACATACCATTCATCAATCAGATCTGCTTCCAATAAAGGGTGCAATAACTTTCCACCGCCAACCAACCAAACCGTTTTCTCTTTTTTCAATTGTGATAAAAAAGCAACCGGGTCTTGATCCACAACTACTGCGTCCGTTAAATCGGTCTGCATCTGACGGGAAAACACATAATTTTCTTTTTCTGGATAGAGCTTCTCCGTCGCCAACATTTTTTTGGCTTCTTCGTACGTCTTACGGCCCATCGCTGTTGCATCAATCGTTTCAAAAAATTTCTCATACGTAGTACTTGTCCCCGTATCGGTCTCCAACAACCAGTCCAATTGATCCTTTGCTCCAGCTAAATAGCCATCTAAACTGATAGCGCCATAAAAAACCAGTTTTCCCATATATGACTCCTCCTCGATTTTTCTCGTCTTCTTTCTAACGTTCCTCGTAACAGATACAGCTTGTCAGGTGATCGTTAACCATTCCTACAGCTTCCATGAATGCATAGATTGTCGTCGTTCCTACAAACTTAAAGCCACGGGCTTTCAAATCTTTCGCCAAGCGATCAGAAATTGGTGAATGGGTGGGTACTTCTGATTGTGTTTGAAAATGATTGATGACGGGTCGATGGTCGACATAACGCCATAAAAAATCAGAAAAACTGCCGATTTCTTGCTGAATCGCTAATACGAGTTGTGCATTATGAACTGCCGCTTCTATTTTTCTGCGATTACGAATAATACCGGGATCATCCATCAGTGCTAGAATTTTTTCCTCCGAATAATTGGCTACTGTCTCAATATCAAAGTGATCATATGCTTGATCAAAATTTGACATCTTGTTCAAAATCGTTTGCCAACTCAGCCCTGCTTGATTCATATCTAAAACCAACTTACGAAACAACTGCTGATCATCATACTCCGGTTTCCCCCAGACATGATCATGGTACTCTTGCATTGCGGGACTACTTGTTGCCCAACCACAACGAGTCATAGTCACTCCTCCTTTTTGTCTTATTTTAGCAAAAGTTCTTTACTTTTGATAGTGTACTACGTATACTAGTACACATAAATGAAAGGGGCTGAGTACATGGTCATGATCAACAAGACAAGCAGCAAACCTTATTACGAGCAGCTGATATTGAGCATCAAAGAAGACATCTTGCATGGTGTTTTGAGACCGGGTGATCAAATTCCTTCGGTTCGTGAGATGGCCAAACGCTTGTTGATGAATCCAAATACCGTCAGCAAGGCCTACAAAATATTAGAAAATGAGCAGGTCTTGATCACCATCAAAGGCAAAGGAACGTTTGTCAAAGCACTGGATAGTGTTCCACGCGACGAGCGGCGCATCCAACAATTAAAAGAACGATTGAAAGAATTAGTGATCGAGGCAGGACATTTGCAGATCAGCATCCAAGAAATCACTGCTTGGGTCACTGTTTTTGAAGAAGAACTGGGAGGGATCAATAAATGAACCTAGAAGGCGTTACAAAGAAAATTGAAGGGACTACTATTCTAGAAGATGTTACATTTTCATTGCGCAAAAATGAAATCGTTGGCTTGATTGGGCGCAACGGCTCTGGAAAAACCACGCTTTTCCGTACACTCTCAGGACAGTACGCTTTAGACGGCGGCGAAATCATGATTGATGGTCAATCATTGGCTCAGAAGCCACAACTAAAGGAAAACTTATTTTATATCGATGAAAAAGAGAACTTTTTAGCGGCGTATTCATTGAAAAAAATCAATGCCTTTTATCGTCTCGCTTATTCCCACTTTAATCAAAACCTTTATCTTGAGCTGATGCAGAGTAATGGATTGCCGCTTGGCCATTCGTATCGCCGAATGTCTAAAGGCATGCAAGGATTGTATAAAATGATCTTAGCCATTGCTTCAAATGCCGATTACTTGCTATTGGACGAACCTTTTGACGGTTTAGATATTATTGTACGCAAAAAGGTCATTGGCCTTTTGTTAGAAAACTTGAGTGAATCTAATCGCACAGCCATCATCGCTTCTCATAATCTAAATGAGCTTGAGAACATTATCGACCGAGCCCTTTTAATCAAAGGAAGAACAATCGCTAAAGATTATCGGTTAGAAACGATGCGGGAAAATGCCCGTAAAATTCAATTCGTCTTTCGTGGGAAACAGGTACCGCCAATGATCAAACAGCATTCGAAATTGATCAATCGTCAAGGGCGGGTGATTGTTGCTTTGTTCGAAGAATACGACGCGGCATTAGAAGAACAGATCCGGCAACTAGAGCCGTTGCTCTTTGAAGAACTCCCATTGACCTTGGAAGATTTATTTGAAGCCAATTTGAGTCAAGAATCCTTGTTGAAAGGTTAGAGGTGAAAGAAAATGTTAAAACAAATTTATTGCCAGCGATATGGCAAACTGTTGCTTGGCTTTTGTCTGGTCTTGGTTTTGATTTATGCAGGAATGGGCTGGGATACCCAACGTTCTTGGCACAATCAAAAGAACTATTTTGATTCAGAAGAATTCAAGAAAGATTTCCAAGAGCATCCTGATTACTATATTAAGGACTATAACGGAGAAAAACCAGTCTATTACTCATCGATCGATGAATACAAGGATGAAAACTTGCTCATTTATAATAGGCCGGTACCAGAAAGTAATGGACAGGATACGTATATTGCTAATTTCAATACCTCAGGCGCTTATTTTATTCTTCCATTATTGTTTGTTTTTGGTTTTCTTAGTTTTTTCATTGATCAAAAGACAAATTTCAATCGTTTTTTATTCTCATTGCCGTTTAAAAAACGACAGATTTTCCGTCAAAAAGCGGTTTTCTTATTTGCACCGGTCAGTTTCGCTTTAATCATTGGTATTTTGAGCAATATTTGCATTCGCTACTTGATGATTCCCTCCGAATATTTCCAAATTCCGCTATCAGATCTATTCGCATCTGGTGTTGGTACGTTTGTAGGAAATTTGGCAGTGACAGCCATCGGATCCTTATTAGGGGTGCTTTTGGGCAATCTCTTTTTCGGTCCATTAACGATCGTTTTGATTTTTTTCTTGATGAGCGGTTTTTACAGTTTTTACTATAATCTGCAAGAATTTCTGAGCTTTTTCTTCTATGGAAAAGGGGGGCACTTAGTATTGAACAATCTTTGGAATGACTGGCCCAATGGCTTACCAGTCAATTGGCGGGCAGTCTTCGCCACACTACTCCTATCCTTGTTGTTGATTGCTGCTGCTCAAGAAGTGTTTGCCCGCATCTCCTTAGAAAATGACGGCGACTATCTGACGGTTCCCGCCTTTCGATTGCCCGTCTTTTTAGTGATGGCCATTGGTACTTGGTTCTACTTGATCAATATGAATTGGTTGCTGGTCCAACTCTATTATGACGACTTCTCTCAAACGAGAACTATCGTTTCGATTTGTATTTACTTAGTGGTCTGTCTTGTAGTCAGCTTCCTATTGGTTTATCCGAAAGCAATCAAAAAATGGTGGCATGCTCGTCGCTTTATGAATAACCGGACTGTCAGCTAGCACTTCTTTGACAGTCTTCCTTTTTAAAAGAAAAAAACAACCGTTAACGAAATCGTTAACGGTTGTTTCAGTTAAATTAGCGGTTAGGCTTATCTTTATCGTCATGTTTATCAAAGAAATGATTCACTTTGCGAGAAACGTCATCTGAAAAGTCTTCTACTTTATCTTTCACTTTACCGTATTCGTTTTGGGTTTTCCCTTTTAATTCTTCGGAGTCATCGCCCGTAACTTTCCCTTTTGTTTCAGTAATTTTACCTTCAACTCGATCTTTGTTTGTCATCGTCACTTGCTCCTTTCAATTACTATAAATAAATAGTAGCATCTATCCGTCTAAAGCACGAATATTTTGCCTTGCAACGCGTTCAAGTACTTAATGAATCTACTTGGATCAGCTAGTTAAACCATCTATCCTTGCTCAGCCGATACATGTTCAAAGGTCGCTATATTACATTTCAGCTATCAATCCAACTGATAGGTATTCCCTTTCCAAACAAGCAACTGACGAACAGAAGACCGCAAACGAAAAAAGCAACCGTTGTCGACCAAACCATCTTCTAGTATCAGAAATGATCCTAGAATCTTTTCGATACTTTTCATGGTGATCAGCATAACGGCTGCTTGCTTATTTCAGTTAATTATTTACGTTTTTTCTTTTTCTTCTTTTGTTTTTTGACCATTCGGTTCATCGCCATTTTACCTAATTTTCCTTTAACACCGCCGCCAAACATTTGATCCATACCCGGGATATTCATATTCCCTTTGGTCATTTGTTGCATCATTTTTCGGGATTCTTTGAATTGTTTGATCATCCGATTGACTTCGACCACGCTATTTCCAGACCCCGCTGCGATCCGACGACGACGACTTGGATTCAGCAAATCAGGATTCTCCCGTTCTGCAGGCGTCATTGAATAGACCATCGCTTTTTGACGCGCGATTTGTTTCGGATCGACTTTGACGTTTTCGATACCTGGCATTTGACTCATTCCTGGAATCATCTTCAAAAGATCTTCGATAGGTCCCATGCCCATCACTTGGTCGATCTGCTCAACAAAGTCATTGAAGTCGAAGGAATTTTCTTTCATTTTTTGCGCTAATTCTTCTGCTTTTTTCTCGTCGTAATCTTGTTGGGCTTTTTCGATCAGCGTCAACATGTCTCCCATACCTAAAATACGGCTGGACATCCGATCAGGGTGAAAGACTTCTAAGTCTGTCAGTTTTTCCCCAGTACCGGTAAATTTGATTGGCGCACCAGTCACTTGTCGAATGGAAAGCGCAGCACCCCCACGAGTATCCCCATCTAGTTTCGTAATAACGACCCCAGTAATACCTAATTGTTGATTGAAGCTGTCGGCGACATTCACGGCATCTTGTCCAGTCATCGCATCAACGACTAAGAGGATTTCATTCGGCTGTGCTAACTCTTTGATCTGCTTCAATTCATCCATCAATGTTTCATCGATGTGTAAACGACCGGCAGTATCGATTAGGACATAATCATTTTTCTTTTCTCTTGCCAATGCCATCCCTTGACGAACGATCTCAACAGGACTGACATCGGTTCCCATATCAAAAACTGGTACATCTAATTGTTGGCCTAAAACTTTCAGCTGATCGATCGCTGCTGGACGGTACACGTCTCCTGCGATCATCAAAGGCCGCGCATTTTCTGTCTTGATCAAATGGTTGGCTAATTTCCCAGCAAATGTCGTTTTACCGGCCCCTTGCAGACCAGCCATCATAATAACAGTCGGGATTTTTGGTGATTTCTCAATACCAACTGTTTCAGAACCTAATGTTTTGGTCAGTTCCTCATCAACGATCTTGACGATTTGTTGCGCGGGAGATAAGCTGTCTAAGACTTCTGCTCCAACTGCACGTTCACGAACATTTTTGGTAAATTCCTTGACTACTTGTAAATTAACGTCGGCTTCTAATAAAGCCAAACGAATCTCCCGCATCATTTCTTTTACATCTGCTTCAGAAACTTTCCCTTTCTTACGCAGTTTGCTCATCGCCTGCTGTAGGCGTTCTGTTAAACTTTCAAATGCCATCTTTTTTCATTCCTTTATTCTTCGATTTCTTGGATCTCTTCGATCAACGAGCGCAATGTCTCATCTTTGGGATAGTGCGTCTTGGTGTACTCAGATAATTGCTCCAACAAGTCTTCCCGCATCATATAATCCGAAAACATGTGTAGTTTTTTTTCATAATCTTCAAGAATTTTTTCCGTTCGTTTGATATTATCATACACTGCTTGCCGACTTACATGGTATTCTTCTGCAATCTCACCTAATGAGAAGTCATCTGCATAATACAATTCCATATAATTCATCTGCTTCTCAGTTAACAGTGTAGAATAAAATTCAAACAACGCGTTCATTCGATTGGTTTTTTCAATCTCCATTATTTTCCTCCTGCTCAGCAAGCCAGTCGACATCCGACAGCACGGTCATTCCTTGTTGTTGAAAATAAGCACTGGCGACACCAACACCTTCTTTTTTGACTCCTGAAAAATTGCCGTCGTAAACAATCCGACTGCCGCAAGAAGGACTTTTTTCTTTTAAGATCAGTTGCGTGATCCCAAGATCGCGTAATTTTTGATAGGCAAGCTTTGCGCCGTTCATAAATTGTTCTGAGACATCTTCTCCAGTGACAGTAATGACTTTGGCTTTTTGTGACCAAACATCTCTACCGTCCCCACCAACAATTTCTGCTGGCTCACGAGGAATCGGCAACCCACCAAGGACTTCTGGACAGACCATCACTGCTTGACCAGTTTGAACGAGTTCAACCAGTTGAGCAACCGCTTGATGCTGCCCGTCATAGCGGCACATGACTCCACCTAAACATGCACTGATTCCAATCATCGAACACCCTCAGCTTTCTTCTCAAATCGTCCTTTATTATAGCATTTATTTGTGGTAGACAATAGTACCAATTCTTTATTCATGCTAAAATATAGCTAGAACAACGTAAAATGATTGTTCCTTTGTTAAGAAAGGAGTTCATGATGAAAAAAATTCTCGTGGTAGATGATGAACCATCTATCGTTACTTTACTTACATTCAATTTAGAAAAAGAAGGATACCAAGTCGTTTCGGCTGTCGACGGTAAAATGGGGGTTGATCTGGCACTATCTGAAGATTTTGACTTCATTATCTTAGATGTGATGTTGCCGCAAATGGACGGTATCGAAATCACCAAGAAACTACGACAAGAAAAAATCGAGACTCCTATTTTAGTTTTAACCGCTAAAGATGATCCGATTGATCGGATTCTTGGGCTTGAAATCGGAGCAGATGATTATTTGACCAAGCCCTTTAGCCCTAGAGAAGTGCTTGCTCGGATGAAAGCAATCTTTAGACGGTTGGAACCGCGAGGCACTGCAGATCTTTCGGATCAGCCAGCAGAAATGTTGCAAATTGGTGACATTTTAGCAGACTTGACCAATTACCAAGTAAGCGTCAAGGGAGAAAAGATTTTTCTGACTCCAAAAGAGTTTGAACTGCTAATATACTTCATGAAACGGAAAGGCCGTGTGATCGACCGCGATACGCTGCTGAATCGCATTTGGAATTTTGACTTTGATGGCCAAAGCCGAATCGTTGATGTGCATATCAGTCATTTACGCGAAAAGCTGGAACGTGACCCGAAACATCCCGAGTATTTAGTGACAGTTCGCGGATTTGGCTATAAATTTCAGGAGCCTCATTCATGAAACGCTTTGGCTATGGCCTATGGAGTCTGCTATTAGCCGTACTGTTTATCATCTGCTGGCAGTTTCTTAGCAGCTTCTATCGCCAGCAAGTGATTGCCCAACAAGTAGACTTCTTGGAAGAAAAAGCGGCGATTTTCTTGAACCTTTCTGATAATCAACCAGCGACATTGCAACAATTTGCTGATGCCTATGTACAGGATAGTTCCAGCCGGATCACTTTATTGGACAAGGATGGGCGGATCATCTACGATACTTACGATTCGTCTTTAAAAGAAAGCAGAGCCAACCGGCCTGAAGTGCAGGCAGTTTTAAAAGGTAGTAATCTGGGCCAGTCTTTGCGAAAAAGTGATACATTGAATGAAGAATTGCTGTATGTTGCGATCCCTGTCAAAGAAGATGGCAACTTGCAGCAAATTTTGCGGATCGCTGAACCAACGGCACCTTTTTTTGCTAAAAGCCAAACCATTCAGCGTTCGATCTTTTTCGTTTATCTCCTATTTTGTTTATTTGTCAGCTTTTTGACGTTTCATGCGTTACGTCAAAGAAATCGTCCTGTGCAGACTATTTTGCCTGTTCTAAAAAAAATGATTTCTTCTCCTGATCAACAGGCGATCATTATGCAAGAAACACCTGAGCATGATGACTTATACCAGACGATTAATCAATTGAGTGAACAAATGAGTCGAACCTATCAAGCTTATGCCGCTTCTGAGCAACAATTGTATGGCCTGTTGAATGAACTGATGATCGGGGTTTTTATCATTGATCAGGATGACCGATTGTTATTGCTGAACCCTACCATGCAAGAGCAGCTAGGGATCGAAGCATTGCCTCAGTTGCCACAACCATTCACTGAAGTGATTCATGATACACAGTTGATTCAATTAATTTATCACATGAACGAGCAGACCCCTTCTTTACAAGAAGAAATTGCTTTGAGTGATGATCATCCGCGAGTTCTTGATGTAACATTGCGTCTCTTTAATGAAAATGAGTTGTTAGGGATCTCTTATGATCTGACTCGGGTGCGTCAATTAGAAAAAATGCAAAAAGATTTCGTCGGTAATGTTTCTCATGAATTGAAAACGCCAGTCACTTCTTTGATTGGTTTTACGGAAACATTATTGGATGGTGCCTTAGAAGATCGAGAAACATTGGTTTCGTTCCTTAAAATCATCCAAAAAGATGCCTATCGTCTAGAAAATTTGATTCAAGAGATTATTCTCCTATCCAAAGATAGTCATTCATTTGATTACACCGCACAAGAAATCAACCTTCGAGCATTGATTGAGCAAATCATCCGTTCCTATGAACCAATTGCACGAGAAAAACAGTTGTCCTTTATCATCAATGGTCCTGAAGAATTGATTTTCATCTCAAAAAGAGAGCTACTGCAACCAATCTTAAAAAATTTGATTGAAAATGCAGTCAATTATTCCAAATCACAAGGGACCATCCAAGTTGACTATTCGTATCGAGCAAAACAATTACAGCTTTCAGTTCGTGACCAAGGGATCGGTATAGATCGAGAAGATCAAGTTCGGATCTTTGAACGTTTTTATCGCGTAGATAAAGCTCGTACGCGTAATTCAGGAGGAACCGGCTTAGGACTAGCCATCGTTAAAGATTATACGAAACTGTTAGGCGGCACTATCACAGTTGACAGCTTCCCAGGGGCTGGCTCAACATTTACGATCACACTTCCTCTTGAGACCAAAAAAAATTCAGGACCTGCGTAATCTATACGCAAGTCCTGAATTTTTTAGTTTACTTGGCGAGTGGCCGATTCATTAATATAACCTTGCCAAATGCCTTTGTTATCACATAATACATAAAAAATTTATTTGATCTTTTTAATAGCCAACCGGGAACTCTCTTTTATACTGATCGTGACATACTTATTCTTAAATGAGAGTATTACGCTAGCATTTGTTTTCTATTTTACTCCCGTACTATTTATATATCCCTGCCATACTCCACGATTATCATATAAAGAATAGTAAGTACTACCATTAAAATGATTGTAATAACACTTTACTTGATACGTTTTTCCATAAATCTCAGAGCTTTTCATCTTCTCTTTTCCAGAAAAATTTTGCCATATAGAATAATTTTTCGTATTGATCGTTACATACTTATTGCTGGGTATAGCCATCCCTGCAGCACTTGTTCCCTCTTTTACTCCTGTACTATTGATGTACCCTTGCCATACTCCATGGTTATCGTATAAGGAGTAATAGGTACTTCCATTAAAATGATTATAATAGCATTTTACTTGATACGTTTTTCCATACAATTCGGAACTTTTTCTTTTTTCTTTCCATAAAAAGTTCTGCCATATGGAATAATTTTTGCTATTAATTGTTACATATTTGTTGCTAGATATAGCCATTCCTGCAGCACTTGCTCCCTCTTTTACTCCTGTACTGTTAATGTAACCTTGCCATATTCCGTGATTATCGTATAAGGAGTAATAGGTACTTCCATTAAAATGATTATAGTAGCATTTTACTTGATACGTTTTCCCATAAATTTTAGAACTCTTCATCTTTTCTTTTCCAGAAAAATTCTGCCATATGGAATAATTTTTTGTATTGATTGTTACATATTTGTTGCTAGGTATAGCCATTCCTGAAATATTATTACTTATTTTGGTTCCGTTAGCATTAATATATCCTATCCATTTGTCTTTATTATCATAGAGAGATAAATACACACTACCATTCAAATGTTTATAATGACATTTTATTTTAAATGTTCGATTGTAAAGAACGTCAGTATTTGAAAGAAATTTCCAAGAAAAATTTTGCCATATTGAATGATTTGCCCCAGTTATTGTTGCATAACGATTGTCTGCAATCGCTGAACCTTGATCGCCTTGAATCGTCAGTTTACTCTCTTCAACATACCCGATCCAATTACCATTTATATCCTTAATAGAATCATATATTTTTCCATTAAAGTGGTGATACTTTCCCGTAACTTTATAAGTATTTTTCAACATAGCAGCTGTTATCGGTGCGGTCGAATTAAAAGTAAAATCACGATAAACATTTCCAATGGATTGAAATTTTACATATTTTTCTTTTGCTTGCCAAGCGCCTTGCGCGCCATCTACTGTTTTTGCACCTGTGGAATTAAGATACCCAACCCATGTACCTTTCCTGTCATACAATGAATAGTACGTACTACCGTTACTATGTTCGTAACGACATTTTATTTGTAACGTTTGACCCAAATAATCTTTTGAATCTGCTTTTTTCTTCCAAGAAAAATTCTGCCAAATCGTGTAGTTATCTTTCGTAATCGTAGCGTAGCGGTTGTCTGGTATTGCTCCTCCTTGCCCCTGACCAGTAAAGTATTTCTTATAGTCAGAAGACATATCGAAGGTCCCACTGACTCCTGGGAAAGAAAGATTATAGGTCCACTGCCATGCACTATATTCCGTGAATTTTTGTCCTGCAGGAACATACGGATAATTCGCGATCCAGACATTACTATAGCCAAGTGCAGCAGGATCGATCGCTTTTTGAGTGACCCAAAGTACCCCAGTGTAATGATGGGTATTACTATAGCCTAATTCTTTGATACGATTGGCAAATACTTTAGAAAGTGCAGTATGATCTGCTTTTCCCATTATTTGATTGTCCTCGATATCATTAACCATCAAAGCTGAGGTTGGCAGCTTCAATTCTTTGGCATATTTGACAAAATACTCGGCTTCTGCTTTAGCTTGCGCTTCTGTCGTGAACCAACTGTAATGATAAGCATGTACTACCAGTCCTGCCGCTTGAGCATTCGCAATTTGAGATGCTGCTAATGGATTGCGATAAGAAGTAGCTTCTGTCAATTTCACAACCACGGAAGAAATACCATAACTTTTGATAATCTTGTATTGTTCCACGCTAATGATGCCATTGTGAGAAGAGACATCAATAAAATCCTGACTAGGAGTCGATGGGTCTCCGGCTTCAATAAACGCGACGTCTGCTGAACGCAGAGAACGCCGCTGAATGCCCACCTGTTCTTTCAAATCGGAACGATTTCTGCTCGACGGATCAAGTCCACCTTGAACATCATAAATTTTTTCGGGTTCTTCTTGTGTTTCTTGCTGTGATTCATCTGAAGCTTGTGTTTCTTCTTTTGTACTTTCTTGACTACTCTTTTCTGAACTACTGGTATTCGAAGCTCCCTCTGCATCTGACGACACGGTACTTGTGCTATCCGTCGTTGAGGTGTTAGAGGCACTTGTTTCATTCATTGTTTCTGTAGTAAGTGTTTGACTGCTGCTTTCAATTTCTATAGCTAAAACAGTTCCTGTATTTCCTAAAAACAGTAGCGGCAAAAGTGCACAAATATATACAAAGTATTTTGTCTGTTTTGACATTTCTTTCCCCTTTCAATTTTACTCCTTTTCATTTTATAGGAAAAAAGCATAAAAATACAGAAAAAAAGGACATTTATTTGCCCTTTTCGTCTCTGACTATTCATTGATAACTATAGTTTCTTAGTTTATATTCGTAACTTCCCCTTCAACACTACGTTCAACTTTCATTTCTGTGATTGGTAAGTATCCTAATTCTTTCACCACACCTTGTTGAATATCGTCACTCAACATGTAATCAAGAAATGTTTTGACGTTTGCATCTGGTTCGCCATTTGTATACATATGCTCGTAAGACCAAATTTTCCAGTCATTTGTAGCAATATTTTCTGGAGTTGCTTCAACACCGTCAATCGTTAATGCTTGTAAAGAATCATCCAGATAAGATAGAGCAAGATAGCTGATTGCTCCTGGTGTTTCTGCAACGATTTTGCGAACCGTTCCAGAAGAGTCTTGTTCTTGGGTTTGAATTGTTTCGGCCCCGTCAAGTCCCCATTTTTCAAATGTTGCCCGTGTACCACTACCAGAGGCACGGTTGATCACTGCGATCTCTTGGTCTTTTCCACCAAGTTCAGACCAATTTTTGGTTTTACCAGTGAAGATATCAATCAAGTCCTGTTTGCTGATATCTTTAACACCAACTTCTTTATTCACTACAGGAGCCATCCCAACTACGGCGACTTTATGGTCTACCAATTTGCTAGCATCTACTCCGTCTTTTTCTTCAGCAAAAACATCAGAATTACCGATTGTTACAGCACCAGCTTCTACTTGGCTCAGTCCTGTGCCGCTACCGCCGCCTTGAACAGTAATCATATAGTTTGGATTTTCAGAGGTGAAACTTTCTTGTGCAGCTTGAACTAATGGTTGTAGTGCAGTTGATCCAACAGCCAAAATTTCTACATTTCCAGACGCTGCTCCTGAAGCACTTGATTCATTTGATGCTTGACCGCTATCAGCAGCATTTGATCCGCTATTTCCACAGCCAGCTAGTAATAGTCCTGTTGCTAAAATTAAGAATCCCAGTTTTTTCATTTGTTAAATCTCCTTTCGTTATATGCTTAGTTTAGCAACCCCTTGTAAACCCATGATTGATTTAAAGTAAAGAATAGATAAACCCATGTAAATCTTTTGTAAACATTAAAACGTATCGCTCGTCATTGTTCCTCTCTTTTCATTAAAGTGAAAAGAGCTTGCCTGGTTCCTTCTTAAAAAAGCAAAAGGTACAAGTGCCGCTGTGTGTTGTTCTTTATGACTCCATATTGGGGCTATACTTACTTTGCTTCGCACTGGCTTCTAGCGCGTTTGCGCTAAGACGAACTTACATGCCACTCTTCGAGTGTCAATCGCAGTGATTCGCAGCAAAAGAGCGTCCCATTGGGACGCTCTGATGTGTTTATTGATTTGGTTGTTTCTTCATATAATTACTTAGTCGCTTCATGGCTTCTTGCAGGTTCTCTTGGCTGGCTGCGTAGCTTAGGCGTACATATCCTTCGGCTTCGGGTCCGAATGCGATCCCTGGTATGATTGCTAATTGATTTTTTTCTGCTAAATCAACACAGAATGCCATCGAATCTTGTTCATAACCGGTTGGGATTTTTGCAAATAAATAGAAAGCTCCTGACGGCTTGGCGATTTCAAAACCTAATGCTGTCATTTTTTCATAGAGAAAATCACGTCGCTGACGGTACTCGGCTTTCATAACTGCAGCATCATTGATTCCTTCAACTAACGCTCTTACAGCTGCTTTTTGTGAAATCGTTGAGGCTGCCGTTACTAAATATTGATGAACTTTGATAATTTGGGCAGTTAAGGCAACGGGAGCAAAGATAAAACCAATCCGCCAGCCAGTCATTGCATGTGATTTTGATAACCCATTGATCAAAATGGTCTGTTCCGGTAAATATTCTGCGATCGATACATGGGGTGCGTCGTAAGAAAGTTCACTATAAATTTCATCACTAACGACAAACACAGGATATTTTTTCAGAACTTCCGCAAGTGCTTGAACTTCTTCACGAGAATAAACCACGCCGGTTGGATTACTAGGATAATTTAAGATAACCGCCTTGACCTGATCCCCATGCTCAATCAAAGCCGCTTCCAACATCTCCGGTGACAATACAAAATCGTTCGCTGTGGTATCTAAATAAATGGGGGTAGCGTGAGCTAGTTGAATCACGGGCTCATATCCGGGATAAATAGGTGCTGGCAAAAGGACTTTATCTCCTGGTTCCAGAATTGCTAATAAAGAAGCAGAGATTGCTTCAGTTGCACCGATAGTCACTAATACTTCTGATAACGGATCATAACTCAATTGATATTTTTCTTTTAAAAAAAGGCTTGCGGCTTCTCGAACATCCGTTAACCCGGCCATTCCTGAGTAATGGCTGTAATTTTGCTCAATTGCTTGAACACCAGCATTTTTGACATGATCCGGTGTATTGAAATCCGGTTCGCCTAATGTTAATTTCAAAATATCTGGTATACCAGATACCCGCTCATCAAATTTTCGAATCAAAGAAACAGCAATTTGATAGACTTCTTTGTTAAAACGTTGACTGACATCTGTCATCGTATCACTCCTATCCACACAAAGTTACCTTTTGTTATTGCTGTTAATCCTATCACATTTTGATCCGTAATTTAATACTTTCGCTAAAACAAAAAATAAAAAATCCATCTGTTTATATATTTGCAAACGATATTTATAAATGTTAGTATATAAACAAACGAAAGGAGATGATTAAAGTGAATACTATTCCCGCCACCTCTTTGTCTGACTATGAACATGGGTATCGTTCCACAAAAACACATTATCAATGCCTATTCTGCGATGTTAATTATGAAAAAGGACAAATTTATCCAACCTCTGATCGCTTTTATACCGCCAAAAAATGCATCTTATTACATCTAAATGAGGTCCATGGTGGTTTACTGAATGCATTGCTGTCATTAAGTCGCGAGCAGACAGGTTTGTCAGAAAGCCAACAAGAGATCTTATCATTATTTGCGCAAGGACTCAGCGATGCCGTCATCGCGCAACGTCTAGGTATCTCTAATTCGACAGTACGAAATCACCGCTTTAAATTAAAAGAAAAAGAACGGCAAGCGAAAGTCTTTTTAAGTATTATGGCACATTTAGAAGAACAAGATTTTGTTCTTCCCCATACAGGAGCAACCATGTTGGATGATCGTTATGCAATCACCAGCGAAGAAAGAGAAAAAATCATTGCGACTTACTTCGATCAAGATGGGGTGATTCATCAATTCCCAAGTAAGGAAAAACGCAAAATCGTGGTATTGAGTGTTTTGGCTCAAAAATTTGATTCTCAAAAAAATTATTCCGAAAGTGCCGTCAATGATATTTTGAAACAGTTTATTGCTGACTACGTCACTGTTCGCCGCTATTTGATCGAATACGGATTCATGCAGCGAACCAAAGATGGTAAAACCTATTGGTTGACGGTTGCTTAGTGGGTCGCTGAAAAAGGCTGAGACTTAGCTGTTATCTGATGGTACTTTTTGATCCTAATCAGGAGTATCCTTTTCACACCTTTTGTCTCAGCCATTATTTCTATCGGTATCGACTAAACTCACACTATTACACTTACGCAAAAAAACAGTTATGCTGCAGCATAACTGTTAGTTTTCTTTAAGGAATATTTTTTTGATGATCAATTTATCAAAAAGCTGCGTTTGATTGTCTTGCTCGCCGATGACTTCGGCACTGATAGATTTTCCATCGGGCTTTTTGCGCAATTGATAGACAATCTTTCCGGTTTCTTTTAATTCATTGATCATGTCAACTACACCGCCAAAGCCTGTTTTGCGGGTAATAAAGCCTAATGCGACCATTCGTTCGTCCAAATTTTTTGCAGAAATCGTTGCCCCTGTAATCAATGCTTGCCGCATAATCTGTAAGAATTCTTCCAATCCCGCCACAGCTGGTTGATCCGGCTCTTCTTCCGCTAATGGCCGTTGATCCAGTTCCTGTAAGAGTGTTTCATATTGCTCTTGTGTCAGCATGACCCCCGCCACTTTTTCACGATTGAATACATATACTGCTGTTCCCGCTTCTCTCGCTTGATTAAATACATCCATCGGAGATTTTTTTACTTCAGTGATCGAAGTAGTGGGAACCTCTAACTTCTTCAGTTCCATTCTCAACGTCCTCCTTGTCTCAACGAACACATTATAGCATAAAGTCACTGTTCGATTGTAGGTTTATTTCGACGGCTTTGCCGTTAAATCACCAAAGAATCTTCGATTCTCAACTGACTAAAAAACCGAATCAGTTTGTTTCGGTCGTTCTCCTGCTTACAAGAGAATCAATGGAAACAAACGATTCGGTTTTTTGTCACTCATCAATTTTGAGTGTCATAGCATTGATTGCTACTACGATTGTGCTTAGTGACATCAAAACGGCGCCGACAGCGGGATTTAAAATGATACCAATTGGTGCTAGGATTCCTGCAGCTAAGGGAATCGTCACAATATTGTACCCTGCTCCCCACCAAAGGTTTTGAATCATTTTTCGTCTAGTTTTATGAGCCAGCTCAAGAAAATGCAGAATATCATTAGGGTTACTATTGGTCAAAACAACATCTGCGGAATCAATCGCGACATCTGTTCCAGCGCCGATAGCAATACCGATCGTTGCCCGAGCCAAGCTTGGTGCATCATTGATACCATCACCAACCATCGCTACCCGTTGTTTCTTATTCAGATAATCAGCAACGATTCGTTCTTTATCTTCTGGCAATAATTCAGCAAAATACTCATCGATGCCTAGATAAGTTGCCACTGCCTTAGCAGCTGCTTGATTGTCTCCAGTTAACATCACTGGTGTAATCCCCTGTTTCTTCAATGTTTCGATGAATTTTACCGCCTCTGGTTTGATTTTGTCTCCCAAAGCTACGAGCCCTTCGACTTGATTGCCTTTCACCAAGTAGCTAATGGTGTTCCCTTGTTCTTGATATTTATTCAATTGGTCCGGATCAATGGTTGTCTGATACTTTTCGATCCCTTTTTGATTGACGATCTGCCATTTCTCCCCAGCAATCATCCCTTCGATCCCGATACCAGAATGCGCTTGGATTCCAGTCGCTTCCTTCGGCTGAACATTTTCCTTTTTTGCTTGCGCTAAGATGCCATCAGCAATAGGATGATTGGCCGATTGTTCCAGCCCTGCTAGATAGGCTAGTAGTTCATCTGCTGTATAGTCACCAAAGCTTTCAATTCCTGTGACCGAGAAAGTTCCTTGTGTTAAAGTACCGGTTTTATCAAGTAACAAATAGTCTAGATCATGGGCATTTTCCAGTGCATTACGATTTTTTAACAATAAGCCGTTTTTAGCAGCAATTGATGTCGAACGTGCGACAACCAACGGAATGGCTAATCCAAGTGCATGAGGACAGGCAATGACAAAAACAGTTACCATCCGATCCAGCGCTGTTGGCAAATCCGCTGCGAACACCCAAATTACAAATGCGGTAATTCCGACGACCAATGCAATATAGAACAACCATTTTGCCACTTTATCTGACAAAGCTTCCAATTTTGATTTATCCGCCTGCGCTTGACGAACCATTTCCATTACTTTTGAAAGATAGCTCTCATCACCGGTTCCTGTTACTTCAATAGTAATCGTTCCATTTCCATTTACGGAACCCCCGATTACCTTCGAACCGGACTCTTTCGCTACTCTACGGGACTCACCCGTAACTGCGGATTCATCAATCGTGGTTGCCCCTTCTTTGATGATACCGTCTGTAGGGATTTTGTCACCCGCTCGTACGATCAAACGATCATTTTTCTTCACTGTGTCCAGTGGTATCTTTTCTTCAGAACCATCTGCCTTTTTGCGAGTTACTTCATCAGGCAATAATTCAGCTAATTTTTGCAATGCATTCCCTGCATTGGACACAGCGTTCATCTCGATCCAATGTCCTAAAAGCATGATCACGATCAATGAAGCCAGTTCCCAAAAGAAGTCCATGACATGTGCGCCATGCATGAAATGATTCGCGATAAACGCGTAAATACTATAGACATAAGAGACTGTGATCCCCATAGCAATCAACGTCATCATTGCTGGACTCTTTTGCTGCAGTTCCATCTTCGCTCCGCTCAAGAAAGGCTGACCGCCATAGAAGAACAAAATCGTGGCTAAAATCATCACTAGCCAGTCAGACCCTGGAAAAGTGAACTGAAAAGGCAATTCAAGCCCCATCATAGGGGATAAAAGAATAATCGGGATTGCTAAAACCAAGGAAAGCCAAAACTTTTGCTTGAAATTCCCCATATGCATACTATGATCCATTCCACTCATGCCATGATCCATGTGGCTATGATCCATCTTACTATGATCCATCTTACTGTGATCCATCTTACTGTGATCCATCTTACTGTGATCCATCTTACTGTGATCCATCTTACTGTGATCCATCTTACTGTGATCCATCTTACTGTGATCCATTTCCGAATGTCCTCCGTCCATTTCGTTATGGCTCATCTCAAACTCCTCCTTTTTGCTGGAAAGTTTTGCGCCCTGCTGGAACGCGTTGGGGGGTGACAGAAGTTGCCTACCGTCTTTCCGCAAACAATTAAATGAACTTTTTTCATTCCATATCTTTCAAGAACAGCAGCGAGAGACTTATTCAACCGTGGCTGTGTACCCCACCTCCGTTACTTTAGCGATGATGTCTTCATCTGTAACAAGTTGTTCGTCATATTTGACTTTGGCATTGGCTTTCTTTAAATTTACCTTTGCTTTTTTGACACCTGGCACTTCAGACAATGCTTTTTCTACCCGAGCAACACAGTGGTCGCAGCTCATTCCTTCAATGTGATAGATTTTTTTCATGATTTATTCTCCTTCATTCATTGTACATTGACATTGTCCCGGTATACAGTTGCAAGCAATAGCGGCTACCGGTTCTTTTTGCGCCAGTGCCTCTTCCAACATTGTTAGATCTTCATTCGTTAGTTCCGATTCACGAATCATTTCTGCCAATGTTTGGCCGATTTTTTTTGCACAGATATGAGAGAATAAACTCTCTGTGGCACTTTGAATCGTAGCATCCTCGGAAACCAAAGGATAATAAACAAATTTTTTTCCTTGGGTTTCTGTCCGCAATACGCCTTTTTTCACTAGACGGCCTAGTAATGTTTTAACGGTTGCTGTTTTCCAGTCTTTGGATTCGCTAAGAAGTGCCGTGACTTCTTGGGCATCGGATTTTCCTAATGTCCAAATCACTCGCATGATCTCCCATTCGGAATCACTGATTTTTATAGGAGCACTTGATGATTGCATATTTTTTCCTCCTTGCTTGTTCACGATTTAAGTTTACATCTGTAATCGAAAATTGTCAAAAAAAACCTCTGCAGTGTTTGAGATCAACTGACAGAGGTCATATATTATCTATGATTAATAAAAAACACGATAACGAGTCACAGAATGGAAAGGTTTTTCTGGACGTAAGAGGATCTCCCCAAACTGAGGATATTTTTCTGTTCCAGGAACGCCTTGGGTCTCAATAGCCATTCCGCCATGGTTTGCAAAAGGTCCGGTTTTCATTGGTGCTCCTTCTTCGCCATCTCGTGTGGTATAGATGACTACAGCCGGTCGATCCGTTGTAACTGTGATGGAAACTTTTTCATCAGGGCTCGTCACTTTCAAGTCCCAGTCCTGAGTATGATCCAATAAGAATGGATCATCAAGTAATGTTGTGCCCATTTTTCGTGCTACACGAAAGTCAAACTTCGTATCAGCAACAGGTTGTTTTTTTCCTGTTGTTGTGACATCAGGATTCGTTTCAGCCACATATTCCGCATTGATTTGAACCATGTGATCATCGATTGGATTTCTAGTGTCACCGGTCAAATTGAAATAGCCATGATTCGTGGGATTATATAGTGTAGGCTGATCGGTTGTGGCATCGTAAGTAATCGTAAATGAATCATCATTTTCCAATGTATAAGTCACTGTGTATGAAACATTGCCCGGAAATCCACTATCGCCGTCTTTGCGTTCTGTCCGATAAATTACGCCAGCTGCGGTTTCTGTTTCAAATGTTTCAGCTTTCCAAGTATCGGTATCCAATCCCTTAAATCCGCCATGCAATGTATTGCCATTATCATTATCTTCTGTTTGATACTCTTTCCCGTCGATAGTAAATCGGGTTCCTGCAATTCTGCCGGCAACTGGCCCAATCGTTGCGCCATAATAACGCGCTTTCTGGTGTCCTGCGATCGTATCATACCCAACAACTAAGTCTCGGCCGCCATCAATCGGCACGATCCAATCCAGTAAGCGTGCTCCTTCCGGGCTTGTTACAAGTTTGACACCGCTATCATTTTCAACTTCATAAACTGTTCCCATTTTTTCTGTTTCTCGTTGCTGTACACTTGGCATTGACCATCCTTCTTTCTTCACTGAAATAACTTCTCATTCAGTATAGACGTTTTAGCCTCAAGACGTCAATAAGCTGAAAGCAGATTACTTTTGTTCTGAGGGAAATGCTCTTAGAATGAAAATGAAGAGAAAGAAGGAGGAACACATGATGGAACTAAAAATGTCACAAGCAGTCATCAACAAACTAGAAGGATATCATAGCAATGAGGGGGCTTTACTGCTGGATCTGGATGACGGTGTCGGACCTTATTCGAAATTAGGGATCTGTTCTCTCGATACAAGTTTTCGTTTCTTGCTGGTCTCAGACAAAGAGGTTCCCGCACCTTACACCATTACTCTCTCATCTGCGGTTGGACCTATTTATATCAAAGACTATACAGCCAATTATTTTGACCAAGAACCAAAGCTTAATTTAAATGAGCGTTTCCAATCAATTATGTTAGAAACAGAATCTGGCGTTGTCGATCGTAACGTTGAAATAATCGATTTGCGCAAACAATCCTTTTAGGGATAGATACAAAAAAAACGACCCACACGTGACTTTCAGCTTCAACTGAACATGTCATGTGAGGATCGTTCTTTTACTGATGGACCGAGATTATTTTTTATGCCTAGCCCGTCGTTTTCTGCGCGAGGTCCGCTGAGGGGTTTTTGATTCTGTTGGTTCCTTTATTGGCTCCTCGGTTGTTTCTAGTGAGTCGCCTGTTCTCTTAGTCAAAACTTCCTGACGAAAGCGCCGATTACCTAGAAATTTCAAGGCGCACATCAATGGTTGGCGATTCTCTCCCACCAAACCAATCAATTCAATAAATAATTCAATCCCAAATGCGGTACTAATGATCAGTAGAATAATTGCCGTATTACTGGCATAGTTCATCAACAGTGCAATAAAAGAAAATACCATTGCTAACGCATAGATTGTCAATACTGCTCCCCGATGAGTGAATCCTAAAGAAAGCAAGCGATGATGAAGATGCATTTTATCAGCAGAAGAAATTTTTTGTTTGTTGAACTTCCGTCGAATCATCGCATAGACAGTATCGGTGATTGGTACGCCCAGAATCAGCATAGGCGTAATCACGGTTATAAACGTCGCATTCTTCAACCCTTGCAATGAGAGAACGGAAATCATAAACCCTAAGAATAAAGCACCCGTATCACCCAGAAAAATCGTTGCTGGATAAAAGTTATAGGGAAAGAATCCCACGATGGCAGCGACTAAAGTAAAGATCACCATTGAAACAGCTACTGAATCAGGTAAAAAGAAGTAACTGATAATCCCAATCGTTATCAAACTGATGATCGATACTCCACTAGCCAGTCCATCTAACCCATCAATCAAATTGACGGCATTTGTGATTGCCAATATCCATAAAATTGTCATTGGCAGGCCTAACCACCCTAAATCGAATACACCGATATAAGGAATCGACACAGTACTGATCTTGATCCCCGCCACAAAATAGATTTCCAAAGCCGCTAGCGTTAACCCACAGACCTTTTGTAATGGAGAGAGCTCAAAGATATCATCAAGCAAACCAGTCACTACAACGATCGCGGCTCCTAAGAGCATTGGCCAGACATAGTTAAATGGGATCATTTCGCGAAACTCCCAAAGCAAGGCAAAAGAGAAGGACAGGAAAATACTAAGTCCTCCTGCTGTAGGCATTGTTTTGGTGTTGATTCGTCGTTCTCCTGGGCGATCGACTGCACCAATTTTAAAGGATATCAATTTAATGATGGGCGTCAATATCAAAGATATGATCATCGTGATGAAAAGACGTACAATAAATTTAAATGCAAATTCCATCGCTCATTCTCACTTTCATTTATTTCTCCTTATTGGAAAATGTATCTTCAAGTTTTGATGAGATACGTTCCACGGGATCTTTTCGTTCTTTGATCTCTTGTCCCGATAAATATTCTTCCACAACTGCGTTGATGATGCCGCCTAAAATAATGATCGTTGCCGCCAGATTCAGCCAAATCATCAACACAATGAAACTCCCGATGATTTGATAGCCGCTGATCCTAGCAGCAAAAAAGCGGGCATATAAGCCAAACACTTGCGACAGCAGCATCCAGCCCGCAGTAGCAAATACTGCGCCAGGAAGCGTTGACCGAAGTTTTACTTTGGCATTAGGCACCAACCAGTAGATTAACATCAAGATAAACAGCAACGCAATGATCGTCAAAGGCCATTTGACAGTTTGGAAGGTAGCAATCAAATCATCTTGAATATGGAAGATTGGTTGTAGAAAGTCCAAAATGATCTTCCCTAAACCAATAACCATCGTCACACCTACGATTGCAATCATAAACAAGAGAATAATGACAAAAGAGACCGCACGAACAACAATAAAGTTCGAACGCTGATCGACACCAAACGCTTTGTTCATGGCAATTTGTAATGCATTGATGCTTTGGCTGGCTGACCAAAGAGCTGCAAGTGCCGAAATAGACAACAAGCCGCCGGAACCAGAAGTCAGCAGATTCTCAATGGCCGGTCCGATAAATTCATACACTTGACCAGGAATCAATTCTTGGACATAGGGCAGCACGTTACTAGGAGCGATTGAAAGAAAAGGCAGCAAGTTTCCGATCGCGATCAGCAATGGAAACAAGGATAGTAATAAATAATAGGCTACGACAACTGAGGTCGTTCCCATTTCAGATTCCGTGATCCGCGTTTGTGTCGTTTCTATAAATCGCATAAGCTTTTGATTGCTTTTCGCCTTATCGATCCATTTCATTTGGGGTTCCTCCGACATCCGTCCATTCTTTTCTAGTAGGTTCCTTCTTCTCCTTGAGAAGTCAAGATCCGTGGACCATCTTTTGTGATAGCTAAGCTATGCTCATATTGACAACTCAATCCACCATCAAGTGTGTACGCTGTCCAACCATTTGGATCCATCTTCATTTTCCAAGTTCCTGTGTTGATCATCGGCTCGATCGTGATGACCATCCCTTCTTTCAAGCGCAGGCCTTTCCCTGCTTCGCCATAATGAGGAATCATTGGTGCTTCGTGGATCGTTGGACCAATGCCATGACCGACAAAATCACGGACAACACCATAGCCTTCACCTTCCGCATACGTTTGGATTGCATGACCAATATCACCGATTCGATTCCCAACTTGTGCTTGTTCGATTCCCAAATACATCGCTTTTTTCGTTACTTCCATTAAACGATCGATTTCTGGGGTCGATTCACCTACGACATAACTCCAGCAAGAATCGGAGATTCCGCCTTTTAGATCAATACACATATCTACTTTGATCAGATCACCATTTTTTAATACTTTTTTTCGGGGAAACCCATGACAAATCTCATTGTTGATGCTGCAGCAAGTCGCATATTTATAATCTTCAAAGCCGATCTGTGCAGCGATTCCGCCATGGCTTTCAATATAATTTCTCACAAATACTTCGATATCCCAGCTAGTGATCCCTGGTTTAATAAACGTACGAAGTTGTTTATGAACGTCCGCAAGTAATGCGCCGGACTCAGCCATTTGATCAATCTCTCTGGCAGATTTTAATGTTATCATTTTCTCGTCTCCCTTATTTAAATTCCTCTTATTTTACCATAGAAAGCAAGAATTTTACAAAGTCTGCTGATTCACCTAAGACTTTTTTCAAGAATTGTTATTCTTGACTGGGTTTGCTATAATCAGAGAGGGTTTTTACTGTTGACCGTTAAAGGATCGGAGGACTTATTTATGACTTTAGCTAAAATCGTTTACGCAAGCATGACAGGCAACACCGAAGAAATAGCTGATATCGTTGCAGAAGCACTTGAAAATCTGGCTATTGAGGTAGATATCAATGAATGTACGCAAGTAGATGCCGATGAATTCGAAGAGGCAGATATTTGCATTGTAGCCACTTATACCTATGGTGATGGTGAACTGCCAGACGAGATCGTTGATTTCTATGAAGACTTGCAAGAATTAGACCTGAGTGGAAAAACATTTGGTGTTTGCGGTTCAGGTGACACGTTCTACGATGATTTTTGCAAATCTGTCGATGATTTTGAAGCAGCTTTTGCCAAGACCGGTGCTATCAAAGGAGCAGAAAGCGTCAAAGTTGATTTGGCTGCCGAAGAAGAAGACATTCAAAACTTAGAAGACTTTGCGAAAAAAATCGTTGCATCTCTTTGATGCGCATACATAAAAAAGCATGTATCCCACGCTGGGTACATGCTTTTTTCTCTTTACGTATGATTTAATTATTGATCGAATGACTTGTATGAAATATCAATCGGTGTTTCTCGATGAATGATATTTTCTGCGGTCTCGGTCATCAATTTTGCAATTTGGTCTTCCGTCGGATGAAGAATTCCCGAAGACATCAATGCGGCTAATCCAGTGGCAACGATCCATACACCCGTATGCAATGATTTCAGTTCGACTTCTGTTAAATCCTGATATTTCGGATCTTTTTTCACAGATTTGACGAATAAATCAAAAGAAAATTTTTGCATGGAATCGCCACCGCCATACTCTTCCAGGTAAAGCGCGCGATACAAGCGTTTTTCTTTATTCGCAAAACCAATGTAATTCAAAGTCAGATCGACGATCACGTCCCCACGTCTCTCAATGGGAAATACTTCTGTTGCTAGATAATCATAAATTTGATTGATCAAGGCACTTTTAAGGTCATCCATGTTTTTGAATTCTAAGTAAATCGGTTGGGTTGAACACTTCATTTTCGCTGCAATATTACGTGCGGTAAAACGTGTGAATCCTTCGGTTGCGACAACTTCATAGGCAGCTTTTAAAATCTGGTCTCTAGTAATTGTTTTCTTTCTTGCCATAATTTTTTAATCTCCTTAATTCTGCTATACATCGCTTTCAGAAAAACCTTTTATTCATTGTATCATGTTTTTTTAAGATTGCAAAACAACTTTTAAGATTGTCCTAGTCCCTATTTGCTTCCAATTCAGCATGAAAAAATCTGTTTTTTTGACTTCGATTTCATTTGTTTTCAAAAAAAGATAGTGCTATCATAGAGAAAGTTATAGTTAGAAAAATTAGGAGGAATTTTAATGGTTTTACCAAATTTTAATCAAAATCTTGAGAAATATGCCCAACTAATCACAGAAGTTGGCGTCAATGTTCAAAAAGGCCATACGATCGTCATCCAAATCGCTGTTGATCAAGCACCTTTGGCTCGCCTTTTGACAAAAAAAGCCTATGCATTAGGGGCAGCAGAAGTCATCGTTCAATGGACAGATGATGTCGTTCAAAAAGAATTTCTTGCCCACGCCGACAGCGATCGCTTGGAAACGATTCCCCAATACAAAATCGATCAAACAGACTATTGGGTAGCAAAAGGTGCGAGCCGTATCAGTGTGGTTTCAGCCAATCCCGATGCATTAGCAGGTGTAGATTCAGACCGCGTAGCGACTTATCAAGCCGCCTCGGGGAAAGCCATGATTAACTTGCGAAAAGCAACCCAAGCCAACAAAGTGAGCTGGACGGTTGTGGCAGCCGCTGGTCAAGATTGGGCACAAAAAGTCTTCCCTGATGCAACACCAGAAGAAGCGCAAGACTTGCTTTGGGATCAAATTTTCAAAACAACGCGCATCTATGAAGAAGACCCTGTGGCAGCTTGGAAGAATCATGATAAAACGTTGCAAGAAAAAGCCAATGAACTCAACGAAGAACAATTCACAGCGTTGCATTATACTGCCCCAGGCACAGACATTATTATCGGCTTGCCAAAGAACCATTTATGGGAAGGTGCCGGCAGCTTCAATGCCCGTGGCGAAAAGTTTATGGCAAACATGCCAACAGAAGAGGTCTTTACCGCTCCTGATAGCCGCCGCATCGATGGCTATATCTCAAGTACGAAACCATTAAGCTATGCGGGAACGATCATCTCTGGGATGAAGTTCACCTTTAAAGATGGGAAAGTGGTTGATTTCTCTGCAGAACAAGGAGAAGAAGTTTTAGCAAAATTATTAGCCATTGATGAAGGCGCAAAACATTTAGGCGAAGTGGCCCTTGTTCCTGATCCTTCACCAATCTCACAATCCGGAATCATTTTCTTCAACACCCTTTTTGATGAAAATGCTTCAAACCACTTAGCTCTTGGTTCGGCTTATGCATTCAGCTTACAAGGCGGAACAGAAATGAGCGAAGAAGAATTGGCCGCTGCTGGTCTCAACCGCAGCCAAACACACGTTGATTTTATGGTAGGATCTGCCCAAATGTCCATCGATGGAATCAAAGAAGATGGCACAACAGTCCCAGTATTCAGAAATGGCGATTGGGCTTAATACACACTAAAAAGGCTGAGAGGATGAATCATTCTCTCAGTTTTCTTCTTCTTAAAAAACTGACTGTCAGAATAAGCGAATAAAGTAAAGCGGTTTATAAAAAACCTTCTTCTTCCCACGGTTTTTTCCGTAGTAATCTGTGGCTTTTTTTGATAGAATTTAGTTTGATAGTCTTTGATAAGAGAGGATGAATACCATGACACCAAACCGCGAAGATTATTTGAAGCTCATCTTGGAATTGGGCGGTGATCAGAAGAAAATCAACAACAAACAAATCGTTTCTGGTCTGGATGTGTCTGCTGCTTCAGTAAGCGAGATGATTTCTAAGCTTTTAAAAGAAGGCTTAGTAGAACACTCTCCTTATCAAGGCGTCCAATTGACCGAAAGCGGACTAGCTTCGGCAAGTGCTCTCATTCGTAAACATCGTTTATGGGAAGTATTTTTAGTGGAGCATTTGAATTATTCTTGGAATGAAGTCCACGATGATGCGGAGGTACTTGAACATGTCACATCAGGGACATTGGCTGATCATTTAGAAGCCTATCTAGGACATCCTAAGTTTTGTCCTCACGGCGGAATGATCCCCGAACAGGGACAACCCGTCCACGAAGGAGAAAAAACGACGATGAGTGCTTACCCTGTCGGGACAAAGATCCGAATTGCTCGCGTGTTGGATGAACGGGAATTGTTGGACTATCTGGTAGCCATCGACCTGAATATTCATGAAGAGTTTGAGATCATTGATACGGCTGCCTACGAAGGACCGATCACCATTAAAAATGCGGATAAAGAAATTGCTGTCAGTTATAAAGCAGCTAGTACGATTTTTGTAGATAAATTGTAAGGAGTGAAAACGATGGAAAAAAAGGTGCTTTTTACTATTTTTGGCGGAACCGGTGACCTTGCACAACGCAAACTTTACCCTTCCCTCTTCCGTTTGTATAAAAAAGGCGATCTTAAAGAAGATTTTGCTGTAATCGGTACGGCTCGCCGTCCTTGGTCAGATGAACATTACCGTGAAGTTGTTATGGGAACGATCGAAGATTTGATCGAGTCAAAAGAACAAGCTGAGACTTTCGCTTCACATTTTTATTATCAGTCTCATGATGTAACAGATACCACTCACTATGACTCATTGAAAGAGCTGGCAGATTCTCTAGATCAGAAGTATCAGCTTGAAGGAAACCAACTGTTTTATCTGGCAATGTCTCCAAACTTCTTTGGTACCATCGTCTCACATTTAAAATCACAAGGCATGCTTGAAACCGAAGGCTACCATCGTGTGGTGATTGAAAAACCTTTCGGAAGTGACTATGCCTCTGCGAAACAATTGAACGAAGAAATCAATCAAGTTTTCAGTGAGCAAGAGATCTATCGAATCGATCACTATCTAGGAAAAGAAATGATCCAAAATATTTCTGCAATCCGTTTTGCCAATAATATTTTTGAATCGCAATGGAACAACCGCTATATCGACAATGTTCAAATCAATATCGCTGAAGATCTCGGCGTTGAAGAACGCGGTGGCTATTATGATAAGAGTGGTGCCTTAAAAGATATGGTCCAAAACCACATCTTGCAGATTCTCTCTTTGCTAGCTATGGAACCACCAGTCGCTTTCTCAGAAAAAGAACTCCGTACAGAAAAAATCAAAGCATTGAATGCGATTCGCATTTATTCAGAAGAAGAAGTCAAAACTAATTTTGTCCGCGGACAGTATGCTCACGGGCAATTAGAGGATCAGCAGTTTGCTGGGTATCGTGAAGAAATGAATGTTGCGGAAGATTCTGCCACCGAAACATTTGTCGCAGGCAAGTTTTTGATCGACAACTTCCGCTGGTCAGGAGTCCCTTTTTATGTACGCACAGGGAAACGTTTAACAGAGAAAGGCACCCGTATCAATATCGTTTTCAAGCAAGTTCCAGTGAATGTTTTCAAGAAAGATGTGACTGATTGCGAAAGCAAGAAGAAATTAGCACCTAATGTCTTGACGATTTATATTCAACCGACGGAAGGCTTTTCACTTTCTCTAAATGGCAAAGAAATCGGTCAAGGATTCGACACCCTTCCTGTTAAACTAGATTACCGCAATAGTACTGAAATCGTAGAAAATACGCCAGAAGCCTATGAAAAATTGCTCTTAGATGCTTTGAATGGTGACGGCACCAACTTTACTCATTGGGACGAAGTTGCTCAATCATGGCGCATCGTCGATGTCATCCGACATGCTTGGGATAAAGAAACACCTGATTTTCCGAACTATTCAGCAGGGACCATGGGACCAAAAGCCGCCTATGATCTATTAGCAGCTGATGGCTTTGAATGGATTTGGAAACCAGATGAATGGTATCGTGAACGAAACTTACTAAATAATCAATAAGCAGCAGCCAATTGGATGGGTAAAAAAACAGCCAATTGGCTGTTTTTATTTTTGCTCCATTCGCTATAATAAAACGAAAGACTAAAGGATGTGAATCAATGAAACAAGTATTGACCATTGCTGGCTTAGACAGCTTAGCAGGTGGTGGTGCCACTGCAGATATCAAGACCTTTGAAGAATTCAATACCTTTGGTCACATGGTGCTCACTTGTGTCGCAGCCATCAATGAGGAAATCACCATTTATGATATCCCTCCTGCAACGCTGAAGGACCAATTAGCTTCAGTTAAAGCTTTCACCCGTTTAGCAGCCATCAAAATCGGCCTATTACATACACTGGAAACGATCGAATTAGTGAAAAATTTCCTAGTGACCCAAGACTGCCCGATCATCTTAGATCCAGTCTTAGCTTTTAAAGAAGGACAGACAAAAGCCAATCAAGAGTATCAACACGCCCTGCAATCCTTATTTTCCTTAGCCACTATCGTTACTCCCAATTTGGTTGAAGCAGAATATTTCGCAAATCAAGCCATTACTACTCGGGAAGAAATGAAGATAGCTGCCAAAAAAATCAAAGCACTTGGGCCTGCTTTTGTGTTGATCAAAGGTGGCGCTCGTCTGAACGGGCTGCAAGCCTGCGACCTGCTCTATGATGGGGATGACTTTTTCTTTTTTGAGACACCAAAATCACCCAAACAGACAACGAACGGCGCCGGTTGTACGTTATCCGCTGCCATCGCTGCGCTCTTGGCTACTGACCGCTCAATGACAGATGCTGTACAGCAAGCCAAAGACTTTGTTTTTGCCGGCATTGAAAATGGGCTACAGCTGACAGAATCTTTAGGAAATGTCGATCAACTTGCTTATTTTAGGAAAGGAGTTACCTCATGTCTACCAAGAAACTAACAACGTTAGCTATGCTGACAGCACTGACTACCGCTCTTTCTTTATTATTTGTCCTGCCAGTTCCTCAGACAAAAGGTGTCGTGACCCTTTGCGAAGCCGGCATCTATACCACGGCTCTTTTATTAGGCGGTCCTTCAGGTGCGATCGTCGGCAGCTTGAGCGGCGGAATGATCGACTTTTTGTCCGGTTATCCAGAATGGGCATTGTTTTCTATTTTGATCCATGGCTGCCAAGGCTACTTTACTGGTCGTTTTCGTCACTATCCCCTGCTGGCACTTTGTTTGGGAAGCGTGACGATGATTTTAGGCTATGCCGCAGCAACGACCATCATGTTTGGCTTTGGAGCAGGCATTGCTTCGATTCTCAGCAATAGCCTTCAAAATGTTTTTGGTATATTGGTAGCATTTCCGCTTGTCAATTATTTAAAACGAACGCAAAAATTTTCTTTGAATGAGAGGTAAGATTCCAATGAATGATTTTCATCAACTTAAAAATGACTTAGTAACCATCACAACTGAAGTAATTGACGCAGCACACTTAACGCAAAATGATTTATTTGTTTTAGGCTGTTCTACTAGCGAAGTCGTTGGCGGGATGATCGGCAAAAACTCCAGCGAAGAAGTAGGCTACATCATTATTAAGACCATTAAAGAGGTGTTGGATCCGCTTGGCATTCGCTTAGCGGTTCAAGGATGCGAACACTTGAACCGTGCATTAGCTGTAGAGCGTAGCACTGCTCAGTATTATCAATTAGAAGAAGTGGCAGTTGTCCCTGCACTTCATGCGGGAGGTGCTTGTTCTGTAGCGGCATTTCGCTTGTTTGATGATCCCGTTGAAGTGGAGCATATCGTTGCGAAAGCTGGCATCGATATTGGTGATACTGCCATCGGCATGCATGTCAAACACGTACAGATCCCTATTCGGCCAAGTATCAAAACGTTAGGTGCAGCTCATGTGACTGCATTAGGCTCACGCCCCAAATATATCGGCGGACCGCGGGCACAGTACAAAGTATCTGCTATGTGACGAAAGATTCAACAAAACCGAAGGATACCTGCTAAGCTTCTTGGACGATTCGTCCTTCGCGCAAGATTGCGCATCGCTTTTCAGAGATAGCCTTCGGTTTATTTGTCTTATCTGTCGCATTTTTCCCGTTGTTTTTGCTAAATTTGTTGATAAATCAAGGCCCTCAGCGATTGATCGACTTTCTCCGCAGCGAGCCGCCCCTCTCGAATTGCCCAAATCACTAAGCTAGGACCTCTTTTTGCATCACCAGCTACCAAAACCCGTTCATTATTGGTTGTATAATCATCATAGATTTCACGGACATTGAAGGTGTCTAACAAGTGTGTTTCTGGACCTAAGAAGCCCATTGCCAACAAAACTAAATCAGCTTTCATCACTTGCTCTGTACCAGAGATTGGCTGAAAATTCTCATCTACTTTGACTGTTTCGATCCCAATCACCTGTCCCCGTTCCGCTCCTACAAAAGCAGTCGTCGAAATGCTGTGATACGTATGTTCCTGTAGAACCGCAGCAACTTCTTCCTGACCATACCCGATTTTAGCTGTCATTGGGTATTCAGGCCATGGATTTTCAGCTAAACGTTGTGGTGGAAGCTGTGGCGTGATTTCCAACTGACGAACAGAAGCAGCCCCTTGGCGCATCGCAGTCCCTAAGCAATCATTTCCGGTATCTCCGCCGCCGATCACGACTACGTGTTTGCCTGCCAAGGATTCATTCGCAGCTTTTCCATGGTTCAATACCTCTTTGGTTGCTGCTGTCAAATAATCAACAGCAAACTGAATCCCAGTCAAAGACCTTCCTGGGATCTTTAAATCCCGCGGAACACTGGCGCCAGTAGAAATAATAACACGATCATAAGCAGCTTCTAATTCTTCAGCAGAAATGTCGCGGCCGACTTCGACATTCGTTAGGAACGTCACGCCTAGTTCTGCCATCAAATCGATTCTGCGCTGAACCACTGTTTTATCTAGTTTCATATTAGGGATACCATACATCAGCAACCCCCCGCAACGATCACTGCGTTCATAAACCGTCACTTGATGACCTAACTGATTCAAGCGCCAAGCAGCGGATAGACCAGCTGGTCCACTGCCAATGATGGCGGTTTTGAAACCAGTTGCTGCTTGCGGTTCTCCCGATGCTCGGACCCAATCATTCTCAAATGCAGTGTCGATAATGAAACGCTCATTGTCATGAATCGTGACCCCGCTCCCATTTAGTGCCTCCGTGCAGCCTTTCTCACAAGGAGCTGGACAAACCCGTCCGGTCATTTCAGGTAATGGATTCGTTTTCGCTAACCGTTCAAAAGCCGCTTGAAACCTGCCTTGATAAACAAGATCATTCCATTCAGGAATCAAATTATCGTTGGGGCATCCAGATACTGTCCGTTGCCCACCATAGAAAGAACCGGTATGACAAAAAGGAATGCCACAATTCATACATCTTGCTGCTTGTTCTTGCCGCTCACTTGCTGGCAATGGTTCTTGCAGTTCTTGCCAATCAGTGATCCGCTCTGCTACCGGACGATACGGATTTTCTTTTCGAGGGTATTTTAAGAAACCAAAAGGATCTGCCATACTAGTCATGCTCCTTTCCTGGGATCGTCATCTGAGGACCGACAACTGACTCAAAAGCTTTAGCGATCAGTTCATCTCCTGAGAGACCTTGTTGCGCCAATTGATGAGTCGCTTCCACCATTTGATGATATTCCTTAGGATAAACTTTGATGAACAACTGCTTATGATAGAGCCAATCGCTTAGAATCTCGGCTGCTTTTAAGGAATCTGTATAGGCAAAATGGTTCTCGATCAATTCTTTCAATACCGCATCATCCCCGCTCTCATCTACCTTAAACAATTCCACCATTTCTAAATTGCATTGAGCAGCAAACGCTTGCTCCGGATCGTACACATAGGCGACACCTCCAGACATGCCAGCAGCAAAATTGCGGCCCGTCTTGCCTAGAATAACAGCGACACCTCCAGTCATATACTCGCAGCCATGATCGCCGATTCCTTCTACAACCACTTTGGCTCCGCTATTTCGAACACAGAAACGTTCTCCTGCCAGACCTCTGAAATATCCTTCTCCTCGATTTGCCCCAAAGCAAGCCACATTACCTACAATGGGCGACTGTTCAATATCATAACTAGCATCTGCTGGCGGTACAATGATCAAACGGCCACCACTCAATCCTTTGGCTACGTAATCATTGGCTTCTCCAACCAATCTCAGCTCAAGTCCTTGCGTTGCAAAGGCACCAAAACTTTGACCCGCAATTCCTTGATAATTGAATTGCAGCAATCCTGGAGGAAGTTCATAGTTCCCAAAGCGTTCTGCAATCCATCCCCCTATGCGGGCACCAACAGAACGTTGAATATTGTTGATCGGTTGACTGATAGCAACAGGATGTTGTTTTTCAATTGCTGCTTTGGCAAAACTATCCAATTCTGGCCATTGTCGTTTCTCCAAAAAAGGATCCGTCACTTTACGTGCAATCGGAAGTGTCGTACCCAAGATGCGAGCGAAATCCAATGATTTTGCTTTCCCTTTGGCAATGAAACGAGGTACCAAGACTTCTGTGTGCCCCACCATCTCATCAATGGTACGAAAACCCAGTTCTGCCATGATTTCTCTGAGGTCTTCTGCTAAGAAAAACATAGTATGAATAATATGTTCCGGTTTACCAGCAAAAAACTTTCGTAAAGCTGGATTTTGGGTGGCAATACCCACGGGACAAGTATTCAGACTGCAGACTCTCATCATCACACAGCCGATCGCAACAAGGGCCAATGAAGCAAAACTGTACTCTTCAGCACCTAAAAGTGCCGCAATCGCAATATCCCTTCCCGTCATCAATTTACCATCCGTTTCTAAGGTCATCCGCTGACGAAGATGATTGAGTGCCAATGTTTGATGAGCTTCTGCTAACCCCATTTCCCAAGGCAAGCCCGCATCTCTGATGGAATTGCGGGGAGAAGCACCGGTACCGCCATCATAGCCTGATATTACAACAACATCAGCACCTGCCTTGACAACACCGGTTGCAATCGTTCCAACACCCGTACTGGCAACCAGCTTCACATTGATTCGCGCATAAGGGTTGATGGTCTTTAAATCATGGATCAATTGTGCCAAATCTTCAATCGAATAAATATCGTGATGAGGAGGTGGTGAAATCAAGCGAACCCCAGGGGTTGATCCGCGAATCTCAGCGACCCAAGGGAAAACTTTATTTCCAGGCAGTTGACCGCCTTCACCTGGCTTCGCTCCTTGAGCCATCTTGATCTGCAACTCATCGGCACTCATTAAATACTCCGCATTAACTCCAAAACGTCCAGAAGCAACTTGCTTGATCCGACTATTGTAATTTTTGCCGTTGACCGCTTTGAAACGCTCGCGATGTTCCCCGCCTTCTCCACTATTTGATTTAGCTCCGATGGCATTCATTGCCTCAGCAATACATTTATGAGCTTCCTCACTTAGCGATCCATAAGACATTGCTCCTACTTTGAATCGTTTGACGATTTGGACAGCAGGCTCTACTTCCTCCAATGGAATTGGCTGACGCGAAGGTGTGAACTCCCATAGTGAACGAAGTGTCGTGGGTGTGCTTAAAGCCTCTTGATTCATGACAGCTGCATACTCCTTGTACAACTGATAATCTCCTGTGCGCACCGCTTTTTGAAAGTGATAGATGGTTTTTGGATTAAAAAGGTGATGCTCACCTTCTGCTTTAAACTGAAAGCTGCCTCCCGAATCTAGATAATCCTGTTGTTTTTCACCATAGGCAGCTTCGTATCGCTCAAAATACTCTTGTTCGATTTGTTTCAACGACAGGCCGCCAATCCGAGAAACAGTTCCCGTAAAATAAACCTCAGTGACTTGTGGTGAGATACCGACAGCTTCAAAGAGCTGAGCACCATGATAACCGGCAATAGTTGAAATTCCCATACGAGACATAATCTTTATGAGTCCCTTCTCACAGGCCTGTCGATAATTTTCGACATGATCACTCATGTCATAATAATGCAGCGTTTCGTAAGCCCCGTAAGGATGAATCCCACTGGCACCGTAGCCAACTAACATAGCATAGTGATGAACTTCGCAGACTTCAGCCGTGTCAACAATGAGTGAGGCAAGCGCTCGCTTTCCTTTTCGCACCAAGTAATTATGCAAACCCGAAACAGCCAACAAGACAGGAATTGCCATCTTACCTAGTTGTGGTGCAATAGGTTCGCGATCACTTAACACGAGAATCGTAGCCCCTTGATCAATTTTGGCTTCACTTTCTTTAAAAAGAGTATCCAATGCTTGGTGCAGTGTTTGTTGCTCATTGCCAGTCACAGAATAAAGAGTAGAGAGGACTGCCGCCGATTGTTGTTTCTGATTTAGATGTTTGATCTTCAGATACTCGCTTGTGGCTAAAATCGGACTAGCGATTTTTAATTTATGGCAATTTTGGCTAAGATCTTTTGTAACATCGCCATCTCGTCCCAGAAATAATTCTGTACCGATCACTAGCTTTTCGCGAATCGCGTCAATTGGTGGATTCGTTACCTGTGCGAATTGTTGCTTAAAGTACGTAAAAAGCGACTGGGGACGTTCACTTAAGATTGCTAATGGTGAATCAAATCCCATGGAGATAACCGGTTCCTCTCCTGTTTGAGCCATAGGGATCAGCAGTGTCCGGATGACTTCGTCGGTGTACCCGTGAAGTTTCCATAACCGCTGTAGTGTCTCTGTCGATAATCCATCAGAAAAAGGGGGTTCTGGTAAGTCATCCATCGTTAACAAATTTTCTGTCAACCATTCGCGATAAGGATGAGCTTGCGCGTATTTTTCTTTGATCTCTTTATTTCTCAAAATCAAGCCATTTTTGGTATCGACCAAAAACATATTGGCTGGACCTAAAACCCCTTTTTCAATTACCTCTGCTGCGGGTAGATCAACCACCCCTGATTCGGATGCTACGACAACTAAGCCATCCCTCGTAATTGAATAGCGGGAAGGCCGCAACCCATTGCGATCCAAAGCAGCACCCACCAGCTCACCATCCGTAAAACAAAGCGCTGCCGGTCCATCCCATGGTGCCATAAAACTAGCATTGTACTCATGAAAAGCAACTAGTTCTTCTGGCAAACCGGCTTCTTTCGACCAGGCTTCAGGTACCATCATCAAAAGCGCCTGAGGTAAATCTCTCCCTTGGCGATACAAGAATTCCATGCAATTCTCAAGTTTTGCGGAGTCCGAATTTTCCTCATCATAGACTTCGATTTGATGACTATGCATCCAATTTTCGGCTCCTCTTAACGTATTGATTTCCCCATTATGGGCTAAAAAACGAAAAGGCTGCGCGCGATTCCAGCTAGGAAAAGTATTGGTTGAAAAACGAGAATGAGTCAATGCGATACTGGAAGTCATACGCGGATCTTGTAAGTCCGTATAAAACAGTCCGACCTGATAAGCATGTAACATGCCTTTATAGACGATTGTTTGGCTAGAAAGACTGCAGATGGCTAGTTCCTTGGCTGCATAGTTTTTTTCTAATTGTCGCCGCAAATGATACAAACGGTCCTCAAAATCTCTGCCGACTGTCACATCGAGAGGTTTTTCAATAAAGAATTGACAAAAACTAGGCATCACTTTTTGTGCTCCTGGACCACATTGCGAATAGTCATAGGGAACTTCCCGCTGCCACAACACCCGAAATCCCATTTGCTGAATATCCTGAGCAACGGCCTTTCTTAATTTGACTGCGGATTCTCGTTCTTGCGGCAAAAAAAACATGCCTACTGCATAGTGACCTTTCGGCGGTAAAACAATCTCTGCCGCTAAAGCAATTGCTTGAAAAAAAGGATCAGGTAATGCCATCAACACACCAGCACCATCCCCTGTATCTGGTTCGGCTCCTGTTCCGCCACGATGATTCATTCGTTCTAACATCGTCAACGCATTTTCAATCAGTTTTCTCGAGTATAATCCATCTTTTTGTACGATAAAGCCCATGCCACAAGCATCACTTTCAAAACGAGGATCATACATTAATGTCTCTTTTTCCCTCATCCCCTCATCCTTTCTTTAAATATTCTGAATATTCCAATTTTTAACAGTTTACCTTTTCTATGTAAATCTTGCAATCTTTTTCTGCAAGTTGGTCTAGCTTCCTCTCAAAAACGCTGAACGGGTAAAACCGATTGGGACAAAGCAAGCACGATTGCCTAGCGCTGCATTTTTATCACTTCTATGCTTCTTATCATCAGTTGCTGTCGTCTAGTTGCTATTGCTAGGAGAAAACGATGAAAAAGACACAAAAGCTGATAACTAAGTCAGCACAATGAAATGATCACAAAAAACGTGTGCCATCGGTCGATCTACTTAGATCGTCCAACGGCACACTGATAATTTTTGGTTTACCTTTATTTCTCAGCTAATTTTTATTTCTCAAAGCCTTCAGCAACGGCTTCTGGATAATATTCTTCCACCAAATGAGCACAACGCCCGCAAAGTGTTGGCAGTTTCTCATCCACTCCGACATCTGTCCGCACTTGCCGACAACGGTCGCAAACTTCACCATCGGCTTTTTCGATCAAGATTGCACCATCTTCAAATTGTAGCGCTGCTTCTGGAGCGGCACTTCCTGCTTCTTTGATTTCGAAGAAGTCTGGTGAAATGATCAATAATTGGGCCAAATCAGCATCAACAGCCGTTAATAGGTCTGCCAGCGGTTGTGATGGATAGATGGTCACTTTTGCTTCCAATGACTTACCAATCAGTTTATCATTCCGTGCTTCTTCTAGTGCTTTCAGGACATTGTCACGGAATGAAAGAAATGCTGTCCACATATCAAGCAACTCAGCTTGATTCGCAAATGATTCATAACTTGGCAATTCAGCTAGTTGAACATAGGCTTCCTCTTCTTTTAAGTGAGACCAGATTTCTTCGGCTGTGTGAGGAATGATTGGCGTCAACAATTTTGTCAAAGCCACTGCCGTTTGGTAAAAGACAGTTTGCATTGCTCGCCGTTGTGGATCATTTTCCGCTTCGATATAAACAACATCTTTCGCAAAGTCTAAATAGAAAGCAGAAAGATCGCCAGTCAAGAAATTGATGATCGTCTTATAGATATGCAAGAAATTGTATTTCTCATACCCATCTTCACGAATGGTTTTGATCGTTTCGTTTAATCGAACCAGCATGTATTTGTCTACAGAGCGTAAGTTTTCATAAGAAACCATATCCGTTTTTGGATCGAAATCAGCCGTATTGGCTAATAAGAAACGCATTGTATTACGGATCTTACGGTAAACCTCGGAGACTTGATTCAAAATATCCATTGAAACTCGGACATCTGCTTCATAATCTACACTGCTAACCCATAGGCGAAGGATATCGGCACCCATTTGTTTGATTACTTTCTCTGGAGCAATGGTATTTCCAAGAGATTTACTCATCTTCCGGCCTTCACCATCCAAGGTAAACCCTTGAGACAAGACTGATTTGTATGGTGCTTCCCCATTGATCGCCACACTTGTGGTGATACTTGAGTTAAACCATCCACGGTATTGATCTGAACCTTCCAAATACATGTCAGCTGGGAAAGTCAACTCTGGACGTTGACGCAAGACTGCTTCATGAGAAGAACCAGAATCAAACCAAACATCCATGATATCTGTTTCTTTAGAGAATTTGCCATTTGGTGAACCCGGATGCGTAAAGCCTGCAGGCAATAATTCTTCGGCTTCTTTTTCAAACCAGATATTTGATCCGTGTTGTTCAAATAGCGTTGCAACATGTTCGATCGTTTCTGGCGTAATGATTGCTTCACCGTTTTCGGCGTAGAAAATCGGCAGTGGTACCCCCCAGGCACGTTGACGTGAGATGACCCAATCGCCTCGATCACGAATCATGTTGTACAAGCGTGTTTTGCCCCAAGGAATGATCCAGTCCACTTTCTCGATTTCATCAAGGATGTTTTGACGGAATTGATCGATTGAAGCAAACCATTGTGGTGTTGCCCGATAGATAACAGGTTTTTTGGTCCGCCAATCATGAGGATAACTATGGACAAAGAAATCAAGTTTCAATAATGCACCTTTTTCTGCTAACAAATCGGTGATCATTGGGTTCGCTTTATCATAGAAGATTCCTTCAAATCCTGGTGCTTCTTCCGTAAACATCCCACGACTATCGACAGGAGATAGGACATCTAATTTGTATTTTTTGCTTACGATGTAGTCGTCTTCCCCGTGCCCAGGAGCAGTATGAACCAATCCAGTACCTGCTTCCAGCGTGACATGGTCACCTAGCATCACCAATGAAGTCCGATCATAGAAAGGATGCTGGCCAGTCATGTATTCTAGTTTTTCTCCAGCAATTTCTTGCAAGATTTCAACACTTTCCCATCCAATAGCTGCTTGAACAGTCTCCAACAAATCTTTGGCGATCACAAATTTACGGCCATCTGCCATGATTTGAACATAAGTAAACGTTGGGTTTACTGAAATTCCTAAGTTTGCTGGTAATGTCCAAGGTGTCGTCGTCCAAATAACGAAAGATGTATCTTCATCAAGGATTCCTTTTCCATCTGCTACAGGAAAAGCGACATAGATCGAAGGTGATTTGACATCTTTGTATTCGATCTCTGCTTCTGCCAATGAAGACTCGCTGGATGGTGACCAGTAGATTGGCTTTAATCCTTTATAGATGTAGCCTTTTTCTGCCATCTTTCCGAATACGCGGATTTCAGCAGCTTCGTAATCAGGTGTCAAAGTGATGTAAGGATGATCCCAATCACCTGAGATTCCTAAACGTTTAAAGTCCTCACGTTGGGTATCTACTTGTGTCAAAGCATACTCTTCGCATTTTTTGCGATATTCCGCAAGTGTCATTTCTTTGCGTTTGATGCCCTTGTTTGTCAGCACTTGTTCGATCGGCAATCCATGCGTATCCCAACCTGGTACATAAGGTGAGCGGAATCCTGACATTGATTTAGAACGTACAATAATGTCTTTACTGATTTTGTTTAATGCATGACCAATGTGGATATTGCCATTCGCATAGGGAGGGCCATCATGTAAGACAAATGTTGGTTTCCCTTCGTTCAGTGCTTGTCTTTGTTGATAGATATTTTGTTCTTCCCAATCTTTTTGCCATTCGATTTCGCGATTAGGCAAATTTCCCCGCATCGGAAAAGCCGTTTTTCCAAGATGCAATGTTTCTTTCATCTTCATTGTATTCGCTCCTTTTACTGATTACTCATGATTATGGCATGTGCAAGCACATGTCGATCAAACAATTTTGTCTATCCTGCCTCAATTTCAGTGAATTCACTCATTGAAATGACTAAATCCTTCTAATTAGCCCATAGGCTATGAAGCTATAAAAAAAACACATCCATCCCGGAAAGGGACGAACGTGTTCGTGGTACCACCCAAATTTTATTGTCAGTGACAATTCTTTGTTGATCGGTAACGAGATCAAACGTTGGACTCTACCACTGTTCAAGACCAAGACTAACAGATGATCTAATTTCTTACAGGGTTTTATCCGGCTTCCACTCTCCCAGACTCGCTTTAAAAGTATAAGAAATTTTTCTGTTCTGTATATTAGTCATTTGTTTTATTTAATTCATCTAGTAATTGACGTGCATCATCCAATGTTTTCACTTCTGGATTTTCTTCTACATCAATTTCTTTCTCACTGGATTCCACGATTTCTACTGGACTCTCCACTGCTTCTGAGTTTACTTCAGAATCATTTTCGCTGTCAAGTTCTTTTGATAAAACTTCTTTGATTACTTGATGAGAATCTTTTACATAGCTAGAAAACGGCGCCAAAATTTCTTCCCATTCTGGACTTTTTACTTGCTCTAATTGTGTTTGCAGCATAACCAAAAGATTGTTGTGGAAAACGCGCGTTTTCTTCTTCAAATCATTGGTTTCAGTTGCCAATTGACGCGCATTATTGGTTGCATCCGTCAGAATTTCTTTGGCTTTTTCTTCTGCAGCTGTTGTCAATGCATGAGCACGTTTTTCGGCATTCGTTACTAATTCATCTGCACGGTTTTGAGCAGAAGTAACGATCACTTCAGATTCTTTGCTTGCGCTCGTTTTTACTTTGTCTGCGGTATCTTGAGCCACGATAATCGATTGGTTCAATGCATCTTTCAATTCATTGAAATACTCAAGTTTTTCTTCTGCATGCTTCAATGATTTTTCTAGTTCACGGTTCTTTTGAACAGCTTCTTCATAATCACGAACGATCATATCTAAGAAGTCATCGACTTCATCCTGATTGTAACCGCGCATTTTTACTGAAAAGCTTTTGTTTTGAATATCTAATGGAGTTAATGCCATAAGTTTACACCTCTTTGTTTTATTTACGTAATACACCTAATAACAATCTAACTTTTTCTTTTTTTGTCGTGCCTTCTAACCCCTGAATCTGGATACGCCCAAATCCTCTGATTGATACGATATCCAGTAGATCCAACATAAAATCCGGACGTAATGTTTCTGTCCAATTGACTTTCACTTTGCCAGACTCGATGAGTTGTTTGGAACGCTGGCGCGAAATATTATAGACAGCAGAAATGACAGTATCCAAACGGAGAGAGCTGACCGTTTCTCGTTCTTCGCTCCAGCCGTCTTTTGGTACGATCAATTCCGTGTACTTCGTTTCTTCGAGGCGAACTGAGACATTCCCGATTTTATCGACCTGTGTTTGGACAAAATGACTGATTTCGCTTGCCACAAATACTTGCCAATTTTCCCCATCAGAAATGATGTCACCAAAGTATTCCCTTTTGACCCCTGTGCCCATTAACGTTCCTAAAACCTTCCCATGACTTAAAACCGTGAATTTTTTTGGATAGATAATGGTGAATAATACCAAATCAAATTCTTCACTTGCTGGTTGGTAATAGTCTGGGTAGATCAGGCACCGTCTTCTTTCAGCAGCTTCATATCCGCCAAAAAATTGAAAACTCAAATCGGTTGATTGCCGAATCAGACTTTCTAAAATATAGGCTTGCCGCGGATCAAGAAAATCTGTTAAATAGGGTGCGTATTGCATCTGCACTTGTTCGATCCAGCCTTGCGCAGAATCAATAAAAGGGTGCTCATCGCTTCGAAAATGCTGATAGACATTTGCGTTCACCGATATTCACCCCTTACGTTAGAATAAGATTGCTTGTAGAAGAACGAACAGACCTTGCGTTGCTAGCTGCAGAACGATAATGGCAAATGCAATCGTAAAGTCGATGCCAGCGAAACTCAGATTTAGACGATCAAACAAACCTAGATATGGTTCACAGATTTTTGCTAAGAAACGTCCAAATGCTGATTGGTATCCTCCCGGAAACCAAGAAAGCAAGGCATAGATCACTAATAATACTGTATAGAGATATACTGCATCACTGAATAGATTTAATAACCTAAAGACTAAAATATGCTTTCCTCCTTGACTCAGATATCGAAGAAATTACTATCTGCTAATGTTTGAGCAGTTCCCTCGATCTCCATTCCTTTTGGCGTACATAAGAAGATTTCATCTCCAACACGCTTGATATCGCCATCTTCAGCGTACACTGTTCCCGTCAAAAAATCAACTATTCGCCGTGCTTGGTACTCCTCAATTAAATGAAAATTAACAAGTACTGCATCGCCATTGATCACTTGTTTCGCGATTCCCATCGCTTCTGAATAAACTCTTGGTTCTACGATAGTAATCTTGCCTGCAGCCTTGGACTTTATTTCTTTTGTTTTGGGATTACTGCGTTGTTGGGCCATAGAAACGACCTTTTCCTCTGTCTTTTGGACAGGGCGTTGTTGTCTTTCAAAGGACGCACTTGATGCTGTTGAACGCTGCGCTTGCGCTTGCTGTGATGGCATATGGCTTCGTGAAAATGTATTCGTTGGATTTTCAGCACGAGTCGTGCGTGGTGCAACATAAGAACTACCTTGATTGACGGCGATATTTTGCGGGGATCGCACAGATTCTTGAGCTACCACGCTTTCTTCGTAATAATCTTCTTCATCTGTCAATCCAAAAAAATTGGTCAATTTCTCTTTTAAAGACATATGTCAACCTCCTTTACTCCTGAAATAATGCGGTGCCGATGCGAACAACTGTCGCACCCGCTTGGATCGCAACGGCAAAATCATTACTCATTCCCATACTTGTTTCTGTACATGGAGCATGTGCCAAGTGCAGCGCTGCGATTTTTTCTTGTAATTCTTTCAACTGATGAAAATAATGGAGCTGCTCTGCTTCTGAAGAAGCAAGTGGTGCCATGGTCATCAAGCCGATGACATTGATTTTATCAAAGGGCTGCAACTCTTCAATAAATGAAACAACATCGTCTGGTGCAATTCCTTGTTTACTTGCTTCACCTGAAATATTGACTTCTACAAAACAAGCAATCGTTTTTGCTGCTCGTTTTTGAATTTCTTGCGCCAATTTCAGCGAATCTAACGCATGGAAATAATCAACTTCATTTATAATTGATTTTACCTTTCTGCGTTGCAAATTACCAATAAAATGCCAGTTTACTTCTGGAAAATCTGCTAGTTGCTGCTTTTTTTCCAGGAGTTTTTCTACTCGGTTTTCCGCACAGTCAGTGACACCGGCTTCGATGATCTTCCGTGTTTTTTCACTATCGACAGATTTTGTCACAGCAACCAGACGAACCTCACTTGCTTTTCTAGAAACAAGAGCACAAGAATCCTGGATCTCTTGCTGGATCTTGTGCAAGTTCTCAGAAATCATGTGCTCTGCCTCCTAGCGTTTGCGACGGAAGAATGGTGGTGTACTTAATTCATCGTCGTCATTTGTTTTTACTTCATCTCTATTGAATGTATCAAATTCTTTTTTTTCAACATTCTCAAATTGGCTTTCTTCTACTTTAGGACGAACGTTTTGTTCTTTACGAATATCCCAATCACCAAAGCCATGATCATCTTCTACGTGTGAAGGTTTCGCCTGATCCATATCTAACGTTGGTTTTTGTGGAATTGAATGGATTTGACTTTGTCTGCTTGTACGAGAAGAGCGTTCCTTTTTTGAAGGATCGATACCTGTTGCAATCACAGTCACACGGATTTCATCTCCTAAGTCTTCATTGATTGAAGTTCCTAGAATAATGTTTACGTCGCCTGTTGCAGCACTTGCTACGATATCAGAAGCATCTTGTGCTTCAAATAAAGTCATGTCTAATCCGCCAGTGATGTTCAGTAAGACTTGTTCTGCACCATCGATAGATGTTTCTAGCAATGGAGAAGAGATCGCCTTTTTCGTTGCTTCGATGACACGTTCTTCGCCGCTAGCAACACCAATACCCATCAATGCTGTTCCTTGATTTTCCATTACTGTTTTCACGTCAGCAAAGTCCAAGTTGACATAGCCTGGTGCAGTAATCAGATCAGAGATTCCTTGTACCCCTTGACGCAATACATTGTCTGCTTCACGGAATGCTTCCAGCATTGGTGTCTTCTTGTCAACAACTTCCAATAAACGGTTGTTGGAGATGATCAATAATGTATCGACGTTTTCTTTTAGTTTTGCAATTCCTTCAGCTGCGAAACGGCCGCGTTTTGGTCCTTCAAATGTGAATGGACGAGTTACTACGCCGACTGTCAATGCGCCGATTTCTTTGGCAAGTTTTGCAACAATCGGAGCTGCCCCAGTTCCGGTACCTCCACCCATGCCGGCAGTGATAAAGATCATATCAGCGCCTTGCAAGGAATCACGAATTGCGTCTTCACTTTCTTCTGCTGCTTTTTCTCCAACTTCAGGTTGAGAGCCAGCACCTAGACCGCGAGTATATTTAGGGCCTAATTGGATCACTGTTTCAGCTTTTGAATTTTTCAATGCTTGCACATCTGTATTGGCAGCGATAAATTCGACACCTTTAACGTTTTCTTCGATCATACGGTTGACAGCATTGCCGCCGCCGCCGCCGACACCGATAACTTTGATTACAGCGCCATCATTGATATTGTTATCAATTGAAAATTCCATAGTTTATCTTCCTCCTGAGTATCGTTTTAGATTATTCAAAGATATTTGAGAAGAAATCTTTGACACGGTTCGTGATCGATTCGCCTTTCTTCTCTTCTTCTGGTTCTTCATAAGTTTCTTCTGGAGCCTCGTACTGCTCATAAGAAATCTCTTGTTGAACAGCAACAGGTTGTTGCGTCGTACGTTCACCCGTGATCGCGCTTTTAGCAAGCTGATAAACTTCACTTAAATTAGCAGAATAATCAACGATACTGATCACATTAGTGAAAACCGGATTTCTCAATCCCATATGGTTTGGCACGTATAATTTCACATTTGTTTCGAAGACTTCCTGTGCTAAATCGACAACGCCAGGTAAGCTAGCAGCTCCGCCAGTCAAAATAATTCCGCCTGGTAATTCAAACGCATCGATTTCATTCAAGACATCTTTTGATTTATTAAAGATTTGCTCCATCCGTGCTTCGATGATTTCAGCAAGATACCGTTCATCGATTTTGACAGGTTCAGATTTACCAATGACGTCCACTGGGAATTCTTCGCTTGCCGATGTACGTTCAGGATAAGCATCACCATAATTGATTTTTAGCGCTTCTGCATTATTGAAAGAAGTATTCAACACAGTAGAGATGTCTTTTGTTACAAATTCTCCACCTTCTTGATTGACATGGGTGAATTTCAACTGTTTGTCATGCATTACCGAAGTCGTTGTTTGACCGCCACCAATATCAATCACGATCGTACCAAAATCTTTTTCGCCATCTGATAAAATCGATTCAGTCAAAGCTAGTGGTGTGATTACAAGTTCGTTGACAATCAAGCCGGACTTTTCAACACATTTGCGAATATTGTGCAAAATCGTTTTAGGGCCTGTATAAACTACCCCAAACATCTCCAAGCGGACACCGATCATTCCGCGAGGATCTTTGATCCCTTCAAAGCCATCCACAGTAAACTCTTGCGGTAAAATGGCAATGATCTGTCTTTCAGGAGGTGTAGATCGAACGAGCGCTGCTGATGCTACGTTACGCACGTCGTCATCTGTGATTTCTTTTGATTCGCTGTTGACAGCAATCATCCCTTGGCAATTTTCAACTTCTAACAGATTGGCTGGCACACCCACGCTCACACTGCGAATTTGGATACCCGCTTTTTCTTCTGCTTGTCTTACTGCTCTTTGGATGGCTTGAACCGTCTTGTCAATGTCTACAATGATTCCGCGGTTGATTCCTTCTGATTTTGCATTTCCTACACCAATAATGTTCATTTGGCTATCAACGTATTCAGCTACAACAACTTTCACAGATGTCGTACCAATATCGAGGCCAACATACATTCCCGTTTTTGCCATGGATGGGGTTCCCTCCTACTTAATTTGCATATATCGCGAACCTTGAAAAGTTCGTATTTATATCTAATTAGAATAATTTGTTCACTGTTACCAATTCTACCATATAATAGCGATTTTTAGAAACAAGTTAATGAAAAAAACTCTTGAATTTTTCCTAAGAATCCCCTTCGGTCGATTGTTCTGTTGCCGAGTCACTGTCTTTTGTATTGGAAATCGGATAGGTAAAGATGCCCACTTCCATATCGATGATACTGTCTTCTTTCAAATCTTTTGCGATTTGCGGATAATACTGCATTTGACTAGCCATATTTGAAATGTTCACAATCACTTGGTTACCATCATTCATATAGATCGTTAACAACTCGTCATTACTGTCCCGAGGCGTGTACTTGATTTGAGAAATTCCTTCACGGATCTCTTGACTGAGCTTCTGATAAGCAGTCAGTACTTCTTTGATTTTTGACTGATCCGAAAAGCTCTCTAAAATAGGTAGTCCTTCCAGAGGCTGATCACTCGGTTCATTGATCACGACACCACTTTCAAGAATAGGTGAATAATGATTATCGCTTGCTAGCAATGCCACCTCTTGGTACTCCGATACCCGAATCTTGAACTGGTTTAAAGAAGTGATTGTCACTTGAACATTTTTGACACGAGGCAACGCTTTTTTGATGGCTTGTTCCGTTTGTTCGCGGTCAAAATACTGCGGCCATATTTCTTCTCCAGTCGTTAATTCCGAATGTTCGATAATTGATTGGGCGGACACTTGATCATTGCCCACGACTTTAACATCCGCTAACTTACTCAACGGGGAGACGTAATACAGAATAAATAACAACGGGATCAGCAAAACACCAATAATCAACAGCAATCGGCGCAACAATACTCGATTACGGTATTTTTTTAAATTGGGCAATCGATCAGCAAAAGAGCGGGGAGCTTGTTCTGAATCTTCAGTCTCTGCGCCTTCTTCGTGCTTTTCTTCTGTTTGGTCTTCTGATTGTTCTTCATCTGAGTGAATCCCGGAAATGACAGAGGGTGACCATACAGGTTGATCGCCTTTTTCTTTTTGATAACGCAGATTTTCTTTCTGCCAAGGGGTCAATTCTTCTGTCGTGGGGGTGGTTTGATTATCATGAGATTTCTTATCTTTACTGATGACAATCTCTCCTTTCTATCCAACACATTGTACTATTTGATTACCTCTTGCACAAGTCGAAATAGTCGCTCAGATGCATCACTGATTCCTTGCTCTTTCGACGCCTTTGCCATTTCCATCCGTACGTTTTCATCACTCATGATCGCATCGACACACTCAATTAGATTTTGACTGTTCAACTCATTGTCCGCAATCATCTTGACTGCCCCAGCATTGACTAAGCTTTGCGCATTTTTTGTTTGATGATCATTCGTCACATAAGGACTAGGAATCAAAATCGCTGGTAATCCCAATGCAGTAAATTCAGCGATCGATGTAGCGCCAGCTCGTCCTATCAACAAGTCACTATTCGCCATGACTTCTGCCATTTGATCGATGTAGGGGCGAATGCTGATATTTGGAAAGGCATCTTTCGACATACCGATCTTCTCTTCGATTTCTTGGTAATAACGGTCACCAGAAGCATATAACAGTTGATAATCTTTCTTTGCAAAAAGTGGAATTGCTTCGATAATCGCTTGATTGATTTTCAGTGCTCCTTGACTGCCGCCAAAGACTAAAACAGTTTTTTTCTTAGGGTCAAGGTCATAGGAAGCAAGGATCGCAGACTTCTGACTGTTTTTTACTTCTTGCCCGCGGGGATTCCCCACCAAGACCGTCTTCTTATCCGGAAAATAGTGCGCTGCATCCTGAAAAGCAATAGCAATCTTGTCCACATATCTGGTCAAAAATTTATTAGTGATTCCAGGAACACTATTTTGTTCATGGATGATCGTTGGGATCTTAAGTGCTGATGCCGCGTAGACCACAGCACCAGAGACATAGCCCCCTGTCCCGATCACTACATCCGGTTGAAATTCTCTGAGTATTTTCTTTGCTTCACGATAACTTTTCAGGAAAAGTTGGACTGTTTTGACATTGTCCAATGAAAGTTTTCGTTTAAAGCCTTGTATTTCTAACGTCTTAAAAGGAATCCCGGTTGGTGGAACGATTTTGTTCTCTAATCCACGGGTAGCCCCAATATATAAAAATTCAGCTGTTGGATCAATGGAACGAACATAATCGACAAAAGACAATGCCGGATAGATATGCCCGCCGGTTCCACCGCCAGTTACTAGTATTTTCATTCACTTCGCTCATTTCTGTTAAGTTCTGCTACTGCCGCCATAAATTTATCCCCCCGTACTTCAAAGTTCGGGTATTGGTCCCAGCTTGCATTGGCCGGTGATAATAAAACGGTATCTCCCGGTTGGCTTAATTGATAAGCCAAAGGAACAGCTGTAGTTACATCTTCTGTCAATTTAATCGTTTTGATTCCTGCATTACGTGCGGCTTCAGCAAGTTTCTCTTTTGTTTGTCCGAACAAAACAATCGCTTTGAGATCTTGCAGTGATGGAATCAGCTCATCAAAGGAGTTGCCGCGATCCAATCCTCCAGCCAACAAAATCAACTGATCCTTTTGGAAACCACCTAAAGCCATCTCTGTCGCCAAGCTATTTGTGGCTTTCGAATCATTGAAAAAGCGAACCCCTTCAATCGTATCAACATACTGAGTACGGTGAGGTACACCGCTAAATGTATGCAATGCTTGAACGATAGCCTCATTTGCTATCCCTTCTAATTTTGCCACTGCGATTGCAGCTAATGCATTTTCAACATTGTGACTGCCGGGAACGCCCAGTTCAGAAACAGGCATGATTGCCTCATCTTTGAAATATAACTGCTCTTCAAAAAGATACGCACCAGCCACTTTTTGTTGTGTCGAGAATGGAATCACTTTTGCTTTTGTTTGTTGAGAAAGTTCGACTAATTCTGACTGGTTCCAATTGATGACTAGAAAATCTTCTGCTGTCATATTTTGCTGCAGCCGCCATTTAGCCCGCACATATTCGGATCGATTGCCATGATAATCTAGATGAGCTTCATAAATATTCGTGATGACCGCAATTTTGGGATGTAATGTTTCGATCCCCATCAATTGGAAGCTGGAAAGTTCCATGATCAAGCGATCTTTAGCGCTAGCGGTTTGGGCGACGGTACTTGCTGGAAAGCCAATATTTCCAGACAACAATGCCCGGCCTTCACTAAATCCCGTATTTAAAACATTAGCGATCATCGTAGTGGTCGTGGTCTTTCCATTCGTTCCAGTGATCCCAATGATCGGTGCTTCCGAAATTTTGTAAGCTAACTCTACTTCCGTAATGATTGGGATATTTTTCTCGATCGCTTTTTGGACAATAGGCTGATCATAAGGAATCCCAGGATTTTTGACCACAAGTGAAAAACCCTCATCCAGTAGTTCAATTGGGTGACTGCCGGTGATTACTTTAACGCCTAACGCCAAAAGATCCTGTGCTTCTGGATTTTCGGCAAAGGGTTTCCCGTCATTAACAGTAACAAGTGCGCCCAAATCATGTAACAATTTAGCCGCACTGAACCCACTTTTTGCTAATCCTAGCACAAGAACTTTTTTATTTTGATATTCATTTATATTTTTCATATGATTCCTCTCTCCTACCATACAATCACTAATGTGATGATCGAACATCCTAAAGCAATCAGCCAAAAAATTGTATCGATCTTCCATTCCGACCAGCCACTCATTTCAAAATGGTGATGAATAGGCGACATTTTAAAAATCCGTTTACCAGTCAATTTGAAAGAAGCGACTTGCAGCATGACACTTGCTGTCTCAATCACATAGACAAGTCCGACAAGTAATAATGTCCATTCTTGGTGAAGCAGTATTGAAACTGCTGCTAAAAGACCGCCCAATGCAAGGGAGCCCACATCACCCATGAAAATTTTAGCTGGTTTACGATTGTATGGGAAGAAGCCGATCAATCCTCCAATGACCGCTAAACAGACGATCAGGATATCGATTTGATCTTGACACCAAGCAATGAGGCCATAAGTTGCAAATGAGATCGTACCGAGTCCAGCAACCAAGCCGTCAATCCCATCTGTTAAGTTGACGGCGTTTGAAAAGCCAACTAACCAAAAAATCACAAATGCGCCGTAAAAGATCGATAGCGGCAGCTCAAATCCAAAGAGATTCAAAACATTCGCATTGCCTTCTGATAAAAAGACCAGATAAAAGACAATCCCACCGATGATTTGTCCGATCAATTTTTGTAAAGAGTTTAAACCCATGTTGCGTTTCTTGAAAATTTTGATGAAATCGTCCAAGAATCCAAGCGCACCATAAACCAAGATAATAAATAACAAAATGAACAGCGATGCGGTCAACTGCTTTTGCCATGCGCCAACCCAAACTGCTGTGATCAATGCCGCAATCAAAAATACGAAGCCGCCCATTGTAGGAGTGCCAGCTTTGACATTGTGCCATTTTGGCCCTTCTCCTCGAATCTCTTGTCCGTATTTTTTCATTTGAAAATAGCCGATAAACAGCGGCATTGCAGCAGTAACGATTGCAAAACTACTGGCAAGTGGCAATATCATCTCTGTCCATTCCATAGTGTTCTCTCCCTATTCTTTTTCGCTCAATTTGAAGGTGATTGTTTGATCCGTGATTTCCTCATAAGGTGCAAGACTTTGGGAAACACAATACCCGTCGCCCTCAAATTTGACATCAACATCCAACATGTTACCCAATTTGACTAAATCAGCTTTTGACCATGTGGTGGTGTCAGGCATATAAATTTTGTCACTATCCGTTAGCAAAAGAAGTCTTTCTCCTGGCAGTACTTTCGATCCACTGTCCACAGACTGATCGATAACTGTTTTTCCATCCCCTAATACTACAGGTGCTAGACCAATTTTTTGTACATCAGTTGCCGCGGTAGTTGTATCTAATTTACGATAATCATTGACGGTTACTTTCTGACTATTTTCTGTTGCTGTTTCTTCTAATGTTGCTTTCTTTAAATCCATCACGCGTTTCATCAACGGATTGGCGATTTTTGCCAATGCTTCGCTGTCGTGGTGTTCTGGTAATTTAATTGTTAGATAAAGAATGTATTCAGGGTCTTCTGAAGGAACCATTTCTACGATTGAGTACAAGTAATTGGAATCCCCAGATAAGTATTTCCCAGTTTTTGGATCAGCTACTTGGGCAGTCCCAGTTTTTGCTGAAATATTGTAACCAGGTACACTATAGACACCATACGCACTTCCGTAGTTTTCACTTTCTACCACATCACGCATATATTCTCGAACTTTCGTCGCTGCTTGTTCCGTGATAGGGTGTCCAACAACTTCTGGCTGTGTTACAGTCTCTTCACCTGTTTCATTGTCCACGATTTTGCTGATGTATTGCGGCTTGACCATCGTGCCGTTATTTGCGACTGCGGTAAAAGCCTGCATCATTTGAAAATTCGTCACACCGATTGCTTGACCAAATGAAGTCATTGCTTGACTGACCGGATTATTTTCCGGCATGATCCCAGTATTCTCATTTGGCAGACCCGAGTACGTACTGCGACCAAATCCAAACTGTTGCAAGTATTGTTGCCAACGGTCTGTCATTCGTTGTTCCAAAGTAACCATCCCAATATTACTTGACCAAGAAAGAGCTTGACGCATCGTCAATGTTCCTTTTTGACCAAAGTCCCAGTCATTGATTGTCGCATCATACAGTTTCAATCCATCCGGACTTGGTGTAAAAGTTTCATTTTCATCGAATATCCCTTGATCGATAGCAGCAGCTGTGGTTAAGACTTTCATGGTCGATCCTGGTTCATAGTTGTCTTCGACCAATAAATTCTGCCAGGTCTTGATGGTACTTAAATCATCAGGATCATAGGTTGGCCTTTGTGCCATCGCCTCGATTTCTCCTGTTTTTGCATTCATTAATGTGGCAGTCAGATCTTCTGGCTTGTATTCTTTGAACACTTTATCCATGAGCGTTTCTAAATAGCTTTGAATCCGGCTATCAATCGTTGTATAGATATCTTTGCCATCTACCGCTGCCACTGATTCTGCCACCGTTCCCGGTAGCGGGTTTTGATTGTTATCCTTTTGATAGACGATTTTCCCGTCTGTTCCGGATAATACATCATCATAAGCAGCTTCTAGACCAGTTTTTCCTACTAAGCCAGAAGAGTCGTTCTCCTCATTTTCTGCTAGAGCATAGCCGATAAAGTGAGAAGAGAAAATTCCATTAGGATACATTCTAGAAGGATGATCTGTAAAATAAAGGCCAGCGATTCCTTCTTTTTTCATTGCTTCTTCGATCGCTGTCTTTTTCTCCAGCGTCATTTTACTTCCTTGGCTACCGAATTCCACTTGCCAACGTTCTTCTTTTAGACCTTTTTCCAAAGTTTGCACAGCCTCATTCTGATCAATACCTAGTTGCTCATTCAGGATTTTGGCTAATTTATCAAAGTTCTTCTCTTCAGCATATAAATTCTTTTTCCCACTAACGTAGGATTTCGACAAAATAGCATAAACAGAATAAGAAGTTGCATCTTCTGCGATCGCGATCCCGTTGCGATCATAGATTGTCCCGCGTTTTGCTTTGACAACTTCGCTTCCTTGATAAAGGCTCTTGGTTTTCTCAGCCAATGAAGTACCTGCCACATTACCTACGATAACAATGTAGCTCAAACGCGTGACAAACAAAAAGAACAATCCAATACTCGTAGCAAAGAGAATAATACCTACTTTTTTGCGATTGTTCGTTGTAGTTTGATTTTTCTTTTTCAAGTATTGCTTGAATTTATCTGTTAGCTTCATTTAATCCACTTTCCTTAAATTGTCATCATCGATCGACAATCCATTATCCTCAGCAACCTTTTTGATACGCTCAGTTTTAGAAAGTTCGTTTCTTTCTTGCTCTAATTGTTCTGCTTGACTATTTTTTTCATTGATGTCTGATTGGATCAGTGAAATATCATGTTCGACTTGACTGATCGTAGTCCGAATATTGATCGTCAGGATCGCTAATGTCAAAACGGCAATGATCACAAATGCTGCAATCAGTTTTTCTAAATTAGAGATACTTTTTAACCGGCGAGCAGGAGATGCTGGTACACGGATAACCTCAGGACGCTCAGGTTCGCTTGGCAGCTGTTCAATTGTCGGTTCAGAGTGAGCATAAAACTCTTGTTCAGACGTTTCTTCAAATTCATAATCATGAACTTTTAGTTCTGCCATAATTGCTAACCTTCGCTTTCCTTCATTTTTTCCGCGATCCGCAGTTTAGCACTACGGGAACGATTGTTTTCAGATACTTCTTCTTCAGAGGGAAGAAGTGGTTTTCGAGTAATTAATTTTAGTACTGGTTGAAATTCTTCGGGGATGATCGGCAACCCTGGTGGCACATCTTTGGGGGTGCTGTAAGCTTTGAACGTAGACTTGACGATTCGATCTTCTAAAGAATGGAAAGTGATAACACTGATTCGTCCATTTTTTTCCAATAAATCGATGGCCTGTTCCAAAGATTCTTCAATGACACCTAATTCATCATTCACAGCAATCCGAATGGCTTGGAAGATCCGTTTGGCCGGGTGTCCGCCTTTGCGCCGCGCCGGAGCGGGAATCGCTGTTTTGATAATCTCGACTAATTCTCCAGTCGTTTCGATTGGTTTATTTGCTCGTGTCCGTTCAATTTCACGAGCAATTTGTTTTGAAAATTTTTCTTCTCCATAACGGAAAAAGATTTTTACAAGTTGGTGATAATCAAATTGATTCACTACCTCATAAGCAGTCAAAGCAGCCGACTGATCCATCCGCATATCTAATGGTGCATCCTGATGATAACTGAACCCACGTTCTGCTTCATCTAATTGCGGCGAAGAAACCCCTAAATCATACAACACACCACTTACTTGATCGACACCCTGTTGCTGCAAAGCTTCCTTTAAATAGCGGAAATTGCTTTTTATAAACGTGACCATTCCTTTAGCCACATAAGGCGCTAAGCGTTCTTTGGCATGATCGATCGCTTTTTGATCTTGGTCAAATGCGTAGAGGTGTCCCTCTTCTGATAATTGGGACAATAAATATTCACTATGACCCGCTCCACCTAATGTACAATCGACATAGATTCCATCCGGACGAATAGCTAAACCGTCCACTGTCTCCTTCAACATTACGGTGTAGTGTTGAAATTCTGCCATGCGCTTTCCTCTTCCTATAAGCCAAAATCAATCATTGTTTCAGCAATTTCATCAAAATTTTCTTCTGCTTCAGTGGTAAATGCTTGCCAACGTGCTTCATCCCAGATCTCAATCCGGTTGGAAACGCCGATGATCACGCAGCTTTTCATAAGTGACGCGTGTTCACGCAAGGTTGCCGGAATATTGATACGACCTTGTTTGTCGATCTCGCACTCCGTGGCAGCGGAATAAAAAAAACGTACGAATGTCCGAGCATCTTTCTTCGCCAAGGGCATTTCGTTCAGTTTTTCTTCTAGTTTTTCCCATTCAGATAAGGGGTAGCCAAATAAACAGCCATCTAATCCACGTGTCACAACAAATTTTTCTCCGAGTTTTTCTCGCAGTTTTGAAGGAACGATTAGTCGGCCTTTTGCATCTATCGAATGTTGAAATTCACCCATAAACATCGATAAATAACCCCCGATCTCCACCTGATAATCACAGTCTACCACAATCCCCCACTTTCTACCACATTTAACGTGAAATTTAAAAGTGAAGTTCTTTGACTAATTTTTACCAAACGAAAAAACAGGAGTTTCTTTCTCTTAAAAAGTTTTTAAAAAAACTTTAAGCAGAAAAATCTCGATGGAATAAGGGTTCTCCCTGTCACAAATTACAAATACTTGACGATATTTAAAATGATCAAAACAACATGGAAAATCAATGTAAACAAAAAGATACTCCGCCAGTACATTTTGATGTATCTGCCATACTGGATTTCTTCGTAATAATACGCTTGAAAGACAGCTAAGAGAATCCCCAGTAATAAGATAGAAATCAAATAATAGGGAGTGATCGATTGCTCAAAGGTATTCTTTGATAACTGATGAATCCCAATCACCAAAAAAGGCACAGCTAAGTCGGGTGCCTTCAGTCCAAACCGTTCTTTCAAAGACAACGCAGAAACTAAAAATCTGCAAGCAAAAAAAACGACTAATGGAAAGATATACCAAAATAAAACAGCAGGCCCAAATCCAGACATACAAACAAATCCTTTCTAACAGCTAGTGTAACTATACTTTATTTTCTTTACATCTATGTTTCAGTTCGTTTAAAAATCCGCGGTCCAATAAGACAGTCTGCAATCTTTTACTTTCCTTACTCAAGCATCCTGCTTATTTTCTACTTATTTTTTCTCTATGTCTTTACTAATTAAAACAGAACAACCACCCTTCAACAAGAGAATCTTTGAAAAAACTTTTTGTGCTCTTGCAAAATATTCAAGATTTCTTAATTTATAAGAATAGCAGCTTGAGTTCTTTGGTAATTGGAGGTAAACTGTGACTAGAAATCAATCTAAAAGGTGGATCACGATGAACGAAAAAAAACCAAAAAGCACCTTCGCCAAAATCACTCAAGTAGTTATTTGGACAATGCTTATTTTGACAGTCGGGTCAGTTTTTCTGGCAGCCTACACAAGTATCATGAAATAATAAAAAACAGCAGTTGCATGAATCACCTTCTAACGTTGATCCAAAAAACAAACGTTAGAAGAGGTGCTTCAGCATTACTGCTGTTTTTTTTGTTGCCCAACTTTCACCTACGTTTACTAAATAGTTTCTATAGAAGCGGCGAAACAAGTCGTGCTAATCCCTCTTTGACCTTGATCAACAATCGGCGATTCCGGTATTTTTCCAAAGTCAATTCCTCTGAATCCTTGGAGTCAGCAAAAAATGCTTGGCGCGCTTCCTCAGCAACTTTTGCATCATAGACAACTGTATTGACCTCAAAGTCAAGTCGAAACGAACGAACATCAATATTCGCAGAACCAATCGAAACGACCCCACTGTCAACAATCATCGTTTTGGCGTGCATAAAACCTTTCTCATAAGTCTCTACCACTGCACCATAGGCTAATAACTCAGCAGCAAAGGAGTAAGTTGCCCAATAGACAAGTGGATGATCTGGCTTATTAGGGATCTGCAAATGAACAGAAACACCGGACAAAAGTGCCAGTTTCAAGGCATTGTGGATCGATTCATCAGGAATATAATAGGGAGTTTGAATCAAAATTTCTTTTTTGGCTAAATTAATCATCTTCAAATAAGTTATCTTTATCTCTTCGTGTTCTGAATCAGGACCGCTAGTCACTACCTGTGCAGCAATCGTTCCGTTTGTTTCGATCATTGGAAACAACGCTGCTTCATATTTGATTTCGATAGCATGTTGTGAATTCCAGTCCATCAAAAACCGGTTTTGTAGTGAGTAAACAGCTGGTCCTAAAATTCGCAGATGATTATCCCGCCAATAACCAAATTTTTCTACCTCACCTAAATATTCATTTCCAACATTGAAACCCCCGGTATAACCAATCTTGCCGTCGATCACGACAATTTTCCGATGATTGCGATAATTGATCCGAGGATTGAGATAAGGAACGAACAACGGGAAAAAGAACGCAACTTGACCGCCATGAACCCGTAATTCATCGAAGAATTTCAGTGAAACCTGGGTGCTGCCCCAAGCGTCCAAAAGCACACGGACTTTCACTCCTCGTTTGGCTGCACGGATCAAAGCATCTCGTACTTCTCCCCCCAATGTATCACTGCGATAAATATAATATTGCATATGGATATGATCTGTGGCGCCTTCAATATCTTTGAGTAATGCATCAAATTTTTTTCGGCCATCTTTATAAAGAGTCATTTCATTTGTAGTGGTATATAACGACTGACCATAGATCGTCAATAAATAAACGAGCTGCTTGACTTCTACTTGCGCAGTGGGCGGATGGGGATAAAGATTCCGCTGCAGCGCTTGCTTTTGCTCTTCCAGCTCCACGTTCAAACCAATTTTGGCTTGTGTCCTCAAATCGAAAATTTTTTCTTTGGAGATTCCGCGGCCAAAGAAAAAATAGAGTACAAATCCCACGACTGGTATAAACAATAAAACAAGCAACCACGCCCATGTCTGAGCCGTTTGCCGTCTTTCTCTAAAAATAATCACGATCGACAACAAAATGTTCACGAAGAAAATGATCGTGAACAGGTTATCCATAACTAACATACCAACCCTCACCTCTCCTAAAAGAATAGCGAACTTGCAGTCTAAAGTAAAGGTGTCGGCAAATGAAAAACAGACCTGCTAGTCAGCAGATCTGTTTCAATAACACGTTCTACGCTTTTAAGAAACGGCGCATTGAGATGATCGATCCTAATGAACCAATCACGATTCCGATCAGAGCCATGACACCACAAACTTGCAGTAGAAACTGATTTGGTGCAATCAAACTATAATTGGAACGTAGCAGTGCTGGATTGACTAACAAGTAAACTTGGTGATAACCAAAATACATAATAGCGATAGGGACAATTGATCCCAGCAATCCGATCCAGCCGCCTTCTAAGAAGAAAGGCCAGCGAATGTAACCATTTTTAGCACCTACCAGACGCATAATTTGAATCTCTCTTTGACGAGACAAGATCGTGATCCGAATCGTATTTGAAATCAAGAACATTGCCACAAAGATCAATAGGATAGCAGCCCCAAGTCCCCAAGTACGAACCGCAGCTGATAGAGCAAAGATCTTGTCAGAAGAATCGCCACCATAGTCTGCTTTGAAAACATTTGGCAATTCTCCAGCTTGTTTTGCAATTTTTTTCGTGTATTCAGGATCTGTGGCACTAACAACGTATACGTTATAAAGCGGATTACTGTCCCCTTCGAATAAGTTCCAAGAATCCCCCATCGCATCCTGAATTTTTTTCAATTCATCATCACGACTCGAAAAACGAACGTCTGAAACATTCGGTAATTCTTTAAGCGATTGTTCCAAAGTATCCATGTCTTTTTGTTCTGTTCCGATATCCACAAAGACAGAAACATCCACATTCTTACGGATGTCTTCGGCTAACTTCGTTGCATTTAAAATAACACCCAAAAAGATACCGACTAACGTCAACGTGATCGTGACTGCACTGAGTGACGCGATCGTCATCCAGCCGTTTCGTTTTAAACTTTTAATACTCTCAAGGAGATGACGGAAAAACGTTCTAATCATCGTAACCATATTCTCCTTCCGCTTGGTCGCGAATGATCCGACCATTTTCAATTGCGATTACACGGTGACGAATCGTATTGACGATCGTGCTATTGTGTGTCGCCATCACTACTGTTGTTCCTTGTGCATTGATCCGATCCAACAACTTCATGATCTCCCAAGAATTCTCAGGATCTAAATTTCCTGTTGGTTCATCTGCAATCAATACTTTCGGGGTATTCACGATTGCTCGTGCAATAGAAACCCGTTGTTGCTCTCCGCCTGAAAGCTCACTTGGGAAGACCCGTACTTTGTGTTTCAATCCTACAAGGTCCAATACTTCCATTACCCGTTTTTTGACCTCCCGAGGCTTGCGGCCAATAACTTGCATCGCATAAGCGACATTCTCATAAACCGTTTTTCGCGGAAGCAATTTATAATCTTGGAAAACAACACCGATTTCGCGGCGCATCAATGGCACTTCGCGATTCTTGATCGTCAACAGGTCATACCCTGCTACATTAAGAACACCCTTCGTTGCTTTTTCTTCACGATACATCAATTTGATAAAGGTCGATTTCCCTGCACCGGAAGGTCCGACGACATAAACAAACTCACCTTGATCAATTGAAATCGAAAGATTACGGATAGCAGTCGTACCATTAGAGTACTTTTTCATTACTTCTTTCATTTCAATCATGCAGCTATCTCTCCATCTCACTTTTTTTCATACTGGCTTATTATAGCATGAATATATTTCACAATGCTTTCAACAGATTACAATTATATTTCAATCTGTTTAATAGCCCAGTATAGTTATTTTTGATTTAATTTCAACTTGAGGTAGGCATCGATAAAGCCGTCTAAATCACCATCCATTACTGCTTGTACATTTCCTGTTTCAAAGTTAGTCCGGTGATCTTTGACCATGGAATACGGATGAAAGACATAGGAACGAATTTGTGAACCCCAACCGATCTCCATCTGTTCTCCGCGAAGCGCTGCAGCTTCCTGTTCTTTCTTTTCTACTTCTAGTTGATAAAGTTTTGCTTTCAACATTCCCATTGCTTGTTCCCGGTTTTTCAACTGCGAACGTTGTGCTTGACTAGCCACTACGGTACCAGTTGGAATGTGCGTGATTCGTACAGCAGACTCCGTCTTATTGATGTGCTGACCGCCCGCACCGCTCGCTCGATAAGTATCGATTTTCAAGTCATCACTATTGATTTCGATATCAATCGCACCATCTAGCTCTGGCATGACATCTACCGAACAAAAAGAGGTATGCCGTCTTTTGGCTGAATCAAATGGTGAAATCCGAACTAAGCGATGGACGCCTTTTTCTGATTTCAAATACCCATAAGCATTATGGCCTTTGATCAACAAAGTGACACTCTTGATTCCGGCTTCGTCTCCTGCCTGATAGTCCAATGTTTCGACTTGGTATCCATGTTGCTCGCAAAAACGAGTATACATCCGCAACAACATACTGCCCCAATCTTGGGACTCGGTGCCGCCAGCACCTGGATGCAGTTCGATGATTGCATTGTTTCGATCATATGGTTCATCTAACAGCATAGACAGTTCATAAGTTCCCATTTTTTCATTCAAAGCTTGGATACGTTCTGCTAGTTCTGCTTCCATTTCTGCATCTGATTCTTCTTGGATCATTTCCAAAAGAACTTCCAACTCTTCAAATTCTTCTGCCAATTGATTGAACTGATCGTAGGTTTCTTTATTGGCATTGTTCTCGTTGATCACCTTCTGTGCTTGCTCAGAATCATCCCAAAACGTAGGGTCCGCCATCTGGTGTTCTGCTTCAGCGATTGCCTCTTCTAACTGATCTAAGTCAAAGAGACCCCCTAAAACTATTTATTTTTTCATTCATTTGATTCAATTGATTCCGGATATCTGCGATTTCCATTTGAATTCCTTCTTTCTTCACGCATATTGTAAATGAACGGAAAAGGCTGGACAAGAAAAGCTGCCAGCCTTTTTCCTAACGTATCAATTCTTCTATTTTTTGCCGTGACAGTTTTTGAATTTTTTGCCACTGCCGCAAGGACACGGATCATTACGGCCAACATTTTTGAAACTAGGATCTTCTTCTGGGACTGTTTCAGTTTCTTGAGCTTCTCCTTGAGCGACTTGTTCTCGTTGTACATTTTGGCGAATCTCGGCTTTCATAAACAAGCGTGTCACTTCATATTCGATCGCTCCCACCATATCTTCAAACATGTTGTATCCTTCAGTTTGGTATTCAACCAATGGATTGTTCTGCCCATATGCCCGCAGACCGACTGACTGTCTTAATTGGTCCATCGCATCGATATGGTCCGTCCATTTCGTATCCACTACTCGCAGAATAACTACTTTTTCAAATTCTAACAATTGTTCTTGACTGTTTAATTGGGCTTTTTTCTGCTCGAAAACTTCTTCTGCCCGTTGATAGAGATAGTCTTTGATTTCTTGTGGTTTTTTGCCTTTGATATCATCAACAGAGATGGAATCTTCATGCACTAAAGCATTTCCGGCAAAGTCGACGATCCCTTCATAATTCCAATTGCTTTCTTCTAATTGGGTATGGCTATCGACAACTCGTTCAATCGATCGTTTGACCATATTCATCAATGTTTGTGAAAGATCCTGCTCTTCCATGATGACTTCTTGACGTTGACCATAGATGACTTCCCGTTGCTCACGCATAACATCATCGTATTGCAAAACGTTTTTCCGGGTATCGTAGTTGTTACCTTCTACTCGTTTTTGCGCAGATTCTACTTGTTTAGACAACATCTTACTTTGAATCACGGCATCTTCTTCATCAATCTTCATCCGATCCAAGAACACTTTGATCCGCTCAGAACCAAACCGTTTCATCAAATCATCTTCCAACGAAAGATAGAATTGAGAAACCCCTGGGTCTCCTTGACGCCCAGAACGTCCTCGTAATTGGTTATCAATCCGGCGAGATTCATGACGTTCCGTACCGATGACCGCTAATCCACCTAATTCAGCAACACCTAAGCCTAATTTGATATCTGTTCCCCGACCAGCCATGTTCGTTGCGATCGTTACAGCACCTTTTTGTCCTGCGTTCAGAATGATTTCAGCTTCTTTAAAGTGATTTTTGGCATTCAGTACTTCATGAGGGACTTTCTCTCTATCCAACATGCTTGAAAGCAGCTCGGAAGTTTCTACAGCTACTGTACCAACAAGAACTGGTTGCCCTTTACGATGCCGTTCTTTGATATCTTGCACCACTGCGTGGAACTTGCTTTCCAGCGTTGGATAAAGTAAATCTGCACGGTCATCACGAACGATTGGTCGATTGGTCGGAATCTGAATGACTTGCATATTGTAGATTTCACGAAACTCTTCTTCTTCTGTTTTTGCGGTACCAGTCATACCAGAAAGTTTTTTGTACATCCGGAAATAGTTCTGGAAAGTGATTGTAGCCATCGTTTTGGTTTCATCTTCGATCTCAACATTTTCTTTTGCTTCGATCGCTTGGTGCAATCCGTCAGAATAACGACGTCCATCCATGATCCGTCCAGTAAACTGGTCGACGATCAAGACTTTACCTTCTTGTACGACATAGTCGATATCGCGGATCATGATATAATTCGCCCGCAACGCTTGGTCCATATGATGGGTCAACGCTGTATTTTCGATATCATACAAGTTTTCCAAGCCAAATGTTTCTTCGGCTTTCTCGATCCCTTTTTCAGTCAATCCAATTGTTTTTGATTGGATGTCGATTTTGTAATCTTCTTCTTCTTTTAATCGTTTCACAAAATTATCGACCCGATTGTATAGTGCAGTCGATTTTTCTGCTTGTCCAGAAATAATCAATGGTGTTCTGGCTTCATCGATCAAGATTGAGTCGACTTCATCGACGATGGCATAATTCAATGGCCGTTGAACCATTTGATGGCGGTAAACCACCATATTGTCACGTAAATAGTCAAAGCCTAGTTCATTATTCGTACTGTAGGTGATATCACAGGCATATGCAGCCCGTTTTTCTTCTGCTGTCTTCGAATTGATGTTTAGCCCAACAGTCAATCCTAAGAAATTATATAACTCACCCATTTCTGTAGAGTCACGAGTTGCCAAGTATTCATTGACCGTTACAACGTGTACACCGGCACCACTTAACGCATTCAAATAAACCGGCAATGTCGCAGTCAAGGTTTTTCCTTCACCGGTACGCATTTCAGGGATATTTCCGTCATGAAGCACGATCCCCCCCATTAATTGGACATGGTAAGGATACAGCCCTAAGACGCGTTTTGCCGCTTCGCGAACCACAGCAAAGGCTTCTGGCAATAATTGGTCTAACGTTTCACCTTGTTGAAAACGACCGCGAAATTCATCTGTTTTTTCGCGCAATTGTTCGTCAGATAAAGCGGCCATTTCGTCCGCATGAGATTCAACTTGTGAAGCAATATGGTCAAGACGTTTTAATTCTTTTTTATCATTCTCGATTAATTTTCTAAAAAAATTGGCCATGCCTATATAATTCTCCTTTTATTTCTACTTTTCCTAACTGGAAACTCTCCTAACTATTTTATCACTAGTTCATCATAAAGGAAATATTTTTCGGCGCAGTTCATGTTTCTCCATGATTTTTTTAACTCTTTTTTTCTTTTTTCAATTGTTTTAAATAGATTTCTTTTACGCCCATTGCTTCTTGTGTCCAAAAGAAACTCTACTTCTCTTGCTCCTTAAAACAATCTCTGAAACAGAAAGCAATCGTTTGCTTTACAACGGACGGAAAAATGATCTGCCACATTTTCATTCGCTTTTCAAATGTGAATAGAATAACTAAGTTATTTCCTGAAAATTTCGACTTTATCATTCCAATTGTAGAAAGGTTTTGTGTTGGACTGATTCTTAATTTTTCTTATAAGCAATAGAAAACCAAAAAAGTTGTTCATTTTCTGCTTGACTATTATTGCAATCGATTGCATAATTAGGTCTGTAAACGCAAACAATTAATTTTTAGGAGGAACAAGAATGAAGGTAGATGTAAAACGATTACTTATTGGGGGAAGTATTTTAAGCTTGTCTGCAATCGTACTAGGCGCTTGTGGCAACAGCAACGACGATGCTGCTTCAAGCAATGGCAGTGCAGCGGAGTCTAGTGCAAAAGTCGAAGGTGATATTAAATTATGGGTAGATACCGAACATATTGATGCCTTACAAGGGCAAGTCGACAAATTTGAAAAAGAGTATCCTGATGTAAAAGTAACAGTTGCAGCTGGCTCTTCTGCCGATGCCAAAGCAGACGTCTCAAAAGACCCTGAACAAGCAGCCGATGTATTCATGATGCCTCATGACCAAGTAGGACAAATGGCTGAAGCTGGTCTGATTTATCCAATCGGTGATAAGCAAGCAGCAACAATCAAAGATACGAACGTGGAAGCAGCAGTTGATGCCGTGACTTGGAAAGACAAAATTTACGGCTATCCTTACGGTGTTGAATCTCAAGTGCTTTATTACAATACTTCTACATTGACAGCAGATGATGTAAAAACTTGGGAAGGATTGACTTCCGCTGGAAAAATCGGTACCAACTTTGCAGAAGACGGTGCAAACTACATTTTTGGCCCTCTATTTATGAGCAACGGAAATGTTCTTTATGGAGAAGACGGTGAAGATATTAATGGAACCAATTTCAACAACGAAGCTGGTGTTGAAGTCTTACAATGGATCGCCGATCAAAAAAATAATAGCGGTGTCCTTCAAGCCAGTGAATCCGCGTTGTCTGATTTGCAATCTGGTAAATCAGATGCCTTCCTTTCAGGTCCTTGGTCAAAAAATGACGTAGAAAAAGCGCTTGGAGACAACATGGGTGTTGCCGCCTATCCAACGATCGACTTCGGCAGTGGTGCGAAACAAATGAAAGCTTTCTTAGGTGTAAAACTTTATGCTGTCAACCAACAAACCGAAGCGCCATTAGCAGCTATGGCTTTAGCAGAATATTTAAGCAACCAAGAAACACAAGAAATCGAATTTACTGAAAACGGCGTTGTCCCTTCAAATAAAGATGCACAAGAATCTGATGCAGTAAAAGCTGATGCAGTAGCAAAAGCTGTGATGGAAATGTCTGATGCAGAACACTCTGTCGTAATGCCTAAATTGCCTGAGATGGTTTCTTTCTGGCCACCAATGGATGCGTTAATCAACGATACCTATAAAGGTCAAATCAAACCAGATCAGTTCCAAGATAAACTCGATAAGTTTGTTTCCGATATTTCAAAAGTAACAGAATAATCAACAACACATCACTATACATGACAAAGGGAAAGCCTGCTTTCCCTTTTCTAGTTAATTACGAAAGCAAGGTGAGAGGATATGTTCAGGAAAAAACATGCGTCGCATATCACTTTTAGAGAATTATTCAAAAAAGGCGATCTAGCGACAAAACTATCTTTTATTTTGATGGGAAGCGCTAATTTCGCCAATAAACAATGGCTGAAAGGAATTATTTTCATCGTATCACAAGTTGGTTTTATCGCTTGGTTCATAAGAAATGGTTTCCACGCTCTTCTGATGCTGCAAACATTAGGAACACAAAAACAAGGGTTGGTCTATAACGAAGCACTTGGTATTGAAATCTTGCAAAAAGGTGACAATTCAATGCTCTTATTGCTTTTCGGTATTGCTTCCCTGCTCGTTTGTGCACTCTTGATTATTCTCTATATCATTAATTTGAAAAGCGCCCGTCATTTGTACGAATTAAAACAACAAGGACTTAAAATCCCTACGACACGCGACGATTTACATAGTCTGGTGAACGAACGCTTTCATGCAACATTGATGACAATCCCATTGATTGGTGTCTTATTTTTTACTATCTTACCGCTCTTATATATGATTTCGATTGCCTTCACCAATTATGATCACAAAAATTTACCCCCAAAAAATCTGTTTACTTGGGTAGGATTGAAGAATTTCTCTAATGTCATCACTGGTGATATGGCGTCCACCTTTTTCCCAGTACTAGCTTGGACATTGACATGGGCTGTACTCGCAACGATCACTTGTTTCTTCTTCGGCGTGATCTTAGCCTTATTGATCAACGCGAAAGGGATCCGTTACAAAAAATTGTGGCGCACCATTTTTGTTTTGACGATGGCAGTTCCTCAATTCGTGTCACTTTTGATCATGCGTAACTTACTAAACGGTTCTGGTCCGATTAACTCACTCTTACTGAATTGGGGATGGATCTCTTCTTCGATCCCGTTTCTGACCGATCCTTTCTTTGCGAAAGTCAGCATTATCTTTGTGAACATGTGGATCGGGATTCCAGCAACGATGCTTGTAACAACAGGAATCTTACAAAATCTTGATCAGGAACAACTAGAAGCAGCCGAAATCGATGGCGCCAATAAATTCCAAATTTTCCGCTCCATCACATTTCCTCAGATATTGTTTGTAATGATGCCCGCATTGATTCAACAGTTTATCGGCAACATCAACAACTTTAATGTTATTTTCTTATTGACTGGCGGCGGCCCGTCTAACTCTAATTTCTATGGTGCTGGCTCGACCGATCTGTTAGTAACGTGGCTGTACAACTTGACAGTCAACACGATGGATTACAATTTAGCTTCCGTAATCGGTATCTTGATCTTTATCTTATCTGCTGTCTTTAGCCTGTTTGCGTACACGCGAACAAATTCTTATAAGGAGGGGTAACAATGTCTGTAAAGAAAAAGAAATCCGGCTACCAACAAGGGCAGTCAAAAACCCGTTTTCTGATTTATACGATTTTGATCATTCTTTCTGTTCTTTGGTTATTCCCGATCGTTTGGATCATTTTGACAAGTTTTAGAGGAGAAGGTGGGGCCTTCGTTCCTTATATCATTCCCAAAGAATTCACTTTTGAAAATTACCGACAACTATTAGCCAATGATAGCGGTAGCTACCCTTTTGTCCGCTGGTTCTTGAATACATTGTTTGTTGCTGTCTGCAGCTGTCTTTTGTCTACATTTATTACAATCGCAATGGCCTACTCTCTCTCACGGTTGCGCTTTAGACTTCGTAAACCTTTCTTGAAAGTTGCCTTGGTATTGAATATGTTCCCAGGCTTTATGAGCATGATCGCCGTTTATTATATTCTAAAAGCCCTCAACCTAACACAAAGCTTATTGGCGCTGATCTTGGTTTATTCGGCTGGAGCGGCACTGGGATTCTACGTTGCCAAAGGGTTCTTTGATACGATTCCAATGGCGCTAGATGAGTCTGCCATGATCGATGGTGCCAATAAATGGCATATTTTTACCAAGATCACATTGCCGTTATCAAAACCAATTATCGTCTATACCTCTTTGATGGCCTTCATGGGTCCTTGGATGGATTTCATCTTTGCTCGAATCATCATGGGTGATGACGTCAAAAACTATACCGTTGCGATCGGACTTTATTCTATGATGACAAAAACAACAGCCAATTCGTTGTTTATGTCCTTTACAGCTGGCTGTGTGCTGATCGCTATTCCAATCACCCTACTCTTTATCTATATGCAAAAATATTATGTACAAGGAATTACTTCCGGTTCAGTGAAATAACCCTCTTCCTACTTCACTTTTTTTAAGCAAAACTAGCAATCGCTGAGTGACTCTCGACTCGACGATTGCTAGTTTTTGTTTTTGATCTTCCCTACGCCTCTTGACTAGCTAACGCTACTTCAACGCCTTGTTCTTTCAATGTTGAAACATGCATTTCTCCCCAATGACAGAGAGCATCCAATACGCTGCTTAATGTCAGACCATAGTCGCTGAGAGAATAGACAACCTTTGGTGGAACTTGGTGATAAGAGGTTCGCAAAACGATGCCGTCTGTCTCCAGCTCTCTTAGTTGCTGCGTCAGCATTTTTTGACTGATATCAGGTATCCGTCGCTTCAAATCACTCGGACGCAAGGCGCCATCTCGCAGATTACACAGAATAATCGGTTTCCATTTTCCACCGATCACATCCATAGTAGCTTCCACACCAATGTTGTATTTTTTTGGAGTCATACTTCAAACACTTCCTTTAAATTCACAAAAGTTACTTTTTTGACACTATAGTACAAAAAAGTAGGTACTATTCATCTGAACTTTTTTAGTATAAGGTATATTTACCAAAAATCAAGGAGGAAATTTATATGATTCACTCATTAACCGACACAATTACATTGAACGAACAAGTCAGCATTCCTGGCTTTGGTTTGGGCGTCTTTCAAATTCCTGATGAAGAAGTAGCTACTGTTGTAAAAAACGGCATTTTAAAAGGTTATCGTTTGATTGATACCGCGCAAATATATGATAATGAAAGCGGAACAGGCCAAGGGATCAAAGAAGGACTAGCAGCAACGGGACTTACACGAGAAGAACTCTTTGTCACTTCTAAAGTTTGGAACAATTATTTGACCTACGATGAAACGATCGCGGCTTTTGAAAAGTCCCTCGCGCTTTTGCAATTGGATTATTTAGACCTTTATTTGCTCCACTGGCCTGGCAAAAATGCGTATCAAGAATCTTGGCGGGCACTTGAAGACCTCCATCAAGCTGGAAAGATCAAAGCCATCGGCGTCAGCAATTTTCAGAGCCATCATTTGAAGGAATTGCTCGCTACAGCAAAAGTCAAACCTGTGTTAAATCAAGTGGAACTACATCCAAAATTAGCTCAAAAAGAACTGCGTGATTATTGTCAGCAACAAGGAATCAAGATCCAAGCTTGGTCTCCATTGATGCAAGGTCAGATTCTCCAACATCCGATCCTCGTAAAGATGGCTCAACGCCATCACGTATCCCCTGCACAAATCGCCTTACGCTGGCATATCCAGCAAGATATTTTACTGGTAGTTAAGACAGTTAATCCCGACAGAATGGAACAAAATCAGCAACTCTTTGATTTTTCTTTGTCGGAAGAAGATATGCATGAACTTAATCGTTTGAATGAAGATCACCGGGTAGGTCCCGATCCGGATCAATTTAACTTTAACTAAGGAAATGGAGTGAAGGAAATGGAATTAGGATTAACAAAGAAAACAGCACTGGTCACTGGCTCTACGAAAGGTATTGGGAAAGCAATTGCTTTCGAGCTGGCAAAAGAAGGCGCGGATGTCATCGTCAATGGACGGCAAGAGGACAGTGTCAAAGCTGTCGTTGCTGAATTAAAAGAAAAATTTCCTAAGACGAATCCCCAAGTGGCTCCATATGATCTAGCCGATGCAGCAGCTCGCCAACAGCTTTTTGACCACTTCCCTAAAGTAGATATTCTTGTCAATAATATGGGGATCTTCGAACCAATGGATTACATGGAAATTACCGATGAAGTTTGGGAACATTTTTTCCATGTGAATGTTTTGTCGGGAAATGCTTTAGCAAAATTTTATTTGCCTCATATGCTCCAACAAAACTTCGGCCGTGTGATTTTTATTGCCAGTGAAGAAGCCGTTATGCCTTCTGGAGAAATGCCGCAGTACAGCATGACAAAAACGATGAACCTCTCTTTGGCTAAAAGTTTGTCAAAACTCACCGCTGGGACACAGGTCACTGTAAATACGATCATGCCTGGTTCAACACTGACCGAAGGCGTAGAAACGATGCTGAAAACGATGTATCAAGAAAGTGATTTGCCGGAGTCCATGTGGGAAGAAGATTTCATGAAAAAGCATCGCCCACTGTCTCAAATTCAACGGCTCATTCGTCCAGAAGAGATTGGACGCTTTGTAGCTTTCGTTGCTAGTCCTTACGCATCCTCTTTCTCTGGAGCCGCCTTGAGACTCGACGGTGGTTTAGTACCAACGATTTATTGATTTCTCAGCAAAGAACTATGTCAAAAAGACTTTAGCAAACACAGCAGCCGAAAGGCCATGAAATTGCCCCTATGATCCCGCAGATCGGATTTACACCTGCAGGATTGATAGGGCAATTTTATTTCACTCAGCGAATCATTTTGTTTAACTGCCCCTTTTATCACAGCTTTTTTATTCAAAAAAACAGAGCAGATCACTCTGCTCTGTCAAAAAAGACTTTTTTGGGGATTTCCGACAAGTCATTCTTTGATTAATCGGTTTCGATCAATCCATACTTGCCGTCTTTACGGCGATAAACAATGCTTGTGCCGTTTGTTTCGGCATCTTCAAAAATGAAGAAGTTATGTCCTAGCATATTCATTTGCAAAACGGCTTCTTCACTATCCATCGGTTTTAGAGAAAGACGTTTTGTACGTACAATGTCTAGTTCTGCTCCATTGGTTTCTTCTTCGTTTGTATCCGTTGTGAATAAGTCGCCATTGTCTGGAGCCACTAAAGCTGTTTCCCGAGATTTACGGTTGATTTTCGTTTTGAATTTACGGATTTGGCGTTCCAATTTATCAACAACCAAATCAATACTTGCATATAGATCAGGAGAAGTTTCTTCCGCACGCAAGACTAGGAATGGTAACGGAATGGTTACTTCAACTTTTGCTGTTTTTTCGGTATATACTTTCAAATTAACATGCGCTGTTGCTTCAGGCACATCATTAAAATAACGCTCTAGTTTACCTACTTTTTTCTCAACGTAATCGCGGATCGCTTCAGTTACCTCGATATTTTCGCCACGTACATTATATCTAAACATAAAAATTACCCCTTTCGTCTACCACACTAAGAAGGAAAAGGACCACTCTCTTCTTCTTCTTAACTCTATTATATCGAAGTATCTTGCATTTGGAAAGCGAATCGCTAAGATTTTTTTAAGCGTTTACAATTCCTTATCTGGCAAAAGAAAAGGACGTGATCGTTTTCGGCTGGCAAGTCAAAAGTACTTCTGCAGCATGATAAATTGTTTGTCCAGTCGTATACACATCATCCACCAGCAACACACGTTTGTCCTTGATTTCTTGACCCTTTTCGATAATAAATGGTTGCGGAGCTGCTAATCGTTCGTTTCTAGTCATTGCTGCTTGAGGAGGTAAATGGATCTTTTTCTTTAGTAAGGATCGGTAATCAATCCCGGCAGCTTGTAATACTGCTGTCACTTGATTAAAGCCACGCTGCTGATAGCGTTCATGAGAAAGGGGGATCGGGATGACCAGATCATAGAGCAATCCTTTGAAAGCTTGCTTGATCTCTGGGAGAAAGGTAGCCCGCAGACGAAAATCGCCCATTAATTTGTATTGATGGAGCCACTCCTGCATTCCTTGATTGTATGTCATCAGAGCACGATGCTGTAGCTGAAACTTTGGATAACGTTGCCCCCAATAGCGACAATCCCGACAATTTTGGCTTTCATTACAACATGTCTTGCAGCAGCTAGTCAAATCAACAAACTGCAATTTACTCCTACAGTCTGGACACTTCTCTGAAGCAGGAATTCCTAATGGCCATAAAATCTCCCGCAGCCACAGTTCTCGTGCAAACTCCTGTTGACACCAGCTACACTTCACTTGCCAGCCACTCCTTTGCTAATCGATTCATCGCTTGGATTTCCAAGATCGCCTTACGAATCGCTGATGTTGCCTGATCATAGAAAAAGAGAACTTCTCCATGATTGAATGGACCTTTTCGATCAACTCGTCCAGCAATCTGGACCAGTGCTGATTTAGAAAAAACAGGATGATCTGCTCCCATCACCACTACAGAAACATTTTCAAAGGTAACACCTCGTTCCAAGATGGTAGTTGTGAAAAGAATCTGATACTTTGAATTGCGCGCCTTGACTACTTTTTCTATTCGAGCAGGGTCTTTTGCTGAAACACTGGTTATCGTCTCCTCTTTTAAGAATGATCGAACAGCTTTTTCTAGCCGTTCCATAAAAACAATACTTGGGCAAAAAACTAAGACAAAATTTGTTTGAGATAGGCGTTGCAGATGAAACAATAAGCGCCGTAGTCTTCTTTTTGTTTGATACACGTTACGCCAACCTTCATACCAAATCAGTTGAGGAACGATCAGCGGTCGCTGATGAAAACGCAGCGGCATTTTTTCCACTGCAAAATTTGTTGTTTCTTTTAGTAACGCATCTGAAGGTGTGGCACTTAGATAAATCAGACAGCCGGTCGCTTTCAATGCATTCATTAACCCGAACCTTAGTTGCTGGTCCCCTTCATAAGGAAAAGCATCTACTTCGTCAACGATTATCAGATCAAATGCCCGATAAAAATGCAGCAGTTGATGAATGGTCGCCACAAGCAAGTCTGTATACCGATAGTCTTCCTCTGAATCTCCGTAAAGCAGTAAACAAGATTCTTTGGGAAATGCCTGTTGGATCCGAGGGAACAGTTCGCGGCACACATCGATTCGCGGAGAGACGACAGCTACCCGATGTCCTTGCAGCCTTGCCGCTTGTATCACTTCAAAAATCATTTCCGTTTTGCCAGAGCCGGTTACCGACCAAACCAACGTTGCTTTTTTTTGTTGATAATTTCTTACCAACGCTTGTGAGATTCTTTTTTGAAAAACCGTTAGTGGACCAGGCCAATGAATTTTCGGAAAACTGACGCTGCTTTGTTCCGAAACTGTCACAAAAACTTTAGACGTATCTGCCCGTCCGTAATGGATGCAGGCAGGGCAATAGTGAATCCCTGTTGGCAGTTGTACCTCCTCTTTATTGAAGCAGCTGCCACAACGCTGACATTCAATTTGCCCCTCTTTGATTAAGACGGCTGGACGAATGTCACCTTTGAGTTGGTCGGAGTTGTTGCGTTCCCTTTCGGATACTAAAATTTGACGACCGCCTTCTTCCATCGTATCCCTCCTCTCGTTATATATGACTGATCAAGCCTTCAAAAGCAGGTACATTCGCTAGTTTTTTCGAAAGCCTTGGACATTCGACACAATTAAAGTACGCCATCCACAAAAAAAGAACCTTACACGTTCTCATTTTCTGCCAAAACAGAGAAATTCGAAACCTGTAAGGTTCTACTCAATAGTCTTAAGTAATCGTTGAAAATGGATCGGGCTTATTCACCAATCAATGTCAATGCTTGATCCAACACTTTTTCACCATTCATCATACCATAGTCAGCCATGTTGATAACTTCCAATGGGATTCCCTTTGGTGCTAAACGTTTTTCAAAATCGCCTTTCATGAAACGAACTTGAGGGCCTAATAATAAAACGTTCACATCTTTGCTTTCTAAATGTTGATCTGCTTCTGAAGCGGAAACAGCAAAAATATCTGTATCAAGACCTTTTGCATCAGCAGCTTTCTGCATTTTTGTCACTAATAAGCTGGTGCTCATTCCTGCGGAACAAACTAACATAATCGTTTTTTTAGCCATATCGAACACTCCCTAAAATTTTAAATAATATAACATTACCTATTCCTAGTATAGAACAAGTTTCAAATTTGTCAACGCTTACTGTCTATTAACCAATTGGACTTGACCAATTGATTGAAAACAACATATTCCTTCTTTAAATTCACGTGAACCACTTCATATCTTGCATTCAACCACGCATAGGCCCCGTTTTCCGGATGTCGATAATCATTGGCCCACCAATCAATGCTCTTGCGGGCACTCTTTGGCAGCCCTGTCGCCGGAAATAACAGTTCATCAAATTGTGTGAAAGTCAATGTGACTTGAGAACCGCCATTAGATTTTAAGTAATGAGTGATGATATCGTATTTCTTGCGTTTACTCAATGGCAACGCCTCCTTTTTTATCCGTTCACTTATTCTTTACTGATTTCTTTCATTGAAACTTTTCTCCACATTACCTATACTGAAAATAAAAGGAGGAGCCTATGAAGAATAGTTATCGCACCATTCGTGAGGATGGACAAAGTGAACAAGAAATCAAGAAATCCCGATTCATTTGTTCCCTTAAACGTGTCACTTCCGAAGAGGAAGCCAAAGCATTCATCCTCGCTCTCAAAAAAGAGCATTGGAAGGCCAATCATAATTGCAGTGCTTTTGTTATTGGCGAAAACAATGAGATCCAACGAAGCAGCGACGATGGGGAACCAAGCGGTACCGCTGGTGTCCCCATGCTAGATGTCCTCAAAAAAAATGAATTAATCAATGTGGTTGCTGTTGTGACCCGTTACTTTGGTGGGACGAAATTAGGCGCTGGCGGTTTGATCCGCGCTTATGCAAGCACTGTTGCCGCTGCCTTAAAGGAAATCGGTATCGTTGAAGGGACACTTAACCAGACACTTTATTTGACCATCGATTATCCTCAGCTAGGAAAGCTGCAAAATCACTTAGAGCACCAAAACATTCACTTAGCATCCATTGACTATACGGATAAAATCCGAGTAACGCTGATGGTTCCCGAAATATCCTTGTCCGCGGTAGAAGCCGATCTAACAGATCTGTTACAAGGACAACTAGAGATCGCACACGGCCCTGTCAGCTATGTGGAACGACCGATTTCCTGAGAAACAGATCGAATTTGTGTTGTCATTACTTGCTGGTGAAGCAGAATGATTGTTCAGATAGCTACTGTCAAGCGATGCCTCATGAATCTGCTTGAGGCATCATTTCTGACAATTCTTGCTACTCTTTCACCTCGTTTACTAGCTTTCACTTTTGTCTTTCACTTTGGTCAATATAATTTTCTATTTCCTGTCTTATTTTTCTAAATAAAATTCAAAACGATTCCCTACGTATTGTGTACGCACGTATTCAAATGGTTGTCCGTTTTCAAAACAGGTAATTTGCCGCATTCTTAAAATTGCATCCCCGCGTTTGATTTGCAAGTAATCAGCGATTTGCTCCGAAGCAATCATTGCTGAGATCGTTTGTGAGGCAGCTCCGATCTTATGACCGCCCTTTTCTTCTAACACATGATACAAAGATGAGATGATTTCTTCTTTACTAAAATTGTGAATCAATTTCTCTGGAATACTCGCCACTTCGAAACAAATAGGTACATCATCTGCATAACGAATGCGTTCCATCCGTAAAATCGTCTCATGTCCTTCTAATTGCAACTTTTCCATTTCACTCGAACTTGGGGCTGTCAAGAAGTAGGCCACTGCTTTACTAGAAGGCACCCGTCCAAGTGAGCGCATGATCTCAGTAAAACTCGTGGTTCCGCTCATTTTCTCCTGTACTTTCTGACGAGCCACATAAGTTCCTGATCCGATTTTTCTTTCCAAAATCCCTTCGTCGGCTAGTGTCTGAATAGCTTGGCGCAATGTCATGCGACTAACACCGAATTGTTTCGCTAACTCGCGCTCAGAAGGCAAACGGTCACCGATTTTGTAGGTTTCATTCTCGATGTTTGCTTTGATTTGATCATGTATCTGTATGTATACGGGTAAGTTCTCTGCCATAGTCTATTCCTCCATTCAGTTTCTATTATAACTGGTATATACCTAAATAACCAATGAAAAAACTAAAAAGACTGTCAATTTAAGGGAAAAATCCTTTTTTTCATTCTGTTCTTCTTGCAAAAGACAAAATAAGAAAAAAAGTTCCCTCAAATTGGTACAGTCTTATTGGATAGTTAAAGCGCTGAATGTTAGTTGCTGCTTTGCAAAGCTTTATTGGCCGTTGCCAACATTAAACGAATCCGATTCAATTGATTGACCATGGAGACTCCAGGATCATAATCAATCGCAGCAATATTGGCTTTAGGATATTGGTGCCGCAGTTCTTTGATTACACCCTTACCGACCACATGATTTGGCAAACAACCAAAAGGCTGCATGCAAACGATATTAGTCACATCAGATTTCAATAGATCAATCATTTCACCAGTCAAAAACCACCCTTCACCCGTATGATTACCAATAGATAAGATTTTGCTAGCATCATCTGCTAATTGATAAATCGAGTGTAATCCTTCAAATCGCTGAGAAGCCCGCAACGCACGGTCCATCGGTTTTTGGATCCGTTCGATCAATCCAATGGCAAATTCAGCGATCCATTTGCTTTTTTTGGCCATTCCTAGGTTTTGATAGCGCCAAATCTGATTATAAAGCGAATAATTCATAAAACCAACCATGTCTGGTACTACCGCTTCCGCCCCTTCTGCTTCCAAAAGTCTCACGATATCGTTATTCGCTGTAGGAGAGTATTTCACTAAAATCTCGCCTACCACACCGACTCTTGGTTTCACGATGTCCTGCAGATCAATCGTATCAAAATCGGCAATGATTTTTTTCATGTTGTGGTTGAACAAAGTAAAAGAACCGTTGCGTACATTTTTTTCAACTTTTTTAAGCCACGTTTCATGAAGCCGATCTACAGAACCAGAGATGGCTTCATAAGGCCGCGTTCGATAAACAACTCGTTCAAATAAATCTCCATACAAAAATGCAACAGCCACGCGTTTGAGCATTGGTAATGTAAACTTAAAGCCAGGATTTGACTCCACGCCTTGATTTCCCATGGAGACCGAAACGACGGGAACTTGTGGAAAACCCGCCTCGTTCAATGCTTTACGCAGCAGCGGGATATAATTGGTTGCCCGACATCCCCCGCCCGTTTGTGTCATCAATACGCTAGTGTTTTGCAAGTCATATTTTCCGCTTTGGAGTGCTTCGATCAATTGACCGATGGAAATAATGGCTGGATAGCAAGCATCGTTATTTACGAAACGCAGGCCCACATTGACTGCTTCTCGATCATCCGCCGGCAAGCAGATCACATTGTATCCCGAAGCTTGCAGTGCCACATCAACTAACCCGCTTTGATGAATTGGGCTTAGCATGGGTAATAACAAAGTATGTTGTTTACGCATTTCTTTAGTAAATGTGATCTTGGCTGGTTCTTCAAAACGTTGAGTAGGAATAAAATGGTTTTTCTCCCTTTCATTGACAGCTGCCTTAAGAGAACGTAAACGGATCCGAATGGCGCCTAAATTAGCCCCTTCATCGATTTTCAATACAGTGTACAATTTGCCATATTGTTCCATGATCTCTTCTACTTGATCTGTTGTGACGGCGTCGATTCCACAACCAAATGAGTTTAGTTGGACCAATTCCAACTGCTTGCTTTTAGCGACGACCCGTGCTGCGGCATATAAACGAGAATGGTAAACCCACTGATTAACGACCCGTAAATGACCGACATTTCCCAAATGCGCAATGCTATCTTCTGTTAATACATGAAAGCCCTCTTGGGTAATCACTTCCGCGATCCCATGATTGATCTCCGGATCCAAATGATAGGGTCTGCCAGAAAGTACGATGCCTCGCTGATTGGTTTCGGTCAGCATCCGTAAGGTTTTTTCCCCTTGCTGACAAACATCTAGCTTAAATTGATCCAATTCTTCAAAACCAAGCCGCAATGCGTGCGCGATCTCTGTCTCAGTGATACCCAAATCTTGAAATTCTTCTGACAACACTTTGACCATTGAAGTTTCGTCTGCCAAATTTAGAAACGGGTTACGATAATCCACACGGCCAGCACGGATATCATCCAGATTGTTGCGAATAACATCTGGGTAGCTTTGTACGATGGGACAGTTGAAATGATTCTCAGCCTGCGCTGTTTCTGGTCTTTCAAAAATAATTCCTGGATAAAAAATCAATGGGACCCCTTGGTCGATCAACGTTTGAATATGTCCATGAGCGATTTTGGCCGGATAACAAGCGGTATCACTTGGAATTGTCTCGATACCTTTCTCATACAATTCTTTGTTTGATCGTGGGGACAATTCAACGCGAAAGCCCAGTTCTGTAAAAAAAGTATGCCATAACGGATAGTTTTCATATAGATTCAATACACGAGGAATGCCGATACGCCCACGAGACGCTTCTTTTTTGCGAAGCGGGCGATACTTAAACAAGCGGCGGTATTTGTAATCGACTAAATTTATCTTGCGCTCTTCTTTTTTGATTTTGATGCGGGCACCCCGCTCGCAGCGATTTCCGGTAATAAATTTGCGTCCATCCGAGAATAAAGTGACAGTCAGCATACAATTATTTTCACATAACCCGCAATGAGTGAATTCTTTTTCAGCAGTAAATTGACTCAATTCATCACTTGAAAGCAAGGCTGTGACTTCACCAATCTCGTAATTTTCTAACGCGATCAGTGCTGCACCATAAGCCCCCATCAAGCCAGCAATTGACGGCCGCACGACTTCCCTGCCGCTGATTTTTTCAAAGGCTCGTAACACCGCCTCATTATAAAAAGTTCCTCCTTGACAGACGATTTTTTCGCCTAGATCTTCTGGGCGACGAATTTTGATCACTTTATACAAGGCATTTTTGATCACAGAATAGGAGAGACCCGCAGAAATATCCCCGACAGATGCACCTTCTTTTTGGACTTGTTTCACTTTTGAATTCATGAATACCGTACAGCGAGAACCAAGATCGACTGGATTCTTGGCAGTAGTGGCTGCTAACGCAAATTCTTTGACTTCGTATTTCAGCGAACGCGCAAAGGTTTCAATAAAGGACCCGCAGCCTGAGGAACAAGCTTCATTCAGCTGGATCGAAGAGAGTGCACCATCTTTGATAGTCATGGCCTTCATATCCTGCCCGCCAATGTCTAAAATAAAATCGACCCCCGGTTGGAAATGTTCGGCGGCTTTATAATGAGCCATCGTTTCAACTTCACCAATGTCAATTTTCAGTGCATTTTTGATCAACTGTTCTCCATATCCTGTGACCGCAGCTTTCCCAATGAACACAGCTGGTGGCATCTGCTGATACATTTCCTGTAATACCCGCATGGTGGTTTCCAATGGCTGCCCTTCATTGTTGCCATAAAAAGAGTAAAGAATCCTACCCACTTCGTCGATCAATACGACTTTCGTTGTCGTTGAACCCGCATCGATACCGAGAAAGGCTGCTCCTGTATGAGAAGCAAGTTTTTTTTCTTCCACCGAAGATTGGCCATGACGCTGTCTAAAAACTGCGAGCTCTTCTTCCGTAGCAAATAGCGGCGCCAATGTGTGAGACGGTTGCAATTTCGCTGAATCATCGGTTGATAACCGGGCTAATAATGTATTGAGTTGAGCTGTTTCTTCTCCATATAAAGCGGCGCCGATCGCAACAAACAGCTGGGGATTTTCTGGAAAAATAATGTCTTCTTCAGCAATTTGCAGTGTCTCCACAAAGCGGCGCCGTAGTTCAGACATGAAATAAAGGGGGCCACCTAAAAAAGCCACTTTTCCCTTGATTTTACGACCAGCAGCTAACCCTGCAATCGTCTGATTGACCACTGCTTGAAAAATACTGGCGGCGATGTCGGCTTTATCTGCTCCTTCATTGATCAAAGGTTGCACATCTGTTTTTGCGAATACCCCGCAACGGGAAGCGATAGGATAGATCGTTTGATAATTTTTCGCTAAATCATTTACACCATTAGCATCGGTTTTCAACAATACCGCCATTTGATCGATAAACGCACCCGTCCCACCTGCACAGCTACCATTCATTCGTTGTTCCAACGCCCCTTCAAAAAAGGTGATTTTGGCATCTTCTCCCCCTAATTCAATGGCAACATTTGTTTCAGGAATCAGTGTCTCAACTGTTTTAGTACAGGCAATGACCTCTTGCACGAAAGGGATCGCTAAAACTTCGGCCAGTCCCATCCCTCCAGAGCCAGTGATTGCTAGTGCGACCTGTTGATTACCGATGACTTCCTGAGCTTCCAGTAAAACTTTTTTTGTGGCAGTTTTGATATCCGAATAGTGGCGTTCATACTTGGCAAAGAGGGTCTGCTTTTTTTCATTCAAGACCACCATTTTGACAGTCGTCGATCCTACATCGATACCAGCACTTAATTTTTTCATAGGGTGCCTCCGCTTTATCCAACACTTTGTTGATTATCTTACAAACTGTTTGTTATAATACTTATGTCTATTTTAAGAACAATCTATTGACATTTCAACAAACAGATTCATGGGATGTGTGGGATAAGCAACAGGAACGGTAAAAATGTCGTTTAAATTGAGAGGAAGTTCACAAAAATGAAAAAAGTTGATTTGCGGGTTCAACGCACGAATAAACATATCATGGAGGCTTTTATCCGACTCGTAGAGCAAAAAGGCTACGATCAAGTGACTGTCCAAGATATTGCCGACGAAGCCATGATCAATCGTGCGACATTCTATGCTCATTATAAAGACAAACAAGATTTATATGAAAAAATTTTTGATATGGCAATCGACTCCTTTACTTCGATTTTGTCCCTTGAAGATTTAGTCCAGGGAAATCGAATCAAGATCAAACGAGTCGAACTTGCGATGACAAAAATCTATCAGCACATTCAGGACAATCGCTTTTTTTATCTGACCATCATGGATGGCGCAGCCATCGAATTAGTCCGGCAACGAATCGCGGAGATTCTCTATGAACAATATGACCATATTTTTTCAAAATTAAAAATTACAGAAAGCTCCATCGAAGTACCGCTGGATTTCGTTATTGAATATATGACATCGATTTTTGTTGGTACTCTGCACTGGTGGCTTACTGCCGATAGTCAAATGACTCCTGACCAACTAGCTAAACTGGTCATTAAATTAGTCGCCAATGGACACTTAACCGTTCTCGGTATCGAAATCGAAGGGTAACATACGAGAAGGAGAGTATATCGTATAAATCAAAAAACCGAACCAGAGTTGCTTCCCCCAGTACTTCCTCTCAGAAATCAGGAAAACGTGAAACGGGTGACAACTCTTGTCCGGTTTATTTGTTATTGGGCTGTTTTACTCAATGTCTTTTCGCAATCAATGATTCTTTGAACGCCATTTGATCGTATCTTTTGTTTTACGCAATTGTGTAACTTTGATACCTTTTGGTGCAATACGAATAGCATAATCTTCACGTTTGACAACATCATACACATGTTCAGCTGCTTCGGTGACTTTTTCTTTTAGATTCAATTTAAATTTCATCTTCTCATCTCCTGAGTTATTTACCTATAGCCTATCGTAAATAAAAAAAATCTTCAACTTTTAACCCTTAGAATTTTGCTATAAATAACGAAGAAAAGTCAGCAAGACATGCTTGCTGACTTTTCTTGATTGTTCACTGACTGGGGTAGCTGGATTCGAACCAACGCATGACGGAGTCAAAGTCCGTTGCCTTACCGCTTGGCTATACCCCAATGGTGGAGGAGAGTGGATTCGAACCACTGAACCCGAAGGAACGGATTTACAGTCCGTCGCGTTTAGCCACTTCGCTACTCCTCCAAACGGCTTTTAAAAAACCTGACTCAGTTATAATACCTAAAAATATAACAAATTGCAAGAGCAAAATGTCATTTTTTTTAAGAAATTATTCATGTAAGTTCCATTGGCGCAAAATCGTTTCAATTGCTGCATCCAAAGTTCGGCTTGCACCTAAATCTTCTTCGCCCAGAAAGCTTTGGAATTCTTTCGGACCGGATGCGAGAATTTCACCAATCACTTTTTTCCCTAATACTAGTTGATGGACTTCATATTCTTTTCCTTGGATCACCTTAACGGTTTCTTCCACACGGACTTCAATATCTTTATTTTTTTTCGACATCATACTCACCTCTTTCAGATACCTTGTTTATTCTACCAGAAAACACCGCAAAGCAAAAGCAAATCTAGTCAACCATTCATCCAGAAAAAAATCATGCAATCACTGATTGTGTTTGCATGATTTTTGCTTATTTTTGATTGGTCAATACCGCACTCAATACCGTATACCCAGCATTGGCAAAAATTTTCTCGATTTCTGACACTTGTCTGGATTCAACTTGAATCTCTACGATCGTTTTCAAAGCCATTCGATTGACCACGATCGTTAAAATACTTAATTGATGATCTGTTAATAACTGCGTGATTTCCGCTAAGACACCGCTGTGGTCATCAATAATCTCAAGAGCTACTCTTGTACCGCCCTCATAATAACCTGTGATCTTCAAGAAAGCATCAAAGATATCATTGTTCGTAATGATCCCTACTAGTTCGTCATCTGCTAAAACAGGCAACACACCGACATTTTCTTCTCGCATGACTGCAATCGCGTCTTCTAGCAGCGCCTCCGGTTTGATGGTGGTCACTTTCTTCAGCATGATATCTGCTACAGTCGTTTTGTTTAATAAATAATTCATTTCATAAACACTTAAACTTGTCGCTTTTGAAGGCATTGCTTCTGCAATCGTGCCTTCTGTAATCAGGCCAACTAACCGTTGCTGATCAACAACCGGTAATCGATGGATGTCATGTTTTTTCATTAAGTCTATCGCATCAAATATTGGCATTGCCGAATGAACAGTGATGACATTCTTGGTCATAAAATCACGTACGCTCATTTTTCATCCCCCTTGTTGTAAGCTATTAACCGCCTAAATAGGCTTTCTTGACTTCATCACTTTCCAATAACTCTTGCCCGCTTCCTTGCAAGACGATTTTGCCGGTCTCTAGAACATACCCGCGGTCAGCAATGGACAAAGCCATTTTGGCATTCTGCTCAATCAATAAAACGGTCGTTCCTTGCTGTTTGATTTCTTGGATAATCGAGAAGATCTCTTTGATGAATATCGGGGCTAGGCCCATGGATGGTTCATCGAGTAAAAGCAACCGAGGCTTGGACATCAGTGCACGTCCCATTGCCAACATCTGCTGTTCTCCTCCTGATAACGTTGAAGCATCTTGACTTAGTCGTTCTTTTAGGACAGGAAATTTCGTGAAGACCTGCTGATAGTCCTCTTTGACTTGATTGTCTTTTCGCAAAAAAGCGCCCATCTCAAGGTTTTCTTGAACGGAGAGTCCTGGAAAAACGTGACGTCCTTCAGGTACTTGTGATAATCCATTAGCAACGATTTTTTGTGGAGCTTCTTTTTGGATGGGTTTGCCTTCAAAGAGAATCGTGCCTTTAGAGGGTCGGATCAGACCGGAAATCGTCCGCAAAATCGTCGTTTTCCCTGCACCATTGGCACCGATCAACGAGACGATCTCTCCTTGATTGACTTCAAAGGAAACATCATGAACCGCTTGGATCATGCCGTAATGGACACTTAAATTTTCAATACGCAGCATTAGAGTTCCCCTCCTAAATAGGCTTCGATCACTCGCGGATCATTTTTGATCTCTTCTGGCTTTCCATGAGCAATCACTTGCCCATATTCCAGTACATAGATGCGTTCACAAACTTCCATGACTAAACTCATGTCATGTTCGATCAATAAAATCGTCAGTTGAAAGTCTTTTTGGATACGGTAGATCAATTTAGTCAGTTCCGCTGTTTCCTGAGGATTCATCCCGGCGGCTGGCTCATCAAGAAAAAGGATCTTTGGTTCAGTAGCCAATGCCCGAACGATCTCAAGACGTCGTTGTTCACCGTAAGGAAGATTTTTTGCTAGTGTTTGGCTTTTATTTTCTAAGTCAAAGATACGCAATAATTCCATGACTTTCTCTTTCATTGCAGCCTCTTTGTGATAAAACTTTGGCAACCGCAACACACTCGTAAAAAAGCCTTCTTTTTGTTTGCTGTTCATGGCAATCAGAACATTGTCCATCACTGTAAGATCTTTGAACAACCGAATGTTTTGGAAGGTGCGGGATAATCCCATAGCTGCGATATGATAGGGCTTCTCCCCATTCAATCGCTTGGATTGTCCTTGTTCTTCTAAAAGAACGTCGCCTTCACTTGGTTCATAGACGCCTGTCAGCAGATTGAAGAGTGTCGTTTTCCCTGCACCATTCGGACCAATCAGGCCAACTAGTTCATTAGTTTCTAAATGTAAATCGACATGTGAAACTGCCGCCAAACCACCAAAGTTCTTAGTCAGCTTCTTAACTTCCAATAGAGGCATTCGTGTCATCCCCCTTTTTTGTAAATTTATCAAAGATGCGCTTCACAGAAAATTCCCAAGTTCCCAAAAGTCCACTTGGCTTGAAAATCATAATGGCGATCAATGCCAGTGCGTAAATAATCATGCGCAAATCTGAGAAGCCTTGTAAGTACATATTCAATATACCTAATACGACCGCTGAAACCACTGCTCCTGTCGTACTACCGATCCCGCCAAACACAACGATGATCAAGACATCGATCGATTTCATAAAGCCATAATCTTTCGGAAATACCGATTGTTGATAACTTGCATATAATGTACCGGCAATACTAGCCATGACAGCACCCATCACAAAAGCAATCACTTTGTATTTCGTTGTATTGACCCCCATTGCTTCCGCAGCGATCTCATCTTCTCGTATCGCTAATGTTGCTCGTCCTGGTCCACTATGGATAAAATTAGAGACCACCAAGATGGAGCCGACAGCAAAAAGAAAGACGATTTGCCAATTACTGAATTGCGGTAACCCGAATATCCCTGCAGGTCCATTCGTCAATCCTCGTAAATTGACTAATAAGATACGGATAATCTCTGAAACACCTAACGTTGCAATCGCTAAGTAGTCTCCTTTCAAGCGCAATGTTGGAATCCCGACAACTAATGCGATCAGCCCCGAAACGAACATCCCCACGATAAGACCAGAAAGAAATCCGCCAAATGTAGGATTGTTGGCTGTTAAAATTGCCCCTGCGTAAGCACCAATCGCCATAAAACCTGCATGACCTAAAGAAAATTGTCCCGAAAAACCAATAATTAAATTTAGCCCTACTGCTAAAATAATATTGATTCCGATATTGACGATAATCGCGTCTGAAAATAGATTGATCAATCCGCCGTTATAAGCTGCAAACAAACCGAAGTAGATAACAGCGGCGAGTGCTAACCAAGTAATGTTGTATTTCAAATTCTTTTTCATCACTGACACCTACACTTTCTCTTTCAGGTTCTTGCCCAATATTCCTGCCGGACGGACCAACAATATAATTATTAAAATGACATAGACTAAAGCATCTTTATAATCAGAAAAACCTAATGCAGTAGCAACTGTTTCAATTAGTCCGATCACGAAGCCACCTAATGCTGCCCCAGGAATGATCCCTATACCGCCTAATACAGCCGCAACAAAAGATTTTAGTCCCGGCACAACCCCCATCGTAGGATCGATCGAATTGTAATACAATCCAATTAACATCCCACCAGCAGCTGCCAACGCAGAACCAAGAGCAAATGTGAAGGAAATCGTCCGATTGACATTGATCCCCATCAACCGTGCGGCATCCGCATCCACGCTAACAGCACGCATCGCTTTTCCCATTCTGGTTTTCTTGACGATTAGCTGTAAAAGGATCATTAACGCCAATGAGACTGCTAAAATCAATAATTGTATGTTACTTACCTCCACAAAACCAATACTATAAGTTTTGCGGGCAATGGCTTGTGGAAATGGTCGGACATCTGGTGAAAAGAAAAAAATCATGACATTTTGCAATAAATAGGAAACACCGATAGCGGTGATCAAAGCCGAGATCCGGGTGGAATTCCGGAGTGGGCGATAGGCCAGAAACTCGATCGTCACGCCTAACGCTGCACTAGCAATCATTGAGATGAATAGTGCAGGAAAAAAGCCCAGATTCCATTGATTGATCAAAAAATAACCAATAAAACTGCCGATCATATACACTTCACCATGAGCAAAGTTGATCAGTTTAATGATGCCGTAAACCATCGTGTAGCCTAACGCTAATAAGGCATAGATACTACCTAGAAATAAACCGTTGATTAGTTGTTGGATCATCATTTCCATGTTTTCACTTCCAATACCTTAAATTCTTGATACTTGTCTAAGAAAAAGGAACCGCGACAGAAGTCTTCAGCAACGAGTCAAATGAGTATCTGCCATGATTGATAGGATCACAGATTTACGACTTTTTCATTTATCGTTCATCATTTTGTTCGCTTACCTTCGACTTTGTCTCAGTCCCTATTTGATCGTGTAAAGAACGGTCCTTCTATTTAAGGATTTACTGTATCAGCTGACGTTTCTTTACCTTCAGTTAGTCCTAATACAACTGCTGATTTTTCTGGATTATGATTTTTGTCCATGGTGATCTCTCCCGTCACACCTTGGAAGTTTTTCAAAGCAGATAGTCCTTCAGCAATCGCAGTTGAGTCTGCTGAATCTTGATCTTCAATGGCTTGTTTGATCATGTAGACAGCGTCGTATGCCAATGCATTAAATGCGGAAGGTTCTTTGCTATACTTTGCTTTGAATGCTTCGACAAAAGGTTCTACCTTGTCATTGGCAGGAGCTTTAGTTGAGAAGTGTCCTGTATAATAAACATCCGATACATTTTCCGCGCCTGCTGTTTGGACCATTTTTTCATCACCAAAGCCATCCGCACCAATAATTGGCTGATCGATTCCTAATTCTCGGGCTTGCTTGATAATCAAACCAGCTTCGGTGTAGTAGCCAGGAATGAACAATACATCAAAGTCAGCATTTTTGATTTTCGTCAACACCGCTTGGAAATCTTTGTCACCTTCTGTGAAATTCTCTTCGAGTACAATGTCGCCATTGTAGCTATCTTTAAAGGCTGCTGATAATCCATTCGCATAGTCGCTGGAATTATCGCCTAAAATAATTGCTTTTTTAGCATCCAAGTTGTCTGCAGCATATTTTGCTAAGATCGTTCCTTGGAAACTGTCTTGGAAACAAGAACGGAAAGCAAATCCTTGAACTTTGTCACTGCTGACAGTAATCGCATCATCTGTTCCGGAAGGTGTCACTAACGGAACTTGTGCTTTGGTGACATTTGGCAATGCCGCCTTCGTCGCACCTGAAGTTGCTGGCCCGATCATTGCTACTACTTTATCATTGGTCGTTAAATTGGCTGCGACTGTCGCTGACTCATTATTGTCAGATTTGTTATCTTTTGAAACAATTTCAATTTGTTTTCCTAAGATACCGCCACTCTCATTGATTTCTTCAACCGCCAGATCAATTCCTTCTTTTTCCGCCGTTCCATAAGCTGCAACAGCACCCGATAATTCTAAATTGACACCAATTTTGATCGTATCACCTTCTTGTTTGTTGCCACCGCTAGCAGAACCGCTACCGCTAGTGGAACCACCAGTTGGTCCCGCACTACAAGCCGATAATAAAAATAAACTAGCAAATAAAAATGCAAATTTCTTTTTCATCCTTATTCCTCCCCTACTCCCATGGATATGTTATCAAATATACTTAATAATAGGGAAAATGTCAACGAATTATCAGAATATTTTCTTTATTCAGATACTTTAAATTATTTTAAAAAAAATAAAGATTGATGCGTCGCGATTGTAATCGATTTCCGAAAAAAATAGTTGTGACCACTCTTCCAAAGTGATCACAACTTGTGTATCTGTTGATTCAAGGTTTATGTTTAAAATTGAAAAAATGACAGCAACAATGCGCTGAATCAATTCAGTACTTGTGCGGTGAAATTAGCTGCCGCTCCAACTAGATTGGCATCGTTTCGATAATCACAAAGCTTAATCAGTGGAACAAAGTCATTTAAGTCTTGTGCTGCCAGCATTTTCTTCATTCGTTGATTGATTTCTGGCAACAATCCTGCTTTTGCACTGACTCCGCCACCAATAATCAATACTTCAGGGTCAAAAGCAAATTGGATGCTGAATAACCCTTCAGTCAAATAGCGATAAAATTTGTCTACCTCTTCTTTGGCGATAATATCACCTTCTTCTGCTCGACGAAAGACTTCCTCGCCACTGATCGTTTTGCGGTCCACACCGATTCGGTCACAATAACGCCAAGCCATTTGAACAGCCGTCCCTAACTGTGAAAAAGATTTGCCTTTATCAAGAACCATCAAACCAAACTCGCCGCCGTAAAGATGGGCGCCTTTGATCAGTTTTCCTTGTTGAAAAAGTGCTCCGCCGACCCCAGTACCAATCACGATGAATGCTGCCGTGTCAAAATCTTTCCCAGCGCCTTGATAAAATTCTGCCATTCCGGCACAATTGGCATCATTCTCAATAGTGACTGGCAATTGAAATAACGCTTCCAATTCAGCGAAAATATTAAATCCGTGAATATATGGAATGGCGCTGATCCCATTGATCTGCTGCTGTGCAACATTCACCGCTCCTGGCGCACTAATGCCAACGCCTTCAAGAGGTTTTTTAATGCTATCTCGAATTGCTTTGAGCTCTTCTTTCATTTTTTGCCAAGTATCAGGCGTCGCAAATTGTCCTTTGTCACTTAATTGTTCGTCCTGCCATAATCCATATTTCACTGCAGAACCGCCCATATCAAATACTAGTAATGTCATCTCAACATTCCTTTCTCACTCAGTTGTCTCCCTTATTTTACTGTACTTTCCTCAGTTAAGAAAGCGATTTCTGTTGATTTCGTTGAAAAGGACAATAACGCGCTCTAAATGATTTGATTCAGAGTAACATGAATGGCGGACAAAACCCATTTTTCAAATGAAGTCAAAGTGCGCGAGATGCTTTTTAGAGAATTTTCTCTAAAATCACTTGATCAGTAAGTAGAATGCCGTTCTCATAAATGGGATCTTTGTAATGATCGACAAAATAGTTTTTGACTACTTTTTTTTCAATGAAACCCATTTTTTTATAAAGTGTTAACGCTGCGGAAGGAAGATTACCAGTTTTGATAGTTACACAAAGAGTTTCCGTAGTTTTTGTTGCAGCAATCTTACTTAACGCTGCGGTCAGTAAACGACCACCGATTCCTTGATTCTGTGCTTCCGGTGCAACAGCAACATTCATGATTTCCCATCCTGCTGTTTGCAGTTGATAAACAATCACTCCTACGATCTGCTGCTCATTTTCAAAAACAAGAATCTCACTGGCTTGTATGTATCGATCTACCGCTTCTTTTTCTGGATCAGCATCCAGTAATAGCGGCCATGGCAAAGATTCTTTTGGTGATAAAGCTCGAATCATCGTTTTGCTCCTTTACTCCGTTCATTCCTGCCTACCCCTGCAGTTTGAAGGGTTTATTTTTTGCGATAGTGATAAGTAGGCTGCTCCTGATCTTGGGTATTTCGTTTTAGTGTAAAGCGCTGAGGTACGTAGTCGATTCCCCCTTTTACAAACGGATGACAACGTAAAATTCGCGAGATTCCCATCAAACTTCCTTTACCTGCCCCATGTACTTGGATCGCCTGAATCATATAGGACGAACACGTAGGATAATAGCGACAGCTAGGGGGAAATAAGGGAGAGATGAATCGCTGATACAGCCGAACAAATCCAATCAAAAGCTTGCTCACATCTCATACTCCTCTCTCTTCTATTTATAGAATTGAAAAAAACTAGAATAAAGCAATGTGCTCCATTCTAGTTTCAGCTTTGTTTACTTCATGAAGTCCAATATATGGTTCCATAGATGAGGCGAGAACACTTTTAACGGCATACCGTCTCCAATGATACCATAGCCGATCATAGTGCCGGCAATAAAGAGCAGGATCGCCAATAAGATAACCAACAAAATTTTTACCAAACTAGTTAAAATATATCGATTAAGCTTCAAGGTCGCATCTCCTCTTTAAACGGTTACTGGTGCTGTTTTTTCAGAAGTTGTTACCCGCTCAACAGAAGCACCTAACTGTTGCAATTTTTCGTGGAATTTATAATAGCCACGGTCAAGATACTTCAGATTACGGACACGAGTCAATCCGTTTGAACGCAAGCCTAATAAAATCAAAGCTGCTGCCGCTCGTAGATCCGTTGCATAAACCAGCGCGCCTTGTAATTCGTGGCCGCCTTCGATCACAGCGATGTTTCCGTCAATTTTAACATGACCGTTCATACGGCGCATTTCTTCTAAATGTTGGAAGCGATTTTCAAAAACCGTTTCATTCACGATGCTAGTCCCATCAGCCAACATTTGAATCGCAGTCATTTGCGCTTGCATATCTGTTGGGAAACCTGGATGAGGCATCGTTTTTACATCAGTTGCTTTGATTGTTTTAGGTCCAACTACCCGAATCCCTTCTGGAACTTCAGTGATTTTAGCACCCATTTCAGTTAATTTTGAAATCAGTGGACGATTGTGTTCAGAAATTGCATCTTTGATAATCACATCGCCTTCTGTCATTGCAGCAGCTACCATGAAAGTTCCTGCTTCAATACGGTCTTGTACGATCGCATGAGAGACCGCATGCAAATGGTCGACGCCTTCAATGCGCATGGTTTCTGTCCCAGCACCAAAGACTTTTGCGCCCATTTTATTTAAAATGTTCGCTAAATCTACGATTTCAGGCTCTCGAGCGACGTTCTCAATGATCGTCGTTCCTTTGGCTTTGACTGCTGCCATCATGATGTTTTGAGTAGCGCCTACACTCGGAAAATCAAGGTAGATCGTATTTCCTTTTAACTCACTAGCAATCGCTTCTATGTAGCCATCTTTTTGAATAATTTCAGCTCCCAGAGCTTGGAATCCTTTGAGATGCAGATCAATTGGTCGTTTGCCAATAGCACAACCTCCTGGCATTGCAACTTTCGCATGACCATTTCTGGCTAATAAAGGTCCCATAACAACGATTGATGCACGCATTTGACTAACATATTCATACGGTGCTTCAATAGCTAATTCGCGGGAAGCATCCATTGTAATGGTATTTTTTGATTGATCAAAAGCAATCTCGACGTTTAAATGACGGATCACTTCATTCATTGTCAAAACATCAGATAAAATCGGTACATTCTCTAAAGTCGTTGTTCCTTCTTCTGCTAACAAACTTGCTGCTAAAATAGGTAAAACGGCATTCTTTGCACCTTCAACCTTGACAGTTCCAATTAAACGATTACCACCTTGAACGATAATCTCTTCCATTTTGTTCCCTCCAAATAATGCAGTTGAATCATACACAAAATCTTGACAATTATAGCATACAATCGCACAACCTGCATGTATTATTGAATTTCTTAAAAACCTATTAAAAATAAATTACGGCATAATGCAATCAGTTCAAGGAAAAAAGTGCTAGCAGTATAGCCTAAAGCAATTGCTAAAAAGACCATGACCATCCGTATTTGCGTCGTTTGTAAGGCTTTAAAAAAAGCATCGATCCGCAAAGACTGCAACGCCCAAAACGCTAAATAGATAAATGCTAAATGACTGACGATACGAATAATCGCATCTACTCCATAAACTTGCATCCTCGATTCTCCTTTTCACATCTGAACGTTACTATCATACCACAAAATTTAAAAGAGCCAAAATATTCTTTCTTGAAACTTTCATTGGAAGACTTTAAAAAGACTTTAAAACGTTTTTGAGATAAAAAAAAGCAAAGACCACTGGTCTTCGCTTAGGAATGTTTTGACACATTGATTCGATTGATTGCACGATGCAAAGCAACAGTCGCACGTCGTAATTGGTCGATATCTTCCACTTGTTTTGCTTCTTCGATTTGCTTTTCGGCACGCTGTTTGGCACGTTCAGCACGAGAAACATCGATATCACGATCACGTTCAGCACTATCGGCTACAATTGAAACTACATTGTCCCGCACTTCCATGATTCCGCCATTGACAGCGATCCAATCGACGTGAGTATCGGAATCGATCCGTTTCACTCGAACTTCATCGATTGCCAAAGGCACGATGATCGGCGCGTGTTGCGGTAAGATCCCGATTTCTCCATCTGTCGTTCGTGCAACCACGATTTTGGCATGGTGTTCATACACCAAACCAGCAGGTGTCACCACATTAACCGTTAAAAATTGATCCATGAGGTTCCCCTCTTTCTCTATGGTTGCTTATTAATAACCTAGTGCTTTTGCTTTTTCAATTACATCTTCGATTCGACCTACACTTCGGAAGGCTTCTTCAGGAAGATCATCGTATTTACCTTCTAAAATCTCAGCAAATCCTTTGATGGTTTCTTCAACTGGCACATAAGAACCTGGTTGTCCTGTAAATTGTTCCGCTACGTGGAAGTTTTGTGATAAGAAGAATTGGATTCGACGCGCACGCGCTACGAGAGTCTTTTCTTCATCTGACAATTCATCCATCCCTAAGATCGCGATGATATCTTGCAATTCACGGTAACGTTGCAACGCATGCTGAACTTCGGTTGCTACTTCATAGTGTTTTTCCCCTACGATTTCAGGAGCTAATGCACTTGATGATGAAGCCAATGGATCTACCGCAGGATAAATCCCTTGTTCAGTCAATTTACGTTCCAAGTTCGTTGTCGCATCCAAATGGGCAAATGCAGTTGCTGGCGCTGGGTCAGTATAGTCATCGGCTGGCACATAGATGGCTTGAATCGATGTTACAGATCCTTTTTTCGTAGAAGTGATTCGTTCTTGTAATTGACCCATTTCAGTTGCTAGAGTTGGTTGATAACCAACGGCTGATGGCATCCGGCCTAACAAGGCAGATACTTCAGAACCCGCTTGTGTGAAACGGAAAATATTATCGATAAACAAGAGCACATCTTGACCTTCAACGTCACGGAAATACTCAGCAATGGTCAAACCAGTCAAAGCAACCCGCATCCGGGCACCTGGTGGTTCATTCATTTGACCGAAAACCATGGCTGTCTTTTCGATAACGCCTGATTCTTTCATTTCATAATACAAGTCATTACCTTCACGCGTCCGCTCGCCAACACCGGTAAATACTGAAATTCCCCCATGCTCTTGAGCGATATTGTGAATCAATTCTTGAATCAATACGGTTTTACCAACACCGGCACCACCGAACAAGCCGACTTTACCACCTTTTAAGTAAGGAGCTAATAAATCGATAACTTTGATCCCAGTTTCAAGGATTTCTGTACTTGTTGACAATTCATCGAAATCTGGGGCTTTTTTGTGGATACCACTACGTTTGGCATCCTCTGGGAATGGTGCTTCCAAGTCGATAGTATCGCCTAGTACATTAAATACTCGGCCTAGAGTATCTGTTCCTACAGGGACAGAGATTGAGGCACCTGTATCGATGACTTCCATTCCTCGTTGCAAACCGTCTGTAGATTCCATTGCGATGGTGCGGATCACACCATCCCCTAGTTCTAAAGCGGCTTCCAATACTACTTTTGTTTTTTTCTCGTCTTTTTTGTAAACGATCAACGCATTGTTGATATCTGGTAAGGATTGGTCTAGAGAGAATTCCACGTCGACAACGGGACCAATGACTTGAACAATCTTGCCTGAACTCATTCGTATTCCTCCATTCGTTCTCGAAATTATTCTAACGCGGATGCCCCCGCAACAATTTCAGTAATTTCTTGGGTGATTGCTCCTTGACGCGCCCGGTTATAAGAAATCGTCAAATCCCCAATAATATTTTTGGCATTATCTGTTGCCGTCTTCATCGCAGTCATTCCAGCAGCATGCTCTGCTGTTTTGGCATCGACAATGGCACCATAAATCAAGCTTTCAGCATATTGCGGCAACAACTGATCCAAAATTGCTTCTCTTGAAGGCTCAAACAAATACTCTTGTTCATAGCTTTCTGCTTCTTCTGGATCCAAATCTGAGATAGGCAGCATTTTTTCCACGCGAAATTGGCTCGTCAACGAATTGATGTGATGGTTATAACAAACATATAGTTCATCAAATACTTCATTTTGATACATCGTTGTAGCTAAGGTAACAATTTTACGCACTTCGTCAAAACTTGGCTGATCGGAAAGATTTCTCAACTCATAAGCTAACTTGATTCCTCGTGTTTTAAAGAAATCTGCTCCTGTCGCACCGATGGCGATCATAACATATTCTTCATCTTGAGCATGATCTTCGTCCAGCATCGTCATCATTTGTTTCAAAATCGAACTGTTGTAGCCACCGACTAAACCGCCATCTGAAGTAATGACGATATAGCCAGTGCGCTTTACAGGACGACTAACAAGCATACTGTTGTAATTGACGCCCTCTTTAGGTCCAGCAGCTGCAAGATCTGAGAGTTGTTGCGCAGTAAGGTGAGTAACGATCTCACGCACTTTCGTTGCATAGACTTGAAATTGTTTTGAGTGTGCTTCTGATTTAGTCAATTTAGCAGCCGAAACCATTTGCATGGCGTTTGTGATCTGACTGGTTTTCTTGGTTGAGGCAATTCGTTGCTTGATCTCATTTAATGAAGCAGCCATTCATTCTCACCTCTTTTATGCATTTTGCATTGTTGACATTTTGTCTTGTGCTGAAACACGTGATGTATTTGCAGCCATGAAAATATCTTTGAATGCTTTGATTGTGTCATCTAATAAGCTTTCTTCTGGCAAGTCTTTCGTTGCACGAATCGTTTCAAACACATCTGCTTGATTTGCTTCAATGTATTCAAACAATTCTGCTTCAAAGTCTAATACTTTATTTACTGGCACACTGTCAAGGAATCCGTGCGTCAATGCGTATAAAATAACCACTTGTTTTTCAACTGCTAATGGTTCATGCAGTTTTTGTTTCAAAATTTCAACAGTCCGACGTCCACGATTCAATTTTGCTTGAGTAGCGGCATCTAAATCAGAACCAAATTGCGTGAAGGCTTCTAACTCGCGGTAACTTGCCAAGTCCAAACGCAATGTTCCAGCCACTTTCTTCATCGCTTTGATTTGTGCAGAACCCCCAACCCGTGAAACGGAAAGTCCGGCAGCTACGGCAGGGCGAACACCTGAATAAAACAGGTCATTTTCTAAGAAAATTTGTCCGTCTGTAATGGAGATCACGTTGGTTGGAATATAAGCAGAGATATCTCCTGCTTGGGTTTCAACGAATGGCAAGGCAGTCATTGAGCCTCCGCCTAGTTCATCACTTAATTTTGCAGCCCGTTCCAATAAGCGAGAATGCAAGTAGAAAACGTCCCCTGGGTAAGCTTCACGACCTGGCGGACGACGAAGTAGTAAGGAAAGTTCCCGATAAGCAACGGCTTGTTTTGATAAATCATCAAAAACGATCAAAACGTGTTTACCGTTATACATGAATTCTTCACCCATTGCTGCTCCAGCATAAGGGGCGATATATAATAGTGGTGCAGGTTGAGAAGCACCGGCTGATACCACGATCGTATAATCAAGCGCACCATAGCGGCGCAATGTTTCTACTTGTGCACGAACCGTGGAATCTTTTTGACCGATCGCTACATAAATACAGATCATATTTTGACCTTTTTGGTTGATGATCGTATCGATTGCGATGGTTGTCTTCCCTGTTTTACGGTCACCAATGACCAATTCACGTTGTCCGCGTCCGATTGGAACTAAAGCATCAATGGCTTTCAATCCAGTCTGCATTGGTTCTGAAACGGATTTACGTTGCATAACACCAGGTGCAGCTGCTTCTACCGGACGAGATTTATCTGTATCGATTGGACCTAAGCCATCGATTGGTTGTCCTAACGGATTCACTACTCGTCCAATCAAGGCATCCCCAACAGGAACTTCCATGATTTTTCCAGTACGTTTTACTTTGTCACCTTCACGAATGGATTCAAATTCACCTAAGATGATGATCCCTACATCGTTTGATTCCAAGTTTTGGGCCATACCGTAAGAACCGTTTGAAAACTCAAGCAATTCTCCACTCATCGCATTTTCTAATCCGTGAGCCCGGGCGATCCCATCCCCTACGTATGTGACTGTTCCAATTTCTTCTACAGAAAGTTCATTTTGATAATTTTTGATTTGTTCTTTGATCAAGGCACTTATTTCTTCTGCTTTGATGGCCATCCGATTCACCTCTTATCTCTTGTTTATCTGCCGATCTGTTGTCGCAGATAATCCAGTTGGCTCTTAATACTACCGTCGATCACTTGATGGTTGGCTTCCACGATGACCCCACCTAAAATGGCTGGATCAACTTTTTCTGAAAGCACTGCTTTCTGGTAGCCGAGCGTCTGCGCGATTTGTTTCGACAATTGTTCTTTTTGACTTGACGACAATGCAACTGCTGTGGTCACCGTACCACTGACTAAACCTTGCTGCTCGTCATAGCGGCGTTCATACTCATCAATGATCAGCAATAGGTCGTCCATACGATTATATTCATACACGATCTCAAGAAAATTTTTGACTAATCCATCAAAGTTATTAAATAACTGATCAACAAGTTTTCTTTTTTCATGAAGATCCAAACGATTATCGGTCACGATTTGGCCAAACATCGGAATCTCTTGATAAATCTGACGTAGTGTCATCAACTCATGATAAACAGCTTCAGCTCGTTGTTCTTCCATCGCCAATTCGAACAACGCCTTGCCATAGCGTTTACCTACAGTAAATTTATCGAGTTTCATTGACTGAACCTAATCCTTCGATATATTGATTAATTAAAGATTCATGATTTTCGGGAGTCAATTCACGGCCCAAGATTTTTTCTGCGATTTGAAGTGAAAGATCTGCAACATCATCTTTGACTTCTTTTAACGCAGCTTCTTTTTCAAGCGTGATATCTGAGTGAGCTTTTTCTTTCAAACGAGAAACTTCTTCTTTGGTCTCGTTCAAAATATTTTGGCGACTCAATTCTCCGCTGTCTTTGGCGCTTTTGATGATCTCCGCAGCTTCTGAATGGGAATTGGCCAATTTTTCTTGGCGTTCTTTTTCCAGTTTCGCTGCATTCAAGCGGGATTGTTCCGCTGAATCCAAATCATTGGCGATTTTTTCTTCCCGTTTTTGCATCATGCTACTAATGGCATCCCATGCAAAGTGTTTCAACAAGAATAGCAAAAGAAGAATTGAGCCGCTGACAAGAATAATATTGCCAAGCATAGCATTTTTTACTTCTGCTAGAACCAAGTGATTTAGCATAACGACTCTTCCTTTCTGAAAGTAATTCTCTCATTTAAAAAAGCAAAAACGAGTGCATTGTTCGTTTCTGCCTTTTTCACGTTTAGCCTTGGAAGACTAATAGCAACGCGATAACTACCCCCAAAATAGGCACAGCTTCGACTAGCGCTACCCCGATAAACATTGTTGAACGTAATTGACCTGACATTTCAGGTTGACGTGCCATTGATTCGATCGTTTTGGCGATTACTTGTCCGTTACCATAACCTGCACCAATTGCTGCTCCGATAATTGCTAATCCTGCTCCGATGAAATTCATATTGTTTTTCCTCCTAAAAGTGTTTGTTTTGATTAGTGTTCCGCCACGATTTTGTGGCTCATAAATACCATGGTCAATGTGACAAATACATAGGCTTGGATGGCGCCTATAAACAATGAGAAGCCAATCCAAATCATTTCAAGCGGCATCGCGATAGGCAATGACCACCAACCTAGACTTGTGAACATATTCGCTATCAACCCTAACAAGACCTCTCCAGCAAAAATATTCCCATAAAGCCGTAAGCCCAAAGTAATAACATTTGTAAATTCTTCGATAATTTTCAATGGTAATAAGAAACCAACTGGTTTCAAGTAAGAATTGATCATAAAGTTTTTGAAACCAAGCGTTTTGATACCAAAGAAATGTGTCAAACTAATAACCATAAGTGCAAGTGTCAAGGTGACAAAAGGATCCGCTGTGGGACTCTTCCATAAAGAGACATCATCAGCTGTCACGATCTTTGTGACCAGCCCAATTTCATTCGCCACAAACACAAAAAGAAACATTGTTACACCCAGCAAATGAAAGTTGTTCACTTGCGATCCTGGTATATTGTCAGCTACGATTCCGCGAACAAAATCAATGACCCATTCAATAAAGTTCTGCTTCCCTTTTGGCTTCATTTGCAAATTTCGTGTACAAATGAACACCACCAAAAAAACAATTATACAAGAAATGATTGTCATCATTGCTACAGTTCCATCAAACCAAATCGGACCGATGTGAAACATAAGCGATTTTTCATCCAATCTTTCTCACCTCTTTTCCTGTCATCTCCAGAAAATATCTGGTGTTACAATGCGTTTCCTCTCATAACAATCGGTATCATACCACCACGACAAGAAAATTTCAAAGCATTTTCAAGAAAATTAGACAAAAAAGTTTTTCTGCCAAAATTCGAAAAAAAACTTAATTGAAACACTGTCGTGAAATTTCATGAAAAGCTTGGTACATCAGTACCTTTGCCTTAAATGCTACCAAATTTTTCCCTAATCTCAAAGCAATACACTTTAAATGATTCTAAAAGAACTTCTTAGAAGATTAAAAGTTTCTAAGAGCACGATCAATTTGCCGTTCCTGATCTTTTCGTTTTAGGGTTTCTCGCTTGTCATATTCGCGTTTTCCTTTGGCTAAGCCGATCAAAACTTTGGCATAACCATCTTTGATATAAACTTTTAGCGGAACAATGGTCATTCCTGTATTTTTGCTTTCACCGATTAACCGAGCAATCTGCTTTTTATGCAGTAACAATTTTCTTGTACGCAAAGGATCATGATTAAAAATGTTCCCCTGTTCATAAGGACTTATATGAACATTATACAAATAGGCTTCTCCATTACGGATACGAACAAAGCCGTCTTTTAGATTGATCCGACTGTTGCGGATCGATTTGATCTCAGTTCCTTGCAGCACGATCCCTGCTTCGATCGTATCAAGGATCGTGTAGTCATGACGAGCTTTTTTGTTTTGGGCAATTAGTCTGCCCTCTCCCTTAGGCAACGGTCATCCCTCCTACTTTTTCTTAATTCCTTTATAGAAAGGTTTCTTTTTTGAATTTCCGTTTTTTTTCTTTTTACGAGAAGATTTTCCCCGTAAATTTTCTTTTTTCTGTCGATCTGAGGTTTGTCTTCGCTGTTTGTTTTCTTTATTTTGCTTTTTTTTAGGCTGTTGGATTCGTATGACTTCTTCTGCTTCAATCAATTCAAAATCGATTTCGCGAGTCTCTGGATCCGCTTTGATCACTTTGATGCGGACTTTTTGTCCGATCTTAAACGTTTGCCCAGTACGTTCACCTACTAATGCGAGGTGGTTTTCCAAGTAATGGAAGTAATCTTGTTTCAATGCAGTAATATGGATTAACCCTTCGATGGTATTCGGCAACTCCACGAAAAGTCCGAATTTTACTACTGAGCTAATAATCCCGTCAAACTCTTCTCCTACTTTATCGGCCATAAATTCAGCTTTTTTAAGAGCATCTACTTCACGTTCTGCTTCCACTGCTCTTCGCTCCATTTGTGAACTGTGTAAAGCAATATCTGGAAGGTTCTGCTCCCACTTTTCTTGATTGCTTTCTGACGGATCCGTACTGTATGAACGAATCAGCCGATGAACGATCAAATCGGGGTATCGGCGGATCGGTGATGTGAAGTGGGTATAGTAGTCTGCAGCCAGTCCATAATGCCCATAGTTATCTTCAGAATATTTTGCTTGTTGCATACTTCGCAACAGCATGGTGTTGACCACCATCGCTTCAGGTTTATCTGCAACATCTTCCACGACTTTTTGTAGATCTTTGGGCGTGATGGAGCCTTTTGTCTGCTTGACAACAATTCCTAACGCAGAAGCAAAATCAAAAAAGCGCCGCATTTTTTCTTCTTTTGGTTCTTCATGGATCCGATAAATGAACGGCAATCGACGTTTGTTGAAATGCTCTGCCACTGTTTCATTAGCAGCCAGCATAAAGGACTCAATCAATCGTTCGCCAACTCCTCGTTCGCGAAGAAGGATGTCCTGAGGATGCCCTGCTTCGTCAACCAATACTTTGGCTTCACGATCCTCAAAAGAAACTGCCCCCCGCCGAACGCGCATCGCTTCTAAGATTTGATGCAATTCAGCCATTTCCTTAAACATCGGAACAAGCGAGGCATAACGAGCCATTGTCTCAGGCTCTTGGTCTTCCAAGATTTCATTTACTGCTTGATAAGTCATTCGTTCTGTTGTTTGAATGATGCTTTGAAAAATCTCATGTTTGATCACTTTACCTGAAGAATCGATTTCCATCTCACAACTCATTGTCAACCGCGGAACGTGAGGATTCAGTGAGCAGATACCATTTGACAGCCGCTGAGGGATCATAGGAATGACCCGATCGGTCAGATAGACGCTGGTGCCTCGTTCAAAAGCTTCCTTGTCTAGGGCACTGTTTTCTGTCACATAATAAGAAACATCTGCGATATGGACCCCTAAGAAAAAGTTGCCGTTGGCTAATTTACGAACGGTGACCGCATCATCAAGGTCTTTCGCATCTGCCCCATCGATCGTGACAATCAATTGTTCCCGCAGGTCACGACGTTCTGGGAATTGTGCCGGATCAATGGCATCAGGAACTGCATCAGCTTCCGCTAATGTTGCTTCTTCAAACTTTGTCGGAATACCGTTAGCTACGACGATCGACAAAATATCCATTCCAGGATCATTTTTATGACCAACTACTTTTTTGACTAGTCCTTCCAAGCTTTTAGAGTAGCCTTTCTCCGGATAGTGAGTGATCTCAACGATCACAATGCTGCCATCTACCGGACGAACGCCTTCTGCACCGATGAATACTTTTAACTCATTCATTTTTTTATCTTTTGGCTGAACGACTCCATAGAGGTCTGTTTCTTGGATCTCCGCTTCATCAAAGAGTGTAAACTCACCGACAACTTGTGTGACTGCCCGTTTGCGGATTTCAACGACTTTGCCCTCTGCCCCTTTATCGGAAAAAGGATCAGCAGCATGAAGTATGTCGATAGCAACTGTATCTCCATCCATCGCATAGCCAGTCGATTCTTTAGGAATATAGATGTCTTCTTCTTCCTCATCGATACTCACAAATCCAAAGCCTCGTTCGTTTGCTCGGAATGTTCCTTCAACTAAGACTCGCTGCATTGGCAATTTGACTTTGCCTTTCTTATTGAAGAGAATGCTCCCCTCTCGTTCCATTGCGGCTACTGTTTGAACAAGATTTTTGAAATCCTCGCTTTTTTGCAGTTGCAATGCCTCGGCAATTTCTTCCATGGAAAAGCTTTTCTTGCGGCTTTCTTCCATGAACTGAATAATTTTTGTTTTAATCGTCTCTTTCATTTTTTACCCTTCCCAAGCGAGGCTTTCCAGAAAAGCCCAAACATCTTGTTCTAATTTTTTTCGTTCTGGGCCGACAGTCACTACATGTCCACTATGTGGATACCACTGTAATGTGTAGGGCACATGAGACAATGCTGCTGCTGTGCGAAAAACCGTCTGGGGATCGATCATACGGTCTCTTCCTGCTTGTGCAAGAAAAACAGGCACATCGATCGTGTCAAGATTAGTTGCTGTTTCTTGCCCAATCGATTCAATTTCTAGCAGCTGGTCTCTGACTTGTTGCGGTACGCGAGCCAAAATCATTTGCTGCTCTTCGGATGAATAAGAAGAGTATTGCAGAATCATTTCTGCATATTTTTCAAAATTTCGCGGCACATCATTCTTTGTTTCAAAGAGCGGTGAACAGAATAGCCCACCACCGATTAGCGCAGGTTCCGCTTGTGTCAAACTGTTCATGGCAAAGATGCCTCCCATTGACAATCCCAACACAGCAATTTTTTGGTAACCTTTTTCTTTCAAAAATTCAATCGCTGCTTTGGCATCTGCTCGCCATTGTTGAATCCCTTGATTCAAAATATCTTCAGGGTTTGTTGTCCCATGACCCGAAAACATCGGTGTATAAACAGTATACTCTTTTTGTTCTAAAAACCGGCAAAGCATCCGCACATCATTGGGACTACCAGAATAAGCATGGAACAAAATCACTGCCCGATCTCCGTGGGGAGCAAACACTGGTTTTGGTTGGTTAAAATTCTTCATTTCTTCGTTTCACCTCACGTCCAATTCTACCATAGTTCGATGATTTCAACGATAAATGCGTTCATAAGATTTTTGGCAAAGAAAAAACCCCTCGCAGCCGAGAGGTTCCAAATTTCATCCAATTATTTTGATGACAAATAGGCCAAAAGAAATAGCAAGACCATCCATACAAAGCCTAAAATGGCAGTTGAACGTTGCATTACCGCTTCAAATCCACGCGCTTTTTGTTTACCGAACAATTGGTCTGCTCCACCCGTAAACGCGCTGGCAGCACTATTTTGTTTGCTTGGTTGCATCATAATCGTAATAACCATGATCACAGAAATCACAATCACTGCTGCTAATAATATATTGTACACGATAGCTCCTCCTTGCTTGCTAGAATCGTCCTTCTAACTCTACCACATTCGGGACCTTTTTTCCAGTATATTTTATTGATGCTATGGCGATGTTCCCTGCATCCAAACAAGACAACTACTAAATCCCAGAACAAAAAAAGACACTAGCCGTACAGCAACATAAAGATCGTTGTTGCACGACTGTTGTCTCAATCATTTTCTACCGAAATTCAGCGAGCCAATACATCATCATATTCTGATTTTTCTTTGAACTCTTTGACAGCGAATGAACAAACTGGCATGATTTTTCGATCTTCGCGGCGCGCTTTTTCTACCACCGCATTCAGTAACTTTTGTGCTAACTTCTGACCGCGATACGCAGAATCAACAAATGTATGATCAACCACCAACACATCGTCTGGCGCCTCTTGCCAGGTGATTTCTCCTATTTCTTTGCCGTCATCGTATAAGGCAAAACGTTTGTTTTCTTCTTTGATTTCCATTTTTTCACATTCCTTTCTAGTTAAAAAAATTCAAATGCACTATTACTCTGTTGCCTGGATAAATTGTAGAATAGTCGGCCAATATTCTGGACTTTCTGTGACCGCTTGAAGATGGCCCATCTTTGGAAAAATGACTCGTTTTTTTTCCCCAGCAGTTGCTTCCATCAATGTGTCTGTTTCTTCTGCTGAGACAAATGGATCTTCAGAACCATGTAAAAATAAAACAGGTAAATGGTTACTGCCTAGTTGGCGTGTGACAGAGATCTGTAGAAATGGGTACCCTACTAATTGTTTACTGTAACGATTTGCCATACGCAGGAACCGTTTGACGGGTAATCCAGAAAGACGCGGTAAATTGGCTCGTATCAAACTATAGATCGAGGTATAGCTGCTGTCTGCAATCAATCCTCGAACTTGAATAGGCAATACTTCTCCACTCGCTAAGAGGACTGTTGCGGCCCCCATCCCTTGACCATACAAGAAAATCTGGCATTGCGCATCTTTTTCAACTAATTTCTCGATCCAGAGAATCAGATCTAAGCGATCCAACCAGCCTAACCCGATTTGAAGCCCTTCACTTTGCCCGTGTCCGCGAAGATCTGGCACTAAGACATTGTGTCCGGCTTGCCACAAGCGTTCCGCGGCATCTTGACAATCGACTTGTCCAGAACTGCGATAGCCATGAAGACAAATCACCCATGTTTTGGCACACTGATCAAAGACCCGTGCATGTAACAGAACATCATCCGTTGCAGTAAGGGTACATTCGGACCCTTCTTGCCAGAAAGTTGAAGGTGCTTCCTGTGATCGCTGTCCCGAAGGAACAAGTTGTTTTCTGCCTTCTTTTTCATACCAATGGTTATTGCGCATGATCAGAGCAGATACAAAATAACGTACACCTTTTTTTAGGACTGCAGTTCGGTAAATATAGTATAACCCAGCAATCAGTCCAATAAGTACAATTATCAGCCAAAGCATAGGATCCCTCCCTTGACTCTAGTGTACCATCTGCACAGCAAATGAGCCAAAAATTTAAACAGATTTTAGGTGTCCTTATAAAATAACCAGTAATCAAAAAACTTTGAGAAAAAACATTTCTGAACCAGATAAATTGATTTTCCCCAAAGATTTTTTTACGGTGACGGTAGCTGAAGATACCAGCAATCAGAAGGAGCAAACCTCCGAAGAAGATTAAAGCACAGAATGATCCTTCATTCATCTGCGACAGTTTGGCTGACAGATGATTGCCGATGACCAATTCTTGCCCTATTCGAGTATCGGATTTAAGCAAAAAAACCCAATCACGAGAAAAAGAGAATCTTGATCGTTTATCGATCAAAATTCTCTTTTTCATTGCTAAATGGAAGGCTCCTTGTCATCATTGATCAAGAATTTAAGCAATTCTGACTGTTCTGCAAAAATTGCTTCCACAGATGAGCTTCGATAATGACTCTTTTGCTCGGTAACTTCTGATAGCTCGGAATCAATTTGGTTAGTTGATTCGACGTACTCTTCGATTGGTGCAGATTCTGCACGCACTTCCGGTTCTGAAAAACCATGATTCATAGCTGATGGACGGCTATCCTCAAAGCGATCAGCCGAAGCCTTCGGTTGGTCTTGCCAGAACAATTCCCCAAATAAATACATTCCCAGCGCATTTTTATTATTAAACACTTTACAAGATAGCCCCATTTTAGCTAATACCTGATTCACTGTGTTTTCATTGATCGTTCCTGCAGAAATATCCCGGATCAGTATTGTATCCGCATATTGAATATCCTGATCACTATTGACATAATCAATGAATTGATCCGTCAAAGCCGTCAGCTCTTTTTTAACGATTTCGGTTAAATCGACGGTCTGACGTCCATTGATCGTCACAATAAATGGATTGTTCTTCTTCGTTGTGACCAGCATATCGTAGATTACCCCAGCATCCAAATCAAAAGTTGGCGTGGGATGATTTCCCTCATTTTCTTGGTAAGCTTGTACCACGTTGCCGGCTAATTCATATAAGCCGTCTGTAACTTTTGTACTTTTGATCAGTTCGCCATTTTCATAACTGTCACAAGTTAGATAATGATCATTAATCTCAAACACATAAGTCAATCCCGCCAGAATTTCTTCAACGCCTAACATTAAATGAATATCGTTTCGTCTACTTTCAAAAATCACAGCCAGCGATTTGGGAATCAGTTTTACTCGTTCGATTCGTATCCGATAGTGGGTACCATTAACGACTGTCTCGAATTCATCTGCCAGTTGCCTCTCGATTTCTGCCAGCTGGTCAAAACTTTCTGTTGCTACGCCAATGCACAATGAGCAGCTAAAGCAATCCTTTGCAATTTCAGTGAAAAGCGAGGTTCTCTTCTCTACTAAATAAGAAAGTATCGTTTTGATATATGTCTTAAAATTTTGGTCTCCAATGGCTGCCAATGGATTTCCAAAGGTTTGGTAAGCCTTCGAACGTCGACTATATAACTTGTCGAAGCCCCAAGTAATTTCTTGCTCGCTTCCCCCGAGAAGAATTCGTTCCCCAACTTTGTTTTTGGAGTGGGTCGGTTCATTATTCTTTCCTAAAAGATACTGCAGATTATTTTTTTTGACTTCTGAATAAACAGAACTTCTGACATCTTGATAACCATAGCCAACGACGCCTACTCGAAATTCATCAATGTCTAATGCAATGATTTTGTCCACACTAATCCTCCTAACTTCCCTATTTGTCATGATTTCTTGCTCCCCAAACATTCTGTTGTTGTTTCAGCCGCTACTCTTTTGTCTCCGCTTGAATAAAGAATGCATTTGACAGTTCTTGTATTTTCTTCGCCTGTTCGTTGACTTCTGTTTCTAAAAAAAACAAATCGTTGAAAATCGCTTTTGTATTGCGTACATGTTCCAAAAGGTCATTGACTTTGACCCGCTGCAAGTCAATTTTTTGGCAAAGATCTCTCAGCTCATCTTGACTGTTCTTCAGAATAAAAAAATCGCGATACCCAATGGTGGACTGTTTTTTTTCTGAGATCATTTGCTTTAATCGCTCAATTTTACTATCCCGTTGTTCGATCGTTTGATTCATCTCTGCTAGCATCTGGTCTAGCTCGCTGATCTGGACGATTGCGGATAATTTCTTTGTGATCATCGATTGTGTCATTCTTGATTTGCCCCTTTGTTTAGGAGTATTTTTACTTCTGAATCCACTAGTGCAGTCCTAGTAAATATTCCCGATCGCAGTAAGCAACTAAATGAAAGAACATTGTTCTTCATTCGCAGCATTTCTTCATCTGTTAACTCACCTAATTTATGGTCAATTTCTTCAATCCCAGCGATAACAATCCCAAGTCCTAGTTTCTGTACCATCTCTGCTATGGCTGCTTGTTGCCATACAATGACAGGGATGCCTAATGAGAGATACAATGAAATTTTGTGAGGCGCATTATACTTCGTGTACTGTTGATAGTCACCACCAGCTGGCAATTTATCATCCCACGCAAGACCAAAGCCATTCTTCTCCATCTTGCGAATCAATTCTTCTTGCTCAAATACACCACAATAATGGACATTTGCGCCAAAAGGGCGATCATTCTTTTCACCATATACGAGAATTTCAGTGCGATTGGGCCATTGCTGTAAAAAAAGGGTTTTTGCTAAATTCCCTGCAAAGACAACTCGTTTTTCTGGCCGCTCATGACTGACACTTACTTCCTTGTGTCGATAGTCAAAAAACGGTTTTTGGACCATTTTTCGGGTCACTCCTCGTTCGACTAAAGCTGTCTGCATAGCTTGACTATGAACGATTAATAATGTGGCTTCGTTGAAAAGAGCAGCTTCATCAAAGTCGACATTCCCTCGCAACATCTCAGCATCATGGATGAATAAGATCGTATAGATCCCTCTTTGCTTCATTCTTTGTAAAAACATCCGATCGAAATGGGCACCATTATAGCTTGGATATTGGTAGACCACCATATCTTGATTGGCAACACCAGCTGTAATGCCATCGATCCTCGAGGTAAGTGCGTAATCATCTTCATTCTCATCGATATAACGATAAATATATAAAGGCTGATAATCCATCCCCTTGGCAATGTCACAAACATCTGCTTTCGCCTTTTTGACTGAATCTGCTGCATTCGATTCAATGATCGTCGTCACCCACCGATTCACGCTTGCCCCATCTCCTTTTCCATCATTGCTCGCACAAACATCACTTCATCTTTTGGTAAGCACCATTCTGCACCTTTCAAATTTTTGGAAAACAGTTGCACAGCTGGATCTTCTTGCGAAGTATTCCTTGTAAGGATCAGATATTTGACTAGCTTTAGAACCGTTTGATTGTAGACATCAATATGCCAATGTTCTTCCATTAAACGACTCGCATGTTGAAGCAATTGAATGGCATCTTCACAGCGTTGCATATCTACCAAACATTCCGACAAATCCAATACGGCTCCTACTAAAACTGGTCGCAGTTCAGTAAAGTCAGTTGCATTTATTTTCTTTAATAGACAGCTTTCTAACAGAAACATTTGTTTTTCTAAAGAAGAGGATTGCAATCCATAGCGATGTTTGATGCGCAACGTAGCCAAATATAAGAGACTATCAAACAATGTATAAAAATCAGTTCCGAGAAAAAATGTTTCAAGCATCTCTAAACTTGCTTGTGGGACTTTCTGGTTCATACAGCCGAACACGAGGTCAGAATAGGCCAGCATAAGTTTAAACATCACATTATCCTCAGTAGCAGGACGAAATTTTTCTAACTCTTTTCTGACTTTGAGAAAGGTGACGAACATGTCCTCTTTCGTTGATAAAGAGCTATAAATCAGTACACTTAATAGATGAAGTTGTTCATCTGTTGACATAGCAAACATGTCTAACAATTCGGTATCTGATATGCTCAACATTTTCTTGATTCCAACAACCATTTCGAAAGGCAGGTCGATTTCATATTGTACCCACCTATAGTATCGTGAGCGAGATAACCCAATCTTTCTTTCAAAAGACTTCACAGATAGACCTTTACATTTGCGGATTTCTTCTAATTTCTCGCGATCAATATTGACAGCAACTACTGATGTATCAGGTATCTTTAAGTCTGGGTTGATCGTACTGATTAATCGACAAACGCTTAGTAATCTAGTTTCCATATTTTTCAAATCCTTTTTTCTAAAATGCAGGACCTATTTCCAATTTTTACTTCTGTAATGCTTCCAACAAAGAATAGACCAACGATCCAAGGATCACGATCGACATAACCAAGGAAAGCACGATGGTGACAGCTTTCCCTTTTTTTTTCTCTTCCGAGTGATCTCTTACGTTTTCTCGTTCTTCTTGAAATCCTGCTTGAATCGTTTTATCTAACTGATTATTTGCCAACGAAATCACCTCTCCCCAGTTTATTTCCAGCTAACAACTATGAAGAATACAGTGTTTAACTATTGGATTTGATCAGTTGCCAGCTATAGCGACTCACTCATTTCTGCAACGTTTTCTGTTGGTTCGTTTTCCTCTGCACCTGTATTAGCTTCTACTTCTGTTTCTTCTAATGAACGCAATTCATGAATCAGCTCTTGACTCAATTGACTCACTTCGCTATCCTGTCTTTCTACGGTTGAGGTCAACATATCAATGATCTGATCGGTTTCATTCAAGAAATACGTCCGAAGCATTTGCTTTTCAACCTCGTAAGCAGAAAAGAGTTTTTCATAAATCATTTGCAATCTGTTTTGCTCTTCCTGTTGCTGCTCAAAAGACGCATTGAATTGTTTTTTTAACGATTGGATCTCATTTAGATCGATGTCATTTTCTGACTTATTGATCATTGCTTTCATCTCTTGATTGATCTGAATCAATTGATCAATCAATTCTTTTTGTTGATGCAGGATGCGCTTTGCCTCCTCCTGCTCATTCTCAAAAGAGAGCATGGATCCGCTGTTTTCTTTGATTAATGACATGATTTGCTCATACAATTCATTGACCTTCATTTTCTTCATTTCGTCTTCATCCTTTCAAGACAACTTTGTCCATGCAAACATTCTTATTTGCCAATAGGTGATAATTCTTCTGATCCACTTCCACCCTATGGATGTAAGGGATGTGATCATCTAAAATACTCATTAAATTTCCTTTGATATTCCCTTTTCCATCAAGAGGCGACTCTTCTAGATACAGGGTATTTCTTGAATTAGATGTTGCTAAAGCGAACAATTCTAATCCCATGTATGAAATTCCCACGGTATCATTTTCTGTTAACCGCAAAGCTAACTGTTCCCGAATGAAATCAAGTGTTGTATTAAATTTCTGGGTTACCTTCAATGTTGCAGTATCACGAATCGTGACCAAGTTGATTGCTCCCTGATAAAAGTAATAATTCAAGATGCTTTGCTGCTGATCATTGAAAAAAGCAATCTCTTGAACCTGATCGTTACAATAATAAATAGTTGAGAACAATTTCCCGTCAGCGGCATATTCTTCAATGAAGTCTATCGTACCATCCGGATAGAAGTACCGTACCTCTTTGACATGTCTTCTAGTCATAGGGTATAAGCTCACTTTGCCTATTTCATCCCCGTCTGTAATCAACGAAATGGTACGATCTTCGTTCATATAGACTTCTGTACAATAAGCCGTTGGGACTTGGTTAAAAAATAAAAAGGTTTCTGGATCGTGGCTCCGTTGTGTGACTTGATCTAAAATATTTATTCCCTGCACCGCTTCTTTTTGAAGCATCGCTTGAAAATTTGGACTTGGTGAGATAGACAACACTTGGTTTCCTTCTTTGATTCGTGATTTTTGTGTCATCCATATCCGGTCATTGGGTCGGATTACAGTGACTAATTCATAATGCATCGATCAACTCACTCCATTTCTCTGCAATTATCGAGTCTTGAAACATCCGGACAGACTTGCGGGTGTTGGCTTTAAGTTGGTTTAAATCAGTAGCGACTAACTGACGAATTCCTTCTGTTAGTTGCTGGACATTGTAGGTATCATCATTTCTGGAAAAGTCTTTCAAATACCCGTTGACCCCTTCTTTGATCAACTCCATCGCCCCAAAACGTGCCTTGTACGTCACAATTGGTAATCCCGCATTCAATGCTTCGATATAGGTCAATCCAAATCCTTCTGAAAAAGAGCCAGAAATAAAGGCATCATAATTGGGATATACCTCATTGATCGCATGGGAGTGGCCTTTTAATTGAATATATTCTTCTGCATTTAGCTCTTTGATTATTGCATTCAACTTGCTTTCTTCTCCGCCTTGACCATAGATATCTAAAGAGAGCGTTGGATGTTCTTTTTTTGCTGCAGCAATTGCACGTATCACAAGATCAATGTGCTTTTCTGATGCCAAGCGAGAGACCGTCACAAACTTCTCCGCCTGTTGTTTGCCTTTTTCAAATGATTCTTCTGTCATATCGCGAATCCCCCCCACAGGGATCGTCACAATTTTTTCGGATTCGTTTGGAAAATCGATCAGTAGATCTTGTCTCTGCAATTCTGTCGCAACAACGATGTGAGTAACTTGCTCTAAATGCGTCAATGCATATTCATAATAATTGTTCCAAAGAGGTGCACGAGGTACATCACGATCAGATAAATGATCAGCATGTACTATTTCGATCAATTTGATTTCTGGAGGACAATGATCATATAAGGCGGCCTCACTTTCTTCTCCTCGATCAATGATGATAGTTTTGATTTCTGGGAACTCTTCCATCAATTGTTTAAAGAAAAAGCGTTGCAGCAAGACTTCATTTCTAAAGAAGCGATGTTTGCCCTTAAAAGCAAACAAGTGAATATTCGTCATCACTCTTCCTCGATGAGGATCATTGCGATAGCTGTACATGATTTTTCTTTGATTCGTTCGATAGTCAAAAATCTCTACCCGATAATCTGAAACTAGCAATAACCCTTCTTTTTTTCGGCTAGGGGATTTTTCCATGTGCTCAACGATTTTCAATCCTGATGATGTGATGGTTTCTTTAATCCTATGCGTGTTCGTGGCGTCTACCAAGAGATCCTGTTTCGCGGTAAAATTCGCTTTAGCTCCTTGTCTTAAATAGTCACCTTCTAGGGCAAAATATTCCCACATGGAGATGACTTTATTGTCTGGTATCTTCCAAGCTGCCATCGCTTCATGTAGATTCTTTACTAATTCCATAAAAATATATTTATACGGAATATTTTTTCTATCAAAACAAGCAGCACGGTAGAACTGTGCATGTTCCACACCAGAATTGCCGATTCCCATTGCTTTATTTACAAAAAAATTCATGATGTCCCCCTTTTATTTAGGTTGATTTTTTTCTATTTTCTTTTAAATTTTCTAATACATTCAGTGCCCTTCGATTAAGTACGATTTTTTTCTGCAAACGATGCATAAGCTCAGTTGACTCAGTTTCTTTGTTTGGTTTTGCAAATAATAAAGCCAGTATAGAAAAATCATCGTGATAACAGGATTCCAGTAAAGAAAAATTTTGTCCCATTTTAAGGGTGATTTGATCAGGATTATCGATTCGCTGATAGATTTGTTCAAGCAAAACTTCCAAAAACGATGAAGCAGCCGTAACACCGGGTTCAATAAATAATCCCGCTTCACAATCAGGAAGTGAATATTCTTTGACATAACTATTCTGTTTTTCGAATACGACCGATAATGCAGCACTTTCCCCCACCAACGGAGTAACTGCAACAATGTTTGCTCCTGAGTTTGAGCCTGAGTTTGCTCCTATAGGAACCACCGCCAAAGCTTGGTTCTCCTTAGTGGATAAAACCAATTCCTTAAAAAGAATCTGTTGGTGCTTTTTGTTTACCATATGAATTTGGTAATCAGTGGCGTTTTGTGGAAAACGGAAGCTCTCCTGGGTTGTTTCGAAGACCAGTTTTTCAAGAAAAAAGCCGTCTTTATCAAAAAATTCCACCAGCAGCTGGACTGCTTCTTTACGATCGAATTCAGCATGAAGTGTTAACTCGTACTCGTGTCCAGGCAGCAACATCGGCAACATAGGTGATTTTCGACTACTGTGAAATTCTGTTTTCGAATACCAGGACTTAATACTGACGCCAGGAGGCATCAGAGGTGAAGAATAAGCGACGTCACCAGAGGATGTGTAGGCTATTTTTGCGCCATAATTGTAATTATCATTAAAGTCGATCCCCCACTTGATACGGTACATGCTATTCATCGACTCCCCCATTTCTTATAAAATTTTCTTGATATTCCGATGAAATGTATGCACAAGAATATTCTTGTATTGTTTCAAAAACCAATTGTTGATGGCGGGACTATTGTCGTTATGACGGCCTATCATGCCTTTATATAGAACACGAGTCATGGGAAAATTGTTTTTTAGAAATTCAAATAACATTGGAAATGCCTCCATGTCATAATCGTCTTGTTTCATGTAGGCGATAGCAAATGTCGTTTGCCTGTAGTCTCCACTTTTAAACTTTTCCCAGAAACGTCCATTCAATTGACTACTTGCTTCTTCTGAAACAAAGCCAATATTGTAAAGCAGCATATCCAATGAGGTTGGAAATCCTGTTGGCCGATTAATGCGTTCATTGAGTGCAATAGATCCAAGATTCGTCAACGGTTTCCCTACGATGACACTGTTTGGACTCAAATCACTCGCATAATAAAGAGCGCCAAAAGTGCCCATCGACAATCCAGACAAAATGAGATCCGATTTTTGAAATCCCAACAATGCTAGTTTTTCTAATATGATTGTTACGATTTCTTGTTCAAATTTCTGGCTGCCTAGATAGAAATTTCCTCCTTCTAGACGGGGGTCACCAATCAGCAAAAAAGGACAGCCCATGCTCCCCATCATTCCACGTCCTTCGAATCCTTCAGCAGAGCGATATCCGGAAAAATAAACCGCTAATGGAGGTTTTAGGTCTCCTGGATTAAAGTAATAGATCACTTCTCCGCCCAGATGCTCATCATCCCGGATCCGGCCGCCCCCTGGAATCATGACACTTTCATCTGCCATTGCTCGTCGCAAGTGCATTTGTCCGATCGTAAATTGTCCTTGATTTCCTTTGGCATACAATGAGACGTTGATGTATGCCTGTTGATCCAATTTGAAGTAAATCGGATCCCCATTTAGGATGCGATCGTGGGCGATCTCAATCACTTGAATGACCTGATTTGTGTTTTCTTTGATGAAAAAAAGTTTGATCTTCAGTATCGCCTCTCCTTGGATATTTGCGATCTCGGGATAAAAACATGTCCGTTCCTCTTTAGGGATCAGGTTCGTCATTTTCCAAGTAGTGATTTGCTGATAATCTGGTGTCAATTGTGCCTTTACCTGACAAGCTGCATGTCCTTCTTTAGTGATTTGCAACGATACATCTTTATTAAATTTCATGTGATCCATCGATAACTTATATCCTTGCTGCTTCGCTGAAAATTGTTCATTGATGCTACTAAAAACATTTTCCAACTGTTGTTCATCAAACAGTTTTGCTGCTTTTAATGTGAAGAGCGCTTGAACTTCGGGAGACAGCTGACATTTTTTTTCGTAAAAGATTTGATAGGCTGGCAGTTGTTCCAATAGCTCCTTGTCTTCAAGAATCAACGCATCTTTCTCTAGTAGAAAAAGGGCTCGATGGTACTTGCTGTTATATTTGTCTTTCTCGAACAGCTGCAGTTCCTGCTCATCTTTTCTGAAATCATAGGCTAACGGAAGCCATTGATAAACAAACAAAGAAGAAAGCTGTTTTTGCCACTCTGAAGAAACAGCTGCAGCCGCAATATGGAATATCTTTATTTGTTTAGACGACGCCATAGAGCAGATCCCTCCATTGTTTGATGACATTTTCTTCGCTAAATCGTTCAATATAACTGATATTTTCTACTAGTGCTTGGTTCCAATTGTTTAAATCATCCATATAAAAAGCGATTGCTGGATCTAGGTCTCTGATTTGACCAATGATTTGCCCATTCTTTTGGTCATCAACATAATCGGTTTTCTTCCGAACGAGCTGAGGAATTCCTGCGCTTACTGCCAATGCTTGTTTCTGCACATCAACTTCAGCAGACAAATCAATATACAAACGTGTCTCATTAAAATCCTGTCGAATCGTCGTGAGGTGAGAATCCAATCGAAAGTGAATCCTGAAGTTGACATCAACTGCTTCTACCAGATTTCTCCAGTTTTCGCTTTCTCGAATCTCTTCAATCGCCTCTTCATCTGTTTTAAATAACTTCTTGGCTTTTTTTGCTTCAAAATACTTCAGTACCTTCTGATACTCCTCAGATTCACTATCGACACCAAAGTGAGTATCAACCATTTCTTTTTGTGCTTCACGTAAAACGACTTCGCTTTGGAATGTCGTCGTTTCGATAATTAAGTCATAACGATCATTTTGAATGACTTTTTGCAGCAATAAGTGATGGATTCTCAGAACGTCTTCGTTAAGCTCACCGGCGTTCCAATAAAGAACCAGCTGCGGAATGGAGTTGCTATTGCCTAGATGGAAAGAAGTTGTGTAAATAGGTATGCGCTGTATACGAGATGGGTCATTGACACCGGAATGTCTCATTAAAGACAAGAGCGCTGTTTGATTACTAGTGGAATCAGTAATAATTTTATTTTCGGCTGCCCACAATTCTGCTTTTTCCTCTGGTGCACACTTTGAAAGTTGGTGAGCATCAGAAACGATCTGAATCACTCGCTTTCGTTGCTCATTCGTTTTGACCAATCGCAGATTCCGCTCATTTGTCAAACAGATCAGTTGATCTTCGGATTCACTATTCCATTGAAATTGATTCATCATTTCTAAGAGAAGATCCTCCATACTTCGATACTGACTTTTCTTTAGTCCAATTCTTTGAGAATCAATCAGCTCAACATGCGGATTTTCTCCAAAGTATTCCACACATTTTTCCATTCCCGATTCGTTATAGTAAATCCTCTTTACTTGTTCCCCATTGTCTGTCTGCAATGATTTTGCAGAAATAAATCCTCGATCATCGAAGAAGAGAATTTGTCGGTAAGGGTCCGTCATTAAATACATTTGTTCCGCAAAGCCAAAAGCATTGAAACGAATTTCACCAAATGGTTGATCTTCCTTGATCAACGTGATACCAAAAGGCGTATAGACTTTCTCCACATTGTGAGAAAGAGGCAAGTCATCTACATCTAAAGGAAACCCATTGATCTTGTGAATATCTTGCAAGCGATCGTAAAGCGAAGTCATCTGAGCTGCTTCTAACCCATACGCATGCATTTTATAGCGCAAAAACGGGATATGTTCCAATAACAATAAGTGGTACGGTTCTCGATTGTTCTTGAAAAGCTGAATGACATTCATCATGTAGTCACTTTCTAAATTGCCGCTGCTGGTCGTCCAATCGGGAATAAAATAATTCAAAGAATTGCCTCCTAACATCCTCTAAAAAATCCGGTAAGTGCGTCTGGAAAAGAGGAAGCGTATTTCATTTGTGATAGTTTCTAAAATAATGATCAACATAAAAATACTTCCAAAATAAAAAGCTAAGTTGGAAATGATCTGATTTTGCAACCCAATCAATAACGGAATCATTGAAATGATCACAAGATAACTGTTGCCAAGCAATGCAACCGTAGATAATCGCTTCAATATATATCTCTCCGTCTGTTTACCAGGTGCAATATTTAAAATATAGTCTCCTGTCTCTTTAAGATTTTTGGCTATATCGTAAGGTCGAACGTTAATAAAACTAAATCCATAACCTAAAACATAGAGAATCAGACCATAAGTGAAAACACCCCGCACATTATTAAATGAAAAGTAAGTCGTAATAAAATTCGAAAAGCCTGTGTCTCCCCACTTTTCATTCAAGAGTAAAAGCTGCGGCATTGAAAAGACGGTTACCGCAAACATAAACGGCATCGCTCCTGCAGGCAAAAGACGAATGGGAATATACGAATTGTTGAAGCGACTATCAATACCTGTCCGTTCAATATTGATGCGGTATTCTGCACTGTAAAGGAAAAGCGTTAGATAAATAAAGATTAAAGTCACTATAACCAAACCAATCATAAAATTTTGACTCAAGTGGACGGATTCTGTTTGTCCCGAAATTAACATAGCTGGGATGTTCATCAATAGACCTGGAACGATAAACAAGCTTTGACCACCGATTCCTTTGTCGATATTGATATCGGCTAGCCACGCAACGAACAATCCTCCAGCAGTCAAAATAAGGACTGCTCCTAAAAACAACAGGACAACGGATCCCCCAACAGCTTTTTGATCGATCATTGATGAACGAAATTTTAACACTAATGCGCAACTTTGAAGGACAGCAAATAAAAGAGTCAAACAACGTTGAATATAGCCGATTCTTTTTGTGGAAAGATTTCCGATACTTTCTGTATCAATCATGCTGATCGTTGTCCAGATGATCAGAGCAGTCATATACGGTCCCATTCCTAAAGAAAAAAGCGTTGGAACAGTGAAATTTCCACCGGTTGATGTTGCTAAGAATTTCAGAATCAAGCTAGTTGATTCCTCTGGTATCTTTTCTGAAATAAAAAAAGGAATCGGAATATGCTTTCCTATCTCAACGATGAACAACAGGAAGAAACTCGCGATGATCCTACGAATGAGTTCTTTTTGATTCTTCATTTTCATCTCCAATTTTTCTTACTTTTTTTTCATCTGTAAGGATTAACAAAATAATAGCAAGTTTAAATCCCCCTTTTTTATTTGTTTTTTTGTTGAAACGAAAAAAAAAATGAAAAGGTGGTGTTAGTCATTGTGGTATCATCGTTTTAAATTCAAATAAGAAAACAACGCTTCATTTTTAGATGATCATCTGAGAATGACGAGGATTGGAAAAAAAAGGGGAGAAAATTCCGTAGAAACATCCCCAAAAAGAAGGATTTCATATGAAGAAACTAATTGAACTCATCATACCTCTTGTTTTGCTGTTAGGAGGTATCTTTTTTTTGAAAGATACTTTGACGAATAATGAAACACAGACTGTAGAATCAAGGACTCCTGACAATGAACCTAGTCCTAGATTAGACTTGAAAGCTGTCGTTTTACGGACTGAAGATACTTTGGAGGTAGCTGATCAAGAGTCCATCTATCATGGGAAATTTCCCTACTATAATATGGACACCACCAAAACCTATACGTTTTCCCTTCACTTCGTAACAAGTTCTGGTGAAGCGTTGCTTGATCAAAACAAGGAACCACTTATTGCATCCAAAAAAATGAAACTAGCTGCTCCGAAGGGAAAAATCGTCTTTTTTTTAGAAGCCAATGATTTGATGCGGGATTATCTTTTTGAACTAGAGGACGTAATGATTCGTGCTAAATTAGCCAGTAACACAAATTAATCTGCTAACACTATCAATTTTTTGGGGAAGGATCAGCAAAAATGAAAGATAAAAAATTTCGCAAATATATGCGGTTAGCGAGAAAGGTTCAAAATCTCGCAGACAAGTATCGGCAATTGTCGGATCAAGAATTACAAATGCAAACTATTCTTTTTCGTCAACAACTCGAACTAGGAAAAAAGTTAGAGAGTATACTCCCACAAGCCTATGCTGTAGTTGTCGAAGCAGACCGTCGTGTCTTAGGAATGGAACCTTATTTTGTCCAAATTCTTGGCGCGATTGCTCTTTTTTATGGCAATGTTGCTGAGATGAAAACCGGTGAAGGAAAAACATTGACAGCCACCATGCCGATGTACTTACACGGTCTGGGAGGCAAAGGAAATTTTTTGATTACTTCCAATACCTATTTAGCATTGCGGGATATTGAGGAAACCGGGAAAGTCTATCGTTTTCTAGGACTAACCGTGGCTGCTGGAGTCCCCGAACATGAAGATGAAGGAGAAGAAGTCGACAAAGAGGTCGTCTATGCAGCAGACATTGTCTATACTACCCATAGCGCATTGGGATTTGACTACTTGTTTGACAACTTGGCCGTTTCTCCAGATGAACAATACGTTACCCACTTCAATTATGTACTGATTGATGAAATTGATGCAATATTACTCGATATGGCTCAAACACCATTGATCATTTCAGGAGCTCCCAAAGTCCAGTCCAACTTTTTTACGCTATCTGATTGGTTTGTAAAGAGCCTGATTGAAGGGAAAGACTACCTAAGGAGCGAAAATAAGCGCCACGCCTGGTTTACAGAAACAGGTATTCAAAAAGCAGAAGACTATTTAGGTATCGAAAACATTCTTTCAGAAAAATGGAAAAATCTTTACCGCCATTTAGTCATTGCCTTGCGGGCCAATTATCTCTTGCACTTAAACAAAGACTATGTTGTAGAAGACAATGAAATTCTTTTACTTGACGAAGCAAATGGGCGCAAGTTGATCGGAACAAAACTACAAGCTGGGCTTCATCAAGCAATCGAAGCCAAAGAAGGGGTAGAGATCACCACGGAAAGCCGATCCATGGGCTCCATTACCTATCAGAATCTCTTCCGAAAATTCAAGATTTTATCCGGAATGACCGGGACAGCCAAAACAGACGCTGACGAATTTCGTGAAACTTATAATATTGACGTAATCGAAATTCCAACGAATAAACCCATTCGCCGAAAAGATCATCAGGACCTTGTATATGTTACCAATCAGTCAAAGATCATGGCTTCTTTAGAAGCAGTAAAAAATGCTTTGATCCAAGAACGTCCCGTTCTGATTGAAACAGGATCGGTCTCAATGTCGACTTTATACTCTCTGATTCTCTTAAAGCATCGAATTCCTCATAACCTTTTAAATGCTACAACAGCGACCAAAGAATCCTGGATCATCTCAGAAGCGGGCAAAAAAGGGGCCGTAACAGTAGCCACTTCAATGGCTGGACGCGGTACAGACATTAAACTTGAACAAGACGCGCGGGAAAACGGCGGTCTGTTAGTAGTTGGAACCGAACGAATGACCAGTGACCGAATCGATAATCAGCTGCGGGGGCGCTCCGGACGTCAAGGAGACCCTGGTGATAGCATTTTTTATGTATCCATGGAGGATAAAATCGTTGTTGAAAGTGCACCTAAATGGGCAGCCCAGGAACGAGAACTATTAACTGAACAAGAAAAATCAGCCAATGGTTTCAAGCCATTAAAAAAGAAAAAATACAATAAATTGATCAATCAGTCTCAAAGCAATCGTAAAAATCAAGAAATTGCTGGACGTCAAACAACGCTAGAATTTGACTCAATCATCACCATTCAAAGAGACAAAATGTACAGCATGAGGAACAGTATCATGACAGGCACGCCAGTTGAGTTAGAAAAAATCTTCAACAAATGCATGGAAGAAGTAATCAATCAATTCATCACTAAGAAAGAGAATCTAAATAAACAAGCGATCCTTGATTTCATCTTTAATAATTTGGACTATAATTTTGATATTTTTGAAATCGAGAAACTGGATAAATTTAATAAACGAACCGTCAAAAAATTCTTATTAGCTCTGATTTCAGATCGTTTGACTCACATTCAGCAATTCATGCCGGACAGTTTCCAGCAGCTGTTCTTCAAGCGAATTGTTCTTTTAAAAGCGTTGGATACTCTTTGGATCGAACAATCAGACAACTTGCAGCAATTGAAAACAGTCATCAATGGAAGAAACTGGGGACAACACCGTCCCATCTATGAGTTTCAAGTAGAGGCACACCGTTCTTTCACTCAAATGCGTGAAGCAATTTATCTAGAAGCAATCAGAAATTTATTATTATCCGAGTTGGTAAAAACAGAAGATGGTTCATTCGATGTTGAATTTCCATAATCGGCTATAGCGAATAAAAAAGCGTCACAGTTAGGCAAATCTAACTGTGACGCTTTTTTATTGAGTAGTAACACTTCTATCATTTTAGAAGAGCTAGGAAATTTATCCCAGCCCTTCATAAACTGAAAGGAACTGATTAATCCGTTTCACGCTTTGCTGCATCTTTTTTCTTTTTCATTAAAGCAATCGCAGCTAACAGCGCGGCAATTCCAGCAAGAGACATTTGACTACCGCTTGCATCAGATTCACCAGTCTTAGGAAGAGTGGCTCCAGTCGCATGTCCCCCCACTCCTATGTTGCCTTGTGACGTTCCTGTATTTCCATTCGTTGCATTATTCTGCTCGGAATTTGTAGGAGTTGAAGTAGATCCGCTGATTGATGCACTTTCTGAAAGTGAATGATCTTGACTAGTTGATTGTGATTGTAGTTCTGAAAGACTTTCAGACAAACTATTACTATGATAGTCACTGACGATTTCAGAGTTGACATCACTTGTACTTGTACTTAACGAAGCAGATTCACTAACGCTTGTACTTTCGCTGATTGATTCGCTTGCGCTCATAGAGAGGGAGTCCCGATCAGAAGCACTAAAGCTTTCACTCAGACTAGCAGAGTTGCTAGCACTTGTACTATCGCTTGTAGAGCCAGATTCACTTGTCTCAGCACTGCTTGACATTGAGTCACGTTCGCTATCGCTGATGCTTGTGCTTTCGCTAGCTGATTCAATCACATCCAGGCTTTCACTTGTTGAGTTCGAATCACTCACACTTGCACTATTCGACATTGAATCACGTTCACTGTCACTAATGCTTGTGCTTTCACTGACGGATTCACTCGTACTTGTACTTTCACTCGTTGAATTCGAATCACTCACACTTGCACTATTCGACATTGAATCACGTTCACTGTCACTAATGCTTGTGCTTTCACTGACGGATTCACTCGTACTTGTACTTTCACTCGTTGAATTCGAATCACTTACACTCGCACTATTCGACATTGAATCACGCTCACTATCACTAATGCTTGTGCTTTCGCTAACGGATTCACTCGTACTTGTACTTTCACTCATTGAATTCGAATCACTTACACTTGCACTATTCGACATTGAGTCACGTTCACTGTCACTCGTACTTGTACTTTCACTGGCTGATTCACTCATACTTGCACTTTCGCTTTGACTAATCGATGTGCTTTCACTTGCAGAAATTGACTCACTTGTACTGAAACTGCGGCTTTCTTCCGTAGAAATACTTGCGCTTTCAGACTCAGAATCACGAGTGCTGGAGCTGTCGCTTATACTCTCAGAAGCAGAGACTTGGTCGCTAGTGCTCATTGATTGACTCAAACTTGTACTGTCACTTGCACTAACCGATTCAGAATCTCGGAAACTTTCACTCGTACTAATACTTTCACTAATCGAAGTTGATTCGCTAGGTGAAACCACCGTACTATTCCGCTCGCTTTCGCTAGTACTGATGCTGACGCTAACTGATTCACTTATACTCGAACTTTGTGAATCACTTGTTGAAGCACTCACACTTTGAGACTCAATCACTTCTTGTTTTTCGCTAAGCGACGTACTGATTGATGCCGATTCGCTTAGACTCGTACTAATTGATTGTGAGGTGCTAGTGCTTTCACTAGCACTTGCTGAGACAGAATCATTGGTACTTGTACTGTCACTTGTTGAAAGGCTAGAACTATTCGATCTTGAATATAGATCACTTAAGCTGTCACTTGCACTAGCGCTATTGCTGATTGATGTGCTAGCACTATCACTCGTGCTGAAACTACGTGATTCGCTTGCACTTTCAGATCTAGATACTAAATCACTTTGGCTCGTGCTTAAACTTAAGCTGTTACTAATCGATGTGCTGCCGCTATAGCTCAGGCTGTCACTTCGCGATTCACTCGCACTCTCTGATCTAGATAGTAAATCACTTAAGCTAGTACTTGCACTCAAGCTATCACTGATTGAAGTGCTCATGCTGTTGCTTACACTATCACTCCGTGACTCACTAGCACTTGTTGATTGAGAGTTCATTTCACTTAAACTTAAGCTAGTACTGCTGCTTCCGCTAAAGGAAGTACTTGTGCTTTGACTTAAGCTATTGCTCCGCGACTCACTGGCACTGGCTGAACGAGATAGTAATTCGCTCAAGCTAGTACTGCTGCTTTCACTCGTACTAATTGACGTGCTGCTGCTATAGCTGACGCTATCACTCCGTGACTCGCTGGCACTTACTGATTGAGATAGTTGTTCACTTAGACTTGTACTAGAGCTCAAACTCGTACTAGCTGAAGTACTATTACTGAAACTATTACTTAGACTATTACTTAAGCTAATCCCTTCGGAAAGCGAGTCGCTTGTCAATTGGCTCAAGCTAGTACTCAAGCTGGTACTGTTGCTCATGCTAGTTGACGATGAATCACTCAATGAAATACTAGTACTTGTGCTGAGACTCAGACTTGCAGAAGTACTACTGCTGTAGCTTTGACTTTCACTTGCAAATGATCTACTTTCTGAAAGACTATCGCTATTGCTCAAGCTTGCACTGATTGACAACGAGTCACTGATTGATGTGCTGATACTCAAACTTTCGCTCATACTTACAGAAGCACTATTACTAATACTTGTACTATCACTAGTGCTTGCACTAATGCTTGCTGAGGTACTACTGCTGTAGCTAGAACTGTCACTAGTACTTTGACTAATACTTGCCGAAGTACTGCTGCTATAGCTTTCACTCATACTAGAACGTGAATCACTGATTGACGTACTCATACTATTCGATTCACTGTTGCTGATACTTGAACTAATTGAAGCAGAATCACTGACTGAAGTGCTGACACTTGTGCTCAGGCTCAAGCTGGCTGAAGTACTACTGCTATAACTTTGACTTTCACTAGCCCGCGAATCGCTAACTGACGTACTTGTACTTGTTGATTCACTAATACTTGCACTAGTACTACCGCTGTAGCTTGCAGAGTCGCTCGCACTTTGTGAAACCAAACCACTAGTACTCAATGAGGATGAATCACTGATTGATGTGCTTACACTTGATGATTCGCTGTTACTGATACTTGTGCTTACAGATAATGAATCACTTAGCGATGTGCTTGTACTTATCGAGTCACTGTTACTTACACTTGTGCTGCCGCTATAGCTTGCAGAATCACTCGCACTTAACGATGCGGAAATACTTGTACTTACAGATAATGAATCACTGATCGACGTACTTGTACTTGTTGATTCACTGTTGCTTACGCTTGTACTTAGCGACGAAGAATCACTTAGTGACGTGCTTTCGCTTGTGGACTCGCTATTACTTACGCTCGTACTACCACTGTAGCTTGTAGAATCACTCGCACTTAATGATGCGGAAATACTTGTGCTTACTGACAATGAATCACTGACTGACGTACTTTCGCTTGTCGACTCACTGTTACTTACGCTCGTACTACCGCTGTAACTTGCAGAATCACTCGCGCTTAATGATGCCGAAATACTTGTACTCAATGAGGATGAATCACTGATCGACGTACTTGCACTTGCTGATTCACTATTACTGATACTTGTGCTTACTGATAATGAATCACTGATCGAAGTGCTTGTACTTGTTGACTCACTGTTACTTACGCTCGTACTACCGCTGTAGCTTGTAGAATCACTCGCACTTAGTGATGCCGAAATACTTGTACTCAATGAGGATGAATCACTGATTGACGTACTTGCACTTGCTGATTCACTATTACTGATACTTGTGCTTACTGATAATGAATCACTGATCGACGTACTTGTACTTGTTGACTCACTGTTACTTACACTTGTGCTCAATGATGATGAATCACTGATCGACGTACTCGTACTTGTCGATTCGCTATTACTTACACTTGTGCTACCGCTGTAGCTTGCAGAATCACTCGCACTTAGTGATGCGGAAATACTTGTGCTTACTGACAATGAATCACTGACTGACGTACTTTCGCTTGTCGACTCACTGTTACTTACGCTCGTACTACCGCTGTAACTTGCAGAATCACTCGCGCTTAATGATGCCGAAATACTTGTACTCAATGATGATGAATCACTGATCGACGTACTTGTACTTGCTGAATCGCTGATACTTACGCTAGTGCTTAGTGATGATGAATCACTGATTGACGTACTTGTACTTGTCGAATCACTGTTGCTTACGCTCGTACTACCGCTGTAACTTGCAGAGTCGCTCGCGCTTAATGATGCAGAAATACTTGTGCTCAATGAGGATGAATCGCTGACTGACGTACTTGCACTTGTCGAATCACTGTTGCTTACGCTCGTACTACCGCTGTAACTTGCAGAATCGCTCGCACTTAGTGATGCAGAAATACTTGTGCTCAATGATGATAAATCACTGATTGACGTACTTACGCTTGTCGACTCACTGATACTTACGCTCGTACTACCGCTGTAACTTGCAGAATCACTCGCACTTAGTGATGCCGAAATACTTGTACTCAATGAGGATGAATCACTGATTGACGTACTTGCACTTGCTGATTCACTATTACTGATACTTGTGCTTACAGATAATGAATTACTGATCGACGTACTTGCGCTTGTTGAATCGCTATTACTTACGCTCGTGCTTAGTGATGATGAATCACTCATTGACGTACTTGTACTTGTCGAATCACTGTTACTTACGCTCGTACTACCGCTGTAACTTGCAGAATCGCTCGCACTTAGTGATGCAGAAATACTTGTGCTCAATGATGATGAATCACTGATCGACGTACTTGTACTTGCTGAATCACTGATACTTACGCTAGTGCTTAGTGATGATGAATCACTCATTGACGTACTTGTACTTGTCGAATCACTGTTACTTACGCTCGTACTACCGCTGTAACTTGCAGAATCGCTCGCACTTAATGATGCCGAAATACTTGTGCTCAATGATGATGAATCACTGATCGACGTACTTGTACTTGCTGAATCACTGATACTTACGCTAGTGCTTAGTGATGATGAATCACTCATTGACGTACTTGTACTTGTCGAGTCACTGTTACTTACGCTCGTGCTGCCGCTGTAGCTTACAGAATCGCTCGCGCTTTGTGATGTCGAAATACTTGTGCTCAATGAGGATGAATCGCTGACTGACGTACTTTCGCTTGTTGAATCGCTACTGCTTACACTTGTGCTGCCGCTGTAGCTTGCAGAATCACTCGCACTTAATGATGCGGAAATACTCATGCTTAGAGACAGCGAATCGCTGATTGATGTACTTGTACTTGTCGAGTCACTGTTACTTACGCTTGTGCTGCCACTGTAACTTGCAGAATCACTCGCACTCAGTGATGTTGAAATACTTGTACTCAATGACATAGAGTCACTGATTGACGTGCTTACACTTGCGGATTCACTATTACTAATACTTGTACTTACAGATAATGAATCACTGATCGACGTACTTGTACTTGTTGATTCACTGTTGCTTTCGCTCGTACTACCGCTGTAACTTGCAGAATCACTCGCACTTAGTGATGCCGAAATACTTGTACTCAATGAGGATGAATCACTGATTGACGTACTTGCACTTGCTGATTCACTATTACTGATACTTGTGCTTACAGATAATGAATTACTGATCGACGTACTTGCGCTTGTTGAATCGCTATTACTTACGCTCGTGCTTAGTGATGATGAATCACTCATTGACGTACTTGTACTTGTCGAATCACTGTTACTTACGCTCGTACTACCGCTGTAACTTGCAGAATCGCTCGCACTTAGTGATGCAGAAATACTTGTGCTCAATGATGATGAATCACTGATCGACGTACTTGTACTTGCTGAATCACTGATACTTACGCTAGTGCTTAGTGATGATGAATCACTCATTGACGTACTTGTACTTGTCGAATCACTGTTACTTACGCTAGTACTACCGCTGTAACTTGCAGAATCGCTCGCACTTAATGATGCCGAAATACTTGTGCTCAATGATGATGAATCACTGATCGACGTACTTGTACTTGCTGAATCACTGATACTTACGCTAGTGCTTAGTGATGATGAATCACTCATTGACGTACTTGTACTTGTCGAGTCACTGTTACTTACGCTCGTGCTGCCGCTGTAGCTTACAGAATCGCTCGCGCTTTGTGATGTCGAAATACTTGTGCTCAATGAGGATGAATCGCTGACTGACGTACTTTCGCTTGTTGAATCGCTACTGCTTACACTTGTGCTGCCGCTGTAGCTTGCAGAATCACTCGCACTTAATGATGCGGAAATACTCATGCTTAGAGACAGCGAATCGCTGATTGATGTACTTGTACTTGTCGAGTCACTGTTACTTACGCTTGTGCTGCCACTGTAACTTGCGGATTCACTCGCGCTTAATGATGCAGAAATACTTGTACTCAATGAGGATGAATCACTGATCGACGTACTTACGCTTGTTGACTCACTAATACTTGCAGATGTTGATTCGCTAGCTGACGTACTCGTACTTGTCGAATCACTGTTACTTACGCTTGTGCTGCCACTGTAACTTGCGGAATCACTCGCGCTTAATGATGCAGAAATACTTGTACTCAATGAGGATGAATCACTGATCGACGTACTTACGCTTGTTGACTCACTAATACTTGCAGATGTTGATTCACTAGCTGACGTACTTGCACTTGTCGAATCACTGTTACTTACGCTCGTACTACCACTATAGCTCGCAGATTCGCTCGCACTTAATGATGCCGAAATACTTGTGCTCAATGATAATGATTCACTGATCGAGGTACTCGTACTTGTCGAATCACTGTTACTTACGCTTGTGCTGCCACTGTAACTTGCAGAGTCGCTCGCGCTTAATGATGTTGAAATACTTGTACTCAATGATAATGATTCACTGATCGAGGTACTTGTACTTGTCGAATCACTGTTACTTACGCTTGTGCTGCCGCTATAGCTTGCAGAATCACTCACACTTAATGATGCCGAAATACTTGTACTCAATGAGGATGATTCACTGATCGAGGTACTTGTACTTGTCGAATCACTGTTGCTTACGCTTGTGCTGCCACTGTAACTTGCGGAATCACTCGCGCTTAGTGAGGCGGAAATACTTGTACTCAATGACAATGAATCACTAAGTGAGGTGCTCAAGCTCGTTGACTCACTGATACTTACTGATAGTGAATTGCTTGCAGAAATACTTTCACTTGTTGAGTCGCTATTACTTACACTCGTACTGCCGCTGTAACTTGTTGATTCACTTGCACTTAGTGATGTCGAAACGCTGACACTCACTGAGGATGAATCACTAAGTGAGGTACTCAAGCTTGTTGAATCACTAATACTTACCGATAAAGAATCACTAGCTGATATGCTGGCACTGATTGAGTCACTGATACTTGTAGATGTTGATTCGCTAACTGACGTACTCACAATTGTCGAATCACTGTTACTTACGCTCGTACTACTGCTGTAACTTGCAGATTCGCTCGCACTTAGTGAGGTAGAAATACTTGTACTCAATGAGGATGAATCACTGATTGATGTGCTCAAACTGGTTGACTCACTGATACTTACTGATAGTGAATTACTTGCAGAAATACTTTCACTTGTTGAATCGCTATTACTTACACTCGTACTGCCGCTATAGCTGGCTGATTCACTACTAGACTCACTATTACTATCGCTAATGCTCAATGACATCGACGTACTAATTGAATTTGAGATCGATTCTGACTCCGATAAACTTTCGGATAAACTCATGCTTGCACTCAACGAATCAGAAATAGATTCACTTAAACTAATGCTTTCACTGAGGGAAGAAGAATCCGATTCACTGATAGCGACAGATAATGATTCTGATGCTGAAATACTTTCTGATACTGAGTCACTTTCTGACAGAGATAGTGACGTGGATTCACTTAGTGATTCCGAGAGTGAAACTGATACTGACTCTGATAAAGATAAACTTTCAGAATCACTTGTACTGTTGCTCAATGATCCAGAAACAGACGCACTTAAGCTGGAACTATCACTTTCCGAATCAGACTCTGATACACTAGCTGATATAGATAACGATTCTGATGCCGAAAGGCTTTCTGACATTGAATCACTATCCGATAATGAAATAGATGTTGAAATACTTTCAGATAGGGATTCTGACAACGATTCTGAATCACTAATAGAAATTGATAGAGACATTGATTCGCTTTCTGAAATAGATGTAGATAACGAACCACTTTCTGAGTCTGATACCGAAACAGATTCACTGATAGAAAGAGACGTTGACTCTGAGTCACTCAATGAAATCGAAACCGATTCTGAATCACTTAAAGAAGTTGAAGTAGAGATTGATGTTGACAATGATTCAGAAGTCGAGTCATTCATGTCAGATTCACTTTCTGAAATAGACGATGACACTGAGTTGCTCTCTGAATCTGATACTGAAACAGACGCACTAATTGATGTAGAAATTGATTCTAAATCACTAATAGAGATCGATTCTGATAATGAGTCACTTTCTGAAATTGATTGAGAAAGAGAAACACTTTCTGACTCAGAAGTAGAAGTAACAATGGATTCTGATAATGATTCGCTTCCCGAAATAGACTCGGACGTAGACAATGATACCGGGTCTTGTTCATAATTGACCGTAAACATCTGTGGCGAAGAATCCGTTTGAGATGCTCCATTGCTGGTAGTATCAAAAGTTTGATTGGCAGCCATAGCTTCCGCTAATGTATTGTAGACTACTCCATCTGGTCCTGTAACCGTATAGATATACCCGTTTCTCTCTAAATCTGCATCTGTCACCCCAAGAGTGAAACTTTCATTTGAAACACCGGAAGTACCATATTTTCCAACAGTGACAGTTCCTGGGATTTGCTCAAATGCTTCCCCTGTAGCAGGATCTGATTCAGGTTGATTATTACCAACGACACCGACTTCTTGATAGGATGGATAAAGAGTGATCGTAATAAATTGTTGATCACTGTCTGTTGTACTGCCATTATTACTAGTACTATCAAAAACAAATGTTCCAGTTTGATCTGCATAATAACCAGCTTGAGTTAGGTAATCCGCGATTAAGTCAGAATAGCTTAGTTCTTGACCAGTCGTCCCATTGATAGCAACTGTGCCAACTTGGTTTTGTAATGGACGGCCATCTGAATTAACAAAAGTTACATTGACAGTTTGTGTGTCTGCTGCAACGTAAATGGTTGTCAGACTCGCTTCAGTTCCAACTGTAGTAGATCCAGGCTGTACATTGCCATTCAATACGGCACCTGTTGCATAATAGTAACCTGGAGGCAAATTAGTCGAAGTATAGTAACTATTTGTCCAATCGATAACATTCCCATAGTTTGCAGGAATTCTATCTGTTCCGGAAGCTTCGGTACCAGCATTCATATACTCAGAAGAGATTACTTGACCAGTCTTAACGTCGACATATTGGTACTGAACCGAATGATTGGCAACACCATATACATAAATATTATAAGTATAATTTGTGTTCTCCATTGGAACAATCGCAACCGTCGCTTGCCCATAGCTGTCCCCATTATCGGCATTAGTCGTACTATCTCCGCCGCTTTGACCATCATTTTTAGCTGAACTAGCAACTTGGGTACCGATTGCCCACATATAATTTTCAGGCATTAACTCATTGGCATACTCCAATGTTTGCAAATCAAGATACTCACCAATGTAATTAACGTCTGGATCAATTGGCATATCAACAGTTTTAATAATATTGCCGTACTGATCAACATAATTTACGGTTACGGTTCCTGGCGCAATCGCAACAGTCGCTAATTCACGGGTAGAAGTGTCTACAATGTTAGATGTAGTAACATTTCCAGCCGTATCTTTAATAGTTGTTGTCGAACCTGAAATAGTCATTTCCACGAATTTTAAGTTACGGTTGCCTTCTGGAGCAGCGGTTTGGCTACTGCTGCCTTGCCATGTACTGATCTGAGAATTATTCATGACAAATGTTCCCGAACCGGTAATCAATCGACCTGCCGAAACAGCTCCTGAAGAAGTTAGACGGGCTAAGTGCAATGCCCGCGGTGAAATAAAGCGAACTGTTGCACCGGAAGCCACGTTCACAACAGTGTTGGCATTCCATTGTTGCAGATCAAGTACCGTTCCTGCATTAAATGTAACAACCGCTCTATTCGTGACGTTTAGCGAGTTGGAACCTACTGTACGAGTTGCCGTCATTTGCAGATTTTGACCAAAAGTTGCGGTTCGGTCATTTGATTGACTTCCCGAGTAACGAGAAAAATCGAGTAGCATTTGGAAACCGTCTTGTTTCCAAGTTACGTCATCTCCGACAGTAATTGAGTTAAATCCATAATAGACAAGGGGATAGTTGTTGCTGTTATAGGTACTAAGCTCGTTTCCAATAATTGTCGCGCCATCGCCCACTTTAAAGGTGTGATTGAATCCTGTATCACTCGCATTATTGCCACGGATTGCCATATAGTAAAACATGGAGTAACCGGTAGTACCAGCTGTCCGATTCAACTCTACATGGGCTCCGTTAGCGATTGCTACTTCACCAATTTGCATCAATTCTTGTTTGACATTTGCGATGACTTTACCTGATAAAGTAACGTGACTGTCCTCTGCATCCAGCAATCGTCGTGGTTGATAAGCGGTATCTGTCCCGCTAACACCATCTCGGCCTTCGAGAGTCACATTATTGATATTGAAGTACCAGTACCCATAACCTCCGGTTGCTGATCGTGAATCGATCACTCCATCTGCATTACCTGTGCCACTGTCTCCTGAGTTGGTACCTGATTGCCAATGAATCAAATTCACATCTGTGATCGTAAAGATAGAACCGCGAACTGTAGAACTTGTCCCTACATTAAATGCTGCTCCTGCCATATTGACTGTAAACCCATTACCGTCAATAATCACACTCGTTGCCCGCCATCCTAAATCACGGGTAGCCACATTGGTAGCTGCCGTAATATTAGCGGTTACCTCAATATAGGTAATCGAAGCATTTCCATATGCTGCTTTCAGCGTAGCCCAGTCATTCACTGCTGCATAAGTGCCATTAGCAATAGCTGTTTGCTTGTATAATTCCTTATTTTTCACTTGGTCCGGAACATCAACCGTCACCCCAGAAGGTGAATTGGTTTTGTTACCATCGTTGATTGCCTGCTCAAATTCTTCTCGGCCCATATCTGGATCCGCAGAAACATTGATTTTAACAATCTGCCCTGATTGGGTGGTGATGGCAAAACTAGCAATCAAATTATTGGCACTAGCATATTGTTGTGCTGCCCGAATCAAAGATGTGCTTGGTGATTTGCCATCTTTGACAACAATTTCTAATGCATTCGTCGTGGTGTCAACCGACGCTTGTACTTTCTTGGGTACTAATTGATCGAAGAGATCTTGTGCTTTTTGTGACTCCACTTTATTTTTTTCGGAAACAGTTTGTTTTGGTTGGTTCTTTTGACTTACTGAAGTTGAATGAGAGCCACTTGTCGATTGTGACAACGATAGACTTGTCGATTCTGAGGCACTTGACGACAATGAGCCACTTTCAGAAATCGAGGCACTTTCAGAGATACTCAAACTTTCTGATTCAGATCCGCTCTTCTCTTCCGAAAGACTCATTGATTCAGAAACACTTTGAGATGCCTCGATACTGGTAGCTTTGTTTTCAGTTTCTGAATCACTCCTACTCTGTGATTCTGTTACACTCGTTGACTCTGTCGCACTTTGTGACTGGGTGTTGCTTTCGGATTCAGAAAAACTTTCCGATGGACGCATGCTTTCAGATTGTGAAGTAGCCTCACTTTCTTGCGTCGATGAAGCAGGAATTTTGGCATTCGTTTTATTTGCCAAGACGTTCTCGGCATTTGCTTCTTTACTTGCATCTAAAGGCGGTGTGATTTCTGAAGCATGCGCCACGATTGGTGTGATACTCAATCCAGCAATGCCAGTAAAAGAAGTGATCGTTGCATAGACCCAATGTTTTCCGCTTTTATACATCTTGTAGCGTTCACTCTTATTGGAGCGTAGCAACTTTCGATAATTATTCTTTTTACTCATTACGTTTATTTTTCTCCCCTTTCATAAAACTATTTTTATAAGCTTCCCCTAGTCCTATTTTTAAAAGATAGGACAATTCATTATTTCATAACTAGTAAAAAAGTTACGTTTTGTCCCAGAATCGGGACAAAAAAAGAGCAACCTCTTCCATAAAAGAAGTTACTCTGCTTGAAATTCATGTTTGACTAGTTTTAAAGCGGCTGCAATCGTATCATCCATATCATAATAACGATAGTTTGCTAGACGCCCACCAAATAAACATTTTTTTTGCTGATGCGCTAATTTTTCATACTTGCGATACAGTGCATGGTTGATTTGATCGTTAATTGGGTAGTAAGGAATGTCTCCCTTCCGCCAAGTTTTTGGAAATTCTTTCGTGACAACTGTTTTTTTTGTCACAACTGGACAAAAATGTTTATGCTCAATGATTCGCGTATAGGGCGTTTGACTGTCTGTAAAGTTCATGACTGCTGTTCCTTGATAATTATCTGTATCATATGTTTCAGTTTCAAAATGTAAAGAACGATAGGCCAACTCCCCGTAACAATATTCAAAATATTGGTCAATCATTCCAGTATAAACAATCTTCTTGGTTGATGCTTCATGACGCGTACGGTCTGCAAAAAAATCAGTTTCTAAAGAAACTTCAATCAGTGGATTTGAAAGCATTTTTTGAATCATTTCTGTATAGCCCAATTTTGGAATGCCTTGAAAAGTATCCGTAAAATAATTGTTGTTAAATGTATACCGGACCGGCAGTCTTTTAATAATAAAAGAAGGTAGCTGAGCACATCCTCGTCCCCACTGTTTTTCCGTATAGCCTTTGATCAGCTTATGATAAATATCTGTCCCCACCAAAGAAAGAGCTTGTTCTTCTAAATTTCGGGGTCTTTTTATTCCTGTCTTTTCAATTTGTGCCATTAATTTGATGCGAGCTTCATCTGGTCTTTTGGTTCCCCATAATTGGTAAAACGTGTTCATATTGAAGGGGAGATTATATAGCTCACCTTTATAGTTTGCAATAGGTTCATGAATATAGGGATAAAAATCAGCAAACTGATTGACGTAGTCCCAAATTTTTTTGCTCGATGTGTGAAAGATATGCGCACCATATTTATGTATGTCAATTCCGACTTGTTTTTCTGTATAACAGTTGCCACCAATATGTGCTCGTTTTTCCAACATTTTCACCGAGTGTCCCCGTTTAGCTGCTTCATAAGCAAAAACCGAGCCAAATAGTCCTGTACCAACGATTAGATAATCATACGCCATGTATTTCTCCTAAATTTATTTTTTCTTTTATTATAGAGTTTCGCTAAACCAGAACTATAATTTCTTTTTTTAGAAAAAGAAAATAAAGAAGAAAAGACTGCTCTCTGTTCCATGAGAAAAATAAGTCTTGTTTCAAATCACTTAATCCAGACAGCAAAAAAGCTCTGAAATCACAGCGGTTGTTAAATCAACCGCTGCTCTTTCAGAGCAATGTAATCATCGAAAGATTATTTGTTTTTCAAGTTGTAAAAAGCTTGCAAGCCTTTGTATTCAGCAACTTCACCAAGTTGGTCTTCGATACGTAGTAATTGGTTGTATTTAGCAATACGGTCAGTACGTGAAAGAGAACCAGTTTTGATTTGGCCAGCATTTGTTGCAACTGCGATATCAGAGATTGTTGAATCTTCTGTTTCACCTGAACGGTGAGAAACAACGGCAGTATAACCAGCTTCTTTAGCCATTTCGATCGCATTGAATGTTTCAGTCAATGTACCGATTTGGTTTACTTTGATTAGGATTGAGTTACCGATACCGTTTTTGATTCCTTTTTCAAGGATTTCAGTGTTTGTAACAAACAAGTCGTCACCAACTAATTGAACTTTGTCGCCTAGGCGTTCAGTCAATAGTTTCCAACCATCCCAGTCGTTTTCATCCATACCATCTTCGATTGTGATGATTGGGTATTTGTTAACTAACTCTTCCAAATAGTCAACTTGTTCTGCAGCTGTACGTTTCACACCGTTTTCGCCTTCAAATTTCGTGTAGTCGTACACGCCATTTTCGTAGAATTCAGAAGAAGCACAGTCAAATCCTAGGTAAACGTCTTTACCTGGTTCTAAACCAGCAGCTTTGATAGCTTCTAAGATTGTTTCAACACCATCTTCAGTTCCTTCAAAACGAGGAGCGAAACCACCTTCGTCACCTACTGATGTTTCTAAACCACGTTTAGATAAGATTGATTTCAATGCATGGAATACTTCAGCACCCCAACGTAGACCTTCTTTGAATGTAGGTGCGCCTACAGGCAAGATCATGAATTCTTGGAAAGCGATCGGAGCATCTGAGTGAGATCCGCCGTTGATGATGTTCATCATAGGTGTTGGCAATACTTTTGTATTGAATCCGCCTAAGTAGTGGTATAAAGGTACTTCTAAATAATCAGCAGCTGCACGAGCAACGGCAATAGAAACACCAAGAATTGCGTTAGCACCTAATTTGCCTTTGTTAGGAGTTCCATCTAAAGCGATCATTGCTTTATCGATAGCCATTTGGTCACGTACATCGTAGCCGATGATTGCTTCAGCAATGACGTTATTTACATTGTCAACTGCTTTCGTTACACCTTTACCACCATAACGAGCTTTGTCGCCATCACGTAATTCAACTGCTTCGTGTTCACCTGTTGAAGCTCCTGAAGGAACCATTCCACGGCCGAAAGCACCTGATTCTGTGTAGACTTCTACTTCGATAGTTGGATTACCACGTGAGTCTAGGACTTCGCGTGCGTAAACATCAGTAATAATTGACATGTTTTGTCTCTCCTTTGAGTTTGTTTTATCTTAAGGGAATCTCCCTTGCGAACATCTTAATTGTAGTGAAAAAAGCTGTTTTCTGCAAACAATATTTTCATGAGAATGAAATTATTTTACTGCATCCAACAATGCTAGGAATGAATCAGCTTGCAAGCTTGCGCCGCCAACTAATGCTCCATCTACATTTTCTTTTGCCATGTATTCTGCAATATTTTCAGGTTTTACAGAACCACCGTATTGGATGCGTACAGCATCAGAAACTTCTTTACCGTATAATTTTTCAACTGTTTGACGTACAACACCACAGATTTCATCAGCAATTTGTGCATCTGCTGATTTACCTGTACCGATCGCCCAAATTGGTTCGTAAGCAATGACTAGATTGCTGACTTGGCCATCTGTCAATCCTTCTAAACCGGCAGTGATTTGTCCTTCGATCCATTCAGCTGTTTTTCCAGCTTCATAAGTTTCTAAAGATTCACCACAACATAGGATTGGGATCATACCATTTGCGAAAATTGCTTTCGCTTTTTTGTTGATGTCTTCGTCAGTTTCATGGAAATATTCACGGCGTTCTGAGTGACCGATGATTACATAGTCAACACCTAAGTCAGCTAAAGCAGCTGGTGAAGTTTCTCCTGTAAAGGCACCTTCATTTTCCCAGTAGCTGTTTTGAGCAGCAATTTTTAATTCTGTACCTTCTGCAGCTGTTACTAATGTTTCCAAGAACAACGCTGGTGCTCCGATAACAGAATCTACTTTATCGTTGCTAGGAATTTTTGTTTTGACTGCTTCAGCAAATTCTTTTGCTTCTTTCGCAGTTTTATTCATTTTCCAGTTTCCGGCAATAATTGGTTTGCGCATTTTTCTGGCACTCCTTTGTTATTTAAGGGTCACGGCTGCTTATTGCAACGCAGCCGCGTCATTGCTTGATTATTTGTCGTTGATTGCTGCTAATCCAGGAAGAGTTTTACCTTCTAGAAGTTCTAAACTAGCACCGCCACCTGTTGAGATGTGAGTGAATTTATCAGCAAAACCTAATTGTTCTGCAGCTGCAGCTGAATCTCCACCACCGATGATTGTTGTTGCATCTTCAAGGTTTGCGATTGCTTCACAAACACCGATGGTACCATTAGCAAAGTTTGACATTTCGAACACACCCATTGGTCCGTTCCAAACAACTGTTTTTGCACCTTTTAATGTTTCAGCGAACAATGCAATTGTTTCAGGTCCGATATCTAAGCCCATTTGACCTTCAGGAACATCACCAGTATGTTCTTCTGTTGGAACATCATTTGAAAATTCAGCAGCTGTGATTGAGTCAACTGGTAAAACAAGTTTATCGCCAGCTTTTTCGATCAATTCTTTTGCCAACTCAACTTTATCCGCTTCAACAAGAGAGTTACCAATTTCCATTCCTTTTGCTTTGTAGAATGTATAAGTCATTCCGCCACCGATCAAGATCTTGTCTGCTTTAGGAATCAAGTTTTCAATGACACCGATTTTGTCAGATACTTTCGCACCACCAAGAATCGCTACCATTGGACGTTTTGGTTCTTCGACTGCTTCACCAATAAATTTGATTTCTTTTTCCATTAAGAATCCAGCAACTGTTGGGATTCCTGTAGAAGCGATTCCGACGTTTGAAGCATGGGCACGGTGAGCTGTACCAAATGCATCATTGACAAAAACATCCCCTAATGAAGCCCAATATTTACCAAGCTCTGGATCGTTTTTGCTTTCTTTTTTGCCGTCAACATCTTCAAAACGAGTGTTTTCGAAAACAACAACATCGCCGTCTTTCATGTTGTTGATTGCTGCTTCCAATTTTTCCCCACGTGTTTCAGGAACGAAAGTCACTTCTTTGCCTAACAATTCGCCTAGACGTTTTGCTACTGGTGCTAAAGATTTGCCTTCTTTATCTGCTTCTTCTTTGACACGACCTAAGTGAGAGAAAAGAATTGCTTTTCCGCCATTTTCGATCACGTAATTAATTGTTGGAAGTGCTGCTTTGATACGAGTGTCGTCACCGATCACACCGTCTTTCAATGGAACATTGAAATCCACACGCACAAGAACTTTTTTATCTTTTAAATCGATATCTTGAACTGTCATTTTAGCCATGAACAGATTCCTCCTAATGTAATTGTTAAAAAAAGCGGAGAAGCGCGCTGCTTCCCCGCTTTCTCTTGCGATGGTTTAAATGAATGTACGACGCAAATCTTATAATTTAGCGAAGTATTCTAAAGTACGTACTAATTGTGCAGTGTATGACATTTCGTTATCATACCAAGCAACAGTTTTAACTAATTGTTTGTCGCCAACAGTCATAACTTTTGTTTGAGTTGCATCAAATAGTGAACCGTAAGTCATACCAACGATATCAGAAGAAACGATTTCGTCTGTGTTGTAACCGTAAGATTCGTTTGAAGCTTCTTTCATTGCTGCGTTTACTTCGTCAACAGTTACTTCTTTGTCAAGAACTGTAACTAATTCAGTTAATGAACCAGTTGCAACAGGAACACGTTGAGCAGCTCCGTCTAATTTACCGTTCAATTCAGGAATTACCAAGCCAATAGCTTTAGCAGCACCAGTTGAGTTAGGAACGATGTTTGCTGCAGCAGCACGCGCACGGCGGAAGTCACCTTTAGGGTGTGGTCCGTCTAGAGTCATTTGGTCACCTGTGTAAGCATGGATCGTAGTCATCAAGCCTTCGATCACACCAAATTTGTCATTCAATGTTTTAGCCATAGGAGCTAAACAGTTAGTTGTACATGAAGCACCAGAAATTACTGTTTCATCACCTGTTAAAGTTTCGTGGTTTGTGTTGTAAACGATTGTTGGTACATCGTTTCCGCCAGGAGCTGAGATAACTACACGTTTTGCACCAGCTGTTAAATGTTTTTCAGCAGCTGATTTAGAAGTGAAGAATCCAGTACATTCTAGCACGATTTCAACACCTAATTCGCCCCAAGGCAATTCTTCAGGGTTGCGGTTTGCTAGAACTTTGATTTCGTTTCCGTTCACGTTGAATGATCCTTCATGAACTTCAACTGTACCGTTGAAACGTCCTTGTGTTGTATCATATTTTAACAAGTGTGCTAACATTTTAGCGTCTGTTAAGTCGTTGATAGCCACAACTTCGATTCCTTCTACTTCTTGGATACGACGAAATGCTAAGCGTCCGATACGTCCAAATCCATTAATACCTACTTTAACTGTCATTTAAGATTTCCTCCTTATGAAAATCATAAAAATATTTATTTTAAAGGGTTGCCCCTTTTAAAATCTCATTGGCACAGGCTTCATCTGTGATGAGCCATGTTTGTTTTGGTGCATTTTTCATGTATGCATTGATCGCTTTGGCTTTTGATTTACCGCCTGCGATTGCGAAAATGATCGGCACGTTCTGCAAGTCCTTCAACTGCAGTCCGATACGAGGAATCTTATAAACGACCTCGCCTGCTTCGTTAAAGAAATAACCGAAGGATTCCGCTACTGCATTCTTTTGTTTCAGCATCAGGATCTCTTTTTCTGACATCTTTCTTCGAGCTGCCATATGCAGTGCTCGTCCAATACTATGAATAACACAATTTGCTTGACTTATCAAGTTTAAGACATCAAGGATCGCTGGTTCTTTCAACAAAAATTCATAGGTGTTAATGCTTAATTGTTCCGGTACAAATAGGGAACGATAATTACCATTGGTACGCATCGCCATCACTGATCCGACTGAATTTGCCTGAACATTGACTGCTTCTCCGATGCCCCCTCTGGCTGGGACAAACAAGTTATGGCGTTTGCCAGTTTCAAGATTGCCTAGTTCTTCGGCAACTTTTGCCATTGTCGTACCGCCCATCACAGCGATCGTATTCTCACCATCTGGCAGCAATAAGTCTAACGACTCATTAAGCAGCTGACCGAATTCAGCAATCACTTTCGGTTGACGGTCCCCATCACCGCTGGCAATCAAGCAACGATCAATCCCGAAGTACTCGGATAACCGCTTCTCTGTTTGATGCATGCCAAACAATTGATCCATCAAACTGCCGATTTTTGTATAGATTTCTTCGCCATAGGCCGTTAATTGCATACCGCTTTTAGACGAATCAATCAATTTAAGTTTTTTGAGGATATCCGTTTCAGACCTCAACACACGTTCCGTCATTGCTAAGCTTTCAGACAATGTCCGCCGCCCTACTGGTTGCATCCAATAGATAGTCCGTAAAATACGGTAACGTTCTTGAAGCACCGCGAGGATATCCGGGGTGATTGCCTCAATCAATTTCAATTCATCGAGCATTTTGCATCCTCCCGTTGGACTTTTTTTGTCCTACAATGACTTAAAATGACCCATCTATTCCAAAAAAAATTTAATTCATCTCTTACACCAATAATAGTAGCACTTCTGGACGCCTCATGCAACTATTTCAATTATAAAAAATGATTCTCCAAACTTTTTTAACCGTAAAGCGGATTCTTATCACAGCCAAAAATAGCTTTCAAACTAGTAAAAGAAATCAACAAAGAAAAACTCGAGCAAAAGGATCAGCGACCGCCTATGAAAAGCGGGCAGAGCTATTTATCACAAGTAGCCCTGCCTTTGCTACGATTATATGAAACCCAAATTGCTTACCTGTCTTCTTATGTAAAAGAGGTGGGGTCATTGGACTTTTTGCCGGCATTCTTGTTGAATCTTTCTTCAATAGCTGGACCAGAACAAGAACTGTATCGAAAAATCAATCAAACCGCTTTCGTTTAGATGATCCAGGAATATTAAGAGCCTCACGATACTTGGCAACAGTCCGGCGAGAAATTTCCACTTCTTCCGCTTTTAACAAATCAGCCAATTTTTGATCAGAAAGCGGCTTCTGCTTATTCTCTTCGTTGATCAAAGCTGCCAAACGCCGCTTGATTGCCTCCGTGGTGACATCCTCTCCACTTTGGGTGGACACTTTTTGACCAAAGAAGGACTTCAGTTCAAAAACACCAAATTCTGTCTCCAAATATTTCCCATTGACGGCACGACTGACTGTCGATTCGTGAATACCTAATTCGTCAGCGATTTCTTTGAGGATCAATGGCTTCAATGGTCGGTCAGCTTGTAAAAAAAAGGCTTGCTGATGATGAACGATCGCTTCTCCCACTCGATAGATGGTATCTCCTCGCTGCTGGAGAGTCTTTTTTAGCCATTCAAATTCTTGGGCTTTGTTGTCTAAATATTTCTTTACCTCAGCATCGCCACTTTGTTTTAATTGATCAAAATAGTGTTGTTGGAAACGGACTTCCGGCATTGCTCGTCGATTAGAGGTAACCACTGGCTGGCCTTCAATAATCGTAACTCGCAAATCTGGGATGATATACAAACCATCTGTAGACCCAAAGGCCGCCCCTGGTGTTGGGGTCAACGTTTGGATATAGTCAAACACCTTCTGAATTTCTGAAAGCGAAACTGCTAGATTTTTCGCTATTTTGTCCCACTTGCGCTCTGCTAATTCCGTGAACCATTCTTCAAGAACGATATAGGCGAGTTCTGGCGCAGCATCGTCCCGTTCAGTTTGAAGCATGAGGCATTCTCGTAGATCTCGTGCGCCGACACCCGCTGGATCCAACTGCTGAATCAGTGTCAAGGCATCAAGCATCTGAATCTCTGAAGCTCCGATCATTTGACCAGCCTTCACCAAATCAATGGTCAAAAATCCATTCAAATCAATATATTCCACTAGAAATAACACGACGGTGCGTAGAAAGGTGTCTCGGTAATTTAAATGGATTTGATCGATCAAATACTCAAAGAGCGAACTTCCTCTATTTGGGATCTGATTCAAATATTCATTGAATTGCTCAGATGTCCCACTGCCTTGAGTATAACTCGTCGGATATTCATGGTCCGTTAAATCGATCAGGGGATTCTCTAATGCCTGATTATCTACGAAAGCAAGCAGTTCATCTGATGAAAATTGCAGCACTTGGATCGACTGCTGTAATTTCTGCGTCATCGCCAACTTTTGTGTCTGTTTTTGTTGTTGCGAAAATTGTTGTTGAAATTTCATCATTTTACCTCTTGTTTTTTCTGAGAAAATTGGTTAAACTGTTATTTGTGCTTCGCGCCTTTAGTGTAGTGGATATCACGTAAGATTCCGGTTCTTGAGACGGGGGTTCGATTCCCTCAAGGCGCGTTTTTCATTTCATTTATAGTATACTTTATCTCAAGGGATAATTCAAAAAACCACGGAAGTGCTGACAGCACTTCCGTTTTTTTTTATTTTGATTGAGCTCTTGCCATCTTCCATACGCTGTTGCCTTTGCTAAACACAAAAAAGAAGAGGCCTATTCCTCTTCTTCCTCGTCATCAAATTCGTCTTCTTCATCATCATCGATGATCGTTAGATCTTCTTCAATGTTCCCTGGTAGTTCCTCTTCGTCATCATCGTTATTGTCTGCACCAATTTCTTGCAGATCTGAGTTATATGCGGAGATTTCTTCATCCTCATCGTCATCATCGTCAAAAAGATCCTCTTCATCGTCATCAGACAAATCAGTATCCTCTGGGTCATCATCGTTATAATCGATCGCGTCTTCATCGTCACTAATAAAGGCATTCACTTTCTTACGTTTGCGACGACGCGGTGTATCTTCATCTTCATCATCGATTCCGTGGTTGACTTCTTCATCGATTGAGTCGATCGCATACCATGAACGCAATCCCCAGCGATTGTCTCCCAAAGAAATAAAACTGCCATCGATATTCAAGTCTGTATAAAACTGCGCCAAAGAATCACGAATCTCGCTGTCCGAAGTTTCTAGATAGTTTTGGATTTGGTTGACCAAATCAGAAAAATCCATCACGTCACCGCGTTGCTCTAAAATCGCATGGGCAACTTCGATCATTGACAATTCGTTTTTATTTACACCTTCAAATACATTAATTTCCAAACGGGACACGTCCTTTCACAGTCTACTCCTAATCATACAAAAATGTGAGACAAATTGCAATTTATTCTTTCAAAATTTGCATTTATTTAAGCAGTAAACTCCAAAGAAAGTTTGTATTCTCCCACTTTGTCTTCCATCATAAATAAATCATAATGGACATCGACTTTGCCTGAATAAGGACGATCTTTCAGACTGACATGTAAGTGACTTGTATATGTATGGAAATGCATCGTGCCATAAGGCGTTTGATAACTTGTTTCTAAACGCTCTTTGTAAGCGAATTTCAAGCGTGTTCGCATTTCTCCCGAGCGAATCAGTTGGATCACGCCATCTGGCATAATTTTCATCGTCACTGGTACTTCGGCTCCTTCTGGCTGAATCTCTTTGTATCTCAGATACAGCGTATCGCCGATTTTGACCGCCTGTCCTTGTAAATCAAACAAAAAATCTTGTGTTTCTCCCGCTTGTTCGACCTTTGTCGTTAAATGGATCGAAATCGGAATTCCTTGTGACAATTCCCTCATGATAGTGTGCCTCCTTAGCAGATTTCAGTTCCATTTTTCCTTTTTTCCCCTCTTTTGTCAATCATTTCAGCTAAAACATCCACTATAGAACGTTTTCTTAGCTTTTTGATTAAGTTTTTTCATGATCTTCATATATAATAGTAGGAGATCTTATTATTGAAGGAGAATCTAAGCCTACCGTGACCATTGAAATGATTGATCAAATGTTGCCATTTGATCCCCAAACTACCGAGAATCGTTTTTTACCGTTTGCATTGACCGATGTATTGAGTGAATATGCAGGCGTTCATCATCAGGATTTTTTACACTTTTGGCAGTTGCCTGATACTATGATTTTAGGAATGAAAGATACCCGAGTGCCTTATTTCACCGAAGGAATATCCGCTTTGACGACTGCTGGCTTTCAACCAATCATCCGCAACTCAGGCGGGCTTGGGGTCATCAACGATGCCGGTGTTCTGAATGTATCGTGGATTTTCCCAAAAACGTTAGCTGCTACTACAGATGCGGCTTATCAGCGAATGGTCGACTTGATGCGAGAAGCATTTCCCGAAAAAGAAATTGCGGCCTATGAAATCCCAAACTCTTATTGTCCCGGTACCTTTGACTTGAGTATGGACGGAAAGAAAATCGCAGGGACTGCCCAGCGCAGGATCAAAGCAGGAATTGCAGTCATGATGTACCTTAGTGTCAACGGCGACCAACACTATCGTGGAGAAGTAGTAAGAACGTTTTATCAAAAAAGCTTGAAAGAGCAGTTTGGTACTAATGGCTATCCCGCCGTTGAACCTACCAGTATGACAACACTCCAAGATGTGCTTCAGCGCTCTTTCTCTGTATCAGAAGCTGCCTCACGACTGCAAGAGGCCTTGATGCGGCTAACTAAGTCCTCTCTCAGCCCTGTGACTGCATCCGAATGGGTTGAAAAAAATGATCAAGCGGCATTACTAGAGGCTCGTATGACCAGTATGTATCAACGAAATCAACCGATAAAGGAGAGTTCACAATGAGCATCCCATATAAGTATCAAACACTTGCTATTGAAAAAGTATTCCGTGATCCTGTACACAACTATGTGCATGTGCAGCATCAAGTGATCTTGGACTTGATCAATTCGAAAGAAGTACAGCGCCTGCGAAGGATCAAACAACTAGGAACTTCTTCGTTTACTTTTCATGGTGCTGAACATAGTCGCTTCTCACATTCGTTAGGAGTCTACGAAATTAGCCGCCGCATCTGTGATTTGTTTCAACGAAATTTCCCAGTTGAAAAAGTTGGGTCTGATGGCTGGGATGACCGGGAACGATTGGTCACGCTTTGTGCTGCTTTGTTGCATGATGTTGGCCATGGCCCTTATTCTCACACTTTTGAACATATTTTTCATACCGATCACGAAGCCATCACTGTAGCGATCATTACTTCTCCAGAAACAGAAGTCTATCAAATCCTCAATCGTGTGGAAGAAGGTTTTCCTGAAAAAGTGGCCAGTGTTATTACTAAGACATACCCAAACCCACAAGTGGTGCAAATGATTTCCAGTCAGATCGATGCGGATCGCATGGATTATTTACTGCGGGATGCATACTTCACGGGAACGGAATACGGCACATTTGATTTGACACGTATTCTGCGAGTCATTCGTCCCTATGCTGGCGGGATCGCATTTTCTATGAGTGGCATGCATGCGGTAGAAGATTATATTGTCAGCCGCTATCAAATGTATGTCCAAGTCTATTTCCATGCCAGTTCTCGGGGAATGGAAGTTATCTTGGCACATTTACTAAATCGCGCTGCCGAATTGTATCAAGAACATGAAGAACTTTTCCAATCGCATTCCCAGCTTTTGCTGCCCTTTCTTAAACAGCACTTTACTTTGGAAGAATACCTAAAACTAGACGATGGCGTCTTGAATACGTACTTCACTCAGTGGACGGAAGAAAATGATCCGATTCTTAGTGATTTAGCCAAACGATTCTTGAACCGCAAACCGCTGAAGTCTGCACGTTTTGAAGAAGACACTCAATTGCCATTGATTCATGAACTGCAATCTCTTGTCGAAAAAGTCGGTTTTAACCCCGACTATTACACAGCAATCAATTCTAGTTTCGATTTACCTTATGACTTTTATCGCCCAACTTCTGGCATGCATCGGACACAAATCGAACTGCAAGAAAAAGACGGCTCCCTAGTGGAATTATCCAAGGCTAGTCAACTAGTAGCTGCACTTGCTGGGCAAACACAAGGAGACCAGCGCTTTTATTTCCCAAAAGAAATGATTGACCCCGCACTACAAAATCACTATGATTTATTTTGGGATACGTATCAAGAGTTTGCGAAACATATTCGCAATGGTGCCTTGATCAATACGAACAACTAGGAGGAAGTTATGAGCATCAAACTGATTGCTATCGATATCGATGGCACGTTACTGAACAATGATCGAAAAATCACACCTGGAGTGTACCAAGCACTAAAAGCTGCGGAGGCACAGGGTGTTCGAATCGTCTTATGTACTGGCCGCCCCTTAACAGGTGTCCAAGATTTATTAAGTGAACTAGACTTGTTTTCAGAAACGGACTACGTAATCACATATAATGGTTCTCTCGTACAGAAGACTAAAACAAAAGAAATCGTTTCTGAATTCGGATTGACGCATGAAGAATACTTAGAAGTAGAAATGACTGCCCGTAAATTAGGGGTTCATTTGCATGTGGAAACCCAAGATACGATGTACACAGCGAATCGAGACATCAGTCCTTATACCGTCTATGAAGCCTTTTTGGTCAATATGCCTTTGAAATATCGTACACCGGAAGAAATGACTGCGGATCTGAATATCATCAAAATGATGATGATCGATGAGCCTGAATTGATCGATGCTATTATTCCACAATTGCCAACTTCATTGACTGAGCGTTTCAATATCGTCAAAAGTGCACCATTTTTCTTAGAAGTCTTGAATAAGAAAGCTCATAAAGGGGCTGCGGTTCAGAAGCTAGCTGAGGAACTAGGTATCTCACAAGCAGAAGTCATGGCGATTGGTGATAACGAAAATGATCTAACGATGGTCGAATATGCGGGTCTTGGCGTTGCAATGGCTAATGCAACAGAAAACGTCAAACAAGCGGCCGACGTCATCACTGCTTCCAATGAAGAAGATGGTGTAGCTAAAGTTATCAATGACTATGTGTTAAATGAACTAAAATAAAAGAGTAAAAAAGACAACGATCACTGCCTTTATGCATGATCGTTGTCTTTTTGATTTACCCATTGTTTCACTGCCCAGGCATGACTGCCGCGTTTCAATAAATGAATGGCTTCTTCTGGTGTATGCCACGAAAGTTGGTTGTGTTGTTCTGTTGGCTCACCTATTTTTTGCCAATCGGTCATTAAATAAAAATAAGCCGGATGATGGTAATACGTTTCTCGATGTCGCGAGTAAAAATAATCAACCGCCTCCCCTAAATAACTGGCGATCTTTCCTGCAAATCCTACTTCTTCGACCAATTCCCGTTTGATCGTTTGTTCCTTCGATTCACCGGGTTCAATCTCCCCTCCTGGTAAAAAAAAGGCGCCATTTGGCGCTTGGACCAAAATCACTTGTTGGTGTTCATTCGGAATCACGACATAGGCACCGAATCGTGAAATATAGTCAGCCCCCGGCTCTTTTTGCCCAAACACTTTCTCCTTGTTCCCCATGTTTCCCTCCATCATCTCTTTCTTTCCATTCTACCTTAGGAAGCCACTGGCGACAAGCTGCAACTTGACGGGGTGCACTTTTCTTACCACAAAAAATCGGGTTATGTTATTATAGGCTTACCACAATTGAAAGGATGAATGACAAATGAAAATGGCACATACTTGTGTGCGAGTGAAAGATCTTGAAGCATCACTTGCATTTTATCAAGAAGCATTCGGTTTTGAAGAATCGCGCCGTCGTGATTTTCCAGAAAACAAATTTACGTTGGTTTACCTGACATTACCAGGAGATGATTATGAATTAGAATTAACTTATAACTATGATCATCCCGGCTATGATCTAGGTGACGGCTATGGTCATATCGCGATCAGTACCGATGATTTAGAGAAACTTCACGAGCAGCATAAAGCAGCTGGTTTTGATGTTACTGACTTAAAAGGCTTGCCTGGTACTTCTCCTTCTTACTATTTCGTGAAAGACCCAGATGGCTACAAAATAGAAGTGATTCGCGAAAAATAAAAAAGTACTGTGACTTAAGTGCAGCAACAAATGGAGCATCCGAACGATAACGAAATTGCATCTACTCTCTAGTAGGTCCTCGCAATTTCGTGGAAAAAGTCAGTTTGGATAGCTTCCTTTGTTTTCCTTTTGTCACAGTTTTTTATTCATTACTGCTGTCAAAACAGCTGGAAGGAGAATGCTTATGAAACCAGTGATTGGAATTGCTGGCAACGAACGAACGATGATTGATGGGGAAGCCCATTGGATTACATATACCCCGAGAAATTTTGTGACACAGATTCAACAAGCCTCTGGCCTTCCCCTTATTTTACCCATGGGAGCTCCCGAAAATGCCGTCCAATATGTTGCCCAGATTGATAAATTACTTTTGGCAGGGGGGCATGATGTGACTCCTCGCTATTATGGCGAAGAGATGCATCCACTGATCCAAGGTACACATCCTGAACGAGACGCATTTGAATTGGCGTTGATCAAAGAAGCTGTCGCACAAGAAAAACCAATTTTTGGTGTCTGTCGTGGCATGCAGCTATTGAATGTTGCTTTCGGCGGCAACCTCTATCAAGACTTGTCATTGGTCGAGCAACCAACCATCAAGCATGTGCAAGCACCGACACCCTTTCGCTTTCCTACTCATGCCGTTGAGATCGTTGCTGACAGTCGTTTAGGAAAATTATTAGGAACCACCTATCAAGTGAATTCGTTTCACCATCAAGCCATTAAAGATGTTGCAAAAGATTTCCAAGTGATCGCAACGGCCCCTGACGGTATCGTAGAAGCCATTGAAACTTCTGCCTTTCCGGCGCCGATTTTAGGGATCCAATGGCATCCTGAATTAACCGCACAAGAGATTGCTTCAGAACAGCAAATTTTCGACTACTTTGTTCATCAGTTTTGACATTATGCCAACAAAGATTTCGCTAGCAGAGGCAATGCCTGATTGAAAAAAGACTTGGTTATATTTGAAACTAGTAGTTTAAATGACTCGTTTAGCTTTAATAGTTAGTAATTAAAGGCTGATTGGATACTAGCTTGATCAATTGGCGGTCTTGACTCATTAAAGCTACTTTACCCAATTCTACGTAGAAAAAAACCGATGAAAAGCAGAGGGTTTTCTGGATACCATTTGGTAATCAGAAAGCACAAGCTTTTCATCGGTTTCTTTATTGAAGCCTAACTAATCGGAGAATTTGTTGGCTGGTCATTTTTCATTCTTCATCAAAACGAAAGATTGTTTCAATGAAGCCAAAATGCCGTTATCGTTATAAATCAGTACGTTTGACTTATACATTCTTGCTGAGATCAGCATCAATGCCAATGTACTTACTGCTAAGATGGCTACAGAGACTGCCGCGCCTCCGATACCTACTGTATCGTTAGCCAATCGGACTGGCATGATAAATGAAGATAAAAACGGGATATAAGAAGTGACCCGCAAAATGATATTGTTAGGATCTGTACCGCCTAGAATCAAACCTAACATATAACCGGCTAAAGAAAGGTAAGTGACAGGAATGATCGCCTTGGCAGTGTCCTCTGCTTTATTGACTAATGAACCGCACAAAGCAGACAGGACAGAGTAAATCAAAATTCCTAATAGGACAAAGATGACCGAGTAAATCAAGAATGGACCGAATAATCCATCAATTGAGAAATTGGCTAATACATCTTTGACCATTGAAATGTCTTTGATCCAATAATAACTGATAGCAAAGATACCGGCATAAGCCAATAACTGAGCTAATGCGACCATAATTACACCGGTTAATTTGGCATAAAAGTGAACCTGTGCTCTCGTACTGGACAAAATAACTTCCATGATCCGGGTCCCTTTTTCGGAAGCAATCTCTTGGGCAATGATTTGAGCGTAAGTCAAAATAAACATGAATAAAATAATTGTTCCGACATAACTCACAATGTATTGGATCGAACTATTGTCTTCCCCAAGCTCCATTTTACCATCTTCGGTGAAAGAAACTTTTTGTTTACTGAAGTTTGCTGGCTCACTTAAACTAGCCACTTGCTCCTGATTTAATCCGAGTGCTGCGGCACGTCCCGAGGCTTGCAACCCAGACAATAATTGCTGAACCGTCAACTCTGTGGTTTGTCCCATAGAAGATTCACTCAATAATTCACCTTTGATACTGTCGACCTCTGAAGTAACGATCAAGAATGCATCGACCTTTTCATCCGCTAATTGTTTTTTTCCAGCTTCTTCAGAATCCACCACTTCAAATTGATAGTCTTCATTTTTCTGAGCTGCGATTGTTTGTGCAATAGCTGGTTCATTCGCATAAACAGCAATTTTATCGGCACTGTTCATTCCATCGGTAAAAATTCCTACCACATAAATAATGCCCAATGCAATAAATGGAATCAATATCATGATCAAAAACGAGATCGATTTCACGTTTTTCTTAAACACATCGAGCGCGATCACCCAAAATTTACTCATTGTCTTTTCCCGCCTTTCTCTTAAAGATTTCTTCTAATGTCGGCGGTTGTTGGTTAAACATCGGGATATAGCCATCAGCTGTGGCCAAATCAAACAATGTGCGACCGACTTCAGGATGCGATAATGTAATGTCATAACTCCCATCTTCTTTATGAAGAACTTTTTCGACACCTTCAACTGCTAGGATGGTTTCTTTTGACAATGAAGATTCCAAGAAGACTTTCGTCCGCCCAAACGATTCACGGATCTCATGAACTTTTCCGTTGAGAACCGTTTGACCATCTCTTAGCATGATCAAATGATCGCAGATTTTCTCAACATTATCCATGTTATGACTAGAAAAAATGACACAAGAACCTTTTTCTTTTAGTTCAATAATGCCATCTTTCAGCAACTCAGCATTGACAGGGTCCAATCCGCTAAATGGTTCATCCAAAATGACTAATTTAGGTTCATGAATCAATGTTGCGATCAATTGGACTTTTTGCTGATTCCCCTTCGATAATGATTTAACTTTATCTGTCTTTTTCCCTTTTACTTGGAATTTTTCCATCCATTCGTCGATCTTAGGTTCAATTTCTTCTTTCTTTTTTCCACGCAAGCGTGCAAAATAAATCAGTTGATCTTGGATGGTTACTTTAGGGTAAAGTCCCCGTTCTTCTGGCAAATAACCAATCAAATTGTATTCCTTTTCTGTGATTTGATGGCCATTCCATAGTACTTCTCCTTGTTCAGCCCGTAAAAAATCTAGAATCAATCGGAATGTCGTGGTTTTACCAGCACCATTTTGACCGATCAGCCCCATGATCTCGCCATCGTTGATTTGAAAGGACAATTGATCCACTGCCCGATAGTCCCCAAATGTTTTCACTAAATTCTTTGCTTCTAACACAATTTCACCTTCCTTGTCTTTTAAGTTAATATAAATAACCGGCTAAAAAGCCGATAATTCCTCCAATTAATGCGCCGACTCCCATAAAGAGCAGCGTATCCCGTAACACGTGTTGCCGCTTAGCTAGTTTCTCTGGTTCTTTGTAAAAAGAGGCGCGGTTCTTGTACAAGCGACGCATGAGAAATGACACCACACCGATGACAAGAGGCGCACAAATCAGCCCAACTGCAACACCATATGAGAAACCTAGTATCTCATTATAGGTAAGTACTAGCCAGCGAGCGAGGAGATAAATCAAAAGCAGAATAACCAAGCCAACACCTGTTATGCCAAAAGAACGTTTCATAAGATAGCGTGCCTCACTATCGATTCGTTCTTGATAGCTTTGCTGATCACTAAAAATAGCTGGTGTCTCTAAAGGAGCCTGAAAATAGTAGTAACGGTTTTTGTAGGAACTAATATACTCCCATCCGCCGGCTTCATACATGGCCAAGTATTCATCAACATCGGATTTGTCTCCTTGAAAAAAATCGACAGCAAACTTCTTCTCTTGTGGTTGGCTTTGAATAAACTTCAAAAAACCGAACTGATTCATATGCACAAACTGCCAACCTTTTGCTGCTTGCTCTTGCAGCCGCATCATTTCTTTTTCTGGATAATAGGCAACACCTAATGAATACAAATATTTTGTCTTACGTTTGCTCATCTGCCAGTCCCCCCAACTCACCCATAATCTGTTCACCAATCTCAAAGAAATGTTTTCGTCGCTGAATGTCCTTTTCTAAAGCCGTTTTTCCTTTGGCTGTGATCTGATAGATTTTTTTACGATCTGTCGTCTCTTCTAAACTGATCATTTCATTTTTGGTCAATTTTTTCAATATAGTATACATTGTTGCCGGACCGATTTCATAGGTACCTTGGCTTAATTCATTGATTTGCTTCATGATCACATAGCCATGTTTTGGCTTTAATAAAGCTAACAAAATCAAATAAGTTGAATCGGTCAATGGTTCATCCATGTGTTTTCCCCCATCCTAGGAAACTATATCACTTATTGATATATTATCGGATGATATAATAAGTGTCAATCTCTTTTTGTAAGCAATTTTCTCCCGGATTTGGGTAGTTTTCTGATTATCTATCGGCGTATTTCAGAACTATTTACACTTAGTTGACCGCTTTATACTTACCTTAGTTAGCAACTAGGGATTCGAGATTGATGCTCCCTATCAATCTTCGAACGAACATGTCAGTCATTCAAAATAGAAATCCTTTTCCCAAACGGGCGACACAGCTTTCAAAGGGCAGTTTTTAGTCAATTGACCCACTTTACAAATCTAACTTCTATCAAAATATCAAAAAGTAAAATATCAAAAAGGCCTTGATCTCTATTCAGAAGATAAAAACTTTCAACTCTAATTACAGTGAAGTGCAAATCAACAACTCTTTTCGCTACAAAAAAACTGCTGCATCCTTATTCAAAGGATGCAGCAGCTAGAATCAGTTAACGATTTTTACGGGAGTGTTGTAAGGTATGTTGTAATAGAACCATTTAGCATCAGGGACTGCTAATCGAATACAGCCATGAGAAGCTCGCTGTCCTAGTTTTTTGCCTTCCACCGAACTAAATGAATTGGTTGACCAAGCAATGCTTGTTGGAACGGTATGGAATAGATAGACACCATGATCTTTGAAAGAACGGTAATAAGCCGCTCCTGAAAAGGCGGAGCCTTTCTCCTGCTGAATTCTAAAATTACCTAACGGTGTCGGCGTAAAAACTGTCCCCGTGGAACAAAGCATGGTATAAATGACTTTGTCGCCTGACTTAATGTAAACTCGCTGCTTACTGATGGACACATGAATGTTTAAATTTTTGACATTTAGCGAGGGGTACTTGCCACCAGTAGTGTACATCCAGAATTTATCATTCACGCTATACGTCTGATTCTCTTTGATCCACCCGATTTTCCCTGCTGGTGAAACCAGATACAGATAATTGCCATCACTCGTTTTGGCTAATTTGGTTGCTTTCGCCATATACCCTTTATAATTACTCTTTTTTCCTAATTTGCTGCTGTTAGGATCAGCAGCATTCAGAAAATTCCCGCTGGCATTGTTGACGATCACATAACGGCTAATATTGCTCTGCGAATGGATTACATGAGCATTTGTGACACCTGTAGCATTGATATAGCCGATCCATGTATTGTTTAAATACAATGAGTAATAGGTCGCACCGTTATAATGCTGATATTTTCCGGTGACTTTGATATTTTTGTTCATATAATTGCCACTCGAAGCTTTCTTCTTAGAAAAATTCAAATCTTGCCACAATGTATAGTTCTTACTTTTCATCCGGATCGTCTTGTTTTCACTCTGCCATATGCCACCTTGATTATTAGCCACAGTAGCGGCTTCAGCATTCAAATAGCCGATCCATTTGCCAGTAGAATCAGACAATGAGTAGTAAGTTGATCCGTTCCAATGTTCATATTTTCCTTTAGCCTGGTAAGTTTTTCCATACAATGAAGAGGTAGTGTTCTTTTTGCTCGACCAGTTAAAATTACCCCAAATTGTATAATTTTTCTTTGTTAGAGTAACATATTTACCGTAAGCCTGGTAAGCTCCCTGTGCATTTGATGTCGTTTTGACACCGGCAGCGTTGATATAACCTAACCACTTGTTCTTATTGTCATACAACGAATAATACGTTGCACCATTAACATGGCGATATTTTCCTGTGGCTTTGACGGTCTTTCCATTTAAAGCAGCTGTCGTTCCTTTTTTGGCTGACCAATCAAAATTTTGCCATAATGTGTAGTTGCCACTGATGATCGTGGCGTATTTTGATTCAGATTGCCATATGCCTCCAGGTGATTTGGCATCCGCGGCTCCTTTGGCATTAATCCAACCAATAAATTGGTTCTTATCCGTGTACAGAGCATAATAGGTCGAGCCGTTTCCGTGTTTGAAACTTTCTTTTACTTGAAACGTTTGTTGATTGATTGTTTTTGTCGTGCCTAACTGTTTATCAAAAAAAATTGACTCCCATAAAGGATAATTGCTACTTTGAACAGTAGCATATTTTTTTTCTGACTGAAACACCCCATCTGCTGTCGTGACAGACTCTGCTTCAACAATACCAATCACGTGATTCTGTTCATCAAGTAGTTCACTATACTTCTTTTTCGTCGCTGTATCTTGGTACTGTTTGACACTTTTATAAACGTGACCCGCAAGTTCAGTAATTGATCCTGTGGCTGTTAGTTGCAATTGATTGAGGGTATATAAAACCTGACGACTATCCATTGCTTGCGACACCGTTGTAGTCGCTGTGAAAGTGTTGATTTTGACATAGCGATTTGAATTGGCTAATTCCTTAACAGTGATGACTGGATTCGCTTCTGAAGTATCCGTTTCTTCTGTGGAAGAAACAGTTATTTCTGAACTACTTGTAGTTGTTTCCCCAAAGCTATCAGTCGAACTGTTGGTACTCGCTTCGGAAGTTGACGTGTCTATTGTAGACGATGTCGCAGTTGTTGAGTCAGTCGTTTCGGTTGTCGTCCTACTGGTATTGGTGGTTGATTCGGTGACTTGATTGACTGAAGAAGTTCCTGTATCAATTGTTTCCGCGTAGGTCGCACCTGCAGATACAAGCGGTGCACTGACCAAGGAAATGATACAGAGCAGCCGGTACCCCCATCCTCTATTCTTTTTCATTTTTCATCCCCCTTTTCAAATAAAAGCACTCCATAGAAAGTAAACGCTCCCCATATTCACACTTTCATTATACCATTGCAAGAATAAATCCTCGCTTAAAACTACTCAAAAAAAAAGCAGCGATCGCTTAAGATCGCTGCTTACTATAAAATTTTCTTACATGTGGCTTGCTACCATTTCTTTCAATTGATCTTTGGTATGAACACCAACGGCTTTATCTACCACTTGGCCATCTTTTTTCAACAATAGCGTAGGGATCGACATGATACCAAATGAAGCTGGCGTTTCAGGATTTTCATCCACATCCATTTTGACGATTTTTAATTCGTCTTCTTCATATTCATTTGCTAATTGTTCCAAGATTGGTGCTTGCATCCGACATGGACCGCACCATGTTGCCCAAAAATCAATAAGGACTAAGCCTTTATCGGTTTCTTCTGAAAAAGTTTTATCTGTAATTTCTTTTGCCATATTGTTCGCCTCCATTTGATTGCTAAAAAAAGTATAGCATGTTCACGTGCTTTTTTGAAATCCTCTGCTTACAAAAGGTAAGAAGCCTTAACGATTATTTAAATTTTACGATGGTCGCCCCATTGCCACCTTGATTTGCCGGTGCAAACTCAAAACTTTTGACACTACGATGATTTTTCAAATATTCCGTAATTCCTTGCCGTAATGCCCCCGTCCCTTTTCCGTGAACGATCGTCACTTGTGGGTAACCAGCAAGAATCGCCGCATCGAGATACTGATCAACTTCATTCAATGCCTCTTCATAGCGTTTGCCACGAAGATCCAGCTGATTAGGAACATGCGAAGACTCCGCTGAACGGACGGTATGAACGACGCGCTGCACAGGTTCTTTGACAGGTGCTGCCGGCTGTAGATCTGATTCAGACAGCGTCATTTTTAAGATTCCCAATTGCACTTGCCATTGTGATTGTCCCATCTTTTTGATCAAAGTTCCTCGCTGACCATAGGAAGTAACTAACACTTCATCGCCGACCTTCAATGTTTTCGCAGCTTTGGCTTTTTGCAAGACCTTGTTCTTTTGCAAATGTTCTTCTTGATGAAGATCAGACAATTTTGTGCGGGCTGCGATCAACTCATGTTCTTTGACATGGCTCTGTCCGCTGCTCAATTGCATGTTGCGGATATCCGAAATGATTTTTTCCGATTCCTCTTTTGCTTCTTCAACGATTTGATTTGCTTTCTTGCGGGCTTTTGCTAGTTCTGCTTCGCGTTCTTCAAAGAAAAAGTTATATGCTTGTTTCAATTCTTTTTGCAGCCGTTCCGCTTCTTCTACATAATGCCGCATTTCCAAATACTCTGTTTCGGTCATCTTGCGCCGGTTTTCTAAGTCGGCGATCATCTCATTCAAGTCCTGACTTTCGCCATCCATGATTTGCTTGGCTTGCTCAATGATCTGGATGTCCAAGCCCAGACGTTTGGAGATTTCAAAAGCATTACTGCGACCAGGCACACCGATCAGCAAACGATATGTTGGGCTTAGGGTATCGACATCAAACTCCATTGAAGCATTGATGGTATTGGCACGATTGTAACCGTACACTTTCAATTCCGGATAATGAGTCGTCGCCATCACATAGGCAGAGCGTGCACCAAGTTCATCAAGAATAGCAATCGCTAACGCCGCGCCTTCTTGCGGATCGGTCCCAGCTCCCAGTTCATCGAATAAAACTAAACTTGTATGGTCCACTTTTTTGAGAACATCGACGATCGTCGTCATGTGAGAAGAGAAGGTAGATAAACTTTGTTCGATGGATTGCTCATCCCCAATATCAGCAAAAATTTCTTGAAAAATGCCCATTTGGCTCTCTTCATCGACTAAAATCGGCAATCCAGATTGCCCCATGATTTGAAGCAATCCCAGCGTCTTCAAGGTGATTGTTTTCCCACCAGTATTCGGACCGGTAATTACCACCGCTTGATAGTCTTCACCAATAGCAATATCATTCGGTACGACTTTTTCTTGATCGATCAGCGGATGACGTGCTTGTTTGAAAACGACATGATTATCTGTATTGATAGCCGGCACGATTGCCTGCAATTCTTTCCCAAAACGTGCTTTGGCATTCATGAAGTCCATCATCCCGATCACATAGGCGTTGTGCAGAATTTCGCGTTGATAAGGAGCTAGCTCTGCAGAAAGTTCCGCTAAGATTCGTTCAATCTCCGTACGCTCAGCGATTTGATGTTGGCGCAGTCGATTATTCTGATCCACCACTTGTTTTGGTTCAATAAATAATGTCTGCCCAGAAGAACTCTGATCATGCACGACCCCGCCAAACACGCCACGATATTCTTGCTTCACCGGAATCACATAGCGCTCATTTCGCATCGTGACAATGGTATCGCTCAAATACTTGGCATTTCCGCCACGTACGAGACTATCTAACGTTTCTCTGATCGTTCGTTCAGAACGACGAATATTTTGTCGAATGACACGTAGCTCTGGAGATGCTTCGTCAGTCAACCGACCGTCTTCATCCACTGCTTCTTTCAGGCGACGGCTAAGCGTGGGCAGCGTTACTAACTGCTTTTCCCATTCATACAGTCGCTCGAACTCGATTTCGCTGTCTGATAGATCTTCAAAGAAACGCTTCAATTCATTGGCTGTCACCAACACTCGACCTACTTGCGCTAATTCTAAACCATTAAGGTCCGCTCCGATTTCGATTCGCTTCATTTGCGGACGAATATTTTCAATTTTTGGTACAGGAATACCGCCCCGCAATCGCTGTACTTTTAACGCATCTTCTGTTTCAGCCAGCCAAGTGGAAATTTGCTGAGCATCTGCTGATGGCGCTAATTGAGCTAATTCTTCTTTCCCTTGGGCGGTCACTAGATACTGCCCAACCAATTGTTTTACTTGATCGAAAGCTAAAACATCAAGAATTTTTTTATTCATAGTCTCACCTACTTTTTCATTTTTTTACTTAAGAAAAAAAGCAGCATGGGTCTAATGACCAGCTGCCTTATACTAACCAATCACATTAGTGATCCACAAACGGTAAAAGTAATCAGAAATGATTGGCGAACTTTCAACGATAAAGTGTGCCGTGCTGCTCTTATCAAACAAATTTTGGATAGTCGCTAAAGGAATCATCGAGAGGATCATAAAAAAGAAATAGATATTCAGATAAACTAATAGCGTATTCAAGATCCCTGCTACGACCCAATCATAGCCTTTCAAAAAACGCAGACGTTTGAAACGCAGTCCATTTGCAAAAATGCAAATCAATTTTGTCACTAACCAGCCAGCAAAAAGAATCATAATAAAAGCGACAGCTGCATAGTACGCTTTGTCTAGGTCTAGAGCAAGATCTAGGTTATAAAAGACCAACTTTGAGTCTGCGGTCACAGACATATAAGGAACATATAATTCAATTTTTTTTGCCAAAGCTTGGTAATTTGCCACTGCAACTAAAAAAGAAAAAAGGTATCCTAAAACGGAGACCAGCTGCAATGAAGTCCCTCGCCGCGCGCCACCATAAAATGCCGCTAACAAAAGAACCAGAACCAAAAATCCTATCATTTCAGAGTCCTTTCCGCGCCTACTTAACCATGAGCTGCTTTTTCTTGGATTTTGCGCTTACGTTGTTCATTTAGTATTTGTTGAGCTTCCACATGATTATGGATCTCCACATCTCCGCGACCTGTCTCATCCAATACTTGGCGCGCTTCAGACTCAATCGCTTCGATTCGCTTAATCCGATTCTCTAGTTCGGTCGCCTTAATCGCTTGACTGCGTAACTCTTCTACCTTATTTTGCAAACTTAATACTTGCTCTTGTTTTTTCAACTGATCAGAAATCGCATTGATTGCTAATAGAATTGCTGCTTGCTCTTTATCGACTTGAGAAGACAGCCCCATGATTTCTGTCAATTGGTCATTGACTAATTTCGTTACCATATCCATATGTTGTTTACTTTCACGCCCAATAATCGTGTAGCTTTGATTGGCGATTACTGCTTTATAACGTTTCTTTTGCTCCGTCATAGGAAAGATTCCTCCCATTGCTGTTCTGTACTATTTTATCACTTTCTGCACGCGTATCGCAAACTCCTACCTATTATACGTGATTTCTAGTGTAATTTCCATGCCAATCGTTTTTTTAGAAAGAGGCTTCGTAAAATTTTTACCTATGGTAGAATCTAAGAAGATGTTCTATTCAAATAACCAGTATGTATATCGGAGGAAGACAATGAGTAATATCGTCATTAAAGTATCTCAAAAAACTATCGCAGAAATGATGAACTTCTATCAGCAAGCGCTGTTGAATAAAAAAGTTCCTTATACCGTGTTTGTTGCCAAAAAAGAACAAACGACCATCACCGCTTATACTTCTGGTAAAGTGATGTTTCAAGGCAGTGGTGCAGAAGCTGAAGCAGCTCGTTGGAGCAATTCCGCCGACTTGTCCAAAACAGCAAATACGAACAACAAGGCTCCTTCATCCTCCTTGCCTGCTGATTTTTCACAGTGGAGTGTCGTTGGTAGTGATGAAGTTGGCAATGGCAGTTATTTTGGTCCTTTAGTCGTTTGCGCTGTCTATGCCAGTAAAGATCAGCTACCCGCATTGAAAGCATTAGGTGTCAAAGACTCCAAAATGTTGACTGATCCACAAATTCGGGCAATGGCCCCAAAAATAAAAAAACTTGTGCCTTATCAATTACTGACAGTTGAACCAACTAAATACAATGAGATCCAACCTAAATACAACACCGTTCGAATGAAAGTTGCGCTACACAATCAAGCCATTCGGCTACTGTTGCAAAAAATCGCACCAAAAACACCGGATGCCATCTTGATTGATCAATTCACTAGCGAAAAAAATTACCGTACCTATCTAAAATCAGAAAAAAATCAAATCACAGAAAAATTGTTTTTTGCAACAAAAGGGGAGCAATATCATTTAGCAGTGGCTGCGGCCTCCATTCTATGCCGCACTGTTTTTCTGGAGGAACTAGAGAAGGCGTCACAAGAAGTTGGATTACAGCTTCCTTCGGGTGCCGGCAGCAAATCCGATCAGGTCGCTGCTCAGCTTTTGCAAAAAGGCGGAATGCCTTTATTAGCGAAGTATACCAAACTGCATTTCGCCAATACTGAAAAAGCACAAAAAATTGCTGGCTACTATCAGTAGACAGTCAGTAGACAGTGAAAAAAACGAAAGTCTCACACCTGAACTCGGCCACCGAGTCTAGATGCGAAACTTTCTTTTTTTGTTTATTTATCTGATCCTTTCATGCTTCATTGACTTACTTCGTCCAAGCTGCCACTTCTTCTGGGTGTTTGGTTACCCAATCTTTTGCAGCATCTTCAGCAGAAGTTCCATCGTTGATTGCCAGCATGACTTCTTCCATATCTTCTTGTGTCCAATTGAATTTATCCAGTACTTCATAAACTTCTGGCAAATCATCAGCTAATCCTTGGCGTACCATCGTATTGATACTCTCTGCTTCTCCCATCGTTCCTTCAGGATCATCTAGATATTTCAAATCATATTTTGCAAACATCCAATGAGGCGACCAGCCAGTGATCACAATGTCTTCTTTATTCTTGATGGCTTGTCCTAACGCCACAGTCATTGCCCCGGAAGAAGATGTCGCCACATTCCAATCAGAAAGATTATCATATGTTGCAACTGTATTTTCAGCAGCAGCGACCACACCTGCACCTGGTTCAATTCCCGTGATCGTTTTTCCTGCCTCATCCGATAGATCTGCGATAGAATCAACTGCCATGTAGCTAGGAACTGCAATTCCCAGTTTAGCTCCCTCTAAGTTTGGTCCTAGATTTTCTACTTGGTCTTTATATTGTTCATATTGAGCTTGATGAGTTGAAGGCAACCAGGCAGCTACCATCCCGTCAACTTCGCCTTTAGCCACAGATTCCCACATGATCGCATTGTCTAATGGTGTCGTCTTGACTTCATAGCCCATTTCTTTTAACACTTCAGCTACCACATGAGTGGAAGCCACTTCTGTATCCCATTCGACATATGCTAAGTTGACTGTTCCTTTATTGTCTGAAACACGACCAAAAGCTACAGAAGCACCAATCAGCGCAACAACAGCTGCGGCAGCGATCCCGCCAAAGAGACGTTTTTGCTTGCGGCTTTTCGCGGACACGGCTTTTTTCTTATGAGCGGGTTTATTCAAGTTTTGGGTAAACCGATCCATAATGATCGCTAAGATCACTAATGAAACCCCACTAACAAATCCATTTCCGACTTGTGCCCGCTGCAGTGCAGATAGGACACCTCGTCCAAGACCAGGGGCACCGATCATCGAAGCAATCACTACCATTGAAAGAGCAAGCATCGTGGTTTGATTGACACCTGCTAAAATCGTACTTTTCGCTAATGGCAATTCTAACTTGACCAATTTCTGCCAGCCAGTTCCCCCAAAGGAATCCGAAGCTTCGACTAATTCACGAGAAATTTGACGGATTCCTAAATTAGTCATCCGTACAGTCGGCGGCAATGCAAAAATCACTGAGGCAAAAACCCCTGGTACCATGCCGATCCCAAAGAAAGCGACTGCTGGGATCAGATAGACGAAGCCAGGCATCGTTTGCATGAAATCTAAGATTGGCGTAACGATGCTTTGCGCCTTTTCGCTTTTTGCCATTAAGATTCCGAGGGGAATACCGATAATGATCGATACCAGACTAGAGAGCAGAACCAATGTGACAGTATTCATCAAATCAGTCCACAAACCTTGATTGTAGATAAACAGTAGCCCGACAAATGTAAATGCCGTCAGCCCCCATTTTTTACTTGAAACAAAAAATGCAGCGATTGTCAGCAGCAAGATCATGACTAGTGGTGGCACAAAAAGCAAAGTATTAGTCATTCCATCCATCACGAACTGACCAAAAGACTGCAATGCGGAAAAGAGCCCACTAAAAGTTCCTGTTAGCCAATCTGTAAAGGACTCTACCCAATCAGCAACTGGAATCGTTTGTTGAAGAAAATTACCCATTGACGACCACTCCTTCCTCTGTCACTGATGAATCCGTTTCTGCCAGCGCTTCGATCACACTGCCTCGAATAACTACACCGATCAGACGATCATTTTCAACCACCGCTAACGGTGTCGGGGAATCATAAATTAAATTGAAAATATCCGTCACTAGCATATCTTTGTCGATTTTTTGTACATTTTTATCGATGACTTCTTTTAGGGTCAAATTGTTTTTGCGTGCTTCGCGAGCCGACTCAGCTGTCAAACTACCTTTTAGATGACGTTTTTTGTCTACCGCCAGCAACATACTAACTTCCTCTTTACGCATTCGATTTAGCGCAACGCTTGGCCCATCGATTTCGATATTTGTCGTTAGTGCTGGTACCATGATGTTTTGAGCCGTCAAAACTTTCGAGCGATCGACATCTTCGACGAAATCTCTCACATATTGGTTCGCAGGATTGGTCAGAATCTCTTCTCCTGTCCCAATTTGCATGATTTGTCCATCTTTCATCAAAGCAATGCGATCACCAATTCGCAAGGCTTCATTCAAATCATGAGTGATAAAAATAATTGTCTTTTGGACATTGGCTTGTAATTCTAACAACTCATCTTGCATTTCACGACGGATCAACGGATCTAACGCTGAGAATGCTTCGTCCATCAATAAGATCTCTGGATCATTTGCTAATGCTCGCGCCAGACCAACCCGTTGTTGCATCCCACCAGACAGTTGATCAGGATATTGATCCTTGAAAGATAATAGCCCAGAATTAGCTAAAGCTTTTTCGGCTTTGGCTACTCGCTCTTCTTTGGGAACCCCTCGCACCTCTAAGCCATATTCTGTATTCTCAAGAATCGTTCGGTGAGGGAACAAACCAAAGCTTTGGAAAACCATGTTGATCTTATGGCGTCGGACTTCACGTAATTCTTCTTTACTCATCTTCGCAATGTCTTCCCCATCAATATAAATGTCCCCACCGGATGGTTCGATCAACCGATTCAATAAACGGATCAAGGTTGACTTCCCACTACCAGAAAGTCCCATAATCACAAAGATTTCTCCTTCATTGACTTCAAAATTCACATCATAGACGCCAACAGTGGCCCCAGTTTTTTCTAGAATTTCATTCTTGCTGCGTTGTTCTTGAATCATGGCAAACGCTTGTTGCTTCTTCTTGCCAAAGATTTTCGTTAAATGTGCAACTTTAACTTTACTCACTTATACTGACTCCTTTTTCTGAAAAATTTCACGAAAGTGACCATACTATACTAACAGCATGTGGTCACTTTGTCAAAAAAAGATTCCATCTCTTCTTAGAAATGGAATCTTTCGCTCTTCAATTAGCGGAGTCTTGTGGATAAAAAAAGTTCGTCATACGTTGTAGTGCCAACTCATTTCCGACAAAATAAATCGTATTGCCGGCACTAAACTTGGCGTAAGGGCCTGGTGAGAGCAATAACTCCTGTTCCGTTTGGATTGCCACGATGGTTGCTCCCGTTACTTGCCAAATATTCAGGTCGTGGACACTTTTCTCTAAGTGCTGGGCATCTTCTTTCAATAACAATTCAAATGGCAGAAAAGGGCTCATATTATGCACTTTTTTCGTTTGCCGAACCAAAACATTCAATAGTTCCGAAAAATTATCCAGCTCTTGTTGTTGCCGTTCAACGCTTTCTAAAATGTCTTTACGAATCTCTTGGATCGATTGAACATCTTTGTACTGATCCAAAAAAGATTGCGCCTTTTCTTTTGAGGCAATATACGCGCCGCTCCCATGACGGACATCCATGATCCCCAAATCGACCAAGACATTGATTGCTTTACGGGCTGTTTCTGGCGACACATTGAAGTTACTGGCTAATGTCGAACGGGCATGAACCTTTTGTCCAACTTCGTAGCGATTTTCCACGATTCTTTCCGCGATCTCCACAGCGATCTGCTGGTATCGAGGAAGCGAAACATGTTTTTTATTTTGTATCTTTTTGGCCATCGGGATCTTCCTTTGTCTTTTTTTTCATGATAGCAATAAAAAGACATACTGACAACTATCGTCCTGCTGATGTTCGCAATAGAATCTTTTGTTCTAACTATCCTCGGTTGCCCTTGTGCCAATCAAAACATACCAATCGAGTATCACTAATCAAACTTGATTGTCTCAAAATAGCCCTACCCGGCTTGTAAGTCAGTTGATTTAAGACGTTATGTGAAAAAAATCCCAAAGTAACTATTCTTAAAAAAAACGCTATGTTAAAATGAACCATAGTTTGAGAAAGGTGACTTTATTAACCATCGAAGTTAACAAAACACCGTCATCAATTTAAAGGAGTGTGTTATTTTGTCTATTTTAGCGTATCAACCATTGAATCTTTATACCAATTACCGCGATGCGGCGGAGGCTTATCCAGACGTCCCAATCATTCATGATGAGATCTTGCCAGCTTTTCCTGAATTGGGTTACCGCAGCACATATCATTCAAGTCATGAAATAATCTTAAAGCGGGCGTATCAACTTGCCCACCTTGGCGTCCAAGCCGGAGATAAAATCATTATCTATAAATCATCAAAATTTGATACGTATCTTTTAGCTACAGCTGCTGCTTATTTAGGCGCTGTCCCAGCAATGATTTCTTATCATTTTCCAGCTTCAACGATCGAAGTCTTTGTTGACCGCTTAGAAGATCCTTATATCCTTTTTGATGAAGAGACAGAAAACCGAGTGGCAGCTGTCAAAAACAGCAGCCCGAACAAGCAGATTGCTGTCCGCAATCTATTGTTGCAACCAGCTGAACCTGTTGGCCAAACCGAATTGCCTCACGATCAAATTTCTTATATGACCCACACCTCAGGCACAACAGGAATACCAAAATTGATTTGTCACTCGGCCAATTCTATGGGGTGGCGGACAAAGTGGCAGCGAACTGTCTTCACAAAAATCGCAGAAACAAAATTAGTGGCGTTCCATATTTCACCGGTTCATTCTCGCTTCAATATTGGGATCTCTTCTTTGATGTCTATGGGCTTTCCAATGATGCCTCTTGCTAGTGCGAATGGTCCTCACGTCGTTCGGATGTTGAAAGAGAATCCACCGATTGCCTTAGAGACACACCCAAATAACTTCGTGCAATGGCGATTCGTTGCAGAAGAACATCCTGAAGCTTTTGCTGGAATACGGTATTATCACTCCACATTCGATGCCATCAATAATCAAACAATGGCAGCTTTCTTACAAACTTCTGCCAATCAAGATGCCATCTTCTTGCAAGTATACGGCCAAAGCGAGTGCGGCCCAATGATCCTGAAAGCACATACGCTAGAAAGTATACAATCAAATGATGCTCGCGATATGGGCATTGGTTTAGGTGATTTGACCAAAGCACGAATCGCAGATGCTGACGGCAATGAGTTGCCTGCAAATACAGACGGACATATCCACTTCCTATCCAAAGGACGGGCATTGACTTATTATAAAGAAGATCAGCGTTTTACTGAGAATGTTTATGGAGATTGGTGGGATAGCGGCGATTATGGCAGCATGAATGAAGAAGGCCATTTATTCTTGAAAGACCGCCAAGTGGATCTGATTGAATCCATCGATAGTAATTTAGCTTTAGAAGATCTGCTTTTAGATACATTGGATTTTCTAGCTGAAGTGGTCATCGTTCGTGACAAAGAAAATTCACCGCAACCGATCATTGCCTTAGCACCAAACCGTGAAATGGATTGGACAGCTTGGTGGCAAGCAGTAGAAGATCTTCCTCGTTTGAATCAGCCAATTCTCTGGGACTTTGAAAAGATCCCTCGTACAGCAACAATGAAAGTTCGCCGTTTGCAAATTGAGAAAGAATTTAAAGAACAGGCTTAGCAACAGGCGCTTGCACGCCCTTTTATCCAAATAGCAGCAAAAAGCACCCTCTCTAAAAGCGAGAAGGTGCTTTTTGCTGCTTGATAATTGATCTGCTGATCAAAAACTATTTCTAAAGTTCAACCTAACAAACGAGTACGGGAAACACAATAGTCAGCTATTTTCTTTTCATCTAGTGTGAAGCCCGCTCCCACACCAACAGGCACCTGAAGACAGCCATTTTTGATCTTCGCAGGTTCAGTGACGATGTCATCGTAAAAATAACGATCAGAAGCAGATAGATCACCAGGGAAGTGGAAGGGAGCTTGGCTGGCAAACTGCAGATTCAACGCTCGTCCCACTCCTGATTCGAACATTCCACCTAGCCAGACATCCAATCCATAATGTTGGCAGGCTGAAACAATTCGCATCGCTTCGGTGATTCCTCCCACTCGCGGAATTTTTAGATTGATTGCTCGGCAACTATCTAATGAGGCAACAACAGCGACATCTTCTGCAGTACGTATATCTTCATCTAAACATAGCGGCGTCTTTAACTGCTTCTGCAGACGGCGATGCCCCACTAGATCCCGGATCTTCAACGGTTGCTCGATCATTGCCAGCCCCAATTCATCTAATGCGAGAATCTTTTCCGGTTGATCTTCATAAGCGCCGTTCGCATCAGCCATCAGCAATAGCTCGGGAAAGGTTTCCCGAACGGCTGTCAACGGCTCTAAGTCGACTCCCGGCTTGATTTTGATTTTTACTCGCTGATATCCTTGCGCTACATAATCAGCGACTTGTGCGACTAGCTGTTCTGTGGATGCTTGAATCCCCACACTGACCCCTACAGCAAGCTTGTCTCTTGTTGTAGGATAAAAAGAGGTCAGACTGCAATGTTTTTGGCGGCCATATAAATCCCAAATCGCCGTTTCAACTGCTGATTTGGCCATAAAATTTCCTTGAACTGTTTGAAATAACGTCCAAACATCTCGCGGATGATCGATGTTTCCTGTCAGCAATGGGAATAAGAACTTGCTAATGACTTCTCGAGCTGAAGCCAACGTTTCTTCAATATAATCTGGTTGCTGAAAAGCCACCAATTCTCCAACACCTACGGTTCCGTCTTGGTCGGTCAGTACAAGCAGGTCAAATGCTTTTTCCGTCAAGCGACCATAACTCGTCTCAAAAGGCTGCCTCAATGGGAGTCGACAAGCAATCCGTTCTGCTTTGACGATTTTCATACGCGCTCTCCTTTTCCAATATCAGTGTGCGGTCAACCAAGCATGCACTTCATTTGCCACTACATCTGGACGTTCCAAATGCACGCAATGACCGGCTTTTGACACCGAGAGGATAGTCAACGCTGGTTGTTGCTGCTGCATTTTTTTAGCGATCAGGAAAAATTTTTCATCCCATTCCCCAGTGAGAACCAGAAATGGGCACTGAATGTCTGCCAAATTTTGCCAGAAGCTAGGTTGTGTTCCTGTTCCGCTATAGTACAAACTCATCGCCAAACCAAACGCCTGTTGGCTCAAACGCGTCGCTCGTACTTGCTGCTGTATTTCCTTTGGTAATCGTTTTTGACTAGCAAACAATGGCAGTTCTTGCCAATAATCAACAAAGTCAACCAGCGGTTGCTGAATCAATCGTATCGCCAAACGTTGATCATTGCGTCGGCGAAGACTGCGGGCAGATTCTGATTCCAGTCCCGGAGAGCCGCTCTCCATGATCAAGCCAGCGATCTTGTCTGGGAAAGCAACCGTCCATGCCAATGCCGTACGAGCACCCATTGAATAGCCATAAAGATAATAACGGTCAACCGTTAAACGATCCACCAATTCTGCCAGATCCGTTACCATCTGAATCATCTCATAGCGTAACGGGTGCACATGACTGGCGGAACCACCATGACCCAACAAATCGATTGCTAAGACATTGAAGGACGTTTCTTGAGCAAACACTGGGCGAAAAGAATCTGAAGTGCCAGTAAATCCGTGCAGAACTACGAGGGTCGGCAGATCAGCCAGATAAGGTCGATACCACTGATACAAATAGTTCACACCGTTAACGTTTATTTTCATTGGAGATCCTTTCCTGAAACTCCTGTTGCAACGCTTGCCAAGCGATCACAGGATCTTTTTGCAGGCCAACTACTTCAATGATCTGAAAACAAGGCGTCGTTAATGATTGCTCGATTTGGGAGGCAAAATCAGTCAAAGTTGCTGGAGCGTGCCATTTCGCGCCATAAAGTTTTGCAGCTTGCTGAAAGTCAAGATCCAACGGGGTGCCAAATAGCGGCACAAAGTCACTTTCTGACAAGGTATTTTGCGATAAGAAGGAAAAAATCCCCCCACCGTTATTATTCAGTAAAATGATCGTGACTGGCAGCTGATATTGTTTGAGCAATTGCAGCCCATTCATATCATGAAAAAAAGCTAGATCGCCAATCAATAAATAGGTCGGTTTTTGGCTGGCAGCTGCGATCCCAGCAACGGTCGATATCAACCCATCGATACCATTCACACCGCGATTGCCAAATACTTGGTAAGCACTACCTGTAACCGTTCCGTATCGATCAACAAAGCGGATCGCATTACTATTTGCTAAGAGCAATTGGGCATCATGTCCCAATGTTTGTTGCAAGATCCGTACAGCAGCAGTTTCATTCCACTCCGTTAAAGAATGAGTCGTTGCCAATGCTTCCTCAGCGACGGCTTGCAGCTTTTGCCATGGCTGAAACCATTCTGGTTGTGGTCTGCTAGGCAACTTGCTTACTTGCTCCACAAAATCCTCTATCGTAAGCTGTAGCAAAAAGGCTGAGCGATGCAATTGATCTTGCCACTGTCCAGATTCATCCACGAAAAGCCAGTCGATGCCTTCCGGCAGACCGCTTAACCAAAGCAAGACATTTTTGGTCACTGGCAAGCGACCAAAACGAATAACGACTTCGGGAATAAAGTCCGCATCTAGTTGTGGAAAAATCAAATCAGCCTGTGGGAGAAAATGAGCCGACGTTTCCCCGCAAGTGGCCAAATTTGTCAGTGGATCCCCCACTAGCGGCCAGCCAAGATGATTGGCAAGCGCATGCAGCGTTTCTGCTTCAGAAGGTGTCAAACTTTCACCCACCACTAGGAGCCCTTTTTTCATAAACAATGGTGCCAGTTCTGTCAATACAGCTGCAGGTAGCGATTGCTGTGTAGGGAGGTAAGCGATATTTTGTTGGATCGAACAAGTCCGCGTGAAGTCAGGCAGTAATGGTTCCCGCAAAGGAAAATTCAGGTGTACGGGACCACGTGGTTGCTTTAATGCTTCGATCGTTGTCGTGGCAGCCTGCCAAAAGCTGTACTTCAGCATGTTGGGTGTATTCTCCGGCACAGTCATTTCTACCATTTTTTTTACATGAGAAGCATACAGACTTTGCTGATCCATGGCTTGCGGTGCACCAACACCACGTAGTTCCGGTGGCCGATCAGCAGTTAAGACGATCAATGGCAAATTTGTGGCTTCCGCCTCACAAATTGCTGGATAGTAATTGGCTGCAGCAGTACCTGATGTACATAGTAAAAGTGTCGGCTGCAAATCGACTTTGGTCATTCCCAACGCAAAAAAAGCTGCTGAACGTTCATCGACATCGATCCAACAAGTGATTTCTGGATCCCGATGCAAAAGCAATGCCAACGGTGTCGACCGCGATCCGGGACTGATCACCGCTCGCTTTATTCCAGCGGCTTTAAACCCATGGATTGCTGCCAACAAGTAGTCAGTCATGACTTGCTGATTCATTCTCTATCACTCCTCTTAGCATAGGTTGGAATTTCAAGGCTGTCTCTTGGCGCTCTTCTTCTGCAACAGAATCGGCGACGATCCCGCATCCTGCGTAAAGGATGCCTTCTGTCCCATGAAAAACACCAGAACGAATCGCTACTGCAAATTCTCCGATATCTTCTTGGATACCTAGCCACCCGATTGGTCCACCATATAATCCCCGACGCGCAGGTTCGTGGTTACGAATCCATGCCAGCGCATCAGCTTTTGGCTCCCCACCTAGGGCTGGTGTTGGATGCAGCTTAGCCACTGCTTCTAAAAAAGAAACAGCGGGCTTCCGCTTGCCAGACAAAGGCACGAATAAGTGCTGAATGTCGCGATTCTTGATGATCGATCGCGCCTCTGAATGGAACCCTTCCGCCAATAAGGAAGACAACGCCTGCTCCAGGCGATTGACAACTACTTGATGCTCATGGGTATTTTTGGGATCAGTTAATAATGCATCAGCTATTTGCTGATCTTCTGCTGGTGTGCTGCCTCGAGGCGCAGACCCTGCAATGCTGACTGTCTCGAAATGACTGGCAGTCGCCTTTAACAAGCGCTCCGGTGTGGCACCAATAAACGAAACCTCGTCTTCAAAAGCAAAGAGATAGGTATTGGTTTGTTGCTCTGCAAGACGGGCCAACACCGCAAAGGAATCAATCTCCTTCTTAGTAGTGATTTTCATTCGCCGAGCTAAAACAACCTTCTCCAAAGGCGTTTTTGCAGAGCGGATCGCAGCGACTGTCTCATCGACCGCTTTTACCCATTGTGGTACGTCTAATTCTGTTTGCTGCAACAAACAAGCCCCTACAGGCTGTTGCGCTTGTTTTCCCCATTGCTCAACGAGTTGTTGTAAATCAGCAAACTGTCCGAACAGCGTTTCCACGTCATTCGTATCCTTCGCTTCGACGGTCAAGATCACACCATACACATCATTTATTTTTCTAAAAAGAATTTTCGGCAACACAAAAAGACCATTGCCGATTGTGCCCCATTCTGCTGCTCCTTGGCTTTGTTCATCAAAAGCAAAAGCCCCTAATAATGTAGCAGCCATTTGGTCCGTATTTGGTTGAAAATGCTGCTTTTTAAGGTTTCGACGCTGCCGCTCAAAATCAATCAATGATGGGTTCGCGTACCGTTTCACACTGCCGATACCCAAAAAACAGGTTGCTTGATCTGATGATCGCCAAAAATAACGTTCACCAATAAATTGACTGGCAGCAGCATATAACTGAACAAAATCACAAGGTGCAAGTGGGTAATAATGACTAAACACCTTTTTGCCAGCAGCTAATGCTTGTTGATACTCATTCTTTGATTTGCTGTTCAATGTAGTTCACTCTTTCTTCTGTCAGCAATACACGCTTTACTATTTTCCCGCTAGCGGTACGCGGCATTTCTTTTACTTGATAATAGCGACGGGGGTGTTTGTACCGAGCAAGCTGTGGGGTTAGATAGGCGATCAATTCTGGTAATGTAATCGGCTCTTTGAGTGTAAGATAAGCAACTGGCTCTTGTCCCCACACTCCACTTGGCTCGCCCACCACTGCCGCTTCTTCAATTGCAGGGTGGCTAACTAATGCCTGTTCAACTTCAGCTGGATAAATATTTTCGCCACCGGAAATAATCAATTCGCTCAAACGAGATACCACATACAAATACCCTTCAGAATCCAAATAGCCAAGATCACCGGTGGCAAACCAGCCATCCTGCGTCCACTGCTCCAACCCGCGATCATTCAAATAGCACGTAACGATCGCAGGTCCTTGCAACTGGATTTCCCCCAGTTTTCCTTCTTTTTCGATAACAGATTCTTTCAAAGACTGCGACTGAATCCGCAAATTGACTTGGGCTAATGGTAATCCAGCAGAACCAATTTTTTCCTCGGCTTTATCTGGAGGCAAAGCAACGACTTGCGAACAAGTTTCAGTCATCCCATAGGATTGAATAACTGATAAGCACTTGTCTTGGCATTGCATCAAGACTGATCTGGCAATCGGACCACCACCTAAAAGAATATAGCGCAATGAAGGGTAACCATTGTCTCCAGTCAAAGGCAAAAGATCGGTCAGCATTTTGGTCACTAACGAGAGCACCGTTCCTTTACCAGCAGCTAGGTCTGATGCGATTTGCTGCGCATCGAATCGATCATATAATCGAACACTGATCCCTAAAATCAAGGAACGCAACAAAATTGATAAACCGCTAATATGATACAACGGAACGACACAACACCAGCAGTCGTCAGCAGTCACCGACAAGTTGATCTGCGTGGCTTGTGCACTGGCAAAATGATTGCCAAATGTTTGAGGCACTCCTTTGGGATTACCCGTCGTGCCAGAAGTGTACATGATCGATGCAACTTGTGTTTTTTGGTAAATCGAAATCGGCGCAGAAAAAAAACGTTCTTGCAATTTGCCAAAAGGCAGGAACTTGATTCTCGGCAAGGAAAGCGATCGATTGGTGACTACCCACTGACAGGCAGCATCGGTTAATTGAAAGTACAGCTCTTTTTCAGTCAATCGAGTGTTTAAGAACTGAATTTGTTTTCCTAATTCCCAAAGTGCCAAAATCGTGAAATACATCTCAGGAGAGTTATTGCTTAAAATCGCTACTCGCTCGATTGTTTGAGGAATCCGATGTTCATAATAGCAAGCATAAGCCGTGACTTCTTTTTGCAAGGCAGCAAACGACCAGCTTTTATCTTGCCAATAAAAAGCTGGTCGTTCTGGATGAAGTTGTGCTTGCCGTTGCAGCCAACTACCATTCATTAAGGGAATTTAGGGAATTGGTCGAAATTAGGCTGACGTTTTTCTTTAAACGCATCGCGGCCTTCTTTTGCTTCATCCATTGTGTAATACAATAAGGTCGCATCGCCAGCAAGTTGTTGGATTCCGGCTAGCCCATCTGTATCGGCATTCATTGAGGCTTTGATCATGCGCAAAGCCAATGGGCTTTTTTGCAGCATCGTTTCTGCCCATTCCATCGTCACATCTTCCACTTGATCAAGAGGAACGACTGTATTGATCCAGTTCATTGCTAAAGCTTCTTCTGCTGTATACTGTTTCGTCATAAACCAAACTTCTTTGGCTTTCTTGTGGCCAATCGTTCGAGCAAGATAGCCTGAACCGTAGCCACCATCGAAACTGCCGACATTCGGTCCTGTTTGACCAAATTTCGCATTATCTGCCGCGATCGTTAGATCACAAACCAGCTGCAGCACGTTTCCGCCTCCAATAGACCAACCTTTGACCATAGCGATCACCGGTTTTGGTAATGTCCGGATCAAACGTTGCAAGTCCAGCACATTGAGACGAGGAACTTGATCTTCACCAACATAGCCGCCATGTCCGCGAACTTTTTGGTCGCCGCCAGAACAAAAAGCTTTGTCGCCAGCCCCTGTTAGAATGATCACACCAATGCCAGGTTCATCGCGACTGATTGAAAAAGCATCGATCATTTCAAACACCGTTTTCGGTGTAAAGGCATTGTGGACTTCTGGACGATTGATCGTGATCTTCGCCACTTTACCATGCTGTTCAAATAAAATTTCATCGTATTCTTTTAAGGTTTTCCATTCTCTCATTACAGGTTCCTCCTTATGTCACATGTTTCCATTATACACATTTCTGAGCGAATTTCGTTAGAAATTGCTTTCTGTCAAACGTTTGTTATAATCAAATCATCAAATTCTCAGAAAACGAGGAACTCTATGAACTTACTTGACTATTTAGGCATCCAGATCGAAGAAACAACCGCTACTCAGGTTCGGTTATCTTTAGTGGTCACCGATCAGCATAAACAACCTTTTGGTCTTCTGCACGGTGGTATCAATGCCGTCTTGATTGAAACAGCTTGTAGTCTGGGGGCAAATCAAGCCGTAGCTGAAGACCAATTTGCCGCCGCGATTGATCTACAAGTCAATCATTTAAAAGCGGTCAAACAAGGAACTGTTACTGTGGAAGCTATCCCTGATCGAATCGGTGGAAAGATCCAAACTTGGCAAGCTACGATCAGACAATCCGATGGAACGAAAACGGCTGTCGGACGTTGTACATTAACTGCCGTCACCAAATAAAGGGACTGTGCCATAAGTCTCCTACAAGTAACACTAGCCGAACATTAATGATTATTGCTCCTGCGGTGCAGGGACTCCTCGTCGCAAAAGTCAGAGGAATCTATCCTAGCAACAGACTATTATTCGGTTTAACTTGTTGGATACTGACTTATGGCACAGTCCCTTTTGATTGTCGAGCATTTCTTGATGAACGTTCTACTTCAACTTATTTCAAAACAATGGCGTCTCAATCGTCTCTACGATTTTGGCGCCAGACAGCTCATTGTAATAACGGACACCATCTGATTCAAAGATACCGATTTTTGTAATATTCTCCATTGCTGTTCGTGCTGCTTCTGCCGTTATCTCTTCATCAAAAACTTTTGGCTGCAATGTGTGTTTTTTGCCCTCGCTAGTCAAAAATAATGCATGAAGCTTTTTCATCTCTTTCTCTCCTTTCGTTATTTTACGTACTCATTCTGGATCGTTTCTACCACGCCAGCCAAAGACGCATTCTTAGAAAATCCTGCCATGGCTTCACCAAACGCTAACATCTTAGCCTCCTCTGGAGCATTCATGACTTGATTGACGGTCTGACTGACAGTTTTTTCTGCATCTGGTGCTTGGATTCGAATCGTCAGCCTTGTGGTGGTTTTGGTCTTCATCGCTTCTTTTCCTCCTCTATTGTATTTTGATTGCTTCGTAAGTGGCGCCCTTACATATCTATAAACGAATCAAATAAGCAAAAGTAAAAAATAAAATTGGTTTGACTCGCTCTTTTTTTACAGAAAGTGCTGCTTTCGTTATAATGAGGCTAAGAAAGTGAGGCTCTTCTATGAAAAAAAACCGTTTAATCCAATTTTTAGGAGGAAAAACCAGCTATTATGTACTGGGATTGATCATTCTCTGTGCGATCGCTGCTTTTTTACTTAAACAAATCTCGTTTCTTTTTGATCCTTTTTTTGTCATTATTTCTACTCTTATTCCACCATTTTTATTCGGCCTGATCTTGTATTATTTGTTCAATCCGTTAGTTGATCGCTTAGAAACGAAAAAGATTCCCCGCATTGTTTCCATTGGCGGGATCTATCTTCTGATTCTTTTAGTGATCGTTTTGGCTGGGTTTCAGCTTTATCCAATCATCCAAAAACAAACAACCGATTTGATCAATCAATTCCCAGATTTGATTGCTGATTTCGAGCGAAACGCTGACTCATTCCTAGCGAATACGCCATTTGGTGCTCAGATCGATCAGATCACGGATACTCTTCAAAAAGTTGCCAACAATATCATGGATTTCATTGGTGACTATTGGCAAACCGGTGCTGCAGGGCTTAGCAGTATCTTTTCGACGATCTCAACGTTGTTTATCGCATTGTTTACAGGACCGATCATTGCTTTTTTCTTACTAAGAAATCCAAACAAGTTTTATTATTCTCTCCTGTCAATCGTACCACCGCGATTTCGTAAAGATTTCAACACGATCGTAAAGATCGCTGACCTACAAGTTGGTGCCTTTCTGAAAGGACAGATTATTTCTTCCTTTATTTTAGGCGGAATTTATTGGGTGATTTTTTTGCTGATTGGTTTAGAATATGCAAGTATCTTGGCGATCGCTGCCGGGATTTTATGTATCATTCCATATATCGGTCCATTTATCGTCTTCTTCCCGGCCCTTTTCATCGCAGCACAAGATTCAACAGGAATGCTGATCAAATTCCTGATTGCTTGGTTCGCCGTACAGCTGCTTCATGGTGACTTGGTCGTTCCTCGTGTAATGGGAGATCGTCTGCAGATCCATCCGATCACGATTCTCGTTGTTTTATTAGTTATGGGGGATTTGATGGGGATCGTAGGTGTCATTTTCGGAATACCGATCTACTGTCTCTTAAAAGTATTAGTGGTGTATGGATTCCGCAAATTCAAGCAACGGTACAATACCTATTACGGCGACGAAGGCAAGTATTTTCACAGTGAATTCACCAGTGAAGACTATTTAAAAGATGAGTAGTAAAAGAGAGAGAATCGCTTAAGCGCGGTTCTCTCTCTTTTCATTACGTGTTTTCATTAAGTACACCAACGGTTAAATGGATCAAGCGGATTCTTTGTTTGTTTTGGCTACCCGCCAGCGTAAGACTGTTTTTGCTTTTTCTGGTGCTGTCTTTCGCGGATCTGACAGATAGATCTCCCGATGCTGATAATTGCCCATCGTGGGAACAATTGATAGATCGTGGGCTTCGCAATAGTCTTGCATTTTCGCAAACGTTTCTGTTTCTGTGTCAAAAGGACCGATGTGACAAGCTTGCACGGACCAGCCTTCTTGGTATTCTTCGAAACGAATTCGTTCCAAAAAACGATTTTCTTTTTTCTTCATGATTTGTGTCAACTGTTCGGCGGCTAAATCAGCAGTTACTTGTTCCGGTTGCCGAATCATGATTTTATAGATCAACTCTTCTTTAGCAATCGGTCCTTGTGGTTTTTCAGGTAAAGTCCATACGCCTTCTAGCGGGTATACCGTATACTCAAAAGGCGTATTGCCGAAGGAGCCTTTTTTCAATCCCATGCGCAATCCATAGGCCATCATATAAAGTGCACTGATTTGCTCGGAAAATTCAGGACGGTTAGGATTTCCTTCGCCAGTCAACGTAATGAATTGATAAGCAGGCACTTCGATCAGCTGTGGTTCTTTTGGTAAATAGTAAGCTTTTTCTTGTTTTCGCCATTCATATTTCATTGTCCAAACTCCTTTTTTGTAAAGTGTACCACAAACAAAGAGATTGATTCATAAATAATCCAACCAGCGAATTTTTTTAGCTACTTTTTTGACGATCAGCTTTTTTGACGATCAGCCTTTTTGACTTTCAAAGCGGTCAGCAAATCGTTTTTCTAAGCGATGTTGGAGCGCTTCGATCCCGATACACAGCAACCAGTAAATGATCGCCACTAACACGTACATCGACATATAATCAAACGTCCGGCCGCCAACAATTTTGGCTTTTTGAAAAATGTCCGGGATCGTGATCATTGCCGCTAACGAGGTTCCTTTCAACAGGTCCATCGCGACATTGCTTAATGCTGGGACCGATATGCGAAATGCCTGAGGCAGAATGATCAACCGTAATGTTTTAGAAAAACTCAATCCCAGAGCATACGCTGCATCCCATTGCCCGCGATCCACTCCGGCGATCGATCCTCGATAAATTTCTCCAATAAAAGCACTGCTAGTCAAACTAAAACAAATAATGGCAGCTGTCAATGCGGGTAATTGATACGGCAATCCGAAATAGAGCAAAAACAACAGCACCAATGCGGGTACTCCTCGCAGAAAGGAGATATAGCCTCGAACGATCCTTCTTACCCAAGGGTTTTGAAGCATCCCCAGAAAAGTCAGCAATAAACCTAACGCATTTCCTGCGAGAAAAGAAGCAATGGCAATCCCTAACGTATAGGATAACCCTGTCAGTAAAAAAGGAAGCGACTCCCACATCAGTGGAAGATCAAGAGTTGGGATATACATTACTTTTCAACCTTTTGGATCTCTTTGTCAGATGGTACAGATACATCTGTTTGGAAGTATTTTTCGGAAATTTCTTTTAACGTCCCGTCTGCTTTCATCTCTTTTAAAACACGATCGACTTCGTCATGCAGTGCTTGGTTGTCTTTCGCAAAAAGAAAACCTGTTTCGTTCGGATTGAAGTAGACATCTTCCAAGATTTTAACTGGAATATCTGGCAAAGCTGCCACCGACATCTTTTGCAGATAATAATCATTAAGGATCACATCGGTCCGTCCGTTTGCCACATCTGTCAGATACTGGTCATTCGTGGCATTATCATAGGTCACAAGTTTCGCACCATATTCTTCGGCTAACTTCATGTAGCTTGTATTAGGTTCTCCCGCTGCTTTTTTGCCTGCTAAATCATCTAGAGAGGCAATGCCAGAATCATCGCTTTTTCGCACGATCATACTATCAAATGAATACTTGATTGGTTCAGACAGACGAAACTTATCTCCACGGTCTCCGCTGAGACCGAAATCATTTGCGGCAAAGTCCGCTTCACCTCTAGTCAAGGACGCCACTTGTCCGTCTACGTTGTATTCTTTGAACTGGATCGAAACACCCATCCGCTTGGCTACTTCTTTTGCAACGTCTACGTCATAGCCAACTAATTGATTGTCATCATTGTAATAAGAGGAAGGAAATAACGTACCTGACGTAGCAACAGTCAATTCTTTTGACTCTTGAACACGACTTAAACTATTGTCCTCTTTAGCCTTACTTCCGCAAGCACCTAACAACATCACAAAGGCACCTAGTACAACGATATTTTTCCACTTGTTTATTTTGATTGTTTCCATCTTTATCCCCCTAGAAAATCATTCTTGAACCGTCATTCATCGACAGTTATTTTTTGGGTAAATGAAATTGCTCCCATCGTTCAAACAATTCACCCACTTGAAAAAGTAAATCTTCACGGCCTTTTGATGCCATAAACTGAATTCCCAATGGCAAACCTTCCTCACTAACAGCTGTTGGAAGGCTGATTGCAGGTTGGCCCGTTAGATTGGCCAATTGCGTATAGGGCGTCAGTGCCAAACTTTTGTCGAACATCTGATAAATCAAGTCTCCGGCAGCAGCAGCTGTTCGTCTTTCTATCTCTTGCAGTTCGCTTCGAATCGTATCACTTTGCAAATCCTCTTCAATCAATGGCGCCGTTTGTGCTGTTGCAGGGGTCAAAAACAACTCATAATCTGCAAACAAAGCTTCCATCGTTACTGCCAGCTGATCCCAATATTGCAATGCCTGAATATAATCGGCAGCCGCTAATTTTTTGCCATATTGGTACAGTCCCCAAGTCATCAGCTCCATATCTTTCTGTTCCACTGGTCGTTGCAGCATTGCCTCGATCTCGGCAAACATTGCTGCTGTCTCTCCACCATTCATACGATAATAGCTTGCCATCATCGTTTGACCGTCAACAGGATAACGGATTTCTGTAACCTGATGTCCTTGATCTTCCAAAAATGCGACAGCTTTCTTGACAGCTAAGACAGCAGTTTGTGAAACTGGACTCCCGGCTGGAGACTCGGTTGTGTACGCAACTCTCAGTGTTCGATTCTGACTGGGTCCATGATGTTTCCATTCGATTCTAGGTGCCTGATAGGGAGCCGCCGGTTGAGACGTTCGTAATCCATAAAACAAACGTTCCGTATCTCTCATAGAAAGCGTCAATGCAAAATTGATCGAAGCACCTTGCCAACTACGCCATTCTTGCGGTCCCACTGGCATAGTTCCTCGCGTCGGTTTTAACCCAATTAGTCCGTTGAAAGAAGCTGGGATACGAATGGAACCGCCTCCATCACTAGCAGCAGCTAATGGAAATAGTCCAGCCGCTACGACGGCCGCCGCTCCACCGCTGGATCCCCCTGCCGAATAGGCGGACTGCCACGGATTGCGTGTTGGACCGTACAATACTGGATCGGTAACATTTTTGAAACCAAATTCCGGGGCATTGGTTTGTCCCAAAGGAATCAATCCTAGCTGTTCCAGCCCGTTGACAAATGCACTCGTCTGCTCTGCTTTTGCATTTGCAAACAATGCAGCCGCCGATGTGGCCGGCCACCCCGCTTTACTTTGCCCCAATATTTTAAGTGGTATTGGCAGCCCGCCGAATAAAGCCGCTTTTGTTTGCGGATTCTGTTCATACTGCTTAATTGCTGCTTGCCGATCAAAAGAAACAAGCGCATTTAACGTTGGTTCAACTTGCTGAATTTTTTCTTCGATCCTAGCTGTCAATTCCGAAAAACTGATTTTCTTCTGCGTTAATTGCTCTGCCCAATAGGTCGCATCTTCCATAAATCTCCCGCCTTTCATCGTAACAATTACAGCTTCTGTACTAAAAACAAAAAAAGCTTTTAATTAACAATCAATATACCAAACAGAGTGAAAAAGTTCAATACAAATATAACAGAATAACACTCTGTATTATTAAAAAGAAGCAATTTGTTTGATAGCGGTTCCCTTATTTTTCGCTACTCTTGTGTACATCACACAGGGGGTTCTACAGCATGGAAATCGTTCCAAAAAAACTGAGCCATCCGTCAGACATATGTAACCCCGAAGAAAAGAGAGGCCGTTTCATGGCCTCTCTTATTCTTTCGGGTATCCTGTCTTTAAGTAACGGATGTCACAGCATTCAAGTGTGTTAAACTAAATGATTTTTTTCAAGGATTTCGCCGATATAGGTATCTTTCGTCTTCTTAACAAATCCTTCTACTAATTTGCGTTCGATAAATGGCAGCTCCATCTCAGTCAATTTTTTCTTGTCCGATAAATAGTAAATCGCATTGGCCAATGTACGCAGATCATAGGCGGAAGCAAAGACTTCTGGAACGCCTCGTTCAATAGCTAACAATTGGTAGACAGCTTCCATCGCCGTTCGTACAGAATATTCAGTCGTAAAGACGGTATCACGTTGCGTTTCGGCAAAGTTGCCGATGAAGGCTAAGTTTCGTGAACCATTCGGTATCACAAGCGGACGATCTCCAGGTTCCCGCAACATGAAGTAAGAAGTGATGAAAGGCATATACACAGGGATCGCTGAACATGATTCATTAGAGATCCGTAGAATTTCATCTTCTGGAACACCTAAGTGATACAATAGTTCTTGAACGATTTCTTGTCCGGAACAGTGTTCAATCGGTTTTTTGATATAATTTCCTGGTGTATTAGACAATAGACCATAAACCCAAGTCACCGTTTGTTGATCGCCTTGCTCTTTGAAATGAGGTTGACGATGGGTCGCAAAACTCATCAGCCAATTTGAATCTTTGATGGTGACGATCCCACCGGTCACTACTCTTCCTGTCCGTAATTTCCGTTTTGTCAAACGAGAAATATAAGGTTCAATATCAAAGTTTTGCCATGTGACTGTCGCTGATACAAACCAGCTTTCTGCTGGCAGATTGTCATAAAAGACTTCTGGGCGACCAAATTCAGGAGATTGAGCAGCCAAGTTCTTCCAAAGATTCCAACTGCCGCCTAATTCATGAGTAATAGGGGCAGGCGTATGGTGATCCCCTTCAGTCGAACTCTCCGTGATTGAGCCGTTTGTTACAAACACCAGATCATCTGCTGTCAAAGTGATTTCTTGGGCTTTGCCATTTCTCATCAGTGTGATACTTTGGGCGATTTTCTCTCCTTCAGTGATCTTCACGTCAATATTCATGACTTTGGTTTCATATTGGAAATCGACACCTTGTGCATCAAGGTAAGCTAATAATGGTTTAACTAACGATTCATATTGATTGTAACGAGTAAATTTCAAAGCCGTGAAATCAGGCAATCCATCGATATGGTGAATGAATCTTAAAACATATCTACGCATTTCGATGGCAGAATGCCATTTTTCAAAAGCAAACATCGTACACCAATAAAGCCAAAAGTTTGATTCAAAGAACTCGTCTCCAAAAACATCCTCGATCCGTTTGCCAACAAGCTGATCTTCTGAAGTCATAAATAGTTGGACCAACTCTTTTTGGGCTGCTGCTGATAAAGTGAATTCTCCGTCATCTGCTGCTCGTTGGCCACGATCATGAATGATCCGACAATTGGATGAGTTTGGATCGTCATGATCCAACCAATAAAATTCATCTAAGACGGAGGCATCTTCTACCTCCAATGATGGAATCGAACGGAATAAATCCCATAAACATTCAAAATGATTTTCCATTTCACGGCCGCCTCGAGTGACAAAGCCATCATGAGGAATAAATTTGCCGTCGAGTGAGCCGCCTGAAAGAGACAGCTCCTCCAGCACATGGATTTTCTTTCCCTCCATGTGTCCGTCACGAATCAAAAAGACTGCTGCTGCTAATCCAGCTAATCCGCCACCAACAATATAGGCCTGTTTCTTTTCGACATCTTTCGGTTTTCTGCTTCTTGCAAAAGCTTCATAATTTCCGTTTGTATATCTCATATGATCCCCTCCTAATATTGGTACGAATCCATGGTAGCAGTATCTTCTATTTGTGACAAAAATAACAACTGCTATTTTTCACAGATTTAGACAAATAAAGTCGTTTGTCCAAAAGTGCAAAGAATAGCAGCACTTCGTTGCCTTGTTCTAATTAAAAAAGACGGTCCCATAAACAGTCAACAAACAGACGGAACGACCGGATATAAACAAAACCCAATAAATTCTAACGATCGCAACTGCTGCTATAGTACCTAGGCACTCTCACAGTTTCCAAGACGCGGCAGCCACTTTCTCTCATTTACAATGTCCGTTTATTTTCACTCATGGCACAGTTCTCTGTAGCGGAACAACAATCGATTACTTTTTTGCTTATTCATCTGATATAAGCCATCTATTTATGCCCGTTAAGCCAAACCAAATAGACTTCTAGCAATGATGCCCTAATTTGAGCACCTGACTTTAGCGGCTTTGTTCGTTTCTACAAATCAGCTGCGCCCAATCTGCATGCGTTCAGAAGTATCGATTTTTAGTAAACTGCAAATCAGTGGTGCCAACTCTAATTGATTCATTTTTTCGATCCCACAGTCTGGCGGAAAAATATCTGAAAAAATATAGAGGGGGACTTCGCGATGAGCAGCCATGCTTCCGCCATGCAACCCATATTCATCCATCCCGTGGTCCGCAGTAACAATCACTTGATAACCTGCAGCCAACCAATCGTGCAAATACAGGCCAATCAATTGGTCTGCTTGGTTGACGGCTTTTCGGTATTCTTTTGAAACAGCCGTATAACGATGTCCCGCGGCATCGATATTCATGGAATGTATCAGTAACAAATTCGGCTGATACGTGTGCAGTAAATAATGTCCATCTGCAAACACATGTGAATCGGGATACTGGTTTTCACTATAAAAGATTCCATGTTGGATACTTTTTTTGTGGTCGTGTTGAATACGATCTCGTTTGATTTCATAAGGTGCTTGATTGAATAATTCACTTTGCCAATAATGTGCTGCAGCTGCAGTATTTCCGCCGGCAGCTTTGACAAGATCAAAAATCGAGAGTTCTTTGGAATGTTGACCATCGGCATTGGTCAGAATCCCATTCCGGTAGCTTGGTACACCAGTAGCCAACACTTCATACAATGGCCGAGAACTGCTAGGCATTTCAGCATGGACTTTGATCAGTTGTGCTTGTTTATAATCCACATGATGATTCAAGATCCCCATCTGTTCAACCGCGGTATCGTATCGGCAGCCATCCAAAACTAGTAAAAGCAGCTTTTCGGTTATTTGCGATTTAATGGACATAGCTTGTCACCCCCATCTGTCGGTCTTTGCTGATTCTCAAAAGCCATTTCCTAATTACTATTATAGCTAGCCCATTTAGCATCTTTTTCTTAGCAAGTCCACGTTGGAACCGGATACTTTTTTGAGGATCCAAAATCCGTTTGCTTTTGGAGGTGTTTCGTTTACAATCCCTTGCAGGGATATCGGGCAGTCTCTTTTCAATAAGTACCTTTAGCCTATCATGATTCATCTTTTCACCTCATTACTCATTTACTCCATCCTATCAAGCAATCGTTAACATCCAGTAAGCGTTATGAAAAGTTCATGTTAAGTTGGTAAACTTTTGCGCCTAACACAATAAAGGACTCGTAAGTGCCCCCCCCTTAAAAAAGCGACAAAAAAGAGCCAAATCATCACTTTGATGGCTTGGCTCTCACAGGAAAAAATTTATTTTTTCAGTCTTTCTCATATCAATAAATAAATATTGACTTTTATTGACAAATCTCACAGAATTCTGTTATCTTTTCACGTTTTTCTAATAAAACACTTGCATTTTTTCATTAAATATGGAAACGTTCCCTTGATTTATACCCTCGCTTTCTATAAAATAAAAGCGAATAGAAACCAAAAAAGGCACCCCATCCCTTAGCGGCAACTAAGGAATAGGGCCTTGATTTGTCAGCAGCAACTGACCATCAAGTTTGCCATAGTCAATGCAGTACATCAACGTGTTTATTGTACCCAATTTTCTGGGTGATTTCTACCTCTTTTTAGGTAAATCAACACGCTTTGGTCTGCTTATTTCACTATGACAAAGGTATTGGGCAGGATCGTCCGATACCTCTTTTTTATATATATCCTTTTTTAAATTTGGGCGCTTAGCGATCAGATGTAAGTTGTCCCGTTCGATCCTGTCCCCTTTTTCCAGCGACGTTTCATGATTATCTTCCAAGGGGGAGTGAGGATAGTACGTGTGAACGTCGCTATTCAGACAAAGGTTGCCTCGGTTTCTATTCCATAAAAAAACAATCGATCATCTGACCGATTGTTTTTTTGTCCACGCAGTGGTTATTTATATTTTTCTTCTAATTTACTCATCCAAGCTCCTAACCAGTACCCTAAAACAAACAGTATCACACCGCTGACCGCAGTCAGCCAAGTAAATCCGCTATAATCAGCCACTGGTGGCAAGACGATTAATACTGTTGATGCAATCACAATTCCCAAAATAAAGTGATAGACTTTCGAATGATAATGCTCCAAGAGCCACTCCATCAATTTTGAGAACAGCAGCATCACGAGTAGACCACCAATTGCGATCGGCAAGAAGACGCCTAAAATGTCGAACCCCTTGAAGCCTTTCAACATCGGATCATACAAACCTAATACGAGCAATAAGTTAGATGGGCTTAATCCAGGCACCAACACACCTAATGCAATCAATCCGCCGGCCAAAACAAATCCTAAAAAGTTTGCTGGGATCGTTCCTAGAATATCACCCATGAAATAAAGAAATAAGAAACCGATGATCATTGTACCAAAGAACCAAAACAGATCCCCCATAGTTCGTTTGCTTTTAAAAGTCGATTCTTTTGCAAGTGCAGGCAATGTACCAATAATGGCTCCGGCAAATCCCCATAAGACGACAATCTGATAATTTTGCAGCAGCCATTCTAACGGTTTCGATAAAAGCCCGATCCCAACGATCCCGCCGATCCCTACTGGTAAGAAAAAGAGCAGATTTTCTTTGAAGTTTTTCGTTAAATGTGCCATAAAACGCAGCATTCGTTCATAGATCCCTAAAATTGCTGCTAGAACTCCACCGGAGACCCCCGGCAAAATAAATCCTAAAGCAATAACGACTCCTTTTAAAAATCGTGATAATACACTTTCAGTTTTTTGTTGTCCCATTCTTGTCTCCTTCATCTGTCACCATAATTTTCATTTTTTAGTTAGTCATTTACTACTATACTGGAAGCTCTATTAATTGAAAAGGAATTTTCATCCTCCTCTTGCTCCCTCTTTCGAAGTCACTAATGGCATCTCTCATCGACAGGTTTTCGACTTTGATTTTTCAACAACAACGAATCGAAGAAGAGTGACTCTCTTCATATTTGTTTTTCCATTAAATAATCGGTCTGTTCATCATCCCCCATGAAGAAAGAATGACTGCCTACTCGTCGAAAGCCCATCTTGTTATAAAAAGCCAATGCATTGGCATTGTGTTCCCATACGCCTAACCACAAAGACGTCTTTTGTTTTGCCTTGGCAAACTCTTCCGCAAAAGACAACAATTGCTGACCATAGCCGCGGCGTTTGTAGTCACTTCGGATGTAGATCCGCTCAACTTCAAGTCCCTCTGGTGCAATCGGCTCAGTTTGAGCTGTTCCCCAATTAAGCTTTAGATAACCAGCAATTGCTTCTTCTTGCAAAAAGAAAAAAGCAGACTGCGGATTTTTCAGTTCTTTGTGCAACTTTTCTGAATGATAAGCAGCCTCTAAATAAGCTTGCATATTTTCTTCCGTATTATATGGCGCAAATGTGTCCTGATACGTCTCAATACTGATGGCTTTCAACTCAACAAGGTCAGCCGGTGTACATTGGATAATTCCCATGATAAACTCTCACTCCGATCCATTTCATTTCGTTCTATTGTGGCATAATTCATTGCCAAAGACAATAAAAAATAGTTCGTCAGCAGGCGCCCATTCAACTGTTGCTGGGATTCTGCTTGACGAACTATCGGATCAGTAAAAAACTGTTTATAGCCAAGATCCGGAAAATTGGTGGATCACCATAGTAGTTGGATCTTCCTCAACTTCGCCGGTAATATAACTTTTTGGCGAGAAAGTCATTTGCGGGAAAATTTCTACCCCTTTAACCGTTTGACGCTGATTGTTTAGTTGCAGACCATATTCCTGCAACAATTCAGTGACTCGAATGACGTTGGTTACTACATCTTCCGTTTTTTCTGCTCGCACAAATTCACGATCATCATAGTCATGATACCATTCTTCCATGAAAGGATGATGAGGCACTGCACCGATGATACCGGTGGAAATTTTGGTTTCGATCTCAAATCCCATAAATGCCTCATAGTTTAATAGATCATCTAATGGTTTCACCACTTCGACATCGGTATCCATATAAATGCCGCCTTCTGTCACTAATGCATACAAACGAACAACGTCAGAAACAAAGGCCCATTCTTCTTGTTTGTAGGCTTCTTGTAAGTAAGAACCAAATTTTGAAAGATCGATCGTTGATTCATCCCAGCGTTTGATCTCATAGTCTGGGCAAAATTTGCGCCAGGTTTCGATATATTTCTGTTCGCTTTCCCCTAATTCATTGCCCCCAAACCAGCAATAATGAATGATTTTTGGAATCATTTTACCCTCTCCTTTTTGATTTCGTTAATTTAAGTGTACAGGGTTTTCTCTCCTTTTCAAAATCATATACACTGTTACTATCAAATAAATCGTAGCAGTTCGTTCTTGATACCGGTGATTTCCTATAATCAACCCAGATACAAAAAAGCCATAAAAAAAGCCCCGCTGCCGTGGCTTTCAAAGGTTTCAGTTCTTTGAATTTCTGGCTGCGTGCGGCAGAGGAAGGCTCTTTTTATTACTATTTTTTATTACATATAATGATTGTCCCGTAGTTTCGCTTGGCGAATATCTGCAATCGTTTGAGTCCCTGCTAATTGCATTACCATCTCTAATTCTTTTTTGAAGAAATCGAACACTTGCTGAACGCCTGTTGAACCGCCTAACGCTAATCCGTAAATCACTGGACGTCCAATCGCCACTAGATCAGCACCAGAGGCGATTGCTTTAAAGACGTGCTGCCCACGGCGCACACCGCTGTCAAAGACGATCGGAACTCTGCCAGCGACGGCATCTGCTACGATCTGTAAAGAATCAAAAGCAGCTGGTCCACCATCTAACTGACGGCCACCATGATTTGAGACCCAAATCCCTTGTGCTCCAGCATCTAACGCACGTGCTACATCTTCTTCTGATTGAACCCCTTTGACATAAACAGGTAAGTCAGATTCCTTCGCAATGAACGCCACATCTTGAGGACTCAGTTTTTGTTTGGAGGAGCCATATACCGCATCCATTGTTTGTCCGATTCCAGACTGATAAGCTTGCACAATTGGCATAGCCAATGGAAAGGTAAAGCCGTTACGGCGATCCGTTTCTCGGTTGCCACCAACTGTGGCATCCGCCGTTAAAACAATCGCTTTGGCACCATTGCGTTTCGCCATCGACAAAATATCCCGATTGATGCCATCATCTTTGCTCATATAGAATTGAAACCACTGAGGTGCTTGTTCTCCGCCGGCTGCCCGAATTTCTTCTAGCGTACAGGAAGCATAAGAACTAGCTGTGTAAATTGTACCGAAGCGCGCAACTCCTTTTGCTGAGGCTTTCTCCGCATTGACATTGGCCAAGCCATGAGCGGCCACCGGAGCCATGATGATCGGTGCATTTAATGTATCACCGGAAAAAGTAGTCCTGGTGTCTGGTAATTCAATGTCTTTGAGGACATGAGGAATAATCAGCTTATGATTGAATGCGCGTTCATTTTCTCGATAAGTGAAGGTATCTCCCGCACCGCTGGCGATGTAGCCATAGCCTCCTTTGGGAATCACTTCTTTTGCTGCCTCTTCTAAATCACGCATGTTGATAAAATCGACTGCGCCTTCTGCCGTACTTGCTTGATAAATTTTTTCCATCCCTATCCCTGCTCTCCAATAAGATAACGTTTACAATATTATGTTACGCTTGTTTGGTCAGCCAAGCAACTGATTCGCTCCAACGCTGGTAGTCACTCTTTTTTGATCACTCTCAAGCTGATTGACGTATTCTCCAGGAGAGCCACGAAGGTTTTTCACAAAGAAAAGCCTTTGCAGCAACCTTTCGGACTTTTTTTCACTAGCAAATACAGCTTATGGTATGATATGATTCGTTTGAAAGGGTTAAGATGATTTCTTATGAAAGGATGGCATTATTGAATCTATTCGGATTAAAATTTGGTTTGCGAAATCTAAAAACGGGGATCAGCGTCTTCATTTGTATTCTTCTAAGTTTTCTTCTACAGCGTGAGACATACGTTGTTTCAACGATCACCGCTGTCTTTACCTTAAGAGAAGATCATGGGACTACTGTCAAATACGGCCGGCATCGGATTGCTGGAAATACCTTTGGCGCATTAGCATCGATCATCTGTATCGGAATTTTTAAATTTTTTGGCTACACACACCTTGTTCAGCTGCTATCGATTCCTTTCGTTATCATGCTGATGATCGCATTATTAGTGAAATTCGACTATCACGAAGGAACGGTCGGTGCCTGTGCTACCCTATTGACGATTTTATTTATGGTTCCCCAAACTGAATCCTATCTTTATGCCTTTAACCGGGTGATCGATAGTTTCATTGGGATGGCCGTTGCGATTGCCGTCAACCGCTGCTTGCCTGCATCAGCTAAAATAGTAGAAGAATAAGGTAAAAAAACGTGCTGAGCTAAATTGCTCGGCACGTTTTTGCTTTAGTCATAAAGGATTTCCTCGGATTCCCTTTTCAAACAAGAAGCACTCGAAAAATAAACCATTTTCGAGTGCTTCTGTTTTTTTGAGAGTGTAACGAACCTATGTCCCAACAATTTGTTCATTCTTATTTCATCATGCACAACGTCTTAATTACTTACGTAAATCGCAAAAAACATCAATGCTGCACCTAACATGACAAACAAATGCCAGATTACATGGGTGAATCGTCTATTTTTCATACTATAAAAGAGCGAGCCTACAGAATAAGCGATTCCTCCAGCAACTAACAGTAGTAATCCGGTCAAATCGATATTCTGATAGAGCTTAGGTAAGACAACAATGATTGCCCACCCCATCACATTGTAGATGATCGTTGAAACTTTCGATACTTTGTTCGTTTTTGTCAACGTCAAAGATTTGTAAATAATCCCTATTACTGCGGTGGTCCAAATGACACTAAGCAAGATCAACCCAGCCATTCCCTGTACGACTAAGAGGCAAAATGGGGTATACGTACCAGCGATCAAGAGATAGATCGAGCAATGATCGAATACTTGGAAAACTTTCTTTGCCTTCGTAAAAATCAGGCTATGAAATAACGTAGAGGAAAAGAAAAGCAGAAAAAGCGAACTTCCATAAATCGCAAAAGCGACATAATCTAAGGTGGTATGGGCGCGATCCATCAGCAAATTAAAGCAAAACAAACTTAACAACGCTGCGATCCCATGGGTCACTGCATTTAATACTTCATTGATGATTTGATACTTTCGACTAAATTCTATCTCCATCTTGATCCACTCCGTTTCATTTCTTCGACTCCATTATACTCGAAAAACTATCTGATTACCAAAACTTTTGCATCTAGTTTTTAAAACTACATGTATTTTTAACTTTTGTAAAATGTTTTATCACCATCACCAAAGACAGCATCAAAAGGACAACGATCAAACCAGTCACGAGTAAAAAGGTCGTTCGTTTTGCTTGCTGCACTTTTGACAATGACGCGCTTATTTCCTCTTGCTCAACTGCGACCCTGTGTCCGCGAACCAGCAAACGGTGACTATTGATCATATAAGGGGTGCAAGTAACTAGTGTGACCAGGTCTTGGTTATCTTGGATCTGAAGTGCTTCTGTTTTTGTCGGCGCGACGGTTTGTATTTGATCGATTTGATACGCAAGATATTGACCATTGATTTCGATATAAAAGCGATCCTCTATCTGTAACCGAGGTAGATCTGTAAAGAGTTTTGCTTGTGGTAATCCTCGGTGACTAGAAAGTACCGCATGTGTCGATACTCCTCCGACTGGATATGAAGTTCCCTCGAGCAGACAGGCCCCTTTCTCCAATAGTTTTGTTGTCGTCTGATCAAAGATTGGTAAATTGACATTGATTTTCGGGATCGTCAAAACACCTATCGTGTGTGCTTCTATATAAGATTTCAGCGAGTTCTGCTTTTCCTTTTTTTCCTTGGAAAATGGGTCTGCTTCTGTCTTAGGTTCATTTGATGCCATTTTTTCATTTGCTTCACGCATCTGCTTGTTCAACTCAGCAATCACTGACGCATGTTCAGATTTTGCTTTTTTCTGATAGTTTTTGATGATTTGTTGATCGAGATAGTCATTCAATGTATCGCTAACAAAGGGATACGCCAAGCTGAGGATACCGATAAAAAATACCAATAGCATGATTAGATCTAAAGGATGCCTTTTTTTTTGCTTCATTTCATTCTCCTCAGCTATCCATTCGTTCTTCGTTTGACACTAAGCCTTATATCTTTTTATCCAGTAGACACCTACTATCGTCAATAAAACGACGCCTAAACCAATATACAAAGTAACTCCCTCGCCGCCAGTTGCTGGTAATGTTCCTTTCTGTTTGTTTGGTACTTTTTCTGGAGTAACCAATTTATTCGCCACCGCATAAGATTGTGAATCTACTTTGAAAGCAATTCGTTCATTTAATTTGATATAGCTATTCGGTGCTTTGGTTTCTTCCAAATAGTAGGTTCCATAAGCTAATCCTGTAATGTCTACTAATCCATCGTTCGTTGTATTGAAAGTTGTTGCTTTCTCCGGAGAATTCGTCCACGCCACTGCTTTTGTGACTGGATCAATGATCAAATAGTTCGCGGTCGCCGAATTTTCGTCGCGTACGACAAACGATGCACCTGCCAATGGCCGTAGCTCAATCACTGCCCCATCTACTTTTATAAATCTTTTTCCCCCTGTCAGAACCTCAACAGTCGGTGGTGTTTGATCTGTCGTGTGACCATTATCGACATTTGCTTCGTTTTTATAACCTTTCGTCGGATCTGCTAGTTGATTCAAATACATGTAATAAACGAATCGCAACGTTCCACCTGGAGTCAGGGAAGGGATATATGTGGGCGCAATTGCTACTGTAAAACCATTGGCATGTTCAGTGATCTGATAATTATTAGTATCAATGAGACGTTCACCATCATAGAGTGCATAGCTTGTTTCTCCCTTGGACTGATTCATAAATGTCAATGCAGGATCGTGGCTATCGATCAATTTGAATGAGGTATACTTGTTGCTCTCCTCCTCTTTATCGGCAATCCCATCAGGTATATTGACGGTAATCTCATAGTTGATTGCTTCACCGATGGCTACATCTTGTCCTTCTAATTGGGGCGTGTCTTTTTCTACTTTAGTCGTATCATTTTTTACCGTCTTTGCTACAGGCATTTGACTTCCTGAAATGATGGTAAATAGCGTAGTTGTTTGGTCGGCAATCATCTCAGCATTTTCAGGCGCTTTGACTTCCTCCAATACATACTCTCCGACCTCTAAACCAGCGACGATCATTTGTCCTTTAGCCGCAGCACTCTCGACAAAGTCCTCTTCTCCTATTTCATAACGATTGCCGCTGACAAAGTGTTTCGCCTTTGATTTGTCTGACGTCCATGTATACATACCTTGTGCAACGCCTTGTATATATTTTGTTACCTCTGATTCTTGTTTGACAATGACGAATTCCGCACCGTTCAGTGCTTCACCCTCAGCGGAACCAATTTTCGTGACTTGCAGTGTGCCATCATTTTCAACAATGTTTTTAGGATACAAATGAATCATCGATAGTTCTTCTGCTCCATATTGATACGTACCGTCTGCTTGTTTGATCAATTCATACACAGGAAACGCCACGACCATATTTGCAGCAGCAGTCACCCCTGGTTTTGCCGCTTCTTTGATCACATAGACGGCATCTTTTCCTGCTTGTTTTTTGGGCAATGATAAAGAAAGATCCCCATGGGTATCCGTACTGCCTGAAAAAAGAGCTGTGCTAAAAGTTTGTGATTGCACCTGTGCTTTCGCTTCTTCAATCGTTGCGCCGTTTTCTCTTGCTTTAGTAAATGCTGTGGTCGCATCGTAGACATGGAAGGTGACGTCAGCTAGTCCTTGATAGTCATCAAACTCTGCCATTTCCTTCCCTGTGTTTTGGATCCCTTGACTTGGAAAATCCAACATTTTCTTCTTGTGGATCACCAGTTGCACCTCAGTTCCATCAGCATACACGTGCTGGATAGAAATCAATGCTGCCAATGTTACTAGTGAAATAAAACATAGTACCAATCGTTTGATATGCTTTCTCTTCTTCATTTTCTTTACTCCTATTCTTTTAATAAACAATGAATTTTCCTACGATCAATTTGCCATCAAGAAAACCATTTTTTCACTCCATTTCAGAACCAACAATGAACAAAAAAGGAATCCTCTAATCAATAGTGCTTCTCATTGATTTCCCTTTTTCTTCGCAAAAACAAATAGATGGCAAATGAAACAATGCCGCTGAGACTAGCAATGATGCCAAGCCCTCCCATGCCGCCGGTCTCCGGCAGAGAGAGCAACGCCTGATTGGTAACCACTAATTGCAATTGGTTGTTTTTGTTCCCACTTTGTAAGTGCACTTCTGTTGGTTCTCCAGTTATTGTCACTTCGCCATCCTCTTGGATAACAATTTGCACTGGTTCCTTTAGCCCGACATGGCCTTCTGGTGTTTTGATCTCCTCCAGCGTGTAATTCCCGGGTTTGAGATCTTCAAAAACAAAGGTGTCGATTGCTGTTTCATCACTTGGTAATTCGATTTGTTCAGCTGAACCAGATAGTCGGAATGCCGCGCCTTTTAACGATTGACCTGTGTCTGTTTGCTTTAAGACAGTTAAATCAAATGGTTTGATTTGATTGCTATGTGTCAGCGTCCAAACTGCTGCATGTTCTACATTTTTCCCGTCATATTCAATCGTTCCATAAGGATCAACTTCAAACTCATAATTTCCTGGAATCGTATCATAGCCAAGCGGTCCTGCGGTTTCCACTATTCGGTATTTGCCAGATTTTTGGATGGTAAATTGCGCCAATCCTGATGCCGCTGTGGTGGCTTCTTTCAGTGTTTGATAGCTTCCTTTATCCGCTTTTATTTGTAATGCAAAGGTCGCGTCTGCCAAATTTACTTTTTCTTTGCCTTTTTCTGTATACTTTCTTATAGCGATCGGAAGGTCTAAAAAAGTGTTCTCGATTGTCAACTGGATGACTTGGTCGTCAACTGCTGTTTTTTGACCGTCCACTGTTACTGCGCCATTATTAGAAATCGCGATATCCCACATGTGCTTTTCTGAGCGTTCGTGTCCAGTGGGTGGACTGATTTCTGTCAATGTATAGTTTTTTCCTTTTTCAAGAAGTGTTCCTTCTGGCAACGAATACGTACCATCTTGATGATCGATCAGCTGAATCTCCCGCTCCTCAATCGTTAGTTGGAATACCGCGCCTTTTAGGAGATGATCATTTGCAGAAGATTTCTTGGTTACTTTTAAGTCTAAAGGGACAAATTGTTTTGTATTTTTCCAAGTCGTTGCATTGACTTTTTCTGATTGATAGCCGGGAACCGCTTCTTCATTGACCGCCTCATAGTGGAAATCTTGCCCTAGATTGTTGTATTTCGGTAGCCCAAGGGTTTCTCTGATTTCTTCACTAGATTCTGAAACTTTGGTGACTTTTGTTCGCTCCCAACGATTTGTTTCGTCCTTTGCCGGCTTATTTAATTGTATATAGCCATTTTCCCAACTTGATGATTGAGTGATCCCCCTTCGCTTGATTTCGTAGATCACTTTTTCTGGTCGCGTTGTCAGATCTTCATCAAATTCTTCCCATTCTTTGAAGAAATCAAGAGAAACACTGGGCGCTTTCGCTGATGGAATACCAAATTTAGCAACTACATCTGGGTTGGACGTTGGCTGAAAGGTGGTCGAACCATTCATCTGATACCACCTATCTGGTTCGAATGTTTTACTTTCTGTTTGGATTCTAACTTGATAATGCAGTTGGATCTCTTGGCCTTTTTCTAAATAGATTTGCTCGACTCGAATGATAGAATCCTCAATGGCTAGAATCGGTTCAACAGATAAAGGACTCGTTCCGACACTTTTAACAGAAACACTTTCTGTTTCATAAACGAATGGCTCAATGATCGGATCAGTGATTTTCCCATCAACGACGGTCCCAGACAATTGCACAGCTTTTCTGGCTAAATAATCAGCAATATCTGAGGAATCATTTGCAGACTCGTAATACAGTGTCCCATCCTCCCCATTCGAGACCATTTTCCGCATTCGACTCTCGACTTCTTCTTTCGTGAGTCCTGCGGTTTCATCCCCCTGTAGTTGGATTCCTAACCCATGGATTTCGATTCCTCGTTGCTTCAATGCCATTGCTTCACCGATCGTAGCAATAAATGTCGAATTGATCCAACGCCGTTGCGAAGATTGGTTGCTTACTGAAGCAAGATAAGGGGGGGAGATTTTCGAAGTATAGTCTGGATGATCAATACGTCCGCTAAAGGCTGTACCATAATAACTACCATCTTCATCGTCCATTACACTAGATACTTGATACGAGCAAGTCGGAACGCCATCGGTTAAGAGAACGATCACTTTTTTGTGTCCATTTTGTTCTGATAATAATTCTTCTGCCTGTCGTAACCCATTTTGAGTAAATGTTCCGCCACTTGTTGAAAGAGGGGTTGCTGCTTTGATTTCTTCTTTTACACTATCAAAGGCTTTTAGCGGAATCGTACGGTTGCTATATCCTTCACTTGAGAATCCGACATACCCTAAGTTGATTTTTTCCGTCACGCCACTATCTGATAATGTATCAATAAATCGGTCAATGCCATTTTTCACCTCAATGATCCGATTTTCTTCATTCATACTCCCAGACCAGTCTGCAACGAATACGATATCAAGTGGAAGAATGTCCTTTTGCGTGTTACCTCGGACATTTACATACAGATCAAACAAACCTGGAGTTGCTGTCTCTTTAGCAAATTTTCGGATCGCATAATCGGCTGCTTCTTTCTCCCCCCCATATTCAATATAAGAATTATTTTGATTGGTTGGATCACCATCCCAATTAGTCACTCCATCCCATTGTTGTTTTTCCTGACGATTGCCTTGGTGATTTCGTACATACTGATTATTATTTGGTTGCCACATCGCTTTCGGATAAGTACCTTGCCCATCCGTTACATACTCTGGTTCGATCGTAGCTAATCCATCGGAACTCACCTGTCCGTTGAACAATTGCGGCTGGTCAAACGGATGATACTCGTCCGAGATGACCGAGGAATCCTCTGATGTATCATATACTTCAGAGGATGCTGTTGTTTCCGCTATTTCTTCACTTGTGGTTGACGGCTCTTTCTTCTCATTAGCGATAGAGAATGGATAAGAAGCGGCTTCTGATAAAAGTAACTTTCCTGCTTTTTCTTCAATCTGAATATTGAGTTGAAACTCTTTATTAGTATTTGGCAATGCGACATTCCATTCTTTTTCGACACCTCCCTGCGAAAAATCACTGCCTATCCATTTCTGTTGCTTCTCATCTGTATATTCTTGGTATTCCTGAGAAGTGTAAGAAGCAAGCAAATTGTTTTCAGCTGCATCCTTGGGATGCAGCTGAAATAAAAATCGTCTTTCTTGTGTTGACTCATTTAAGCGATAAAAGAGGATCAAATGATCATCTGTTTGCTTGATAGTCACTTCTCCATAATCATTTTTCAGCACCTCTACTACATCAACAACATCTTCATCATTTGCTACTACCTTGTTTATGTGTTGAGAATATAAGTAAGCGATGAAAAAGATGGCCAACAAACTAAGAAGGACAAGATGCTTTCCCATTTTCATTTTTAGTGCCTCCTTCGAAATTTTTTTAAAATTCAAATAGATAATAAAAAAAAAAGAAAAGATTCACTAATATTTCTAATTCTTTCCCCTTCAGCTTCTAAATATTCAATTATAGTTATTTATATCCATTCAACACACTAACAAGGAAGCAAAAAAAAATAGATATCGTTATTTAAAATCATGGATTATTTCTTTTCTCTCAAAAAGCATACTCGCTGAACGCTATTTTTGAGACAAGTGAAATAGAAATATTTCTAAACCTTGTATAGACTTGTTAGAAATCTGAGACACGTATTTATAAGAGAAGTTAAATACGCTAATAATAATAATTACAAAAAAAGGAAGGTGATCAATTGATTGAAAAAATTTTGTTAGATGATCATGCCAGAACGAAATTGAGTGTCTACGGCAAGTTGATGACACTCTCACCCGGGGAATACAGCATAGATCAGGTGCGGGAAAACTTGGATTTTTATTACGGCCCTGCACGCTTCAAAAAAATCTTGAGCGCAATCCAAGATGATTTAGAAAAATTTACTACCATCAAGCTATTACATAGTAAAAATAAGTTAACCGTCAATGAACAACTTGTTCAATACACCCAATACCAACATTACCTTTCAACTGAAAGTGTTCCTTATAAATTGTTGCTCAGTATGCTAATAGAAGAGGACGACGATCTCGCTGCTTTTTGTAACCGGCACTATATCAGTCGCTCGACCTGTTTTCGTCAAACAAAAAAGCTGGTTGAATATTTGAAGGAATACAATATCAACTTGAATTTATCGAATCTGACCTTGTCAGGTTCCGAAATGTTGATTCGTATCCTCTTTTTTAATTTCTTTTGGTTTGTATCATTAGGTGAAAGTTTGGACATAGTTCCTTATAGCCAAGAAGTGAGAGCATTGATTTATAAACATGAAGAAGCACAGCATAAGAACAAGTTTGACTTAGGAAAAAAACAAGCCAGTCTCCATTGTCTGATTTGTTTGCTGAGGATCAAAAACAGCCACTTTACTGATATCTATCACTTATCAAGGGATTCTTTCATTCCAAGTGGTACAGACCTCAACTTCTTTTACGATTTCTTCAAGATCGCCAATCTGCGTTTAGACCTCTTGGAGGTAAACTCTTTGTTCTATTTGTTTTATTATTGGCCGTTTCTGACTTCCAACCAAGACATTCGTCTGCCGATCATCCAACATTCTTATCAGCAACCAAGTAATGACCCCAAGGAGATTTTGGACGAATTCCAAGACCATTGTCAGACGTTTATCGGTACGTTTCATTTTGAAAATGAGCCAGCTCTATATTTGAACATCTACCTATCGATTGGTAACTTTAGCTTGTTCAAACAAAAAATCCCTTTGACCACATTGTTTATTTCTTCGTATATCAAAGAAAAGTACCCACTCTTACATATCTTGACAATCAAAATCGAAGGCTTCTGGAAAAAATTTTCCCAACGGAAAAATTATACGTGGCTGAAATCTTGTGTAAGTGAATTAGCTTTCATCCAAGCTTGTTTGCTTTATCCGTATTATTCAGAAATCGACGAAAACTATAAGTTGAAAGTTGGTTTTGTCAATGTTTCTGAGCATCTGATTTCCGCTGAGATCTTAAACCTAGGCAAAAAGATCCCATTTGTTGCTATCGAACAGCTGACACTTCCAATCACTGAAGAATATGACTTTATCATCTTAGGGTCACCTTTGCTGATTCCGAAGGGCCTAGATCCTTTTAAATATACGGTCCTTGATTATTGCCATTACAGTGATTTCGAAACTGATTTATATCAACGCCTTCTAGAAGTCCATCATCAAAAACTACAAACTTTGTTTTCTAGTTAACTGATTTATGTAAAACTGGCTGTGGTAAAATTCAAAAAAAAAACCGTCAGAAATGAGCTATTTCATTTCTGACGGTTTTTTAGATAAAAAAGCTGAACCCTTGACTATCAAAGGTTCAGCCATCAATTCTTTATTCAGATTCTTCTTCAGCCATGAATGTGTTAAAGACTTCTTCGATCATGTCCCATTCAGCTTCTGTTTCAATTTGTTCTAATTCGCCTTCTGTACCATCTTCGTTTTCAACGTAGGCATAGGCTTGTAATTCGACATCTTCTTCTTCTGGTACTCCAGCTGGATAAAGCAACACGTAGTTGCGTCCAAATTCTTCTTGTCCATCTACTGTCAAAAGAATTTCGTATAATGTTTCATTGCCTTGATCATCGACCAATGTAATGTGTTCGTGACCTTCATGGTCGTGGTTGTGATCATGATTGTGATCATGCGTATGTTCTGACATTTTTTTTCCTCTTTTCTGTAAACTAAAACAGTTGTTTTCCAGCACCATCTAAATAATTCTGCAAAATCATTACTGCTGCTAATTTGTCAATGACTTTCTTACGTTTGGCACGAGATGTGTTGGCTTGTTCAACTAGCATTCGTTCTGCTTGAACAGTCGTCAAGCGTTCGTCTTGGTAGTCAACAGGCAAATCAAAACGTTCTTCGATGGCCTTGCCGTAAGCTAGTGAAGCCTCTGCTCTTGGACCAATGGTGTTATTCATATTCTTGGGCAGTCCCACCACAAAACGAGTCACTTCATACTCTTTGACTAATTCTCCAAGACGATCATAGCCAAAGTCATTTTCATCTTCGTTGATTCGAATGATCTCGATCCCTTGCGCAGTCCATCCCATAGGATCACTAACAGCTACACCAACTGTTCGTGAACCGACATCTAAACCCATGACTCTCATTATAGGTTGATCCCGTGATTTCCTAAGTAATAACGAATCAAAACTTCCAAAATCTCATCGCGTTCATGACGACGAATCAAGTTCCGGGCATCCCGATAACGAGGAATGTAAGCCGGGTCGCCAGAAAGGAGATAACCGACGATTTGATTGATTGGATTATAACCTTTTTCTTCTAATGCACGATACACGATAGCCAGTGTTTCACTGATTTCTTTCTTGCGGCTATCATCAAAATCAAACCGTACTGTTTCATCTGTAAAACCCATTTCACGACACCTCTCTTTATATTGTTTTTTAGCACATTGTACGTTTCTATTGTACTCGACGTTTTGTAAAACTACAAACATCTGCACTAGTTTATCTTTATTATAACAAAGCTTTATGATATTTTTGTGAACTTTTTCAAAAAAACCGATATTTCTCTCATTTCGCTAGAATGATCGATAAACATATTGGTTAGCCGGTGCCTCGATGGTTTGTTCTTGGTCAACGACTACCATTGGCAAATCTCGTTTAAAGGGTTGATAGTATTGCGACTGGATGGTTCCTTCAATGTGCAGCCATTGGTCATTCTCGGTAACCGTTTGTTCAGGTAACTCAACACGTAATCCAAAAACACCTGAATCCGCTACACAGTGAATGATCCCAAAACGAAACAGAAAGATTTCATTACGATCATCTTGCGCTGCATGATAAACAAAACCGTCATAGCTGATTTTTTTCCCGATAAATTCACTTGGATACGTATAGATCAATTCCATGAGTTCCAAATAATTCTCGTCGGTGACAGCAATCGTTTGTTTATCGGCATACTTCGCTAACGAAGTCGTCATTTGCTCGTCATAATCATCTTTATTGTAATAAAGACTAGTATCTGGTTTAAGGTATTGGGTATTCATTTCGGGATCGCCGACAGACTCTTCACTCAGCGGGAAATTAAACCCTTTTGCTTCAACAATGGTCGTATCCAGACTGACTGTTGGGAAAAACAAACCAACAATGATTGGCAATGCTAATAAGAAATACGCAATGATGCGCTGAGATTTTTTTTCGAGTCCATGGTGATGCTCATCTTCATGTTCATCAGGCGTTTGTTTGACCCAAAAATACAACTGGACTAATGCCAAAAATAAAGCGACAATCATCGAAAGAATCGCTAGATAACGATAGTGGACATTGATGAACTGATTCAGTTTTCCTGATACCTGCAAGTACATCATCAACTCAAAATATCCAGATAAAATCAAAAAACGGATCATTGTTTACACCACCCATGCATAAATTGAGACTACAACAGCAATTAATCCCACCAATGTTGCAATAAAACGACCGGTAAAATATCGTTTCATCATCAGAAGATTCTTGATGTCCACCATAGGACCAAAGACCAGAAAACCCACGACTGGACCGGCGCCGAACAGACTAAGCAGCGAAGAACCGATAAACGCATCTGCTTCAGAGCACAGCGACATCGTCAATGCCAAAACAAGCATGACCAATACCGCCAAGAATTTCGTAGAACCCAAAGTCAACATCATTCCCGTTGGCAAATACGTCTGCATCGCTGCTGCAATCAATCCGCCAATGATCAAATACCGACCAGTATCGAAGAATTCATCAATACTGTGTTGCAACAAATGCCGTATTTGATGGGACCATTTTCGTTTCTCAGAACCTGTATCATGAGCATGCCCATGGTGATGTCCTTGATGGGTATCCTCTGAAGCTGTGATCAATTGGGTTTTCAAAATCTCTCGCTTACTGAAATAAGCCAGCCAAACACCTACCACCATTGCCACCAACAAGCTGCCAAGTACTCGCAAAAAGGCAAACTTCGCTGAATTGCCAAATGCGATGAATGTCGAAAAAATTACAATGGGATTCACAATAGGGGCTGTCAGCATAAAAGCAAAAGCCGTGTAGACTGGTACGTCTTTTTTGACGAATTGATTGACGATCGGAACGATTCCACATTCACAAGACGGGAAGAAAACGCCTAAACCACACCCCATTGCAATGGAGGCCAATTTATTCTTTGGCAGGATTTTTGTCACTCGTTCTGGCGTCAGAAAAACTTGCAGCGCCCCTGAAATCAAGCAGCCTAATAAGACAAAAGGCAAGGCTTCAATGACGATGGAGAGAAAGATCACGCTCATCTGCAAAACAGAATTAGGTAAGCTTTGTAACATATATTCAACCTTCTTTATAAAAAAATAATTGCGCTGGAACTACTATACGTTTTTTTGCCTCAATGCACAATGTTTTTTACAGTCTTTGCTGGCACCTTAAAGCTTGCTTTAGTTTTTATTCTTTTCCAGCAGTTTCTTTGACAAGTTGTCCCTCAAAACGTACATTAGACAGAGAATCTGCTTGGAGGAATTTGCATGATACAAATGAATACATTAGATGAACTGCTGACGAAGATAAAAGAAACCCCATTGGCACTTATTTATCTCTCACAGCCGGCTTGCAGTGTCTGCTTAGCAGACAAACCTCGTCTTAATAAATTAGCTTTAGAAAAGCATGTTCCACTTTATGCTGTCAATGTAGCGGAAGTCCCAGAGGCGGCTGGCCAATTTTCAGCATTGACTGCTCCTGTCGTCCTTCTTTATTTTCAAGGAGATGAACGCCACAGAGAAGCACGAATCATTGATTTTAATAGGCTGGCTGCTATTATTGATCGCTATAGGACTGCCTTGACCAAAACCGAGACCATCTCTTATGACGATCTTTTTGATCAACTGATGGAATAAAAAAACACTGTCTTTCCATCACCTACTAGACGCGAAGGTTGATGGAAAGACAGTGTTTTTGGGTTTTATTCTGATTCAGTCGTTTCGTGGTTTTCCGGTTCATCTGTCGTTAAGACGTTGCCAGAATGCAAGAAATAAATCAGTGTTTGTAATTCATTGGTCAAATCAACATTTTGGATCAGCACACCTTTTGGTGCAGTGATGCGTGCAGGCGTAAAGTTCAAGATTCCTTTGATCCCTGCTTTCACAAGCTCATTGACTAAGTCTTGCGAATGTTGTGCGGGAACCGTCAAGATCGCGACATCGATCTGTTGGATCTTCACTTGTTCTTTCATATCGCTCATTGGATAGACAGGAACGCCATCCACGATTCGTCCTACGATATCTTCATTCACATCAAATGCAGCACTGATCCGAATGCTATTGCTCTGATGGAATTTATATTTTAACAGTGCGCTACCTAGATTACCAACACCTACTAGCGCGACATTTGTCATATGGTCTTCATTCAACGTTTTAGCAAAAAACTGCATCAGGCTTTCCACGTCATAGCCATAGCCGCGTTTTCCCAATTCCCCAAAATAAGAGAAGTCGCGACGAATCGTTGCGCTATCCACTTGGACAGCTTCGCTTAATTCAGTAGATGAAACCTTCAACTTTCCAGCATTGTGCAAGATGCGTAAATAGCGGTAATACAAAGGCAAACGTTTCGCTGTTGCCTTTGGAATTTGATGATCTTTCAAGAAATACTCCCCCATTGTGAAAAATTCACGTGTGATGTAGCTATCATATCAAATAGTTTGCTCAAAAATCAATTTGATTGCTCACAATTTGAAATTTTTTTTATTTAATGATACAATCATTCTTTTTTCATAATCGCTGTTTATCACAAAATGTGATAGACTGATAGTATTGCAACCAAGGAGACAAGTGACTTCAAGAATAGGAATGAATACATATGATACTATTACAAGCAAATCAAATCGCCAGACTATTTGGCGCTGAAGTTTTATTTGAGAATATCAACCTAGAGATTGCCAGCCATTCCCGGATCGCGCTTGTGGGAAGAAATGGCGCCGGAAAATCGACCCTGTTAAAAATCATTGCCGGGATCGAAAGCCCCGATAAAGGAACGATCGCCAAAAATAAAACTGCGACACTAGGTTATCTTGCCCAAGACACTGGTTTAAACAGTACTGCTACAGTCTGGGAAGAAATGTTGACGGCTTTTGCCGGCATTCGACAGATGGAACAGCGGATGCGCTCATTAGAAGTCGCCATTTCAGAAACAGACCCGACAGCAGTCAATTATGATGGTCTATTAAAAGAATATGACCAGCTACAACATGAATTTGCCGAAAAAAACGGCTACGGATATGAAAATGAGATCCGTTCTGTTCTACACGGCTTTAAGTTCGACGGCACTTTTTATGAGCAATCCATTGAAACATTGTCTGGTGGTCAAAAAACTCGTCTAGCACTAGCAAAGATGCTGTTGCAAAAGCCAGATATTTTGATTTTGGATGAACCGACTAACCACCTGGATATTGAGACATTGTCTTGGCTTGAAAACTATCTTCAAGGGTATGCCGGTGCTCTTTTGATTGTATCTCATGACCGTTATTTCTTAGATAAAGTCGTCAATGAGGTCTATGAGCTTAGCCGACGGAAAATGCACCATTACAAAGGGAATTACAGTCGTTATCTGGTTTTGAAAGCCGAGCAGCTGCAAAGTGAATGGAAAGCTTTCGAAAAACAACAAGAAGAAATCAATAAATTAGAAGACTTTGTAGCGCGTAATTTAGTTCGTGCCTCCACAACTAAACGGGCGCAAAGCCGGCGCAAACAATTAGAAAAAATGGAGCGGCTCGATCGGCCTCAAGGAGATGAAAAATCCGCAAATTTCCTTTTTTCAATCAGTAAACCTTCTGGCAATGTGGTAATGCAAGTAGCCAACGCAGCCATCGGTTATCAAGAGACTGTTCTATCCGAGCCGATCGATTTGGATGTTCGCCGGAAAGATGCCATTGCATTAGTCGGCCCTAATGGAATTGGCAAATCGACATTATTAAAATCACTGATCCACAAGATTCCTTTGATTCGCGGTGACGTTCATCTAGGTGCCAATGTCTCAATTGGGTATTATGATCAAACCCAATCAGATCTCCATTCAACAAAAACAATCTTGAAAGAATTATGGGATGAGCACCCCACTACGCCAGAAGTAGAGATCCGCACAATTTTAGGAAGTTTCCTTTTTTCTGGTGAAGATGTTGAAAAACCAATCACATTGCTCAGTGGCGGCGAAAAGGCACGGGTCGCTTTAGCAAAACTTGCGATGGATCATGACAACTTCCTGATCTTAGATGAACCGACTAACCACTTGGACATCGACAGCAAAGAAGTACTCGAAAATGCCTTGATTGATTATGAAGGCACATTGCTTTTTGTTTCTCATGACCGCTACTTTATCAATCGAATCGCGACCAAAGTCATTGAATTATCTGAAACTGGCAGCAAATTGTATTTAGGGGACTATGATTATTACGTGGAGAAAAAACTGGAAGAAACAGAACTAGCTGCGATGCAGCAATCTGATGTTCAAGAGAAAACCATCTCACAAGGCAAACAATCTTTCTTCCAGAGCAAAGAACAACAAAAAGCCATTCGCTCATTGCAGCGTAAAGTCACTCAAATTGAAGCAGACCTAGCCAAAACCGAAGCAGAGCTTGAAGAAATCGAACAAGCGATGACTCGTCCTGACGCATTGAACGACCACGTCCGTTTGTCTTCGCTGAATCAAGCAATGGAGACTGTCCAAGCCACGCAAGAACAGCTGATGGAAGCTTGGGAAAACACGAGTCTGGAATTGGAAGAACTAGAAACAACTGACACGAATCAGTCCACAGGCGGATGACAACCTTCATTCCCTCTGCTTTACTTGAAGTAAGGCAAAAAAGGCACGATACTTCAGGAGGGAAGCTATGAAGAAAAAAGGGAAACAAAGAAAGCGTTATGTTTTTCTTGTTTTGTTGGGTTTATTATTGATTTTTGCTGCATTTATCCGACTTTCTCATGTGAGCTATTCCAGCCAAGATTATGAAAAATATCCCATGATGGATGACATGGATTTTGATCAAGCAGCTTACAATGAACAAGCGAACGAGTATTTACAAGAAAATGGAGTGACTACGCCTCTTTACCTACAAACAAATGAAGAATGGGCTGATTATTCCTATGGTTCAGATGGTACGCAAACTTTAAGCGATAACGGCTGTGCCCTGCTCTCTCTTTCAATGGTACTCGCTTATTTGCGAGAGGATAACGTTTCGCCGCTTGAAGTTTTGGATTGGGCACAAGATAGCTACTATGTCGATGGGCAAGGAACCGATTGGCGGATTTTCTCTGATTTTGCGGATTCCTTTGGTTACTCGTATCACGATTTGGGCATAGACACAGTGCAAGTAGCCAATTATCTGGCAGTTGGACAGCCAGTGATCGTCTCTGTGACCAGTGGAGATTTCACAGATACTGGTCATATCATGGTGCTGGCTGCTATGCAAGACGAAAATGTGGTTGTTTTAGATCCAAACGATACGCCGGAAAAAAAACATTATTTAACGTCCTATTCATTGGAAGAAATCGCTGCTCAAAGTTTACATTTTTGGACATTTACAGAGGACAAAAGTACCAATTTATAAAAAAGAAACTACCTATAAGTTGTCAGGAAGGAGCAAGCACGATTACCTCTTTCTTGACACTCTATAGGTAGTTTTTTTATAAATAGTCCTCATCAATGCATGTTGATAATGACCGCGCCTCTTGACAGCTACCTTGAGAAATCTTCGCTTTCTCCTTACAATGGATCCGCTTTCCTTTATAATAGAAGAAAGAAAGGTGTGACGCATATGAAAATCGGAATTCCTAAAGAAATCAAGAACAATGAAAATCGTGTAGCTTTGCCGCCAGCTGGCGTCTATGAATTGGTTCAAGAAGGGCACGAGGTCTTGGTTGAAGCAAATGCAGGTATCGGATCAACTTTTTCAGACGAAGCCTATCGAGCAGTCGGCGCAACGATCGTTGCTAACGCTGCAGACGTCTGGGCGGCTGACATGGTGATGAAAGTCAAAGAACCGCTGCCAGAAGAGTATTCCTACTTAAGAGCGGGATTGCTGTTATTTACTTACCTACATGTTGCTGCCAATCCAGAATTAGCAAAAGCGCTCATGTCCTCCAAGGTTCGAGCGATTGGCTATGAGAATGTCCAACTGGCTAATGGGACGCTGCCTCTCCTCTCTCCAATGAGTGAAATTGCTGGTCGAATGGCAGTTCAGATCGGCGCACAATTCTTAGAAAAAATCTATGGCGGCAAAGGAGTCCTCCTGTCCGGTGTCCCGGGTGTTCGAAAAGGTCAGGTCACGATTATTGGTGGTGGCGTTGCCGGAACCAATGCCGCGAAAATGGCGTTAGGGCTAGGTGCGCAAGTCACGATTCTCGATGTATCCATCCCACGCTTACAAGAATTAGACCAGCTATTTGACGGACAAGTTCAGACACTCTTCTCTAATCGTTTCAACATTGAAGCCGCTATTCAACAAGCAGACTTGGTGATTGGCGCCGTCTTGCTGCCAGGCAAAAAAGCGCCAAATCTAGTAACTCGTGAGATGGTGAAAACCATGGCAGAAAAATCAGTGATTGTAGATATTGCGATTGATCAAGGAGGCATTTTTGAGACAGAAGATCGTGTCACTACTCATGACGATCCTACCTACATCCAAGAAAATGTGATCCATTATGCTGTTGCCAATATGCCTGGCGCAGTTCCACAGACTGCTACATTGGCATTGAGTATCGCCACATTACCCTACGCTAAACAATTAGCTGCCGATCCTGAAAAGGCATTAAGAACAAACGCTACACTGGCGCGTGGTGTCATCGCATTTGACGGTCACTTCACGTTGAAGGAAGCCGCACAAGATCTGGCGATCGATGCCGTCGAACTCTCAGAGCTGATTTAGTTTTCTCAGCAAAAAAAGTGCCAACCCAACAAAATCGTACGCTGCCATGGGACAATCCTCCCATGGCAGCGGCTTTTTTGATACGAGCTTTTTTGACCGGAGCTTTTTTATAGAGGCTTTTTATAGAGGCTTTTTTGAGAGGGAGAGTGTTTATCATGAGAATTTCCTTTTTTCACTAGCACATAACCCGTATCTATGCTATATTCATACATAAAAAAATTCAGCGTACCCTGCGTATGCGAGGAGGAATGACGTGTTAACGAAAAGCCAAATCCAAGCCTTCCCTAAAGTAGAATTGCACTGCCATTTGGATGGATCGATTCGTCCAGAAACATTACTTAAGATCGCCAATCAGCAAAATCTGCCTATCCCACAAGAACTGTCGATACTTGAAGAACGGATGCAAGCCCCCCAAGACTGTTCTGATCTTAATGAGTACTTGGAACGCTTTGATTTCGTTCTTCCTTATCTCCAAAGTGAATTTGCATTAGAAGCCGCAGCGTTTGATGTCATGGAACAAGCGTTTGAAGATGGTGTCGCGTATATCGAAATCCGCTTTGCTCCTAGTCAGTCAATGGAACAGGGTCTTTCCTGCCCACAAACGATTCAAGCAGTAGCTAGAGGGATCGCTCGTGCGGAGTCCATCTATCCGGTAAAAGGGAATATCTTGATCATCGGGATGCGGCAAGAGTCTGCTGCTGCAATCTCCCAGATTTTTTCGGAGTCTGTTTCTGAAGAGAAAGTCGTGGGCATCGATTTAGCTGGTCCTGAAGAAGATGACTATGTTCCCAAATTAGCGCAAACTTACCAACTTTTCATAGACGGTCAAAACGTGCAATTGACATTGCATGCCGGTGAATGCGGCTGTATCCGTAATGTCTATCAAGCAATCGAAAGCGGTGCAAAACGCATTGGCCACGGTATCATTTTGAAAGGGGATAAGAAAGCCCAAGAATTTGTCTCCCGCAATCAAATCTGTATTGAAGGTTGTCCTACTAGTAATGTGCATACCAAAGCCATCACGGATTATCACCAATATCCTTTCAGGGAATGGCTGACAGCTGGGGTCCCTTTTTGCTTAAACACAGATAACCGCACCGTTTCTAAAACAACATTGACTGATGAATACATACACATGACCCGTCACTGCCAAATGTCGGAAAGTGAGCTGCGCTTATTGAATGAGACCGCCGTCCGCCATTCCTTTGCCAGTGAAAAAGAGAAAGAACAGCTGATCCATAGGATTCGTCATTGGCAGATCAACGAATAAAACAGCCTCAATTAGAACCGTATCATTCCCAACAAAAAAAGAAGCGACAGATTAACGTTTAACGGGACAGAACACAAACATCCTCATCGCATATTTTGAGCGTTAATTCAGAATATTGGCAGGATTATGCGCTAGTGTCTGTTTGTCCCATTCTAACTTATGCTGTCGCTTCTTTTAAATAAGCGTGCTCTCTAAATGTGTTCGCGATTAGAGGCAATCACTTCTTTGACGTCAAATGATTTTTTTGCCAATGGGTTCATTCGATTCAGCTTAGCCCCTCTATCATAGCAACCGCCCGTTTGATTCCTTCATCTTTTGTTCCCTCCAATACGACATAGCAATAAGGTTTGTATTGGTCAACGATTTGTAAAATGGCTTGATAAGGAATGATTCCTTCTCCTAAAGGGACAGAAACAATGCGGTCCTCTTCAATCACGTAGTCTTTTAAGTGGAGACAGACAATTCGTTCACCAAACTTCTCAAAGGCCTCTGCAACGATTTCTACTTGTTTACTTGCCGTTTCTGGAGTGATGAGATTGGTAGGGTCATAGACGATGCCCAGAAAATCAGAAGGAACTCTTGCGATCAATTCCTGAATTCGGTCATTGGAAAATAGGGGGTGATTTAATCCCGCTTCGATCCCAACCATTGTTTGATAACGTTCCCCGGTTTTTACCAACCGCTGGACAACAGTTACAAGCTCATCAAAAACTTCATCTGTGAAATTTTCTTCACTGTAACCAAGTGTGGGAATAACGGAACCCGTTTCCGAAGCAACCATTGACGCCCCAAAATAGCGTGCATGAAAAAGATAGCGTTCAAATTTCTGCAGAATCTTTTCTCGTTCATGAGGATCTGGATGAATCAAATTACTATAGCAGCTCAACAATGCCACTTGAACATTCTGTTGCCCAAATTCATTTTTAAAAAAGGTCCCCATTCCCGGATTGATCTGGGCAGCAGCACTAAGTTCCGGAAATGAAGCATTTAGTGCAAATTGAACATTTTTGATGCCTTTTTCAGCGATTTGACAAGCGAGATCTTGTGGATCACAAACCTTGGTTAAGTCGTGGCCACGAACAGCGAGATTAAACATCTTTTCATTCCTTTCTTCTACTAAGTGTCTGATTCGTTCAACAAATGAGCATTTTAGAGTACCAGTTATCCTAAGAAGAAATGCTATTATCTAGTTCTTTTGAGGACGTAGTAAAACTTTTACGTGTGTGCCTGAATGAAACACTTTCCGTATGGGCACACTCTGGAAACATCGTACATCCTTTGAAATAGCTATGTTTTTGCTTATTCCATTTTTGGACAATAAACCCTGATTCACATTCCGGACATTTGACTACTTGTTGTGGCAAACTATTTAAAAACATGTGCTTTTCCATTGTTTCTGGGATCAATGTGTTCAACAACTGCAATAACCCGTACCTGTCATACCATTCAATGTTTTGTGCTTTTTCATTCTTCTCGATCTCTAAATAAACATGGGGATTAAATAAAGATGTTGTGATAAAAAGTTTATTTGTCCAATTTTTATCTGAGATTCCTGAATATTTATTGACAAACTCTTTCGTGATCAAGTTGGGTGCTTTCGTGTTCAAGCGGTAATGTTTGGCTTGAACAGCAATCCGTTCCGCATCTTTGCTTAAAATCAAGTCTACATTGTCATCACCAGTGTAGACCTGTTTGCCTTGCAGATAGCTTTTTCTGGTGATCTCAACATCGTAGTTTGCTAGCCGAAAGACCGCTGCCAAAAATTGCTCAAAGGCATCCCCTTGCTGTTTCCGTCCTGCAGGCGTTGTGTCATACTCTCTGTCCATATGATTCAAAAAGTCCATAACGATCGATTCATCTTCGTTTTGTTCAAAAGAAAGCCCTTTTATTTCTCTGTGTTCTTTAGATACTACTTCGAATGATTGTTCTACTTTCCCAGTTTTTCGTGTAAATTTTTGCAAAAATTGTTGAATCATGCTTCCTCCTCCAGATTGTTTATCCACTTTGTCGCTATATTTATAATACCCCTAAACAAACTAGATTCATAGATTTTTATGAAATCCTGTCTTTGATAAGCAGCATTGCATATCTAGCTAGACTCTTTAAAAATTCTACTGTTACACTACTATTACCAGTAGAAGCGCAGAGACGATGTTCCATCAAAAAAAGAGTCCCTTTTTATTCACCTATTTATTTTGTTTGCTCAAAAAAATAGAGCCCTCCTCACAAAATTGCAAAGAAGGATCTATTTTTTAGCCATATCTATGTTTGATGTCACTTATCAGAAAAATAAGTGACCTTAAAATTTCTTTTATAGCAAGTTTCTTTTTTCCATTTCATCTCGATACAACTTGTACACTTCATTACTTTGTTTTTCATGACTTTTGTAAAAAATTCCATAAGAAAATATGGCTTGCATCGTATTATATTGATTTGACTTTGCAACAGAATGATACAAGTTTACAAGTTGTTGATCTGTCATCTTATTACTCTTCAGTCGTTTTTTAACGGCTTTTTGCGACAAGCTAAATAAAACAGAAGTAACCAATTGATAAATAACCCAAATAACTAAGATAACCAATACAAACTTTACTAAATCTGGCACAACATTCCACTCCTTAGGCAAACGGTTCAGCAAAGCGAATGATGGCTGTCATCAAACATTCGCTTTCCCATTCATTTGTTTTCTAATTCAGGAGTTGTTTCGTATCTACTTAACAAGTCACTAAATTAGCTATAAAAATTAGTATAAATTTAGTCTCCCAAAAAAACAAACTATTTTGCCCTTTAAGCCAAAGAAAATCAGATTCCAAAATCATCCAGTCTTCTTTGGAAAGAAGAGACAGCTTTTGCTTATATACACAACTGCATTTCTCCCACCTTTCATGGCGTTCTCAATCAAGGGTCATTTCATGCGATAATTTCTAGAAAAATTCCATATTATTATCTTCGAATTAGCTGATTCATTCTAAAAACTACGGCTATAAACCCATGACCCTTTTCAAAAAAAGTTACTGTAACTGACGCATTGTATTTTTAGTTTTTATAGGATAGCGCTTTGTTTGGGACTATTCCTTATTTCGACCTAGTACTGCTTAGTATTTCTTCTGCAGGGCAGCTGCTTCCAATTGTCTCAGCGACTCTTTTCTAAGACAAAAAAACCTGTAGACAAAGACTTTTGCTGTCTCTCTACAGGTCGCTAGGAAGCTGTAACTATTTTAAAACACAATGGGGAAAGATTTTTTAAAACTTGCTTCCTTCCCTTGTATCAGTCAATCAGCTGCATACTTACTTTCGATACATCTTCAACTCCAAAAATAGGTCATTATAAATGCCTAAATATTGGGCGCCTAGATTTTCATAGACTTCCAAATACTTCATCAGCTCATCTGAAGGATAGAACTGTTTGTCTTGCGTGATTTCATCTGGCAATAACGCGAGTGCTTTTTTGTTTGGTGTGGAATAACCGATATACTCAGCATTTTGGGCAGCATTTTCTGGTTCAAGCATAAAGTTCAAAAATGCATAGGCCCCTTCTTCATTTTTTGACGTTTTGGGAATAACCATATTATCAAACCAAAGATTGGATCCTTCGGATGGGATCACATAATGGATATGTTCATTCTCATACATCATATCGGCTGCTTCTCCCGAGAAAGTCACAGCGACAGAGGCTTCTTCGTTTGCCATATACATTTTGATTTCGTCTGCTACGATTGCTTTGATGTTTGGCGTCATTTTGCGCAATTTGTTGAAGGCTGCTTCAAGCTGTTTGTCGTCTTTACTGTTCAATGAATACCCCAAACTGTTTAACCCTAGACCGATGACTTCCCGCGCGCCATCGATCAGCATGATACTGTCTTTTAGTTCTGGTTTCCACAGATCATCCCATTCCTTGATTTCACCTTCAGCAAAAAATTTATCATTATAGACGATACCAAGAGTCCCCCAAAAATATGGGATCGAATAGCGGTTATCAGGATCAAAACTTAAATCCAAGAAGCGGGGATCAATATTGTCTAACCCTTTGATCTTGCTGTGATCAAGAGGTTTCAGCAAGTGTTCTTCCATCATTTTTTGGATCATATATTCACTTGGGATGGCAATGTCATAGGACGTTCCTCCTTGCTGAATTTTCGTAAACATCGCTTCATTGGAATCGAAGGTTTCATAATTGACCTTATAGCCGGTCTCTTTCTCAAACTTCTTCAAAAGATCTGGATCGATATAATCACCCCAGTTATAGATATTCAAAACTTTGGCGCCCGCCATTCCTGAAGAATGTTCCAACTCCCGTACACCAAACAGCAGTACCAAAATGATGGCGACAATTCCTATGACCAAAGATTGTAATCTTTTCATCGCAGATTTGCCACCTCCGCTCGCCGATTTTTACGTAGTTTTTTCGACACATTTTCTTTGCTGATAAAGTAGTACCCTACGACTAGAATCATTGAGAATAAAAAGACCAATGTGCTCAAGGCATTGATTTCTAGGCTGATCCCCTGACGGGCACGAGAATAGATTTCTACAGAAAGTGTGCTAAAGCCATTCCCTGTTACAAAGAACGTCACAGCAAAATCATCCAGTGAATAAGTGAAAGCCATGAAATAGCCGGCAATGACCCCCGGTGTCAGAAACGGCAAAATAATGTTCTTGATGACTTGCAGATTATTGGCACCTAAGTCACGAGCGGCATCAATCATGGAATCATTCATTTCTTGTAGCTTTGGTAAAACCATCAAAACAACGATGGGAATACTAAAGGCCACATGAGACAGTAACACACTAAAGAAACCTAGGCTAAAGCCGCGGAACAAATTTCCGATCATCGTGAAGAAAATCAGAAAACTGGCTCCAATGATGACATCTGGAGAAACCAGTAAGACATTGTTCAAACTTAACAACGCTGTTCGTGTTCGCCGTTTTTTCGTATAGTAGATCCCCATCGCACCGAACGTGCCGATCACTGTTGCTAAAAGGGCGGATAAAAATGCCAGCATAAAGGTATTCAATACAATGATCATCAGACGTGTATCTTGAAAGACGGACTGGTAATGTTCAAAGGTAAACCCAGTAAAGTCATTCATTGTTCCGCCATCATTGAAGGAATAAAAAATCAAATAAAAAATTGGGACGTACAATAGGATAAAGACAACGACAAGATAAAGATTTGACCAGCGGAATTTTTTCATTTTCGTTGTCCTCCTTTTTTCTTCTCACCTGTCAGGAGCATCACTAAGAACATAGCAATAATCAAAATTACACCGATCGTCGAACCCATGCCCCAGTTTTGTGTCACAAGGAAATGCTGCTCAATCGCAGTTCCTAACGTGATTACACGGTTTCCTCCAATCAAACGTGTCAGCATGAAGAGTGAAAGAGAAGGAATGAAAACTGCTTGTACGCCGCTTTTGACACCGTTCAATGACAAAGGCAGAATGACCCGGCGAAAAGTCTCATAGCTGTTCGCTCCTAAGTCACGGCTCGCACTAATCAATGAAGGATCCATCTCCTCTAGTGCATTGAAAATCGGCATGATCATAAAGGGCAGCTCAATATAGACCGCTACCGTTAAAAAGCTAAAATCGGTGAACAAAATCTGTTTTGGTCCGACACCCATGATTTCCAAAAAATGATTGACGCTGCCATGAATTCCAAAAATACCAATAAAGGCATAGGCTTTTAACAGCAAATTGACCCATGTAGGTAAAATAATCAGCAGTAACCATAAGTCTTTATGACGTAGTTTTGTCAAAAAGTAAGCCGTAGGATAACTGATGACCAGCGTGATCAATGTGATCAAAAAGGCATACCACACGGAGTTCAATGTCATGATCAAATACTTGCCGGAACCTAAATAACTTTGATAATTGACCAGTGAAAAATTCCCATCCATATCGAAAAAGGACTGATAGACGATCAATAATACTGGTGCGATAACAAATAGCAATAACCAAAAGACATAGGGTATTGCATAGAAACGACGCATTTTCGTCATGTGCTCCCTCCTAATCTTCGTAGCTCTCTAAACGAGCATCAAAATCTTCTTCTGATTCATTGAAACGCATGACATGAATGTCTTCAGGCTCAAAAAACAAACCGATCTTGCTGCCTTCTTTGGCTTTTCTAGTCGAATGGACCATCCATTCATTGCCTTGTTCATCGTAACAAATGATTTCATAATGTACGCCGCGGAACAATTGCGTGTCTACCTCAACGATCAATTTCCCTTTCTCAGCGGTGGTCAAACTTAGATCTTCTGGGCGGATCACGATTTCAACGGGTTCATTCGCCCGCATACCGCCATCCACGCACTCGAAGCGTTTGCCGACAAACTCGACTAAATTATCATCGATCATCGTGCCATTCACGATATTACTTTCGCCGACGAAGTCCGCCACAAAATGATTGATCGGCTCGTCATAAATGTCTACCGGTGTTCCACTTTGAATGATCTTTCCTTTATTCATGACGAAGATCTCATCACTCATCGCTAATGCTTCTTCTTGATCGTGGGTCACAAAGATAAATGTAATTCCTAATCGCTGCTGCAGTTCCCGCAATTCGTATTGCATGTCTGTTCGTAATTTCAAGTCTAAAGCTGACAAAGGTTCATCTAAGAGCAAAACTTTCGGCTCATTGACGATCGCTCGCGCAATCGCCACCCGTTGACGCTGTCCACCGGACATTTCACTGATCTCACGATTTTCGTAACCTGGAAGTTGGACCAATCGCAATGCTTCTTTGACTTTCTTTGTGACTTCGTCTTTCGGCAGCTTCTTGATCCGTAAGCCAAAAGCCACATTCTCGAACACGTTCATATGTGGAAACAACGCATAGTCCTGAAAGACAGTATTAACTTGTCGCTGATTTGCCGGAACATCGTTGATACGCTGGCCATCAAAGTAAACATCGCCTTCTGTTGCTTCGGAAAATCCGGCAATGATCCGTAAGATCGTGGTTTTCCCACATCCTGAAGGACCTAAAAGCGTATAAAAACGCCCTTCTTCAATATCAAAACTAACATTTTTCAAGACGGTTTCATCGTCATCAAATCGCTTGACCACGTTATTGAACGAAATAATTGTTTTTCCCACACTTTTTCCCCCTAAATCATAAATAAGAATCAGTTACAACGATCAAGGCGCGACTTTTTTGCCGGCCGATATTTCTCAATTGATGCGGTTCTGTTGCTTGGTAATAAATGGACTGTCCCTTACGTGCTTTGTATTCTGATTCCCCGAGGCTCAGTGCAATCGTTCCTTCCAAAACATAAATAAAAGTTTCCGCTAAAGAAGGTTCAAATGTCTTATACTCGCCGGCTTTCTCAAAAGTCAACACGACTGGCTCCATCTCTTTTTCATTCGAGTCTGGAATCAGCCACCGCAGTTCATAGCCATTTTCTTCATCATAATAACTCGTACTGTCTTCTTCTCGATAGACCACTTGATGGTCTGCATTTTCTTGACGGAAAAATTCTTCCGGGGTCACTCCAAGGACTTCTAAAATCGTAAAAAAAGTTTCCATTGAAGGTGAACTTAAATCCCTTTCTAATTGGGAGATGTACCCTTTGGATAAATCGGTTCGTTCCCCTAATTCTTCTTGTGTCAGATTTTTTTGGACCCGCAAATTGCGGAGCTTCTCGCCAATCTCCATCTACATTCCCCCTCGATCATAAATATAGTAAAAAAATCCTACAAAAAAGTTTGCTAATAGTAAACTTCAAGTTTAATTTCACTTTTTCCAGTATACAAACTTTTCTAAAAAAAACAAGTCTTTTTTTACCTTTTTTGAAGAGAATTTTTCGAAGCTTTCTTATTGACTAAATGAGCTGCAGCCAATGGGCAGCTGTCACACAATGCCTTTATTTAGCCATTTTCATTCAGTAGCTCTCAATGCCCTTCTCTCATTCTAACGAAGAAATTGGCTCATGAATAATCATCTGTTTCGCAACAATGATTAAAAATCAACCAGATTATGGTATCATGAGTTCAAACCATTAAAGGAGTTGCCTTGAATGATAGAATTTTCGTCTTATATCGTAACAAATGAACCAACATTTACTGCCACTTTAAAGACCTGCAAACTGACAGATTTACCTGAGGGAGACGTTCTTGTCAAAGTCGCTTATTCCGATGTCAATTATAAAGATGCTTTAGCAGCTAAAGAAAATGGCGGCGTTATCCGTACCTATCCGATGACACCAGGCATCGACTTGGCTGGTGAAGTCATTGAAAGTCAAAGTCCGGATTTTTCAACCGGCGACCAAGTACTGCTGACAGGTTACGGCCTAGGTGTTTCTCATCCCGGTGGCTTCAGCCAATACCAACGGGTACCGGCTGATTGGCTGATCAAACGACCAGAAACCTTATCGGCTAAAGATAGTATGCGTTATGGTACTGCTGGCTTTACTGCGGCACTGGCTGTCACCGAACTTGAAAAACTTGCCCTTGAAAAAGAAGCGCCGATCGTCATTACCGGAGCTTCCGGAGGTGTCGGAAGTATCAGCATCGCATTGTTGCATAAGTTAGGCTATACAAACATCGTCGCACTTTCTCGTAAAAAAGAGGCAGACTGGTTATTGGCACTAGGAGCAACCAAAATCACTGATCCAGCTGATTGGCAACCAGAAAAAATCAAACCGCTGGCGAAGCAGACAGTAGCGGCAGTTATTGATACCGTCGGTGGTTCCCTTCTTTCCGCATTATTGCCGCAAATCCGTTACGGCGGCGGTGCCTTTTTATGCGGAAATGCTGGGGGGATCAACATCGAAACGACGGTTTTACCCTTTATTCTTCGCGGCATCCGCGTGATCGGTATTGACTCGGTCAATGTTGACACTGCCACTCGTAACGAACTTTGGCAACGTCTAGCAACAGGCTGGTATGTCGCAGATCAGCTGCATAGTCATGAGATTACCTTTGAAACATTGCCGGAAACACTCGCATCCTTATTAGCCGGTACCCATCAAGGTCGGACAATCGTCAAGGTGGCATCAGAAACATGAGAATATTGATCACTGCCGGCGGAACTTCCGAAAAAATTGATTCAGTACGGGCGATCACGAATCATTCAACAGGTTCATTAGGCAAAGCCATCGCTGAAGCGTTATTAGAAAAAGGGATTGAAATTGATTATGTCACAACTCGTCAAGCAAAACAGCCAGCTAACGATTCACGATTGACGGTCCACTATATCGAAGGCACTCTTGGATTACTGAATTGTCTTGAGTCCTTATTATCGGCACATACTTACTTTGCAGTGATCCACAGCATGGCGGTCAGTGATTTCACACCTGCTAACAGTTGGTCACAAGAAGCATTCTTGACAGCGATCAATCAGCTGCTTCCACAATTTGACAACCAAGTATCTCCTGAGTTGTTAGAGACATTAGTAGCACAGTCAATGGAACAGTCAGGCAAACTCTCTTCGAATACTGATCATCTAGTGATGGTCTTAAAGAAAACACCTAAAGTGATCCAGCGAATCAAAGCAAAACAACCTCAGACAAAGTTGGTGGGTTTCAAATTATTAGTCGATGTTTCGAAAGAAACACTTTTTCAAGTAGCCCGTGATAGTCTAGCTAAAAATCAAGCAGATTATGTCTTGGCCAATGACTTGACTACGATCAAAGAAGATCAGCATATTGGTCACTTACTAACTGCCGATAAAAAAATCGGTACCGGCCATACTAAGCTAGAAATTGCCGCATTGATCGTAGATACATTATTGAAAAATGAAGAGCCCCTTGGATAAGGAGGAATTAAAATGAAACAAAAACATGTATTATTAGGTATTAGCGGAAGTATCTCCGCTTATAAAGCAGCGGATATCGCGAATGAGTTGACAAAACGAGGGTATGCAGTCGACGTGATGATGACTGCTAATAGTACGCAATTCATCACACCATTGACTCTCCAGTCATTATCTAAGCGACCAATCCATGTGGATGTGATGCAAGAACGCCAACCTGACCGGATCAACCATATCGAATTAGCGAAGCAAGCGGACCTTTTCTTGATCGCACCAGCCAGTGCCAACTTGATTGGTAAATTGGCTCATGGTTTAGCAGATGATCTGATCTCAACGGTCGCTTTGGCATTGACTGCGGAGGTACCAAAACTGATTGCACCAGCGATGAATACCAATATGTATCAAAATCCAATCGTGCAACGAAATCTAGCCATTTTGAAAGAGGTCGGTTATCAAGAGATCGCTCCTCGCGAAGCCTTGTTGGCTTGCGGGGATTTCGGCCGCGGCGCGCTGGCGACCGTGGAAGCGATCGTTGAACAAGCTGTTGCAGCATTGGAAGTACGAGGAGTCTAACATGAAAAAAATAGCCACTTTTGATTTAGTTTTAACTGCATTTTTCCTGGGGATCTTGATTCTTTTAGCATCCGTTCCTTTTCTAGGGTTCATTCCTTTAGGTCCGATCAATGCTACTACGATGCACATTCCCGTGATCATTGCTTCCATCATTTTAGGACCACGGATCGGCGGCTTTCTGGGAGGGGCTTTTGGCATCATTAGTATGGTCCGTTCAACGTGGATCATCTCGCCGCTTTCTTTTGTGTTCTCGCCATTTGTCCCAGTCTATGGCATGGATCATGGAAGTTGGAAAGCGATCTTGGTTGCTCTGATTCCTCGCATTCTGATCGGAATCGTCCCTTATTTTGTCTTTAAAGCCTGCCAGAAAATGTGGCAAAACAAGCGGCAAAGCACTTCGTTGCTGATTGCTGGAATCGCTGGAGGATTGACGAATACGATTCTCGTGATGAACCTCATCTACTTTTTATTCCAACAAGAATATGCCGCTGCGATCGGTAATGCCGGAACTGCCGTCTATACCGCCATCCTTGGCGTTATTTTGACACAAGGTATCCCAGAGGCGATCGTTGCAGGAATTGCGACCATGGCTGTTGCTTCTGTATTACTGAGATTGACGAAAAAGCCACGTTTTTGATTCATTTGAAAGAACTTCAAACAAAAAGAGCCATTGAAGCAGCTTGATAAGCTTGCTTCAATGGCTCTTTTTTTAGTGTTCCTTTATGCTGCTCATAAATTTTGGCTTACTTGCAATGCCTCAGCCAAACGCTGGTACTGTTCTTCGGTCAGTAAGTCTTCATAAATCAACAAAAAATCAGCGATTTCTTCATCCGTCATGCCCTGTAGATCAGTGGCAACCATCTCTAATAATTGGTCAAACTCCTCGTCTGTTAGCGTATAATTTGTCCAATCTTCATCAGAGAGGGGATCATCGCCGTAATAACTGTCATCCCAAAAAGAGTCTTCTTGGTAGGAATCAAAAAACTCTTGCTGATCAACGACATTTTCTGAAGCAGGTAACTGGACTTTTTCATCACTTTGTTTGCCGCTGATAGTAAACGTGATCCCAATAGCCAAAGGCAGCTCGCCAGATTGGGTCATGTTCATCACAACTTTTTGGTTTTGTTTCTTTGCATTGACAGATACAGTCAAATCAATACGCTCACTGTCTTTCAGCAGATCTTCCCACTGCGTAATCTCACTAGTGTCTGCCTTTTGTTTTTTGGCATAGTCAACAAAGTCCAACAGCTCTTGTTTTGTGAATGTATGCGTGATGGTGTCACCATCTCTTTTAAAAGATTCACGATCCAACGTTTTGACATACTCTGCCAATGTCTCAGAAGAAAATAAGCTATTGTTCAATAGCTGGTCCGTGTCAAGATCTGACATCTCATCTGGTGACAGACGAATATATTTATCTTTACCCGTCGTATCTGGCGTTTCGCTACTATCAAATGTATCCGATGCAAACGTATCCGATGTACTGAATGTATCAAATGCAAACAGATTGCCCATTGCCTCAACGATTTCTGCTGAAAGGTAGGTGTCATGGCTCTTCCCATCAATCAAAAGATTCAGTGGAACATCGATTTCTCCAGAAGACAGTGAGGCATCCAAACGAATATTTTTGCTTTTTGGATCTTCAACAAAATTTCCTGTGATCTTGGTTCCCGCCAACTGGGAAAAAATCATCCCTGCGATCATGCTTTCTTGTGAATTTTGGCTGTCCTCGCCAGCAAATTCAAATGTATCGATCGTCACGCTAAAGTCACCAGCATTCATATCTTTTTGTACTGTTAACCCATCAGCAAACTGATCCTGCGGTAATTTCGTACAACCGGTTAAAAAGAATAGCCCAACCAACAAGCCAATACCCAACCACTTTTTCATACTATCCCTCCATTTTCCCCTTTTCTTTATTGTAGCCAAGACGGAATGGGTAGACAAATAGTACAGCCTTCCCATTGCCTTTTTTAATAAAAAATGTGACAACTGCCCAAATAAACAACCGTTCTGAAAGATTCAAGTAATGCTATAAGTTCCCGATACATCGCAACGATGCCTTACGAAGCCTTGCAATACATTCATTCTTCAGATATCGATTTGTCATCAGACGTTGTCACAATTACGAACATGTTGAATTATTTTGCTTCTTCTCCGATAATACGCACTTCTGTCTCTAACTGGACATCAAATCGCTCCTTGATCACTTGTTGGATATGAGCGATCAGTTCCACATAGTCCGTCGCTGTAGCATGATCGACATTGACGATGAAGCCAGCATGCTTTTCAGAAATTTGCGCGCCGCCCCATTTCAACCCTTGTAAACCGGCGTCTTGAATCAACTTGCCAGTGAAATGACCAACAGGCCGCTTGAAGACACTGCCGCAAGAAGGATATTCTAATGGTTGTTTCAGCTGACGGAGTTCCGTCAACTCATCCATTCGTTTCTTGATTTGATCTTGATCCCCTTGCGCCAAATCAAAACGAGCCGACAGAATGATCGCATGTTGGTCTTGAAGCGTACTGTGGCGATAAGAAAACGCCATCTCTTCTTTCATCATAGTCACGACGCGGCCATCTGCGAGCAAGACATCACAGGACGCAAAAATATCTTGAATCTCACCATCATAAGCACCGGCATTCATAAATACCGCTCCCCCGACGCTTCCTGGAATCCCGCAAGCAAACTCAAATCCTGTCAACGATTCATGGAGTGCCACATACGTTGTATCGATCAGCTTCGCGCCTGCTTCGACGATCAAAGTGGTATCTTCTACCGTTATCTGATTCATTTCTGATAGCATGATCACAACACCGCGAATCCCACCATCACGAACGATCAAGTTGCTAGCATTGCCTAAGACCAACCAAGGAGTATCAGTTTCTCGACAATAGGCGACAATTTGTTCTACTTCTTTTGCTGATTTGGGAAAAGCCAGGATATCTGCAGGCCCTCCTGTTTTCGTATACGTATAATTCAATAAAGCTTCATCTTTTAGTAACGCAATTTCTGGAAATTGCTTGATCATTAATTCTTTATTCACAAGAAAGAGTCCTTTCACATTAAACATCTTCCTTATTTTAGCATGTTCATTGAAAAGTTGCTACTTCTCTAAAGAATCACTTTTTGCCCGATGATTGGCAGCGATCATTTCTTGGCAAAGCTGGTGACTTTCTATCACTTGCGCTTGTCGCAGATCGATAGCTGTTGGATCGGCGACTGCTGCAATAAATGCCGAAACTAATGGATAGAACCCTCGTTTGTTCAACGTTGTTTCCCAATCGCCAAACTCATGTTCCACCCTTTTCCCCTCCACATACTCCGTAAGAGCAGTCAAATTCCTCACATCATAGGTTCCGCTTTTGGCGGTGATCCGGTAATCTTCCGTATTGGCACCACTCTTGAGATCCATCGTCAAAATCGCCGTTGTATGTGCTGTTTCCAAGATCAGTGTGGCCGTCTCCAATCCATCCGCTGATTCTTTGATCTGACTAGTATGCGCGATGATCGGTTCATCCAATAAATAGACACCAGTATCCACCAAATGTAAGAAGAGATCATAGATCACATACTTGGTATCATGACTAGCAGCTTGCCGGTGTTTTGACAGATAAATCATCCGCTTATCCGGAATTTGTTTTAATTGATCGACCATCGGGGCAAAACGGCGATTGAAGCCGACCATCAACAACTTTTGTTTTGCTTTAGCTAGAGCAAACAATTCTTCTACTTCAGCAAAATTCTCGCTGACCGGTTTATCGACAAAGACATGGATTCCTTCTGTCAGACATTTTTTGATCAACTCATAGTGGCTGCCAGTAGCTGTATGAATGAAACAAGCCTCGATTCCCTGATCGATCAGCTCGTCTAAATTAGTGTACATATGCGCCAACCGATAGCGTTGCTGCAATTCTTTCTGAACGGATTCACGCCGGGTGGCAAAATAAAAATCCGCTTGATCCTGCAATGCAATATAACTTGGCAAGTATGCTTTTTGTGCAATATTTCCTAACCCGATAACACCGATCTTCATGACTGATTCCTCCTAAACGTTACGTCTTGCTTTAATCTTACACTTTTTTTCGGTAGAATGGAAAATATAGTTGAACCGAGGAGGACAAATATGAAATTTATTTCTTGGAACGTGAATGGCTTACGAGCAATCGTCAAAAAGAACTTTTTAGAAGCCTTTGAGACCTTCGATGCAGACTTCTTTTGTTTGCAAGAAACGAAGCTGCAAGCAGGGCAGATCGAGTTGGATCTGCCAGGATACACGCAATACTGGAATTATGCAGAAAAGAAAGGATACTCTGGTACAGCGATCTTTGCTAAAGAACCGGCACTTACTGCCCATTATGGGATTGGCATCGAGGAACATGATGCCGAAGGCCGGGTGATCACACTGGAATACCCCGAATTCTTTTTAGTCACTTGCTATACACCAAACGCCCAAAATGAATTGCGTCGTCTCGATTATCGCATGACATGGGAAGATGCTTTTCGTGCCTATCTGACCGATCTGAAACAGCAAAAGCCAGTTATCCTATGCGGTGACTTGAACGTCGCTCATCAAAACATTGATCTTAAAAACTGGAAAACCAACCAAAAAAACGCCGGCTTCACTCCTGAAGAACGAGAAAAATTTTCAACCTTACTTTCAGCAGGCTTTACGGATACTTTCCGCTACTTTTATCCCGATGCTGAAGGGATTTATTCTTGGTGGAGTTACCGGTTTAATGCGCGCAAAAATAATGCTGGATGGCGCATCGATTACTTCGTTGTTTCAGACGATTTAAATGACCGCCTGGTTGATGCAAAAATCCATACAGAAATCTTAGGCAGTGATCATTGCCCCGTCGAATTGCAGTTAAACTAATTGCTTACCATATTCTTTCGCTGTGTCCTATCGGCCATCCTGTCAAAAAAATCTTGTATCTTTTCATTTCAAAGATTTGTGCTAGAATAGCTTTGAGGTGAAGGCAATGAATTTTATCGCAATGGACTTTGAAACAGCCAATTATCAAAAGCACAGTGCTTGTTCATTGGCATTAGTCATGGTTCGGGACAGTAAAATTGTTGGAGAATACTACACGTTGATCCAGCCGGAGACAGATTTCTTTTGGAAAAATATCCAAATCCATGGCATTCATCCGGAAGACGTCGTCAATGCTCCTAAATTTCCTGACATTTGGAAACAAATCCAGCAATATTATAATCTCAATAGTCTGATCGTTGCCCACAATGCTGGTTTCGATACTGGCGTTTTAGCTGGATGTCTTGATTACTATGGGATAGAACAGCCAAATTATCTTTCACTCTGTACAGTACGTACAAGCCGCAAGCTCTATCCTGAATTCGAGAATCACAAGCTGAATACTGTCTGCCAGCAGCTGCAGATTCCTTTGCTGAATCACCACGATGCCCTTGAAGATAGTCGTGCCTGTGCTCAGATCTTATTACGTCAAGAAAACGATTTTGGGATCGACCCATTAAAAAAACTGGTACTCGTAAAATGAGTATCAGTTTTTTACTTTTCTTCTTACTTTCTTACTCTTTTGTCTTTCAGTTATTTGTTGAAAGCCAATAACGACAAGTACTATTCCCATTTACCGGATCGATCCATATATCTTCTAATTGACCACCATTTTTTTCAATGACCTTAGCAGATGCTTGATTGTGAGCATCGCATGTCACCAGTACTTTTTCTATTCCGAAGCTTTTGGCAATCGACAAGGATTGAGCAAGCATTGCTGTCCCATATCCTTTTTGGCGATACGTTTTTTTCACAGAATAACCGATATGACCGCCTTGCTGCAGCAAATAGTCGTTGAGCTCTAGCCGCAGATTCAAGATTCCGATGACTGTATCTGCTTGTTTTGCAAGATAAACCCGACTAATGACATGACTAGCAGGAACAGTTGCCGGTGATTTGTAGGCTTCTTGCAGTTCAAGCCATTTTTCGATTGTCTCCGCTGTTTCTAGCCCAGAACCTCCGTGGATAGTTTCATTGTCTTCTAAAAATGATGCGCGATAAGCTGTTAACTGTTCTTTGTCTGCTAGGGCCGGTTCAACAAGCAGGATCATCCTTCTCACTCCTCATCAACTAATTTTGCCATCATTAGAACATCAATTCGTTGCCCATCTTTTGTTTGGGCGGCTTGTTTCATACAACCTTCAATTTCAAATCCGTACTTCTGATATAAATGGATAGCTCGTTCATTGCGCACTTGGACCGTCAACTCCAAGCGTGTCAACAACCCTACTTCATTGACCCATTCAAGCAATTCTTCTAAAAGAAGTGACCCTAGGCCCATTCCCCAATAGTCTTTTAAAATCGATAGACCTATTTCTCCTACATGGGCCATGCGCCATTCCGAATAACCTTTGATAGAAGCCATACCAATAATTCGTTCTCCATCAAGGGCTAACAATAGGAGGTGATTGTCTTGTTCATACAAGCTTTCTAGTTGCTGTGCCAACATTGCTTCAGGCAGGGCGAGGCCTGTTTCATCCATGACCAAAAAGTCAGTTTCTTGACCAATCTTTTGACTGACTGCCAAGAGTTCTGCCGCATCTTCGCCCCGAGCCTCACGCAACGTCAAATGAATGTCACTCATTATCTGCCTCCCATTGCGCCAAAATACGCTGTTGGAAAGCCTCAGCTTTCGGACCAAATGTAAGCAATTTCACAAAACGTTTTTGCTCTTCTGTATTATCTTTTTCCAAAATCAGTTCCAAATAATCTTCCGGTAAAGACTCTTCCAGAAGATTTCCCCACTCGATCACAGAAAGACCATCACCTTCAAAATAATCATCTAATCCCAAGTCTGATGCGCCAAATTCTACCCGGTAAATATCCATATGATAGAGTGGCAACCGACCTTCAGTATATTCACGAATAATCGTATAGGTTGGGCTTTTGATCAGTTGACTGATCCCCAGACCTCGAGCGATCCCTTTGGTCAACGTCGTTTTACCGGCTCCCAGTTCCCCAGTTAACACCAAATTGTCTCCAGGCAGGGCCACTCTGCCAATCACTTCGGCAAATTTTTCTGTTGCATCTAAATCAGCGATCGTTATCATGTTTGATCCGTCCTTTATCTTTTCACTTGCTGTTAGTAGTTAGTATAGCTTGTTTTAGAAACAAAAGTAAAGAGCGTACCGTCGCAAGGAGTTTGAAAGAAAAGCCATTTTTATCATGCTGTGGGCAGTATTTTTGGAAGCGACGCCCCTCATCTTGCTTTGCCTGCAATTGTTTCCAAACTTGTTGCGCTAAGTAGACTTCCATGCCACTCTAAGGGCAATCGTTGTGATTCATACTAAGGTTACTACGCTTTCTTTGGTCCCCGCTGCTCATCATCTGCTCTCTGCTTCGCAAGCCAATCGCAGTGATTCAGGCTGAAGGTTACTACGCTCCCTTTGGTCCCCGCTGCTCATCATCTGCTCTCTGCTTCGCAAGCCAATCGCAGTGATTCAGGCTGAAGGTTACTACGCTTTCTTTGATCCCCGCTGCTCATCATCTGCTCTCTGCTTCTCAAGCCAATCGCAGTGATTCAGGCTGAAGGTTACTACGCTCCCTTTGGTCCCCGCTGCTCATCATCTGCTCTCTGCTTCGCATGCCAATCGTTGTGATTCAGGCTGAAGGTTACTACGCTCCCTTTGGTCCCCGCTGCTCATCATCTGCTCTCTGCTTCGCATGCCAATCGCAGTGATTCAGGCTGGAGGTTACTACGCTCCCTTTGGTCGCCTAGTACTGCTCATCATCAACTCTGTCTTGCTATGCAAGCCAATCGTTGTGATTCGCAGCAAAAAGCCGTTCCTTGACAAAAGGAACGGCTTGGTTGTTTGATTAGTTATCTTATTTATCCATCAATGTTTGTGCTGCTGTGATGATGGATAGTTTGTAGACGTCTTCTTCGTTTGATCCGCGAGAAAGGTCTGAGATTGGTTTGTTCAATCCTTGCAGGATTGGTCCAATTGCTTCGAAGTTACCAAAGCGTTGTGCGATTTTGTAGCCAATGTTTCCAGATTGTAAATCTGGGAAGACAAAGACCGTTGCTTTACCAGCTACTTCTGATTCTGGTGCTTTTAATTGAGCGACAGCTGAAATGTAAGCAGCATCGAATTGCAATTCACCATCGATTTCGTACTCAGGCGCCAATTCTTGGGCAATTTTTGTTGCTTCAACCACTTTATCGACTTCTGGTGCTTTAGCTGAACCTTTTGTCGAGAAGCTAAGCATGGCAACTTTTGGATCGATATCAAATAATTCCGCTGTTTTTGCTGAATCAACAGCGATCTCTGCTAATTCTTGTGCAGAAGGGTTCACATTGATGGCACAGTCAGAAAATAGGTATTTTTCTTGATCACGACCACGAACCATCAAAAAGGCACCACTTGTGCGGCTCACGCCTGGTTTTGTTTTAATGATCTGCAATGCAGGTCTAACCGTATCGCCCGTTGAATGGATCGCACCTGAAACCATTCCTTCAGTGATCCCCATGTAAGTTAACATCGTACCAAAATAATTAACATCTTTTAAGATTTCTTCGGCTTGCTCTTTTGTTGCTTTGCCGTTTCGGCGCTCAACAAAAGCTTCGACCATTTCATCCCACCGGTCATAGTTTTCAGGATCTAGGATCTCAAAATTAGCGATGTTGATTCCTCGAGCTTCCGCTGCTTTTTCAATCTCAGCAGGGTTACCAATCAAAACTGGTTCTACCAATTCTTCTGAACGTAGACGGCTTGCTGCACCAAGGATACGAGGATCCGTTGCTTCTGGGAAAACGATTTTGATATGACGACGCACGATTTTAAATTTTAAACTTTCGAATAGTTCCACGGGTAAAGACCTCCAGTTTTTTTATACCCTTACATTGTACAATAGTTGCAAAAAAAAGAACAGATAAAAATGCTGTACTAATCGAAAAAGATAATTTTTGTTACACAATTCACAGTCTGTCTCTTCTGCACTACTACAGTTTCACACCTGTACTATTTTTTCTGGTAATTGCCAGTTGATGGGTGTTTCACCTAACGCAATCAATGCTTGATTGATTTTTGAAAATGGTTTCGATCCAAAGAAACCACGACTGGCAGATAACGGACTTGGATGGGGAGATTCTATGATGATATGCTTTTTCGTATCGATCAACGCTTTCTTTTGCTGGGCTGGTTTTCCCCATAATACAAAGATCACTGGTTTATCCCGTTGATTCAGTTTTTCGATGATAGTATCTGTCAATCGTTCCCATCCTTTGCCTCGATGCGAATAAGCCTGTCCTTCACGAACTGTCAACACCGTATTTAGTAGTAAAATTCCTTGTTGCGCCCAAGGAACCAAATAACCGTGAGAGACTGGCGCGATGCCTAGATCACTTTGCAATTCCTTATAGATATTGCGTAAAGAAGGCGGAATCCGTACTCCGGGTTGGACTGAAAAAGATAACCCATGGGCTTGATGCGGACCATGATATGGATCTTGTCCTAAGATCACTACTTTCACTTCATGATACGGAGTCAGCTTCAGTGCTTCATAAATATGGTCCATTGCCGGGTGGATCTTCTGTGTTGCATATTCTACTTTCAAAAATTCCCGTAACTGTTGGTAATAGGTTTGATCGAATGAAGCTTGCAAAACTTCTTGCCAATCATTTTCTAAAATCTTTCTCATCGTCTCGCTCCTTTGCTTTTAGTTAAGGATAACAAAAGATCTGCCTAAGAAACAAGAAGACATTCTCAAAAATAATTGCTGATTTGTGGTACACTATTCTATAGAAACCATAAGAAAGGACGCTGACAATGATAAAATTAATCGCTTCTGATATGGATGGTACTTTACTAAACGCCAACATGCAGATTTCAGAAGAAAATATCCAAGCGATCAAATATGCCCAATCCCAAGGAGTCGAATTCATGGTGGCCACTGGGCGCAACCGGAAAGAAGCTCTGCCGCCTTTGCAAGAAGCCGGTATTGATTGTGCTATGATCACACTTAATGGTGCACAAGTGTTTGACAAATCAGGAACTTCTTTATTCACCGTTCCTATTTCTAAAGAAAAAACCCGTTCATTGATGGACTTATTAAGAGAAAAAGACATTTATTTTGAGATTTCCACGAGCAATGGCATTTATTCAGAAAGCCAGACGCGCCGAATCGAGAATTTTGCGATCCATACAGCAGAAGCAATGCCCCATCTGACCCACAAAATGGCCATTGCCATGACTGCTGCACGACTAGCTTTTCTTCCAATCAATTATGTCAAAGACTTCAATGAACTGTTTGCGATTGAAGATCTGGAAATCTTAAAAATCATTTGCTTCCATCAAGATGGCGCGCGTGTTTTAGGACCGATCACACAAGAAATCGATGGTTATGGCGACTTAGTGGTTACTTCTTCCGGACAAAACAATATTGAAATCAATCATCGCAATGCCCAAAAAGGGATCGCGGTGGCACACGTTGCTAAAGAGCGAGCGATTCAACTGTCGGATGTCATGACGATTGGTGACAACTTGAATGATGTCAGCATGATACAGCTTGCTGGTGTCAGCTTTGCTATGGGTAACGGGGAAATCGAAGTCAAAGAATATGCGAAGTATCTGACGGATACTAACATTGAATCAGGAGTCGGCAAAGCAATTATTCGGGCAATCGATGAGAATTTATAATTGACGCAGCTTTTCGGGATACAAGAGGAGGCGTAGATATGTCGGAATTTTTTATTCAAGACAGACAACTCAGCAGTATCACGCGAACGATCGTTAAAGACGAAAAGGGCAAATCGTTATTCTTGATGGTCGGGCGCTGGGGAACTAAAGGCGATGCACTTTCCCTCTATCGTTTGGACGGCACACTGGTCGCCAGTATTAAGCAAATCAGTTTTACCTTTGGCACACGATTTGAGATCTACAAGGACTTTGAAAAAGTAGGTACGTTACAAAAAATTTTCAACTGGCCTGGGGATTTTTATTATATCCAACAGCTCCATTGGGCTGTCCATGGGGATATCTACAATCATCGGTATGCGATCCATCATTTCAACAAGAAGATCATGGAAATGGATAAAGCAACACTATTGACTGGCGATTATTATGTGATCGATGTGGTCAACGATGAGGATGCGCCAGTTTGCATTTGTATTGCTGCGATTATGGATTATTGGCTCTACAATCGCAAACGCAAGACCCAGCAACATTTGGAGTTACGATTAACGAACGAAACCAGCTGAGATACTCAACTGGTTTCTTTTTGCATATGATCATATAGATGACCACTGATCTTTCGTTCAGCAACCACTTGAAAACCGTGACGTTCATAGAGTCGTTTGGCGTGTGGATTGGCTTTATCGACACTTAAACCAATTGTGGTATAGCCATCTCGTTGGGCAATTTTTGGCAGTGCAGCCAATAAAGCTGAGCCAACCCCTTTTCCGCGGAATTTTTCATCGACACAAATGGTATCTAAGTACCATTCGTTCTGCAACGTTTCTTGATCAACGAACAGTTTCATTTCTTTATCCAAACCGTAGGACTCCAGAATCTTCGTTAACGGTTCATCAATGGTAGGTTCATCTTTATCTGGGTAACCAAAAGCAACCCCAGCCACTTGTCCATCGATTTCATTGACCAATCCTCTGGTATAACCATAACGATAATCAGGCTCTAACATCGCTTCAGCCAAGATCTCGAGCGTTTTTTCTTCTCCTATTTCTGCCACAAACGGTAATTCCATATCTTTTAAAATGACTAAAACAAGTTTCGCCATAGCAAAACGATCTTCTTTTTGTGCAAATCGAATCACGTTTTCTCCTCCTTGTGTTTTCTTCAGAATAACAGCATTTTCTTGTCATCCCAAGTAAAAAAGTGTCGTTGCGTTTCGAATGAATCCTCGATACTATTCGTGTAGTTCCAGTGGCAACCCATCTGGGTCTTGGAAGAATGTCATTTTTTTATTCGTAAAGCTGTCAAAGCGAATCGGCTCACACGTAATTCCTTTTGTTTCAAGTTCTGCTACCACTTTCTCAATGTTTGTTACTCGAAAAGCCAAGTGTCGTAAGCCGGTTGCTTCCGGATAACTTGCTCGTTTAGGTGGTTGATCCACGATAAACAACTCAATCTCAGATGAGCCAAAAGCCAAATCGATTTTGGTATCGTTTTTTTCGGGACGATGGTGCTCACGGATCACCTTAAATCCTAATTTGTCGACATAAAATGATTTTGCTCGTTGGTAATCACTGGCAATAATGGCCACATGATGCATCTCAGAAAACATATGCTCACTCCTTTTCTATCTACTTAGTTTACCTATTTTTCCTTCCTTTGGCTACAAAAGACCTGCTCTATTTTATTTTGATTCTGTTATACTGGATACGGAAGGTGATGACATGAAACTACTTTATATTTCAATCTCAGGAAATACCCGGGCATTTGTCAAACGACTAATGGACTATGCCGCCCAGCAGCCAACAGCGCATCCTCTAGAATGGTCCGTCAAAGAAATTGATGACAATTCCATTTTCGAAGAAGAAAGCGAACCTTTTGTCGTGTTTGTGCCGACCTATCTTGAAGGCGGCAACGGCGTAGATAATGGGGATCAGGAAATTTTGACAGAAACCATGCGGGAGTATATTGATTATGCGGATAATGCCCGCTATTGTCGCGGTGTGATCGGCAGCGGCAACAAAAATTTCAATTATCAATACTGCCTGACTGCCAAACAATATGCTGAACAGTTCCAGATTCCATTTCTAGCTGATTTTGAACTGCGAGGAACAACGCAGGACATCGCACGCATTTACGATGTCTTGCGTAAAATCAATTAACTTGGAAGGAGCAGGAGCTAGATCCTGCTTTTGCTCCTAGAAACGGAGAAAAACATGGACGCAAAATATATGGTTATCTTGATTATCTTGTTCGTTAGTGCACTTATTATTGGCTTAGATACTTGGAACCGAATAAAATTAAGACGTCGCGTCAAACAAGAATGGGGAAAATTCCCCCGTCAGCCTCGCTTTGACAAAGAAGAAAGCCTCAAAAAGGCCTGGATGGTAGAGAAAGATTTTTATCCCCATGATAGTGAGATCGATGACATTACTTGGTATGACTTAGACTTATTCGAGGTTTTTGAAATGATCAACAGTACTTACTCCAGTGTAGGTTCTGAAGCTCTCTATCAGCAGTTGCGCAACTTTCAATTTAAGCCGGATCGACAGCTGACCGCGTTAATTGATTTTTTCGCAGCCAATCCAAAAATTCGCGAAGATACCCAATATACCTTTGCCCAACTTGGGAAACTGGATAATAACTTTTCCAAAAACTATCTGGCATCAGGGAAGAAAGAAAGTATTGGCAACTTGCCTGTCTTTATTTTATTGGGCTGTTTGCCGATTGTTGGGCTGATTTTGATAGCTTTTGGCTTTTTGCCAGGAATTGCAGTGATTTTGATAAGCGTCCTCTTTAATACGGTTTACTATTCGATCAAAAAAGCCACATTAGAAACAGAACTCAACAGTATGCGCTATCTAGTTCAGACAGTGGCCTGCGGCAACAAGATTGCCAAACTTGCCACACCATTACAAGAGCAAATCAAAAAAGAACTGCTGCCTCTGAAAAAAATCCCCCGATTCGGCGTTTCTTTTCGTTCAAAAAATGGCAGTGAAGGCGATATGCTTTTTGAATACATCAATATCATCTTTATGCTGCCTTTTATCTCGTACCATTACGTCGTTACCTTATTGGCTCGATACAATCAACAAGCGATCGCATTATGGGAATTGTTAGGCAAGTTGGAAATTGCTTGCGCGATCCTTAATTTCCGTACCTATATGCCGATCACTTGTATCCCTGAATTCAAAAAAGGAACGGTCAGCGCAAAAGGGACCTATCATCCCCTTCTGGCTGAAGCTGTCATGAATGATGTCGACTGGCAAACCAATACACTGGTAACCGGGTCGAACGCTTCTGGCAAATCGACCTATGTCAAAAGCATCGCTATCAATTGTCTATTGGCGCAAACTGTCCAAACAGCTGTTGCTGAATCCTTTACGATGGAACCTGGTCATGTGTTGACCTCAATGGCGGTCGAAGACGATTTGTTTGAGGGCGATAGCTATTTTGTTGCAGAAATCAAGTCGATCAAACGATTGTTGGAACAAGTTCAGCAAAAAGAACGCTGCTATTGCTTTGTCGATGAGATACTGAAGGGAACCAATACGATTGAGCGGATCGCTGCTTCTGCTAGTATCATTCATTGGTTGAGCCGTTATCCAAGTTTGGCTTTTATTGCGACTCATGATATTGAACTGACTGAAATATTGAAAAATGACTGCAGCAATATCCATTTTTCTGAACAAGTCACAGCCGATGACGGTATCTCTTTTGACTATAAGGTCAAACAAGGTCCTTCAACAAGCCGTAATGCGATTGCCCTACTGCGAGTGCTTGGTTATCCGAAATCAATCGTTGAACAGGCTGAAAATGAAGCAGCTTACTTCAATCAGCAACGGACTTGGCAAGATCTATAATGACCTACAAGAAATCTGTGATCCTTAGTAAAGACATGCTGCTTAAAACACATCGCTAGGATTGCTCAATAAATAAAGGCTATGACAAAAGAAAGACTTTTAGCGAAGAAACCAGCCTACTCTGAATAAGAGCAACGTGTTTCTTCCTTGATCCTTCTTTTGTCACAGCCTTTTTATGTTAGACAATTTTTCTTAGCCAAATAAATCTGTCTGTAAACTATATTGTTTTCCTTGTAAAATGTCATATTGAATCATCTGATAGTCTTCATAGAGCTGCCGTGATTTCGCATCTAAACTTAGCTCACTCCGCCACTGTTCGCCTTGGTAATATTGCCCGTGTTCAAAAGCCGGCAATTTTTCTTGCAGTGCTAGCAGCAACGCATAAAATCCATTGATTGGTTGCTGACTTTCATTCAACACGTTAGGTGCAAAGTAAAAGGGACTCGTTACCGGAACAGTGTCAGTTGAAAAGGTTCCATCAGAATCCACCATCAAGAATTCCGTTTCATGCAGCGCAGCAGTATCATTTTGATCTTTAATCGCATCCGAGTAGATGCCTGGCAGGTGATCCCCCCAGAAAACGACTACTGTTCTTCGATTCAGCTGCTTCAATTGTTCAATAAAGTCTTTTAGTGCGGTACTACTGTAAGAAACATCTTGCAGATAATTTTCAAGAGCAGTCCTATTTCCATCGCCTGCGGCTTGATAATCTAATGTCTGATACTTTCCTTCATAAGGCATATGGGTCTGCATCGTCACCAAGTGAACGAATTGCGGCTTTTTCTCATCTGACAAAAGAGACAGAACTTCTTTATAAGTAGAAGCATCCGAGATATAAGGATTGTTCTCGATCTTGTCCGTGTAAGTCATCGTGTCTTGATCCAAAAAGGTTTGGAAACCCATCACATCATAGACATCTTTACGTTTGTACATCGATGTATCATAGGGGTGGATCGCAGTCGCATCATATCCTTGTTTTTGCAAGAATGAGACCACTGAAGGCAATTGTGTCAATTTAGGCACTAACATCGTGTAGGGCGTGGTCATTTGCGGATTCAACAGCCCCATTGAAAAACTGGTCAATGCTTCAAATTCAATGTTTGCAGTCCCACCGCCATAATTTTGCGACAACATTTTCCCACTGATCGTTTGATCGGCTACCGCATAATAATCCTTTAACGGATCTCCCGTGATCGTCAGTCCTTTTAGATGACTTGGATCAGAAAAACTTTCACTCATGACATAAACGATATTTGGCGCTTCTTGGTCACGCGTTTTGTTTGTTTCGGCAGCTTCCGCGGTATATTTTTTTGCGATCTCTTTTATCGCAGCTTCAGAATAATCTGCTGGTTTCTCCATTGCCTCCACTCGTAGATTGAATAGAAACCCACCAATAAAACCGGTATTGTAATAATTCATTTTTTGTGAATAAGGAATCCATAATGCGGTCCGGTTATACGCTTTTCTAAGCAGATTATTGCTGTCATTAAAATGCGAAACATAAACTAAACCAACTGTACAAACGAGCATTGTCAGCCCTCTGAGGATCTGTTTCTTTTTTGATAATTTACGGCTACGATAAATACTCCAGATAATTGCTCCCAATGCGAGTATCACACAAAGCATCGCCAAAACGAAAGGTCCAGTTCCGATCATTGTATGCAGCAAGTCAAACTGAGTAATCATTTTCAAATCATCTGGATAAATTGGTTCTTGACGATAAGCCATCTTGAGGTAATTTGCATAACCCAAGATCCCGATCACAATACTATAGAACAGCGCTCCGACTCCTAGCGAGCCAGCAAGACTTGCCAATAATCCGTAGAAAAGCAGCAGCACCAGACAAGCTAAGAAAAACTTTTCTGTATGCCAAGAAAAAGCAAATTTTAATGCTAGCTCAACAGAAAGGTTGTTTTGACACCATTGTAGGTATAGATTACTAAAGATGATCAGAATAAAACTAGCGATTAGTTTTATTGCCAACTTCAAATTGGGATGAATCTTTCTTTTCACGAAGGACATTCCTCCTTTTCTAACCATAACCTGTATTTTATGCTTTGTGATTTAGAATGTAAAGAGCCGTTTGCTTGTTTTGTTTTTTTATTCTTGCCATTCTTCCTTGACGAGAGTTATGACTAAGACAAAAAAAACAAAAAATCCCGAACAATCTATGAATTCCAGAAGCCCTCGTTGAGCCATACAGCGAGGCCTCTCGGAAAAAATTCATTCATAAATCGTTCGGATATTTATTTTCTCCTAGATGCGATGGATCAAAAACCATCACAGAGTAAAAAAGATTTATTTCCAGAAGTCGTCAAAGATTGATATTGGCAGATGCCGTTTATGCTGTGTTTTGCGCCACCAATTTTCAATCGTTTGTTGCGCATTTGGTGAAACGGTCTTTCCTTCCAAGTAATCATCGATCTCATCATAAGTCACACCAAGTGCTACTTCGTCAGCGATCATTGGTTTGCCATCTTCCAAATCAGCAGTAGGAACCTTTTTGTACAGTGCTTCCGGCGCTCCTAATTCTTGCAACAATTGACGTCCTTGACGTTTATTCAACCGAAATAGCGGCAAGAGGTCAGCTCCGCCATCACCAAATTTTGTAAAGAAACCGGTGATGTTTTCGGCCGCGTGATCTGTTCCTAAAACAGCGCCAGCTTTTTCGCCTGCAACGGCATATTGAGTAATCATCCGCTGACGTGCCTTGATGTTGCCTTTATTAAAATCAGAAACAGGTAAGCCAGCTTCTTCGACGGCTGCCACTTGCGCATCAACGGCTGCTTTGATATTCACTCGTAATGTAATGTCCGGTTTGATAAATTCGATGGCTTTTTTGGCATCTTCTTCGTCAGCCTGTTCTCCATAAGGTAAGCGGATCGCAATGAACTGATAATTGGGATCATTCGTCTCACTGCGCATTTCTTCCATTGTCAACTGAGCCAATCGACCAGCCAGTGTTGAATCTTGTCCACCGCTGATCCCTAAAACAAGAGTTTTCAAAAAGGGATTTTTTTGAAGATATGCTTTTAAAAATTCAATGCTATTACGAATCTCTGCTTTCGCATCAATTGTTGGAACTACGCCTAACTCGCGAATGATTTCTTGTTGCAATGTCATAGAAACGCCTCCTAATTTTTTTGAAGATTGGTCCTAGCTTTCTAGGACCAATTAAATAATTTCTGTTTTGGTTTGCGTACGCACTTTTTCAATGGTCCGCATCTTGTGATTCCAGCACTCTTGAGAGAGATCGACTGGGTATTTTTGCGGATTCAAATCTCGTTTGTACTCATCCCATAATGAATCCAAACAATTTGTAGCATAGGCTTTGATGTGTTCAAGATCCGGCAATTGATAGACTTGCTGTCCTTCTACAAAAATGTCTTGCAGCAAAGGTCGAGCATCAAAATCTGTCACTGTTTTATTGATAAAGGTGTGAACCGGATGGAACATGAACAACTCTTTTTCTTCCTGGGGGTTTTCGTCCCAAAGAGTCACATAATCCCCTTCAGACTTGCCGTCTTTTTTACGTGTGATACGCCAGACTTGTTTCTTGCCTGGTGTAGAAACTTTTTCAGCATTACCGGATAATTTGATCGTATCGATCATTTCGCCTTGTTCGTTTTCAATCGAAACCAGTTTATAAACGGCTCCCAATGCCGGTTGATCATAGGCGGTGATCAACTTTGTACCGACACCCCAAACATCGATTTTGGCTTTTTGCATTTTTAGACTTAGAATCGTGCTTTCATCCAAATCATTTGATGCGTAGATCTTAGCTTCTGTAAAGCCAGCTTCATCTAGTTGTTCTCGGACTTTTTTGGAGATATAAGCCATGTCTCCACTATCGATCCGTACTCCTAAAAAGTTGATTTGGTCCCCTAGTTCTTTTGCGACACGAATCGCATTTGGTACACCTAAGCGCAATGTATCATACGTATCGACTAAAAAGACACAGTCTTTGTGCGTCTTGGCATACGCCATAAAGGCATCATAATCATTGCCATAGGATTGCACAAGAGAATGAGCATGCGTCCCGCTTGCAGGGATGCCAAAGATCTTGCCTGCTCGAACATTACTTGTGGCACCCGCACCTCCGATATAAGCCGCACGAGTTCCCCAAATCGCTGCGTCCAGTTCTTGCGCACGACGAGACCCAAATTCTAATAAGGGATCATCTCCGATCACAGACTTGATCCGAGCAGCTTTTGTTGCAATCAATGTTTGGAAATTAACCATGTTCAATAAGGCTGTTTCGATCAATTGAGCTTGTGCCAAAGGTCCTTCAACTTGAATGATCGGCTCATTGTTGAAGACGAGATCGCCTTCTAAAGCTGAACGAACCGTGCAGGCAAATTTGAATTCTTTCAGATAATCCAAGAAAGCCTCCGGATATCCGCCGATTTCTCTTAAATAATCGATATCTGAATCTGAAAAGGTCAAATTGTTCAAATAATCGACTAAGCGTTCTAACCCTGCAAAGATAGCATAGCCATTCTCAAAGGGCATGTCACGGAAATAGCACTCGAAGACTGCATTCAAATCCGCACGTCCTAATTCCCAATAGGTTTGCATCATGTTGATCTGATAGAGATCAGTATGCAAAGTGAAACTATCATCTTTAAATAATTTTTGCATCGTTTTGCTCCCTCATACTTACTTCTCCCTATTATAGCAAAAAAATAAAAAAAGAAAGTATTTCTTGTTTTTTTCCTCAAAAAAAGTCTGTGCCATAAGTTAGAAAAAGACCGAAAAACTTCATGATACGATGGGGTATTCCACCAGTTTCACTCGAATCATTGGGTCTTGCTTCAACTTATAACACAGGCTGCTAATGGTTAATCAACTGCTAATTGAACTAGGATGATATCTTTGCGAGGTTTCGCAAACTTGACTCCCGCTGCTTCCATCTTTTTACGGATATTAACATCTACAGTGACATCCTTGCGGTCAACTTTTAGTAAGCGATGAATCGCTGTATCCACTTCTCCGCGGCTGATCTTCTTTTTATTGTTGATCAAAACCAGTGTGATCTTGTCAAAAGTATCCACATACATGATCTGGGTTCGATCAAGAGAATAAAGTTTGTAGTATTTAATCGCGACTTTATCAAAAATAAATTTTGAGATGACCGGATAAAATGTCTCCAAATTCAAATTTTGGTTGACTGGTGTTTCAATCAATTTCATATACAACATCCTCTCGTATTAGTTCATCCATGATAAATTGGCCGACTCCGCCGTCAGCTGCACTAGGAATCATACGATCGCAAACGTTACGGATCGATTCACTCGCATTGGCTACTGCAACAGAGACATCTACCACTTCAAACATGGCTAAGTCATTCTCACCATCCCCGATCCCAAAACTCTTTGCATGAGGGAAAGCCTGCATAAAATTCGTGATCGCGGCTCCTTTTGTTGCTAAGGGATCAACGACTTCCAATGTCTGAACAAATGACTGAAACGCACTGACTGGTTCAGTCTGCAGCAATAGACGCAACTGTTCGATCTTTTCATCCGATGCTTCCATCAGTTCGATCTTTAGGACATTGATCGTCGGCCGTTCCTGAATGTAGGCTAAAAGATCCGGTGCATGAATGCAGTCATGCACAAAATAGGCTTGCTTGTATTCAGCAATCATCGCCCCTCTCTCACCGAGATCTGTAACTAATTTATTGGTCAATGCGGTCAATTGTTCTTGATAATCCGCAGGATCTTTGCAGATCACTCCTTGATCGGTGTGCAGAAAATAAAAAACATTTTCTTTCTCTAAAATAGCTGTCACCGCTTCTAAGGTAGCTAGCGGCAAACAATTGGCTAAAACAGGCGCCTGACCTTCCAACTTCAAGCCGGCGCCATTGCCAAAGATGACATCACAGGAGATTCCTTCTTCTATCATCAGTGCTTCTACCAGATCATACCCTCGACCAGTCACAAAAACAAAATGATCGCCTTGTGCTTTCAGATAGTTGATCGCTGTTTTATTGATTTCAGGGACAGGCTGACCCATTTCCTGAAATGTCCCGTCTATATCGGAAAAAACTATTTGCATCGAATCTTCCTTTCTTTGCTATAATTATAACATAATTTGACGAAGCAAAAAATTTTTTGTTGACATTGACGTTACGTAAACCTTTATGATGAGAGCATAAGGAGGGAGAAATTTGGAATATAGTATAACAGCACTGGCTAAAATTTCTGGCGTCAGCAGCCGTACATTGCGCTACTATGATCAAATCGGATTATTAAAACCACAAAGGATCAATTCAGCCGGCTATCGTATTTATGGGGGACAGCAAGTGGATCGTCTGCAACAGATTTTGTACTTTAAATCCTTTGGCCTCCCTCTAGAAGAAATCCGTCATTTGCTAGATGATCCCAAACAAGATGTTCAAACACTGTTGGTTGCTCATTACAACCGATTGTCTCAGGAACGAGCAGCGCTTGATCGCTTATTGACAACATTAGCCCAAACAATCAATTATTATGAAGGAGAACAGACTATGTCAGATAAAGAAAAATTCACTTATTTTAAACAACAACAACTCGCAGCCAATGAAGAAACCTATGGCGAAGAGATCCGTGCCGCTTATGGGGAAGAAGTCGTTGAACAAAGCAATCAAAAATGGCAGAACATGTCATTTGAAACCTACCAAGAATTGGAACAAACCGAAAACGAACTAATTCAAACATTGAAACAAGTGGTACAAGAGCCATTTGACGTGACTTCTTCTTTGGCAAAAACAGCCTTCCAGTTGCACAAAAAATGGCTGCAGCTTGCAGCGCCATTTTATTCTGCCGATTATCATCGCAGTTTAGGTGAAATGTACATTCATGATGCACGTTTTACTGACTATTACGATCAAAAAGCAGGCCAAGGCGCAGCCAGCTGTTTACAGGCAGTCATCGCTCATTACGCAGATTAATGACCAATAAAAAGGACTTGAGCCGCATTATGTGTGCTCAAGTCCTCTTCGTTTGATAAACGTATAAGGAATCCGGATGGACCCTTGTTCTTCCTGGATTGCTAACTTCAACGCCATTTCTCCACATTCATGCAAATGATAGTCGATGGTTGACAATTGAAGAACTTCACTAATAAATAAATTGTCTCTGCCAATAAGTAGTCGTTCGGAGGAAGAAGCCAATTTGATACCAGCAGCTACCTGATCCCCATTGGTAAAAATCGCTTGGACATTTTTATCAGCAAAGAAAGCGGCTGCCTCTCGCCCATCTTCTTCCGTCAAACAATCCCAAAAAATCAATTCTTCGGTAAAAGCTGGGAAATATTCCTGACACAAACGAACTGTGATCTTCGAATTGCTGCTCAGCTTACGACTTCTTCCAAGTGTAATTCCAATACGCTCGATACCATTTTCTTTCAAATAAGCAAACACTTCCCGAATGGATTGCTCACGATCGATATAGGTGCAACCATCTTGGACAGAGTCGATCTTTTCACAAAAAACGATACGGCCATAAGCACGATAGGGCAATAGTTTTTCGAGCGGATTTGCTCTCGATGTGATAATCAGAGCATCAAACCCTTTTGCCGCAAATTCCTGCAGGTACTTTTCTTCCATTTCTGGTTCATAGCGGGTAGGCAACAAAGTCACCTTATACCCACGGGAAAAAGCACTTGCAGTAATCCCGCTTAGAAGGATATCAAAATACGGATGATTGACAAATGGGAGAATCACTCCGATGTTCTTCGTTTTTCCCGAGCTTAGTACACGTGCAGTATGATTCGGGATATAGTTGACTTGTTCCATTACCCGCAAAATCTCCTGACGCTTCTGCTCATCCACATAAGGATTATTATTGATGACTCGTGAAATCGTTGAGACCGAATAACCGGTCAACTTAGCAATATCCCGAATGTTCGCCATGCGCTTCTCCTTAGACAAATAATTGTTCTTTCATATAGTCTATCACACTTGCCCCACATTCATAAAATTGGTAATAATCATTCTGATGAATGAAACTGATTCGTTGCGCACCAAAATATTCATCCTGTACCAGGTGTCCAATTTCTGCAAGCGGTATTTGTGCGACCTTTTCTCTAAAAAATCCCTTGGGCTTTGTGAGAATCAAGTTCATCCCATCAAATTCAAGTGCAACATAGCAGCGTTGTATTCCATTGTTTCCCTTTACTTCCATATAAGTGTGCATCTTCATACGCCCCTTTCATGAATAGAATAATCTATGAAACGCGTACCAGAGCAAGCACTTTGTTTTCTTTTTTTCTCCTTGTTTATTTCTGAGGTTGTGAATCATTTCGCTTATTTCTAGAATGTTGTTACAATAGAAATGGAGAAAGAAGTCATCAATCATTTTTCCATTCGAGGAGGAACGCAAATTGACATTAGAAGAAGCTTTTTTATTGGATACATTGCGTTGCCGATTCAAATTTTTGCGAGAAGGGCAAGCATTGACGCAAAAAGAGGTATCGCAGCAAATCGATGTATCGTTGGAAGACTATTTGGATTACGAAGCTGGTGATCGTCTACCAGACGTTATGACGATTTTGCATCTTGCTGCCTTTTATGATGTCTCAGTAGATTACATTTTAGGCCAAACAGAAATTATGCAGCGCTATCCGCTGTCTTGATAAAAAAGTGCTACATGAAACTGCTCCTTGCTAGTTAGAATAAAAATCAAGCTAGTAAGGCGCACGTTCATTTTGAGTAAAAGGACTACTTTTTAAGCAAAAATACCCACTCTTGTAGGAAGAGTGGGTGTCTCAAAAAGAGAATGAAAATGAAATAGATTTGATAGATTGATCATAAACTTCTTCACTGAATCATTCAACATGAAGTTAATTCCTATTTGGTGTAAAAATATGGAGTATCTCTTTTGAGCTATGTTAGCAGTGAATACCAAAATGATTAAGAATTCAATATACCAATGAGCAAGCAATGGATCATTGGTATTGGCTCCTTTCTATCATAGAAATAGAAGCATAAAGAAAAGAACCCCTTCGCTAAGGGGTTCTTTTAGTATAATTACATCATGCCGCCCATGCCCATGGATGGATCCATTGCTGGAGCTGCTGGTGCAGCAGGTTCAGGTTTGTCAGCAACGACTGCTTCAGTTGTTAACAGTAATGCGGCTACAGAAGCGGCATTTTGTAACGCAGAACGTGTTACTTTTGTTGGGTCAACGATTCCTGCTTCAAGCATGTTTACCCATTCGCCAGTTGCGGCATTGAAACCAACGCCAAGATCTGCGTGTTTCAATTTATCGATGATCACTGATCCTTCATATCCAGCATTTTCAGCGATTTGACGTACTGGTTCTTCTAACGCACGCAAGACGATTTTCACACCGGTTGCTGCATCGCCGTCTGCTTCGATGGCTGCTACTTTGTTGATGACATTGACAAGAGCAGTTCCCCCACCAGACACCATACCTTCTTCAACCGCTGCACGCGTAGCGTTCAATGCGTCTTCGATACGTAATTTCAATTCTTTTAATTCTGTTTCAGTTGGTGCACCCACTTTGATGACTGCAACACCGCCTGCTAATTTCGCTAGGCGTTCTTGTAATTTTTCGCGGTCAAAATCAGACGTTGTGTCAGCAATTTGATTTTTGATCAATTGCACACGAGCATCGATCGCTGATTTGTCGCCAGCACCTTCAACAATAGTTGTATTATCTTTGTCCACAACAACTTTACTTGCTTGTCCTAAGTTGTCGATCGTCGCATCTTTCAATTCTAACCCTAAGTCTTCAGTAATGACTGTACCGCCAGTCAAGATCGCAATGTCTTCTAGCATTGCTTTACGACGGTCACCAAAGCCTGGAGCTTTAACTGCTACGACATTGAATGTTCCGCGGATTTTGTTCAAGACCAATGTTGGTAATGCTTCGCCGTCTACATCGTCAGCGATGATCAACAATGGTTTTGATTGTTGTAAGATTTGTTCTAACAATGGCAAGATATCTTGAATGTTAGAGATTTTTTTGTCTGTGATCAAGATGTATGGATTTTCCAAAGCAGCTTCCATTTTATCATTGTCAGTGACCATGTATTGTGAAAGGTAGCCACGATCGAACTGCATTCCTTCAACTACATCTAATTCTGTTTCGATCCCTTTTGATTCTTCAATGGTGATCACGCCGTCATTGCCGACTTTTTCCATCGCGTCTGCAATGTATTTTCCGACTTGTTCGCTACCAGAAGACACAGCACCAACTTGTGCAATAGCTTCTTTTGAGTCAACGATGGAAGAAATGTTGTGTAATTCTTCAACCGCAACTTTAGTTGCCATTTCGATCCCACGGCGAATGCCTAATGGATTCGCACCAGCTGTCACGTTTTTTAGTCCTTCACGAACGATCGCTTGTGTTAGCAATGTCGCTGTCGTCGTTCCGTCACCAGCGATGTCATTTGTTTTAGATGCAACTTCAGAAACAAGTTTTGCACCCATATTTTCAAAATGATCTTCTAATTCGATTTCTTTTGCGATCGTTACGCCATCATTTGTGATCAATGGTGAACCATAAGATTTTTCTAAAACGACGTTACGACCTTTAGGGCCTAAGGTTACTTTTACTGTATCTGCTAATTTATCTACCCCGCGCAACATTGCTGCACGTGCATCTTCTGCAAATTTGATTTCTTTTGCCATGATTCATTCACCTCAACTAAATTATTTTTTATTCAACTACTGCAATAATGTCTTTTGCAGCAACGATCAAATATTCGTTACCTTCAAATTTCACTTCTGTGCCAGCGTATTTTTCGAACATAACTTGTTCGCCCACGTTGACAGCAACAGGAGCTTTTTCACCGTTTTCTAGCGTGCGTCCTTCACCGACTGCAATGACGGTTCCTGTTTGAGGTTTTTCTTTGGCTGCTGAAGCAAGCACGATCCCTCCCACAGTTTTTTCTTCTTCTTTTGCGACTTCGATAATCACGCGATCACCTAATGGTCTTAACACGATAAATCCCTCCAATTGTATTTGATAGATTTTCTATTAGCACTCTCACACATAGAGTGCTAACTCACAAAATTAATATTACTCATTTTCTGTTTTTTTTGCAAGCCTTTTGATTAAATTTATTTTGGCTTTTTCTTTTTATCGATCCATACTGCAAAAACCTAGGGAAAAATTTTGTTTCTAATGAGTCAGTAGTCTATAATAGAAAAAAAGGAGTGTGATGATTTCACTTATGTCTCTAAAAAAATACGCACTATCGACGATTTTGATTTATGGGGTCGCATTTTTTATTCCTGTCGCTTTTATATCTAGTGGTGCCACGATCCCTGCAACGACTGTTTCGTATATCGTCGGCGCAATCTTGATGATTTTTCTTTATTTCAAACAAAATGAACCCTTATCGTTTGAACGTAAGGAGCCAAAAGTATCGGCTATTATTATTTATGGTCTCACAGGAATCATTGCTGCCATTCTTTTGCAAAACTTCGCTGTCTTTATTGAGTCGCTATTTGGCGAAGTAGCGGCATCGGAAAATACAGAAAATATTATCTCTATTATTCTGCAAAATCCGATTTTTGCACTTGCCGCTATGGTCGGCGGGCCTATCATGGAAGAATTTGTATTTCGCCGTGCCCTTGTGGGAATCATTGCGAAATATTCAAATATCTGGGTTGGTGTCATTGTCAGCGCTGTTGCCTTTGCCTTTGCCCACAGCGACAATCATCTATTGGTGTATATTCTATTGGGTCTCTTTTTCTCTGGACTCTACGCGTTGACAGGGCGTATCTGGACATCCATGATTACCCACGTGGGAATGAATACACTAGTTATTATCATTCAACTATTGGTTCATGCCGGCTATATCAATGTGCCCTAAGCACTAAAAACAAAAAAAACGATGTTGAAAAATTTCAACATCGTTTTTTTATAAGATAAATTTCTAGCTTTGTAAAAACTGTCTGCATTCAATCGCTATTGCTTTTCTACAAAAACTTGCTAGCCAATCATCCTCAAATACTGAATAATTCGGTCGCTTTATCTGGATCAGTGTCATAAACCTCAAAGGCTTCACCGACACCTAAGTCGTGTTCTTTCATCGTATTGACCATGGTTAGATGGGCCAATTCTTTTAGATTGTTTTCTTTGCTCAAATGTCCTAAATAGACGCGCTTCGTATTATCCGTCAATATGTCTGCCATGACTAATGCCCCATCTTCGTTGGAGAGGTGCCCACGATCCCCGAGAATACGCTGCTTGAGGCTCCATGGATATGGACCCATCCGCAACATTTCTAAATCATGGTTGCTTTCGACCAGATACGCATCGGCTCCTTTGATAATCCCCCGGACATGATCACTGCAGTAACCAGTATCAGTCAACATCACAAAAGATTTGCCATCTTTATGGAACCGATAGAACTGCGGTGCTGCCGCATCATGGGAAACGCCAAAACTTTCGATGTCCATATCTCCCATCGTCAAAACTTTTCCCATCTCAAAAACATGTTTTTGTTCAACCGCAATATTGCCTACCATATTGTCCATCGCCTGCCATGTTTTCGTGTTGGCGTAGACATCCAACTTGTATTTGCGAGCCAAGACCCCTACGCCATGGATATGGTCACGATGCTCATGCGTGACTAAAATAGCATCCAGATCCTCTGGCTTGCGTCCAACTTCATCCAATAATGAAGTGATCTTTTTGCCGCTCAGTCCTGCGTCCACCAGGATTCGTTTTTTATTGCTCTCGATATATAACGAATTTCCTGAACTTCCGCTAGCTAAAATGCTTACTTGAAAGGCACTTTCCTTCATCATTGTTTCTGTCTTCCTCTCTCTTACTTTCAACGAGTTCCATTATACCTATTTTTCTATGGATTTTCTACTTTTTGTACTGCATTGTTTGTAATGATTCGATTACTAAAGGCATTGACAGTTTCGATCTGAATATTTTCATCCGCATCTGCTTTGACAGCAACGAACCAAGCCGGAATGTACACATTCCGATCACCAACAATCAAAATCCTTGTGTAAGCCAGCTCTGTCCATAATATCTTAGAATGACTAGGCAACTTATTATTCAAATAAAGCGTGTTGACGGCTTCTTTCTCTGAATAGAGAGTCATTTTCTCCCGCAGCGGGGTGATATTGGAAATGTGGGTCTGAGTATACTTAGCGATCTGCAACAGTTTATCTGACGATTCTAAAGTCATATCGATCCGGCTTGAGCTGTCATTGAACGGGATATTTTCATAGGACTGACTGGCAACAATGGTTGGGTATTCTTGATCTAATAGCGACAAGTTCTTCATATAGTGATATTCCTCTCCATAGAGGACTTGATCTTTTCGCTGAAGGTATTCATTGACCGTCTTTTCCGCCTGTGTGTCATCACTAATGTAGAATCCTCCGGAAGAAATATGGGTCAACTGCTGCCCTTTGACAGTAGTCGCCTCGACTAACCGCTTGTCCCCTTGCGCTTCTTTCAAAGCAGCAGCCAAATCGGTTTGTTCACCGCTTAAATAGTACCCGCTCAAATACTCGTCAGAAAGTTCTCCTGAATATTTGATGTCTTCTGAGGCTAGTCGCTGTTCAATCGGGATCGTCTGATTTGACTGCAAAACGTTCTGCTGTTCACTGCGGGCTTCACTGTAAATGTTGAACAAAAAGACATTCAACCCCAAAAACGCTAGGAAAAAAATCCATTCGATTCGCTTGAAATCCAATCAAACTCCCCCCGTTTCTGTCAATTTAGCCATTAATTCCTGATAATTGAACCAGTTATTCTTATACTTTACATACCAAGTTGGTGTCAAATCGACGACAGAAGCCCCTTTGATGTCGCCCCATTGATAGCCAACAATAATCTGCTGCAGCTGATCCGTCTCTGCCCCTGCAGAAAGCAAGTCACTGCGAACGGTTAAGCTTGAAGGCAGCTCCACCTCGGTCTCAGAAGGAATCGGCACTTGGATCGCATTTAAACTAGATTCGATTGCCATCTCTCGATTCCCTAATTGCCCACTGTTAGAAAAAGTTACTTTCATCAATCCCTGAGCACCACTGCTGAAGACTGGATACCCTTCTACAAAAATACGATAATCTAGTTGATTGCTCAACCGATCAAAAAAGCGTATCGTTCCGAAATTGTTGCCCAAACGACGAATATAGTCCGCACTTTGCATAAACAGATCCGTTTCATCACTTTCTGAAACAGTGGTTTCAAATTTGACTACTTGATCATCATGCAAAACCGCCATATTCTGTCCACCTTCATAATAATAAGTATCCACACTATCATCATTGACTTTGACATCTTTTGGCGAAGTAAAAAATGCTTCTCGAAAGAGATTCGCCGATTGCAAAGAGGAAACATAGCTGTATTTTTTCAGCTTGATCGTGTCCTGTGTATAGAACTGATTGCTTTTTCCTGATTCTTCCTGGCGCATCGCTGTCCATTCTCTTGGATTATCTTTCAAAATGCGATTCACATCATTTTTATCCCAGTCAATCTTGCCTTCAATGATCCGTGATTCTTCCAAATTCACAAACTGGATTTTATTCTCTTTCAAATCGATTTGAATACGGGAGAAAGCCATTTTGTTGGCTTCGTTGTCACCTAATGCCAATTCAACATCAAAGGTCTCCGCGTAATCATTTAGTAAGAACGGCGTGTAATACGCCAACGTCACTCCCTCATCCAATGTTGCTGCCTCTGAAAAAGACTTGGAATCATAATTTTGTACCGTCAGATCATTGACTTGAGCATCCGAGAGCAGTCCCTGAACATCACGAATCAACGTTTCAGAATTGGTTTCCTTGACTTCATCTTGGTGGATCCAGGTTAAATACAATGGCAAAAATAAGTCACTTTTTTGTTTGTAGGTCTGAATACTCGTATTGACTGTATCTGTAGCTTGTTCGACTGAACGATCGTAACCGGTGGGATTCAGCCAAATCATGTAGGAAAAGTAAAAGCTTAGGGTAACCATAACGATCAGACCTAAACGAATCATTTTTTCTGAGACTTTCATTCCCACCAATCCTCCTCATACGGTTCATATGGCAACATGATATAAAATGTTGAACCGCGGTTTTCTCGGCTTTCTGCCCAAATGGCTCCCCCATGAGATTTGATCACTTCGCGGGAAATGGCTAATCCTAAACCAGTACCACCTTGTTGCCGGGCGCGGGCTTTATCAACACGGTAAAAGCGGTCAAAGATTTTGGTAAGATCCTTTTTAGGGATGCCTAGGCCTTGATCATTGATACTCAAAACGATATTGTTATGGGTTTCCATCAATTTGACTGTGATCACACCGCCATCAGGTGAATATTTGATAGCATTGTTCATAATATTGTCGATCACTTGAATCATCTTATCCGTATCGACTTCGACCCAAAGTTCACGTTTGGTGAATTCACGACGAATCACATATTTTTTGTTCTCATTCGTCACCATCATATCAAATCGATCCAATACAAAGCTGACCAACTCATTGAAATTGATGTATTCCAATTGCAGTTGCGCATTGCCACTGTCCATTCGTGAAAGACTCAGTAGGTCATTGATCATTCGAATCATCCGATCCGTTTCATCTAATGTCACTTTCAAGAAGTTCGGTGCGATTTCTGGATCTTGCCAAGCCCCTTCGCTCAATGCTTCAATATAGCTGCGCATACTGGTCAAAGGTGTTCGCAATTCGTGAGACACATTGGATACAAACTCTCGCCGCTCTTGTTCATTTTTCTCTTGTTCTGTAACATCATGCATCACCGCTACTAAACCAGAAATAAATCCAGACTCACGGCGAATCATTGAAAAGTCGATTCGTAAAATCAAATTCGTTCCAACGATGTCATTGTTCGGCCGTTCGATCAGCATTTCATCAGGACTTTCTAGCAGTTTACGCAAGGTGTATTCTTCATCGATTTGGAGCAGAGTCAGAATCGATTGACCGACTGCTTCTTCAGAAGTAACATTCAATAACGACATCGCCATCTCATTGATCGTAATGACTTTCCCACGGCGGTCAGTCGCTACGACGCCATCGGTCATGTGGGAGAGGACACTATCCAGTCGATTTCGTTCCGACTCCATTGCTTCTTGTGTTTCTTCGATACGTTCTCCTAGCTGATTGAATGTTTCAGCCAGCTGTCCCAGTTCATCTTGACCATGAACTGCTACTTTGCGGCTATAATCCCCTTTGGCAATCCGAATGGCTTGTTCCCGCATTTCCCCAATCGGCTGAGTGATGGATCGGGAAACAAGTAGGGCAACAACAATCGAGATCGCTGCAGCAATTAAAGAAGCCGTCACAAAAATCACGGCAGTATCACTGACTTCACTGTATTTCTGTTCCAGATTGCTTCGCAGGTACAATGTACCCAAAACCGTATCCCCTGTAGGCGACTGGATCGATTGGACAATGTTGTAGACCCGCTGTCCTGTCGATTCGTCATACAACACTTCACTACGGTTCGTATCATAATCTCGGTAATCGTTTTTTTCACCCACTGAACCTCGATCATTGATATTGGTGGTTGCCCGAATGATTCCTTGTTCATCTACGACCCGCATCTCTAAAATCTCAGAAGAGTTGGTACTGGAAAGGATCCGGTTCAAAGAAGAATTCATTGCATCCCAATCGAGGCTGTCTTCGGCGTCCATTCGACTAAGTTCTGAACCTAGAGTAACGACCAACGTGCTAGCTCTTGCCTCCATGTCGCGCTTAAAGGCATCGATCGTTGTTTTCTCTAATTCGCGAATAAAATACGCCCCGATAATCTGGATCGAAATCAATAAGATCAAGATAAAAGTCAGGGCGATTTTGAAGTTCACTGATCGAAAAAAGCGAACCTTATTTTTCATAGCTTATTCCTGTTCAGGGTTCCGCAAGTAATAGCCGACTCCGCGACGAGTGACCAAATAATTCGGATGACTTGGGCTATCTTCGATTTTTTCCCGTAAACGGCGAACGGTAACGTCGACAGTCCGCACATCACCAAAGTAATCATATCCCCAGACGGTTTGCAGCAAATGTTCCCGTGTCATGACTTGACCCAAGTGTTTCGCTAGATAGTGCATTAGTTCAAATTCACGATGGGTCAATTCGATTGCTTCGCCATTTTTAGTTACCATGTAGGCATCTGGATGGATCGTCAAATCACCGATCGTCAATTCTGCATTCGGTGCTTCTTCTGCTTCTTTCGCCGAAGCAGAACCGCGACGTAAATTAGCTTTGACACGAGCTACTAATTCACGGTTGGAGAAGGGCTTAGTCACGTAATCATCGGCACCCAATTCCAGTCCTAACACTTTGTCGATCTCAGAATCTTTGGCGGTAACCATAATGATCGGCATATCGTGATTTTTTCGAACTTCACGTGCCACTTCTAATCCATCCATTTTCGGCAGCATCAAATCTAATAAAATCAGATCCGGTTCAACTTCTGCCACTTTTTCTAATGCTTCTTCACCATCATAAGCTGTATATACTTCGTAGCCTTCTTTTGTCAAATTGAATTTGACGATGTCCGAGATCGGTTTTTCATCGTCCACGACTAGGATCTTTTTCAAAAAATGTCACCTCATTTTTTATTCTTTCCTACTTATTATACATGATTTAGGATGTGTTTTCATCTTTCCTCAAATCTTAGCCTTGATCTATGCTTATTCTTAAGAAAATTTTGTATCGATGTTCTTTCTTTTTCACACTCATGATTGCTAACTTATTCATTCCGTAATAGGTTTCACAACAACTTTTACAGTATCGCCAATGTCTTTTTTGATCTGTTTGCGAATCTCTTTCTTGATTCCTAAAATATAACAAATACTTCCGTCTTGGTTTTTCAACCCCATATTAACGATACTTCCTTGATAGTCAACGCCATCAAATGTTGCCTGAACTTTCAGCCGCCCTTTATTCCATTCAGCCCGCAAATCGTAAGGAAAAATCACGTATGCTCCACCTTTACCAATCTCAGAAGAATAAATGGTTGATTCAAAAACATATTCTTTCATTGTCACTCACTCCTTTTTTATAAACAACTCAAGATACTGCCTTAAGTAATCCGGATAGCATAAAGCTCCATCTGTAAGCATCCGTCTCCTTGAAGAACTGTTGCTTTGTTCTATGAAATCATTATACTGCTTGTTTTGTTCAACGAAAATAACTTAGGTGTAACTAGGAGTAAGTAGGCGCAAAGGAGAGCAACGAAGAGCAAAAGAGAGCCAAACCCTTCATGTCACTGACCATTGCGGCATCTCTAGAGAAACAGGTTTCTTTTCACTCATCGGCACAAAAAAAGGTATGAAAGTTGAAAAGACAACTTTCATACCTTTTAACATTCATTAATGAATGATTGTGAGCGGCTCTTAGAAAACGATCACAGTCACTCGATCAAATCCCCGTTTCGTCTAACAGCTGCACTCCGACGCCTAATAATCCAGGTCCTGTATGCACAACCAGTGCCGGTGAAATCTGTCCAAAGAAAATTTCTTTCACTTGAGGAAATTCTTGTTCAAGACGAGTTTTCATTTCTTTAGCTTCTGCCAGCGCATCCCCCTGAGCCACGGCTAGGCGAAATTGTTTGTGATTTCCAATGTACTGTTTCACCAGTTCAACGGTCTTGTCCAAACTCTTTTTACGTCCTCGTGATTTCGCTACTGTGTAATAAATCCCTTCGTCATTACAAGAAATGATTGGATTCAATTTCAAGGCATTTCCGAGAATTGAAGCAACCAAACCAATTCGGCCGCCTTTTTGCAAGTACTCCAATGTCGCTACATTGAAAAAGACCTTATTTCGGACAACTTCTTGTAGCAGCTGTTCTTTGAGCTCTTGCCATGTGATTCCCTCAGTCAGCAACTCAGCGGCTCTAATCGCTTGTAATCCAGCACCAATCCCGATATTTTTCGTATCTAAAACAAAAATATCCAAGTCATTCCGTTGTTCTCCCATCAAGCGAACAACATTATAAGTACCGCTCAACCCACTAGAGATGGTGACTGCCAGAACTTGTTCATAGCCATCGGCTTTGATCCGATCAAATATCTTGTTGATGGTTTCGCCATCGGGCAATGACGTACTAGGAATTTCTTGCGGCAATCGTTGATAGATCTCTTCCGCTGTAATATCCACTTTATCCGTATACGTCCGATCCTTGTATATGATCTGCAATGGCAACATATACATACCATATTGTGACATGATTTCTGCCGGGACATCGGTTCCCGAGTCGACAAGCAGGGCAATTTTCTCTTTATTCATGGGATTCTCCTTTGTGCGTTTCCAAGTAATTTACTTCTAGTTCAATCGTTTTTTCTGCCAATAATTTATTTGCAAACGAACGGGTCGCCCCTTTGATCGCGATCAGTTCTACTGGAATCGGATCGGTAGACACCGCTTCTTTTGACCCTGCTGCCTCTTGGCAGACTGTCCAAATGGCTTTTTCCTGTTCTTCACAAAATAAATTGTACGCATTTCGTATCCCGACTACTTTTCCTTGAAACAATATTCCCGTCTTGATTTCTGGGATTGTCAACACTTGCTTCAACATCGTAATGGCAATCAAAAATGCCAAATGTTTTTGGTTATACCGTTTTTTCTCTGGGGGTGGGATCATCCCTTTTTTGACGTAATTATTGACCATTGATGATGTCAGCAGTGAATGTTTTTCCGACTGGATTACCGGCGACAAGTACTGATCGATCAACGTAATGACTTGATCCATATACAGTTCCAAAGTTGGCAGCTCTTCCCACCGCGGCAAATGAAAGGAAATCAGCGACTCGCTCCAATCAAACAAATCTGAACGTAATTTTTCCATAATCTTCTCCATCTTAAATAGCAGAATATTGGTTTATCAAAAACTTTTTATCTGGTTTTGATAACTAGATAAATTTTACCATATACTGGTATTGGATTGTAGTCCTCTGCTCAAAATTTAGGAAAACAAAAGAATTTGATTTTTGAAGGGGATAAGTATTACGGAGTATGTACTCTATGGGTAGTCTTCTTTTGAAACGAAAGATAAAAAAACGGATTTTTTTTTAACAGAACGATTGATTTTTAAAAGTCGGAGTGCTAAGATAATAAAGTAATTTTGATACGGGCCGTTAGCTCAGTTGGTAGAGCAGCTGACTCTTAATCAGCGGGTCGCGGGTTCGAGCCCCTCACGGCCCATTGGGTGCCAAACCCACGAGACTAGTACATTCTTGGCGCTTTCGAGCGTTTAGAAAAGAATGTGCGTAGTCTCATTTTTTGTTTCTTTTTTATGCTCGCGTAAAAAGGTATTGAATGTTTGTCCTTTCTTTATTACTAGCAGAATGATAATATCAGTATCCTTAACCAGTAGTCGTGGTTTTGCTAAAAATTGGATACTTGCGTCATATTTTGGGTGACTCTTTCTTCAAAGTACATAGCTTTATCTTCCTCAAGTTGTTTAATTTCTTGTCATTTAGAACTAGAAAATGAAGTCAATTTCCCTAAATCTAGTTCTCTAAATCTATTCTATTTTCATTATCTCAACAATGAATCGCTGTTTTAAATTCATCCACAAAAAAAGTACGTTCTCAAAATAAGAAAACGTACTTCTATTTCTTTATTATCACGAACAATTCTTCTCGTTCTTCACTTCCATCTACCCATTGTTTTTGAATCATATACTGATGCTAGCAAACTTAAAAAATACGCAAAAAATGCTATCTCTCTCCAGTGAATTAAGACAATTCATTGTTAGAAGTCAATTTCTAAGAAATTGCGTTAGTAGCTATTCTTTTCTCAAGCAGCTAACCACTCAGATACCATGATTTTGATGATGGCAGCAATAGGTACTGCTAAAAACATTCCAACAATACCAAAATATGCTCCACCAATCGTTATGGAAACGATAATGATGATCGGATTGATATTTAATGCGCCACCCATGATCCTTGGACCAATCACATTTCCATCAATTTGCTGTAAAATCAATAGAGCCAGCAGAATTGTGATTGCTTTACTGAGTCCTCCTGTAAATAATGTAACTACCCCAGTGACCAACGATGCAAAAATCGCACCAAAATATGGAATCATGTTACAAATGCCTAAAAGCAGCCCTAACGTGATGGCATACTTTACTTGAAAAAGAGACAGGATGATGGTGGATAAAATCCAAATGACACATGCATCTAAAAATTGCGAGCTAATAAATTTATAAAAAACCACATGCGTCGTATGGATCCATCTCTTCGAATTTTCAAATACTGTTTTTGACATTAATTTTTGAGATACCAAAGAAACAAAGCTCACTATCGAATCTTTGTAAATTAAAACATAGATAGAAACCACAATCGATAAAAAACTATTCAAAACGAAGCTTGACAAATTCATTGTAAGTCCGCCTAATGACGAAACAACTTGTAGCCAGTTTGCAGAAAGATTCTCCGTTGAAAACTTCTTCGTGAGCTCTGATAAAAAACGCTCAAAAGGAATTTGACTTAATATTCCCCTTTCCTCAAGTTCTTGTACATACCTAATCACTGATTCTTGAATTTGCGGCATGGCAGCGATCAAATCGGTGATATTTTTAATGATTAATGGAATCAAGTAACTTAACATGATAAATAAAAGAAAAAGAATCGACAGATACAACACAACAATACTCAAGGGATGGCTAGCTGATTGGATAGCTGGAAGCGGAATTTTTTCCAATAACATTTTAAAACGATTTTGTAATCCACTCAGCAAGTAAGCAAAAATAAATCCTATAACAAACGGAGCCAAAATATGCAAAAATCTTCCTAAGTGATTGAGCACGATTTGATAGTTTAGAATGATTAATGTTGCAATGATAATACTCATCCAAAAAATGAATCTACTTCCCCACTGATTCCAATTGACATTTAACTTTTTCATCAAGTCACCTCAAATTTCTGTTCTTTTATTGTCTCATCTTCCTATGAGATTTTTTCAAGAGTTCCTATCAATAGAACGATAGGATAAAAATAATTTCATATTTGATAGATAAATCAAATTCAATGACTCGACTCTTTTCGATGATCTTCACCTGTCACTTCTTATTGTATGTGCTTTTAACCAAGTATCTGTTTTTTTCGATCAACTCAAAGAGAAATATTCTTCGCTGACAGTTTGCTATTCTTACCAACCTTTCTAGGGTTTATTTCGTAATAAGGTATAGCAAGAATGGCTGCTGTGATGGTAGCCCTAGTATTCGTTCCCTTTATCTGTTTGACGATATTCAACCAGCTCAGATGTCCGCTTTTGCGCATTCATTTATAGATAGTTAATATTTATGTGATCATTTCTATCTGCAATTAATCATACTAAAGAATCGGTTCTTTAAATAGCCCTTTCTCATAATAAAAAAACCTGAGATAGAATGATCATCATTCTATCTCAGGTTTTTTGCCATACGACAAGTCATTCCTTATTGATGAAGGGCCTGCCGATGGTATAACCAATTTTTTTGCTGTTCTTTGCCTCGAAAGATGTCCCTCTTTTACAAACACGCTGTGAAATCTTCAATTTGTCCTTCTACACTTTTTTTCTCTGTTTTTTAAGTACCACATCACAAAGACAATGACTAAGCCTACCATTCCTATATAAGAAAAGGTGCTTCCAGTTTGTGGGAGTGTTCTTGGATCATCCAAGTCTGGTTGGGTGGGTTCTTCCTCTTGGTAAAAGCTCACAACCGCACGATTCTCATTTGTTGTCGCATGTCCAATCACTGTGCTCCTTGAAAAGACGGGGATAAAAATGCAGAGACCGACCAAAAACACGACCACTCTCTTTCTCATCGAATGCCTCCTATCGTCGGATCCCCGACTAGTTCCCAAGTAATTGTTGCTTGATACTCTCCCTTGTCCACAGGTGTATTGGCAGGCAAATGAAGTGACACACCGGTTAATGTCTGGTCTTTTACTTCTCCAATTTGAATGATTGTTCTTCCGTATTCATCTCTTGTTCCTGATCCATCTCTTGCCGCAATCATTTGAGGGGTGGTTCCCAACAGGATATCATTTTTGGGAATGGAAATACCTGTATGAACAGATTCGATCACTTTCAACTCCTTCAAAGCGATGGCTGCTTCTCTTAACTCCTGATTTCTTTCATTTATAAAAGGGCTCATCGACGCATAAAGGCTCCACTGGGCAGTATCACTGTAATCACTGACCATAATCGTTGGAGCAGACTCTCCTTGCGCTGGAATATTTTGTCTACGGCTCGTTTTTAGGACGTCGCCAAAATCAAAATTGCCATGAGCAATTCCCGCCAACTCCAGTCGTCCAAGTCCAACTGCAAAGGATACCTCGTACGTCATTGAAAAACGGTATCCATTTTCTTTTGTTTGTGTCACTTGTACAACTGCTTTGCCTTCTTTGCCTGGTAATAGTGCATCAGAACGGATCAAATCAAACGAAAGCTCTTCTTTTTCCTGTTCCGTAAATTCTTCATGGAAATTGAAAAATTCTGTCATTCTCTGAAGGATTTCTTCTGTTGAACCGCTAGCTGCAAAAGTTAATTTATTCGTCGTTAATTGATTCACTCGCAACAATTGGAAGCCGCTTGGTGTCATCATATACAGAGCCTCTGGCCAGCCCATCGCCTCTCGAACAGGTTCTTCATTTCTCGTGACCCATGTATTGGCTCCATTGTAATTCTGATTGGCTACTGCGAACCTATTTACGCTTAATCCGATCACATCACCAAAGTCAATCGGACTATTGTTTAACACATTGTTCCAAGCTTGTACGACACTGCTTCTTGATTGGTTTACTGTAAAAAAAGGAAGCAGCGTTTGGTTGGTGTAATCGTTGCGATAAATCGTATAACGTGGTCTTGATGTAACTTGATTCGGCCAAGAATTGCCAAATCCTTCTGATGCAACAAGAGATGGTCCGTTATCATTGATATGAAGACTGATTACTCCAGTGCTAGCACTGATTGCTGCTTCTCGTGAAAATATCGAGTGGCCCCATATCACTTCCACCGGTACATTTATCTGAGTCGCTGCTTGTGTTTCTACATGTACGACGGTGATTGGGACTTGCAGATTTCCCAGGAAAGTGGTGTTCGGTTGATTCAAAAGAGTGACTTTAAAGTCCTCACCTGCGACTTCATCTCCATTCAGCCTGACGTTTGTCACTAACTCATTCAGTCGTTCCTCGACAAATTTCCCACCTAGTCCTATCTTTTGAGGGACTGCTTCGGCTATGAGCACAGTTTCGTCAGAATAACCGCTATGTTCACTTGGTTGAATCGTTTTAGACTCTTCCGTTCTGTCTGGAATCGTGCTTAATTCAGGATCAATGTTCTCTTCATCCAACCCTGAATCAAGCAAATCTAAGTTTCCCTCTGATTCATCAGCCGCATGATCTTCTGCATCTACAGGTTCAAAAAATTGATGTTCATCTGAATCAAGAGTGGAACTTTGGTCTTCTGCCCTTTGCCTCTCTGACGCATCAACGGTTTCCGCAAATAGGATTGTCGAGGGAAGCAAGTGCCCTGTAACAAGTAAACTTGCTATGGTGATAAGGACATTTCTTTTCATTTGATCGCGCCTTTCCCTTCAAATTAATCCAGAAGAATTTAGGGTGATTTATCCACCTATTCCTGTAGTCGGATCCGCAACCAGCTCCCAAACAATCGCAGTAGAATATTCAGTATTGTTTGCTGTGGTATTGGCTGGTATACGCAATACAACACCGTCAGTATGCTCTCCTCCATTTGATTGTCCTAATGCTAATGCCCAAGCACCTGACCCTTGCGCGGCATCTGCTGTGGCTAGCGTTTGTGCCGCTGCTCCGAGGACGATCTCATTTTGATTGACTATTGGTGTAGCAGCCGTTGCATTCACATAACGCAGCCCGGATAAAGTAATCGTTGCCCCAATCAATTCATGACCACTCGCATCTGCCAATTGATTCGGCTGTGATACCTGTAATTCCCATCCTAGCCGTTCACTTCCTCGGCGATCTTCTGTCGCGACAAAAGGCACACGCGAGACTTCTTCACCGTTTACCCACACATGATCGAGCCGCGCTTTTTGTTCAATCGCACGCGAGACATTTTGAATCTGACCAAAATCAAAGTTTGATACATAGTTGATCCGTAAAAGTCCCGGATAAGGATTGGTTGGTTCTTCGGGAGTAACCTCATTTCCTGGATTCTCCGGGTCAGGAACGACTGGGTTTGAAGAGTCATTTTCCAAGATATTCACTTTTCCTTCAGTCGTAATATTCGCTGCGTCATCATAAGTTGCCGCATCCCCCATTTTGCTACCCAATCCAAGACTAGCTGCTAAAAGTACAATTGATAATGTTCGTGTCGTTTTTTTCATTTTCTTTCCTCCGTTATCCTTTTAAAGTTCATTTTACGGGGTGTTCCTTCATAGTTTCACAAGATCCTGCTCATTCATTTCATTACGATTAAGCATTTTATGCTCTTTAATTTGCTGGATGACTCCGATAAGCCAGTCCTTTTTATATCATGGGTCGTTTTCTTCTCTTTTTTCTCCGAGTCCGCCTTCGAGTCCACCACATCACCAAAAGAACGAGGATCACGCCAATTCCGACAAATATCCCATATGACATGTAGGATGTCGTCCGCTCTAGATTGACCGCACTTTGATTTAATTGCCGGGCATCTGCATTCGTAATGGAAAAAGATTGTTCAAAGCGATACTCTTTTTCATCAGCTGTTACTTGCATCTTTAGAACATAATTCCCTGCTTCAATTGGCTGATTTCCAGCAGGGATGCCAAAGTTGAAATTAGAATTTGGTGCCATTCGCAACTCGTATGCGTCATATGTATAGATAGGGGTTCCACTTCCTTCTCTATAAATGCTTGACTGAATAGACATGTCGCGAACAATCACAGCAGCTCTATTTTGTAGATTTGCTTCAATGTGATTCCGATAATTACGCTGACTCGCGGTCACCTCATTTAAAGACAATTCATTTTCAACTGCTGACCCGCCTACTCGATTTAAAAGAATGCCTACCGTATAGGCGACTTCATGAGTCACAGTTTGTTCACTCTGCTGATTCTTTTTTTCAGTAAAACGAATGCCTCCAAGGATATCCCCTTCCCATTCTTCTTGTGGTAAGGAGATAATCAGTGTTGTGAGTACCGAAGAACCTGCAGGAATCAGGAGTTCACTCTCTTCAATTGCGACCAGTTGATCCATTCGATGAATGAGAGAAGCATCATACGCTTCTTCCCCTAAATAACTGGGGATTCCATTTTGATTCGTAGAAGCTGGATTTACGGTCACATTCACGCTGATTTCTTCTTCAGAAAGGTTATACACTCGAATTGAAACAGTGCGTTGCTTTCCTGGCTCGTCAATGATATGGTAATAGCCATTCTCATTCACATTTCCATTCTCATCTAGTGGTTGGATTGAGAACGTATTAACGTTTTCTGCAAAAACTTCTTTTTGGAAGAGACCAATAGTCAATAGCGCCAAAACTGCTATCATGACAAATCGTCTAATTTTTTTTCTTAAATTGTTGTTTTCCACCACACCCCTCCTCAGTCTAATCTTTTGATAGTATAACTTGACGGTAAAGGCTGTCCCAAATTCATATCGACCTTCATTTTTAATAAAAAAGGATTGAATCTAAAAAAAAGCAAGAGCAATCAATAATACGCAATGATTGCTCTCGCTCTTTTTATATGAAAAATGTTAATTTAATTATTAAAAATGATCCTTCTGGATGTTATAAGCGGGTTTACTGCATGATTCAGCGGAATAACTTAAATAGTGCCTCATTCAATAAGGATAGGATTCCCATGTCCTTATTAGATGTAAATAACCTACCTCAAGCGTATACGTCTGATTAAAAGCACGATCGATTTATTGCATGATCTCTCATCAAGTAACCTAAATGCTCTTTGACTGTTCAGTGGTATTATCTTATCTACATCTTCGTGTGTCAGTTGTAGTGGAAAGAGTCACAAACAACACTGATTATTGAAGCAACCCAATAAGTTAGATTTTTGGGGGTTGATCACTCTGGTGTAGTTATTCAGTCCAATTACATCGGAACCATATGCTTATTTTTCAAGAGAAAAGATGCGATCCAATCAAAGATTTGTTGAGGATCGGCTTCTTGTTCGAGTAAGTTGAAAAAACTTTCCTGTTCCAACAAAGCGACGAGCTCGGCAATGGCAGATAGATGTTTGCTGTGATCAATTGCTGAGAGGGTGAAGATGTATTTAATCGACGCTTTTTTGTTGATTATCACTGGTTCTTGTAAGACTGTGATGCCTAGGCCTAGCTTTAACGCGCCTTCTTCTGGCCGTGCGTGAGGCAATGCTACTTGATCCATGATAATGAAAAAAGGGCCTTCTTTGCGAACGTTTTGGATGATCGTATCAATATAACCACGTGAGATCACTTGATCCTTGATCAGTGGCGTTGCTGCCAAATAGAATGCCTCTTCCCAAGAGCGTACTTTTATATTAGTCAAAATGTACTGTGGGTTAAGCATATCAATCAACGCAACGGGCTTTCTTTCCTCGCCTAGGGTTGCTGAATAAGCTGGATTGACTTCTCTTCTGGTAAGGAGCAATTGCAATTCTTTCTTCAAACTTTTATCATCTTCGATTGTCGCATGCTTTTTGATAACAGCCATAAGTTCTTCCACCCCAATCAGAGAAATAGCTTCGCTGGGCTGATGGTAAACTTCTTGAATCAATTGATTTCTTTCTTCATTGGTCATTATTGGATTTACCACATAAACTGGCTTTTTCAGTGTATAAAGACTGACATTGGGTACCGTAGTAAAGATCAGGTCACATTCAGGGCGCTCAAGCAATAGTTCTTTGGTCTCAATGGGTCCAATAAAAATAATGTCCGGAAAGATCATTTTTAATTCATTATAGATCATGGCAGAGCTGCCGATTCCATTCGGACAAACAATCACACCAATTTTTTGATTGACTTGATATTCATCAAAGTCATTAATCAAAGAAGCAAAGTGAATGGTCAAAAAAGAGATTTCATCTTCTGGGATTCCGCGTTCAAAAAGATTTCCGATGGGACGTAATGTTTCTTGAACAATCTGATACAAATCTTCGTATTCTTTAATAATCTTTTTATGTAAGGGATTGATGATCGGCAATTGAAAAAACAAGCGATAATAGGCTGGTCGAAAATGACTATACAATTGATTGATGACCTTTCGCTGGTCTTTAAAGCGGATACCAGACAACAGTTCAAAGCGTTTGATGATGCGCTCGACCAATTCATGAATAATCGAAAAATCCGCTGATGGGTAGGTAGTATCCCCTAGCGCCATCCCCAGCAGCCACCCACAGACATACAATTGGGCTGATTTATTTGTGATGGAAAATTCTGCTAATAATTCTTTTGCAAACAAATATTCTTTCATCTGAAAAAATGTTTGGTAATTATAGGTTTCATAAAAAACTAACCACTGCTTGTTTAAGCGAGGAAGCATCATCGTAAATAAATAAGAAAACTCATTCAAGCGATTTTCTACTAACTCTAACGAAAAAGTTTTTAGTTTTTCCCTTGCAGCAGCTTCAATCTGCGAGAAGCCATCAATTTTTTCATTGACCAAGAAATAGTGATAGACAAACTCCTCCTGATTATCCCCAAAATCATGAAACATCATCTTCATAAAAAAATTGCGCAGATTTTCTTCATTCCCCATCAACCCATAGCCGTTTTTTCGCGTATAACCAATGGTGATCATTGACAGAGCCAGTTCTTTTTCTAATTTTTTTATATCTGCCATAAAGGTGGTCTTGCCGACACGCAGCGCAGATAAGAAATGATTCACAGAGAGATAGTCTGATTCATAATAAAACAACATCAGAAAAATATATTTTTTCCGTTCTTCACTATTCATCTCATACTGAGTATAAACAGCACTGTTTAGGAAATCATTCAGAAAAAAAGCTTTTGCTTTTGGTGCTAATTGAATAAAATAAGGATCTGATCGAATCAACGGTTGTTTGTTGGCTTTTAATAGTTCATTGATTTTTCTAATTGCATAATCCAGTTGATTTTTTGACAGAGAAAAGAAGCGCATCATCTCCTCTTGCTCCATCAATGGTTTTTGAATCATTTTCTGTATCAGCTGTAATGTGCGTTGATCGATCATGATCCTCACTCCCCTCTTTGTTAATCCATAAATGTGTCAATCTCCTTGCGCAAACGTGTCGCATTCTTCGCGATTTCTGCTTGCGAGCCTTTTGTCAATAATGTTCCAACTCCCATACATTCTACACCAGCATTCAACCACTCTGTAACATTTGTCAAAGAAACGCCACCTGAAGATAAGATCGGGACAAACGGCAATGGTGTTTTGATCGTTGAGACGATCCCAGGCCCATGTAAAGAAGACGTTGGAAATGCTTTGATCATATCCGCCCCTGCTTCAAGAGCTTCTAAAACCTCAGAAATCGAGGTACAGCCTGGCATATAGCTGATCTGATAGCGATTGCTTATCTGTGCGACTTCCTTGGAAAAAGCTGGTGAGATAATGAATTCAGCATCATGTATAATCGCATCCCGGGCGGTTTCGCTATCCAATACGGTTCCAGCACCGACAACGATTTCATCTTGATAGATTTCCTTTAACTGCTTGATGATTTCTCCGGCATTGTTATTCGTATAACTGATTTCCAAGCAAGTTATACCACCGGCTTTACAGCCTTCAACAATTTCAACGGCTCGTTCCACTGTTTCGACCCGTACGATGGCCATGATTTTTTCTTTATGGATCCGGTTGAGGATCGCGAGCTTCTTATTCATTGAATCCCTCCACTTTTCGATATTCCGCTAAAACTTGATGAATCTCTGGATAGTCCTGTTCACCTACTGGCAGCACCGGCAGCTTAGGATCACCAACAGGAATCCCCATCCAACCTACGCTGTATTTGAGGACACTGGGTACTGTACCGAACTTTAAGATACGGCGAAAGTCTTCAATACTTAATTGATAGTTTCTTGCCTGCTGGATCTTCCCCATTTTAAATGCGTGATAAATAGATAAGTCAGTTGTCGTTAAGACATTTGAAGTCGCTGCGACTGCCCCATCAGCTCCACATTCCAATGCTTGCAAGATCAAAGAGTCAGAACCTACTAAAATAGAAAAGTCATCTCGTCCATTCAAGTTGAGATAGCTTTTGAGGTTTTCAATATCCCCGCTGCTATCTTTGATACCAATAATAGTGGGTATTTTCAGCAATGCTTTAAAAATGGTTTCATTGATCGAAATGCCAGTATTCTTAGGAATGTTGTAGAGAATCAATGGGAGCTTTGTCTTTGCAGCAATCATTTTGTAATGTTGGATCACTTCTTGATCCGTAAGCTTGATCAAATAAGGAGTGATAATGGAAGCCGCTGTGACTCCAATGGTTTGAAATTCATTCACTAAATCAATGACAGCTTCTGTCGAAATCCCGCCTGCTCCTGCAAATACTGGTACCCGACCTGCAGTCTCTTCCACAACGATCGTTGCCAATTCGAGCTTTTCAGCATGAGACAATGCATAAAACTCCCCGTTGGTCCCTAAAATAAATAACCCATGGATCCCTTTCGCAATCAATTGATTGACTAGCCTTCTAGTGGCTGCTCGATCGATTCCCTGCTCGTCTAAAGGAGTGACCATGGCTGTAATGATTCCTTCGATCTTCATTCTTCGACACTTCTTTCTTGCATGATAGCACTCCCTAAGCTTCCTCCAGGATGCCAGGCATAATAATCATCAATATCAATGGCAGCTTCTTGCTGCAGTAAAATCGACAAGCTTTGTAAAACGATGATTTCTGCCAATATCGAGATTCGTGGGGGCTTGTTCAACGGATCTCCTTCATTCGTGATGCCAGCAAACAAGAAGGCATCGGAATGTTTTTGCAGCCATGAGTCGATACCTCCACTCACTCCGATGACTTTTATTCCTAAAGCTTTCAGAGTAAGAAGCGATTTTTTCAATTCTTCTGTTTCGCCGCTATTGGAAATAGCAATCACGACATCCCCTTTTTCGGCTTGTCCGGCAGAGCCGTGGATCGTTTCAGTTCCATCTAAAAAATAGGTAGGAGTGCCTGTGGAAGAAAGCAAAGCTGCTATATATTCCGCAACATGACTTGGCTTACCGATGCCAGTCACATGCACACGCCCCTTCTTTTTTTTCGCAGCAACGATCAGTTCAGCTGCATCGATCAACTGTTGTTGATTGATCTCATTCAAATAAGCTGTAAGCTCATCTTTGGTTGTTTGCAAAAAATAAGCTAAATTCGTTGTTTCCATAGAAAATCCTTTCTGTCACTGATTCGTTTTCACTGAATCTTTGCACACTTTGAGATAGTTCTTTTTGCGTGCAAAGATTCAGAAGTTCAGCTGATGACAAATGTCTTAGCGATCGATTACTGACCAAACAAACTTAATAGTTTATCTAATAAGATTCCCATGACGTTGTAGTCGATATTTGGGAATGTCGATCCCTCGATGCCTAAGCTACCATACACCGGGTAAAGAACTGTTGGTAAAAAGGCGAGTAACAGCCCGATGACAAAGGACCCTGCAATCGCTCCCCGCCAACCGCCAGTAGAGTTTCCAAAAACGCCGGCTGTTCCTCCGGAGAAAAAACAAATATGGGCTGCTGGAATGATCACGACTGGAAACTTGAAGACTACCATAACCAGCACCCCCAATAAGCCAGCGACATAAGAGGATAAGAACCCTACAATGACTGCTGTTGGTGCAAACGGGAAAACAGTTGGCACATCCAATGCCGGACGAGAATTTGGAATGAATTTTTCCGAGATCGAAACAAATGCCGCCGTAATTTCGGACAAGAACATGCGAACACCAGTCATCAAGATCGACATCCCCGCAGTAAAGGTAAATGCCTGCACGAAAGGAAAGACCAGCCAATGAGTCGTTCCTGCTAATTCTTGAGTGACATCTCGCCCCGCTTTCAATGCGGAGATATAGAATAGCACTAGCATAACTGCCGCAACGCCCATCAAGAAGTCTCTAAAAAAGGATAACCATTTCGGAAAATTGATGTGTTCCGTTGTTTTATCTTTGTGTTTACCAAATAGCATCCCAATGTAACCAGACAATGCATACCCCACCATGTTAAAGTGTCCAATGGCGGTCTCATCACTGCCAGTAATGCGCCGCATAAATGGTTGGCACAGCTGAGGTAACGCAGCAGAGAAAAAGCCGAGTAATGTTCCGCCAATTAATATCGCTGGAATATCAGCAAACTGATGAGCCTTTAGAATCAATGACAACACACAAGCGAAAAACAAACTATGTCCTGTGGTAAAGAAAATATTTTTAAATGGTGTGATTCGAGCAATGACTAAGTTCATCAAAAAACCGAGAATCAATGTACAACTGGTCACAAATGCAAATTCTGTTTGGGCTAGTGCAGTGGCGGCCTCTGGCGATGCAACGACCCCTACGATGTTGAACCCTTTTTGGAATAGGGTATTGAAATTCTGTAGTGCGCCAGTCATGATCGAACCGCCGGAACTGAATACTAAGAAACCGATAATGGTTTTAAAGGTTCCAGTCAACACTTCGGTCATTGATTTTTTTTGGGCCAATAACCCAATCATTGCAACTAAACCTAAAAGTACGGCTGGCGTACTAAGAAAACTGATAATTAAATCCATGAGCGTTTCTCCTTCATTGATTTTTAGACTAATGCGGCTGCGATTTTTTCTTTGATTTCTTTCTTATCAACGATGTTGTTGATCCCAATAATGGTTTGCTGTAAATTTTTTTCTCTTAATTCATTGGCAACGTCTGTCAAAGTAATGATCAAATCTCCCGTAAAGCCGGAGACAGCATCTAAAGACGCATGTTCCACCTCGATTGGAAAGTCGTTTTCCCGGATGACTTCATTCACTTTGATTTTTAACATCAGACTTGAGCCTACGCCTGCTCGACAGGCAATCAATGCTTTATGCATAGTTATTCTCTCCTTCAAATTTTTTTAGAAATGCGATTAGCTCTTTTTTTTCGGTCATCCTTCCTAATAATTCCAGAAAGTCTTTGTTGCCCAGCAACTCAGCCAGTTCGGATAACAATGAAATATGGGATTCATTGTCTGGTGCGCTAAGAGGAAACAAAAACTTGACGGGGTCATTTGATTCATGACCAGAAATGACGGGTCGTTCTAATCGAGTGAATCCTAATGCTAATTTCTTTGCACCCTTCTCTATGGGTGCATGAGGCAGCGCAATTTGTTTCGTAATAACAATGTAAGGCCCAATCTCATGATAAATGGAAAGGATGGATGAAATGTATTCATTCTCGATGACATCGGCAGTCAATAGCGGCTGTGCGGATGCTTTGATTGCTTCGTCAAAATTTTCTACTGAGATATCCAATTGGATATAGTCTTCTTTTAATAATTCGCTTAACAAAGTTAACCACCTCTCGTACAAAGAATTCTCGAGTCTTCTTGTATGCGTTTACTATAAGCAATATCACTGGTACCGGCAATAGTGATTGCGTTCATCTCTTCTAGAAAAAAGCTTGAAAAACTGAACTGTAGCCAATGAAATTTGCTGAATTTTGCTGTTTTACCAACTTACAACAGCTATCCCTCTCTCAGTTTTTGTCATTCTGTTCAACTTATAGGTGCCATTACTAGAAAAATTGGACTAAATGCTTCTTAAGATCTGCTGCACATTGATCTAAACACTGAATAAAACAGAAAAAAGCAGACATCTTGATTCAAAAGATGTCTGCTTAATACATGTCATAGGTTAGTGAGACAGATTCAGCTGCTTATTTCCATTTTAAATTTAGCAGCTCCATCATTTCATGATACGCGGTTTCGATTCGCTGGCGTTTGTCTTCGGGTACTTTATCCGCATACTTCCCCCCAGGAAGATATTCTTCTGCCAGTACAACTTGAAAATCATAGGCTTTGGTAGTGCCAAACTCTGGATCGTCATATCTACGATCAGGGATCGGCTCTTTAGAGACCCATGTTGGATGCAGCTTGATATCACTCAAAAATGTACGATCACCTTCTTTTGTGAGCTCGACTTCTGGAATGACCCCTCGCTCGGTCCAATAGTTGTTGACTGTTTCGTAGCGTTGATTGGATAGCAAATTTCCCATTGAATAGAGAATAAATTTTTTCTCGCCGTCTTTTTCGATGATTTCTGTTGGTTCAGCGACATGTGGATGACCGCCAAAAATGATGTCCGCTCCGAGGTCGATCATTTGTCGATAAATCTTCTGCTGTTCTTCTGTAGGTTCTAAGGAATATTCTACACCGAGCTGCGGCATAACAACGGTGATGTCGGCTACTTTCTCTGCCTCTTTGATTTCAGCTGCTACTTTTTCCATGGATAAATCTTTTAAATAGGTCGTATATTCTTCCGGTGCCAAGCTAGCTTCATTGCCATTGAATCCGTAAGCATAAGCTAGCATCGCTACTTTGATGCCATTGGCTTCTTTGACGAATATCCCTTGATCATTTACATTGACACCAATCGGCTCCAATCCAATCTCTTGAAAAGCATTAGCAGTCGTTTTAAGCCCTTCGATTCCAGTATCCAAAATATGATTATGGGCTAGATCAATCACATCAAAACCAGCTGTTTTGATACTTTCTACTACATTCGGAGGCGCATTAAAGGTAGGATAACCGCCTAGTTCTTTGTTGGGATTGATGGTGCCTTCAAAGTCACCAAAAGCAATATCGGCAGAAGCGATCAACGGTTGCACCTGCTCAAAGTCATTGTCAAAATCATAGCGTTTCCCATCAAATGCACTCATATAAACTGGTCTGTGATAGAGCATATCGCCACTTGCTGTCAGAGTGATTTTCGACGATTGAGAGACCGTTGTTGTTTCTTGGCTGGAAGTAGACAGTGCCACTTGTTTATCTGGGGAGCTTGTTGACGAATCAGTCCCAGTACGCATGGTGTGAATCAGCCAATAACTAACGGCAATCGTAACAAGCAGTAAACTTATGCCCAATGCCCATAGAAGCTGTCTTTTCCGTTGTTCAATCCTTCGTTGTTGCCTCATTGCTGCTCTCCGCCTTCCCAATATTAGCCTTCTTTGTCAACATTTTCTCATTACCTATCACGTTATGCATTGCACGGTTTCTTGCTTTTCTGCTTTGAATGAGCTAAAATCGCTAATTTCCTTTCGATAAAAGAACTATATATAGCAAATAAATATTATATATATAATTAATCATACTAAAGAAACAGTTCTTTTGATAGCCCTTTCTCATAAAAAGAGCAGCTAGGCATTTCTGCCTAACTGCTTTACTCATACTCGCTAGTTACCTAATAAAACTGGCGTTAGATTCATGGATGATTTTAGATTTTCTCTTCATGCTTTACCGGACAGCTTTGGTGGCAATCAGAACAACTGCCTTTTTTGACCATTCGATAAAGCACTTTTCCTGCATAGCCAAAGATCACTAGACTTAAAAGAATCGTTGCAATCATTTTTCGCCTCCTACTACTTCTCCGACTACTTGTAATAGTGGTGAATTTTTTTGTTGGGGTCTCTTTATCAGAGCAAACAGCAACAAACCAAGAACAATCAACGCTGCCAAGGTTCCTACTGTCAGTTGCCCTCCTTCAAAGAAGATATGCCCGAATTGGTAAACAATCAGACTTGCACAATAAGCCAGTCCACACTGATAACTAATAGCCAACCAAGTCCACTTGCTATCCCCCATTTCACGATGGATCGCGCCGATGGCCGCAAAACAAGGGGCACACAATAAGTTAAAAATCAAAAAGGAGTAGGCGGCTACTGGGGTGTAATCGCCTCGCAGCACTTGCCAGATCTCTGTACCGGTTTCAGAAACCCCACTTTGGCCGTACAAAATCCCAAAAGTCCCGATGACATTTTCTTTTGCCACCAATCCTGTAATGGTCGCCACGGCACCTCGCCAAGTGCCCCAGCCTAGTGGCGCAAAAATCGGTGCTAACAAACGGCCGAAAAAGGCTAAGATGCTTTCTTCTTCCCCCACTCGATCAAAGGTAAAGTTGTAGCTAGAAGTAAACCAGATAAAGATACATGCAACGAAGATGATCGTTCCGGCTTTTTTGATGAAAGCTACGGCCCGATCAATCGCACTTTTCAACACGGTTCCTAGTTGCGGCAAATGATAGGCAGGCAATTCCATGATAAAAGGCGCTGGATCGCCGGCAAAGAGAGCGGTCTTTTTCAATGCAATGCCTGATAAAACAATGGCTCCCATCCCAATGAAGTAAGCCGATGGTGCGACCCATGAGCTTTCGGGAAAGAACGCCCCGGAAATCAGTGCAATGATTGGCAGTTTGGCAGAACAAGGCATAAAAGTCGTAACCATAACGGTCAAACGACGATCTTTTTCATTTTCGATGGTCCGGCTCGCCATGACTCCTGGAACCCCACAGCCAGTAGCGATCAGCATCGGAATGAAGGATTTCCCAGATAAGCCAAACTTCCGGAACAAACGATCCATCACAAAAGCGATTCGTGCCATGTAGCCACAATCTTCTAATAAAGCCAAACAAAAAAAGAGCACAAAAATTTGAGGGACAAATCCAAGGACAGCCCCGACACCTGCCACGATCCCATCTTGGATCAATTCTTGCAGCCATTGTGCCACCTGCCATTGGTTCATCAACTGCTGTAGAATATCCGGAACCCAACTGCCAAATAACACATCATTGACCCAGTCTGTGCCCATCGTGCCAATCGTTTGGATGGATAAGAAGTAGATTCCCCACATGAAAAAGGCAAAAATCGGTAGTGCCAGTAGGCGGTGGGTCAACACACGGTCGATTTTATCACTTAAGGACAAGCGGTATTCCTCTTCCTTGATCGTTGCTAAAGCCAACAACTGCTGAATGAATTCATACCGTTCGTTTACTATAATCGCATCACTGCGCTCGTCAAAAATCATTTCCGTGATTTTGATAATTTCCGCTAATTCTTTTTCATTGCTCGGCGTCAAAGTGACTTGTTGACGAATCAATTCATCGCCTTCAAACAGTTTGATGGCAATCCAACGTCGTTTGCTTTCAGAAATCTCTTCGGGCAAAAGGGCCTTGATCTCTGCTAAGGCAGCCTCCAAACGGGAATCATAGACAACCACTGAGTCGCCATTCCCAGCTTTTTTCTTTGCGGCATCAATCAGCTTATTCAATCCATGTTGTTTTAAAGCACTGAAGCCAACAACAGGTACGCCTAGACCATAGGACAGCTTCTCAAAGTTGATCTGGATCCCTTTGCGCTTTAAAAGATCGATCATATTGATTCCCACTATTGTAGGCAGACCCATTTCCAACAATTGTAAAGTGAGGTAGAGATTCCGCTCCAAGTTCGTTCCATCAACGATATCTAAGACAGCATCGATGGGGGCTTCTGCCAAATAATTTCTCGAGATCACTTCTTCAGGAGTATAAGGAGACAATGAATAGATACCCGGCAAATCCTGGATCGTGATTTCTTTGGCTTTACGGAGCTTTCCTGATTTTCGTTCGACTGTCACTCCCGGCCAGTTCCCAACGGTTTGCTTGGCCCCCGTCAGTTGGTTGAAGGTGCTAGTTTTGCCGCTATTGGGATTGCCGACTAATGCGAATTGATAGGTCATTCCTCTACTCCTTTTTCAACAAAGACGAAAGCTGCTTCTTGTTTTCTCAGCGACAATTCATACCCTCTTAAGCGAATCTCGATCGGATCACCTAGTGGCGCTAGTTTCACGATATGAATCGGCACATTCTTGGTGATCCCCATATCCATCAATCGCCGCCGCAAAGCACCAGTCGTTGCAATTTTTACCACCTTGCCCTGCTCTCCTACATGTAATTGATCTAGAGAAGTCAAAACCGTCTGCTGTTGTCTTTCGGACACGTCAATCTGCTCCATGACGCTGGCATCCAATGCGATCCGGTTGTCCCGATGCAAGATGATGCCGCTTTTGCGGTTTTTTTGAACCATGAGAATGTCAACGCCTACTCGAAGACCCAAATCATTTAAATGCGCCGTGACGTTCTTTGGTGTCGCGATCGCTTCGATTTGGTATATTTTGGAAGCCTCTGTTTGCGCCATTTTCATGATTTCTTCCTCCTCTTGTGAAAGATTCCTATTATTTATCCGTTCAATTGAGAATGATTATCATTATAATAGAGCGATTTAGGACTAAAGTCAATCTGTTTCACAGATGAACTTGAAAGTTCGTTCACAATTCGAATTTTTTTTACTCACATCCATTGCATATTCTCGGATCTTTTTGGCTAAAAATCGCGATTTCCTAGGAAAAACCGGCTTTTTTCGGTTGTATAAAAACCAGATAAACACTATAAATAGTGTATGTAATTTTCACAAGCACTAGATATAGTGTTTTTTCGTTGACTTTCTCCTAGACTTATTTATACTAGATTTATAACTACTACTGACTCGGAGGAAATCATTATGAATATTAAACTATTTTCAAAAAACAACTGTATGCAATGTAAAATGGCAAAACGCTTTTTAAGCGATAATCATATTTCTTTTGAAGAAATCAATATTGACAACCAGCCTGAAGCAATTGAGTTTTTGAAAGAACAAGGATTCCAAAGCGTTCCGATCATCACTTCTGATGCACAAACAATCATTGGCTTCCGTCCGGATCAATTACGTCAATTGGCCAGCTAAGCAGTAACTTAACCAATGTGTTTTTGGAGGATTTGTCAGTCGTCAAGACCTGCAGATCCTTTTTTATACGATCAAAACAAGGAAAGAGGTTGCCTTTTATGAGCTTAAAAGAAATCAAGGATGTAAGCTATTTTAAATTGAATAATGAAATCAACCGCCCCGTTGATGGACAGATCCCTCTACACAAAGATAAAGAAGCACTAGCGGCTTTTTTCAAAGAAAATGTTGAGCCAAATACGATGACTTTCGATACAGTTACTGACAAAATCAATTACTTGATTGAACATGACTACTTAGAAGAAGCTTTCATTCGTAAGTATCGTCCTGCGTTTATCGAAGAACTTTATCAGTTTCTATCTGAACAGCATTTTACCTTCAAGTCCTTCATGGCAGCGTACAAATTTTATTCTCAATATGCATTGAAAACCAATGACGGAACAGCCTATTTGGAAAGTTATGAAGACCGTGTGGCATTCAATGCTCTCTATTTTGCAGATGGCGATGAAGAATTAGCTTTGGCTTTGGCTGATGAAATGATCTATCAGCGTTATCAACCGGCAACGCCTTCTTTCTTGAATGCTGGCCGCAAACGCCGAGGTGAATTGGTCTCTTGTTTCTTGATCCAGTTGACCGACGATATGAACGCGATCGGTCGGGGGATCAATTCCGCATTGCAACTTTCTCGGATCGGCGGCGGCGTAGGGATCACGTTGTCTAACTTGCGGGAAGCTGGCGCGCCTATCAAAGGTTACGAAGGAGCTGCTAGCGGTGTGATGCCGGTCATGAAATTGTTCGAAGATAGCTTTAGCTACTCCAATCAACTAGGACAGCGTCAAGGTGCTGGTGTCGTCTATCTCAACGTGTTCCATCCAGACATCATCAGTTTCTTATCTGCCAAAAAAGAAAATGCGGATGAAAAAATCCGGGTCAAGACTCTTTCTCTTGGTGTGATCGTTCCTGATAAATTCTATGAATTGACCCGTAAAAATGAAGATATGTATTTATTCAGCCCATATAGTGTCGAAAAAGAATACGGTATCCCGTTCTCTTATATCGACATCACCAAAGAATACGACAATTTAGTCATGAATCCTAAAATTCGTAAAACCAAAATCAAAGCCCGGGATCTTGAAAACGAAATTTCGAAATTGCAACAAGAATCCGGCTATCCTTATATCATCAATATTGATACGGCCAATCGTTCCAACCCAATCGACGGCAAGATCATTATGAGTAACCTTTGTTCCGAGATCCTCCAAGTGCAAGAACCTTCTGTGATCAACGGCAAGCAAGAATATGAAGTACTTGGTACCGACATTAGTTGTAATCTTGGTTCAACAAACATCGTCAATTTGATGGACAGTCCTGATTTTGGAAAATCCGTCCGTGCCATGACTCGCGCGTTGACTTTTGTTACAGATGCTTCTGACATCGACGTTGTTCCTTCTATTCAAAATGGAAATGCGTTGAACCATACGATTGGTTTAGGTGCAATGGGCTTGCATACCTATTTTGCGAAGAATCAAATGGAATATGGTTCTCCTGAATCATTAGAATTCACAGACTTATACTTTATGTTGCTCAACTACTGGACACTTGTAGAAAGCAATAACATCGCCAAAGAACGGGGCGAAGTGTTCCATAACTTTGAGAAATCAGCTTATGCGGATGGCAGCTATTTCACAGACTATATCACAGGGGATTACCAACCAAAATCAGACAAAATCAAAGCGTTATTCGACGGTGTCTTTATTCCTTCTGGAGAAGATTGGGCCGCATTGGCAGAAGCAGTCAAAAAAGACGGCTTGTACCACCAAAACCGTTTAGCCGTTGCGCCAAATGGTTCTATCTCTTATATCAATGATACAAGTGCGAGTATCCATCCAATCACACGAATGATCGAAGAACGGCAAGAAAAGAAAATTGGGAAGATTTACTATCCTGCACCTTACTTGAGCAATGATACGATTGGTTACTATCGCTCAGCCTATGATATGGATATGCGTAAAGTTATCGATGTTTATGCAACTGCACAAAAACACGTGGATCAAGGAATGAGTATGACCCTCTTCATGCGCTCAGATATTCCAGAAGGGCTCTATGAATGGAAAGAAACCAGTAAACAGACAACCCGTGACTTGAACATTCTGCGTCATTATGCGTTCCATAAAGGGATCAAATCGATTTATTATGTACGGACCTTTACGGATGACGCAGAAGAAATCGGCAGCAATCAATGCGAAAGCTGTGTGATTTAATCACGCACGCTAAGCTAAGCACTGACTAAGAACAAAAAAACTACCTGATTGAATCAAATGTCTTCACCAAAGCATGATCGAGATGGATTAGAGATCCTCCCGAAAGGTTGAAGGCATTTGCGACTGACAATCAGGTAGGCTCCTTTTGTTCTTGTCTCTGGTATCAAGACTACTATTGGAGGAACCTAAGATGGGCAAAACTTATTATGAAGCAATCAACTGGAATGCGATTGAAGACATCATCGATAAATCAACTTGGGAAAAGCTGACAGAACAATTCTGGCTAGATACGCGTATTCCATTATCCAATGATTTAGATGATTGGCGGACACTTTCAGATCTAGAAAAAACAACGGTTGGTTATGTATTTGGCGGGCTAACACTGCTCGATACGGTTCAATCAGAAAGCGGAATGGATCAGCTGCGTAAAGACGTACGCACGCCCCATGAAGAAGCTGTTTTGAACAATATTCAATTCATGGAATCTGTCCATGCCAAAAGTTATTCTTCTATCTTTAGCACATTGAATACAAAAGCCGAGATCGATGAAATCTTTGAATGGACCAATACGAATCCCTATCTGCAAAAAAAAGCAGAACGTATCAATGAGATCTATAAGAACGGGACTCCCCTTGAAAAGAAAATTGCGAGTGTTTTTCTAGAAACGTTTCTTTTTTATTCCGGTTTTTATACACCGCTCTATTATTTAGGCAATAATAAATTGGCTAACGTTGCAGAGATCATTAAACTGATTATCCGTGATGAATCGGTACATGGAACGTATATCGGCTACAAATTCCAATTAGGTTTCAATGAGCTTCCTGAAGAAGAACAACAGCGTTTGAAGGACTGGATGTACGATTTGTTGTATGAATTGTATGAAAATGAAGAACGGTACACCGAAGAATTGTATGACGCGATCGGCTGGACGGAAGAAGTCAAAACCTTCTTGCGCTACAATGCAAACAAAGCATTGATGAACTTAGGCCAAGATCCCCTGTTTCCAGATACGGCCAATGATGTCAATCCGATCGTAATGAATGGTATCTCTACCGGAACCAGCAATCACGATTTCTTCTCTCAAGTGGGGAATGGCTATCTATTAGGAACGGTAGAAGCAATGAAAGATGATGACTATTTCATCGGTCTAGGAGATTAAAAAAAGTTGACCTTTTATTAGGGTCAACTTTTTTTCGCGTTTTGAAGCCTTACAGCATCACATTTTTAAGGAAGTCGAGAGTTTCATCCAAACATTTCTTTGATTCTTCTAGCGAATAATCAAATTGGTATTCATGATTGACTGCCTCAGGAACATCTTTGTAAAAGAGAGATTTAACTGGCACATCTAGCTCTTGAAGCTTCTGATCAAAAGCGATTCCTTGATCCTGGAAAGAATAGGCATTGCCATCCGTGATATAGGTTGGCGGAAATTCTTTGGTCAATTTATTGACTAATGACACTTGCTGCAATTCTTTACTGTTTTTCCAATCTTTGGTTCCTAATAAAGACCACGCGACTGTTTTAACAAAGAATTTCATGAAGCGATCATCAGAAGTTTGATGAGCCATTTGCTTCAAGTCAACAGGTCCGCAATAAGAAATGAATCCTTTTATATCTCCTGATGGGATCACTTGCGTCATCTTCATATCTTTGGCGTAATCCGAATTGGTTTGGATCGCTAAGAATTGCCCAGCAATCTGTGAGCCGGCAGAGTCTCCACCAAAAATGACTTTTTTAAAGTCTAACATTGGATATTGCGCTGCCTCTTTCTTGATCGATTGATAGGCTTGATTGATTTGTTTGACTTGCCCTGGGTATTCTAGACTAGGAGCCCACTCATAGTTCAATGAAACCACTGCCACTTGTCCGCGATCTGCTAAGTAGGTCGCAAATTCTTTGGCCCCTTCCTTATCACCACCGACGTAACCACCACCATGCACCCAGAAAACAACTGGTACTTTCGAAGCACCTTGGGGATAATAGAGGTCAAATGTACTACGATCATAGTCAGAAGTATAGGTCAGATCATTTTTTACCGTCACATGAGGCAAACTTTTTTGATACGCGGTTTCATCTGTGATCTTCACCTCGTCATTAAACATTTTTCCAATCAGATAGGCCCCTGGACGAGGCGACACTTGAAAAGCAATCAGTACGACTAGTGCTAGTGTTACTAGAATACCGACAAGCCATAAACAAACACGCAAAATTTTTTTCACATACATGCTCCTTTGCTCTTTTTTCAGCTTCTTTATTTAACCACTTTTGCTGGAAGAATTCAATCAAACGCTGGAAGAATTCAATCAAACGAAGGAATTTATCAAAAAAAAGAAACGATAGCCATCTAGCAGATCGCTATCGTTTAAAAGATCAATGAGTCAATTAGAGCGGTAAAATCATGAATAGTCCGGCTGCCAATGCTGCACCGATAAAAGGTCCAATGATTGGTACAAACGCATATCCCCAGTCAGATGTTCCTTTATTTTTGAGGGGCAAAATTTGATGGGCGATCCGCGGACCTAAATCTCGAGCTGGGTTGATGGCATATCCTGTCGGTCCGCCTAAAGAAAGACCGATCGCCAAAATCAAGATTCCGACTACGATTGGGTTCAAGCCATCCGTAAAGGTATTTGCACCAAATGCCAACAAGCCAAATACTAAAACAAACGTACCGATCACTTCGGTCATCGTATTCGCGGCTAAGTTACGAACGGCAGGTCCAGTGGCAAATGTCCCTAAAATAGCGCCTTGATCTTCTGTTTCATCCCATAACGGCAAGTAATTGAGCCAAACAAGAATTGCACCGACGATCCCGCCTGCTAACTGTGCCAACATGAAAGGTACCGCCAATCCCCAAGAAAAATTACCCGTCATTGCCATTCCCAACGTTACAGCAGGGTTCAAATGGGCAGGTCCCATGAAGCCAGAGGCATAAACAGCAATCGTCACAGCTGTTGCCCAGCCTGTCGCGATCACGATCCAGCCGGAAGCTTCTGCTTTACTCTTTTTAAGGTTGACTGCCGCACAAACACCATCCCCCAGTAAAACTAAAATTGCCGTTCCCAGAAATTCACTAAAGATTTGTGTTGCATCACTCATATCATTCTCCTCCTTTTAAGGCACTCAAATCTGATTCCGCAATTACTTGATCCAATTCTTCGGCATACATTTGCTTGTCTGCAGCTGTCCATTCAAAATAATCCGCCATTGCATCGATCACACCAACTTTGATCTGATCCAACGTATCTCGCATAAAGAGAACATGATTGGTTCGTCGCAATAAATAATCCACAGGGGTCAGAACCAGTTCTTCTTGCAAGGCATAATTCAATGCCGTGCTTTCTTTTTCGTCCAGCCCCGCAAACGTGGTTTTATAGGTAAGGACTATCGGTAAGTTTGAACCGTAAAGATCGGCCAAGTATCGCGCATCTTCTGGGGAAAAACCGGCAGCTTCGGCGGTTTTCGCCAATTGCGCCAGTTCGTCCTCGACATTGGTCGGATCAATTTCGCCGCCAGATACCGGATAACGCGTGGAATCCACTAATTCAAACTGCTGCCCTTTTGCAGCCAGTAATTCATTGATTCGTTTGACGGCGCCTTCAGCCATTAACCGATAATCTGTAATCTTGCCTCCGGCCAGTGTCAACAGTCCGTCTTGAGACATTTCCAAGCTGCTTCCCCGAGAAACTTGTGAAGGATCCACACTGCTGGCTTCTAGACGTTCCTCTGCTTGTTTGATCGCCTTTTCGACTTGCGGGCGTTTGCGGTGATCGTCCAAATACGCTTCTACAGTTTGCACGATTTGATCAAAGCTTTCATCCGAAAGTTTGCTCTTAGCTCCGCCGTTGTAATCAGAACCGCCATTAGCCGTAATCAGCGGGCGTAACCCCGCCCAGCTAGCTTCAATATCATCCAGTTGGATCGCAGCTTCTGGAAAGCGATGGTTGATGATCTCTAAAAGATAATCGACGTCTTCTTGCGTAACAGTCGGATGGGCAAAATCGCCCGTGTAATCCGTATCTGTCGTACCAAAATACGTCTTGTTCTCCCTAGGAACCACAAAAACCATCCGACCATCATTCTTGCCAGTATCAAAATAAGTTGGCTGAGGTACTTTCAGCTTTTCACGATCCACCACTAAATGGACACCTTTGGTTGGGCGCATTTGCGGCGGTAAGTTATCATTGCTATCTAATTCTCGAACGATATCAGACCATGGTCCAGTGGTATTGATCACAACTTTCGCATGGATGGCGAATTGTTCTTTCGTTAATTGATCTTCTACTTGAACACCATTGATTTTTCCTTGTTCATCATGAAGCATACCGACAACTTTGGCTTTGCTGATCATTGCAGCACCATCTTGATGGGCCCGTTTGATATTTTCGATCACTAAACGGGCATCGTTGTTGCGGAAATCCAGATAGACTCCGCCTCCGGTCAAGTTCTCATGTTGCAGTTGCGGTTCTCGTTCCAATACTTCTTCTTTCGTCAACGTATAATTGGCATATTTACTATCTGTTACATTTGCCAGACGATCATACAAATCCATGGCAATCTTGACAGAAAAAAGATTGAAGGTTGCACCGGGCTCATCGTAGATAGGTAAAAGCATGGGATCTGGTTTAGGAATATGGGGAGCGATCTGTTGCACGATCGCTCGTTCCCTCACTGTATCTGCCACAACTTCGACATCAAATGTTTTCAAATAGCGGATGCCCCCATGAACCAGTTTCGTCGAACGAGAGGAGGTTCCTTCAGCAAAATCCTGCATTTCTACCAAAATCGTTTTCATGCCGGCAGCTGCCGTTTGCACGGCGACTCCAGCACCAGTGATTCCGCCACCAATGATCAATACATCATAGGTCGTATTTTTTGCTTCTGCTAGGGCTTGTTGCCGATCTTTATAAGAAAAAGTCATGGCTTACTCGCCTTCTTTCTTCACTTTGAATTTAAACATCTGAGTCGCTGCCACTGCTTGTTTCCATCCTTCATAAAGGTTCTCACGTTCATCAGCTGGCATTTCTGGTGTAAAGAGTTGACCATCTTCTGCCATTGCTTTCAATTCGTCGAGGTCTTTCCAGAAGCCGACGGCCAAGCCAGCTAAATAAGCCGCCCCCAGTGCTGTCGTTTCAAGATTGGCTGCCCGTTGTACTTCAATATCTAAGATATCTGCTTGGAATTGCATCAAAAGATCATTTTTAGCAGCCCCGCCATCCACTTTCAACAATGGGATATCGATCCCTGAATCTTTTTTCATGGTATCGATGACATCCTTCGATTGATAAGCGACAGCCTGCAAGGTCGCCCGCACGAAGTCTTCTTTCGTTGTCCCGCGGGTCAAGCCAAAAACTGCTCCCCGAGCATCAGAATCCCAATAAGGTGCACCTAATCCCGTAAAGGCTGGTACGACATAGACTTCATTGTCGCCAGTCGCTTTTGCCGCTAATTCTTCAGATTGCGGAGACGTCTCGATCATACGTAAGCCATCCCGCAACCATTGGATCGCTGAGCCGGCAACAAAAATACTACCTTCCAATGCGTAGTATACTTTACCATTGATTCCATAGCCGATCGTGGTCAACAGATCATTGTCGGATAATTGTGGTTCCTCTCCGGTATTCATAACGATAAACGCCCCTGTACCGTACGTATTTTTGATCATGCCTTTTTCAAAAGCCATTTGCCCAAAGAGAGCAGCCTGTTGGTCCCCTGCCATCCCAGCAATCGGTACTTCACTGCCATAAAAATGATAGCTGCGAGTATGCCCGTAAACTTCGGAGTTGCTTTTGACTTCCGGCAACATGGATGCTGGAATATTTAACAAATCCAAAATTTCTTGATCCCATTCTAAACGATGGATGTTATAAAGCATGGTCCGACTCGCATTGGAGTAGTCCGTCACGTGGACTTGCCCATCTGTCAGTTTCCAGACAAGCCACGAATCAATGGTACCGAATAGTAGATCCCCATTCTCTGCTTTTTCTTGTGCACCTTCCACATTATCAAGCAGCCAGCGGATTTTCGTAGCAGAGAAGTAAGCATCGATCACTAACCCTGTCTTTTCATGGATCATGTCTGTATGTCCGTCGGCTTTCAATTGGTCAGCAATCGGAGAAGATTGGCGCGATTGCCAAACGATCGCATTGGCGATCGGTTGACCGGTATTTTTATCCCAAACAACTGTTGTTTCCCGTTGGTTGGTAATCCCGATTCCGGCGATTGCTTCAGGTCGAATCCCAGATTCGATAAAGGCTCCCGCGATAACTGATTGAACAGAGTTCCAGATTTCATTGGCATTGTGTTCTACCCAACCAGATTTTGGAAAATATTGGGGAAATTCCTTTTGCGAACTACCGACATTTTGTCCGTTGCGGTCAAAAATAATTGCTCTTGAGCTTGTAGTTCCTTGATCGATTGCCATAATATAGTTTTTCTCTGCCATGTTTCTCTCTCCTTTTAAATGGTTGATTTATTCTTTTGATACCGTTTTCTTACATTTATCTTACTCGAATTACCTGTAGTGATCTCGTCAACTTTTTAGAGATTTTCTAAGAAATTGACGAAATCTGGAAAAACGCCATTAGTTGAAGCGTTCGCGAATCATCTTTTTGATTTTTTCTCGATCGTAAGTCGTCCCTAACTCACTGATCCGATATGTAGGAATCGATGTTTCAATCGGATAATTCGTCAAGATCAGATCATAGTCTTGTTCTTTAGCATAGCGCTCAACGACGACCCCATTCAAATTTTTTAAGTACAGCAGCCACATATAAAAGACTGCCTCTTTGAAAAGTGCATCCATATTCAACGCGATGCCTACCCGAAATTCCCGATTGATTTGGTAATCAATGATCGTCAGGACACTCAAATATTTGACCATGGTCATCATATACAATGTATTTTCTTCTGATGCTTCCAGCTTCATTTCTTGTACAGCAGTATTCAATAAACGTTCACTGATCTGGCGAATATTACGACTTGAGAGTTTTGCTTCTAATTGCCAAATATTTTCTCGATCAAAAACTTCGACATCTCCTTTGAAAAAATACAAACGACTATGGATCTGAGAAAGATGAAAATAACAATTGGCTTCGATTTCTTGCGGGACAGCCGGTCGATACAAATGCAGGATATGTTCCAAGATCAGCGTATCGGTAAGTGCTGTCGGCGTAAATCGGGAGCGTTGCAGCATGTACTGGCGAAAATCTTGTTCAGAGAAAACGGAAAAGGAAAGCAAGAAAACAAAATGGAGCATCGCCTCTTCTTCACGAACTTCCAGTGCATAATGCCCAAAACTGCGAAAGACAAGTTCCCGCAGTTGCTGATACAATGGATCTTTCTCATAAAATGCCATGTTTTCCCGTAGTCTTTGAAACGATTGTCCGGGCGCTTTTAAACGATACTTCATGATCTTCAGCCACAAACTGACCCGTTGCTGTGCTTCTTCGGTAAAGATCAGATTGAGCCCACGAGCGATCAGTCCCACAAATTTTGTATCAATCGGTAATGGCTGACTCTTGAAAGAATTTAAGTACCAAAGCAGCTGAAAATAAAAATAGCGAATCTGAGCTTCTTCCCCCATGAGTTTCCCCTGCCAAATCTCTAATCCAAATTCTGCCAACACTTGATTCAATTCTTTGATTTTGCGAAACAGGGAGGATTCACTAATCATTAATTTTTGCGCTAACGGAATCGTGGCGATTTCTTGATTGATCAATACATGTTCCAGCACTTGAAATTTGATCGACGAGTGGTAGAACACATATTCAATCTGATTCAACGAGAACTCTGGGCTCGTTTCTAGAACTAATGATGAACCTTGATAAAAAAGATGGCATTGATCAGAATAAGGAGCTAAATATAGAAATAACTCATCAACATATTTTTCTAAGGATGGTTTGCTGATCCTAAGGTAAGCAGCCATCTCATGAAGCTCTAGTTCACCTCCAACTAGAAGCAGCTTTTTCAGTAGCTGTAATTGCTTGGCTTCTTTTTTTTCTAATAATTGTTCAAATTTCATTGGCAGCACTTCCTAAAGCAATCGCATTGGACAGTTCAAAGACATCAGTAAAATGAGGATGAAAAAAGAAATCTTTTTGCGCTAACTCTGACAATGTGCTCTCCTTTTCAATGGCAAATGCCAGCAGGTTGATTTTTTCTAAGAGATTGTACTTTGACAGTAACTGAGCGCCCAATACTTGCCCGCTTGTCTTGGCAATGATCAGTTTCCCGTGGATCGGTGTGTCATCTACTAATGAAGCTTTAGCGGTAAATTTTTTGACGGTAATTTCTTGTTCATAAAAGAAGCGATCTGATTCAGTCATTCCTGTACTAGCCAGATACCAGCCAAACAGATGGGTTCCCACTGTCCGTAAGCCGCCGCGAAAAGGTTCTTTTTTCTCTTGCAAATTATGCGCAGCAGCGATTCCGGAACGAACTGCATTGTTTACCAATGGCATATAAGCCGTATCCCGTGTAATTGGACTGTAGATCTGAATCAAGTCACCGACAGCAAAAATACCCTTTTCGGAAGTTTCCAAATAAGCATCCGTCCAAATCGTATGATCACTGTGCAAGCGCAGCTGCTGAAATGCTGGGTGCGGCCGCGGTCGGACATTGACGGTCGTCAATGCAAGCGCGCTGAGCAATGTCCGATTGGCGGTCTCCACTCGGAAGCCTGTTTCCGTGGATTCAATGGCAATGGTAGGTTCTGCCAGATAAAGCTGCAGATTTTTTATTTGTGCTAATTCATCTAAAAAAGGAGCCAGAAACGATTGATCAAAATATTTGAATAAAGGATACGTCATTGATTCCACTAGTTGGACTTGTTTTCCTAGCGCCGTTAATGTGTTGGCTGCTTCCATACCTGCTTGTCCAGCCCCAACGATCGTAATCGTTTCTGCCTGATCTAATTCCTGAATAAATTGCTTGGCAGCGCCGTAATCTTTATAGGTCAATGCGGCTTCATTCATCGGTAAGAGAATTTCTGATTCTTGTGCAGATCCTGCTGCTAAGATCAACCGATCATAAGCGATTCTGCGCTGATCTGTTTGAACGAAATGGTTCTTAGGATCAAGTTTCAACATTGTTTCTTGCAATGCTACTTGAATGTCCAGCTGCTCAAGCTGTTCCTTGGAGCAAAAGAATGCGTCTTGCAACGAAGGAATCTTGCCTTCTAAATACAGGAGCATCCCGCTGGGAATAAACCCGATATGGGCTTTTTTTTCAATCAATACGATTTCAGATTCTGGATAGATTTTGCGTGCTTCGATGGCGCAGCTGATCCCTCCGAATGAACCGCCGATGATCACGATTTTCATACACTCACCTCTTAGTCTAAGCTTAAATGAAACGCTCTCATTTGACGAGTAAAATGCTGTCAGCAACGAAAAAAAGCTACATACAAGTTTGCTTTATGCTAAACTGATGAAAAAAGCGAGGTGGAAGCTGTGGTCTTTTTCTATCAATTTTTACTGGGACTGATCTGTAGTGCATTTGTAGCAGGATCCGCTTTTATTTTGCAGTGGTTGTCTTTATCCGGTGCTTTAGCAGCTGCCTTAAGTGGGACGATCATCATTGCTTTGGGACCTTGGTTCAGTATCTTTTTAGTTGGTTTCTTTTTTGCCAGCTCTGGGATCATCAATCACTTAAAGAAAAAAAACTCAGCCGATGATCTGGTGATCAAAGGTGCGCGCCGCGATGCCATCCAAGTGCTGGCTAATTTATCGCCTAGTTTATTGGCATTGATCGGTTACGCCTCTTTCAACAATGAGAACTATCTCTGGGCATTTATTGTCGGGATCGCTAGTTGTACCGCCGACACTTGGGGATCAGAGATCGGTGTTTTGAGCAAAAAGGCACCCCGGAATCTCTTAACGGGAAAAAAATTACCTGCGGGTCTTTCTGGCGGTGTCAGCCTCCTAGGTACCATTGCTTCTTTTGCGGGCAGCGGCGGTATCGTTTTACTTCTGGCGATCTGTCTCTGGCTCAGCGGCCAACCGCTCTCTTTGACAGCATTGATTTGGGTACTCTTGTTAGGATTTAGCGGTAGTATAATCGATAGTTTATTGGGAGCAACGATTCAAGTACGTTACCAATGCACGGTTTGTCATCAATTTACCGAACAAAAAAGCCATCACCAGCAGCCAACGAAAAAAGTGCATGGCTATGCTTTGATCACAAATGAAGCAGTCAACTTTCTTAGCAATCTAGCGATTGTCGGGATCGCATGTTTCTTTCCTAACTAAAAAAGTACTGCCAAAGGTGTGACCTTTGGCAGTACTTTTTTAACTAACATCAACCAACCGCAGCTTAGTGATATTTTTATAAACTGATAATTCTTCGATAACATCAGAGAAACTCAGCCCCCACGGTAAGTTGATCGTATAAATATTGGTATAGATCCGATAGTCTTCCATGAACTTCACATCAAAGTTGACATCTTCGATCACGATTTTTCGATCAAGAAAATACTCTGTCAAAAATTCCTTTGTTTCCGCACGATGAATGTATTGAATCTCCAATTTTTTGGCTGTCGGGACTCGCACAATTCGCTTGATCACCGTCAGTGCAAAAAAGATCCCGGCAAAACTAGTAATCGAAATGGCATAAAATCCCATGCCGATCGCAATCCCTAAGCCAGCAATCGCCCATAATGAAGCAGCTGTCGTCAATCCAGTTACCGAGCGTTTTGTCACGATAATCGTCCCGGCACCCAAAAAACCAACCCCACTTACCACTTGTGCGATCAATCGAGCTTCATCTGAACGAATGACCCCTGCGAGATCTGGATGATTCAACGCATCACGCATCGCCCCACTAGCGATCTCTACTTGGATCAATGCAATGACACATGCCCCCATACAGACTAAAATATGGGTCCGTAATCCCGCTGGCCGACTTTTGTACTGTCGCTCAAAACCGATAGCGCCTCCCATGACCATTGCTAAAACGAGTCTAAGAATAATTTCTGGAATCGATAAGACCATATCAACCATTGAAACACCCCTTTTCAACTATACCATCTATTTTTAAAAATGAAAAAAGGAAGGTCCAAATTCCGCAACCCATCTTTAAGCTGTATTCCATGAAAAATAAAAAAACCGAAGAATCATCGAAAATACCAACTTTTCATCCGACTGGATGAAATGGGGAAGTAGCTGGTTTTTCCGATGTTCATTCGGATTTTGTCGATTAGATTGGACGCTCTGCCAACTAATTGATGTTAGAGATTGGCTGCCGCTGCTTCATCTACGATGACTGTGACATCTGGATGATTTTGCAAAGCAGATGCAGGCAGATCCGTCGTTACCGGACCTTCAATCATCCCTTGGATTGCGTCCGCTTTAGCTGGTCCAAAGGCCATCAAAATAATTTTTTTACCTTTCAAAATTGAACCGATGCCCATTGAGATTGCAGTAGTGGGTACATCTTCTACCTTGTCAAAATAGCGTTTGTTGGCATTGATCGTTGATTCAGTCAAATCAACGACTGATGTTGTGCCATCAAAAGATGCCCCAGGTTCATTGAACCCAATGTGACCGTTCTGACCAATTCCTAAGATTTGGATGTCAACTGGATGTTCCGCGATCACTTCATCGTATCGTTTGCATTCCGCTTGCAAATCTTCGGCTTTTCCATTCGGTACAAAGGTTTCCTTGAATGGTTTTTTGTCAAATAAATGAGCATTCATAAAGTGGCGATAACTTTGATCATCTTCGCCGCCAAGTCCGACATATTCATCTAAATTAACAGAAGTCATGTTTGAAAAATCGACATCGCTAGCTGTCATCTCTGCATACAATGTTTCTGGCGTACTGCCTGTCGCCAATCCAAGAACTTTAGCGCCGTTTTCAACGCCTTGCTGAATCAATTCAAATGCCTTTTTCCCACCTTCAGCTGCATCTTTCACGCGAATAATTTCCATGATACGCTCCTCATTTCGTTTTGGTATAGTCCAATGATACCACACTCTCATTTTTTTGACAAGAATTAGTCTAGACCATAACAAAAAAACAGCTGCATATTTCATGCAACTGTTTTTGCTGATTACCAGTTTGTGTAAACGTCGATTCCGCTGTGACCAACGCCTGTATCATAGACTTTGTAGGCACCCAAAGAAGATTGCCCTGTTGAGCCTTTGGCTTGATTGTCACTAGCTACAACGATATAACCATCTGCATCACGGATCGTTCCGTCAGCGGCAACATGTCGGCCAGGAATATTTAAGCCGCCACCAGCTAATACTTTTTGTGAATAATAAGATTCTCTGACACCATTATAGTAATTGATACCGTCCACTGGGTTCAAGACTCCTGAACCAGTACTTGGTGTACTTGCAGCGCTAGTGCTAGCAGTGTTTGATTGTGTAGCTGCCGGCGCTGTTTCAGTTTGCGCTTGCGCTGTTTCTGTCGTTTCTTGCGCGCGTGTCATCGGTTGTGCATCACTAAAAATCAGCAATGTTTCGCCATCAAAAATCAAATTAGGGTCTTGAATGGATTCATTCAATGCTAAAAGGTCATCCACTGTCGTACCATATTCAGTTGCTAATCCTGACAGTGTGTCTCCTGGAGCAACCACATGGGTTTGTTCCTCTGCAGATGCAACAGTGCCTCCGATAAATAAACCTAGTCCTGCAACAGCTGTGAATACAAATTTTTTCAAATGAAAAAACCTCTCTTTTTGTGTATTTGTACCTCTCCCCAGGCACAAATAAAAGATTAACATTACAATATTGCAAAATGATTTCAATTCTATTTTCTTCTATCACAATTCCTCGACAGAAAATTACAGCTATATTTTCATGTAAATAATCAAAAGCTTACAATAGTGTTATCTTTTTCAATGAATTTTTTAAGCTAGTCCGTGTTATAGTCGTCTCAGCAAAAAAGAAATGAGGGTTAATTATGAAAAAAATGATGCTTGCTCTTCTTGTAGTCGCACTTGGTGTAGGAGGCTATTTTAGTTATAAATACTATTCTGAGACCTATCAAGGAGTCACTGCCTATGCACGCACACCAAAAGAAACACCTGAAAGGAAACAAACAGTAGACGGTTCAGGAAAAAAAATCGAAGGCTATTCTTCTTATAAATATACGTTTGAATTTGTTAAAGAAAATGGCGAAAGACAAGAAATGACCTATGAATTGTCTGGTGAAGATATCCAGCCTTATGCTCCTAACACACTAGTTAAAGCAGAGATCAGTCAAAAACGTATCATCTCCGGACCGAATGAGGTCGCTGAAAAAGATGTGCCAGCTGATGTATTAAAAAAATTAAATGCACAAAAATAACATTTTTCATTGATAAAATTGATTTTTTTCAAAAACCAAAAACTTCTGAACTCAAGAGTAACTGTCTTCTCCACTCTGCTTTCAGGAGTTTTTTTATTTATACATTGTTTTAATAATAATATTCAATCCCTCTTATAACCTTACTGTGACGGGGTTTATCAAGGTGCATTCCTCCGTGACAGAAAATCACCGCAATTTTCCTCAGTCTGTAAACCAAGATTTCATTTCTTAAGCAAAAACAATCATGCCTAATGCTCGAATCATTGAAATAACAAATCCTACTGTTGACCTCTGAATAAAAATTTGCTAAATTATTTTCTGCCTTTTGGTAATTTTTTTTAGGAGTGTGAACATGCCTTTTGTTGTATATTTTTTTCTTTCTTTATTAATCATTTATATCCCTTTTCCCACAGCACTTTTGTTCTTTCAACAGCTTGCCGAACAACATGATACCATCACGGCTTTAAACAAACTATTATTACTTTTTTGTGTCCTACTCGATTATTACATCAGCTATCATCTACTAAAAAGATGCCAAGTAAAAGCGAGTAGTTATCTTATCTTGATTCTCATGAATCTTGGTGAATTACTCATACATATCTACCTTTACCAGCGTTACGGAACTGTCAATTTAACGATTATCTTACTTTTTCAACTCTTTCTATTGTTCTGTATGTTTGTTTTTCCTTGCTTCAAAAAATTTAGATGTTACATATTTGAATAAACAAAGGTTTATTGATTACTTGATGAGTAGTGAAGAAACTTTTAGTTCCAGTAGTTTCTTCACTTTTTTGTTTTAACAGTTGTTTGAAAAAAATAGAACCATCCAATTGTAAGAAAACTCGAAAAAAGAGTTCGATAACTTGTGGGACTGAACTATCTTTTACTAATAGGCCTAAAGCCCTATATATTTTTAGAAAGTTATAATTTAAACTAATCTAAAAAGGATGTGTGAATATGTTAAAAGTATTAGTCTTTTGCATAGCCGTAGCTATAATCATTGCCCTGTATTCGAATAAAAATCGCTCGAAGAAATAGAAGTTCTTTCTATTTCTTTTTTATTTCGTCGGATAGTGAAATTATTTATTTCGACTTTCTTTGGCATTATTTTTTCACATTGAAAATAAAGTATGATATGCTGTTCAAAAGGAGTGAGCACTTTGAAAAGAAAAACTAGTTTCTACCTTTACCTGCTAGCCGCTTGTGTAAACTTTATAGCAGCTTTTTTATTTTTAGCTTCAATTGGTGCCATTCCAAAAATTGCAGGGCTTTTATTTTTTGCGAGCTTTTGTGTCCACCTAATACGAGCAATAAAACTTAAAAACTCTGAAAAGCAAAACTGATTCTGATTTCATCTCGTTAGTTGCCTGATTTGGTGAATAACTGATTAAGTATCAATTTTTTTTGATATTATTTATTTATCATGGTATTCTTTTTATAGAGGTGATTAGATGAAAAAGAATAGTGTTTGGTTAAAACCTTGGAAAATTATGTTGATTGTTCTCGCTTTTTTTGCTGGTTCCTTTATTGCAAAAATGGTCTTTTCTTTATTTTTTGTACACATGTAATAACTTTGAGCCGCCCATAATCCTTATCCAAAGAACGCTTTCTTTTAATGAGGCCGTAAAGTATTCAAATGGTTTGGTGTATCCTTAGCAGTCTTTTTTTATTCTCGCTTTCGCTACTTACGAAGTTGACAAGAAGAAATAAACAGATTACATCAGCAAAAGGTAACTCTTGAGTTGCCTTTTTATTTTTTCAGATCAGAATAATTAATTGCGATGATCATCTCTTTTAATAGAAAAATATTTGGTGAATCGACTATTTTCATTTGAAGTTACTTTCATCCGATAACAACATCTAACAGACTACAAGATTTGTTCAGAATATTCAGACTAAAGTATCGATTATTGCTTTATCCTTATGGATGTTATTATGACAAAATTACACGAATAAAAATGGCTCAACCGCCTATATATTTCAAACTTATTTGAGAACTGATCCAGTGACTGGAAAATAAAAAAAAGACAACTCATCGAGGTTTCAAAACTCGGCAAGAAGCTACAGCTTGATTTGTCTCATTTAACTCTATAAACAATATATGCGACTATCATTTTCGATAGTAATGTACCATTTGATCATTTTTTCAATTAGCATTCATCTTCAAAAAAAGAGATGTCTCCAGTGAAGGAAAACATCTCTAAATCGTTGATAAACCAACGTTCTAACCTTGTTAGAATTATTCCGCAGCGTTCGCGTCTTTGAGACCGTATTGAGAGCTGGATTGCTTTCTGGTGGTACCTGATAGTCAGAAAACAGCTTAGATATGGGATTATTGACAAATTACAAAATCTAATACAACCCAGTAAATTTTGATTGAGAAGGTCAAAAGTATGGTCAAAAAATACTCGCCAGTGTATTGAATCTCTATCAGAATATATTTCAAAATAGAGTTTCTGATACTTCTAAAGGTCCCTTTTTTTTATTGCATTAATCATCACACAAATCGCTATTCCAATCATTATTCCCATGATGAGTAGCTGATATAATAAAATTAGTCCTGAAAAGTCATTATCATCAATTAAAGTATAGTAACCAGGTAACAATTTACGAATGGCCTCAATACTAGAAACAAATTTCAGGAAAACATAGACAGATAAAGATAAAAGGACTGCCCTAAAAGTTCCGAAGTTTACTGACACCAGCATTGCTATAGAAATAAACAGAATAAGAAATAGTACCCCACAAACACTTACAAGGAGCAGGTGACTATGGTAGCTTTCAATATTCCAACTGATTCCCAATCCATTTTTTGATCTCGCTACAAAAACAATATAGTATAGACTGGAAAGAGCCATATTAAGGATATAAAATGACAGTAGTACCTCTACAATCGAAATAAATTTCCCTAAAACTAATGATTTTATTGATTTGACTCGTGTGATTTCTAACATGAATTGCCCATCAGAAATTTCTCCACCTAGAATACCTGCAGCTAAGAAAGTGAATAAGACAAGTGGAATACCGAGCATCATTAATAAGGCCCACATACTTGTAGAAAAAGAGATAAGATCCAATTTCCCATTTATATCTATGAAACTCCAATTGAAATAAATTCCCAAAGAATAGACTAAAGAAAAATTACTGAGTAAAAAAATACCAATAAAAATTTTTCTTTTCCACATTTTAAAAAGCTCTACGTTGATAACATCCCTCATTTAGAATCACCTCTAAATAAATCTACCAAATTATCATTCGTTACCTGAATATCTGTAATCTCCCCATTATTTTGATAGATAATCTTTAAAGCCCTATCAATCAGTTCATTCTTTGCCTCAAATAAAACATCGTTATCCTTTATATCAGCAATTGATCGCAACTGATCAAGTAATAGCTTATTTGGATTATTCAACTTGATAACGTATTTTTTACCAGAGTTTTTCGTCACTTCGTTAACTTTCTGATTAGTAATATATAAATACCTATCACTAATTTGCTCAACTTCATTTAATTGATGTGACGATATCAATATCGTAATATCCAAGTCCTTTCTCAAATTCGAGATGAAGCCAAGTAAGTGCTCAATTCCTACTGGATCTAAACCCACAAACGGTTCATCTAATATTAGGAAATCTGGTGTCCCCATTAAAGCCATTGCTAATCCAAGTCGCTGTTTCATTCCAAATGAATAACCCTTCACTCTCTTCTTAGAATTTGGTAAATCAACCAAATCCAATAGTTTATTAATTTCTTCTGCAATTTCAGTCTTAGTTTTTCCTTGCCAATGATTTGCATATTTCCCGACAGTATACAAGTTGTCATATCCACTCAAATATTCAAATAATTTACAATCTAACAGATAACCAAATTCCCTTCTACTTTTACAGGACTTCAAATAATTCAAGTTTCCCTTGTACTTAATTTCGCCAGCTTCAAAAGAGGTTAGTCCAAGTATCACCTTCATTAAAGTAGTCTTACCTGATCCATTTACTCCAAGTAATCCAACTATTTCCCCTTTCGTTATCTCAAATGAAACATTATCCAAGACTGTTTTAGTGTCATATTTCTTTACTAATTGATTGACAGAAAGTAATTGTTCCATAAAATCCCTTCCTTATCAGGAGTTTTTCAATTTTTTAAAGAGTCCATCATGGTTCAAAATTTCCGAATAGCTACCTTGTTCAACGACTGTGCCGTTATCAATAAAAATCACCTCATCAACAGAACTCAAAATATTTTCTCGAAGATCATGCGTGATAAAAATAATTGTATAGTCTACTGCTGACAGAAGACATTCCAAAATATCTCCTCCAGTTTTATAGTCTAATGCCGAAGTTACTTCATCCATAAGAAGTAAATTTGATTGACCTGCAATTAGTCTTGCAATAGAGATTCTTTGCTTTTCACCACCAGATAAAGAATTACCATTTTCGCTAAATTTGGAAATTCCTTGTCGAGCTCTAACTCTACTAAGATCAGCTATACGGATAGATCTTTCTATTTCCTTCTTACTCTGTTCGCGTAAAAGCGTAATATTATTTTTTAGATTGTCATTAAAGATATACGGTTCCTGATGGGCAAATGAAGCCTTTATTATCTCATCTGATTTACTTAAATTTTTGCCATTATAGATTATCTCTCCCCTATAACAATTCAGTAAACCACCGATAATTTTTAGCAAGGTAGTTTTCCCACTTCCACTCTTACCAACGATTGCATATTTTTTACCCTTTTCAAAAATCAAATTGATATTATCTAAAATTGTTATACCCTTTTCTGATTCATAACTAACATTTTTCAACTGAAGTTTTTCAAATGGTTCATCCAAAATTTTGGGCATTTCAGTAGGAGAATCTATTTTGTCTACATATTTTTCTAACTTAGTCCGTATAGTTTTACTTCCAATTATCTCTATTACTGACGTTCCAAAAACTTGCAAGGGTTGAATTATCATATTTGCCATTTGAGTAACTGCTACCATCTCGCCCAATGATAACCTGTTTGATAAAACTAAAAAGCCGCTTGTACATAAACAAATAATCAAATTGAAATACTGAAGCGTTCCCATCATCAAATTATAAACACCATTTTGATTTTTTAGTTTTTGTTGATTATTCTCCATCTGTTCTAAAAAACTGCGGTTCCTTTTCTCAAATCTTTCCTCAACTTGAAAGGATTTGATCACTGTAAATCCTCCAAAAATATCCTTAAGGTCATTCAGATAATTACTTTTCAATCTTGAAGTTTTTTCAGTCAATGCATCTATTTTCTTACCTAGTAAAGAAGGAATTATTAAGGAAATAACAGAACAAAAAAATACCACAAAAGCAACTAATGGGCTTAGTAATAACAGATAACCAAAAGCAAAAAAGAGAATAAAAGAGCTTTGAATTAGTTGTAAGATATTGTCCAGAAAATATTGTTCAAAAACTTCTAGGTCGTAATTAAAAAGATTAATTTTCTCACCCACAGTAGATTTTTCATACTGAGTTATATTCATGTGAAGAATACTTCTGATTATTCTACTTTTAACCGAAATATGGATTTTTTGAAGTAGGTGAGACTCAGATTTCACACTTAAGAAATGAAATAAAAAGTTAATTATCAAAAATATAAAAAATAAACACAGGGTGATATAAAACATTTCCCAATTTTTTTTGGAAATTGCATCGATAAAATTTTGAATAATCGGAGCAAAAGAAATTCCTATTAAGCTAGCTATCAGTGAAAGAATTGAAAATTGTATCACTAATATTTTTTCCTTCATAATTATCTTAGTCATTTCATACCCCTAAAATTATGATTAATTGTTTGGAAAAAGATTTGTAGTTAAATTTTCGTAATAGTTAAAAAATAACTCACAATAAGGATCTTTTTTGTATATATCACGATGCTTCATATAGGCTCTCGCACGACACCCTCCTCCACACAAATATTTGTATTCACATCTATCACAGCCTTTTACATTGTCTACCGATATAGAGGAAAATAGTTTATTATTATTCTCGCGCATGTGAACAATCGTATTGTCTTTAATATTTCCCAAACAAAACTGCTCCTCCATAAGCATATGACACGGATAAACGTTTCCGTCAGTACCAATAGAAATCATAGTCTTTCCAGCTCCGCAATAGTTTTCTGCTTGTAGTGTTTCTCCTTTAATTGCACTATCCTCTAGACTTAAATCACTATCAATCATAAAATCACTGATACTTCTAATGTCTTTAGCATTTGGAAGAAATCTTTTCATTTCCCCTTCAAAACAGGCTGAAAGAATACTAAAACTAACAGATACTCCCATCTTTTCAGCCAAGTTTACATATTCCAAAAGTTTATCTGCATTTAAATGATGAACTGTGGGAATGAGATTTACGTTATTTCCATTTTCCTTTAACAATGAAACGGTATCCATTATTCTATTGAATATACCCGAATCTCTAATAAATGAAGGACATTCGGCTGAATATGAATCCACAGAAACAGAAACTGTATCGACGAATTTAGACATTTCAGCAATAATTGCCTTGTTATAAATTGTCCCATTTGTAATTAATACAATATTTGGTATCTGGCATTCTACTTTCGCGAATCTCAAAATTTTAATAAGATCCCGTCTTAGTAGAGGTTCTCCTCCTGAAAAAACAAGGTTTTTAATTCCAGCATCTTTAAGCTGTCTTATTCCATTAAGCATATCTTCAAGAGTTAAATCTTCATCACGATTTCTTTTCTCATCATAAGAGTAGCAACCCACACAGTGTAGATTGCATCTGTTTGTCAAATGTAAGTAAGCAGTGACAACTTGATCTTTCTTTATAAATGGACTATCTGAAATAAATTCATTTTCAATTAGATAGTTAAAGAAATCTGATTCCTCAGCAGTTAATTGATTTTTTTCTGAAACTTGATGACTTATTACATCTTTATAAAATGCCAACCCTCGTTGATCAATTCCTGCAACAACACCATTATCAAAATTGAAAAGCATATCAATATCTTTTACCCTTGCATAAGCTACATCAGGATTAATATACATTTCTATCCTCTTTTCATTTTTTTGACTATAATTCTAAAAAGTTCAATGATTACAAACGTTAATAAAAATATCATTAATATGGTCGAAAAATTATTGCTGAAATTTACATCTGCAATTGTTAAATTTCCTGATTTCCCAGCAAATTCTTCTGTGTTTGCTTTAATTTGATTGACAACTTCCTCTGATACTATTAAACCAATAGAGAAGAATAATGCGAATGAATAGCCAATCGATAAAACTACGTCCACGAGGATATCTCTCTTGATACTCCCGACACTAGGTACAATAAACACGACAGAAAATGAATAAAGGACTATCGGGATAAGAACAATTAAGAAAAACACTGATAATAAATTGAAAGTTTTAATTTGTAAGATGTTGTATATCCACAATAGTAAAAATAAAATTGGAAAAATAAACTTCACTATCCTTTTAAACAATGGGCTCCCCCCTTTTTCTTTCTTATTTCTCCTACTCAGTACCTCTAAGCAGCAATCAAAATTAAGTTATAAAATGCATGTATAGCTGAGGTATATAACAGTGATTTTGATTTTAAGCGAAAGATACAAAAGAAAACGCCTAATGGAAATCTGTAAATCAAATTATCCACTGGTGATTCTCCAATATGCCCAATCACTGAAAAAATTACCGAACTGATAATAATACTAGAAATAATTCCCCAAGACTCTAGTAATCTTTTTAAAATGATATTTCGATACAAGAACTCTTCACAAAAAGCTGCTATCATATAGTGAATCATTAGAAATAAAGTAATTTGACTACCAAACTTATCTTTATTAGTAACAAAGTAAAGCAATGAAAAAAGCAAAACCCCAACAGCAGTATAAGCTATTTCTCGCTTTCTACATTTTAGATTTAAGAGATTCTGCTTGCTTCTTGATAAAACTAAGATATATATCAAAGGAATAATAAACAGAGATACTAAAATAGGTAAAGTCATACTAATAAAAATCGTTGATTCAATCGGGAGAATACTACCGAGCAAGATAAATACTAACAAGCAAATTCCGGTTAGTACCGAAATAGTAATACTGAAAAACAGACTGTTTAGCTTTTCATATTTTAAACTTTCATCCTCAATTGGATTATTCGTAAGAATTCACACCTTTCAATATAGCGATGACACCACTTTCTAACGTAATGTCATCGCTATAAAGTTGTTACGCTTCGTTTGATTCGAACCCTATTGAGTCAGAAATAGTGACTAATAAAGTTCAGTCGATTGCTTTTAAACATCACTTTTAATTTCTTTGATGTAGTGACCCACAGAGGCACAGAATAGTGCACCTACAGATACGCAACCTGCCTTTTTACTCTTTTTCGTTGAAAAGAATAGCATAACGAATTCCCCGTTTTCTTAAAGTATTTGTCCGAAGGTTTAGAACTTAATTCCTCGTCGACACACAAAGTATAGTACCTATATTCTTCTTTTTAGTTTTTTCGTTGTAAACTGCTGATTTTTATGTAGTAATCTGTAAAAAAGTATTATTGACTCCTTTTTTAGATGCAAAAAACCTCCATAGGAACCTTATGTAGATTCCTATGAAGGTTTACTATATTATTTTTGTGAATTGGTTTAGGAAAATTTAGTTTATTGTGCAATACTCTGCCCTACTGGAATGATAATCAAAACTTTAAACTCATATTCATTCCATGAAAAATCAGAATAGCCCTCTAATTTCTGAACTCGTTCTCTAATACTATTTACCCCTAATCCATATCTTCCCTTTCTTTTCGCTGACCGGATCAGCTTACTAGAAATATTTAGATTATTTATTCTAGCCGGATTAGTTACTTTCATAATAATTTTATCATCACGATAATGGATAGAAACTTTTATCTCTTTTGTCGGGGAGTCTATTCTATTACATTCTTCTATCGCGTTATCCACTATATTTCCAAGAATTGCACAGATATCGACTACCTTGTCCTCAAAATCAAGATCTGTCGGAATTTTTAAATCCAATGAGTATAAAATATTTCCAGTGTCCATTTCGTGTATCTTACTACTTAGTACAGTGTCAATGGGCCAACAGCCAGTATAAGTTCGGAATGAAGACGAAGAAGTCAGCGTGATATTTTCTAATAGCTTCTGTGCTGTATTAACATTTCCTTGTGCTAATTGGAAATTTATACTTAATAATGTATTTTTTAAATCATGTTTTAAAATACGAAATTCTGATTGCTTTCTTAATATTTCGTCATAGTACTGATTTTGCATTCCAGATAATGTCTGTTGCTGTAATAGGTAAGTTTTTTCGGTTAGATAGTTGTAGAAAAAAATGTTCATAATATTTACTATCAATAATCCAATACTGACCCCTATACTCTCAAATTGCGAAAAATGAAAAGGATACATCAGTGTACCTATAGATAACAGTGGAGTTATAGACAACATGATATATTCTTTGGTGGCCAATCCAATTTCATTTGTACTCTTAAAGTAGTGAAGAAAAAAGATTATTATTAATGCCAATACTGTAATGGATATATAAGATAAAATAAACTGTAAGAAAACAATATTAGCGGGATTATTCTGTGTCACAACCAGTAAACTATTCTGAAATAAGAATAAAAAAATTACATAGAGGTAATGATACATCTTTTTGGGGATTGGTCCGTAGAAACAAAACATTACTAATCCAGCTACAACAATAAAAAAAATATAGGTTAAGTCAACCCTTAGATTTTGACTATTTATTGAAATCTTTGTAAAGAGAATCAATAGCATGCATAGGGTATAAAAAGACATCTTTTTTATTTTTAATTCTAAAAAGCTACTCAAATAAAACGCAACATACCATCCCTGTAGTGCTCCTAAAAAAATGGCCAAGATAAGCATAAATAATTCTTTCATATTCCTAATGACCTTTCAATGAAGTTTCTATAGCACTCCACAAATTTTTTCTTTTTCCCTCTACTAACTACCTCTTGATCTCCATTTGTCAAATGAACAATAGTATCCTCTATCCGCTCAATATAATTTAGATTTATTATGGTGCCGTAATTTATCTGTATAAAAACGGAACTACCCAGATTAGCTATGATATCTTTTAAACGCGCATAGTAAACAATATCTTTCTGATTGTTACACATGGTGATTCGAAGCTTTCTCCCCTTCTCAGAGGTAATTCGAATTATTTGATCATATCGTACTTGATACTGCGTACGATTAGCCTTTACAAAAAGGTATTGATTATCATTAGAGATTTTATCAATTGCTGCATCTAAGAGAATACGTATTTCATTTTCTTTAACTGGTTTTAGTAAATATCTAAATGGTGAGACTTCAAAACTCTGAAGAGTATAATTATCAAAGCTCGTAATATAATTTAATAATACTTGTTGATCACTCTTCCTGATGAGTTTAGCGGTTTCAATGCCATTAATTCCATCCATTTCGATATCTAAAAAAATCATTTGATAAACTATTTCTTGATTTTGGATTCCTCTTAACAAGGATTCTCCACTATTATAAATATCGATATCCACTTCCAAATTTTTATTTATCATGTATTCATCAATCATTTTTTCTAGGAGTGTGCTTTGGAGCACTTCATCATCACATATTGCAATCCTGTACATAGCCAACCTCCCAGCAAGAGTTTTTATTTAAACCAGTCTTCCAATTCATCCGTGCTGACTTTATTATAAATTCGGATTAGTGCCGGACGTAACGTTTCAAATGCTTCTATCAATTCTTCCCCACCAAATCTTCCAGAAAAAGATTTCTTCGTTAGTTCTTCGGACAATCGATTGATAAGTTCGACAGTTTTTTGTTGATCTGCCAAGATATTTATTAGTTGTCCCACTAAATACCGGTCTTCAAAATTACTATCCACAAAAAAATCGTACTTATCGACTTCTCGATTCACCATATTAAGCATATCATCTTTTTTTTCATAATTAAATTCACCGGCTACATCCATATATTCGATGATACCACTCGTAATAACGGTAACTGCTTCCTCTCTCTTCTGCTTTGTAATTTCATCGGCAATCGGTAAATTTTTTATCTGATTACGTACCATTTTTTTAATTTCTTCTTTAATGACTTCTTGTTGCAGTTCATAAAAATAATCATCCATAAACTCCTCACATGGATAACCAACTTCATTTTCCCATGCCGGATTTTTAAACTCCCCAGTGTAAAACTCTTCTTTGATTGCTGTCACAACTTCTGGATGTTCTTGCACAATCCTGTTCTGTCCTTTTAGCTGCAAATAGTCCGCAATATATTCTTCAATATCACCAAAGTAAAACCAGCCTACTGGTTTCCCACTGATACTAGATAACTGGTTAATGACACTTTCAGGGGCCAGTGCATAGCCTTGAACATAGGAGCTAATCGTTGGTTTCTTTATCCCTAAGCGATTGCCCAACTCTGTAAAGGACAGATTCATACTCTCTTTGATTTCTTTGATTCGTTGTCCTACCTTCACTTTATCAGGTTGTAATAAGCCAAACATAGATTACTTCCTCCTTGTCATTTTCCCCTATTATATCACTCGTATAAAATTTCGTATATCTTTTTTGCTAAATCTCTTGACTTCGTATAAACAAACGTATAAAATACAAATCATAGATGGCCGTCTATATTTTTTTAAACCAAACGTATAAATTATCGTATATTAAAAAAGGAGGACTATTATGCCAATTAAAATCAATGATCTCACTTTACCAAAAGAAAAACTCGAAAAAGAATACCAAGTCGTCAACGTCACTCGCTGGCAAAAAGATGGAGAAATTCTAGGTTGGAGTTACGAATGTATCCTACCTAAACTCCGCTACGAGAAAATCAGTGTCAAAGTCAAATCTGAAAATCCCGTGATTACACCGGAAGAACTTACTCAACAAGGTTTAGCCATGGTTACATTTACCAATTTAGTGATTGCACCTTGGGGGCGCTCTAACGGTCAATTCGTCAGCTATGGTTTATCGGCCACGGCAGATGCGGCAACCTTGATTCTGAAAAAACAAGGTAACCCTACGCAAAACTAGTTTTCCTATGGGTTTGTTGGGTGGTTAGGACGAAACGGCGGGGCAGCGCCATAGAGCCGCTTCTGTCCGCTAAGACCGCCCAATAAACACATAGGCTGGAAGGACTGCTTTGCAGGACTTCCCCTTAACTTGATTTATAGAACAACATCAGGCGAAAAATGATGGTTCTTTGACAACTGAATACACATCAAGGAGTGATGATTTTTGAAAGCTTATAATCAGAAAATCATTGAAACTCCCACGTACCTTGAAATTTATGATTATGAAGCAATCATTACTCCTAAACAAAAAGCAGACAAAAATGAAACCAACCCAAAACGAAAGAAAGAATTAGCTTGGCTTTATGAAGAAGAAAATACGACTACTGATAAAAGAAAAAACTATGATGAACTATCCGCTCAAGGGCAATACGACAGCTTAAAACGAAAACAAAAATACTATCAAAATATGCGCTTTGAAATCGCCAGACTCGTGGATATGAACTTTGACAATCAGACAAAATTTTTAACCCTCACTTTCAGAGAAAACATTCAAGACATTGCCTATGCGAATAATGAATTCAAAAAATTTATCAAACGACTAAACTACGAACTCTATCACACAAAAAAAGCAAACCTGAAATACCTTGCCACGTGGGAAAAACAAGAACGAGGCGCCATCCATTATCACATCATCCTGTTTGACTTTCCTTTTATCTCTATCAATCGCCTTACTACCATCTGGGGACATGGATTTGTCAAAATCAACAAGATTGATGTGGATAGCATCGAAAATCGCGGGCGCTATATTAGTAAATACTTTGATAAGGACTTAGATTTGAAAGAGCATAAGAAGAAGGCATTCTTCAAATCCCGTAACCTCAAAGTACCCAGCGTCACAAAGCAACTCGTGGATCAACCTTTTGATACCACAAATCAAGACGTACTTTATACCAATGAGTATCTTGTAAGACGTCCGATATTTTATAGTGCGATTAATGAAGGCGGTAATCCAGAACAAGTGATGGATTTTCAAGAAAGCACTGTTCGCTATACAAAAATAAAAAAAAGAATCTCGAAAGTAGGTAAAAATATGACTGTTAATGTACCGATTGAATTCAATCAAGAAGTAATTGAAGAGCTTGTTCAATTAACGAAGCAAAGGATTATGGAAGAACAACAACAATCAAAAACAAAGGAGTTACCTCCTTACCCAACACGAAAACAATTAAAACAACAATTAAAGATTGGCGATACACGCCTCAATAATTGGATTGACCATGGATTGAAAGTCATTCCTTTTGGTAAAGAAACCCGCTTTGATCGTGAAGATGTAAAACTTTATTTAGACAGTCTAAAAATCTAACCTTGACTTACTTGTTTTCGCTGACTATGATACCGATAAGAAAGGAGAGCCCCTTTTCTTTGATATACTGGCGAGTGAATCAAAGGAGACAATTATGATAAAAAAATATAAAAAGAAAAATGGCACAATCGCCTATATGTTTAAAGCATATCTTGGTATTGATCCGGTTACAGGAAAAAAGAAATATACCACTAAGCGTGGTTTTAAATCACCACAAGAAGCCAAGAAAGCTTATAATCGCTTGATGGTACAAGTAGAAGAAAATGATGTGGTGACAAATTCACAACGTCTTTTTTCAGAATTGGCAGATGAATGGTTTGAACAATATAAAAATACCGTTCGTGAGAGTACCTATGTTGCTCAAAAGTTAGCTTATAAGAAACATATCTTACCACTTTTCGGTAATTTAAAAATCTCAAAAATTTCGATTCCTTATTGTCAAAAACAGGTAAACCACTGGTATAGCTATTACAAAAAATATTCCAACTTGATTGGTTTGACTTCATCTGTTTTCAAGTATGCTCTGAGTTTACGGCTCATCCGAAGTAATCCCATGGATGCTGTGATTCGTCCTAAACGTAAGAAACGGATTGACGAAGAGCGCTATTCTGCACCCTACTATGAAAAGGAAGAACTATTGGAATTCCTTGAAATTGCCAAAAACTATCCTGATCCAATTTATCCGATTTTTCGAATCTTAGCTTTTACAGGATTACGAAAAGGTGAACTGTTAGCCTTACGATGGAAAGACATTGATTTTGAAAAAAGAACACTCTCTGTTAAACAAACGTTAGCCACATGCGATAAATGGGAAATCAAATTCCAAGTTCCCAAAACAGAAAAGAGCCTTCGAACAATCTCGATAGACTTTGAAACCTTACAAGTAATAAAACGATGGCAATTAAGGCAAAAAGAATATTTTCTAAAAATGGGAATTAAACCGGCAAAAAATGGTGAACAGCTCCTATTTGTATCAGAAGAAAACAAGCCACTTTATTTAGACTATGTAAATCACAACTTGAAAATCATCATAAATGAGAATAACTTAAAACGTATCACACCTCATGGCTTTCGTCATACTCATTGTAGTCTGCTATTTGAATCCGGAGCTTCTCTTAAAGAAGTTCAAGTTCGATTAGGACATACAGATATTAAAACGACTATGGATATCTACACCCATGTCACAAAAAAACAGACGGAAGAAACGGCAAATCGTTTTGCGGATTTCATGAGTTCCACAGAGGAAAAACAAGGTAGTTTGCAGAAGGTCAAAAGTATGGTCAAAAGCGAAAAAAAGCAGATTATCCCTATCAGATAGTCTGCTAAACGTTGATTTAACAATGTTTTGATTATTCCGCAGCGTTCTTGTCTTTGAGACCGTATTTTTTGTTGAAACGGTCCACACGTCCATCTGCTTGTGTGAATTTTTGACGTCCAGTGTAGAATGGATGTGAATCAGATGTTACTTCGACACGGATCAATGGATACGTGTTGCCATCTTCCCACTCAACAGTTTCTTGTGAATTCTTTGTTGAACCTGATAAGAATTTGAAACCAGTAGTTGAGTCCATGAATACAACTGGATGATAATCTGGATGGATATCTTGTTTCATTTCTTCTTCTCTCCTTTGCCCTGGTCCATTTGCTGTACCAGAGTTGATTTGTCGATTTTACAACATGACTATCTTACCATGTTTCGTTTTTCGATGCAATTATCTTTTTAGATTTCTTTTTGGCCGTTTATCGCCAAAATGTACGTCATGAAAAGCAGACAAGAAATCCGCATTGGTTTTTGTTTTTCTTAAAAACTGTAGGAATTGTTCCGTGAATTCTAATGAGTCACCAGTCATATTATTGCGCAAGCGCCAAGTCTCTTCTAATTGTTCGCTGCTCATCAAGAGCTCTTCTTTTCTGGTACCGGATTTCTTGATATCGATGGCTGGGAAAATACGACGCTCGGCTAGACTGCGAGAGAGCTGCAGTTCCATGTTTCCGGTTCCTTTGAACTCTTCGTAGATGACATCATCCATTCGGCTGCCGGTATCAACTAACGCAGTGGCTAAAATCGTCAGACTGCCACCTTCTTCGATATTCCGAGCAGCTCCGAAAAATTTCTTCGGTTTGTATAATGCGGCTGGATCGATCCCGCCACTCAATGTACGGCCGCTTGGTGGCACGACTAAGTTATAGGCACGCGCTAAACGCGTGATACTATCCATCAGTATCACAACATCACGCTTGTCTTCAACTAAACGCATGGCACGCTCCAAAACCAATTCAGAGACCCGAGTATGGTTGCTAGGCTGCAGATCAAAGGTCGAAGAAACAACATCTCCTTTGACACTTCGTTCCAAATCCGTCACTTCTTCCGGGCGTTCATCAATCAATAAGACGATCAACTCTACATCCGGGTGATTGTCAGTGATCCCGTTAGCGATTTCTTTTAAGATACTAGTCTTCCCGGCTTTCGGCGGGGCAACGATCAATCCCCGTTGACCAAAGCCAACCGGCGCCAGCATGTCGATCATCCGTGTTGACAGACGACCAGGGGTAGTTTCCAATTTCAAATGACGATTCGGATAAAGCGGCGTCAATGCAGGGAAGTGCGGCCGTTCTTTTGCTTCTTCCGGATCTTTGCCATTCACAGATTCTACATGCATCAAACCATAATAACGTTCTGACTCTTTTGGCGGTCTCGCTTTCCCCGCTACTTTGTCGCCATTTCGCAAACTGAAGCGGCGAATCTGAGAAGAAGAAATATAGATATCTTCTGCACTGGGGCCATAATTGATTGGACGCAAAAAGCCATAACCTTCCTGTCCAACGATATCAAGGATACCTTCCATATAAAAGAAACCCTGTTTTTCTGCTTGGGCCCGAATAACAGCCAGTGATAATTCTTTTTTGTTCATTTGGCTGTAATAAGGAATTCGAAATTCTTTGGCAAACGTGTAGATTTCTTTTAGCGTTTTGTTCTCCAGTTCTGCCATTGTTAGATAGTCGCTCATAGTTACTCCTCTACCATTTGAATGTCAGCCCCTAAGGCTGTAAGTTTATCGATTATATGATCATATCCCCGTAAAATATATTCGACATTGAAGACTGTGGTTGTTCCCGTAGCCATCAGTCCAGCAATTACTAAACAAGCTCCTGCTCGCAAGTCTGATGCAACAACTTCTGCGCCATGAAGCTGGCTCGGTCCGTTGAGCAAGATCAAATTGCCTTCCGTTGTTGCTTGCGCACCCATCCGTGCAAGTTCTGGTATGTGATTGACACGTTTTGCATAGATTGTATCCAAAATTTCTGACGTGCCATTTGCTTTCAAAAGTAAGGGAGTGATCGGTTGTTGCAAGTCGGTAGCAAAACCAGGGTATGGGTATGTTTTTACATTGGCTGGCTTTAAATCTTTCGATGGATAAACATAGATTTCATCTTCACTGATATCCATGCGCACACCAATTTCTTCTAATTTAGCGATGTAGCTTTCAAGATGCTCATAAATGACATTTTTGATGGTGATTCCTTCACCGGCTGCTGCCGCCAAAGAAAGATAAGTGCCTGCTTCAATCCGATCGGGAATAATCGAATGGCGGCAACCGTGTAATTCTTGGACGCCTTCAATGCGGATCTCGTTGGTGCCTGCCCCACGGATCTTGGCTCCCATGTTGTTCAGCAAAGTTGCCACATCAATGATCTCAGGTTCGCGAGCGGCATTTTCGATGATCGTCTTGCCTTTAGCTTTGACAGCTGCCAACATGACATTGATCGTCGCTCCGATAGATACCATATCCAAGAAAATCCGTTCTCCGGCAAGCCCCTCTTCACTTGTACGCAAATACATCGCGCCATGCTCATTCGTAACCGTAGCCCCTAACGCCTCGAATCCCTTGATATGCAGATCGATCGGACGAGGACCTAGGAAACAGCCGCCAGGTAAGCCCACGACTCCTTCACCGAACTTGCCTAATAATGCGCCCATGAAATAATAAGAAGCGCGTAAACTATTGATTTTGCCGCTTGGCATCGGAATCGAAACGATCTCGGTTGGATCGATCGTCAGTGTGTTTTCTTCAAAGTGCGTTTGAACACCCATAATTTCTAAAATTTCAATCAATGAGTGCACGTCTTGAATATCCGGCACCCCTTCTAATACGACAGGAGAATCAGCCAAAATCGCCGCAGGAATCAACGCTACTGCACTATTTTTTGCCCCGCTGATCGTCACTTCTCCTTTTAAGGGACGATTGCCTTGAATGACAATTTTTTTCATCTATATCCACCTATACTTTAGAGTTTGTGTGTATCATGCCAATTTTAGCATAGAACAGACAAAGAAAAAAGCAGGATTTCCCCACAAAAAAAGAACGATCACTTGTGATCGTTCTTTTGAACTGAAAGAATTAAGCTTTACCAGCTGAACCGAACCAGTCAATGTGTTCTTCTGCATCTTTGATGATTGCAGCTTTACCTGGTGCCAATAGTTTACGAGGGTCAAAACCTTTACCTTCTTGGTCTTTACCAGCTTCGATGTATTCACGTGTTGCTTTTGCGAATGACAATTGGAATTCAGTATTTACGTTTACTTTAGAAACACCCATTGAAATTGCTTTTTCGATTTGTTCTTGAGGAATACCAGAACCACCGTGTAATACTAAAGGAACATCAGAACCTACAGCATCAGCGATTGCTTGTAAGTGGTCAAAAGCAAGTCCTTGCCAGTTTTCTGGGTATTGTCCATGAATGTTACCAATTCCGCAAGCTAGGTAATCAATACCAGTTGCAACCATTTGTTTACATTCTTCGATGTCTGCTAATTCACCAGCTCCGATGATGCCATCTTCTTCACCACCGATTGAACCAACTTCACATTCAACAGAAACGCCTTTAGCATGTGCTTTTTCAACAACTTCTTTAGCCAATTTCAAGTTTTCTTCGAATGGTAAATGAGAACCATCGAACATAACTGAAGTATAGCCAACTTCGATACATTCCATTGCTGCATCGTAGTCACCATGGTCTAAGTGAATCGCAACTGGAACAGTGATGTTCATTGATTCAACTAGATCACAGATAAGATCTTTAGCAAGTTTGTATCCGCCCATGTATTTTGCAGCACCCATAGAAGTTTGAATAAGAACTGGCGCTTTTTTCGCTTCAGCAGCTTCTAAAATCGCTTGAGTCCATTCTAAGTTATTTGTATTGAATCCACCTACTGCATATCCGCCTTGACGAGCAGCTTTTAAGAATTCAGCTCCTGATACTACTGGCATAAAAAATTCCTCCTAAGTTTTAAAAAACTTTATTTGTTAAGCAATGCTTAACCGACACTGCTATTTTAGCAAACATTTGCAGTATTTGCTACTAAAAGATGTAATTCTCTTTTCAATAAAAGATTGCACAAATTAAAAATTCTTTGCTTTTCATTTTCTTTTCTGAAAAAACTTTGTGAAACTAGCCTCTCGTCTTACATTTGTTTGCATACAATAACAAGAATACTTCTGAAAATTCGAGAAAAAATTCACGAACTTTTTCAACAATTTATCATTTTCCCGCTGACGATATGGATTGCCTATCGGACAAAAAAAAAGACTATTTGTTTTTGAGCATATGAATAGCTCTGGCAAGTGGAGTATACTATCATGAAAAAAAGGAGGGATAGAATGAAAAAAACAGTAGTGGGATTTATTGCGTTGTTGGGTATATTCTTTTTAGCAAGTTGCGGAGCAAATGGAGCGAGTCAAAAAACCAAGACATTCACGAATGAACAAAACGGAGTTCAAATGGAGTTGGTCTTCAATTACGAAGGTGACGAAGTGAAAAAGCAAACCGCCAACAATATCATGCCTTATTCTTCTGTTGGCGTATCTACGAAAGAGGAAGCAAAACAATTATTGGATCCGATCGCCAAACAGTATCAGGCAATCAAGGGTATCGATTATTCGCTTGATTACGGAGAAGATGCAGCAACCGAATCATTGACGATCGATTACAGTAATTTAGACTACGATGCGGCAAAGCAATTGCCAGGGGTCACATTTGAAGGTGATACTTCAAATGGCATCAGCATGGAACGAACGGAAAAAATGTTACTAGACCAAGGGTATACCTTGAAAAAATAAACTATTCCTTTGAGAAACGAGCGAATGTGGAATGGTCCTAGAAAGATCATCCCTACTGGCCCCTGAAAAAGGGGCTTTTTTAATGAAAACCAGTTTTCCCCCATTTCTTCTTAACGGAAGAAATGGGGGAGCTGTTCTTCGTATGTTTCTTTTACTTTTTTGCTTCTTTGAACGAGTCCATGCATCCCATACTCTCAAAGGGGTAGTGCCATTTGCTTTGGTAATCCACTTTTCTTGCCTGCTCCGTTTTGAGACCAGCTTTTTTTATCTTTTTTCCTAGAAAAATGTTCCACCTGCCATAGACCAAGAAAAGACGTCCACGATTTCACTCGAATCGTCTCATCGTAGACGTCTTTCTTGTCTTTCTTCTTTGATTGTTATTCTTTTGTGTTCAATGAAGAAATATGCTGATCAATCATCTGCTTTAGCCCATTTACTTCTTCATAAAGTAAATTGAACTCTTTGGCCAACTCACTCATAATATCTGCACTCATTAACAAGTCCTCAGCGTGACTCAATAACAACGACATCCAAACTTTATCACCTTGTGCTTCTTGCTGTACCAATTGCCGATGAGCAATATGCGCTTTGTGATAATGACTCTTGCCGCTTTCAATCGCAGATAGTGCCTCTTTTGTTTGCTCTTTTCGCATTTGTTGAATACTTTCGAAAAAGCAACTTCTTGCCATCCCAGCTTCGGAAATAATTTGAAAACAAATTTGTTCTTTTTCTTCCATCTTACTCTCCTATCAATTCCAGCGCTTGTTCTAGTGCTTTTTGTCCGTCCATCATACCGTAAGTTCGCATATCAATAGAAGCTGTTGGGCAAGCCACTAACCCTTGAACTTCTGCTAAACGATAAGAAACCTGTGGACCTAATAACACACAATCTGCATCTTTAGCCACACTAGCTACCGATTCGATTGAAAATGCGTCAATCGATACTGGAATAGCTTTTTTTTGAGCTGCTTGTTTCATATTATTTACTAAGACACCAGTAGACATTCCACCAGCACAAACTAAAACGATCTTTTTCATCTTAAATCCCCCACTTAATTTTAATTTATAGGCTGTCAGTACTTGTTATGCTTGCGCAATTTTTCCTTCTTCTGCCAGTGCTGCTTTATCTTGCCAGCGCATGAAAGGAATATAAATCAGCACACATAACACAAATTGGATCAGCTGAGCGATAATCCCTTGCCAGCCATTCGTTAAGAAACCGCCAAAAATGATTGGAAATCCTGTTGGGATATTGACGCCATTATGATAAGGCATAAAGCCAACAATCGTTAATAAATAAGCTGATAAAACAGAAACAGCTGGTGTTACCATAAGTGGTATCAACATCCTTATGTTCATCACCTGCGGAATCCCAAATTTGATTGGCTCTGAGATCCCAAACATAGAAGGAATCAATCCAATTTTCCCAACAGCTTTGAGCTGTTCTGATTTGCAACTGAAAATGGCTAATAAAGCTACTGCAAAGGAACGAGCGCCGCGATTGTTGAGTATAAAACCAATGGTAAACAAATGTGGCAATGGTTGACCAGCACTATAGGCAGCCAAGTTGTCTAGCATAGGTTGATAAAAGACCAGCATCAACACTGGATAGACTGCCAATACACCATGGATACCGAAAAACCATAGGAATTCAATAAATGCCACAATAATCATGCAAGCAAACACATTGGCACCCAACAAGGTTAGCGGTGCTTGAACCCACGTGTAGATCATATCTGTTAACGTTCCATATGGAGTAGCTGCTATTGCAACATAAATAATCCCCATGATCGTGGAAACAATCACTCCAGGAACGATTGCAGCAAAGGACTTATTGACAATTGGCGGGACTGAGTCTGGCATTTTGATTGTCAGATTCTTTTCCACACATAGAATATAAATCCTTGCACCTAGTATCCCGCCGAACATTGCAACGAACATTCCACTAGAACCCAGCGTCGAAAACTCGATCACTTTGGTCTCTTCGAATGTTGCGATGGGACTTAAAATCAAGAATGAAACTAAACTCATAATGCCAGCGTTTAATTGATCTGCATTCAAATGTTCCGCCAGTTTATAGCCAACTAAGAAGGCAACATAGACGGAAATGACATCGATGGTCATCGCATTGATTTGTGTCAACAATGATTTAAGACCTATTTGATCCATTATTTGTTGTGTATTGCCAATATCGATGGCATTGATTAAAGAAGCAATCGAACTGATCATCATAATCGGCATTAACCCCATCATGGCATTAGAGATCGCTTTCATATAAACATTATTTTGCACCTTAATTGCTCCCGCCAACACCTTATTCTTAAACGTTTTCATAATATCCTCCTATCCTTAATTTTGTAAGTATTTTTCTCTTAACAACCGGATTTTTTGTTGGGAAAAACCAAGTTTGTTGACCACATAGTCCTCAACTCCACCATAAGCACCGATTCGCGCCAATGCATTCTGCAAAAAATGACGATCAGCTTCTTTAAAATAGCGCATCGCCTGAACAAAATCGGGATTATCGGTCTCTTGAAGCAACAGCTGCAGGCTTTTCTCATTTTTTTCTTTTTTGTATACATTGGTTAAGAGATAGTCATGCATCACATCTGCTTCACTGACGCCAAGTAGTAATTGAATGAGAGCGACGCCATAACCAGTGCGATCTTTCCCTCCACGGCAATGTTGGACGATTGCCCCCTCTTCAGCTAAGTGAATTTCTAAGACTTCTCTATAAACGTCTTGACACTGTTTATTTTCAACAAATTCTTCATTCTGACGGATCATTAATTCTTTTGCCAGAGCCGCCGTCATTTTTTGGGGAGAAAGCACCCTTTCTTCCCCATGTTCTGAAGAAGCTAACGCAGCGATATCCGCAATGGGTGTCAAATAAAGAATCTCTGCATTACCGATCGGCCGATCTTCATTATTCAGTCTTTCCTTTTTATTTCGATAATCAATGATCTTACTGATTCCAAGTTGTACTAACTTTTCTTGATCTGCAGCTGTAATCTTGCTTAATTCATCAGAACGATAGAGTCGCCCACGTATGAGACGCTTTCCTTCTTTGTTACGGTAGCCGCCAAAATCGCGAAAATTGTATGCTCCTGATAGTTTGATTTTTTTGTCTGTCATAATCTACTCCTTTAAGTGATGGATAAATGTGATGAAGTCATTCGTCGCAATCAGTTCGTTCACTTTCTCAGATGATGTACATATTTTGATCAAATGATCGTTTAGCGACTTAGCCTTTAAATGGTCTTGCTCAGCAATGACTAGTAAGAAGACCAAACGAACCGATTGTTTATACCAAAATATTGGTTTCTTCAAATGGGCAACAGCAATCACTGTTTCCGATCCAATCAATACATTGGGATGTGGAAAAGCAACCATCGGCAAGAAATCGGTTCCAAAAAAAGCTTCTCGTTCAAATACCAAAGCTTCAAAATTATTTGGCATCTGATATTGTTCGTTAATGCAATGACATAAAAAATGCAACACTTCTTCTTTTGTTTCAAAGTCTTGGTCACAAATAAACAGCGGTTCCTTAAAGAAGGTCAAAAGTTTTTCAACGGTAAAAACAGTCGACAGTGCATCAGCTATTTTTTTGATCATTTCAGGCCGCATAAAATAGTCAAAACTCATTACAGGAATGGTTCCTTCATAAGGTAGATCGATCGATGAAAAGATAAAATCAAAGTCTTGTTCTTTTAGGAACTGAGCAAATTCATATTGATTACAAACCGTTACTTCTTTAATGTAATTTCGGAAATAGAATTCAAACTTTTCTTTTAAAAATGCATTGGCTGCTCTCCCCAGATCGTTTACAACTAAAATATACTTACGCTGCGTTTGTGAACTCTTCTTATTCAGGGCGACATCAAAGTGCATGGCTAAATAGCTAAGTTCATGATCGCTGATACGCTTATTGAAATGCGCAACGATTACTTGTCCAGCAATAATAGCTAAGTCGTATCCTACATTGCAATGGACTTTTACGTCATCCAACAGCGGGTTTTTCAGCTCAATTCCTAATTCGATTCGATCAATCAAAGGAACAAAGTGAAGCATCAGCATCGTCTGTAAGTCCAAATCTTGACTGAAGTCAATTTGTCTTCGGTTTTTGACTCTTTTTAGAACTTGCCTCACTAAGTCCGAAACTTCCTCTGAGACAACGTTTTTTTCATTTTTGGGAATGACCCGTTTCCCCACGATCTGACCAAGCACATAGTTTCGCTCACATTCTGTAAAAAGAACACCGCATTCTTCTTCGATCCGCTTGACGATTCGCTTGCCTAATAATGATTGTTCAGCATTGGTTCTTCCTCCAATAGGCAGATTGCGATCTAAGTAGCGGCCGCTTTGCATTCGCATTACAGCGATTGCTAGGTGATTGACTAAGTTCGTCACTATAGCTTCTGAAATCGGATAGGCTTTTTGAGAAAACTCAGCTAAAATGATTACTTGAATCTGTCGATGCAACTGCGATGGCGTCCCTTCACTAGAAGGTAATTGATGCAGTTGTTTAAGGTGTGTCTTTTGCAGATAATTGCTTGCCATAAAGCGACGTAAGTCGAATTCACTGCCGCAAAGCTTCATGCCGTAGTAAGGCTTTGTTTGGATGGATAAATTATAATGGCTTAAAATCCGTCGCAATTTTTTGAGTTCATGAGATAACTTGCTTTGTGAGATAAATAAGCGTTCACATAATAATTCTGACTTGATGTATTCGTCTTCTTGGACGAAGTACTCAATGATTTGTGTCACAAAATCTTCTTGAGGTGTGTTTTCTAAGCTACGTTGAAATAATTCATGATTGATTATTTGTAAAAACAAGCCACTTCCTTTCTTCCCTTGAATCACACAGCCATAAAGCGATTGGCTTTGATTGATTTTCTCCACATATCTACGAACTGTTTTCGTACTGACACCTACTTTTGCAGCGATCTCTTTGGTTGTCATAAACCCGTCTTGCTCTGAAAGAGCCCTGATCAACAATAAGCTTATTTTTTCCATCTTTCTCTCCCTCATTAATTAGTTTAGAGTCTATTGTAGTCAACCTCCATAGGTATATGGTCCCTTTTATTAGGGTCAATTTCTACAAGAAGTTTTATCTTTAATAGTTAGGAGTAGCTGAAAAGGCGTATCACTTCGGATGCTACTAAAAAAAGCACTAGCACTGGCTAGAACGGAAACGCCCTTCAAAAGTTAACCCAAAAAACTAACTTTTGAAGGGTGTTTTATGAGAACGTTCCTTTATAAATGGGTCGAGTGATCCTGACTATATTTCCCCCACATTTATTTAGAGCGTACTCTTATGCTTAAAAAAAGGCTGTAGGCCTCCCTTTTCCGGGACATTGCCTACAGCCTGAAACCAGCTCAACAGCTGGTTTTTAATCTGGTACTATATGTGTTACCCACGATTGTCTAATGATGCACCAACAAATGCTTTGATCAATCGTTGTGGACGTGTTGGTCGTGAAATCAATTCGGGATGGAATTGGCAACCAACAAAGAATTTATTTTCTGGAATCTCAACGATTTCAACTAAGCGATTGTCTGGTGAGACACCTGAGAAGACCATACCTTCTGCTTCAAAGATTTCGCGGTATTTATTATTGAATTCATAACGGTGACGATGACGTTCTTGTACGACTTCTTCTCCTTCATAGGCTGCAGCTGTTTTCGTTCCTTTTTTGACTTTACATGGATACAAGCCTAAACGTAGCGTACCGCCTAAGTTTTCAATATTTTCTTGATCTGCCATCAAATCAATGATGTTGTTTGCTGTATCGGGATCAGTTTCTGCCGAATTCGCATTTTCTAACCCAACGACATTGCGGGCAAATTCCACGCAGGCCATTTGCATTCCCAGACAAATCCCTAGGAATGGGACATCATTTTCACGAGCATACCGAATCGCTTCGATCTTGCCTTCGATTCCACGATCGCCAAAACCGCCGGGAACTAAGATACCGTCTGCATCCTGTAAGTATTCGGCAACATTGTCTTTCGTTAATTCATGGGCTTTGATCCAATCGATCGTAATGTCGGCATCAAAAGCGAAACCAGAATGTTTCAATGCTTCAACAACAGACAGATACGCATCTGGCAATTCCACATATTTCCCTACCAATGCAATGCGGACTTTCTTTTTCAAGTTCAATACTTTTTCCTCTAATGCTTGCCATTCTGTCATATCAGCTACTGGCGCATTCAATTTCAAGTGATCACAAACGATTTGATCCATTCCTTGTGCTTGTAAAGCCAATGGGATCGAATAGAGTGTTTCTACGTCTCGGGATTCGATAACCGCTTCAGGTGCAACATCACAAAATTGGGCCAATTTGTTTTTTGTTGATTGGGACACAGGTTGTTCAGTCCGAACCACTAGGATATTTGGTTGGATACCCAATCCTCGCAACTCTTTCACACTGTGTTGTGTTGGTTTGGTTTTCATTTCACCCGCTGCCTTTAAGTAAGGAATCAACGTTGTATGAATGTACATCACATTGTCCGAACCAACGTCAGCTTTCATTTGGCGCAACGCTTCTAGAAACGGCAACGACTCGATGTCGCCAACGGTTCCGCCGACTTCAGTGATGATGACATCTGAATCGGTCATTTTTGCTGCCCGCATGATTTTTTCTTTGATTTCATTGGTGATGTGCGGAATTACTTGGACAGTTGCTCCTAAGTATTCCCCTTTACGTTCTTTGCGCAAAACTTCTGAATAGATTTTTCCAGTCGTTACATTTGAGTATTTGTTCAAGTTGATGTCGATGAAACGTTCATAATGGCCTAAGTCCAAATCTGTTTCTGCACCATCATCGGTCACGAATACCTCACCATGTTGGTATGGGCTCATCGTTCCTGGATCAACATTGATGTAAGGATCAAACTTTTGGATCGTTACTTTTAAGCCACGATTCTTCAATAAGCGTCCTAGTGATGCTGCCACAATACCTTTACCGATCGAAGAAACCACACCGCCGGTTACAAAAATATATTTTGTCATAAACTGAAAAACTCCTTTTAAACTATTTTGCAGGAAAAGCACTTAGAAAATAAGAAAAGCTCCCTATCCATAAATGAATAGGGAGCGAAAATTCTAAATCACTTTCTGACTCTTTTTCAAGAGTGCCCAAACAGAATGATACAATCTTGCCTAGCAAAAGTCAAGCAAACTTTTCTCGAATCCTTTCTGGATGCGGATACATCGAAAAATCGCTGATTTCGATGAACATTCACAAATCGCTAAACTTCTTTCTTACTTTCTTAATGGATTCTTTGGGTCTGCTTGTCATAATGATTCTTGTAGAGGAAGCTCGGTGCTTTACTTGTTTTGTTACAAATGATCAGAAATCGTTTTCTTATCATTTTTGCGAAAACAAGGTGCAGGTTCGATTCCTGTCTTCTACTTTGAATAGATAACAGAACAAAACCGCTAGATTGGTTTTCTCTAGCGGTTTCTTTTTTTGTATCGGTTGTCACAGACGCTTCAATAGATTCTAAGGACCATCTTCCAATGACTTATTCGTTTGTTGCCTCTGCAGATCGAACGACTAGTAATTGATTAGTACAATTCAAGGTACTGCTCGCGTTCCCACTCAGAAACTGTTTGACGGAAAGCGGCCCATTCCAAACGTTTGGCTTCCACAAAGTTCGCAAAAATGTGTTTGCCCAATGCATCGATCATCACGTCATCTTTACGCAATTCTTTGATCGCATTGTGGATCGTTGATGGCAGGTCTTCGATTTGTGCTTCTGCACGTTCTTCTTCATTCATCACATAAATGTTGCGGTCCACTGCAGGCGGCGGTGTCAACTCACGACGGATACCATCTAAACCGGCTTGCAGCAAGACAGCCATTGCCAAATACGGATTAGCGGATGGATCAACGGAGCGCAATTCTAACCGGGTGGACAAGCCGCGAGATTCAGGAACACGAATCAGTGGTGAACGGTTGCGTCCTGACCAAGCAACATAAACCGGTGCTTCGTAACCTGGGACCAGACGTTTGTAAGAATTGACTGTTGGGTTGCAGACTGCTGTATAAGCACGGGCATGTTCAATCAAACCGGCTAGGAAATGATACGCCGTTTGGCTCAACTGCATTGGTCCTTCTTCATCAAAGAAGACATTTTCTTTTCCATTGAACAAGGACATATTGCAGTGCATACCTGACCCATTGATGCCATATAATGGTTTTGGCATAAATGTCGCATGCAAGCCGTGTTTGCGGGCAATCGTTTTGACAACTAATTTGAAAGTTTGGATGTTATCGCACGCTTCTACCGCATCGGCATATTTAAAGTCGATTTCGTGCTGGCCTGGTGCTACTTCGTGGTGGGAGGCTTCCACTTCAAAACCAAGGCTTTCTAATTCTAATACGATATCGCGGCGGCAGTTCTCACCTAAGTCAGTCGGTGCAAAATCAAAATAGCCGCCTTTGTCATTTAGGTCTGTTGTGATTTCGCCATCTTCATCTAATTTGAAAAGGAAAAATTCCGGTTCAGGCCCAAGATTGAAAGAAGTAAAACCTAGAGATTCCATATCTGATAGTGCCCGTTTTAAATTGCCGCGAGGATCGCCAGCAAATGGCGTGCCATCAGGGTTGTAGATATCACAAATCAAACGAGCGACTTTGCCATGCTCACTTTCCCATGGGAAAATCATCCAAGTAGATAAATCTGGGTAAAGGTACATATCACTTTCTTCAATCCGTACGAATCCTTCAATGGAGGAGCCATCGAACATCATTTTGTTCTCAAGTACTTTTTCCAATTGGCTAACTGGTACTTCTACATTTTTGATCGTTCCCAAGATGTCAGTAAACATCAAGCGCAAGAAACGTACATTCTCGTCTTTAACGATTTGTTTGATATCTTCGGCTGTTCTTTCAATTTTCGGCATAATATCCCTTCCTTTGACCTTTATTCTTTCGTGCCACAACATTGATCTACATTAGCGGACCTTTTTGTTGGAATGGCTGTTGTTGATTCAGACCACCTTGCGCTAGGAGTTCGTCATAAAAGATTCGACGAACATCTTCGTCAGTCAGTGGCGGTTTGTTCTTTGCTTCTTGTTCTTTGGCAATTTTCATCTCGTACACACGTTTGATCCCAGCCATATTCAAACCATCTGACAGATAGTCTTTGATTTCTAATAGCGTATCGATATCATTTAATGAATACATGCGTCGATTACCATCACTGCGTTCTGGATGGATCAGTTCTTGTTCTTCATAGTAACGAATTTGACGAGCCGTCAGATCCGTTAGTTTCATCACTGTTCCAATCGGAAAGACAGACATCGAACGCCGCAACTCTTTTTCCCGCATAACGTGGCGCCTCCCTCATTTAGATGATCCTGCATAACTTAATTGAAACTATACCAATTGTTTTTTCCACTGTCAACCCTTCATGTAAGAAAAAGTGACATAGACATTTATTTTTTTCTGTTTGGCAGAACAATCACTAGAAAACCATCCTTTTACTGGTTGAATGAAAAAAATTTCCAGTGGTAATAACTGAAAAAAAACTGCGTGCAGGTATTAGAATTCCCTACACACAGCTCGACCACTTCATTTCCTGAGCGTTACTCTTCAATTGTTGGATAGATCCCGGCAGAACCTGGCAATGCAAAACCTTTTAGGTGATAGGTTTGATCTTCCTCGTCAAAGTCATTGGTAAGCAAGAGTGTTTCCCGCTTCAAACGGCTCAATCGCTTGCCTTCATTGGCAGCTAAAACGGTTTGATAAGGCTGCATGATTTGCATGAGTTCCATTTTAATTGCTTGGATCAGTTGTTCTTTCCCTTTACTGCTCTTGGCAGAAATCAAAACATTGGGGAACAGCGTCGGCACAAATTGTTCTGGATCAATGCGATCAGCTTTATTATAGATCGTCAGAACTGGGACTTGCGTTAATGATAGTTCTTCCATCAATGCTAAAACTGTTTTTTCTTGCTGTTGCCGATCATGAGAACCAGCATCAACCACATGCAGCAGCAGATCCATATTTTGACTCTCTTCTAATGTAGAATGAAAGGCATCGATCAATTGTGTCGGCAGTTCCTGAATAAAGCCGACAGTATCGGTAACGGTCACTTCCAATCCTTCCGGCAACCGCCAACGCTTTGTCAAAGGATCTAACGTCGCAAACAGTTGGTCTTGCTCATAGGTATCCGCACTAGTCAATAAATTCAAAATCGTTGATTTTCCAGCATTGGTATACCCGATCAAACCGATCTGAAAGACTTGACTGTCGCGGCGTTTCTGACGGGTACGATCACGATGAGCAGCGACTTCCTTCAACTCTCGTTTAATGATCGTGATCCGATTGCGGATATGGCGTCGATCCGTCTCCAGTTTGGTTTCTCCTGGTCCTCTCGTTCCAATACCGCCCCCCAGACGGGACATATTTTTCCCTTGTCCGATCAATCGAGGCAGTAAATAATCTAATTGCGCCAGCTCTACTTGCAGTTTTCCTTCTTTTGAACGAGCGCGCATAGCAAAGATATCTAAAATCAATTGGACACGATCAATAACTGGCGCCCCTAATTCTTCACCAATCAACTGGCTTTGTCGGGGTGTCAATTCATGATTGAAAATCACCAAATCAGCTTCATGGGCATCCACTAACTGTTGCAGTTCAGCCAATTTTCCTTTTCCGATCACTGTTTGCCGATCAACTTGCGGCCGTTTTTGGATCAGTGAAAAAATCACCTCTCCGTTTGCTGTTTTGGTCAAACTTTTCAATTCATTCATTGAGGACGCAAAGGTCGAATAATTTCGTTCTGTTTCTACGCCAACAAGGATTACGCGTTCTTGTGTCATTCCTTCTCCTCCAACCATTGGTCGATCGCTTTTTCGATCGAAGATACGTCCTCAGGATGCTGGACAAGATCGACCCATCTAGGAGCGAGACGATTCTTGAACCAAGTCAGTTGCCGTTTGGCGTACCTGCGAGACTGTTGTTTGATTTGTGCGACCGTTTCTTCTAATGAACATGTACCGGTAAAATAAGGGGCAAATTCTTTGTACCCGATTCCTTTTGCTGCTTGGGTCTCAGGATGGATCAGCACCTGTTGTGCTTCCGCAACCAAACCTGCTGCCACCATTTGATCGACTCGCTGATCAATACGCTGATACAACAACTGTCGGTCTGTGGAAAGCCCAATCATAAAATAATCGTATACCGCTTCCGGTGCAGTAGTCGGGGCTGCAATGCTTATTCCCGTTGTTTCCAAGACTTCCAACGCGCGGATCACTTTACGTTCATTGTTGTAATGGATCTTTGCTGCGGCTAAAGGATCTAATGCCTGCAACTTTTGCCATAGCGCTTCTTTGCCAATTCTTGCTGCTTCTTGCTGGTAGCGCTGCCGAACGGAAGGATCACTTTCCTCAGCGGCTCCTAATTGATAGTCATAGAGCAAAGCTTGGATGTACAATCCGGTTCCCCCTGCTACGATAGGCAGATGGCCTCGTTGATGGATGGCCGTGATCAACTCGCGGGCTTCTTTTTGAAATTCTGCCACAGAATAGGATTCATGGCTGTCGCGAATATCGATCAGATGATGAGGGATTCCTTGCATTTCTGCAGCTGTTACCTTGGCTGTCCCAATATCTAAGCCACGATAGATCTGCATGGAGTCGCCGCTGATCACTTCTCCCTGATACTTTTTCGCCAGTTCGATGCTTAAGGCCGTTTTTCCAACCGCAGTCGGTCCGACTACCACAATCACTTTTTCCATCAATGAGCTTCCTCCTGAACCTTCCTTTGGACTTCCCGGACTCGCTCAGGAAAATTGGTAATAATTCCCGTGACCCCTACTGCAAGACAGTGACGAATTTCCGCTTCTGTATCGACTGTCCAAGGACGAATGGCAATCGGATAATCCGCGATCTGTTCCTCATGTTTCTTGACCCACTCATAGGCAGGATGAATCCCTTCAATGTAAGGGCGCGACAATGCTAACGGAGGTTTCTCCTCCGATTTTCCCATAATAAAGTCAAAGGTTGCTTGCGGTTCAATCGCATACAATCGATCCAATGTGTCAACATTGAATGAACAATACCAATGAGTAAAGGGCCAGCTTTGACTGGCTAACAATTCAGATACTTTCTTTTCGATCCCTTGATACTCGTAATGGTCTGTTTTCAATTCAATCGTTAAAATACCACGATAATTCTTTGCTGCTAAAAGATCGAGGACTTCCTTCAACGTCGGCACTTTTGTGGCGGCATAATCTTCTGAGAACCAGCTGCCGGCATTCAATTCTTTTAGTTCTGTCAGCGTTTTATCACAAATTCGGCCTTTGCCGTTCGTGGTGCGATCGACTGTTTCATCATGCATTACGATCAGGTGACCATCCTTTGATAGATGAACATCTAGTTCAATGATATCGGCTTTGACCCGAACTGCTTCTGCAAAGGCTGGTAACGTGTTCTCTGGACGGTCTCCACTACTGCCACGATGGGCAACGATTTGTACCATTTGTTTCACTCCAATCTTTTTCTATTTTACCACGGAACCCCATAGAACCAAACTCCTACTCCTTGTGCCATCCTCATTTTCTAAAGGCATCGCTAGGATTTGTATATATCAGAGAATCGACAAAAAAAAGGCTATGACAGAAGTTTTTCCACAAAATGATCCTCCCAACAATCATGAAATTGCTCCTACTCTGCAGCAGGTCTTCATCAAATACACGATGGAGAGCGCAATTCCGTTCACGTCCTTTGGATCATCTCGTTGCAACTTCTGTCACAGACTCAATGTTATAGCCCCATTCTCGATTGACTCGACTATAATGGTTTAGAAAAATAAGTTAATGGTTCATTGGTCAAATTTTTCATTTGCGTTTTGCGCTCATTGACCATTTCAGTCAGTGTATCCAAGAAATTCTCCATGATGACACGACCGCCTTTATACGTATAACCGCCGATCTTCACCGTTTCTTCTGGTGAAAGGATCACTCTGCGGGTACCGATTTTCTTGAAAAATTCTTCTAAAAAATAATTCGGCAAATAAAAGTTATTCTGTGCGGCAAAAGACTGTAAATAAGCAAAATCATCGATCGTTATATAACAGTCATCGAAAGCATCGAAACTGACATATTCGTCCATCAGGATCACCCGTTTTTGTAAAATTTCGCTGATTTTCCGGTTCAATTGGAGAAGTGTCTCGATTTCTTTGACTTTATGCTCCAACAGCCGTCGCCGTTTTTCTTTTTGTTCATCGTAACGAATTCTAAGATTGAAGATGATCGTTACTAATAAGGCGCCTACTAATACGCCGATAAAACCTGCAATCGCTACTGCCATTTTCTTCTGACCCTTTCATGCTTACTTTCTTTTTATTGTATCATAATTTAAAAGAGAGGCAAAAAAGATAACGAACTTTTTATTTGACCTTTATTGACCTAATAGGTATACTTACTTTTAGATATTGCAAAAACTTTGTGCTAAACTATATCTATATCGATTTTTAGGAGGACTAAAAAATGAATTTAATTCCTACAGTCATTGAACAATCATCTCGTGGTGAAAGAGCCTATGATATCTATTCTCGTCTATTAAAAGACCGCATCATTATGTTAAGTGGTCAAGTAACAGATGATTTAGCAAATTCGATCATCGCCCAACTTTTATTCTTGGATGCACAAGATTCTGAAAAAGATATCTACTTGTACATCAACTCACCAGGCGGAAGCGTCACAGCCGGACTAGCAATCTTTGATACCATGAACTTCATCAAAGCAGACGTGCAAACAATCGTTATGGGGATGGCTGCCTCAATGGGTTCATTCTTATTGACAGCTGGTGAAAAAGGCAAACGCTTTGCTTTGCCAAATGCTGAAATCATGATCCACCAACCATTAGGTGGCGCACAAGGACAAGCAACAGAGATCGAAATCGCAGCTCGTCACATTTTGCAAACTCGCGAACGCCTAAACAAAATCTTGTCTGAGCGAACAGGTCAACCGATCGAAGTCATCGAAAAAGACACAGACCGTGATAACTTCATGACTGCTCAAGAAGCAAAAGATTACGGCTTGATCGACGAGATCATGGAATCAAACAGCTTAAAATAATTCATCCATCAAAAAACCAGCTGTGCTGAAGCACGCTGGTTTTTTTGCGTCATTAAACGAGATCCGATTGACTTCGCTTGCCATTAATAAACATATTTCCCTTGCAAGTAGTCTTTTCCCAAGGAAACATAATGGGCGATATTGGCTTTGTTTTTGGCAATTTCTTCCTCTGTCAACGGACGAATCACTTTAGCAGGACGTCCAAAAGCCAGCACATTGGGCGGAATGATCGTTCCTTGAGTAACTAAAGAACCGGCACCAATCAAACTGTTTTCACCGATAACTGCATGGTTCAAAACAATGGAACTCATGCCGATTAAGGCCCCTTTTTCAATCTTACAGCCATGAAGCATGCACTGATGACCGACAGTCACATCTTCTGCAATGATCGTGGGTGCATCATGATCCACATGAATGATCGTCCCATCTTGAATATTGGTCCGCTCACCTACTCGAATATAATTTGCATCTCCCCGCAAAACTGCTTGGAACCAGACAGTCGCCTCACTGCCGATGGTGACATCTCCGACGACAGTCGCATTTGGCGCGATAAAGTTTTGCGTACTAGCAGTTTCTGCGTTTAGTTGATTTCGTTTTTGGCTATTTGTCTCTTTTTTCCGATCCATTGTTAAACTCCTTTAGGATTTTTCTTTCTCCACTACACTTTACTACTACACTTTACTACTATACTTTACTACTATACTACTCTATTCCTGTACCCATGATACCATGAATAACTATGAAAACCATGAATCAGTCCGTAAGAGAACAGCGACTATATGCGGATATCTTTACTCTTCATACAAAAAAAGAGTGCGGCTGACACCACACTCTTTTGACCTATTCTGCTTCTTCTGAAAACTGACTCTGATAAAGCTGACTGTAAAATCCGCCAGCTGCCAGTAGTGTTTCATGATTGCCTTTTTCTATGATTGCTCCTTGATCCATGACTAGAATCAAATCGGCTTCCCGAATCGTAGACAACCGGTGAGCAATGACGAAACTGGTTCGTCCTTCCATCACTTTGTCCATCGCTTTTTGGATCAACGCTTCGAGCCGTGTGTCCACAGAGCTTGTTGCTTCATCTAAGATCAAGATTTTCGGATTAGAAATGACTGCTCGAGCAATCGTCAAAAGTTGTTTTTGACCAAGCGAGATATTATCCCCTTCGGAATTGATAAACATCTCATAACCGTCCGGCATCGTCCGGATGAAATGATCCACATTGGCTGTTTTAGCTGCATCGACCACTTCATAATCGGTCGCATCTAACTTACCAAAACGAATATTGTCTCCGATCGTTCCTTCATATAACCAAGCATCTTGCAGAACCATGCCGAATAACGAACGGACATCGCTGCGGGCCATTTTCTTCGTATCAATACCATCAATCTTGATCGCCCCTTCGTTGACATCGTAGAAACGCATCAACAAATTGATCAATGTGGTCTTTCCGGCTCCAGTTGGTCCGACGATCGCTACCGTCTGACCAGCTTTCACTTCAAAGTTCAAATCTTTGATCAGCGGTTTCTTCGGATCATAGGCAAAACCGACATGTTCAAATTGAACATCCCCATGAAATTCCGCTGGCAATGGAATATCTGTTTGGTTGACTGGTTCTTCCGGTTCATCCAAAATCTCAAAAACCCGTTTTGCAGCTGCCGAAGCACTTTGTAAGACAGAGGAAAGCTGGGTAATATTCCCCATTGGCTGACTCACTTGCCAAATGTATTGGATAAAGGCTTGCAGTTGCCCTACCACGATCACACCGCCAATTACATAGAAACTTCCCATAACTGCCATAGCAATATACGTAAAGTAGGCAGTCATTTGAACTAACGGCATCATCAATCCCGAGACGAAGGCCGAACGGAAGCCGTAATAGCGCAGTTGGTGATTGACTTTTTTAAAGCCGTCAAGTGTTTGTTTTTCTCGTCCATAGACTTTCAATACACTGAAACCAGTCATATTTTCCTGAACATAACCGTTCAAGTCTCCTAATGCATTTTGCATGCCTTGGAAGTCTTTTTGCGATTTCTTAACGATCGTTCTTGAAATGATCAATGACGTTGGAATCATGATCAATGCGATCAACGCCATAAACGAATTGATATAAAACATCATCGCTACCGCCATGATGATTCCTAGAAAGGCATTGACGATCCCGATCAAGGCTTGCTGCATCGCACCACTGACTGCATCCACATCGTTCGTTACCCGTGACAAGATATTTCCTTGCTGATTTTTGTCAAAATATGAAACAGGCAAGCGGTTGATCTTTTCTTCAATGTCTTGACGTAAATCACGCATCGCAGATTGAACGACATTTGTGATCAAAAGCCCTGACATTAATTGTGAGAAACAATACCCTACACCGACAACGGTGATCCAGATCAAACAAACGATGATGTAATCAAAATTCAGCGGCTCTCCCGCTGCAATATTCCGACTGATCTCTGTTGTAGGCAATCCGGACACATACGGCAATGCCGCGTTAAAGCCAACTGTAGCGACAGTAAAAAGTAAGACTAAAATAAAGGAGACTTTGTAGGGTTTGATGTAGCGCCCTAAACGTTTTAAAGAAGAGAATGCTTTCATTGTGCCAACTCCTCCTCTGATAATTGTGATGCTGCAATGTCGTAATAAACCGAGCAGTTTTCCAACAGTTCTTTGTGGGTGCCGATACCAACTACATCGCCTTCATTCAACACAATGATTTTATCCGCGTGCATGATCGTCCCCACACGTTGCGCCACGATCAAAACAGTTGATTCGGTCGTTTCTTTTTTCAAACGCGCCCGTAATTTGGCATCGGTTTGATAATCCAGTGCAGAAAAACTATCATCAAAAATATAGATCTCGGGACGACGGATCACCGCACGAGCGATCGCCAGCCGTTGTTTCTGACCACCAGAAAAGTTCGTGCCTCCTTCTGCTAGACGTGCATCAAAGCCATCCGGTGTTTTAGCAATAAAATCAGCTGCTTGTGCGATCTCAACCGCACGTTCTAAGTCCGCTTGTGTCGCATCTTCTTTCCCATAGCGCAGATTTTCTGCGATCGTTCCAGTGAACAGCAACGCTTTTTGGGGAATAAATCCGATCTTATTTCTCAAAGCGGACAAGCTGTACTCGCGAACATCGATCCCATCAATCAAAACCTGTCCTTTTGTGACATCATAAAAACGAGGGATCAATTGGATCAATGTTGATTTCCCGCTTCCAGTACTGCCGATGAAAGCAACTGTTTCACCAGGAGAAGCAGTAAAACTAACATTGCGGATCACAGGACTCTCAGCATGTCCCGGATAGGCAAATGTCACATTCTTAAATTCCACATATCCTTTGGTCTTGCCTTCTGTCACTGGCTGTTCGGCTTCCACGATTTCTGAAGTCATATCCAATGCCTCCTGAATCCGTCGGGCTGAGACCGCTGCACGTGGATACATCGTAAAGACAGTCGCAAACAACATGAATGAGAATAGAGCATGGAAGATGTATTCGATAAAAGCAATCAAGTCACCGACTTGCAGTTGCCCATTTTCGATTTGAATACTTCCTGACCAAATGATCAGTACCATCACGATATTGAATAAGAAGAAAAAGCCCGGCTGTGCTGTCGCCATCAAACGGAACAAGCTGCGAGAGCTGGATGCATACGCTTGATTGACTTTGCTAAAGCGTTTCTCTTCAAATTTCTCATTTACGAACGCACGGATGACCCGTAAACCAGACAAGTTTTCCCGCAAAATACCATTGATCTTATCCAAATTGGCTTGCTGCTTGTTAGACAACGGCTCGGAAATCTTTGCGATGGCTATCACAGCAATCAACAAGATCGGCAGTGCCCCTAACACATACATCCCTAATTTTGTACTTGTCCGCATGACCATATACAAACTGACCGCAAACATCATCGGCGTCATCAATCCGATCCGCAGAATATTCTGCAAGAACAACATGATTTGATATGCATCATTGGTCACCCGAGTAATCAAGGATGAAACACCGATTTTTTCATATTCCGTATGTGAATAACCTTGCACCTTTTCAAAAAGATCATCTCGAACATCTGCTACGATATTCGTTGTGATTCTTGAGGTAAAGTACCCTAACATAATATTCATTGCGATCCCTGTCAAAGTAATAGCAATCATTGCCATTCCCATCTTCCAGATATACTCTCGGTCACCATTTCGAATACCGACATCGATCATTCGAGCCAGCAATGTGGGTAATCCTAGTTCAATCAAAATAAATCCAAACACACAGATGAAATTAAAAACCAACAGTTTTTTATTACGCATTGTGTAATGCCACATTAATTTCAAAAAAGCCCCTCCTTTTTTTACACATTACTTTTACTATATCATAGTCCCAATTTCAAGTAACCCACTTCCCGAAGAAAAAAAGGAGATATTTTAAAGTATTTTTTTAAGGATGACCAAGGGAAGCCCTTTCAAACCAACTAGTTTCTATACTTATTTACTTTTCTATGATAAACTAATACTACTTGTAATGGAACGATTTACAAAAACCGGTGAATTTTTTATGACAACATTTGGAAAGCAAAGACGAGGCTTTCTCTTTTTTCTCACAACGATTGTCTGGAAAAAGCATGTAGCGGTCCACTGACGACCCCCACTTTTCAGGTCACTTATCTAGGGCCTTGATTTTGTGATGCACCGAATCGAACAAAACGATAAACTACTGCATTAGCAGATAAAGGAGAATTTGTATGATTTACAAAGTTTACTATCAAGAAACAAAAGACCGCAACCCAAAAAGAGAACAAACCCATTCCCTGTACATTGACGCAGAAAGCGCGGTTGCTGCACGCCGTACAGTCGAACAAAACACCCCATATAACATCGAGTTTATTCAAGAACTTGATGAAAAACATCTTGCGTATGAAAAAGAGAACGCTGATTTCAAATTAGCGGAGTTTTAATAATGAAAGTTTCTCTAAAAAATAATGAAACTGGCGTATTCGGCGTCGGCGGACTAGGCGAGATCGGAAAAAACTGTTATGGGGTTCAATTCCAAGACGAGATCATCTTGATTGATGCCGGGATCAAATTCCCGGAAGATGAACTGCTTGGAATCGACTATGTGATTTCCGATTATAGCTACATTGTCCAAAACATCACGAAAGTCAAAGGGTTAGTCATCACTCATGGTCATGAAGATCATATTGGTGGTATTCCTTACCTTCTGCGTGAAGCAAATATCCCAATCTATGCTGGTCCATTAGCATTGGCTTTGATTACCAACAAGTTGGATGAACACGGGTTACTGCGAGATGCTACATTACATGAGATCAATGAAGATACCGTGATTCGCTTCCGCAAAACATCGGTCAGCTTTTTCCGAACGACCCACAGTATTCCTGATGCGCTAGGCGTTGTGGTGAAAACACCTTCGGGAAATATCGTAGCAACTGGTGACTTTAAGTTCGATTTCACACCCGTGGGCGAACCAGCAAACCTACACAAAATGGCCAAAATCGGAGAAGAAGGTGTGCTATGCCTCCTTTCTGACAGTACCAATGCTGAGATTCCGACCTTTACCAAGTCAGAAAAAACGATTGGTAGTTCGATCCGCAAGATTTTCGAAAAAATCGAAGGCCGGATCATCTTTGCCAGCTTCGCTTCCAATATTTTCCGTTTGCAACAAGCAGCAGATGCTGCGGTTGCCACAGGTCGTAAGATCGCTGTCTTCGGTCGAAGTATGGAAAATGCGATCGTTAATGGGCAGCGCTTAGGTTATATCAAAGTCCCTGACGGTACATTTGTCGAATCTCATGAGATCAATCGCTTACCAGCTAATGAAACCATGATCCTATGTACTGGCTCTCAAGGGGAACCAATGGCAGCCCTTAGTCGGATCGCCAATGGTACTCATCGACAAATTCAGATCCATCCAGACGATACGGTCATTTTCTCTAGTTCACCGATCCCTGGAAATACTACTAGTGTCAACCACTTGATCAACTTGCTGTTAGAAGCAGGTGCACATGTGATCCACGGGAAATTGAATAATATCCATACCTCGGGACATGGTGGTCAAGAAGAACAAAAATTGATGCTTCGTTTGATGAAGCCTAAGTTCTTTATGCCGGTCCATGGAGAGTTCAGAATGTTGAATATCCATACCCAACTGGCACAAGATGTCGGCGTTCCAAAAGAGAACTGTTTTATTATGGAAAACGGTGATATGCTGGCGTTAACTGCAGATTCTGCTCGTCGAGCAGGTCATTTCAATGCGGGTGATGTCTATGTTGATGGTAGTGGAATTGGCGACATCGGTAACGTTGTCTTACGAGACCGTCGTATCTTATCAGAAGAAGGCTTAGTGCTAGCCGTAGCCACCGTCGACTTGACGAAAAAAGAAGTCTTAGCAGGACCAGACATTCTTTCCCGCGGATTCGTCTATATGCGGGAATCTGGCGAGATGATCAATGAAGCACAACAGATCCTGTTCCGTGCCCTCAGAGAAGTCTTGAACCAGCCAGATCCTAGCGAACATAAAATGCGAGAAGCCATGTCAGCTGCTTTGCAACCCTTCTTATTTGAAAAAACAGAACGTCACCCAATGATTCTTTCGATGATCATGACACCTGACGACCACTAACAAAAAAACTCGACCAAACCCTCAATGGAAGTGGTCGAGTTTTTTATTTTTCATCCTACTGACTTCCTTAGGTTTAAGACTCTCTTCTTTCGAAATTGGACGCAGGATTATCGGTACTGTCTCTTGCCACAGCTATTTAAAACTACTTTGGAAACTTAGCTATATTGGAGGCTATATTAAAAACTGTCTTAAAAACGATCTAAGAAGTGATCTCACCGATACATCTCTTCAGGAGAACTATCTACTTTTCGCTAAGCACCAGTTTAATGGTTTTAACTTCATATGGATGCAATGAAAATGCGATCGGCTCCGCTTTTAACTCTTCGCTAGCTTCTTCCATCATGTTCGTCTCTTGCCAGCGAATTTTGCCAGTTCCATGACAGTGAATGGTGACGTCGCGATCGCTCCCTAAATGGTCATAGCAACGCAAAATCCACCCGCTTTGATCTTCCGCTAACTTCAATGCGTCGATTATCAAACTTTCATCAGCCTCGATTTCAAGAGGAATACTTGCCATCTCTGTTTGAAGTTGACTCAATGGTGCATTGATCTCCCAAGCTTCTTCCATCACCTGACCAGTTGCAAAATCTCCTTGATGCGGAAATAGGCTGTAGGTAAGCGTGTGGGAACCAAGATCTGCCTGAGGATCCGGGTATGTTGCTCCTTTTAATAAAGATAATCGCAGCTGATTGCCTTTGATATCGTAGCCGTATTTGCAGTCGTTCAAAAGGGCCACCCCGTAATCCATTTGTGCAACATCCGCCCACTGATGACCTACTGTCTCAAATTTGGCGATATCCCAGCTCGTGTTCCAGTGAGTTGGACGCTTCACATTCCCATGCTGAATATCAAAAATAGCTTCTGTCGCGCGAATATTGACATCAAATTTCACTTTCAACAATTGCTGGCGTTCTTGCCAATCCACCGTGGTAACAAAATCAATTCGCTTCGTATGAGCATAGAAATAGATTTTTTGTAAAATAGTTGACTGCCCAAAAGTGACTTGCTGTTCTAAGACAGTAAACAAAGGATTGTTCGCGATGACTTGAATGCCTGCACTGCTTAGCTCCGTGCCTTTTTCTTGATAAAAAAGATCGATATCCCACGCATCGAAATTCAATGGTTTGTCTTCAAATAATTGAAAGACATTCCCTGTCCCAGCAAGCACTTCTCGTTGTGCGGTTTTGTCATAGATCTGGGTCAAATGCCCCGCCTCATTCCATCGAACTTGATAAAACGGAGTCTCGAGTCGGTCTTTTTCACTAACGGACACTGCTTCCAATGGCAACGCACAGATACAATCCGGCAAAAGACTCGCTTGGAATGCTGGCAAATGTACCAGAGCGTAACAAGAACCGTCGAAGAAAACTTGCTGCTGTTCAGGTACCGTGCCCGGTGCTACTGCAATGATGCTTGTTCGCTGCCAAGCGGCTGTATTGATGATACGTAATTGTTGTTCTTCTGTCTCAAGAGCAGTTGTCAGAGCATGAAGCTGCTTTTGACAAGCAAGTGCTTCGTTCCGATAATCTTGATAGACTTCTTTGATGGAAGAGCCCGGGATAATGTCATGAAATTGATTCTTCAAGACGCTTTTCCAAAGCTTTTCGAATACTGCAGCAGGATAAGCCGTTCCTGCTGTCATAGACTGAAGACTGTACAAACATTCAAGTTCCCGCAAGCGTATTTCAAACCAGCGATTCATTTTCTTGATAAAGGCCTGCGAAGTGTAGGTACCGCGATGGTACTCCAAATACAGTTCCCCATCCCAGATTGGTAGATCGTTCGAATTTTGGTCGACAGTTTCATGTAACTCTTCAAAAAAGTCAGCAGCCCGACCCGTTTTAAGCATCGGTAATCCCGGAATTTCAGCCATCTTTCTGCGGTTTTCCAACATTTCTCGGGTGACACCACCGCCGCCATCTCCATGTCCATAGGAAATCAATAGATGTTGATTCAATGCTTTATTCTGATAGCTGCGATATACTCCTAAAACCGTCTCCGGGGTCAGCAACCCATTATACGTGTAAAACCAATTGAATTTTTCTGTCCAGCTGCCACCACCTGGAACGGGTGTCGTGATGAAATGCGTCAAAATTTCAGAGCCATCGATCCCCTTCCATAGAAAGGTGTCGTTTGGCATGCGATTGTATTGATTCCAACTTATTTTCGTCGTCATAAAGGTATTGATTCCACTTTTTTTCAGAATCTGCGGCAACGCCCATGAATACCCAAAAACATCCGGCAGCCAGAGATAGGTGCTTTCTCGCCCGAATTCCTCGCGAATAAACTTTTTTCCGTAGAGAATCTGGCGAATAAGGGATTCGCCACTAGGCAGATTACAATCTGCTTCGACCCACATGGCGCCATCAACTTCCCAGCGGCCTTCTGCGATTCGTTGTTTGATTTGCACATACAATTCAGGATAGTCCTCTTTGATATATTGGTAAATTTGCGGCTGAGTTTGAAGGAACACATATTCTGGGTATTCTTTCATCAATTTCAAGACTGTAGAAAAGCTGCGGGCCGCCTTTTCACGCGTGTGCTTCAACTGCCAAAGCCACGCAAGATCAATGTGGGTGTGTCCAATCGCTGTGACTTGAACCAAGTCACTTTTGGGAAGTGCTTGCAGCGCCTCTTTTAGAAAAAGATGTGCTTCCCGCAAACTATCATAAAACTGCGGTGATCCTTTTTCTCGCCAATCGATCCGTTGAAACGAACCATTCAACATCTTGAGCAGCCGAACCTTCCGGTCATGATCCTCTGCTAATTGCTGGATCGTTTCTAAAATCATTTTAGAAAGATAAAAATAATTGTTGGCTTCTTCATCCAAATAACCGATAAATGCAGCTTTCAGTTCATGGGTCAGCTGCCGTTCTTCGCCACCGCCTTCTAGTCCAGACCATAGCTTCAGCGCAACGATCACTTCTTTTCCTAAATGTGCAGGTTCTAATAGAAATTCTTTGTGGTTGGCGTCGATTCCCTGAACAGGGATACCATCAATAAATAAAAGTGATTCAAAACCAGAGTTATTGCCGCCACCAGTTTTTCCAAAATCAAAAAACAATATATTCATCTTCGGGGGAATGGTGACTTTCGCTTGAAGCCATAAATAGCGATCCCTTCCTTGCCACGTTTCCCCTATGTGCATGACTTGTTCAGTCGAAAAGAGTGGCGGATATTTCTGACACTTTGTCTGATCCTCTGTGACAAACCATTGCTGGATCTGACGCTTGTTTCGATACCTCAATGCCTCGATTTCTTGAATGCGGCGCTTGATTTTTGCTTCTTGCATAAAATAATCCATTTTGTTCTGCTCCTTTGGCATTCACTTGGTTTTCCTACTGCTTATTCGCCCTTAAGTTAGTCTTGATTAAAGCGTTCAAATTGTTGCCGACGGATCTCCAATAAGCGTTGAGCACCGATACGATCCAATTGCTGCACATAGTTGGTCCAATCCTTTTCAAAATTCCATTCACCTGTAATGAACTTTACCCGCGATTGTTCCACATGGGTTGAGATATCTGTAACGATCGTTGACAATTCTGCTGCTTCTGCTTCGGTTGCCATAAATGTCGGCAGCATGTATTCCGGCATATATTCTTCTTTGACATCATCATAGACAGCCGGTTCTTTGCCAAATGCTCGATCTCTGATTTCTTGATCCAGTTCCGCGTAAGGGAAATAACCCCCGTAAACATTATCGACCCACTGGAAAGCACCGAGTTGCGGCCCGTTTTGATAGTTTAAGATTTCGTCAATATAGACCATGTGCCCATCTTCGTCAACTTCATAGGTCACTCCTTCTTCTCCTAAATAAGCAAAAATCTGCCCTTCAGGACTATAGAAGTAATCCACCCACTCAAGAAGTAATTCTGGATCTGCTGCATCCTTCGTAATGATAAATGCTGAAGTACCAGAAACAGGCGGTTCCGTATAAAGTGTCTTGTCGCCATAAGGTCCTTCAATGACATTGATCGGTGTATACGTTTCTGGTCCAAATGGGCCAATGAAATCAGGATCGACCCACTGGAAGAGACCAACTTTGTCTTGGGCAGCATCCGCTCGCCATTTGTCATCATCCACGCCGGCAAAGGATTGTTTTGCAACTAATCCTTCTGCATACAACTCTCTTAGGTACATCCAGACTTCCCGCATCCGTTCATGGTTGATGGTCAACTGTAATTGCCCCGCTTCATCCACAAACAGCATATTCCCCATCGCCTGTCTGCCGCCTGTCCCCAATCCATAGGAAGCCATCAAGACCTTTTCCAGTCCGCCGGCTAACCAGCCACTTGGCATATAATACCCTTCTCGTCCTTCCCCGCTCGCTACAAAAGCAGCTAGAACCTCTTTCAGTTCATCTGTTGTACGAGGCACATCCAAGGACAATTCATCCAGCCAATTTTGATTGATATACAGTCGAACCGTTCGCCCGCCGCTCATTGGATCCAAAGACATATACGGCAGCGAGTACATATGACCATCCGGTGCTGTTAACGTCTTTTTGACAATCGGATTTTCATCTAAGATTTTTTGCAGATTCGGCGCATGTTCGGCAATCAGATCTTCTAATGGAATGAACAATCCTTGCTGTCCGTATTTCACGATCTCATCATTGCTCCAGCCGGTCTGATAAAAGGCATCAGGCAGCTTTCCTGATAGAATCAAATTCTTCTTTTCCCCAAACTCTTTTACTTCTTCCCACTGTACTTTGACTCCAGACTTCTTCTCGTACTCTTGCCACATCCACAGGTCTTCGCTTTTCGGCCTCACGTCTGTAAAATCATTCCTCATTAAATGAATCGACTTTACGTCATCTGCTACTTTTTCACTTGGACTAGATTGGCAAGCCGACAACAGCCAGACGAAGGACAACAAAAACAATAGCACTCCTTTTTTCATACAGTTCTCTCCTTTTTATACAATCGAACAACCAACAACATCAAAAATAGACTCCTTTCATTTTGTTAAATTTATTGAAAAACAAGAAACCTATCCCATAAGCAGGCAATCCGATCCCTAAACAGATCCCTAAAAATGGATAGTAACAATAAAGAAGACTAACCAATCCAAGAAGTCCCATACTTATTAACAGCTGAACGGGACAAATGAACACAAACAGTAACGGCTGTAACCAACGATGGACTTTGTCTAAAGAAAAATAAGCATGCACAGGGAAAAATGTGATCGCCAGCAATAAAATAATCAGGAGATTCGTCCGCATCGTAAACTCAAACAAGAAATTGGTGGGATAATCACTCGCTAATGTGTGATGAACCCCAATAATAAAACCAGTCAGAACAATAGCCGCAACATGAAACCAGCGATTTTTTTGTTTGTTGTGCCGATATTGATCTGAAAAAATTTCTTTGAGAGGAGCTTCATTTTTCTGCAGAATCCTTTTTCGGATGCAATCGTAGACAGTAATCGTTGCCGGTATCAGACTAAACAGCACACCGCCCAGAAGCATGTAGCGCCACCAATACACATTCAAAAGCATCATATCGTACACTAATTCACAAAATGCAACGATCGCTTTTAGCATCGAAACACCTCCTCATCCCTTGATGGATCCTACGAGGATGCCTTTTTCAAAGTATTTGGCTACCACAGGATAAAATAGGAGCACAGGCAGACTTGAAACGATCACTACGCTGTATTTGAGGGTCATTTTCAGCATAAGCAGTTCGGATTCCGCACTACCGGCAATGATTTGGTTCATATCTTGACCAAACTGTCCCTGAACCAGTATTTCTCGCAGAATAATCTGCAGAGGATACTTGGCTCGATCCTGTAAATAAATCAACGCATCAAAGTAGGAGTTCCAACGACCAACACCATAGAACATTGCCATCACTGCGATGATCGGGGTAGCCAGAGGCAAGACGACTTTCCATAATAACCATAAATCGTTGGCACCATCGATATAAGCGCTTTCAATCAAATCATTAGGAATATTTTGACTGAAATACGTACGCATCAAAATCATATTATAAACACCCAACGCTCCAGGCAAGATCATGACCCAAAGTGTGTTAACGATCCCTAACTGCTGATTGACTAAATAAGTGGGGATCAACCCTCCGCTAAAAAACATCGTAATCGTAAAAAATAAAGTAAAGAAACGCTTGCCTCGTAAGCCGGAACGAGACAATGGGTAGGCAGCAATCGTCGTGACGATCAAGTTGATCACTGTTCCTAAACCCGTGTAGATCACTGCGTTGCGAAAACCCGTCCAGATATCACTGCTCTTGAGCACTTCCTTGTACCCTTCAACATTTAATCCACGGGGATACAAAAGCAACGGGACCTCATAGATCCTAGTGGGATCACTGAAGGAAGCATTGACCACAAAGATAAGCGGATATAAGATAATCAGGGCAATCAGACTGACCAGTAAGATATTGATAGTATTAAACAGTTTATCCCCTTTCGTTGCTGATACTTTCATTCGTTTTCCTCCTACCAAAGACTCGATTCATTTGTCTTTTGTGCTAGTTTATTCACGATAAATAGAACAATAAAATTAATCACGTTATTAAAAAGACCGACTGCAGCAGAGAAACTATACTCCCCATTTATGATCCCCATTTTATAGGTATATGTCGAAAGCACCTCAGAGGAAGCGAGATTCGCAGCGTTCTGTAAGAGAAAAGTCTTCTCAAAGCCCACGGATAAAATGCTTCCTGTCGCCAATATCGTGGAGATCACGATGGTCGGCATGATGGAAGGAATCGTGATATGACGAATACATTGCAAGCGAGAGGCACCATCCAAGTAGGCGGCTTCATATTGATCGGGAGAGATCCCGGACATCGCTGCCGTATAAATCAACGTTCCCCACCCCACACCTTGCCAGACACCCGACCACACATAGATATGCGGGAACCATTTAGGACTTCCGAGAAAATCGATCGATGGAAACCCAAATGTATTCAGCAACATATTAATCATGCCATCTTGACTTGAAAAAAAGAATTGAACCATCCCGATCACGACAACCACCGAAATAAAATTTGGGATGTATGAAATCGTCTGAGCGGTTGATTTGAACCATTTCCGATTCAATTCATTGAATAATAACGCCAAAATGATCGGTAATGGTACACTGACCAACAAACTGTAAAGACTCAAGCGCAAGGTATTAACAATGATCTCGAGAAAAAAATAGGAAGCAAAAAACCGCTCAAAGTGCTTCAATCCCACCCAAGGGCTACCTAAGATCCCAAATGCGGGAGAATAATCTTTGAATGCGATGATCACGCCATACATTGGCCAATAATTCCAGATCACGACAAAAATAATTGGAATGATCAGCATGACGTAGAGCCACTTGTGTTTCTTTAAATCTTTTTTTAGATCCTGGAAATTTCTTTTGTTTTTACCCAGATAGCCACTTTTTGCAACTGTACCTTTTACAGGCATCTTGAGTCCCCTCCTCCATTTAACTAGGTTTGTCTTTTTGTGTCGTTTTGTTACCTTCGATGCTAAAAAAATACGTCCAATCAAATTGGAGCACTTTACCGATCCGCTTCGCTACTTCAACACTTGGTCGTCGCTTTCCTCGTTCAATCATATTGTAATATGTTCGCTCAATTTCGGATTCCTTAGCTACTTGATCCTGAGTGAGTCCATTTTTTTCACGTTGCCTAATGAGCCACTCCCGCATACAGTTCCCTCCTTCTTCGGAATGTAACGTTCCGACACACACTCATTATATGTTTCCTTATGACACTTGTCAACGACATTTAGTAACAAATAGACACTAACCGACTCTTTTTTTCTAAGTAACGGTGTGTTACTATCACGAGAGAGGCAGGTGTCATTATGTTTCCGCAAATCATAAAAAAATTACGTCTGGAAAAGAAGTTAACTCAGCAAGAAGTGGCAGACAAAATCGGGATCACACGTCCAGCTTATACTGCCTATGAATCAGGAAAAAGAGAGCCCGACTTTAGCATGCTGCAAGTGTTAGCCGATCTATTTGGTGTGTCGACCGACTATCTCTTAGGCCGATCTGATAAGAGACACCTCTATCCTAAAGTAGAAAGTGACTTGATCAGTTCCCATGTCGATGAATCAATCTCAGAAGAAGGAATCAAAGAAATCCTCACGTTCATTGATTTTGTCAAAGAACGCGAGCAAAAAAAAAGACCATCTGAATGATGGTCTTTTTTGACTGTGCCTTCACTAATCCCATGAATGCAGTCTTGTAAATAAGCTTACGCTTTGTTTACGTTTACTGCTTGAGGTCCACGATCTGATTCTTCAACATCAAAAGTCACTGCTTGGCCTTCTTCTAAAGTCTTGAAGCCTTCACCTTGGATTGCTGAGAAATGTACAAATACGTCTGTACCGTCTTCACGTGAAATGAAGCCAAATCCTTTTTCAGCATTGAACCATTTAACTGTACCTTGTTCCATTATAAAAAACCTCCTCGTGCATAAGCACTTAATTATGTGTAACATTGCTCGTGTCCGATAGAGGTGTAACAAGCGTTTCAACATCTATTCAGCAAACAAAATTACACTAATATTTTACACTTGCTACTATTTTTTTGCAAGGTAGACGATCAGCCTTCCCAGAGTCCTTCTTCTCGCAAGCTGATATATGAATTATTACCGATAATCAAGTGGTCCAGCAAGTCGATACCCATCAATTCCCCACACTTCATCAATCGTTTGGTAAAGGTAATATCCGCCTGCGAAGGTTGGGGACTGCCGCTGGGATGATTGTGCACGCAGATCACTCGGGCGGCACAGCAACGAACTGCTCCGTGATAAATTTCTCTAGGATGAGCAATCGACTGATTGAGACTGCCGATGAATAACGTCTTTTTTTGGATGATCTCATTTTTGGTATTTAGGTAGAGACACAGCAAATGTTCTTGCTGATAATCTTTTAATTCCTCCATCATCTGATTGGCAATATCCACACTGGAATGAACTCTGCCATATTTTGGCTGTGCTGCTCGTTGGATACGGGCGCCAAGTTCTACGGTAGCTTTGAGTTCGATCGCTTTGATCTGGCCTACCCCACGAATGGCCTGCAGTTCGTCCAATGTCACGTGCTTTAGCTCATACAAGTCTTCAAACTCGTTGAGGATCTGACCAGCTAGTTCGATGACATTGAAAGGATGAGAACCCGTTCGTAAAAGAATCGCTAACAATTCTTGATTGGATAAAGCTTCAGCGCCATAATGCAATAGTCGTTCCCGAGGATAGGAACTTTGAGGAATTCCATTGTCTTTCATAAAAAAAACTCCTTTGCGTTAGTCTAAAATAAAACTACGCAAAAGAGTTCATGGTTGATGCGACACTACCAAGTATAGGCCTGCTCAAAATAATCCGGCACTTCTACCAGTGAAGGCAAGATATGCAGCACTTTTTCTTCGATCACTGACGTCGGAGCAACCAGATCAGGTACCATGATCACCGGAATGCCAGCTGCATGCGCAGCATGAATACCGTTAGCGGAATCTTCAAGAATGACTAATTGATTTTTCGGAACCCCTAAGCGATTATGGGCTTTTTCGAAAATTTCAGGATCCGGTTTCGCCCGCACAACATCATCGAAACAAACGATTTCTGGAAATTCTTGCGTCAGACCTGCGGAATCCAGCAATGTATCGATGACTCGTCGTTGGTTGCTAGAAGCAAGGATCCGCGGAATCCCTTTTTCATCCAAATAGCGCAGCAAGTCATGGACGCCCGGTTTTAGTGCTGCTTGACCTTGCTCAAAGAGCAGCAGAGTTTGATCAAAAGCGGCTTGGATGAAACGATCAACAATCTCTGGACCGAAGGCAGCATCATATCGTTCATGATAAGCCGCCCAGACTTCTTCATCTGAAACACCAACGTATGCTAGATAGACATCTTTTGCATAAGGGATCGCCATCTGATCGGCCACGATCTGTGTTGCCTGATAGTAAAGAAGCTCCGTATCAAAAATCAGTCCGTCCATATCAAAAATCACACCATTTAATTCAGCCATTTCTTCCTCCCATTCCCAACAAAAGTTCCCGAACTTCTGATACAAAATAAAGCGAACCAGTGATCAGAAGCAAGTCTTCATTGGTCATTTTTTCTAATAATTCTGCTAAGCCAAACTGCCATAGTGAAACGATCGAGATGCGCGCTTCATTCAATTGCTGGTAATCATCACTTAAATGGATCGCTTTTGGAAAATCAAATGTGGTCAAATAGATTTCAGCTTTCGGGATCGTTAACAGCTGTTGCAGCATCTCATCGACATTTTTTGTCTCCAATGCCGAAAACAAGATATGAATGCGATAGTTGGTGAATTCTTCTCTAACTGTTTCAACCAAGCGTTCCATGGCGTGCGTGTTATGCGCACCATCTATAATGATCAGCGGTTCATTGCTGATTTTCTCCATTCGCGCGGGCCAATAAGCTTTCTTTAAGCCATTGCGGACTACTTTTTCCGAAAATGGCAGTTTTTTTAACTCACAGAATAAATAATATAATTGAATAGCGACACCGGCGTTTTCTGGTTGGTGTCGACCAATCATCGGCGTTTTCAGTCCTTTGATTTTTCCGCGGTCATTCTCAAAATCAAACCACTCTCCCCAAATTTCATCCGGACGATGATACGTGACTCGATAGTCTTCTCCCAAGTGGGATACAGGAGCCTCAGATTCTGCAGCTTCAAGGTCGATTACGGATAGCGCACTTTCAGGGATCTTCCCAGTCACTAGTGGCACCTTGGGTTTGATGATCCCGGCTTTATGAGCAGCAATGGCCTCAATCGTGTCACCAAGCATATCCATATGGTCCATTCCAATCGTCGTGATGGCCGTCAAGATTGGTGTGATCACATTTGTACTATCCAAACGGCCGCCTAAGCCAACTTCTATGATAGCCACATCGACTTGTTGTTGGGCAAAGTAGCCGAATGCCAGTGCAGTCAAAATCTCAAATTGGGTGATTCCGGTCAATTCTTCTTCCTGATCCAGTTGCATGACGAGTGGTTGAAGTGTTTCGACCCATTCAATCAGCGAGTCATCTGGTATAAAACGCCCATCAATCTCGATCCGTTCATTGAAAGACTCGATATGGGGCGATGTGAACGTTCCAACTTGCAGCCCACTTTCTTCTAGAAGACTTCGTAAATAGCTGACAGTCGAACCCTTGCCGTTCGTTCCGGCAACATGGATCAATGTCAGATTTTTTTCTGGATTGCCTAATCGTTGTAGCAATGCTTCTACTCGCATTAATCCTGGACGCATCCCGAAGGTCTTTCTTCCGTGGATCCATGCAATTGCTTCTTCACTTGTCATGTTCTTCACCTCAAAATCATTTTAGCAAATCTTCCCTTTTTTTCCTAATTCTACTGCTCTTTCTCTCAGAGCGTTCCCAACAAAAATCGATAGGAAAACTACCCGATCTATAGCGGTTAGGAATTCTTTCCTCTATAGATCGGGTAGCTAGAGATCGGGTAGTTAGAGAGTAAATAGTTAGATCGGTAGTTTGCAACAGCTAGTGTTCCATAGGAATGTCGATGATTAGCTTGCTGCCTCGATTCAATAAATAGATTATTGAATCGTACGCAATTGCTCGATCCGTTCTTGAACTGCTTTTTGTTTATCCAAATAATCGGCTTCTTTCGCTCGCTCTTGCGCCACAACTTCTTCAGGGGCATTGGCAACGAAACGTTCGTTTGCTAATTTCCCTTGCACGCGTTTGACCTCTTGATTGAATTTCGCCAATTCTTTTTCTAAACGGCTGATTTCTTCTTCGATATTGATCAAGCCGGCTAATGGCAAATAGATCGTTGCTCCGGATAAGATAGCTGACATCGCCAATTCCGGTGCTTCCAGTGTATTGGAAATCACTAGCTCTTCTGGATTGCAGAATCGTTCGATATAGTTTTTGTTGGTGATCAGGAAGCTCTCGATCTCAACATCGTTGGTTTGGATCAGCAATGTAATTGGCTTAGAAAGCGGCGTGTTGACTTCCGCCCGAATGTTGCGGACAGAACGAATCAACTCTTTTAACACTTCCATTCCATGTGCTGCTTTCTCATCCGACCACTCTGGCTGAACTTCTGGATAAGCAGCTACTACAAGCGAATCGCCTGTATGAGGCAGTTTACTCCAAATTTCTTCTGTGACAAACGGCATGATTGGGTGCAGCAAGCGTAATATTTGATCCAACACATGAACCAAAATGCTCTTATTGACTTGTTTAGCTGCTTCACTTTCACCATATAAGGTTTCTTTGCTCATTTCGATATACCAGTCACAAAAGTCATCCCAAATAAAGTTGTATAACTGGCGACCTGCTTCACCGAATTCAAAACGATCAAACAACTCAGTCACTTTCTCGATCGTTTCATTTAAACGAGTTAAGATCCAACGGTCCGCTACGGATTTCTCGCCAGAAAAATCAATATCTGTCACCGTCATTCCTTCAACATTCATCAAGACAAAACGGGACGCATTCCAAATCTTGTTGATGAAGTTCCAAGCAGCATCCATTTTTTCATAGCTGAAGCGAACATCTTGTCCTGGTGCAGAGCCATTTGATAAGAACCAGCGCAATGCATCGGCGCCATATTTTTCGATGACTTCCATCGGATCGATCCCGTTCCCTAATGACTTACTCATTTTACGTCCCTGTTCATCACGAATCAGTCCATGGATCAGCACATTTTCAAAAGGACGTTTGCCTGTGAATTCCAAGCTTTGGAAAATCATGCGGCTTACCCAGAAAGCAATGATGTCGTAGCCTGTGACTAGCGTGTTGGTTGGGAAATAACGCTGATAATCAGCACTATTTTCATCTGGCCAGCCCATGGTTGAAAATGGCCATAATGCGGAGCTGAACCAAGTATCCAGTACATCAGGATCCTGTGTCCAGTTTTCGGCATCTGCCGGTGCTTCTAAGCCCACATACATTTCACCAGTTTCATTGTGGTACCAAGCAGGAATTTGATGTCCCCACCACAATTGTCGGGAAATAACCCAGTCGTGAATATTTTCCATCCAGCGCAAGAAAGTTTGATTGAAGCGCGGTGGGAAAAACTCGACTGCCTGATCCGTCGATTGGTTGTCGATCGCTTCTTTAGCCAATGGCCCCATTTTGACAAACCATTGCGTAGATAAACGAGGTTCAACAACGACACCGGTTCGTTCTGAATGGCCAACACTGTGAATCATTTTTTCAATCTTTAACAAACGTCCGATATCTTCCAAATCTTTGACGATCGCTTTACGAGCTGCAAAACGATCCATGCCAGCATATTTACCGGCTAAATCATTCATGGTTCCGTCATCGTTCATAACATTGACCCGTGGCAAGTTATGGCGGTTACCGACTTCAAAGTCATTCGGATCATGGGCAGGGGTGATTTTTACTACGCCGGTTCCAAATTCTTGATCCACGTAAGTATCCGCAATGATTGGGATCCCTTTATTAACTAATGGCAAAATAACCTTTTTGCCGATCAATTCTTGGTAGCGTTCATCCTCTGGATGGACAGCGATCGCAGTGTCTCCTAGCATCGTTTCTGGACGAGTGGTGGCAATCTCTACGGTACCAGAACCATCTGCCAGTTCATAAGTCATGTGGTAAAAAGCTCCTTCGATCTCTTTATGGATGACTTCGATATCAGATAAGGCCGTACGTGCTTGCGGATCCCAGTTGATGATATATTCGCCGCGATAGATCAAGTCTTTTTCGTAAAGAGTTACGAAGACTTTACGGACAGCATCTGACAGACCCTCGTCTAATGTGAATCGTTCTCGACTATAGTCAAGAGACAATCCTAGTTTTGCCCATTGCTCACGAATATGGCCTGCATATTCTTCTTTCCATTCCCACACTTGGTCGACAAATTTTTCCCGACCAAGGTCATAGCGGGAGATCCCTTGTTCTCTTAGTTTTTCTTCGACTTTTGCTTGTGTCGCAATTCCAGCGTGATCCATACCTGGTAACCACAATGTATCAAACCCTTGCATCCGTTTTTGGCGAATGATGATATCTTGAAGGGTTGTATCCCACGCATGGCCTAAATGTAGTTTACCAGTAACATTTGGCGGAGGAATAACGATTGAATAAGGCTTGGCTTTTTGATCACCACTTGGTTTGAATAGATCTTTGGCTAACCATTCCTGGTAGCGTCCCGCTTCGACTTCTTGCGGGTTGTACTTTGTTGATAAGTTATCGGACATTGCTTTACCTCCTACTTTTTTTGATCAGTTTCTTCAAGACCGCTCGGCTTTTGGGAATAAAAAAAGTCCTAAAATGCCGAAGCATTTTAGGACGCAAATACGCGGTACCACCTAAATTGTAGATTTCTCTACCTCTTGGGCGTGAGTTAACGGTCACGAAGCGTTTGATTCTACTGAACAAGGTGTTCCTTGCTGTTCCAATCAAAGACTCACAAGCTACCTTCTCAGATTCCTGCTGAAAACCTTGCACCAATTGGTCTTCTCTCTGTAAAAACAGTCCGTCTGATACTCCTCTTGATCCTCGTCTTCTTTCAATTGATCTTGTTCATTCTACAATGAACTTTTTTGAAAGTCAAACAGCGATTGATCTGGCAGCGGCCAAAGCCGATTGATAGTCCGGTTCTTGAGAGATTTCAGGCACGATCTCTTCGTAGCGGATCACCCCTTTTTCATCTAAGACAAAAATCGCGCGGGCAAAATGTCCAAACTCTGGGATCATAATTTGATAGGTTTCTCCAAACGTATTTTCTGGATCATGCAGCATCAGCATATCGATCCCTTCTTGTCCACACCAATTTGCTTGTTCTTCTTTCGTATTGTTCGAGATTGTCACAAAATTAACCTCATCAATCTTACTTGCTTCTTCATTGAAGCGCTTCGTCTGCAATGCACAGACCCGCGTGTCAATGTCGGGAACAATGCTTAAGATCGTCGGTTTATCTAAGAAATCAGCCAAGCGATAAACTTTGTCATCTAAACTTTTCAGTTCAAATTCTTTGGCTTGATCCCCTACTTTTGGCTGAATGCCTGGTACTTCAAAAATGGTTCCTTTACGTGTTACTTGCATGTCATCTCTCCTATTACAGTTTTCTCCAGTATAGGAGAGAACCCGCGAAAGCCAAAAGATTTTGCTCAAAACCTACGATTTCTGAGAATAGGTATTGTCAAAAAAGATCAACGTCTGTAATTCTGTCGTCAGATCGATGTATTGGATATGAACATTTTTAGGTACATTGACGCGATCAGGGGCAAAATTTAAAATCGCTGTAATGCCAGATTCTACGATCGTATCGATTGCCGCCTGAGAATATTGACTAGGTACTGTCGAGATAGCTACAGTGATTCCTTTCTCCTGAACGATCTCAGCTAGCTGATCCATTCCATAAACATAGTGACCGTCGATGGTCTTACCGATCAATTGCGGATCATTATCAAATACAGCAACGATCGAAAGATTCTCATTGCGGCGAAAGTTGTTGTTTGCAAGAGCTTTACCTAGATTGCCAAAGCCCACTAATGCAATGTTCTTTGCTTCGTTCGTTTCTAATATATGGCTAAAAACTTCAATCAAGTAAGGAACTTCATAACCATACCCGCTTCGTCCTAATTCCCCTAAGTGGGAAAAGTCCCGACGAATCGTTGCGGAAGGAACTTGTGTGATCTCAGCAAACTCTTTTGATTTGATTCGATGGACACCTGATGCATCCAAAAATTTTAAATGCCTTAAATAAGCAGGCAGACGTTTCGCTGTTGCTTTAGGAAGTTTTTTTTCTCTTAATGCTTCCATGGTTTCCGTCCTCCTTGTTAAATAGTTCACATATCGAGTTTAGCATGCTCGTCATTGAATAGCAAGCAATTTTCACAAACTTTTAATGCTTCCTAGATTCCAGTCAAACGACTGTGAGAAATCTCTCACAGGTCCAGCATAAACGAAAAAAGACGGCTACTTGGGCACACCCTTTGTAACCATCTTTTTTCTTTAATTGCCAACAGTCAACAGCTGGTTTTTATCCCCTGATATCAAAATTTTTTCTGATGTGAAGATCAAAGAAAATCAGCGAATTCTGCTTTTTCGGAAGCTTGGATCTCTTCGATTTTCAACCCAGCTAATGCCCGCTCCATCATGCCTGTTATATCTAAGCGCTCTTCATATAAATGCACTTTCTCCAACTTCGGTCTTGTCTTAGGCTGTGGCGGAGCAAAAATCGTGCAGCAGTCTTCAAATGGCTGGATCGCCAGTTCAAACGTATCGATCTCTTGAGCTACATCAATGATTTCTAATTTATCCATCGTTGCCACCGGACGAATGATTGGCGTATTCGTTACTTCATTGATCGCCACCATACTTTGCAATGTTTGTGAAGCCACTTGGCCTAGTGATTCTCCGTTCAAAATAATCAATCCATGACGAGCTTCACGGATCGCATCTGTGAGTCGCAGCATCATCCGGCGAGTGATCGTCATCCAATAGCCTTGAGGCACATGCTTCTTGATTTCTTCTTGAACTTCAGTGAATGGGACTTCAATAAACTGAATACCGCCAACATAAGGGGTTAGTTTCTTTGTCAGATCTTTGGCTTTTTGTAGTGCCTGTTCGCTAGTATAAGGCGGGCTAGCAAAATGGACCGCTTCGATCTCTACCCCGCGTTTCATCGCAAAATAACCGGCAACGGGGGAATCGATCCCGCCTGAAAGCATCAGCATCCCTTTCCCACTCGTTCCAACCGGTAACCCACCAGCTCCTTGGATCGTCTCGTAAGAAAGGTAGGCTCCATCCATACGGATCTCTATCCGTAGATTGATATCTGGCTTTTTCATTTGAACTTTGATTTCTGGAAAGCGATCAATTACAGCATTTCCTAACGTCAAATTCAACTGATTACTGTCTTGGATGAATTGATGGTCACTGCGTTTGGCAGTGATTTTGAAGGTCTCAGTCCCTGTATAGATTTCACTCATCACTGTTTGTACGGCTTCTTTTAACACTTCGACGTCTTTTTCTACCCGAATGCTGGGAGAAAAATTTTGAATCCCAAACACTTTTTGCAATTTCAATATAATTGCCTGACTGTCTTCCCCATTCAGAAGCAAATGCATCCGATCACGTTCTGCATGAACTTTGACTTTAGGATAGTCGGCAAGTGTTCGCTTCACATTCTCCGCCAACTGCATAATGAAACTGCGGCGGTTTTTTCCTTTGGTTGATAATTCGCCGTAGCGAACCATGATCTCTGTATAATTCACGAGTAAAACTCCTTTGTTTGTCGTTGGTATGTTCGCAACATGCTCTTATTGGCTTAATTTTGAGAACTTTTGATAAAGCTGATTAAATACAATCAAAAATTGTTCTACTTCGGCCATCGTATTACTTTCATCCAAGCTGACCCGAACTGCTGAAGTAGCTAAGCGACTAGGGACATGCATCGCATGCAATGTGCTGCTAGCCATTTTCTTGCGGGAAGAGCAGGCACTGGTCGTTGAGAGATAAATCTGTTTTTCTTCAAAGGCATGGACAAGCACTTCTCCTCTGATCCCTTCCAATGAGAAACAAAGAATATGCGGCGCAAAATGTTCGGCTCCAGAAAACACCGTCACTTTCTCATACTCAGATAATGCTTCTGAAAGGTAACTTTTCAATAAGCCCACATGGTTAGGCCGGGCAGCTTTTTGTTCAAGTGCTAGTCGCAACGCTTTAGCCATTGCAACAATTGCCGGTAAATTCTCAGTCCCGCTGCGCTGATTTTGTTCTTGCCCGCCACCGGTCATCAACGGTGCTAGCTTACGGCCTTTTTTCCAATAAATAAAACCGACGCCCCTAGGTCCATGAAACTTGTGGGCAGAAAATGTGGCAAAGTCTACCCGTTGTGGCAACCATTGCTGCTGATCAACCTTCGCAATTGCTTGAACAGCATCCACATGGAAGTGGATGCGAGGATGAGCTTCTAGAATTTCAGCGATTTGATTGATTGGCTGGATCGAACCAATTTCGTTGTTGACTGCCATCACAGAAACAAGAATTGTTTCCTTTCGGATCAGTTGCTGCAAAGCAGCGACATCTACAAATCCAGTAGAAGTAACGGGTGCGATGCTCACGTCAAACCCTAGTTCTTTCAACTGTTCTGCGGTCTCACTGACCGCTGGATGTTCGATGCCAGAAATAATCAAGTGATTGCCATAAGCTTTTTTGGCGATCGCGGTGCCTTTTAAGACCCAATTGTCTCCTTCCGTCCCCCCACTGGTAAACCAAATCTCTGAAGCAGAAACTTGCAGCAGCTCAGCAATTTGCGCCCGAGACTGTTCCAAAAGACGGCTGGCTTGACTGCCAAGATCGTGAAGACTTGAAGGGTTGCCGATAATACGCTGACTAACTTTTACATATGTATCTAATGCTTGCGGATAAATTGCGGTTGTGGCGCTGTTATCAAAATAAATCAATGCTAGGACCCTTTCTTTGAAAAATTCTTTCCCATTATAACTGCTCTTTCCTGCTCTTTCAAGAAGTTCCTCTTCTTGGATCGATTTGTCGGTAGAGAATCCGCCAATTCACTAAAAAAGCCAGACAGTTTTTCACTGCTGGCTTTTGCTTTATACTAAATCACGATTCTTGAAATAGAAGTTCTCGATCCGCTTGAAAGCACCTGGTTCGACGCGTTCCAAAGCTGTCCCGATCTCATCTAATGCATCTTGATAACGATACTCTTTCGTAAACAGATACAAACTCTTATCAATCGCTGCTTTGATGTCGGCATGTGAATGACGGTAACGGTTTGCATATTGCATCATTTGTTCTGTCAATGCAGCTGCATCCACTAAATCTTTCGTTTGTTCATCAAGCATGTCTAAATCTTCTTCACAAACTGAAACCAATTTATTGATTTCTTGCATGTTGATCCGAATTTTATTCAATTCTTTGCCTAATTCTTCCACTCGGTCAGTTGCGACAAAGAAGAATTCTAAGTATTCCCCTGGTAAGCCTGGCAAACGCTGTTTCTCAACAAAACGTTTGAGGTTACGTAAACGAAATTCGAAGTTCTCTACTTTCTCTTGTGCGACCTTTTCACCACGGCGTAGATCACTTAGCGCTTCATCGATTTCAACTTGTTGCGCTTCGACATCATCTAAAATTTTGTAAGCATCTTTATAAAAACTTTGTACTTCTGAATAAGGGATCTCATGGTTTTCCAACTGCGGCAAGTATTCATTGTTGCGGCGAGCCAATTCATCGACTTCTGTTTGGAAGCCACGAACCCGACCTAATTCATTATGATTCAATGTATAGCTTTGAGCGGTATGATCCAACTCAATCAATAATTGACGATTGTTTTTCGTCGCATGATCGATGTAGTCAACAATCACTTGACGATTTTTAAGAACATATTTCTTCGCATTGATTTCACGTTCCATTACCGTATACAACGCATCGATGTCACTAGCTGTATCCCGATTAGCTACCTCCACAGAAGCAACTTCTGTTTTGGCTAAATCATTCATAGAATTTTCAACCCGTTTTTTCACGCGGTTGATATCTTCTTGGAAGTTAGCTTCAGGAAAGACGTATTTTTGATCCAATAATTTTTTGTATCCATCTTGGATTTCTTTTAATTGATCAGGGAACGTACGATTCAGCTCTTCATAAGCAGTTGGGATTCGTTTCATCAAATCTTCGACTTCATAGGTGTGTTGCTCTGCTTGTTCTAAAACTTCCCGAGCTTCGACCGGATCACCGGAAGTATTCAGCGTAACAAATTGAGTGAATTCAATCTCGATATTTTTGATTTGCTTTTGCAGTTCGTTATAAGCTGGACCAAATTCCTCTCCATGCTCCCGCAAGTTTTTCTTCAAATCTTCATAAACATCCAATGCTTTTTGGACTTCTAGGGAATTGCGTTCTTCACTTTCACGAAGTTCTTTCAAGCCGGCACGAATCTCTTCGACTTGACGTTCCATATCATCCATGGTTGCTTCCGCTTGTTCGATCGCTGTTTTAGCTTTGAAAAAGCGAATCCGTTCATTCAACTCTTCGACTTCAAAGATTTGGCTTTCCAGTTCCGCAAATGAGGAGGTGGAAATATCTGTCCATTGCTGGTTCCATTCTCGGAATGTGTTTTGGCTTTGACCCACCAAATGCATTTTTTTCACTTCATCGACTTCTTCAATGACCGGCAGATCAAACAGGTTTTCTTTACGTTTCTCTAAGACATCCAGTTTCTCCTGATTTTTCTTTCGCATAAAGTAACCGATCGCATATAAGATCGCCGCGATGACGACAATGGCAATAACGATTCCAAAGATGATATTAGTTCCCATTTTATGGTTCCTCCAATTTTCAAATCTACACTTTTCGTATGAAATCCGCGTTTTCACAGATCCGTTTTTGGGTATGTAAGGTATCTCAAATAAAAGGACCCACTTGTCCCTTTTCAAAAAAAGCATCTACGCTAGATTATAGCATAAAGAAAAAAATCAAGCATTAAATTGCGGCAAAAAAGATTGACTTTTTTGCGACTTCCTCCAATTTTTCATTCTTTTTTTAACAAGCTCTCTCCAAATTTCCTTGGAAAAGCCGAAATCAAAAAAGCTTTTTCCTGTTTTTTGGTGCCTTTTTTAAGAAATGCCTTGATTTCTCACTTTTGACACTGTACTCTAGAAAAAAGCTTGAACAGGAGTAATGCAAGATGAAAGTAGCAAAATTTGGTGGTAGTTCGCTCGCTTCAGCCGAGCAAGTGCAAAAAGTAGTTGATATTATCCAAGCAGATCCACAACGCCGTTTTGTTGTTGTTTCTGCCCCCGGTAAACGCCATGCAGACGATACCAAAGTGACTGATCTTTTATTAGCCACTTGTGAAGGACTAGCTGCATCAAAAGATGTCCGTCCCTTATTAACAGAAATTTATGCGCGTTATGCTGCCATCGCTGCCCCTTTTCAAGTGGCGCCTGAATTATTGGCAGAGATCCAAAGTGCTTTACAGCAGTTTCTGACATTGTCGCCTAATGATGACCCACATTTTCATGACAAGATCTTAGCTAGTGGAGAAGACAATAACGCTCGTTTGATTGCCGGAATTTTACAAGCATCCGGTCTAGCAGCACGTTACTTAAACCCAGAGGAGCTAGGGATCTTAGTCACTGATGAACCCCAAAACGCCCGGATCTTGCCAGCATCTTACACAAAAATCAATGCCTGGGCAGAAACAGAAGAAATTTTAGTGATCCCAGGATTTTTTGGGTATACGGAGGATGGAGAAATCTGTACTTTCTCTCGAGGCGGATCAGATATTTCTGGTGCATTGGTAGCTGCTGGTGTCAACGCGGCGCTTTATGAGAACTTTACAGACGTCGATGGTATTTTTTCGGCTCATCCAGGTTATGTCCATCACCCAGAACCCATCAAAGAACTGACTTATCGAGAAATGCGGGAACTTTCGTATGCCGGATTCACGGTGCTGCACGATGAAGCGTTGATGCCTTCTTATCGGGCAAAGATTCCCGTCGTTATCAAAAATACGAATAATCCCACACATCCAGGAACCATGATCACCAACCAACGGAACAACTTGACACAACCAGTTGTCGGTGTTGCTAGTGATGAAGGCTTCTGTATGATCTACATCCGTAAATACTTGATGAACCGAGAAGTTGGTTTTACTTTACGCGTCCTTGAGATTTTCAAAGAATTTGATTTAAACTATGAGCATATGCCGTCCGGAATCGATGATATCTCGATCATTATGAGAGCCAATCAATTAAATCCGGTGTTGGAAGAAGAATTGCTGCGCAAGATCGCTTATGAGATCGATCCAGATGAATTACGAATGACCCACGACTTATCCATGGTCGTAGTTGTTGGAGAAGGGATGCGCCAACGAGTGGGGATCACTGCAGACAGCACAGCTGCATTGGCCCGCAAGAACATCAACTTGGAAATGATCAACCAAGGTTCTTCCGAGGTCAGTATTATGTTTGGTATCCATAAAGAACAAGAGAAAGCCGCTGTTCGAACTTTGTATTATACCTTTTTTGATTGATAGTCAGTGGCCTTTCCCAACAAAGCCGACCCTCAAATACACTTAGAACAAAAAAAGATGACCCTTGCGAATGATTTTGCAAAGGTCATCTTATTTTTATGGTTGTTCACTCGTTTCAAGTCAACTCTTCATTTTTGCTGCGATCTGACGTTCAATTTCAGCTTTGATGCGGGGCTCTGGAGCAAAACGTTCTTCCCAATCTGCAGGTTTCATGACTTTATGAGTCACAGGATGGTAATGGGGCATGCCATCTGGAAAAAGTTTCCCCATATTGGCTTCATGAACGATTTTCAAAATTGGTGCCGGATCGACACCCAATAGTGAAAAAGAGCCATAGGTGAAATACAAAAGATCGCATAAGGCATCGACTTGCTCGACTAACGTATCCGTCACTGGTTTTTGTTTGCTAGTGATCTTTTCTTTTGCTTGCTCGATTCCCTGATGCAGATCCGCCACTGACTGTGCGAACTGCTCGGGATCATTGTTGGCCGCTGCATACAAAAACTCAACTAATTCTTCTACTTTGAACCCTGCACGGAAACTGGCCTTTTCTGGTGTGAATGGCCGTGGTTGCTCCGGACGTGTCGGGTCAAAGGTTTGATGAAATTCTTCTGTCATTTCAAAAGGACTCATCTTCTTTCCTCCTCCGTTGATCTCACTCAATCAATTCGTGTATTCCATTTATTCCTCTAGTTAGGTGTTATTCGATGATGCCATAGTGCCTCAGAGCCTGAGCGATACCATCTTCATTATTAGATGCTGTTACATATTTGGCCGCTGTCTTTGCCGCTTGCTGCGCATTCCCCATAGCCACCCCAATACCAACACCTTTCAACATCTCGATATCATTTTCGTGATCCCCAAAAGCCATGGCTTCCTCGATCGCGATTCCTTCATAAGCCAAAAACTCATGGATTCCCTTCATTTTCGAGCCTTTCTTGGGGACGATATCCACTGAATAGGCATTGGAGCGTTTGAAATCACAGGAAGGCAGTTTTTGCTTTAGCTTTTCTTTCTCTGATTCGGGACTCAGCATAATGCACTGATAAATTGGTTCCCGCAAAATATCCAGAGACTGATACCGTTTGGCATTTCGATTTGGACTGAATCGCTGCAGCAATTTTTTTAGCACCCCAACGGGAAACTTCTTTGGGACGAATCGCAAATAACGTTGCATCACTGGTGATTGACTCAAACGAATCGTCAAGCTGCCAGCCACTTTGGTTTCTCCGCCAAACATTACCTGCCGATAATTTTCATCTGCATATGCAACAATTTCTTCAAGGATGTTCTTCGAAAAAGGTTTGGCATAAATCAAATTTTGTTTGGTGTAGACAAACTGCCCATTATAGGTGATGAACATATCCAAATCTAAATAATCGATGACTTTCTCTAATTCTACAGGTCCGCGGCCTGTCGCCACGCCACATAAGACACCTTGCTTTCTGGCTTCTTTGATCGCTGCTCGGGTGCTTGCCATCGCTTTCCCGTTATCTGCGATCAATGTACCATCGATGTCAAAAAAAATTGCTTTAATCATATAACTCCTCAAAATAGCTCCAATTGGCTAGGATTCAGTTGTTGGTAATCGATTTGCATGGCTTCGATCAACGCGCGGGCATTGTCCGCCGCATCACCGCCAGCATTATTGTTAAAAATAACAGCAACTTCTTGTGCGTGAGCCGCTGTTTCTTCGACTGCTTGACGTAGTTCACTTAATTCTTTCTCATTGTAGCGATAGAGCGTCCGATTCTTTTTGGCGTCAGGTCCGGTAGCTGTCCAACCAACATCATTTCTGCCATGAAAACGACATACGGCAAATGCCGGATTAGTCACTAGCGGTTCTAAAGGAACCGTAGTGGAGAGTTTCTTGGGCTCATCAACAATAACCAACGAGAACTTTTGCTTGCGCATATAGGCTTGCATCGAAGAGCGGAACTCTGGCTGATACCAACTATTGTCCCGCAGCTCGATTGCCACCGGATACGCTGCAAACCACTGACGTACTTCATCTAAATACGCCACACTTTCTTTCGTACACTTAAACCGGTTGGGAAATTGTGCCAGCAAACAATAAAGCCGGCCAGCATCCACCATAGGTTGAATCGCCTGCTTGAAAGCTGTTAGTGCTTCTGCCATAGACATACCTTCCGGCAAATCACCTTGTGTCGTTACGCTTTGATGCACTTTAAGAATAAAACGGAAGTTATCCGGTACCTGCGTCAACCAATTCCGCACATCCTTCTCTTTGGGTAAATAATGATAAGACGTATCCAGTTCAACCACAGGAAAGACACTGGCATATTCAAAAAGTTTTGATGTTTTTCTCTGAACAAGAGAACCATGTTCACTAAATGTCGTACAACCAATTCGAATCATTTTTCCTCACCTTGCTTGTTTTCTTATTTGATTAGTATACAATAGTTTTGGAGTTATGAGTAAAATAATCTTTGAGGTGACAAAAATGAAAAAAATCCTCGTTTTGCATACAGGTGGCACCATTGCCATGAAAGAAGATGTGTTGACCGGTGGTGTCAGTCCAGACGTCACAAACCCATTGATGGATGCCCCTATCCATATCGATGACGATGTTGAACTGATCGTTGAAGATATCTTTAATCTACCTAGTCCTCACATTGCACCTGAGCAAATGCTGCAAATCAAAGTACGCATCCAGTTGGCTCATTTAAGTGGAATCGATGGCGTAGTTGTCACTCACGGAACAGATACATTAGAAGAAACTGCCTTTTTTCTAGATACAACGATCGGCAATCAGCTGCCTATCGTCATTACAGGTGCCATGCGCTCCAGTAATGAAGTCGGTAGTGACGGTTTATATAATTTTGAAAGTGCCATTCGCGTAGCAAAATGTGATGATGCTCAAAAAAAGGGTGTTCTAGTCGTTATGAATGACGAAATCCACTCTGCTCGTTATGTCACAAAGACGCATACAACGAATGTTGCAACTTTTCGCACGCCAACACTAGGTCCCATTGGGCTGGTCACAAAAAATCGAATATTATTCATGCAGGAACTATTAGAGAGTCGCCAATTGGATGTTGATCGGGTCGATGGCTTGATTCCGATCGTTAAAGCCTATGCCGGCATGCATGGAGAACTTTTTGAGGCCTTAGCAGAATCCAATATCGATGGATTGGTCATTGAAGCCCTCGGAGCTGGCAATCTACCACCCCAAACATTACCGCCGCTAAAAAAATTACTGGCGAAACAAATCCCAGTCGTACTAGTCTCCCGCTGTTTCAACGGTATTGCCGAACCTGTCTATGGTTATTCTGGAGGCGGAAAAGAACTGCAGGAGATGGGAGTCATCTTTTGCAATAGCATCAACAGTCAAAAAGCCCGAATCAAATTGCTGATCGCCAAAAATCGTCGGCTGCCATTAGTTGAATTACACGACTTTATGGAAAACTGATTGCTGACTTTTTTAGAAACTAAACTGACAAAAAACCGCACCTTCGCTTGTTCTTAGCAACTGACCTTTTTTAAGAGAAGGTCAATCGCTAAGAACAGACGATTGTCAGTGCGGTTAGTTGTTTTCATTATTTTTTGTTCGTTCATGCCACTTCATTGCGGCTTCGCAGTACGTCGTCTCTCCGATTCTGATCTCATGTAATGTTTCCAAATGGTTCTCATCCCGAATCGTTTCAAAATGACTTTCTACCAAGTTCCCGTACTCAACTTCTCGGTCAAAACGAATCGTTATTTCCTTCACCTGATGCGTCGTCAAAAATTCATAGCCTAAAACATCCAGCAGCCAATTAAAATACATTGCATTGTTGACGTGCTGATTGCTGTCAATATCATAAAACCGAACCCGATAAGGTAAAAAATGTCCTTTTTCTGGGGAATTGATTTTAGGATAGCGCTTGATGCGCTTGATTTTCTCACTTTCAAAAGGAGCGACGATCTCATCTGGAACACTGCTGACTTTGCGTGTTGCCAAATCCATCAATGCAAAAACCGACTCGATCTTCACTAATTCATTTCCTTGGGCGTCGTGCAGCCAGAAATAGCGGTAGCAAAAATATTTATTGTATTCTTTTGCTTGTGTTGAGACCGTGATCTGTTCCCCGACCATCGGCAACCGATTGACCGTGATATGGTAAGTAGTAATGATCCATGTCAGTCCAAAAGAGCGAATGTATTCTGGCCCACGCTCCAATACTGCACTTTGCTCTTCGGATACTTTGATTGCCACTCCCAACATTGCTGGAAACGTCATTGTCTGATTGATATCGCACTCATAATAAGCGACTTCATGTTCTTTTTGATACTTTGCTACCATCTTGCCAAATGCCTCCTAATATCTACTCAAAATCTCATCTACATTATTGCCGTAACTTTCACCGAATAGATTCAAATGAACCAATAAATAGTACAACTGATACACAGGAACCCGCTCTTGCCAATCTTTTTCCAGTGGGAAGACTTGCTGATAGCGTTGGAAAAATTCCGGACGAAATCCGCCGAATAATTGCGCCATCGCCAGATCAAGTTCGCGATCACCAAAGGATACAGCCGGATCAATGAAAACTGGATCACCCTTCTGATCAAACAGCACATTGCCGCGCCAAAAGTCACCATGCAGTAAAGAAGGTTGAACCTGTCGACCTGACCACTCTTGATACAGCGTTTCTTTCAGATTTAGGTACTTATCTTCTCGGCGAGGATTCCAATGATTTCCTAACTTGGCCAATTCCACCTGAACGTCTAAGCGGCACGTGGTATAAAAACTCACCCAATCCTCTGCCGCGGGATTCACCTGCGGCAATAAGCCAATAAAGTTGTCCTGTTCAAATCCAAACGTTGGGCTTGTTTGCCGATGGATCTCAGCTAAAGCAGTGGCGATCGACTCTTGATCACCTTCACCAACATCGATCCATTCTAGCAAAAGGTAGGCGCCATGTTCGTTATCTCCATATTGATAAACGGCGGGTACGCGAACATAGGGACGTAATTGTGCCAGTCCTGCTGCTTCTGCTTGAAAAAACTGCTGGGATACTCCTGGATGATACTTCAAGAAATACTGTCTTTCTTCTGACCACAACCGGAACGTCTGATTCACGTCACCCCCGCTGATTGGCGTTAATGTTCCGGATAACCCAAACTGGGCAAGCAATTCCTGATTCATGTTGGACACATCCTTTACTCGGTAAAGTGGGCGTGAAAATACTCTTTTTCGTCTTTTGTGATTGCCAGTCCTTCTTTTAAATACTGATCCACCGTGCCAAATTCTTTTTTGATCGCTGCTAAACTTTCATCAAGAAAACTTTCTTTTGCACTCATCAATGTGGTGATGGCTTCAAGAACTTCAGGCGGCATTTGCTGCGCCATAGGGGCAAATTTTTCTTTTAAAAAAGGCCCCAGATAGCGATTCGTTGCCAGATAGTCTTGTTTGATAGTTGATTGATCCACCTCTAATAAAGATAAGAGCAGAAATGCCCCGAAGCCTGTTCGATCTTTCCCTGCTGTACAATGAAATAGGGTTGCTCCTGCTTCCGCATTTTCTAATACCAAGTCAAAAAAATGACGGTATTGCTTTCGAGCATGCGGACTTTCGACAAAGTGGCGATATACCTTCTTCATCTGATCTTCTGCATCATCCCCATCTGCCAGCTTTTGCTTCAATGTCTCTGGTGATAAGGAAACCATCGTTTCATCTTCGCTAAAAATCGGCAAAAAGAACTGCTGGGCATAACGGATTGGCTGATCTGGCTGTGCTTTGGCTTCTTCATAGGAACGAAAATCAATGATTTGATTGATGCCATAGTTGCTCAATGTTGCTTGATCTGTCTCAGACAGCTCATTGATCGCGGCACTACGAATCAGTTTTTTCCGCTTAATGGTCTTCCCTGATGTCGTTTTATAACCGCCTAATTCTCTGACATTTGCTGCATTTTCTAACTGAATCAGTTGTGTCATCTTGATCCCTCCTGCGCCTGTATACAAAAAGTATAGCAGAAACCCATAAAAAAAGCGGTGAATATTTCTTTATTATTCTCTCATCTACTAAAGATAGCGGTCAGAGTAGGCCATAATGACACATAATAACAATAGTGACTCTGATTTTTGGTCACAAAAAAAGAAAGACCACACGCAGTCTTTCTTAATAAACACTCTTTTGTTATCACTTGATTTAGTAGCGGCTTCTACTTGAATCAATCGGCATCAATCACAGCTGTTTGACTTTCAAGTGTTGCACGATCTAGTTCATGGATACGACTGCTAGTCACCACACCGGCAACCATGCTGTCACTGACATTAACCAGTGTTCGAGCCATATCGATCAGTGGTTCAACAGAAATGACTAGACCAACGATTGCGATCGGCAAGTTCATTGATCCTAAAACGATCAATGAAGCAAAGGTTGCCCCACCGCCGACACCAGCAACACCAAAAGAACTGATGGTTACGACCGCCACCAAAAGCAGGATAAACTGCCAATCAAAGACATTGATTCCTACCGTAGGCGCTACGATCGTGGCTAACATCGCCGGATACACACCAGCACAGCCGTTTTGTCCAATTGACAAGCCAAAGCTACCAGCAAAATTGGCGGTTGCTTCGTCGACACCTAGCGCTTTTGTTTGCGTTTCGATATTCAATGGCAACGCACCGGCACTTGAGCGTGAAGTAAATGCAAAACTTAACACTGGAAAAGCTTTCTTGAAATAAGTAATTGGATTGACTTTTACACTCGCTAACAACAAGGAATGAACGAGCAAGACAATGATCAATGCTGCATAAGAAGCTAAAATAAATTTCCCAAGATTTAGGATCGCTTCGAAATCACTTGATGCTAGAACATTTGTCATCAACGCCAATACACCATAAGGAGTCAACCGCAACACAAGTGTGACGATTCGCATCACGATCTTGTACAAGCTATCCATTAGATCAGCAAACGTTTGCGCCTCTTTCGGGGCTTTTTTCTTCACCCCTAAGTAGGCAATCCCTACAAAAGCAGAAAAAATTACCACTCCAATCGTACTCGTTGAACGTGTCCCAGCTAGATCGGCAAAAACATTATTCGGAATAAAGGATACGATCTGTTGAGGAATTGACAAGTCTTGGACTTGGGTAGAACGTTCTGCCAACTCAGCGATCCGTGCGGTCTCCGCTGCGCCTTCAGTAAAACTCGCACCGTCTAAACCAAACAACATAACCATCACGATTCCGATCAGTGCAGCGATTGCTGTCGTGCCCAACAAAGTAGCCAACACAGTAAAGCTGATTTTTTTGATTTTTTCGCTTTCTTTCATCTTGGTAAATGCCCCGACGATCGAAACAAAAACCAATGGCATGATCAACATTTGCAGCAGTGCTACATAGCCGTTCCCCACCATTGTGATCCACTCTAGTGATTGGGTGATCACTTCCGAGCCAGTTCCAAAGATCGCCTGTAAGATACCCCCAAAAAGTATCCCGACAAACAACGCTGTAAACACTCGTGTAGAGAATTTCAGATGACGCTTTTGCATCAGGTAGAACCCATAAATAAGGGCAGCAAAAATAAGTACAACAATAACTATAAACAGATTTGTCATTAGTCTCCTCCTTTAACATTAAGTAAAATGACAAAGTCTGTCAGTGGAAGTAAAGGTTCCCAGTGACCATTCTTCAACAGTTCACTCTAATGAGACGTGTGGCATCATTAGTGACTGTTCTATTTTATAGAAAGAATGGCGATCTTACAATTAATAAGTTTCACATTTTTCTGCTAAAGATCATAAAAATGGACAAAAAAAGCTGTGACAGCGCAGCTAATAAACGGTCCATCAAACAAATTGGTCTATCTGATAGAAAATGAACCGTTTCTATCTCAGTCCTCGTAAAATTTGTTCGATCGTCTCTTAACATACGCTCACAGCTTTTCATTTCTTCATTATGCTAAAGCTCCCATAGGGTCCCAAGGAGCTAAGACTTGCGGCTCTGCTTCAAAAGCAGCGAGTTGTTCGGCCGTCAAAAATTCCTTGCGAACAACGATTTGATAGGTGTACTCATCCATCCATTCATCACTCATTACAAAAAATCCATTGGTACCGACTTTTTCTCCCCAGCTGTTTTCGACTTTCCATTTTGTTGATTTGCCATCAACAATGTCCACACCAGTCAAGACCATCGCATGGGTCATCAGACTTTCACCATAATCTAAACGTTGAGCTTTCGTCATCGTGAAATCGATATCGAATAAGTCGTTCATATCATACGCATCCAATGCCATGATTCCAGAATCACGGGTAGAAGATTGCCCAACATCACAGCCAAACCAGACAGATTCTCCTTGTTCTAATTGGGCAATCGCCAATTTTTTGAATGTTTCCATATCCACATTCAAATATTTCACTTCTTTACCTCCAACAACGTTCCCCAACATTTCCACTGTATAGGACTTGTTATAAGGTTTGTCAGCAGTAGGGGCGTTGATGATGCTTACATAATCATCCAGATCTACCCCTACATATTTGTCATAAAATGTTTGCGGCGTCAGTCCGCGATCAATATGATAATTTTTCTCTTCATCACGGTATTCAAAGTCAAACGTTTCTGGTGGAGTCCCCAAAGAAGTCGCTAAGAAATTGTAGATTTCTTGTAGCATCCCTTCTTTTGCTTCTTGAATAGCTGCTTCGGATTGTCCATCCGCCACTAATTGGCGCAATGTCCCAGCATCTTTGCGCAATTTTTTGTTCAAGTAGTTGTTCAAGTCACGGGAATTCGATGAATTACTGCTTTCTGGCATCACTGCTTTTGGCACGACACCATATTTTTGAAAGATCGACACGATCATATCCCATTGTCCGCCATCTTGTTGGGGTGTTTGCAGCAAGAAAGCAACCTTGCGGCTAGATAAAGGCTCTTGTGCTGTTGCCAAGACATTTTCATAAAAATAGTTGGCTTTTTCATATTTATCCCAGAAAAAAGTATGGTTCTGTGACAATTCAAAGTCCTTCAAATTAAAGGCATTCAACATTTTGTGACGGAATGTGTTCAATGCTGCAAACATCCAGCAGCGACCTGATTGTTTTTGGTTTGACACTTTGCCAGTCGTCACATCAACTGAAAAGACTGGTACATTGTTGACATGGCCTTGAATCGTTTCTGCTGAAGCAGTGATCCCGTTTTTGACCACGCCTCTTTGCAGTGCATTTTGCTTGTTATTTTGCTGATACGCTTCAGCAAATTTTTCAGTAGTATTTTTGGAAATTTCTGACATATTTCTCCATCCTTTCACTTTATTCTCTTCATTTTACTCTTGTCCAAATCAAATAACAACCGCCTGAGCAAAAGTCTGGCAGATCCAAACTTGCGAAGGCGGTGTTTCCATTTAGATTCAGTTCGCAATCATGAAGATACCCAAGCCCAATAGGACAAAAGAAATCCCTTCTTCAAAACGGGCGTAGAACTGTCGAACAGGTCTGCTGGCTAATAGGATCGTCAGTAAAACACTGACGACGATCAACGCCATAAATCCGAGCAGTGACAAGTTTAGTTCAGTGATTGCCAATGCTCTCAATCCCTTAATAAAGATCCCTTGCAGCAAATAGACTAACAGTGTGTTCTTGCCCCATTTGGTAAAAAACAGCTGTTGCCGCGGGACGAGTCGCAGAAAGCCAATGATCCCCAGCAGTCCAATCACAAAGAACACCCCTCGTAATGGTCCTCCGAACAATGGATAGCTCAGATAGTCTTCATAAGGTTTCGAGCCAAAGACCATGTACTTATTCATCCCATGGAAAAGCGCAATAAACAAGTAGATAATCGGCAAGAAAACCAGACTGATTTTTTTTATTCGTGTTCCTTGTAAAAACTGCATCTCATTTTTAGGAAAATAAAAACCGATGATAAAAAATGGTAGAAAGACAAATGTCCGCTGCAGTGTCAGAACTTGATTAATAAAAGGGAGGTAACCAGCAAAAATGCTCAGCAGCACACTAAGCAAGATGGCTTTTCTGGCAGTCATTTTCTGAAAAAAGACGAGGGAAAGCTGCCAAAAGAACATGCTGAGTAAGAACCACAATGCCCATTGAGGGTTGAGCAGCTGAATATTCAACGACGCGTCAAGTCCAATCACCCAGTAATAAACTGTATAAAAAAGTTGAAAAAACACATAAGGAAGTAGAAACTTTTTGACCAGATCTCGAACTTTTGAACCTTTTGTGAGCGGTTTGGCAAAATAACCTGCTAAAAAAACAAAGGCTGGCATATGAAAGGTAAAAATAAAATAGTACAGATCATGATAAAACTTGTGATCACCAATGAATGGTTGCAATAAGTGGCTGAAAACCACTAAAATCATTAATAAAAATTTTGCATTATCGAAGTAAGCCGTCCTCGGGGAGTGGCTCATAATGTCTCCTCCTTTATTTTTTCTAACTAAAAGCATACCGTAAAATTCAGTCACTGCGATAACAAAGTGATTGCAAAACAGCAACGAAAAATTTCAGTTTATTACTCCTAATGCTGCGAAGTGAGTTCCTTATAGAGAGGATGATTATTGATTGCATGTTCCATCTATTTGTATTAATATAGATAATACAAAGGAGAGAGCGCCAGTGCAATTCTAAATCAAACCTCAAAGCAATACACCCATCTATCAACAATTACGCGATCAAATCATTCTTGGGATCGCAACAGGCGAATTAGCTGTCGGCGAACTACTTCCCTCTGTCCGTCAACTTGCAGAAGAGATTGGCATCAACACGATGACTATTTCTAAAGCCTATAATTCACTGAAAGAAGACGGGCTGCTGATTACCGATCGGCGCAAAGGAACTGCTGTCGCAGCGCCTCGCAGCTTTACCTTCTCCGAAGAGGAATATTATCAACAACAGCTGCAGCTGCAAGTAGCCTCTGCATTGATTCACGGAAAAAGCGAAGCAGCGATCATTGCCGATATTCAGCAATGTTTAGAACAGTTTTCTGAAAGGACCGAATTGAAATGAATTACATTTTCTTTGGCATAAATCTGATCGTCATTTTTTCTATCGCTTTTACAATGAATCTGCTCAGTAAGCCCCACAAAAACGTATTATTGGAAAATACATTATCTCCTGATCACTTGCAGCATCCGGACGTTTTGGCGTTAGTTTCTGAATACCGCCGCCGTATTATGCAGTTTGTCGGTATCTTAAGTGTAGCAAGTCTGATTTTTTTGTTCAATTTATATGACTCTATCCTCATGACCTTTTTCTGGCTGCTCTTGTTTTTGCTTCTGGGGGCAAGCTACGTCTTACAAATTCATTATATTGGAAAAATGCACGAACTAATTGAGCATAAGAACTGGGGACTCCCTATCGATCCTGTTTTAGTAGACACCAAATTGATCCAGCAAAAAAATAGAAAACTGTTGCCATTAGTCAGTTTTCTTCCATCATTGTTATTAGTCATTGCTGGTGTAATTTATTTCCCTACCGTGGAGAACGGACCCGGTTGGCTATTCAGCCTCATCAACTGCTTGATCTTTTTGCTTTTCCTCTATTTATGGCAAGTGATTCGCCGCTTACCGGTACGTCCATTGACGAAGGATTTTCAAATCAATCAACAGTTCAATGATTTAACGAAATTCTATTGGTCCCTTCTGGTCGTCTTAATGAGCACGGGCACACTGCTATTGTTTTTTGTTCCACTGCTCTCGACCCAGTTGACGGGGATAGTTGGAGAGTTATCCGCTGTTCTTTTCGTCTTGTTACTGGTCTTCTTGATGGTCGTTCCTTTTGGGCTATTGCTGCGATTACGAAAAAAACAAGATCAATTGTTGGCTTCTACGGAACAACGGTATTATGATGAAGACCGTTATTGGCGTTATGGCGTGTACATTAATCCAACAGATCCTCGATTATTTGTCCCTGACCGCGTGGGGTTGAATATCGGTATCAATTTAGGCAAAAAGACCGGAAAAGGTTTCGCAATCGGCACCGGCATTCTGATGATCGCGATCATGGTTGTCACTATCGTTCCTTTGTATCAATTAGATTTTAATCCTGATGCAATAAGTGGAGAGATGACAGATCAATCCGTACAGTTTGATGCCCCATTAGCTAGCCGAAAAACGATTCCGTTGGATGAAATCAGAACAGTCACGCTTGTTGATACACTTCCAGAGCCAACGGTTCGCACAATGGGGATGGCGACAGATCATTACCTGACAGGCAACTTTAACGTTGCTGGTCAATCTGCGAAACTATTCATGGACAAACGATCGCAACCCATTCTCCGGCTCTCGACAGCCGATATCACGATCTACTACACGAACAAAGATGCCTCTGAGACCGTCAAACTGTATGAGACTCTGGAGCAAAAGCTTCAGTAGGCAATAAGAAGATATTTAGCAAGCAAGACAAACAAGCGAAGCGACCCCTGCAATTAGTAAAAATTGCCCGAGTCGCTTCGCTTGATTTTTCATGCTTCTTAGCTATCAGGACTGTGCCATAAGTCATCATCCAACAAGTTAAACCGAATAATAGTCTGTTGCTAGGATAGATTCCTCTGACTTTTGCGACGAGGAGTCCCTGCACCGCAGGAGCAATAATCATTAATGTTCGGATAGTTTTACTTGTAGGAGACTTATGGCACAGTCCCAAAAATCACTACATTGGTTTCAGATTCTTCGCTAGCCGTTCGATCATCCAAGACAAACGCTTTTCGCGTCCAGTGTCGGTTTTTGCATCATAGTATGCCCGCGTGTAGGTCTTTTTGACAGAGAGAGACATTGCTTGGAAATTTGTATAAGCTGCCTCATGTTTCTTTAATAAGCTTGCTACGGTATAGATTTGTTCCTCCGAAATCTTTGGAGACTGAACCGCATCCCATTGACCGTTTTTCTTGGCCTCTTCTATTTTTCTTCGACCATAATCAGTCATTAGTCCTTGGCTTTCCAATGTTTCAGCTAGTGCTTTGTTTTTTTCTGACCACTTGCTGTTCTTTCTGCGCCTCGCAAAGTATTTCTTGTATGTTTTATCATCAATCTTTTGCATGACGCCATCGATCCAGCCAAAACAAAGCGCTTCTTCAAGTGCCTCGTGAGCCTTTATCGTCTTAGGACCGCCAGCTTTTCCGATCAAAAGCCAAACCCCTTCACTTGATACACCATACTCTTGAAGCCAGTCACGAAATTCATTTCTATTTGTAAATGTAATGCTGTTGTCCATAGAATCCCTCTCATCTTCTTTATCCACTTTGGACACCTTTTTAAGGAAACTGGGTCTTGACTTGCGCAATAGTCGAATGAGTCATTTTCCAATAAATCACTGTGGGGTAGGTCAACATATAAGCATCGTAAAGCAGCAGACAACTATCGAGTCTCTGAAATAAAGTGACTTCCCTATGTCGACTGCTTTGCTTATCCAAAAAACAAGTAGCCGCAAGGAGATAAACTGTTGAATCTATCTATAAAGCAAAACCCCCTGAAATTCAGGGGGTTTTGCTTTACCCATCCATCATCTTTTCATCAATGGGGACGTTTTATTTATGACTCCGGCAGTAGGACTCGAACCTACGACATCATGATTAACAGTCATGCGCTACTACCAACTGAGCTATGCCGGAAGAATCTACCTGTAATATAGCAAATATTCAGATAAGTTGGCAAGTGAAAAAAGAAATTTTTGCTTCTTTGTCTTGTTGTTCACCTTTTTTGACAAAAAATCCCAGTACTCTTGAAAAAATGGAATTGACAAACAGCAGGCTTTCAGGTATTCTATATCTTGTGTTAAATAACAAGCCGCTTTAGCTCAGTTGGTAGAGCGCATCCATGGTAAGGATGAGGTCGACGGTTCAAGCCCGTCAAGTGGCTTTCTCAAAACAACGTTCTTGGGACGTTGTTTTTTTGTTTGCAGTTAGCACCGATTATTTTCAGTTGCTCATTATTTCAACAACGAAAATGATAAACGGTCCCTGCATTGCATCACTATTTCACACTGTTCATTATGTTCATTTGAACAATCATAAATATCAATGATTCTCAAGAATAACTTCTTAGCCTATTATTTATCCAGTCACCAAAACTAGCTACGTATTCTATAGGGCCTTGTATTATTACTCTGGCTTGTTCTTTAGAAATTGCCTGATAAAAGAACTGTCGGTTTTCTCCATCGTATACATTGTTATATTGATTCAACAAATCATTTTTTAAATTTTCAACTAACCTCATACTAGAGATTGGAATATTAATGACGAGTATTGAACCCGTTTTAAAATGATTCTCGTTTTCAAAAAAATTAGTAACAGGGTTCTCAACTGACTGACCTATAAAACGATACACTTCGGATTTCAAAAATTTCCATTGTCCACCAATCTTTTGCCCTTTTAATTTACCATCAGACAAGTAGTTTCTAATAGTTCTTGTAGTTACTCCCAATGCATCCGCAACTTCAGATACACTTAGCAAATCGTGATTCATAGTTTATCTCCTTACATTAATAATTTTGTTCGCGTATTTCTTGAATGATTTATCATGGGTTGTATATAAAATAATTTTCTCTTGTGATTTGATTGTAATGAAATTCAATATTGCATTTGCAGATTCTTTATCTATATTACTAATGCTTTCATCTAAAATATATAATTCTGCATCAGATATAATTAATCTACATACTGCAATTCTTTGTTTTTCTCCTCCAGATAAATTCGCACCATTTTCTAATAATACACTATCCCAATGCTTTTCTTTAAATATCGGACTTAAAATACCAGATGTTTCAATCAAATATTTTTCATCTCTGGTTAGTTTTCTTCCCATTCCTATATTGTTTTCTAATGACGTAGACAAAATCGTTGGATCTTGTGAAATATAAGCAATTTTATTCCTTAAACTTGAATTTTCCAAGCTGTTAATTTCTAATCCATTGATCTTTATTCCTTTAGATTTTCTAAATTTCAACATCAGTCTCAATAGAGAAGTTTTTCCACTACCAGAATCTCCTTCTATATAAACTATATCCCCTTTATTCACTACTTCTTTTAAATTATAATTAAAAATTTGTTTATTTATTAAAAATGATGGGAAATTAAACTCAATATTGTTTATATTTTGTATTTCTATTTCCCCATTTTCTTCACGTAATAAGTCAAGATTATTCTTAATGAACTCATTAGAAATAGTTAAAGATTTATAATCTACATTTGCCTTAGATAAATCACTTAAAGCGGAATAATACATTGGAATAACAATACTTAGAATAATTAAATTTCCCACAGGAAATTCATTTTGAACAATTAATATACTCGCCCAAATATAAGTCATATTTTGAACCAATTGATTAATAAAGACAATAGCATTACTAGTAACTTGTGCATATTTATTATTATTTGCTAATGAATCATACATTGCAATCATCTTTGGTTTAAGCAGATGTTCTAATGCAGATACATTAGCTTGGGATTTTATATTATCCACATTTGATAATGTCACAATTAAATCTTTATTTGCACTTGCAGCATCTTTTTGCATTTTTTCCATTCTAATAGATAATTGCTTGTTAATATGCTTAAAGCCAACTAAATTTAAAGGAAGTAATATCAATAAGAGCAAAAAAATTTTCCATGATATAAATCCAACAATTCCTAGAGATAACAAAATTACAAAACATGACTTTACTATAGTCGATACACTATTAATCAAAAATAAATATAAAGAATCCACTGAAGTAAATATACGATTAATTAAATACGTGGGTTCTTTTTCAATAAAACCATCATAAGAAATTTTAGTCAGCTTACTTATCAGTTTGAACAAATAATTCGAATTAAACTTTGCTGCAAAATTTTCTCTATACACGAGCATGAAAGTCTGCAATAAGAAAGAAAACAACATAACTATAAATATAAAGAGCATTATCTCATAGGTTAGTTTGATCTTATTTTCATTAAAATATTGTATGAATAGAGGAGTAATCATTGATGTTAAAGAGCCAATAACAACTAATAGACTGGTTATTAATACAAATTGCTTATTTTCTTTTAGAACATTTTTCATATTTTTTCCTCTTTTTCGTTTTATTTTTCATAATTGTACTCTTTATCATTTATAAATGTCAATTATTTTCCTTTAATTAGGAAAAAATACGAAAAAACAAAACGACACTTCAATTAGAAAATATACGAACACCTGCCTTGAATAAAGCAACTACAAACTATTTAAATAGTACGTGTGGGAAATTAGTTGGAAGTGGGAAATTAAATAGTTACGGAAAACAGGAAAATGGAGAGTTATTGCAGAAAAAATAAACTAGCATAAACATTCCCAGCTTATTTCGTATTCAGACCTTGCTGCTCTCCAGTTAGTCGTAGTTAGTCTATTTACTCCGTATACGGTGAAATCACTTATCTGATTTTATAACCATTACTAAGTACGATTACTTCATCAACAATTTCCAGATTTTTCGGACGATGGGTAATCATAAGGACGATCCTATTCTTAAATATTTTCATTACTTCTTTGAGCAACTTTTCTTCGGTTGATTCATCCAATGCCGAAGTGGCCTCATCTATCACTATTATCTCTGCAGTAGAAAAGAACATTCTCGCAAACGCAATACGCTGCTTCTCTCCACCAGAAATATTAGAACCTTTTTCACCAATTCGTGTATCTAATCCTTCTTCAAGTGAATGATAAAAATGTCCTAATTGACATTTCTCTAGTGCCTCTATTACTTGAATATCTGGTATATTTTTGTCAAAAACAATATTTTCTTTTAATGTTCCCTGAAAAATAGGAGCATCTTGTGAGAGATAGAAAATATGATCGTAGTATTCATTTAAATTATACGAAGATAAATTCTTATGATTCACAAAAATATCTCCACTAGTGGGTTTGAATAATCCCAATATAACTTTCATCAAATAAAAAAGGGAAATCAGCAGTTACCTGATTTCCCTTTTTTGATCAAACAAATCAATAGTTTATTTCACAACAAATACCGAACATTTTGCATGGTTGACGACATAGTCAGTTGTCGATCCCACTACAGCTCTTGTGAGAGTTCCTTTACCCGTCGCACCAATCACGATTAGATCAATTGGATAAGTTTCTGTTGCTGCATGGATGATAAATCGCTTAGGGTCTCCTACCTCTACGATCACCGCAACGTCTTCGACACCATGGTTATTTGCATCATAGATTTTCTTTAGCATCTCGGTTTCAACCCTCGTCTTTTCCTGTTCAAATAGCTTTGAAAAAGAATAAGCACTCGTTGAAAGCTCTGCATTGTTAATGATTGAAAGGACATACAGTTTGGCTTTGTTTCGTTTGCAAATATCGACAGCTTCCCAAAAGGCCTTTTCTGATTGCTCAGAACCATCTAACGCAACGAGAACATTTTGACATGTACGCAACATTTTTATCCCCTCCTCTTTAGTTTACCACATTCAAGTGACAGCTGAAAGATTCACGAATGAACTGCTTTGTTATTTTTATTTTTTCTGTTCCAATTGCATGCAATATATGTTTTTTTACTTCATTTCCCATGAATAAACCTTAAACATCTACAAAGATTTCTAGAATTTCATTCAAACAGGCTCTTTCATGCTAGAATCATAGTGAACAACTGATTTGAGGTGAAGACAATGCGTCAATTCTTTCAAGCCCTGTTAACTTTTATTCTGTATATTGGTCTTTTTTTCGTGATTCTCGGATTGATAGCCTACTTCTTACTACGATAGGAACGAAATAACACCTGAGTCTTTGCATCTTAGCATTTCCATGTTAAAATAACAAAAGAAGCATTGTGCCCTTTTAGTCGTCTTCCCCAAGCTAACTATCTGGTCCAATGCTTTTCGTTATCTGTTTATAAGTTTTTTATGTTCAAGTCAATCAGCCAACAAAGAAAAATAGCAATTGCTTTTATAGAAAGAAGGTACTAGAAATGGAGCTAACGATTACCACAGAAGCAGCACAACGTCTTCCACAAGGTACAACTCAATTTATCTTGACAGCCAATGATGGTTCCAACCAGTTTTCCTCTGCTGAAGGCTGCTGTATGATTGGCGAGCGTTTCTTGATCGCACCTATTGAAGAAATCATTGTTCCTTTTACATTAGAGATCACTAGCAATTTGTTTACTTTCTATACTTCTGAGTACGACACAATGTTTTTAACTGGTCACCTCGAGTTAATGGTGCATCCGACTTCCGGCACCCTCGTTTTGAAAAATGAGAGTGGCTATCTGGATAATAATGTCTTAGTCCTAAAAACCACTACCATCCAATAACATTCATGAGCTTAAAAAAGAGTCGAAGTAAGTCCCGCTACTAATCAAACATCGCGAGGATAATCACCTTTCTTCCTCTGTTCTAAGCTCTTTTTTGCATTTATTTTCCAGCATGATCCATTCTGATCAATTCCAGCAAATCTAGTGGTTTTTCTGCCAAAGCGACTGCTCCTGCAGAAAGTAGTTCTTCCTCACTACCAAATCCATAAAGAACACCGATCGCGGATAACCCATTGGCTTTTGCTCCTAGAATGTCATGGCTTCGATCACCAATCATTAAGGCACTTGTATTGCCATCCGCCTTCTCTAGTGCATATGCAAGGACTGCCGCTTTTTCTCCCCGCTTATTTTCAAGATCAGCTCCGTAAATTCCTTTGAAGTAATCTGTAAAATCTAAGTAACTTAAAATTTCTTTTGCGAATATCTCTGGTTTTGACGTAGCAATGAAGACATCATGTGTTTCCGAAAGTTCAGCCAAAGTGGTTTCGATTTTTTCGTAAGGCGTAATCTGAAACATCCCTTTTTCTCGATAATTCTCCCGATAATAATTCACAGCACGCTGCGCAGTCTCTTCTGTAAAGCCCAGCTCACGAAAAGAATTAATCAGTGGTGGACCAACAAAGGCTCTCAATCCATCGGTTGAGAGAGGTTCATGTCCCAATTTTTCCAGTGCATAGCGAATCGAAGAATAGATCCCTTCGCTAGAATCAATGATCGTACCATCTAAATCAAAAAATAATTGTTGTTTCATGTCATCTCCCCTTTTCCTTATTATAGGAAAAAAAGGACTCTCCCGCAAACGCTTCTTTTTTGAAACATTCGACAAATCGACTGATCTTTGGGTTCCTCAAAATAATTTTAACTTTTATCTGCAAAAAAAGAGCGATCTTTCCGCTAGTAGAAAGATTGCTCCAAAATGGCAAAAAAAAGATAGCTTCACAGCTATCGATAACTCCGGCAGTAGGACTCGAACCTACGACATCATGATTAACAGTCATGCGCTACTACCAACTGAGCTATGCCGGAATGAAACAGCGTGGCGACGTCCTACTCTCACAAAGGGAAACCCTTCACTACAATCGGCGCTAAGAAGCTTAACTTCTGTGTTCGGCATGGTTACAGGTGTATCCTTCTCGCTATCGCCACCACACTATTCAATTGAGTAAGTATTGCTCACTCAAAACTGGATCGAAGAATCAAAACTCTTCCGAGTTTCCTTG
>NZ_CP040461.1:1180000-1502500 GCF_005843965.1 Enterococcus sp. M190262 | reverse complement strand
CTCGTGTTCCGCCGTACTCAGGATCCTCCTAGGTGTGAGCCAGATTTCATCTACGGGGTTTTTACCCTCTTTGACATACTTTTCCAAGTATTTCGACTATCTGTTTCAACTACCATATCGGAGTCCTACAACCCCAACAAGCAAGCTTGTTGGTTTGGGCTTTTCCCGTTTCGCTCGCCGCTACTCAGGGAATCGAATTTTCTTTCTCTTCCTGCAGGTACTTAGATGTTTCAGTTCTCTGCGTCTACCTCACAGCTGCTATGTATTCACAACTGTGTAACATCCTATAAAAGATGCTGGGTTCCCCCATTCGGAAATCTCTGGATCATAGCTTACTTACAGCTCCCCAAAGCATATCGGTGTTAGTCCCGTCCTTCATCGGCTCCTAGTGCCAAGGCATCCACCGTGCGCCCTTATTCACTTAACCTTTGACCTTACGGTCGCTGAGTACTTCTTCTAGCGATAGAAGGTTGCTCAAGAAAATAAGCGTTGAACTTATTAAAAAACTCTTTAACTTGTCAACTCGGTGTGTGTTACTTGTTTTGATTTTCTTCGATATCCAGTTTTCAATGAACAAACTATTTTGAGAGTAAACCTCTCAAAACTGAACAAAGGCAAACGATGTGTAGTCTTCCGTATTATTCCTTAGAAAGGAGGTGATCCAGCCGCACCTTCCGATACGGCTACCTTGTTACGACTTCACCCCAATCATCTATCCCACCTTAGGCGGCTGGCTCCAAAAAGGTTACCTCACCGACTTCGGGTGTTACAAACTCTCGTGGTGTGACGGGCGGTGTGTACAAGGCCCGGGAACGTATTCACCGCGGCGTGCTGATCCGCGATTACTAGCGATTCCGGCTTCATGTAGGCGAGTTGCAGCCTACAATCCGAACTGAGAGAAGCTTTAAGAGATTAGCTTAGCCTCGCGACTTCGCAACTCGTTGTACTTCCCATTGTAGCACGTGTGTAGCCCAGGTCATAAGGGGCATGATGATTTGACGTCATCCCCACCTTCCTCCGGTTTGTCACCGGCAGTCTCGCTAGAGTGCCCAACTAAATGATGGCAACTAACAATAAGGGTTGCGCTCGTTGCGGGACTTAACCCAACATCTCACGACACGAGCTGACGACAACCATGCACCACCTGTCACTTTGCCCCCGAAGGGGAAGCTCTATCTCTAGAGTGGTCAAAGGATGTCAAGACCTGGTAAGGTTCTTCGCGTTGCTTCGAATTAAACCACATGCTCCACCGCTTGTGCGGGCCCCCGTCAATTCCTTTGAGTTTCAACCTTGCGGTCGTACTCCCCAGGCGGAGTGCTTAATGCGTTTGCTGCAGCACTGAAGGGCGGAAACCCTCCAACACTTAGCACTCATCGTTTACGGCGTGGACTACCAGGGTATCTAATCCTGTTCGCTCCCCACGCTTTCGAGCCTCAGCGTCAGTTACAGACCAGAGAGCCGCCTTCGCCACTGGTGTTCCTCCATATATCTACGCATTTCACCGCTACACATGGAATTCCACTCTCCTCTTCTGCACTCAAGTCTCCCAGTTTCCAATGACCCTCCCCGGTTGAGCCGGGGGCTTTCACATCAGACTTAAGAAACCGCCTGCGCTCGCTTTACGCCCAATAAATCCGGACAACGCTTGCCACCTACGTATTACCGCGGCTGCTGGCACGTAGTTAGCCGTGGCTTTCTGGTTAGATACCGTCAAGGGATGAACGTTCTACTCTCATCCTTGTTCTTCTCTAACAACAGAGTTTTACGATCCGAAAACCTTCTTCACTCACGCGGCGTTGCTCGGTCAGACTTTCGTCCATTGCCGAAGATTCCCTACTGCTGCCTCCCGTAGGAGTCTGGGCCGTGTCTCAGTCCCAGTGTGGCCGATCACCCTCTCAGGTCGGCTATGCATCGTGGCCTTGGTGAGCCGTTACCTCACCAACTAGCTAATGCACCGCGGGTCCATCCATCAGTGACGCAAAAGCGCCTTTCAACTTTCTTCCATGCGGAAAATAGTGTTATACGGTATTAGCACCTGTTTCCAAGTGTTATCCCCTTCTGATGGGCAGGTTACCCACGTGTTACTCACCCGTTCGCCACTCTTTTTCTTTCGGTGGAGCAAGCTCCGGTGAAAGAAAAAGCGTTCGACTTGCATGTATTAGGCACGCCGCCAGCGTTCGTCCTGAGCCAGGATCAAACTCTCATAATGATTTGTTTGAACGATCCATAGGATCGTTAAGCTCAAATAAAATTAACTTTGCTAGCTATTGCTTGCATGTATTTTGCTTCATAAATGAAGCGCCCTACACATTGGTTCGTTTGCTTGCTTTGTTCAGTTTTCAAAGGTCTACTGCGCTGCGTTAGCAACTTTTAAATCATATCAGATCAACAAGTGAATGTCAACTCTTTTTTAAAAGTTTTTTTCGAAAGTGTTTATTCAACAACTTCCTGTGCGTCATCAGCGACTCAATTAGAATAACAAATGGATTGTTATTTGTCAACAACTTTTTTCAATATTTTTTGTTGCTGCATCAGCATCAAATTGATTTCTTAAATTTGCGACTTCGTTATAATATCATCTGTTTCCGTTTTGGTCAAGCCCTTTTTTCAAAAAGTTTTTTTGAAAGGTTTTGACTGTCGGCGTGTTTTGCCAACGTTGATAAATTTACCATTATTCTATCTGAGGGTCAAGCATATTTTCTGTTTTTCTCCAATAAATTTTCTGAAAAGAAAAAAAGCCGTATCAACGGCTTTTTTATGTAGTTGTCTTCTATCCATTTGATTAGAAGAATGGCATACCTTCTATTTTGTAATCTTCAATAATTTGTCTGAAAACATTCGGTTCTTCCCACGCATAACCATCAGGTAGTTGTTTGTCTTGTCCCGATTCTTGGGTTTCAAAAACAAAAAGTGGAATATTCTCAGCATCAATCGAACCATTGGTTAATTCAACAAGATCGATCGCTGTCACGTCTAAATGAATACTGTCTTTAAACAATTGTAAAATATTTGCTAGACCGGTCTTATCTTCAGAGAAGTCTGTAGATGCCAGTTCTGCGGTACCTTCGTGCGTCTGCATCAAAAACTTTTTCGAGCCATTTGCCAAGTGCATCATAACTGTTCCTGCCACTTTTTTGGATCCCAAAATACCCACCTCGGTTATTCAACTGATTGTAAATCAATTTTAGCACATTTTCAGAAAATATGCACGATTATCTCTTTCCGTTTTCTTTTTCCAGCATCTCTTTGGCTTCCGCTGTCCATTTCGGTAATGCTTCAGCAATCGTGCGAAAACCGATTCGTTTGTTTTTATTCGTAAAATACCTTTTGCGCTTATAAGAAAGCTGAACAAATTTTTGTTCTAATGTTCTGCGGGACAGACTGATTTTTTGGCTATATTCATCGATATCGATAATCTGTACGCGCACCTCCTGGCCCACTTGCAAAACATCATGAATATTCTTCGTGTATCCAGACTGGATCTCAGAAACATGGATCAAGCCTTGTGTTTCTTTATCGAGCGACACAAAGGCGCCGTATGGTTGTATACCTGTGACCGTTCCGTCAATAATAGTTCCGATTTGATAGTCCATATGATTTCCTCTCTTTTCATCTTTTATTATACTTGAACTAGTGTTAGATTTGAAGTAGTAGAAAAAAATGATCTAGGAGGGGTACATATGACGAATTTTGACAATGTCCATTCACGGTTAAATACCAATAGTGTAAAGTGGGACAGTATTGCTACGACCTATAAGGAAGAAGGTTTACTGCCGTTATGGGTAGCCGACATGGATTTTTTGGCACCTAAGCCGGTCAAGAATGCCTTGCAGCAAGTGATTGATCAAGGAATTTACGGCTATACTGTTTTCCCTGAAAGTTTGTACGAAGCAATCATTTCTTGGCAAGAACGAAAACACAACTACTCGCTACAAAAAGAGGAGATTTTGTTCAACAGTGGTGTTGTCCCTAGTCTCGCATTAGCTGTGCAGAGCTATACCAATGAAGGCGACAGTGTAATGATTCATGATCCAGTGTACCCACCATTTGCTGACGTTGTTGAAAAAAATCAGCGTCAACTTGTGCGCAACCCGTTGATCGAAAAAAACGGGCATTTCGAAATCGATTCCGTTGCAATGGAATCTGCTATTGTAGATAACCATGTCAAACTGATGATTTTGTGTAATCCACACAATCCTGGTGGTCGTGTGTGGACAAAAGAGGAGCTGCAAACAATTGGGTCGATCTGTCAAAAACATCATGTTCTCGTGGTCAGCGATGAAATTCATCAAGACATCGTTTTTGCTCCGAATACATTTGTTTCATTTCAGACAGTTGATCCTGCTTTTGCTGATTTCTCCATTGTTTTAACTTCAGCAACCAAAACATTCAACTTGGCTGGCATCAAAAATTCAATGATCTTTATCAAAAATCCGGATTTGAAAAAACAATTCATAACTGTTCAAGAAAAAAATGTTCAAAGTGAAATCAATACATTCGGTATTGTAGCAACAGAAGCAGCCTATCGAGAGTCAGAAGCATGGCTGGATGAATTGCTTAACTATCTTTCAGCCAATATCGAATGGACCTGTGAGTTTTTGGTAGAAAAATTACCTGAAATCAAGTTTCAAAAGCCAGAAGGCACCTATCTTATGTGGCTAGACTTCTTTGCCTACGGTCTTTCTGACCGAGAGTTACAACGCAAATTGATCAAAGAAGCAAAAGTGGTCTTGAATCCAGGTATCAACTTTGGCCCATCCGGAACGCAACATATGCGGATCAACTTTGCTTGTCCTCGAGAAACGCTGCAAAAAGGTCTCCTGCAAATTGCTGCTGCATTCACAGAACTGAAACAATAAAAAAGAACCCCGCGGGGTTCTTTTTTATGCACTGATTTCAATTGTTTCGATCACAACATCATGAACAGGACGGTCTTGCGGTCCTCGTTGAACATTTGCGATTTCGTCCACTACATCCATGCCATCTACAACATGACCAAAAACAGTGTGACGGAAGTCTAACCATGGCGTTCCACCTTGTTGATATGCTTCGATCACTTCGGAAGGATAACCTGCTCCCTCTAATTGACCAAGCATATTCGCTGGTACGTTTTGATTGTTGACAATAAAGAATTGGCTGCCATTTGTATTTGGGCCGGCATTAGCCATTGATAATGCTCCGCGAAGATTGAAGAGCTCTTTTGAAAACTCATCTTCAAAGCTGCCCCCGTAAATACTTTCGCCACCCATACCAGTACCGGTAGGATCGCCGCCTTGAATCATAAAATCAGGAATAACACGGTGGAAAATGATACCGTCGTAATATCCTTTTTGGGCAAGCTCGACGAAGTTTTTCACGGTTTTTGGGGCCAATTCTGGAAAGAGCACTACTGTGATATCTCCCCGATTCGTTTTGATAACTGCTTTATGACCTGTTTCTTTTAAATGTAGCTGTGGAAATTCAGACACACTTAACGCCTCCTTGTTTATACTAAATACTAAAACAATGATAGCAGAAAAATGAAAAAATGCTAGTTAAGACAATTTTTGCTATAATGAAGCTATTCATCCAGGTGATACTGTAGAATAATCAATCAACAGAGGGAGATGCACTATGGAGATATATGATATTACCATCGTTGGTGCTGGGCCGAGCGGCATGTTCTCTGCCTTCTACGCCGGTATGCGCAACGCAAAAACCAAACTGATCGACAGTCTGCCTCAGCTAGGCGGCCAATTGGCCACGCTCTATCCTGAGAAATATATATATGATATTCCGGGTTATCCAAAGATCAAAGCCGGTGAATTGGTTCAAAATCTTGAAAAGCAACTGACTACCTTCAATCATCAATACTGTTTGGAGGAAACCGTCTTACAGATCGAAAAGCACGAAGACTACCTAGAACTGATCACAGATAAAGGCAATCACTATTCCAAAGCAGTGATTTTAGCCTTAGGCAATGGTTCCTTCCAGCCAAGAAAACTGTCTATACCCGACAGTGAACGTTTTGAAGGCAATGGACTCGACTATTTCGTAACTGACTTGATGAAGTATGCGGGCCGCAAAGTTGCTATCGCTGGGGGTGGCGATTCAGCGATTGACTGGGCGCTCATGCTTGAACCAATCGCTAGTGAAGTTTATTTGATCCATCGTCGCCCAGAATTTCGAGCGCATGAACATAGTGTCAACAAACTGCGCGCTTCTTCTGTCAACATTCTAACTCCCTATGTTATCCAGGATATCAGTGGAGAAAAACGTCTAACTGAAATTGCTTTGCAGCAAGTCAAAGGAGATGAATCTGTTTCCTTGCAAGTGGACTCTTTGATCGTTAATTACGGTTTTTCTTCGACTTTGAACATTAAAGAGTGGGGACTAAAAAGCACTCGACAAGGCGTATTCGTTACATCAGATATGCGGACATCCATTCCAGGAATCTACGCTTGCGGGGATGTGGTCTTATATGATGGCAAAGTAGATTTGATTGCTACTGGTTTCGGGGAAGCCCCCACTGCCGTCAACAATGCGCTTCATTACATTGATCCTAAAAACCGGACACAACCTGCCCACAGCACTAGTTTGTTCAAGGAGTAGACCATGCTGAGTCGGTATAAAATTGATTTACCTGATGCGTCCCTTGCAAACCAAATGCGTGTTTACTTAGAAGCCTTTGACCAAGTATTGACTGTCCAACATCATCTCGAAGTAGCCAATGCCGCTGAGCAACTTGCCAAACGTTTCGGTGGCGACTGCCAGAAAGCAACGATTGCTGGATTGTTTCATGATATCAGCGTGGTCATTCCCAATGATGAACGTCTCGCATTTCAAGAATATTACGGTTTGGAGATAGTGCCGGAAGAAAGAAAAGTACCATTATTGCTGCATCAAAAACAGTCGGCTACTTTGGCAAAAGAGCTCTTTGGGATCACTGACCCTGAGATTTTGTCTGCCATTACCTGCCACACGACACTTAAGGAAAATTTTTCAAAGCTGGATCTCATTGTTTTCCTAGCAGATAAAATCGAATGGGATCGCGCAGATGCGGCACCTTTTTTAGAGGAGCTAGTGGCTGCACTTGATAACTCTTTAGAAGCGGCAGCATTATGTTATCTTGACTGGCTGTTTGCTAGTGATTTACTAGTGGCCCACCCTTGGGCAGTTGCCGCAAAACAACAATTGCAAAAAAAGCTACTTTAAAAAAGCTACTTTAAAAAAGCTTTTTAAAAAAGCTACTTACCAAAAAAGCAAAAACTACTATATTAAAAAACAGCTTAAAAAAGAGCTAGTATAAAAAAGGAAAAAAGCTATAAAAAGAACGGTCGCAGGATTTCTCTGCGACTTTTTTTCATACAGTTCAGAAACGACTACGTTGCTGTTCGTCGGTATTTTTTGATTCCACGGGCAAGATAAGATAGGATAGAAGTAAGAAAAAAGAATTGGAGGGAATCACATGGTATTAGAGAATAAAACACTTGAAGATAAGGCAAGGGAACTACTTTCAGAGCGCGGCGTATCACTTCAGGATATCGGCGAACTTGTTTTATTTTTACAAAAAGATTATATCGAAGGTATTACATTAGATATGTGCATTGAAAGTGTGAACGCAGTCCTCAGTAAACGTGAGGTTCACAACACGATTTTGACTGGTATCCAGTTAGATATATTGGCAGAGGAAAACAGCCTTTTGCATCCATTGCAGGAAATCGTCAAAGATGATGAAGGGTTGTATGGTATCGATGAGATTTTGGCACTTTCCATTGTCAATGTCTACGGTTCGATCGGTTTCACCAACTATGGCTACATCGATAAAGTGAAGCCAGGTATTTTAAAAGAATTAAACAGTCATGAAGGCCCCCGGGTCCATACATTCTTAGATGATATTGTAGGTGCAATCGCAGCTTCGGCAGCTAGTCGTTTGGCGCACCAGCATCCAAGTAAGTCTCATTACATCACTCAATAAACTTGTAAAAATCAGCTACTATCGAAAAAAGACTATCCCACAAGTCTGAAACACCTGAAGGGACTACCGTGTAAATCGTTACGCGATACTAGCAAGGAACGCCAGTATGACTGACGTTCCCGCTATCCTCTAGGTCTTTTCTCACTTATGAAATAGTCTTTTTTTGACTTTGTTTTGCCCACCAGTAAATCACAAAGAAAAACAGTTCAATCAGTACAAAAAATAAAATAAAACAGTGCATGAAGAACGTCTCCGGCAGAACATTGATAATGGGATCCGTTACTGGATCAAAAAGCCAATCGTCATTATTGAAGAAAATCTCATGAAACGTCACAAAAAATCGATCAAACCCGATTGCCATCAAGAAACCAAAGAAAATCGGCAGCAGCATCCCCCACTGCAATGGTCGCAACAACCGCCAGCGCTGGTCATTTTTCCAAAAAGATCTAAGAAGCATGAAACTGGGGATCAACGTTACGAGCAGTACACCATAGTTTAATAAAAATAGTTTCTTCACATCATAGAAATGTCCAGCTCCTGCCGCTGACATCGGAAAATCTGGCAAAGCTAATGTCGTATTCAATGGATTGTTCAAGAAATCCAGCAACAACCCATAATTTTTTATCAATTCTTCTTTTGAAATGTAGGTATAATCTAAAATATTCAACTGTTGAATATCAAAATGATATAGCCAGCGAAAATTGATCGTTACCGTAATTGCTAAGCTGATCAGAAATAAAAACAAACACAGCATCCCTAGCCGCTCGATCCATACTTGTTTTCTCATTGGTCAAAATCCCATTCATCTAAGGAATCAATGACATAAGTTGGGGGTTCCGGTAAATGAGGCACAGCAGATTTCGGTGTAAAACCGGATAGTACCAATAGGGAATCAATGCCATTCCGAATCCCCGAGCAAATATCCGTCTCATAGTTATCTCCCACCATAATGACTTCCTCTTTTGGTAAACCAAGGTGTGCCACGGCTTTGTCCATAATAATTGCTTCCGGTTTACCGATGAAAATCGGCGGTGTCTGTGTCGCAGTCTCCACCATTGCGATCAAGGAACCGGCTCCAGGTAACAATCCCCGTTCGGTAGGGATATTTTTATCTGGATTGGTGCCGATAAAGGTAGCCCCTTTTTGAATCGCTAATGTGGCTAAGACAAACTTTTCGTAGGTGACATCATTGTCTAAACCAACGACGACATAATCCGGATTTTGGTCATCCCATTCAAAACCGGCCGCTAAAATCAAATCGATCAACCCTGCTTCGCCGATCACAAAGACTTTATTGCCGCGACCGTGGTCTTTCATAAAGTCGATCGTCGCCAAACTTGCCGTATAAATTGTTGCAGGCGCCACATGAATGGCGAATTCATCCGCTAATCGTTGTGCGACTGTTTCTGGACTGCGGGTCGTATTATTTGTGACAAAAAGGAAAGGCAATTCCTTTTTCTGCAAAGCTTCAACGAAGCGTTTGCCTGCTGGTATCGGCTCTTTCCCTAAATAGATCGTGCCATCTAAATCAATCAAATATCCCTTATATTTCATAAATTACTCTTCCCGTTGACGGATCGTGAATTCTTTTTTATTTGTTTTTTTCACTGTCGTTTCTGTCGATCGCGCCTTTTTTTCTTTTGGTTTTCGATTTTTAATCGTTGGCTTCACCTGTTTTTGAGAAACAACTTCTTGTTTCTCATCGATGTGTGCCGGACGTGTTTGATTGCTTTGAGCTGCTGGTTTCTTTTTACGGCGTCGGGTCGTACTCTTTTCTTTCTTGCCGCCAACTCGTTGAATCACAAAATAAGCGCAACCGAAATTACAGTATTCATATAAATAATCCTCTAGCATGTCGATCCGCTGATCCGGTAATGCTTTGCGATTGTCTTTGTCAAAAAAACCTTTTAGACGCAACTGTTCATAACCCCAATCCCCTACGATGTAATCGTAGCGAGCCAATACTTCACTGTACCGTTCGCCCAATTTTTGGGGATCAAATCCTTCGCGATAATCTACCACCAATTTGTATTGGCGTGTACCGATCAATAATTCATCATCATTAACAAGCGTAACCAGTTCGCCTTTTTGCGGCTGTTTCTCTGGTTCTTCGATGATCTCCTCGAGTACCGAAGTGATCTCGTCTGTAATTGTTTGTTTTTCGGTCATCTTTTCACCACCTGTTGTCTATTATACCTTGTTTTAATACGTAATGATAGTCGTGCTTGTATCAGATTCCCCTCCGACTTTTTCATTACTGGATCGGATATTTATGTGCTAAGTAGCTGCCAAAGACCGTACGAATAAATTCTGAAAATAAAAATTCACAGCGTCCGGCTATCTCGATCGTGGGAAAAAAAGGAATAAACAAATAATGATCCACTAATGTGATCTGGTATTCTTCCACCGGATTGATTACTTTGTTTTGCCACAATACTTGGTGATTGATGGCATCATAAGAGATCCCCTTATAAACCAGTTCACCAAATATTTTCCCACGAAATCCCATCCCAACAATTGGATAGTTCCGTAAAAAGCGCCGATTTTTTTCCATTTCTAAAACAAAACGGATCACATCTGCTCCCTTCAATGTCACTCGAATCAAGTGCATCGGATGAGGCAAGATGGTATGCAGTTGATCCTGGTCGATGCGCCCTGCCGGTAAATCACCTAAAAACAAACCGCTATTCAACACAGCAGCTTCCGTTTGTCCTCTAACACAAAGCGCTGCCAATGCTTCTTGGATAATCGAATCTTCGTTCCCTTCACAACGAAGCGCCCACGGAAGTTGTGCGACTTGTTTCGTTTTCAGCAAACGATGACCAATAGAAAGATAACCAGCAATCTCTTCTTCATCTTGCGGAAAAGCTAAAAGCTGCTCTGTAGGGATCACTCGGGCAGAACGCTCGATAGTTTGCCCCTGATCATCTAACGTAATCGTTACTTCACCAATATAAAAGCCAAATTTCCCCGCTGCTGCCAATTGTACGCCATTGACGATTTCGCCGGTCTCGAATAAGTGATGCGTATGAGAGCCTAAAATCACATCCAACTGAGGAAACTCAGCCGCGATCGCTCGATCTGCATTGATTCCCAAATGACTCATCAAGACTAAAATATCGACTTGGGGCTGCAAATGGTTGATCAATAAAGGCAGCAATTCCAAGGGTTCACGAATATCCCAGCCGTTTGGTGAATAGGTCAAAGGAAAGGGTGCCGTAAAAGCAATCAGCCCGACTTTCGTCCCTTGATTCGTTTCGATGATCTGGTAATCCTGCCGCCATTTTGGTGGTTTCAAATCATTCTTATCGAAAAGGTTCGCCAATAAGATAGGAAACTCCGCTTGATCATAAAGATGCTGAAGCTCTTCTTTGGAATTTCCCACACCTTCATTGTTGCCAATAGTCACTGCATCATAGTGTCCTTGGTTCATCAGCTCAATATTGGCTTGTCCGTTCGTTGCTTCAGTCAATGGATGCCACCGATCCACAAAATCTCCTAGATCCAAAGAAATCACTGTTTCTTGACTCGAATCTGCTTCTTGCTTCCGTTGATTAAGATAACGGCGGATCTTAGGCCAATGCTCCAGATGTGAATGCAAATCATTCGTGTGTACTAGCGTGATTTTTTCCATCTTATCCCTCTTCTCACCCATTTGCTGTCGACTATTTGATAAGTCTTCAGCTTAATGTTCCAACTACTACTAGAATAGCACAATTTTTGCGAGGTACCAGAGGGATGCTTTTCGATTCAGGTTTTGTTTCCAGCGTTTGGACCGCCTTTCTAAAGACCTTGTGCTACAATAAAAAAAGGAGGGATTTCGATGTTAGAACAGTTACGAGCAGAGTGGGAAAAACTTTTTGGCCATAAGTACACTTCTTCCTCTGAGAAACAACAAACGGTGGATGGAGAGACCTCCCATCGTTTATCCGACGAGGATCCAGAGACACTTCATGAGATGATGGGGACAGATTGGAACACGTTTTTAGACGGTAATGATATCTTCACTGAATTATCCGCTGAAGAACAAGAAGAGATCCGCAGGAATGGCCCTCGGCATGAAGACTATATCTAATTCGATCTGCTACAAACAATAATAGAACCCCTCGCTTATAGGTGTAGTGGTTCTCAGACTGCAACTAACTTCATTCGTGTCATGAAGTGCTGTATATCTGTGGATATACAGCACTTCGTTTTTATCTTTTTTCTTTGATATAATTAAAAAATCGGAGGTTTCGGAGGTCAAGAACTTGAAAATTATAGAGGTAAAAGAAAGAACGGCACCATTGATAGAACAGCTATTAACCATTTGGGAAAGTGCTGTAAGAGCAACGCATCTCTTTCTATCAGATCATGAAATAGAAGAAATCAAGATGTATGTACCACAAGCATTAAAAGAAATCCCCTATTTAATTCTCATAGAAAACGAAAATCAAGTACCTGTTGGCTTTATGGGGATCGTGGAGCAACATCTTGAAATGCTCTTTATTACTAACGAAGAAAGAGGAAAAGGGTTAGGCAAAGAATTGCTTACATACGGCATAGAAAAATATTTGGTTAATGATTTAGCAGTGAATGAACAAAACCCGCTTGCAAAAGATTTTTATGAACACATGGGATTTGAAGTTTATAAAAGAACAGCGTTTGATGAACAAGACAATCCATATCCACTTATTTATATGAGATTAGACAGATAACTATTCCAGTAGTTACTTTTTAGCAAGAGGTTATGCCATAAGTCATCATCCAACAAGTGCAACCGAATCATATTCTATTGCGATAAATTCCTCTGACTTTTGCGACGAGGAACCCCTGCACCGCAAGAGCAATACTATATCATGTTCGGATTTCACTTGTAGGAGACTTATGGCACAGCCCCTTTTTTTATTTATTATTGAATGAAGGATATAAAAAAAGGGCGTTTGTCTACCCCCCTCAGAAGAACTCACTTAGAGAAGTCGCAGTTCCGCTTTTTGGCAACAAAAAAAGCTGATTTTCATCAGCTAATAGTTAATTATAAAAAAAATCAGACACATGGAGACTCCTGCTTAGTGCTGCTTCCTTCCGGATCTGACACGCTTCACAAGACCTCCATTGTCCTAGCCTTTCGGCAAAATTTAGTATAACGTATTTTTCTATAGATTACCAGACTTTTTTTGTTTTTTCTTTTGGCGCAATGCCCGAAAAAAATCTTTTAGCACTTGCCCGCACGCTTCTTCCAAGATCCCGCCTTCTACGTAGGACCAATGGTTGAAACGCTCATCTTCCAACAGATTCAGCAAAGAACCGGCAGCACCGCCTTTTGGATCGTAGGCGCCAAAGTAAACTTCTTCGACACGAGCCAGCATCATTGCACCACTACACATAGGACAAGGCTCCAATGTAACAAATAGCTGCGCTTGTTCTAAGCGCCAGCTTTCGATGGCTTGGCAGGCTTGTTGGATGGCAAACATTTCGGCATGAGCTGTTGCCTCTTGCTGTTTTTCCCGCAAGTTGTGTCCTCGGCCAATAATTTGCCCCTCTAAGACGACAACTGCCCCGATGGGGACTTCGGCGATTGCTTCCGCTTTTTGCGCTTCTTTCAGTGCTTCACGCATAAAATATTCTTTTTCACTTTGTGTGAGGGTACTTTCTTTCTTCAAAATGATTCCTTTCAATTCTCAATTGGGATAAACATGGAAAGCTGACACTGACTCTATAGAAAAGCTCTGGCAATTTTTTAACGCAGTCATTCAGTAGCCGTACCTGTTCCAGTTGCTATGGCTCCCAATTCCTATTTTCCTTTTCTCTGAACAAAAAAAGAAGCGCCAAATGAAGCCTAGTCAAACAACTGCTATGGCAGGACAACCACTGGCAGGTTTTTTCAACGATCTTCTGGCCGCTTCTAACAGCATTTTCTCCAAGGAGATATTAGCTTAAAAGACTGCATCAATAAAGCTAGTCAACTTGTCTTTGACATTCTCTGTTGCATCTTTGACGTTATCTCCATAAACCGAGACTTTATGACGGCTGTCTTTGACTTTCTTCATGACGCCGAGCAATGCATCTAAATCTTTATCCGTCAAATCATCGACGACACCTAATAATTTTTCGTTGCCATTAAATTTGTCGTCAACAAACTTTTTCACTTTGTGACGGTTGCAAGCGAAGCGTACTTTGTTCACGACTTTGTCTGAGACAACGACTGCTGTTGAGATGCCAGCAATTGCCGCAATACTTAATCCAATCGTTACTTTTGTTGATGTTTTCATATCGATCAGCTCCCTTTATTTGCTACTTCTATGATAGCACGACCGATCAAATAAAAATACTATTTCGTTTATTCCAGAGTGAACCGCAATCCTTTCGGGAAGAAGTTTTTCACCACACCTTGCACTTGTTTGCCGAAGCCAATCGGGACCTCAGCCACCTTCAAGACGACCCAGCCTTCATTTCCAGGTACCGTAATCGTTTCACCAGCCACGTACTTCTGCCACTGAGCTAACTCAATTGACAAGAAAGGTGCTTCATCATTTTCTTTGATCGCCATTGCCAATGCAAAACTCGGTTCGATACGATTCTTTTTCACAGTCCCTACGTGAAGCCCTGGACGCAATACGCGAACCCCTTTTAGTGATGGTAATTCACTAGGTACTAACCACAGATGATCCCCAAAAAGCTGGATATCGGCAGTAGTCTCTTTTAAAAATGGATAGTTTTCTTGGAAAGATTGCCAAAGTGATCGCGTGACAGAATCAATCCCAGAAGCTTTTTTGGCTTTTTTGGTTTTCTTTGGTTTGGCTATGTTCTCCGATCCAAGATATGTCAGCTTTGCGGCAAAATGACCTTCCCCTTGATTTTTGTGAGGCCATAACCGAATCGTCTTTTCAATGCCGTTCATCGGTGCCCAATCGTGGCGTCCATGAGACACATTTTCCAATTCAATCGGTTCAATGGAAAAAGGATATGCTGAGACCAGCCATTCAATGATGGCTTCATTTTCTTCAGGTGCAAACGTGCAAGTAGAGTAGATCAACTGTCCGCCAGGCTTTAACATCGCAACCGCTTCAGCCAAAATCTCCTTCTGGCGCTGAGCGCACTGCAGTGGCGAATCAGCTTGCCATTCCGCGATGGCCACAGGATCTTTGCGGAACATTCCTTCTCCTGAGCAAGGAGCATCCACCACGATTTTGTCAAAAAATTGTGGAAAATGCGGCGTCAGTTCTTGCGGCGCATGGTTCGTCACCACCACATTACTGATCCCCCATCGTTCAACGTTTTCCGATAAGATTTTTGCGCGTTTAGTAAAAATCTCATTGGAAACCAATAAACCTTTGCCTTGCATCTGACTTGCTAATTGCGTGGTTTTCCCTCCAGGCGCTGCACAAAGATCGAGCACTTTTTCTCCTGGTTGTGCATCTGCGATCGTCGCAACGATCATCGCGCTTGGTTCCTGACTGTAGACATACCCCGCTTGATGAAGCAGTGATTTCCCTTTGACTTCTCCAATATAGGCGTTCGTTGCGTATGGTGCTGGACTTTTATCCGGTCCAAACATTTCCAGCATCGAGACGGCTTGTGGCTTCAACGGATTCAAGCGAAATCCTTTTACTGGATGCCCTGTTTCTAAAGCAGTAAAAAAGGCCGCCGCTTCGGCTCCTAGTAACTGCTGATATTTGGTAATGAATGCTGCTGGTAATTTCAAGATGATCCCTCCTAAGCTCTCTTATCATAGCGAGTGCTCAGCGATTGTGCAAGTAGCGTCAGGCAATTTTGAAAAAAAATGTGACAAAAATCAACAGAAGGAAATCAAACCTAAAATAGGTCAGCAAAGGATCGTTCGTTCGAAAACGATTTACGCTATCCATTGCCCATTCACTGCTGATTTTGTCACAGTCTTTCGTTATTGCTGTAGGTATCGTTGAAATCGATCAATAGCATATCTACAGTGTTTTTTTGTACTGCTGGTATCTATCATCTGCTACTTATCATTGTTGTTTCGATAGGTCCGCGCTCATTTAAATAAAGATTTCTTGATGGTCTTTTCGATGAACGGCACTGAGGCGTAATCATCCCAGAACTTGATCAGCGGACCAACTAGAAAGGCACTGATAAATGTCCCAATCCCGATCGGTCCACCTGTGATCCAGCCGAGTGTCGCAAAAGCCACATCTTGGATCACTCTGACGACCCGATAATTCGCTTTCGTTCGATCAACGATCGTCGGTGCGATCGCATCATAAGGCGCACTTCCCACTTTTGCTGACATATAGAAGGAAGCACCAAAGGTAAAGAACAGAATACCGATCACTAAAAAGAGCCCTTTTTGCAGCCAACCTTCCGGAGAAACTGCGAAAAGTTCAAAGATTTTCGTATAAAAATCAATAAAAAAGCCCGTCAAGACCATATTGATCACTGTGCCGATCCCAATATGCCGACGACCAAAAAAGAAAATCAAGATCAACAAAACGAGATTGATCATCAATTGATAAACGCCTAATGAAAGACCTAACCGTTCACCTGTTCCAATATTGGCAGCTGTATACGGATCCAGCCCGACGCCACCTACGCGAAGCAAGGAGGCGCCAAAACCGATGATAGCTACCCCGATCAACGCAAAAAGTGACCGCAGCCATGTTTCTTTTTTCATTTATTCCCCACCTTTTTCTTTTTATTATAACGACAATTTCAAAAAAAAGGAAACTTGAGCATTCTCAAGTCTCCTTCTTTTCATTAGTCGCGGCGATTGTTATTGCCGAATAAAATAATCAAACGTAGTAATTGCAGCAATGTCGCAACTGCAGCTGCCACATAAGTCAAGGCTGCAGCAAATAATACTTTACGGGCCTGCGGTACTTCTTCTTCCGTTAAGAGACCGCCATCGGCTAAAATCCGTAACGCTCGTCTTGAAGCATCAAATTCGACTGGCAACGTCACCAATTGGAAAATAAATGCTAACGAGAATGCTAATATCCCCAGATTGATTAGGAAGGACCCTCTCAAAAGAACCCCGATCAAAATCAACGGGATCGACACCGCGGAACCAATATTAGCTACTGGGACGATCGCATGCCGGATACGCAATGGGAGATACCCTTTAGCATCTTGCACAGCATGCCCGCATTCATGGGCTGCCACTCCGATTGCTGCCACAGAAGTTGATTGTGCAGTTGCTTGAGATAGACTTAGCATCTTGTTGCCGGAATTATAATTATCAGTCAAGTCTCCTGCGATGGCTTGGACGCCGACATTGTTGATGCCTTGGCTTTCCAAAATATACTGAGCCGCCTTGGTCCCGGTGATATTGTTTCTACTGCTTATTTTATCGTATTTGCTAAACGTGCTTTTAACGTATGCTGAAGCCGCCATCGAGATCATCATCCCGATAATGACTAAAATGAATGTTGGATCATAAAACCAACCAAAACCGTATCCACCGATTCCATACACGATGAAATCCCTCCCTTTCGTCTTTGACCTTATTTTACCATTAAATGGATGAAAATATTATGAAGAGGTATGGAAGATTCTGTTTTTAAAGTTTTTTTACAAATTCTGACTTCAATTTCATGGCACCGAAACCATCGACTTTACAATCGATATTGTGATCCCCTTCTACCAGACGAATGTTTTTGACTTTGGTTCCTTGTTTGATGGCACCAGAAGCACCTTTGACTTTCAAATCTTTGATGACCGTCACGGCATCGCCATCCTGAAGAACATTTCCGTTGGCATCTTTGACGACAGCAGCAGTTTCTTCTGTTTCCTGCCATTCATTGCCACATTCAGGGCAGACAAACAAGCCGCGATCCTCATAGGCATAGGCGGATTGACAAACTGGACAATTTGGAATTTGAGACATATTCTTACTCCTCGTAGTGATGTATTCTGTGTTTATTCAACGATCGAGCACGATCGTGAAAAAATAAACATAACTGTAGCATACAAAATTTCTGACTATCCTGCAATATCCTGCACAAAAAAATGCAATCGATAGAACAAACTAAGTTCTATCGATTGCATTTGATGATCTTCTCAGCTCTAGCTAAGGATGGCTTCTAAGAATAAGGCTTCCATAAGAACTGTCGCCTAAATGATTCTATGAACAGGATAATTCCGTCGCAAGACCACCCTCAGTCTAAAAATAGATTTTCGTCTAAAATACGGCCTTCAGAAACAAAAATCGCATCCCCAATCAGTTGGAGCTCCTCTGATGCAACTTCGACTTGCAGCTCTCCGCCTAAAACATGCAGCACAAGATTGGCTTGCGTTTGTTCCCGGCGTCGCGCCACCACATAAGCAGTTGCCCCAGATCCGGTCCCACAAGCATACGTAAAGCCTTCGACTCCCCGTTCGTAGGTGCGGACAACAAGTTCCCCTGCTGAATCGGCATCGTAGAAATTCACATTGGCGCCTTTAGGAAATGCTGACCAATAACGAATCCGTTGTGCTAAATCTGTCAATGCATCGAGGGATGTTTCTTGCAGACCGGGATACTTCACCACCGCATGAGGGATTCCTGGATCACCTAACTCGATATAATAAACGACAGGAACCTCTCTGTCAGCGAAAGGTTGGTCAAACTTCGCAACGGTGGGGGGATTTAACGTCACTTTGTACTGCTGCCGATCCAATCGCCAAGCAGGAACAGGTCCTGCAACGGTCTCGATCACCATTGCTTCTGAAGCAACCTTATTTTCATAAGCATAGCGAGCGATACAGCGTGCACCATTGCCACACATTTCCGCTTCCGTGCCATCCGCATTATAAAAACGCATGCGGAAATCTCCCGTTCCTTCGGGATGATCGACAGCCATCAACGCGTCTGCACCGATTGAAAATTTCCGCTGACAAACTTGGGTTGCTAACTTAGCCAACTGTTTCGAAGAGAAATTATAGCGACGATTGTCGATCACAATAAAATCATTACCAGCACCTTGCATCTTGGTATAAACGATTTCCATGATTTCACCTGCTTTTTTTTATTCTTTCATCAAAAACGAAGGGATACGTTCATTTTGAATCAACTGCTGGAAAGTCTGACGTTCAACCACCAATTCCGCGTGCCCCTTTTCAACAAAAACTACCGCTGGAATCGCAAGTTTATTGTAATTGCTAGCCATTGAATAACCATACGCTCCCGTCGCAAAAGTCGCAAAAAGATCTCCCGTCTCTACTTTGGGTAATTGCAGATCTTTGACTAAGATATCCGTGCTTTCACAAGCCTTGCCAGAAATCGTAACTGTCTCTGTGGCAGCTTCTGCTGCCCGATTGGCTAGAATCCCCGTATATTCAGCTTGATAAAGACCGGGACGAATGTTATCTGTCATGCCGCCATCAATACTGGCATAGGTTCGAATCTGTGGCAATGTCTTGATCGTACCAATAGTATGCAGACTGATACCTGCTTCCGCTACAATACTACGCCCAGGCTCGATCACCACAGTCGGACGTTGGAGCTGATGCGCTTGGCAGAACGTTTCAATCGTCGCCATCACCGGGTCCAAAAAGTAAGAATAGGGTTGACGAATATCCTTTTCCGTATAGCGGACACCAAATCCGCCGCCAACATTCAACTCTTTAACAGTATAGTCAAATCGATGATGGATTTCTAGAACTAATGCTAGCGCAGCCTCTGTCGCAGCAATATGGGAATGATTGTCAGACAATTGACTTCCGATGTGGAAATGCAACCCATAAAAATCGATTTCCGGTGCGTCAATCACTTCTTCAATCAAAGGAAATAAAATCTCTTCATCCAATGGGATCCCAAATTTTGAATCTTTCTGTCCAGTTGAAATAAACGCATGGGTCTGGACATTCACTTCTGGTGTGATTCGGAACATCACTTTTGCTTTCCGCTGTTTCTCTTGACATAGCGCTCGAATCAAACCGATCTCCTGACTGCCATCGACAATGATCCGACCTACACCATAATCGATCGCTAATGCCAATTCATCAATAGATTTATTGTTGCCATTGAATTCGATTTGTTCCGCTGGAAATCCTGCTTGGATGGCTGTGTATAGTTCACCGCCACTAACAACATCCAAAGACAGGCCTTCCTCATCGATCAACCGCAGCATGGCTAGTGTATTGAAGGCTTTCGAAGCATAGGCAGCTCGGGTGTTTTCATAGCGAGACAGAAATTCCTCGCGAATAGCACGACATTGAGTGCGAATCTCGGTCACCGAAAAAACGTACAAGGGTGTGCCAAATTCTTTTGCTAATGCCACTGTATCGCATCCATCCCAAAACAGGTGATTGTCTTTAATCTCTTTGATCATTACTGCGCTCCTCTCTTAGTACCTGACTCTGATTCAATCTTTCAATCAATCGCAGGTAGCACTCAATGCCTCCTAATAAGACTTTCTCATCAAAATTCATCTTGCTGCTGTGCAGCGGATAGGTATACCCTTTTTCTTCATCCCGAGTCCCGACAAAGAAAAAGACACCAGGGATCTCTTTTTGGTACATGGAGAAATCTTCCGCTAACATGTACGGCGGTGTCTCGATATAACTGTCGCCAGCAACATCCCGAACAGCATCTACCATGTCTGGATCATTGTCTACCACCCGATACAAGTGTTCGAAAGAAACTTCTGCTGAACAGCCATACCCTTTAGCAATCTCTTCAGCCGCCAATTTTACTCGTTGCGTCAATGTTTCATAGACCCCATCTTCAAAAGCCCGCATCGTTCCGTTCAACACGACTTCTCCGGGAATAATATTTTCTGCATCTCCTCCGCGAATCTTGCCGAATGTAATGACGGCCGAAGACAATGGACTAATGTTGCGAGAAACGATTGCATGGAGACCTTGAATGACCGCAGCTGCCGCTAAGATCGCATCGCTGCCTTGATGAGGTTGGGCCCCGTGAGCACTTTCTCCCAGGACTCGAATCGTGATCTCGCCATTTCGAGCCATCATTGGTCCCTTGCGGCAAGCAATCACACCTTCAGGATAGTCTGGAAAAACATGCAGACCGATAATCTGATCAATCGCAAAATCGGTTAAGATTCCTTCATCAATCATTAGCTGCGCACCACCAGGACCTTCTTCTGCTGGCTGAAAAATCAACACAATGGTCCCGCGAACAGCTTCCGGGTAATCGGATAAGTACTTTGCAAAACCTAAAAGCGTCGCCATATGTCCATCATGTCCACAAGCATGCATTTTGCCGAGATGTTGCGAGGCAAAAGGAGCATTCGTTTCTTCCTTGATAGGCAATGCATCGATATCCGTGCGGAATGCTAACGTCTTCCCTGGTTTTTCACTGCGAAAAACAGCGATCAATCCGGTATCCAGAACCGGATAAATTTCTTTGATCCCGAAAGACTGCAACTGTTTAAGCAAATATTCCTTCGTTTTGAATTCTTCTAATCCTAACTCGGGAATCTTATGTAGTTCCCGTCGAAAACGAACCACGTCTTCGGTTAATTTCATTACTGCTTGAGATAATTGCATTCGTGGGCACCTTTCTTTCATTTGATCAGCAATATCGGCTGAAAATGTATGGATATCCACATTTCCATTGATATTGGATAATATTATAGTATATAATTCGAATAATCTATAGTATAAATAATCATAATTTTTTGATTTTTAGTACAATTAGAGAAAGAGTAAAAAGGTTGAAAGGATGTGGAGTAGTTTGACGATTTTTAAAGGTTCTGGCGTTGCATTGATCACCCCGATGTTTCATGATGGTTCGGTGGATTTCGACAAGTTGAAGTCACTGGTTGAGTGGCATATCCAGCAAGGCAGCGATGCATTGATCGCTTGTGGAACGACCGGTGAAGCCTCAACATTGAACGATGAAGAACACATTGCTGTTATCGAGGCGGTTGTCAAGCAGGCTGCGGGCCGCATTCCTGTGATCGGTGGCACTGGTTCAAACAATACGCAACATGGGATCCATCTTTCCCAAGAAGCAGAGCGTGTCGGTGCCGACGCATTATTGGTTGTAACCCCTTATTACAATAAAGCAACAAAAAAGAGTTTGGTTACTCATTACAAGGCAATTTGTCAAAGCGTTGAACTGCCTGTCATCTTATATTCGGTCGCATCAAGAACAGGAATGAACTTGACTTACGACATGGTTGCTGAATTAAAAGAGATTCCGAATGTCAAAGGAATCAAAGAGGCCAGTGGAGATATCTCACAAATTGCGTCTATCGCGCAACTAGTGGATGATGAATTTGCTCTCTATTCCGGCAATGATGATCAAGTCACACCAATCTTAGCATTAGGCGGTTCTGGTGTGATTTCGACGATCGGTAATATTGCCCCTAAACAAACAGCGACTTTGGTGGCAGATTTTCTTTCTGGAAATATTCAAGCAGCGATTCAGGAGCAGTTACGACAAAAACCTTTGATCGATGCGATTTTTAGTGAAGTCAATCCAGTGCCCATCAAAGCGGCGGTTTCCTTATTAGGAAAGTCTGACTTGCACTATCGGTTGCCATTAGGACCGCCTGAGAAAGAAACAATCAACCGTCTAAAAAAAGAAATGTCCGCTTATGGGCTGTTATAAGGAGGCAATCAATTGAGACATATTTTATTGAGCGGTGCCAATGGTCGAATGGGAAAAGTTTTGCAGCACATGATTGCTGGACATGCTGAATTTGTGATCAGTGCTGGATTAGACCGTCACACGGAAGCAACTGGCGACTTTCCAATCTATTCTGCACCAGAAGCAGTCAAAGAACCTGTTGATTTGGTAATCGATTTTTCACATCATAGCAATGTAGCAGGCCTCCTTGACTTCTGCGTTGCCAACCAACTGCCCATCGTTGTGGCTACGACTGGTTTAAGTCAAGCAACTCAAGAAAAAATGGTCGCCGCTGCTCAAAAGATTCCTGTTTTTTATTCTGCGAATATGTCCGTGGGGATCAATGTATTGATCAAAGCCCTAAAAGCGATCACCCCACCTTTGGAAGCAGATTTCGATATTGAAATCATTGAAAAACATCACAATCAAAAAATCGATGCGCCAAGCGGAACTGCATTGTTACTGGCAGACAGCATCAATGAAAGTTGTCAAGAACCAAAAGAATATCTTTATGGCCGTTCTGGCAATGACCTGACCAATGATCGAAAACAATTAGGTATTCACGCGGTTCGCGGTGGCACGATCCCGGGCGAACACACGGTGATCTATGCAGGTGCAGACGAGATCATTGAGCTGAAACATACCGCATTATCACGGGATATTTTTGCCAATGGTGCGTTGAAGGCTGCCGAATATCTTGCACAACAACCTGCTGGACTATATGACATGGAAAATCTACTTGACAAGTAAAGGTGGTAACGTATGACTGAATTACAATTTTCTGATCCTTATCAATTAGCCAAATACATCAAAGAAGCCAATAAGCAGACCCCAGTCAAAGTCTATTTGAATGGAGATCTATCTGCCTGTTCTTCCGAGACACTGAAAATTTTTGGGGCTGGCTCCTTTTACTTTATTGTTGGAGACAGTCAAGAAGTAGCTGATTTTCTAACGGCCAATCAAGATAAAATCACTGATTTTTATTTAGAAAATGACCGTCGGAATTCTGCGATCCCTCTGTTGGACTTAACAACAGTCGATGCTCGGATCGAACCAGGGGCTTTCATTCGTGATCAAGCAATCATTGAGAAGAATGCTGTCATCATGATGGGAGCGGTCATCAATATTGGTGCCGTTGTCGGCGAAGAAACAATGATCGATATGGGGGCGATTTTAGGCGCCCGGGCTACTGTCGGTAAAAAAGCCCATATCGGAGCTGGGGCTGTTTTAGCTGGTGTCTTAGAGCCACCTTCAGCTAGCCCAGTGATCATCGAAGATCATGTGTTGATCGGCGCCAATGCCGTAGTCCTTGAAGGTGTTCGTGTCGGTGAAGGTGCTGTGGTTGCTGCTGGATCTGTAGTCACAGAAGATGTACCGGCAGGGGCTGTAGTTGCTGGTTCCCCGGCTAAAGTCATCAAGATGAAAGATGAAAAGACGGCTAGTAAAACCGAGTTTCTTGACGATTTGCGGGGCTGATCTCGCCTGTTGCAACTTGCAAAAAAGCGTATGACCCGCGAGTCATACGCTTTTTTTATTTGCGTAATTTTTTACTACAGTTATTTACTACAATCAAAAACTCACCGATCATTCCCATAGCAAGTCCTAAGATTCCTCGCTGTTGGTTTTTTCTTCTGCAAAAGAACACTGATCACGACGAATAAAGTCTATGCTTGTTCTCGAAAAGCTGAAACTGCGGTCTGGATTTCTTGATAGATGGCTGCCACTTCTTCCAGATCCGCTGCATTCGCTCCGCTGGCAAGCGGATGTCCGCCACCATGATGACGTTTGGCGATCTCATTGATCACAGGTCCTTTCGAACGCATCCGGACCCGATAATAGCCTTCTGGCTGCTCAACAAAAATTGCCCATGCTAAGACATCTTCAATCTTCCCTGGTAAGGACACGATAGCAGATGTTTCTGAATCAACAACGCCAAAACGCTGCTGAATCTCATTTGTCAGAATCACTTTGCCAGCTCCTAGTGAATCAACTTCTAAATTTTCAAAGACATAGCCGGAAAGACGAGCCACTGCTCTGGAAACCTGATCGATCTCACGATTGATTTTTGGTGCATCAAAACCATAATCCAACAAATCAGCTGCGTAACGCAATGTCGCGGAGGTCGTTGCTGGGTACAGGAAACGACCCGTATCCCCTACGATTCCGGCATAAAGCAGGCGCGCAGCTTCTTGCGACATAGTAAGTTCTTCAGCGAACATTTTCCAGAATGCCGTAATCATTTCACTGCAGCTGCTAGCAGTAGTATCCACCCAGACCAAATCTCCATAAGGTTCGTCATTAGGATGGTGATCGATTTTGATCAATTTTGCACCATTGGCATAGCGCTGATCACTGACTCTTGGTGAATTGGCGGTATCGGTCACGATCACTAAGGCATTTTGGTAGACTTCATCCGAAATCTCCTGCATTTCTGCTAAGTAGTCTAGCCCTTCAACAGGCCCTCCCACTTGATAGATCGCTTTTTCAGGAAAACTAGCTCGTAAAATTTCTGCCAATCCAACTTGTGACCCTAGTGCATCCGGATCAGGTCGCTGATGGCGGTGAATAATAATTGTTTGATATTCCTTAATTGCTGTCAATATTTCCTCTTGTACGTTCATTGCATATCTCCATTTTCTAAGCATTTATCTGATGACTGCTGTTCGAATTAAGGGCGCTCCATTACTTGGCAGACGACAATTGCTTTAGCTACCATGGAATTTTCGATATAGACTTCAATATCGATCTTAGCAGATCGGCGCCCCAGCTCCAAAATTTTGGGCTGAATAATGATCTCACTTTCTAATTGGATCAAGCGGAAATAGTGTAGATTCACTTGTTCGATCCAGCTGTTTCGCCGCTGATTGACTTGCATCGTTCGTTTGGCAGCATTGGCGATCACTTCACTGAGCACACCAAAAGAAATCGTTCCTACTTCATTGACCATTTGTGGAGTTACAGCAAAACGAAAGTTTGGCTGTGCCAATTTATTGCCTTCAAAATCTTGTTCAATGATTTGGATCTGACCAGAAATCTGATCAGAGATCGTATCGGAAATCTGGGTCTGTCTTTGGACTAGTTGCATCGCCTTCATAATGTCTTGCCGAGTCACGATCCCGATCAAAGATAAGTCATCTGCTACTACTGGCATCACTTCCAAACCATCCCAAATCATTTGATGACTGGCAGAAGCAACGCTCATCTCTTTTTTCACGACTCGCGGTTCACGAGTCATGATTCGTTCAATGATTTGCGTATCGGGTTTTTCCAAAACATCTTTTGCCGTAATGATCCCAACCACGCGCATGTTCTTGTTAACTACCGGATAGCGAGAATGATTGGTTTCTTCTGAAAGACGTTTATAGTCTTTGACAGTGTCAAACGTATGCAGATACTTTGTTTTTTCCAGCGGCATATAGATATCGCTAACGAGCATAATATCTTTTTTGATCAGCTGGTCACTCAATGCCCGGTTGATCATCGTTGCAACGGTAAACGTATCATAAGTCGTCTGCAATATTGGCAGTTCCAGCTTATCGGCCAAACGACAGTTTTCTTCTGATGTTTCAAACCCACCAGTGATCAAGACAGCAGCACCATCTTCTAATGCTAATTGGTGAACTTCATTTCGATTCCCTACGATCACGAGCGATCCCGGGGTGATATATCGTTCCATTGCTGATTCTTTCATCGCACCGATAACAAACTTATTCAAGTCCTTATCTAGACCGGCTGCGCCTCCTAGAACCTCTCCTTCAATGATTTGTACGACTTCTCCAAAGGTCAATTTTTCAATATGTTTTTTTAACTTACGCTCGATCCTAATGGTTCCTACCCGTTGAATGGTAGAGACCAGACCGATATTTTCTGCATCTTTGATTGCCCGATAGGCGGTTCCTTCACTGACACCTAAATCCTTTGCGATTCCCCGTACTGAAATACGGTCTCCTACCGGCAAACTTTCGATATGCGCTAAAATCAAGTCATGTTTCGTCGCCATAATTTTCTCCTAGTTAATAAAATCCGTCAATCAGACGGTCAACAATCAATCGATTCTCCCACAGCCAAAACGGTGCCTACTCCCTCAGGCAGCAAGTCGATAAAAGCGGCGGGATCTTGTTTGATCAGTGGGAATGTGTTGTAGTGAACTGGTACAACTTTTTTTGCTTTCAATAAGTGGGCAGCTGCGGCTGCATCTTTAGGTCCCATAGTGAAGTTATCACCAATCGGCAAGAAAGCCACATCGATCGCAAATTGTTCGCCAATCAGTGCCATATCACCAAAGAGGGCTGTATCCCCCGCGTGATATATTGTTTTGCCTTCCGCTTCTAAAATGATTCCCGCTGGGTTTCCCATATAGATCATCTTGCCGTCTTCTTCCAGACCGGAACTGTGCTGAGTTTGAACGAACCGTACCTTGCCAAAGGGAAAAGTATATGAGCCGCCGATATTCATACCGTGGGTCTTCGTTACTCCCTTACTTGTTGCATACTGACAAACTTCCACTACACTGATAATAGGTGCTTCTGTACGTTTGGCAATCGCCACCATATCTCCTACATGGTCGCTGTGCCCATGAGTGATCAGCAACCAGTCTGGATCAACTGTTTCTGCATCCAGATCAGTCATAGCGTTTCCATTTATAAAAGGGTCAAACAACAACTTTTGTCCATCTTCCAACTCGATCGAAAGAACCGCGTGTCCATGAAAAGTAATCTTCACAACAATTACCCCTTTCCTATTCATAAGTAATACAGACTAATATTTTCTATTATAACAGACTAATACAAAATTCCAAACAATCAATTCGGTGTATCCATTTCATTCATGACGTTATTCTTCTCTTAGTCAAGAAATCACAAAAAAACTGTTCTAGTCTTCAGAAAAAAGAACTAGAACAGTTTTTTTAGGTTCGCAGCTTACAGAGAATGTTTCTGGAAGCCACCTTGTTTTTTGATACGCCACATAGTCATCAATAGGGCCACAGCACATAAAAGAAACGCACCGAAGAAAGTAATTTTCATTCCATAATTGAAGATATCTGGTCGTCCATTGATATACGTCGTCACATGCTGACCATAGGCACTGCTCATTGCAGAATATAGAATCGTTGTAGACATTGCAATCCCTAGCACCATGCCTAGATTACGAGCAAAAGAGTTCAAGCTACCGGCCACTCCCAAATTTTCTTTGGTCACGCTGCTCATGACCATGGTATTATTCGGCGATTGGAACAAGGAATTTCCTAATCCCATGATTGCTGTAGCCACCACATAATACCAAATAGGTGTATGCTGGTTCATAAACATGTACATCAGTTGGGTAATCGATAGTAAGGCCAAGCCAATCAACACCAAGATTTCTGGACCGACTTGGTCTGTCAAATAACCGCTGATAGGCGATCCGATGACCATCATCAAAGGAAAGACCATCATCAACATCCCGGCTACACTTGGAGTCAACCCACGGGCATTTTGCAGATAAAATGGAATCACGACATTAACAAAAAAATTAGCAGAAAAGATCAGAAGTGCCGTAAACAAACTTAACGTAAAAATTTTATTTCGGAAAATGCTGAAAGTAATCAGCGGCATCGCCACCCGTTTTTCTACTTGAATAAAAGCAATAAAAGCAATGATTGCAACGAACATCAATACTAATGGCAACCATGTCAAGAAGCCTTGCTCCTGACCGATGAAAATTCCACCGAAAAAGGTCAAGATCGCCACAGAGAATAGACCAAATCCACTTTTATCGATAGAGTTGCGGCTCATGGTGATATCTTTGGGTAAAATTTTCTCCCCGGCAATCATAGTCAGAATTCCGACAGGAACATTGATCCAAAAAATATAAGGCCATGAAAAATGAGACAATATGATCCCGCCTAGTCCTGGACCAGCAATTGATCCTAGCGACACGAAAGCGCCGATCATCCCCAGTGCCCGTCCTCGCTCACTAATAGGAAATACTTCCGTAATGATTCCAGTATTTGTTGCCATAGTCATACTTGCACCGATCGCTTGGACGACTCGTGCAAAGAGCAAAAAAGCCAACGAATGGTTGAACCCGCACAATAAAGAACCGATGGTAAAAATCAACATGCCGAGACGAAAGACCTTGATTTTCCCCCAACTATCGCCAATCTTACCAAATAGCAACAAACAAGCACAAACCACCATCAAATAAACCGACACGACCCATTCCGCTTGGTTCATGGGTACGGACATATTTGCCGATATCGTCGGCAACGCAATATTCACGATGCTGCCGTCTAATGTAGACATAAACGTGAACATCGCAACAGCAATCAAGATCCACCATTTTCTCTGCTGGACAAGCGTATCTTCTTGATAACTTTTCACTCAAAACCATCCTTTCGATCCAATCAATTTTCTTTTAACACGAGTTTCTTCGTGGAATTGTTTTTTATCCAGACATCACTCCAGCATCCGGACAAGTCAAATTAGCCAGACTAACAAAAATAACTGACACGCCTTGAGAGACTCCACCAATCCGCACCGGAAAACAGGAGCAATTTCAATGTTTGGTTATTGGAACACTTGCTTTAGACAACACCCTGTCAATGAAGACCTAGATATTATCGATCGGACAATGTTCTCGTATTTCTGCGCTATGTATCTAAAGAGACACCACAAAAATCAAAGCAAAAACTAGGACGTTTGTAGCTGGCGTCCTAGTTTTCTGGATGTTTTATTTGCGTGATCGATTTCTTTGACTGGATTCCATGATCACAGGCAAGATCACTGGTCGGCGTTTTGTCTGTTCAAACAAGAAGCGGCTTAAGCGATCTCGAATGTCTTGTTTCAATTTGCTCCATTCAAACTCTTCATCATGCAAATGTTTTTCAACGATCTCTGCAACGATCTCACCACTTTCCCGAATCAAATCACGACTTGCTTTGACATAAACAAAGCCGCGGGAAGTGATTTGCGGTGCTGCAATGATTTTCTTTTCGCGACGGTTGATCGTTACGACTGCGACGAAAATACCGTCTTCAGATAAGACTTTACGATCGCGTAAAACAATATTGCCGATATCACCGACACCGATCCCATCGATCATGACATTCTCAGCTGGTACAGCACCAGCTGAATGCATTTCGCCTTTTTTGTATTCTAAAACATCCCCGCGTGCGGTAATGAAAATATTCTTCAACGGAATGCCCACTTCATGAGCCAAGTCCACATGTGCTGCCAACTGACGATATTCTCCTTGGATTGGTAGGAAATACGTTGGCTTCATTAAATTCAGCATCAATTGCAGATCATTCGGATTCGCATGACCGGAAACACGAAAATTATCTGAAATTTGCTTCACGGTTCCACCCGCTCGGTAAATGATATCTTCCGTTTTAGCAACGACCGTTTCCATAGCTGTCGTAGGCGTCGTCGTAATATAAACGAGATCCCCTTCTTGAATCCGTAATGTACGATGTGTTCCGTTCGCCATTTTCTGCAATGCTTTGATCGGTTCACCCATACGGCCAGTCTCTAGAATAAGCAATTGCTCATTGGCATACTTTTTCATTTCTTTTTGGGTGATCAGCAAATCCTCTGCTGGTAATTTTAGTTTACCCAACTTCATCGCAGTGCGGATGATCCGTCCAAAGTCCTGACCAGTCAAAACTACTTTTCGTCCGGAACGATATGCTGCATCCAGCACTTGTTGAACCCTCTGCAGATTGCTGGCTACACTTGCGACAATGATCCGACCTTCCCAATAGCGAATGTTGTCAAACACTTCATCTTGAATCGTCAATTCAGAAGCAATCGGTGCTGGGTTTTCTGCATTTGTTGAGGTGCTCAGCAATGCCAGAACGCCTTCTTTACCGATCTCTGCCAAACGTCCGAAATCCGTTTGATACATTGGGATAGCTGTTTGATCAAATTTGAAATCCCCTGTATAGACGATATTTCCAGCGCTGGTTTTGACGCTGATTCCGACAGAATCAGGAATCGAATGCGTTGTCCGGAAAAAGCTGATGGTTGCATGACCAAAATCGATTTCTGAATGTTCATCAATGATGTGGAAATCTTTGAATTTCTTTGTTGCTTCGTTTTTTGCTACGGTCAATTTTGCCAATTCGATCGTTAGCTCTGTTCCAAACACCGGAACTGGAACATTCTCCAAGAAATAGGGCAGCGCCCCAATGGCGTCGGCATGTCCATGAGTCAAAAAGACCCCCGCTACGCGATCTGCGTTTTCTTCTAGATACGTGAAATCAGGAATGACCGTATCGATTCCCAATAACTCGTTTTCTGGATAACGGACACCGCAATCCAGAACAAATATATCCTCTCCAACTTCAGCAATGTACATATTTTTTCCGTTTTCACGTACACCACCGAGAGGAATGATTTTGATAGTTTCCAATCTATTCACCTCTTGATTTTTTTACACTATTTATTTCCCTAGCCTAAGCCGTCTCTTTCATTATACAACAAAAAAAAGAAAAGCGTGGCATTCGCTACACTTTTCTGAAAAACTTATGATTTACACTCGAACTAGAGACTGTTCATGCAGCGATTCTGCGATTTGGATAGAGTTCCAGGCAGCACCTTTCAGCAAATTGTCCGCTACCACCCAAAGATGCAGACCATTCGCTACATCTAAATCTTTTCGAATCCGGCCGACGAAGGTCTCTGTCTTACCGACACTCGTCAGTGCTTGTGGATAAATCTGCTGACTTGGATCGTCTTGCAGAACTGCTCCGGGAGCTGCTTTGATCCACTCTTTGACTGCAGTCAATTCCGCAGGTTGTTTTGTTTCGATATAAATAGATTCTGAGTGCCCGCTAAAGACTGGGATCCGAACACAAGTAGCCGCTACTTGGATCGCTGAGTCTTCCATGATCTTTTTGGTTTCATTGATCATTTTCCACTCTTCATAGGTGTAATCATCTTCCGCAAAAACATCGATCTGCGGCAAGGCATTGAATGCGATGGGATAGTGTTTCTTCTCACCGCCCGCTGGCATGATCTCTGGTGCCAACTGATCAGCTGGTGTTCCTGACAAGTAAGCTTGAGATTCCCGTGTCAATTCTGCCATTGCCTTAGCACCGGCACCTGAAACAGCTTGATACGTCGAAACAATGATCCGCGATAAACCTGCATGTTGCCGAATCGGTTCTAATGCCACCATCATCTGAATCGTTGAACAATTTGGGTTTGCGATAATCCCTTGGTGTTTTGCTAAAGCATGAGCATTTACTTCGGGAACCACTAAAGGGACATTCGGATCCATTCGGAAGTAGCTCGTATTGTCGATTACGACCGCACCGCTTTTAACCGCTTCTGGGGCAAATTGCTTGGAGATACTGCCGCCAGCACTAAATAAAGCCAAATCTACTCCAATAAATGAGGTCGTAGTTAATTCTTGAATGACCAAAGTGGCTCCTTTGAAGACACAGGTTTTCCCAGCTGATCGCTTTGAAGCCAATAGAATCAATTCCTTGATCGGCAATGTAGTCTTTTCTAACATCTCAATCATTTTTGTTCCAACTGCGCCAGTCGCACCAACAACAGCTACCCGGTACCCTCTATCCATTTGATCACTCCTCGAATAAAAATACATTTTTACTAGTTTATCATATTTAAGCAAAAAGAAAAGACCTTACATAAGCATTCTCAGAAAGAAAAAGAAAAAATCTGAAAATTCCCTCTTCTTTCGCTTTCTTTCAAAAAAGGGTTGTTTTTCGACTGTTATTATTTGTCACATCTACGGGTTATAGGCTATAATATTAGTAGAAAGAATTTTGGGGAAGATTCTTTCCAACGTGCATGGGGAAATAAAACCCAATCAGCCTAAATGAGGCAAGACCTGTTTTAACAGATCTTGCCTCATTTTATTTTTTAATTATTGCTGATTTCATTGTTGATTTTTGCAATGACAAATCCTTTATTATCAATAATCATTGTCTCATCTTCGATCTGCATAAACTGATCTAATAAAATTTCCTCTGGGCAAGACAATGTGAGTTGATCTTCCCCGGTATTAAAGATTCCAATGATTCGTTGCGCACCTAATTCCCGCTCAAAAATGATCAATCCTTCTTCTTCAGAAATCACGTTCCAATTCAAAGAGCCCTCTGAAAGGATTTTTTGATGACTCTTGCGCAAATGAATCAAATCAGTTGTGAAGCGCAACAAATCGCGGTCTTGTTTTTCTTCTTCCCAAACCATACATTTCCGGCAATCCGGATCCATATCCCCGGTCAAGCCGATTTCATCGCCATAATACAGGCAGGGAACCCCTTGCTGCAAGTAGGTAAAAGCCATCACCTGCCGCATCAGGTCCTTATCGCCCCGTGCCAATGTCAATAGACGCGGCGTATCGTGAGAATCCAAGATATTGAATTGGACTTGATTTGTCTGGTCCCGATAAAGCATCAATTGATTATTTAGTTCCGAGACCATCTTTGTCATTGATATTTCGTCTTTGACGAAGTATTCAATGATTGCATCTGTAAAAGCATAGTTCATGACTGCATGGAATTCGTCCCCTTGGAGCCATCTTTGAGAAGAATGCCATATCTCTCCTAAAATATAAAAATCGTCTTTGGCTTCATCACAGACTTGACGAAATTTCTTCCAGAAATTATGGCTCACCTCATTGGCTACATCCAAGCGCCAAGCATCGATATCAAATTCTTCGATCCAGTAACGAGCAATTTTCAGGAGATAGTCTTGAACATCCGGATTCTCTGTATTCAGCTTCGGCATATGCGGGGTAAATGCAAAAACATCATACGTGATATCATAAGCATCTTCAAAATCTTCGCCTTCTTTATAATTGACAGGGAATTCATTGATATGGAACCAATCGGCAAAGGGGGAATCTGCACCATTCTTAATGACATCGAGCCATTGGTGGGAAGTATCCCCCATATGATTGAAAACTGCGTCAAGCATGACCTTGATTCCTCGTTTGTGGCATTCTTCCACCAAACGTTTGAAGGTCTCATTATCCCCAAAAGCTGGATCAATCGCTAAGTAGTCGATCGTATCATATTTGTGGTTGGAGTAGGCTTCAAAAATCGGACAGAAATAAATCCCATTGATCCCTAGCGAAACGAGATAATCCAGATGATCGATCACGCCTTGTAAATCTCCACCAAAAAAATCTTGCCGATCGGGATTTTTGGACCCCCAAGGCAATGTGCCTTCGGGATCATTGGATGGATCACCATTCGCAAAGCGCTCCGGAAAAATTTGATACCAGACTGTTTCTTTGACCCATTCCGGTACTTTGAACCGATCCGCCTCTTGAAAGTAAGGCATCCGAAAATAATTGTTGTTCATTTCTAAATATTGCTCTTCAAACGGATAGACCCCATGATCACCATAGAAAACATGGAGACCGTCAAAACTTTCAATAGAGAAGCCGTAAGACAATCGGCGAAATTCTGCACTCACGGTCACTTGCCAATAATCGTGCAAGTCAGTAGAGAGAATTTTATCCATTTCGATTCTTCGTTGATACCAAGCTTCTTTGTATAGCGTATACGGATCCCCGCATAATAATTGCACGTGACGAACATCTTGACGAGCTGTGCGCAGCCGAATGTGCATTTTGTCTTTTTCAAATAAATAAGCAAATTCACTTTCTGGACGATGATAGATAGCAGTAGTATTCATAGCAGACTCCTTTAATTATTTGTTGTCTCTATTTTCCCACACACAAGAAGAGAATACAAGAGAAACATGCAATCGATTGCTTTCTTGTATTCTTTTTTATAAAAGGTTAAAAAATATAAACTCAACATCAAACAACAAAAACACAGCAATCGTTTGCATTGGTAGAGATAGCGAATCCGTTACTTGATCGCAGGATGGTTCGAGCAGTTATGTTCTTTTAAAATGTCATACTTTCGCAACAAGCCAATCACCAAAGTCAAGGCTTGATAAAGCTCTGTAAAATCTGATGGGCGCATCGCTGAAACCTTCTCATTCAAGCGATCCTCAATTTGTTGTTTTTTGCGACTGAATAATTCTCTCCCCGCATCACACATGAAGACATTGACTCTGCGGCGATTGGTTTCATTGGTTTTACGCATGACAAACCCAGCTTTTTCCAATCCAGCAATTGATCGACTAATCTGTACCTTCGATGTGCCGATTTGTCTTGCTAATTCAGACATCGTAATTCCTTCATTCGTTGAAATCAACACAAGTTCCAGAATCTCCATTTTTGTCAATTTTAAATCTTCTAACCCAACTTCTTCAAACAAAAGGTTCCCTAATAGCGAGAAAACTTCTGCAAATACTGAAATATCAAACTTTTCTACTGCTTTTGGCATTTTCTCCCTCTTTTCTTTCTCTATAGTTTAGTATAAGAACTTCTGCAAAACAATAACGATTGTTGATTTTTGTTAACTGTTATGATAGCTTTTAAACAGGATGAAAAAAACATGAAAATGGCAGGAAAAGAGTGACAGCATGCTAGAATTAAAAGATATCAAGAAGTATTATACGGTTGGATCAAGTACCACCAAAGCATTAGATGGTGTTTCGGTAGCTTTCCGAAAACAAGAATTTGTAGCCATCTTGGGACCAAGCGGCTCCGGAAAAACCACCATGCTAAACGTAATCGGTGGATTAGACAACTACGACTCTGGAGACATGGTCATCAACGGGAAATCGACCAAATCATTCAAGGATCGTGATTGGGATGCCTATCGGAACAATTCGATCGGTTTTGTATTCCAAAGCTACAATTTGATCAGTCATTTAGGGATCATTGATAACGTCGAATTAGGGATGACCTTAAGTGGTGTATCAAAAGAAGTCAAACGGGCGAAAGCAGAAGATGCTCTGACACGGGTTGGCCTTGCGGATCATATGCACAAAAAACCAAATCAACTTTCTGGTGGACAAATGCAGCGGGTAGCGATTGCTCGAGCATTAGCCAACGACCCAGATATTCTTCTTTGTGATGAACCAACTGGCGCGTTGGATTCAGAGACTAGCGTCCAAATCATGAAGTTGATCCAAGAGCTTTCCAATGAAAAGCTAGTAATTATGGTTACTCATAACCCGGAACTAGCCAATCAGTATGCGGATCGTATCATCGAGTTCAAAGATGGTCGGATCTTAAAAGATTCTAACCCGCATATCGAAGGTCAAAAGAAAGATCAATTTGAATTAAAGCACACAAAAATGAGTTTTCTCACTGCATTGCGCCTTTCTTTCAATAATATTCGTACCAAAAAAGGCAGAACTTTCTTAACAGCGTTTGCCTCAAGTATTGGAATCATCGGAATCGCCATCGTCTTGTCTTTATCGACCGGATTCCAAAAGCAAATCGATAATACACAGTCTGAAACATTGGCCCGTTTCCCGATCACGATCTCTAAAGTAACGACGGAACAAGACCCTTCTGCAATCAGTACTCGTACTAAAGAAGAGAATTTCCCGTCCACTAAAGAAGTGACCGCAAAACTGAGTGACGCTGACCGGGCAACCCATATCAATAATATTGATCAGGACTTTCTTGACTATCTCAATAAAATTGATCCTGAGTTAAGCAACAACATTGGCTACACTCGTTCGACTTCGTTGAACTTACTGCGTAAGGTCGATGATAAAGTAGAACAAGTCAGCTTTTCAAATGCTTCAGCTGATAACGAGCAGACAAATGCCATGATGTCCGCAATGAGTGCTTCGACGGGAATCGGCGTTTCAACCTTCCCAGAACAACTATCTGAGGAAAACGGCAACTTCCTGAAAGACAACTATGATTTGCTGCAGGGAGAATATCCTGCATCAGCAAATGACGTTGTACTGATCGTTGACGAGAACAACGTGACGAACGTCAACGCATTGATCAACTTAGGATTTGATATCAAAGACGGCGATAAAGTGTCTTTCGATGATATCGTAGGAACAACAGTCAAGTTGGCACTTAACGATGCCTTTTATACTGAATTGCCAACTGGGAACTTTATCCCAAATCAAGATTTAACAGCTGTTTATGACAACAGTGCAAATAAAGAATTAAAAATCAGCGGGATTTTACGTATCAAAGAAAAATCTACGATGAATTTGCTTTCTACCGGGATCGCTTATAGCGATGCATTAGCCCAAGAAGTTATCAAAGAAAACAAAAACTCGGCAATCGTCAAAGCCCAAAAAGACAGTGATATCAATGTTATGACCAACGAAAAAATCGATGCTAGCACGCGCGATTCTCTAATCGATTACTTAGGTGGCAGCGACTTGCCAAACAGTATTATGATCTATCCAAATGATTTTAGTTCCAAAGAAAAAATCTTGGACTATCTTGATGCTTACAACAAAGGCAAAGATCGTAAAGATCAAATCGTTTATTCTGATTTAGCTGGAACCATGACGCAATTGACCGGCGGCTTGATGGATGCCATCACTTATGTTCTGATTGCTTTTGCCGCTATCTCATTAGTGACGAGCATGATTATGATCGGTATCATCACCTATACTTCAGTTTTGGAACGTACGAAAGAAATCGGCGTCCTAAAAGCTTTAGGTGCGCGTAAAAAAGATATCACTCGTGTCTTCGATGCTGAAACATGTATCCTTGGGATTGCTTCTGGTGCATTAGGTGTCTTGATTGCTTGGTTAGCTACTTTCCCAATCAACGCGGTCTTATACAATATGACTGATCTGGAAAATGTTGCACAACTGAATCCAGTCCATGGATTGATCTTAATTCTGGTCAGCACGATCCTAACCATGATCGGCGGCCATATCCCAGCACGGATGGCAGCAAAAAAAGATGCTGCGATCGCTTTGCGGGCAGATTAATTCTTTCTAACTAGTCACAGCTAAAGAGAGCATTGCAGCTGTCAGTTAATGGTGCTCTCAGCAAAACAAAAAGTACTCGAAAAGTCATTTTCGAGTACTTTTTGTTTTATGCCTGCGATAAGCTCTTTTGTAACCTGAAAATCCGGGTTATAGAGGACTGCTCCTTTGAGTTTGTGGATGGTCTGCTTCCACTAAAAGAAAGCATTCAGCTAGAGCAGCCAGCACTTATCTTCTATTCTCTTTAACTCTCTTTAATCTTAGTCAATGATTTCTCCATTACTGCGGATAACTCTTTGATACCAAGCAAAGCTATCTTTTTTGATTCTTTCGCCACTGCCTTTTCCATAATCATCACTATCTACATAAATAAATCCATAGCGTTTGCTCATTTCACTAGACGAACAGCTGACTATATCAATGGGTCCCCAAGCATAGTAACCGCGCAGATCCACACCATCTTTGATTGCTTCTTTCATGGCTCGAATATGATCTCGATAATACTCTATACGATAGGAATCATGAATGCTCCCATTTTCCAATTTATCAAAATAGCCAATCCCATTTTCAGTGATATAAATTGGACACTGATAGCGATCATAAAACTCATTTAAAAGAATTCTCAAGCCAATGGGATCAATTGTCCACCCCCAAGGATTTGCTGGTAGTTCCTTATTTCTGTGTGGTCCTAAATCCTTATCGTAAGAGTCTTGATCACATATTTGTGTATAGTAGTAAGAAAAAGACATAAAGTCTGCCGTATGCTTCAGTGCTTCTTCGTCATCTTCTCCAAAAGTTACATGAATGCCTTTATCATCAAAGTAACGGAAAGCATAACCAGGATAGCGGCCGCGAAGTAAGACGTCTGCAAAGAAATACTCCATTTGATTTAATTTTAATGCAGCTAGAACATCTTCCGCCTTGCTAGATGCCGCATAAGATGGACCGCCACAAAGCATCATGCCGATCTCATTATCTGGATAATGTGCATGCGCATATTTTGTAATCAATGCACTAGCAACCATTTCATTGTGTACTCCTTGATATTTAGCAGAAAGCAAATCCTCTACTGCATCCTCAGGAATTCCAAGATGATTGAACGATTCATGGACAATTAAATTGATTTGATTAACCACTATCCACTTCTTTACTTTGTCATGATAGCGATCTAGCAGAACTTGACCATAACGGACAAAGAAATCAATAACTTCTCTTGAATACCAGCCTTTATACGAAGTTGTCAAATGAAGTGGCATTTCATAGTGAGACATTGTGATCATTGGTTCCATACCATTTTTTATTATTTCATCAAATAAATCGTCATAAAACTGCAAACCCGCTTCATTCGGCTCCAACTCATCTCCGTTTGGAAAAATTCTTGCCCAGTTGATAGAAGTCCGAAATGTTTTTAGCCCTAATTCAGCAAGCAATTTCAAGTCATCTTTATACGTGTGATAGAAATCAATTCCCCACCGTTTTGGAAAAATTCGCTCTGTACTGTTCATTGCTTCTTTGATATAAGCTGTCGTTATTTCCATATTAGATTTCTTTTCTAAGTCAACATCTGGATGAAACTCATTAATATCTGCCACACACCAGCCTTTTCCGTCTACATCCCACGCACCTTCAGCTTGATTAGCTGCAATAGCACCGCCCCATAAAAAATCTTTTGGAAAACCTTCAGGTATTTTAGTCATTTTCTTCCTCTCTTTCCAGTCTACTCTCCAATTGCTCAATGCGCCGATCATAGGCTTTAAAAATTGCCAGCATGCGTTTAGCAATATTTATCTCACTGTAAATAGTCATCAATGTATCCTGTGCATGTGCGAACAACACAGAATACTCTCCATCTTCACCAGATGTTTCAGCCGTAATTGCATCTGTCTGTATGCGGTGTGCCTGTACAATCTCCTCATTTGCTTGCTTTATTTCAACTTCAGCCAGTGCAAAATCATATGATTCAATCGCTTTCAAGGCATCCATACAATGCTTTCTGGCATCTCCAGCATGTAGAATTATCTGCATGGCATGTTGAACGATTTGTTCTTTCAACATTCTAAGACCTTCTTTCACAATTATCTTTCTATACTCTTTCAGTTGCTTCAGCAGCTTCTCTTTCGCATTCTTGTTTTTCATAGGCTTTAAAAAATGGATACCAAATCGCTGCCGCCACGACAAAAACAATCAGCATTAGCAGAATGCCTGAAATTGTTCCGGTAGTTAGCCAAGTGGCAATCGGAAATGGACAGTACCACATTTGAAACATGACTGTTGGAATAGGTGCAAAAGCAATGACTTTCGTAAATAACCAGACAATTAATGGCAATATCAACCCTTGTAACCACATCGGAACCATCAATAGTGGGTTCCAAGCAATACAGCCAAAAACAATCGGTTCATTGATATTAAAAATCGTCGGAGCAACCGAAGCCGTACCCAAGGCTTTTAATTTTTTTGATTTGGAGCGCATCAACATAAAAACAAGAGGCATTGTACAGCCGATACCGCCAATCCATAGATAAGCAGAATAAATAGTTGGATCAGTTACTAAATTCATTGCCTTTCCGTCAATATTTGCTTGAATAGCAGTCAATAAAACTGGATTTAAAACAGGCGTTAATACCCATGTTGAAATTCCCAACGAATAGAGGAAACAAACAATCAACATCATCAATGAAAAGCCCCATGGCGTCTCAATCACACTTTGTAATGGCATAAAGATGGCTAGAACAGCATTGTAGACATCAAAGCCAAGAAGATCAACGAAGATCCATCCGGTAAGGACAACAATACCGATTGGCAGCATAGCATCAAACCAAGAGCGGACAAAATCGGGAATCACCGATTCCTCACTGAAAAAAGAAAACTTTCCAAATAAATTCAACACCATACCAGCGAATAGTCCTGCAACAATTGCAATAAACATTCCCCCTGCACCAAGCGCACTATGACTAAAACCAGGTTCTCCGTCAGCAATGACTTGTGGAGAAATAATAATCAAAAATAAGATGATTCCAGACATTCCAGCATTGATTCTTTGCTTACGCAGTCTTTTTTTCTCCATCAAGTTGAAAGGAATCAGAAAAGATATGACAAGTGAGATCATCCCCATCGTCCATCCGTATGGCGTCCAGAAATTGGGTAAACTTGGAAAATAATCATTTAAAATTGCCAGCATACAAAAGACCGATCCTAAGAAAATTAATGGCAAAGCCTGCATGATTGAGTCTTTAAGAGTCACGATCCAAACGTTATGATTGATTTTATTCATTTTGGGCGTAAAGCTGTTTTCCAGCCAGTTAATTAAGGATTGCATTTTATTCCCTCCATTCTGAAAGCTACTGTACCTCTTCCAACAAGTGATCCAAAGCTTGTTTTCCGTTTAATGTGGCATAGTATTCAGGATTCATCAAAATCACTTTCACTGGTGCATCACCAACAAATTCTTCTACTTCATCCAAAATATACGCTAGATGGGGACCAACCATTAACGCATCAATGTCGTCAATGTAGTTTTCAATCTCACTTTCACCGCGAGCAGTAATTTTTATGTCCAATCCTTTTTCAGCAGCAGCTTTACGAATATTAGCAGCCATAAAACCTGAGCTGGCTCCAGATCCACACACAAGTAAAACATTCAATTTTTTCATGATTTTTCTCCCCCAATTCAATTTTCATTGATAGCGCTATCAATTACAGTTATACTATAGTCAATCTACAGCGGTGAAACAAATATTCTTTTGCACTGCAGTGGTGAAAGAGAGGGTGTCAGCTAATGAAAGCAAAGTATATAAAACTTCTTCACTATCTAAATGAGCAAGACAATTGGGTTTCCTCCACTCAATTAGCGGAAAAATTTGGGTTATCCAAACGGACGATAAAATCGTATATCGCAGATATTCAAGACAATGAATCTGATTTGATCCTTTCTTCAAACAAAGGCTATCGAGTGGTAGCAAGTAATCTGGTCACTTTTTTCAATAACACAGAAACAAGTGTCCCTGAAACACCTACTGAACGAACTGCTTATCTCCTTTTGCGACTGATTTCAACTGAGGAAGCTCTGTCTGTTTATGATCTAGCAGAAGAACTATTTATCAGCGAGTCCACATTATTGAGTGATGCAAAAAAACTAAAAAAACAATGTTCTGAACTGGCTATCGAAGTCAGACTAACCAAAGATACACTACAGTTGATTGGGACAGAAAAAGCGAAAAGACAATTAATCCATCAGACATTGCTATCCGAATTGGATAATCATTTCGTTGATATGACTAAGCTACAAGAAAGTTTTATAGATTTTGACCTTGATTATATCAAGGAAATTATTGCCGAACTTTTTTCAGACTATGATTTTTTCACGAATGATTATGCGTTAACAAATATAGTTATTCATCTAGCAATTGCCGTAGACCGTATGAAAGGAAATTTTCAGTCTCCTGAAGCAGAAGCTCAACCGCCTCACTCAATCCATCCGACAGTACTAAAAATTTCCGAAAAAATCGCGGAAAAAGTAGCGGAACGGTACGGTATTCGTTTTCCCAAAGAAGAAATTCGTGATTTAGCTATCCTAATTTCAGCGAATGGAACTAGCGTGAATTTCACTCAAATTTCACCTGATGAGTTAGAGAAGGTCACGGACAAAAACTGCCTTGACTTAGTAAGAAAAATTCTAGCAAAAGTGGATGAATTATACTTTATTGATGGCAATGAACCTGAGTTCTTCATTCGATTTGCCCTCCATATAAAGAATTTACTGTATCGGATCAATAACGGCTACTCTTGTAGAAACCCAATGACAGAAACACTAAAAAAAGAATGTCCGCTCATCTATGATTGTGCCGTCCAGGTTTCTCATGTCATTCAAAAAGAAATCGGTTATACGATTAGTGAAGACGAAATTGCCTACATAGCTTTTCATTTAGGCTATGCGTTAGAAATTCAAAAACAGCGTACGAATAAAATAAACTGCACGATTCTAGTGCCTCATTACTACAACATGAATATACAGGTGATGGAAAAGCTTCAGAAAAATTTCTCTGACGACCTTGAGATCCAGAATATTCTTACTAGTGAAAAAGAGTTGCAGTATGTAGATACAGAACTGATTGTGTCTGCTGTTAAACTGAAGCAAGTGATCGCTACCCCATACGTGATCATTAATCCTTTTTTTACCCTTGAAGATCGGCAGCAAATTACCGCCAAGATCTTTGATATCAAAGAAAAAAAACGAAAAGAACAATTTGTGAAAACCTTTCTATCGCTTGTTGATAAAAAGCGATTCTCATATACAACTGAAAATCAAAACTCCGCAGAATTGCTCAAACAATTATGTGGTCAAATGAAAGAAGAAGGAATCGTGGACGAGACCTTTTATCCACAAGTAATTGAGAGGGAGCAACTTTCTTCTACTGCCTTTGGTTCAGTGGCTATTCCACATTCACTGACAATGAATGCCAATCGTACGGGGGTTGCGATTGCCGTCAATCCAAAGGGGATCCAGTGGGGAAATAATCGTGTCACATTGGTTTTTTTGATTTCCATCAATTACCATAACCGTCATGTGTTTCGGGAAATTTTTGATGATCTGGCCATGATTTGTACAGATGAACAAAACATTCATAAATTAAGTGCCATAACCACCTTCGATGAATTTGTAGACACGCTGACACAGTGTTTTATCAGCAACAACACAAAACAATGATACTTTTTATTATTGATAGCCATACACATCGTACAATAGTGGGCAGCCTCTTGGTTGTTCTTTGATTAATAAACTTGGTTATTAACATTCTAAAGGCTGCTCGTCTTGTTCTTTTGACATAATAAGAATATAAAAAAGATCCTGATAAAAGTTCATTCATCCTCCACATACAATCCAGCGTCAAGAAGCGCTCAAAATCATCAATTTTGAGTGCTTCTTGTTTTTTATGTTTCTTAAGAAAATTTTCGGTCTTTCTAAACAAGTGGGATCAAATAGATTTCCCTCATTCATCAATTCTATGTAGAGCAACATTCCCTATTTTAGATTAGGATTGATCAATCCAACAATCACCAATCACCTTGGCAAACGAAATCTGTCCTTTTCTAATATCTGTTTTTTTAGTTAATGCAAACTTTCAGAAGTTTTTCTCTTGAAAAATTCATAAACAAGGAATACAATAAGATTGTTTTTAGGTACACCTAAAAAGATAGGATGTGACAGAATGAATGAAGAAAAAAAATTGATCCAGGCAGCAAATGGACCTAGCTTGGAAGAAATAAACAATACCGTAGCTATTCCCAAGGATGGGAATTTTTGGCGTAATCTTTTAGCTTTTTCTGGCCCCGGAGCGTTAGTCGCGGTTGGGTATATGGATCCTGGTAACTGGATCACTTCAATCGGGGGTGGTGCCGAATATGGTTATCTCCTGCTATCCGTCATCTTGATTTCAAGTCTGATTGCGATGTTGCTCCAATACATGGCAGCTAAACTAGGGATTGTCACCCATATGGACCTCGCACAAGCAACCCGTAAACACACCAGTAAAAAGCTGGGCTTTTTCCTTTGGATTATTACCGAGTTGGCGATCATGGCAACAGATATCGCCGAAGTAATCGGTGGAGCAATTGCTTTGAATCTATTATTCGGTCTACCATTAGTTGTAGGGGTCTTTTTGACGATTTTCGATGTCTTTTTACTGCTTTTCTTGATGAAATTAGGCTTTCGAAAAATCGAAGCCATCGTGATGACCTTAATATTGGTGATTCTGCTTGTTTTTGCTTACGAAGTGATTATTGCTCAGCCTGATCTTCCGGCACTTGTTCAAGGCTTCATTCCCCAAAAACAAGTATTGAACCCTGGACAGCTAACCATGGCATTAGGGATCGTTGGCGCGACCGTCATGCCCCATAATTTGTATTTGCATTCGTCGATTTCACAATCAAGAAAGATTGATCGGACGAATCCGCAAGAAGTCGCTACAGCTGTTCGCTTTGCCACATGGGATTCAAATATTCAGCTTTCGGCTGCTTTTGTCGTTAATTGTCTGCTGCTGATTTTAGGGAGCGCATTGTTCTTCGGTCACAGCGAAGAAGTCGGCACTTTTTCAGCGCTGTATGATGCCTTACAAAATTCAGCGATCGCGGGAGCGGTGGCTAGTCCAGCCCTTAGTGTTCTTTTTGCCGTAGCATTACTGGCTTCCGGACAAAACTCAACTATCACTGGAACACTGACAGGACAAGTCGTCATGGAAGGCTTCATCCATATGAAGATTCCAACATGGGCAAGACGATTGATCACTCGTGGCCTTTCTGTCGTACCTGTTTTACTATGTACCCTCTACTTTGGCGGTAATGAACAGGCACTAGATAATCTTTTGATCTATTCACAGGTCTTTTTGAGTATTGCATTACCAGTCTCAATGATTCCATTGGTTTACTTTACTAGTTCCAAAAAAATCATGGGCGAAAAGTTCAAGAACCCTCTGTGGGTCACTTCTCTGGGCTGGATTTGCGCCATCGCATTAACAGTCCTCAACATTCGCTTGATCATCGAAACAATGTCTGGTATTTTTTAAAAAAAGAAAAAAGCCGCACGATCGCAGTTTTCTCTGCAGATCGTGCGGCTTTTTTTCTTTTTAGCTTTCTAGCTTTTGGTTTCTAAATCATGTAAAAACAGACCACTTAACAATTTGGGTTCAAACCATGTAGATTTAGGCGGCATAATCTCATTCGCATCGGCAACAGCCAATAAATCTTTCATCTGCGTTGGATACATCAAAAAGGCCATTGTCCATTCTCCGGAATCCACCATCCGTTCCAATTCTTCTGGACCACGAATTCCTCCTACAAAATCGATGCGCTTATCTGTGCGGACATCTTCAATACCGAGTAATGGCGCTAAGATATTTTTTTGCAAAAGAGAAACATCCAGACTTTCGACTGCGTCATTCCCTGCTTCTTTGATGGTTAAAGAGAACCATTCGTGGCCCAAATACAAATAGAAGGTTCCCTTTTGAGAAGGCTTGCTGCTAGTTGGCTTCTCAATGTGAAATTTCTCTGCTAGATGATCGAAGAAATGATCTGGAATCGGTACATTGACCACACGGTTGTATTCCCAGATCGCCAATTCATTTTCCGGAAACAAAATCGCTAAGAAGCGCTCGCTTTCCTCACTATTGTTTTTTTCCTTGCGCTTTTGCAAGCCGACTTTCACTGCCGACTCAGTACGATGATGGCCGTCAGCGATATACAACGCATCAATCGCTGAGAATTCTTGTGATAAAGCAGCAATCGCCGCAGAATCATCGATCAGCCAAACCCGATGATGGACCTCGTGGTAACTCGTGAAATCATAGATCGGTTGATGATGACTCTGCCAATCCTGGATCGTTTTTTTTAAGGACTCAGGCTGACGGTAACTTAGAAAGATTGGACTCGTGTTTGCATCACAAGCTTGGATGTGATTGATGCGGTCAACTTCTTTTTCTGGTCGAGTAAACTCATGTTTTTTGATTTTACCAGCTACATAATCCTCAATCGATGTGCAAACAACAAGCCCAGTTTGACTCCGCCCCGCCATTGTCAGCTCATATAAATAATAGGACGGTGCATTGTCTTGGATCAGCCAGTTTTTTTCTCGAAAAGCAGCCAAATTTTCTGCTGCTTTCGCATACACTTGCGGATCATAAGGAGCAATATTTGGCAGATCGATTTCTGAGCGATCGATATGAAAATAGCTGTAAGGGTTGCCGGCAGCATATGCCGCTGCTTCTTGCGTTTTGACTACATCATAGGGCAACTCCGCAATTTTCTCTGCTAAGTCAGTTTGTGGGCGGATTGCTTTAAAAGGAAAAACTTGAACCATTAATAGCCTACCTCCTGATTCTTGATCACTCGCACGCGAATAATATCTTCTTTAGCTCGTAATTTATCTGCCACCGCTTCAAGCAATGCAGCATCTGTTGCTCCGACATCCACCAATGTGTAGGCATAGTCGTCACGTCCGCGATTCAACATATTATCGATGTTGATTCCAGATTCAGCGATGATCGAGGAAATTTGTCCTAGCATATTTGGCACGTTGCGGTTAATCACTGTTAAACGATACGGCGAATGGAACGCCATTTCTACGGTTGGAAAATTCACTGAGCGTTTGATCGTCCCAAACTCCAAAAATTTCTTCAATGTGCGGGCAGCCATTTTGGCACAATTGATCTCAGCCTCTTCTGTCGATGCTCCTAAATGCGGTAGAACTAGCACGTTGTCATGGCCCAGTAAGCGTTCATCTGCAAAATCAGTTGTATAACCAGCAATCTCATTATTATCTAACGCAGCAAGAGCTGCAGCTGTATCAACGATCTCACTACGAGAAAAGTTAAACAGTTTAGCCGTTGGCTTCATTTTGGCCAATTCATTCTTGCCCACTAAATGGCGGGTGTTTTCCATCAATGGCACGTGAAGAGTAATGAAATCACAGGTTGTGAAAATTTCTGCTAAATCATTGGCCCGTTTGACTCTGCGGGAGATGGTCCACGCTGTGTCCACCGAAACATAAGGATCATAGCCCACAACTTCCATCCCTAAGCGGTAGGCATCGTTAGCGACCATGGCACCAATCGAGCCTAACCCAACCACACCAAGCTTTTTGCCTTCTAGTTCCGTACCGGCGAATTGCTTTTTGTTGGCTTCTGCCTGTTCCTCTACATCTGATCCCTTCAGTGTTTGGACCCATTGAGCACCTTGGAGAATCGGGCGAACACTTAATAACAAGCTTGCAATAACCAACTCTTTGACTGCATTTGCATTAGCTCCTGGGGTATTGAAGACGACGATGCCTTGTTCTGTACATTCTTTGACCGGAATATTGTTCGTACCAGCTCCAGCTCGCGCAATCCCTAATACACTTTTTGGAAAAGGATAGTCATGCAGCTTTTGGCTTCGCAGCAAGATTCCTTCTGGCTCATCACTTTCATTGATGGCATATTTTTCTTTGTCTAGCCTTTGAAGCCCTTCTGGTGCAATCGCATTGAATGTCTTGATCTGATACATTTATTTGACCTCCGCTTCGAATGATTTCATGAAATCGACAAGTGCCTGAACGCCTTCGATAGGGAACGCATTGTACAAACTTGCTCGCATACCGCCTACCGAACGGTGTCCTTTTAAGTTTTTAAAGCCGGCTGCTTCTGCAGCTTCATTAAATTGACGATCCAGCTCCTTATCGCCAGTGATAAAAGGAATGTTCGTTAGGGAGCGGCTATTTTTGTCTACGGGACTGCTAAACAAGTTCGATGCTTCGATCGCTTGATAGAGCAGTGCAGCTTTTTGACGGTCTTGCGCAGTAATCGCTGCTACACCGCCTAATTCTTTCAACCACTCAAAAACCAGTTTTGCGATATAAATGCTGTAAGTAGGCGGCGTATTGTAAAGGGAACCGTTGTCAGCTTGAAGACGATAGTCCAACATTGGAGCAAAGACCGCTTCTTCATTTAATAAATCTTCTCGAATAATAACCACCGTCAATCCTGCTGGTCCAATGTTCTTTTGGGCACCTGCATAGATCATACCGAAATCTTCTACACGATACTCATTGGCCAAGATATTTGATGACATGTCAGCAATGATCGGGACTTTGCCAGCATCCGGAATCGTCTGAAAAGCTGTTCCTTCAATCGTATTATTCGTAGTAATATGCAGATAAGCCGCTGTTTGGTCGATGTTATCTACTGTGATTTCTGGAATATAAGTAAAATGCTTATCTTCACTTGATGCGATCACCTCAACCGTAGCAACTGCTTCAGCCGCTTGAATCGCTTTTTTTGACCAAGAGCCCGTGTTGATATAAAGGGCCTTTTTGTTTTTCGCTAAATTTAATGGCACCATACTAAATTGCAGACTTGCTCCACCTTGCAAAAACAGCACCCGATAGTTATCCGGGATCGCCATCAATTCCCGCAAGAGGGCTTCTGCGTCTTGAATGATCTCTTCAAACAAGGAGGACCGATGACTCAGCTCCATAACGGACATCCCACTGCCACGATAATCCAAAAGCTCGGATTGAGCTCTTTCCAATACGGGGCGGGGCAAGACGGCGGGACCAGCTGAAAAGTTATAAACAGTCATACAAAAATCTCTCCTTTGTTGTTAGATGTGACACCCATTATAGCAGAAGGAGGAATATGAAAAAAGGTTAAAAATAATTAAAATTCTCAATTTTCTGAAAAAAAGATGAAAGCAATTGATGACGTTCATCAATTGCTTTCTAACCATTGCCAGATTTCATGAAATACGACTTGTTTATTGGTTTCATTTAAGATCTCGTGACGACCGCCTTCCAGCAAATAAACTGTCAGATGCCGCTGCCCTTGCTGGTTCAAATAGTTTGCTAGCTTACGGACACTCTTGCCATAATGGCCCACAGGATCTTCTTTTCCTGAAATCAGCAGTAACGGCAATTCACGATCGATTTTCTGCAACAGGCGGGGGGCACTCGCTTTTTTTGTCAATAAAAACAAATCTCGATAGGCACTTAATGAAAAATGAAATTGCGTATGCGGATCTGCTAAATAAGCATCTACTTGTTGGGGATCACTGGACAACCAATCTTTCGCCGTTCGGTTGGGCTGAAACCGCCGATTATGTTGACCAAAAACCAGATTTTCCATCACGCGATAGGGCCATGCTTGCTGTCGAAAAGGCATCAACGACTTCGTCAATAAAGCGGCACTGGTCATTTTGGCCGGCGCTTCCAGTGTCGTCCCCATAATGATTGCACCTGCCAATTTTGTATTTTTCTGATACAAAAAATTGCGCAAAACCAAAGAGCCCATACTATGACCTAAAAGATAATAAGGTTGAGCTGGAAACTGCTCCAACGCAAAACGCTGAACCAATCCTACATCTGCTACAAGATAATCCGCACCTTTTGTTTCTCCAAATGTCCCATACTCGTTTTGCTCAGCTACTGTTTTCCCGTGTCCCAAGTGATCATGACCGATCACTGTGAATCCTTTTGAAACGAGATATTGAGCAAACGGATCGTACCGTTCAATGTGTTCAATCATGCCATGGATCAGCTGAAGCATCCCTTTGGACTGTCCCTCCGGCTGCCAAATTTTCACATAAAGTTGATCTTTGCCGTTTGAAGATCGAATCATTTCTTGCCTGGTTTTCATCCATTCACCTCATTTGCATCTACTTTTACGTCTACTTTGTAAAACGATTTGCTCCGTTCCATTTGTCTTTATTATACATGGAAGAAGGAAAACTGCCTATCTTGGCCTAGAGCTCTATCAGCGGCTCATCCTAATTACTCAAAAAAAAAACAGTATCATGGCACGTCTGTCCATGACACTGCTTTAGGATGTTAGTTTGCTTCATTCGGATCGAAGAACAGCCCTAAATTGAACAAGACAGATCACAGCATGGCCATTTGAGCCACGCCATTGCTTTCAGTGTTATGATATCTAAACCACTGAAAGCAGCTCTAGAAACTATTCTCCCTCTTTTGGTATGATCTCCATCCGATCGACACTCAGTGTGTCGACCCCAATTTCTGAAGACACTTCGATTTTGATAGTGCCTGCTTTCAAATTCATAGTAGTTTGGATAGGCTGATAGTATTGTGACGGATAGACCGCCAAACGTTGGCTGTCATCATCTGTTTTCAGTTGAACATACACGGGCTCATTCAATGACAAATAATCTTGAGTTTTAAGATAAACGATGACCGTCGCTTCACTAGCCTGTCCCATTGTTGGTTGAAAAACCAAACGATCTTCGGTCGATTCAAACCCTTGAACCACTTTTTTCATCAATGCTTCCTCGTCTGTCACTGTTACTAAATCACCTTCAAGAAGCGCATCACTGGCGGTCATTCGGATCCTTTTTGCTTCACCACTGGGAAGCTTCTGTGTTTCATTATCCGCTAAAGGAACTTCTAATTTCAGCTTGTTTTCTTCCCATTTGATCGGCTGCAAACGAATCGAGCGTTGCCAGCCAGAATGATCCCAACGAGCAGCGTGAAATATCAACCAGTCTTCGGTGCCGTCTTTCGACTTGGCAAACCCATTGTGCCCGGGACCAAAAACAGTTTCTGTCTGCTGAAAAATCGGTTCGGATTCTTTCGTCCAACTTCGGGTATCTAATGGATCATCTTGGCGATCCATTGTCAAAAGTCCCAGTGCATAATCATTGTCCCAACTTCCACTAGCCGAATAGACCACATTCACCGTATCTTCTTTGATGATCACTTGAGGTGCTTCGTTAATCAACGGCGTTTGCCGCATTTCCCATTCGTATTCCGGAGTCGAAATCAGCTGCTTTTCACCAATGACTTCTGTAGGTGAGATCATTTCAGCAATATAAATATTTTGGGCAATATTTTCATATCCTTCCCAACCTGACCAAAGGAAATACCGTTGTTCGTCTAATTCGAGGACAGTTCCATCAATAGCAAACTTGTCATCCAGTCCTTTGATTTCTTCCAACTGCCAATCATCACTGTAAGGATCCTGGTTTTCGTTGACTAGTGCATACATCCGATGGGTTTCTGAGGGATGATTGGCCGCAAAATAAACGACCCACGTACCATCCAGCTGATGAAGTTCCGGCGCCCAGATACTTTCGAACTCCGCAGGCATTTCCCAGATGACTTTTTTCTCCCCCGCTGCTACTTCAGTCAGATTTTCCGAACGCCAAAGGGTTAAGTTGTTACCAGTAGTTTTCGTATAATAATAATATTCCTCATCTTGAAAAATCCACGGGTCTGCACCATCGTTGTCGATGATCGCTGTAAAATCATCAACCAGCGTTTCATGAGAAGTACCGCAACCTCCTACGAAAGGAGTCGCCAAAATCAATGCACAAATAATACCTTTTTTTCTCATTGTCTCTCCTTTCCAATGTTACCGTCTGAATATCATTCAACTTGAGAAACATGAAATTGATCATTGATAGCTTTGATTGCTGCCAAGTCCACTTTAGGCTGACGGTCATAAGTCAATAACCCATTGATCTCCTGTTCGACATCGGTCAATTGCGTATAGCAATATCCCCAGAGCCCTACTGAAGCATAGACAGCCGACAGCACCCGTTGGTAGTCCTTTAAGAATTCAACTTCATTGTCGACTGACGTATACCCCCAACCTGGTTGTCCCGATACATCAAAGCCGATGCCACCAAATTCCGTTAACAAGATTGGTTGCTCCTGATAAGAAAAGCCGTTGGCAAAAATCGGCCATGGAGTAGAAAGCCGCTTAATCAGATTTTCGCGAGTCCGGAGGGTTTCTTTAAAGTAATCATATTTCTCAGTTTCTTCTTTTTGGCCATGGGCATAGTTGTGAATGGCGCAAATATCTGTTTCTGTCATTGCCCAACCATCATTTGAGATCACTAATCGTGTTTTATCCAATGCATGCAAGAAATGATACATTGCTTGAGAGAAATGTTGCTGTGTTCGGTCAAAGGAAATCTTTGGCACGCCCCAGCTTTCATTGATCGGCACCCAAGTCACAATGGAGGGATGGCTAATGTCTCTGGCAATGATCTCGGTCCATTCCCGCATCAGTCGTTCAACAGAATCTTCATTGTAAATCGCCGGAGCCGCACATTCTCCCCAAACCAGAAAACCTAACTGATCCGCCCAGTACAAAAAGCGCGGATCTTCTGTTTTTTGATGTTTGCGGCAACCATTGAAGCCCATTTCTTTTGCTAGTAAGATGTCTTTTTTAAAGTCTTCATCTGACGGTGCAGTCAAGAGGCCACTAGGCCAGTACCCTTGATCCAAAATCAACTTTTGATAGTAAGGTTTGTTGTTCAAATAGACCATGCCGTTTTCCGTATGGATTTTACGCATGCCGAAATAACTTTTCAGGTAGTCAATTGTTTCTCCATCGTTGATTAAAGAAAGTTTAATATCAAATAACTGGGGATTTTCCGGTGTCCAAGACCAACCGTCATGATGGAAATTGCTTCTGAAAATATGTTCCTGAAAAAGATCGACATTGAACTTCATTTTTGCCGAATCTGCAGACAGTCTCCCCGCTGCGATTAGCTGTTCTTTAAAAGAGATCCGATAGTCCAGTTCACACTGCGGCTGGAACTGATTCAAGATCGTTTCAACAGTCACGGTCCCCTCATCCAAATTTGGAGTCAGATTGATTTCTTTCAAATAAGTCTCTGAAACGACTTCCAGCCATACTGGCTGCCAAATCCCGGTAGAATTCGTATACCAGATACCAGCAGATTCTGTCTCCCAGAATTGTTTTCCTCGAGGAATACTTTCATCTGCATGAGGATCAAATGCACGCACACTTATCGCTTGCTGACCGTCGACCAAATAATCGGTAATATCTACTTCAAAAGAGGTATGACCGCCTTGATGATTCGTTACATGACAACCATTGACAAAGACATCCGCCTCGTAATCCACCGCACCAAAATGCAAGACTACACGTTGACTGTCCATTGCCTGCACTGTGAATGTCCGGTAATACCAGACAATATCGTGAGGTTCTCGTTGGTTGATCCCGCTCAATTCGCTTTGATAGACGAAGGGCACCTTGATTCTATGCGGATAGGCTTCCTCCTCTTGATACCATTTCTCTTTTAGTCCTACATTTTTATCATCAAAGGCGAAGTGCCATTCTCCATTTAAATTCAGCCAGTTCTCTCGTTGAAACTGGGGTCTAGGGTATTCATTTCTGCTCATAGTTCCTCCAAAAAACAATTTATTTTATACCACTTTGCAATGACATTGATTCCATGAAACTCTTTTGCGCCACTAAATATAAAAGGAATGTCGGGATCAATGCTAAAAGAGCTCCTGCAGCTCCTACTCCCGGATACGTCATATATTGCCCTTGCAGCAACTGAAGTCCCGGCGTGATAGGCAGTTTATCAATATCGCTCATAACGATAGAAGGCCACAAGAAGTCGTTCCACGAACCAGTAAAACTAAATAACGCAACGACGGTTAAAACCGGCTTGATCAGCGGCAGAATAATATGATAAAAAATCTGAAATTCATTGGCCCCATCGATTACAGCCGACTCATCCAATTCTTTAGGAATCCCTAAGATAAACTGACGAACTAGAAAAATGTTATAGACACCTGCTGCGCCAGGAACGATCACGGCTAGAAACGTGTTGGTCCAGCCTAATGTATCCACGATTTTGAAATTGGGAATCAAATTGACGACACCAGGAAACATCATCGTTCCCAGCAATAATGCAAAAATCAAGTCTCGACCTTTAAACGTCAGCCGTGTATAGCCATAAGCCGCAAAAGAAACGATCACCATCACCAACAATGTGTGGGCTGTTGAAATGATCATCGAATTCAAAAACCAGCGAAAGACTGGCGATGAATCATTCCCCTGCAACAACCCTAAAAAGTTTGCGAAGGTCCACTCTTTAGGAATCAGGCTAAAGCCAACTTTTTGGATCTCAGCATCTGATTTGAAAGAGGTAAAAATAGCCCATATCAGAGGAAAAATCCAGACAATACAAACAATAGCTAATACGATAAATGCGACTCTTTTTCCTACTTTATTTTCTCGCATGGCTGTCCCTTACCTCTCTAATTTTTTGATCATGATAAATTGAAAGACCGAAACGATCATGATAACGATCCCTAGTAAAATCGCCATCGCCGATGACATACCGGCAACGGACGTACTACTGCCAAAAGCATTCTCTTGAATATACATCATGAGTACTCTCGTCGAATTGTTCGGACCACCCCCGGTCAGCATCAATGGCTGTCCATAAATATTGAATTGAGCAATTGTCGTCATGACTGTTGTAAAAATCAGCTGATTCCGAATACTCGGCAACGAAATCCGGAAAAACTTCACTACACTGCTGGCTCCGTCAAGCTCGGCTGCCTCCATTTGTTCCCTGGGCACACCGTTCAACGCAGCTACATAAATGATCAAATTTCCTCCTAATGTCCACCAAATCGTTACGATCAAAATCGCGATCCAGGCCCATGGTTGTGTCCCGACAAAATTGATATCTATCCCAAAAACTTCTTTGATGGGGCCAAAGGATTTACTTAACAGAAACCCCCAGATGATCATTACAGCAGAGATGGCAAACAATGTCGGCAAGTAAAGAACCGATTGAAAAAAGCGCATCATCTTTGGCTTTGCGGACAATGCAACAGCTAATAGCAATGGAATCGCGATACACAGAGGTACTGATATCACTGCAAAGAATAGCGTGTTTTTCATCCCATTGAAAAATTGCGTATGATACAGCGAGTCTTGATCAAATAGAATCGTCTTAAAATTGTCTAAACCAATAAAAATCGGTGAACTAAAAAGATCCCATTCGGTAAAGGAAACATAAACACCAATTACAGCAGGAACCAAAAAGAATAAAATAAAAAGAATCATGTGGGGACCGATAAACAAAACGGGCCAACCACTGAGCTTTTTTTTGCTACTCATACATTACGCATCCTTTCATGCCTTGATAAAATCGACTAGAAAAAGACTGTGACAAAAACCACTTCTGCATGGAAGATGCTCTTTCGTGTAAGTTGCCAAGCTAACCAGATCAAAAGGCCACTCTTTGAGAAATCTTATATGAGTCCTCTTTTGGTATGTGCCTTCTCGACATGTCTGAGCACTATCTTCTTTGCCTTCAGCTTTTGTCACAGACCCTGCGATTATTTCATTTTCTCTTCCACGACTTTTTGGATTTCACCAAAGGTATCTTTAATATCGGCTTTTCCAGTGATCATGTCCCAAGAACGATTATCGTATTCATCAAAAATGTAAGACAATCCATCGACTGCATTCACAGAGATCGCCGCCTGTCCTTTTTCTGTTTTCAACAAGAAAGATTGCGGCATCTTGACATATTCCTCATTGTCAAGCATCGCTAGTGAAGTTGGATTGGCGCCAGATTTCACCCATTCTAACTGGTTTGCCTGCAACCAAGTCAAGAAATCCACCATTCCCTCTTTCTTTTCATCAGACCGTTCTTCTTTTGTCTTAAACATCGCAAACTGATCAACTCCCGATCCTTGAACGATATTTTCCGCATCCCATTGCGGTGTAAAGGTTTCGCCCCACTCAAAGTCACTGATTTCTTCCATATTGCTCAACATCCACGTTCCTTCTGGCAAGAAGATCAGCTGTTGATTCGCAAAAAGTTTATTGGCATCTTCCCCATCTGGCACCATATAGCCCGCATCATATAAATTTTTGAATTCCTGTACCGTGTTATACGAATACTCATTATCGATATTGATCTTGCCATCTTGATCTTGCCATTGTCCGCCCATTTGCTGATATAGATTGGAATAATTCTGCATCCCCCAGGTATAACCAAAGCTATAAACGCCATCTGCTTTTGCTTTTTCACCTGCCTGATTTATTTCTTCATAAGTCACGATGCCATCATCTAATGCTCCAGGAATGTATTTGTCTACCAGATCTTTGTTGTAATACAGGACCCACGACCCCATGGTGGCTGGGATCCCATACTGGCTGTCCTCAAGAGTACCGGTATCCCAAGCTGCTTCAACATAATTGCTGCGATCTAGCTCTGTACCTTTGATCATGTCATCCCAAGAATCCAGCATCTCTTGGTTCTTATAGGTGGGAAGTGCTTCTGAAGCGACTAAAGCCAAATCTGGTACACCTTTCCCCGATTTACCTGCTGTAGTTAGTTTTGAGGTGAAGGTATCCCCTTGCATACTCACTAATTTCACTTTGAAATCCGGATCCGTCGCATTGTATTCGTCAATCGTCTTTTTGATTTTCTCCCCATCTGGTCCAGTTGTGGATGACCATAACAAAATTTCAGAACTCTTGCTTGAGTTGCCGCCGCCACTTCCACATGCTGACAATACGATGCCACACAGCAACGTCGCCCCTACTACCATAGCTGCTTTACTAAATTTCATTTTTCCACACTCCTATTATTTAACTTATTTGTAAAACGATATTCCGACTCACTTTACTTTTTTCAACAACAATAAAAACCAAACTGTTTACACCGTTAAATTAACATCAAAATAAAGCGCTGTCAACAGCTATTTAACAACTAAAATAAAATATTTATATCGTTTAACTATAGTGTAAAATCATCAAGTTATGTTATAATAAACCTGCGCAATCGATTAACTAAAAAGTATAACGAGGTGAATAGAATGGAATTAAATTTAGAGAAAACTTCTTTACCGGTTTATGAAGCTTTAGCCAATGAGACGCGTTTGGCAATTTTGAGAGAGTTAGGCGGGGAAAGAAAAAGCATCAGTGAGATTGGGGAAAAACTGGCAATCAGCAACGCACTCATGACCAAGCACATCAAAAAATTAGAGCAGGCACAATTGATCAGATTAGAAAAAGGAACGGGAAAAGATTGGAAAAAGAAGTTTCTAGCTTTAAAGACTGATTTCATCAACATCAACTTCCCCGAAAAAGTATTTCCAGAAATGAATTTGACTTCATTACCTGTGAAAATTGGTCACTTCACTGATTTTAGAGCCGAAGCTTCTTGTGGAATGGCTACAAAAGATCGTCTGATCGGCGCATTGGATGATCCTAAATCCTTTTTGGCACAAGAACGAGTAGATGCCAGTATTATCTGGTTAAACAATGGATTCTTAGAGTACAAAATTCCGAAACCGCTAAAAAATGGGGAAAAAATCGAAATGCTGGAAATCAGCATGGAGATTGCTTCTGAATTCCCTATTTCCAATAATTATTGGCCGAGTGATATTTCTTTCTATATCAACGATGTCTGTTTAGGAACCTATACTGTTCCAGGAAACTTTTCAGATGTACGGGGGGCATTGACCCCTCAATGGTGGATCGATGAGTTCAGTCAATACGGCTTGTTGAAACATCTGCGGATCAACCGTTTTGATACTTCGATCGACGGAGAAAAACTGACCGACCATAACTTAAGCGAGATCGATTTGGATCACAGTGATTTCTTTACATTCAAAATTGCAGCACCGTCAACCGCAGAAAACGCTGGCGGTCTAACTATTTTTGGCGATCGTTGGGGCAATTACCCGCAGGATCTGCTTTTCAATTTTTATATTTCGGAATAAAAAAAAGACACAGGCAAACAATCACCTGCATCACTTGATGATCTCTGTTAACTCTCCTTTGACTGCAAGATTTAACAGGGATCATTTGCTATGGCGGGATTCGTTTTTCTGTGTCTTGATTGCTCTTATTTTGCGCTGGCTACGGCAAAGATTCGTTCGATCAATTCCATGACGTTGCGAACTTCTTCATTTTTGACAATTGGTTCAGCACCGTGACGGACTACATGATAAAAATTCTTGTAGAAAGGATCAAAATCGGCTTTCGCTTCTGGAAATGGGATTGATTCTGCAGCCAATTCAGATGGCGGTGCCATTGTTTTCGTTAATCCAACACCTGCTTGGACAGGTTTAGGTGCGGCAACATCTTCGCGGCCAGTTGCCCGAACCATCTCACCATTCAATGCCCAATCTTGGATCGTAGCAGTTCCTTCAATTCCCTTAATGTACCAGCGAGGCAATTGGGTGTAATTGGAGGTCCCAACTTCCACGATTGCTTTGACACCATTTTCAAATGTGATCAAAGCAAAGAATCCATCGTCGACTTCTTCTCCCAGAATATAGCTTAAGTCAGCTTTCACATCTTTCACTGGACTGTCCACTAACCAAAGTATTTGATCCAACAAGTGAACGCCCCAGTCTAATACCATGCCGCCTCCTTGTTTTTTCACATGGCGCCAATCACCTGGGATGCCATTTGCACCTTGGACCCGTGATTCGATTTGGAAAAGATCACCGATCTGCCTATTACGATATAAATCGCGAACGATCAGAAAGTCTGGATCCCAGCGACGGTTTTGATGGACCATAAATGTATTGCCTGTTTCTTTGGCCACAGCAACGATTTCGTCTAGTTCAGCAGTGTTTAAAGCAACAGGTTTCTCACATACAACATGCTTACCCGCTCTGAGGGCTGCGATCGACAAATCCTTATGCAAATCATTCGGCGTTGCGATCAGCACTGCTTCAATGGTTTCATCTGCTAAGACTTCTTCATAACTTTTATAGATTTTATGCCCTTTTTCTTGTGAAATAGCTTGTCTTTCTTCCGAAATATCATAGGTTCCCACAATATGGATCCGTTCATTTTCATTCGGCAGGATGTTGTGCACATGGTAAGCACCCATACCGCCATAACCGATGACAACAAAATTGATTGCACTCATTTTCTATACTCCTCGTTACACCCACCACATTGCGGATGGTTCTTCTTTGATCATAATCGATTTCAAATTAGTGATTGCTCGGTTCAATCCTTCATCAACAGACATGATTGGATCTTCATGCTCGATACTCAAGACATAATCATACCCATAGATCCGCAATGCGGAAATGATGTCCGACCAAACTTGCAAGCTGTGCCCGCAGCCAACAGAGCGGAAAGTCCAAGCTCTTGTTTTGACATTGCTGTATGGCTGCATGTCTGTCAACCCATGCATGTTGATATTATCTTGATCAAGATACGTATCTTTGGCATGAAAATGATGAATCGCATCTGCTTCACCTAAAATCTTGACTGCTGCCACTGGATCGATCCCTTGCCACCACAAATGGCTTGGATCAAGGTTACAACTAATTGCTTTACCTGCAGCGTCGCGAAGTTTTAACATCGTATAAGGCGTATGAGCCAAGAATCCGCCATGCAGCTCAATACCGATTTTTACACCAGCAGCTTCTGCCTCGGTATTGATTTCTTTCCAATAAGGGATCAGCTTTTGCTCCCATTGATAGTTGTAATTATCATCGTATTCCGTTGGCCATGGCAGAACAGGCCAGTTGACTTGCGTGTCTGTTGCATTTCCTCCCGAAACACCAGAGAATCCATTGACGACAGGGACATTCATCAAACTGGCCAGCTTGATCGTTTTGCGTAATAATTCATCTGCTTCCTGCGCTTCATTTTTTAAAGGTGAAATGGGATTGTTGTGACAGCTTAACGCCGAGATTTCTAGTCCTTTGTCGGCTAATTTAGCTAAATATTCTTTCCGGTCTGCTTCACTAGCAAGCAACTTATCGATATCCAAGTGGGCATTGCCTGGAGAACCTCCTGTACCGATCTCAACTGTCTGCAATCCTTTTTCTGCAACTTCTGTGATCATTTCTTCAAAAGTTAAATGATTGAATAATGGCGTAAATACTCCTAATTTCATTTGCCTACCTCCTCATTGGCTTGATAATGGCCGTACGTTGGGTACGTATTTTCTGTTGGTGCGCACCAACGTGCCGCGTTTTTGATAACTTTTTGTACTTTTTCGTTGTAATAACTCGGAAACGTCTCATGCCCAGGTTGGAAATAAAAGATCTTGCCATTGCCACGACGGAAGGTGCAGCCGCTGCGGAAGACTTCGCCTCCTGGGAACCAGCTAACAAAGATCAATTCGTCTGGAGTTGGGATGTCAAAGTGTTCCCCATACATTTCTTCTTTCTCAAGTTCAATAAATTCGCCGACACCTTCTACGATTGGATGACTCGGGTTGATATTCCAAATTCGACAATGCTGATCATCCACGCTCCATTTCAAGTCACAGGAAGTGCCCATCAATTTCTTGAAGACTTTTGAGAAGTGACCAGAATGGAGGACAATCAGACCCATTCCTTCTAACACCCGTTGTTGAACGCGCTGAACGATTTCGTCTTGTACTTCATCATGGGCCATATGCCCCCACCAAACGAGCACATCGGTATCAGCTAATACTTCGTTTGTTAATCCGTGTTCTGGTTCATCCAAGGTTGCTGTGCGAACTTGAAAATCATCTGCTTGCAAAAAGGCAGCGATTTGTCCGTGGATTCCTTCGGGATACATTGCCTGAACGGTTTCATCTGTTTTTTCGTGTCTAAATTCATTCCAAACAGTGACATGGATCATTGGTAAACCTCCTCAACGATAGCTTTTAATTGCAAATAATCGATGGCCGTCGCTTCTAAAGGTGCGTATTTTTGGAACGCTTCTTGTTCCACGATCAACCAAGGCAATTGGAATTGTTGCGCAACTGTGACATAGTCCTTGATAGGTAAAATGCCATTATTGATTTCTGTGCTTTCTTTTGGTTCTTCCTGCATATCTTTGATATGCAAAAGACCAACGGACTCTTGATGTTCTTTCAACCAAGTGAAAACATCAGTGCCGGAATAAGCGATCCAATAAAGATCTGCTTCTAATTTAAGTGCTGGATTTTCAGCTAACAATTCTTCAATCATTGATTTATTAGGAATCTCGGTAAATTCATGGGCATGATTGTGATAGTAGCATTCAAAGCCCTGAGCAGCTGCTTTCTTAGCAACTTCTGCAAACTCTCGGGCAAACTGTTGCCATTCTGCGAATGTCTCAAATGAAGCATATGGAACCACGAGTCGGTGATTCCCGATCGCTTTTTCATAGGCCAGTGTTGCTTCAAAATGATCCCGCAATGTTTCAAAGGGTAGATGAGAAGCAGCAACTTCCAAGTCGTATTCTTTTAGCGCGTTTGCGACCTCTGTTGCGGAATAACCGTAGTAACCCGCGAATTCGACTCCGTCATACCCGCTTTTTTTGACACTTTCAAGTGCTTGGAACAAGTCTTCTTTACACGCTTCTTGGATGCTCCATAACTGTAGTCCGATTTTTGGTTTCATGCTTTGCTCCTTTTTAGCGACTGCTTTTACAAGTAGACCGGTTCGCCAGTTGCTGAGGATTTGTAGATCGCTTCTAAAATCTCAGTAACTACCATTGCCTCTTCCGGCTTGACCACAGGTTCTGTGTCATTGATGATGGCGTTGATCCAAGATTGTGCTTCCAAGATTTCAGGCGTTTCGCCGTCCCCTTCATAGAAGTCGACACCACCAGTTTCCAACTCAATATTTTTTTCATACAACAAACTATGGTCTTCGCCATTGATTGTTAAGCCATTATTCATATCCGCGCCAGCTTTGCTGCCCATCAATGTTGTTTTTGCTTCTTTGACATCTAAACTGTTCAACGCCCAGCTAGCTTCCAAGAAAATCGTTGCGCCATTTTCCATCACGACAAATCCAAAAGCAGAGTCTTCTACCGAAAACTTCTCTGGATCCCATGACCCCCAAGCGTTCGCTGCATTCTTTGTCTGAGATAATTCATGGTAAGCTTTTCCGACAACAAATTTAGGTTGGTAGTTATTCATCATCCACAATGTTAAATCAAGAGCATGCGTACCGATGTCGATCAATGGTCCGCCGCCTTGAGCTTCTTCGTCTAGAAAGACGCCCCAAGTTGGTACGGCACGACGACGGATGGCATGGGCTTTCCCAAAATAGATATTGCCTAATTGTCCTTCCGCACAAACCTCGTGCAAGTAGCGGGAATCTTTTCTAAAACGATTTTGATAACCGATCGTTAATTTTTTGCCTGTTCGATTAGCGGCATCGATCATTGCTTTTGCTTCTTCTGTCGTTTTTGCCATTGGTTTTTCGCACATTACATGGCAATCTGCTTCTAATGCTGCGATAGACAATTCCGCGTGAGAAGCATTTGGTGTACAAACATGCACAACATCTAATTCAGCTTCTGCTAACATTTCTTTGTAGTCGCTGAATACCTGGGCATCCTCTGTACCGAAAGCTGTTTTAGCTTCCACTGCTCGTTCGACGATCAAATCACAAAATGCGACCATTTCCGCTTCTTTTACTTGTGATAATGCCGGCATGTGTTTGCCATTCGCAATCCCACCGCAACCAATGATTCCAATTCTTACTGTCATCTCTTTCCTCCTGAAAACGCTTATTATTTTCTACTCATTCATTATAGCGAAAGGATTTGACAGGTTCTTCCCAATTTCCTCTTAAAAAATTCCCGAAATTTATCTTATGGAACTCTCACTAAAACGAAACAAAGACTCCTTCACACCAAATAAAAACACCCAAACAAACAGTGAACAGCCACTTAAAAATTGCGCTTGTTCAAGGGTTCGAGTGATTGACAAGATTGGCTCGTTGATCTAGCTTTCATCAAGTATTCAATTATTTAATTGTTTAATTGTTTCTGATACTGCAATGGGGATTGTCCTACGGTCTCTTTGAACACGTGATGGAACGTTTTGACACTGGCAAATCCGGCTTTTTCCGCTACTTCTGCCATTGGAAGTTTCTCGTTTGCCAAAATGAATTTGGCTTGATTGATCCGGTATTCCGTCAGAAACTGCATGAATGTTTTTCCAGTATTCGTCTTAAAAAAGCGGGTAAAGTAATGGGGACTGAAGCCAACATGCTTCGCTGTTTCTTCCATCGTTAAGACATCTTGGTAATGGGATTCAATATATTCAAACACTTCATCCAGACGTTGCAGCGTTTCTTTGTATTGAGCTGCAGAACGTTTCAAAGGAGCGATCTTTTTGGCACGTGGCGGCAACCCTTGATAACATTCGCCGATCAACTGATACAAAAATCCCATCGTCAAATAGCGTTTACCAGCTACTTGCTCTTCCTCTAACTGGTAGAGTTCGATCAACAATCCTGTGATTTTTTCGGTAAAACTGACTGGCCAATGCTTGCTGTGGGGTTCCCCCTCATCAAAAAGCGTCTTTAAAGAAAGTTCTTTTTCTCGCAAAATGGTTTCATCAAACAGCGCGAAATCAAACTGATACACATACCGCTCACTCTCTGGAGAAGCCAAAAAATAGTGCGGCTGACCGCTGGCAAAAATGTACAGCTCGCCTTCTTCCAACTCAATGATCTCATCAGCTACCCCAATATTGACTTTTCCTCGTTTCGCATAAATCAGCTCGATTTCTTTATGTACATGGGGATAAACGATCGTCAGCCCATCATTAAGGAATGTCCGAAAGCGAAAATCGCTTTCAAATTCTGGAATCTCAAGATACATACTCATACTGCTATTTACTCCTTTGCTTCCATTCTCATCCATTATAGAACAAAGAGTTTTTGTACGAAATGCTTTTCTGATTTTTTATGAAAAAATAGTCGCTGCTCGCTTTTTATGGTATCTTGTACAAAAAGGAGGTTATTATGAATTACTACGATCAGCATTTGCATACTTTTTTATCTTTTGATTCAGAAGAACGCTTCGAAAATTATTTAGCTTTTCAACCGGAATTTTTTGTGGCGACTGACCACTTTGATCTCAAGAACCCTTATTCAAATTATCGCGATGATATTCCCGATTATGAACAGCTTCAACAATGCCATCAGACTTTACAGGAACAAACAGCAACGAAACTTTTGAAAGGGATCGAAATCGGTGTCGTTCCTGGGCAAGAAACACAAATACGCGACTATCTGGATCAGCATCCTTATGACCTGAAGTTAGTGAGCATCCATCAAAACGGTTCCTTTGACTATATGGATGATGCCGTATTGGAGAAAGACAAACTTACCGTCGTCAAGTCTTATTTTGATCAGATGGCCACAGTTTTAGATACTTTTTCTGACGGACATATCCTGACCCATTTTGACTACGGGTTGCGGCGCTTCGACTTTACAGCAGAAGAACTTGCACAGCATTTCGAAAAAGAACTGACCGTTATTTTCAAGAAAGTCGTCGCTCGCGAGCTAGCTTTTGAAGTCAATGCCAAAAGCTTTGGTTCTTATCAAAATGCATCACTTTACGAATATGCGATCCCACTCTATCAAAGTGTGGGGGGCAAACTCTTTACACTAGGTTCAGATGCTCATAAGTCCAGTGATTATCGCTTGTTATTTGCCGAAATGAGCCAGATGCTGCGCTCCTTTGGTGTAGAACAATTGGCCGTCTTTCAAGGAACCGAAAGATACATGGCAGATCTGCCTGAAGGTTGAGGGAGGATGTAGCAAGCTTATCAGAAAAAACGGATATGAAAGAAACAAGTAAAACTATCTACTATATACAAACAATCCACATTACCGCTCTCGAAAAATTTCGCAAAACGGCAATGTGGATTGTCTTTTTAGTTTGCTTTTATCCTAACATAAAAACTGCTCTTCACTGGAAAAACTCGTTCTACTCAATGATGTACTCCGTAATCGAATAATAATTTTTGTCTAAATAGTCCGCCAGTTCATGAACATAATTAGGCCTTCTTTGCATCTCGAATGTAATGCCTTGATGTTTTTGTACTGGTGATCCAGAAACCAAATTCTGCTCAGCTATTTTATTTAGTGTATAAATCACAGCACATTCTTGATTTGAACGAATATGCAACCAGTTAGTTCGGGCACGATTCGACAGAGAAATCAATGGGTGCTGATTTCTTTTTTTGAAACAATACCCTAGATCTATGCCCCCACTACAAATCTTGGATAAATCCTCTTCTGAATCAAAAGCTTCCCCAATCCTCTTCTCAGTTGTAAAATCAAATTTTTGATAGCGCGTACAACTTTGAAAATCAATATATTCTCCTGTAGGAATGAACTGTTCATCGATAAGTTGGAGTTTTGCATCCGCCATCTTCAGTAAGTGATCCTCTATTGTTCTCTTTTCTCTATCTAGGTTAAAGTAAGCATGATTAGTCAAATTACATACTGTTGGAACTTCTGCTTCTCCTTCAATTTCTATGGCGAAAACATTTTTTTCTATACGATAACTGATTTTTATCGCCATTCTCTCATAGGGTCCGGAATTGTTATCTAATCTAAGTTCATAGGTCGTAAGATTCTTCTTGAAAATTCGAAACTCTCTAAGATGAAATCCAGCGGCTCCTCCATGTAAATGATTACCTTTTTCATTTTTGTCTAAAAGAATTGAATCTTTCTTATGAGATAGATAATAAGCAGGAAATGTTCTTCCTGCATTCCTTCCAATGATCGCACCAAAAAAATATGGATTAGTGCAATAATGCCATAAATCATCATAGGAGAGGACATAATTCGTTTTAGTCTTTTTGTTTATAATCTTAGTAATACAGCCTCCCATAGCTAAGAATTCAATTTGTATTTCATGATTTTCTAACGTATAACGTTTCATATCCCCCTCCCAAAAACATTGTTCATCTTCATAAAAGCTTAGACCACATATCAGCATTCAAATATCACAAACTTATCGTTTTTATTAACGATTATTTGAATCGTTTGTTTCTTTCTCACTAGTTCTCGTCAGAAATTTGTTGGTAAACGTTGGATATGTGGATTTGTAAAAATATCGCTAGCATCGTCACTAGGAGAAGAAAATTCTGAAATAACTGCACCTTCACTTGAAGCTTGAAACCAATGTTTCGTGTCGGGATCAATCGTATATTGTTGGCCTGGTAGCAACTCGATTTCATTAAAAACTGTATAAAAATTTTCCGTCTTTCGAGGAATCTGACTGCTTATCTTTCCTTTTTCTCCAGTTCCTTCTACATATAGATAGACTTTCCCACTTCGACATCGAAATGTTTCTTGTTTCCCTTTCTTGCTTCCGATCGAAGGATGAAGATGTTCTGGACAAGTTTGAAAAGGTAGCAGAACCATCTCTTTAGCACAATATCTCTCATTATTAATATAGACAATCAAATTCAATCCTTCTTCTGCAATATTGTTTAAACCAAAATCGGCATACTCGATTTGTTCTAATTCTTCTTTGGTAAAAGCAATAGGTATATTTTCGAAAAAACTTTTTACTTTCTTTTTATAATCCATCCCCTTCAATCCCACCTTTAACTGATTTTTAGCTCGTCCCAAGAGATGTCTTCTTCTTTTTCTTCAATAACTATTTCTGCATTGGGATCAACAGCTTTTTTCAAGACTATAATAGTAAGCGCAGTGGCTAAAGAACCGATAAACAAAGCACCGATAAATGCCCACGGACGAGTCATAGTAGGAATAGCAAACATACCTGAAGCTGGAATATGGCTATCGGCTCCCCAAAGCATGCTCAATCCGCCACCGATTGCTCCACCGATCCCTGTTGCAATAACATTTTTTACTAAATCATTTAAAACAATTGGAAAACATCCTTCTGTAATTTGACAGATTCCCATGGGGAACGCCGTTTTTAGCGCTTCTTTTTCTTGATTCGTGAAAATATTTTTTCTAATGACTTTCCCAATAAAAAAGGCCATCGTCAACCCAAATGGAGTTACCATAGAAGCAAGAATAAGTACTGTGATTGGTTCATAGATCCCTTCAGAAAAAAGTGCAAAAACAAACGCAAAAACAACTTTGTTGATAGCGCCTCCATAATCAATCGAAGCTAAGATACCTATGATTGCCCCATAAAGAAACAAAGAGTTTGTGTCTAATCCTCTCAAATAATTGGTCAATGATTCTGTTACCCATATAATAGGTGTCCCTACTATATAGTACATAATCACTCCGGCAATAAATGAACTAACAAAAGGGATAACCAAAGTTGGCATCAGGCCCTGCATCCATGCAGGAACGTGAATATAATGAATCATTAGTAATACGATTACTCCCGAAAAGTAGCCAGAAACAATTCCTCCCAAGAACCCCGTACCCGTACCATTAGCAACCATCCCAATAATCAATCCAGGAGCAATCCCTGGCTTATCTGCAATAGAATACGCAATAGCGGTTGAAACGATCATCGGAAGTAGTCCTAGGCCATATCCTCCCATAGTTGTCATAGCATCAGCAAATGTCCACGTTCCTTTAAAATCTTCGATGGTCGCTCCGCCCATCATATTCCCTATAGCCAAAAGAAAACCTGCAGCAACAACAATTGGTAAAAAAAACGAAATGGCGGTCATCAAATGTTTTTTGAATCCAACTTCTTTTATCAGTGTCATTTTTCGCATCCTCCTAATTTTAGTAACCGTGACAGAATCTAGTAAATATGCATAGAAAATGTTTGAAAGTAGTTTTCCTTACTAAACTCTGTCACAAACTGTTGATGGCTATACTTTTACTTGTATTTCTTCAAATTTTTCGACTAATTTTGATGGTGACTTCACGACCAATCCTGTTGGAACATCAACTACTTTTTTCCCTTTGAAACGTTCCCTGCCATTTACTTTGATATCTGCTGCGATAACAACGATATCCGCCTCTTCAATACTTTCCTTCGTTAAGACATCTTGGGTTCCAGCTAATCCTTGCGTTTCGATACTGATTTCATGTCCCCGTGCAGTAGCAGCTTTCATCAACTTCTCTTTTGCAATATAAGTATGGGCGATACCTGCTGTACAGGCTGCAATACCAACGATTTTCATTTTGGTTCCTCCTTTAGTATCGAATAGAAAATTACTAATTTCTTCCTTTTAGTCCATAGTATTGTGCCTTATTCTCAGAGTTAAAAAGTTTTATTTTTGCAATCGCTACTTTCTTCGTTTCTGCCATACAAGACGGAAATAACACATTAGGTTCCCTGATCTCTGTATTTCCGGCATTTAATACTTCTCTTAATTTATTTGCGAAAACAATTTTGATATCGGAAGAGATATTTATTTTGTTTACCCCCATTGTTACAGCTTTACTGATTTCTTCGTCAGGATTCGAGGATCCCCCATGTAGCACCAAAGGAATATCTGTTATCCGCTCAATCTCTTCAAGAATATCCAGTCTTAATTTAGGTTCCACATCTTTAGGGTAGATTCCATGAGCCGTTCCAATAGCTACTGCTAAACTATCAACTCCAGTCTTGTCAATGAAGTCTTGAGCAACTTTAGGGTCTGTGTAAATCACTTCACTGACGCCGCCTTCAACAGTATTTCCTGTATCGCCTATCGTACCAAGTTCCGCTTCCACAGAAACGCCGACTGCATGTGCCGTTTCTGCAACTTTCTTAGAAATCGCAACGTTTTCTTCATATGGTAAATGTGAGGCATCAATCATTACCGAAGTAAACCCTAATTGGATCGCATGAATCACTTGCTCATAACTGCCGCCATGGTCTAGATGAATACAAACCGGCAGTTGACTATGATTTGCCAAAAACTTCACCTGGCTGACAAAACTATCTGTCAAAAAGCTCAACTCGTCAGGATGAATAGCAATCATTACAGGAGATTGTGTTTCTTCACATGCTTCCATTACAGCATTTAGCAATTGCCCTGAGCCAGCATTAAAGGCTGGTACTGCAAACCCCTTTTCTTTTGCCACTCCTAAAATTTCTTTTCCAGATACTAACATATCTTCATTCCTACTTTCTTTTTATTATTTTTCAGTGATTAACTGATAAATTTCTTCTGGTGATGACGCATGTTTTAGGTTGTCTAAAAATTGATCATCAGCAAGCATGATGGCGACTTGTTGTAGCAACAAAATATGGGTTGTATTTACATCGGAATCTTTAACTGCGAACATAATGACAACTTTAACCTTTTCATCGTCGAGAGATTCCCACTCAATTGGCTTCTTGAGTGTTGCTACTGCAAGTGTTGTCGTTTTTACGCCTTTGGATTTCCCATGAGGGATGGCAATACCTTGTCCAATCCCAGTCTCCCCTTCTTCTTCTCTGAGATATACATCGGATAAAAACTCCTCCTTGCTGATAATAAAATCATTATTGTAAAGGATATCGACCATCTCTTTTAGCAGATCGTTTTTATTAGTTGCTAAGGAATTAATTTTGATAAGTTCCTTTCTTATAATTTTTTCCAATGCTATTGTTTTATCCACTCGCTACATCTCCTTTAGCATGTATTTTAATTTTTGAATTTGATGCTCAGTCAATAAAGGACTTATCGTTAACACAGGTATATCGACTTTTTCAATCGGCTTTTTCAAAGTTGATAGGATCAAATCAATATTTTCGTTTAGAAAGTCTTTATTCTGTTGGACTTGTCGTTGACTCATAGTTGCAACAACATTTAGATTAGGAAAGTAATTTTTCAATCGTGCTTTTAATAATTCCGATGTCCCCACTCCCGAAGAACAAACTAGAAGGATATTTCGTTGGTGTTCCTTGTTTAACTTGTATTTTTCAAAATATAAAGTTAGGTATCCAACCTCTTCTTCATTTATTTTTGTGTCGAACATCAAATCATTGTTTATTCGTTCAACGATTTTCATGAGTTTGTCAAAAGTTTCTTTATACTCAATTTTTTCTTCATTAAGGAGACTATTCTCGATAATGATACCGCTTCTTAAACGACTCAACATAGGCAAGATATGTTGCAATAAATTTTCGTGTAGCGTACGGCAGGAAGGTAGTAGACGAACATCGCTTAAATTAAAAAATTGCGTGATCAATTGTTGTGTGATCAAGCTGCCCAGTGTTTTATCAAGATTACTGCTTTCACGTGCTTGAATTCGAATAGAATAAATATTTTCAAAAATAAAATACTGTTCGATCTCACTTAAACCAATATTTAAATAGCATTCTAAGTTCTTTTTTATCTCTTTCGAGACATTTTTTAATACCTTATTTGCATCCATCAATTGTTGCTCACCTAATTCAAGTGGTTCTTGATCATCCAAATAAGAAACATTTCCTTCACGATACCGTTTAAGAACCATATAAAGATGAGTAAAAAAAGTAATATCATAGGGATAATTGATTGTCTCCCCAATCGCTCCTTCTAAGATCATTAATTGTTTATCGATAAAAAACTTATCTATTTCGTTCACTTTGATCCCTATTTCTCCCAGAGCATTTACTTTGTTTAAATCAATTATCAGCTGATTGATTGCTTTACGGATACTATTTTCTGATCCAGTGAGCCAAGCAAAATCCTGATTGATATGAAAGAGAAGGTCATACTGTTTGAACTTGTGAGCTATCTTTTTTATAAATCGTTCAGTGGTACTTTCACTGACATACGCCAGTTTAAAATGATCGCGATCAATTTTCTTGGGGTGTTTAAACAATAGTGTCAGCATAAGAGTGTTCAGCATATTCTCTTCTTGATAATCGATAATAGGATGAATAGAAATATTCATCATGCGCTTATTCAGCCTATATCCCTTTCCTGTCTCAGCAATAATGAATGATTCGCCAAATTCTTTTTCTGAGATATCATTGATCTTCTTCACGCGCCGATAAACTGTTTTATTAGACACAAACAGCTTCTCTGAGAGTTCTTTTGCTGCGATGAACTTCTCGTAATTCAACGAATGAATCAACTCATTTTCACTCGAACTAAAAACCATCTCACTCACCTCACATCTATAATTTATCATCAAAGTAGGCGGTTACATTTCAATCTATGTCCTTATCTATGGACAATCAAAGCTTAATATAATTGTACTATAGCTCCTAAATGACATAACTTGTATATGAGAATTAGAATGTATGGAGACCATGGTCTTTTTTTTAAAGAGAATAGTTTTGCGATCAAAAAAAGCTTGCCAAACAATCTGTTCAGCAAGCTCAAACTAATCTTATAAAAAGATACACCAGTATTTATAAATTAAAGAAAAGTCTCGATTCATTCAATGAGTTATTATGGATACCGTTACCCTTAAACACCCAAAACATATAGCTTCTACTACTTCGCTTCAAGCACATCTTCTTTGGCATGGATCAATTGGGTCAAGAAGTCGCAATAAGGCGTAGGAACATTGTATTTTCGACCTTTACGCGAAATAGCCCCGTTGATGTAATCGATCTCCGTTTTACGATGATTATTGATCAAATCTTGATACATGGAAGGATAGTGCAAGCCAATACCTGCAGTATCATAGGTTTTTTCAATATGGGCAACGACTTCTGGAACATCTAGTTCTACCGATTCATGAGCAGCAACAGCTGCGAATTCTCCAACAATGGTTTGCACCATTTGTCGTGCAGTGGCTGTATTTCCAAACTGTGCAATGTTGACATCCAAAATTGAACATAAACCATTCAATGTACCATTGACACAGGCTTTACGATAGATTGAATAGCGAATATTTTCAGAGTATGACGCATTCAATCCAGAAGCAGTCAGTACCTCAGCCAGTTCTTTGGCCGCTGCTTCTTTGCCTTCACCAATGTTTTGCAGCTCAACCGATCCTTCCCCAAACAATCGAACTTGCCCAGGTCCAATCAAATCTGCTGTCCATAGGGTATTTCCTAAGAAAATTTTATCGGTAGCGACATATTTTTCAATCGTATCTTCATGTCCAATGCCATTAAGTAAGCAAAGTACTCTTGTTTGATCACCGATTAGTGAAGCAATGTCTTGCATCATTTGGTCTAATTGCATCGCTTTTGTAAAAACAATGATCAGATCCGCTGGCGTATCCGCCGTTACTTCAGACTGCGCATAAATCGGAAACGATTCCGTGATTTCTTCTCCATCCAAATTTGCTTGTAGTCCATTGGTACGGATCGCTTCGATATGCGCTGGCCAACCATCGATCAACGTTACATCGTTGCCGCCTCTTTTTAATTTAATGGCAAATCGGCTGCCCATGGCACCAGCACCAGCAATAACAATTTTCATCTCTATTCCTCTTTCCTATCTGACAATTAGGTATAGTTTACTCCAAATCAAACAAATATGCGAGGGGCTTGCCTTTTTTAAAGTGAAATTTGTAAAAAAAATCAATTGGAATCGTTTGATTTTTCAGATAATTAAAGAACAAAAAAAGATCCTTTTCAGGATCTTTTAAACCGTCACTTCAGACGCTAGTTGTGCTAAAACTGCTGCTTGTTCTTCTTGAGAGATATTGTGCTCAATGACGTAACGATTGTTTTCATTGGCGGCACATTCATAGCAGCAGCCGCCTAAGTGTGCCGCTTGATTCTCTTCCGAAGTGAGGAACTGACGATTGCACTCTGGATTTGCACAATTGACGTAACGCTCACATGGTGTGCCATCGAACCAATCGCGACCGATCACGGTCTTGTCGACATGATTGATCTCAACACTGATACGTTCATCAAAGACATACATCTTACCGTCCCACAACTCTCCTTGAACTTCTGGATCATTGCCATAAGCAAAAATTCCCCCGTGAAGTTGTGCTACGTCTTGGAATCCTTCTCGCAACAACCAGCCCGAGAATTTCTCGCAGCGAATCCCACCTGTGCAGTAAGTGACCACTTTTTTATCCATGAATTTCTCTTTGTTCTCAATGATCCATTGAGGCAATTCACGGAAACTGCGGATATCGGGACGGACCGCACCTCGAAAATGACCAAGATCGTATTCATAATCATTCCGCGCATCGATCACTACGGTATTTTCATCCAACAACGCTTCTTTGAAATCTTTCGGTTCTAGATACTTTCCGGTTAGTTCTAAAGGATCGATATCATCTTCTAAGTTCAATGACACCAATTCTTTTCGCGGCCGAACAAACAATTTTTTAAAGGCGTGTTCTTCCACCTCATCGATTTTGTAGTAGATTTCTTTGAAACGGGGGTCCGCTTCCATTTTTTCCATATAGGCATCCGTTGCTTCAATCGTTCCAGAAAGCGTTCCGTTGATTCCTTCTTTCGCAACAAGAATTCGACCTTTGATACCGATCTCTTTCCCAAAAGCTAAATGCTCTTTCGCAAAACTTTCTGGATCTTCGATGGTCGTGTATTTATAAAATAATAAAACGCGATAGTTCACAGTCATTCCTCCTTTTTTCCACCCTACAGTATAAAAAAGAAAAATGAAGAACACGAATTTTATGCTTGTACATAACCACACAATCCCTTTGCTTACCTAGATACCTGTCGTTTTTTGTTGTCAGAGTGAATCAGTGCTTTTTCCTAATTGTTCAACAAAAAAGGCCGTTACCTGATCCATGGTCTCTCCACGAACTAAATGTCGTTCTTCGCGAGAGATAAATGTCAGATTCGCTTCTGGATGCCCTTGCACAAAGGTTTCTACATCGGCGTAAGGGATTTTCTCATCTTCCGTCCCATGCCAGAACAACAATGGACGTCCAGCTAGTTTTTCTGGTTGCGTCTGGAGATCATAAGCTTCGATCCATCCTAGCAGCAACTGATAGTCATCTGGGACAAAGAAACCTGCAGCACCCGCATGTTTCTGGATCCGTTCACGGTAACCGATCATCGATGGCGAGCCCATCACACACGCAGCAGCGGTGATCTCCGGATGTTGGCATAGCAAACCGCAAGTCGTCATCCCTCCCATTGAAACGCCTCCTACAGCGATTTGCCCATTTACCAAGCCTAGATTTTCAAAGAAATCCACCAAATAAGAAAACTCAAATAAGTTGGTATGAATGCTTTGCCAGAAAATCAATGAAGGAATCTCGGATAGTTGGGTCTTTCGTTCGCCATGATTGGCGGCATCAGGTAAAATCACACGAAAGTTTTCCCGTGCTAGTTTTCGACCTTGCGTCAGTACCAATTCTTTACTCGTTTGCCAACCATGATAATAAATGATCAACGGCAACGGTTCATAGATCAAATGTTCTGGAACGACTTCCAATACTGGGATATTCCCGATTTTTCTTTTACGAACTGCAATTTTCATCTCTTTCCACCTCTGCTTAAGTATACGAAAAGCTCTCCAAAGTGCCAACTGTTAGCTATGTGCCTTATCACCAATGTTGTTCACCTCAATGATCAGTTTCTCCAAAATCTCAAGTTAGTTGTAATGTTAGATCCCTAATTCTTTTAGGCAAAAATGCTCATAAACTATGTTTAGCAGTAATTCTTTTGCATTTATTCCTCCTATTGGAAAGAACTTCTAATTAGATCGTTTGGAAAGATTTCCTAGGAAAAATGTAATAAATGACCCACGACCAACTTTAGGATATAAAAATCCCCGCTAAAAAAAGCGGGGTACTTCTACTCTATGTCAACTTTCCAAGTTATTGTCTTTCCTCAACCTTGATCACTTTGTGTCTTACCTTCTGCTAACTCTTTTTCAATCATCGGATACATAGTATCTAGTCGATAAAAAAGCATGGTCACAATGGAGCAAAGAATCAATAGCATCGGCACATAGAGATACATGGCTTTGATAGCAAGAACCGCTTGCTCTGATTGGATGGCTTTATTTGGGTAGTAACTCCCCCAAGCCAATAAAGCGCCGGCTACTCCTCCAGCGATTGCTTGTGCGACTTTCCCTAGAAAGCCATTGATCGCAGACAGCGAACCTGAAACGTTGATCCCTGTTTTCCAAATGCCATAATCTACCGGATCCGCTTGCATAGAAAAATAAATACTTTCTTTGATTCCATAACCTAATCCAGAAACCACTGCTCCGATAAGAATTTCAAACGAATGATTTCCTGCTAGGAAAATGAGGGCACAACCTAAAAGTTGAACGATTGAAGAAACAATATAGAGATTTCTTTTGCCCATCTTGCTAGCGAGAAAAGGAACAAAGAAATTTGCAATCATTGGAACGACAGACATAATTGTCGCCACTGTTACAGATAAGGTTGTACTTCCAATAACGACTTGAAAATAATAGACTAGGGCTCCAGTTTGAATAAAATATCCCGTCCACATAAATAGAATATTCAAGGCAAAGATCAGCCAAGGCTTATTCTGTTTCAGTGACGAGTATACCTCACGAACTGTGACTCTTTTCTCACTCACAGGAACAGTTTCTCTCACATTAAAGAATGTGCCAAACATTAATAGACAACCAATCACACCAAAAAGTGCCATGACCCATTTAAACCCTAGCGCTTGGTCACCATTTCCCCACAAATTAACTAGAATCATGGCACTCGAACTAACAATCGTTGCCCCTAAAAAACCAAAAAACTTTCTTGATGTGGATAAAGCTGTACGCTCACTAGCGTCACTAGTCAAACTAGGTAAAATTGATGCCATTGGTACATTCACAATCGTGTAAGCAAGAGAAAGTCCGAAATATGTGACATAAGCATAAATCAATTTGCCATTATCAGAAATATTCGGTACATTGAAACACAAAAAAGCAAATAAAGCGAAAGGAATAGCTCCAAATAAGAAATAGGGACGAGATTTTCCCCATCTCGTATTGGTTTGATCAATAAGATAACCAACAATGAGATCTGTCACACCATCGAAGAATCGGGTCAAGACAAACATTAAGCTAATTGCTGCTGGACTAATTTTCATGATATCCGTGTAAAAAAATAGTAAATAAAGCGAAATCATCTGCCAGATTAAGTTGCAAGCTAAATCTGAGATTCCATAGCCGATCCGCTGGCGCCACTTTGAAATCGGCTTATTGGTGTGTTTTATATGCATTGCTTCCATTAGTCATCTCCCCTATATCAAAGGCTGCTCTGTGACGACTTTCAACGAATCTGGCGTTTCTTGCAAAAGATATTTCTTCAGTAAATAGGCCGGTGTACAACTCCAAGCATGGCAAAAACTGCTAATAATTGGACTTCCATATGGAGAAAAGTTAGGATCCTCTGGTTTAAAGGCTTCCCAAAATGTATCGGCACCCATAGTGATCATTTTTCCCCAATAGTCTTTCATCAGAGCTATAGCCTCTGACTCTAAACCAGCTATAAATAATGCTTCTACAATATGGTGATACATATAAGGCGTTGCGATTCCATTCACTGGAAAAAGCTGTTTAACGGTTTGTTCCATGATTTTACGATTGGAATCCGGATCCATCACTTCAGCTAACACCATCCAAACTTGGCTTGCAATATTGATTTCTTGGTTCTGCTCGACAAGAAATAGGTGACGTGACTCATCAAAAAGAGAGGTTCTTGCGAAGTTGCTCATTCGATCAACGGCTGCTTGATACAGCGATAGGTCGGCATCTTCTTTTTGTTGCGCTAACTGGATAAATCGTTTAAGCGTATAGATAAAAACAGCTTGTCCGGCCGTTGCCTTCTCAAATTCGTTTGACCAATCAATAAATACTGGCCACTCCTCTTGTAAATTAAGTCTGCCTTGCGCATCAACTAACCCTAGTGCTAAATCGATTTGTTTCTTCGCCACAGGATAAAGATCGTCCAACGCTTGCAGGTCATCGGTGTACTGAATGTAGTCGTATAAAATCACCGCAAAGAATAAACTATAATCAAACAAAAAGGTATCATCTGGTGTCAATACCGGTGAAGTAAACACATTTGCTGGAATTTTCCCTTCTTCCGTTGTCATCCCGCCAAACAAATATAAGCAACGTTTTGTTAACTGCTTATCGCCAAACGTATGGTAATTAGCCAGTGCCTGCAAACGAAGATCACCAATCCATAAACGCCGGTCGCGTTTTGGACCATCTTCAAAAACGGTTTGCATACAATCTGCCAATGTTTTAGCAGAAATAGTATATATGGCTTCCAATTCTTGATCTTCCACAACAATTGGCGAAACAGCATTTAAGTCAACGGAGCTTTCACTGATAAATTGTGGTTGACTAAAACTTGCTTTCCACTTAGGTGAAGTATCAATCACCTTTAGCTCGATATATCGGCAGCTATAGCGTCGCGGCAGTGACAATTTCGCCGGTAAAACATCCAAGTGAATAAACTCCTCTTGTATCCACGAGCGAGATAGCCATCCTTCATACGCACTGGATTCTACTGCTATCTCTGCTGGTATTTCAGCAAACTTGACTCGTAAATAAAGCGGTGCATCCATCGGTGAACCCACTGAATCAATGGCGATCGAAAAAGTTCCTACGAAATGATCGCCTAAATCTAACACGATCGATTCATCCCGCCCCAATGTATAACTCGGCAAGTCATTAATTGATTGCTCCTTTTTTCTTGCGCGAAATCCTGCCAATGCTCTTTCGTCAGGAATAATCTCCACAATTGATGTTGGAACAATAGGATATTTCTTAAGGTTTGGGATTGCTTCATCAGCTATAGTCAAGAGTTTTTCATCGCGATGCCAAACCACATCATCATTGATTTGAAATGTAAAAGCCATGGTCTTTTCCCCCTACTCTTCAATTGATTGAAGGTTTGTTGAATCCTGATTTTGTTCTGTTGCAATATGGTATTTCTTTTGTAAGCGCATCATGATTATTCCAGCAATCGTCGCCAATAATACAATCCCTGCAAATCCATACATCGATGTTTGGATGCGATCAGGAGCAACTAAAAAGGGCGTCACGAAAGCAAAGAGTCCGCAACACATACGTGAAAATCCATTAATAAATCCTTGCAGCGAGGCTCTGACTTCAGCAGGAAACGATTCTTGTGTCCAAACTTTATAGATTGCTTCTCCCGCTAGTGGATTTCCAAAATTATAAAAGGCGATCGTGATAGCTAATGCGATAAAACCTGCGTTGCCGCCAATCATTGCCATACCCATCATTGCTGCAAATTGCACAAAAGCGCCGACAAAAAATGCTTTGTTGCGATATTTACCACCAGCTACTGAGGCAAAGATCACCGTCGTAATCAGCGAAACAATATTCAAAATTATTCCTAGACCAGTTGCTTGGGTTTGACTTGCTCCAGCATTCGTTAAGGCAAACGTTTGGAATTGTCCCCAAGTATTTGCTAATAGATTCCAACAAACATAAAAAATCAGAATAGCGGCAAAAAAGCCAAGATACTTATTCTTTTGTTGTCCAAACAAGACTGTTTTGAAAGAAACTTCTGCCTGTCCGTTCCTTTGATCTGTTCGTACTTGACGAGCAGCCCCCTCTTCGTGAAACCGTTTGAATTTCTTGGAAGTACTTCTCCAAATCCAAGTTATCAAAGCAAAAGCAAACAGAATAACAAACACAAGCCGCGCGCCTAGCACACCATTAATTCCTGATAATAAAAATGAGCATATATAAGAGATAAAAACCCCAATCTGCCAGAAGATTTGTGTAGAAGAAACTAAACTTGCAGATGTCGTCTCATCGGGTGCATCATGGGAAACAACAGTCAAACTGATTGGTAAATCGGCTCCCGAAGCAAACCCCATCACGATCACGCCAGCCAACAATAGAAGAAAATTATTCGACAATACGCAGATTCCTGCACCTAAAGCATAAAATAAATTCAACCAATTAAATGAACGAATCAATCCGAAAGCTTGACTGATTTTCCCAGCAAATAATGATCCAAAAGCGATGGCAAACGTTAATCCTCCAGACACAATTCCCACTTGGGCACTTGATAATTCCAATCCTTTTTGCCACACTGGAATCGTCGCAGAAAGACCGACAATACAGCCAGAACCTAACATGGATCCAATACCAGCAGCTGTAGCCAACGGTGAATACTCTTTCACTAAACTTTGTTCAGAGTCCTTACTCATGTTCTTCACTCCTAATACTTTTTTTATTCAACTGTAATAAGCTTATTTACTCTTCAAATTGTAATCGTATACAGTTGTTTCCACCATGCATAAAACGCAGATGTTTTTCTCCAAACTACAGATGAGTGAAAATAAAAAAAGACTTACGATGAAGTCTTTACTATTAGCTGATTGTTTCTTTTTTGAAATTCTGACGAATACGTTTAGGGCTATTGTTTGTATATTTTGCCAATAATTTGTAGGTTGCTCCGATTGAATGAAAGCCGATTTTTTCTGTGATTTCTTCTACAGAATCATCTGTCTCTTCCATTAACTCGAGGACTACTCGGTAACGAAGGTAACTAATGATTTCTTTGTAGCTTTGTCCTGTTTTTCTTTTCAATTTATTACTCAGATAATTTGGATTATACCCAAAATGCTGCGACAAAGAAGCCAATGTCAGCGTTTTGTAATGAATCTCAATATACCTTAAAATTGAAATAATCTCTTGCTCATCCTCCTCATTGTTTTCAATACTTTTGTTCTCCATAAAGCGTGTCAGTTCAATCAAAAGTAACGAAACAAGTAAGTTGACCGACCGGATATAATAACGATCCTTGTTATAGTATTCGAGAATCATTTTTTTCATTAAAGCCTGAATGTCTTCATGACTTCCCACTTGAAAAAACAAAAATCGTTTTTGATTATCAAATTCAGAAGTGGTGCCCATCAAGAATTCGGCCAACACACCGGTTGACTTCGCCATATTTACGACAATGTCGGTCGTAATGGATTCATCTTTCAGTAAGATGTTTATCAAAATATCGTCTTTTCCTAATGGATCGATTGACTGCACGGATTCTTTATCCATTAAAATAATATCTCCTTGATTTAAGACGATTTTTTCATTGTCAACATATTGCGTGCAGCTGCCAGAAAGCATGTAGTTGAATTCAACAAATTCGTGGGTATGAGCAGGCATCTCGGAGTAACGATGGTGCTTATTGATAAAAATATTGCCATTTTGAAAAAAGTTCGCTTCTGGCATTTTAGGGACAGCAATTTCACCAAAAGGCAAATGCTGATCATTGACATTACGCTGCTCGATTCTCTGGATCCGCTCAATTTCATTTTCTTCCTGTAAGAATTGATAAAGTTCCTCAAGTGTCATTTCTAGCTCCGACCCCCTTAACATTTTATACCTATTAACCGATTGTACCATGCTTCTAATTCTATAAATAATCACAAAAAAATCACACCAATGTTTTGGTGTGATCACATGTATCAGGAATGTAACACAGCTTCTCGTGCTAGTGCCAGACAGCCTAATGTTCCTGCATTGTCTTCTAATTCAGGTGTCACGATGTAGTCTGCAACTGCTGGTGTTTTGACATAGCCGTTGACCAATCGTTCAAAAGCTTGATGAACCTTTTCCACCATGTGACGCTGCTTCATTACGCCACCACCAAAAATAATGACATCCGGTGAAAGCATCAATGTAGTGTTGTAGGCGCATTGCGCGATATATTCAGCTTCGATGCTCCAGAAAGGCTCATCTTCAGACAATTCCTGTCCTTTCTTTCCTAAGCGTTTTTCAATCGCTGGACCTGCGGCCATCCCTTCGAGACAGTTGCCATGAAATGGACAGCTGCCTTCGAATGAATCATCAGGATGAGGCACTACCAGCATATGTCCCATCTCCGGATGACTGAATCCCTCAACAAAGCGGCCATCTTGTAATGCACCGCCGCCAACACCGGTGCCGATCGTATAATAAACTACACTGGATAGTCCTTTTCCTTTACCGAAAACATATTCCCCATAAGCTGCAGCATTGACATCTGTAGTCCAAGCAATGGGGATAGGAAAGGCTTGTTTCATCGTACCTACAAAATCAAAATTCTGCCAAGCTAATTTGGGTGTGGAGGTAATGTAGCCATACGTTGCGGAATCTCGATGGATATCGATTGGGCCAAAGGAACCAATACCGATCCCTACTAACTGGTCTTCATACTTTTTGAAAAAATCGATCACTAATGCCATTGTTTCTTCTGGTGTGGTGGTGGGAAAACTGACCCGTTCTTTAATGGCCATTTCTTCATCACCAATCGCACAAACAAATTTTGTACCGCCTGCTTCTATCGATCCGTACATCTTTTCGTCTCCTTTTCCATCGTTGCTTTCATTTTCTGTTTAAGTACTGGCAGAACTCGCAGCTGCACCATCATCGGCTTTTACGCGATCGATGGCAATGACGAGACAAATAATCAAGTCCTCCAGATCTTCCTCATAAACCGTTACTTCATAGGTATCCCCCCATGAGATCCAGCGTTTATGTATCTCAGCAATTTGACGTCCCTGTCGATTGACGACAAAGTCCATGTCCCACCAATTCCCCTGAATTTCAATTCCTTGGGCATGGATGGAATAACGCGCTTTGAAAAGCGTGAATTCTTTTTCTAGAACAATTGCTTCTTCTCCATGTACCTCAACAAAAAACTTGGGCAATAGACTAAACACTTTCTTTGTGACTTCACCGATTTGCTGTTGTCGTTCATCATAAATCGCAAAGCTTTTAGGAATCTTCATGAAACTCCCTTCGACAAAATAGCGTGGCTTTTGCTGCTCATCCATGACAGTAAATTTTTCACCGATACTGAAGACTTTTTGCTTGATGTAAAGTTTTTTCATTTGATTACACCGCCTTTTCTTTCACATCGCCTGTATTGATCACCGGTTGAGTGCCTTTGTCAGTAATGATCGATACGAGTAAATTGTTGATCAATTGGACTTTTCGATCGTCAGTAAAGTTAATATCCTGGCCATCTTCGATCTGTTCCAAGGCCATTTGTGTCATGGAGACCGCTCCTTCAACAATGATTTGTCGTGCCGATAAAATTGCTTTGGCTTGCTGACGCTGCAACATGGCACTAGCGATCTCAGTGGCATACGCCAAGTGATTCAACCGCGTCTCGATCACCTCGACACCGGCTACCGCTAAACGCTCTTGCAGTTCTTGTGCCAGTTCTTCAGAAACTTCATTGGTATTGCCTCGCAAAGTCAAATCATCATCATTAAAAGTGTCATAAGGATACTGGGTAGCGATATGGCGAATCGCTGTTTCACTTTGGATCTCAACAAAATCTTGGTAGTAGTCGACATCGAACAATGCTTTGGCCGTATCTACGACTCGAAAGACGACGACTGCTGAGATTTCGATCGGATTGCCATCAGAATCATTGACCTTCAATAAAGAGCTATTGAAGTTACGGACTTTCAGTGATACATTGATTTTCTGTGTTAACGGCACAGTCACAAAGAGTCCATTATCTTTGATGGTACCTAAATATTGACCAAAGAAAAGAATCGCTTTCGCTTGATTCGGCTGCACAATCGTCAATGAACTAATGAACAAGATAGCGATGATCCACAACACGACACTGATGACTAACTCCCAAACCGCATTGCGGACAATCCCATCATAAAAGAGATAGCCGCCGCCGATCATTAAGGCGATCAAGACGATCAGTGCTAAGTAACCGTTAACATGAAACGTTTGTTTTTCTTTCATCTTTACTCCCTCATTTCTTTTAATACCATATTACCTTTGTTCACAAAAGACTTCAATTCTTCTTCTCATTTTTTTAACCCCTTTCATAGACCTGCGATCATACTATTTTGCAATCAACCAAATTCCCGCTACAATGAAATGAGAGTCAATTGACAAGAAAGGGGTATCCAAATGGCACAAAAAATTTCATTAGAAAACGTAAAATGGTCATTAGAAGAAATCATTCAGACTGTTGGGACTGATCTATCTTCTGTTGTCGAAATTCAAAATCAAGAAGGAATCGATGTCGTGGTGATTGCCAAAGATGAATGGCAGCACCTCTTAGAACTACTCGATGCGCGCCATGCACAAGGCTATCGAATCGATCAAGAACTGCCAACGGATATATTGATTGACGTTGCTGATAGCGACAACGAATACCAACAAACAGCTGAACTAGAGATGGAATTACCGGAACGTGTCCATCCAGCACCAGACTTTGAATTAGACTCAGAAGAAATCGTTGAAAGCGATGATGTGCTGGATTAAGCTGAAAAAATAGACTACTGTGAAAAATCTTCCCCTAAAAATAGCATCCATTCGACCAATAGCTGAGCAATGTCGGAATACTTCCAGACCTTTCAGGTCATGTCGCATTTGCGGCATAGTTGACGTATTCTAAACATTGCTCGGCTCTTTATTATCAAAAATCGCGTGCTTCATTTTTTGTACGATTGCTCACGTGCTTATGGAGTTCCGCCTAGCACGCAATCAATCAACTGACTTGTTTTTCCGATCTGCACCGGGGGATGCCACGATCGTTTTTAAGCGTTCGATCGCCGCTTGTAGTTCAACGCGTGCTTCTTCTTCCGGTTCTAGTTCTTCGCACTGCTGTAAGCGTTCTAGCCATTGTTCGGGTTCTTTGATACCTAATTGTCCAATGGCCCAATAGGCTGTTCCACGAATGACAGGTCGGACGTCTTCTGTCGCACACCGCCAGATGGCTGGCAATGCGGTACGATCTCCCAGATTTGCTAAGGCAATGATCGCATTACGCTGCAATGGTTTCTTCCCGCGCCAAGAACCAGATAAATGCCCAAACTGATTCTTAAAAGCTTTATTTGATAAAGAAAGCATTGGCTGCAACTTAGGATAAACGGTTTCTACTTCCGGTTCCATTTCCTGATGAAAATGGAAATCCTTGCCTCGATTGTAGGGACAGACCAACTGACAAATATCACAGCCATAGATGACATTATGCATCTTTTTACGATATTCCTCAGGCATCATGCCTTTTGTTTGTGTCTGATAGGAAAGGCAGCGCTGTGCGTTCATTCGCCCATCCCCTAAGAGCGCTTTTGTAGGACAGGCAGTAACACAGCGCATACAATCCCCACAGCCAAAGGGTACCGCTTCATCTGTTTCGAAGGAAATATTGGTGACGATCTCGCCTAAATAAACAAAAGAACCAAATTCTTCCGTGATCAATAAGCCATTGCGGCCAATGAACCCCAAACCAGCACGCTGTGCAACTGCCACATCCACCAGCTCACCGGTATCCACTTGCGGGGCAAACCGCCAGTTTTCTGCTTCTTCCAGATTCTCTGCTTGCGCTTTGATAAACTGGATCAATTTTTCTAAGCGATCACGTAGAATATCATGGTAATCGATCCCCCAAGAGGCGCGGGCAAACATCCCCCGTTTCTCATCTCGCGGCACTTTCTCTTTGATTTTTGTCGGATATGCCAGAGCGATCGCAATGATTGTTTGCGGATTTTCAAAGGTTCTTTCTGGATATATCCGCTCTTCGATCACTTGATGTTCGAAACCAGATGTATGGCCTTTCGCGCGCTGCTCCCTCAACGAGGACTCTAATTCATAAAACGGTTCAGCAGAAGCAAAGCCGATTTTATCAATACCTAAACGCTTGCTTTCTGCGATGATTTTCTCTTTTAAAGACATGATATACTCCTATCCAACATGTGTTCATCAGACCTTCGTCTTTGCTTTTTCTATTATACGAGACCACTTCCGATTAGTCGAATCGCTGCCCTCAAAAAATTCAAACAAAAAACTACCTAAACGCTCGGCGTCTATCTCCCAGTCTTTTTAGGAGATCAGCTGCCTCAGCATTCAGATAGTTTTCCTTGAATACCCCTCCATACAGCGCATTTCTGAGCTATCTAGAAGGGAGATCGTTTGATTGTATTATTTTTGTTACACCTATTAAACGTTTACCAACTAGCTTTTTTTACACCTGGCAATTTGCCTTCATGTGCCAATTGTCGAAAAGTGATCCGTGAAAGACCAAATTTACGCATATAGCCCCGTGGACGACCATCAGTCATATCCCGATTCTTCAAGCGATTCGGATTAGAATCTTTAGGCAATTTTGCTAAAGCTTGGTAATCTTTTGCTTGTTTCAATTGGTAACGGATCTCTGCGTATTGCTCGATCATTGCGGCTTGTTTTTTTGCTTTTGCTTGTTTTGATTTTTTGGCCATTATTTTCTCCTTTGTTTTTTCTATCCATCATTCTAAAAAGAAAAGAAATCAGCTAGCAGAGTCCTCCATTTTCGATTCAAAAACAACAAATCGAAATCATTACTATTTGAGCATTATGACTATATCAAGTTTCTGGGAACAAGTCAATGAAAAGCCCCTTCTTTCGAACAAACCGCTACTGTTTTTTAAGATTTCAATTATTTTTTCATCATTTCTTGCAATGACTTCTTGGCATGCTAGACTAAACAAGGAATCTGAAAGAAATGGAGAATTATATGAAGCAAATAGATACGGGACTTACCTCAGAAGAAGTCACACAACGAACCGAACAAGGCCAACACAACGATTATGAAACAAAAACATCGAAGTCTACGACAGCAATTTTTAAGGACAATATCCTCACATTGTTCAATTTGCTGAACTTGTTGATTGGTGTCTGTCTTCTGGCAGTTGGCGCCTATTCCAATTTATTTTATCTGGTAATCATTTTGATCAATATCACTGTAGGGATCAGTCAAGAGATCCATGCTCGAAATCTAGTCAAAAAACTCTCGATCATCGCCCAACAAGAAATACGTGTGATACGAGATGGCGTTACACAGTCGGTGGATGCCAAATCCCTGGTCCTTGATGATCTTGTTGTCATTGGTGCAGGAGAACAGATTCCAGCCGACATGGTGGTTTTATCTGGACAAGCCGATGTCAATGAGTCGATGCTGACAGGCGAAGCCGATCTCGTCGTCAAAGAAAACGACGCGACTCTCTTATCTGGCAGTTTTGTCGCCAGTGGAGAGGTCACTGCAAAAGTGATCCGCGTAGGAGCAGAGAATTATGCGGCAAAATTAAGCAATGAAGCCAAAACACATAAACCGCTGCGTTCAGAGCTAGTTTCTTCGATTCGCAAAGTCACAAAATTCACCAGTCTAGTGATTGTTCCATTAGGGGTGATCCTATTTCTACAAGCTTATTTATTTCGTGGCAGTGACTTAAAAGAAGCAGTGATCGTTTCGTCTGCTGCTTTATTGGGAATGCTGCCTAAAGGACTCGTCCTATTGATCAGCATTGCTTTGACCACGGGTGTCATCAAACTAGCCAAAAAAAGGATCTTAGTCCAAGATATGTACGCGATCGAGACACTGGCCCATGTCGATACCCTCTGTTTAGACAAAACCGGCACATTAACGGAAGGTCGATTATCCGTCGAATCGATCCAGTCAATCGATGACATCCAAGATATAACGGCAATCTTAGGCAGTTATTTGGCTGCCAGTACCGACAACAATGTGACGATGCAAGCGTTGCGCCAAACCATCACCGGATCTCATCATTACCAGTCCTTTGCAGCAATGCCGTTTTCTTCTGATCGAAAATGGGGTGCTATCGCATTTCACGAATTAGGGGCAGTCTACCTAGGAGCACCTGAAAAGACGATCGCCAACCAACAGCTGCCGCAAATTCAAGAAGCGCAATCGGCTGGTTTAAGAGTCCTCGTCTTGACTCTTGATCCTCATTATAACGACGCCAATCAGCCCTTTGATCCAGCTAAGGCTGCCCCGCTGGCAGTTCTTGTTCTTGCTGATGTGATTCGGGAAAATGCAGAAAGCACATTGGCCTACCTGTCTGCAGAAGGAGTGGACTTGAAAGTGATCTCGGGTGACAATCCGATCACTGTTGCAGCCATCGCCAAACGCGCCGGATTGCCTAATTCCGAGAACTATATCGATCTTTCCCAACTAACTGAAGAAGCAGACGTTCGTCAAGCTGCCCAAACCTATACCGTTTTTGGGCGAGTGACGCCTCAGCAAAAGAAACTGCTAGTTTCTGAGTTGAAGGCACTAGGCAATACGGTCGCCATGACTGGAGACGGCGTCAATGACGTGTTGGCACTGCGTGAAGCCGATGTCAGTATCGCTATGGCTGCTGGGGACAGTGCGGCTCGTCAAATCGCGAATCTGGTTTTATTAGATTCCGATTTCACGACACTGCCAGCAGCACTCTTTGAAGGTCGCCGTGTCGTTAATAATGTGACGAAAGTATCTGGGATCTTTTTTATCAAAACGATCTACAGTTTCCTATTGTCCTTACTATGTGTTGCCACTTCTACGGCATTTCCTTTTATTCCGATCCAAATCACATTATTGGATCTGGCGATTGAAGGATATCCTTCCTTCTTCCTTTCCTTTGAAGAAGACAAAAAGCGAATCACCGGCCGTTACTTGCCTACCGCATTGCTGCGAGCGTTGCCGAGCGCACTCTTGGTGCTTCTGAATTATTTCGCTGTACAGTTCCTGCAAACTGACTATGGCTGGGAACCAATGACCGCAACTACATTGTTCTATTATCTGCTGATCGGCATCAGTTGTTTAGCTGTGATCCGCAGCTGTTTGCCGCTAAATCCATTGCGCTTATTTTTGATCGTAACCACGATTAGCGGAACATACATCGCCGCAATGCTCTTCCATCACATTTTAGAAGTAGGCTTTTTGACTAGCATCACCTTGCCAATCTTTGTTGGATTGATGGCGATCAACTGCTTATTGCAGTGGGGGCTATCTGCCCTTGCAACACAGATCACCCGCCGGCTAGAGCAAAACGCTACGGCTTGATCAATGGAAAAAAATGATTCCGGACAACTATGATAAATTCTCCTAATTAAGGATATTTATTTGTAGTTGCTCGGTTTTTTTATCTGTTCTTCAATTATTTTCTATTTATATAGTGGAGCAATCGTCATCCATGCAAGTTTTGCGAAATTTGTTATACTTTTAGTGAAGGCGGTTTCGTCTACTGCCGCTGAATCTATTTAAGAAAGCGTTGGTGAATCGAAATGAAGAAAAGTATTTTACTTGTTTCTCACAGTCAACAACTGACAGACGGACTGAAAGCCATGATCGAAGACATGTCGGACAGCGAAACAGTCACTCTTTTTTCATTGGGTGGAACAGCTGAAGGCGAATTAGGGTCTGATCCGACAAAAATCGTTGAAGCGGTCAATCAGTCTCCGGATGCCGAACAGATTCTCGTTTTTGCTGATTTGGGTAGTGCCGTACTAAACGCAGAGCTAGCCTATGATATGTTGGAACCGGAACAGCAAACCCGCTATCACTTGATTGATGCACCGCTTGTAGAAGGTGCTTTTGCCGCAGCAATCACCGCTGGATTCAGTGATGACCTATCCCAGATCACAGCAGAAGCCCAAAAAGCAGCTGAGAAAGGATGGAATCAATAATGAAAAAAATAATCAATGATCCTTCAGCGATCGTCGAAGAAATGCTAGCTGGTCTGGTTGCCAGCTATCCGCAACTGGTTCATCAAGTCGAAGACTCCCGAGTCGTAGCAAAAAACGCCACCCACGAACAAGTTGGCTTAGTCTCAGGCGGAGGCAGCGGACACGAACCGGCACACGCTGGGTTTGTTGGTGATGGTATGTTGAGTGCCGCCGTCTTGGGAGACGTCTTCACTTCTCCAACACCAGATCAGATCCTGACTGGGATCAAAGAAGCCGATCAAGGGCAAGGCGTGCTTTTGATCGTTAAAAACTATACGGGAGATATCCTAAACTTTGAAATGGCCAAAGATATGGCTGAGATGGAAGACATCACTGCTGAAATCGTCGTCGTAGATGATGATATTGCCGTCGAGAACAGTACCTATACTGCTGGAAAACGAGGCGTGGCTGGAACCATTCTCGTTCATAAAATTTTGGGTGCTGCTGCTCGTCAAGGACGTTCATTAACTGAATTAAAAGAATTAGGTGAAGCATTAGTTCCGACCATCAAAACCATTGGTGTTGCCTTAAAAGCAGCAACCGTTCCAGAAGTGGGTAAACCTGGTTTTGAATTAGCAGATGATGAAATCGAGTATGGCGTGGGGATCCATGGAGAACCTGGTTATCGCCGGGAAAAATTGAAACCATCGAAAGAGCTAGCCAAGGAATTGGTGGACAAAATTTTAGCTGATTATGAACAAACACCGAAAAAAGTTGGTGTCTTGATCAACGGCATGGGCGGTACACCGCTGATGGAACAGTTCGTCTTTGCCAACGATGTACAGAAATTGCTCGCAGACAAAGACATTTCTGTCACATTCCATAAAGTCGGCAACTATATGACTTCTATCGATATGCAAGGTCTATCATTGACCATGATCGATTTCAGTAACAACGATGCGACGGATGCGCTCAACGAACCTGTTGAAACGATTGCTTGGTAAAGGAGGAATTTTCAATGCAAATGACAACAGAGATGACCCAACAATGGTTAAATGCATTTACAAAAGCCATTGAGGAAAATAAAGGCTATTTAAGTGATCTAGATACCCCTATTGGTGACGGCGATCACGGCAACAATATGGCTCGCGGCGTCGCAGCCTATCAAGAAGCATTTGCAAAACAACAGCCTAAAACAATCACAGACACATTCAAAGTACTCTCGATGGCATTGATTTCTAAAGTTGGTGGTGCTTCAGGTCCACTTTATGGCTCAGCATTCATGAACATGACCAAAGCTACAAAAGAACTGGAAACAATTGATTCGTATGAACAATTAGGAAGCATCATCGAAGAAGGGCTTAATGGGATCAAAGCTCGAGGCAAAGCAGAATTCGAAGACAAAACGATGGTCGATGTCTGGCAACCTGTTGCCGCAGCGTTAAAAAACGGCAGTCTGACTAAAGAACAAATCGAGGAAGCCAAAGAACATACAAAAGACCTAGTCGCCAAAAAAGGCCGTGCTTCTTATTTAGGCGAGCGGGCAATCGGACATATCGATCCAGGTGCCGCTTCCAGTGCATTGTTGTTTGAAACGCTTGTTGCAACGATTGGATAAAGATCCTCATTCCACTTAGGAAAGGCGATACAAAAAACCGAGAGATCTCTTGCGATTCTTGAAGATAAACAAGAATCTGTGCTTGAGACCTCTCGGTTAGTTTATTTTTCTAAGAAATAGTCAACGCCATTATTGCAAAATAGCTTGAGAAACTAGTGTACAATATTGCAACATGCCATCAGGATTTGGATGAACTCGATCTTCATAGAACCACTCTTCATGTTCATTACTTAAATCATACCAATCGATCAATGTCATATTGTCGTATTTAGCAGCCATTTTCTCCAGCATGCTGTTGACCTCATTTTGCCATCTTTGCGTAGGTACCCGCACATTGATCCAATAGACTTTGCGATCGCCAATTTCTTTCATCAAATTATCGAATTGGGTTTCTGTAAAGGACCCATTCGTTCCTAGACCGATCAATACCGTATCTCGTAACAAATCTTTTTCTTTCAACGCTTTGATCAGTTCCGGACTCTCATACAATTGTCGTCCCACATCCCCATCAACGACAGCTTTGGGAAAAATTTCTTGCAAGTCGGCAGTGGCATCCAGCATAACAGAATCACCAAAAGCGGTAATTTCCAGCTCTTCGGCCTTCTTCACCTGGGCTTCTGTCAACCCATATTTTTCCATTACTGATTGTTCGGCTTCCGTTGCCTTTGAAGAATTGTCTCCTGTACTTTCTGTATCCGAGCCATTCGCATTTTTTTGTGTCTGTTCTGCCGCTTTTTTATTGGCAGCAATATTTTCTTTTAACTGCTGCTGTTGCGCATCTACATAATTCACCGGAGCGGTAGCTATTCCATAAAGAGCAACTAAGGAAACAAGCAGTCCTGGAAGCAGCCAAGGCTTTTGTCGACTGATCACCGGCTTACTGAACCAATTGCGCACCGTGCGGAAAGTATCTTTGTAGTGGAATTTCCGCAACGGATTTTCGATAAACCGATAGGACAATTCACTGATCAAGAGAATCAATACAATCTCAATCAATGTATGCAGGAGAACATTTTCGCCGACATTCCCAATCTTTGCTTCATAAAAAATCATCACAGGGAACTGATACAAATAAATCCCATAACTCCGCTTGCCGATGTAACTGAATAACGGATTTGTCAGCCAACGGTTCAGACTAGCTCCAGGATGGGCAGTGACCGCCACCAAGATCGTACAAAGCAAGCTGACTAGCAGCATTCCTCCGTAATAAACAAAGGAAAGATGATCATCTAGCACAAAAAATGTTATCACTAAACCAATAAAAGAAAGACCACCAGCTAGGTTCAATACCCGCTTCGCTTTCTTCGGAATTTCTTTTTTTAAATGGGTGCTGGGCCAAATGAAAGCCAGCGCACTTCCCATCCAAATCGAAAACAAACGCGTGTCGGTACCATAATAAACTCGAGTAGGGTCTGCCCCTGGTGAATACCAGATCGCTAATAAAAGAGCCGAAAGTAACGAGCAGCCGATCACGATTTTAAAAATCGTCCCACGATTTTTGACTAACTTCATCAATAAAATAAAGAGTAACGGCCAAATCAAATAATTCTGCCCTTCAACAGCCAAAGACCATAGATGCGTAAAGGGAGATTCATTGCCGAATCGGTCAAAATAAGAAAGACCGTGATTGATCTGCCACCAGTTGTTGACATACAAGAGACTGCTGACGACGACTCCCCGCAGATTATTCAGTAAATTCCGCTGGAACAATGTAATATAGGCAGCAGACAGAAGCAGCATCACCACCATGCCAGGATACAGTCGTTTCATCCGGCGGACATAAAAATCTTTGACAGCAATACGACCGTTCTGGTCCCACTCCTGTCGAAGCAAATCGGTGATCAAATAACCAGAAACTACAAAAAAAACAGGAACTCCTAAATACCCGCCTCGCATTTGAGTAGGTAATAAATGATATAAGATAACGCCGATCACGGCTAATGTACGGATACCGTCGAAACCAGTGATATAGCGGCTTGTTTTTAACCGTTTGTTCATTCTCCAACCACTTTTCTTTTTTTTGATCAACTGTTTTTCGTAAGAAACAGTCAATGTGGAACCATTAAAAAATAATGACCCATTTCTTCATAATTTACCAGATAAAGCAACAAGAAAGCTAGCAAGAATACTCTATTTTCTAAAAAAATTAATTTTTACAAAAAGAAAAAAGCATCTCATCACGAAACGCTTTGATCCAAGCTCTCCTATAATTCTTCTTCATAAAAACGACCCAATATTTGTACATTTTCAGCAATACTGACAAATGCCTTGGGATCTGCTTCTTTCATGGCAGAACGTAACATCGGCAACTCGAAGCGTGTAACGACAGTCAATAATACTGTCTGTTTATCATGCTTGTAGGCTCCTTCTGCTTCATTGATGATCGTAATTCCTCGGCGCAGACTTTTCTGGATCGTATGGATGACTTCTTCAGGACTTCTCGTAATAATCGTTACCTGCATTTTCTTTTGCTTGGTAAAAACAGCATCGGTCACTTTACCACTGACAAAAATCGCAATGGCACTATATAGCGCATACTGCCAGCCGAACAGGATACCCGCAGCAAACATGATGGCAATATTGAAAAAAATAGAGATGGACCCGATGGTTTTCCCCGTACGTTTCCGGATCGCGATACTTACAAAATCGAGGCCGCCAGAGGAAAGTCCGCTTTTTAGCGCATAACCAATACCGGCTCCGTTGATGGCTCCCCCAAAAATCCCGCAGATCATCGGATCTGTCGTCAGTGTTTCTTCTGGAAGAATCTGTACGAACAAAGATGTTAGGACTACAGTAATTCCTGTGAAAATCGTAAATTTATGACCAATCTTGAACCAGCCGAGAAAGAAAAGCGGAATATTCAGCAACAATAGGGCGACTGAGACGGGGATATAGAATCCAAGCCAATCCGTGGAAACGGTGGTCAAAATTTGAGCTATCCCTGTGATCCCGCTAGAATAGATTTTGCCGGGTTGATAAAAAAAATTGACTGCGATCGCCGATAAAATGGCGTAGACGATCGAAAACGATAATTTGTTGGCATAATCAGGGTGTGGCAGCCATTTAAAGAGGGTATTCATTTCATTCAAGAGCCTCGCTTTGTTGATTTGCTCTTATTATACTTCAGATAGTAAAAAAAGAAACGAACAATGAAAGAAATAGACAAATTCTCATGGAATTTTCTTAATCGTCTATTTTCATTCATCATTCGCTCGTTTGTTCTTTACTTGTTCATTTCTTTTTACTTAGTCTTCTTCAACTGTCGTGACATCAATATTCAATTCGAACAATTGCAGCGGCGCCACTTTACTTGGCGCTTGTGACATTGGATCGGCGGCTTTCCCGTTTTTAGGGAATGCGATCACTTCACGGATGTTTTCTTCACCAGCCAGCAACATCACTAAACGATCCAAGCCTAGTGCGATTCCGCCATGTGGTGGGAACCCATAGTCTAATGCCGTCAGCAAGAAACCAAATTGTTCTTCCATTTCACGGCGAGAAAAACCAAGGGTTTCAAACATTTGTTCTTGAACATCCCGCTGATGGATCCGGAGAGACCCACCGCCAAGCTCGTAACCGTTCAAGACGATATCATAAGCTTCCGCATACACTTTTGCAGGATCAGTTGCCAACAATGGTACATCTTTTTCTTTAGGCATCGTAAATGGATGGTGAGCAGAGACATAGCGGCCAGCTTCTGCATCGTATTCAAATTGTGGCCAATCTGTTACCCATAAGAAATTGAACTTGCTTTCATCGATCAAGCCTAATTCTTTTCCTAACTTGCTGCGGATTGCTCCTAAAGCCGCCGAAACGATCTCAAACTTATCCGCACCAAACATTAGGATATCGCCCACTTCTGCATTCGTAGCAGCAATGATCGATGCTGCAGCGTCAGTCAAGAATTTTGCGATTGGTCCTTTTAAGCCATCTTCTTCTACTTTGACCCATGCTAACCCTTTCGCACCAAACTGTCCTGCGTAATGTCCCAAATTATCCATATCTTTTCGGGAATATTTATCCGCAGCACCTTTCGCATTCAATGCTTTCACCACACCGCCATTTTCAAGCGCCATTTGGAAAACTTTGAAATCAACATCTTTAACGGTTTCGGACAAATCAATCAATTCCATGTCAAACCGAGTATCTGGCTTGTCGCTGCCATAACGTGCCATGGCATCATCGTAAGTCATTCGCGGAAACGGCGTAGTTACTTCTAGCCCTTTGACTTCACGCATGACATTGACTAACAGTTCCTCCGTGTAAGCTTGAATCTCTTCCGCCGTCAAAAAGGTTGTTTCAATATCGACTTGGGTAAATTCAGGCTGACGGTCTCCCCGCAAGTCTTCATCCCGGAAGCAACGGACGATTTGATAGTAACGATCGAATCCAGCACCCATCAATAATTGTTTGAAAATTTGTGGCGATTGTGGCAATGCATAAAAATGACCAGGGTAAACCCGGGAAGGAACGAGATAATCTCTGGCGCCTTCTGGTGTTGATTTCGCTAAATAAGGGGTTTCGATATCTAGAAAGTCATTGGTATCCAAGAAATGACGAATCACTTGTGTCGTTTTTGCCCGCATCATGATATTCTTAGTCATTTTGGGACGGCGTAAATCCAAATAACGATATTTCAACCGCGTTTCGTCTCCTACGATTTGATCATCTTCGATCGAAAATGCAGGTGTTTTGGCTGTATTCAAAATAGTGATCTCGCTGACCATCACTTCATAGTGCCCGGTTTTCATCTTAGGATTGATTGCTTCCGGTGCCCGATTGATGACTTGACCTGTCACTTCTAGCACATACTCGCTGCGGCAAGTATCTGCAATCGCCCATGCTTCTTTGGATACTTCCGGATTAAAGACAACTTGCACGATTCCTTCTCTGTCCCGCAAATCAATGAAAATCACTCCGCCTAAGTCACGACGTTTTTGGACCCAGCCTTTTAAAGTAACGGTTTGATCTAAATGGGCTTCTGAGACGCGCCCACAATATACTGTACGTTTGCTCATTCTTCTTCTCCTTGCTTGATTAAGATTGTAGTCATTTCATCATAGATTTCATCAAAATGATCATACAGATCGGCTAACTTAAATTGTTTCTCGATCCGGCTTGCCATCGATTTGATGTTGATCACTTGTTCAGCTAATTCATTTTCACCTAGGGTCAGCACCAAACGCGCCCCTTGCTTATCTGCCGATTTGAACTGCGCTTTTGCTTTCCGATTCATAAAATCACGATCTGCCGAAAAGCCAAAATTACGGATCGCCTGAACGACTTTCAATGCTTCCAAATTGGTTGCTTCTCCTAGACCAACAACATAAGCATCTAATTCGTTCAATGCTGGAATAACGACTTCTTCTGCTTCCATTGTGATCAATAGACGTTCTAAGCCCATCGCAAAACCGAAACCTGGCGTTTGTGGGCCGCCTAATTCTTCGACCAGATGGTCATAGCGTCCACCCGCACAGATCGTAGCTTGCGCCCCCATTTTTGGCGCTTCACTCATAATCTCAAAAATAGTATGGGTATAATAATCCAGTCCCCGGACCATATTTGAATCAATCTCATAAGGAATGTCCAAAGCATCCAACATCGTGATGACTGTTTCAAAATGGGCTTTAGCTTCCGGACTTAAATAGTCCAAGATCGAAGGAGCATCCGCAACGAACTGTTGATCTCGTTTGTCTTTACTATCTAAAACCCGCAGTGGATTCTCATGCAGACGACGTTTTGAATCTTCACTTAATTCTGCTTCATGAGGCGATAAATAATCAATCAGTGCTTGACGATAGTTCTTACGCGTTTCTTTATCCCCTAAAGAGTTAATCACTAATCGAAGTTGACTTAGCCCTAATTGTTTAAAGAAATCCATCGCCATCGCCATCGTTTCAACATCTGTCGCAGGATTTGCGGAACCAAATGCTTCTACACCGATTTGATGGAATTGACGTAAGCGACCTTTTTGCGGCCGTTCATAGCGGAACATCGGTCCAATATAAAAGACTTTGTAAGGCTTGTTGTATTCAGGTCCGAAAAGTTTATTTTCAACATAAGAACGAGCAATCGGCGCTGTGCCTTCCGGACGCAATGTCACATGGCGCTCTCCTTTGTCATAGAAATCGTACATTTCTTTTGAAACGATGTCGGTTGTATCGCCAACGCTTCTAGCAATCACTTCAAAATGTTCAAAAATCGGTGTGCGGATTTCATTGTACTGGTAATCACGAAAAACCAAACGGGCTGTTTCTTCAACAAACTGCCATTTTTCGGATTCTCCTGGTAAAATATCATTGGTGCCTTTTGGACGTTGATAACTCATCTGTTTTCATCCTCCTATTGTGGGTATCTTCGATCGATCAAAAACGATCGTATGTATTCATTACAACTGTACTGATTTGATCCATTGTGGGAAACGATTTTCTGTTCATCATCTGCTCGTCTACTCTGCGTTACCCTACAGTCGCTTCTAAGCTGTCGCTAAGAAGGACTTGCATGGTCTTCGACCAATCGCAGTGATTCGAAAAGCGGTGACTACTCTCCCTCCGGTCGCCTACTACTGTTCATCATCTGCTCTGCCCTGCTTCGCAGGTCAGTCGCAGTGATTCGAAAAGCGGTGACTACTCTCCCTCCGGTCGCCTACTACTGTTCATCATCTGCTCTGCCCTGCTTCGCAGGTCAGTCGCAGTGATTCGAAAAGCGGTGACTACTCTCCCTTCGGTCGCCTACTACTGTTCATCATCTGCTCTGCCCTGCTTCGCAGGTCAGTCGCAGTGATTCACAGCAAAAAACTCGCCCTTGTTTTCTACACAAGGGCGAGTTATTACACGCGGTACCACCTAAAATTCGAGAACTTTCATTCTCCTTTCGATTAACGCTCGTTCACGGAACAGCTTTTCTTCTGTTCATCTCCAGATTGTCTTTCCGGCATTTGTCCTAAACTGCTTGCAGCCATGGCAGTTTTCTCTTTGAAGGTCCAATAATGACGTACTCGATCTTTCACAGATTTTTGATATTATCTATAAACTACAAGAATCCTTTGGAAATGTCAAGCTGTTTCATAGGCTTTTTCAATACTTATGAATATCGTTTTTCAAGTTTTTCCTTTACACTAAAAGAAGAGATTAGAAGGAGGAATTGCTTTATGACAGATGTTCAAATCGGCAAATCACAAGTCTATGTACGCTCCCTTGGCTTAGGTGCAAATGCCATCGGTGGCCACAATTTATTTCCAAATTTAGATGAAGAAGAAGGCAAGGAAATTGTGCGGACGGCGCTGCGCAATGGGATCAATTTGATTGATACTGCCTATATTTACGGTGAAGGTCGATCAGAAGAACTGATCGGTGATGTCTTGCAAGAAGAAGCGTTCGATCGCAATCAAGTCATCATTGCCACTAAAGCAGCTCATCGACCAGAAGAACCAAACAAAAAAGATAATTCGCCGGAATTCCTGACCCAAGCCGTTGAAGAAGCTTTAACACGCTTAAAAACCAACTATCTGGACATATTTTATATTCATTTTCCAGATGAAACCACCCCTAAAGAAGAAGCGATACGCGCATTGCATCAACTGAAAGAAGCTGGCAAAATCCGTGCGATCGGTGTCTCCAACTTCACACTTGAACAATTAAAAGAAGCCAATGCCGAAGGATACGTCGATGTTGTGGAAGATGAGTACAGTTTGATCCATCGCCAAGCTGAATCAGAACTTTTCCCTTATTTAGCTGAACATTCAATCAGTTTTGTTCCGTACTTTCCACTAGCATCCGGGTTGTTGACTGGAAAGTACACACAAGAAACGACCTTTTCAAACGACGATATCCGTAGTAAAAAGCCGGACTTTCAAGGTGATCGCTTTAAAAAAATCGTGTCGGCTGTCGACCAATTGCGACCAATCGCTGCCTCTTATGATGCAACGATCCCCCAACTTGTGTTGGCTTGGTACATGAAAAATCCTGCAGTTGCAGCAGTTATTCCTGGTGCAAAACAAGCCAGTCAAGTTGCTGACAACGCGCAGGCATTGGATATCCATTTATCCGCAACCGATTATCAAGCGATTGATCACCTGTTTGCTGAATTTAAATAGTCCCGAAACAAGAGAAGGCACTTTGCATTTCTCTTGTTTTGTATTATGCTGATGAAAACAGTTATGAAAAGGAGCAACCCTGATGTCCTTATATTCCGGCTATATCCGCCAACCTCATTACTATGAAACTGATCAGATGGCAATCATTCACCATGCAAATTACATCCGTTGGTTCGAAGAAGCACGAGTAGATATGCTCGCCTTTTTACAATTGCCATACCATAAAATCGAAGAAGCGGGTTTGATTGTTCCCGTTCTTGAAGTCAATGCACAATACAAGGAAATGATCCGTTATGAGGATCAAGTACGCATCGATGTGCTCGTCGATCATTACACCGGTACTCGACTTGATTTTCGTTATGAGATTTATAGAACTGACAACAATCAGTTAGTCACAACTGGCGCTTCCAAACATTGTTTTTTGAGTAAAGAGACCTATCGCCTAGTCCATTTGAAGCGCAGCTTTCCTGAGATCCATCAAGTATTTTCAGATTATGCGACATTATCGGCTGCCTCGAAAAATTAATCTCGAGACAGATTAATTGCATTTAGAGCACTTTTTTGTATAATCAAAGGTAATTTTTATGGGAGGATGATGACAATGTATGTTGTTAAAGTCTTGCATGGTTACATTGGCAAAGATGGTCGTCGCACTCGTGAAAAAATACCGGACAAGTTGTGGATTTTTGAAGATCGGAAGCAGTCGGAAGCCTTTGCAGCAAAAATAGGCGGAAGAGTCAAACCTCTCACAGAATTAAAGCCAAATCAATAAAAAGCAAGACAGCGAAAGAACGCTTACTGGCGTAAGTTTCATTATTCGCTGCCTTGCTTTTTTTATTGCTTATCGCTTTTGCTAGTCATCTTGTTCAGTTTCTAAAATTTCTCCTGTTTGCGCATTGATTTTAACATTTGTTTTTTTGTTGCCGTCTTCAACTTTGACTTCCCAATAAGTCACATTCATTTCTTTATCAAGATCCCAATCTGTTGCTTGTCCACCGCCAGCTTCTTTCACAGCACTATCGGAAATCTCTTTCAATGAAAGCAAGTTGGTCAGATCCAATTGATCGGCTTCTTTTTTGACGCCGTTTTGTTCGTCCGCATCTAGTTTTTCGGTTCTTTCTTCAGAAGTTTCTTTTGTTTCTGCATCGATCTTTAGTTCAAATTCATTCGTGTCGTCTACGCCTTCAACTTGATAGAAGTACTTACCAAAAGAAGTATCCAAGTCAAGCGATGTGATTGCTGCATCTGGATATTTGTTTTGGAACACTTGGATGGCTTCTTCTACTGTCACTGTAGGCAAACCGCCATTTGCGATGGCTGCACTGCTTGAAGATCTGTCCACAGCTTGCGAAGAAGTTGTTTCACTTGATGATGCGACTGCTGAGCTTGAACTGCTGTTTTGTGCAGGTTCAGAATTTCCAGTGTTATTTTGTGTACATCCTGCCAATAATCCTAGGGCAGCGATTCCGAACAAAATTGTTGTTTTTTTCATGTTTCATTCCTCCAATTAATTGTCTATTCCTTTTTTCTATATATTTAGAATAACAAGTCCTTCAGAAAAAAGAATCAAAAATGCTTGAAGAAAATCTAAAAAAATATTCATCTTTCTCTTTCACTTGGGAAATCAATTTTAAAGACACTGCCTTGCGGCTGATTATCCGTGACGGTAATTTCAGCATGATACTTGTTGGCCAGCTGCTTTACCAGTGATAATCCGATTCCTGAACCGGAAATTTGACTGGAACGAGAATCTTCCACTCGATAGAAACGCTCAAAAATCAACGCTTTCTTATCATTGGGGATCCCAATACCAAAGTCGGCAACGGTTAGAGACAAGTGCGTTTGATCTTGTGTCAGTCTCACATGAATGGGCTGATCTGCTGGTGAATACTTCGCTGCATTTTCTAAAAGATTTTGGATGATCTGTTGGAAGTCACGTTTGTGCCCTTGCTTCCTACACTGGTTTTCCACAAAATATTCAATCGATTGCGGAACGATCGTTGCTTGTTTTTCACATTCTTCTCGCACGATCTGCGAGACATCAACGAGGCTTATTTCTTGGGTTTGGTTTTTTTCCAAATCCAGCAGTTGATTACTCAATGTTTCCAAACGCTTCGATTCTTTATCGATAAAGGCCAGTGAAGAAGGAATGACTTCTGGGTGTTTGGTTCCACGCCGCTGGATCAATTGGACATGTCCGCGAATCGCGGCTAAAGGTGTCCGCAGTTCATGAGAAGCATCGGCAACAAACCGTTTTTCTCGCGCGATCGTCTCACGCTGTTCTTTCAGTAGTTTATTGAAAGCCAACGCCACAGAACGAATCTCGATTGGTTCTTCAACAATCGTCAATTCGCCTTTTTGGCTTTGTTCGATTTCAGCAATTTCTTGCGCCATCCCTGTTAATTTCCGGCTCCATTTCCCAACGCTCCAATAAATCAATATACTGCCAACGACTACAGCGATCAGGTTCAAGAAACTGCTGATCATAAAGAGACCATAGGCTAATTCCACACTGTCCTCACCATTGATGGCGATCTTCACCTGATCCCTATCGATTTCTTGGGTTTTCGTATAATAGATACCATCATCTGTAAAGACGATGCCTCCAAAAATGGGATGATCCGTCCTTGATTGATCTCGGCAAAAATCTCTGCTGCATCTTCTGATAAAATGACACTGCCATCAGCTAAGATCACTTGCAAGGCATCTTCTTCATCTGCCGAAACATAGGCATTGACTAGATCATTCCAGTCATCCCCTGAAGCCTCCCCGTTTTCGATAGCCTCAAGAATATTGCTCGCACGATTTTCGATATGTTCAAACAAATACCCTACGGATAACAAGATAAACAATACATTGAAGAGAATCAACAGACCAAATAGAATCAAAGAAAAGCGGCTCGTTAATTGAAACTGGGCAGTTTTTCTGCGTGGGTTGGCGAACTTATTCTTCATGGGCGGTCCTCAACACATAGCCTAGTCCCCGAACAGTTGCGATCATTTTCCCTTTACCGCAGACATCCAGCTTGTTGCGAAGGGTGCGAATATAAACATCTACCACATTTGTTTGACCATCGTATTCATACCCCCATATCTCATTCAATAGCTCATCTCTGGTTTTGACTACTTCTGGTTCTTTCATCAACTCATATAAGATTCCAAACTCTTTAGGAGTCAATTCAATGGTCTCTCCGGCAACCTGGACCAAGTGTTTGGCGATGTCCATCATCAACTCGCCTACCACCAACTGATTTTGTTGATTCTTTTGCTGTTGGGCTTCCCGCTGCAACCGTCGCTCAATCACGCGAATCCGGGCAAACAGTTCTTCGATTTCAAAGGGCTTCGTTAAATAATCATCTAGGCCAACGTCAAGACCAGTCACGACATCGGCAGTTTGATTTCTGGCTGTCATCATCAAAATCGGAATATCGCTTTCTTTGCGAATTCGCCGCGCCACCGTGATGCCATCATAGATTGGCAGCATCCAATCCAACAAAATCAGATCAAACAGATCAGTTTGCTGATTGAACAAGGTCAATGCCTCTTGGCCATCTTTGGCCCATACCGTGTCGTACCCCTCAAAAGTCAACTCAGTCTGGATAAAACTGGCTAAACTTTCTTCGTCTTCCACTATCAAGATTCTCAAGGCCATCTGCTCTCCTCCTATTTTTGCTTCTATCATAACGGATTTTGTAAAAACTTCCTAACGGATTGAAAGAAAAAGATCATGAAGATTTTTTCATGTTCAGACAAAAACGGAGTGAACCAATGCTCACTCCGCTTTTCTTTTATCCCCCATTTGTCGCTAACTGATAGGTATCAACTAACTTTCCCTGTTCGAGTTGGATCACGTAAGGGCAGGTTTCATCCAAAAACTCTTTATCATGACTGATCACGGCTAACAGATCGACTTCTTTGGCAACTTCCTGCAGCAGATTTCCGACCTCTTCCATTTGTTTCAGGTCTAATCCGCTAGTCGGTTCATCGAAAAACAACAAGCGTTTACCTGAAAGCAATGCACTGCCGATCGCGACTCGCTGCTTTTCGCCACCGGACAAAGATTGTGGATGTCTGCGCAGTAAATGCTCTAGTTCCAACAAAGTCACGACTTGTTCAAAACGTTCCGGTCTGGCAGCTTTTGCCAACAATTCTTTTTCGACAGATTCAAAAAAAAGCTGCAGGTTCACATCTTGCATAACCAGAAAACTTTCTCGCAATAACTGTTTTTGATTGATTGGTTGACCATGCAGCCAAAATTGAGCTGCTGAACATTTTTTTAAGCCAGCGAACACTTGAAACAATGTCGATTTGCCAGCACCGTTCGGGCCAATCAAACCCACGACTTGTCGCGTAGGCACAACAAGTTTCGCAATATCAAGAGCTGGTTGCTGTTGACGTCGATAAGTGACTTGGAGATTCGTCGCAATCAGATCAGCTGAGAAACTCGCTCCCTCTGTTTCGTTGATTGCCAACTCGAACTGCGGTTCGTTGATCCGCCTTAATCCGAGATTGTGAATCTGTTGCGGGGTATGAGAAAGCAATGCTTCACTGGTATACTCTGTGACCAAGCGCCCTTCTGCTAGTAATAAGTAACGATCCGCAATCCCCGTCAAGTAGGACAATCGGTGCTCTGCAATGACGATCGTCTTCCCTTGCTCTTTCAAAAGGCGGATCGCTGCGGCAATTTTTTGTAGTGCTTCTTCATCAAGATTACTGGAAGGTTCATCGAACAAAAAGAGATCATGAGAAAGCATCGTTGCACAAGCGATTGCTACTCGCTGCTTTTCGCCACCAGACAGTTCGAAAACACTTGCATCCAACAATTCTGACAAAGAAAATTGTTCTGCCACTTCTTTGATCCGTTTTCGTATTTCAACTGGCTCTACCCCTGCATTTTCCATTGTAAACGCCAGTTCAGAATAAACATCTGTTGTAAAAAATTGTGTTTTGGGATTTTGAAAAACGACACCGATTTTTCTAGCGTAGGCGGGAAAGTCTTCCGTCGGCAAAGAATCCCCTGCCACTTGAACAACCCCCGTCATTTCTGCTGGATATAGTTCAGGAATCAAACCATTGAGAACATTCAACAAGGTTGACTTACCGCTACCGCTTTGGCCGCATAACACGACGACTTCACCAGCAAAAATCTGACAAGAGACATCTTTCAATACCTGCTGGGTGCCCCGTTTAAGAGATAGTTTTTCGATGGTGATCATTCCTTCACATCCTTACAAACAAAAAAATAAGTAGTAACACAGCACCAAACACTACATAATCAGCAAGTTTCAACCGCAGTGTATAAACCGAGGTATGAGGATTTTTAGCCGACAGGCCTCTTACTAACGCGGTCGCTGACAATTCTGTGGCAGTATTTTCTGCAGACATCAATAAAGGAATCAAAAAATACTCCACCGTCTGTAGAGGATGTCTTACATAGGACCAGCCGTTCAAAGCAATTCCGCGAAAGCGCATCGCTTGGCGAATACTTTTGACATCTTGCAACAATGTTGGAAAAAATCGAAACAGTACGGCCAGCGGTACCAGCAAAAACGAGGGAATGCGGATTTTTTGCAAAGCAGCTAACCATTCACTGATTTTCGTCCCACTCATCGCAAATACGGCTGCCATGATCGTCGGTAACAATCGGCGATACCCTACGGAAAAGAAATCCAGCAGGGTGGTTACTATTGAATTGTTTTGCCCTGCAAAAAAACCTTCTACCAAAGACAATAATAGAAACAGCCCGAAAAACAACAATCCCTTTCGCCAGAAACCGCTAAGTAGAAACAAGATAAACAAAAAGCTGATCACAATCAACTCTTTTGTCCACGTCAATGAAATCATCAATGTGACACTTGCAAAGAATGTCACAAATAATTTGCATCTGGGGTCAAGTGAGAGCCTAGTCACATCGATCACCCGTTTGTTTGATGCAACGTTGGTTGGAAATGTTTTTGATATAGACGAGCACCGAGGCCTATCCCGACAATCGAAGCAACCAGTACAGCGAGCCCGCAAATCACCAGCATCGCTGTGGAAGTATGCGCAAAGACCCCTGCAATATAGCTTTGGTCTTTTCCACGAGCAACTAGCGAATCAATATACGCATTTTTCATGAACCACAATGGCAAGATGGGACCCATTAAACCAAAGCTAAATACGGTATAACTAATAGTTGTCTTGAGACTTCCTTTCCACTTGCTTTTATACTGAATCGTATCTGCCAGTACTGCACATAAAATATTCGGCATAAAGGCTAGCGGAAAGTGACCTGAAATCAAAAAAAAGAGACCTACCACACTGCCCATGATGGTGATCGCGCCAAACTTTGGTACTTTATTCAACATCAATAGATAAATGACCCCAGAAAAAAGTGCTGTAACGGCTGGAATGAATAAATTATGAAATCCTGGAATAACAAACCGTAAAATCAGCAGACAAAAACTCATCAATAAAAAATAAATAGCTGTATATATCCCGACAGCAATCAGGTCTTGAACTTTTAAATTTTTCATTTCTTATGCTCCTTCTTTCAAGCACCGGTTCTTGGTGCGATTACAAGCATCTAGTATAGCACATTCCCGCGCGAAACAATGGAAATGATGCTTATCTAGTCTAAGACGGTATAATCTGTGCCAAATTCAAGTGCTACCCAGTCACTGGAATCTGTCTTCGTATTAACAGTTAACCCATCCAACAAAATCTTTTCGTTCAATGTATCGCGAATCGTATAGTAGTCAGCGTAAATTTCGTCGCCTGCAGAGACTGGAATATCCGCAACTTGATTGCCATCTTTGTCATAAACTGGTGTAATAACCATGTCTTTCGCTGCAATTTGATAGAGTCCGCTTGGAAGAGTGGCATTGGCTTCCCAAGTGAAATGATTTCCTGCTTTATTGGAGAAACCTTTTCCTTCTTCAACGGTCTTATCTGGTTCAAGCAAAGATTCCATAATGTTCTTCGGTTGAACGACTACATCATAGATTAATGAGCCTAGATCATCACGGTCCGTTTGAGGTACTTGCACAAAGAATGGATCTGCTGGTTTTGCAACGGCAGGAGAGACACCACGGTCATCTTCTAATTCGGTAACTAAATAAATGCCATCTGCCGCATTGCCGCTACCCAAATTCGCTTTGACAGACCCATCTGCTCCTGTCGTTACTGTTTGAGCAGTAAATGTGTTGTCAATCGTATAATCGGTTCCTTCTTTTTGATCTAATGGATTCGTTAAAGCAGCATCACCGATTGCCGTTACCCGTTGTATGCGGAATTTGATCCCTGCTAACGGCGTCTTTGTAACCGTATCATCCATCTCCCCATCGCCACGATCACCCAGTTCAGATAGATCTTTCACTTCATATTTCCAAAGTGTAATGGAACGAGGGCTAGTATTATCTGCAACAGGACCTGTAGTCGCTGCATAGGCAGATAAAGTGCCAACAGCTGGAACCACCAAACTACCTGCTGTGAAAAGAGTTGTTGCAACAACGAACTTTGTAACTAATTTTTTCTTTCGTTTCATTTCTGTACCTTCTTTCATATTTTTTTAAATCTTTCCTAACCTACACATGCCTAAACAACCAATCCAACATTTTCGTTTTACATAAAGATCACTCCTAAAAAAGTGCAAAGATTATCTAAACAGATTATCGGATATTTTCGCTATTAGGAACTGACAAAATCCTTTCAAAAAATAAGTATTTGAGTCTCATTCTTACTTAGTAATCTTTTTAAAAAAGGAGTAATTCTTATCATTTTGCGCCTGGAAATGAATGGATAAAAGCGATTTTTATCTCAGACTTGAGCATTTTTTTAATAAATAAGGACATTTTACTTCGTTTTTTTCTGAAATATGTGTTAAAAATCACATGATTTGGGATTGAGAAATCTCTTTCACTTATTGACCTGTTTATGAAAAAGACAAAATTCAAAATAAATCAACTTATTTTGTCATATTGCGCATTTTTAACGGTTTCTCTCTATTCGTTGATAGACAAAAAACAAAAAACACCTCATAAATCTCCGTATAAACAAGAGATTTATGAGGCGAGTCAATTAATGAAATAACCCCAATTTGAATTGGATCAATACTGTTAGTTTGTCGTTTTTATTGCGGATAAGAGGAGTATACTTTAAATATCAATAATCATCCCATCATAGGCTGTAATCAGTTGATGTTTGTCTCCTAATGCTTTCATTTCTTGATAGGTAAGACCTCCGTTATGAGAAAAATGATTTGCAATGAAAATTGTTGCATCATCGCACAATGCACGTTCTTTTAAGGTTGCGATTAATTGCAGATTCTCCTCTACATTCATATGAATACCGCCAGATCCTTTTAAACCTTGTCCGGTACAATCAAGGGAAATCACATCCAACTTCAAATGATGTTCTTCTAAGTAGTCCAACACATCCAATGTAGGAAATCCAGTGTCATGAGTGTAGAATAAGCGTTTGCCTTCCCGCTCAATCACATAGATAAAACAATCCCCCTCTTTTTTTCCATGAACTGCAGGCAATGCATGCACGGTATATTGACCGATCGTATAACATTCGAAAGGGGCTAGCTCTTGAAATTCGATTCGTGCTCCTTCGGTCATTCCTTCCAATTGAAACGCCCGATCATAAAATCGATGAACCTCTGCATTGCCGTAAACAGTCAATTTATTGTCTAAATCATTCCCATAAGGGCTCATACGGAATGCTAAATCTTCAGCATACAAGTGATCACTATGCCAGTGTGTAATCAATAGATGCTCAATCGTATTAAAATTTAATTGATGTTCGCGCAAATGCAAATAACTGTCGCCAGGAAAATCGATCAGCAAATCCCCATCATCTATTAATGTCTGTGTTTGGGACCGCAACTCCTTTCCCCCATACTGTCGGGCATACTGACACACACGACACTGACAAAAAATCGCAGGAACTCTTTCTGCTGCCGCAGTACCTAAATAGTGTAGTTTCATCTTTCCTCCTCCTACCAGTAAGTTGACCAGCTACGATGCAATCTTGTTAGTGCTTCAAAATAAAAATAATCACCCCAAGCAGTACATTCGTTTACCCCATTCCCATTAGGTTTGGAATAAACACCTTGAACCAGTAATCCATTTGATTCCGGGTAGTTTCTTGTTGTATAACTTTCCATTAATCCTAAGATGATTTCTTCAGCAGCTGCCTCATAGCGTTGTTTCTTCCCATCTGTTAGTGGTAGATGTTTTGCTAATTCTAGCAATCCACATACAGTGATGGCTGAAGCCGATGTATCCCGCTCTTCTGCCCCTGATTGAAAGAATAGATCCCAATAGGCAATTTTGTCTGCTGGCAAATGAGCTAAATAATAATCAGCAAGATGACAAGCAGCGTCCAAAAGTGTAGTATCCCCGATATGCGTAAAACTGATAGGAAATCCATAGATCCCCCACGCCTGTCCTCTTGCCCAGCAAGAATCATCAGAAAAACCTTGAGCAGTCGCGCCAAAACGGGGTTTTCCTGTTTGGATATCCATATAATACGTATGAAAAGTTGAAAAATCTTCTCGAATCAAATATTTTTGTGCTAGCTTCACGTGGCTTTCTGCTGCTTTTCGATACATTGGATCTCCCGTTTCATTAGAAGCAAAATACAAAAGAGGCAAATTCATATTGCAGTCAATAATCATTCTTCCCTGTTGTTCTTTGTCTGTTACATCTCCCCAAGCTTGAAAGATTCCCGCATTCTCATTGTACCGACGCATCAGAACTTTAGCTGCCCGCAAAGCCATCTCTCTTGACGAAACTGTCTTATTTTCCCGATAATCTGCTACTGCGGATAATGAATACAAGAAACCAATATCATGATGATTCAAGACGATTTCTTTGTCTAAACGATTACTAAAAACAGCTAGCTGTTTAGTGATCACTTTTTGAATTCGTTCATCGGGTCGATAAGATTGTGCCAAGTGCAACATTCCGATCCAAAAACCATCGGTCCAATCAGCATTTTCTACTGCTGGGTAAACATAATCAGTTGAAACAGCTGCTGGGACTAACGTTTCAAAAGTCGTTAAATTACCAATGATTTTTTGATAAACAAATTCTATTTCTTCTTCGATGCGTTCCTTGGATAGCATATAGGATCCTCCCATCAGTACAAAACCATTCGTTTATTATCTTTTACTACCATTATCCGACCATAATAGTATTTACCTTCTATCCGATAAGCACGTCTTCCTACATTTGGTTCTTGATGTTGCAAAATGACCAGTTGTTGTGTCCTCTCTTCAAATGTAAATTTGATGGCTTCTACTACATTTGATGATTGCTTTTGGTCCTCTGCATAAACCGGAAGCTGTTCGACATTTTGAATAAGACCCTGTGGAGCAAGAACATAGGAACTAGTGTCTGTCCTTTGAATTTCCTTTTTAAGAATACCGCAGCAAATGGACTTGGTTTCATTGTACGTTGGCGAAACAACAGTATCCTCAATCGTTGCTTTCATTCTTTCATCCAGACTGATCAATTCGAAATCCAGATCCTCAAGTATCAGTCCTCTTTGTGTCAGCTGGACGTCATTCGAATTGAAATGAAAATAGGTACAGATATTATGCGCTCCATGGCAGAAGTAACTATCACTGATCAAACAAAACCCTTCTGGAAAGTGTATTAATTTCCGATTGAGATAGACTGGATCTGACAAATCAAAATAGCCTAGATGTCCTCCTTCAAAGAAGTGAATACCTGAATGAGACAGCAATTTTTGATTGATTGGTGAAGCGACTTTTTCACTGTTCCAAGCATCTGTATGGTGATTGAAATTCTGATCATCCACTACAATTGTATTGTGTGCATAAGGCGCTTTATAATCAAGTCGACCTTTAGATACTTCATAACTATAACGGCCAGAATCAATCAAAATATCTTTGCCTCGGTGTGTATAAGACACATGAAGTAAATCATCATGTCCATGTCCCCCACCCAATGGACCACATTTAAACAAGGTATAGTCTTCAGGTGTTTTGGCAATCATCAATCCGGCTTGTTGGAAATGATGTACCGAAAAAACAGATAAAAATTTATTTTCTAACGGAAATTCCCCATAACCAAACGATTGCTTTGCAAAAAAAGTGGGACGTTTTTTTGCAAAAGATGAAGGACTTACTATTCCCTCTGCATACTGCAAAAGGCCCGTCATATCTTCTAAATCGCTATCACCATAGACGGGTTGCTTGCCATCAGGTTTGACAAAAGATGCCGCTGCCTGCGTCATCTTTTTGGCATAGTTCAGAATCAGTTCAGGAATTTCTTGCTGATTTCTTTGTGCCAATTGAATGATTTGCAGCAAAGAAAGCAACACTTCGTTATGATACATAAACGATTGTTCTCGCTGCATGCCATCTTCTTCCACTTGAAGTGCGAGTGATTCTTCCAAATAAGCCAAACTAGCTACTCGCCAGTCACTTGCTGATGCCCATTCGGGATAAGCTAGACTGATACTATACAAACCAGCAATTTCCAACACTTGCCAGTTACTTTGTCCTCGTTCGATCGAAAGATGATCATAGAGATACTTGCCATGATGGCTGATTTCTTCTTCCATTCGTTGCGCTAGTTCTGGTGTAAACAATGGGAAATGACGATGGATTTCAAGTAATTTAAGCCAATGAACCACTCGCAAGCCTACATCGATCGTTCGCCAACTATAGCCCTTCGTCTGTTCATTCAATGGATTATGCTCTATGAAAGCCTGTAGAAAATCGGCCAAATACCTTTTGTAAATTTCTTCTTCTGTCAGCAAATAGGCCAATCCGATATCTACCAAAAACCGATGACGGTTCAACATATAATTCCATTCTGGATCATTATTTGGGCTATCACCCCATTGAATCTCAGCCAACTGCCAATGAATAGATTCATGTGTTCTCTCCATGTCCCATTCATTGTCAAAAAGATATTCTCCCGAGACAAAACGTCTACTTCGCATCAATAATTTCTGACAATCGTTTGGGTACTCAAGCAGCTCCTCTTTAAACGAATTAAGTTCCTCTTTTGTGGTACAGTTAAAAAAAACTACATAGTTTTTATTCATTGCTTTACTCCATGATTGGTGATTGAAGGAAACGTAATTCATCAATAGGGATTCCTTCTGTTTCAAAAACGATGACTTCATTCGCGCCCTTTCGCCAGAAATAATCCGGAATATAGAGGGTTTTGACTGGTCCTTCATTCCAATAGCGTCCCATATTTTGCCCATTTACAAAAACAACGCCTTTACCAAAGCTACTACAATCTAGGAAAGTATTTCCAACCTGTTCTAAAGCAATTGTTGCCTTATAAAAAGCCGGTGTATTTGGTGTCATCGCTTTAGAAAAATCGATTCTAGCAATTTGTTCTGGCTCGAATTCAAGGCAATAGTGTTCCCAGTTGCTGATGTAATGGATATCTTCCATCACACCACTGCGAATCCCTTTTCTTTGGGTTTCTGCCACGAGCTTAGGACCGTAATTGTTTCTTCCCATGTTTTCAACTAGCAAACTCAATTCATTTTGTTCTTCAGTTAGGTCAAAAGTAATTTCTTCGCCGATCGTGTCTTGATATTGGGTTGCTACTCTAGCTTGATTCACAAAAAACTGGATACGATCCAATCCATCAATGACTTTCAATTTTTCTATCCGCCGCTTTTCCATTAATTGACTACGGTAAAGAGTGTAGCCAAAATTCTGTCCTAAATACTCCATCGGTAATGTGTAATCATTGCTGATCGGACTGCTGATTTCGTCGAGAACAGAAAATAATCCTACGCTTTCTTGAATTGGAAAAATCCCCAAACTAACTAACTGAGGATAGAGTGGTTCAGATGTCTGCGCTCCAGGAACTTCTTCTTGAATCACTTTTTGAATGGCAAAATATTTTTCGGTAGGTGCCCCCCATTCTGTCAATGGTGCATCATAATCATATGAAGTGATTTGCGGTTCATTCCGAACGCCTGCATCCGAAGAGCCATTATAAAATCCATAATTCGTTCCACCTTGAAACATATAAAAATTAATGCTGCCTCGTTTTATTACCTCGCGAACTTCTTCAGCTGTTTCCTGCGGATCCCTACGAATAATTTTTTTCTGCCAAGAATTGAACCAGCCGTCCCAAAATTCCATACACATAAGCGGTTCAATCAAGTTGTTTTTTTCTTGATAACGTTTGAGCCAAGCAAAGTTCTCGTTTGCATCAGAACCAAAATTAGCGGTAGCTAAAATGTCTTCTTCTGGAAGAGTGCCAGCTTCCAATACTTCTCGCCAACCTCCATCAGAAGTGAATAAAGGAACCGTGAGATATTTCCGAAGCTCTTTCACTAAGAATTTCAGGTAATCTTTGTCTTCACCATAGGAGCCATACTCGTTTTCCACCTGCACCATCAATAGATGGCCTCCATGGGTAAATTGATATGGAACCAATTTCGGCAAAAGTTGTTCATAATACTCCGTTATTGCTTGTAAATAACCAGAATATTGACTACGGATCCGCATCTTACTATCGCTTAACAACCAAGCAGGCAAGCCACCGAAATCCCATTCACCACAGATATAAGGACTTGGACGAACAATTGTAAATAACCCTAATTTTTCAGCTATATCCAAAAATGTCGTTACATCTGCCAACCCCTCAAAATCAAATACTCCTTTTTTTGGTTCGTGCAAATTCCACGGCACATATGTTTCAACACAATTACAGCCCATCGCTTGCAAATTACGCAATGTTTGTTCCCATTGTGTTGGCGGAATTCTAAAATAGTGGACAGCGCCAGAAATTAATTTTAGCGGCTGATCATCTAGGTAAAATTCCTCTTTGATTTCAAACTTCATTCCATTGTTCCTCCTAAAAAGCACCTATTTAATCGCTGAATCTAGCCCATTTGACTTGAATTTTGATTGTAAAAACATATATAGCAAAACGATCGGTATAACTGATGTGGCCAAAATTGCCATCAATGCGCCGTAATTCAATGGGTCATAATTGTTTTGTGTCATATTTTGTATAATCAACGGCACCGTAAATTTCTTGGAGTCAGACAGTACAATCAATGGAATCAAGTAGGAATTCCAATATCCCATGAAGGTAAGCAAAGCAGTCGTAATGATGCTAGGTGTTAAGACCGGAACGGCGACTTTCCAAAAGATCGTCCACTCACTTGCGCCATCAATTCTCGATGCTTCCATTAATTCATTAGGAAACTGCTGTGCATATTGTCGCATCATAAACACGGAAGTCGTGGAGGCCACACTAGGAATAATGACACCGGCAAACGTATTTGTCAGACCAAACTTACTTAAAATATAAAAAGTAGGGATCAATGTCGCGAACCCAGGAATCATGCGGGAGATCATGACTAGATTAAAAATTAGATTACTTCCCTTAAAGCGGTATTTCGCCATTACATATCCCGCTAATGTCGTGATAAAAGTTGAAACGGCTGTACCCACAAAAGTTATGATGCCTGAATTGATCAGTACGCGAATGTAATCATATTTTTCTTGGACTTCTTTGATGTTTCTCAAAAAATGAGGTCCAATCGTGAAATTTATTTTTTCGCCTAAAATGACATCATTGGACTGAGTAGAGGCAATCAGCATGTATACATAAGGTAATGCAAAAATGACCAATCCAATTAAGAGTACAAAGTAAATAAGTAATGGGTTCAGCTTACGCTTCATTGTTTTTTCCCCCTACAATAAATTGGATGATGGATAAAATGGCCGCAATGATTACCATTGTCCATGCAATCGCAGAAGCTTTTCCAAAATCGACCATTTCGAAACTCGTCTTATATAAATTAACACCGACAGTTACAGCCGAAGATTCTGGACCAAAGCCATTTTTAAATAAAATGTTTGGTACTTCAAACGCACCTAGACCGTTAATGGTTGATAAAATCATCCCCATCAAAACTACAGGCTTCAATAGTGGAATCGTGATCTTAAAAAACTTTTGCAGGCTGTTTGCTCCATCAATGTCCGCACTTTCATAGATTTCAGTTGATATATTTTGCAAGCCGGCTAAAAATAAAACGGTGTAATACCCCACGTTCAACCAGACCGAAATAATAATGATCGAAACCCTAGCCCAAAAGGGATCAGTCAGCCAAGGAATTGGCGCTAATCCAATCGTCGCCAAAACTGAGTTAAATAATCCTGTGGGGTTGTAAAAGGTCAAAAACACTGAGGAAACAGCTACGATTGAAGTAATAGCTGGTAAGTAATACACGGTACGAAAAAAACCTTTTCCTTTAATCGTTGGTTTATTTAACAACACAGAAAAAATCAGTGCTAAGAAGATTGTGATTGGTATGGAAAAAAGCATAAAAATGAAAACATTGAAATAGGATTTAAAAAATAATGGATCTTTAAAAATGGCAATAAAGTTTTCCAAACCAATAAATTCAATTGCTGTCGATACTTTCGAGAAACTAAATCCCAATGACATGACGGCTGGAATAAGTAATGTAACGATAAAAAGAAGAAGAAATGGCAGCAACATAATGTAGGCTGTGCGGGAATAATTTGTAATCCCTCTCTTTTTACGAAATTCCATATGGATACCCCTTTTCAATTTTAAAATCGGGGTTATTCTATCACTCAAAACAACGCTATAACTTTCAACTACCTCTACGTCTGAAATCAGTTGATCGTCATGAACTGAAGGACCTGCTAGAAATCAGAATCATTGTACATGGATTCCTACAGTCATTGGTTAGCTTTGTAGAATAACCCCTTTAAAAATTATTCGTTCACTTTAACGCCATATTTTGAAGCAAAATCATCAGCTTGTTTCTTCAATGCATCATCAACAGAAACACCGTTATTTTTGATATCGTAACTAGCAGCTTCAATATAGTTGTCTAAATCAGCTGAATAAGGGAAAGCATACCCTTCAATACTGTTTTGGCTGATTTCATCAAGTGTCAATAAGATTTTTTGATTGCCATAATAAGGAAATTCCTTCTGAGCAACTTCACTTGTATAAGCTGTTGTATTCGCAGGTAAGCCGCTTAACTCCATATAAGCATCTAACGCTTCTTTATCTGTTAATGCAAAAGTAATAAATTGTAGTGCAGCCAATGCATTTTCCGAATTTTTCGGAACGTAATAACTAGAGCCACCACTCATTGGAGAATAATTATTGTCCTCATCAACTGCTGGAATCGCACCAATTCTCCATTTCCCTTCATCATCGGGATAGTCACTTGCTTGATATGATGCCAACCAGCCCCCAGCAAGAATAATACCGCAGTCTTGACCGATCACTGTATAATCTTTTGAGTTACCATATGCAACTAAATCTTCATCTTGTAATTTTTTTATGATTTCATAAGAATGTTTTACAGCAGGATCTAAGAGATTCAAATTTCCGTCTTTATCAAATAATGAAACGCCTTGCTGTTCTGTTAAGTACTTGACCAAGTCTAACTCGCCAGTATCCCTCATAAATAATAGCTTTTTGCCAGTTTTCTCTTTTAATTTTTTACCAGCCTCGATCAATTCATCCCAAGTTTTGATTTGTTTCATATCTACACCAGCTGTTTTAAATGCTTCTTCATTGTAAAACATAGATGCATTGCCCCAGTCATTTGGAAATCCAAAAACTTTTTTCGATGGTGCAATATTACTTAACATATTCATTTTGGCTGAATAAAAGTCTTTTCCATAATCTTTCACAAATCCAAAATCTTCTGCTGAATAAAAGAGATCTTCAAATTTATCAAAAACAGAACCTGCATTGCTGTCTTGTAAAAAAATCAAATCTGGCATTTTTTCATTAGCGACTAGCTTTGGTGTTACCTTTTGCACCATCGGAATTGCAGGTGCCACATCTACCGGGTTCAATTCTAGTTCAGTGCTATACTTCTTGTTATAAAGCTCAATCGATTTTTTTAAATAATCCGTATTTTTCCCTTGTGGCACATACACTTCAATGCTCGCCTTTTCTACCCGTGCTTCTTTTGCCAAATCTTTTGCTGAATCCGCTTTCGATTCAGACTTAGAATCACCTCCACCACATGCTGCCAAACTAACGATTGCCAATAAGCCTAACGTACCGCACAACATTTTTCTGAACTTCATATTTTCCCCTCCATATTGTAAACGCTTTTTTTCAATACATAGAATACACGAAAGTAAACAAAAGGTCAATAAGTTCACTGAACTTTTTACATTTGTTTACTGAATATATTTGTACAAAAAAGAAGCCATGACAAGAGGTTTGTCATGGCTTTTTCTCACTTCTTTTCATTATCGGTACTTCCTCGCAAACTTAATTCCGTCGCAATGATTACTTTTTTTGCTACTTGGCGCTCCGTTTCTAAGCGTTCGAGTAATAATTCAACACTCACTTCCCCCATAATTTCCGTATGTATCCTAACTGAGCTAAGGGTCGGAAAGACATGTTTCGCTATGCTAGTATCATTAAAACCAATCAATGAAACTCTTTCCGGTACTTTGATTCCATTTTCCAATAAAGCCCTTAAAGCCCCTACCGCTAACGGATCATTTGCAGTAAAAAAAGCAGTAGGTAGATTATCGGCAAGTTTTTCGATAGCTTTTGTCATCATTTCGTAGCCACTCTCAACATCGAAAGAGTGCTGAAAAACATTTTCTGGATTATACACACCTTTTATCCGAGTATATTTTTCAAATGCAATGGTCCGCGTATCCTTGCCAATAGGATGATTGGGTAATGTTTTGCCGTAATCAAGTCCTCCGATAAAGCCAATATTCCTATGCCCTGTTTCAACAAAAAAATTTACTACACTACTGACCGCTTGATCAAAATCGAGTGAAACAGAGTCATATTTTGCAGAAAGAATATCCATCCCCACAAAGACTAGATTATCCGTAAAATCGATCAAAGATTGTTGCTGTTCCGGTGAACATTCGCCAATTGAAATGATGCCGATGATGTCATCATCGAAAAGCATTTCATCATTGCGAAAATAACGAAGGATTTCATACCCTTCATCTAAAATCTTCTTCTCTGCACTCATTCTAAGCGAAAGATAATAGACATCATCCAATTCATCCTTTTCAGTCATCCATTGAACGATCGCGATTTTCCCTTTATCAATCACTCGATTCCGCTTATATTTCGTATATTCAAGTTTTTCTGCTGCTTCAAAAATCCGCTTTCTAGTTTCATCACTAACAGAAAGAGTTTGGTCAAAATTCAACACCCTTGAAACAGTCGTTTTAGACACACCAGCTAAATCTGCTATATCTTTGATTGTTGCCATACGAACACCTCATTTTCTCTCTGTTTAAATTATATTTTTGCCTTTTTCAATAAAACATCTAACATGTATGAGTTGACCAAGCTGAATAAAACGCCAATAACAACGGATTTTATTCCGTATGTAAAAAAACCTAAAGCCAGTACCATAAAATTGATATAACGGATTCCTCGAGCAATGTTAAATTCAGGATGTCTTTTATTGATTGCCAAAGCAATCACATCCATCCCTACTGTCGAAGCATTTGCAGAAATACAACAATAATATCCTATTGCAATAAAAATGCTGGCAAGTAAAAAGTCAATTCCTATATTCACTTGAAAGTTGATATCTATATAATAAAAAAGAGCAAAAAATATATTATAGCAAATACTACTGACGATAGACTTGAAAAAATTGGCTTTCCCTAAGAATAACCAACAAAAAACTAATAGAAGCAGTGTGATGCCCGACGTTAAATAGACAATCGGTATGCTTGTCACCTTTTCAACGATCATAGCCATACTTGTAACACCGCCATTTATAATGCCATTTGGCTTCATCCATTTTGCATAAGCAAAACCCATCAATACATTTCCTAAAACAATTTTCATAACGTTCTTTGTCTCATCCATTGCCTTATCAGTGATGATCAATTTATTCATCTCACAGCCTCCACCTCAAACTGGAATCCGATTTCATTATAATTTAATATACCACTAATTTGGAGGTTCGACAATTAGTTTAGTGAATATTTAGTGAACTGAAAAATAAATTGACCGCTTTTTTAAATTCACCAAATCACTCCATAGACAGAAAAACAGTTTTCTTATCCCCATAAAAACAAAAAACCCGCTCATAGAGCGGGTTCAATCGTTGTAGAACAACGTGAGTTTATTTGTTTAAAGCGTCTTTTGCTTGGTCAGCCAATGCAGTAAATGCTGTTGCATCGTTTACAGCCAAGTCAGCTAACATTTTGCGGTTGATGTCGATTTCAGCTAATTTCAAACCGTGCATCAATTTTGAGTAGCTTAAGCCATTCATACGAGCCGCTGCGTTGATACGAGCAATCCACAATTTGCGGAAGTCGCGTTTCTTTTGACGACGATCGCGGTATGCGTAGTTGTATGAATTCATTACTTGTTCTTTTGCTGTTTTAAATAAAGTGTGTTTAGAACCGTAGTAACCTTTTGCTAATTTTAGCACTTTTTTACGACGTTTACGAGTTACTGTTCCACCTTTAACACGTGCCATGTATAATTCCTCCTAATATGAAAATCGATAGTTGTTTGAATTTGTAAAGCCTGGGACGCAATTATTTCATGCGTGCTAATTGTTGACGGATACGTTTGTAATCGCCAGCTGAAACCATAGAAGCTTTACGCAATTGACGACGTTGTTTTTTTGTTTTACCGTGGAAACGGTGGCTAGTAAATGCACGGAAGCGTTTCAATCCGCCGCCGCCAGTACGTTTTACGCGTTTTGCTAATCCGCGGTGTGTTTTTTGTTTTGGCATAACTAATTTCCTCCTCAAAATCTTTCGTTATCTGACTTTAAACTGAAACTCAGTGAGTCATTATTTATCATTTTTTGGCGATAATACTAAGAACATGCTGCGTCCATCCATTTTTGGTTTTTGTTCAACGGATGCTAAATCAGCTGTTTCTTCAGCCAAACGATCCAACACTTTCTGACCAATCTCTTTATGGGTAATGGCACGGCCTTTGAAACGGATCGAAGCTTTTACTTTGTCCCCTTTTTCAAGGAATTTACGTGCATTACGCAACTTTGTGTTGAAATCATTGACGTCGATCGTTGGACTTAAACGAACCTCTTTAATGTTGATTACTTTTTGTTTTTTACGAGCTTCACGGTCTTTCTTCTGTTGCTCAAAACGATATTTTCCGTAATCCATAATTCTTGCTACCGGTGGTTTCGCATTTGGTGCCACCAATACCACATCAAGGTTTGCTCGTTCTGCAATTTGCAATGCTTCAGCTTTACTCTTTACACCAAGTTGTTCGCCGTTTTGATCAATCAAACGCAATTCACGTGCACGAATGCCGTCGTTTACCATCATATCCTTTGCTATGGTCATTCACCTCCGAGTTTTTTGAGAGAAAGAAAAGCTTGTCGATTCGAAATCAGACAATAAAAAAAAACGAGTTCTTCACGAACCCGCACGTACTCCATACACAAAATGTAGGAATCCTATTCTGCCCAGCGATACAGTCACTCAGGCGAGAAGCGGGTGCTTCTGCTTTAATTTCTCAACTTTTATAGTATACTGCTTTTTTTAGTTCTTGTCAATGGTTTTCATGATTATTTCAAAAAAGAGCGCATAACAAAAGTGACCAGCCACCTGAAGTTTCGGCTTGGTTCCAAAGAAGCTACTTCTAATCGTTTATTTGAAAAAAGAAGCTGCGACAAGATTTTTGTCACAGCTCCCTCAGCTATTTATTATTCAGCTTTCAATGCAGCCATTGTGATGTAGTTGTATGGTTGATTGAAGTGTGGTAAGAAGAAGATATCAAGTAATTTCATCTTGTCGATGGTTACACCTTCTTCAATTGCTAATGAGAACATGTGGATTCCCATAGCGATTTCTGAAGTACGTGATGCCATTTGGGCACCAATCACCCGACGTGATTCTTCTTCGTAAACGATCCGGATTTTCACGGTATCGTTTTCTTTCATGAATCCAGGTTTTTGCGTATCTTCATAATCTGAATACTTCACTTTCACACCGTTTCGTTCTGCTGCTTCTACGGAAAGACCGGTAGAAACCATGTTGTAACCAAAGATTGAGATTCCGTTTGATCCTTGGACCCCAGTTGATTCCAATGATGTACCGCCAATGTTATGGCCAGCTACGATCCCTGAGCGAACGGCATTTGTTGCTAAAGCGATGTAGGTCGTTTGTTGCAATGCATTTGAATAAACCGTTGCACAGTCTCCAACCGCAAAAACATCTGGGTCACTTGTTTGTTGGTGACGGTCTACCAAGTAGGCACCATTCGTAAATAGTTCCAAGTGCTCTTTGCCTAATGTATTGTTTGGCAAGAAGCCGATCGCATTGATCACAAGATCCACTGGATATTCTCCATTATCCGTTACCACTGCTTCTACTTTGTCGGTTCCTTTGTATTCCCGAGCTAATTCACCAAAGTGCAATTCGATCCCATGCTCTGCTAAGTTTTGATCCATGTCATCCGTGAACCATTTGTCATAGTAGTTTGGTAATGCACGGTTAGCGGCATCAAATAAAAGAACGTTTTTACCACGACGTTTTGCAGCTTCTGCAATTTCCACTCCAATATAGCCGGCCCCGATGACAGCAACATTTTTTACTTCTTCAGCTGCTAGTTCTTTATCCACAGATTGGCCATCTTGGAATCTCTTCAAGAAATGAATATTGGCTAAATCACGACCAGGTACTTTTGGCGAAATTGGTACTGAACCTGTTGCCAAAACAAGTTTGTCATATGTTTCTACCACTTCTTCACCATCTTTTGTTACTGCATGAACCGTTTTTTTCTCAAAATCAATATGGTCAACAGTTGTTTCCATATAGATTTTTGCTCCCTTTGCCTCAAAATCTTCCCGTTTTGTATAGAATAAGCCTTCATACGAATCGATTTGACGTCCAACCCATAATGCAGTCCCACAACCAAGGTAACTGAGGTTTGTATTCCGATCGATCATTACCACTTCTTGATCTTGGTAATTGTCTAATAAGGTATTTGCTGCGGCAATCCCTGCGTGGTTCGCACCAATAATCACTGTTTTTGTCATGGAAAAATTTCCCCCTTTTGTTTATGGTTTCATTATAGCTACATTGTGAATTTAAAAACTATCAAGATTTTCGCAAACCGTTAAAAAAATGACAGTTTTTACTGGTTATTGCCGAATTATCCTTGAATTATGCTTCTGAAATGAAGATTTTTCTTAAAACAATTCATAACCTTGTGAATATAAGCGTATTTATTTTTCATAAAACCTTGCTATTTCAGCAGCTAAAGTTAGCCTATTGAATTAAATTCACAATCTATCCATCAAACATCTTTGCACTGCTAAAGGCATCGCTAAAAACATGGTATACTATTAAAAAAACAAAATTTTGAGGTGCAAAATGAAAAAAAAGCAGCCGGATCCTCTTTTACCGATTATTGAATACTCAGAAACAAAAGATTTTTATCTTGAAGATGAAGAAATTTTTGAACAAGCTTTTTTTACAGAAACTGATGCCAGTTATGACGCTTGTACGGGTCTTATTTTAAAACAGTGCCACTTGAAAAAGGTCACCATGCAAAAGACAAGACTAGAGCATTGGGAATGCCAAAATGTTTTCTTTGAAAACTGCGACTTTTCCAACATGGAATGTTTGGGCGCTAGCTTTCATCAAGTACACTTCAAAAACTGCAAGCTGACCGGTACAAATTTTGCAGAAAGTTATTTTCGTGACTGTACATTTGAATCTTGCGTCGGCAATTTTGCTTCCTTCAGCAACACCAATCTCAAAACGATCCGCTTTGCAGAGTGCCAGCTGAATGACACAGAATTTTACGAAGTCCAATGGAAAAATCTCCAGTTGCAGCACAATCAGCTGACAAACAGTAATTGGTTCCGAACCAAACTCTATCAGCTGGATCTGCGGACCAATCCTTTCCAGAAAATCGCTCTTTCGCAAGAATTGTTGCGGGGATTGATCGTTGACCAAGAACAAGCATTAGTGATTGCAGCGGGGTTAGGTCTAGTGATTGACTGAAGCATCACTTGATTCTGCGCCAGAGTGCAATCAACATCCATCCTGACAAGACTAAACTGATCAGCAGAGCGATTCCCCAGCCAAACACGGTATTCGTGAAGGGCAATGGAACGTTCATGCCAAAGAAGCTGGTAACGATCGATGGTACCGTCAGCAACAACGACCAAACAGTCAGGAATTTCATCGTGTCGTTCAAGTTGTTGTTCAACAAATTATTGTACGTACCTGACAATTGTTCCAGAATTTGAAACGCTAACTGAGTCATTTCAACGGCTTGTTTCGCTTCGATCAGTGCATCATCCAACTGCTCTTTTTCATTGTCGTCCATTAAACGAAAGAATGACAAAGCTTTGATCTGTTCTAATAAAACGGCGTTTTGTTTCGTTGCCGAAACCAGATAAACGAGTCCGATCTCCAAGTCAGACATTTCCAACAAATTTTTATTGGTGGTCTTTTCCCGCAGCCGTTGATTGAGATGCACGCGATCGCTATTGACTTCTTCGACTAAAGGAAAAAAAGTTCCTGAGATCAAAAAAAGACTATTAAAAAGAAAATGAATCGGTGTTTGCAAAGGATTTTGCACGAGTATCCGTTCCATCATCGGAATCACATATTGGGTATTTCTCGAAGAAAAAGTAAACAGCCGATCTTTTTTTAAGATAAACGTCATCGGACTTGTTTCAAAATGATTGTCTTTCTTTTCTTGTTGAGGTACGTTGAACACCAACAACAATGCTTGGTCATCAGTATCGAACTCCACACGGGCACGTTCATTCTTGTCTAATGAGTAAGTTAACATCTCATCAGTCAACTGGTGCTGTCTTTGTAAACGCGCAATACTGCTACTGTCTTGTTGATCCACTTGAATCCATTCATAACGGCCATTGTAAAATCGTTTTTTTTCCACTGGTTTCCCTCCACACGTTACATGTTCGCTTTCTTCTATTATAAAAGAAAACAGCTGGAATCCCCACTTTTATGGGCTGGACTCCAGCTGTTGCTTTATTTGCGCACTTTTGCCAGTGCTTCGTCGACCATCGCTAATACCTTTTGGGCTGCTTCTGGATCTTCAACAAAGTTGAATTGATCGCCGTCGATTTGGATTTTTGGACTTTCTTGGTATTCTTCATACCATTGATCATACCGCAGATTCAATTCTTGATAATAGTCATACAAGGTAGGATCAAAGGATAACTGTTCATATTCCCGTCCCCGTTTATTGATCCGTTCTAACATAGTTTCAAAAGAAACCCGAATATGGACCAATAAATCTGGATGTTTTTTATGAGCTGCATAAGGCAATTCTTCCAACATGTTGGCCAATAAATCATCATAAACCCGAACTTCTGTATCCGTTGCTCGTCCTAAATCAGCATTCAAATGGAAAAGCAGTGAATCTTCATAAATGGATCGATCCAATACATTATTATCATCATTCAATGCTTTTTTGATACTATCAAAACGTTTATTCAAAAAATAAATCTGCAATAAAAAAGCATATTTATTTGGATCGGCATAAAACAACGGCAGCACTTCATTATCATCGATTGACTCATAAAATGCTTGACTGCCTAAATGATCAGCTAACAATGCAGTTAAACTTGATTTTCCTGCGCCGATAGTTCCTGCTAATACGATCACGCTCATATCCCCCAACTCACTCATCACTAAATATTGTATGTTTCATTTGCGTAATCAACTATACACTACTAGATATTGTATCGTCAACCCAGCGCTTTTGAAGCACAAAAACAAAAAATTTTCAATAAAAGTTTAAATATTTTCAGTTTTTTACGATTTCTTTTTCGGAATGCTTAACGAAACAGCCTTCTTCTAGTAAAATAAGAAAGAATCTTTTATTCGTTTTTCTGCGAACTTTTCTGTTCTAACGGAAAAACAAGGATCTATGATGAAATCACTAGTAATTATTAAGTAGATTGCAGCTTAGTTTAAAAGAATGACTCACAGGATCAAAGGGGAACCTTTATTTTTTTGCCTGCTGCTTCCTCTGAGACATTCTTTTGACTTCTGCTGCAGTTCTAAGAGAAATGAGGATAATGAATGTCACTCGGTACTGGCATAGCTACAGGGAAAATCATATTAATGGGTGAACATTCGGTCGTCTATGGTGAACCCGCCATCGCTTTTCCATTTGCTGGCGCAAAGGTCCACGTGACGATCACTGCCAGCCTAACGAATGATTTAACCTCCCATTATTACCATGGCCCACTAGAAGAAGCTCCTTCGCATTTAAAAAATGTGAAAGAACTTCTTCATCGCTTGCAGCAAGACCATCAAACCGGTCCCTTTTCTGTTTCGATCGTTAGTACAATCCCTTCAGAACGAGGAATGGGTTCAAGTGCGGCAGTTGCAGTTGCGTTGACTCGGGCCTTTTTTGATTGGCAGCACAAAGAGTTAAAAAAAGAACGGCTATTGGATTATGTCGATTTTTCTGAGAAAATCGCCCATGGAAATCCTAGCGGTATTGATGCTGCAGCAACAAGCGGCAACGAGGCGATCTACTTTACCAAAGGGCAGCCGATTACTTCTTTTCCATTGACGATCGATGGCTTTTTGTTAGTCGCCGATACAGGGATCAAAGGTCAGACCCGCACAGCTGTCAAAAGCGTCGCGCATCTGTTTGAAACGCAAAAACACCAAACGAGTCAGGCTATCAGCCGCTTAGGTTCTTTAGCAAAGACCGCTAAAGAAGCTATCTTACATAATCAGCTGACGCAGCTAGGTCAGGCAATGATCCACGCACATGAGACCCTCCGGCAACTAGGTGTCAGCAATCAAAACCTGGACGATCTCGTGTCACTGGCATTAGCCAACGGCGCTTTTGGCGCAAAGCTGACGGGCGGTGGCCGCGGTGGCTGTATGATCGCTTTGACTCAAACAAAAACACAGGCTGAAGTGATCAGCCGTATTTTATTGTCCAATGGCGCCCATGCCACTTGGATTCAAGGATTAGGAGCTTACGAACATGTATAAAGGAAAGGCGCGAGCCTACACGAATATTGCTTTGATCAAATATTGGGGCAAAGAGAACGAAACACTGATCTTGCCAATGAATAACAGCTTATCTTTGACGTTAGATGCTTTCTATACAGAAACCTCTGTTACCTTTTCAGAGGAATATACTCAAGACCGTTTTTTCCTGGATGACAAACAGCAGAGTGAGGCTGCAACGAAGAAAATCTCCGCTTTTTTGGATCTTGTACGCGCAAAAGCCAATTGTCCTTTTTTCGCGCAAGTCAACAGCCGCAATTTCGTTCCAACAGCTGCTGGTCTTGCTTCATCTGCTAGTGGACTAGCTGCTTTAGCCGGAGCCTGTAACGCAGCACTTGACTTACAATTATCACAAACAGAACTATCCCGTCTCGCTCGGCGGGGATCTGGCTCTGCTTGTCGCAGTATTTTTGGCGGCTTTGTCGAATGGCATACTGGTGATGATGACACGTCTTACGCAACACCGATTGCTTCGGAAGGCTGGGAAAAAGAGCTAAGTATGCTTTTCATTTTGATCAACGACAAAGAAAAAGATGTTTCCAGTCGTGACGGGATGCGTCGGACTGTAAAGACTTCCAGCTATTATTCTGGTTGGCTAGAAAGCACACCACACGATTTGAAAAAGTTAAAGCAAGCCATCCGCGAAAAAGACTTTCAGTTATTAGGTGAAACGACAGAAGCCAATGCCCTAAAAATGCATGCCACTACTATGGCGGCGACTCCACCGTTCACCTACTGGTCTCCTGAATCCTTGCGAGCAATGGATTGCGTCCGTTCCTTGCGTCAAAAAGGGCTGGCCTGCTACTTTACGATGGATGCCGGACCAAATGTCAAAGTGCTTTGTCAAAGAAAAGACGAAGAAGCTATATTAACCCAGCTGAAAAAAGATTTTCATCCTGAACAATTAATCGTTGCTCACGCAGGACAAGGGTTGGTTGATTTACCAATGACAGTGACCGATCCGTCTATGACAAATGAAGGAGTGTCGAAATGATAGAAATCTCAGTCCCCGGCAAATTATTTATTGCAGGTGAGTATGCGGTCGTTGAACCTGGACATCCAGCGATCATCGTTGCGGTGGATCAATTTATCAATGTGACGATCGAAGGCGCCCGCAAAAACGGCAGTATCCAATCTGCCCAGTACAGTGACTTGCCGATCCGCTGGACTCGCCGCAATGGCGAACTAGTACTGGACCACCGAGAAAATCCTTTTCATTACATTCTAGCTGCTATTCGTCTAACAGAAAAATACGCTCAAGAAAAGGGAACCTTGCTCTCTTTTTATGACTTAAAAGTAACGAGTGAGTTAGATAATTCCAACGGTCGAAAATATGGACTTGGTTCTAGCGGTGCAGTGACCGTTGCTACCGTCAAAGCACTCAACCTCTACTATGATCTAAAAATGGATCGCTTGACGCAATTCAAGATCGCCGCATTGGCCCATTTGGCCGTGCAAGGGAATGGCTCGTGTGGTGACATTGCTGCTTCTTGCTATGGCGGCTGGCTAGCTTTTTCCACATTTGATCATGAGTGGGTCTTACGAAAACAGCAGGAATGGACATTGACTCAGCTATTGACCAGTGATTGGCCAGAGCTTTCGATCCGTCCATTGACTGTACCAAAATCATTGCGCCTGTTGATTGGGTGGACAGGTAGTCCTGCTTCCACTTCTGATTTAGTTGACCAAGTCTACCAATCAAAAGAAGCCAAAGAAAAGGGCTATGCCAAATTTTTGGCAGACAGCAAAGACTGTGTCAATCGTTTGATTGATGGCTTTTTAAATGAAGACAGCCGAACAATCAAAAAAATGATTACCGAAAATCGAAAATTACTTGTAGGATTATCTAGTCTGACTGGTGTAACCATTGAAACACCCGCTTTAAAGAAACTATGTGACTTAGCAGAAACCTATCGCGGGGCCGCCAAGTCTTCAGGCGCTGGCGGCGGGGATTGTGGCATTGTGATTGTCGATCAAAAAACCGGGATCTTACCATTGATGAGCGCTTGGGAAAAAGCCGACATTATTCCATTGCCACTGCATGTCTATCATTATCGGGAGGAGATTTAATGAATCGAAAAGATGAACACGTCTCATTGGCAAAAGCCTTTCACAAGCCACGGTTGAATGATTTTGATGCGGTTCAAATTATTCACCAGTCCTTTCCCGAGATCGATAGCGCACAAGTCACTTTGGAAACGGAACTCTTTGGCCGCTCTTTCGCTACCCCTTTTTTCATCAACGCCATGACAGGCGGAAGTGAGAAAAGCAAAAAAATCAACCAAGACTTGGCTGAAGTTGCGAAAGCTTGTGACCTGATGATGGCGACTGGTTCTGTCTCAGCTGCATTAAAAGACCCAGCGCTGTCCGACACGTTCCAAGTCGTTCGCCAAGTCAATCCAGAGGGCTTTCTTTTAGCAAATGTCGGTGCTGGTAGTTCCGTTGAAAATGCCTTGCGTGCGATCGACTTATTTGAAGCCGATGCCTTACAGATCCATCTGAATGCCCCTCAAGAATTGGTGATGCCAGAAGGGGACCGTGAATTCAGCAATTGGCTAAGTCTGCTGGAACAAATCGTAAAGGCGGCTCCAGTACCAGTTGTCGTAAAAGAAGTCGGTTTTGGTATGACCCGAGAGACTATTCAGCAATTGATTTCGGTAGGCGTACAAACGATCGATGTTGCTGGTAGCGGCGGAACGAGTTTTACCCAAATTGAAAATGCCCGCAGAAAAAAACGAGAAATGGCTTACTTGAATCACTTCGGCCAATCGACGGTTATTTCTTTACTAGAAGCCAACGAAGTGCAACACTCCTTCACGACAATCGCTTCAGGAGGGATTCGAGATGCCTTTGATATTTTCAAAGCTTTATGTCTTGGTGCCAAAAGTGTCGGAATCTCTGCTACGATTTTGACCATGCTCTTAGATAAAGGACCTGAAGAAACGATTGCCACCATCCAGTCTTGGAAAGAACAGCTTCAGCTGCTCTACACCATGGTCGGACAAACCCGGACACAGGATTTGACCAATGTACCGCTAATTTTCTCCGGTTCTGTCAAAGACTGGTGTCATGCCCGGCATATTTCGTTGTCGGATTATAGTTTTCGCTAAAAAAGAGGCTGGGACAGAAATGTTAAACTCCACAAAATAAGGAGGAATACACGGAAATTGCTTTTCAAATTTTGGGGTAGTTCGATTAATTTCTCGGAGTTGCTTCTGCTTCCGCCATTTAGACGTGTTTAGAGCGTGGGACAAAAGTGTTTTTTACTTTTGTCCCACGCTCTTTTTGTCTACTGATCATGGAGAGTCGCTTCTGCTTCGTTTGCTTGCTGCTCCGCAAAAAGTTTACTATCGTACATTCGGAAAAATGGATAATAGCAGACAACCGAAATCAATAAATTAAGGATAGCGATCAAGATTCCGCGAAAATCACCGCCAGTTCCAAGAAATGCTCCAATCCCAACAGGTGAGATCCAAGGAATCCCGGTGATCACTTTAGCTACAAAGCCAAAGGATGTAGCAAAATAAGCAATCGTCACATTGATCAGCGGTGTCACAATAAAAGGAATAATCAAATAGGGATTATAGACGATTGGCGCACCAAAGATCACTGGTTCGTTGATATTGAACAATCCTGGAAGGATCGCCGCTTTGCCCAATACTTTCAACTGTTGGGATTTAGCTCGAAACAGCATCAACAAGACCAACCCTAACGTACTGCCAGCACCGCCAATAAAAATGTACATATTGACAAAATCACCGGCAAAAATGTTGGTTGCTCCATCGATGTTTTCGGTTAAAGCAACTAATAAAATAGGATTGATAAAACTGTTTTTGATGACGGCTGTTCCGTGAACACCAACGGCCCACAACAAATGGATCAACAACATGATTACAATGATCCCTAGCCAAGAACCTGTCAAATCTTTTACAAATTCAAATGGTTTTGACAACAAACCATGCAAGTCGGTATGAAAAACGGCTAAACAGCCATTGATCAGAATCATCAAAAAAGCAATAATAATCGCTGGAATCAGGGAAGCAAATGCTTTACTGACCCCATCTGGTACTCCCGCTGGCATTTGGATCGTGATTTTCTTTTTAACACAAAAACGATAGACTTGGGTTGCCAGCACCGCCGTAAGGATACCGATAAAAATACCGACCCCACTAAACCGTGTCACCCAAGAGCCAAGTGCTACACCATTATAGATGATAGCTGTCTCTCCAGTTGTTTGAAGCAATTGTGCCCCACTATCTGAAATATCGACTTGAATGATCGTCATCAAAAATGCAAACAACCCAAGAATTGCGCCAACAAAGCTGCTCAATTGGAGTTTTTCTTCTTTGCGATAGATGTCCGTTAAATAATACGCAGTGGCTAAACAATAAAAGAGTGCGATCGAGCCGATAGACATAGTTGTCGCGACACTATAAAGCGGGGAAAATTTCAAAATCGTCTGTTCAAAAAAGCTGGCCAGCGGTGGAATAATTTGAGGCAGGTTATTGATGATCAAAAAAATCGAGCCAACGATCGTGAAAGGAACCGTGATGACTCCCGCTTGCATGATTGCTCGGATAAAACGCAAGTTAGCGACTTTATTTAATGGCGGCATCAATCGCTGCTCTAAAAAAGTAAAGACATGATTCATTGCTTATCCCTCCCAATGTCCGTTTTCGATCAACTTTTGATACCAGTAAAAACTATCTTTTTTCACACGCTTTTGCTCTTTTTCATCGGCATCATTCCGATCCACATAAATAAAACCATAGCGCTTTTTGATGCCTTCATGGACACTGATCAAATCGATCGCAGACCAAGGACTATAGCCAATCAATTCCACTCCTGACTCGATAGCTGCTAGACATTGCTGGATGTGCTGCTGCAAATAGTCGATACGGTAAGGATCATGGACTGCGCCGTTTTCTTCCAGATGATCTTCTGCTCCCAAACCGTTTTCTGTGATGAGGATTGGTAGATGGTAGCGATCATAGAGTGTTTGCAAAGTCGTTTTTAAGCCCAGAGGATCAATGGTCCAGTTAAACGCATTTTTCTTCAAATAGGGATTCGTAAATCCTTTATAAAACCCTCGTTCCATGATGTCTTCACTTTGTTGATCACTGATCCCATTCGTCATGTCTCCTTCCATCGTTGGCTGTTCAACTGTGACCGTTGTATAGAAATTCATAGCTACAAAGTCTGGGAAGGCACTGGTCATCAAAGCCTGATCCTCTGGGTGGATAGTGATCTTCACCCCATTTTGATTCAAGTAATCTTGAAAGACTGTATTGTAGCGTCCTAAGCAGGCAAAATCTAAATACGCCCAATTCCGAACGCTATTGAAATAAAGGGCCGCCTGATTGTCTTCCGGCTTGCTGGTTGCTGCATAAACAAGCGAGATATTAGGGACTGGTCCAATTTTTCCATTTGGAACGAGTTCATGGCAATGTTTGAAGGCAAGCTTTTCAGCAATCATCAGATGATGGAATTGCTGGTACTTCTCTGGTAGAGGAATCGTCTTGCCTAGAATCTTGCGATCGACTAAGAGCATGATATTCGGCTCATTGATCGTCAACCAATGGGTCACCCGATCACCATAAGCGTTGAACAATGTCTTAGCATAGGTTTCAAAAGCTTCAACTGTACTGCGATTTGTCCAGCCTCCTTGATCTTCCAATGCTTGTGGTAAATCAAAATGATTTAATGTAATAAATGGTTGGATTCCCTGCTTCAACAGTTCGTCGATAACAGCACTATAATGGTCCAATCCTTTCTGGTTAACACTTCCCCGCCCCTCAGGGTAGATCCGTGACCATGCAATTGAAAAGCGAAAAACTTTGATTCCTAGTTCTGCTAACAAGGCGATATCTTCCTTGTACCGATGATAATGATCCACCGCTACTGTAAAATCGGCGATCTCGTTATTGTCTCGGGGACGAGTATCTTGAACACTTAGTCCTTTACCATCCGCTAAATAAGCTCCTTCTGTTTGATGTGCGGAAATGGATGCTCCCCATAAAAAATCTGTTGGAAATTTTGATGTCATGATGTTCTCCTGTCTTTTTTAGTAAAGCGCTTTCTGGTATTTAGGATAATCGTCTCCTTGATCAAAAGCAATAGCCGGACAAGAACTGTTCATGAAAGAATATTTATGAACGATTCTCCTTAATTGATTGTCTGAGAAAAACTTCAATGCTAAATTAAAATCATAGCAGTGAAAACTGCAGACCTTGAGAAGAAAATTGCGCCGTCTCGATCTCTGAAAGTTGCCTATTGCTAAACAAGCGATTCGCCATAAACGTACGATCAATCATAAATCCTCGGACATGGCCAATATTTTCTCCTTCCGTATAGATGATTTTCTCTCCTTGAGTATGCTGAAGCATCGTCCGATACACAAAGGATTCACTTAGTGTCGTTGTTGTGATTTCATGGGAGTCGATTCCTGAGGCTTCAATCAAACACAAATCAGCCGTATATTTGCTGAAAGCCAGTGTCGCTATATCTCCGACTAACGCAGTGGAGTTGCTTTCCACTTCTCCTCCACACAGACAAACAATCGCCCGTCCTGGTTTTAGATCAATCAATGCGGAATGGTCATTGGTCACAATCGTTAAATCAAAATCAGCAACTGCGTGGATCAATTCTTTCGACCAGCGTCCAGCCCCCACAAAAATCAATTTCTTTTCTTGCAGCAAAAGGTGTAACGGTGGAAGCAATCGTTGCCAAGGAAATTCTTCTACCGATCCAAGTTGCTGGGATTCTCTTTTTTCTGATTTCTTAATCCGTTTCACGCCGCCATAATAACGTTCAATCAACTGCTTTTTTTCCAGAAACAACAAATCCCTGCGAATCGTCACTTCTGATACTTGAAATCGATCCGCTAATTCTGAAACAGTCCCATAATCATACTTATCTAAGTAGGTGATCAAGGCCTCTCGTCGTCGAAAAACACTTCCCTGTGTGGCTTTCATTTTTTCACCTTCTATACGTTTTTTGAATTTTTGATTGCCCGACCTCTTTGAGTCAGTTTACCTTATTATCAGCGAAATGTCTGTGCCTTATGTCGTAAAAAACCCCCAGTAATCGAATCGATTACTGGGGGTTGGACGTTGATTTACGTTTGCAAAATCTTCTCTTGCGGATAACTAGTTAAGAAAATTATTTTTTCTCTGCTTTATCGTCAGTCAATAATGCTTTGCGAGACAAATTGATCCGACCTTGTTTGTCGATCTCTGTGACTTTCACAAGAACTTCATCGCCTTCTTTGACAACATCTTCTACTTTGTTGACCCGTTCATTTGCAAGTTGAGAAATGTGAACTAACCCATCTTTGCCTTTGATCAAGTTGACAAAAGCGCCGAATTTTTCAACACGAACAACTTTCCCTAAATAAACTTCGCCAACTTTGACTTCTTTTGTTAGATCTTCAATGATCTTAATAGCTTTCTTGATCATTTCCGCATCAGAAGAAGCAATTGATACTTTTCCGTCTTGATCGATGTCGATCTTCACGCCTGTTTCATCAATGATGCCATTGATCGTGTCGCCACCTTTACCAATCACATCTTTGATTTTGGCTGGGTCGATTTGGATCATCTCGATCTTCGGTGCGTATGGACTCAATTCTTCCCGTGGTGCAGCAATAGTTGAAGTCAATTCATTTAAGATTTCCATCCGTGCTTTTTTCGCTTGCGATAGAGCTTCAGTTAAGATTTGCTCGGTGATTCCTTGGATCTTGATATCCATTTGTAAGGCTGTGATTCCATCTTTTGTTCCGGCAACTTTAAAGTCCATATCGCCTAAATGATCTTCCAATCCTTGGATGTCGGTCAAGATCGTATAGTTTTCGCCATCAGAGACAAGTCCCATCGCGATACCAGCAACAGGGGCTTTGATTGGAACACCAGCATCCATCAATGCCAATGTACCCGCACAAATACTTGCTTGTGAGGATGAACCATTGGATTCTAATACTTCTGCCACTAAACGGATTGTGTAAGGGAAATCCTCTTCACTTGGGATTACTTGCGCCAAGGCACGTTCACCTAAAGCGCCATGTCCGATCTCACGACGACCTGGAGAACCGGCACGTCCTGTTGAACCAACTGAAAACTGCGGGAAATTATAGTGGTGGATGAACCGTTTTGATTCTTCTACCCCTAAACCATCAATGATTTGATGTTCACCCAATGGTGCCAATGTACAAGCAGATAATGCTTGCGTTTGCCCACGAGTGAATAGTCCTGAACCATGAACACGAGGCAACAGACCGACTTCTGAGGCTAATGGACGAATTTCATCCAATTTCCGGCCATCCGGACGAATTTTGTCGATCGTGATCAATTCACGGACAACATCTTTTTCAAGGTCTTCTGCGATTTGTTTCACTTCTTTTAGAAGCTGTGCTTCATCCTCATGACCCGCAAATTTTTCTGCATAAACTTCTTTAACTGTTTCTTTGACGTTGTCGATCTCGTCTTCACGAGCCAATTTTTCTTCGGTCATAACAGCCGTTTTCATTGTTTGATAGTAGCCATCGAAAATTTCTTTTTTCAAGTCAGCATCTACTTGAAGCAAAGTCACTTCCATTTTTGGTTTACCGACTGCTGCAACGATTTCTTCTTGGAAAGCAACCAATTCTTTGATTGCTTCAAAACCGAACAGCAAAGCGCCTAACATATCATCTTCAGAAACTTCTTTCGCTCCTGATTCTACCATGTTTATGGCTTTTTTCGTACCAGCAACCGTCAATTCGATATCTGTTTGCTCTGCTTGTTCAACGGTTGGATTCAACACATATTCCCCATTGACACGGCCAACTTCAACACCAGCGATTGGTCCGTCAAAAGGCACATCAGAAATAGACAACGCTAAAGAAGAGCCTAGCATTGCAGCCATTGCTGGTGAGCAATCTTGTTCCACACTCATGACAATATTTGTCACTTGGACTTCATTTCGGAAACCATCCGCAAACATTGGACGGATTGGACGGTCGATCAAACGAGCAGTCAATGTTGCTTCGGTACTTGGACGACCTTCACGTTTGATGAAACCACCAGGAACTTTCCCGACTGCGTACATTTTTTCTTCATAATTGATCGTTAAAGGGAAGAAGTCTGTATCTTTTGCTTCTTTTGAAGCAACGGCTGCACTAAGAACTACTGTATCGCCATAGCGGACGAGTACTGCGCCATTTGCTTGTTTGGCTAATTGGCCAACTTCAACTTGTAGCGGACGCCCGCCCCAAGTCGTTTTGAATACTTGTTTTTCTGTCATAATCTGCTCCTTTTTTTCTGAGCCAAGCAAGTCACTACTAAACAAATGAAAAAAGCGGATCGGTGCTTCCGCTGCTTTCATTTGGTTAGTAGGAAGCTGCTCGCCGTGTCTCAGAGATTCTTTTTTAGTTGCGGGTTTGATTCACCAGTCAAGTCCCGCTAATTGAGTTTGTTAAAAAGATGGGGCCACTATTATTAGTCGCCTAGTACTATTCATCATCTGCTCTGTGCGGCTTGTACCTCCCAGTCGCAGTGATTCCGCTCGGGTGACTACGCTCCTGGTTAGTCGCCTAGTACTATTCATCATCTGCTCTGTACGGCTTGTGCCGCCCAGTCGCAGTGATTCCGCTCGGGTGACTACGCTCCTGATTAGTCGCCTAGTACTATTCATCATCTGCTCTGTGCGGCTTGTGCCGCCCAGTCGCAGTGATTCATAGCAAAAAAGTGAGATTCGGGTTGAACCTCACTTTTCTTTGTTTGATTAACGACGTAATCCTAAAGCTTGGATCAATTCGCGGTAACGTTGTACGTCTTTTTGACGTAGGTATGCTAATAAGTTACGACGGTGACCAACTTTTTTCATTAGGCCACGGTATGAATGGTGGTCTTTTTTGTGCATACGTGCATGTTCGTTCAAATGGTTGATTTCTTCTGTAAGAACAGCGATTTGAACTTCTGGAGAACCAGTATCTCCTTCATGACGAGCAAATTTGTTGATGATTTCGTTTTTGCGTTCTTTCGTAATTGCCATGTTTTTCACCTCTTTTTTCTTTTTTCACCTGCGACTGAGTAAAACGTTGGTGACTCGTTGAACCAAGTAACAGGTAGCGTGTATTCACACGTAATTACTTTACTTTATTCTACCTAAAAATGCAAGTTTCTTCGCTGAATCTTTTCATTTTAAAATGAAAGCAACACTCCAACTTATGGTATACTAAATCTAGAAATTTCTTAAAGCAGGTGACCTTATGAGCGTCCTTTCTCGCATTGAAAGTATCCAGAGCGAATTATCCAATTCCGAAAAAAAACTTTTTGATTACATCAAAAAAAATTCTGAAAAAGTTCCTTCGATGACTGCGAGTCAGTTGGCTCAAGCTACCGGGATCAGCGCCCCTACAGTTGTTCGTTTTGCAAAGAAAACAGGCTTTTCCAGCCTAACTGATCTTAAGATTCAGCTTTCTGCGGAATCTGGCTCCCGACAAACCCATGAGGAGATCATTGGCTATGCAGATGTTGCATTGAACGAATCTTTTCATGATATTACTGCGAAATTGAGCCATAATGCCCAAGTGACTATGCATGAGACTGCGGACCTTTTAGAAGAACAAGTAATGCTGGCAGCAGCGGACCTACTGAAAACCCGCAATCGGATCTTCGTATGTGGTATCGGTGCTTCCTCTTTGATTGCTCAAGATATCCAACAAAAATGGACTCGCTTAGGCAAAGTGGTTATTTTCGAAACCGACTATAATTCGCTGTTGCCTCAATTGATCAAACACGAAAAAGAATGTTTGCTCTGGGCTGTCTCAAACAGTGGTCAAACACCTGAAATCCTACACCTTGCGGAGTTTACGAAGGAGATGGGGATTCCAGTTCTATCTTTGACTCGCTTTGGCAGTAATTCCCTTTCGAAATTAGCAGATGTTCCGCTGCAAGTTTCCCGACCGAAAGAAGCCAATATGCGCAGTGCAGCAACCAACTCGATTATTGCTCATCTTTTGGCAGTTGATGTGCTGTTCTATGTCTTTTTGAGTAAAAATGAACAGCTGGCTCAAAATATCTACGAATCAAGACAGGCCATTGCTGACTATCGTCACAAATATCTCTGATCGTCAAATGCGCCTGCTAAATTCAGTGGTCGAAACTTAAGCATAAAATAAAATCAGTTGAAACACTCAAAGCATGCTCCAGAGGTCCAATCGTCCCTCTGAAGCATGCTTTATTTGTTGGCTAATCAGGTCCATTCCCTGAATCGATCCCATTGTCCTTTGCTACTTGCGCCATCCAAAAGCTCGACGCTTTTGGTGTTCGGGTATCATCTGTCAAATCTACTCGATAATACCCATAACGATTTTTATACGCATTCAGCCAACTCCAACAATCGATAAATGTCCACATATGATAACCGAAGCAAGGGGCTCCTGCTTCGATCGCCCGCTGCAGTTCTTTGAGATGATCTGTTACAAATTCGATGCGATAGGTGTCATTAATCTCCCCCTCTTGCGTTGCGAAGCGTTCTTCTTGAGAAACCCCCATACCATTTTCAGAAATATACCAAGGAATCGTGCCATAGCTATTCTTTAGACGCATGGCAATGTCATAAATACCTTGCGGAAAGATTTCCCAACCGCGATGAGGGTTGATTTTTTTGTCCGGCCAATCATAGCCTCGAAAAAGATCCCTCGGCCCTGTGATTGGATCGTTCGGCGCAATCGGGGCTTGAACTCGTAATGGCTGGTAGTAATTGCAACCAATAAAGTCCACCGTATTTAAGGCAAAAAGTTCTCGGTCCCCCTCCTCTGTTACAGGAGCAAGACCTGACTTTTTCAGCATCGCGACTAATTTTTCTGGAAATCGTCCGAGGACTGTACAGTCTAAAAAACTGCGAATATAGAGTAAGTCTGCCCATTCAGCAGCTTCAAGATCAGCAGACTGCGGGCTTTTCGGATAGACGGGCGATAAATTTAAGATAATCGCTATCTCTCCGTTAGGAATCGCAAGTTCGCGAAAAGCAGCTACTGCTTTTGCGTGAGCTAACAGTGTATGATAACCTACTTGGATCGCTCGTTTAAAATTATGAACTTTAGGCCAATGGGCATCCCCCATATATCCGCATTCAATATGAACTAAAGGTTCGTTGAATGTGGCCCATTTTTTGACAATGTCGCCAAATTGCTCAAAGGCGATACGAGCGTAAGCGGCAAAGTAATCTACCGATTCTCTGGCTTCCCAACCACCTCTTTCCATTAACCACCACGGCATATCAAAATGGAACAAATTGATGATAGGTTCGATTCCTTGATCGACCATTTCTTGAAAATAGGCACGATAGAAGGTGACTGCTTGAGGGTTGACCGTCTTTCCATCAGGTACTAGTCGTGTCCAAGCAATTGACGTCCGATAAGAGTTCAGATTCATGGCTTTCATCAGCGCCACATCTTCTCGAAAGTGTCGGTAGGTATTCGAAGTATCACTAGGTCCTACGTGATCATAGAACTTGTCTGGCTCCAATTCGAACCATTTATCCCAAGTTGAAGGGCTTTTGCCATCAATCGCCGCAGCGCCTTCCGTTTGAGGAGCAGAAGCAGCTGCTCCCCATAAAAATCCTTCCGGGAATTTTAACATGATTTCTCTCCTTTTCCATTTTCTTCTTGTTTCAATGGCTTCGTGAATACTTGTTTCTGATTGGCTGCTTCGACTTGGATGATAAAATCAGCTGGCAATTCATTTGGTGAAATGTTCAACCGTTTCAACGTTTCATAAGAAACTGTTAGAGAAAAGTCGACGGTGCTTTTGGCTGGCAAAAAGACTTTTTGAAAACCGCATAACACTTTCACACGCGGTAAGACCTGCTGTGAGTAATTGCGAAGGTACACTTGTACCACTTCAGCTCCTGCTATCGCCGAAAGATTCTCGATTGTTCCATTAATTTGGATTGCTTGCGGAGCATACTGCGCATGGATTCCCTTAAGCATAAATTCTGCATAGCTTAGACCATAACCAAACCCATAACGAGGGGTTCCTGAACAATCTGTGTAATCTCTCTGGAAAGCAGCCTCACGGTAGTTGTAATAAACTGGCAGCTGCCCATTTTCATCTGGAATAGAAACAGCTAGTTTCCCACTGGGATTCGTTTCGCCAAAAAGAATCCGAGCTAGCGCACTTCCGCCAAATTGCCCTGGATAACCTGCAAAAAGCAACGCATCAAAAGCGGCACTGACCTCACTTAACAGATGAGGACGGCCAGCAATGACAATACCGATCAGGGGTTTCTGAAATTTTTTCAATTCAGTAATCAATCGTTTTTGACATTCTGGCAATGCCAAAGACGCCAGATCGATATTTTCCCCACTGGTCATCTCCGCAGATCCTTGCAAGGCAGCTCCATTCTTATCAAAATCCGTCGAAAAGTCACGAATACTAGAGCCGCCAATCGTTAAAATGATTTGATCCGCTGTTGCTGCCGCTTGGCATGCGGCAGTCAGTTGCTCTTTGGTTCCTTCTGTGATGCCGCAGCCATCTGCTTGAATAAAAGTGGTTTCGGTCCCCTTGATTTCCAGCAACCCCTCCCACAGATTGCGGCACTCAGACAGTTCTTTGAAAGGAGTATAGTCCCCTAGCTGATGATAGCTGTTTTTGCTATGAGGACCAATAACAGCAATTGTTTGTCTTTGTTTCTTTAACGGTAAGACCTGCTCATTTTTCAACAAAACGATGGCTTCTTCTGCTAAACGAGTTGCACTTTCTTGAAACTGCTTTTGATCCGGAACGGACACCGTAGGCACCGGTTCGTCAAAAAGTCCTAACTGCTCTTTCAGTTTCAGAACGCGCATCACGGATTGATCAATGGTTTCTTGCTTAATCAACCCTTGATCAACAGCAGCTTCCAACTGAGGGAAAACATTGTCCCATAAACTGATGTCTACGCCGCTGTTCATGGCCCGGGCTGCCGCTTCTGGTTTGTTTCCTAGCCAATCCGCTAAACGGTCCAACGCACAACCATCTGCCATCACAACTCCTGCAAAGCCGGCTTCCTCTCGCAAAATCTCTTGAAGTAAGCGAGGGTTCGCGTGACAAGGGACACCATCCCAATCATTATAAGCAGCCATGCACCCTAGTGCCCCTGCCTGAATTCCCGCCAGCATAGCGGGTAAATGAATCTCTCGCAATTCTTGCTCCCCAATATTGACTGGTCCTGCATTGTGCCCGCCCATACTTGAACCTTGAGCTGCAAAATGTTTTAACACGGCCAGTACATGGGTTGTCGGTTCATGACCAACCATTTCCCCTTGCATTCCCTTGACCGCAGCTTGCGTAAAACAACTGGCTAAGTAGGGATCTTCACTGAAACATTCCTCGGTTCGTCCCCACCTAGGATCTCGTACGATATCCAAGGTAGAGATCAGCCCAACTTGTGCCCCTTTAGCTCGTAACTCTTGTGCCACGAACGTCTGCACGCTCTGATAAAGATCAGGATTCCAACTAGCCCCTGTACTGAAATTGACCGGCAGTGTTGTTGCTGCTAATCCTTGATGACCATGAGGACATTCTTCTGTCAAAAAAGCTGGGATTCCAAGACGAGTATGTTCTTTTAAATAGTCCTGAATCATCCGGCTGACTTCCCGTGATTCTTCCACCGAGAGACCCGTTGTTGCGTCCTTGCCCGACCAAGGATCTGCTCGGAAAACGCCGTAGATCCAGCCAATCGAGCCAAAGCGAGCAACTTCCGACTTGAAGTAGTCTGTCAAATAAAGTTTTCCTTCCTTTTTCTGATAAACTTGCCAGCCATACAATCGCTGATTCAACTGGCCGATTTTTTCTTTTAGGGACATCTTCTTTACAATTTCTTCGATCATTTTAAACTCCTATCATCAAAAGTGCCGATTAGTCAAAATAGACCTTGACCGTTTGAATTTCATAAGGGTTGAAAGGAATCACCACTTGGTAGCACACGCCCGTGACCACTAACTCCTGCTGTTCCTCTTCCAATAAATTCGTTAGCACTGCTCGTTTGATTTTTTTAGCTGCGGTCAAGCGGCATGTCGTTTTGCGATTGTGGTATTCATACAAACGTACCACGATGGCTTCATCTTCTTCAGCCTTTTTGACCGAATCGATCAGCACATTATTGTGATCCACTTGTAAAAAAGATTGCTCTTGCTGCTGATCAAAATCTGCCAATACATATGCTGGTACATTGAGTGCCAACGCTTCTTCCATCGTTTGACCTTTCTTCCAGTCACCTTCATGAACATAGAGAGAATAGGTAAACGAATGAAGTCCTTGATCTGCTTCTGGATAGGGATCAGTCGCCGACTTGATAAGAGAGATACCAATTTTTTGGTAAGCTGTGCTGAATCCGTATTTACAATCCGTCAACACACTGACTCCATAACCATCTTCAGACAAGTCGACCCATTTTTGCCCACAACTCTCAAAACGTGCCAAATCCCAAGTGGTATTTTTGTGGATGGCGCGCTTGACATTCCCAAATTGGATATCGAAAGTGGCATCTAGCGTATTGACGGCAATTGGCAACTGCGCCTTCAATAAAAGATGATGCTGATGCCAATCGACCGTTGTCTCAAAGTCGATCCTGCCGGTTCCATGATAGAAATGGATCAGCTGAATGATCGTTGATTGCTCAAACGTCCGTTTGATACGGATCGTGTCACGAATCTCGCCTCGCTCGACGATTGATGCGTCAGTCACATCCTCTACTGGATAAGCTTTACGATCGTAGTAGATGTCTATATCCCACGCATCATAATCCATCGGTAAGTCTTCATAGGCAATCAATTGATTCATCACTTCTCCTGCTGGCAAGACCTCTCGCTGGTGTCTTTTGTCAAAAAGAGCAGTCATTTCATATGCCGCGTTAAATGTTACGACAAAGTCGGTCGTTTCCAGTTGACGAGTCAGCGGAACACACTCTTGTTCTACTGGTTCTGAGATAGTCTCCCTCAACGTTAGGGGCCGCAGACCTAAGCTAGGGACTTGCGGAACTTTGACCAGCAAACAACCATCTTCGGTTCGCTGTGTCAGATAATCTTCTTGAATCGCCGGACTATCAACTTTGATTACGGCATCACGAGTAAAGCCTAATGGATTATAGACCACCTGATGATTTGCATCACTGGCGGTTCCTCCTGCCACGAGGGACTGGATCAATTGCTCGCCTTCTTCAAAAAGAGCAGCATACTCTTCTTCTGTCTGCTGGTACACTTCGCCAATCGAACTTCCTGGCAAAATATCGTGAAATTGATTGAACAACAATTTTTTCCAGAGCCTTTCAAGGAGCTCTTGCGGATACGCTTCGCTTCGATAGGCACTGTAAAGCTTCTCAATAGTTTGCAATAAAAATTCGCCTTTGCGGTTGGCTTTCTTATTTTTACCGATGGAGGTCAGTGTCCCACGATGGTACTCAAAATAGAGTTCACCAAACCAGACCGGGGCTTCTGAATGAGCAAAAGCTGCGGCTAATCGGTCAAAAAATTTGCCCGCATGATCGCCAGTGATCACTGGCATCTGAGGGAGTGGTTTTGATAACCGCTGTTTTGTCTCCAGCATCTCTCTAGTAGGTCCGCCGCCGCCGTCTCCATAGCCGTATGCAATCAAGATTTCATCATGCTGATCTTTTTGTTGGTACCGTTCAAAGCTGCCTTTGACTGTATAAGGGTCTAAAAGCCCATTGTAAGTGGTGTAGTAGGGTCTTGGACTGTAGCCTTCACTGATCGTTGTAATAAAGTGGGTCAAAACTCTGCTGCCATCGATCCCTTGCCAGTAAAACGAATCATAAGGAATCTGATTGAATTGATTCCAAGACAATTTAGTTGTCATGAAATAAGGTGTATTGGTCTTTTGCAAGATCTGTGGCAATGCGGCGGAATAGCCAAAAACATCCGGCAGCCACAAAATCTGACTCTCATGATCAAACTCTTCTTTGATAAAGCGTTTGCCGTATAAAATCTGCCTTACCAATGATTCACCGGAGGTCAAGTTGCAATCTGCTTCTACCCACATAGCACCTTCTACTTCCCAGCGTCCAGATTTAATCTTCTCTTTGATTGCCTGATATAACTCAGGATATTGTTCTTTGATCGCTTGATATAACTGGGGTTGGCTTTGGAGAAACGTATATTCAGGGTATTCATCCATCAATTTTAATACGGTCTGAAAACTGCGTTCTCCTTTTTCAACCGCTTGCTGTGCCGTCCAAAGCCATGCCAGATCGATGTGGGTATGCCCGACTGCGGTCACTTTTTGACGAATCTCTTGGCTGTAACACGCTTGCAGACATTCTTGCGCGTTTGTGAGGCCTTCATAGAATCGCGGCGTATAGGGGGCTCGAAAATCTAATGCATTGGCAGCTTGTGACAGACAGCTTTGATAGATTTGTTCTTCTCCACCAAATTTCCTAATGGCACGCCAACTGTCAAAAATCGTCGAGAAATCAAACCAGACTTGCTCAACAATAGGATCGATCGCCAATAGATTCACGTAAAGCGGAAACTTCTTCTCTTCTCGTCCCGAAAAAATATCGATCTGTAAGGCTATTGTTCCTGTTACCTCCGAGGGATCCAACCGCACTTCTCGATGGTTGACATCAATTGCCTGAATGTAATTCCCATTCAAGGACACTTTCATTTGCGGATTTGTCGTATTGTCCCATTCAGAGAGCGAAGAATAGACTTGCAAAGCAACCGACATCTCTTTCCAGTCTTCCGGTAGTTCAAAAGTTCCTTTCATTGTGTAATAACAATTCTTTTCTCCAAAAAAAGTTCCTTGCACATAAGGTGCCCAGTTTTCTTGCTTTAACTGCAAGTCATTAACAGGCACCTGATAGCGAATCCGGTAATTCTTTAATTGAAATAAAATCTTACGGATACGTTCAAATTCAAATAACTGCACGCTGTATTCTCTCCTTTACTCGGTTTCTGAGGAGGAAAAAAGCGGGTAGACAAGAAATTGTCCAAGCCCGCTTCTCCTATTGCCGTGACTCTAGTTCTCTTTCCAACGATCATATGCTGTTTGGTAAACGGAAATGTAGTCATCGATCCCCATGGACTCGATCGTCGAAACATATTTATCCCAATTACTGATTGGCTCGACACCCGTAATGAATTTGGCTTCCATTTGTTCGACATACGTTGTCAAATCAGTAGCCGTAGCAGCCACTTTATCATTTTCTTCTACAGTCAGATAAAGTAATGGAAATGGCACTTCCGCAATGTCATCCATCTTATCTGCTGTTTCTTTGGCCACCCAGTCACTGAAACGAGTATCAGGTTGTTCATCCGCGGATTTCAAGATTTGATATTCACCTGTCGTATCGATAACAATGTTCGGTGTTGTCAACCCGTATGCTGGTGTGATCTTGCCACGTTCATCTTCTGTATTTTCTGTATCAATGCCTTCTGCATAAACTCGTACTTTTTGGCCGTCAGCATTTTCTTTGTACTCCCAAAGAACGCCTTCAGGTCCTTGTTCGATATATTTCGTACCTTCTTCAGAATAGAAGTAATCCACCCAGCGCATCGAAGCTTCCGGCGATGGATTGACATTTGTGATGGCAAAGGTGCCCCGAGAAATTCGTGGACTTCCTGGAATCACTGCTTCTGGCGACCATTTTGAAGTCAATGGTTGGAACATGGCATCGTTCATCGCTTCAATCTCGCTGCGGCCTGTCGTAAAGAAGCTGAAGTAATCGGCGAACAAGCCCAACTGATCATTTTGTCCTTTTGCTTTTTTCTGTTCATCAGATTGGCCATAAACTTCCGCATCCAACAAACCTTCACTATACAATTTGTTCATATACTCAAGGAATGCTTTATAGTTTTCCGAGATTGGTGTATAAGAAACCACATCATCATCTACTTGAACGCCTCGTGTCCGTAACCCAAAAGCTGCCATCAGCCATACCCTTGTTGAATTCATATCGACATCGGTCAAAGGAATCTCATCGGCTTTGCCATTACCATTGGGATCTTCGTTCTTGAATCGTGTCAGCAAATCATACAATTCATCCGTTGTCTTTGGCAGTTCCTTGACATTCAACTTATCTAGCCACGTTCCGTTGTACCACATCGGACCTTGCCACCAAATAGATGTCGCATTTCTCGAAATCATCGGCAATGAATAAATATGGCCATCTGGTGTGGTGATCGATTTTAAGATGGACGGATCTTCTTGGGTCAATGCATAAAGATTAGGCATAATTTCCGGCGTGATATATTCTTCTAACGGCAGCAGAATTCCTTGGGAACCATAATCGATCTCCATTGAAGAAGTGAGCGAATTCGATCCTGCGCCATAAACGATATCCGGCAGATCCCCTGAAGCAAATGCTAAGTTCAACTTGGTACTAAAGTCAGCAGAAGGGGGTGTCGTATAAGTCAGTTTGATTCCTGTTTTTTCTTGATAATCCTGCAGCGTCGGCATATCTTCCCATTCTGCCATACCTACTCCTGGCGCCATAATGTTCAGCGTCAGTTCTTCGCCTTCTTTAATGATCGGAAATTGGCTGTCATGATTGATGGCTACCCCTTCATTTTCTCCTGTTGTTTCCTTTTTTGTGTTCCCGCACCCACTGAGTAAAAGCGCACTGCACAAAAACACCCCTGTTACTCCTAAAATTTTTTTCATTCCCATCTTCTTCCTCCTCTATGTTTTATCCTTTAATTGATCCTACCATCATGCCTTTGACAAAATATTTCTGCAAAAATGGATAGACAATAATGACCGGTAATGATGAAACGATCATGACACCGTATTTGATGACCTCTGCTAACTGTTGCTTGCTGTATAACATACTGGCCATTTCGGAAGTCACATTGCTGACAGTATTTGATGACATATCTTGTAAAATCAAAATTTCCCGTAAAATCATTTGTAATGGATACATGGATTTATCTGACAGATAGATCAATGCGCTGAAGAAACTGTTCCAGTGTCCTCCCCCGTAAAAAAGTGCCATAACTGCAATGATTGGCGTAGATAAAGGCAGTACGATCTGCATGAATAAGCGAAAATCCGAGCAGCCATCCACGATTGCCGCTTCTTCCATCTCTCTTGGGATCGTCGTTTGAAAAAAGGTCCGCGTAACGACCACATTATAGACAGAGACAGCTCCTGGGATAACCAAAGCCCAAACCGTATTCAACATCCCTAAGCTGCGGATCAGTAAATAGCTAGGGATCAAGCCCCCAGAAAGAAACATTGTCACTAGCATGAAATTGGTAAAAGCTCTTCTGCCATAAAAATCATCTCTGGAGAGTGCATAAGCACAAGGCAGTGTCACCAACAAATTGATGGATGTTCCTAAAACAGTGTAATAGATCGTATTTAAGTAGCCGCGCCAGATGCTGCTATTGCCTAAGAGAGTTCGATAGCCTTCAAAGGTGACCCCTTTTGGCAATAACCACATTTCCCCCGAGTTGACTAAATGAGGATTTGAAATCGACGCACTAACGATATAGATCAATGGATAGAGAACGATTAGTAATGCTATGGCTAAAAAGAAATAAACAAAAACCAAAAAGATTTTATCTGCACGTGTATCTTTCACTAATGAAGTTGTTTTCATTCCTATACCACCTTTCTATAAGAGACTCGAATCGCTCAGCCGTTTCGCAATCCCGTTGACTAAAATCAAGAGAATTGAATTGATCAACGAGTTGAATAACCCAACAGCTGCTGCAAAACTATATTGTGCATCTAAAAGCCCTTGCTGATAAACGAAGGTTGCAATGACATTCGATGATTCCATATTCAATGGGTTTTGCATCAAAATGATTTTTTCGAATCCCACCGACATCAAACTACCAAAACTCATGATCAGTAAAATCACCATGGTCGGCATTATCGTTGGAATATTGATATACCAAACTCTTTGGAGCCGAGAAGCACCATCGATGGTGGCAGCTTCATGCAGCTGAGTATCCACTCCAGACAATGCTGCCAAGTAAATAACCGATCCCCAACCTGTGCCTTGCCAGACGCCTGATAATACATAGATTGTTTTGAACCACCGCGGTTCAGTCATAAAATTGATTCTTCCCACGCCGATAAAATCTAGAAAGTGATTGATGATCCCAGTGGAAGGAGACAGAAATGCAATAACCATTCCGACCATTACCACTACTGCGATAAAGTTTGGGGCATACGTGACTGTCTGGGTAATTTTTTTGAATGGACCATCCTTGATTTCATTCAAAGCCAGTGCAAGGATGATCGGTAGCGGAAATCCGACGATCAAAGAGTACAAACTGATACCTAATGTATTTTTCATTAGATCCCAGAAGTAATAAGAATCAAAAAAGCGTTGAAAATGTTTGAACCCTACCCAAGGACTTTCGAATATTCCCAAAGAAGGCATATAGTCTTTAAAGGCGATGATCACACCATACATCGGCCCATAAGAAAAAATCAGAATAATCAAAAAAGCAGGCAGGACAAACAAATATAACTGTCGACTCTTTTTTAATTTAGTCTTCATTTCTTTGATTTTACTTTTTGATGCTGACACAGGCTCTCTGATCGTTGTTGTTTCCATTCATACTCCTCCTTGTGTTTTTGGTTTGTATACTAAATATGAAATGAATTCGCTTTCAAAGCAATGTGTATTTTTTCTTCAATGTGTAGAAATGCGAATGCCAACTGCTCCAAGTTCGGGCTGATGCACTTCTGATGAAGCAATATAGGCGTTTTCACCCGTTCCATGAATCGTCAGTGATTGATTGGTTGCTAAATCTGTGATCACGGATTTTTCATTTGCATGGATCTCCTTCAGAAAAATTCGCGGCTGCAAATTTGTTGTGATACTGCGAAAGGCATAATGTGTTTTTTTATCTTTGCTATAGGTAAGATGCCAATTCTCCGTCCACGCTTCTGGTCTAGCTCGGGTCTCGTAAATGCCTTCCCCATATTGTTCCAACCAATCACCCACTTCAAGCAGGCGCTGGGTCTCTTCTTTCGTGAAAGTTCCTTCTGGTGTTGGACCCACTCCTAAAATTAAGTTTCCGCCTTTACTGACGACATCGATTAATGTATCGACTAACTCTTGGCTGCTTTTAAAGGTGTCATGGGGAACATAGCCCCAGTCATTGCCTATAGGTATATTACTCTCCCAAACTTTTGTTGGGATTTCTTCTAAAGAAGGAATCTTGCGTTCTGGCGTCACATAATTCTCATGTCTGCCGCCCATCATACGATCAACAATGATCAATTCTGGCTGGTTTCGCCGGGCAATCTCCGCTAAGCGATCCATCTGCAAATCTTCTTTCCCCTGCCCGCACCAGCCGGCATCTAGCCATAGCAAATCCACTTTTCCATAGTTGCCAGTGATTTCATGAATTTGTCGATGAACAAAATCCACATACCGCGACCAGATTTCCGGCTGTTCTAATGGATCATAACTTGCGTGACGCCCTTTGATCGTTTCATCATCCAGCCAATAAAACGGTGAGTACCAGTCCGCCTTAGAATAATAAGCCCCAGTAGCAATACCCGCTTGTTGGAACGAGGCAAAAACTTCTTTTAGGATATCTCGTTTAAAAGGACTCAATTTACCGCCAATTTTGAATTCTGACCCCAGCGTATTGAAGAGATTAAAGCCGTCATGGTGTTTCGTTGTGAACAAACAATACTTGAAGCCAGCTTTTTTACACGTTTCAGCCCACTGATCAGTATCTAATTCTATCGGTGCAAACGCTTTGATCAGTTGCCAATAATCAAGACGCAATGTGTTGATATCTTCTCGATAAGCTTTATTTTCCCTTGCCCATTCATCTTTTTCTGATAGTTGCCATGATTCAACGATACCCGCTTGTGCGTATAAGCCATAATGGAAAATTACCCCAAATTTTAAATCTTGGAACCATTCCAAACGCTTCGCCAGCATCTCTGACTCAGGGTACCAACGATCATCCTGCTTACTGTTTTTCGCAGACTCAATGTCCCCACGAATTGTTGTCAATTTATCCAACCCCTTTCGCCACTAATCTAACGAGAAAATAAAGCGCTATCAATATGTAGTTTCAGCAGCTATGTCAAACTTTATTTTTTTGTAACAAAAGAGCACTCTTTTTAAGAAACATACCACTTCAATTGAAGTTTTAGCTTACGGTATCAGACGCCATGTTCACTTTAGCAATTTCGCCTTTCTCATTTGTAAGAAAACTGCGGGCTAGCGCTCCTCGTTGTACTTTTCTCTTTATTTAGAAAACTTGCTCCTGCGGGCTGGCGCTCCTCGTCGCAATCGAATGTTTTCAAAAGATAGCTTTAGGAGGGTGTATGTATTAGCTAGTTCGGCTATGTAATTTTTTGAATACGCTTTCTAAAAGGTCCATTTCTTGCTACTATTTGGCTAGTAGTGTTCTACTTTTTATCAATTAGTTAAAAGAGGTGTGTCCATGAAACAATCACGAGGGTTATTTGATCTATCTTACCGTTTGGGTGATTATTTGCTGATGGTGATTCGATTGCATTTTTTGTGGTTCTTTTTTGTCCTACGGGGGGGAATCATTTTTGGCTTCTTTCCAGCGACGGCTACTGTTATTCGCTATTTCTTTGAATTATTTGCAAAAAAACCACTGCCTGCCGAACTTTATAGTTGGTTCAAACAACAAACAGCCAAAAATTTTTGGCGTAGTAATCAACTAGGTTTGCTGCAAATGGCGATCTTGCTGCTGCTATGGATCGAGCTGCGGATTTCCAGTACATTCTTGCAAAATGCCTTTCTCCATTTCGGATTGACGGTACTCTTTATCAGCGGTTTGCTCATCAGTTTTTATTTACTGCCGGTCTTTGTCCGCTACCATCTTCCTTTTTGGGTCTATTTCAGGAATGCGTCTCTTTTAATGATCGTTAGTGTGCCACAAACGATTGCCATGATCTTAGGTGTGTTTTTGGTTACATTCGCCGCTACCTTTTTGCCGATTTTGTTATTCATTGCCTTCATCCCTTTGCTTCTCTGGCCAATCAGTTGGTTCGCCTATCAAGCGATCCAAAAAACAGAGTTGCTAACAAATGAACACTGACGATTTTTTACTAAAGGAGAGTGAATCATGGAGATAAAGATTGTCACCAACGAAGACGTCGCCGCTTTTTTTCAAATCGTTGCTCCTGAACTTGGCTTGTCACTATCAGAAACCGGCAAACCGCTTGAATTAATCCGCCGAAAAGGATCATTGAAAATCATTTCCAATACAGAAAAAGCCACGATTTACTATCAGGAAAAAGCCCATTTATTTCGAGGGCTCCTTCTATGGATGCAAGCAGATATCGATTTTATCCACGAAGAGACTCCGCAATTTGACCAAATCGGTCCTATGATCGATTTATCTCGAAATGCAGTACTGACAGTGCCTCAGTTGAAACGTTTCATTTTGTTGAGCAGTAAAATGGGGCTCAACAGTCTCATGCTATATATGGAAGATACTTACGAAATTCCTGAATATCCTTATTTTGGTCATTTGCGAGGGAGATACAGTCAATCTGACTTGCGGGAATTGGACCATTACGCTGACCAATTAGGCGTTACATTAGTTCCTGCGATCCAAACACTCGCTCATTTGACAAATCCATTAAAGTGGCATTTTGCCAAAGAGATACGTGACACGGAAGACATTCTGCTAGTTGGTGAGCCCAAAACTTACATTTTTCTTGAAGCCGCTCTTCGTTCCATTCGCAGCTGCTTCAAAACAAATAAAATCCATATTGGTATGGATGAAGCACACCAATTAGGAAAAGGTCGTTACCTCGAACACAATGGTTTAGAAGATCGCTTTGCCATCATGATTAAACATTTAAAACACGTCATCACTCTCTGTGAACAGCTACAGCTAGAACCCATGATGTGGAGTGACATGTTCTTTCGGATCGGTTCTCCAACAGGCGATTACTATGATCCAGCAGTCGTCATTCCTTCAGAAGTCATTCAGCAAATTCCAGCGGTCAACATGGTGTACTGGGATTATTATCATCATGATTTTCAAACGTATCAACGACTGTTTGCTGAACATAAAAAGCTAAACCAACCCACAGTATTTGCTGGCGGTATTTGGACATGGAATGGACTGGCACCCAATTATGGCAAAACCATCGCTACAATGGAGCAAGCATTAAGAAGTGCCAAAGCAAATGGCATCACTGAAGTCTATGCTACCTTATGGGGAGATGACGGCGCAGAGACCCCGATGATTGCCAGCTTGTTAGGTCTACAATTATTTAGCGAGGCCCAGTTTTATGCCACGCCATCGCGGGAGATTGTCACAGATCACTTGAAACTATTTCATGGATCACAAGCAGAAGATTTTCTTTTGCTGGATCTTTTTGACCAAACTCCCGGTGTTGCTGCCGAAAATCCTTCTGGATCAAATCCAAGTAAATTATTGCTTTATCAAGATATTCTTTATGGCCTTTATGAAAAGACATTCAGAGAGGTGCCATTGACCCAACATTATGAGGAACTGGCCCAACGATTGGCCGCAGTCACGGGGACACAGGACACACAACGGATGTTCCGCTTTTATCACCAATTAGCGGTGGTACTAGCTTTGAAAGCTTCTTTGAGTCCCTGGATCTCAGAAGCCTATCATGAAAAAAACCGCGAGAACCTTCAAAAAGCCCTTGAGATGATTCAGCGCTATCAGCAGGAATTACAATACTTGCATCAATCTCATCGAGATCTGTGGTTTGAATGGAACCGCCCCTTTGGGTTTGAAGTGATCGATCTTCGCTACGGCGCTCTATCTAAACGTGCCGAGATGGCACAATGGCGTTTGCAGAACTATTTGGATGGTCACATCACTAGATTACCAGAACTAGAGATGCCACTGTTGCCAGTAGATGATCCCTCAAGTGTCGGCAGTTTGGGAAGAAATCTTTTCCATGGCATTTATAGTGCCAGCAAGATATCTGATGTATAAGTACAAAAAATAGTGCAGAAAACAAGGAGGATTTGCATGAAAAAAAAGAGTTATCCCTTATTTTTCGTTGGTTTACTTTTCATTTGCGGTCTATTTTTTTATCAACAGACAACTTCTCGTTCAGCAGAAACCACTGTAGCGCGTTTGCAAGTTACAGGAGCCGTTACAGATTCTTCTGCAGCACAAGCGTGTCTGACCGTACTAAAGCAAAACCTGCAGGCAGCCACTCAGAAAGACGTTGAGGGCTACACAGCGACCCTTGTTACTTCTGCAAGAGAATCTACGGCAAAGGAAATGCACGCTTTTTTTGCGAAATATGATTTGACTCATGAACTCTTGTCTTTTGAAGTTGTCAAACAAGAAGCAGACTCCATGCTGGTAGCTGCACAGCAAAAAACAGTGAACCAAGGACAGAATGACTATCGCGACCATATTACCCAAGCCCATCATACCTTTGTGCTCGAGAATGGGCAGTGGAAGATTAAAGAAACGGTTATGACAAACACCGAATTCATTGATTAAGGAGTATCTCTATGAAAACATTTCAGAATTGGCCTGATCATTACCCCGATCCTAGCTGGTTTATTCATGATCGGTTTGGGTTGTTCATTCATTTTGGCTTATTTAGTATTGGTGCACGCCACGAATGGTTTATGACCACCGAAGAAATTGCCCCCGAAACTTATCGAGAAACTTATTTCGACCAATTTAATCCCAATTTATTTGATGCTGCTGTTTGGGCCCAAACAGCTAAAGATTGCGGTGTTCAATATATAGTCTTTACTACGAAACATCATGAAGGGTTCGCCCTATGGGATAGTGAATGGACCGATTATAAAGTCACCAATACACCCTTTAAGCGAGATTTACTCGCAGAATTATTGCCTGCGTTTCGTGATGTGGGAATCAAAATCGGACTCTATCATTCGCTGATTGACTGGTACCACCCTCATTTTACGATTGATGGATTGCATCCTCAAAGAAGTGACTTAGCCGCTCGAGAGTCCAATTCTCAACGGGATATGCTTATTTATCAAGATTTCATTGCTGGTCAAGTGACCGAACTATTGACTCAGTATGGTAGGATCGATTATATGTGGTTCGACTTTCCTTACAGTCATCGTGATTGGGGCTGGTCTAAAGGAAAAGGAACAGAAGACTGGGACAGTTCGCGACTGGAAAAAATCTGTCGGACACTCCAACCGGATATGCTGATCAATGATCGCTTGGAACTTGGTCGGGGAATTACCACCCCTGAACAATTTCAACCAGAAAAACCACTGGAAAAAGACGGTTTACCTGTTCTTTGGGAAGCCTGTCAGACAATGTACGGGACTTGGGGCTATGATCGCGATGCGTTGGAATGGAAATCAAGTGATATGTTGGTGAAAATGTTGATCGATACGGTTTCAAAAGGGGGTAATTTTTTATTGAACATTGGTCCTAATCCCCGAGGAGAGATCGATCCGCGGGCAGTCAAACGAATGCAGGCGATTGGTGCATGGATACGGCTGCATAAAGAAGCTATCATCGATTGTGGTCCTAGTAAATACCCGGTACCTAAAGATTGTCGTTATACTCAAAATGGCAAGAAACTCTATTTGCATGTATATAGCTATCCCTTCAAACATATTCATTTGCCGGAAATTGCTGATCAAGTTCGCTTTATCCGCTTCTTGCATGATGGCTCTGAAATTTTTTATCGTGGCTTTGATCCTAATGAAGTCATCACTTCTACGGAAGCTGTCATTGCTCCTAATGATCTAGTCGTCACGCTGCCGGTAGTGCCACCTAATGTTCTCATTCCAGTCCTTGAGATTACATTGAAGTGAAAAGAGTAGAACAAAGAATACCGTAAAGCGCTAGACAATATCTCTAGCAAATAGACGGCAGACAGTAAATCTTCCTCGCAAACCCACGACGAAGATTCACTAGACTGCCGTCTACTATTTAAGTACTTGCTTTAAATACTCGCTTTAGATACTCGCTTTAGGTATTCTCTCCATGTATTCTTCTTAGGAATCTCTTCTTATCGTCCACTTTAAAACAAGTCACGTTTTCCTAGAGAACGTTTCGCTTTACTGCTCTTTAGTCAACAACGACTGCCATTTCTGAAATAGTTGGCTAAAGGTTTCTTTCCCTGGATCTGTTTCTTCATAAACTTTTAGGCTAATGATAGCTTGCAGCCAAAAAGCTTCTGTGATCACTGCCGCACCTTCTTTTGCATCTGGGATATCTGCCCAAATCGCTAATGCGATCGCTGGGGTTTGTGCTAGTTGTTCTTGGGTCACTTGCTGTCCGTTGGCAAAAGTCGTTAATGTAAACTCATCGCTTATTTTTTCATAGGTCGGATACGTATACCCTGCAGCTTCACCTACTACATAATAAAAGAAATTGTCATTGTGATTGATCACAGAATAGCCTTTGTCAAAATAAAGAGCGACTGGTGCCATATTTTGATTCCAGCGTGTCCAATAGGAAATCTCACAGTTTTTCGTTAAGGAAAGCTTTTCCTTTCGATTCAAACGATAAAACCCATCATTCCATACACGAACAACAAAACCTAAGTCAGTCACATAGTCCACCAAATCATTCACATACGCAATGAATACTTCAATCCCACTTGCTTCTGGTCCATATGCTTCTTTGGCAGCTTCAACTAAAGTCGGAAACTCTTCTAGACGGTCAAAATCAACAAATTCATCCGCACCAATATGGAAATAATGGCTGTCTACAAATAGCTCTGCGTATTCTTTGTAAATCTCTCGGATGAAAGCGACAGCTTCTTGGTCAAGAATGTTCAATGCCCTAGCATCGACCTCACCAGTCGCGTTAGGTAAACACCATTCGGGATGGGTGGCTAAGACTTGCTTGAGATGTCCTGGGGAGTCAAAATCAGGAATGATCTCGATACCGTAACCTTTGGCATATGTGATTAGTTCTCGGATCTCTGTTTTTGTTAAATGTTCGGTTGATACAATCTCCGGAAAACGTTCAGACTCGATTCGAAATCCTTCATTTTCTGAAAAATGGACTTGCAAATGGGTGAACTGAAAAAAAGCCATACTGTGAACGAGTGCTTTTAGTTCTTTTAAGGAAAAATATTTGCGGCCAATATCGATCATTAGGCAGCGCTCCTTGATTTGGGCGGTGTAGCTGTTTTTTTGTTGTTTCTTCGTCACTTGATTCAAATAGTAGGTTGTCAGACCATAAAATAATTGCTGGGGATCTTTCGCAGTAATCGTTTTTTGTTCCTCATCAAGAATAAAATCTGCCGTTAGTGCAGGTTCGATCTTAATTTTTGGTTCCTCTTCTAATGAGACACCAATAGAAGTATAAAGTTCTCTCGCTTTTTGAGTCATTTCTTTCATTGTCACATTTCCCTTCATTTTTCGCATTTTCAGCGTTTTTGGTTGATTTTGCGATATTGTCCTGGTGTTACACCAACGATCGTTCGAAACTTACGCGTATAGTTCGAGACATCATAATAACCGTTGTCCCGAATGATTTCTTTGATCGGTAGATCGGTTTCGACTAATTCTTGTTTGATTTTTTCTAACCGCAGTTCTTGGATATACTTAGAAAATGTTTTGCCACTTTCTTTTTTCACAAATCGGCTAATATAAGAGACAGATACTTTAAATTCTTCCGCAATAGATTCCAATGACAGCTGAGAAGACTGAAAGTTTGCTTTGATGTAAGCAAAAATCGTTTCATTCAACTCCGATTCTTGATTTTGTGGTCGATCCCTCACTTTTTCGCAAATATGCTGGACCAATTGTTGCAACACCGTTCCTAGCTGCATCAGAGTGGTAAAATCTGCATGTTCGGCTGCAAATAGCAAAATCTCCTCTCCCACTAATTCGCCTCCCGTTTGTGCAACCGTATTCAATAAATAATAGCCATACATCTTTTGGACCGGCTGAGATCGTTGTTTACTTAACCCGTCTTTGATTAACCAATGCACCGTTTCAATTGCGATATCGCTATTTCCTTGATTCAATGCTTGGATCAGTTTTAATTTTTGACTGTCGGGATACTGGATCGCCGAGCGTTGTTCTTCTGCGGAAATTTCAAGGTAATAAATGATTTGCTGGTTGTTACTGACATGATAATCCAATGCAGCTAATCCTTCAATATAAGATTCATTGATAGCCGTCAATTCATTGACGATGGTTCCCACCCCAATTGCTGGAAGCAGTCCAATCGCAGCTGCTATTTTTGCCGCGACTTCTTGAACGATCTCTTCCTGTTGGTATCTGTGATCAAATCCCACAGTCAATGCGATCACTTCAGTGGAAAGGATCTCGGTGGCGTAGGCTGTGTACCCTTGGCTGCTGATTTCTTCAATATAGTCAATCAGAAAACAGCTCTCGCCGGCTTTATATTTTGAAGCCACGGTTTTGGTATCGATCGTGATGACAAAATAATTGTCCGCAGGAAAATGAATATGAACGGCTTCGATCAGCCTTGCAACTTCTTGTTCCGAACGCAGACGACCGCTCATCAGCTTTCTAAGAACTTGTTCTCGAGCATGCGGTGTCTGCATCTGGATTTCTTTATGCAGTTCCTGCTGTTCTTCTAAAACAGCAGCCAATGTATTATGAACATCATCCATCGAATTGACCGACATCTCCATATCTTTATGGAATTCTCGAACCAAATGTTCGATTTTGCGGATCGGTCGATAATTTCTGATCCCCATTAATGTAACAGCAATGATCCCCACGAATAGAATACACATAAAAATAAGAATGAAATGTTCTTGAACGCGATTGACCAGCGATAATGCTTGTGATGGATTGGTTACCGATACCACTGAGATATGCAGTTCCTCATTGGGAATTGATTGAACGAGGTACTTTTGCTGATTAAACTGAAAGGTGTCCTGAGTGGTGATCTGAGCCATTTCTTGGGGATCATTCAAAAAAACTGTCAAATCGTTATGATTTGTGCTAGCTAAAATCTGAAACTCATCATTGATCAAATAATTCGTACTCGCACCATCACTATTGGTCAAGTCCAGCATTTTTGCTAAGCTGGCTTCTTTGATCTCATAAATAGCTGCTCCATAGACAGTCAGTTCATCATTTTGTAACGGCACAATGTAGAAGAATCGGGAATGATGCCGTGCCAATGATGCCCCTTCGATAGTCAGCAACGTTGGATAAGCTTTCTCTAGCTGATCGATCAGCTGTCCTTGCTGCATATCATTATCTGGGATTACTTTTTCTAAGAAACCTTCGACGGATAATTTGCCAATCGAAGAAAAAAAGTTCTCCGGTTCTTCTTTATAGTATAAATAAACTTCTTCGACAAACTCATTCGTGATCTTGTAGGTTTGCAGGCTTGCTTTGCCTTCCTTTGAATAATAGGGATGGGTCAAAAAATTTAATGAGAGTTGATGGTCATCCGTCATTTTCTGGGTCAGGTAGTTCAATTGAAGGAAGTTGTTCTCTAAGGAGTATTTCAATTGAATCAACTGATTCTTTGCCGTTAATGCAACCTGTTCATTGATACTTTTGACAGAAGTCGCATACCAAATCCACGAGACCGTTAAAAAGGGGATCAGGAATACCAGCAAGTAGGAACTGATTGAGCGCGCGATCCCTCTGAACGTGTTTTGCCCGTTTTGATCGTAAAACTTTTTCACTTTTATCACCTGACCCTTGTTTCATTCGCTGCAATTTAAACGCTTACATAATAAGAAAATAGAGACTATTTTTTTATTACATTTTTATCTTAGAATTGCAACTGTTTTAACTAGTTTTCATTTCAAAAGTTTGCAGTAACCAATTGTAGCAAGCACCAATCAAATTGGACTCATTCCCAAACTGGCAACAGGCAACATTTGGCAATCGAACTGTACTAGGAATCTGCGCTGCAATCTGCTGAATCTTCTTTTCTAATAGCGGCAGTAAAAAGTCGCTTTCACTGATTCCGCCTCCAATCAAAACAATTTCTGGATCAAGAATGTATTGTAGGTTGTAGCAGGCCACGGCTAGCTTTTCAATAAAGCGATCCACCCAAATCGTCACTGCCGGATCGTTTTGCTGGTAGTAAGCAACAACTTTATACCCATCAATCGAGGGATCTTTTTTTTCGGCTGCAACTTGTTCTACCAATGTTCTTGTTGCACCGGCAATACTCCAAATTTCCCAATCTTTCTTTTCGACTTCAGGAAACAGCATATAACCAAACTCGCCAGCTAAAAAGTGTTTGCCACGAATCAACTGGTTATCGACCATCAATCCGCCTCCCACAGAGGTACCTAAAACAATGACAGCAAAACTGCTAGCGCCTCTTCCTCTTCCCAGCCATTTTTCTGCTAAAAGCGCGCAATTGCCATCATTCTCCGCGATGACGGGTTTTTGATAATAGTCCGTTAAGAAAGAAACCATGCGATTACCAAATCCCTCATAAAGCGGTGAATCCATCCCAATCTGTTGTGTCACTGGATCGACTAATCCTGTCGTACTAATAGCAATTCCGGAAAAGTCTTTTGGATAGTCATTATCAATATGTGAAATCAATCGGTCGATCACAGTTGAATAGTCTTTATTCATCGGAAAGCTTCCTAATTGTATTCTTTCTCCGTGACTATTCAACAACCCCGTCTTGATCATTGTCCCTCCGATATCTACTGCAAGAATCTTCATTCCAACGCTCCTTTGCTTGTATGTGCTTTCAGTATAAGCATTCTCTAGAAACAGAAGCTATATGTTTTTCTTGCAACTATGTGTCAAAAATCGCACATAACAAAAAGGCTGAAGCAATTCGCTCCAGCCTTCTAAATTCAGCTTTTTTATACTCCGATAAAAAACTAGAAAAATGTGTGAGTCAGTGTGATTTTCACAAAGATCTTTCTTCAAAAAATTTTCTTCGAACTATTCTTGCTGAACATCGCTTTCCGTTTCTTCTTCATACAAACTCGATACGGTCGTATACCATTCAAAAATATGGGTAATGATCACTTTTGCCGCAGCATATACCGGGATCCCCAGAATCACGCCGACAAGTCCGAAGAGTTTACCCGAAGTCAGCAATACTAATAAAATCGTCACGGGATGGATCGACAACTCGTTTCCTAAAACGAGTGGTGAGATCAATCGCCCTTCAATAGTCTGTTCGATCACAAAGACGACCAGGACTTTCACCAACAGGACAGGACCACCGACGATACCCAAAAAGACCGCCGGAACCATCGCTAGAAAAGAGCCTAGGTATGGAATCAAGTTCAAAAAGCCAGCTGCGATCCCTAATGTGATGGCATAATCTAGGCCGATCAAACTAAAACCGACCATAAACATGATGGCTACTGCAAATGCGACTGTTAGTTGCCCTCGAATATAAGAAGAAACTTGATCATTCATCTCTTTTAAAACCGTCAATGATGGTTTACGCATTTTTGTCGGCAAAAATTTCACGAAATAAGGTGCTAACTGTCGTCCATCTTTTAAAAGATAAAAGAGAATAAACGGCATCGTTATGACAGCCAATACCACCGTTGCAACGGCCCCAAAAAAGCTGCCGATATTTTGAATCGTGCTCCGTGATAAGTTTTGAATGATGTCGGTCATTGATGCAATCAACTTCTCATTAGATGCTTCCAATTGATCTTGAACTTGTGAGAAAATCGGATCGGACAAAATCTCATTGACTTTATTTTCAATGATATCCAAATATCCGGGCAAATTCTCAACGAAACTCATGGACTGTTCTTGGATCTTCGGCACAATCACCACAACGCCCCAGACGATCAATCCGATGACCAAAATAAAAAGACCGAAAATACTATAGATGCGTTTGATTCCCTTTCGTTCCAGATAATCAACCGCAGGATTCATCAAGTAATACAAAATCCCCGCCAAAATGATTGGCAATCCAACAATCGCCAGAAATTGCCAAATTGGCTCAAATAGATAGGATACTTTCGTAAACATAAACAAGATCAATAAGACGAGTAGAACCACTAATAGACTCGTGACTGCTTGATTATTTAAAAACCACTTCCAAAACCAGGACAAAGGGCGCTTCTCTGTTTCCTTCATTTCCCCGCCTCCTACTTGTAGATAACTTTCATACCAACTTCAAGGGTCGGCAAATTGAAAGGTTCTAAATAGATAGCGCTGGTCAGTTGCTCTTCGGGTACTTCATCGAAGATAAATGTCACATGCTGGATCGTTTGCAAAATTTGATTTGCGATAGGACCGACATGTGTCACGGTGTACGACTGATCCCCAAAAATAAGTGTATCGCCGTTTTCTACGACCAAATCTTGAGAATCTGGAATCGATTGGATCACTGAATACTCCCTTAAGATCTCTGTTGCTTGGTCGCCGAAAAAAATCAGCATTTTTTCTTTTTGATCGATCGCTTGTGGCCCAATCGCTTTGATTGTTCCTTGTTTCATACAACAACCTCCCCTTTATGTTCTTTTTTTATTATAACATAAGAAGTTTTTCTATCCGCCCATTTCCGCATTCTATGGTAGAATTAATAAGAAATCAAACTATTAGGAGGCTTTTTTTATGTTGCAAACGATCTACCTAGGCACTTATACGCGTCGCGAAAGTAAAGGGATCTATTCGATCACTTTAGATACAGAAAAAGAACAATTGGTCGACTTGACCTTGCGTGCGGAAGAAAAGAGCCCAACGTATCTTGCCCGCAGTAAAAAAGAAAGAGTTTATACTGTGACCGAAGTTGATGGCGCAGGCGGTTGTGGTGCTTATACGCCTGAATTTGAGTTATTGAATACTGTGACCGAAGAAGGCGCACCATTGTGTTATGTAGCAGTAGATGAACCTCGTCAACTTGTTTATGGTGCTAATTATCATAAAGGTGAAGTAAACGTCTACAAAATATTGGCGGACGGCAGTATTGAAGCCACTGATCACATCTATCATGATGAACCTGTTGGTCCTCACGAAAATCAAGACAACCCTCATGTACACTACACAGACTTAACGCCGGATCAACGCTTAGCTGTATGTGATCTTGGAACAGACCGTGTGTATACGTATGACGTTTCTGCTGAAGGAAAATTAACAGAAGCGGCTGTTTATGGTGCAGCTGCCGGAACAGGCCCTCGTCATTTAGTGTTCCATCCTAACCACCAATATGCTTATCTGGTAGGAGAACTAGACAGCTCTTTGACTGTTTTACGCTACAATGAAGCTGATGGCAGCTTTGAAGAAATCCAAAAAGTACCGACTTTACCAGAAGATTTCACCGACTTTAATAGTGGGGCTGCTGTCCGAGTATCAAAAGATGGACGTTTCGTTTATTCATCCAATCGTGGACACAACTCTCTCGTTGTCTTTGAAGTAACTGAAGATGGCGCTGGATTGAATTTCATTCAACGTCTATCAACGGAAGGTGACTTCCCGCGAGACTTTGACTTGGACCCAACCAACAAATTCTTAGTTTGTGCCAATCAAAATTCCGACAACTTGACTTTGTACCGTCGCAACGCCGAAACTGGTGAACTCACTACTATTCAAAAAGACGTTTACGCGCCTGAATGTGTTTGTGTCTTATTTGAAAAATAAAACGATCAGGAGGACTCCCCCATGTTTGATAAAACACCCATCGAGCTTTTACTGAAAGATTTTTCAAATATTTATAATAAGTGCCAGTCAACTTATGAATTGGTCACTAGCCGTCGTTACAATGAAGCCCTCGTCTTATTGACTACGGCTGAAACCTATGCCATTGCAGAAAAAGCCTATATTCGTTGTGATACCTTTAAAGAATTGCAAACATCCGAAGTTACTGGCTTCTTTGATGCTTTTGAGATTTACTATTTTGAATTGAAACAAGTCCTTTTCCATGATGACGATGACTTTGTTTCTCTTAAAAGTCGTTTGGAAAAAATGAAAGAAATGTATGAAGCATTGACAGCCGCATTCAATTTGTTATGATGGTACCAAATAGACGAAAAGGTGATCTCATGAACCAAGAAGAAGTGCTTGAGCGCTTAAAAGAAGAGTTAGAACTTCCTTTTTTCCAAGCAAAATTAGAGGAAAAAAACTATAGCGAAGAAGACTATCAGCAGGTAAAAGCCGATTTGATTCGCTACTTCGATGAATATGTCCGCAATGTAGAAAACTAATCTGATTTTCTTTTACAAGAACATAGAAAGGGTCTGTGTCATAAGTAGCAACTAGACAAGACGATCCGAGGATAACTGGGTGTCATCCATCGTCTATTGGCGATGGAAACTTGCTGAAGCGCAAGCACAGTCTCATTCTCCTCGGAATCGTTCGTTTGTTGCATGACTTATGTCACAGCCCTTTTTGGCTTTTTAGTACACGATTTTGAAATTCTGATTCGTCTCAGCTTCTAGTACTGGGTGTTGTTTCAAATAATCAGCAATCAATTCAGTCATATCCACTTGGATCTCCCGTACAATTTTGTCGGCTGTAAACATCGCGTAATTCCCACCGCCTACCGCTCGGTATTGATTTACGACAACTTCCAGCTCCTGTTCCGGCGTGATAGGCTCATTATGGAACAACAAGCGTGTGATTCGTTTGCCAACTGGCTGGTTCATATCAATCGTATAGTCGATTCCTTCGTACATATCATAATTGTAGTATTGCGGTTTCGGCTCGATAAAGGCTGGATTAAAGACGATTTTCCCTGCTTCGACGGCTAAGTAATTCGCTGTCTGTTCCAACGCAAGACGCAACTCTGCTCCGGTCACTTTTACGACAGCCAATGTATTAGGATAAATATAATTCGTGATGACATCCCGCATCGTGATCGTTGTACCGAAGCCTTTCCCTTCATTATTGAAGAGCGCTGTCCCAGATATTTCCGCTCCGCTGGCAGCCATCTGAACGCGATTGATAAATTCCACGTATGGATGTTCCACGATCCGTGCCTGCATCGGATCAGTAATTCGCATATCCCCGTTCACTTTCCCTAGCGGCTGATCCAACCAGCTTTCCAATTCCGTCTCAATTGGTTCGATCATTGCCAAAATTGCTTCATCGGCTGAAACTTCTGCCACTGAATGCAATGTCGCTTGTTGATCCGTAATCACTGTTTGTCCCTCTTTTTTCTCTATTGTTAATTGGATTCGGCCGATTTGGCTGCCCCGATAACCTGGCTGGACCACAGGGACCCCATTGACAATGGCGGCGATTTCCCGATGTTGGTGTCCAGTAAAGAAAGCGTCAATCCCCGGCACCTCTTGCAGTAACTCATAGCCTTCATTCTCTCCGGTCAACAATTCGGTGGCTTCACCGGTTACCAAATCTTTCTCAAAACCGCCATGATAGCTGACGATGACAAGATCTGCTTGTTTTCTTAGCTCTGGCACATATTTTTTTGCCGTTTGGATAATGCTTTCGAACCGCATCCCCTTGATGGTAGCTGGTTGTTCCCAATGAGGAATATACTGGGTCACCAATCCCAACACCGCAATCTTAATCCCATCTTTTTCAAGGATCGTATAGGCTTTGCCGAAATAGGGCTGTCCCTCTTCATTTAAGATGTTCGCTGCTAAAACAGGGGACTGATAACTAGCGATTGCTTCTTGAAGATACGTTAATCCATAATTAAATTCATGGTTTCCTAAAACATGGACATCGTATGCCATGTGATTGATCACTTTGGTCAATTCTGCTACCGGATGCTGGCTTTTGGCAATATAATAACTCAGTGGGGATCCTTGGATAAAATCGCCATTTTCGATCATTACAACAGGACCATCGGCTTCGGCTTTTAACTGCTTTAGTTTCGTTGCGACTTTCGCTGCCCCAATAGCCAGATCGTGGTCGTCGGCGAAATTAGTTGGGTAGACATAGCCGTGCATGTCGCTGGTTTCAAGAAAGGTGATTTGCATTTTCTCATTACTCCTCTAACATTTATGTAAAAGAGACCGCAGGGATATCTGACGGTCTCTTTCGGGTTGATAGGGTCATTGTCTGGCCCTTTTACGAGCAGAACTATTGATTCCAAACATCCTCAAGTTGTGGAATGGAATCTTTAATCAATTTATCGGTATCTTTGTCAGTATTCGACAAAATATTCTCCATGATGGAACGAACTTCATTGTAAGCTGAGTCTGCATTTTCAATTACTGGGATCGAGAAAAGTTCTTTTGTTGCTTCACTTAACTCAGAAGCAACTTTCGTATCTGGATTGTTCTTGTATTCATCACTATCTAAAACAGATTGAACAACTGGCATGTATCCTGTTGAAACTGCCCATTCTAATTGTGACTCAGGAGAAGTCAAAAACTTCATGTATTCAAAAGCAGCGGTACGTTCCTCTGGAGATGCACTTGTGAACATATATAAGTCTGTTCCTTGTTGTAGATTGATTTTTTCTGGGCGGGCAGAGACACCATATTCAAATTTGCCTTCGGTGTCTTTTTTGACATATCCTTCTCCAGCAATCGAGCCGATGAACATCGCAACTTGTTCGTTTGCGAATGGTCCTGAAAGATATTGATCGGATCCAGCAATACGGAAGTAGCCGTCTTTCACACCTTCCGCATAATAATTGATGACTTCTTTCGATTCATCGCTGTCTAGCTGTAAATCCTTGTTAAAATCAACACCTTTGTTCTTCATGCCAATAGCATAGTAGTTATTCAATGAATCAAAGCCAGCACCAACAACGCTGCCATTTGATTTTTCGTAAATTGTTTTTGAAGCTTCTTTTAACTCATCTAATGTTGTCGGTACTTCTACACCATATTCTTTTAAAAGATCTGCATTGTAGAATAACATTTCCGTTGATTTGTTGAAAGGAATACCATATTGGACACCATCAATTTGTGCACCTTCTAATAATGAAGAGCGAATTTCTTCTTGGTCACCCCAACCAATCGTATCATTATCGATATACTCGCCTAAATCAACAAGCATTTCATCTTGAGCTGCATTCCAAAGCCAACCTGGATACGCTTGTGTGATGGTTGGCAAATCTTTTGGTGAAGGTAGTGTCGAATTGATTTTCGCCTGCAGATCGGAGTACTGAGATTGATTTTGCAGTTCTACTTTCACATTTGGGTTTGCTTCCATAAACTCATCTGTCAGTTTCGTCAGTGCTTCTTCTTGTGCACCATTCATTGCATGCCAGAATGTGACAGTAGTATCTTTCGGAACCTCTGTAACGATCTCATCGCTGCCTTTTGCACTGTCATTTGAGCCATTGTTGCCGCATGCCCCTAACACTAAAGTTGCCGCAGCCACTGCTGCAAATGCTAGTTTTTTTGATTTCATTCTTTACTCTCCTCTATCCTTTTATAGTTCTATTTTCTCGCCACGTTCTGGCAATATTCTTTCGCCATACGGATTCACCAGTTTCTCTGGTTTCAAGGTATGGATTGGAACCAATCTTTTTGGTTCGATCCACGCAATAATCTGATCAAGATCCTCAGGAACTGCGTGTCCCGAAACCGGTAGCCGTACAAACTCAATTTCCAGCTTTGCTAACAAAGCGAGAAACTCTTCATAGGCAGGATCAAAAGCCCCCAACGGTTGTGCATCGCTATGGATATACAGACTGCCTGGTTGTAAATTTTCAAAATGGTCAACTGCTTGCCAGACATACTGGCCAGTGTCGACACATAAAGAACGATAATCAATTTCTAGCGCAGGATCTAACTCTGCTAAGGAAGCTCCGCCTTCAACCGTGTAATAGGGAACTTCTCTGTCAAAGATTTCTTTCAGTAATGCTGCTTGGTGTGCTTCAAGGACGATCGTTCGAGGACAAGCATCCACCAAAGCTAAAAAGCGCTCTACATTGGCAGGATAGCCGTTGAAAGTGATTTGCCGTTGTGGATTTTTTTCGACCAACTCGACAAAAGCCGCTACCAATTCTTTCTCACTGGCTACTTCGATAGTATCTGGATCGCTTTCTCTTTCAGGAAAACTGATACTGACTCCTTCCATCATCAATAGATCCGTGTGTTTGGCTAACTGACAAAATTCTTTTGTCCGCTCTGGATGATAGCCATGCAACCGCAAATCGCCCGTATAGGCAATAAAGTGATCCGGTGTTCGAATCAGCAATGCCGCGGCACCATAGGCGTCGTGGTCCACAGGAACGATCTCTACTTCGATCTCACCAACTTTGATTACATCGTGGGGTTCCAAGCCAATCATTTCCCGCACAAAGGCAGGGGCTTCATGAGGAGTAGGAATCAAAAAATCACCGGTGCGATTCAATGCTTTTAGGATCGCTTTGGTTTCTTTCAAGGTATACAAAGGGATTGCAGGGTCCAAATAATTGACCATCTTTGAATGATCAAGATGGGCATGAGATAGAAAAACAGCTGTTTCTTGATAGTCCTTTTGTTCTGATCCATGATACGTATAAGACAGACGAGGATCATAGACATTGCGCAATTGCGGGACCCAGCGATGATCCACTAAGGTCTGTAATGCTTCGTCGGGTAATGGCTGCTCTGGGTGATACTCCGAACCAAAATCGAAGAAAATATGGGCATCTTTGTATGCCACTTCGATGACGGTGCCGCCGATCGTGAGAATACCACTGTGAAATTTAACTGTTGTTTTAGCCTTTGATGCCATCTTTTGCCACTCCTTTAATAATCTCTTTTCTAAAAATCAAATAAATGATCAAAATCGGAATGACAGTCAATGTCGCAGCTGCCATCTGCAAATGAACATCGCTACCGCTTTCTGATGTGAAGGCCGCTAGCCCATTGTTCAACAACCGATATTTTTTTTCATTCGTGACTAACAATGGCCACAAGAAAGAATTCCAGCTCGAGATAAAGGTCAAGATGCCAACAGTCACTAGTGCCGGTTTAGACATTGGGATCAATATCCGCCGTATGTAAGCCATATCGCTTGCACCATCGATTTTTGCTGCTTTATAAAAGGTATTCGAAATGCTTTTCAAATAGCCATTCAGGTAATAAATATAAAAGATACTTGTCAGAAAGGGAATAATCAACGCACTGTAAGTATTCAACAACCCCATTTGAGCAATCGTGTTGTAGTTGGTAAAGATGATTGATTCATAAGGAACCATCAATAAGGAAATCATTAGAGCAATCACAAGCCCTTTGAATTTGAATTCCAAACTAGTCAATGCAAAAGCTGCCAGAATAGCAGTAATCAATGTGGCGATAGTCGTGACTGCTGAAACAAAGACTGTATTCAGAAAGTAACGGAGAAATGGTGCTTTGGTAAAGACTTCGGCATAGTTGCTCCATTGAAAGGACTCCGGCAAAATCGTAGGCGGAATACTGGTGGCCTCACTATAAGTCATCAGTCCCGCGAGAATCATATAAATAAACGGAAAAATCGTGATGATCGCTAAGAGCGCCAAAAAAATCAGAGAGATGAGGGTTACGACTTTTTTCATCTTATTCCCCTACTTTCTTTAAAATTTTATTTTGGATAAAGGTCACCGCCAAAATAATAACAAAGAGAATCACAGTCGCAGCCATTGCGATCCCAGGACGGCCCGCAATATGGAATTTGTCATAAATATAATAGACAGCTGTGGTTGCGCTTTTGGCGATACCGGGTTGACCACCAAACAAGGCATAGACTTGTGTATAGACTTTAAAGGCACTGATGATATTAACGGTCAACAAGAAGGCAAATGTCGGAATCAACTGCGGAAAAGTAATCTTGCGAAAAATCTCCCAGTTATTGGCGCCAAACATTTTTGCGATCTTATAATGTTCTTTGTCAATGTTACGCATCCCTGCTAAGAGAATAATAATATTGAAGGCCAAACTGCTCCAAATCCCAAAAATGATCAGTGTCGGCATACTCATATTGACATTATCCAGCCAATTGACGGCGGGAATCCCCACTAAGCCCAGCAAGTAGTTGATGATCCCATAAGACCCATTAAAGAAATAGCGAAACACAATCCCAATGGCGATGGTACTGGTGACATACGGCATAAAGAAGATCGTCTCAAAAAAGCTCTTATGTTTCACCTTTTCAAAGATGATCCAAGCGATCGCTAGTGAAATCACTAATGCAATAGGAACCACAGCGAATGCAAACCAAGCTGTATTCTTTAGCGCCTTGAAAAACACTGGATCCGTCAGCACTTTTTGGTAGTTTTCTAATCCGGCATATCGCTGATTGATCAATGATCCTTTTTGAAAACTCATAAACAATGAACGAAATAATGGATACACACTAAAGAGCAAAATAATGACTAGTGAGGGCAATAAGAACAGCCAAGCTTTGGGTTGATTTTCGGGATTATAATTTTTCTTGAACATCAATAAACTCGCTCCCCTTTTTCATCAAAGATGAACGCTTTTTTGTAATTGAAGTCAAAAGCTAAGTGTGCTCCTTCTTCAATGATTTCTTCGATGCTAACGATCGATTTAACGTGGATGTCAGCCAGATCAAAGTTCAAGATCCGTTCACGACCAATTAGTTCAACACTTTTTATCTCGGTATTGAATAATGGTGTTTGGGTCGTCGTTAACACATCTTCTGGACGGATCCCTAAAGTATAATGACCATCTGTCAACGGTTTCTTGAAGCGGATATCCACGAAGCACTCTGTAGGGATCGTGAATTCTGGATGATGCATGACACCATCTGTCACTTCCACTGGCAAGATATTGATAATTGGGTTTCCGATAAACTTTGCAACGAATAAATTATTGGGTTCTAAATAAAGATTTTGCGGATCATCATTTTGCTGGATCACGCCTTCATTCATCAAAATGATTTTGTCACTGATAGACAACGCTTCTTCTTGGTCATGAGTCACAAAAATCGTCGTGATCCCAACTTCTTTGACTAAGCGACGAATCTCCTCGCGAATCTTTAAACGCAAACGCGCATCTAAATTACTCAATGGTTCATCCAGCAATAGTACTTCAGGATTTTGGACTAACGCACGAGTGATGGCAACCCGCTGTTGCTGCCCACCAGACAATGTACCAGGTTTTTTATCCTTCAATTCTTCAATATTGGTCAGCTGCATATATTTTTCAGCAATTTGCTGCGCTTCGTTTTTCTTGATTTTTTTATCACCAACAGTCAGTGGAAACATGACATTTTCTAAAACGGTCATATGAGGATACAAGGCATAATTTTGAAAAACAAAGCCGATATTGCGATCCTTTGGCTCCGTTTTCACCACGGAATTTCCGTTAAAGCGGATATCCCCATCTGTCGGACTCAACAATCCAGCGATCAAATTCAAAATCGTTGACTTCCCACAGCCACTAGGCCCAAGTAAACAAACAAGATCGCCCTTCTCGATCGTAAAATCCACCGCTTTCAAAGCTTCAAACTTGTTGTCAAAGACCTTCTTCAACCCAACTACTTCTATCAAAAAAAGAACCTCCATTATTTTTCTCTTTGCCGCTTTTGTTCGACCAGCAAGATAGGAACACAAAAACAGCTGAATTCTTACAGGCTGTTGTCAAACGCTCAAAGAAATTCGATTTTTATGATAACAAATGAATATTTTTATTCGGTACTGTTATTGTAAATCTTTTGTAAAACCCTTTGGTAATTATGAAAGAAATTTTAATTAACTAGCAGAACGATGAGAAAAAAATGAGATTGTTGAACGACAGAATATTGCATTGTAAGGCTTTTTTTCTTGCAAAATAAATAAAAAATCCAGCTAAAATAAATAAAAAAAGAAAAAACAGGCACCTCATTTATTATTTTTTATCTAGACCACTCAAATCAAAAAAACAGACTAACGATCAAAATAGGGTAGCTTTCTCAAAAACTCACCACTTTAAAATAACAAAATCGGGATAAGATTTAAAAAATCCTATCCCGGTTCGATTTATGGACGCGCTAGATCTGTATGTCCAAGCAAAAATTGTTGTGTAGTCACTTGATCCAGAAAATGGCGATCATGTTCAATGATCAACAACGTCGGTTGGACAAGTTGGATCACTTCAGCTAACTGATTCTGATTAAAGACATCCAGATAATTCAAGGGTTCATCCCAGATAAACAGCTCAGCAGGGGTTGCCAACGATTTTGCCAATTCCACACGCTTACGCTGCCCCATACTCATATCTTCGATTCGGGTCTGAAAGACATTTCGCTCCACGCCCAATTTCTTCAGATTATTCAACAATTCTTGATAATCCAATCGGTGTGATTCAGCAAACTCAGTCAAGGTGCCTCGATTATCCTCGTAATTTTGGCGAACACGACTGATGGACAAATGTTGCGGCATCCAAACAGAGCCGGTGACAGTTCCAGTAAAATGACCTAATAGGCCAGCCACTAAACTCGATTTGCCAGAACCATTTGCACCCAAAATACCAATCCGGTCACCAGCTTCGATGGTAAAATTCAACGGATCAAACAACGGTTGCTCATACGTCAATTGCAAATTTTCCACTCGCAGCAAAACTTTGTGATGCGTGGCTTTAACATTCATAGAAAGGGGATCGATATATTCGATGTCTTTCAACAACTGTTCTTTGACTTGTGCTTGATCTTCCATCCGCTTGACGATTGCTTTGGATCGTTTCATCGTTCTGGCTGCCCGAGCACCAATCGCTCCTGTGTCATAGACTGCTCCACTGCCTTTTTTTGTTGGTGATCCCAGTTTATCTCGTTCCCGTCCTCGTGACCATTCTGCTTTTTCGGCAGCCGTTTGCTTTAAACGGCCGATCTCTTTTTTCAGTTTAACATTTTGCTCCTGTTCAAACTGATCTTGCCGTTGCTTTTGTTCTTCGTAAACAGAAAAGTTCCCCTGATAAATCACTAGTCGGCTTTTTTCAATCGATAAAATGTGATCCACCACTTCGTCAACAAAGTGTCGATCATGGCTGACGACGATAAAGCCTTTTTTCCGTTTTAGATAAGCAGCTACATGAGCACGAGCTGTAATGTCTAAATGATTGGTGGGTTCATCGATCAACGGAAAGTGTTCCTCATCGATGAACAGTAGTGCAAGTAAAACTTTGGTTTGTTCCCCACCAGACAATGTCTCAAATGGACGCCAGAGGACATCTGGATCCAACTGAAGCAAATTTAACTCTCGCTCGATCTGCCATTGCTCAAAGTCACACAGATCTTGTAATGTATCATAGGTTAGTTGTTGCGGATCTGCCACTGGTTGAGGAAAGTAAACGAATGCTTGCTGATGGGTGATAGTCCCGCTATAAGGCAATTGGTCTTGCAGTAATTTGAGTAAAGTAGTTTTCCCCCGACCATTTCGACCGATCAAACCTAATTTCCACTGGGTATCGATCACCAAATCAGCTTGATCGAACAGCAGATGATTCTGAGTATCGAAGCCAAAACTTAATTGTTCTATTTTTATATTTGACACTTTTGTACCTCCTGTCTATCTCTAGACAAAAACCGCGCCTATTTTCAGGTCAGGTTCCAGAAAAGTACACAAAAAGACCCTCCAGAAAAACACACCAATCCTGAAAATCTGCACACTGCTCCCTAGAGAACATGATTCTATGCAGCTTCCAACAAATTGGTTAGTTTTTCAATGGAGGATCCCTCATTTCGTTTATAAGTTGTTTTCAGTATAGCATCTACCGCGAAAAACCGCAATTGGCGATACTTGTTTTTAGATTAGCAGTGAAACGATACTAACAAACTGTTAGGTAAATTTATTCACAATGTCTTTTGCAGTCATTTTATTATTTTGAGTAAAAAAACATTTATAAAAATAAAAAAACCATCAGGTTGGTTAGTCCTGATGGCAAAAGGAGTAAAATGAAAAATAAAAAGGTTGTTGGTTGTGAATTCATTATACATCCACCATCATCATTTTACATAAGAATAACATAACATTTAAATTAAATAACTCTCGTTTAATAAACGAACTTTATCATTTTTTTAACAAGAGTGCTGTCATCCGCTGAATTGCAAAAGAGATTTCATCAGTGGCTTCGTCTTGTTTTTTCTCTGCCGCATCGAAAGCTTCCCGATCGACCCCATCAGCAATACTTAGAATCATTTCTTCACAGCCAGCAACATACTTCGTATATGCTCGTTCAAATTTCTTGTGGATCCCCATGACCGTTGCAGGCGGGCGTAATTTAGAGATCTGTTCCAGCATCAAACGATATTTGTCCGTTCCTTTTTTAAAGGACGCTTCGATTGTTTCCAGACGCTCTGGTGATAGTTCAGATTCCTTTTTTTTATCGAGAGCCTGACGAATCTCTTCATAATTCGGATTCATGGTTTCCCCGATTTTCTCTGTCTCTTTCACTAGATCATTGATTGTTTGTACATAAAAACCTAAATTCGGTCGCACGATTCATTCCCCTACTTTCTTCTTAGCTATCTTTTATTTTACCGTTTATTGCCAAAAATGAAAAGGTCGGCAAAAGCAGATTGTTCATTCGCCCCTATTATTCATTTACGACGATTGGTGTGAACAAAAACCGCAGTCAGAATACTCTGCCTGCGGAATAAATTTAGAGACTGCTTATTTTTTGCCCATTGCACGTTGGACAGCTTTAACGATCTCAACGATCGGGATGATCGCGAAGGATGCACCTAGAACGATTCCCCATTGATAGAGATCTAAATGAGCCACTCGGAAGATGTCATTTAATCCAGGAACAACAATGATGACCATCATCAATGCAAAAGAAAGCAAGATTGCCCAGTTAAAGGTTTTGTTGCGGAAAGGTCCCACTTTGAATAATGATTGGTAAACAGACTTAACGTTAAAGGCATGGAACAGTTGCATCAATCCTAGTGTAGCAAACGCCATTGTCAATGCATCCGCATGGATTGCATCATAGGTATCGTGTACCGGCCATTGAATTGCTGACCAGTAGACGAACAAGACCGTTGCAGCTTCCAAGATCCCTTGATAGATGATACTGCTCATGACTCCACCAGAGAAGAAGTTCGAATTCCGGCCACGAGGGGCATGCTTCATCAAATCTTTCTCAGCTGGCTCCATTCCCAATGCGATTGCAGGGAAAGTATCTGTTACAAGGTTGATCCACAACAGATGGATCGGCAACAGTGTATCCCAGCCCCATAAGGTAGCTAAGAACAATGTCAAAACTTCACCTAAGTTAGCCGCTAACAAATATTGGATCGCTTTTTGGATGTTTGAGAAAACTTTTCGTCCTTCTTCAACAGCCACAACGATTGTTGCGAAGTTGTCATCAGCCAGAACCATATCCGAAGCACCCTTAGATACTTCAGTCCCAGTGATTCCCATACCAACACCGATATCAGCTTGTTTCAGTGCTGGCGCATCATTGACACCATCACCTGTCATAGCGACGACTTTGCCTTCATGTTGCCATGCTTTCACGATCCGAACTTTATGTTCAGGTGAAACCCGTGCATAAACCGAGTAATGAGTCACTTTTTGTGCAAACTCTTCATCACTCATTTTGTTCAATTCAGCACCCGTCAATACAGCTGCGTCATCACCAGGCTTGATGATTCCTAGACGTCCAGCGATTGCTTCTGCTGTGTCTCGGTGGTCTCCTGTGATCATGATTGGACGAATACCAGCTTCTTTAGCTACTCGCACAGCATCGGCTGCTTCAGCCCGTTCAGGGTCGATCATCCCTACAAGACCAGCAAAGACTAGATCATTTTCTACGATTTCTGATTCCAAGTTTTCTGGTACTGTATCTACATACTTGTATGCCATTCCCAAGACACGAAGCGCTTGTTTGGCCATATCTGTATTGTTGAACAAGATTTTTTGTTTTTCTTCTTCAGTCATTGGTACTTCTTGTCCGTTCAACAAGACTTTTGACGCACGTCCCAATAAGACATCAGGCGCGCCTTTCACTGCAACTAAGTAACGACCATCTTCTTGTTCATGGATCGTACTCATCAATTTACGATCAGAATCAAATGGCAGATCCGCTACACGAGGTTCTGCACTCACTTGATCTTTCACATGGAAGCCTTGATCCATCCCGAATTGAACAAGTGCTGTTTCAGTAGGATCACCAATCAAGTTGCCTTCCTCACCGAACTTAGTATCATTCGCGAAGTTCATGACTTTCAGAGCCATTGTATCCAATGGAATGTCTTCAGAAGCAGCATGTTGCTTGTCATTGACATAAAGTTTTTCAACTGTCATTTGGTTTAGTGTCAATGTACCTGTTTTATCTGATGCGATGATGTCTGTCGCACCCAATGTTTCTACTGCCGGTAATTTACGAATAACAGCGTTTCGTTTGGCCATGACTTGCGTGCCTAGTGCTAAGATGATCGTTACGATCGCTGGCAATCCTTCTGGAATCGCAGCAACCGCAAGAGAGATTGATGTCAGCAACATGTCGACCCAAGAAGTATTATTGAAGATCGTACCAACAAAGAACATAATTACGGCGATCACGATGATGGCGATCGTCAAGAATTTACCAAGTTCATTCAAGTTACGTTTCAACGGCGTTTCCGTTTCTTCGGCTCTTGCTAACATACCAGCGATCTTACCGACTTCTGTCGCCATCCCTGTATTGACAACGACCCCTTTTCCCCGTCCATAAGTCACATTACTGTTGGAGTAAGCCATATTGACACGATCACCGATCCCAACATCTGTTGCATCGATCACAGTCAATTCTTTTTCTACGGGTACCGATTCACCAGTTAATGCCGCTTCTTCGATTTTCAGAGAACTAGCTTCTAATAAGCGTAAATCAGCTGGTACCACATCGCCGGCTTCTAAAAGAACGATATCTCCGGGAACCAGTTCATCGCTTTTGATCGTCACCGTATGCCCATTTCGTAATACATTGGCATTGGGCGTTGACATTTCCCGCAACGCTTCGATGGCTTGTTCGGCCTTCGCTTCTTGAACCACGCCCATGATCGCATTGATAATAACAACGGCTAAAATAATGATTGAATCGACGATTTCATGTGACACGACAGCAGAAATGATCGCAGCGGCTAACAAGACGATGATCATCAAATCTTTGAATTGTTCAAAGAATTTTTGAGCCATCGATTTTTTCTTACCTTCTTCTAATTCATTGGCGCCATATTGTGACAGACGACTTTTGGCTTCGTCATTTGTCAAACCGTTGGCATCGGTTTGCAGCTCTTTCAGAACAGCCTCAGCTTCTTGTGCATAAAAAGCTTGCGAGAGTTGCTCTTTTTTATTCTCTTCAGACATGTTTTTCCTCCTTTATTCTTCTTCCTTCTTTATTGTACATGAAATGAAAAAAAATAGACTCATGTATGCACTAAAACACATACACGAGTCTCACTATTTAAGGCAACACCAGAAATTTCTTTCAGGATGGTGATGTTGCCGCAACGATAAGCTGCCAGTTACTCCCTCATGATCATCTCAATAAAGACCATTATACAAAATGTTTCATTCGGTTGCAATTTCATTTTCTGAAAAAAGAACAGAAATGATTAAATACTGTCTCGCTTAGGCAATGATTGATCCGTTAGGCATTCCCTTTGGAGCTTCAACGATTTTTAATCGTCCTTCGGTATCTTCCGCGGAAAGGATCATCCCTTGACTGATTTGCCCCCGCATCTTACGTGGTTTCAGATTAGCTACGATTACGACTTTCTTACCAATCAAATCTTGCGGCTCTGGATAAAACTCAGCGATTCCTGACAAGATTTGTCGATCTTGATCATCACCCGCAGCTAAGCGAAATTGAAGCAGTTTATCTGCTCCTTTGACTTTTTGACAGTCGATCACTTCAGCTACTTTCAATTCGATCTTGTCGAAATCATCGTATTTGATCTCTGTTTTTTCAGAAGCAAGAACCGTTTCTTCTGGGTTCCATTTGACTGTTTCAGCAGTGCTTTGCGTTCCTTCCGCCATTTTCTTCTGGATATAAGCGACTTCCGTCTCTAATTCCAAACGAGGGAAGATTGGCGTTCCTTTAGCCACTACTTTGGTATCACTAGGAAATTCACCGAACCGCAAGTCTTTCAAGTCCATGGCTTCTGAAGTTAAGCCTAACTGATGGAAAATATTTGCCGGTGTTTCGGTCATGATCGGTTGCAGCAAGATTGCTACGATTCGCAAGCTTTCTGCAAGATGGACCATCACACTGTCTAATTCTGCTTTTTTCTCAGGATCTTTGGCCAATACCCACGGTTGTGTTTCATCGATGTATTTGTTGGCACGAGAGATCAACGTCCATACTTCCGACAATGCAGTACTGAATTCCATCTTGTCCATTGCTTCATGGTAGCGACCTACGACGTTGGCTGCGGTTGTTGACAACTCACTATCGTAAGGAGTTACTTTTGAGGCATATTTAGGAACGATTCCTTCACAATACTTATTGATCATAGCGATAGTGCGGTTTAATAGATTACCCAGGTCATTGGCTAGATCATAGTTTACCCGGGAAACAAAGTCTTCTGGTGTAAAGACGCCGTCACTGCCAAAAGGCACTGCCCGCAGCAAGTAGTAGCGCAAAGCATCCAAGCTATAGCGCTCAACAAGCATCTCTGGATAAACGACATTGCCTTTAGATTTCGACATTTTGCCGTCTTTCATCATCAGCCAACCATGACCGAAGATTTTTTTAGGCAATGGCAAATCTAATGCCATCAGCATGATTGGCCAATAGATCGTATGGAAACGAACGATTTCTTTCCCAACCATATGAACATCTGCCGGCCAGTATTTTTGGAACAATGAATCGTCATCGGAACCATAGCCTAGTGCTGTAATATAGTTTGATAAAGCATCGATCCAAACATAGACCACATGTTCAGGACTCGCCGTTACTGGAATCCCCCACTTGAAAGTTGTTCTGGAGACAGCTAAATCTTCTAAACCTGGCTTGATGAAATTATTGATCATTTCATTCTTACGGGATTCAGGTTGGATAAATTCTGGGTGCTCATCATAATATTGCACCAGACGATCTGCATATTTGCTCATGCGGAAGAAGTACGAAGACTCTTTTACTAATTCTACTTCGTGGCCGCTTGGTGCTTTCCCACCGATCACATGTCCTTCTTCATCACGATAAACTTCTGCCAATTGCGTTTCTGTGAAGTATTCTTCATCAGAGACAGAGTACCAGCCTTCATACTCGCCAAGATAAATATCTCCTTGGTCCAATAATTGTTGAAAGATTTTTTGGACTGCCTTTTTGTGATAGTCGTCCGTTGTCCGGATAAATTTATCGTAGCTGATGTCCAATGTTTTCCACAATTTTTTGACATCGGCAGCCATTTTATCTACATATTCTTGTGGATCAACACCTAGTTCTTCCGCTTTTTTTTCGATTTTTTGCCCGTGTTCATCAACACCAGTCAAATAAAACACATCAAAGCCCATTAGACGTTTATAACGTGCTACTGCGTCGCAAGCTATCGTTGTATAAGAATTTCCGATATGCAATTTGCCGCTTGGATAATAGATTGGCGTCGTAATATAAAATGTTTCTTTTTCAGCCATGGGCGTATGTCCTCCTTTTCACCTGTAAAGTGTATACTAAGGTAGTATACCATAATTTTCTGTGAGTTTTTCCTTTTTTCTTTTGCCCAAATTGATGAGATAATTTTACTATCAGCTCCTTTTGGTTTATGAGCTGTTTTTTTGCTATAATAGGAATGAACGTTTGAAAGAGAGGGTTTTTCGCTTGAAAAAACAACAACAGCGCTTCATGATCTTAGCTGTTTTAACGATCATCCATTTGATTTTTTCTAGTTTTTATTTGTATTTTTACGGCTATTTCAATGGGCAAAATCTAGCTAGCTTCTTTGTGGTCATCACATCATTGCTTCGTTATGGGTTCCTGCTATGGATCGCTGTGTGGGGATATTTAGCCATGAAGCACACACAAAAAGCGGCATTCTTCTATTTAGCACTCTTTTTTATCAATTTGATTTTTCCCTATTTTTTTAACTAATCCATCATCATTATTATTTCATCATATCAGGAGTAGGAGACAGGAATGAAAGAATTCACCTCAAAAACAGCAGAAAAAGAGTATTATGAAAAAGAAGCTTCTGAAGCAGAATTTTTAACTTGGTATCGCAGTCAGGACCAGCCAAAATATGAGAAGCCTTCTGTGACAGTCGATATGGTCTTGATGTGTTACAACAAAGAAGAAGAAGAACTGAAGATTGCACTGATTCAGCGAAAAGGGCATCCCTTTCGAAATTCTTGGGCTTTACCGGGTGGTTTCGTCAATCCGAATGAGTCAACTGGTCAAAGTGTCATTCGCGAGACGCAAGAAGAGATCGGCGTAACCATCTCAAAGCAAAACATCGAACAACTCCATACCTTCAGCACACCAGGGCGAGACCCGCGGGGCTGGGTCATTACGGTCAGTTATCTCGCTTTTATCGGCGAAGAACCTTTGAGCGCTGGGGATGATGCCAATCAAGTCCGCTGGTTTTCATTAGAGAGAAAGGCGAACCAAATCTTTTTATCTAGTGGCGATGTTGAGATTATCTTGGACCTAGTCTCGGGACAATCTGTCGGTAAGGATACATTGGCTTTTGACCATAGCGCGATTATTTTGAAAGCATTTGAACGAGTGGCAAACAAAATGGAACACGAACCACAAGTACTGCTGGTTCTCGGCGAAAGCTTCACGATCACTGAAGCACGTAAAGTCTTCGCTAAATTTTTGGGGATCGATTTTAAATTGATTGACCATTCAAATTTCAAAAAAGCCATGCTTCAATATTTCACGGAAATCGGTGAAAAGCCCGTCGGTATTGGACGCCCTTCGAAAATCTATGAATTGAATGCTGATGTGCTTGGCGACAAAATGTAGGCCGTGCAAAGAGGCTGCAACACAAGCAAACAAGAACCGAAACGATAGACGAATCACTTTCAGCTGAGCATAAAGCCAGCGTCTGTGGGTTTGTGTATCGTTTGGGTATTTTTTGTTTTGCGTGACGTCACAGCCTCTTCGCTGGTTAATCATAATTAGTGAGCAGAATTCCTAGAAACAAAAATCCAAAGATTTTTTCTATCCCCTAGGCGATCCCTGGCGCTCCTCCCAGTTCGTTTCACTTTCGATTACACGCAACATTTGCGTCATTTTTTGACAATCTTTGGCCGACAAAGAAATAAATCGGACTTCTTTGCCGTACCACTCTGCTTTGTACGTGATTTTACGAATAAACTGATGCCAGTCGCTGACTGAAAAATTCCCTGTAGATCTACAAGTCTCATCGATCAGCCGTTCCAAAAAAATCGTATCGTATTGTTTGACCAGATGAAAGGTTACTTGATCGATGTATTCTTTTTTTTGATCACGATGCGCTCGATATAGCTGAGAAACTTTTCCTTTTTGTTTTTGATAATTACGAGCATGACTAAGCACCATTTTTTTTCGTTTGACAGCTTTTGCTTTCACATTTAGTTTTCGTTCTGCACGGGCCAGCCTTTGTTGAGATTTGATGGCATTGGTACTGATAAAGGGTAACTGTGCATTGGCCTCTACCAACACTTCTGGATGATAAACCAAGGCAATCTTTCGTTGGTTCTTCGGCAAGGGCTGAATTTCTTCGATGCAAAGAATCGAAATATAAAATTCAGTATTGTTTCTTGCAGAAATCGTCGCCGATTTAATCTGACCATTGATTGGCCGATGACGCTTGACTGCAACGAATGATTTCAATTTAGGCAATTTCAACTGATCATCGACCAAGTAGATCGTATGTTGTTGATTGTTTGTCGTATACGATTGCCAAATATTCTTTTTCGTCTTCAGTTTAGGAAAGCCTGCTCGCTTTTGAAAATAGTTGCGAAAAGCCCGTTCCAAATTGCGCTGGGCGTTGGCCAGTGCCAAACTGTCGGTCTCTTTTAAAAAAGGATACTCTTTTTTTAATTTTGCAGGTGTTAGTTTTTCTTTTTCTGCATTTGTAGTAAGTTCTTCCATCTTTGCTTTTAGCAATTGATTATAGGTGAAGCGTACGCAACCAAACGTTTGGATAAAGAACTGCTTTTGTTCCTCTGTAGGATAGATCCGAAATTTGTATGCTTTTAAAACACTCAGTTTCATCTCCTCCTAAACAGGTCTACCCCTTTTTTTGTGCCAATTTTTTCTGATACTGTGCCGCTTCTTCCTTCGTAGCATAAATAAAATGCCCCTCTGCGATTTCTTCCATGGCACGAGGCTTGTCATCTGTTGGTTCGCTGACGTATTTGATGCGCTTCCGTTCTCGTTCATGATCTGGGTCTGGCAGTGGAATCGCCGACAAGAGACTCTCTGTGTACGGATGGACCCCATAATGATAGATTTCATCACTAGAACCTACTTCCAAAAGTTTACCATTATGCATCACACCGATGCGATCGCTGATATGTTTGACCATTGATAGGTCATGGGCAATGAATAGATAAGTCAGCTTATGTTCTTGCTGTAAATCTTGCAGCAAATTGACGATTTGGGCCTGAATCGAAACATCCAGAGCCGAAATCGGTTCATCACAGATGATGAACTTGGGATCTACCGCTAGTGCTCGGGCAATCCCAATCCGTTGCCGCTGTCCTCCGGAAAATTCGTGGGGATAGCGAGTTCCATGACTTGGGTTTAAACCAACAGTTTTCAACAAATCATCTACGCGCTGGTTGCGTTCCTTTTCGTTTTTTGCCAATCCGTTGATATCGATCCCTTCAGCAATGATATCGCGAACTTTCATTCGAGGATTCAATGATGCATACGGATCTTGGAAAACCATTTGTACTTCTCGACGGAAATCAGCTAAATCTTTTTTGCCTTTGATTTTCATGACATCTTGTCCATCAAACAAGATTTCTCCTGCCGTGGGATGATTCAGTCGAATGACCGTTCGACCAGTCGTTGACTTCCCACTACCGGATTCTCCTACTAGTCCAAAGGTTTCTCCTTCATAGATCTGAAAGGAGATATCATCTACAGCCTTGACTTCGTCTTTGCGGCCGACATTAAAATATTGTTTTAAGTTCTTTACTTCAAGCAACACTTTCTCCAATGGGTTCTCCTCCTTTATACAGATGCCTGTCTAGTTTTTTCTTGGAATTTTTTCCAACGAATCAAGATTTCATCCGGAGGGGTAACCTTAGGAGCTTGCGGAGCTAAAAGCCACGTAGCTGCTTTATGGGTCGGTGAAACATCAAAGAATGGTGGTTGCTGTTCGGCATCGATCTGCAAAGCAAACTCATTTCTAGGATAAAAAGCATCCCCAGTCGGCGGATCCAACAAATCTGGTGGTGAGCCAGGAATCGCATAAAGACGATCCCCCGTCCCCTCCAAGGTAGGCATGGAACCTAACAGCCCCCAAGTGTAAGGATGCTGTGGATTATAGAATATTTCTTCTGCTGTTCCCACCTCTACGATTTTGCCGCCATACATGACGGCTACCCGATCTGCCACATTTGCTACTACTCCTAAATCATGGGTAATAAAAATGATCGATGAATTGATTTTTTGTTGGATATCTTTCAACAACTCAAGGATTTGGGCTTGAATCGTTACATCCAGTGCCGTAGTCGGCTCATCAGCAATCAGGATCTGTGGATAACAGATTAATGCGATGGCAATGACGATCCGTTGCCGTTGTCCCCCTGAAAATTGATGCGGATAATTTTTCAAACGCTTCTCAGCATTCGGAATCCCTACCAGATTCAAAAGATCCAAGGCTTGTCGGAGTCCTTCTTTTTTACTAAGTTTGTTATGTTTCATCAAAGATTCGGCCACTTGTTTGCCGATGGGCATCGTCGGGTCCAGAGAAGTCATGGGATCTTGGAAGATCATCGCAATTTCTTTTCCGCGAATCTTTTGTAGTTCTTTCTCAGATTTCTTGAGAATATCCGTTCCATTGAATAGGATCTCTCCATTATCTATATTGGCGTTACTAGCTAATAATCCCATGATACTGCGGGTAGTTACTGATTTCCCACTACCGGATTCGCCAACGATCGCTAGTGTTTCGCCTTTGTATAGTTCGAAACTGACATCGCGGATCGCTTGGACTTTCCCTGCAAAGGTATCAAAGGAGATCTCTAAATTTTTCACTTCTAACACTTTTTCCATAGCAATCACTCTTTCATTTTCGGATCAAAGGCATCACGGAGTCCGTCAGCAAGTAAGTTGAATCCGATCATAATGACCGACAACGTAACCGCCGGCACCCACATTTGGTAAGGCAAGAATAAAAAGGTCTTGTACCCGTCGCTCAGTAACATCCCTAGCGATGCTGAAGGCGGCTTTAAGCCCAAACCGATAAAGCTTAGAAAAGCCTCGAAGAAAATCGCTGATGGGATACTGAACATCATCTGGACAATAATCACACTCGAAATATTCGGCAAGATATGCTTCATCGCAATCTTCATACGGCTCTCACCTAATGTCGTAGCAGCTAGCACAAACTCTTGATCTTTTAATTTCATTGTTTGCGCGCGAACGATCCGAGCCATTGGAATCCAGTTGGTGATAGCCATCGCAGCTACGATCGAAAAGATTCCTGGTTTGAAGACGACCAGCATCAAAATCATCACCACTAGATTCGGAATCCCAGAAAGGATCTCTAAGAAACGTTGCATGATATTATCCACTCGTCCCCCTAATAAACCGGAAATCAATCCATAGGTCACGCCAAAGATGATATCTAGCAAAGCGGCAATAAAGGCAATCAATAGCGAGATTCTCGTTCCGACAAATAAACGGCTCAACAGATCCCGTCCTAGTCCGTCGGTTCCTAGTAGATAGTAAGTGCCTTCTGGAACATTGGCAGCAGCATATTTATCAACCAATTCACCACCAACCATTGCATACCCATTTAATCCTGGGAGATTGAGTCCGGGAATTTTGGGAGGCAGATTCGTGAACTTCACGTTTTGCGCAGTAGGGTCATGGGGAGAAACAAAGATCGTAATAATCGAGATTGCAATAATGATCAGCAATAGTACGATCGAAAATACAGCTGCTTTGTTTTTCTTCAAACGGCGCCATGAATCTTGGAAAAAGGTCAGCGATGGCGCAGCAATTGCTTCTCGTTCTTCTTTGGTATTTTTTTGTAACGGCTGAAATTTGGCTGCATCAATGGCAGCTACTTGATTGATTGTTTTCTCTTCCATTAGCCACGGCTCCCTTCTGACACACGGATACGCGGATCAACGATACCATACAAAATATCTACCACTAAAATCACAAATACTAACATGGCAGAGTACAAAATCGTGACTGCCATGATTGTTGGATAATCATTTGTCATGATTGATTTTACGAATTGTTCGCCAATCCCCGGAATCGCAAAAATATTCTCAACAACCAATGAACCCGTCATCAATCCAACGGCTAAAGGTCCTAACAAGGTAAGCAGCGGGATCAAACTGTTCCGCAAACCATGCTTGAAGGCGATCTCCCAGCGGCTCAGCCCTTTGGCACGAGCCAACTCAACGTAATCACTGTGGAGCACCTCGACCATCTCGGTTCGAATAAAGCGGGCAGAGTCTGCCAGTGGCGACATGGCTAATGCGATCGTTGGCAAAATCGTGCTTGCAAAAGTTTCCCATTTGGCGATTGGCAAGACACCTAATTTGATGGCAAAAATGTATTGCAGCAAAACGGCAAAGACAAAGTTCGGAATCGAACGTCCCAAGATCGCTACTAGCGTTGACGTCGTATCAATCCATGTATTTTGTTTCATAGCGGAGATCGTCCCTAAAATGATACCGAAAAAAGTCCCAAAAATAATTGCCTGCAGCCCCAATTGTAAAGAAGGACCAATCCGACCAGATAATAGATTCGCTACCGGTTGATTTTTGAATTGGAATGAAATTCCAAAGTCGCCTTTAACTAAATTCGTCAAATACAGCCCATATTGAGTAATCATCGGTTTATCTAAACCTGCTTGTTCATTCAATAAGGCAATCTGTTCGGGACTCAGTTTTTCTGCATTGGTATAAGGTGTTCCTGGTAAAAATTGCATTAAGAAAAATGTGATCGTGGCAATCAACCATAAGGTCAATACCATATAGAATATCCGTTTCAATAAATATTTCAAAAAACCGTTCACGCGTCTTCCCCCTAGGTATTTTGACTTCTTATCAATAATTATGTAAATTAAGTAGTACGAATCATTAAAAAGGAGTCAACTTATGCGGATAAAAAAAAGTAGTGGGCTGATCGCCCTCATATGTACCCTTATTTCCATTAGCTGGTTGTTTTTCAAAAAGGAATTGACCCTGTCAACTATCTCGGATGCACTATTTCTTTGGGCTTTATTCTTCTTGATCATCGGCGGTTTTCTTTGGGTCTTTGCCTCTGGCTTCTTTGATCATTTCCAATATTCAATGAAAAAAGCTTTTTCCAAGAATAAAACCGATTACCTTAAACTCTCCGATGTTGGTAAACAAAGCTATGGCTTTTGGCTATGGCCAGGAATTTTTTTACTGCTACTTTCTTTGCTCTTTTTATTAATCAATACTCTTTAATTTAGTAACCTATCGTTTCGTGTCTTTTGTCGACTGCCTTTCTGCTTTAGAAAAAAAAGCCGGCTGAGACTGTATTCAAGAGAAGATTTCCATACGTGACAAATAGTGAAGCACTTGGCATTTTGGAGAAGCAGCAGCTTCTCCATTTTTGTTATGCTTGTTATTCCAGCTATTCATCGATAATCGTCATCTTGTATCCAGTTACTGTCCCAGCCGCTAGGCATTCAAGTGGTTATTCAATCGATGTCCACTTGTAATCGTATTGTGCGCCTGCTGCATGAGCAACGACACCTTTTACATTTGGTGCACGTAAATGAGCTTCTGCTTTTTGGTAAACTGGGATTACTCCTTGTTCACTCATGATTAGTTTCTCCGCATTGACTAAATCTTCCCAACGCTTTTCTGGGTCATTGACGTTAGTCGTACTTGCCGATTTAATCAAGGCATCATACTCTTCATTGCTCCATTGACCACGGTTATATGAGTTGCCAGTCGTGAATAAGTCTGTAAAACTGCTAGCATCTGCATAGTCAGCTCCCCAACCACCCATCAACATATCAAAGTCTCCAGCGTTGGAACGATCCAAACGAACAGAGAATGGTACGGGGCTTAACGTTACTGTCAAACCATCCAATGTTTTTTGCAATGTATCTTGTACATATTCAATGATTTTCTTCGTAGAATCTGTATCAGAGGCTAAGATATCAAATTCAAGAGAATCGATTCCCAATTCTTCTTTAGCTTTTTCCCAATGCTCTTTGGCTTTGGCCTCATCATATTCTAAAACACTGCCTGCTGATTTAGTAAAATCAGTATTGTCGGATGGGCTAAAGGTCATGCCTTCTGGTACTAGACCTGTCGAAGCAATTGAGCCGTCCCCTAAAATCGATGTCACTAAAGCGTCACGATCAATGGCATACGAAATTGCTTTACGTAAATTTTCATTGCGGAATGGTGATTTTTCATCGCGTTGATTGACTTCAAAATAATAGGTCGTTGCTTCTGGTTGAGAGACAAACGCTTCATCATTGGCCATTTGCTGTGCAAGTTCCCCTGTAAGAATGACATCATCAGCTTGACCATCTTGGAACAAGTTCAATGCAGTCGCTGATTCTTTAACAACACTCACATTGATGGTTTCTAATTTCACTGTATCTTTATCCCAATACTGATCATTCTTTTCGTATGCCCATTCGGTATCGGTTCCTGGTCCATCAAATCCGGTAAGAACAAAAGGTCCATTATAAACGGCATTGTCGCTCGTTGCCGCATATTGATCCCCGTGTTCTTCAACAACCGCTTGACTTTGTGGGAAGAAAGATGGGAATGCCAGCAAGTAGTCAAAGTAAGGAGTGGCCTTTTCTAATGTGATCTCTAACTCATGATCGCCAACTGCTTTGATTCCTAATTCAGACGGATCTTTCTCTCCGGCTGTGATAGCTTCCGCATTTTTTACTGGTGCGTACAAGTAGGCATACTCTGAAGCCGTCTCAGGCTTGACTGTTCGTTGCCAACCATAGACATAATCAGCTGCTGTTACAGGTTCGCCATTTGACCATTTTGCGTCATCACGCAATTTGATCTTATAAGTCAATCCATCTTCACTGACTTCTGCTTCTTCTGCTGCTCCAGCTGGCTGCGGTTTGCTGTCAGCGTCTAAGCGGTACAACCCCTCATATACATTATTTAGCGCACTGAAACTGATTGTATCTGTCGCAAGGGACAAATCGGCACTTGGCATTTCTTGTTGAACCACAACATTGAATACCTGTTCCGCATTGCTTTCGCTGCTGGCAGCTGATCCGCTGCTTGAATTATTTGAACCACCTGTGGTACAGCCTGCTAAAACTAAGCCGCACACAGCAACCAATCCATATGCCCATTTATTTTTCATCCTGAACTACTCCTTAATTGATTTAATTTTCAGAATAATCGCTCTTTTCTGAAGTTAGATTAGATTTTAATTAATAATTATTAAAAAAGCAATCTTTTTTTGCAATTTTCAGCATTAAAAAACACGATAAAAGACAATAACTTTGAAGAATTTCTACTAAATATTCCTAGAAAACTAATAAATATGCTACTTTCATCTTCTTCTCATTTTTATTTTAAAGACCATTTTTTCTTTTAAAAAAAACAAAAAGAGTTGTGTCATAAGTTAAAAAAAACAAGCATATATCCGAACAATCAATGAAAGACACTCACTTTACAGCCGTGTCTTGTCGCTAATCTTGATGATTCTTGCGACCTTCATTTTTGATCATTCGGATATCATTTGTTTTAACTTATGTTCCAACTCTTGACTAGTTTTAAGAAACATCTTAGCCACTATAACTGTCTGTGTCCGTTTTGACAAGCAATGTTCAACTAGAAGACTTAAGAAACTAGCGATTCTCCGCCAGCAGCAACAACTTCGTCTCGCAAAAAGGCAGTCAAACGCTCACCTATTTGTTCATCTGGATGACGGGGATCAACTAAGCTGATCTCTTGCTGCCAGATAGTGTCGCTTTTTTGGAAGGCACTCACAAAGCCGACCAATTGCTCACCTTCAATAGCTGCAATGACAACTTTATTCGGCTGCAGTAATTCTTCTGCTGTCCGCTGCTCTTTTTGATAGGTAGACGGATAAATTAGAACGGCTAAGTCGATCAGCTGATCACGTAAAATATAATTCTCTCTATCAAATTCAGTAATGATCATGATTTGCCCCCTTCGCATTTCGCGTGTTCCACTAGATGAATTCTATCAATAAATCGATAAAAAGACGAATAAATGACTTTCCGCGCTTCATACTTGCTCGTTACTTGAAATAAATAAGACCAGACAACATCGGCCTATTCTCGCAAGCAACCTATCCTCTTACAAGTTATATTCCTAGTTGTCTGATCTATCTATCGTTAAATCAATTCGTTTTAATTGACAATCTGTTCGTGCCGCTTAATGAATGGCGCCCCCGATTGCTTTGATGTCTTCTTTTCCTTGATAATCGACAATCGCACCGATTGCCGCTTCCAATCCTTTCGCAATATCTTGTAAGCTCATAGCCGGTTGACCAGGCTTGTCAACAACTTGCTCTGGAATGAATGGGACATGAATGAAGCCCCCTTTAAGCGTTGGGTATTTTGTATCGATCATGTATTGTACTTGATACATGATGTGGTTGCAGACAAATGTACCGGCAGTATTTGAAACAACAGCAGGAATCCCGGCTTCTTTCATCGCAGCTACCATTGCTTTGATCGGCAACTGACTGAAATAAGCAGGTTGGCCTTGAGGCTGGATGGCTTCATCTACTGGTTGATTGCCTTCGTTGTCTGGAATACGTGCATCATCGACATTGATCGCCACTCGCTCAGGTGAAATAGCAAAACGTCCGCCTGCTTGTCCAATATTCAAAACAACATCAGGTTGGATCTCTTCAATTTTAGCTTGTACAACTTCAGCTGATTTGCCGAAAACAGTAGGAATCTCTAATTTAACTATCTTTGCTCCGTTGATTTCTTCTGGTAATAATTTAACAGCTTCCAACGCTGGGTTGATTGCTTCTCCGCCAAATGGATCAAATCCTGTGACTAAACATTTCATATTGATCATCCTTTCTATTCCTTTTTACCACTAAAATGCCCAAAAGTACATCAATCCGATATGGATCACAATTAGCAGCACGGCAATCGGTGCTTGGGTTTTGATTACTGCATTCGAATTTTTCATCTCGAGTAATGCGACGGGTAATGCATTGAAATTGGCTGCCATCGGTGTCAACAATGTTCCGCAAAAACCGGCAGTCATCGCCAGTGCTCCTGCTACAACGGGATCTCCCCCTTGAGCGATTACGAATGGGACACCGATTCCGGCAGTAATGACAGTAAATGCCGCAAAGCCATTTCCCATGATCATTGTAAATAAAACCATGCCTAAACAATAGGCAATCACACCAATCAAACGATTGCCTTCGGGTACTACACCTGAAATACCATGGGAGATCACTTCTCCAACACCAGCAGCATTAAAAATCACGCCTAGAGCCGCTAGTAATTGTGGCAAGATACCAGCAGTACCGACTTGTTGGAACATACGATCGGAATCATCCAGCACTGTTTTTGGTTTAGCAGAGGTCAATACCATTGCTAAAATCAACGCCAAAACAGAAGCGATCCCGATCCCAACTTGTCCGCCTAAAGGTGTGTAGGAAATCGCAACTGCGATGACTGCTAGCGAGATACAAGGGATAAAAATCTTACTGCCGATTCTTTCGGCGGCTTGTTCTGCTTTTTGTTCATCGACATCCACGATTTTACCAATTCGAACTTGCTTGAAGAACGTCAATACACCCATACAAATAATGATGATCCCATCAATGATGTAAGGAATAAAGTTTCCGAAAGCAAAAACGATACCAAGTAAAAGCCAAAATGTTGCTGTACCCAGTCGTGTTGGATGGGTCGCATCTTTAAAGACTCGAACAGCAGTCATGATTGACAAGAGACCGATCAAAATATAAAAGAATTCTAAAATATTATTGATGATTGCTTCCATTTACTTTTCCTCCTTTTCGCCATATTTTTTAGACAATTTGCGATCGAAAGCCAGATTTGAAAGGGTAGCAATGACTAAAACGATCAGCGCGATAGGGATTGAAGCCTGTGCAATTGCACTGGCGGCTACGTCATAACCCAATGATTTTAACGTTCCAGTGATCAATAAAACACCCGAAGCCGCCACAAACGTATTTTGGGCAAAAAAGTTCCCGTAGTTCTCATTAGCTGCCGCCCGAGCTTTGATTTTTTCCTGATCTGCTTCTTCTAGTTCGCCATACTTGTTCTCCGCTGCGGCTTGCGCCATTGGGTTAACGATTGGACGAATAAATTGCGTGTGTCCTTGGATCCGAATCGAGAAGAAACCTGCTAGTTCTCGAATAAACAAATACAAACTTAAAAACTTGCCTGGGGTCAATCCTTTGATTTTTTCAATCAAAACAACGGCCTGTTGTTTCAATCCAAAGCGTTCTGAGATTCCTACCATTGGTAGTGTGAGTAGGAATAAGGTCACGAGACGATTGTCTACAAATGCCTTTCCTAACATTGATAAGAAATCAGTAAAATCTATCCCCGAAACTAATGCGGTTGCTAATCCTGCGATCAGAACAACGGCGATCGTGTCGAGTTTCAGCAAAAAGCCGACAAGAATTACCAAAATACCAATCAATTTGATCCATTCCATGGAATCATCCTTTCATCATGTGTGTTATTTTTATTTCTATCAATTCTTATAGTATAGACGATTTTTCAAGCCATGAGTATCGGAATTTTGAAAAAATCCAGAGAAACCGCTTTCCTTTGTTGTTATCCAAAACAATTTTTTTCTGAAATAAAAAAATCAGCAAAAGCAGGAACCGCACCCGTCTTTGTCTCAGATCTGGCCTTTTTCAGCGGTCTGTCAACAAAGAGTGCCGTTCACCTACTTTTCTGATTTTGAAAAAACGGTCTTCTGTACCGTTTTTTGATAAAAGTCTGTTCAATGAGCGACTTTCCCGCCTTCATGGTCAGACTTGATTTGATTCTAGGCAGTGACTTGCTTTTTCATCTGTTTGCTACGCAACTGACCGCAAGCTGCATCGATATCCGTCCCATGTTCTTTACGAATCACACAGTTGATGCCATTTTTCTTCAAGATGTCATAAAATGCTAAAACATCTTCTTTCTTACTGCGAGCATACTGATCATGTTCACTGACAGGGTTGTAAGGAATCAAGTTCACATAAGAAAGCTTGCGTTTATTCTTGAGCAATTCGACCAATTGCCGCGCATGCTCTGGTCGATCATTGACATGATCCAGCATGATGTATTCAAACGTGATTCGCCGATTGGTTTTTTCTAAATAGTAGTCAATAGCTTCCATTAGTTTTTCAATCGGGAAACTGCGGTTGATCCGCATCATCGAAGTTCGTACTTCATTATTTGGAGCATGGAGTGAAATCGCAAGGTTCACTTGTAAGCCATTTTCAGCAAACTCTTTGATTTTATGAGCTAAACCACTGGTTGAAACAGTGATATGGCGCGCACCAATCGCTAGTCCTTTCGGATCATTGATAATCTGCAGAAACTGCATGACATTCTCGTAATTGTCAAAAGGCTCGCCGATTCCCATCACCACCACATGGGAGACACGTTCTCCAGCATTTAATTCATCGAAATAATGTTGCACCAGCATGATCTGAGCGACAATTTCTCCAGCAGTTAGGTCTCGTTGTTTTTTTAGCAGACCGCTCGCACAAAATGTACAGCCGATATTACAGCCGACTTGTGTCGTCACACAGACTGACATACCATATTCCTGACGCATTAAGACGGTCTCAATCATATGATTATCGGGTAACTGGAACAAATATTTGACTGTGCCGTCGCTGGCTTCTTGTAAGACGATTTGTTTCAAAGGATTGATCACAAACGATTCATTTAACTTAGTTACCAATGATTTAGGCAAATTGGTCATTTCTTCAAATGTCGCTACTCGTTTCTCATATAACCATTCCCACACTTGATTCGTGCGGAATTTCTTTTCTTCTTGCTCAGTCATCCACAAAGATAAGGACTCTTTGGTTAATCCATAAATTGAAGGTTTCACATTGCTTCCTCTTTTCAAAATAGTCGCTACATACTATAACTGAATTTTGCGTATAAAGCAACTCATCTCCGAGGCTTGTTGAAAGCAGAATTACGAATGCAACACTCTGATCTCAGAATATAAAAAAAGATAAAAGACTGAACGATCTTGTTCTAGACACTGGGCTCTTTTTCCTAATTTATCGTTTCTGCTAAAATTTTCCCTACTAATGCAAAAAACTTTCCTCACGTATCACATATAGTGATGGAAAGTTTTTTTGTATTCACGTATTGAATTCAATGACTTTGCCATCTTTCGCGACTAATTCGCCACGTTGCGGTGGGCTTGTGTGCAGGTAAAGCTGCAATGGCATCTCCAATGTCAATGTCTTTTCTCCTTGCTGAAAGACACCATAGTAACTTGCTTTTTCCTGATCTTCATATGTATGGCTCAATAAATAATACCCTTTTTCAACGTCTTCTTGTTTCTTTTTAGTTTCCCGTAAAAAGCGCCGCAAGTGTTGATAAGTATAAAATAAAAATAGTATCAGTGTTGCCGCTAATAACAAATATCCTAGCATCATGAATGAATCGACGACGTGGAATAAGCCGTCTCGACTCCCACACTGATCATTAATGCCGCATCGACTTCACACATGATTGATTCATCTAGATGACAAACCTTCTCCTTTAGTCGACTTTTGTCGATTGTCCGAATCTGCTCCATCAAGATCACTGAATCTTTACCGATCCCTGTACAAGTCGCTGAGATCCCAATATGGGTCGGCAGTTTTGGCTTAGCCATTTTAGCCGTGATCGCGGCAATGATCACCGTTGGACTAAAATGATTGCCTAAATCATTTTGAATCACTAATACTGGCCGAATCCCTCCTTGCTCCGATCCAACGACCGGTGACAGATCGGCAAAATAAATGTCTCCCCTTTTTACCATAGGACCACCCTAACTTTTATATTCTCGTGGCACCCTTGCAGAAAGCGTGCATGCCACTTCATAATGAATCGTCTCTAATTGTTCCGCTACTTTTTGCATAGTGATGCACTGTCCGTTATCTTCGCCGATCAATGTGACTTTTGTTCCCGCAGGAAATGACCGGGGTAAACGGATCATCAGCTGATCCATACATACACGACCAACGATTTCACAATACTCACCAGCTACCAATAAAGAAAATCCTTGCATTTTTCGCAACCAGCCGTCCGCATAACCAATCGGTACCGTACCGATCCATTCTGCTTGCGGCGTGATATATGTTTCACCATAGCCAATTCCGGCTCCTTTTTCAAGTAATTTCACTTGGACCAATTCAGAAACAAGAGACAAGGCTGGTTTCAATGGATATGTTTCTGGCAATGCCGTTCCTGAAGGATTCAATCCATACATCGCAATGCCATAGCGAACCATGTTCCCTACGGCTTCTGCATGCCACAAAGCAGTAGCACTATTGCCGGCATGGACATACCTTGGCAATTCAGGCAGACATGCCAATGCGGTTTGAAACCGTTGATTTTGTTCTTGCCAATACGTATCATCTGCTTGATCGGCTGTCGCAAAATGGGTGAAAATCCCTTCCCATGTGAACAAAGACTGCTCTTGGAGCCATTTGACAGCCGAGAGTAACTCTTCATTAGAAATAAAGCCAATTCGCCCCATTCCTGTATCAACTTTCAAATGGACCTTCAGCGGATTGGTGACAGGATTTTTTTGCAAGAAAGCAGCCGCTTCTTGCAACCACTCGTTCGTGCTTACTGGAAATGAAAGATTGTAGTAGCTCAGTAAACCGATATCTGCCACAGAAACGATCCCCAACACCAATATTGGTTCACTGAATCCAGCTTCCCGCAACTCGATACCTTCATCGACTGTCGCAACACAAAAACCGGAAGCGCCCCCTTCTAGAGCTGCTGTTGCTGTCTCAATAGCCCCATGTCCGTAGCCATTTGCTTTGACCACAGCAAATAAATCCGTTGCCTTTGGCAAACGCGCCACTTCATTTTCAACATTTTCTTTGATTGCCTCTAAATTTATAATGGCTTTCGTTGGTCTATGGATTGAAACGACCATTCCACTTTCCTTCTTTCTCTAGTGATTCCCTTAACGAATCGCTATCTCTGGCATTATTCATTCTCCAACAAGATTTGCGCAAAGGCAGTCTCATTGGTATGAGTGATACTGACAAACGTCTGATGTAGAGGGTGAGGTGCCTTTGTAACAACGGGCGCTCCAGCCTCGTTGGTCAGAACTTCGATATCTTGAAAAGACAATTTCCCAATTCCTGTTCCCCAAGCTTTCGAAAAAGCTTCTTTACAAGCATACCGTCCCCCAAGAAATTCAATCTGCCTTTTTTTTGGCAGCTTGAAAAACAGTTCAGATTCCTTCTCAGTTAAAATACGCTGAATAAATTGCGGTTTGTTTTCAATCAATTCTTTGATGCGGGCTAATTCTACTGCATCGATCCCGATACCTTTGATCATTTTCTATCCTTTTCTGTTCAGCAAGAACCTTTATTCCATGACTGTTCATTACGATTTTATATCTATCTATTAAATACATCAGCTGCATTTATTTTAGTTTCATTCTACCAAAAAAAAAGGGAATTACCACTCAAAACTAAAGGGTTTAATGGATGGTTAAGAAATTTTTGAGAGGCTCGTTCTCCAGTTTTCTTTGACTATACCGTCTTTTCTCAAAAAGGGCAAAAAAAATATCCGAACAATGATCGATCACGCCAAGTGGCCTCTTGGTCAGTGGCACACATTGGCAGGTTGATCGAAAAAAGTTCAGATAATTTTGTGTCGAAAAAGGTGCTGAAAGCGACCTCTAAGGACTAGTCTTGATTGTTGCGGATAACGAAGCCGCGTTTTTTGTCATTGCTGCGACGGTTATTTTTGCGAGCGCCGTCTTTGCTGTAATTTCCTCGAGCTTTGCCGCTGCGGTTGCCGCCGTTGTCTTTACGGTTGCGGTTGTTGTTGTTGTTGCTGCGACGACCATTTTTATTGAAAGATTTCTTTCCTTGCGGTAATGGTCTTTCTGGTGTGATCTTCACAGGGACAAGATCAGATGGATCTTTCGCGATTGTTTTAAGAAGCAAAGCAGCCAAGTCTTGTGCTGAGTAGCGTTCCAATAAATCATCTGCAGCTTGGAGGTATTTATCCAACCCGTTTTCATCCATTTTCACTTCTACTTGTTCAATTGCTGCACCTAATTGCCCCTTAAAAGCTTCTTTTTCGGTTGGTGGACGCATTGGTGACATCCGTTTTTTAGTTAGATTTTCAATAACATGCAAATAACTCATTTCGTTTGGTGTAACGAAAGTTACGGAGATTCCGCCTTTACCTGCACGGCCCGTCCGTCCGATACGGTGAACATAACTCTCTGGATCTTGAGGAATATCATAGTTGTAGACGTGAGTCACACCAGAAATATCTAATCCTCGAGCTGCAACGTCTGTAGCAACCAAAATATCTAAATGACCGCTCTTGAATGATCGTAATACGCTCATTCGTTTTTGTTGAGACAAGTCTCCATGGATCCCTTCCGCTTTGTAGCCTCGAGCTTCTAGTCCTCGTGCCAATTCATCGACACGACGTTTTGTCCGACCAAAAACGATCGTCAACTCAGGTGTTTGTACATCCAACAAACGAGTCATAATATCGAATTTTTCATAGTCTTTTGAACGAACATAATATTGATCGATCAAATCAGCCGTCATTTCTTTCGCCTTGATTTGAACATGTTCAGGGTTTTTCATGAATTTTACGCCAATGCTCTTGATTGCAGGAGGCATTGTTGCTGAAAATAGTAAGGTTTGACGTTCTTCAGGTACTTGGCTGATGATCTTCTCGATATCTTCCAAGAAGCCCATGTTCAACATTTCGTCTGCTTCATCCAAAACAAGTGTTTCCACTGTACCAAGTTTCAATGTGTGGCGGTTGATATGGTCTAACATACGTCCTGGTGTACCGACAACGATATGGGGACGATCTTTTAGTTGACGGATTTGACGACCAATATCCGCACCACCGTAAACCGCTTGAACCCGGATTTTTTTGTCTTTTCCTAAACGATATAGTTCTTCTTGGGTTTGGATCGCTAATTCCCGAGTAGGTGCAATCACTAATCCTTGTAGTTGGTGATTTGCTGGGTCGATTTTTTCCAACATTGGCAAGCCGAATGCTGCTGTTTTTCCGGTACCGGTCTGTGCTTGACCGATGACATCTCTTCCTTGCAACGCAAGGGGAATTGTTGCTTCTTGGATTGGTGTTGCTTCTTCAAAGCCGGCACGCTCAACAGAAGTCAATAATTCGTTTGATAATTCTAGATCTTTAAATTTCAAATGGATCCTCCTAATTTGGTCATCATCATGATGCCTGTTTTCTTTAATCGAAGCGTACTTTCTTCAGAAACACAAGAGCAGTCCCATCTCTTATCTTTCTCTTGTTACCGAAAAACCGCTTCACGAAGGCATTATAAAAGGCTAAAACAAATCTTTCTGTCTCAGCCATCATTTTATCTCAAAACGTCAATGTTTATTTACAGTAATCATTCTGTGCTTCATCTTTCGGCATTAAATAAGTATAGCACAGAATGAAAATTTCAGCAAGATTTCACGCTTACTTTACATTGCTGTTAGAGAATCAATTACCTCAACCAGGCCCATTCCGTTGCTCCCCTTTAAAACAATGCTATCCGTAGGCTGCAGTTCTTTTTGTAGTTGTGTGATCAGCACCGCTTTTTCCTCTTTGCTAAAGAAATGGACTCGATCGGCTAAGCGGTTTTGATCCAATGCACGTTTCAACGCTTGCATCTCACTACCGTACAAAAAGATCAAATCGAACCTTTCATCTAAATGATCCGCCATCCCGGCATGCATCTTCGCTGAATCAGGACCTAACTCCAACATGTCTGCTAGCACAGCGATCCGTCTGCCAGTCAGAGGCAATTTTCTGAAACTGTCTAAGACTAATCCCATCGCTGTTGGGTTTGCATTATAGACATCGCTTAAAATAGCGGCGCCATTCGCAGCTTTCAACCATTGTGTACGATTCTTTGTCAGTTGAAAATCAGCCAATCCTGCTTTGATTTTTTCTTCTTCAATCCCCAAATAACGGCCGATGCCAATCGCGATCAAGGCATTCTTTACATTGTAGCCGCCGATCACTGGAATCGTATAGACTTGATCCGCTACCGTAAAAGCTGTTTGTTCTTGGGTTTCTTCTTGGATCGTTCCTTTAAGATTGCCTTCACCCAAACCAAAGGTTTCTACTTGCTGAGTCAACTCTGCAAGGTAGGGGGTCAATAAAGGCTCGTCTGCTGGTATCATGAAAAATCCTGCTGGGTCTAAGCCGGCAGTGATTTCCATCTTGGCTTTCGCGATTCCTTCACGAGAACCAAGATTCTCAATATGGGCTTCACCGATCAATGTGATCGCTGCAACATCTGGCTGAGCCAAGTGTGACAAGGCCTCGATTTCCCCCGCATGATCCATCCCCATCTCCAATACAAGAACTTCTGTATCCGCTGGGGCATGCAGAATCGTTAGTGGCAAACCAATTTCATTATTGTGATTTCCTTGTGTTTTGTAGGTTTTGAACTGCTGTGCCACCACCGCATCTACCATATCTTTTGTAGTAGTCTTACCATTGCTACCTGTAATAGCAATTACTTTTGGCGCCAGTTTTTCTTTATAGAATTTTGCCAGCTTTTGAAAGGCAGCTAGGGTGTCTGATACTTCGATGATCATTAGTCCTTCTGGCGGCTGGATTGTCGGATGGCTCCAAAAAGCAGCGATTGCTCCTTTTTCTTGTGCTTGTTGAGCAAACTCATGGCCATCTCTCGTTCCGACCAACGGCACAAACAAACTATCGGTAGTGACCAAGCGGCTGTCAAATTCTACACTGCTGATCATTGTCTGATCGGCACATTCTACGCCAAATAAAGCGGCAACTTCTTTTATCGATAGATTCATCTTATTTATCTCCTTAAGTTAAAAACAGGGAAGATCATGGTCCTTTCAAGCTTCACCTTGAGTTGAACTGATTTCCCTGTTTGTGATTATTCGACATCGGTTAAAAAGGCTTGACGCTGTTTAAAACGGTTGACTCCTAATTGAATCAATTCCTCAATCAAATCACCATATGGCAGACCGGTTTTTTCCCACAACAGCGGGTACATACTAAACTCGGTAAAACCAGGCATCGTGTTCAATTCATTCAGGAATAATTCGTTTTTGTTCGTCAAGAAAAAGTCGCAGCGGCTGAGGCCGCTTCCTCCAAGCATCGTATAAGCTTTTTTGGCAAACTCTTGCGCTTTCGCTTGTGTCTCCTCAGGAATTTGAGCTGGGATCTGCATCTCAATCTTATTGTCAAGATACTTCGAATTGTAATCATAAAAAGCTACATCTTTAACGATCTCGCCGGGCATTGTTGTACGCACATCTTCATTTCCAAGAACAGCGACTTCGATTTCGCGAGCTTCGATCCCTTGTTCTACGATCGCTCGTGTATCATAACGGTAGGCTTCTTGAAGTGCATTTTGCAATTCTTCCCGATTTTCAGCTTTTGTGATCCCAACACTTGAACCCATATTGGCAGGTTTGATAAACATTGGATACAAAAGACTGCCTTCACATTGTTCAAATACTTTTTTAGGATTTTCTTTCCAATAGTTTTTAAGAACGGGTACATAAGGAACTTGCGGAATCCCCGCCGCCTGCAAGATATATTTGGTCATAATCTTATCCATGCCACAGGCACTAGTTAAAACCCCTGCGCCTACATAAGGCATGCCGATGGTCTCTAGAAAACCTTGGATCGTTCCATCTTCTCCATTTGGTCCGTGGAGCAGCGGAAAAACAATCGCATCCTCTTCCTTGATCTCACCAGGTTGGATCGGCGTCCCTTGGTAAGCCGAATCCGTCAGATTCAACACTTCTTTGGATGTAGGGGCTTCAGTCAATAAAGAGCCTTTTAGCCACTGGCCATCTCTCGTGATCATTACTAATTGTACTTGGTAGTAATTATAATATACAGCATTGACTACTGAAAAAGCGGATAGAAGCGATACATCATGCTCTGCACTGCGTCCGCCATATAATAAAATAATTTTCAAAAGAAATTCCTCCTGTATTCATTGTTTCTACCAAAACTAATTCTTCCACATTTTAGCACAAAAACGAAGCTGCGACATTATTTCTTGCCGATTTTAACAACTGAAATCATCCGTAGTTGAATGTTTCTTGATTTCTTCGTACTATTAGACTAGCGAAACTTAAAGAATAGAGGTGCCCGTATGGAACAGGAATCACCATCTAAGAAAAAAAGACTCAGACAGATCGTTCAAGTGTTTCTCAAATACAAAGTGATTCAAAATTTAAGTAAGCAGCAAGATCCCCTCGCTGTACGCAAAGCCTTTGAAGAATTAGGACCCACCTTCATTAAAATCGGACAAATGCTTTCCGTCCGTAGCGACTTATTATCTGACGCTTTTATCAATGAATTCAAACACTTGCAAGACAATGTCAAAAGCGATCCTTTTCCGCAAGTCCAGGCGCTGTTAGAAGCAGAATGGGAACAACCTCTGACAGCCATTTTTACAACTTTGCAAGAAAAGCCCTTAGCTTCGGCATCTATCGGTCAAGCTCACCGTGGGACTCTAAAAGATGGCAAAGAAGTTGTTGTCAAAGTACAGCATCCCGGCATTATTTCCGCTATCCAAGTAGATCTCGATTTGTTTGAAAAAGCGATTCCTTTGATTCGCTATATTCCAGAAACGAATGTGGTGGATCTTAAAAGCGTTCTGCATGAAGTTCGACGCTCATTGGATAATGAAACAAACTTTCTGCAAGAAACGAAAAATGCGCAAGAGTTTTATCACTTCAATCACCACTGGCAGCAGATCGAGATTCCTAAAGTCTATCCTCAGTGGTGTACACGTAAAGTCATCGTCATGGACTATATGGAAGGAGAAAACCTAAACTGTTTGCTTGCTCGAAAAAACAATGAACAATTTTTTCCCAACCGGACAGTAAAAGAAATCAAGAAAGAGGTCGGTACCCTGCTGGTAGAGAACTTTATGAAGCAAGTCTTTGAAGACGGCTTTTTCCATGCAGACCCTCATCCTGGAAATCTCTTCTTGCAACCACTGGACCCCGATCAGCAAACAGCTCCTTTCCATGTAAAAAAGAAAGTTGGTGTTTTAGGCGGTGTCGATTACTCCTTAAAATGGCAGGATGAGGAGACATTGCCGCCTTATCGCTTGATCTTTTTAGATTTCGGAATGATGGGACATCTGGACCAGACCCTTCGCAGTCGGCTGGCAGATGCCTTGATCGCATTGTACACTCAAGATACCCAACAAGTTGGTAGAGCTGTCCTACGCCTTTGCCGTCGGGAAAGAAACTTCGATGAAGTGGATTTCTATCAAGATCTTCAGTCTTTTGTTGAAAATTATTACAACATGCCGATCAAAGATATTGATTTGCAAAAAGTATTAGCTGAGGTCATCACTATCTGTCATGACAATCATCTGCAGATGCACCGTGACATCACGCTGCTGATTAAAGCTTTCGGAACGCTTGAAGGAGTAATCGAGGCACTTGACCCTCAATTATCGATGATGGAAGTGACACAGCCATTTGCTCAGAAATACTTTTTGCAGCAGCTGGATCTTGAAGAAGAAATGAAAAAAAGTTTGTTAGCCAGTGCCAAAAGTCTCCGAGCACTCAGTCGACTCCCTGATCGAACATTAGCTGCTGTCAACACACTAGCTACTGGCAAGCATCGTCTGAATATTGAGATCCGCCATCAAAAACAGCTGCTGGACCGTTTTGATCAAATGATCAATCGGCTAGTGATTGGTATTATCTTAGCAGCAGTGATTTTAGGTTCCTCTCTTTTAGTCGTTGCAAGTCCCCAACAGGGCGGCTTTGTTCATCAAATGGGTATCTTTGGCTATTGTATAGCCTTTGTGGCCATCGTCACCGTTGCCGGAAAATATTTTTATGATCGTTTTCGAAAAAAATAAACGATCCAGCAGTCTCCTCAATGATGGTTACTGCTGGATCGTCTTTTTAATTTCTTGCTCTAGAACTTGTTTGAATTGTTGACGATCCTCTTTCGTGAATGGTTTCGGGCCTTTGGTCCGCTTGCCGGCTTTACGCATTTGTGTTCCTAAATACCGTTGCCCTAATAAAAAGTCGATAGTCTCTGGCAAATATTCTGTGCCGTTATGATGAAAAACACGGGCTTTTTTTGGTAATACAAGTGAAGCTAAGCCATAATCTTGTGTGACTAAAAAATCGCCCGGTTGAATTTCTTTAACAATCTCATAGTCGGCTCGATCGGCCCCCTTATCCACATAGACAAAATGAACAAAATCAGGATATTCTTTGGCCGTATAGTGATCGACACTAGTGACGATCACTACTGGCAATGCAAACTGCGCACCTAATTCAATGACTTCGTTTTTTACTGGGGAACCATCCCCATCGATCAGTAATCGCATCGTCTCGCCCCCTTCCTTTTATTGTAGAAGTTTCTGCTGCAAGATGCAAGACAAGGCTGCATCCTCTCTGATGAGAAAATACAGCCTTGAGTTTAGTCTTTCAGTAACAAGTTTATTAGGAGTCCCGCATGACAAATTGACGCTCTTTTAGTTCATAAACAACATCACAGACTTTCGCTACTTCTTGTTCATGGGTCACTAAGATGATACATTTCTTTTGTTCATGGGCAATTTCTTGAAACAGTTGAACGATATCTTTTGAGGTCGTTTCATCTAAATTACCGGTGGGCTCATCTGCCACGATCAACTCATGTTCACAGCATATAGCCCGGATGATGGCCACTCGTTGTTGCTGTCCACCGGAAAGCTGGGTAACTTTCTTCATAGCTAATTCTTCAGTTATCCCAACTTTAGCCAGGTTTGCCAAAGCATATGCCTTTTTATCTGTTTGTTGTGACTTGGCAATCGCCATTGCGGTAGTCACATTATCCAGTGCCGACATATAGGGCAACAAATTATAAGCTTGAAAGACGATAGAAACATCTTTACGACGGTATTCTCGCAATCCAATTTTGTTCAACAGTTCGTTATCGTAATAAATATTCCCTTCTTTTGGTGTGTCCAATCCCGTGATTAATGAGAGAAAGGTCGTTTTACCAGAACCGCTGGAACCAAGGATCGCGTACATTTTTCCAGAATCAAAGGTCAAATCTACTTCTCGAAAAAGGGCTTCAGATTCTGTTTGGTACCAATAACCTAATTTTTCTGTTTGTAACGTCATGCTATCCCTCCTAGGAAACCAATATTTTTTTTGGATTGAGGCGCAAAATTCCAGCTGAAGATAATAGAATGGACCCAAAGCTGATCCCTACACCTAACAATGCCAATAAGCCGATTTCTTGGAATGAAACCGTAATAGCTAACTCTTGTACTTCTGCCGAGGGTGTAAAAGCGGATAGCCCGCTTCTGCCATTAGGACCGCCGTTGCCCATACTTGGCATTCCTTCCGGACCATTCATCCCTGCGTCCGCTTGTTCCGTTGTCGTTTGTTGAGCCAACAGCTGCTCGCCCACGATATTCCCTACAACATTGCCACTAGCTGCAGCGATTCCCAATGCAAAGAACATACAGATAGCAATCTCGGTAAAAAACTGTAAAATGACTTTTATTCGCGATTCGCCTAAAGATAACAGAACGCCGATCTCATATTTGCGTTCTCTGATCGACAACATTACGATCAATGTCAATATGATGACACCGGCAACCGCAACTAGCACAATTATATTTTTGGCAAAACTTGCAACATTATTCAATGGTGTCAACATCGACTGATACATTTGATCATTCGTTTGGATACTGTAGGTATCGGTATCAATCAGTTTTTCAGCTTGAGCAACGAAACTGTCCATTTCTGAAGGATCACTCAACGTATAAGTCGCCGAATCTAACGTATCCTCATTACCCGCCAATGTATTAACGAGAGTATAGGATGCAAACAATGTATTGGCTGGGTTCAAAAAATTGAACATTTGGCTCATACTGTTCACAACTTCACTGGTTTCATAGATCCCTTTGATCGTTACTTCGACTTCATTGTCTTCACTATCAGAAATAACAAATTTGTCGCCAACTGAAAGCCCATTTGCTTCTGCTAATTCTGATTCGATCAAGACATGATTCGTCCCTTCATCTCCTGCAGTGATGGCTTCACCATCGGTAATTTTCGCGGTGCCTTCTGAAAAACTTGTATAGTTCGTACTTTCGGAAACACCAGTGATTTGAAAATCGCCGCTGCTCATTCTGCCTTCTTGCATATTAGGCATCCCACTTGGCTGGCCATTCGTTGCTCTAGATGAATCCTCCGTAGATTCTGTCGCTGTACTTTCGTCATCCTCACTTGAAATAGCTTCAATGCCACTGACAGCATCGGCTGATGTACTCGCTTCAAAGCTATAGGATGCTACCCCACTTAACGCTGCAATTGCTTGAGCATCACTAAGATTTACCGGTGTATTCTGGAAACTGCCTGGATCGGGCGGTGTCGACTCCCCCTCTGAAGTATCTGAAGAAGCTGTTTGGCTGTTTTGTCGAAGAGACTCCCGATTGGCTTGCAGCGTCACCGTCGCTCCCACGCTTTTTTGTGCGTTTTCGGTTGCGACTAAAGTAGCACTGCGGATTGTCAATCCTGCTAAAACAAAAATCAAAATTGCCGAAAAAACAGCAATCAGCAGCAAACTTCGACCTTTCTTTGCCCACAAACTTTGTAAGCCGCGTTTCATAAAATTCATCTCATATCCTCCTCTACTAAACGTAGCTTGACTATATGTTTACTAGCTTAAGTACACCTTAAAATAGGCATGGTCTATCCACGATATCTTTAGACACTGTCTGCTTCAATCTCGGAAATGGAGGGCTAGAATATCCTTTCAGAATGTTACACTTTAATGGCTTTTCACCAATCATGTATAGCAAAAATAAACTAAGTTGTAGCGGTCATCGTTCGTAGTATTCTTTTTTTGGTTCCTCCAACGAGGGCTACTAGAATTGATCAGCGTCCAAATCCGCCCATTTGGTTTGTCGTGGCAGTTGCGCCAGATTGAGTCAAATTTGAAAGGGTATCTGTTAAAGATAATGTGCCTAATTCAGAAGCATCCTTCACACTTCCTCCTTGATAAAGACCATAAACAGAAGTTTCACTATTGCTGCCGCCACTAAGTAGTGTATAGTCTGCTGATTGTAAATCTGGACTTGAAATCACCACATGTTGAAAATCCTTACTAGGTGCATAGGATAATAACGTATTGCCCTCAGTATCTTGCAAGGTGATCAACGTGTCTGCTGCCTGAGATTGATCGAAAGTAATCGCCACTGATCGTTGTGTTCCGCCACTCACATTCATTGCCATATCAGTGGTTCCTGCAGCGACGAGGGTCCCACCTGTAATTTCAAAGGTTCCATTATAATCTAAAGCGCCATTCCCGCCTTGCGTCGGTCCATTGACAATCACGATTCCACCGCTCATTGTGACATTGCCATTGCTGTCCAATCCATCTCCTTCAGCATCAATTGACAAGGTTCCACCTGTGATGACAACTTCTTTGCTATCGTCTGCTTGATCGCCACCGCCTGGTCCTCCTCCAAAACTATCTTGTCCAAATTGTCCGCTATCCGTCGTGTCGCTGCCGCCGCCGGCATTTACCCCATCATCGCTTGCTAGCACTTGAATATCTCCACCAGCAATGGTGATGACGCTTGCTTCTAAGCCTTCATAGGATTTGTTGACAGTAATCGTCCCATCATTAATGGTTAAACCATTGTCTGCATGAATGCCATCATCTCCAGTCGCTGCTGAAATCTCCCCGCCATTGATGGTGACTGAATCATTGGCGTGGATACTATCATCCGCACTATCGATAGTATAGGAACCACTTGCTAGTAGGATGGATCCACCTGCTTTCATTCCTTTATAACTTTCATCAGCGACGACCGATTGACTATCTGCACCATCAGCTGTCTTAACGGTCATTTCTGCTGATTGAATACTAAGATTTGTCTCAGCTTGGATACCATCCCGACCACTTTGGATCGTAAATATACCACCATCAATCCCAATATAGCCTTTTGTAGCATCTTCGGTATTGTTGGCTTGGATACCATCTCCTTCAGAAGTCGTCAGAGTATAATTCCCATCTCGAATCGACACCGAATCTTTTCCTTTGATCGCATTGTTTTTTGCTGTGATTTCATAGGTGCCGCTTGCCAAGACTAAATCGTCTTTGCTGCGGATGCCGTTGCTATAATTGCCTTCAATGACCAATTTCCCTTCTCCATTGATCGACAAATCGTCTTTGCTATAAAAAGCAGCATCCGGTTCGGTTTCTCCTTCTGCAAAGGTATAACTCGTTCCATCCGTTAACGTATTTGTTGTATCCGCAGCTAATGTCGTAATGACTTTCTCTGCCTGCTCGATAACAACTGCTGAACTGTTAGCATTCGTGATACTTACTCCAGCAAAGATCAAATGAACTTTGGCTTCTTTGTCGACGTTGATTTTCAACTGACCATCTGTCAAAGAACCGCTGACCATATATGTCCCTGCCGAAGTAATCGTTACTGTTTGATCATCAACTGTAAATCCTTCTCCAGCTTCCGTTTGTGCACCCGCCAGTTTTATCGCTATGGCTGAAGATGACTCATAAGAAGCATCCAAATCCTCTTCTTCATACTTTCCATAATAATCTGTATCTTCCAAAGAAGTAGATCCATTCGTAACCGTTGCTTCCGAAGTTCCAGTGGCAGAACTTGAAGAATTTGTTTCAGATTGCTGCGCACAAGCTACCAGTAATAGTGCCAAAAACAATGGGTAGATTTTTTTCATTGGTCTTCCTCCTTATAATTCATCACGATTAGCCGCAACTTTACCGAGTACAACAGGTAAATTGCCATTACGCGTCCGTACATCATCGATCAAAGCCTTTTCTTGTGTTTGATCCTTCAATACTAAGTGATAGCGTAACTCGTAGAGACTACCCATGGTTGTTGTGCGTACCGAATCCAACTTGGCTGTATGAGTAAATTTCTCAAAAATGTCATCAAACAGTTGGGGATAATCTAAGTCTTCTGGAATAGTTATTTTCAATTCCCGTTCGCTCGTCTTACGTCGTTCGCCAAAGGGTACGGTATACAGCATCAATAAAAAGGCAGCTACCACGAATGAAAAAACCACCACATAACCGACATAACCCATACCGGTGGCTAAGCCGATCCCCATGGACCAAAACACACTGGTGATTTCGCGAGAACCTCCTGGAACGGAACGGAAGCGGATCAAGCTGAATGCGCCCAAAATCGCTACCCCAGTTCCTAAATTCCCATTGACCAGCATAATCACTGATTGTACTAGAACCGGCAGTACTGCCAACGTAATGACAAAATTTTTTGTATAAACATTCTTTACCATATGCACTCCGGCAACTAAGAGACCCAGAATCAGTGAGGCACTAATACAAATAATCAAGCCATCCCATTCAAGAGTAGCGGTATCACTTAACAAACTAGATAACATTCTGAATATCCTCCTTTTTAAACAAATGACGTTGGTAGGTTTGAGCATACTTGGAAAAACTAGCTTTGCGCACACCATACTGATTCAATTGTTCAACAAACCAAAGGGGATAGGCCCCCATTGCTTTGACTTCCATCAACACACCAATCTCTGGCGCTATCAATTGTCCATAACTCCCTTCAGACAATGTCAGATTGTTTTCCCGATAACGAATGTTTTGATCAAAGGTCACTCTAAATTCACTGTCTTCTGATGCAAAAAGCGAAAGGCGGTCATAGGCAATCAAAACGCGCGGACTTAAGTCATGGTTTTGTTTAAATAGCCAACGAATTTCGGCGGCAATTTGAAGTGGTTGAATAGTGGTAGGAAATTCCCCGCTTCGTATCCATGATTGATAATCTGAATAGCTTAGAGGAACACGCCGCTTATATACAATGCCATTGACTTTCTTCTTGATTTCTAGGAACACCAAACTGTCCTGAGATGGAACACCATAACTCCGGATGCGAAATTTCTCTTTATACTTTGGCTTATCCATCGAATGACGGATGAAACGAAAATCATCCGTGTCATAGTAAAGAGATAGAATCGTGTGTTGGCCATATTCATCAATCTTCATCCTCTGCTGCAACGCACCCAGAAACGGCTGAAACTGCTCAGACGATAAAAGATACTTGGTTTCTTTTCGTTGAAATACCTTTTTTAATTTCATGGTATTTTCCTCCTTTGATTGCTATAGTCCCTATTTAAGACGCTGAAACTTAAAGACAGCTTAAGCAAAAATCACTTTTTTAAGTTTTTTTTATGTTACTCATGCTATGCTTATAATGAAAGAGGTGACAGAATGATCAAGTTATTACTGATCGAAGACGACAGAACGTTATCAGAAAATATTAAAGAAATCGTTGCAGAAATTGGTGAAATCAGCCAAGCTTTTGATGGGAGTGAAGGTCTGTATGAAGCCCAAAGTGGGATTTATGATTTGATCATTCTAGATTTGATGCTTCCAGAAATGAATGGCTATGAAGTATTGGCAAAATTACGACAGCACACTGTTCAGACACCAGTCTTGATCTTAACCGCCAAAGATGGATTAGAAGATAAGGTCGCTGGCTTTCAAAAAGGCGCCGATGACTATTTGACAAAACCTTTTTATCGGGAAGAATTATTGATGCGTTGCAAAGCCTTGTTAAAACGTTCATTGGGTTTATTTAATGAAAACCAAGTGGTCTATAAAGGATTGACCTGCAATCTCTCTACTAATGAGGTAACGATTGACGAAAAGCTATTACCTATCCAAGGAAAAGAATTTGCATTACTCGTTTATTTTTTGCAAAACCGAGGCATTATTTTGACGAAAGAGCAAATTTTTGACCGTATTTGGGGATTTGATTCAGAAACAACGATCACAGTAGTCGAGGTCTACATCAGCAATTTACGCAAACATCTTCGGGATACTGGTATTGATAAAGAGATCCGGACACTGCGCAATGTAGGCTATATTATGCAAGGAGATTAGCGAATGAACAAAGAACTCTCCAAGAAACAGCGACTTAAATTGTTCTTGATCAATATCAGCGCTTTTGCATTGATCTTTACATTGCTCGGAATCATTGTACTAGAATTATTTGATCAATCTGCATATCAAGAAACCGATATTGCCCTTGAACAAGCCGTCCAAGATACACGTCTGGTCCAAGCAGAGATCAACAACGCCAATCAAAACGAAGCCATTGCCTTACTGCCAAATACAGCAATGCCAAAGATTCCTGGAACCAATCGTTTCAACACCCAATTTATTCTTTGGTCAGAAGACGGTACGATAGTAAACAAACAATCATTAGGCGGACGTTTCTCTCAGCTAGCTTCACTCAAATTAGATACGGAACATTTAAATACGATTCAATCACTGACCGTAAGCGATCAAAATGAAGCGGAGACTTTGCTGTTTCACTCGATCACGGTTGCCGCGCCTACGAACCAATCAGGGGTAGCCTATGTTCAAGTGTTGGCCAATACCAACCAAATCAATAATGCAATGAACAACTTTCAAACAATTTTGATTTTATCGATGATTTTCTTTTGGATCTTGTCAATCGGTATCAGCTACTACCTTTCTTCATTGACAATGCGGCCGATCCTCGCTTCGTGGAAAAAACAGCAAGAATTTGTCGAAAATGCTTCTCATGAATTACGGACGCCTTTGACGATTATCCAAAACAGTTTAGAGCGCACCTTCACTAAGCCCAATCATACGATCATTGAGGAATCAGAAAGTATTGCTCAAGCATTAGCAGAGACCCGGAGGTTGACTGGATTGACAGCGGATTTATTGACGATTGCCCGCAGCGATTCCAACCAGCAGATGTTAGCCAAAGAAACCATTGCCATCGCTCCTTTCATTCAAGAACTGGCAAAACCGTTTCAAGAGATTGCCAAAATGAATAATAAACAATTTGTCTTGGAAAACCTAGCTACGACAACTGCTGTCTTCGACCCAAAAAAAATACATCAAGTATTAGTAATTTTATTGGATAATGCCCTGAAATATACAAGTCAAGGAGATAAGATCACACTGCTGTCAGAAATTTCCAACAAGTATTGGCTGCTCGAAGTTAGAAACACAGGTCCATCTATTAGCGATGAAGACAAGAAACATATTTTTGAACGCTTTTATCGGGAAGATCGCTCCCGTTCAAAAGAAACCGGCGGCTATGGTCTCGGTTTGGCCATCGCCAAACAAATCGTGGAGGAACACAAAGGGCAAATCAGTGTACGTGATCTACAACCTAAAGGCGTTATTTTTCAAATCCGTTTGCCAAAGGAGGGATAAAAATGAAAGTCATTCATTTAAGAGAACATCCTGAATATTTACAGGAAGCGATCGCTTATTTTCAATCAAAATGGGCGAGTCCCGCATCCATGAAAGTGTATGAAGATAGCTTGACCCACAGTTTTGCAGATACCGATCTACCGCAATGGTTCCTACTCGTGGATAACCAAGCCGCTGCTGTCCTCTCGATCATTGGCTGTGGTGGACTGATCACGAATGATTTTATCAGCCGAATGGATTTGATGCCTTGGCTGTGCGCCCTCTATGTCGATCCTCACTATCGCAGACAAGGTGGTGCTCGGCTTTTGATCGAAACTATCAAGCAATCTGCCGCTACTGCTGGTTTCTCGACCCTTTATTTATGTACAGATCTTGTTTCGTTTTATGAAAAATTTGGTTTTGAGCTGATGGGTACAGGCTATCATCCTTGGGGAGAAGAATCGATGATCTATCGCTATCCCCTACAGAAATAGACAAAAAAACAGCCTTGAACACGAATGTTCAAAGCTGTTTTTTATTCACAGTACTATTACTAGTAGAATACCCTATCTCCACAAAAGGAATATTCCGACACCCTGCATCCGGCAGGTGGATCGCTCCTTGTGCCTCTGTTATCAATCTGGTCAGTCAAAGCTAGACCATCTCGACTCGTCGCATGAGGTATACTTTACCATAATTGATAAAGAAAAACTACTGCTTTATCAAAAAAATTCTTTAATAAGTGTTTTCGAAAGAAAAGATGCTCAGCTTTCGGTTAAGAATGTTGCAACTTTCGTTGTGATCAAATCAATCGCTACGTGGTTCTCGCCGCCTTCTGGAACGATGACATCTGCATAGCGCTTCGTAGGTTCGATAAATTGATGATACATAGGCTTGACTACTGTCAAATATTGTTCAATAACGGAATCCAGCGTTCGTCCGCGTTCTTCCATATCTCGTTTGATCCGACGAATGATTCGAATATCATCATCCGTATCTACATACAGTTTGATATCCATCAAGTCTCGCAAACGTTCGTCTTCCAAAATCAAGATTCCTTCAAGGATGATCACTTCTTTTGGTTCCTGAATGATCGTTGCTTCACTGCGAGTATGTGCCACATAATCATAGACCGGTTTTTCGATCGTTTCGTAGGCAAGGAGTTTCTGCAGATGTTCGATCAATAGATCGGTATCAAAGGCAAACGGATGATCATAGTTTGTGTTCAACCGTTCTTCAAAGCTCAAGTTGCTTTGATCTTTATAATAAGAGTCTTGTTCAAGCATCATAATGGAATGATTGGGAAAGTGATTGAAAATCGCTCGGCTCACACTTGTTTTTCCACTACCAGAACCACCAGTCACACCAATAATAATGGGCTTGCCATTCGTCATTCAATTAACCTCTTTCGTCTCTAAAATTTACACTGTTTCTATTATAGCGAAATTCTGAAAAATTACTATTCATTTCTAAGAAATCAGTCTTTTAATAACGATGGCAATTGATCCAACGACTGGATCTCATAGGTTGGGAGAACTGTTGAAGCCGCTTTTTTGTTAGGATTCAGCCAGATTGTATCGATCCCTGACAAATGTCCGCCCAAAATATCTGAAGACAATGAGTCACCAATAATGACTGTTTTTTGTTGTTCAAAATTAGGAATCCGGTCAAAAACATAGGTGAAGAATTCTTTCATTGGTTTTTGATAACCTGTATCTTCTGATACAAATATATCTCGAAAATAAGGCATCAACTTAGCATCTGACAAACGGCGGTATTGGGTTTTAGAGACACCATTAGTCACAACATATAAATCAAACTTGTCAGCCAATTCGGCCAACACTAGCTGACTATTGCCTAATAATTTATGCCCTTGATCCAAGTAAGAACGATAGTTTTTTTCCATCGCTTCACTGTCGACGATTCGCCCATACTTTTTAAAAAATAAGCCAAATCGTTCATTGACTACTTGGTCTCTAGACAGCTTCCCTTGTTCAAATTGTTGCCACAGTCCGTGATTGACCGCTTGATAAGTCTGTTTCATTTCGAGATCCATCGTCAGACCTTGTTCCGCAAAAAGAGCTGTCAGCGCTTCATGTTCAGTATCTTGGAAATCAAGAATCGTATCATCGACATCAAATAACAGTGTTTTATAAGTCATAGTCTCCTCTTTCTCAGCGAAAATAATTCGCTAGGCTTTCTAATTCAAATTGGGTGAGATTCCGGTATTCTCCGGACAATAGATCCCCTAGTTCCAAAGGACCAATTGCAACTCTTTTTAGGGCAATCACTTTTTTCCCTCTTGCTAAAAACATCTTCTTCACTTGATGGAACTTCCCTTCAGCAATCTCTAGATGAACAAAGGACCGCCTACCTGAAGTCATCTCTATGGTCAATTTGGCAGGCTGGCAAACGACACCTCCATGAAAAACGATGCCTTGAGCAAAAGCAGCCACATCTTCCGCTGTTACCGGACCATTGACAATAACATCGTATCGTTTCGGCACTTTCTTGTTTGGGTGCAATAATTCATAGCCTAACTGCCCATTCGTCGTCAACAACACCAATCCTTCTGTATCGCGATCCAAACGTCCCACTGCATAAAGTGTCGCCTGTCGGTCTTCTGGCTGTAAAAGATCAATGACTGTGGGGTGCTGGTGATCTTTATTTGCTGTCACCACCCCCGCTGGCTTATTGAGTAAGTAATACACATCTCTTGTTTGCAGCAGTACCCCAGCAACCTTGATTTCATGCAATCGACTGTCGACATTTCGAGATGGGTTCCGTTCGATTTGCTGATCCACCAAGACTTTCCCTTGTTGAAAAAGACGTTTCATTTCTTTGCGAGAGGTCGCTAACCGCTCTTCTATCAGTTTGTCTAAACGCATTGTTTTCTCTCCATCTTGGCTATTATAGCTCAGATTTAATTGCTTGCAAATCCTCGACTCATCATTTCATTTGACTTTCTTCGACTTTCCACGTAAGGTTAAAGAGTAAAGTAAATAAAGTTTCTCATACACAGCGTTACGACCTGGTGGAGAAAAGTTGAACCAAAACTTTCTGGGGCAGTTGTGTAAACAACTGCCCTTTTGCGTGTTTTTACTCACGTACCACTTAATGTGCAGAGTTAACAAAATTTGCTTAAAAACATCCCGTTTTTTTCGGGAAATTTTAGGAGGAATTGAGTTATGTCAGTATCATTAGAAGTTACGAAAAGAGAAGTTCGCCCCCGTTCATTACGGAACAAATTGCGTCACGAAGGAAAAGTACCTGCTATCGTGAATGGTTATCAAGTAGACAGTACTCCGATTGCAGTCAATGCAGCGGAATTAGAAAGACTGCTACGTGAAAATGGTTTGAATACCGTAATCACTATGAACTTAGAAGGCAAGAAAGTAAATACACTGATCAAAGAATTTCAATCAGACACGTTCACTCGTGCATTGACCCATGTTGAATTCATCTCAGTCGATATGAATGAAGAAACTGAGGTAGAAGCTGAATTGACCTTAGTTGGTGATGCAGCAGGCGTGAAAGCCGGCGGCGTATTGACACAAAACTTATACAGTGTCGTTGTATCCGCAACACCAGATAAATTACCTGAACGTATTGAAGTTGATGTCACTGGACTTGAAATTGGTGACGCGTTGACTGTAGGCGATTTAGAGAAAAATGATGATTATACGATCGTCACAGAAGCCGAAGAACAAATCGTTGCTGTTGCTGAAGCACAAGAACTTTCAGAAGATGACGAAAACGGTGAAGCAGCAGAACCAGCTGTTATTGGTGAAGATCAAGAATAATTTTTGCTACAAGTAAAGAATAAGACCATTCCTTGGGGAGTGGTCTTATTTTAAACAAGTTGATTCTATCTTTCGATTGCCGACCCACGACCGACTTTATCCTCAAGGAGGGAACAACCATGTTTGAACCATTTGACAGTAGCCGCAGCCGCTATGCTTCTGGCGGTATCGTCCAAACCATGCCGGGAGAATTGATCGATAGTTTATGGCTGATCATTGACTTGGATCTGAAAGGCGTTATTCCGTTAGAAAATCTATTAACTTTTCACGTAAAAAATAATGACGGCCGTGTTAGTATTCATTTTTCACAAGATGATCGCCGTGCTGGGATGTGTATCGATCTGCCGATTGCTTACAATGAGTATTTGCCTCAAACCGTTTATGCCTATGATGATGGTCAGCGCCAAACCATTTTATTGCCTAGTGAAGCAAGCTGATCTTCTATAGTTTATTTCTCTGCATTACGTACCAAATCTCCAGCGAGGGAGGGATAGCTAGACACTTTCTGCTAGGCTTAAGGTATTCTTAGCCTAGTAGTTTATTAGTGTTGCCCTGCTATTTTTCAGCTATTCAGTTGTGCGGTTCTTTTGAGTCTGCTTTTAAGCGACACTGCTTGCAGGATCACCCAATTTCCCCTTCCATCATTCCCTACTATGAATCCAGAATCCCTGTTTTTTTCCTTATTTTCTTCGTTTTTTTCTCTTTTAAGCTGATTAGCTCCACATCTGTCTCTTTGTAGTGAAAATTATTTATTAAACTTTGATGATTATTCTTTTCTAAAAAAACCAAGAAACTAGTTATCCACTATAATAAATGTAATCTCATCCGAAAGAGGTGATTCACAACTTGGAGGATTTTCTCGAGAAAGAAGTGTTGCGCATGTTGCGTCTGATCCGTAGTCTTTTCAAAGAAAGTCCGCTCCCCCTCCAACAAGCAGCCCTGCAACAAGGGATCTCCGTCAAGACTATTAGACGGATGATCGCCAGCGAGTTAGGTATCAAGTTGCCAATCAAATTTTTGATTAAAAAAGGCCAACTTGATTATTTACAGACGGAAGCAATGTCGGTTACTGAGTTACAAAAAAAGTCATCGCTTCTCTTGTAAAAAAGAGCAGTAACTACCGTATTCTTAACACCCAGCTGGAAGAACCTTCGTTGACTTATCCATTATTATGCAGAAAATGCCACCTGAGCCCTTCCAGTGTCAATCGACGTTTCACTGCTCTATCATCCTCTTTGGCAGCGTATCACTTATCTCTGAATCGCAAGCATTTTCCACTTTTACAAGGGAACGAAATACAAATCCGTTTTTTCCATTATCAATTGTTGCGCTGGATGCGTCCACACTTGATAAAAAGTTCCAGTGAGGCCTTCTTTTGTATCAAAACAATCCATGAAAAAAGAAAAGCGGTTTATCCGCTGGAAAATGGGATCGCATTAGCTACAGTTTTTCCAAAAAACTTTGTCCCTGCCTTTTATTTGCGCCATGAACGCAACTATCTTTTCTTATGGAAACAATTACTTGGACTTGAAGCCTTCTATTTATCTGAAGAAGATACCTACTTGCTGAACCAAATATTTGCTGCAGAACTGCTCAAAGAACGTCTGGGAAGTGACTCCTTTCAAATCTGTCTTGTCAAAATCACTCAAATCCACTTGCTCTGTGCTTTATTGGAAGGCAATCTGATCTTGTTTAAAGGGAGTGGATCACTTTCACCTGATACCCTCACACTCATTCGTCTGTTTCTTAGCCAGCTCCCCCACTACGATCAATTATTAAAAAAGCACCCTGAATTGCCGCTGCTGTATGAAATGATTTGGCATAACCGTTCTGTTTTGCTAGATTGGAATTAAAAAAGAGCAGTGACAAAAGTATGAAACAAACCACCTAACCGAAACGTAAAGAGATTACTCCTGCGATTCAGGAGGTCTTCGACGCAAGATTGCGAGGAAGGTCAAATCTCTTTATCATTTAGTAAGTTTCGTCTGTTTTTAACTTAGGTCACTGCTCTGTTTGTACTGCTTAATGAAGGAAACTATTTAGCGTCCGCATCAACGATTTTCACAGAACCTTGCCATTGTTTTTCGACAAAGTCTTTGATTTCGTCAGAGTGAAGCACTTCAACCAATTTTTTGATTTTATCGCTGCTTTCGTCGCCACTGCGTACGGCAATCACATTGACGTATGGTGAATTATCCGCTTCTAATAAAACAGAATCATCTGCTGGATTCAAGTCGATCCCAAAAGCAAAGTTCGCATTGATGGCCACTAGGTCTGCTTCATCATTTTGGTAAGCCGTTGCCAATAATGAAGGATCAATATCATGCTTGAATTCTAATTTCTTTGGATTTTCAGCAATATCATCAAATGTTGCTGTTTCAGCATCGACACCATCTTTCAACTTAATCACACCAGCATCTTGTAAAATCGTTAAGATACGGCCCCAATCGGATTCCGAATTTGAAGTAATCACGGTTGCACCTTCAGCTAATTCAGAAATGTCAGAGATCCGTTTTGAATACAACCCCATCGGTTCGATATGAACCGCTCCTGCATTAACAAAGTCATAGCCATTATCGGCAATTTGCTTGTTCAAGTAAGGGATATGTTGGAAATAGTTGGCATCGATATCGCCATTTTCTAAAGCTTTGTTTGGCAAGATGTAATCATCGAAGGTTTTGATTTCTAAATCGATTCCTTCTTTTTCCAACAATGGTTTTGCTTGTTCTAAAATTTCTGCATGGGGTGTGACAGATGCTCCCACCACCAATTTCGTGTTTTCTCCACTAGCTGATGTTGAATCGGCGCTGTTATTTGAACCTGTACCGCAGGCTGCTAAAGCGACTGTTAACAATACTGTTGTTGCAAAACCAAAAATCTTTTTCATTTTTATTCCTCCCAATTTTCTGTTTGATGTTTTTCTTTTTCAGCCAATCAGCGTTTGTCTGTTGCTTTTGTCAAAAAGTCGCCGATTGCTTGTAAGATAAAGACAATAATTAAAATAATCACTGTTGCTACAAGCGTCACAGTGTAATTTCCCCGTTGAAAGCCTTCTTGCCAAGCCAATGAACCAAGGCCTCCGGCACCGATCGCCCCTGCCATAGCTGTGTAACCGATCATTGAAATGGTGGTGACAGTGATGCCCGAAATCAATGCTGGGACACTCTCAGGAATGATAATCTTATAAATAATCTCCCAGTAACTTGCCCCCATCGCCTCGGCAGCTTCAATCACACCTGGACTTACTTCTCGAAAGGCAATCTCTACTAACCGTGCATAAAAAGGAGCTGCTGATAGAACCAATGCTGGAATCGCAGCTTTTGCCCCTAAGAAGGATCCTACCAATAGTGTCGTAAACGGTATAATCAAAACCATCAAGATCATAAACGGAGTTGAACGAAACACGTTACTGATAATCGAAACTAAGGTATAGGCAAAGCGTGATCCAAATGTTTGCTTGCGACCTAATGAATAAAGAGCCAATCCTAGTATTAGTCCAATCACAATGACTAGTACCATAGAGAAGAATGTCATAAATAACGTATCGATCGTCGCTTGTTGCATGTTTGCCCAATCGATTTTTTCAAAATCAAAATAGGTTTCTGAAAATGATTTACCCACGCTCGATCACCTCCACGCCTACTTGTTCTTGCGCAAAAAAGCGCAATGCTTTATCGATTTCTGGTGTTTCACCGGTCAATAGAACGGTTAATGCGCCAAAAGAGCCTTCATTTGTTTGCTGAATCTTGCCATAAACAACATTGACATCAATCAGATACTTTCGGATCGCTTGCGAAATGATTGGTTCATTCGCATTGTCTTCCGTAAAGGTCAATGTCACTAAGCGGCCATGGGGATTTTCTCTTAAAAAGGCTTGACGCAATTCCTCGGGATCTTCTTCTGGCTCCAAATCTTGCTGCACAAAGCGCTTAGTCACAGCTTGTTGCGGATGACGAAACACCGAGTGCACGGAACCTTCTTCAACGATTTTGCCTAATTCCATTACAGCTACTTTATTGCAGATTTTGCGAATCACGTTCATCTCATGGGTGATCAGCACAATCGTCAAATTCAGTTTTTTGTTGATGGACAGCAGTAAATCCAGAACTTCTTCGGTTGTTTGAGGGTCAAGTGCACTGGTTGCTTCGTCGCATAGCAAGATTTCTGGCTCATTTGCTAACGCACGGGCAATTCCTACCCGTTGTTTTTGGCCACCTGACAATTGGGAAGGGTAAGCTTTTTCGCGTCCTTCTAACCCGACAAGTTTTACCAGTTCTTGTGCCCGCTCGCGGCGTTTGATTTTGGGGATCCCTGCCAATTCTAATGGTAATTCGATATTTTCCAATACTGTTCGTGACCACAAGAGGTTAAAGTGTTGAAAAATCATTCCAATTTTTTTACGAAAATCTCGTAATTCTTTGTTCTTCAAGGCTAAAATATTTTGACCATTGATCACTACATCACCAGCTGAAGGAAGTTCTAATCCATTCAATAGACGAACCAATGTACTTTTGCCGGCACCTGAATAACCAACGATGCCATAAATATCGCCTTTTTCCACTTGCAGAGAAACATCATTGACGGCATGGACTGCGCCACTTTTACCGTCAAAGGATTTCTTTACGTGGGTCAATTCGATTAATGCCATAAATTTCCCATCTTTCTTTATTCATTCACTAGTTAAACACAAAAAAAGCTTTCATCCTTTGTACATTATACTGTTACAAAGGACGAAAGCACAACTTCCGTGTTACCACCTTGATTTACTGTCGACTCGCATCAACAGCCTCTTCCAGTACTTGAATTTCTTCGCATACTGTTGCACAGTAACGGGTGCATCCCGTGATAGGCTTGTCCTTAGACTCACCCATCCTGCTCAAAGACCATCTTCCATCTTCTCTTCGTTGCCCATTTACACCAAACAGGGCTCTCTGTGTACGTCAAGAACATGTACTCTTCTTTTCAAAGCATTCATTTATTGAGCAAATTATAGCAACGTCTCAATCTGCTGTCAATTCTTTTTGTAAATCAGTGGTTGGATCTTGTTTTATAATTCGTCAAATTGACTTGGATCAACATCTTTAAAGCTGACTAGCCAAGCGTTCATTTCATCGCTGTCGTTTAAGATATCAACGTTTTGATCGATTTTTTCATTTACAGAAGAAATCACGCCTGTTAATGGGCTTGGAAATTCACTGACAGCTTTTTCTGCTTCCAACTCCACTAGCGTATCTCCTTGTTTCAAGGCTGTACCAACTTTTTTCAAAGAAGCAAAAGACACAGCACCTAATTCTTCTTGTGCTTCTTTTGTCAAACCAACACAGTATTCTTTGCCATTGAACAGTACCCACAAATTATCTTTTTTTCTCAAGCATTTCTTTTCCATGATTCTAACAAGACTCCTTCATATTCTTTTTCTTTAAACCCATTGATCAAAAAGCGATCTTCACTAATCAACAACGGGCGTTTGATCAACATGCCGTCTGTGGCCAACAAAGTTGCGGCTTCTTCATTCGACAACGTTGGTACTTTCTCTTTCAAACCTAATTCACGATATTTCATTCCGCTTGTGTTAAAAAAGCGGCGAGCTGGCAAGCCGCTAGAGGTGATCCATTGTAACAATTGCGCCTTCGTAGGCACCTCTTTGATCATGTCAATGGCCTCATAGGGAATCCCATTTGCTTCTAGCCAAGCTTTCGCATTTTTACATGTACTGCATTTCGGATACCAGTAAAATGTGATCATAGCTATCTCCTTACAAGGTTTTTGGTGTACTCTCAGCCTGATAGCGCATCGATAAAATCAAGCCAATGCCGATCATGTTACTTAATAATGCCGATCCCCCTTGACTGATGAAGGGTAATGGAATACCTGTCAAAGGCAATAAGCCAATATTAGCACCGATATTTTCAAAGACATGGAACAAGATCATCATGATGATCCCGGTAGCAAGATAGGCATAAAATTCATTGTTTGTATCAAAACAAACCCGAATCATTCGGTAAATCAAAATGAAATATAATAAAATCACAAAGGCACTGCCGACAAACCCAAAGTTTTCTCCGATCACAGAGAAAATCATATCTGATTCACGAACTGGCACGTAGACATCACTCACATTGAACCCTTTACCGAACATCCCACCAGACCCAATAGCCATTAAAGCATAAGCTAGTTGGAAAGACTGGCCTTGAGTATCGTGAAACGGATCTAACCAAGAATCGATACGTGCAAACTGATATTCTTTAAAGCCGACATTATAGAGAAACTCTCGTCCCATATCTGTTGTAACTAAAAAGATGGTCCCGCCCCCTATCAAAACAAAAGCGGCGATAACTGGGATCACGATCTGCCAAGAAATCCCCGACATCAAAAAGATCCCACCAAAAATAGCTAAGAAAACTAACATCGTTCCAAAGTCTTTTTGCAGCATGACTAAAACTAGGACCGGAATGGTTACAGCTAACATTTTAGCGATCAATAAGCCATCCGTCTTTAAATCTCGATCTCGATGACGAACATTGTGATGGGTGACCACCAGCGCCAACATCATGATAAAGGCAATCTTCATCAATTCCGAAGGCTGGATCGTAAAGGAGCCAAAACGCAGCCAGTTTCGCGAGCCCGTAGAGTCGGCTAACCCTGCATCATAGAACTTCAAGAGACCCAGCATTACCAGCAATCCTGCTCCGTAAATATAGGGAGTCAACTTCCACAACCACTTGGATTTTATATGCATGATCACTATAATTGCGATAACTCCTAGTACATACCATAAAGCTTGAAATCCTAAGGTTTTTCCCACGGATGGATTCCTTGGATCATTCGTCAATGCGACATACAATGACGCAAACCCAATCAAGCACAATAAAAATACGGGTAATATCACACCGTAGTCAATTCGATTATCATTCTTTTTTATTCGTGTATTTTCCATGCCCACACTCTCTTCTGTAGAATCTTTATCCATTATAGTGATGTTTGCGCAGAAAAGAAAGGATTCCCCGTTCTCATTCAGAAAAAATTTAGAAACTTTAAAGTTTTCTCTAAAAAAATCATCTAAAAAAAGAAGCAGTCTAATTAGACTGCTTCAATGCCAGCTGCAGGATTCGAACCTGTGACCTACGCGTTACGAGTGCGTTGCTCTACCAACTGAGCTAAGCTGGCAACTAACACAAAGAAGATTATAAGAAAAAAACACAACTTTGTAAAGAGAAGTTTAGGGAAAAAATAGGATTACTGAAAATTTTCAAAAAATGTGGTATAATTTAACTATATCAAGGAGGTTTTTACATGGCAACATTTGGTAAGTTCGAAACAACCGTTGTCCCGTCAGCTGAAGGTGCAAATTTTGAGGTCGCTACTCCTGTCATGTTCACGATCCATGGAATAAAACAAACCGGTACAGTCACTAAGCAGCTTAAGAACTCTGCGGTTGTTGAATTGAATCAGACAGCGGAGAATCAAAAGCTTGTTACACAAAGTAATGGTGTATTGATCATTAATTATAAACAGTTAACGAAAATGTAGTTCGTTCAAAAGGAGACTGGGACAAGAGTGGTAATCTCCAAGAAATAAGGAGGAATACACGGAAATTGCTTTTCAAATGTTTGAGTAGTTTTTGAGTAGTTCGATTTATTTCCGAAGGAGTTGCTCCTGCTCCCAGCGTTTAGACGTGTTTAGAGCGTGGAACAAAAGTGTTTTTCACTTTTTGTTCCACGCTCTTTCTTTTATTTTGTTCCAAACAAACGGTCACCAGCATCGCCTAATCCAGGAACGATGTAGCCATGTTCATTCAAGCGGTCATCTAAGCTTGCTGTGTAGATATCCACATCAGGATGGGCATCCTGCAATGCTTTCACACCTTCTGGCGCAGCAACTAGGCAAACAAACTTCATGTTAGAAGCACCGCGTTTTTTCAACGCATCGATGGCCATGATCGCTGAACCACCAGTTGCTAACATTGGATCAACAATAAATAACTGACGAGTGTCGATGTCTTCAGGCAATTTAACGAAATACTCATGTGGTTCAAGGGTTTCTTCATCACGATACATACCAATGTGTCCTACTTTAGCCGCTGGGATCAACTCTAGAATACCGTCGACCATGCCTAGTCCGGCCCGTAGAATCGGTACGATTGCTACTTTTTTACCACTAAGTGTTTTTTGGGTCGATTCTTCGATCGGTGTTTCGATCACTACATCTTCGAGGGGCATATCCCGTGATACTTCATACGCCATCAACATGGCGATTTCATCGACAACTTCACGGAACACTTTCGTTCCACAGTTCTTGTCGCGGATCATTGTTAATTTGTGTTGAATCAAGGGGTGGTCAATTACTTGGAATTTACCCATTTTAAAAGTCTCCTTTGGTTTTTCTTTTATTTTAAAGCAAATCAACGATTGATACAACCTTGCATCACGTCATAGCCATATTCCTTCAAAAAAGGATTTGAGCATCGGCTCAAACCCTTTTCCTGCTACATCTTAATACAACGGATACTTGTCCGTCAACTCTTTCACTTGTGCTTTTGCTTCTTCCAAAACAGCCGTATCTTCAGGGTGTTCCAACACTTTGACAATCAGTTTTGCTACTTCCACAGCATCTTCTTCTTTGAACCCACGGCTAGTGATTGCCGGTGTGCCGACACGAATACCGCTCGTTTTAAATGGGCTAAGGGTTTCAAATGGAATCGAATTTTTATTGACTGTGATGTTGACTTGGTCAAGCAATGCTTCGGCTTCTTTTCCGTTAAGCTCAAATCCTCGCACATCAATCAGCAATAAATGATTGTCCGTTGCACCAGAAACAAGCCGTGCTTGCGGTGCTTGATTGAACACTTTTGCCATTGCTTGCGCATTTCTGATCACTTGCTCTGAATAGGATTTGAAGTCTTCATCCAATGCTTCTTTGAATGCGACTGCCTTGGCAGCGACCACATGTTCCAAAGGTCCGCCTTGAATGCCAGGAAAGACTGCACTGTTGATTTTTTTCGCTAAGTCTTCGTCATTGGTCAAAATCAAGCCGCCACGAGGCCCTCTAAGGGTTTTGTGGGTCGTAGAAGTAGTGATGTCTGCATAAGGAACTGGATTTGGATGCAGACCAGCAGCAACTAATCCTGCGATATGTGCCATATCTACCATCAACTTAGCACCGACTTCATCAGCAATTTCACGGAATTTGGCAAAATCGATTGTTCGTGAATACGCACTTGCACCAGCAACGATCAATTTTGGTTGATGCTTTCTCGCTAAGATCCGTACGACATTATAATCAATCACTTCAGTCGCTGGGTCTACGCCATAGCTAACAAAGTGATAGGTTTTCCCACTAAAATTGACTGGAGAGCCATGGGTCAAATGCCCACCTGCGGATAGATCCATGCCCATCACCGTATCTCCTGGTTCAATCAACGCTAGATATGCTGCAGTATTGGCTTGTGAGCCTGAGTGAGGCTGTACGTTTGCATAGGCCGCACCAAAAAGTTCTTTGGCACGATCAATTGCTAAATTTTCAACAACATCGACAAATTCACAACCACCGTAGTAACGGCGACCTGGATATCCTTCGGCATATTTATTTGTTAAAATACTGCCTTGAGCCGCTCTTACACCTGCGGAAACGATATTTTCAGATGCGATCAATTCTAAATTGTTTTGTTGGCGATCCGCTTCCTTTTCAATGGCTTGCCATAAATCAGGATCAAACGTTTGATAGTCCATTCATACAACACCCCTTTACCTTAATGCTAGCATTGTATCATATTTCCTAAGCACTACCTATGATCAAAGCAGCGTTTTTTCTATTTTACCTGAAAAAAATTTTGATTGGCTGCTTTTTTCAAGCGATTCATATAGGCGCTGCCCATCCCTGTCTCAGGAAAAGCGGCCGCTAAAATGATCTCCAAGCCAGCGATCGATTCATCTAAGGCTCGCAAACCTGCAAAAAGTCCTTTTGCTGCTGCCTCAACCGTGTCGTCCGCATACATGTAAACAGCTGCTGTTTCAAATCTGGCTGTCTCACAAATTGATGGGCCTGCCAAGACACCTGCTCGCAATCGCTGCTGCTTGACCCAATCGAGTGCTGCTGGCCAGTCCTCTGACCGAACCATCACAACCTTTGTATCCGGAGCATAATGTTTGTATTTCATTCCCGGTGCTTTGGGTCTTTCACCTTCAGATACTAGGTGTTTATCTATTTCGACTTCACTGCCTAAAACCGTTTCTAATTGTTCTTTGGTCACGGCTCCTGGACGCAAGATCATTGGGTTTGCTGTCGGATCACTTAAATCCAAGACTGTTGATTCAACTCCGATACTAGTAGTCCCATCATCGATCACACCAGCTATCTTTCCTTTCAAATCATGCAATACATGTTCAGCTGAGGTCGGACTTGGCTTGCCAGAGGTATTTGCGCTAGGTCCGACTAGTGGGACATGTGCCTGTTTAATGACTGAAAGTGTTTTTTTATTCGCTGGCATACGGAATGCCGCTGTGGATAACCCCCCGGTCACAATAGACGGTAAACTGTTATTTTTGATAGTAAAAATCAATGTTAGGGGGCCAGGCCAAAACTTTGCCATCAATTTTTCCGCTGCTGGATGCAAGTTATCCACATAATCCTTCAGTTGTTCCGGGTCGGCGAGATGGACGATCAATGGGTTGTCACTAGGTCTTCCTTTGACGGCATAGACTTGTGCTACCGCTTCAGGCAAAAGAGCGTTGGCGCCTAAGCCATACACTGTTTCTGTAGGAAAAGCAACTAATCCACCCGCGGCTAAAATTTTTGCTGCTTCGGATAATTGTTCTTCACTAAATTTTTTTGTTTCCACAGTTTATCCACATCCTTTTTTTGAGGACTTCCACACTTATCAACATTTTTTCGGTTTTTATCCACATTTTGTGGATAAATCGTTTGTCAAGTGTGGATAACCCTGTTTATAACTTTTATTCGCAAGTAAGTCTTACTCTATCACTGTTTTTTATCAAAAAAATTTTTCAAAAAAATGGTTGTCCACATGCTGTGGATTATTGTACTGCGACCAACCGATCTTTTCCAGATAAATCTTGAATGACCGTAACTTTTTTATCTGGAAAAGCTTCCGCAAAAATACGCTGGACAGATTTACCTTGTTGAAAACCGATTTCGACGAAGATTTTTCCGTCAGGTGTCAATAACTTCTTTGCCTGGTCTGCAATCTTACGATACATCACTAGACCATTCTCCGCTGCAAAAAGGGCCATTTGGGGTTCAAACTGACGCACACTGGCATCCATCAGCTCCCACTCCTGCTCACTGATATAAGGCGGGTTTGATACAATGATGTCCCATGATTGATCCCCCACTGGTGTCAGGGTGTCGCCTTGATAAAAAGCGACCTCCGCACCTAATTGCGCCGCATTCTCTTTAGCTACCGCCAATGCGGCCTCTGAAAGATCAACAGCAGCGATCTGCCAGTGAGGACGTGCCAATTTCAAAGAGACCGCGATCGCACCTGTCCCTGTCCCAATATCTACGACCCGCAAATTCTCTGCAGGTTCTGTTTGCTCCAGACACAAAGCGACTAATTCTTCCGTTTCCGGTCGAGGAATCAATGTGTCTTCTGTTACTTTGAAGCGATGGCCATAAAACTCTTCATAGCCTAAAAGGTATTGGGGGGGACGATGCGCTAAAAGCTGCTGCAGATCTGCTTCAATTTGCACTTCATCAGCTGGCGAAATTTGCTGATCCATATGCAGCAACCAATCTAGTTTTTGCCAATTTTTACGAGCCAGAAAAAGGTATTGGATCGCATACCCTTCCAGTCCCTTTGTTTCTAAAAAAGAAGAAGCCCGTGAAAGGACTTCTCGATAGGTTTTACCCATTTTGCATTTCTTCCAATTTTGATGTTTGATCGTACATGATCAATGCATCAATGATCTCATCAAGTTTTCCAGCCAAAATTTGATCCAATTTTTGGATAGTCAACCCGATGCGGTGGTCCGTCACCCGATTTTGCGGAAAGTTATACGTACGGATCCGTTCAGAACGATCCCCAGTTCCCACTGCTGATTTACGATTTGCATCGTATTCGCTTCGTGCTTCTTGCTGGATTTGGTCGTATACTCTTGCCCGCAAGACTTTCATCGCTTTCTCACGGTTCTTCAACTGTGAACGCTCATCCTGCATGGCAACGACGATGCCAGTCGGCAAGTGTGTCAAGCGGACAGCTGATGCCGTTTTGTTGACGTGCTGACCACCAGCGCCTGAAGCATGATAGATATCTGTTCGGATATCTTTATCAGCAATATCGATCTCTACTTCTTCTGCTTCTGGCATCACGACTACGGTTGCTGTAGATGTGTGGATTCGTCCTTGAGATTCTGTCGACGGCACGCGTTGTACCCGATGCGCGCCACTTTCATATTTCAATTTTGAATAGACATTCTCACCGCTGATCATCATGATGACTTCTTTGTAGCCGCCGATGCCGGTAACGTTGGCATCCATCACTTCGACTTTCCAACCTTGTGTTTCCGCATATTTCTGATACATATTAAAGAGATCTCCAGCAAATAGTGCCGCTTCATCTCCACCCGCAGCCCCGCGAATTTCCATGATAATGTTTTTGTCATCATTGGGATCTTTTGGTAATAATAAGATTTTGATGCGGTCTTCAAGAACATCTTTTTCTTTTTTTAAGTCAGATAGTTCTTCTTTAGCCATTTCTGCCATTTCTGCATCCAAGTTTTCGCCCAATAGTTCCTCTGTATCTTTGATGCCTTCAACGACTTCTTTGTAACGGCGATACACTTCGACAGTCTCTCGGGTATTTGCTTCTTCTTTGGACAACTGCATGAACCGTTTCGTATCTGAAATGACAGCGGGATCACTAAGCAGTTCGCCTAGTTCTTCATAACGGTCTTCAATCGCTTGTAACTGATCGTACATGTTTTATTCTCCTTCTTTTTTGATTCCAGGGTGAAAATAGTGTTTCCGACAAACAGGGTAATAGGCTTCATTACCGCCAATTTGAACTTGATCGCCTTCATAGACTGGTTTACCGTCAATGTAATGCAGATTCATGGTCGCCTTTTTGTGGCAGAACCAGCAGATCGTTTTCATTTCTTCAATTTTATCTGCATAAAGAAGCAGATATTTAGAACCTTCGAATAATTCGTTGCGAAAATCATTTTTTAAACCAAATGCCATCACAGGAATGCCTAATTCGTCTACGATTTTAGTAAACGCCAAGACATGGTGTTTTTTCAAAAACTGTGCCTCATCAATCAAAATGCAATAGGGTTGATATCCTAGATCTTTTACTAAATGATACAAATCGGTCTCATCGAAAATCGGAATGGCGTCACGCTCTAACCCAATACGACTGGAAACTGTTCCGATCCCGCTTCGGGTATCGATGCCGCTGGTCATAATCACGACCGGCTTGTCTTGTTCTTCATAATTATGTGCAACTTTTAAAATCTCGATCGTTTTGCCACTATTCATCGCGCCATATTTAAAAAAAAGTTGTGCCATCTTGCCCATCCTTCCTGATACTCCTTTGGTATTATACTTGAAAACAAGGAATTTTTACAGGTTTAAATTCAGAAGTCGCTAAGAGGGGTACTGAACAGAACGATGCCTGCAAATGATTGGCTTTACTGCCCGTTTTCCTTCTGCGCCACGTCTCTCAAAATAGTCAATACTTGTTCGTACTCGGGATTCATCTGTCCCTGATAGTCTGTATCAATAAGTTTGAAGCCTAGTTGTTGATACAGTCCAATCGCAGCATGACTCCATGTTTGCGTATGGAGATAAATAGCGGCAGCAGATTCTTCGGAATCTGCCGTTTGGTTCTGGCATGTTTCTATAACTTTGGTTACCAAGCCGCGAGCGATCCCTTGTCTTTGAGCGCTGGGAATGACTGCTACCCAATGAACGAGCGGCACAATGTTGCCATCTTGCTTCTTCTTCCACCAAGCAGTCGCTGTTCCTACCTTTGTTCCTTCTGGATTCACTGCAAAAAACATTCGTTGCGGCAATTGAGATTCATAGGGGAGAAAGTCTTTTTCAAAATACGCAAGTGCCGCGGCTTCTGTATCAAATTCTCCCACCGCTGTCTCAATCCGCGCCCACTCACTCGCATCACCGGATTGATAAGGTTGAATGATGTAGTTATTTGAGGCAGGGACCGGTGCTACTTCATCCGCAGCCATGCGCTCCATCCAAATTTCTGCATAAGGAATTGATTTGTCTAACATAGAGATACCTCACTTTAGTTTTTTTGGAAAACAGATCGTTTGCTTCAAGGCTATTTTTGAAACTGTTTCGTATCCTCCAAGATCATCGTGATCATTTCAGATATTGTCTGCTTCTCTGTAAACATCTTCTCTTTTGAGAGGACTGATTTATTACTCGTATCATTGCTCTTGGACGCTATGCCGTTTTCCCCAAAGAGAAGGTCTTTTTCGAGCCACCACTTTTGTAGCGATGATTCGGAAAAAAATGCCCGTTGTGGCCGTGTTCGGTGTCTTTCAATCGTTGTTTGAAAAGGCACATCAAAATAATAAATGAGACACTTCTCAAAGGATTCTAGTAAAAAGAGCAAGAAGTCCTGGTATTTTTCACGGACAAAAATTCCCTCAACGATGATGAAAGGAACCTTCCCTCGCGCATATAAAAGGGCCTCCATCATTAGACCTACAGCATGATTATTAGGCGTATCTTTCACGTGAAAAATTTCTCGGCGAAATACATCCTGTGAGATCAACACCGCTTCTGCCCCTAATTGTTGATGCAGCGCTTTTGCTACTGTCGTTTTTCCGCTGCCAGAATTCCCCCGCAATAAAATGATAATCGTATCCACAGCAAACCTCGCTTTCTTTGGCCGTTTCTTATAAGCATATCGCTTGTCTTTCTCTATAAGAAGCATACCATAAAACCAAAGGAGGAATCACAATGAAAGATACTGCAATTTTTGCCGGCGGCTGCTTCTGGTGTATGGTCAAACCTTTCGATTCTTTACCAGGAATTCTTTCGGTAGTCTCAGGTTTTACCGGTGGACATGTCCCTCATCCTACCTATCAAGAAGTAACAACTGGAACCACAGGACATACAGAAGCCGTAGAAATCACTTTCGATCCTGAACAAATAACGTATGAAGAACTCGTGGCTATCTATTGGCAACAAACCGATCCTACAGATGCCTTTGGTCAGTTCGCAGACCGTGGGGACTCTTACCGTCCAGTCATCTATTACAATAGTGAAGAACAACGAAAAATCGCAGAAGCTTCAAAAGCCGCTTTGCAAGCAAGCGGTCGCTTTACAGATCCAATCGTGACAACAATCGAACCTGCTAAACCTTTCTATCCAGCAGAAGACTATCATCAAGATTTCTATAAGAAAAATACGGCGCATTACAACGCCTACCGTGAAGGTTCAGGACGAGCTGGTTTCATCCGTCAAAACTGGACATAACCTATTTTGAGAAGCGGCAGTTTGAATATTCCTTTAGTTTTCTGAGATAGAAATAGTAATGTTGTCTCGCCCAACAACTGACCCTCAAAAGGAGAGGATCTTCGCAAAACAGTCTTGATTATACGAAGACTAGCAAGAACAAACTCTCCTTTGTTAGGGTCTTTTTTTATGCCCTCTTTACGCCTGCTTGCGCCGATTGGCTTTGGCCTGGCTGATCTGAACAAAACTGCTCAAAAGAAAAATTGACAGCAGGCGCTATTCCACGTTACACTAATTAGAAAATTCTGACGATTGCAAAGGAGTGTTGTGTTATGTTAGCCAATGAAGTCCGCCCTGGACCAAACCGGTATATTACTGGTGAAGGAGTTCTTTTTGATCTACCAGAGTATCTCAATGATTTTGATCAGGTTGCTGTCATTACTGGCGATCAATCATTTGACGTTTTTAAAACCTATTATCCGCATCCATTTGACTATCCTGTTTATCGCTATGATGGCTCCTCAAGTTATGAGAATGCTCAGGAGTTAGCGGATAAGATCAAACACACAGATGTCCTGCTTGCGATCGGTGGTGGACGTGTCGCAGATACCGCAAAAATTACTGCAGAAAGAATGGGAGCGGAGCTGATCGTCATCCCTACATTGGTTTCCAACTGTGCACCCTTTACTCCTGTGATTGTCGCCTATTACCCAGACCACACAATCTGCAAGATCGATTACGCCAAAAAAGGGGCTTATATGACGATCGTCGATACTCGATTCTTGCTAGCAACACCCGTGGATTATTTCATTGCAGGCATCGCAGACACGCTAGCCAAGTATTATGAAATGGAAGCCATTGTACGCACGATGGCAGAAGAAGATAAAACAGCCTTGGTTCGGCTCGGTTTTCAAAGTGCAAAACTAATCAAAGAACTCTTGATCGCAGATGCCATCCAAGCAGTCACTGATTTAGAAGCCGGGCGCTTGACGCCAGCTTTTGCGCGAATCACAGATGCCATCATCGCTTTAGCAGGAGAAGTTGGTGGATTTGCTGTAGAGTTTGGCAGAACTTCTGGCGCCCACGCATTACATGACGGCTTATCTTATCTGAGCGAAACCCACAGTGTCCTCCATGGCAATAAAGTGGCCTACTGCATCTGGGTACAGCTTGCCTACACCAACGATTTTGCTGTTATCGAGGAACTGCGTCCTTTCTACGAAGCATTGCACTTACCTATGAAACTAAAAGACTTGCATGTCACTCGTGTGGATCGCGCTTATTTTGCGCCTGTTTTGACTTATGCCGTTAAAGAAGAAGAAACATTTGTCCTGATCGACCCAATGATCACTCCAGAAAAAGTCTTTCGCGCAATCGAAGCGGTGGAAGCACTCTAACTAACCGATCTCTTCAAAAAAACTGTAAGCCCAACAGACTTATCGGGCATACAGTTTTTTTGTTCGACTCACCGCTATCTTCGCTCTCTCAATGACAGGCTATCGTCTTCTCTGTTCCAGTGATTGTTTTGCGGCGCTATCTCATATTTTTGCAGAGCGTTTCTTTGATGATATTGGCTGCTACTTACTTTCAATCTTGCTTTCTTTTGAAACTGCTTGGTTCTTTGGTATACTGTGGGTAGTTTATTTAGTGAGGAGACTAGTTATGAATTTCACGCGGTTTGCTCGTCTGACACAACGCAAAAGCAAATATTTTATTGCCCAAAATGTTTCTTCGATCCAAGTGATCGTTTTTTACTATATTCTGATGACGATTATTTCCTTAGGTTTATTTTACCTTCCCTTTTTTCGTGAACCTCATTCTCATGCTTCCTTCATCGATATGTTTTTTATGGCAGTCAGCACGGTCAGTGTCACCGGATTGACAACATTCCCTATCGATGATGTGTTCAATGATCGCGGTGTAGTGCTTCTTGAAGTTCTTTTTCAAGTGGGTGGACTAGGGATTATGATGATCTCCACTTTCTTTGCGATCGTTTCTCGGAGAAAGATCTCATTGAAGCAGCGTCAGTTGATTATGACGGATATGAATCAGCCAAAGCTAAGCGGAATCGTGCGGATGATTCGAATCACGTTTACGATCATCTTACTTTGCCAAGCCATCTCTGGCGCTATTTTTTCTATTTATTTTTATTTTAATGGCTATTATGACAATTGGCGGGATGCCCTATTTTATGGTTTTTACCAAGCTATTTCCGCGGTCACAAACTCTGGCTTTGACGTGACAGGAAATTCCATTTTACCTTTCGCACATGATTATTTCTTTTTGATTTGTATCATGTTTTTGATTTTTATCGGTGGGATTGGGTTTCCAGTGATTATGGATTTCCGAGAATGGGCCCTCTTCAAGCTGAAAAAAAATCGCCGACAACTGCCTTTTCGCTTTTCATTGTTTACAAAAATCGCGATGTTGGCTTTTGTGATTTTGTTTATCGGTGGAACGATCGCCATTTATTTCCTAGAGAAAGACCATCTGTTCAAAGATTACGGCTTTAGCAGCACCTGGATCAACAGTATGTTTTATTCCATGACTACCCGTAATGCTGGACTGCAGATCCATGATTTAGGGAACTTTCAGACCACGACATTGATCGTTTTTTCGTTACTAATGTTTATCGGTTGCAGCCCAAGTTCAGTTGGTGGCGGGATTCGTACGACAACGATCGCCATTATTGGTCTTTATCTTTATGCCTTCTTAAAGAGTGAAGACAATATCAACATATTTGGCCGACGGATCGATGAAGACGATGTGCGTAAGTCGGTTGTTGTCTTCATGTTATCCTTAGGAATGTGCTTTTTCTGCGTATTATTTTTGACCGCCACTGAAGATATCCCGTTGATCGCCATCATTGTCGAAGTAGCTTCAGCGTTTGGGACCACCGGTTTATCGTTAGGGATCACCGATGATCTCTCAAGTGTGGGTAAGTTAGTGATAGCCTTACTGATGTTCATTGGACGTGTAGGTATGCTTTATACGTTGTTGTTGTTTGTGCCAAAAGAAACCCGAGATTTAGGTTATGAATACCCAACCGAGAAGATTATTATTGGTTAAACAGCCAGTAAAATGGCGCTATTGAAGGTTCTAAGCGTTGTATCTTAAAGTCGCGAGCCTTCCACAAGCGTTTTGAAGCGGCAGAGACATCTTGTTTGTAACGAATGTCTCTGCCTTTTTTGGTTCAATAAACTGAACTCTTTGCAGAAACTTAAAGAAATCGAAAAGCCGTTTAACCTTTTTTAGAACATATGGTATGATAAATTGAATTTAAACTAAAAAGACAATCATCTCGTTTGGAGGTTCAACTATGGGGTTAAGAAGTCAACTGGCTGTCACAGTCGGTAAGACCTCTCAGTGGGTATTAAAAAACTTTTTTAAAGGCGGATCAAGTCTGCCTGGGAAAATAGCATTAAAAATCGATCCGCATATTTTAGATCATCTAGCAAAAGATTATCAAGTTGTCGTTATCACTGGTACGAACGGAAAAACCTTGACTACTGCACTGACGGTGAATATTTTACGGCAAGAATTTGATGATGTGCTGACAAATCCAACAGGTGCCAATATGGTCCAAGGAATCGTTTCTACTTTCTTATCTGCCAAACCAAAAGGCGGCAAAAAGTTTGCAGTACTAGAGATCGATGAAGCTAGTCTTAGCAAAGTAACGAAGTATATCAAACCTGAACTATTTGTCTTCACGAATATTTTTCGCGATCAGATGGACCGTTATGGTGAAATCTATACAACATATAAAATGATCGTTGAAGGAGCAGCAAATTCACCGACGGCCACAATTCTATGTAATGGTGATTCCCCGTTGTTCAATTCTGTCACTACTGTTAATCCAAGAAAGTATTATGGCTTTGATCACTTACCTGATCAGGAACAGATGGCCCATTACAATACAGACGGGGTTCTTTGTCCAGAATGCCACCACATCTTACATTACCAAATGATTACCTATGCGAATCTAGGCAAATACTATTGTCCGAACTGCGGCTTCAAACGTCCAGAACTAGACTACAAACTGACAGCCATCACAGCAATGGACAATACTTCTGCTGATTTTGTCATTGATGGGAATTCATATGGAATCGAAGTTGGCGGCATGTACAATGTCTATAACGCATTGGCAGCGACCGCTGTAGCGGAATATTATCAAGTCGCACCTGAAAAAATCAGAGCTGGATTGGCCTATGATGAAAAAGTCTTTGGCCGTCAAGAAGTCATTACCATCGATGGCAAAGAGTGTACACTCGTGTTAGTCAAAAATCCGGTAGGACTGAATCAAGTGATCGATATGATCGGCTTATCTCCGTATCCTTTTTCTCTCGTCAGTCTCTTGAATGCAAATTATGCGGACGGCATTGATGTTAGCTGGATCTGGGATGGAAATCATGAAGCATTTGCCGAAATGGCGATTCCTCAAGTCATTGCTGGTGGCGACCGCCATCAAGATATGGCGCTGCGTTTAAAAGTAGCGGGAATTCCCGAAGAAAAGATCACCGAAACAAAAGATCTTGATGAGGTCATTAAAGATATCGCCAATCTACCAACTGAAAAAGTCTATATCCTAGCAACCTATACTGCTGTTTTGCAACTACGCAAAAAATTGGCAGAAAAAGGCTATATCAAAGGGGGGATGGATCGTGGCTAATTATCGTTTGAATGTTGCTCATCTTTACGGGAATTTGCTGAACACCTACGGGGATAATGGCAATTTGTTGATGTTGCGTTATGTAGCCGAAAAAATGGGTGTAGAATTCATTTCGGAAGTCGTCAGCATCCATGAACCATTTGATCCGAAGAAGTATGACTTAGTCTTTTTTGGCGGCGGACAGGATTTTGAACAGCTGATCGTTTCTGAAGATATCCAAACAAAAAAAGAAGCATTGACGGAATACATCGAGAACGATGGAGTCATATTGGCCATTTGTGGCGGGTATCAGTTGTTAGGTCATTACTACATGGGAGCTAACGGAGAGAAAATCAAAGGAATTAGCGCATTGGATCATTACACATTGAGTCAAGAAAACAATCGCTTCATCGGAGATATCGTTATCCATAATGAAGAATTCGATGAGACCTATTATGGTTTTGAAAATCACAATGGTCGGACGTTTCTTGGCAAAGGTGAGAAACCACTAGGTAAAGTCGTAGAAGGGCAGGGAAACAATGGCGAGGACCAAACAGAAGGCGTGGTCTACCGCAATGTTTTTGGTTCCTATTTCCATGGTCCACTGCTTGCCCGGAATGAACATTTGGCAGAACGCTTAATACGCACTGCCTTAAAAAACCGCTATGGTTCGATTGACATTTGATCAAAATAAAAAGGATGAAATCAGAAATTCGTTTCTGGTCTCATCCTTTTTTTAATCGATTGTCTGCTTCCTGAATCTCTAGCCGATTCAAGCGATAGCAAGCGAATAATCGAAGTCGTCTCTATTCTTGGTTATTCAAAAACCACACAGATACCAAAATGATCGCTGACTATCGGCAGCCGCTGACCGTCAAAGACCACTTCATACTCTACGGGCTGTTCATTCTGTGAGGCAAAGACATAATCGATACGCAAGGCTGTCTGATTGTCTTGCCAGCCATCGATTGCTTTAACAACCGAAGCCTCACCGATCGTTTTTGTTGCGGCAAGAAAACTATCCTGCAGCTGCAATGAACTGTTTTTAACCAGCTGATAACCCAAGCTGTCTGCCTCATTATTGAAATCACCTAAAAGCAAGAGCGATGCTGCTCGCTCAGTCAAAAACGCTTCGGTTTGCTGCCATTCATAGGCAAACTTGCCGTCATTCCACCAAGAAAAATGGCAGCTTAACACTTGGATCATTTTGCCATCTACTTCTGTGAGACCGCTAAGATTTTTTCGCGTAGTATGGTCCCAGACATCGGTTGTCTCAGAAGCCAAATATTCTTTGGCAATGATTGGATTTTTGGACAGTAAGGCATTCCCTTCATGATAGACATCATAACCCACATGACTGTAAGTCCATGACCAATAATAATCGTGATCCAGAATCTGCAGTTCTTCTACTAAGCGCAAAGCAAAATTGTCTTCTTTGATCTCAAGGATCGCCTCTGTCGGACAATAAAGACCATCCGGAACGATCGTTGTAGCAGCAATCGATTGATTGACTTCTTGCAACGCAATCAAATCATAATCTCCTGCTGCGATTTCTTGTGCGATCACTTTTAATTTTGCTTCTTGACCGTCTTCTAACCAGCTATGGGTGTTTAATGTTAAAACTTTCATGAATAACGCTCCTCTGCGTTTAATTATCTTCTTTCAAAATGTAAATAAAAGAACGGAGCTGTGCCATAAGTATGAACCAGACGAAACTATCCGCACTGTATGAGATCAGCTGTACTTCTCGTGAATTGCGACGAGAAACTACCAGACTGTAGCAACCCCACGATCGTTTGGATATTCAGTTTGGTAAAAAACTTATGGCACAGCTCTTAGTCATTTTATTATAGTTTGACGATTCCAACAACTGCTGCAGCTTTTTGCTGACCAGTTTGGGACAATTCAAAGGAATCGATTTGATCGGTATTTGTCATTACTACAACGATCGTTGTATCCTTACCCGCTTCTTTGATAGCTGCGAGATCCATTAAAGCCAACGGGTCACCTTTTGTGACTTGCTGCCCTTCTGTGACAGAAACTGTGAATGGTGCCCCTTGAAGTTCAACAGTATCCAAGCCCATATGAACCAATACTTCGACTCCTTCATCAGATAGCAACCCAATCGCATGTTTCGTAGGAAAAACATTCGTCACTTTCCCAGAAACAGGTGAATACACCTGCGTGTTATCGGGAATCACGCCAAATCCGTCCCCCATCATTTTCTCTGCAAAGACTTGATCACTGACCTCCGTGATCGGAATCACTTGCCCATCGGCTACTGAAACAACCTCAGCGGTTATCCCTTGGCTTTCGTGATTCGTCTCATTAGTGACTTCTTTTATGACTGCTTCAGGAATCGCCACACCGGAATCCAAGATATCCTGGATGTCTGATTTAAGTACATCGGCTTTAGGACCATATACCGCTTGCACTCCGTTATCTTTTACGATCAAACCTAATGCGCCGGCACCTTTCCAAGACTTTTCGTCTCCTACTGAGCTAGGGTTTTTGACAGAGACCCTTAAGCGAGTCATACATGCATCTACATCGCGGATGTTTTCACGTCCTCCCAACAGATGAATGATCTTAACCACTTGAGAGTTTGGATCTAACGTTCCGTCAGAGGCAGTTGTTGCTACGTTTTCGTCAGCTCCTTCTACTTCGTAGTTGCCGTTGCGTCCGGGCGTCGCAAAGTTGAATTTTTTGATTAAGAAGTTAGCCAAGAAATACATGCCGACCCCAAATGCGATCGTTACTAGGACAAAATTGATCAAGTCCTGACCCAGACCTGCATTGATCGCCATTGGTGTCCGAGTCAATAGTTCGATATTTCCAAAGGAGTGAACACGCAGGTGAACGATATCCGCCATAGCAAATGCTGCCCCTTGAACGACTGCATAAACAACATATAACGGTACAGCCGCAAACATGAACATAAATTCCAATGGCTCTGTCACGCCTGTCAAGAAAACCGCGATGGCAGCGGATAAATACATCGAGGTATATTTATGGCGTTTGTCTGCATCGACATTGCGATACATTGCATAGGCAAGTCCCATCAAAATACCAGAAGAACCGATCATTTGTCCGACTTTGAAACGTGCAGGCACAAAATTCTCTATCAAGAATTGGTATTGTGAAGTATCTCCTGCATTTCGCATATTGACCAAATCAGTTGCCCAAGCTAACCATAGAGGATCTTGACCGAAAACTTGTGTCCCCGCTTGTGCACCAGATAAGATCGTATAGGTGCCTCCCAATTCAGTATAATTGATGGGAATAGTCAGCATGTGATGCAACCCAAATGGCAATAGTAATCGTTCTAATGTTCCAAACAAGAAAGGTGCTAAAATCGGCGCACTTTCTTGCGATTGTGCGATCCACAAGCCAAAGTTATTGATTCCTGCTTGAATGTAAGGCCAAACGATCGCTAACACGATCGCAACAACCACGGAACGAGCAATTACAACAAACGGGACGAAGCGCTTGCCATTAAAAAACGAAAGCGCATCGGGCAGTTTGCGGAAATTATAGTATTTATTATAAGCAGTCGCACCAACAAACCCGGCGATGATCCCTACAAAAACACCCATGTTCAGTGCCGGAGCTTCTAAGACACTTGTAAAAAAGCCGTCCACCATAATTTTCGTACCGAACAATGTATGAGTAAAAGCCCCTTCTTCCGTCAGCATGGCGCTTGTGACCCCGAAGATCGAACCTGTGATTCGATTGATCAATACAAATGCAATCCCCGCAGCGAATGCCCCGCCTGCGCGTTCTTTCGCCCAACTACCACCGATAGCTAATGCAAATAATAAGTGCAGATTCCCAATAATTGCCCAACCAATATTTTCGATCACACCACCGGTCGTTACCAAAAATGCCCAATCGGCATTAATCATGGGGATCGTCTTCCCAATACTGATCATCAATCCGGCGGCAGGCATAACAGCTACCACAACCATTAGTGCTTTTCCGAATTTCTGCCAGAATTCAAAGCTTAGTAATTTTTTCATCCTCTTTCTTCCTCCTCCACCGTTTTACGCAATCGGTTTCTTAATAACCACATTGTAGCGGAGATTGAAAATTTTGTAAACCGAGAAATTTCAATTTACATTCTCCTCAGTCATTAATTTATAAAAATGCGCAAAAACAGCTCTTTGTCACACTTCTATTTAAAAAAGCATAGAAACCAATGATTTACGCTTGACTAACGCAATCGTTTGCATTTATTATAGAGTTATCAAAAAGATTTTGGAGGAAAAACCTATGAAAAAAATCCAGCGTTTGTTCGATATCGATCCTTGGAAAATCGCAACAACTACTTTAGATAAAGAAAATCGCCGACTACAAGAGTCGCTTACAAGTATTGGAAATGGCTACATGGGGATGCGGGGTAATTTTGAAGAACAATATAGTGGCGATCACCATCTAGGGACTTATCTGGCAGGGGTCTGGTATCCAGACAAAACTCGTGTTGGCTGGTGGAAAAATGGCTATCCGGATTATTTTGGAAAAGTGATCAATGCTGTTAACTTCATTGCAATGGATCTTTTCATCAACAATCAGGCTGTTGATCTTGCGAAAATCAGTCCGAGCGATTTTTATATGGAACTGGATATGCAAACAGGAATTTTACGCCGGACATTTACGGTTTCATTAGCTGGCGCAACTGTCAAATTTACTTTTGAGCGCTTTTTAAGTATCGTCAAGCGAGAAATGGCGGTAATCACGATGCAGGCAGAAATCCTTGAAGGATCAGCAGAAATCACAGTCATTTCTAAACTAGACAATAATGTCCGCAATGAAGATAGTAATTACGAAGAACGCTTCTGGGAAGAATTAGACCACGGCAGATCAGGCAACTATCGTTATCTGACCACCCGTACCATTGAAAACAACTTTGACATTGAGCAATTCACGGTCACTGCCGCAATGCGTCATAGTCAAGAGCCAGCATCCACAGAGACGAGTGAATTGACGATTGCTGACGCGTTTACTTTTACAGGAGAAACAGGAGCTGTCTTTCATTTACAAAAAGACGTGATTATCGTTACCAGTCGTGATGTCAATCCTCATGATCAAGTAACAAAAATTGCAGAGCTTTTCCAAGTGTACAGCGCACCTTACGAAGACTTACGGCAAGAACAAGTCAATGCTTGGAAAGACCGCTGGGCATTAGCTGATGTGATCATTGAAGGCGATGCTGCTGCGCAACAAGGAATTCGTTTCAATTTATTCCAACTCTTCTCGACTTATTATGGAGAAGATGAGCGTTTAAATATTGGACCTAAAGGATTTACCGGTGAAAAATACGGTGGCGCTACTTATTGGGATACAGAAGCCTATGCTGTGCCTCTTTATTTGGCATTAGCGAAACCAGAAATCACTCGGAATTTGTTGAAATATCGCCACAATCAATTGCCGCAAGCCCATATCAATGCGCAAAAACAAGGCTTGGCTGGCGCGCTTTATCCTATGGTGACATTTACAGGGATCGAATGCCACAATGAATGGGAAATCACCTTTGAAGAGATCCATCGAAATGGTGCAATCGCTTATGCCATCTATAACTACACGAATTACACAGGTGATACGAGCTATCTGAAAAAAGAAGGCTTGGAAGTATTAACGGCCATCGCTCGTTTCTGGGCAGATCGTGTCCATTATTCCAAACGTCAGCAAAAATATATGATCCATGGCGTTACCGGCCCCAACGAATATGAGAATAACATCAACAATAACTGGTATACGAACAAGATGGCTACCTGGGTCTTGAGCTATACTTTACAAAGTTATAAAGAATATGCCACAGAAGCAACCGTAACGATCCCAGAAAAAGAGCAAGACTACTGGCAGGATATCATTGACAATATGTATTTCCCAGAAGATCAAGACTTAGGAATTTTCGTTCAGCACGATACCTTCTTAGACAAAGATTTGATGCCAGTCACTGATTTAGATCCAGAAAACTTGCCATTGAATCAAAATTGGTCATGGGACCGAATCTTGCGCTCTTGCTTTATCAAACAAGCGGATGTCTTACAAGGAATCTATTTCTTTGGGGATCAATTTACAGAAGAGGAAAAACGAAACAACTTTGACTTCTATGAACCAATGACAGTGCACGAGTCTTCCCTGTCTCCTAGTATCCATGCCATCTTAGCAGCCGAGCTGGGAATGGAAGAAAAAGCACTGGAAATGTATGAACGAACGGCTCGGCTAGATTTGGATAACTACAACAATGATACCGACGATGGTTTGCATATCACTTCAATGACTGGCAGCTGGTTAGCGATCGTTCAAGGATTTGCCCAAATGAAGACGGACCATGCCCATCTAGGTTTTGCCCCGTTTCTACCGAAGACTTGGAACAGCTATGCTTTCCATATCAATTATCGCGGACGCTTATTATTCATTTCTGTTAAAGAAGAAACTGTCACACTAAAGAAAATCAGTGGTGAGCCATTGACAGTTCAGCTTTATGGAAAAGAGCATCTGCTGGAAGAAGAAGTCTCAGTAACTATTGCTTAATTATTGATCAGAAACCAAGAAAGAAGAAATGAAGGCATTTCTTCTTTCTTTTCTTTCCGGCTACCAAAATAACACAACTTTATGATACTATAAGCTAAAAAAGGAGGGAAAACAGTGAGCGTAACTGTCAAAGATGTCGCCAAAAAAGCCGGCGTCGCTACTTCAACTGTTTCTCGGGTCGTGAATGATCACCCTAGTATCTCTGAAGACACAAAAAAGAAAGTACGCAAAATCATGGCTGAGATGGGCTACGTGCCAAATTTGGCTGCGCGAAATCTAGGCAAGCAGATTTCAAGCGCGATCGGTGTTATCTTGCCGCCTTTGGATTCAAAGGAACGGCTAGGAAATCCTTTCTATTTAGAAACGATCGAAGCCATCAACGAAGAAGCTCGCCACCACCAAATGACGGTTGCGGTTGCCTCTGCCCGTGATTTTGATACATTATTGAAAAATGTGGAACGTATGCACCTTCAAAAACAAGTGGATGGTTTTATCTTAGTCTATTCCGATGAAAAAGATCCAATCATTGATTATTTAGTTCGTAAAAAAGTTCCTTTCACATTGATTGGACATCCTTACAGCAATGAAGAAAATATCGTTTTTGTTGATAATGACAACCAAATGCTGGGAAAACAAGCAACAGAGTATCTGATCTCCCAAGGACACTCTAAGATATTGTTTGCTACGAATACAACTCACGAAAATCTCTATTTCGAACGTTTCTTTGGCTATCAAAAAGCAATGATGCTAGCCAACCTGCCTTTTTATCCGGCATTGACATTTGAACAGGCAGAAGACTATGTCAATTTCGAGACAACGATCAAAGAGACCGAAGCAACGGCAATCGTAGTAATCGATGATCTTTTTGCAGTTCGGATCATCCAACTGGCAACGATGTTCGGGTATAAAGTTCCGGATGATCTATCTGTGATCAGCTTTAATAACTCGATTTTTGCTACATTGACCCATCCTTACTTGACCAGCATTGACATCAACGTCTTATCCTTAGGAAAAATCGCCACAGAAAGCTTGATGGCACAATTAAACCATGAAGGTTCAAATGCGGTTCAGCTTGTCGTCCCGCATAAGCTGATTAAACGAGAGACTGTCTTGAACCTCAATAACTTAGCATAAATTGCATTGTCTCATGACAAATAAGAAGCAAGAAAGTCCAGAATAACCGGACTCTCTTGCTTCTTATTTGTATTCTTTGCTTTCTAACCGAAACAGGGGACTCATCGGTGTATTTTCGTGGATTCGTTTGACAGCCTCGCCCATCAGTTCTGCACAAGAAAGGTAAGACAACCGTTCTGGATGCCGTTCTTCGGCAGTCCAACAAGAATCTGTGACACAAATGTTTTCGATGACAGATTGATCAAGAATGTCTTTGGCTGGTGGTGACAATAACGCATGAGAGACGCACGCATAAATCTCACTAGCTCCTGCTTCTTTTAGCAAATCTGCTGCCTTTGACAATGTTTTGCCTGTATTCAAAATATCATCTACTAAAATACATTTTTTGCCGGCAACATCTCCAATCACATAGCCACCATCTGCCTCATCTTGATCAACGATCGCAATCGCTGTATCTAAATATTCGGCTAAACTGCGGGTCCGCTGAACTCCGCTATTTTTGGGAGAGACAACGACATATTCGTCTCCGATCATTTTTTTCTCGCGATAATAATGCGCGAAAAGCGGAATCGTAAATAGATTATCAACAGGAATATCAAAGAAGCCTTGCACCTGCACGGCATGCAGATCCAATGTCAAGATCCGTGTCGCCCCAGCTTCCACTAACATATTGGCAATCAATTTTGCCGTGATCGGCTCATGAGGATTTGCCGTCCGGTCTTGTCTTGCATACGCATAGTACGGTAAAACCACATTAATCGTTTTGGCACTTGCACGTTTCATGGCATCGATCATGATCAACAATTCAAGATAGTGATCATTGACTGGTTCATTGGTTGATTGAATGATAAAAATATGATCGCCACGAACACTTTCCTCAATATTGATCGCGATCTCTCCATCACTAAATTGTGTTACTTTTGACTTGCCTAACTCTGTACCGAAAACTTTTGCAATTTTCTCGGCTAACGGTCTGTTGCCGTTCAAACTGAAAATCTTCAATGAACTATCTTTATAACTTTCGCCCATGTCTGCCTCCAAGTGAAGTGAATTGTTTCTTTTATTCTAGCACATTATAGGTGCTTTTTTCATTAAATTAATTTAAGGTAACGAGACGGTTCCGTTAATCCAGCTGGCTGGAATCACTTGATTGTAATTCCCCCAGTTGTCATGAACTTTTAGATAACGTCCGGTCTCTGTTTCTAAATAAGCATATGCGACTACCCAGTGATTGCCGTAGGTACTTCCTAAAGGCTTCAAGAGACCAACGATCACCGGTTTGCCTTGATCGATCCGTTTGCAGGCTCGCTGCCAGCCGCCGAAAACTGTGGCACGCCCCCGATAAGGTAGATCAAAATGAGTGAAAAAGCGTGATAGTCCATGAGCCACCTGCCAAGCAATCGTTGGCAATCCATGAGGTTGAATCAAGAGCCGCAAGATGTCAGTCAGTGCGCCCGGCTGCAGCTGATTTTTCCTTCTCACTGTTTTAGGGATGATCTGCTCATCGATATAATCTTGATAATAAGCCAAAAACACGGTGGCAGCATAAGTTCCGCACAAATAGCCGGAAGGTGTTACCCAAGATTTGTAGCGGCGGAATCGTTCTTCTGGTATTCCCTGCCAAGTATCTATGTTCTCTCTTTCTTCCATCGCCATTCCTCCTTACCAAAGTATATCTTAATAGTACCACGGGAATCAGCCGGTTTAGACACTAAGGAACTTTTTCGTTAAGAAAAAAACAAACTTTTTTTGCGTACTGGAAAATTTTGTTCCATAATAGGAGAAAGCATAAAAAGGAGCGAAGCATATGACAACATTATTAAAAGATGATTTTTATGATTATGTGAATGGCGATTGGTTGGAATCAGCGGTGATCCCTGCGGATAAACCGGCAACTGGAGGTTTTCAAGATCTGGTAGACGGAATCGATCAGTTGATGATGGCTGAGTTCAAGAATATGGCGGCAGATCCTTTAGCAATTCCTAAAGGAAAAATGAAAGACGCCGTTGCTTTCTATCGCTTAGCAAGCGATTTTGCTACCCGTGATGAAAACGCAGGTCAAGAAGTTTTGCCGATTTTGGCAAAAATCGAAACCCTTGCGTCTTATGACGAGTTAAATGCACAGCTACCTGAATTCATTCTTAACGGCATCCAACTACCATTTGCTTTCGATATCGACTCCGATATGAAAAACGCGAAAATGAATACACTGTTGGCCTATCCGCCAGCAACGATCTTGCCTGACAAAACATATTATACTGACCACCCGCAGGCAGAAGAGTTACTACAAGTTTTCTTCGACAATGCTGTTGCGCTCTTAACGAAATTAGGGAAATCACAATCCGAAGCAGAGTCGTTGGTAGAACAAACACTGGCTTTTGATAAATTGATTGCTCCTCATGTTCGCAGTGCAGAAGAAAATGCCGATTACAGCAAAAATTACAATCCGCAAAGTCTAGATACCTTTGCACAGCATTCGGCGCAACTCGACTTCAAAAAGACATTAACCGCTTTATTAAATGCCGAACCAAAAGAGCTGATCGTGACTGAGCCTGAGTACTTTGAGGCATTCGATATCATTGTCTCTCCTACCCACTTTGATTTATTGAAAAGCTGGATGATCGTTCATCAAAGTTTGCGCTACACTGGATATCTTAGTGAAGAACTACGCCAACTCGGCGGAGCCTACAATCGGTACCTCTCTGGCGTTGATGAAGCGATGCCTAAAGAAAAAGCCGCCTATTATCTGACGATTGGCCAATTTAGTCAAGTCGTCGGTGATTATTATGGTCGCAAGTATTTTGGTGAAAAAGCAAAAAATGATGTAAAACATATGGTAGAAACGATGATCGGCGTCTATCAAGATCGTTTGACCAGCAATACTTGGCTCAGCGAGCATACCAAACAAAAAGCAATCGTTAAATTAAATAAACTAGGAATCCATGTCGGTTATCCAGACAAAATCCCAGCTATCTATGATCGACTGCACACAGACCCTGATGCATCATTGTTACAAAATGCACTACGTTTTGGACGTATCTTCCGGGAAGATCTTTTTAGCAAATGGCAAAAACCGGTCGATCGCGAGGAGTGGGAAATGTCTGCAGCAACAGTCAATGCCTACTATCATCCTTTCAAGAATGTGATTGTCTTCCCAGCAGCTATTTTACAAGCACCATTTTACAGTCTGTCTCAATCAGCAAGTGCCAATTATGGTGGGATCGGTGCAGTGATCGCTCATGAGATTTCCCATGCGTTTGATAATAACGGAGCCAAATTTGACGAATTCGGCAACCTGAATAATTGGTGGACAGCAGAGGACCTGGCCCATTTTGAGACATTGGCTCAAGAAATGATCAATGAATTCGACGGCTTGCCATTTGCTGGTGGAACGGTCAATGGCACCTTGACAGTATCGGAAAATATTGCCGATGCTGGTGGATTAAGCTGTGCACTAGAAGCAGCAGAAAAAGAAACTGACGTCTCACTAGAAGACTTCTTTATCAATTGGGCAAAAATTTGGCGCACAAAAGCCAAAGAACAATATCAACAGTTGCTGCTAGCCATTGATGTTCATGGCCCTGCCAAGTTACGGGCCAACATCCAAGTTCAAAACATCGATTCCTTCTTCACTACTTTCGGTATTGAACCAGGAGATGGCATGTACCGGGCTCCTGAAGACCGTGTTCAAATCTGGTAAGATACAGCTTGCTACGAGGCATTTGTTACGAACTGTTTGGTTATGAATCATTGGTCCATTTGTTGATGCAACTTTTCTAAAAAAAGAGGATTCACCTCACATCATTAGCCAAAGTAGTTCAGAAATACAATCAGCCGTCACCTTCATCAAAAGATACAATATTAAGACCGCCCCCGAAAAGTTAGCTGTTTGCTGCTAACTTTTCGGGGGCGGTGATTTTATTTTCCTAGTGCTTTTTTGATCATTTCGATTAGAGAATCGAATTGGGAATGGTCCTTTACGACTTGGTCAGCATGATGCCGGTTGCTTCTATCTTTCATAAAGTCCATGAGTTGATCTTTATCTTGAATGCCTAGTTTTGTCATCAATGCTTCCACATTTTCAAAATCGGTATACTTTTGCATGAACGTATCATTCAAAATCTTGTCAACATCCAATTCACCGCTTTTATAGGACTGATACAATCCTGTCAATTCACTGAAACTAAACTGTTCTTTTAATTGATCCATAAATCCCATTACACTCAGCTCCTTTTTTTAAAGAATAGTAGCCCCTAATGTCTGCTCAAAGTGGCGCAACGCCCATTCATGACCGACTGGATCGAAACTTGCGACAGCATCTTTGAAAATAAATAATCGATACCCAAGGTTATACGCATCGACAGCCGTATGCAAGATACAGATATCTGTACAGACACCAGTCAAATAAAGTGCAGTAATGCCCCGTTCCCGTAAACGAATGTCAAGATCTGTCCCACTAAACGCCGAGTAGTGGCGCTTATCGATCCAGTAAACATTTTCTTTTTCTTTGTGATCTTCATACACTGCAGCTAGTGTCCCGTAGAGATTCCGTCCCTCTGACCCTGCCAGATTATGAGGAGGAAACAACTGATTTTCTGGATGATAAGGATCTTCTGCTTCATGGCGATCAATGGCAAAGACAACAAAATCCCCTTGATCGATAAATCGTTGGGTATGATCTACTAATGTTGTTTCAATCGCTTGACCCGCTTGACCGGTCGTCAAACGACCAGTATCAGCTACAAAATCGACCGTATAATCAATTGAGAGTAATGCGTTCATTTGTGATCTCCTCCAATTTTATTATTTCAGCTTTTTAACAAAGGCGAGCACCATTTCCGCAGAGCGCTTGCCGGCTTCCAAAATGAATTCGTCAAAGGAAACTGTTGCAGCATGATCCGCAGTGTCACTGATGGCTCTTACGACAAGGAAAGGAATATTGAATTGCTTCGCTGTTTGGGCGATCGCAGCACCTTCCATCTCGCAAGCCAAAGCGTCTGGGAAGTGCCTTAGGATTTCTTGTACTTTACGTCCGTCATTGATAAAGCTGTCCCCTGTTACGATCAAGCCATTTTTTACATTGTGATTCGTTGCTTCTGCGGCTTTGGTCATTTCGCCGATCAAGTAACGACTGGCCTCGAAATACAAAGGCATTCCCCCTGGGAGTTGCCCATATGTATACCCAAATCCAGTAACATCTACATCGAAATAAGCTAGTTTTTCTGAAATCACAAGGTCGCCAACAGCTAAACCAGCACCGATTCCCCCAGCAGATCCAGTATTGATCACCATGTTGACCCCATATTGCTGAATCAGCAAACTTGTTGTCAGTGAAGCGGCAACTTTCCCGATTCCAGATCGAACAACGATCACTTCATGATTGCCGATACTGCCGGAAATAAATAGTGCTCCAGCTCGCTCCCAAGATAAGGGAGCTTCCAATGCTTCCCGCAACATCTTAATTTCTTCATCCATTGCACCGATAATACCAATTTTCATCTTGTAGCCTCCTGACGATCCTATACATTATATCTTAATAAAAGATCATTTTTTCTCCTTTTATGATAAACTAGTTTTACTCAAAGGAACAGTTTTTTGTCAGACCATTAAGGAGGTTTTTATGTCTGAGATATTTAATAAAATGGCCGACCATTACGATACACCCCCAAGGATTGCTCTAGCTGAAAAGATTACAGCAGCAGTAAGACCCCAACTGATGAATGCCCGTGAACAAATTCTTATTGATTATGGCGGCGGAACAGGTCTTGTTAGTTTACCGCTGGCCCCTTTAGTCAAGCAACTGCAGATTTGGGATACTGCGGAGGGCATGCTGGCGATCGTTGATCAGAAGGTCACCCAGCAAGGGCTGACAAATGTTTCTGGATCACTCCACGATTTAACGAAGGAGTCCATTCATGAAGAAGCAGATATCGTTCTGTTGTCGCTGGTAATGCTTCATATTCCCGACACAGAACATTTACTGCAGCAACTTTATCAGTTGTTAAAACCCGGCGGACGTTTGTTCATCGTTGATTTCAATAAAAACCAATCCGTCTCACATCCTAAAGTACACAATGGATTTGAGCAAGACACGCTGCTCCAACTAGCAGAATCAGTAGGTTTTGATTCAGTAAGTTATGAAACATTTTTTGAAGGTCCACAGTTGTTTATGGGGCAAGATGCTGCTCTTTTTCTATATAGCGCTGCTAAGCCATCCCAGCCATAAAACAAAAAAACCAGCATGCTGAGCGCTGATGCTCTGCGTGCTGGTTTTTGATTAGATACATGTGCTGATCAACGAATTAAATCCGATTAATCGTGTTCCTTAAAGCAAAAAGATCGCTAATGCAACTACGATCAGCAGCAATGCCACTACCACGATTGCTTTGATCAAAAAAGTATTCAAGTTGCGGGACTTCTGATTTTCTCCTGCTCTCGTTTTAGTGATCGCTTTATTTTTTTTACGGACTTTCCGATAATGATTGTCGATTTGCTTTTCTTTTTGCTTCCACTCTTTGTTTGCTTGCTTAGCAACGATCTTTTGGTTTCGCTCAGAAGCAGCCATTTCTTCTTCACGACGTCGACGCAATTCAGAGCGGGTGATCAGTGGTTCTTTAGGCACGGCTGCTCCTCCGTTTCAATTCTAAAAGCTCCCAAAACTGAATCGCAAAAATCGTTTTTGCATCACAGATCGTTCCATCTGCGATTGCTGCTTTGGCTTCTTTCATTGTCAATTCATACACTTCCAATACTTCATCCTCATCTTGAGGCAGCGGGTTCTCTACTTTTTGTAATTGTTTCGCGTGAAACAAATGCAGCACTTCATTAGCAAAGCCCGGGGAGAGGTACATCGAATGCACATGTTCCAACGTTGATGCTCGGTAGCCGGTTTCCTCTTCTAATTCACGAGCACCAGTCAATTCGGGCTGTGCACCTTCTCCTGGATCGATCTTGCCTGCCGGAATCTCTAAAATGACTTTCTCTAATGGCTTGCGAAACTGGCGGACAAAAATCATTTTATTTTCTTCCGTCACAGCGATCACTGCAACACCGCCTGGATGAAAGACCAACTCTCGTTTGCTAGTACCGCCATTTGGTAATGCGACATCATCAACAACGACATCAATGATTTTTCCATGAAAAATCTCGTTTCTGGCAATCGTTTTTTCTTCAAAATCTTTATAGGTTAACATTTTTTCACCTGACCTTTAACGTCTTCTCTACAAAATACTTTAGCATAGTTTCTCAAAAATATCTCCTTAAGAAAGAGCAAGAAAGATTATGATTTTACTAAATATCGGAAAATCCACCCCAAGTCTGATATTTTTCTACTAGTGAACATGCTAAAATAAGGATGTCGAACAATCCCTATATTACTTGTCCAAAGAATTTTAGGAGGAGGAAAAATGAAAAAAAATATTTGGCTGATCGTTTCTGCGATCGCTGTAATCACACTTTTTGCCTTTATCAGTTCCACAGGCACTGATTTATTTACTGTCTTGTTGCTGATCGTTGGCGCGATTCTGGTATTTATCGGTCTGAAGGGGCGTAAGGTAGAAGCAAATCCCAATGTGTTACCTATACTGACGAAAGAAAAAGAAGCGCATTACTTGAAAAGCGGTATGTCTCCAAGTGAAATCGAACTGTTCCGAGAAACCATGAATCAAACCAAACAACAGATCGAGCATTTACAAAAAAACATCAACCGCAGCAATAAATTAAAAGCGATCGACTTGCGTCATGATGCATTACGCGCTTCGAAAGCACTGTTCAAAGAGTTGGTCAAAGAACCGACGAAATTACATTCGGCGAGTCATTTTCTTTACACCCATTTGCCGAACATGGTTGATTTGACAGACAAATTCATTGAGATTAATGAACATGAGATCAAAAGCCGTGAAACCTATGAAAAAATCGAAGAAAGCACTCAAATCATTGAACAAATGGCCTCGTTGATCGCTAAAGATTATCAGCAGTTTGTGGCAGATGATTTAGATGATCTTGATATCGAGTTATCCATTGCCAAACAAAGCATAAAACGAGATAATGAATAGGGATGGATTCCTTTGCTCGATCTTCGAATGAAGCGATCCAAAAAAAAATCTAGCCCAGGCTAGATTTTTTTCGAAACAAGACTTAGGAGGAGTTAGAATGACGGAGACACCAAATCAAGTTAAACCAGTAAACGATACTCTTGATGATCTATTGAATAATCCATTTGCAACCCCTGTCGATACATTGACGACAACCCAGCAGGCAGAGATCAATGCCTTGCAAGAACAACAAAAAGCCTCTCGCTTAATTGATAAATTACCACCTGAGCGACAAGCACAGGCACAAGAGTTAGCGAATAAGATTGATCCAACCGACCAACAAGCAATCATTACCTATGGCGCAGCTGCTCAAACCAAGCTGGGAGAATTCTCTCAATCGATGCTGAATCATGTGCAAGCAGCAGATATCGGACCTGTCGGTGATTCATTGACAGAGTTGATGTATCGTCTGCAAGAAGCTAATCCAGATGAATTACGGGCAGGAGAAGGCAATCTCTTCAAACGGATGTTTGGCAAAGTCAAACAATCGATTTTTGAGATCACCGCTAAATACCAAAAAATCGGTGCTCAAATCGATAAAATCGCTGTTAAATTAGACAAAGAAAAAGACGGTCTGTTAAAAGACAATTTGATGTTGGAACAGCTTTACCAAAAAAACAAAGATTACTTCGATGCATTGAATATCTATATTGCTGCCGGTGAGTTAAAAATGCAAGAACTACAAACAACGATTATTCCTGAAGCAATGAAAAAAGCACAAGAAACGAATGATCAGATGGATGTACAGATCGCCAATGACTATACGCAATTTTTGGATCGCTTAGATAAGCGGACCCATGACTTGCGCTTGGCCCGTCAGATCACGATCCAACAAGCACCACAGATCCGTTTGATCCAAAATACCAACCAAGCATTAGCAGAAAAGATTCAGGCATCTGTCAATACAGCGATTCCTTTATGGAAAAACCAAGTCGTTATCGCACTGACTTTATTGCGTCAAAAAGATGCGGTTACTGCACAACGCCAAGTTTCGGAAACAACGAATGATCTCTTACGTAAGAACTCTGAAATGCTGAAGGTCTCTGCGATCGAAACAGCTAAAGAAAACGAACGAGGAATCGTTGATATCGAAACGCTGCAAAAAACGCAAAACGATCTTGTCGAAACAATTCAGGAAACATTGCGTATCCAAAAAGAAGGAAAAGAAAAACGCAGAGCGGCCGAAGTGGAATTGGGTCACTTGGAAGAAGACCTCAAAGATCGCTTGTTAGACTTGACTGGAAACAAATAATTCAGGCAGACGCAATACTGTTTTCTATTAGCTGAACGAGCCTCTGGGAATCTCTCAGGGGCTCGTTTTTTACAGTGTCATCACTTTTGGTTTCCTGCCAAGACATGAACAAAAACAAGAGCGTTAGCAAACACTAACGCTCTTGCTGGTTTTCTTCATTCAATGCACTATTGCGGTACCCATAGATAAAATAGATCAGCAAACCAATGACGATCGTAATACCAAAAACGATCCAAGTGGCTGTCTGCAATCGCGTCATCAAGAACAAACAGCTAGCAACAGAAACTAATGGCAAGACTGGCACAAGCGGCACCTTGAATTCCCCTTTTTTGGGCATGCCCATCATTTTACGCAGCTTGATGATCCCCAACGACATTAAGATCAAGTAGGCCAATGCCACGATATTCGTTAATTCTGCCAAAATATTCAATGGAAAAGCTGCGGCAAAAAAGAAGGCGACGACTCCAGTTGCATAAGTCGCTTTTTTCGGTGTCTTATGCTTAGGATCAATTTTTTGCAATGATTTTGGCAACAAGCCATCCTTACTGATAGCATAAAGCAAACGTGCTAATGAGTACATCATGGAAATCGTCACTGTCAGCAGCGTTAAAATGGCACCCACCGAAATCACCGAACCAACTACGCCGTGATCGATATATCGCATGGCAAAAGCTACCGGATCATTGACATTCAATTCTGTAAAGGGAACGATTCCAGTCAAAATCAGCGTGACCACGATATACAATAAGGTAGCGATCGCAATTGAACCGATAATTCCCCGGGGCACATCTTTTTTCGGATTTTCAACTTCTTCCGCAGCCATTGCGACCGCATCAAAGCCCAAAAAAGCAAAGAAAACAAGTGCCGCCCCATTAAAGACGCCCGAAAATCCGAAAGGCATGAACGGCTGCCAGTTGCTTGGCTTCACAAAAAATACCCCAAAAAAGATAAAAAGCGCAATGATCCCGAATTTGACCCAAACCATAGCATTGTTCAATCGCAAGGCTTTTTTGGCTTCTTGACTTACCCAAATCGTCACAAAAATGATCACTAATCCTGCAATCAGATCAATGTACGTTCCTTCGCCAGGATTATAGCCAGCAGTCAGCGCTTTTGGCAGATGCACACCGATACTTGTCAAGAACCCTTGGACATAACCGGACCAGCCAGAGGCCACCGAAGATACTGCCAACATAAACTCGCATAGCAGAAACCAGCCAGCGAGCCATGCAACAAATTCGCCAAATACAACATACACATACGAATAGGCACCGCCTAATACAGGGATACGGGAAGCAAACTCCGCAAAAGAGAGCCCTGATAAGATAACGACAAAAGCCGCTAAGACAAATGACAAGATCAATGCTGGCCCTGCATATACAGCAGAAGCCACACCGGTCACAACAAAAATCCCTGTGCCGATGATTGCGCCAATACCCAACATGATCAAGTCTTTCAATTTCAAATCTTTTTTCAAATGACTAACGGGACTGGCTTCAATAGTTTTTTTACGAAATAAATCCATAAATCCTCCTAAATTTCACTACTTATGCAGCTTTCATATACCCTAGAAGGATACCACCAAAAATAACAAGCAAGCAACCAAAAACCACATATTTGAACTCTTTTTTGGTTTTTTTCTCCCCTAATAAGAATATGCCTCCCAGTGTAGAGATAATAATCCCCATCTGTGACAGCGAGAAACCCACGGCCAGTCCGATCTGTTGAACTGTTATCAACATACAAACATTTCCTATTCCCCACAACAATCCTGATAATGTATTCTTCCAGACCGCCCGATTGACTTTGGTTTTTCTTAGAGCAAAGAAACTAGCGCCAATCAGCATGCCTATACTCTGAGGCAAGATAATTGCCAATGGATCAATTCCCGCCCAAGTAATAATGATTGTGTAAGCACCATAGCCAATTGTTGAGGAAATCAACGAACGAAAGCCTCTAGGAAAATCCAACATCTTGTTTTCTGTCTCAGGCATTTGTTCCCCGTCTTGTCGTGCGGTCAAATAGGCACCAGTTACTAATAAAATCAATGCGGTGATTCCCAACAAATAGTCTCGTGATTGCGTCCATTCGCCAAAAAAAAGGGCACCAGCAATTGTATTTAAGATCAATTGCATACCAGTAGATAACGGAAGCCCCACCGAAACGCCCAGATATTTCATTCCATGAAATTGACCATTTTGACCAACTGACCAGCAAAGTCCTGACAGCAAACCAATCACTACGATCCAGCCATCAATCGTCGGCATAGTGACAAAGAAAACAATTAGTGAAAAAAGGAATGCACCAATTGTCATTCCTAATGTCTGTTGATTCGCATCCCCACCTAATTTTCCACTGACCAATCCGATACTGCCCCAGGCAAACATCGGTATTAAAGCAAATACTATACTCATCTTATCCATCCTTATCATTCAATTTGACACACAAGGTTCAGTGTATCAGTGAAAACGGTATAGAGACAAGAACTAAATGGTATTTCTCAAAAAATCATTAGCGATTTTCTTGATAGTAGCTTAGCAGAGGGAAGTAAAGCGTGACGGTTGTCCCTTCTCCTACAACCGATGAAATCGTTAACTCAATTCCTAATTCTTTGGCCAGATTCTTGGCTAAATAGAGCCCTAACCCTGTCGAGTGCATATCAGTCTTCCGACCATTCTCACCAGTAAATCCCTTATCAAAGACTCGCCTTAGATCTTCTGCCGGAATACCGATTCCAGAATCTTCTACCGAAAGACGCGTTCCTTGCCCATCTTTTTGGATTTGGACAATGATTCGCCCATTTTCCGGAGTATACTTCAATGCATTACTGAGGATTTGCCGAAAAATAAAACTCAGCCATTTGCCGTCAGTTAATACTTGCTGGTCTCCCCCTTTAATCGCATAGTGAATATTCTTCTGAATGAACACGTTGGCTTGACTGCGAATAACCGGCTGAATCGTTGCTTTCAATGACACTTCTTGAACAAGGTAATCTTTGGAAAAACTGTCCAAACGTGCCACATACAGCACTTGTTCCACATACTCATTGATCCGATTCACTTCGTTTTCCAGTAAAATATACTTTTCATCTGGAATATCAAATTCAATTGAATTTAACAGTAAGCGCGTCGCTGCCAAAGGTACTTTAATCTCATGGACCCAAGAATCAATGTATTCCTTTTGCTCTTCTTGATTGCTTATCACTTGCTGCATCAAGTCTTGGTGTTCGCGAATCAGCTGATTGATATAGTTTTGAACTAGTTCTTCCTCTGATGAACGCGCACCATGAATATAGTTTTGTAAGACACTGTCTGACTCATGGAATGTGAGCTTTTGCCAGAAACGACGTTTAGTAATATAAAAAACGCCCAAAAAAAGCAGTAGAACGACTGATTCCATCAAAAAAAGATAGCCAACAGTTCCCCAGTCGATGGGGAAATCAGGTGTCAGCCACATCACTAGAATCATCAGCAAGAAAAAAATCACCCAACCAATCAGAAGTAACCAGCGGTCTTTTAAGAAGGCAATGAATGACATCGGTTTGTTCATGGCACAATATACCCTTGTCCAACTTTGGTTTCGATGTAATTATCCATACCGGCTTGCTCAATCTTCCGACGCAAGCGATTGATATTGACAGTCAATGTATTGTCGTCAACAAAACGTTCATCATCCCAGAGCGCTCGCAACAGCTTTTCTCGACTAAGGATCTTCCCATGATTCTTCATCAATATATATAATAATCGATACTCATTTTTGCTTAAATCAATTACTTCATCATTGATCTGCATGCTGCTGTTGTCGATATTCAAAGTAAGCCCATTGTGAACCAGCGTTTCGCTGTTGTTTTCGACATAGTTATAGGAACGGCGCAGCAGTGCATTGATTTTTGCAATCAAGACATCAATCTCAAATGGCTTCGTCACGAAATCATCTGCCCCCATGTTCATCGCCATGATCATATCCATATTCGTATTACGGCTTGATATAAAAATAATCGGTACTTTCGATGTCTCTCTGATTTTCTGGCACCAATAATAGCCGTCAAAAACCGGTAAATTGATGTCCAACAAAATCAATTGCGGTTCTTGCTCTTCAAAATCGTCAAAAACCTGATGAAAATCAGTTGTTCCAAATGTTTCGAATTGCCATTTTTCAAGTTCTTCGATGATCAGCTGGCGAATAACTGCTTCATCTTCTACTACCATGATTTTTGCCATCTGAATATTCCCCTCCACTTCTTTTCTTTACTTTAACAAATATCTAAATCGAAAGCGAATGATAATCCCAGCTTTAAAAAAAGCTAAAAAAACTCTCAAATCCGCCAGATCAAAAAGTTCTTTTTCTCTGACTCTCTAAGAGTTTCTTTGTCTATTCAATAATCATCGCTGCTTCTAATAATAACTTTCCAACAAATAAAACGATCCCATCTACAAACAAGACACTCATATTGACGCCCAGTAACATAGACAATCGTTCTACCACATCGATCTGCGGCCGTTTTCTCATGTATGCTATCAGAAAAAGATTCACACCATAAGTGACAGCCATGATCACTAACATAATAAATACCAACATTAACCCTTCATTCTCTATTCATTATTTTTCTAAAAATTGTTTGATTGCAGACTGATCGATCGCTTCAAACGGCAGCAAACGTTCACTGATTTCGCGGACGATCGCCGGCAAATGTCCAGGTTGGTCATTTTCGATCTGCAAGACCAATAATGGTTCATGCAAACTCAACCGCAACAAAAACCACCCTTGTCCATAAGGTGCAGAAACCTGTATACGGATGCCTTCTTCATTTTCATTGTCAATCTGCCACCCCGATGGGAGATGATGCGCTATCGATGCGATAACCTTCTCCCCGGTTGCGCGATAATCTGAATCATTGATCTTGAAACGCAATTCTTGGGTTTCAACTGGCTGTTTCAGCGCCGCGATCAAGTCTTCCAAACTGATATTTTGCGCACGAAGTGTTGGCAGCAACATCAAGATCTTCGCAATAACATATGCACCATCATCTAAAAAATAGTTTTCCTTGAATGCTGCATGTCCACTAGTTTCAATCGCCAACTGAGCATTAATGCCTTTTTCGTTAAGAGCGATCGCTTTGTTGATGACATTACGATACCCGGAAATATAACGCACTTGATGACCACCTAGCGATTCAATAAATGACTTTAGATGAGTGGAGGTCGGGGAATTCGTGACAATACTCGCAGCCGGATGTTCAGATAAGACGATTTTACTCAAAACAGCAATCATGTTGTTGCGGTTCAGCGGCTGTCCGCTTTTGGTCACCACAGCGGATCGATCGACATCGGTGTCAAAGATGATCCCCAAGTCTGCTTGTTCTCGTAAAACGGCTTCCGTAATACTAGCCATCGCTTCTTTATTATCCGGATTAGGAATGTGGTTAGGGAAGTGTCCATCTGGCTCCAGAAACTGTGAACCATTCGTATCTGCCCCTAACGGCACTAAAACTTGCTCTGCAAAAAAACCACCTGCGCCATTTCCAGCATCCACAATGATTTTCATTCCAGCCAATGGCTGTTCTTCTTCTGTCTGCATCCCATGACGAATTTTCGTCACCATATCTGCTGCATAGGGAGTAAGTAAGTCTCGTTGGTAATACTCGCCGAGTTGGTCAGCTGGATGAGCTTCAGGATGTGCTAAGATAAACGAGATATCTTCTTTTTCTGCACCACCAGATTTACTAAAAATCTTGATTCCATTAAAGTAATAGGGCAAATGACTGGCTGTCAGCATCACACCGGCATCACAATCAAAATCAGCAAACTGGGTACTCATAAATAGCGCGGGTGTTGTAGCCAGCCCACAATCAATAACCGTAATCCCTTCTATTCGCAATTGGTTCATAAACGCCTGCTGCAGCGTTTCACCACTTAAACGACTATCACGACCAACTGCCACTTTTAAGGGTTCCGTATATCGCTGCAGCAACCAGGTCCGCAGACCTGAAGCAATTTCTTTCACTGCATCTTCTGTTAAATCCGCTGTAAGATCTGCTGTCGAAAGCGCGATTCCACGGATATCTGAACCATTTTGCAACTTCATTCGCTTCATCTTCTCCACTCCTTTTTTGTAAACGGAAACAACTCCATTATATCAAAGGTAGCATAAAAAGAAACGCCTTTTTAGTATTTTTTACTTTTAAACAAACAATTTATGAAGCACTAAATTCGAGAAGAAGACCTAGTAAATTTTTGCAGAAAAAATGCGTTCAGTCCTTGAAAGGAATCCCTTCTAGTTGCAACAGTTTCCGCTTGATCGGCAAACCTCCCCGATAACCAGTCAATCGACCATTTTTTCCCAGGACACGATGGCAAGGGACAATAATCATCATCGGATTGCGTCCGACAGCATTGGCAACCGCTCGGACGGCACTAGGACGTTGGATTCTCACCGCTAATTCACTATAGCTGACAGTCGTTCCATAAGGGACTTCAGTTAACGCTTGCCAAACAGTTTGTTGGAACGGTGTACCGACAAAGTCAAAAGGAAAATCGAAGGCTACTGGCTCCCCGGCGAAATAGGCTTTCAGCGGCTTTGCATACCTTTCTGGTGTCTGAGAACATTCACGAATTTCTGCATATGGGAAAAAAAGAGCCAACTCTGCATGTTCTGCTAAACGACCAAAATAAGCTGCCCCCTGATCAGTGACACCCAGTTCATACATTTCCTCATTCAATTGGATCTGTGAAACCGTTAAATGCATCCTATTTCCTCCTATCCACTTACTCCTCATAGTTTTTCTTTAGTATAGCACAGCAGCAAGAAAAAAAACGAAGACCCTTAAATCCGGTCTTCGTTTCCTGGGAAAAAATCAGTCTAACTCAATTTTTCCTGTATACAGTTGGTAATAGGTCCCCTTCTCTGCTAATAACGTATCATGAGTACCTCGTTCAATGATTCGACCATGATCCATCACCATGATCACATCTGAATTCTGAATCGTCGAAAGACGGTGAGCGATCACGAAAACTGTCCGACCTTGCATCAGCCGGTCCATTCCAGACTGGACGATCCGCTCTGTTCGCGTATCAATGCTGGAAGTCGCTTCATCTAAAATCATAACAGGCGGATCGGCGATCGCCGCTCTGGCAATTGCTAGTAGCTGTCGCTGTCCTTGCGACAGCCCTTCGCCATCCCCCGTGATTACGGTATCGTACTTCTCAGGTAAATGATTGATGAACATATCCGCATTCGCCAGTTTTGCTGCCGCTTCTACTTCCTCATCCGTGGCATCCAGTTTACCAAAACGAATATTTTCTCGAATCGTTCCTGTGAATAAATGTGTATCTTGCAAGACGATCCCTAATGAGCGCCGCAGAGATTCTAGTTGGATCTTTTGAATATTGATGCCATCATAACGGATCTTTCCCTCTTGAATATTGTAAAAACGATTGATCAAGTTAGTGATGGTCGTCTTACCGGCTCCCGTTGCTCCCACAAAAGCAACTTTCTGTCCCGGTTCAGCAAAAAGATTGATGTCATGCAGAACCATTTGATGATCCACATACCCAAAATCAACTGCTTCAAAACGAACATCTCCAGTCAATTCTGTGTACGTAACAGTTCCATCTTCGTGAGGATGTTTCCAAGCCCAGAGTCCTGTACGATTTGTTGTTTCCACTAAATGGCCAGATTCCCATTTGGCATTGACTAGCGTGACATACCCTGTATCAATCTCTGGGGTCTCATCCAACAAATGAAAAATGCGTTCTGCACCTGCCAAAGCCATGATCACAAAGTTGATCTGCTGTGAAATTTGGCTGATCGGTCCATTCAGCGAACGGCTAAGCTGTAAGAAAGAAGCAATCATCCCTACGGTTAGTCCCGAGACACCATTGATGGCAAAGAGCCCGCCGATAATTGCGATCAGCACGTATTGAACATTCAGCAAGTTCATCATGATCGGCATCAATGTATTGGCATTGACATTGGCCTTTGTAGCACTGGATTGCAACTGGTCATTCAAAGCATCAAATTCCTGCATGACAACGTGTTCATGGTTAAAGATCTTGACAACTTTCTGTCCATGCATCATTTCTTCAATATAGCCATTGACTGCGCCTAGATCCCGTTGTTGTGCGCCAAAGAAGCGGCCGCTTTTGCGGGAGATGATCCGAATCACATTCAGCATCAAAATGACCGAAACCAGTACAAAGCAAGTCAATGGGATACTAATGGAAAACATCGCAATGAAAACCGAGCAAAATGTGACGGCAGCCATCATCAAATTGGGAATACTTTGAGAAATCATTTGCCGTAATGTATCCGTATCGTTGGTGAAATGACTCATCATATCACCATCAGAATGGCCATCAAAATAACCAATCGGTAATTTTTGCATATGTTTGAACATCTGATCGCGGATTTTTTTCTGAGTGCCCTCACTGATTTTGACCATCATAAAGTTGTAAGTCAAACCAGCAATGATCCCAATTAAATAAATAATTGCTATCTGAATAATAGCTGCCAGCAGTCCGCTGAAGTTAGGATTGCTTTGTCCCAGCAGCGGAGTTATATGGTCATCGATCACCACTTGCAAAAAAAGTGAGCCGCGAACATTGGCAAAAGCACTTAACAAGATCATGAACAATACGATAATCAACTGCAGTTTGTAATCGCCAAACATGGTCGCCAGCAGCCGTTTCAAGGTTCTCTGGGGATTTGCTGCTTGTCTATTCTTCACCTTCACCAAATCCTTTCTGCTGCGAGTCGTAGACTTCACGATAAATTTCATTGCTAGTTAATAATTCTTCATGGGTTCCGATTCCGTTGATTTTCCCATCATCCATCACAATGATTCGATCGGCATCTTCGATCGAATTGATCCTTTGGGAAATGATGATCGTTGTCGTTCCCGGGATTTCTTGTTTCAATCCTGCTCGAATACTACGGTCTGTCTTTGTATCAACAGCACTAGTAGAGTCATCCAGAATCAGAATTTTCGGTCTTTTTAACAGCGCTCGCGCGATCGTTAACCGCTGCTTTTGTCCACCGGAGACATTATTTCCTCCTTGAGAGATCAACGTGTCATATTTATCAGGAAATTCTTGGATAAAAGGATCCGCTTGGGCAATTTTTGCTACCCGCTGAATCTCTTCATCCGTTGCTTCCGCGTTTCCCCAGCGAAGATTCTCACTGATCGTCCCGCTAAAAAGGACATTGTTTTGCAAAACCATACTGACTTGATCCCTCAATGCTGCCAAATCATAGGCACGAACATCTTGTCCCCCAACGAGAACACGACCGTCAATTACATCGTACAAACGGGGGATCAATTGGACCAGCGTTGATTTTGCACTTCCGGTTCCGCCGATGATCCCGATTACCTCTCCGGATTCAATTCGTAAGTTGACATTTTCCAATGCCAATTTCGTTTGATCATTTGCGTAACTGAAACAAGCATTTTCAAAGACAATTGAACCATCTTTGACTTCTGTCAATGGCGATGCCGGATTTTTCAAGTCGCTTTCTTCATCCAAAACTTCCACCACCCGCTGTGCGGAAGTACGAGCAATCAGAATCTGAACAAAAGCCATTGACATCATCATCAAACTCATCAAGATCTGCATAGTATAGTTGAACATGCTAACCAGTTCCCCTGTCGTCAAGCTGCTGTGCTCAACGATCAGTTGGGCACCGAACCAAGACAACAGCAACATGCAGCTATAGATCGAGAATTGCATCAAAGGCATATTGAACGAGACGATTCGTTGTGCTAGCGTAAAGTTGCGGTAGACATCATTTGACACCTCGTCAAAAAGTTCTTCTTGCTGCTCTTCTCTGACGTAGGACTTGACCACACGGATTCCTTGAAGATTTTCTTGGACTACGTTGTTCAAACGGTCATAGATCCGAAATACTTTCAAGAAAAGCGGATGAGCAAAGCGAATCACTAAAGCAAGTCCGATGGCTAGAATTGGCAAGACGACTAGGTAAACCAGCATCAATTCTGGACTGATCGTGCTAACCATGATCAGTGAGAAAACCAGAATCAATGGACTGCGCACCAAGATTCGGATAATCATTTGGTAAGCATTTTGCACATTAGTCACATCGGTGGTCATTCTCGTGATCAAACTAGAGGAAGAAAAACGGTCGATATTGGAAAAAGAAAAATCCTGAATCTTGCTAAAAAGATTGTGGCGAAGATTTCGAGCAAAACCGGCAGAAGCAATCGCAGCTGTTCGTCCTCCTAAAGTTCCTAGCATCAGTGCCAATAATGAGCACAAAAAAAGCAGACCGCCATAGCGCAAAATGACGCCCGCGTGTCCTTTTTCAATTCCTTGGTCGATCATCATTGCCATGATCAGTGGCATAATGACATCTAGCGCCACTTCGCCGGCAACATAGACCGGTGTCAATAGGCTGGCTTTTTTATAATCGCCAACATTTGCTAGTAATTTTTTGATCATTTCTTTCGTCCCTTCTCTATGTAAAATACTGCTTATTGACTGGTTATCAATTCAACTGTACCGTATCGATAAAAGGTTTTCAAGCATGCATGCTTGAAAACCTGTGATTACTTGATAACAAAAAACCTCTCTCCATTTTTCAAAATCCAAGTAAAAAAAAAGAAAAACTATCTAAATGCAGGTAGATCCTTCTGTTTCAGTCTGTCATTGTCGACAAACAGAAGACACACTTCATTTAGATAGTTCACTCACTTATTGCTTGGGTTCTGTAGCTTTGTTACGGGCCCGATTGCTAAATGTCTCATTCGGTAGTGGCACTGTTGACTGTTTCTAGCGGATCCTTTACATTTTCTGTCTCAGGACTGACCGGTAATGATTCGGTCTCGCCTTGCAGATTTCCGCGACTAATCCCGATGGTGATCGATACTTCCAATGGAATAAATTCACCATAACGACTCATCTCCACAACTGTTCCTTTTGGTTCTGCTGAATCTACATAGTAGACATCATAATATACAGAAGCACCTTTCGATTTGTACTCATCAAAGAACATTTTTGGCAGATCGCCTTCCGTTGCTTGGTGCCGGATATCCTTCAAATACGGTTGCCCCAGTGAATAAACCACTTTCACTGTTGGCAATGTATCGCTGTCACTATATTCTTTGCCCGCCTCTTCCGACTGACTGATGAAATTGCCATAACCGATTTGATCAGAATAAACTGTCTTGACTTGAATCGGTATCTTCGATTCTAGCCCCTCTGCCTGCTCGATGGTATACTGTGAGAAATCAGGAACAACTAATGCTTTCCCTTTAGAAACTTTGACAAGAAATTGATCCTTTTTGGCCAATTTGCTGCCTTTGACTGGTTCTTGGGAAACCACGACGTCTAGAGCAACTGTATCAGAAAAAACAGCTTCTTCTTTGTACTTCAATTCATTTTTCTTAGCCCACTCTTGAGCTTCACCTTTGTTTTTCCCTGTAAAATCAGTAACTTCGATGTTCTTCTCGAAGACTTCTTTTCCTTTTGAATAATAGATGCTTAAGCGATCTTTGCGCTTATAAGCTTTGAGATCTTGCTCTTTATTTGCTGCTTCTTGTTTGATGAATACACCTGCTTCGACTTTGTCGTCATACTGTTCGATCAACGAGATATTTTCTGCCTTTTGTTTCTCGATCCATTCTTTTGCCGCTTCGGTAGTCAGTGACGAAAAGTCGGGCAGCTCGATCATTTCTTCTGGGTCAGGACCTAGGCTTGCTTTGACTGTCAAAGTCTTGCCTTTTTTGATCTTCTGATCTGCAGCAACACTTTGACTAACGATTCGATTGGTCTCTACCTCAAAATCATACACTTGATCGACTTTGATCGCCACGCCTTCTTCCATGCCCCATGTTCGGGCTTCGGATAAATCTTTCTTAGCAAAATCAGGAACCTTCACATGAGTCAATTGATAATACACCACACTGCTGATGGCAATCAGCACAATGACAGCACCAGCGATCAGCGCGTATTTTTTACGCTGCCGCTTGCGATAAGTTGGATCAAACTCTGTCTCTTCTTTTCCAAACCGACTGACCGGTTGAGAAGAGCTAGTTTCCTTGCGTGTTCTTCGCTTCATTTCCTTCGGATCCGATGCTGCTGCAGCTTTACTCTCTCCTGCGCCCTGATCAGATGTCTGAGAATCTGGAATTGGTTCTGCTTTACGCTCTGTTTTTTCGTCAAACTCAGTTTCTTTAGGAGAGCTTTGTTTCTTGCCATCGTAATTACCAGGACTGAAATTTGATAAAAAATCACTCATCTTTATTCAACACACCTTTACGCAAATAGAGTACTTCGTCTGCTTGTTGGGCGATTTCATTCGCATGGGTCACAACAATCACACATTTGTTATGCATATGAGCCAAATCTTTAAAAATATCGATGATTTCCTGTTCCATTTCTTCATCTAAATTTCCCGTTGGTTCGTCTGCCAAAATAATATCAACATTCGTCGCCAGTGCACGAGCTATTGCCACCCGTTGCTGTTCCCCACCAGACAACTGATTGACTAAACGATCTGCTTTTTCTTTCGTGATCCCAATATAGTCCAATAAATTGTATGCGACTTCCCGCTGGTTCTCCGGCAATTGATTATCCGTGATCGACATGGGGACTAGAACATTTTCTACCGCAGACAGGTACGGAATCAAATTGTAACTTTGAAAGATGATACTGATATCGTCTCGGCGATATTTCTCATGTCCGATTTTTTGAATATCTTCTCCATTAAAGAAAACAGCGCCACTTTTAGGTGTATCCAACGCACTGATCAAAGAGAGAAATGTGGTTTTTCCTGACCCTGACTGTCCTAAAATGGCATAAAACTTGCCTTTTTCAAACGCCACCGATGTTTCTTTCAAAATATAGCGCCGCTGATCGCCATCTTGATAATAGTAATCTACTTCTTTTGTTTCCAACAAAGCCATTTTTTCTTCCCCCTACATCATGATTTTCTTTGGATTCAGCCGTAGAATATATAACAACGGCAAGATTGCAGACAACAAGACTGTACCTAATCCCAATAATAGATAGGTGATGACATACCCCATAGAAAAAGTGACTTTATAAGCACTTTGGACATCCGCATAGCTGAGAGTATTTGTCATCATTGTGCTTGAAATGGAATAGGTATCCGTTTGGGACAGATTCGTCATCCAGTCACTTTGCATCAATGTTTGAGAAACCGCACTTCCTAATAGATTTCCCGTCACCAATGAGCAGATTAGAGCGACTAAGCTGACCAGCACCACTTCAATAACGATTTGCCCAATCACTTTCCCACGGCCTTCTCCTAAAGATAGATAGATCCCTAATTCCTGCTTGCGGTCTCGCAAAAACAATAGAACGACTAATGAAATGATAAAGACCGTAGCAACAGCAGCAACAATCACGATATAGCGGGAAATCGTTCCCAGACGATTCATTCCTCCGGCAATCTGATCGTATTGATCTGTGGAAGCTACCACATGATAGTAATCCGGTAATAATGGATTGGCTTCTTGTTTGAATGCTTCAACATCGTCGGTAGAGTTCAAAACATACATCGCTTGATAATACTCTTCCGGTTCGGCCTCCGTATCTTCGGCCATTACCATATCTCCCCACAATTTTTCGTTTTGGAATTTGCTAAAATCTTTCACCAACTGATTGGCAGCATAAATCGTATTGATCTGTTCAACAGCTTGCCAGATTTGATTGGATTTTTCTTCTTGCGAAGGATTACTATTGGCCGATTCCTTTTTTACTACACTAAAAATCCCTGCAACTTTGACAGGATAATCAGCTGTGACAACTTTTGTTTGGATTTCTGCACTTTCACTCTCTGCATCTTCATCATCTGAAGTAGCCGTACTATCATCACTGTCACCCATCGGATCTTGAGGGACTTCACTATACATATCCCAAACAAATTGATCGCCAACCGACAAATTATTTTTTTCAGCGACTTCTTTACTAATCAAAATCGAATTAGTGGTTTCTGACAAGTCTTTTTCACTAAACACTTCTCCATCGATCAGCTTGATGTTGCCTTCTTCCATATCTAATGGCTGTGGTCGATTGCCGCCCTTTAAATTAAAATAATTGCCGCCCGCCATGCCAAAAGATTCATCTTCTGGTGTATAGGCTTTGAATTTCTTGGTCTCTAACCAACCCATCATGGTATAGTCGTAATATTTGACGTAATCTAATTCTCCCACTTTGTCATAGTCCGCCGTTTTTGGCGTTTTCGGACTATTTTCTTCAGAATAAACTTCCTCATCTGATTTTCCTGAATTGTCTTTCTCAAACTGCTCATAATCAAACTCGACTGTAGCAACGTTGCCCATTTTCTTTTTCGTTTCCCGTTCCACATTCATAGTAGACTGCTGCACAGCTACCGCACCTGCGATCACGTTACCTAAAATAAAGATGACTAAAAATAAAATAAACGACTTCCCTTTCCTGCGAGTAACACTTTTTAATGCACGCTGCCAAAAATTCATTGTCATTTCCTCCAGTGACATTATTTTTTAACTATTATTTCACATTTGCGCTTTAAGGACAATCTAATTTATTGAAAGTTTTTTAGGGATGGATAAAAACAAATAACTTTTTTGTAACTGCTACCATTACGAAAAGGAATAGATTCAGCTCTTAAATAACTATTTCTGATCAGAAAGAACTATCTTACAGTTTTGTAAGATAGTCCAAAGACAAAAGGGTTGGTACCAGAAGTGCTACAAGATGGACTTATTTCCACTAAAAAAAGACTACCAACTTGCATGTTGGCAGTCCTCTTTAAACTATTTGCTTTGGTTCTTTTGGCATGTTGGATAGGCAGTCGTTGTGAACGCAGCCTATTTTTCCTTCGTATCGATCAGGATCGTTACAGGACCGTCATTGATTAATGACACTTGCATGTCTGCGCCAAAGCGACCCGTAGCCACTTCGATACCTGCAGCGTGCAGACCCGCATTGAAAGCTTCGTACAATGGTGTAGCCACTTCAGGTCTGGCAGCTTGAATAAAGCTTGGACGGTTTCCTTTTTTGGTCTCGCCATACAATGTGAATTGCGAGATACTCAAAATAGCACCTTCGATTGCTTCAATCGATTGATTCATTTTTCCCGCTTCATCTTCAAACACCCGCAAATTTTTGATTTTTCGAACCAAGTAATCCACATCTTCTTGGCTATCTTCATGAGTGATTCCCAAGAGAACTAAAAAACCTTTTTGGATTGCTCCTACAGTAGTTCCATCGATTGCAACACTGGCTTCACTTACACGTTGAATGACTGCTCGCATGTCTCGCGTCTCACCCCTTTGTTCTTCTGACACTATATACTTCTGGGATTTGTTTGATTTTGTCCACGATTGACTTAAGATGTGTTAGGTTCTGGATTGAGACCGTGATTCTAATGGTGGCCATCTTGTCTTTGTTGGTTTTCGCTTCCACACTGACCAATCGTTTAGTAACAGCGTTGACTGTTTGCAAGACATCATTCAACAATCCGGAACGATCATAACCATAGATTTCCAGATCTGCATCGTATTCTTTGCCGCTGTTAGAAGTATCTTCCCACTCGACATCGATTAGACGATTGACGATCTCTTTGCTTTGGACATTCGGACAGTCACTGCGATGGATCGAGATGCCGCGGCCCTTCGTGATATACCCGACAATGGCATCACCAGGAACTGGATTACAGCAACGAGAGATTCGGATCAGTAAGTTGTCCACGCCTTCGATCACGATCCCGCCTTCATGGCGGACTTTCATTTTCTCTGGTTCTTTCTTCGCTGGCTGATTGATCATGTCTTGTACTTGTTGTTTTTGTTTTTCGATCTGTTTCTCACGGCGTTCTTCTTCCGTCAAACGATTGGCCAGTGTAGTTGGACTCACTTCGCCAAAACCGACAGAAGCAAATAAATCATCTTCTGTTTGATAATTAAATCGTTCGCAGGCTTCTGCCATCTTGCTTTTCGTTAAAAATTCTTTTGGTACAAAGCCCATGTCTTGCAATGTTTTGACCACTGCTTCGTGCCCTTTGATGATGTTTTCGTCACGATCTTGGGCCTTGAAAAAACGTTTGATCTTGTTTTTAGCTTTGCTGGTAGCTACAAGCTTGATCCAGTCGCGGCTTGGTCCGAATGAATTTGGTGATGTCAAAATTTCAATGATATCGCCATTTTTCAATTTGTAATCCAACTGGACCATCTTGCCATTCACTTTTGCACCAGTGGTTTTGTTCCCGATATCGGTATGAATACTGTAGGCAAAATCCAGCGGACTTGAACCTTGAGGCAATTCTGTGACATCGCCTTTCGGTGTGAATACATATACTTTGTCACTGAAAATATCCCCTTTGACACCTTCCATAAATTCAGAAGCATCGTAGCTTTCATCCTGCAGTTCCAAAATTTCGCGGAACCAACCGACTTGCTGGGTCATTTTGTCTGCTTTGACTTTCTCGGTTCTACCCTCTTTATATGCCCAGTGAGCAGCAACCCCGAATTCAGCAATCTCATGCATCTCATGGGTACGAATCTGGATTTCTACTGGATTGCCTTTGGGACCGATCACTGTCGTATGTAGTGACTGATACATATTCGCTTTAGGCATCGCAATGTAATCTTTAAATCGACCTGGCATTGGTTTCCATTTTGTGTGGATCGTTCCTAAAACAGCATAACAATCTTTGATTGAATCAACGATTACCCGAATAGCCAAAAGATCATAGATTTCATTGAATTGTTTCTTCTGGTCTTTCATTTTGCGGTAAATGGAGTAGATATGTTTCGGACGACCATAGATCTCAGCAAAAATATCTAGTTCTTCAGTTGCAAGTCGAATCTGTTCAACGGTTTCCGACACATAAGCTTCCCGTTCTTCCCGCTTGGTTTGCATCAAGTGAACGATCCGATAATATTGTTGTGGATTCAAATAACGTAGTGAAATATCTTCTAGCTCCCACTTGATACGGCTGATCCCTAAACGATGCGCCAATGGTGCATAAATCTCCATCGTTTCTTGGGCGATTCGCCGTTGTTTGTCTTCCCGCAGGTGTTTCAATGTACGCATATTATGTAAGCGGTCCGCTAATTTGACCATGATCACGCGCAAATCTTGAGCCATCGCGATCAGCATTTTGCGATGATTCTCTGCTAGCTGTTCTTCATGGGATTTGTATTTGATTTTCCCTAATTTTGTCACACCATCGACCAGCATCGCTACATCTGCACCAAAGACTTCTTTTAGATCTGCTAGGGTCACTTCCGTATCTTCTACCACATCATGTAAAAAACCAGTGGCGACTGTATGAGGATCCATTTGTAGTTCCGCTAAAATCCCTGCTACTTGAATAGGATGGATGATGTAAGGCTCGCCGGACTTGCGAAACTGATCTTTGTGGGCTTCTGTCGCATAATCTAAAGCTTTCTGTACAAATGCAACATGTTCTTCACTCATATAATGGGCCACGAGCTTGATCACACCAGGTCCGGATAATATCACTTCTTTTGCCATGAAACGCGCCTCCTTTTTTCCTATTTTCAAAAAGCAAGACAGAAGCCGCTTCTAAAGAATTCTGCTATCCCCAACTCTCTGAATAGCAGAACTCTTGAAGCAATGCGCTTCTGCCTGGCCATCTTCTTTTATGATTAGTGTCATTATACAAATTTTTCTTGTTTTTTTCAATTCTCTCTATTCTGGTCAAGCGAGACAAAATACCGGTTTATTCATTCAACAGTAACGCTGACTCTGTAAAGGGCACGCCGATTTTTGCCGCCCCTGCCTGTAAAAGTTCTGCAAGTGATTTCTGATCCGTAACAGACGCTGCCGTGTTGACTTGGATCGTCAGTTGCGGTCCTCCATCTAGAGCAAAAATCGAGACATCATGCAACGCATCTGAAACAGTTAACTGCTGACCAAGAGTAATACTAGGCCAGTCCCATGCTTTCAAACGCTGTGCTACTTGGATCTTTGTCAACTCATTCATAAGTGAAGTATTGACAGCCCAGCGGATCTCACCACCAGACAAAGCCAGTGACCGGCTTGTCTCCATTAACTCCGCCAGATCAGCCGTCCGCTCTTTTTCCACCAGCAAAGCCGCTGGTAGCCAGACTTCTAAAAAATCAGCGCCATCCATAAAGGAATGACCGATCTCAAAAGCTTTCTTAGCGATTGTTCCTTGTGCCAAGGGAAAATCAACTGCACAGCCGACTTGGATCTCGGAGCCTTCAGTTAACTGCTTCGCTCTGCGCAAATCACTAGGCAACACGATGACTTCTTGGACACCAAGTGTCTTAAATTCAGTAAACGTATCTTTTAACAACCAATCCGTCAGTCCAGCTTGTAAAAATCGAAAACTAAGCTTGTCTTTGAATTGCGTCACTTGATCACTTCCTTACTAATTCAGTTAGTACGCTGACAGCACTCAAAAAATAAAATGGGGCGGTTTCGGTTCGCAAAATACGTGGCCCTAACCCACAGATCACAGCACCTTGAGATTCAGCACGAGTGATTTCAGCAGGTGTCAGCCCACCTTCGGGTCCGAAAATTGCTAAGATTTTGCTGCCGGGCGCTGCTTTGGACAAAATATCGATCAGTTTGGCATTCTCGCCGCTTTTAGCAGATTCCTCATAAGCAACGATCACATAGTCATAGTTTGAAAGACTATCCCACAACTCTTTGTCCGAAGCAGCCAGTTGGATGATCGGTGCTCGTTGCCGCTGCGCTTGTTCAGCAGCCTCTTGGGCAATTTTTTGCAGCCGCTGCTGTTTCTTTTGGAGTTTCTTATGGTCCCACTTAACTACCGAGGATTGGGCGGGAAAACCGATAAATTTAGCGGCACCCAATTCTGTCCCTTTTTGGACGATCAATTCCAATTTATCTCCTTTAGGATACCCGCTGGCGATCGTAACATGAATCGGTAATTCTTTGTCTTGCTGTTCCTTTTCTACTTCAATCAAATGAACCGCTTGTTCATCGATCTGCTGGATTTTCGCGAGGATCGCTACTTGGTCTTGAAAGACCAAGTAGACACAATCATCCGGAACCATCCGCATCACACGTACCATGTGATGAAACGGTTCTCCCTCTACTACATAAACAGGCTTCGCCTCATAATCCTCATTCAAAAAATATCGCTGCATATGACATTCCCTACTCTGGTTTTTTTAGTGCGATCGCATACCAATCTTTTTGATTCAAGATTTGGTCAACAACAAATCCTTGCTCTGTCATGGCATCGATCACAAGTTGTTTTTTCGCTTCGATGATTCCAGAAACAATTAATGTTCCGGTAGGCTTCAGCAACCGCCAAGCATCTGGGATCATCAGTAAGATGATATCAGCTAAAATATTCGCTACAATAATGTCTGCTTCGATTTCAATACCTGTTAAAAGGTCATTGGCAGCAACATTCACTGCTTCGGCAACTGGGTTTAGTGCCATATTTTCTTTTGCCGCCCGAACAGCCACCTCGTCAAGGTCATAGGCATATACTTGATTGGCCCCTAAGTGGCGGCTGGCAATACTTAAAACCCCTGATCCGGTTCCAACATCCAGGACCGTTTCCTCGCCTCGTAAATACATTTCTAACGCCTGTAACGTCAAGCGCGTCGTCGGATGGGTACCAGTTCCGAAAGCCATTCCTGGATCTAGCGTAATGATTTTCTCGGCAGGGTCCGTCGTTTCATATTGTTCCCAGCTGGGAACAATCGTCAAATAGCGAGTGATCCGTACTGGATGATAATATTTCTTCCAAGCAGTCGCCCACTCTTCCTCTACTACTTCATTGGAGGTAATCTCATTTTTGCCAATTGCTAACCCATATTCCGGTAAACGAGCGATCGCCGCCTCAATAAATGGCAAAATTTCAGGTAAAAAGATAGTCTCGGGGAAATAAGCCGTTACCTGGGCGCCTTCATCCAGCGTCGTATAGGTTTCTTTGTCTAACACTTCACCATAGGCATCGCTTTTAAAGTTTTCAATGTCAAGAACATCTTCGATTGCTACACCACTGGCCCCTTGTTCCATCAAAATGTTGGCGACCGCTTCAACTGCTTCACTTGCAGTAGCTACTTTCACTTCATTCCATTTCATCTATCTGCTCCTTAATAACTTGGATAAGGAATATACGATTCCCCATCGCTTTCTTGGTAAGTATTCATACGGTCTAACAACTGATCTTGATCGAAAGCTAGTTCGAAGACCGCTTCTTCACTCTCATCGTTTAGAAAATCTAGTAAATCACTTTCTCCCTCCGTCAGAATCTCTTTGATGTAATCAACCAAAGCATCCAGCAACGCTTTTTGGATTCCTTTTTTGCCTGCGTAGGGAATGACTGCCAAAAAGTCCTCTTCTGCAAAGGAAGACTTTTGGGGATCAAACAATAAAATACCGTCTTCAAATTCGATGATCTCTTCTTCAGAGGCTACTCCTTGGGCATCATCTACCTGCAAATGATTCGGGTTCTCTGCAAATAAGCGTAAAACAAGTTCGATGGTATGGTTTCTTGCATCCCAATCAAGGGCAACATCGTACTCAGGGTTTTTTTTTGTTAATTGTCTGTCCAAATAAGTCAGCATTGTTTCTTTAGCCATTATACGTTCCTTCTTTCCTATTGCCAGCCGTGATCTGGCTGGACAGCAGATTTTCTGCTGTTGGTAATATATGGGTTACCTGCTACGACAAACCGCAGCGGCTTATGGGTCCACTCCCCTTTATTCGGGATACCGATTCTGGGAACAGCGAGTATTTCTTTCGGTGTTCGCCGTTTCTCGTTGACAAGATGCAGTGGACTTGTAAAAATTGAATGGCCATAATAATCAGGCGTAATTCCCAAAGCTTTCACGAGCTTTCCAGGACCGTTCGAGAGATCAGGACCGGATTTACTGCGATTTATCTCCATTTGTGCGATTCCTTCGACGGGCTCCACGCCGCGGATCATGATCCCTTGGGGAATGCCTTCAGGCTGTGTGATAAAATTCAAAATCAAATGAGTATGCATCGTATATAAATAAATCGTTCCCGGCTTTTCATACATTGCTCGAACTCGTGGCGTGTTACGCATCCCGAAACTATGAGCAGCCAGATCTTCTGGTCCTAAATAAGCTTCACAGTCGACGATATAACCGCCTAATTTCCCACTGGGCGTCTCATGTTCCAGATACATTCCTAATAATTGCCGGGCAATCGCTGTTGTTGATTGTTGTGCAAATAATTGTTCAATTTCATTCATTTTCTTCACCTTCTTTATTTTACACAATTCTCAAGGAACTTACTATTGATTACGACCATCTTATCAATTGTTTGACCTTTCTATCGCCACTGACTAGTTTCAATAGCAAAATACCCGCTTCTTTATGGGAATATACGTTCTTATGATATACTAAAGAAAAAAGAAAGGAGCTTATTATGCAGCAACCACTTGCGTACCGCATGCGTCCCCGCAACCTTGATGAAGTCGTAGGTCAACAGCATTTAGTTGGACCCGGAAAGATCATTCGCCGGATGGTTGAGGCCAAGATGCTCTCTTCCATGATCCTGTATGGTCCACCAGGGACCGGAAAAACAAGTATCGCTAGTGCAATCGCCGGTTCGACACGTTACGCATTCCGCATGCTGAATGCTGCGACTGATACGAAAAAAGACCTTCAAATCGTCGCCGAAGAAGCCAAAATGAGCGGCACAGTCATTTTACTTTTGGATGAAGTCCATCGTCTGGATAAAACAAAGCAAGATTTCTTACTGCCTCATTTAGAAAGCGGAAAAATCATTATGATCGGGGCCACAACTGAAAATCCTTATATCACTATCAACCCAGCCATCCGTAGTCGTACACAGATTTTTGAAGTAAAACCATTGCAAGAATCAGATATTTTAGCCGCCATTGATGCGGCTTTAGCTGATAAAGAACGTGGCTTGGGAACAGAATCGATCCAGTTGACAGAAGAAGCTCGTCTCCATCTTTCACGAGCGACCAATGGGGATCTCCGCAGTGCACTCAATGGATTAGAACTCGCTGCTCGCTCCACGCCGCCAAGTTCTGATGGGAAAATCCATTTGACTTTGCCAATTATTGAAGAGTGTGTTCAGCGCAAAGCATTGACCCATGACAAAGATGGCGATGCCCATTATGATGTCATCTCTGCTTTTCAAAAATCGATCCGCGGCAGTGATGTTGATGCGGCACTCCATTATCTGGGTCGTCTGGTAGAAGCAGGAGACTTGGCAATCATCTGCCGGCGTTTGATGGTGATCGGTTATGAAGATATCGGGTTGGCCAATCCAGCGGCAGCTGCTCGAACAGTCAATGCTGTCTTAGCAGCGGAACGATTAGGCTTACCTGAGGCGAGGATCCCTTTAGCAGATACTGTGGTCGACCTTTGTCTATCCCCTAAGTCCAACTCGGCTTATATGGCACTAGACGCTGCCATCGCAGATATTCGTGCAGGCAATGCCGGGGATGTCCCTGATCATCTAAGAGACAGTCATTACAAAGGAGCTGAAGCCTTGAACCGAGGCGTCGGTTATCAATACCCGCACAACTTTGATGATGCGTGGGTCGATCAGCAATACTTACCCGATAAAATCAAGCAAGCTCACTATTATCAGCCAAAGGCTACCGGAAAATACGAGCAAGCTCTAGGTCAAAGATATCAACAATTGCAGCAACGAAAAAAACAGACCTAACCCTCAGCAGCCGCTTCATGGAAGCGAGAAAGGTTTTTGTCACCGTTTTCAATCTTCTTTATTGCTACTTTTGTTGTCCTATGCTACTATGAAGGTGGGAATTCTGTGATGTACGAGTTGTCCCATCTGTGTGTTGACCGAACATTTTTATTGATATATTGGGATCCGTCTTGTGTCAAAGCTGGTAACATGCCTTTTCATTTGGTAGTTCGATGCTTAGACCGTGGAACCCACCTGCTAGAATTTGCGGGATCAATACTACGGGAAAAAGAACGGCATCTACGGATATTACCCATTCTTTATTGAATGTGCCATCTGTTTTAGACAGGTGGCTTTTTTGTGCTTTTTGCTATTCCTTTAGCACTTCGCTATACTAAAACTATCTTATAAGAGAAGGACGGATTTCACGGATGATTTTTCTATTATTTTTGATTGCTGCTGTTTTGTTGTTTGGCGTCTGCTACTTACTGTTAACAAAACATGCCATTTTCTTTTCCCTTATTCCTGAAAATACTAAAAATCAAACTTTTTTGACCATTTATGGCTATCTTCATGGTATTTTAGGTATTCTTGCAATCATCGTGGCTTTTTTAGACAAAAAGTTGATTGCCCTCGTTTATTTAGCAGTGTTAATGATTACTTCTGCCTCATTCAGTTTGCTGTTTGCCCGTAAGATGAAAAAAACAGATAATTAGGTTTTTCTTTTTAGTCAAAAAGTTTTACAATAAAGATGAAGTTATCTGAGAGGAGTGTTTCATATGTTACAACAATATCAACGAATCATGGTTGCAGTCGATGGCTCAAGTGAGTCAGAATTAGCTTTTAAAAAAGCGGTCAATGTGGCCCAACGGAACAATTCTGAACTGGTACTAGCCCATGTAATCGATACCCGTGCCTTTCAAACTGTTTCTTCCTTTGATGGCATGTTGGCTGAGCAAGCGACTGAAATGGCTAAGCAAACATTGAAAGATTATGAAGACTATGCCCGTAAGAACCAAGTAACTGCAGTAAAGACTGTCATCGAATACGGTTCGCCAAAACCAATCATTGCGAAACAATTACCAGAAGATAATCAAATCGATTTAATCATGATCGGCGCTACTGGTCTCAATGCCGTCGAACGAATTTTTATTGGTTCAGTCTCTGAGTATGTAATCCGTCATGCCTCTTGTGACGTATTGGTCGTACGGACAGACCTTGACAATCATCTGCCAACAACCAACGAAAAAGAGGAAGCATAATCTCTGAATGAACCAACACATACTCAAATCAAAAACACTCTGACAAAAAGGTTCTTGTCAGAGTGTTTTTTTCTATTTTTCACGATTTGTTAGTTTTAGCCATTAAAAAAACTGCGCCATCCGTCTCAGCTCAAAATGACCCAGCTGTCTTTCTTGAAGAGGACACCTTCTGGTTCCTTCTGATCAGTATGACGTTTGGCACAGTCTCTTGCAACAAGCCTGTGGAGCAAGCTTGCCAGCAAAAAATGAAAGCAAAGTAATAGGTTATTTATTATCTAATCATGTTTCTGAATACTTGTAAAGTCTTTTTTCTGAATTTTCTGATTAAATCTATTTCTTTTTCAATGCGCTATTGATGGCGACTAGACTCAGTGAATCAACTGCCAAAATTTTCTTTGATAGTAGTTGTGCCATAGCACGCTACCAATCAACAGAACCAGCAAGACTGGACCATTCAAGAGCCAAAATGGAATCATCGTTGCTGCAAAACCGTAACCGACGAGTAACAGAATACTAAGGAGAAGTGCCACCATCATGCCGACGATCATTCCCACACTTCCGGCACCCCGGGTAAACAATTGACTGACATTGGTCCAATCAAGCAAAAGCAAGCGATAATCACGAGCAAAATATTTTAAGCATAGCAAGTAACAACCAAGTAACGTACCTAGAAAGAAAGTCGTTGCCAATAGGATCGGCATCTTAAAGAGCAAAATCGCCAATAAGGCAATCCCGCCAGTCAAAACCATTTGAAGCATTAGGCCAAATCGGAATTTTGCTTGTAAATATTTTTTCATAGACAACGGCAATGAACGAACAAACAGAAAATTTTGCTGATCCAATGAAATCAAGGTACTGATAAAAGAGGTTGGATTGACCATCATCACAGCTAATGCGATACCTGCCAAAAAGAACACTCCGCAAAAACGAGCACCCATTTGTCCTAGATCAAACGTACCGCTCAATGCAAATGTCACAATAAAAATGATCGGTGTCATCAGTGAAGTGGACAATACTTGCATAATCAAGTTGGGATCACGAACCAGCTGGGAATTATAACTGAATAACATCTGCGACAATCCTTGCCCGGATTTCTGCTTCCGTCGCACGCTTCCATGGTCGGGCACAGCCATCGCCACCTGATCATAAAACTTCGGTAAAATAAAGAACCGAATCGCTCCTAGCAGCAACAAACAAACCACTAGAACAATAGCAAAGCTCCCGATTCCTGCAACTGCAAAGGGACTGTGCATGATATAGAAAAATGGCAGTAAAAAGGCAATGGCCCCGCGATCCATGATCTGTGTATCGTAGGAACTGGTTTGATTCATCATCAAGATCCCTACCACTACTACGATCATAGAAATTCCCAACAACAAGCTGGTCATCATTTTTTTATGTTCACGAAACAATTTTGTTCGAGCCAATCCAAAAACGATCAAACTACAAATACTAAAAACAATCACGAGAAATAATAAAAAGAGCACAATCGCTAACAAAAGCGTGAGCAGAATAAAGACCTGTGAACGCATTCCCGTTAAAAGAAATAAGACAAATAACGGAAAAACAAATGGTGCCACTGTTAAAAAGACAACAAGAATCTTGGCGGTGAAAATTTCTGATTGCCGGAAAGGCAATGGCAAATATGCAGGCAAGTCTTGACTCTCAAAGAAGACATTAAAAATGGACGAGATTCCTTGAGAAAATCCTAGAACGCCAAAAAGAGCAACATAATAAGTGAAAAAACCTGGCAAACGGCTGAAATCCAGTGCGATCATTGTTAGGCCGTAAATCACTAAAAAAACGAAACCTGATAATACATATTGTTGGATCAAATAACGAGTCAATTGTGTCCCGCTTTTTCCTTTTTTACGGGCTTTGTCTGTGACTTGCGGATTGGCGTACCGAAGATTGACGCTTGTCAACGTCAATAACTGTCGCTTGTTCATCTGAACTCGCCTCCATTTTCTGTCAACGATGGCTCTTCCGCGCCTCTACCTGTCATTTTTAAATAGATCGCTTCCAAAGAAAGATCTGGATTTTGTGCAAGCAATTCATCGACAGAACCGTTATAAAGCAATTCGCCTTTTTTCAAAATAGCTAACTGATCACAAAGCTGTTGGGCAGTATCCAAGACATGCGTCGAGAAAATAACCGTTTTGCCTTTCGCAGCATGTGCTTTCATCATTTCTTTTAGATCAAACGCTGCCTGCGGGTCTAATCCCTGCAAAGGCTCATCTAAGATCCAAATATCCGGATCCGGCAGTAATGCTCCAATTAGAATGGTTTTTTGCCGCATACCATGGGAAAAACTGGCTAGCGTTTCTTCTGCATGCGTCGTCATATCAAATAACTGGCCCAGTTCATTTAAGCGTACCTTTTTTTGGGTTTCCGGTACTTCATAAGCAGCTGCGATCAAATCCCAATATTCTCCGGCGGTCAACTGCAAAAACATGTCCGGTGAATCCGGGACATAAGCAATCTGTTTTTTTATTTCTTCTCGGTATTGGGCTAATGCTTTGCCATCAAAAACGATTTCGCCACTCGTCGGCTGTAAAATACTAACTAGACTCTTGATGGTCGTTGATTTTCCCGCACCATTATGTCCTAAAAAACCAAAGATCTCACCTTGCTGAATCGTCAATGAAAGGTCCTTCAATGCTTTTTTTGTTCCGTACGTTTTACTTACATGTTTCAATTCAATCATTTACTATCCCCCTTAGAAATAAGACTTAACGTAATTTTACGTGAATAAACAGAAAATTTAAAATGTTTATTTACATTTTAAATGAAAAAAGTTGACAGGAATCAGCAAAACAAAGATAATTATAGCAATTTAGGGGAGTAGCACATGGGTTTTTCCATGATCATAGATCAACAGCAAGCGGGAATCCGCTGGTCTATGATGTTTCTTGCAAGACCTAAGTGGCAAAGGGCCTCTTGGGTCTTTTTGCAGTTCAATTTGGAGGGAAAATCTATGAGTAAAATGAAAAAATTAACCGCGGGAGGCCTTTTGGTCGCCATGGGTGTGGTCTATGGAGATATCGGGACCAGCCCACTCTATGTGATGAAAGCAATCGTTGAAGACAACGGCGGGTTGAAAACACTCTCCCCGGACTTTGTATTGGGAAGTGTCTCCCTCGTTTTTTGGACTCTGACTCTGCTTACCACGATTAAGTACGTCTTAATCGCTTTGAACGCGGATAATCACGGTGAGGGCGGAATTTTTTCCTTATACACACTTGTTCGTAAGCAAAGCCGCTACTTGATCATTCCGGCAATCATTGGTGGCGCTGCGTTATTGGCAGATGGTGTACTAACTCCTGCCGTCACTGTCACGACAGCCATTGAAGGGTTGCGGGGCATTCCGATGTTTTATGATCATTTTGGGAATGATCAATCCATTATTGTTTGGATTACATTAACGATCCTTTTCGTTCTTTTTAGCCTGCAACGCTTTGGGACAGAATTCGTTGGGAAAGCATTTGGACCGATCATGCTTGGTTGGTTTACTTTTTTGGGGATCGTCGGTTTGATCAACTTTTCCGGTGATCTGTCTGTCATTCGTGCGTTGGATCCGCGTTATGCCATCGGGCTGCTGTTTAGCCCTGATAACACCTCAGGTTTGTTCATTCTCGGGAATATCTTTCTGGCAACCACTGGTGCTGAAGCACTATATTCCGATTTAGGACATGTGGGCAAAAAGAATATTTATGCCAGCTGGCCTTACATCAAAATCTGTTTGATGCTTAATTACTTAGGTCAAGCTGCTTGGTTATTAAAGGTTTATCAAGATCCTGCCTATCAACAGATTGAAAACCTAAACCCTTTTTTCCAGGCTTTGCCTCAAGGTTGGACCGTTTTTGGCGTCGGCTTTTCTGCGTTGGCTGCAATCATTGCCTCCCAAGCTTTACTTTCCGGATCTTTCACGTTAGTTTCGGAAGCAATCAAGTTGCGTTTGTTGCCGCGGATGCAGATCATGTATCCTGGTTCTTCCATCGGACAAATGTATATCCCCGCGCTTAACCTGATGCTGTGGATCGCTTGTTCCGGTGTCGTTCTCTTATTCCGGACATCCACGCGAATGGAGGCCGCTTATGGTTTAGCGATTACAGTAACTATGCTGATGACCACAGTCTTGTTATATTTCTTTTTGCGTCAATTCAAAAAAGCGCGATTTATCGCTCCATTTATTACCTTATTTTTTGCAGCTATCGAAGGCATCTTCTTCATCTCGAGTGCCGCAAAATTTTTCCACGGTGGGTTCGTTGCGGTTTTGATGGCCGCTTTGATTATCGCCATCATGCTCATTTGGGAATGGGGCAACCACATTCAAGAACAAGCTGCCGAAGAAGTTGACTTGACCGAATACATTCCCCAACTACAGGAATTGCGGAATGATGAGACATTGCCATTTTCTCAGACCAATGTCGTCTTTTTAGTTCCTAAACTGCAAGGAAATACGATTGGCCGTCAGTTTATTTATTCGATCCTTGATAAACGGCCGAAACGCGCCAAAGTTTATTGGTTTGTGAATGTGGAAGTCACAGATGAACCTTATACAAAACAGTACGAAGTCTCGATGGCTGAGACAGATTTCATCGTAAAATTGAAACTCTACTTAGGTTTTCGGGTTTCTCAAGAAGTCAATGTCTACATCCGACAAATCATTCAAGAATTGATGAAGGATGGTCGCTTACCAAAACAGCCGCAAAAATACTCATTGACCCCGGGACGTCAAGTTGGCGACTTCCAGTTTGTTCTGATCGAAGAAGAGTTGTCGAATGTCACCTCATTAACCCGATGGGAGCGGCAAGTAATGTTAACCAAACTCTTTATCAAACGGCATACTATTTCTCCGGAACGTTGGTTTGGACTCACTTACAGTGACGTGGTCCATGAGACCGTTCCATTAGTGATTGGGCAACCGAAGGCAAGTAACCTTTCTGAAATTGTTCCAGTCAAGAAAAAACTAACTGACTAATTGCAAAGTAAGGTCACTTGCGGTACACTATTGGCAAATAAGCAAAAGGAGGAAACACCATGATGCGCATGACTAAAATAACATGTAACGTCAACTATCAGCGTTACCATATCGCATTTAGCCATGCAATTGGTTTTACAAAAACCGTTTTAGGGACGAGTCTGTCTAAAACAGTTGAATATTCGTAAAATCAATGGCCATCTCAAGGTGTTTATCTCGAACAACATCAGATAAAAATAACACAGGCCATGGATTTCCATGGCCTTTTTGAGTGGTCTCAAGGAATGAGATCATGCTAATTCAAGCAAATAAAATCAGTAAAAATTTTGGCGGTACCCCGCTATTTGAACAATTAACTTTCCAAATTGATCCCGGTGAAAAGATTGGTTTAATCGGCATCAATGGCTCTGGTAAGACAACATTATTAGATTTATTACTCGGGACCGAGAAAAACGATACTGGAACGATCAGCCGACGTAAAAGTCTTTCTATTGGTCATTTGGCACAAGAATTTTCGCCCTCTTCAGAAACGGTGCTGACGTATTTACAAACCTCTTCCCCCCGACTGCAAGAGATAAGTCGCAAGATGCGACGTTGTGAACAACAGATGAGCGATCCTGACGCTGACTTATCGAAATTATTGGACCGCTATGGTCAATTACAGCTACAATTTGAAGAACTCGGTGGCTATCTGTTAGAAGACCGGATTCTTGCTAGCTTAAGAGGATTGGGAATAGCGCAGTTGCAAGAAACTTCTTTGCAGGCGTTAAGTGGTGGGGAGCGAGTCAAAGTAGAACTAGCAAGATTGCTGTTGACAGAGCATGACTTGCTTTTACTGGATGAGCCCACGAATCATCTTGATTTAGCTAGTCTTCATTGGCTGGAAAACTATCTTATCAATACGAAAAAAGCATATATCGTCATCTCTCATGACCGCGCTTTTCTGGACAAAGTGACGACTAGGATCTGTGAGATCGAAGATGGTCAATTGATTTCTTATCCGGGAAACTATAGCCAATATCGGTCATTGAAACAAGCTCGAATCGCAGAACTGACTAAGAACTATGAGCTGAAGCAAAAAGAATGCCAGCGGCTTAAAGCGATGATTCGCCGTTATCGCCAATGGGGGAATGAAGGGGACAATGAGGACTTTTTCCGTAAAGCCAAAGAAATTGAAAAGCGTTTAGCGAAGATCACTCTCGTCAAGCCCCCGCTGCCTCCTAAAAAAAGGATACGCACAGTCAATCAAAGTGATCGAACAGGCAGAGAAGTCTTTATCGCCCGAAATATCGGTAAAGTCATGGCTGATCGGCTACTCTTTGAAGACAGTAGTTTCTCGATTTACCGTGGTGATCGCTTAGCGATCATTGGTGAAAACGGCACCGGTAAGACGACCCTGATTCAGCTTTTGTTAGGTACTTTGGCGCTTGACGCGGGAACGATCAAATCCGGCAGTAATCTGCAGATCGGGTATCTGCCTCAAAAGCTCTCATTTTCTAATCCCGCTATGCGGGTCCTATCCTTTGCCTATCAGTTCATAGGCAATGAACAATCTGCACGACAACAACTGGCACAAATCGGTTTTTATCAGGATGATGTCTCAAAACGCATTCAGGATCTTTCTGGCGGTGAGAAGATTCGCCTTTATCTGCTGAAACTTTTTCATAAAAAAATCAACGTCCTGCTATTAGATGAGCCTACCAATCATTTGGATATCTATGCTCGTGAAGAAATTGAAGAATTGATTCAGCGCTTTGGTGGTACGTTAATTGCTGTGAGCCATGACCGCTATTTTCTAAAACAAACTTTCCAAGACATGCTGTTGATCCGCGACCAGCAGGTCATGCGGCAGCCCATCGACTGGCAGGCTCTTTAAGAAGATCACGTTCGTTTTTTTCACCATAAGGAATCGTATATCAGAAAAATCAAATAAAAATAGCCGCAGGATAAGAGAACTGGCAGACCTCGTGACAGGGTGACGAGGTGTTGTTCGTACACTGGAACACTCTCAGTCCCTGCGGCTATTTCATTTGTTTAAAAGACGCGAATTAAAAGAGTGTCAACTGCTGGTCTTCAAAACGATGGATATAGGCAAAGACTTCTTCTGGTCGATAAAGAATTTGATAGGTTTGGCAGAATGCACAAAAAATAGCCATTAGCTTTTGCTGATTCGGACTGTCGCAAACATACCGATCGCCAAAAGTTTGCTGATACTTTTCCTTCATACCAGGAAAATCACGGTCTAGTTGCTGATAAAAGTATGCGCGATTTCCTTCCCGCATCGTCACCCCAAATCCAAAACAGATGATGCCTTTCACTCCCGCTTGGCGACAGTAGTCCAAAACCCCCAACAGATTCTCCTCGCTGTCATTGATAAAAGGAAGAATAGGTGATAACCAAACAACAGTAGGAATCCCTGCTGCTTGAAACGTCTTAAGCGCCAAAAAACGATGATAAGTGGTAGCGACTTGTCGTTCTAATTTTTTACATAGTGCTTCATCATAAGTCGTTAGAGTCATTTGAACAACTGTTTTCGTTTGCTGGTTGATTTCTATCAGCAAATCCAAATCTTCCAACACACGCGTTGATTTGGTCAAAAGCGCGACACCAAAACCGTTCTTTTTGATTACTTCCAGTGCTTGCCTCGTTTGTCTCAAACGCTGTTCTGCATGAACGTAAGGATCTGACATAGCACCGGTAACGATCATGCAAGGCTGTCGGCGCTTCTTTAATTGCTGGTCCAAAATCGTTATTGCTGCTTCTTTGATCTCGATATCCTCAAACCGATGCGCCATCTGATAGCAGCTGCTGCGACTATCACAATAAATACAGTCATGTGTACACCCTCGATAGAGATTCATTGTATTGTTTGGTGAAAGAATTGTTTTATAGCGTCGCGTGTGCATTTAACCCCTCCTACAGAACTTATGTTCCCATTTATTTTCTCATAACTTGACTAAAAGTGCAAAAAAAGACTTGATCTTTTTCAAGATCAAGTCCGTTGATTAGTGAATATTCCCAATCAGCTTACGAATCGGTTTTCTTGCCATGTAAAGAATAATCCCTACGACTACTGCAACACCACCGACAATGCCATAATAAGCCCCTTCTGTTTGCGGTGTATAGAAACGAGCAATCTGAGCATTGATCGCTTGCGAAGAAGCATCTGCTAATAGCCAAATAGCAAGAGTTTGGGCTTCGAAGGCTTTTGGTGCTAATTTGGTCGTTACAGACAATCCAACTGGTGACAGACACATTTCGCCAGCAATCATGATAAAGAAACTAAAGACTAGCCACAATGGGCTTACCCGTTGATTGACTCCGAACAGCATACTTGGGAACATCAACAAGACAAAAGACAAACCTGCTAAAATCAAACCAATTGCAAATTTCACTTCCGTTCTAGGTTGTTTATTGCCAAGTTTCGTCCACAACCAAACAAATACCGGTGTCAACAACACGACAAACAATGGATTTAGTGTTTGATACAGACTCGCCGGAATCGTGATCCCAAACAACGTATCTTGTGTCCGATCGGCCGCAAAAAGTGCCAATATTGATGACCCTTGTTCTTCTAGGGACCAAAAAACGATTGCAGATAAGAACAAAGGAATATACGCTAAAACTTTTTTCTTTTCATCCGGTGTCACATCACGAGAACGCAACATTTTAGTAAAGTAGTAGATCGGCAAAAATATTCCTAAGATACTGATGCAATTGATAAAGAAATCAACGGTCAGATAGCCCATCGCAGCTGCACCGCCGAAAACCACTGCTACAAGCACTAGTACGATGATAACGTTACGGAAAAAGATTTTTTTCTCTTGCGCAGATAATGGATTAGTTGGTGTCGTTGCAACATCTTTCAACGTTGTCTTCCCTTGAACATAATATTGCACCAAACCAATGAACATTCCGATAGCTGCTATTGAAAAACCTAAATGGTAATTGACGTTTTGTCCTAAAATACCCACAATGATCGGTGCTAAAAGTCCACCAATATTGATCCCCATATAAAAGATTGAAAATCCTGCATCTCGGCGCACATCTTCTTTCGAATATAAGTGGCCGACCATCCCTGACACATTGGACTTCAACAAACCTGTTCCAATAACGATCAACATCATAGAAACAAATAGTGCAGCAATACCAAGAGGCGCTGCCAGAACAATATGTCCAAACATAATAAGGATCCCGCCATAAAAAACGGATTTGTTCGATCCTAATAAGCGGTCAGAGATCCATCCGCCAACGATACTAGACATATAAACGAGTGAACCGTAGATTGACATGATCGCTACAGCCGTTGATTTAGGTAGGCCTAAACCACCATTTGTTACAGCATCATACATAAAGTAAACTAAGATGGCCCGCATGCCATAGTAGCTGAATCGTTCCCACATCTCAGTGAAAAATAGTGTCGACAACCCTCGCGGCTGTCCTAGGAAAGTCTTTTCTTTTTCCATACTTACTGGCTCCTTATAAAAAACAAATTTAGAAATTTTTCTGAAAATTCACAAATGCCAGTTTATTCCCGTTTGGCTTCCTTTACAAGGTTATTTTGCTTAGATTATGTTTTGTAAAATGGCGATATGCTGAGTCGAAAATGAGAGTTTTTTACTAGATACTAGGAAATCACTGATCTAACAACCTAAAAAATTGTACGTTAATTAAATAACATTTTTTATCGATTAAAATTATTTTTACCGTTTTTTTATTCTAGATTCAAGAATTTGTTAATAAAAATAACCTGATTCATCACATTAATGTTTATTCATACACTTATATGCTGAATCAGACGATTTTTTATTCAATGTTCTTTGTTATTTAGCAGGACACAGCCTCTCTCAACATCTGGCAGAACATTTCCACCGACTGGGCATAAAGAGCAGCAATTGTGAGCTTTCCTCTTTTAGTCTAGGCTTGCTTACTGTCTCAGTCAAATCAAGTGCATTGGGCGCCTATGTATCAGCGGCATTCCCTAACGAAACAATCCTTAGTTTCATAACAGAGCCCAATAAATCTCGATTTTTTTTGCTCCCTTCTCAATTGATGTCTAACATTTCATGTCAATGATTCACACCATGATCGGTACCGAAGTCCTATTTCTCTTTACTGAACACAATTCATCAAATCAGAGCCATCTTGTTGAACTTGTTCTTAAGAGTGATAACAACGGCGAGCAACAGCTAATCACTGTCTTCGATGATTAGCTGCAAACTTAGATTCGAACGAAGAAGTTGCAGAGCAGCCCACAATAAAGCTCAGTTTAACAGGATCCAGTCTCCTGAGTACCATTCGCCACTAAGCGGGAAGCTTTTTTCAAGGTGTTACTTTTTTTGCATCTTTGCTTAATAATACTTAGTAGTTGACAGTCCATCTACTAAGTATTATTATGTAGCAGTACTGAGTAATACTAGGTATTGAGACAAATGGTTTTTTGAGAGGATGAGCGATGTGAAAGGAATGACTGAATTACTAAAAGGTGTGCTAGAAGGTGTCGTGCTTCAAGTCATCCATAACAGCAAAGAGACTTATGGCTATGAAATCACGAATACACTGATCGAATTAGGGTTTCAAGATATCGTCGAAGGCACCGTCTATACGGTCTTACTCCGTTTAGAAAAAAAAGAATTGGTAACTGTTGAAAAAAGGAAATCTGACCTTGGACCGGCAAGGAAGTTTTATCGTTTGAACGCAAATGGGGAAATTTACCTCCAAGATTTCTGGAGTAAATGGACGTTTCTTGTAGATCAGCTAGATAAAATCAAGCACGAGACACTTTTCAATCAGGAATGAGGGATAACTATGAAAGCCATCACTGTGGAGCATCTTACAAAAACCTATGGTGATCTTGACGTATTAAAAGGAATTACTCTTGAAATCAAAAGAGGCGAAATCTTTACTTTACTTGGAGAAAATGGTGCTGGAAAGTCAACACTGATCAATATTCTAACTACACTCGCTAGCCCTACATCCGGCAATGCAACAATTTTAGGGTTAGACCTACGAAATGACTCCGATCAAGTGCGGGATGTCATCAGCTTGAATAGTCAATCGATCACACTAGATGATGAATTTACCGGTTTTGAAAATTTGAAATTAATTGGCACGCTGTTGGACATCCCTCATCTGCGCAGGAAAATAGATACCTTATCAGAACGACTTCATTTAGCAGATTTTCTCTATAAAAAAGTCGCTACCTATTCTGGAGGAATGAAGCGACGACTAGATATTGCAGTCTCTCTGCTCCCTGACAAAGAAATTTTGTTTCTTGATGAGCCAACTACTGGTGTGGATCCAAAAAACAGATTAGAGATTTGGCAACTAATCCTTCAACTTAAAGCAGAAGGAAAGACGATCTTTCTGACAACTCAATACCTTGATGAAGCAGACCGTTTAGCTGATCGAATCGCTTTTATCAACGATGGGAAGATTTCATTGATTGGCACACCACAAGAATTGAAAAAGCAAGCAAGAGATCTGCACAAAGTCATCGTTCCAAAAAAAGTGATCGATCAAGCGACTTCTCTTCTAAACGAATCTGCGATTCACTATATGGTTGAAAATGACACCATTATTCTTGCTAGAAATGATTTAAAAGAGTCGATGATGAAACTCTTGCAAAATGATATTGACATTCTAACAACTGCTCCGATTGAACTTAGTTTGGAAGAAATATTCTTGGATGCTACTGGAAAGGAGGACTAAAAAATGAAGACAATCAAGCAACTTTTCACATTAACGAACCGCATCGTTAGACAAAATTTAACAAGTGTCGATACGATCATTACAAGTATCGTTATGCCTATTTTCATCTTACTTTTTTTCGTTTATGTCATTGGTGGCAATATTTTAGTCGGGGGCACTGCAGGAGAGCCTTCAGATTATCTTAGCTACGTTATGCCAGGATTTTTGCTGATGTCTATGACAATGGGATCGGCTTACATTGCTTTGAGGATCAACAATGATAAAACAAAAGGATTCCTGACGCGATTATTATCTATGCCAATGAAACGTTGGGTGATTCTAGGATCGCACATTGTCGCCTCAACAATTTTTATGCTTATTTCTGTACTTTCTGTACTGCTGATCGGACTAGTATTGGGTTATCGACCACAAGCAACGATTGGTGACTTCCTGCTTTTCACCCTTTTGATCGTACTTTTTGCCGTTAGTCTCACTGTGCTAGCTATCCCCTTCTCGTTAACAGCAAAAGATTATGCTGGAGCAGGAGCCTTTTCGTATATTTTGATCTTCCTGCTTTTTATCAGTCCAGCCTTTGTGCCGGTCGCTGGAATGGCAAAACCTGTACGCCTATTTGCTGAGAACCAGCCAATGACGCCCATTATCGAAACGACAAAGAATTTGCTTGCTGGTACATTCTCTTTTGGTTCCCAAAGTAGCCTCTTGACCCTTTTATGGCTAGCCCTATTACTAAGTTTTTTCTCTTTTCTGTCAATGAAACGCTACAAACAACTATTTATTAATTAGGAGGCCCACCATGAACTTTTATGACAAAATAACAGGTAACGACATGAATAAGCAACAAAAAGAATTTCAACTTCGTATTGATAAGTTACCCGTTGGCTACCAAGATGCGTGGCGCGAACTCAATCAAAAGATCTGGAACTACAGTGATTTTTCTGGAAGAAATCTGTACCCTATCTTGGAAGGGATCGTCGGTCTTTTTGAAGAAAGTGCCGCAGAAAAACTGCCAATCAATAGCGTGATCGGTGAAAATATGACTACCTTCATCTCAGAAATCGCTGAAGCAGCTGGTGCCAAAAATGAGCGAGACAAATTGCGAGAACACTTGAATCAAGTGACCAAAAAACTAAAGTGAGGGATGAAGATGGGAATAAAAGAAGCATTAGAAGGTAAAAAAGAATGGCGTGCTCTGCAAAAACGGGCAAATCAGTTGCCGAATGATTATCGAATCGTCTATAAAGAAATCCAAAAGTACTTTATGAAAGTTGATCCAGTAAATCTTGCCAGCGATTTCCAACCACTCGTTGATCTGTTGGATTTGTTTGAAGACAGTGCGCAACAAGAAAAAAGTGTTCTTCAAGTAACTGGCGAAGACGTGGCCGCCTTTGCGGACGGATTGCTGGTAAACCAAGCAACCTCTGACAACGAAATGGAACCAAAGTCAAAAAAGCTATGAGAAAATGGCTAGATAAGTTTTGAGTTCCACCGTTGGATTTTCTGAAAATATAAAGAAAAATAAGAATAGCGCTAACTAAATTTGCAACTTTCAAGCATTATTCATTGGTATCCAGGTATCCAAGGTGTACAGCTGTTCAAAACAAAAAAGTGTTAAGCCGAGGCTTAACACTTTTTTTAATCAAATAATGAAACTCATTTGTTCCAATTGATCTCCGACAATTAACCGCGCAAACGTTCCACGTCGCGAGCAATCATTAATTCTTCATCTGTTGGAATCAACAAGACTTTCACTTTAGAATCTTCTGTAGAAATGACTAACTCTTCACCGCGTTTGGCATTTTGTTCTTCATCAAGTTCACAACCAAACCAAGTCATTCCTTTGATAACCTCACTGCGGACATGGGCATCGTTCTCACCGATACCAGCAGTAAAGACGATTGCATCAACACCGTTCATTGTTGTTACATAGCCACCGATATATTTACGAATGCGGTCAGTAAAGACATCATACGCAACTTTTACTTCTTCTTTGTCATAATTAGCTTCAAGATCCCGCATATCGCTAGAAATACCGGAAAGTCCTAACAAACCAGATTTTTTGTTTAAAACATCGATCATTTCATCGATTGATAGGTCTAATTTTTCCATTAAATAAGGCAATACAGCTGGGTCGATATCACCAGAACGAGTACCCATCGTCACTCCTGCAAGTGGTGTGAAGCCCATTGATGTATCAACAGATTTTCCACCATCAACTGCAGTGATCGATGCGCCATTTCCTAAATGACAAGTAATGATTTTCAAATCTTCAATCGGTTTGCCTAACATTTCAGCCGCACGTTCTGACACGTAACGGTGGCTTGTACCATGGAAACCATATTTACGAACTTTATAGTCGTTGTAGTAAGCCAATGGCAGACTGTACAAGTAGTTGTGTTTTGGCATGGTTGCGTGGAAAGAAGTATCGAAAACAGCAACACTAATAATATCTGGTAAGATCTTCTTGAAAGCAGTGATCCCCATCAAGTTGGCTGGATTATGCAATGGTGCAAACTCTGCCAATGCTTCAATGCGTTCCATCACTTCATCTGTGATCACAACAGAATCCGGGAAGTCTTCTCCTCCATGAACGACACGGTGACCAACACCAGTGATTTCATCATATGAACCTAAGATGTTCAATTCGATCAATTGATCCAAAAGCATTTTTACTGCGACTTCATGATCATTGATGTCGATGATTTGTTCGAATTTTTGATCTTCCCCATATTTGATGGTAAAAATCGAATCTTTTAATCCGATACGTTCAACGATCCCTTTAGCGACCACCGTTTCTTCTGGCATTTGATATAACTGCCATTTTAGACTTGAACTTCCAGCATTGATTGCAATTGTTTTAGACATAATTTTCTCCTTATCCGATTTATATTACAAATTTGATGCTTTCCAAGCTTCAAATTGTTCGAAAAATTTCTTGATGTTTTTTGGTTCCTTGAGAGATGCGAGTTTAGCAAGTAACACTGGTGCTTGCTTGCTCGTTGCACCATGATTTTGAATCAGCACAATACTTTTTCTTGATCGCTCATTTTTGAAAAGCTCGTCTGGCAATTGAATGATTCCTTGCAGATAAACTTTTTCATTGAGCCATTTCTTCAAATAATCGCTTTGTTCAGTTTCCATGAAATTAGCCGGAGCTAAGAATAGTCCATAGCCATCTTCTTTCACATAGTTCATTGCTTGTTCCATCAATAAATGGTGGGCAAAGCTATGTCCTTCGCCTTCGGGAGCTGAAGTAAGAAACGATGCTGCTTTTTCATCTTGTGGATAATAGCCGACTGGCAAATCACTGACAGCAATGTCCATTGGGTCGATTAACAATTCTTGCAACCCGTCTTGATGAAACAAATGCAGCGGGGCTTGAGTCCATTCGCTTGTAGCTGCAGCAACACTCAGTAATGTTTCATCAATGTCAACACCTGTTGCTTGCACATCTCTTTGCGCTAACTGCAAATTGAGCAAGAGCGTTAAGACAAGATTCCCCATTCCAACCGAAAGGTCCAGAATCTTGGTTTGTTGCTTCGCTGGTGTCAATTGCTCGATCAAATACACAAACAAAAAACCGATACTATCTGGTGTCAGCTGATGATTAGGCTGCAGATGTTCGGTTTGTCCGCCCTTTAACAGAAGTAGTTGAGCAAGTTTACGCCGTTCTTCTGCTGTTAAGGGTATCTGCTCTAATTTTTTATAAATCGCTTCCAACCGTTGAGCATCCGCTTCACTAGGTACTCCGTCGATCACCCGTACGCGATACTGATCAATAAAATTCTCGATCGTCTCGATATATGCATCCAAATAAGATGTTTCTAATGCGTTTTGGAGCACTTGAATCGCTTCTAGCGATAAATGAAAAGACTCTTCCATTTTTTCTGGGGACATCTTGCACCTCTTTTCAAAACTATAACAACATACATACCTGTTTAATTTTAGCTGATTCAGCCAAAATAATCAATCGCTATCTTTCAGAATAATTTGTGAAGAGACAAACATACTTTTCAACTCTTTTATACAGAAAAAAGACACAGTATGTCTGTGCCTTTTTCTGTATTATAGTTACTCAAGATCTGTTGCTATTTTTTCTAAATCACCTGACAAAATTTCGGTAAAACGGAAAGTGCGCTGATTGACGACACATTGAATCAACAACAGCTCTTCTTTTTGTTCGTAAATGACCCTCCCTACATTGTAGTTGACACTGCCTTGCTCGGCATAGGTTAACCGCTGATAATCCGCCAAAAAAAGTTCTTTCATGATTCGTGCCTCATACATGTGAAGAGTCTTAATATAGAAATCAGTAGTTGTCCGAGTATTTTCTAAAACCGTTAGCAACATAAGGCTCAGCAAATGAATCAGCATCATTGCTGACAAAAAGATACCGCCCTTATGCAGGAATCTGCCATTGACCAATTCTCACCTCTCCATTCTCGAAAGTCACTGTAAACTGGATCGAGGATGCCTTTTTTTCAAAGTAAATCAATGATACTTCCGTCAATAACGGATGGTAGCCATTATTGTCTCTTTTACGGACTTTCCCATTGATTCGATCGATCGTGACTACATTTTCTTTGCTGCTTTTTAAAAAAAGTGTATACGGACTCACTGAAACATACGTACACGTTTGAAGCTCCCTTTCTAACTGAATCAAAAATATCTGCCATTCTTGGTCTTTGCGAGCAAAAAGCTGTTGATTAACTTGAGGCATCTGGCGAATGATTCCGTTGATCAACAACACACTGAGTCCTAAGATCATTAAAGACAGCAAACATTCCAACAAAGTAAAACCCTTACTCTTCATAGTTGATCTCCATGATAAGAGGGCCTCTTACAATCCGTCCATAGCTTCGGTCACGCTTGAAACCGAAAGACAACTGATACGACTCTGTACGTTGTGTCGAATAAACGACTTCCTGTTCAAATGCTTGGCATTGGACTTCTTCATACAATACCCGAATAGCAGCCACCTTGGCCTGTAACTGTGCACTTTGCTGCAAAATATGGGTCTGGACAGTCAGAAAAAGGAAGACACTCGTCGTCAGCAAACCAAAGCCAATGATACTTTCTAGCATGATATATCCTTTATTCGATGATCTTATCATATCGTCCACTTCCAAAAAGAAATTTGTAGGTAATCTTTTTTTCTTGGTCCATCCATTCAAACCGTAATGTTTCCATCCGCGTATAATTGCCAGATTGACTGGTGAATGTAAGTACAGGAAAAACACGTACTGCGAGCTGCGAGGGTACTTCAAGTGGCTCCATTTTGATTTCACCTGTGATCGTCGAATGAAAATATATCGTAGGAACTGGTGAATCAGAATAAGCGACTTTCGTTTCGCGAGCATCAATAATCGCTGTTTGTTGTGCTACTGCCAATCCTTTTTCCAAACGAGCACAAAACCCCCACACTTCAAAATATGCTTGGTAACGGTCGATAGCTATTAGCGGAAGAAAGATGAAAATCGAAACGACTAAGAGGACAATCAAACTCTCCACCATTGTAAATCCCCGCCAAGTAAAAAAACTGCTATTCGTTCCGATGGACAAGATAAATCGCATACTGCTCCTCCGTTACGTAATTTCCAGCTAGTAATTCTTGTCGAGTAGGTGTTCGATTCTCATTAAGCTGGAACAACTCAATCTGGGTTTCTACGACTTTGACGATTGCCGCATTTCCTTTCTCATCTATCACTGTACGTTGTGCGGATAAGTTTGGTACAAACAATAAAATCAAAATACTGATCACTAACAGTACAATCAGCATCTCCACCAATGTGAACCCTTGATGCTTCAATTTTCTCATTCGATCACTCCTTGAATATTGCCGTAAATCGGCAAAAACATTGCAGCATAAACACCCACGATCAGAAGGGCCACTAATAAAAAAATGACTGGTTGAATCCACTGGATTTTCTTCTCGATTTGTTGGAAAAGCCGATCTGTCAAAAGCTGACTATAAACAAACAATTCTTCTCCTAATTTCCCACGCATTTCGCCCTGGAACACAATCAATGAAAACTCTGGCGTCAAAAATGCATAGTCCTTTAATTTGTCCGGCAACAATCCGCCACTTGCCAAGCACAGCTCTAATTGAACAGCTAGTTCTTGTACTAATGTTGCTGTACTTGTTTGTTGCATGCACATAATGATCTGACGAATTTCCAAGCCTTGCTGAAACAATTTCCCCCACTCTAATGCAAAATAACTAGTTTGATAGCAGCGATACAAGTCTCCCAAAAAAGGCAATCGACTCAAAAAAGCGGCTCGCTTCAACGCTGTCTGCTTGGCAAAGATTCCTCTTACAACAAGAACGAAACCTCCCAATCCGCCTACAATGACCGCACCGATCCATGGTGCTGCCGTAATAAAGAGAATGCCCCAATGATTCGCATCGATCATACCGGAGGCCAGAAGTTGAGGCAATAGAAACCGACGCATGGCAAAGAGAGCGGTAAAGACAAATACCAGCAATAGAAGGGGATACGCCAACACTTTTTGTAATGTCTGATTTTGTTTTTCCAAAAGGATCTGGTAAGCGACCATTCGCTGCAACGTATCCACCAGATTGCCATGGGTCTCTGCCAAGTCCAGCTGATTTTGTTCGGCTTCAGATAAATGCAGCAAAGAAAAGGCCTGTCTGAGTCGTTGACCTTGTTTCAGTCGCTGATCAATATCTTTTACTGTATTCGGATCAAATTGGCCACTGCGAAGTAGAACAAGCAAACTCTCTTGTAATGAGAAACCACTCTCTAATAAAACCGTAAATGTGGCTAATAAGGCGTGGGTCTGTTTGCGGGAAAGCCGTTTACTTTTCCTTGTCAAAAACCTCATGGGTGATCTGCTCCTTTTCTCTGATCCTTGTTAGTGCTTGATCCCAAGTCATTGAGGATTTGTGGGGTTCATAAAAGGTGTAGGCCATCAATGCGTGAGGGACTCCGTGAAGATCTGGCAGTAAGCGCTGATAAATGATTCCTTGGAGGCATTGGTCGATCACAGCTGCTTCCTCTGTCAGCTCTTGCAATCGCGCAATTGTTTCCGTTAATCCCCGTGCATGGATCGTCGCAAAAACCCGATGTCCTGTCAGTGCCGCACGGATCGCAGCCTTGGCCGTTTCTTTGTTGCGGATCTCACCAATCAGCAATAGCTCAGGTCGATGCCGCAACGACAAACGAATCAGCTCATCATAATCCTGGCCGATCATTGGATTGGTCTGCAACTGTAAAAAACGAGGCTCAACGATCTCAACCGGGTCTTCGATCGTGATCACCTGACCTGCTGCAGCTGAAGCTAAGCGATACATCAGTGTGGATTTCCCCGATCCAGTAGGACCAGAAAAGAGATAGAGCCCTCGATAGCGGCATGCATCTGCGATCGTTTCATATTGTTCATTCATAAAGAATCGATGGAACTTACCTAAAGGGTGCAAAAAACGTAGAACTAAACTTTCTTGACCTTGGAAATCCCCAACAGTCGAAACCCGGATACGCTGCTCTCCATCTGCCAAAGGATAGCTGATAGCCCCTAATTGCGCTCTTCGTTTTTCTCCTACTTCCATACCGCCCAGAAATTTGAATCGAGTGATCAATTGTTGCGCGTCTTCTGTAGTAACTTTGCGATACATTTGCCGATAGTAACTTTTGCTGAAAATCAGAGTCATCCCTTCGACTGTTGGCAGTATGGATAGATCTTGCATTTTCTGCACCTTCGCATACTCCACCAACTCATCTGAAAATGTACAAATGTCCATTGTCACCCTCCTAAAAAGAGATACGCAGCTTTTACTTTTCTATACAAAAAAACTGTAGAACAAAGACATTTTCTGCCTTGTGCTACAGTCTGAACGCTAGGACTCGCTTATTTAACTTTTGGTCGTATCTTCTGGTGCCACAAATTGGGCTTCTACCCGGTAGATTCTTTGACCGCGGCTGGAAAACTTCTCTTCATACTCGGTCATGATATTTCCTTCATAGTCACTTTGATGAAGATCCAACCATACTTGTTTTAAAACCATACCATATTGTGAAAAGCTGGCGAGTGAATATTCAAATAAGCCTTGATTGTCCGTTTTGAAATGAATTTCACCATTCGGACGTAAAATTTGTTCATCGACTGCCAAAAAAGCTTTGGATGTTAGTCGGCGTTTCTCATGCTTCTTTTTTGGCCAAGGATCTGAAAAATTCAAATAGATTTGATCGACTTCATGATCCGCAAAATAATTCGTCAATGCGGAACCGTCAACGTGCAGCAGTTGCACATTAGGGATATCTTGTTCGATCAGTTTATCCAGTGCAATGGAAACCACACTGATTTGCATTTCGATGCCAATATAATTAATTTCCGGATGTGCTTTAGCCATTTCGGTAATGAAACGGCCTTTTCCCATACCGATTTCAATATGCAATGGGTGATCATTGCCAAATCGTTCCTTCCAACGGCCTCTCCACGCTGTCGGTTCAGCTACTACAAATTCGGGATGCGCTTGGACTAATTCTTCTGCTCCCGCACGTTTTCTTACTCTCATGTTGTTTCCTTTCCGAAAAAACAAGATGGAACTTGTTGCTTCGCTCCATCTTCTCATTCACTATAAATTCTTTTTAATTGCAGAATCTCTGCATTCATTGCTTTATAATCCCCGCGTTGGTAGTACTTCTTTACTTCCTGAAGCATACTTAATAAAGCATACCAATAAATTTTCTCGATCACTTCACTGCTGCCATGAATCCCGTAACGCACTAGCCAATGCGGCCAGCTGGATAATGGAACATAATGCCCTAAGATCGTACCGATATCCATTGCGGGATCCGCAAACATGATCGAATCCCAATCAACCAAATACAGATAGTTTTGGCAAACAAGCCAATTACGGTAATTGACATCCCCATGAACGACGGAGGCCTTTTGTTCCTGAAATTCTGGAATATTCTCTCTTAAATAACGATAAACAATAGCAATAAAGCGATTTTGAACAACCGCTTTAGGTAAGTTTTCTTCATATTCAACTAACATTTTTTCTGGTGTCATCACTTGACCACCGATTTTGCTCAGCATCTTCGCTAATGTTTTGGAATGGTGCAAATGATACAATACATCGATCACATCATTTCTTTGACCGATCTCTTCGGGGTCCAATACACGACCATCTAGCCACTCTTGAGCAGACAACGTATCGCCATTGCCGGTACGCTTGGTCCACACAAGTTTAGGAGTAATCCCCTCTTTGGAGAGTGCCGCAAGCATCGGGGTCGTATTTCGTTTGATAAAGACTTTATCATTGTCCTTCAAGCCAATGTAGGCTTTGCCGGTGTCGCCTTTGATTGGTCTCAGGCGCCAATCTTGATCCAAGCGAATATCCATCCTAGCTTCTCTCCTTATTTCACAGTATCTCTTATTCTAGCTTCCTAAAGAGTCAACGTCAAGCGCATATGCGTTCGGTTTTTTCGAGTAACGTCCAGCCATCTTTATTGACTTTGCATTTTTTTCAAGCGGGCAGGTACATAGAAAACCAAAAAGAGTCCTGTAAATAACAAAAAGCCCAACAGCACTAGCACTCCTTGCCAAAGAATTGCCGCTCGGAACAAGCCGACTACACCAAAAATGAAAGCAGCTCCGCCTAATAATCTAAGCAATAGCCAATTAATGGCTGTCTGTTTTTGCCCTTCCTCGATTGGATATAAATGAGTCAAAATCATGTACTGAAACTCATTATACATCGGCAGTAGCTGAAAACCGATCAAATAAAGAAACATACATCCTAACCCTAGACTAAGCCACCATTCTTGAACAAAGAAAAGCACTAATACGCCAATCAGTGTCAAACGGAAAAAAAGCCCGCTATATTGTTCCCCTCGCAAAAAGCGGCGAGCATATAGATAGCGATAAGTCTGTTCCTGTCCAAAAGGAATCCTATTCAACAGACCATCTAAATACTTGCGGCGTTTGGCTGCTGCTGTGATTTGAGGTACATCTGTGAATAAGTTGATAAACCGATAAATGCGATGAAGTCTCGTTTCTTCCATGTGGATCATGCGATCCCAATCTAATAGAAGACCTGTCGGACGACACTGAAGGTTGAACCAAGCAGCTTGTAGAACAGCTAAGAGCAATCCAACCCAAGGTGCAACATACAGACTAGCTAAAAGGCTGCTTAATGCAGCAATCACCCACAGAACACGCTGGTTGTTACGCTGTTCTTGTCCTTGATAAAGAGACAAACGCTGTAACCAGAGATCCGTAACTTTTAACAACCAAATCGTCCCTAAATAAAAGAAAAAGCTCGCAAACGTTTGTTCAGTAACTACTACGACTAAAGGCATCGTCGCACCAACGACTAAAAAGGAGACCCCAAAAGGCAGCCACATCGAATAGCGCAGTGCTTGAGCAAGATAGTCCGCCATCTGCTTTTCTTTAGCTAAAAGAAAAATCAAATCTGCTGGTTTCACCAATGTTGCCAACTTGCCGACTGACAAAAGTGCCAACCAGATCAATAGCAATACGATCCCCCCTTGAGGGAACGGCCGAGGGAGCGTTTTTAACAAATTCGAATAATATAGACCCAATCCACCCATTAGAAATGTGCTGAGGATCGCAAAATGATCATTGAAAACATAACGCAAATAGCGACTCATCTGTTTCTGGTGTCGTTGCAAGCGTTGTGAGAAGAACCCCTTCATAGCTGACTCTCCTTTGTCAATGCTAAGTACAACTCATCGAGGGAAGCTCCTTCAGCCCCAAATTGGCTTTGTAATTGCGACAGCGTTCCTTGGGCTCGAATCTCGCCATTGTGAAGCAGGATAAACTTATCACAATATTTCTCAGCTGTAGCCAAGATATGGGTCGACATTAAAATCGATGCCCCGGTTTGTTTCATCTCATTCATCAATTCAAGCAATGCATTGATTGCCAATGGATCTAAGCCCAAAAAAGGCTCATCGATGATGTACAAACTTGGTTCAATTAGAAAAGCACACAAAACCATGACTTTTTGTTTCATTCCCTTAGAAAAATTTGCTGGAAACCAGTCCAACTTATTTTCCAAGCGAAATGTTTTTAATAACCGCTCCGCCCGTTGCAGTGCGACATCTTTGGGGATGTCATAGGCCATTGCCGTTACTTCGATATGCTCTTTTAAAGTCAATTCTTCATAAAGCGAAGGCGTTTCAGGAATGTAGCCGATCTGCTTGCGATACGCTTGCGGATCTTCTTTCAGCGATAGTCCGTTGATAGTGATTTTTCCAGTGTGAGGTTGTAGCAGACCAATGATTTCTTTAATCGTGGTACTTTTACCAGCACCATTCAAACCGATCAACCCCACAAGTTCACCATCCGCGATCGAAAAATCAATATTTTTTAGAACAGGTAGCTGTGTATAACCGCCTGTTACATTTTCTACTTGTAATGTCATTTTCGTTCCTCCAATATCGACTATTATACCATGAAGCAGCGGTCAAAGAGCAGTCATCTACTTCTTGAAATCTGCTATTTTCCGTTATTAGTTATTTGAACAACATACTCGTGTCCAGCTACTTGCAATGGTTCTTTTGGCAGCTCACTGCTACCAAAACGCTCGACCCACCTGTCTGCTTCGGACGCATCAAAAATGACGGCTTGAATTGCTCCGGCAGCTAAACGGGTCGTAAAGGCTTGGACAGCGGCTGGATCTTCATAGGAAACAAATGTAACTGTTATTTCGTGATCAGGCGCCACGTTTTGCTTCACCCAATCCGTCGCTGCTTGTTCAAATTCAGATTGTGTGGGCTGCTGTTCACTGGTCTCAGAAACAACAGCCACTGTATAGACAACTTCTTTTGGTCTTGTCATCGAATAGATCAGCGAACCTCCTACTAGAATGACTGCTAGTCCTGCAATCAGCCACTCCTTATACGCATAGGCAAGATAGCTGATTTTTTCTCGTTTGGTCTTTTTTTTCTGTAATGTTTCTTTAATGATTGGTTTCATCGTATCCGTCCTTTTCTATTTCTGCTTTTAAGTCTATTGGTGCAAGCGGACAAATGCAAGCGTTTCTCTCCACAAACATCCGTACTTTACATGGAAAAGAAGCGATGGCCTGCTTTTGAAGGAATTCAAGAACAAAAACTGTCGAAATCAGCAGAATATGGTAAAGTAGGACTAGAAGAACAAGGAGGTTTATGAAATGGAAAATTGTATTTTTTGTAAGATCAACAATCGTGACATCCCTAGTTACAAAGTATATGAGGATGATCAAGTCTATGCCTTTTTGGATATTTCCCAAGTAACACCTGGACATACATTAGTTATTCCGAAAGTCCACGTAACGGATATTTTTGAGTATGATGAAGCCCTTGCTGCAGAGGTCTTTGCTCGCGTTCCTAAAATCGCTCGGGCAATCGAAAAAGCCTTTCCTGAGATCAATGGACTCAACATAATCAATAACAATAAAGAATTGGCTTATCAATCTGTTTTTCATTCCCATATTCATTTGATTCCTCGTTACGATGAAAAAGATGATTTCTCGATGCATTTCGGTAATCATGCAGAGGATTACTCACAGGAACAGCTAACAGAGATCGCTGAAAAAATCGGAAAGCTGGTGGACTAAATGATCGCTAACTTTATCAAAGGTTTGTTATTCGGCTCTCTAGCCGGCGGCTTAGGCGGGCTGCTATTTGCACCAAAAAGCGGTAAAGAAACCCGTGAACAAATGATTCGTTATGTCGATGAGACCACGGAAGCGACTCTTGAGTTTAATGAAAGTGTCAAAAACTTAAAAAATGCTGTCACATTGACGCGTAAAACGGTTGACGAAACGATTCCTGTTGTCAAAGAGTCTTTCACAAAAGATTTTGAATCATTCAAATTCCAAGCACAGCCAAGAATCGAGCGGATAAAGACCCACGTGGATCGTTTGAACCAACATGTCACGACGATACAAGCCAAATCAGTTCCCCAAGAAGAAAATAAGTAGCAAATATTGGAGAATATATGAATTTTGTTTGAAACATCATTTGTTTTCTTCCCAATTAAAAAAAGAGTGTGGTATAGTATTAGCTGTGATTCTTTGAAATATTTAGAAAATAGGAGTGCTTAAACGAATGAAGAAAAAATTGATTTTAGCAGCAGTCAGCGCACTGAGCGTTTTGACATTAGCTGCTTGTTCCGGAAGTTCAAGTAATGAGATTGCAACCATGAAAGGCGGTAAAATCACGGTTGAAGATTTTTACGAACAAGCAAAAACAGATCAGAATAACCAAAGTCTTATCCGCCAATTGATCGTCTTAAAAGTCTTCGATCAAAAATATGGGGATGATGTTACAGAGAAAATGATCGACAAGCAATACGATCAAACTGCGAAACAATATGGCGACAGCGATAAATTTGAGTCTGCATTGGAAGCTTCTGGGCTTACTAAAAAAAGCTATCGTGAACAAATCAGACAGCAATTAGCATTACAAGAAGGGCTAAAAGCGAACATGGATATTGGTGATGATGAGCTGAAAGCAGCTTGGGATTCTTTCCATCCAGAAGTTGAAGCACAATTGATCAAATTGACTAGTGAAGATGATGCGAAAGATGTATTAAAAGAAGCTCAAAAAGATGGTGCTGACTTTAGTAAATTAGCAAAAGAAAAATCAACAGACACAGCGACTGCAGAAGATGGCGGTACAGTCAAATTCGACTCAACCTCAACAACTGTGCCAGCTGAAGTACAAACAGCTGCCTTTGCATTAAAAGATGGTGAAATTTCAGAGGTCATTTCTGCTACGGATGCTTCTACTTATACAACAAGCTATTACATTGTCAAAATGGTCAAAAACCAAGACAAAGGCAACGACATGGATAAATACAAAGATCAAATCACAGAAATCGCACAAAACACGCTATTGAACGATTCTACATTCGTGGCAAAAACGATTGGTAAAGAATTGAAAGCTGCTAATGTGAAAATGAAAGATGAAGATCTAGCTGATATTCTTTCTGACTATGTTTCTGCAGCAGAAACAAAAGATTCAACTGATTCTTCTGCTACAGATGCATCAGATAACAAAGAGAATGCAACTGATTCTACAAAAGAATCAACTGAAACAACTAGTTCATCTGCTACAGATTCCTCTGAAAAATAACAGAAAAAAAAGATTGGCAAAAGCCAATCTTTTTTTTATTTATACATCTTTCGGCACATAAAAACTACGATTATCCATCCCAAAAATCCGCTCAGTGTATTCTCCTGGTTCCGTTAAGCGAATAGATGACAACATCATTTGCATAGAAGCATCGATGTTATCGATTTGATGCAGGATCTCCGCCTCCATAATTCTTGGGCGAACTGGTGAGCCATATTCCAACAATCCATGATGAGCCAAAACCATGTGCCGCAGCACAACGATATCTTCTTGTTTATCATCAAATTTCAGAGCAATACACGCTTGGGTGATTTCTTCATCTACTAGCACTAAATGTCCAACCAGATTTCCAGCTAATGTATACTCTGTGGTCATTGGTCCCGTCAATTCAATCACTTTTCCTAAATCATGCAGGATAATTCCTGCATACAAAAGCGGTGCATTGATTTCCGGATACTCTTTGACCAAAGATTTTCCGATTCGCAACATGGTCGTTGTATGGTAAGCCAATCCACTAGCAAAGGCATGGTGATTCCGTTTAGCTGCTGGAAAATCAAAAAATTCTTTCTTGTATTTATTCAGCAAAAAACGAACGATACGATTCCAATGAGGATTGGTGATTTCAAACAATGTCTGATTAATTTCCTCTTCCATGTCTTCTTTTTTCATAGGGGCTCTTTCCATGTACTGGCTCGGGTCATGAGGTTCTTCTGGTTTTGCCAGACGCAGATGCAAAATCTTGACTTGGGGATTTCCTTGATAAACTTCTCGCTTTCCATCTAATAAAACGACCTTACCAGCCTCGAAGCGATTGATTTCTTCCTCAGAAGCATCCCAAAACTTTCCGTCGATTGTTCCAGAAGTATCTTGAAAAGTAAACGCGATAAACTTTTTGCCATTTTTTGCGATACGAACATCCGCATTTTTAATCAGCAAAAACAGTTGAAACGTCTCATCTACGGTCAATTCTCGAATTTTTTTCATGTTAACATTTGGCGCATAGCCAAATTTCTCACATCCTTTGACTAAGTTCTTGTACGGATTGCTGGTATTTATGATAATAGCTTACCATTTCTTGGTCAGAAGACAAACAAATTACTTGGTAATATTGGCCAAACTCAGCGAATAATTCCGCTAACCGTTCTTTTCGTGCACTATCATAATGCAACCAGCCATCATCGATAATGATGGGACTAAGCGGATGATTTTGTTGCAACGCAAGATAACCGAAGCGGATCGCCATGATCAGCTGATCTTTTGTTCCTGTTGATAGATCGATGATCGAGTAACTATCGCTAGCATTGCTGGCAACTAATTGCCCCTCATGCAGTGTTACTTGGTGATAGCGGTCATTGGAAAGCAGTCTGAAATATATCGAAGCTTTTTCTAGTAATTGCGGCAATTGTTGCTCAGACAATTCAGTCGTCAAATCGGACAATACCGAAGCAGCTAATTGTCGACTGCTCCAAGCAAGAGCCAATTCCTCGATTTTTGCCCGCAGTTCGCTTTCTTCCTGATAGAGCTGGCTCAACGTACCGCTTTTTTGGCTGGCGGCTACTTCTAGTTCAAGCCGTTGCCTTTGCTCTGCCTTTTGTCGACTAAGCTGGTGCAGCTCTTTTTGCTTTTGTGCCACTTGCGTTTTCTTTTCCAGCAATTCTTCTTGTGTGATTGGTTCCGGGAAAATCGGATCCAGCATGACTGCTAATTCGGCTTCCCGCTTTGCCGCCCGCTGATGCGTCTCCCATTGTTTGAGCCAAAGACTGATTTCTGCTGGCTGATCAATGCCAACTTGTGAGAGAATCTCTTGAGAAGCCGCCAACAATGCAGTCCGCTCCGCCTTTTTGCGAGCAAGTTGCTGCGCCAACAACGTGCTGGGCTGCTGTAAACGCGCCAATTTAACAGCCTGCATCTCTTCATTGAATTCATGCAATAGCTGAGCCTGCTCCAGTATTGTCTTATTTTGCAGGGGCAACCAATCAGCAAAAGGTGTAAACATCGCTTGATAAGGCTGAAGCTGTTCTGTGACCTCTTGCAGTTGTTCTTTGGCTTCGCGAAGCTGATGAGCATACAACTGATAATTAGTAACATCTTCTTGGTACTGCAGCAAGAAGGCCGGCCATCGGTGATAAGGTTCTGTGCCAAAAAAAGGTTGCAGCGCCTGACGCCATCGTTCATTCTGCTGTTTTTGTAAATTATTGGCTTCTGTCAGATCTGCGATCTCTGAGGCAACCAGATCCGTTTGCAACAATAACTCTTGCCATTGTTTTTTGCTGTCACCTTGTTTATGAGGACGTTGTTTCATTGCCTCCCAAATTGCTAGTCCAATACCAACGGTGCCAGCCGCTATACACAACCAGCGCCAAGGAGACGGTAAAAAGAATGCTGCAACATAAGCAACCAAACCACCTACTAATGGCACCATAGGAATAGCCATTTTTTGCTCTCCCATCAATCCTGGGTGCGCCTGTTCCAACCGTGATAAAGCATGTTGAAGATGATTTTCCTTCTCTTCTAACCACTCTAAGCGCTTGTTTGCTTCCTCTAACTGGTAGTCGCTTTGCTCCAGATTCATTAATTGTTCCTGGATTTGTTCTGTCTGCAGTGGTGGTGATTCTTTTGACCATTGCCGTCTATTGATCAGCTGGTTCAACGCCATTCGTGCTTGTTGTTCCTTTTCTAGCGCCTGTTCCTGCCGATCCATCAATCGGGCCATCTCAACTTGTTTCTGAAGGATCTGAGTGATCAAATGTTCGTTGTCCAGATAAAAGAAATATTTATCTGAAGCTTGCCCTTGTTCCAAACGATCAAGTTCTGCTTCTTTTTGATGAATATCTTCTGTTAAGTGCTGATAGGTCTGATAAAATCTGCTGATTTTCTGAGCGTCTTTTTCTGCTACTGCAGCTGGCTGGCTTGATAGCTGTTGCCATTCTTCATACAATGGCCAATGGCTGATCTGTTGTTGAACAGCTTGATAAGCATCGCTTTGCACTTGCTGCTGTTCTTCTAATTGCCGCAATTCTTTTTGAATCTGTGAAATCTGCTGATACTGCTGTTGCAAGCGATGTTCTTCGCTTTCTTTTTGGGCAATTTTCTCCTGTAGTTTCTCCAAACGTTTCAACGCTTGGTTCAAAGGGAGTTTTTGTCCCCGCGGTTTATAATTTTGTTGATTGATTGCTTCATAGCGAGCCACTTGTTGCAGCATCTTTTGACTCCCACTGATTCCCAAAGAAATCAGTGCTTGATGCAATTCATTTTCTTGCAGCTTGTCAATTTGGGCAAGTTGTTCTTGCTGAAAAGTAAATACATCGAAAAACAACGTCTGATTCAAGGGTTGCAGCAACTGTGCCAGCATTTCCTCGTCGCCGGTCTGCCCGTTGAAATGGACTTTGGCTCTTCCTCGATCGATTTGACGGTAACGTTCGATCATCACTTCCCCGTAAGGTTCGACAACTAGCCACAATCTGCCTCCATAAGCGGCCCCATTTTTTGGGGTATAATCCTTTTTCTTAGCTGTTCTTTTAGGAAAACCAAACAGCATAGCCGCAATAAACTGATACAATGTCGACTTGCCGATTTCATTGTTGCCAAAAAGCAATTGATTTCCTTGGGATAATTCAATCACTTGATCATGGTAACGGCCAAACCCAGTGATCTCTGCTTTTAAGATTCTCATACTTCTTCCTCCCACTGGAAATCATTCTCCAGCAAGTGTTTCGTCTGCTGTAAGACCTCTTCTTGAAAGGCACCTTGATCAATCCCGCGATAAAGCAACGGATGACGAAGCAAATCATTCAGTCCTTCAGCAAAAATAGACGGGTCTTGATAAATAGCTAGTAATTGATCAACATAGGACGCCGGGATCGCTAATGGAATTTTTTCTGTCTCTGTTTTGTAGACTTCGATTGCATAAATTGTCTGTAATACGTCTCTTGACAGCTGCTCGTTCAAATAGGCGATCATTTCATTTTTTTCGGTTTCAGAAAACCAATCTGAAGATAACTGATCCGTATCTGTCAGCACTAATTTGATCAGTCGTGGCTGATTCGTGTTGACCTCCTTCAAAATCGTTTGCAAAATCGAACGCTGATCCTTACAAGCTGCTAATGAGACTTCTTGTTGTGCCCATGTGATTTCTGCTACGTCGACCGTCTGGATCTCGGTACCATGGGAACTCAAAGTGGCTAAAACAACGCCTGTATCTTGTTCTTTTTGCGTTTTGCCTTGTGGGGTCCCTGGATAAACGATCGCAGGCTCTTCTGAAAGGATCTTAGGAACATGAATATGACCTAGTGCCCAATAATCATAGCCTTTCTGCTTCATTTCACTCACAGAAAATGGTGCATAATGTTCCCCTGCACTATCCCCGTGGTACATACCGATATGGAAATCAACCGCTTGGCGATTAGGAAATTCCCTGATCTTGTTCTGTGTAATCCAAGGCTGCTGATAACTAAAGCCACTGATAGCATAGGTCTCACCATTTCTGGTTACGCCTTTGATCGTTTCAACCGTCTCACTGGGAAACAGCTCAACATTCTCAGGAAAATCAAACCAATAACGCTGCGGATCATAGTAATCATGGTTACCAAAGATCATATAGACAGGGATCTCTGCTGACGCAAGTCGGGAAATCTCTTGAAAAAAGTCATGCTGGATCCGCAGACTTGGACGGGCTTGGTGGAAGGTATCCCCCGCCAAGAGAACAAAATCCACTTCATGCTCCAGTGCCGTATCAACCAGTTTTTTGATTATTTTTCGATTGATCAGCGGAAGCTGCTCTTTGACGTTATCCGATAACATGCGGATCCCTTCGAAAGAACGATCAATATGCAAGTCAGCACTATGTAAAAAACGCATGATACCTTTCCCCCTTTTGCTTCTATCATAACATTTCTTTGTTTTTTCGTCAGCAAAATACGAAAATTTGTTCGCCTTTTTGAACAAAAAAATTCGAAGGGTCGAGGAAGTCCCCGATCCTTCGAATGTTGTCCGCTCAAATTAGCCTCTAACGCTATCTAAAGCACTGTAAATTGGCATAGAATTGGCACAAGTCCGAGGCCTCTGTTTGAGAACCCCTCTTGGTCTCTTTTGTGCTGCGGTAAGTTAGCAAGCTAGCGCTTAGGCTTCGTATAAGTCCCGCACAGGGCCCATGATGATTCGATTCAAATCATTGGCCACCAGACTAAATGCTTGCTCTTTTTGCATCAATTCCGAAACGATTGGATCTTGCTGAATTTTTTGAGAGAGTTCTTGTGCTTGCTGTGCTTCTTCTTCTGTCATTTCTTGGCCTGCCATCATTTTTTGTTGCAAAGCTTGTTGCAAGCCTTGGAACTCCTTGAATAAGCTATACGCTTCTTGGTTTTCTTTCAAACGATCAAACGAGGCTTTTAAATCTTGAAACTGTTCGGATTCTCGTAATTCTCGTTCTAATTGATTCGCTGTGTCATAAATGTTTGCCATACTGTTCCCTCACTTTGTTTTTTTCTTATTATAACATACTGTTCGGATGCACATGCAGTAGAAGCTAACATCAATTACCATTGATCGTATTCCATAGATTACCAAAAAGCTCTTTGGTTCCTTGTTTGACGCGCTCACCAAAATCTTTTAATCCTTCTTTGGCATTTTCGGCAAACTCGTCAACTGATTTTTTCCAGTCATCGTTGTCCGTTGATTCATTTGGATCTGGCACTTCATCTGCTGCCATCAGTTTCCCACCAGTCATATAGGCATCTGCTACTTGGAACTGACTTCCTTGGCTGTAAGGCAACAGACTTTCGGCTTCCGCTTTAAATATCTTGCCGACGACTTGACCGCTGGTTCCAGTCAAATAGTGTTCGGCACTCGTTTGTTCAAAGCCCAGCCAGGTGGAGATTACGAGATCAGGTGTATACCCAACGATCCACTGATCATTGACTTTTGATAAATCAAAGTTTGTTTCCGTTGTCCCGGTTTTTCCTGCGATCGTAAAGCCATAAGGGCTAGCGCTGACCCCAGTTCCATTAGAGAAGGTACCCAGCATCATGCTTGTCATCTTGTCTGCTGTTTCTTTGGAGATGACTTGTTTTCCTTTGACTGAAGTATTATCTACAATAACCGCGCCCGTTGAATCAACGATTTTGGTGATCAAATGCGGTTGGTAGTAATAGCCTCCGCTAGCAAAGACACCATACGCGGCAGCCATGGTCAACGGTGATTCGCCAGTTTCCAATCCGCCTAACGCCAATCCCCAATATTTGTCCGATTCTGACAATGTTAGCCCAAATTCCTGAGTCTTTTTGTATCCGCGGTCGAGACCAATTTCATGAAGTGTCCAAACAGCTGGCAGATTTAAACTTTGAGCCAATGCTTGATACATCGGCACTTCACCGGAATAGGTCCCATCGTAATTCTTTGCCTCATAATAACTTTGAGGTTTGTCTTCCAAAATACTATCTGGATTATAGCCCGCTTCGATTGCAGGTGCATAAACACTGATGGGTTTGATTGTCGAACCTGGCGAGCGTTTCATTTGGGTAGCAAAATTGAACCCGCGAAAAACATGTTCGCCTCGTCGCCCTACCAATGCTTGAACACCGCCAGTTGTCGGATCTAATGCCACCGAACCTGATTGGACCATCGTTCCATCAGACGCATTTTCTGGAAAAAGCGCATCGTTTTTATAGGCAGCTTCCATTTGTGCCTGATAGTTTTGATCCAGTGCTGTGTAGATTTTGTATCCACGGTTCATCACATCATCCGCATCAAGTCCGTAAGACTCCGCTTCATCGATCACTGCATCGAAGTAATAAGGATATTTATAGCCAGATTCTGAATTGCCATAGCCATCGTACAACAGGCTAGCTATTGAAACTTGCTCTTCTTGATCGGCCACAGATTGATCCAGCATTTTGTTGTCTACCATCAGTCCTAGAACAGTATCTCGGCGGTTCGTCGCATTTTCTGGATGATCGATAGGATTATAAATTGATGGACCTTTAAGCATACCTACTAAGGTAGCTGCTTCTCCCACCGTCAAATCTGAAGCATTAACACCAAAATATTTGAGCGAAGCATCTTGAATCCCCCAGACTCCATTACCGAAATAGGAACTGTTCAAATACATTTCCAATATTTCATCTTTTGAGTATTTTTTTTCGATTTCAATCGCTAGAAACAGTTCTTTGGCTTTTCGACTAAAGGTTTGATCGAGAGAAAGATAGGCATTCTTTGCTAGTTGTTGCGTAATTGTACTCCCACCGCCACCTTCTGCACTACGATTGACTACCATCCGCAAGGCCGCCCGAGCGATCCCTTTGATATCAAACCCATGGTGATTATAAAAATTCCGGTCTTCCGTTGAGATCAGTGCGTGAACGACTGCTGGGGAAATGCTTTTTAAATCAACATAGGTGCCCTTTTGAGAATAGAGCTGCCCAGCTTCTTCTCCTTTAGCATCGTAGATCACAGTGGACTCTTTCAATCCTGATTCTAATTCACTAACTTTGGTATTCTTGGCGATATAAAACAAGTAACCGCTCATCACTAAAATACCCACTAAAGTCAGTAAAATAACTATTTTATTCACATGATATTTCTTCCAAATGCGTTTGCGCCATTGATGGAATTGCTGTAGATAAGGCTTGATCCAACGCCAGAAAGTTTGGATCGATTCTTTTATCTTGTGAAGGATTTGTTTCAAATCCATTTCTCCACGCTCCTTTTAACAAAGTGTAGCATAAATCAAACCGTTTGGAATACGGCTCTAGCAGTAAATTTCATCCACAAAAGATTGCTCGTCAATTCTATCAGCGAAACTTCTGTTTTTTGTTGTTTTTTTTATAAGAAAATCTTAAAGATGCTATAATAGCAAATAGATCACAACTTAGAAAGGGATTTTTATGGAATATACCATTACATTACCTAATGACCATCCCCGAACAACGATTCGGGAATTATTAGAACAAGAATGGCTCGTCCCTCGCAAAGTACGCCATTTACTGCGAACCCGCAAAAATGTACGCGTCAACGGTGAAACAGCCCTTTTTCATCAGGAAGTAGCAGGTGGGGATCAGCTCACGCTTCTTCTAGAAGAAGCAGATTACACGTATCAGCCAGTGATTTCTGGGAACAAAGAGAAGATTACGGTGTTGTTTGAAGATGAACATCTGATCGTTGTCAATAAGCCCGCTGGTATCAAAACCCACCCCAACCAACCAAATGAAACCGACACACTTATGAATGATCTGGCTGCATATCTTGCACCAGAGACAAGACCCTATGTCGTTCACCGATTAGATAAAGAGACCAGCGGCGTCATTTTATTTGCTAAAAACCCCTTAGTCTTGCCTATTTTGGGACGAATGCTTGAAAGTAAGCAAATTTATCGTCGCTACCAAGCAACAGTCTGGGGACAATTGGATCAAAACCAAACCATTCGCAAAAAAATCGGACGCGATCGCCACGACCGTCGCAAACGAGTCATTGACCCACGCAATGGCTTATCTGCGGTGACACACGTTGAGATTGCCGCTCGCAATGCCCAAACGACTTCGATCTATTGTGTATTAGATACAGGACGTACGCATCAGATTCGTGTCCACCTTGCTAGCATTGGACATCCTATCGTCGGAGACCCTCTTTATCAGAAAAAAACTGCAGCTCGCCTTGAGCTGCATGCTTATGAACTTTATTTGACCCATCCATTCTCACAAGAGTCACTGCAGATCAAAGCGCTGCCTGGGCTCTGGTGATGGACAGAATGTTTCTGAAGCAGCAGAAACATTGCCTCTAGTCTCATTCAACATACCGGGCACAGCCGTCAGGCTTCATTCGCTGCAACAATTCAATCATCCGCTGGTTCAGCAGAAAGCTGTGCCAGCTCTTTTTCTGTCACTGAACGATACTCTCCTAATGCCAAATCTTTCGGCAGTTGTAAACCGCCCATTCGAGTACGCTTGAGATAAGTCACTTCTTTTCCCACTGCCTGCACCATTCGTTTTACTTGGTGAAACTTCCCTTCATGCAAAATCAAGGTAATCGTGGATGTCTCGGACTGCTCGTCTACCTTTAAAATCGTCAGCTGTGCCGGCATGAGAGTTTCCCCATCCAGTTCGATTCCTTGGAGAAATTGGTGACGATCCTCTTCGGTCATGATCCCTCGAACTTCTGCATAATACTCTTTTTCGACGTGTTTTTTGGGTGACAATAACCGATGAGCTAGCTGGCCATCATTCGTAATTAGCAGTAGTCCTTCGGTGTCTTTATCCAAACGACCGACTGGAAAAAGATCCCGGCGATAATCTTCCGCCGCAAACAAATCCAAGACCGTCTTTTCCGGATCGGTCGTTGCAGAAATCACACCAGCCGGTTTGTTCAATAAATAATAGAAATCTTTCTGGTAACGTACCAGTTCTCCTGCAAACGAAACCTGATCCTCTTGTTCAGCTACTTGGAATTTATCACTTTTGACTTGTTGACCATTGACCGCAACAAAGCCTTTCTTGATTGCTTGCTTCACTTCTTTTCGTGAGCCATACCCCATATCTGCTAAGAATTTATCTATTCGCATGTTTTCTCGCCTCTTTCTTTGCGATCTTTTTTACTGAAAAAACCGCCTGATCGATCCATGCGATCTCAGCGGCTAATCAGGTTTATTGGGTTATTTGATTCGCAATTTCTTACGCAAACGAATCATTGATGAGCCCAGTAGTTTTTCTGCTAAGCGGATTTTCAATGCCATATAAATATAGGCCCCGCCACCGACTGCTGCAACCAGTAGAGAAAGAATAAAGGCTTGGACTTTGCGATCCGAACTTAAGACCAGACCAAACAATTGCCGAGCAATCAGCGCGATCACTAACATAATGAGAGTCATCAGGAAAATCAAAACCGTTCTTCTAAAGGTCAACTTGGCATTGAAGTGGCCTTTAGTCAACATTTTTCTAATATTCAGCCAGCAAGTCACACCAAGTGCCAATGTTGTAGAGACTAAAGGACCATAAACTTGGAACAGCCAGATGGCCGGATACTGCAAAATAAATTTTAGCAACAAACCAATAAAGAAGAAGATAACCGCTTCTGTGTTATGGTACATCCCTTGCAGCATGCTAGAAGTCAGCATGAACAAGCCCAGGATTAAGCCAGAGATACAAGCAGCAACGAGGACGCTTGCCCCTAATGTATCCGGTCGATAAAACAATGTATACAATGGATACGCCAATACGATCATTCCAAACGTAGCAGGCAGCATGACAAAGGAATACAACTGGAGGTTATTACTGATCAATTTAGCTAAATTTCCTTGATTCTTTTTCGCTACTGCTTCACTGATTAAAGGCAACCCTGTAGATGCCATCGACGTTGCTAAGCCGATCACGACCATTGTCAGCTTGTCTGGATTGCTGCCAAAGATTGCCATCATGTCTAAGAGCTGATCATTTGAATATTGTGTAAATCCTTTCATAATTCGAACAAAGGTATACTGATCCACTAGTTTAAAAATTGTGATCCCAGAACCAACAATAATAAAAGGAATCGCTTCTTTGATGGTGGATAAAACCAATTCTTTGGTTTGGACCTCTGTTTCTTCTTTGCTCATGTCCAGCAAAACATCCATCCGAACCCGCTGCTTCTGGAAATAATAAACCAAAACCAGAACACTTGCTAAAACGCCGATAAAGGCAGCAAACGTTGATTGAGTCACAGCAGCTGTATAGTCGCCTTCTACCACCCGCATGATAATAAACGTTGCCAACAGCATATAGAAGACTCGCGCGATCTGTTCAACGATCTGAGAAATCGCGAATGGTTTCATGTCTTGATTTCCTTGGAAATATCCTCGCATCACACTCATACATGGAAAGACCAAAAGTGCCACGCTTAAGGAGCGCATCGTTGGAATCAATTCTTCTCCGCCACCAGATGCGGTTGCCAGCCAAGGAGCGGCTATGTACATGATACCAGCAGTTACTACCCCAAATCCTGCCATCAACTGTAAAGCTCTCAGGAACAAGCGCTGACTTGTACGATACTCTTCTCTTGAGTTGTAGTAGGAAATCTGTTTCGCAATCGCTGCTGGAATTCCTGCAGTAGAAATCATCAAAAACAAAGCATAGACATTGTAACCCATTCCAAACAATGCATTTGCTTTATCTCCGTTGGCTCCCATCCAGTAGTACCACGGCAAAATATAGATCGCACCGAGCAACCGAGAACCAATGTTTCCCAGTGTCATCCAAGCCGATCCTTGAGCCATTTTTTCTTGTGTCGTTAATTGTTTTGACGCAGATTGCGTATGATTATCCATGGCAGTTCTCTCCAACTTTCTACAAACATATCCCCTTCATTTTAATTCGAAAAAGGACTTCGAGCAATCTATTTTTGCAACATATTAAAGTTTCTTCACATTATTGAAGAAGAACGACCAATCGCATGCTGTCTTCCATTCGATTTGCCTGAATATGCTATAATAAACTAAACTTTTTGAAACGAGGAGAACCAAGATGTCACTACTTACCATTACCCCCCATCAGATCCGCGGGTTGTTGATCGAAGCAAATCTATTAAAAGAGTTTATCGGCCAAGAATGGCATTATACCGTTCCACAAGAAATGAACGACTTGATCTTTACCTCATTAAGTTATGATTCGCGTCAGACAGACGCAAATACGCTATTCTTCTGTAAAGGTGCCGCGTTCAAAGAAAGCTATTTGGAAAGTGCCGTTGCTCAGGGTCTTCAATGTTATGTTTCGGAACACCCTTATGAAAATTGTTCCGCCTATGGCATCATCGTTACAGATATCCGAGCAGCCATGGCTTGTATTGCCCAGGCTTTTTACAACAATCCGCAAGATCAGCTGTTTAAAATTGGAATCACAGGAACAAAAGGCAAAACGAGCTGTGCTTATTTTGTGCGGGAGATTTTAGCCAAAACAACCAATCAGAAAGTAGCTTTTTTCTCCTCTGAAGAAAATACTGTTGACGGAAAGAACTATCAGGAAGCAGTTTTGACGACTCCGGAAACGTTAGACTTGTATGCTATGATGGCCGAAGCAGTCGCTAATGGTATGACACATCTAGTAATGGAAGTCTCTTCCCAAGCTTATAAAACCAAACGTGTCTCTGGGATCACTTATGAAATTGGAATCTTTCTAAATATTTCGCCCGATCATATCGGTCCAGTAGAACATCCGGACTTTGATGATTATCTTTTCTGCAAACGCGAGTTGATCCACAATAGTAAACAAATGATCATTAACCGACAAAGCGATTATTTTGAACTATTAAAAGAAACTTGTGCTGCTCATCAAGTACCATTGATCACCTATGGCCAATGCGATGGAGATTATCAAGTATTACCAGCGGAATCGGGCGATCCTAAATCATTCCGCATCCATTCTGAAAAAGATATTCTTCTTGTGAATGGCGACTATCAGTTGGCTTTGCTAGGAGCATTCAATCACGACAATGCTACTGCTGCAATCGTTGCTGCTTGTCTTGCGGGAGCTACCCAAGAAGAAGCACAATCTGTCTTGCCCAATGTAACGATTCCAGGACGAATGATCGTTCTGGAAAAACAAAATGGCGCATTGATCATCGTTGATTATGCCCACAACTACTTAAGCTTTAAGTCACTGAGTGAGCTAGCCCATACATTGCGGCCAAAAGGACGGCTGATTTTTGTGACAGGCAGTGCCGGCGGCAAAGCAGAATCACGACGTCCTGACATGGGTCGAGCGCTTTCTGAGTATGCAGATAAAGTCTATTTAACTTCTGATGACCCTAACTTTGAGGATCCTCGTGCTGTTGCTGCCGAGATAGCCGCTGCGATCACTGCACCTACTGTCATTATTGAAGAACAGATGGACCGCAGCCTTGCGGTCCAATCAGCGGTTGCTGAAGCCGCTAGTCAAGATATCGTGATTCTAGCTGGTAAAGGCGCTGAGCAATATTTGAAAGTCAATGGTCAAAAAGAACCTTATGAAGGTGATTTGCAGATCGCTCAGCGTTTGCTTTGATTTTTTCATTGCCTCACCTATCCGTTAACAACAAACACCCAAAGAATGACAGCATCAAGCGGGTCATCCTTTGGGTGTTTATTTTTGTGTCTATGCAAATGCCTCTTAAAAAGTTCTTGATTTAAATACCTTGCTGAAAATTATGGTTGTTCATCCTCATAGGTTTCATAGACATAAGGAGCACCATCATAGCGAAATTCTGTCGAGATTGCTGCGTCCAAATCTTCGGTATACATGAATTTGTTGAAAGGAAACAGAAAGACTTCGCCGTCTTTCGTTTTTTCCGCTTCCACTCGGTAAATTAGCTGGTCCGCAGTCAATTGCTGATTCAGCTGTTCCAGCACGTCATCGATCACTTCTTCTTCTTGGTAACCTGCTTTTGCTACTCGTTGATAATCATTGAAAAAAGCCTCTTGACCTTCAAAAGATTGATAGTCCATTTTTATTCCTTCTTTCTGCGCTTTCATTTGCGTTAATTCTATTATACGAGACCCCTCTTAGTTCAGCGAATGATTTGATTGCCGTTTCACTTAGAAAGAGTCAGCTGACTAGAAAAATATGTCAAATTCATTTCAAGTGTATTACGAATCAATGATTTGACAAAATCGCATTGAAGACTTTTTCATTTTTTGTATAATGGGACATAGAGAATATTAAAGGGGCAGACGCAATGAACAGCACAAAGAAAAAAATCTTCTTTGGAACAGGGGCAACAGTAGGTTTTCTAGCAATGATCGCATTGGTCGGACAATTTTTAGTAGCAAACCACTTGATCGGCACAAATGATACTTCCACAGAAATCTTCACTCGCGCAACATATCCAAATGGCTTTCTATTGGTGATCTTCATTCCATTAGTGGCTACAGCTGTATTGTTTTACGGCATTATTCGCAAAAAATAGTATGCAGCGGCAGTTGATGTTTGCATCAGCTGAACCGCTGCTTTTTTGTACAAAAAAAGCGGGGACAGAAGTGTTAAACTCCGAGAAATAAGGAGGAATACACAGAAATTGCTTTTCAAATTTTTGGGTATTTCGACTTATTTCTCGGAGTTGCATCTGCTTCGACCGTTTAGACATGTTTAGAGGGACTGTGCCATAAGTCATCATCCAACAAGTTAAACCGAATAATAGTCTATTGCTAGGATAGATTCCTCTGACTTTTGCGACGAGGAGTCCCTGCACCGCAGGAGCAATAATAGTTAATGTTCGGATAGTTTTACTTGTAGGAGACTTATGGCACAGTCCCTCTTTTCAATTAATTAGCGACGATATTGACCAATTTATTTGGTACAACGATGATTTTGCGAATCGTTTTTCCATTCAATTGTTCTTTTACCAGTTCATTTGATTGAGCTAACTGTTCGAGCGTCGCTTTGTCTGCATCCGCAGGAACTTTGGCTTTTGCCCGAACTTTGCCGTTCACTTGGAATACCACTTCGATTTCATCTTCGACTAGCGCACTTTCATCATAAGTTGGCCATGGCACATAAGAGATGCCCTCTTTATTTCCGAGAATTGCCCATAGTTCTTCACCGATATGAGGGGCAATCGGTGCCAACAATTGGACAAATCCAGCAACATATTCATATGGTAGTGCATCGGACTTATATGCTTCGTTCACAAAGACCATCAGCTGTGAAATAGCCGTGTTGAAATGAAGCTGTTCAAAATCTTCGGTAACTTTTTTAACTGTTTGGTTGTAAACTTTACTTAGTTTGCCATCATTGAATGTAGTAATTCGATCACGCATTTTGCCATTTTCATCCACGATCAAACGCCAAACGCGGTCTAGGAATTTACGGCTGCCTTCCAAGCCGTTTTCATTCCAAGCGATCGATGCATCTAATGGACCCATGAACATTTCATACATGCGCAGTGTATCTGCTCCGTATTGTTCGATGACATCATCCGGATTTACGACGTTTCCGCGAGACTTCGACATTTTTTCATTGTTTTCCCCAAGGATCATCCCTTGATTGAATAATTTCTGGAATGGTTCTTTTGTCGGTACGACACCAAGATCATAAAGGAACTTATGCCAGAAACGAGCATAAAGTAAATGAAGCACCGCATGTTCTGCCCCACCGATATAGATATCTACTGGTAACCAGCGTTTCAATTTGTCAAAATCGGCTAAGCGATTTTTATTGTGAGGGTCGATAAACCGCAAGAAATACCAAGAACTCCCTGCCCATTGCGGCATCGTATTCGTTTCACGACGTCCCTTCATGCCTGTTTCTGGATCAACGACATTGACCCACTCGCTGACATTCGCCAATGGCGATTCACCTGTACCACTTGGCTTGATATTATCGGTTTTTGGCAAGCGTAGTGGCAATTGATCTTCCGGAAGAGTGGTTGTAGTACCGTCTTCCCAATGAATGATCGGGATAGGCTCACCCCAGTAACGCTGCCGAGAAAACAGCCAGTCTCGCAGACGGTAGCTGATTTCTTTTTTACCGACTCCTTGTTCTTCTAACCAGTGGTTCATTTTTTCAATTGCAGCTTCTTTATCTAGACCATCCAGAAACTCTGAATTGATATGAGGACCGTCTTCAGTATAAGCAGCTTCTTCAACGTCTCCCCCAGCCAGAACAGGAATGATTTCTAACCCAAAAGCTTTTGCAAATTCATGGTCACGTTCGTCATGAGCTGGCACAGCCATGATCGCACCAGTACCATATGAAGCCAACACATAGTCAGCAATCCAAATTGGCACTTCTTTCCCATTCGCTGGATTGACCGCATAGGCCCCTGTGAAGACACCCGTCTTTTCTTTAGACAAATCGGTCCGATTCAAATCGGACTTCTTCGCTGTTTCTGCTACATATGCCTCAACTGCTGCTTTTTGCTCCGGTGTAGTGATGGCTTGTACCAACTCATGTTCAGGAGCCAAAACCGTATACGTGGCGCCAAATAATGTATCTGGTCGTGTCGTAAAGACGGTGAATGCTGCATCGCTACCCGCTACTTTGAAGGTGACATTGGCACCCACAGAACGACCGATCCAATTCCGCTGCATTTCTTTGATGCTCTCAGGCCAATCAACTTCTTCTAGATCATCTAGCAAGCGATCCGCATAAGCCGTGATCTTCAACATCCACTGACGCATAGGTTTGCGAATAACATCGTAGCCGCCGCGTTCACTTTTGCCATCGATCACTTCTTCATTGGCGATAACCGTTCCTAACTCTGGAACCCAATTGACAGGAACCTCGGCTTCATAAGCCAATCCTTTTTCATAAAGTTTGGTAAAAATCCATTGCGTCCATTTATAGTACTCAGGATCTGTCGTGTTGATCTCACGATTCCAATCGTAACTAAACCCAAGTGAATTGATTTGACGACGGAATGTTTCAATATTTTTTTTCGTAAACTCGGCCGGATCATTCCCCGTGTCCAATGCATATTGTTCAGCAGGCAACCCAAAAGCATCCCACCCCATGGGATGAAGAACGTTGAATCCTTGGCTGCGCTTGAAGCGGCTTAGAATATCCGTCGCTGTATATCCTTCTGGATGCCCTACGTGCAATCCTTGTCCAGAAGGATATGGGAACATGTCTAACGCATAAAACTTTGGTTTATCCGGTTGATCGTGGGTATTGAACTCATTTTTCTTAGCCCAATATTTTTGCCATTTTTTTTCAATTTCTTTGTGATTGTAGTTCACTATGGACGCCTCCTAAAAATTGGTGCTCTGACTTGATCAAAAATCAGCAGAACTTAAAAAAAGTCCTATAAAAATCACTATTGATTTTTATAGGACGTTATAAACGTGGTACCACCTAATTTTATCTGTTATGAAACAGACCTCGATGTGTTAACGACCATCGCCGTATCTGCCTACTTTGAGCGGTTCTGAGAAACACTCATTTCAGTCAAATATCACTTGAAGGCGAGTTCGAAAGGTCTTCTGTGCATTTCCACCAGCCATGCACTCTCTTGATTCCAACACGTTTCTACTATTCCTTCTCAAATGTGAAAGATTCTTTGCACTTATCCTATCAAAAAAACAGCGGAATAGCAATCTATTTTACGCGAACGCTTTGGCCAGGATAAACAAAGTTGTCTTTAATGTTATTCCATTGAATAAATTGATCTCTGGAAATACCAAATTTATCCGCAATTCCCCAGACAGAATCGCCAGATACTACGGTATAGTTGCTCGTACTTGCCGTCTGATTCGCAGCCGTTGCCGTACCGCTGACCCGTACGCTTTGACCAGGATAGACGTAATCATTTTTGATATTGTTCCAACTGCGGAATTGGTCCATCGTGATACCAAATTTATTAGCAATCGACCAAACCGAGTCCCCTGACGCAACGGTATACTTTTGACTGCCAGCTGATGAAGAAATGCTCGTAGAAGCTGTGGTCGGGCTACTTGTCTGTTTATTTCCAGAATTTTTTACGACTAAGCGTTGACCAGGATAAATAAAGTCATTTTTGATATTGTTCCAGCTGCGCAATTGATCCATCGTGATGCCATGCTTATTCGCCACACTCCAAACCGAGTCCCCTGACGCAACGGTATAACTACCAGCATTGGTTACAGAACTTATTGCTGTAGTCTTGTTGGCCTGACTTTTTGACCCAGTACCATTTTTTACGACTAAGTGTTGACCAGGATAAATAAAGTCATTTTTGATATTGTTCCAGTTGCGCAATTGGTCCATCGTGATACTATGCTTGTTCGCCACACTCCAAACCGAGTCCCCTGAAGCAACAGTATAACTACCAGCACTTGCTGTCGTGGTAGATATGGTCCCTGTATTCGTCGTTTGTTTGGCAGTACCACCATTGATCGTCAGTTTTTGTCCTGGGTAGATAAAATTATTGCGAATATTGTTCCAGCTACATAGCTGATCCATTGTGATGCCGAATTTATTAGCGATTCCCCAGACAGAATCCCCTGACGCAACTGTATAGCCTTGACTACCAGAAGAAACTGACGATGTCGCTGCTGGCTTGCTGACAGGATTTGTAGCGGTATTAGGTGCACTGACCGTTGCTCCACCACCGGCATTGCCTGAAGCTGGTGTATCATATTTAGTCAAGCCATACTGCTGGATCACCGTATTCAATGAAGAAGCATAGTTGGGAGCTGTTGCGTAACGCCCCGTCAACCATTGGGTTGCATCACGGTAAGAAGACGTATTGCTCTTCCAAGCACCTGCATAATAATAATTACCGTTTCCTAGCGAAACATTTCTTAATGTTCGTGCATTGTCTTCAAAAGATTCTTTGTAAGAAGGGTATTTTTTGAAGGGTTCTTTCATAGTCAACCATTGATTGTTTAAATACTCTGCTGTGTTCATATAGACTGTCTGACCATTATAACTGCCCTTGATTCCAAAAAGATTATGGTTAGGTGATTGGGACAGGGCACTTCTTCCCCAGCCGCTTTCAAGAATGGCTTGTGCGATCATGACTGAAGCATAAAGATCATTTGCTTGGGCAACAGGCTGTGCATAAGTTGCGATTTCTGTAATGAATGCTGCTGTATTAGGTGCAGCAAAGTTACTTCTCACCACAGTATTTTCTACGGCATCCGCTTGAACTGGAGTCAGCAAAGGCGCTACTACTGAGCAAGCGGTTATGGTTGTCCCTACAACAGCGGCACTTTTTCTCATCATTTGATAAAATTCACTGGACTGTCCTTCTCTGCGACGCTCTTTGCGCGATAAACTCATGTTCATGAACGTTCCTCCGTCTTCTATTTTTTTCCTACGTTTAGTATACAATTTCTTAAGATTTTATAAAAGTTATTTCCTTCTTTTCGCCAAACTGTAAACTCTTTGTAATCTAACGTACATTATTCGAAAGAAGAAGTAAGCAACAATTTCTTGTTATACAATATTGTCCCTCAAGAAACACCCCTGCGCCACTGTCTTTTGTCCCTCCAAGATAAATGGTATAATAGACTCACTATGTTTGCCTGTAGAAATGAGGATTTTTTTATGAACAAAAAACTGTATTATCAATTCGCCGGCAGCTGTTTTTTGCTGCTCTTTGCCTTTTTAGGCTATGTTGTCAAATTCTATCCAACTTGGCTGAATCCTTTCGATGAAAGTAGCACTCGTTTGATCCGTAGCGGTTACCCTTTTTTGACTGACTTTTTCCTATGGGTGACCAAGTTTGCTAATCCAGTAACGATTGGGCTGCTTTTCATTGTTGTATTGGTCGTGTTGCTTATCAATCGCTTCTATTCCGAAGCACTGTGGCTCAGTTTCGGTACGATTGGCATCTCAGCGGTCTTCAATCCGTTGATTAAATTATTCTTTATGCGAGAAAGACCAACACTGGAACATTTAGTGTTGGAGACAAGCTCTAGTTTTCCTAGCGGACACTCCACTGGCAGCATGGTATTTTATGGAACCTTACTTTTGCTGATTCCTGTCTTTTTCCAGTCACAAGCGCTACGCTGGGGTATGAGAATCTTGCTTGGCTTACTGATCTTTCTGATCGGTATCAGTCGGATCTATCTAGGTGTTCACTTTCCTAGCGACGTACTCGGCGGATTTTGTGTGGGACTCTCTTGGCTGTTACTGACCTATCCGTACTATTTGGAAAAGCGTTTTGTCTGGCGTTTCCAACAAAAACAATCTTAGAAAAAAGAAAAGAAGGTAAAATCCATGAATTCATTCCCCTATGCCGAAAATCAGCATAAACGTTACCATTCTTGGAATTATGCATTGCGTCAGGAATTTGGTGAAAAAATCTTTAAAGTACCGATCGATGCTGGCTTCGACTGTCCCAATCGAGATGGTACTGTCGCAAAAGGTGGTTGTACCTTTTGCAGCGTATCTGGTTCAGGCGACATGATCGTTGCACCTGAAGCCCCGCTGCCCGTTCAATTTCATAAAGAAATCGATATGATGCACAAAAAATGGCCTCATGTCGATAAGTACATCGTTTATTTCCAAAATTTCACCAATACCCATGCCCCAGCTGCAGTCATTCGAGAGCGGTTTGAACAAGTTTTGACCATGCCAGGTGTCGTTGGTGTTTCTATCGGTACACGTCCTGACTGTCTGCCAGACGATGTGGTAGACTATCTAGCTGAATTGAACCAACGCTTTTATTTGTGGGTGGAGTTAGGGTTACAAACAACCTTTGAAACCACCAGCAACGCAATCAACCGTGCGCATGATTATCAAACATATCTTGATGGTGTCGCTAAATTGAGAAAACATGGCATTCAGGTTTGTACCCATTTGATCAATGGACTCCCTGGTGAAACATTAGAAATGATGCGGGAAAATGTGCGGAAAACAATCTTGGACTCAGATATTCAAGGGATCAAACTCCATCTCTTGCATTTGATGCGAAATACCCGCATGCTCCGGGACTATCATGAAGGCAAGCTGCAATTGATGCAAAGAGAGACTTATGTCTCTTTGATTTGCGACCAACTAGAAATGATTCCTGCGGAGATCATCATTCATCGTCTGACAGGTGACGCTCCTTGGGATGCTTTGATTGGACCTATGTGGAGTCTCAAAAAATGGGAAGTCTTGAATGAGATCGATAAAGAAATGCTGCGCCGCGACTCCTATCAAGGAAAATTTGATGTTAGAAAAGAGGCTATCTATGCTACAAACAGCCATGCGTTATAGCCACACCCTTTTACAAGAAGTCGTCAAACCCGGACAGACCGTAGTTGATGCCACCATGGGAAATGGCCATGATACCGAGCTGTTGGCAACACTAGTCGGACCTGAAGGCAAAGTCTATGCCTTTGATATTCAGGAACAAGCAGTGACAACAACAAAAGAACGCTTGTTAGCAAAAGGACTCCTGCCGCAAGTTGAACTGATCCACCAAGGACATGAAACAGTAGCGGATTACGTCCCTGATGCCGTTCATGCAGCTATTTTCAATCTAGGTTACTTACCAAAGAGCGATAAAAAAATCATTACTTTACCTGAGACGACCGAACAGGCACTGCAAGCGTTGATCCAACGTATTGTTCCTTGCGGTCGGATCATCCTTGTATGCTATTATGGCCACGAAGGCGGACCTGAAGAGTTAGAAGCTGTTCATCGCTTTTGTCGTCAATTACCACAAGCGCAATTTAACGTGCTGTCCTATCAATTCATCAATCAGCGCAACCAACCACCAGTCCTGTTTTGTATCGAACGAAAAAAAACATCAGAGAACCGTTGACTATTCTTCGGTCTCTGATGTTTTTTATTTTCCTTCAACGAGCCAGTTTAATACCCGTTGGATCCACTGATCCCAAAATTGCCAATCGTGATCTCCGGAACCAGACTCAAATGTCACTGCCAAGTCACGTTCCTGCATTTTTGCAACTGCATATTCACTTGCAGGAAACAGTTGGTCTTCTGTTCCACAACTAATATAAAAGCGCGGTGCCTTTTGCGGATCAATCGTATCGATCAAATGGATCAAATCATTCTCTGAACCTTGAAACTGATCCAATGGGCCAAAAATCCCTTCCCAGTAAGAAGTATTTCGAATTTTTAAAAGAGAATCCATGCTTTCAGCAATCGCTAAAGCCCCGGACAAAGAGGCAACGGCAGCAAAACTCTCTGGTTTACGCAAACCCAACTTAACAGCACCATAGCCCCCCATAGATAGACCGGCAGCAAATGTCTTCTCCCGATCACTGCTCAATTGAGGAAACAGCTCTCGGCAGATTTGCGGTAACTCTTCTGCAACAAAGGTCCAGTACTTCATATCATAAGTTGTATCTGTATACCAAGCCAAATCAGTCGAAGGCATGATCACTGCCATTTGATAGTCGCTCACATAGCGCTCGATCGAAGTTCGTCTTTCCCAGACACTATGATTACCGCCCATTCCATGTAATAGATATAGAACTGGTAATTCTTTTTGATCATTTTTTGTAGTTGTACCTACCTTTTTGATGGTAGTTTGGGGGAGAATCACGTTTACCATTACTTCCATTTCAAGAACATTTGAATAGATATTTGCTTGTATAAAAGCCATCAAATCACCTGCGATTCTTTTTTTATCATTGTACCAGATTCTCGCCGAATTGTACGGGCAAACACCAAAGCAAGCACAATCAGCAACAATCCTAATCCATATACCCAATGTAATCCATCGTACAAAATTCCTCGTAATTGAAGCAGAATGTCTGTTGAAAGTTTCTTAGCAGCAGTTGGGTCCACTAAGCGATTCATGATTTCCTGATCTTGAATACCTGCTTCTTTCAATCCAAAATTATTGCTGATATTCAAGACGATCCCGAAAACAGAAACCATGATTGTCTGACCAATTGTTCTTAATAGCGTATTGAAGGAGGTCGCTACCCCAATTTGTGAATGAGGAACACTCGTTTGAGCAGTCACGGTACAAACGACCATCGTTGCTCCCAATCCGATTCCGGTAATTGAAGAGATTCCTAAAAACCAGAGAAAAGACGTTTTCATTGGGGTAATAAAAAGCCAGATTGCGCCAACAAGCGTAATTAATAGACTAGCCGTTAGGACCCATGAAACCGACCGCTTCAGCAACCAGCGGCTGGCTAGAAATGAGCCGACCATCCATAAAATCGATAACGGTGCTAGTACAAGACCACCGATACCTGCACTCATTCCTAAGACTCCTTGCATCCACATTGGGATATACACATCGATACCCATCAAAAAACCGCTAGCTAGTGCTGCGACAATATTTACTACCACAAAAGTTCTAGAATGGAATAACGCTAAATCAATTAATGGATCTGCTGCTTTTTTCTCTACTCGATAAAACAGCAGGAATGTTACAATAGTCAAAATCAGTAAGCTTACCACAGCAACACTTAACCCCTGATCGCCTAGTAACTGAAACCCTAAAAGCAGAGAAACTAATGTGACCATCATCAAAAAACTACCAAGTAAATCCATTTTCCCAGATTTCTTCGTCTTTTTGTTTTCATGAAAATAAAACCAAATCATGCCAAGGAGAAACACACCAATCGGCACATTAATAAAAAAGATCCAGTGCCAACCGACTGTATCAACAATCACACCACCAGCTAATGGACCGACGACACTAGCAATCCCCCAAGCAGTACTGTTCAAACCCAAGACTTTCGCTCTCTTTTCTACAGGGTACAAGTCGGCGATGATAGTCAATGCAACAGGCATCATCGCACCAGCCCCGATTCCTTGAACAGCTCTCGAAAGGATGAGTGTCAGCATGCTGTTTGACAAGCCACAGAGTGCGGAACCAATCATAAAGAGCAGTGTCCCAAATAAAAAAATCGGTTTACGACCAATGGTATCGGCAAGTTTACCGTAAATGGGTGTCAACATAGCACTAGTCAATAAGTAAATCGAAAAAACCCAATTCATGATCTCGATCCCGTGTAAAGAACCAACGATCGTCGGCATAGCAGTCGTAATGATCGTCCCTTCGATAGCCGTCATAAATGTTGCAACAAAAACAGCAATCGTCACACGTGTCACATTCGTTTTCATCATTCTCCCCCTCTTCTAAGTCAAAAAAAAGAACCTCTATTGATTTACATCAACAGAGGTCGCCTCTTTATTCCTTCACACTTGCCAATAAAGCATCCACTTTATCTGTTTGTTCCCATGGCAAGTCGATATCTGTACGACCAAAATGTCCATATGCCGCTGTCTGACGATAAATCGGACGACGTAGATTCAACATTTCTATAATTCCAGCTGGCCGCAGATCAAAATTCTCTCTTACAGCTTGGATCAATTTCTCTTGACTGACTTTTCCGGTTCCAAACGTATCAATTCGAATCGATACAGGTTGTGCTACACCAATCGCATAAGCTAGCTGAACCTCTACCTTTCGGGCAAGTTTCGCTGCAACGATATTTTTAGCAATATAGCGTGCAGCATAACTAGCAGAACGGTCAACTTTTGTTGCATCTTTCCCAGAAAATGCGCCACCGCCATGTCTTGCATATCCACCATAAGTATCTACGATGATTTTTCTACCAGTCAATCCGGCATCCCCTTGAGGCCCACCGATGACAAATCGTCCTGTCGGATTGATATAATATTTTGTTTCATCGTCTAAAAGAGAAGCTGGTATCACTTCTTTAATCACTTTTTCAATAACGTCATGACGAATCGTTTCATTGTCTACTGCATCATCATGCTGTGTGCTGATAACAACTGTATCCACTCGACGAGGCTGATCTTGATCATCATACTCGACAGTTACTTGGGATTTTGCGTCAGGACGCAAATAGGTCAATTCATTCGTTTTACGCAGTTCTGCTAATCGCCGAACAAGACGGTGACTCAATGCAATTGGTAATGGCATCAATTCTGGTGTTTCATCAACAGCAAAACCAAACATCAATCCTTGATCTCCGGCACCGATTTCTTCTTCATTCGCTTCATCGCGTACTTCTAATGCATTGTCAACGCCTTGTGCAATATCAGGTGATTGTTCATCAATGGCTACCAATACCGCCACAGTGTCACCGTCAAAGCCGAATTTTGCCCGTGTATAACCGATTCCTTTGATGGTTTCGCGAACAATTTTTTGAATATCTACATAGGCACTTGTCGAGATTTCGCCAAAAACCAATACCAATCCGGTCGTCACCGAGGTTTCGCAGGCAACCCGTGCCATTGGATCTTCAGCAAGCAGCGCATCTAAAATAGCATCACTGATTTGATCAGCCACTTTATCTGGATGTCCTTCAGATACAGATTCTGAAGTAAATAAATGTTTCTCTGTCATTTTTTGTATTCCCCCTAAATTTCGATTCGGTTACAAGGCATCTTCGCAGCTGCGAATCCTTTCGGGAACTTGCAACGGACTGATTATAACAAATTTTGACCTACTGTGCCTAATTTATGGAAAAACTTTTAAAATTGCCTTTTTTAAAACATAAAAAAAAAGCATTCCAAAGGATGCTTTCATGATCCGTACGGGATTCGAACCCGTGTTACCGCCGTGAAAGGGCGGTGTCTTAACCACTTGACCAACGGACCAAGTAAAATTCAATGGGCCTAAATGGACTCGAACCATCGACCTCACGCTTATCAGGCGTGCGCTCTAACCAGCTGAGCTATAGGCCCAAAAAATAAAAACTAAAGCGGGTGACGAGAATCGAACTCGCGACAACAGCTTGGAAGGCTGTGGTTTTACCACTAAACTACACCCGCAAGATGGCGCGGGACAGAATCGAACTGCCGACACATGGAGCTTCAATCCATTGCTCTACCAACTGAGCTACCGAGCCATAACGGTTCCGACGGGAATCGAACCCGCGATCTCCTGCGTGACAGGCAGGCATGTTAACCCCTACACCACGGAACCATATTTAGTTTTTTTGATTGCGGGAGCAGGATTTGAACCTACGACCTTCGGGTTATGAGCCCGACGAGCTACCAGACTGCTCCATCCCGCGATAATAAATTACTAATTACAATAGCTGCTTTAAGTAATTAAAAGCTGGACTCATTGATCTACAATCCGATCAAGAGTTCAGTAAAGGAGGATAAGGGATTCGAACCCTTGCACGGTTTTACCCGCCTGACGGTTTTCAAGACCGTTCCCTTCAGCCGGACTTGGGTAATCCTCCAAAAAGTGTTGCAATGATCCGTACGGGACTCGAACCCGTGTTACCGCCGTGAAAGGGCGGTGTCTTAACCACTTGACCAACGGACCGCTAAAACGGAGAAGGAGGGATTTGAACCCTCGCGCCGGTTTCCCGACCTACACCCTTAGCAGGGGCGCCTCTTCAGCCACTTGAGTACTTCCCCAAATGTAACAAAATATATAGTTCAATGGGCCTAAATGGACTCGAACCATCGACCTCACGCTTATCAGGCGTGCGCTCTAACCAGCTGAGCTATAGGCCCAAAAAATAAAAACTAAAGCGGGTGACGAGAATCGAACTCGCGACAACAGCTTGGAAGGCTGTGGTTTTACCACTAAACTACACCCGCATGGCGGTCTGGACGGGACTCGAACCCGCGACCTCCTGCGTGACAGGCAGGCATTCTAACCAACTGAACTACCAAACCATATTTTAGTTTTTATTTGACGCTTCTATTGTATTAACAGAAGCAATTGCGGGAGCAGGATTTGAACCTACGACCTTCGGGTTATGAGCCCGACGAGCTACCAGACTGCTCCATCCCGCGATAATAAATTACTAATTAAGCAATAGCTGCTTTAAGTAATTAAAAGCTGTACTCATTGATCTACAATCCGATCAAGAATCCAGTAAAGGAGGATAAGGGATTCGAACCCTTGCACGGTTTTACCCGCCTGACGGTTTTCAAGACCGTTCCCTTCAGCCGGACTTGGGTAATCCTCCAACATATACAATGCCACAATGGACCTTGTAGGACTCGAACCTA
>NZ_CP040461.1:0-1175000 GCF_005843965.1 Enterococcus sp. M190262 | reverse complement strand
ATTCCTTTGAGTTTCAACCTTGCGGTCGTACTCCCCAGGCGGAGTGCTTAATGCGTTTGCTGCAGCACTGAAGGGCGGAAACCCTCCAACACTTAGCACTCATCGTTTACGGCGTGGACTACCAGGGTATCTAATCCTGTTCGCTCCCCACGCTTTCGAGCCTCAGCGTCAGTTACAGACCAGAGAGCCGCCTTCGCCACTGGTGTTCCTCCATATATCTACGCATTTCACCGCTACACATGGAATTCCACTCTCCTCTTCTGCACTCAAGTCTCCCAGTTTCCAATGACCCTCCCCGGTTGAGCCGGGGGCTTTCACATCAGACTTAAGAAACCGCCTGCGCTCGCTTTACGCCCAATAAATCCGGACAACGCTTGCCACCTACGTATTACCGCGGCTGCTGGCACGTAGTTAGCCGTGGCTTTCTGGTTAGATACCGTCAAGGGATGAACGTTCTACTCTCATCCTTGTTCTTCTCTAACAACAGAGTTTTACGATCCGAAAACCTTCTTCACTCACGCGGCGTTGCTCGGTCAGACTTTCGTCCATTGCCGAAGATTCCCTACTGCTGCCTCCCGTAGGAGTCTGGGCCGTGTCTCAGTCCCAGTGTGGCCGATCACCCTCTCAGGTCGGCTATGCATCGTGGCCTTGGTGAGCCGTTACCTCACCAACTAGCTAATGCACCGCGGGTCCATCCATCAGTGACGCAAAAGCGCCTTTCAACTTTCTTCCATGCGGAAAATAGTGTTATACGGTATTAGCACCTGTTTCCAAGTGTTATCCCCTTCTGATGGGCAGGTTACCCACGTGTTACTCACCCGTTCGCCACTCTTTTTCTTTCGGTGGAGCAAGCTCCGGTGAAAGAAAAAGCGTTCGACTTGCATGTATTAGGCACGCCGCCAGCGTTCGTCCTGAGCCAGGATCAAACTCTCATAATGATTTGTTTGAACGATCCATAGGATCGTTAAGCTCAAATAAAATTAACTTTGCTAGCTATTGCTTGCATGTATTTTGCTTCATAAATGAAGCGCCCTACACATTGGTTCGTTTGTTTGCTTTGTTCAGTTTTCAAAGGTCTACTGCGCTGCGTTAGCAACTTTTAAATCATATCAGATCAACAAGCGAATGTCAACTCTTTTTTTAAAAGTTTTTTTCGAAAGTGTTTATTCAACAACTTCCTGTGCGTCATCAGCGACTCCATTAGAATAACAAATGGATTGTTATTTGTCAACAACTTTTTTCAATCTTTTTTGTTGCTGCATCAGCATCAAATTGATTTCTTAAATTTGTGACTTCGTTATAATATCATCTGTTGGTTCTGGCGTCAATAACTTTTTTCATTTTCTTTTAGAAATGATTTTTGTCATTTGGCACATGTAATAATATACCAACTAAATGCTGTCAGGTCAATAACTTTCTCTCTTATTTTCGTAATTTCTCAAAGGCGTTCATTCTTACAATCCAATGAATTCATCGTTCGTTTTTAATTCGTTTTCGTTCCATTTAGCAGTGAGTTTCTCCCTTGTTTTTTTCTTGTTAGTCATTTTGGAGGGAACTACTGGTAAAAAAAGAAACACACAAGTAAACACCCGTGTGTCTCTCTTTATGAATTATCAACGCATTGTTGGGAATAACAGCACATCGCGAATCGATTGTGCATCTGTCAACAGCATGACTAGACGATCGATCCCGATCCCTAAACCACCGGTTGGCGGCATGCCGTATTCTAGCGCTTCAAGGAAGTCTTCATCGACTCCATGAGCTTCATCGTTTCCTTCTTGTCGTTCTTTTTCTTGTGCTTCAAACCGTTGTCTTTGATCAATTGGATCATTTAATTCGGTAAAAGCATTAGCAAACTCCCGGCCTACGATAAATAGTTCAAAACGATCTGTAAATCGAGGGTCCTCTGGATTCTTCTTCGCTAGAGGTGAGACTTCTACCGGATGTCCATAAACAAAGGTCGGTTGCTGTAAGGTTTCTTCAACAAACGTTTCAAAGAATTCATTGATAACATGTCCTACTGTCATCGTTGGAGTGACTTCCACTTGGTGTTCTTTTGCTAAAGCATGTGCTTCTTCGATTGTCATCTCTTTCCAAAAATCGACACCCGTTTGTTGTTTGATAGCATCGACCATATGCACACGGGCAAAATCACTCGCCAAGTCGACTTCTTGTCCATCATAAGTAATCACAGCAGAATCTAAAACTTTCTCTGCTGCATTGCGGATAATTCCCTCAGTTAGATCCATAACATCTTTGAAATCTGTATAGGCTGTATAAGCTTCTAACATAGTAAATTCTGGATTATGGGTAGTATCAATCCCCTCATTACGGAAGACCCGGCCGATTTCGTAGACTTTCTCCATACCACCTACGATCAATCGTTTCAAGTGCAACTCAAGCGCGATTCGCAAGTATAGATCAATATCTAACGCATTGTGATGAGTGATAAATGGACGAGCTGCTGCCCCACCCGCTTGATTATGCAAAACAGGCGTTTCCACTTCAATGTAGCCATGACCATCCAAATAGCGACGAATCTCACTGATGATCTGGCTGCGTTTCATGAATCGGTCAAAGCTATCTTTATTACTGATCAAATCCAGATAACGTTGACGGTAACGTTGCTCGATGTTGGTCAGACCATGGTATTTATCCGGAAGTGGGCGTAACGCTTTAGACAAAATAACGATTTCTTTTGCTTTGATCGTTACTTCCCCCGTATCAGTTTTCATGATCTCCCCTGAGACACCAAAGAAATCACCTAAGTCAGCATGCTTAAATCCTTCATATGGTTCGTCACCTACTTGATCTTTGCGGACATAAATTTGAATCTGACCATCACGATCTTGCAAATGTGCAAAGCCAGCTTTCCCTTTACCACGTTTCGTCACCATTCGTCCAGCAACACTTGCAGAAAGATTCATCTCTGTTAACTCTTCTTTTGTTCGTTGATCAAATAACTCATGCAACTCGGCAGAATTATGCGTACGTTCAAAGCGCTTGCCAAAGGGATCAATGCCTTCTTCCCGTAATTTTTCCATCTTTTCACGGCGAACCAACATTTGATCATTTAATTCTTCTTGTTTTTGTCGTTCCTCTGTCACGAGTTTTCCTCCATTCTTAACTTGGGTTTCCTTCTTATAATGCCAATGATGCCACAAAAAATCAAGCCGAAGTTCAAGATCGACTTGATTTTACTTTACTCAGGAGTATTTCCGACAGGTTGTTTTTCTGTCTTTTCTACAAATGCATCTAACAGATCAATAATCGCTTGCTTATTCTCTGTCTGGTTGATTGCCGCTTTGACTTTAGCTGCCCGTGAAATGCCTTTTAAATAGTAGGCAGCATGCTGCCGAAACTCTCGAGAAGCAACAAATTCACCTTTTAAATCAGCAAGTCTTTCCAAGTGAAGTTTGGCTGTAGCGATCTTCTCCCGTGGAGTAGGTTCGGCGATCAGCTCTCCCGTTTCAAGATAATGTTTTGTACGATGGATCATCCACGGATTCCCCAATGCTGCTCGTCCGATCATGACAGCATCTGCGCCGACTTCTTCCAGCATTCGTTTGGCATCTTCTGGTGTCCGAACATCTCCATTCCCCATAAAAGGGATCGAAATTGCTTGCTTCACCTCTCTTAATACCGACCAATTAGCCGCTCCTTCATACATTTGGACCCTCGTGCGGCCATGCATCCCAATCGCCGCTGCACCTGCCGCTTCAGCAGCTTGCGCATTTTGGACAGCGAAAATATGTTCATCATCCCAACCGATCCGCATTTTGACTGTGACCGGTTTATCAATTGCCGTAGCTACTGCATGCACCATTTCGTAGACTTTGTCTGGATCCAATAGCCACTTTGCACCAGCCTCCGCTTTAATGATTTTATTTACCGGACACCCCATATTGATGTCAATGATATCTGCTGCTGTATTTTCTGAGACAAATTGAGCCGCTTCGACCAAAGACTCTTTATTCCCACCAAAAATTTGCAAGCTTAAAGGATGTTCTGTTTCATCTATATAAAGCATTTCTAATGTTTTTTTGTTTCGTAGTTGGATTCCCCGATCACTGATCATTTCACAGACGACTAAGCCTGCGCCAAATTCTTTGACCGTTACGCGAAACGCCGCATTGGTTATTCCTGCCATAGGCGCAACGACAACTCGATTAGGGATTTCGACATTACCGATTTTCCAGCTGTGTATCGCCATCTTCTATGCCTCAGCTTCTTTCTTTAATCCAGCAAGTTCTTGTTCATCGAAATGGTATTTATTACCGCAGAACGAACAAACAGCTTCTGCACCATGATCTTCATCCATCATTTCTTGTATTTCATCCGCGCCTAATGTAATGATCGCTGTCGCAAATTTTTCTTTGCTACAATCACATCGAAATTGAACAGGCATTTTTTCTAACACTTCGACTTTGGTGTCATTCAACAATACCGTCAAAATTTCTTCAGGCGATTTCCCTTCATCCAGCAATGATGACACTCGTGGTAATTCTTGCAGGCGGTTCTCGATTGAATCAATAACCGTTTCATCTGCTCCCGGCATGATCTGCAGCAAGAAACCACCGGCTGTTCGAATAGAATCATCGGTATCAACTAACACACTCAATCCAACGGCCGAAGGGATTTGTTCAGAAACTGCTAAGTAATAAGTGAAGTCTTCTCCCAATTCTCCAGAGACAATAGGTGTTTGTCCAGAAAACGGTTCTTTCAACCCTAAATCTTTGATTACAGTAAAGATTCCTTGATCTCCTACTGCTCCTCGCACATCCAACTTTCCTTGTCCGTTTAGCGGCAAGCTGATATGCGGATTTTTTATGTACCCTTTGACATCTCCACGACCATTGCTATCAATAATGATTGCTCCAGCGGGTCCGTTCCCTTGGATTTTGACCGTTAATTTGTCATCACCCTTTAACGTGCTGCCCAAAAGCAGGCTTCCAACCATAGCGCGGCCTAGCGCTGCTGATGCTGTATTCCAAGTATCATGACGTTGTTGTGCTTCACTAACAGTTTTTGTTGCAGACACTGCATAGGCACGAACAAAACCATCATAAGCTAATGCTTTTACTAAGTAATCTTCCATTGTTTATGCTCCTTTATTTCGTTCATTAGTGAATCATACTAGGAACTTGTTTTTTTTTCAACTGAATGTCACCATTTTAGAGAAAAGCCAATGTTTTCTGTCGGTTTATTTCTCGATTTGTTAACAAGAAAGGACTGCGGCACAAGCCGTAAAACAAGCAACTGGTCCGAACCTCATTCGAATCTGTTCTCTTGTTTTGACTTATGACACAGTCCCTAGACTTTACGATAGCTAATCACCTATTGATAATTGAACGACTACTCTTGACCGTCCTCTGTTTTATCTTGAGATGAAGCTTCGTGGTTTTCATTATTGTGACGAAGTTCGTCTACTTGCTGATCAAAATCTTTTTTCTCAGCAGCTTGCTTTTCAGCATCCTTCTCTTCTAAAGCGCGTTTTGCTTCTTCAAAAGTTTGAGCTTTTTCGCTTGGATATTCTGAATTCTCAGTTCCAGCAGGCATTTTGCCTTCTTCAAACAATGACTTGATTGCTTTTGCATCCAATGTTTCATATTCAAGCAGTTTTTCGGCAATCAATTTATGTTGCGCACGATGTTCTTCGATGATCTCATGTGCTTTTTGATGTGCCTCCATCAAGATACGGCGTACTTCCTGATCGATCTCGAAAGCAACTTGTTCTGAGTAAGCTTTGGTTTGACCATAATCACGACCGACGAAGACCTGATGATTGCCTTCATACTGAACTGGACCTAGTTTGTCGCTCATACCATATTCTGTGACCATACTTCTAGCTAAAGCTGTTGCTTGTTCAAAGTCATTGGATGCTCCGGTTGATTGAACGCCGAAAATGATTTCTTCTGCTGTCCGTCCACCAAGCAATCCGACGATTTGTTCAAACATATCTTCTTTCGTCATTAAGAATTGATCTTCTTTAGGTAATGCGATCATGTAACCGCCAGCACGTCCCCGAGGGATGATCGTTACTTTGTGAACGACCCGGGCACGGCTTAAGACTAAACCGACGATCGTATGACCCGCTTCATGGTAAGCAACCATTTCGCGTTCTTTTTTATTGATGACACGATCTTTCTTCGCAGGTCCTGCGATTACCCGATCTTCTGCTTCATCAATATCAGAGGCATCGATTTTCTTTTTATTACGACGGGCAGCGACTAGCGCAGCTTCATTTAAGACATTCTCTAAATCAGCACCGGCAAAACCAGGTGTTTGTTGTGCTACGACTTTCAAATCCACATCATCCGACAACGGTTTGTTCCGTGCGTGAACTCGTAAAATAGCTTCACGGCCTTTAACATCCGGACGGCCAACAAGAATTTGTCGGTCAAAACGACCTGGACGTAACAAGGCTGGGTCTAACACGTCGGAACGGTTGGTTGCTGCAATAACAATAACTCCTTCGTTGCCATCAAATCCATCCATTTCAACTAATAACTGATTCAACGTTTGCTCACGTTCATCATGTCCACCACCCATGCCGGCACCGCGTTGGCGCCCAACCGCATCGATTTCATCGATAAAGATGATGGCCGGTGCGTTTTTCTTGGCTGTTTCAAATAGATCCCGGACACGGCTCGCTCCGACCCCGACAAACATTTCCACAAAGTCTGAGCCTGAGATAGAGTAAAACGGAACGCCAGCTTCTCCGGCAACCGCTTTTGCTAGCAATGTTTTCCCTGTCCCTGGAGGTCCTTCTAGCAGCACACCAGCTGGGATTCTCGCACCTAATTCGACAAAGCGTCGTGGATCTTTCAAAAATTCGACCACTTCGACTAATTCTTGTTTCTCTTCTTCAGCACCCGCTACATCAGAGAAACGAACGCGATTGGCTTTTTTGTCGGCCTCTTTCGCTTTGGATTTTCCAAAGTTCATGACACGGCCGCCACCGCCGCCACCGCCGCCTTGCTGGCTCATCATCATATAGAAGAAGAAAATGATGATTACGATTGGCAAGAAACTAATCAGCAACGATAACCAAACACCACTGTTCGATTCTTCTTCGATCGTTGTTTTAACCCCTTGATCCTTTGCTAATGTCGTAACCTCGCTCAATGTCGAGTCATTCGGCAAAATGATCGTTGTAAAACGTGTCGTACTTGCTTGCGTGCTTCCTAGTACGGAAAGCCCATTGTCATTGCTGACGGTTTGTTCGGCATTGTATTCACCGACGATCCGGTAAACACCGTTAGCAGGCTGAACAGTAAACTGTTTGACCTTTCCGTCTTTCAGCTGCTCCGTAAATGTTGAGTACTCGATTGTTGGCGTTTGCTGATTGCCATTTCCAAAAATGAAATAGACGACCATGACCATTGCTAACAAGACAAGTACATAATATAAGGTATTTTTGATCATACCGTTATTTTTCTTATTCATGCGTACCTCCTTGGCTATTTTGTTTTATCAATCCTGACCATTTAATTGTATCACAACTGATTTAGATCAGTCACTAATTTGATTGATAAACGCTTGGTTTTAAGACACCCACATAAGGGAGGTTACGGTATTGTTCCGCGTAATCCAATCCATAGCCGACCACAAATTCGTTCGGTACATCAAAGCCAATATAGTCGGCATCGATTTTCACCACACGTCCTTCTGGTTTGTCTAGCAATGTCACGATTTTAACCGACTTTGCTTTGCGATATTTAAATAGGTCTACTAGATAGGCTAATGTGCGACCGCTATCAATAATATCTTCTACGATCAGCATATCTCGGCCTTCGACATTTGTATCCAAATCTTTCAAAATCTTCACTTCGCCAGAAGAAATTGTCGCGTTCCCATAACTAGAAACATCCATAAAGTCCAATTCCAAATGACAATCCATTTCTCGGACGATGTCTGCCATAAAAGGAACAGCCCCTTTTAATACGCCAACAACCAATGGATTCTTATCTTTGTAGATTTCCGTCAGTTCTTTACCTAGTTCAGAACAACGATTTTGGATCTCTTCACGAGTAATCAAAATTTTCTCAATATCTTTGTCTAACATAAAGTTCTCCTTCCAACTCTTACTTCCGATATTTATAAAGAAGTATGTAGTGTATTTTATCAGTTTCTTGCTCAATACTCAAATAGGAAAATAGATAAGGCAAAAGTGCCAATACATTCTCTTGAGCGTCTGTCAGGACCCAACTAGCAGCACGCTTTTCATTCGAAATCTTCTCATCGATAAAGAAACGCCTGATTTTTTTCGTAAGACCTGGTTTCAGCTGTAACCGATCCCCTGGTTTTCGCTTCCGCAAAAAAACTGTCGCAGGATATTGTATCGGTAAAATTTGTGAAATCTCTGACCAATCCATGACTTTTTCTGGAACTTGGGCGTCACTTGGAATGTAGCCGATCCATTCATGGTCCGACAAAAAGAAACTTTCACCTTTTTTTAGAACAAAATGCGTCTCATCTACCTGCGTTTGGAGGTGAGAGCCTTTTTTAACAGCAGTGACTTTCAACTGATCATAAACTCGAACAATCTGCCAGTCTTGATTCAAATCGATTATCCACTGACTGGGATTATGTTCTAGCAGATACAGCAACTGCTCTCGTTGTTTAGTATTGTACGAGATTCCTTTATCATGGGAAACTTTCTGTAGCAAACCTTCAAAAAAGTAATAGCGTTCTGCTGCGGTAAACGCAGCCAATTCATCCAAGTTTAAAAAATAGCCTTCAGCTTCCTCATGAAGTATCGTGGCGAGCCAATCTGCTTGCTGCTTTTTGATCAATTGGTCAGCATAGATCATCTCTTGAGAAAGCTGCTGAAAATGATCAAGAGCTCTCGGGTTCTCTGCTTTCAGCAGAGGGACCGCTTGATGACGCAGGCGATTTCTTTGAAACAGCGTTTGCTGATTCGTTTCATCTTCGAAATAAGCGATCCCTCTCCTTCTTGCATAGTCTCTAATCTCCTCTTTGGCGATCGTTAGGAAGGGACGGATCAAATAACCGTTACCAAAAGGTTGCTTGCGCTTGATTCCCGAAGCGTTTTGCAAGCGTCCCTCTCGGACCATCTTCATCAGCATCGTTTCCATCTGGTCATCTGCATGATGAGCGGTTAATAACCAATCATAACTCTGAAGAGTCATCGTTTCTGCAAAAAAACGATAGCGGAACTCTCTAGCGGTCGCTTCGATGCCATTTTGGGGCGGATCTTGCCAAACTCGTTCATAATATGGAATCCCGCGCGTTTGACAATAGTCCTTCAGGAACGCTGCTTCGTCGTCTGAAGCTTCCCGCAGATTATGATTGACATGAGCCACGCCAAATGTTCCTTGCTGAAACAACTCTTCGATCACATGGAGTAAAACCATTGAATCCACGCCTGTCGAAACAGCAAGCAAACAAGTAGCATCCTCTACCCATCCATCGGCTTTGATTGCATGATAGACTTTTTGCTTAAGCATTCTATCCCTCCGTGTCTCTTGCTTCTATACTTAACTTCAAACTAAAAATGACTGTCTATTGCTAAGAAAGAGAAATATCCGAACTATGTCGATTCCAAAACGCCGTGCTCCACGGCGAAAGCCTACTACATGGTAGGAGTAATCGGATATAGTTCGGATATTTTTTGAAATACTTATCGTTACGTCACAAATTCTTTTGACAACTTGCTCATCCTGTTTAGTTACGTCGACCGCCACGGCCGCCGCGTTTACCTTCCGTATTACGTCGTAATGAAGATAAACGATCATCACTATCTTTTAGAAAAGAACTCATCAATGAATCGAAGTCTTGTTTATTTACGTTCGTCGGTTGATTGCGTGAAAAAGATTTCTTCGGACTTGACCGATTGAATTCTTTTTTAGGAAAATCACGTTTTTCTTCCGGCTTTGCTTCTGCTTTACGGATCGATAGCCCGATTTTTCCATCATTGCCGATTGCCGTCACAACAACGGTTACTTCATCGCCAATAGACAACACGTCATGAATGTCTTTCACAAACCCATTTGATACTTCGCTGATATGTACCAAACCAGTTTTCCCCTCACCAAGATCAATGAACGCACCAAAATTTGTAATACCAGACACTTTGCCCTTTAGTTTCGCTCCAACTTCGATTGACATATAAAAAATGTTCCTCCTAATTTTTACCCATTTAATCATTTCAACTACTGCGATGAGTAGGTATGACCTTGTTTATTCCGAATCACTTGTCTTTGTATCACTAGCATTTGCCTCATCACCGCTTGTTTCTGTTTTTGAATCAGAAGCATCCGGCAAGACAGGGTAGATCTTTTCATTTTTCTTTGAATAAAAGAATCTACTGCGAGCTAATTTTGCAACGTATTCGTCATCTTGCAACAGTGCCACATCTCGCTTAAGTTGTGTCACTTTTTTGTCCGCTGCTTCTTGTTTTGCTACTGTTTCTGCTTTATACTCTTGTAATTTTTGCAGACGCATTTGATCATTGAACATTTGAATACCTACGATTGCAAAAATCACTAGCGCTGCAACAAAAACAGCTACAAGTCGACGTCGACGAAAGACCACTTGTCGTCGTTCTTTTTCGAACTTGGCAAATTGCTCTTTGGCATACTCGGTCTGCAATAGTTCTATTTGTTTGTTTGGCTCTTTATCCACGCTGACCTCGCTCCTGTCACTGTGATTGTTTTTTCCATTATACCAACATCCACAAAAGTTGTCTAACTGAAAATGGGACAAAAATCAAGCATTTTCTGAGATACGTTCTTCTTTGAGGATCTCGTACATTTTAGCTGCATCTTCTTTTTTAGTTGATTCGTGCAATTCTTGTACTTTTATTTCTAATACTTTATTTCCAAACTGAATACGCACCGTATCGCCAACTTTGATATCACTGCTGGATTTTGCCAATTTGCCATTGATTTGGATACGCCCTTTATCTGCTACTTCTTTTGCAACAGATCTACGTTTGATAATCCGGGATATTTTTAAAAATTTATCTAATCTCATTTTTTCCACCTCTTAATTTCAACAATTTTTTTCCAAACGGAACGAGCAGCCATTCTCGAATCGTTAATAATTTAACTTTGAGAGCCATTATAATGAAAACTGTCCCGCCAAAAAAGACCCCTCCAAGGCAAAAAATCAGCGCTTGCAGTCTTTTCGTCACTGGACCTCCACTCAACAGAGTGATCACACCATAATATAAAAACAGTGCGCAAGCCATGATCCCTAAACAAAGCAGGAGTTTTTTGCCATACCCTTGCTCTGTCCAAAAGCTGTTCAATGCTTTTTTCTCAGAAAACACAAAATAGATTAAAGTACCGATCAAACCTAAAAGGGTACTCAAACTCGCACCAGTTGTTCCTAAAAGATAGGTCAAGGGCCACGTCAGCAAACCTTTAAGCAAAAGGCCGCATCCTGCTGCATAAATCCCTACACGGAATTGGTTCCGGCTTTGTTGGATGCTTTGATACGCTTGGATTGCAGCCATCAAAGCGACCGCAAAAACAAATAAGACCAACGCACTGTTACCGGCACCATCTTTAAAAAGAGCGAAGTTGATATAAGGAAGCAGGATAGCCAAGCCAACTGCAGAAGCACTGGCAATCCCTAAAGTCAACCGCAAGTACATCTTAGCTGATTTTTCAAACAAGTGCTGATTTTTGACTGTCAGATATTTCGTCAATGTTGGCAAGAAAGTCGAACTTAGAGCCATCGCTACCACGAGACCTAACTGAACCAATGGCTGTCCTCGGTCATAGATCCCTTTTGCAATGCGGGCACTTTGTTCCGTCAAACCGCTGGCTTCAAGTGAGTTCGTCATCAAAAAGGAATCTGCCAACTGAAACAAAATCAAAAAACCGCTGTAAATAGTCAACAGTCCCCCTTCAATCAAAAAACGGCGACGCAAGGAAGGAGCATGTGCGGTAGGCATAGTTTTTGTGGGGATCGCTAACGACCGACCGGTGATTTTCCGACTATAATAGCTTAAAATCCCCCACGCTGCCAGTCCGCCAATCAATGCGCCGGACATTGCCAAAGTCCCTGTCTGATAAACATCCCATGAGAAGAGATGAAAAAAACTGGCCGCTACTAAAATCACTCCGACTCGAAGGAGCTGTTCTACTACTTGAGAAACTGCCGTCGGTACCATCTGTAAATTTCCTTGGAAACTCCCACGATAAAAAGTCAGGGGTGGTACAAAGAGGAATGTAAAGGATACCACGCGGATCAAAGATGCCAGTCCTGCGTCTCCCATGACCCGAGCGATAACATCGGCAAAGAAAAACGTCGTTGCCCATAGTCCAATCGCTGTCCAAAAAACATACGGATAGATGACTTGGATCTGGGCACGCTGCTTCTGAGGATCAGGTTGTTCGGCGATCACGCGCGAAATAAATTGCGGCAACCCAGATAAAGCCAATGTCATAGCTAATCCATAGATTGGATAGACTTGCTGATAGACGTAAAACCCTTCGTCACCAACTAAGTTTTGGAAAGGGACGCGGTAAACCGCACTTAACACCTTGGCAATGAAAGAAGCAATCGTTAAAATAAATGCTCCTTCCATCGTCCGTTTTAATTGTGACTTTGGCATCTTCTCCGCCCCTTTATAACTAATTTTCTTGTAACACGTATTTTTGTTCCCGTAGCGCTTTGACAAAATCTTGAATCTCTAACAGCCAAGTGCTTTCTTTCATCACAGCAGGAATCTGAAGTTTGATTGTCATCTGCTCGTGATCGACACCCATCGTCGCTTTAAGCTTGGTCGCTTTCAACGCTTCAAACAGCTGTTCGACAGAATAGTTTTTGGTGCCAACTTTACTTAACGTTAGGATCACTGTTTGCTGCTGTTTACGGATCGTATCTAACAATGCCCGATCCCCATTCATTTTGATTTCTCCGACAGTTAATAGGTGAGCCACTTCGACCGGATATTCTCCAAAGCGATCAAGCAGATCATCCTGCAGCTCATCCACCGCTTCTTGAGAATCCAATTCACGGATGCGTTTATAAATTTCAATTTTTTGCCGTTCATCTTCTATATAAGAAGTTGGCAGATACGCATCGATGCCAAGATCGATCTCAACCGTTGTTTTCTCCGCTTGTGTATTTTTCCCTTGTTTACGCGCCACGGATTCTGACAGCATTTGAGAGTACATATCAAACCCAACAGCATCAATAAATCCGTGCTGTTGCGCCCCCAAGAGATTTCCTGCACCTCGAATCGAAAGATCACGCATCGCGATTTTAAATCCGGAACCTAATTCTGTAAAGTCTTTGATTGCCTGGAGCCGCTTTTCACTGACTTCGTTCAAAATTTTTTGCTGTTCGTACATAAAATAAGCATACGCAACACGATTGCTTCGACCGACACGACCTCGCAATTGATAAAGAGTAGACAAGCCCATGTAATCCGCATTTTCTACAAATAATGTATTGGCGTTCGGAATGTCGACCCCAGTTTCGATGATCGTGGTTGTCACCAACACATCGTATTGTCCTTCGATAAAATCAAACAATGTGTTTTCTAGCTGGATTTCTGTCATCTGCCCATGGGCATACCCAATACGCGCATCTGGAACTAACGCTTGGAGCTCTTCGACTTTACGTTCAATCGTATCCACTCGATTATAGAGATAAAAAACTTGTCCTCCCCGTGCCATTTCCCGCAAAATAGCTTCTCGAACCGCACCTGGATTCATTTCCATCACATAAGTTTGAATAGGATAGCGATTTTCCGGTGGCGTTTCAATCACAGAAAGATCCCGCACCCCCAACATGGACATATGCAGTGTCCGGGGAATCGGAGTAGCCGTCAATGTAAGAACATCGACTTGCGAGCGTAATTGTTTCAAGCGCTCTTTGTGTTTGACGCCAAAACGCTGTTCCTCATCGATCACCAATAATCCCAGATCTGCAAACTCTACATCTTTAGACAGCAGGCGATGCGTGCCAACTAAAATATCAATTTGGCCCTTCTTCACTTGCTCGATCGTTTCCGTCTGTTGTTTCTTCGTGCGAAAACGGCTTAACAAACCGACATTGACTGGAAACCCTTCAAAGCGATCCAGCATTGTTTCATAATGCTGTTGTGCTAAAATCGTTGTCGGCACCAGAAAGGCTACTTGCTTACTCTCTTTGATGGCCTTGAAAGCCGCCCGCAATGCCACTTCTGTCTTCCCAAAGCCAACATCTCCGACTAATAAGCGATCCATTGGTTTTTCTTTTTCCATATCACGTTTGATCTCCGCAGTGCTGCGTAATTGATCATCCGTCTCAGAGTAAGGAAAGGCATCTTCAAATTCTTTTTGATAGCCATCATCAGGCTGAAACGCGTAACCTTTCTCCGATTCGCGTTTTGCGTATAAAAGAATGAGATCATCTGCAATGTCCTCGATTTTTGCTGAAACTTTTCGTTTCGTTTTCGCCCACTCACTGCCGCCTAATTTATTGATCTTTGGCGTTTTAGATTCAGAGGCAACATATTTTTGAATCAGATTCAACTGGGTAACTGGAATAAACAGCTTATCATCATTTTGGTAGAGGATGGTCATGTAGTCTTGGTGTACACCATCTACTTCCAGCGTTTCCATACCAATGTATTTACCAATCCCGTGATTCGCATGGACGACATAGTCGCCGGCTTTTAATTCATTGTAACTCTTCAATCGCTCCGCATTGGTCACATTTTGACGCCGCGTACGTTTCTTGTTGATTTTTTGGAAGATTTCCTTTTCTGTGACAATGACCAACTTATCTTGGGGCATTTCAAACCCGCTTTGCAGTGTTTCTACAACGATTTGCGTTCGACCTGTAAAGAGTCGATCTGCTGTGGTTTGTACTGCGTAAATGGAGTGATCACGAAAATCTTGTTCCAATTTTTTTGCTCGTTCTGAATCACTTACTAAAAAGACAACCGTTTGTTGTTGTTTCTCCCAGCGATCTACTTCAACTTTCAGCAAACCCATTTGGCTGAAAAATTGTTGCATTGGTCGATATTGAAAATTGTGGATCGCTTGAAAACGAAGATTTCCCATCCCCTTTTGAAAAAGCGAGAAGAAACTTGTAGAAAATTGTTCTTTTTGAATCAGCTGCTGGACATCTTGCCCGAAAGATTGCTCAGAAAAAACGCGAAGTTCTGCAATTTTTTGTGTATGCCACTCAGCTTCTTCTCGTTCAATCTCGCGGTTTGTCTCCATAATACGAGCATAATCATCGATCATCAGCAGTGCATCTTTTGAAAAATAATCCAAAATGCTCGTCGGTTGCTGATACAAAAGATCCGCATAATAACGAGCATTCTCGTCAGGTATGCCACTTTGCCAAGCCGATGCTAATTGACCAAAATAATCTTCTAAAAAGTTTTTATCTGTGGTCTCTTTCACTACAGCGAGCCGTTTCTTCAGCAACTCTTGCAGAACTTTTTGTCCATGAGCTAAATCAGCTGGCGAAAACACTAATTCTGTTGTGGGAACAATCGTTACTTCTGACAACGTTTCTACTGAACGCTGTGTTTCCACGTCAAAAGAGCGCATCGAGTCGATCTCCACATCGAAAAGCTCGATCCGCACCGGATATTCAGCTTTCAAAGGATAAATATCCAAAATGCTTCCACGAATACTAAATTCACCAGGTTTGCCAATCATTGATTGCCGCTCATACCCCATCAATACCAATTGCTGCGGCAACTGATCTAAATTGATCTCATCCCCCACATGCCAAGAAAATTGGTAGTTCAGCCAAGTATCTTTAGCAGGCAGATATTTCCGCAATGCAGCGATCGGCATGACGTAAATTCCTTTTTTTCCGGTAGCGACAGCATTCAATGCTGTCACTCGCTCCGCTCGAGCTTCTGGTGAAGCAAACGCCATTTCGGCCGACAACACTTCATCCACCGGAAAGACATACACGTCGTCAATAATATTCCGCAAATCTTCGGCAACTTGATTGGTATAATAAAGATTTGGTGTAACAACAATGACTTGCCGATCAAATTTCTGATAAGCTCCGGCAAAAGCTAATGTTTTTGCGGAACCTGCTAAGCCAGTCAATAGCTGCCGAGATGCGTGATCCGTTAATTGTTGGTGCCAGGCAACGACTTGCGGCACCTTATTTATTAGTTCAATCAGATCCATACAGGTCCTCCTTAATTAAATCGATTCATTGTGGCAAGAAAATCACCGGTGGTCAAGTAATCGATACTTGCTGCTGCTGCTTTATCCAAGCTTTGCAGAATCATCGGCTGGTCTTCTTTAGCAAAAGGACTTAGAACGTGATCGACCACTGTCCGGCCTGGCTGTGGTCGATCGATCCCTACTTTGATGCGATCAAATACAGATGTACCAAGATGGGAAATCAAGCTTTTCATCCCGTTATGCCCCCCCGCACTGCCTTTTTGCCGCAAACGAATTTTGCCTAACGCTAAATCAAGATCATCATAGATAACCACGATCTCTTCAGGATAAACTCCATAATAAGTCATTAAAGGCCCTACTGCCCGGCCCGATTCATTCATGAAAGTCTGAGGTTTGACCAACATGATTTTTTCACCGTTCATAAAAAATTCAGCAATTTCTGCTTCAAAAGCTGATGATTTAAAAGTAGCTTGGTATTTCTCCGCTAACGCATCGACTACCATAAACCCAACATTGTGTTTTGTTTTTTCGTATTTTTTGCCTGGATTTCCCAGACCTATAATCATTTTCATTTTTTGATCCGCTCCATTTTTTCAAAAAAATTACCACCACAAAATACTGGGCACGACAATTCTGCCCAGTAAAAACGTTCACTACGATTATAACACATAACGGACTGTTACCGTGTCTTTCCTTTGCTCAGAATTTCTCTTTCTTAAAAAAATCATTAGAAACCTTGATTTATCCTAATTCCTACAGGATAACAAAGAAAGCATTTACAAATGAAACAGCAAAAATATCTGTAACATTGTTGAGCAAATCACATGACAAAATCGCTTGAAAGTGTTAGGATATTACCTAGTAAAACAAATATGCGGAAGGAATGATACACAAATGACTGCTAAGACAAATAAAAAAGATCACCAAAAGATAATCCTTGTTGGAGACGGTGCGGTTGGTTCCAGTTATGCATTTGCGTTAGTCACTCAAAATATTGCTCAAGAAATAGGGATCATTGATATAAATACAGCAAAAACAGAAGGAGATGCTATCGACTTATCTCATGCGTTAGCATTTACCTCACCCAAAAAAATCTATGCTGCCACTTATGCAGATGCACATGACGCCGATGTCGTGGTGATCACAGCTGGTGCGCCACAAAAACCTGGCGAAACTCGCTTGGATCTAGTCCACAAAAACTTAAAAATCAATCGTGAAGTAGTTACACAAATCGTTGATTCAGGATTTAACGGTATCTTCCTTGTCGCTGCAAATCCAGTAGATATTCTTACCTACTCAACATGGAAATTCTCAGGTTTTCCAAAAGAGCGCGTAATCGGTTCAGGAACTTCACTAGATTCTGCTCGTTTCCGTCAAGCATTAGCTGAGTTGATCGATGTTGATGCACGTAATGTCCATGCTTATATTTTAGGGGAACATGGCGATTCAGAATTCCCAGTTTGGTCTCATGCAAATGTTGCCGGATTGCAAATTTATGAATGGGTCAAAAACAACCCCGATATTGATGAAGAAGCAATGGTTAACTTGTTCTTCAGTGTTCGTGATGCAGCTTACACAATCATTGAGAAAAAAGGTGCTACTTTCTATGGTATCGCTGTTGCCTTGGCTCGTATTACTCGTGCCATTTTGGATGATGAAAATGCAGTACTGCCGCTTTCTGTCTTTATGAATGGCGAATACGGCTTAAAAGATATTTATATCGGTGCCCCTGCTATCATTAATGCCCAAGGAATCCAAAAAGTAATCGAAATTCCATTGACGGATGGAGAACAAGATCGAATGACTGCTTCTGCAAAACAATTGAAAGACATTCTAGATGAAGCTTTTGCGAAACTAGATGCGGAAGACAATCAATAAAACGATTGCTATAAGCCACTTACAAGAGTCTGTAACATAAGACCGAACAAGAAAGAGATCCTTTGAATCAAGATGCTTCGTGTACTTTGATCCAAAGAATATTGCGTAAAGCTGCTGTGCTTTTATCACACAGCAGCTTTCGTTGAATCACTTCTTGGTTGCTGTCCTATGAGCAGACTCTTTTTATAATTTAAGAATTCTCTATTTTTTCATGGAACTTTCACTTAATCAATTCGCTTTTCTTGTAGAATATGGTATGATTTAGCCGATCTATCATTTTTAAATCATCATAAAAGGAGCCTTTAAATGACACGATCCAACAAACACACACATACTCAGAGTAAGACGAAAAAGATCGTTCTGATCGCTATCGCTGCCGTTCTAGTCGTGATTGCGGGCGGATACACTTATCGAAGTACATATTATCAAGACCGTTTCTTGCCAAATACCTCGATCGATGATATTGACATCAGCAATAAAACGGTCGCTGAAGCCAATGATTTGTTGCATGACCGTTACAGCAAACAGGCTTTTACAATCAAAGAAGGCAATACGGATTGGAAAACCATCAATTTGGCTCAATTTGGTTTGCAAACGGATTTTACAAAAGAATTGGAAGATTTGAAAGATGAACAAAACCAGTGGACATGGGGAATGGCCTATGTATCTGCTGCAGAAGATAAAAAACTAGGTACCGTTTCTGTTGATCAACAAAAGTTGACAAGTGAAACAGCCACAATCAAAGAGGCTTTGGAAACCTTAAATGAAGGTCGGACCCCTTCTAAAGATGCCACATTGAAAAAAGGAGATGATGGCTTCTCGATTGAACCAGAAGTTGTTGGTGATGCCATTGACGTCGAACAAACTGTCGCGGATTTACAAAAAGCAATTACTAGCGGCGAAAGTGAATTGGATTTGACTGCGTATCAAAAGAAACCTAGCGTTACTTCTGATGACAAAGAACTAGCAAAAGAAATGGAATCATTGAATAAAATTGCTCAAGTAAATGCTAATTATTCCATCAATGGCTCAACTTTCCAGATTCCGACCGCAACAATCATGGATTGGCTCTCTTATAAAGATGGAAAAACCACGATTGATGAAGAAAAAGTACGGAATTATGTAGCAGACCTAGGGAACCAATACAACACAAGCACCAATGCTTCTACGTTCAAAAGCACGAAACAAGGCGAGGTATCCGTACCAGCTGGGACACTAAGTTGGACGATCCAAACTGATTCTGAAACAAGTGCATTGATCGAAGCCTTAAAGACTGGAGAAGACTTTACTCGTTCCCCAGTGGTCTTGGGTAGTGCAGATCCAAGTGGTCCACTGTTTGGAAACACTTATATCGAAGTTGATTTAAAAAATCAACATATGTGGTATTACAAAGACGGTGCAGTCGCTCTTGAAACAGACATCATTTCTGGAAAACCTAAATCACCCACTCCTACAGGTGTATTTTACGTTTGGAACAAAGAACGGAATGCTACATTGACCGGCGAAGATTATTCTTCTCCTGTTGACTACTGGATGCCTATTGATTGGACCGGCGTTGGGATTCATGATTCAGATTGGCAACCAGAATATGGTGGCGATTTATGGAAGACCCGCGGGTCTCACGGATGTGTCAATACTCCACCAGGTGTGATGAAAGAATTATTTGGTATGGTAGAAGTAGGAACGCCTGTTATCGTTATTTAATCTATATAATCCAAAAAGGACGGAGAATTATTTCTCCGTCCTTTTTTATACCCGATTCTGGTTTCTGATCGTAATCGTCAGTACAAAAAGTAATATGCCCGATACGACCCAAATCGTTCGGTGAAAAAGAAACATACCTAATAAACTGCTGCTGACTGCCCCGAAGAAAAATCCTCCGATGATCATCGCGATATACTTGATCTTATAATCTACAGTAGCATCTTTTTTGAAGAAACGCTGATAAAGATAATCCGCCATTGAACGCAAATTTCCGGTCGTCATCGTCGTTGCATAGGGCATTCCAGCTAATCTGCGATAAGAAGCATATTGGATGGCTGCAAAAAAAGAAAGTCCAGAATCCACAAAGACATTTGGCAATGTCTGAGCAAAAAATCCTAAAAGAAAAATACCGAGTGCTTCAAAGAAGAGGGCTACATTTTGCCAAACAATTCTACCACCTGTTGGGAAACGATGCTGCAAGCCATTAGTCACTATGATCCCTATCAAAAACAGCAAAATTGGCGGTAAATATCTGGCAGCCTGTCCAAACTCTCCAGATGCCAAATTGATTCCTAACAAAATGACATTTCCTGATTGCATACTGGCAAACACTTCTCCATGAAAGAGATAAGTATATGCGTCTAAGAATCCCCCTGCCATTGCTAAGGCAACTCCTACTGGTAGACTTTCATGCACCACGATATCCGGTTGTCGTCTATTCGGATCATTTATTTTACTGCTGTGATCTGCTTGCATCTTTTCCGCCTCTATCTTTACTTTACTATTTCTAGCTGATTGATTGCATTTTAGTTATGGTTGCTGTTAAAAAACTAATCTTATTTTCTTTTCTTGCCTCGCTTTTGCCAACTAAGAATCCCCCAACTAAGCAAGACAGCTGTCAGTGCTCCAGCTGAATCGAGCATGACATCTTGGAACAAAGGTGTACGGCCACCGGTCAACATTTGATGGTACTCATCCATCCCTGCATACCCTGTTGCTGCCAACCAGCCAAAGAAAGCTGACAGCCAATAGGGAATTTTTCGATAGCTCAATGATAGAAATAAGCTACCTCCTAATACAAAGTAAGTAAAGAAATGAGCCCCTTTACGAATAAAAAATTCCACAAAAGAAAAATAACCTTTTTCGGCAATACTGATTTCAGATCCTGCATAAGAGAAAGCGAATTTGCTCAACCATTCTTTCAATGGCTCTTCTTTTAACAGGCGAGAAAGCAAACCGACTTGTGATTGTTGTTCATAAGTTTGTGACGAACTAATAAATAAAATCACCATCACAGCTACCGCAATCGTGAAATAAAAATTTGGTTCTTTCCACATTTTTTTCATCATCTCAGCCCCTCATTTTCTAATCTTACCATTTTCAGTATTCTCTGCAACTACTTTTCGAAGGGTGTGCTATACTTATTACCATCTGATAAACGAAAGGAGCAACACCCAAGATGACTTATTCTCTCAACTGGGACCTTGATTCGATTTTTTCAGGCGGCAGCACGTCTACCCAACTGCAAGAACGAATGTCCCAACTAGATGCACAAATCAAAACTTATCGCACAAAAGTAGATGCGTGGCAACCCGACAATGCCTCTCAACCAGAGGAATTAGCTGAATTATTATCATTGTCCGAAACAATCAGTAAAGGATTTTCTCAGTGCAGCAGCTTTATCAATGCATTGCTATCTGCCAACGTTAATGACAATCAGGCAAAATTACTTTCGGGCGATCTCTATGCCAAATTACCAACGCTACAAGCAGCCGAAATAGTCTTTTCGAAAAAATTGACAGAACTTTCTGATGAAGACTGGGAGACACTATTGAAAGAAGAACCCTTTGCGACTATCGCCTTTCGTTTGAGCGAAATTCGTCGCGACGGCAAGGAGCTTTTGTCGGAAGCAGAAGAAACGATTATTAACACACTTTCTTTAGACGGACTAAATGCTTGGAGTCAGCATTATGATACGATTGTTGCTTCGATTGCGATTCCATTTACCCGGTCGGATGGAACAACGATTACTCTTTCAGCTGGTCAAGCTTTCAACAAAATGATGGGTGACCCAGATCCTGAAGTTCGTGCTCAACTATTTACGGAGTGGGAAAAAGCTTGGGGAGAAAAAGAAGATTTATTTGCCGATACATTGAATCATCTGGATGGATTCCGTCTCTCCAATTACAAACTGCACGGTGTAGATGACTATCTGAAGGAGCCTCTCGAGTATAATCGCCTGCAAAAAGCGACATTAGACGCAATGTGGGGAACGATCCAGAAGAACAAACAACCGATCGTGGACTTTTTGACACGAAAAGCCCAATTATTCGGAAAAGAAAAAATGGAGTGGCAGGATCAAGATGCTCCGATCATTTTAGGTGAAATGAAGGAACGTACCTATACATTCGATGAAGCAGCTGCTTTCATTTTAGAAAACTTTAAAAAATTCAGTCCCAAAATGGCTGATTTTGCGCAAGAAGCCTTTGAAAAAAGTTGGATCGAAGCAGAAGATCGTCCTGGCAAACGTCCTGGCGGTTATTGTACAAGTCTGCCTGAAACAAGAGAATCACGTATTTTCATGACTTATAGTAATTCCGTCAATGAGGTAGCCACTTTGGCGCATGAATTAGGTCATGCTTTCCATAGTAGTGTTCTTTGGGACTTGCCGCAGCTTAATCAGGATTATGCGATGAATGTGGCTGAAACTGCAAGTACCTTTGCCGAACTAATCGTTGCTGATGCAACATTGAAAGAAGCAAAAACAAAAGAAGAAAAAATCAATTTGTTAGATGCCAAAATGCAAAATGCCATTGCCATGTTCATGAATATCCATGCCCGCTTTATTTTTGAAAACAGTTTTTACCAAGCACGGCAAAAAGGGCTGGTTTCTGCTGAACAAATCACAGAAATGATGGTGGCTGCACAAAAAGAAAGTTACGCCGATGGATTAGCTAGCTATCACCCACATTTCTGGGCGGCAAAACTACATTTCTTTATTGATGATGTTCCTTTCTATAACTTTCCTTACACATTTGGCTATCTTTTCAGCATGGGAATCTATGCTTATGCCAACCAAAAAGGGACGAGTTTTGAAGAAGAATATATTGCTTTGTTACAAGACACAGCTTCTATGCCGACGGAAGAATTGGCCCAAAAACATTTAGGCGTTGATCTGACAAAACCTGATTTCTGGCAAGCCGGAATCGATCGGGTCTTACAAGATATCGATACCTTCATGGAGTTGACAGAAGAATATTTATAACAAAAAACAAGCGCAGATTTCTGCGCTTGTTTTTTGTTACTATCAACTATTTAATAGTGTTAATCCGATAGTTAAATACCCCGCATAGAGACACCAAATCAGATAAGGTACAAAAAGATAGGTGGCTCTTTTATCGATTCGGGCAAATAAAAACATACAGACGATGACTGTCAAAACCAATAAGACGATAACCACTGTTCCTACCCAATAAAGATTCCAGCCAAAAAAGACAATACTCCACAAAAAGTTCAACACTTGCTGGATACCAAAGAAGATATAGGCTTGTTTCTTAAATGCTGGATTTACTTTCGCAATGATGAGTAAAAACAAAGCTGTCCCCATAAAGGCATATAAAATCGTCCAAACGATACCAATAATCCCTCCTGGAGGTGCCAAAAACGGTTTGTCCATTTGGGCATACGTCGCAGCAATATCACCCGCGAACAAGCTGGAAATGATCCCAGTAATCTCGATTCCTACCACACAAACAAGCCAAAGCAAAAATTTCATTTCTATCGCTCCCTTTCGTTCTCCACTTTTCTTCCGCTACTCGGTTAAATGAATCTAGCAACGGTTTGCTGCTTTTGCTTTAGTTTCTAATATTATGGTATCATTCCTACCTTCATTTCAAAAAAGTAATGCTCGTCTCAAAGAGATCGTTGGTCGATTTCAGCTCTAGTTGTCTAATAACGACCTGCTATACTTGCTTTGTTGTTGGGCAACATATTTATAAAGCGAACCATAACGGCTCTTGTACCCTTTCTTCCAAGGCTTGTCTTTACCACAAAAATGCAGCAATACAGTATGATTGATGACCCAGTCTAAGTCCCAGTGTCCTAGGCTGATCGTTTCATATGTACGGTTTTTTCTTACATCATAATTATATAGTTGGTCTGGAATTCCCAAGATCCGATCCCCATACAGCCCATTTAGAATATCTTGATCCGGTAAAAATAAATTCAATTGATTCTTCTGAATAAATGCCGCAATTTCTTTTTCTTTTACTTCTTGACGTAACTGAGTCAGATTCATCAGCAAAACGCCCGAATTGAAATATCCTTCAGACTCATAATTTTTGAGACGCACTTTATTGATGACTGTCGTAACCTCTGTTAATTTTGAATGGCTTGCTGCCGCATAAAGATGATCTTCAAGCGGTAATTCATATAGCGGCTGCAAATCGTTGATACACAATATGTCTGCGTCTAAATATAAGACCTTATCTAGATCTTTCGGCAAATAATTTTGGGCCAATAACCGGTAATAGATCGACTCTGGATAACGATCACTGACAGGGGCTTGTTTAAAAATAGATCCTGTACCGATAATGACTGGATGGTAGACAATTCCCAGTCCATGACAAAATTGATTCAATTCCTCTGTCTGAGCAAGTTCCTTCTCTTGTAAAACAAATGCATCCAATCGGCTTGCCGATGTGTGCAACCAAATTGAATAGAGGGTTGTTTTTAATTGTTCTACAAACGTATCGTCAATCGCAAACAGCAGGTTCATACTTTTCTTCACTCCTTAAGCAATCATTGAAAACTGCTTGTATCTATCTTCGTACTATTAGTATACCTGATTCTCAGAATCTATACGAAAACAAACCATTCGGCCATCAAAAACAAAAAAACCAAAGCAGCTAGCACTTTGGTCGTTATGGTTTTCGATGATTTAAAAGATCTGGTTTCATGTCTAACATGGAATACCCGCGAACATCATACCGATTTCGGCTTCTTGAATAATCGATCGGTCTTCCCGATTCTAAATAAATAATCTGCTCTAATTCCAAAACTGGATCATCCGATTGACACTTCAAATATTGACGATCATACTCATCACTTTTCGCTGCTTGAAATGTCCGATAAGCACCGGCAAACTTATAATTCAACTCTTCTAACAAATAATCATATACCGATCGATGCAAGATTTCTTTCGTTAATCCCGTCACTAAATCTACTGGCATAAACGAATGTTCCAAAATATAAGGTTGCCCATCTAATATTCGCAAACGAATCACATGATATACCGGCTCTTCCGCAGCAACCTTCAACATCTCTTGTACTCTGCTATCTGGGAAACAGACTTCGAAGGTAATTACCTGACTTTGCAAATCTCTTTTTTGCATTTTCATCTGGTAACTAAGTCCTTTGTATTCGTTTACAGAAGACGTGTCACGATCCCAAAAAGAATGGTTCAACACTTTCGTCCCAGATCCTCGTTTCGAAAGCAACAGTCCCTCCATGATCAAAATATTGATGGCATTCTTAATGGTCATGCGACTGACACCAAATTCTTTTACTAACTCCGTTTGATGCGGCAGAAAGCTCTCTTTGGGATAAGTTCCATCTTTGATTCTTTTTCGAAGGACATCTGCTATCTCAACATACTTTGGCACAACATTCACCTCACATCCTATTAATTAAAAAAGACTGCGGCATAAGCAACAAAGACGACTACCCATCCTGTTGCTCTAGCCACCAACTGGTAACTAAAGCAACAGGATTGTCATTTTCATTCGTTCGGGTAGTTTCGTCTTGTTCTGACTTATGTCCCAGCCTAATTTTGATCGGTTAGATTTCTTTCAGACGACGATTTTCTTGGATCTGTGCCATCTTCACGAATGGAAGATAGATCACGATCGAGATAATCAAATTAACTGCAGCTAAGATTCCGCCAGCAATGCTTTGTGTTGACAAGATCCCACCAATGATCGGTGGTGTTGTCCAAGGCGCAATAACGGTACATGCTGGTACCAGTCCTGTTGCTGTGGCAAAATATGCAGTTGAAACTAATACAAGTGGTGTCAAAACATAAGGGATGAACAAAATTGGATTCAACACGACTGGCAATCCAAACATCACTGGTTCATTGATCATAAATACCCCTGGAGCCAATGATAATTTCGCTACAGTCATATAGGCTTTATGATGACGAGCAACCAAGAAAATTGCGATCAATAAGCCTAATGTTGCACCGGTACCACCTATATTAACAAATGAATCAAAAAACGGCTTATTTACAATATACGGCAATTTGTCTCCTGCTTCAAGCGCTTTCGTATTCGCTTCGATAGCTGGAATGTTAATCGTTTGCATAAATGGATCGATGATATTTGCACCATGCAAACCAAAGAACCAAAGGAAAGCAGAAATGAACCCTAGTAGCAATGCAGCTGGATAAGAGTTTGCCAATCCCATGAATGGTTGTTGCACAAGCTCATAGAAAGATAGAACCAAACTTGATACACCAAATGCTTGGAAGATTGCTGTGAACAATGCAAAAATCGAAATAGTGATCATTGCTGGGAACAGCGCTGCAAAAGAACGAGAAACTGCAGGTGGTACACCATCAGGCATGTTGATCACTAGACGAGGATTGCCTGCCAAACGACGGAAGATCTCAGTAGAAATAATAGCAACGATCAATGCCAAAAATAATCCTTGTGAACCAAGACCCGCAGCTGTCAGCAAACCATCAGCATCTGTGGCCATTGCACCTAATGCAAAAAAGCTGGCAACTGAAATTGCTCCTGCTCCTAATGCATCTTGGTCATAGCTCTTGGCCAAGTTATAAGAAACTGTGAATGCAATCAATAAAGCTAAAATAGAAAATGTACCTGCAGATAAATTATTGCCAAATGCTTGCCAGGTGCCTTCACCAAAAATACCGTTCATAAAATCAATATAAGCTGGAATAGGCAAATTATTGATCAATACCCCAAAAGATCCCAAGATCATCAATGGCATCGTTACGATAAAACCGTCACGAATCGCAACTAGATGACGTTGTGAACCGATTTTGGAAGCAATAGGAATAAAATGCTTCTCCATAAACGCGATAAACTTATTCATTTTTTTCTCCTTTCAAAAACCATCCTATAATTTAGTGAAACCGATTTCCTCTATAGAATACCACGCTTACATTTATAAGTCTAGTCTTTTTAGTTATAAAACTGATCATGGATTATACAGTCCTATTCTTTTGCTATAGACAGCACCATTTTTTGACAATAAAAAAAACACAGTGAAGCAATCTTCACTGTGTTTTGAATCAAAAGCCGTTATTGTCAGAAACCTCTTTGTACCAGCGACCAGATTTTTTAATTGTGCGCTTGGCATCATGATTCAAGTCAACTGAGATGAAGCCATAACGATTTTTATATGCGTTCGTCCAAGACCAGTTATCCATACATGTCCACATATGGTAGCCAACACAGTTGGTACCCTCTTGGATCGCTTGATGAACATACTTCAAGTGTTCTTTAACGAATTCGATTCGATAATCGTCCTCAATGATCCCTTCATCGTTGACAAAACGTTCTTCCCCTTCAACGCCCATGCCATTTTCAGAAATGTAGCATTTGATATTGCCATAATTCTCACGGGTATTGGTCAAGATATCATAAATCCCTTTTTCATAGATCTCCCATCCACGATAAGGGTTCATTTTTTTGTCAGGTTTATCATAATTATCAAAATAATCATCTGGTAATGGACCATTCGTGTGGTCGATCGGTGTTTCTTTTGCCATAATACGACGTGGCTGATAGTAATTGATGCCTAATAAGTCAATCGTGTTTTCTTGGATGATCACTAAATCTTCTGCTTCATGTTCCGGTATCATGTCTAATTCTTTGATGATTGTGACTAATTCTTCAGGAAATGTCCCTTTAACTGCTGGATCCAAAAAGGAACGGTTGAAGAAGGCATCGGCGATTTGGGCTGCTTTAACATCCTCCGGGTTTGCTTCATCTCTCGGATAGCTAGGTGTCAGATTCAAGATAATCCCTATCTCTCCACCCAATTCTAGCGCATGATATTCCTTGATTGCTTTCGCGCTCGCTAAGGTTTCATGGAAGCCGGCTTGAACAGCATGCTTCATGTTGATTTCGTTTGGATAGTGGAACTGATAGAGATAGCCACCTTCTATCGGAACGATTGGTTCATTATGAGTGAACCATTTTTTGACTTTTGTACCAAACAATTCAAAACAAGTTTTGGCAAAAACGACGTAAGCCTCAACTGTCTCACGACTTAACCAACCGCCTTTTTCCTGCAAGGCCATCGGCATATCAAAATGATACAAGTTGACGAAAGGTTCAATCCCATTTGCAATCAATTCATCGAAATAATCATGATAAAAAGCCACAGCTTCTTGATTAACTTCGCCAGTTCCTGCTGGAATCAAGCGACTCCACTGGATCGATGTCCGAAATGTATTGTGTCCTGTTTCTTTCATTAGTTGAACATCTTCTTTATACCGCTTATAGACTTGGGATGTTTTTTCGGGGCCTACACGGTCAAAGAATTTTTCTGGTTCTTGCTCATACCAGTAATCCCAAATACTGGGTCCTTTTTTGTCTCCTGGAAAAGTTCCTTCTGTCTGAGGACCGCTGGCAGCAGAACCCCACCAGAATCCTTCTGGAAATTGATACGTCATCTTTTTTACACTCCCTATTCATGCTTGATACCGTAATCATAAAGGAAGCACTACCAAAAATCAATCTTTTTATTGGATAATGTATAGACATTTAAAATAAAACATGATACATTATGAATTGTAATCGATTGCAAAAAGTTGTTAGGAGTGATTTTTAATGAACGGTTTTATGGATAAAATATCTGAAAAAATCTTGCCGCTAGCCAATGCGTTAGGGCAAAACCGCTACCTCACTGTATTACGAGATGCGTTCATGCTTTCTTTTCCCATTACGATGTTTGGTTCAATCGTAGTGGTTATCAACAATCTGCCTTTTTTCAATGATGCAACGAAAGGCACTCTAAGTACCCTGTTCGGTAATGGACAAAATGCAACAATGAGCATCATGACAGTTTTTGTTACTTTTGGTATCGGCTATTATTTGTCTAAGTCTTATAATGTTGAAGGGATCTTTGGAGGCGCTGTATCTTTTGCAAGCTTTTTGATTCTAACACCATTTTTCATGACTACAGAATCAGGTGAAACTATTACTGGCGTGCTATCTCTTGATCGCTTAGGTGCCAAAGGTATGTTCATCGGAATGATCGCTGCCTTCTTAGCTGCTGAGATTTATTGTCGCGTCACAAAACGCGGTTGGCAAATCAAAATGCCTGATGGGGTGCCACCTGCAGTAACGAAGTCATTTGCTGCTTTGATTCCAGCGATCGTTACGCTAACCATCTTTTTGATGATCAATGCGATCATGACCGGCGTCTTCCATGCGAACCTTCATGATGTAATCTATGAATTGATTCAAAAACCGTTAACAGGTCTTGGCAGCAGCTTACCTGCTACACTATTGGCACTGTTCTTGGTTCAGTTCTTATGGTTCTTTGGTCTTCATGGGCAAATCATTGTCAACTCTGTCATGGATCCTATCTGGAACACATTGATGTTGGATAATTTAGAAGCCTATCAAAATGGCGAAGCTTTACCCCATATCGTGACGAAACCATTCATGGAAACTTTCACGGTAGGTTTAGGGGGTTCTGGAATGACGCTAGCTGTTGTGATTTTGATGGCTTTTGTCCTAAAGAAAAAACAATACCGCGATGTTGGTCGTTTGGCTCTTGCTCCTGGTATCTTCAATGTAAATGAACCTGCTATTTTCGGAATGCCGATCGTACTGAATGCAACGATTTTGATTCCTTGGGTAGTAGCACCCCTAGTGGTGACAACTTTCAATTACCTTGTGATGGCAGCTGGTCTAGTTCCAGCACCAACTGGTGTGTCCGTACCTTGGACCGTGCCAGTGATCGCTAGCGGTGTGTTAGCAACCAACTCTTGGTTAGGTGGCTTGCTACAAGTCATTGATGTAGTACTTGTTGGTGTGATCTGGTATCCATTCTTGCGTATTTTGGATCGTCAACAAGAAGCTTCAATCAGTTAAAACAAAAAGACTGGCAGGTCAATCAACCTGTCAGTCTTTTATTTTAAAAAAAGGCTGCCGATTCGGATTGTCGAAATCGCTTTTTTCAGCTATACTCTTTGCGAGGTGAGGAGATGCCAAAATATCAAGAAATTGCCAATATTTTAAGAACAAGAATCAGAAATAAAACTTATCCTCCAGATAGTTTATTACCTAATCAAATAGATCTCGTTGAAGAGTTCCAAGTGAGCCGCATGACCATCAAAAAAGCGATCGGGATTCTCTCTATGGAAGGACTTGTCTATTCTCAGCGAGGAGCTGGAACTAAGATTTTGAATCATCCTTTCGTGGATCGAGATACGACAACATTAACGGAATATGTCGGCTTATCCACTGAAATGCGCAAAGCAAATCGGCCATTGACTAGTGAAGTCATTGATTTTCAAGTGGCTTTTCCGAACAAGGAGATCCAAGAAAAACTGATGCTGACAGAAGAACAACCCGTCTATAAGATCATTCGTCTGCGAATTTTAGAAGGCAAACCATTTATTCTGGAGCATACGTACATGCCGGTCCATTTAGTTCCTAATCTAAAACGTTCTCACTTGGAAACTTCTATCTATCAGTATGTAAAAGAAGAACTAGGCATTCAATTTGTCGGTGCTTATCGGACGATTTCTGCGGATAAAAGCTCGTTATATGATCAGAAATATCTGGCTTGCGATCCAACCGATCCAGTATTAGAAATTCAACAAATCGTTTACCAAAAAAATGGCTCACCGATCGAATACTCCCGCAGTCGCAACCGTTATGATACGCGGGTATATTCCTATTTAGACGTTCAACGATAATAAACAGCCAAAGCGGCGCAGTAAAACTAGACAAAAGAACAACCAAAATATAGAGAAGAGATTTTTCGGTTTTTGGGTGTATTAGTCTTGTTCACTGCTCGCTTTGACTGTTTTTATTTTTGATCCATTGCTTTACTTGCTCTCCTCTCGATGTTTATCAGATAGTAAGTAAACGATAAGGCATATCTTTTAACGCAGCTGTCACCGTTTGATCTGAGGCATCGCCTGTGACGGTCGCAGTTTTCTTGTTAAAATCAACTGTAACTTCGGTAACACCGACTACTTGAGCAAGTGTTTCTCGTACCGTTTTTGCACAGCCTTCGCATTTCATGCCGTCGACTTGATATGTTTTTTTCATAATGATCCTTCTTTCTTCTCTATTTTGTTATTGGTTTCTTGCTGCTCGTTTACTGACTGGAGTGAACCGTTTTAAACGTAGCGCATTCAATAAGACGGAAACTGAACTAAAACTCATGGCTGCCCCTGCAATCATCGGATTCAAAAGCGGTCCGCCAAAAAGATGCAGTAATCCCATGGCAACAGGGATTCCCAAAACATTATAAGCAAATGCCCAGAAAAGATTTTCTTTGATATTCTTGATGGTTGCTCGACTCAATTCCACTGCAGTCGGCACATCCATCAAGTCACTACGCATCAACACGATATCTGCAGATTCAATGGCGACATCCGTTCCTGAGCCAATGGCGATACCGACGTCTGCTTTGGCTAAAGCTGGTGCATCATTGATTCCGTCACCTACCATGGCAACTTTTTGTCCAGTTTGCTGCAGTTCTGCCACTTTAGCCGCCTTATCTTCTGGCAACACATCACTAATGACTTCATCGATACCTACTTGATCAGCAATGGCTTGTGCTGTTCGCGAATTATCCCCTGTGATCATCGCCACTTTGATGCCCATTTGATGCAGACGTTCAATGGCTTGTGCGCTGCTTGTTTTCACCGTATCGGCCACAGCAATCAACCCAATCAATGCGCCGTCCATGGCAACATACATTGGTGTTTTCCCTTGGTTTGCTAAGCCTTCGGCAGATGCAATTACAGATGAGACATCTATTTGTTTTTGATCCATCAACTTTTTATTTCCTAACAGCACGTCTTTTCCATCCAATCTTCCCGTGATTCCATGACCAGGGACGGCTTGGAAATGACTAACTGAAGAAAATGTTAATTTCTGTTGTTTGGCAGCGGCTACGATAGCTTCTCCCAGTGGATGCTCCGATCCATCTTCTGCAGAAGCTGCTAGCTGCAAGACCGTTTCTTTCGTATGTTCGCCATAAGGTAAAAGATCTGTCACAACTGGTTTCCCTTCTGTGATCGTCCCGGTTTTGTCAAAAACGATCGTTGTGATGTTGCGAGTCGTTTCTAATGCATCACCGCTTTTGATTAATACACCATTCTCGGCGCCTTTCCCAGTTCCCACCATGATTGCCGTTGGTGTTGCTAATCCTAAGGCACAGGGGCAGGCAATGACTAATACCGAAATAGTGATCGTCAGTGCAAAGATCCACGACTCTTGTCCGAAGAAAAACCATGCCAGTCCTGCTAGTAACGCTAAGCCAATCACGATCGGAACAAAAACACCCGAAACTTTGTCAGCTAATCGTGCAATTGGGGCTTTCGAACCTTGGGCATCTTCCACTAGCTGGATGATCTGTGCCAGAGTGGTATCCTTGCCAACTTTTGTCGCCTGATAGCGAAACGTACCCGTTTTATTGATACTCGCTCCAACAACTGAATCACCAGGTTGTTTCTCCACCGGAAGGCTCTCTCCAGTGATCATTGACTCATCCACTGCTGAATGTCCTACTATCAGTTGTCCGTCCACAGGAATTTTTTCACCGGGACGAACAATCACAATATCGCCAGCCACGACTTGCTCGACTGGCACTTCCATTTCTGAATCATTTTTTAAGATCCGAGCAGTTTTTGGTGCTAAATCCAATAATTTCTTGATAGCTTCAGAGGTCTTGCCTTTTGATACGGATTCAAGGTATTTGCCTAGTGTGATTAATGTGAGGATCACCGCAGCTGATTCATAGTATAAATGCATCGCGAAATGCGTCTCTCCTAAATAAACCATGACCGTTCCATACAAACTATATAAAAAAGCCGCACTGGTTCCTAACGCCACCAGAGAGTCCATATTAGGATGCCCTTTGAACAACGCTTTGAAGCCATTGCTAAAAAAAGCACCGCCAAAAATCATGACAGGGAGCACAAGGATCAATTGTGTACTAACAAATGCTACAGGCTGTGTCATAGGGTTCAAAAAGGAAGGGAGCGGCAGACCGATCATTTCGCCCATTGCTAAATAAAATAATGGCACGGTAAAAATGGCAGACAACCAAAATCGTTGCCATAACTTTTGAATTGGGTCTTTCTTTGCCGATTGCGGCTCCGCAGTTTTTTCGCCAAAAGCTTGATATCCTGCTTTAGCTACTGCCTCTTCAATGGTAGCTGTATTAAGTTGCTGCTTGTCGTAACGAACTGTCAATTTTTCCGTGGCTAAATTGACAGTAGCCGCTTGAACACCTGCAAGTTTGTTCACGGCTTTTTCAACTGTCTGGGCACAAGAAGCACAGGTCATCCCTTCAATCTGGAATGTTGCTTGCTGCTGATTTCCTATAAGAGAGTAGCCGGCATCGGCTACTGTTTTTGCTAAGAGTTGTTCATCTACCTGAGTTTCATCGTAGCGAACGTGAAGTTTTTCCGTCGCCAAATTGACGGAGGCTTCTTCGATACCTGTGACTTTGCTGACGGCCTTCTCGACCGTCTGAGCACAAGAGGCACAGGTCATTCCTTCGATTGCATAGTTTCCTTCAGCCATTTTTATTCCTCCTTAATGAAATATCGTACTGGGTTCCTCAAATAAGCGAAAGAGGCTACCTTTTGATTACAACTGTAATCTCTACTCTTCTACTTTACCTCCACCGTTTACATTTGTCAACGATTTTCATTCTACAAAAAAAGTACGCTTCTTTTTTAGAAACGTACTTTTTATTTTGCTATGAATTAACTATTTTGTCCATTGGTCTTGATCACTTCTTGATACCAATAGAAGCTGTCTTTTTTATAACGGGTCAAACTACCGTCTTGATTTTCGTCTTGATCGATATAAACGAAACCATAACGTTTTTGGTAGCCATTCAACCAGCTTAATAAATCAGTAAATGACCATGTACAGTAACCTAGCACCTCTGCACCATCACTGATTGCTTCTTTGATTGCATGAACATGGCTTGACAGATAATCGATGCGGTATTGATCATGAATCTGATGATCGTCTGTCAACTTGTCATATTCGCCAAGTCCATTTTCAGTGATCATCACCGGGATCCGATAGCGGCTAGTGATACGTCGTAACGCCACTCGCAACCCTTGAGGATCAATTTCCCAATCCCAATTGGTACGATCAACAAATGGATTTTCGACTTTTTTGAACATACCAGGTGTTCCTGTTTCTTCTGAACTGCCTTTTTCTCCAGTTGTATTCATTTTACCAGCGCCTACCCCATCTAACGGATTTGCTGCGTTAGTGGCAGTTTGGTAATAATTAATCCCTAAGAAATCCGGTTTTGCCGAACGCAACAGTTCCATATCTCCTGGCTCAATCGTTGGCGCGATCCCCTGTTCTTTCAAGAAGTTCATTGCTGCGATCGGATATTCGCCCCATAGGTAGACATCCATCCAATAATGCGCCATCAAATCTTCCGCATTTTCTGCTGCCAAAATATTTTTGGGATCACTGTCGATCGGGTAGTTTGGCGTGTAAGCAAAACTAGGTCCGATTTTACCCGGAATCTCCATCTCATGAAATGTATTGATTACAGAAGCATTGGCTAAGTTGGCAATGTGATTCACTTCATACATCCGCTTTGGATCAGTGACACCTGGCGGATGAGCAGCCAATAAATAACCTAATGAGGTAAACACATTTTGTTCATTCAGACTGACCCAGTATTTGACTTTGCCGCGAAATGCTTCGAAAAGTGTCACAGCATAATTTGTAAAGTCTTCAATGATTTGGCGAGATTCCCAACCACCGTAAGCTTCTTGCAACGCTTTAGGCAAGTCCCAATGATAGAGCGTAACCATTGGTTCAATTCCTGCTGCAAGCAATTCATCGATCAAAGCCAAATAGAAATCTAGCCCTGCTTGATTGACTTCTCCTCGGCCTTCTGGAAAAATCCGTGTCCAAGCGACAGAAAAGCGGTAGGTTTTCAACCCTTGTTCTTTCATCAATGCCACATCTTCTTTGAATCGATGGTAATGATCGACTGCGACATCCCCATTCGTTCCTTTAAATGTTTTTCCAGGAATGCGCACAAAATCATCCCATACTGATGTGCCTTTCCCATCTTCTTGCCAAGCCCCTTCGACTTGGTACGCTGCAGACGCAGAGCCCCATAAGAAATCTTTGGGGAAATCTTTTAATTGTTTATGAAACACACAGGTTCCCTTCTTTCTTTCGATAATTCAGAATGTTTCCTTTCTAAGTATACCGATAAAAAAGCGGTTTGTCATGGAAACGCTGCATAATTTTGTAACTGCTTGCTTGAAAAAGAAGCAGCTGTGACGAGAGGCCTGCAACAAACTGCCTATCCTAGTCATTGTGTAATTCTGAGATTCAATAAATCTTCGTTGCAACTAGATGCAATACCGATTGTTCTGCTACTATGCTTAGATCTCTAGTCCAGTTATTAAGCTGCTACTTCATAGATCCTAGCTATTCGTCGTTTATTCATCAAACTGTGCTTGGTAAAGGGCTGCATACGCACCTGCTCTAGCTAATAATTCATCATGAGTCCCTTGTTCGACGATATTACCGTTTTGGACCACTAAAATCACATCTGCGTGACGGATAGTGGAGAGACGATGAGCGATCACAAAGGACGTTTTGCCTTTCATCAGCTCAGTCATTGCCGTTTGGATCAACCCCTCGGTCTGGGTATCGACATTTGATGTGGCTTCATCTAAAATCAAGAGATCCGCATCCAAAAGCATCGCACGAGCAATGGTCAAAAGCTGCTTTTGTCCTTGCGAAATCCCGCCACCATCTTCTGTGATCAGTGTGTCATACCCTTTTGGCAATTGTTGAATGAACTCATGGACATGGGCTGCTTTAGCCGCTGCCTCTACCTCAGCAAGAGTCGCGGATGCTTTACCGTAAGCCAGGTTTTCAAAGACAGTTCCAGTAAATAACCAAGTATCCTGCAGCACCATCGCATAGCTTTTGCGCAAGCTGCTGCGCGTCGCTTTTTTGATGTCCTGTCCATCTAAACGAATCACTCCTTGATCCGGATCATAAAAACGCATCAAGAGATTCACGATCGTGGTCTTACCTGCCCCGGTTGGACCAACGATAGCGACTAAACTGCCTGGGGCAACGTCCAGCGATAGGTCCTTAATGATCATGCGATCCTTTTGATACCCAAAGGAGACATGATCCAATTGGATACACCCGGTTACTTCTGTAAACTCATAGGCATCAGGAACATCGGAGACTTCCGGTTCTTCATCCAACAAGCGAAAGATCCGTTCTGCTGCTGCCAATGCGGATTGCAAATCGCTAAAGATATTGGCCAGCTCATTGATCGGTCCAGAAAATTTACGAGAGTACAACACGAAGGAGGAGACGCTTCCTAAAGAGAGACGACCGAATAAAAATAGCAGTGCGCCAAAGACACTGATCAGTGACAACGAAACATTGTTGATAAAGTTGATGGACGGGCCCGTCATGCTACCATAATATTCTGCATTGTAATAAGAGGAAACTGCGGCCTGATTTTTTTCATCAAATCGTTCAATGATCGGTTCTTCTTGGTTATAGATCTTAATCGTTTGCTGACCCGAAAGAATTTCTTCTACAAATCCGTTCAATTCCCCTAGCTTTCGCGAACGACGCCGAAATAATGGCTGAAATTTCTTCATTAAATAACGAGTCAATAGAACCGAGGCAGGCACTGTCACTACAAAAATCAAAACGAGCACTGGAGAGATCAGCAACATCATAATAAACGAACCAATAATGGTGACTAAACTACTCAGCACTTGGATGGCATCACTAGCTAATGATGTATTGATCGTATCGACATCATAACTGATTCGACTAATGATATCGCCTGTTTGGACACGATCAAAGTAGCCGATCGGCAATTCAGAAATTTTGTCGAAAATCGCTTTGCGCATGGACTGGACGACACGTTGACTCAGACGGATCATCAATAATGAGATCAGATAACTTAACACCGCTGAACAAAGATAAAAAACAATCATCCATCCGCAATAAAAGAAGACCCGGTGAAAAATGACTTTTCCTGGTCCTGGCTGAATCGCATCGATGGCATAACCGGAAAGCAGTGGACCTACTAAGGAAAACAGATTGCTAGCCATCATTAAAACTGCTGATAATAGAAGAAGCCATTTCGTTTCATACAAATAGTGCCAGAGACGCTTCACAGTTTTTTTCGTCTCTTTTGGTTTTTCGGCGACTGTCTTGCTAGGCATTGATTTTCCCTCCTGTCTGTCCATGATAGATTTCCTGATAGATGGTATTCGTCGCCAGTAATGTGGCATGATCGCCGAATCCACTCATGCGGCCATTTTCCAACACAAGAATCTTATCTGCATGCTGGATCGAACTGATTCGTTGTGCAATCAAAATCGTCGTTGTGTCCGCAAATTGTTGTTTAAGTACTTGGCGTAGTTTGGCGTCTGTCTGATAATCCAATGCACTGGCTGAATCATCCAGGACTAAAATTTGTGGTTCACCAGCTAATGCACGGGATAGGAGGACTCGTTGCTTTTGACCACCGCTTAGATTGCTTCCTTTCGCATGAAGTTCATAGGCCAGTTGTTGTGGCAACTGCTGGATAAATTCCTTTGCTTGTGCCCTAGCGGCAGCTTCTTCGATTTGTTCTTTTGAAAAGCGGCGCCCAAAATCAATATTTTCTTCGATCGTATCAGCAAAAAGGATGTCTTTTTGCAAAACAATGCCAAAATATTGGTGCAGCTCTTCGGGATCCAGTGAGCGGATATCACGGCCATTGATGCGGATCTGTCCATTGGTCGGATCGTATAAACGCAGCAGTAAGCGTACAATCGTTGATTTACCACTGCCGGTAGCTCCGATGATTCCTAACGTCTGTCCCTTGACTAGAGAAAAATCGATTTCCTTCAGAACGGACGTACCATCAGGATAAGTAAAGGAAACGTGGTCAAATACAATGTGTGCTTCTTCATCTCTTGCCGGAAGGGGAACGACCTTCATATCCTGCGGCAGGCGCAGTACAGCTTGAATACGGTCTGCGGAAGCCAAACCTTTTGAGACGATCACGAAAATTCGCGTGATGCTTAACATCGCATTGAGAATAATCGTAAAGTAGGTGAGAAAAGCAATAATCACCCCTGGCTGCGTCAACCCGGCATTCACCCGATAAGCACTCACTAAAATCACCAATGTCAATCCCGCATTCAGAAAAAAATCCATTAAAGGTGGTGTGGCAGCCATCGTCCGGTTCGCCCTTGTTTCTGCCGCAACGACTGACTGATTGACTCGCTGAAATCGTTGTTTTTCATAGTCTGCTTTCGATAATGCTTTGATCACACGAGCACCCGTCACATTTTCCCGGACGGTGCGAACTAGCGTGTCTACTCGCTTTTGCAATTGGGCAAACAAAGGAATCCCTCGCTTAGAAATAATAACGGCGGCAACTAATGTGAATGGTAAAACCCCAACTAATACGAGTGTCAGCACCGGATCTAAGGTTGCTGTGATCAACACTCCTCCTAATAAGAGGATCGGCGCCCGAATGCCAAGTCGTTGGATCATGCCTACCGTTTGATGAATATTGTAAGTATCCGTAGTCAACCGCGAAACCATCGAAGGGATACCGACTTGTTCGATCTGCGGAATCGATAAATAGGCCACTTTGGCAAAAAGATCATGACGTATGCTGCCAGTAGCATCTCTGGCAACACTGGAAGCCATCCGATTGGCAAGAATATTGGTTACAACAGCAATCACCGAACACAGCAGCATCACACCGCCCCACAAGAAAATGGCGGAAACATTTTTTGTAGGAATGATCGTATCAATGATATAGGCTAGGATCCATGGCAACAGCAGATCCATCAAAGACCCAAAAAACTTGATACTGACCCCGAGAGACATACGCCCAATATACGGGTGCAAATATTTTTTTAGTAACTTCACTGAACCTCATCTTCTTTCTTTAAAGCACGCTGTGAGTTTTCTTTTACTAGTTGTAGATCTGCCAGCAATTTTTGCTGTTCTGCTTCAGAAAACCCTTCTAAGACTTGCTCGTTCCACTGCTTCAACAATTGTTGGAGGATAGGTTGCATCGCCAACGCTTTATCGGTTGGATAAACGAGCAGTCGCCGCCCATCCAAACTGCTCGTTTGCCGACAAACATACCCTTTTTCTTCTAAGACTGCTAACTGGCGAGCAACATTGCTTTTATTGACAAAAATCAACTGACCTAAAGCTTCTTGACTGATCCCAGGGTTACGACAGACATTTAAAATGTACGTATGATGCATGGGACCTAACCCATATTTTTTTAGTTCCCTTTCCCGGTACAATGCGGCTAAACGGGCAATGTGGTTGATTGAACGAATGATTGACTCCATAATTTTTCTCCTTTACATGCAGTAAGGTAAATACAGTAGGTTCAGTATAAAGATAATTAGTTGCGCACGCAACTAATTTTTCAAAAATTTTTTACTTAAAAAATCTTAAGCGAAAAAGAAGCAGCTAAAGTGTTGCACACCACAGCTGCTTCTTTTTCGTTTAAGTCCGTTAATCATTCATTGCTGTCTACAAAAAAGCCGCCGACAACCGTTCTCTTGATCATTTTTGGCGTCTAACTGCAGCAAACAGCTGCCGTTTTTTCCAAAGAAAACCGAGAGCCAATAAGACCCATGCAGCCATTGTCAACCACAGTCCCCAGTCAAAATACCACGGCGCATCATAATCCACGATCAGCTCGTTGAGCCCTGTCTGTTGCTTAACAGTCACTGCCCCTATCGTACTCACTTTGATGTCAGAACGCTTCAATGGCTGTCCGTTAAGCTGTAAGGTCGTTCGTTGGTAATTGATGACCGGCAACGCCTTCCAGCTAGAATCTTCTCCTTGCCAGCGCAAAATCAACTGTCCATTAACAACCGCTTTTTGCACTGTCGTATTCTGCTTGATGATTTGTTCCCCGTAAGCATCGTATTTATTTTCCTTTGTGTCACGATAGATGGGAACATAATCGGGGGTTGACCGTTGGAACAGCACCAGTGCCTTCGCTTTGTCTGGACTGAAATAAGCCTCTTTCAGCGTCTGCTGATCAGAAACAAACAGATAGGAGTGGTTTCTGATTTTCACCGCGGAATCGCTGGATTGCCACTCACTCATCTTAGTACTGGTTTGAAACATAATCTGGCCCACACTGACAACTAAAAGCAAAATCAGCCAAATCGGCCGATTCAGACGGCTATCCGCTAAATAGGGCCGCAAAAGACACAATCCTGCAAGAATCAGCACTGTCGCAGGGACAAAAAAGCGAAACGGAAATTGAATCAGTTCAATCAATGGATTTTCGAGACTAGATAACCATTGCCATGGCAAATAGTTAGACGATAACAGGAAAAAAATGCCGGCAACGACAGTCAACAGCTTCAATCCATTGGGGATCTCTTGCCATTTTTTTAAAGCTCCGGCAAAAAATAGCCCACAGACCAATGGGAAAAGGTAGGGCGATGTCCACCAGTAACTGCTGGTACCCGTAATCGTATTTCGCTCCATGTGGTGATTGACGAATGGTGGCAGTAACTGATTGCTTTGATAAAGATCAAGCATTGCCAGCCAAATATTGGCAGTCAACAGCAGAAAAATTCCAATGGCGGCGAATAAATGAAGCAAGAGCCGCTTTTTACCTTGGCTTTTCAAAAAAGTGCGCAAAAAGAAAGGGATATAGATCAAAACCAATAAAATACTCGAAAAAACATGGATTTGAAACAGCGCAGCTACTGACACGCCCACAGCAAACGGACGGATCCGTTGAAAGCGCGTCATATCAATCAATGGAATGAAACAAAAAGGCAATATTGCTGCTCCCCAAGCCGAAAACCCTTGTCGTTCGACCCAATATTGGATCGAATACGTGGTCATAAAAAGGATGCCCATGCCTAGAGATAACCAGCCCGAAACTTTCAATTTTCGCAGTAACGTGTACATTGATGTTCCTGCCAAAAGGTACAGCAATCCATTTGATAAGAGTTGGTATTGGAACCAAGAACGACTGATCAAAACTAATAATCCTTGAAAATAGGCAAAAAATGGTCCATACAATGCATTGACGATCCGACCAGATTGCTGAAAACCATAAATGGAAAGAAAGTATTGATAGTTTCCTTCTTTGATTTGCTGGCTCGTCTCATAAAAACGATTAAAATGAAAGACGGCGTCCGAACCTAAAATCAAGCCACGACCGAACAATTGCGGCAACAATAGCAGCATACTTACACAGAAAATAACGAGCAATTGCAGAACTGTCGGCTTGAATAAAACTTTTTTTTTCACTAAATGACCTCCTTGCAAAACAGTTCTTATTTTTTAGAATAACAGAATTGTCGGATAAGGTAAAAAATAAGCCTTTTTGAAAAGGGTATCATTGTAAAAATTTAATGAAGCATCTCCTAATGGGAGTTAAATTCAACTACACACAGAAAAATGACAGGTTCAATAACCTTTTATGATAATTTTTTTAGAAAGAGTAGTGATGTAGTGCTTCAACGCAATAAAAAAGTCGCAAACCCAATGTTTGCGACTTTGCCCGGCTGAAAACAGCATGTCGTTGTTTTTTCTATATACATACTTGCTTTTGCTACCGTCAGCAAGCTAGTGGTAGACTTGATCAAGCAGATTGGGTAATGGCCTGCCAACTTTCTAATAACTCGCTCAGCAGTTCCGCAACAGCTTGGGCAGGAGCCACTTCTTTTTTGATATTGGCTTCAATCAGCTGCTGATACATGTATTCATACAACGTTGCAAGACCTTCAGCAATCTCACCGCCTTGTTTTTCGTCTAACGACGTACGCAGCTCCAACAAAATATTTTGTGTTTTTATAAAGTATTCATGGGCTTTTGCTAGTTCTTGTTTTTCAATCGCTAACTGGGCCAACTTGATATTCTTGATTGCTGCCTGCAAAAGCATTTCGATCAATTTGTTAGGAGACGCGCTCATCACTTGATTCTTTAAATAATTTGATTGCATTTGCTGATAATTCATTTTCTTTCCCTCACTAATAGTCGAATTCGACAAATCCAGCAACATCTTCCTGCTGCAGATAGGTTTTTACCAAATTATTTTGTCGATTCAAACGTCCCAGTTCTTGTTTGATCAGTGTTTGTTGTGCTTGCACTTGTGTAAGAAATGTTTGATACGCAGCCACGACCTTTTCAACTAGGGCTTGTGTCTGTTTTGTGCGATTCGGACTATCTGTCAGAGTTGCTAAAAGCTCAGCATTGGTTGCCAGCAGTACTTCTGCTTGCTCCACTTCACCGTTCCAATCCGTCAACCCTTGTAAAATCCGTGTTAATCGTTCGTCCAGTGTAGGCAGGCTATTTTCCATTCCACTCTTCCTCTCTTACTCTGATTGTCCAGAATTATTTAGATGAGAATTGACTAGCTAAGTATTCTAACTGGCTCTCAGCTTGCATCATTGCTTCATCAAGTTTGGTAAACATCGTGATATACCGATCTCTTTTCATCTCTAAAATCTTGTCAAAACGTGTGATTTGCTTGTTCAGATCTTTGATGGTGGAATCATAGGTGGCTGATTTTGTAGCGATGACCCCTTTATTGGTAGAAGTATTAACAACATAACTGTTGACTAACTCCTTGATCGCTAATGTATAGCCAGATTCTGTCGTTGATGTGGTCCCGTCGCTGTCTTTGCTTTTGGTCTTTTCATAAAAGAAATCTTTGATCGCTGAAGGATCTTCTTCTAAAGCTTTCTTAAATTTCTCACTATCAAAGCCTAAAGTGCCGTTATTGTCGATTGTCGAAATTCCCAGATCATTCGGTTTTAGATCTGAACCTTTGACAGAAGGGATCGTGATCAAATTACGTAATTGGGTTTGAAGCCGAGTCAGCGCAGTATCCCCAACCAACGCACCCGTCTTGTTGTTTTCACTGCTAGGATCACCAACAGATAGATTTTCACCAATAAAGCTCATTAAGCTGTTGTATTGATCAACTAATCCTTGTACCGCATCTACCAATTTGGAAGTGTCGTTGGTCAAAGATACTTTTACGGATTCGTCGCTGACCTTGGATAGCGTCAGTGTTGCACCATCGATTACGTCGCTGACCGTGTTGCTGTCACGAGTGATCTCCATACCGTCTAACTCAAAAATAGCTGATTGTCCTTGCGTCGTTTTCGCAGTGGAACCGATCCCTAGACTTTCTGCAACATCACCAGAGATAGTAAAATTTTTGTCCCCCATTTTAGTATTGGTCAATACTAACTGGTTATCGATAATATTGGCACTCACAGAGGAATTTTTGCTTTGTTTATTGATTTTATCTGCAATGTCTTTTAGTGAGTCTTCACTAGTGATCTCAATGTCTACCGTGATAGGATTGCCGTCTTTATCTACTTCGGAACTTGTCAAAGAAAGCGTGCCTTCGACATTCAATGCAGCTTTGCTATTATCAGTAACTTTCGTTCCTGTTACTTTAGTAGCAGTAGCTAACTGCTTTACCTTTAGATCGTAGGAACCTTCCAATGCTTCGGCTGTTCCTGAGATAGACGCTATCCCACTGTTTGACGACGCTGCTTTCTTCGTTTGAAATGCCTCGTCTTTTTGCAGGGCATCGATTTTGTTCAAAAAGTTGGTCAAACGAGTGCTGATGTCGCTCCAGGCAGTCTTTTGCGAGTTGATGGTTTTGATTTGATTCTGGGCGCGGGTTTTATTAATGGCATCTGCTGCCAATAAACTTTCGATATCTTCTGCAGTGATCCCCGAATAACTCCCTAATGTCGTACTGATTCCTGAAGCACTTGTAATACTTGCCATTTCCTCATCCCTTTCTAGTGCGCAACCTTTCAAAGACTTCAGAGATCTATTCTCTAAAGTCTTCAATTACGCTGATCATCTGTTGCACCATAGTGGCGGGCTTTCCAACAAGTTGTTCACTTTTCCTGATTTGGACGATATTCTTCAAAAGCTGTGGTGCAGACAACAGCGACCATCCAGTCAACTAGCGTTTCACACTGGACCAGCTCTGTGAATTTGCTTGTTTGGTGCCTCTTGATTATGTGAGCGGTCATCCAGCGACCGATGTTCTTAGTGGTGCTATGTAAAGCCAAGGACCTTGCTTCCCCGTCTGGTCCTTGGCTGTGATTTCCCCAAAATTATTGAAGTAAGCTCAATACGCTGTTTGGCATTGAATTTGCTTGTGCCAACATAGAAGTTGCTGCTTGAGAAAGGATGTTGCTCTTAGTAAAGCTCATCATTTCTTGCGCCATGTCAACGTCACGGATACGTGAGTTTGCTTCAGAAAGGTTTTCTTGCGTTGTACCCAAGTTGTTGATTGTGTGTTCTAGACGGTTTTGAGCCGCACCTAGGTCCGCACGTTGTGCAGAAACAGTTTTGATGGCTTCATCGATTTTGCTGACTGTGCTGTTTTTAGAAGCTTCTTCAACTTCTGTCTTAGCCGTTGCGATAGCTGTTTGGCCATTAGTAGAAGCTTTAAAAGTTTCTAAAGCTGCATCATATGTTTTTTGTGCTGCTGCTTTTGCAGTATCATCAGCCGCATTTTCAATTGCATCTTTAAGTTCTGCAGCTGTTTTACCAGCTGTTGTATCAACTTTACCGTCAGCATCATACTTATCTGAATTAGCTGCATCTAAAAAGGCCGTTTCAACTTTTTTAGCAATTTCAGATTCAGCATCTTTTGCTTCCTCAAGTTTTAAAGCGTCTACGCCTAATGCCTTGGCACCCATATCACCGATTTTTACGCTCATTGTTTGGTTCGCATTGGCACCGATTTGGAAGATGAAAGAAGCTTTTTCACCACTTTCTCCACCTTTTAATAAGCTCTTAGTATTGAATTCTGTTGTTGTGCTGATACGATCGATTTCGTCAGACAAAGCAGAAAACTCTTTTGAGATTGCTTCGCGGTCATCTGTACTCAAAGTTCCGTTTGAACTTTGAACTGCTAAGTCACGCATACGGCCTAAGATGCTGTGGGTTTCATTTAGCGCACCTTCAGCTGTTTGGATCAATGAGATACCATCTTGTGCATTGCTTTTCGCTTGAGACAATCCACCGATTTGGCCTTTCATTTTTTCAGAGATTGCTAGTCCAGCAGCATCGTCGCCGGCTTTGTTGATACGCATACCTGAAGATAGTTTTGATAAAGAGTTGCTTTTAGAAGCATTTGCTGCTGTTAAACGAGAGTAAGTGTTTAACGCAGACACGTTTGTATTGATTCTCATTTGATTATTCCTCCTAATTTTTCGCTAAGGTTTCCCTCTGTTTATATGTATCGGAAGAAAAAACCGTTAGTTAAGATAGGGAAATAAAAAAAATCAAAAAAAATTTATGCTCCGTATAAACAGCTGCTCTTGAACAAGAGAAACCCACGTTCATTCTTGGTAAACGATAGGATCTAAGAAATCATCTTCTATTGCTCCAGCTATCGTGGGAGTGATTCTTATCCAATCTGGCAATAAAACTGCTATAGTCAACCATCAAAAAAACATCTTAAACAAAAAACTCTACTTAGCTATTCGTAAATTGCAGCGGAGCATAGCCGCCTGCAACTTCCTTTTCTAAGTAGAGTCCATAGAGTTTGTTGTTCCTCTCTTGCATCTTACGGTGACATCTATAAACGACTATCTAACGTAATCAAGGATCGTCAACTGCATGATTTTTGTTCCCATCGCCAGTGTACTTTGGTAAGCAGTCATTTGATTAGAAAACTCCATATATTTTTCCACAAAATCAATATCTTGTTTGTTGGAAAGCGTCTCTGTCAAATTCAGTTTCTCTGTTTCATTACGATCTGAGGCAGCTTCTAGCCGATTGTACAAAGCGCCGATTTGGGAACGCACATTCACAAAATGATTGGCATACTCATCATGGGCTTCCAGCAGTTTGCCCCCCAAAGCTTCTTTGTCATCAGTACGCAATGCAGACAATAAATCATTGAAATACGTACTTAAATTTTCCGGATCTGACTCTGTTCCGGTTTCCTTCATTAGACGACTGCCGTCGGATAATAAATCGACAGAAACACCATTCGCGATTTCTCGCGGCAAATCTTTGCTAGTCCCATTGTATTTGATCCCAACGATTTCGCCATCTTCTTTTACGATTTCAAATGGCGGGGTCGTCGTACTGGTACCGCCAAAGATATATCGGCCATCGTAATTGGTATTTAGCGCTTCTACGATCCCTTCGATTTCTTCTTCAATCTCTGCTTTATTGGCCTTTAACTCATCATCACCATTCGTACCATTGGCAGAAGATTGGATCAACGAACGGATTCGCAACATCGATTTGCTGACATTGTCTAATGTTGAATCTTGAACTTTTGACCAAGAAATACTGTCTTTGATCGTACTGCCAAATGTTGCGTTCTGATTGATGGATCCAGTTAGATTCATGATTTTAGAGATCAGCAATGGGTTCTCTGATGATTTGCTGACTTCTTTCAGACTAGATAACTGGTTAAGTGTCTTGTGAACATTCGAGGCGTTAGTGCCTAAATTACGAATAAAATCACTATAAGTAATATTATTTGAAATACGCATTTATCTATACTCCTGTCCGATTGATCAAGGTATCCAGCATCTCCGAAACCACAGAAATGATTCGTGCATTTGCCTGGAATCCTTGTTGAAACCTTATCACGTCAGACATTTCCTCATTGATCGAAACCCCTGAAACGGATTGATTTCTATATTCTAATTGATTTAGCAGTGATAGCTGAGCGCTAGCAGTATTATCTGCTTGCTGTTTTGAGATCCCGTTCTTCGTGACGATACTATTGAAGTAACTGTCACACGTCATACCTGAACCATCTGTTTTGAAGGTAAGTGTGTCGGGATCAAAAGAAGCCATCGTTTCATCTGACAGCGGAAAATCCAATTTTGCATTGCGAAGCTTCGCAATCGCTGCTGCTCTTGAACCATCTCCAGATTCACCTGTTTTACCGGCTTGCAATAAGCTAGGATTATCAATGATACTTTGAGAGACTTTGATCGTACCGGCAGTATCTTCTCCGAATTCAAAGAGACCGGAAGTACTGGATTTTCCATCTGTAAAGATCATATTGACTGCTTTGGCAATGGTTGTGGCAAAATTGTTCAATTCGCTTAAGCGACTGTCAATCTCAGTGACCGAAACTTGCAGACCCCCGATCGATCCTTCTTTGATCGGCAACTCCTCGTAGTTTGTTTGACCGTCTTCTGTTGGCTTATTGATCAAAATCGTCCCTGGAGGGTAATCCCCACTGATTGTCTCCCGTGGATTCAAGCTGTTACCGTCTTTGGAAACGATGGTTCCTTGCTCGTTTTTACCCATCACTACACTGATCGTATTGCGTTCGTCTGCATTTAGGATCGTTTGGCCGCCAATCGCTACATAGCCTCGGCCATATTGATCAAATGTCGTTTCGATCGGTGCCAAGCTTGAAATATCTTTGAGTAGATTGTCCCGCAGATCCAGTAAGTCATTGGAGGTTTGTCCGTCAGTTGCTAAGGCATAGATCTGTTCATTCAATGATTCTAGCTGTTTGATTTTTTCATTGAAATCCAATGCAGATTTTTCGATGTCATCTACCGTGTCACCTTGCAATTTTTTCATTTGCGAAGACATTTGGTTGATAATGTCAGCCAGGGTACTGCTGTTTTCGAGGACTAGACTTTTGGCCGTTTCTAATTCGGGATTGTTGGCTAGCGCAGTCCAAGAGTCAAACATCGTAGACAGCTGTTTCGATAAACCATTATCTGAAGGCTCATTTAAGATACCTTCCAATTGACCAAGGATATCTGCTTTTTGTTCATAGTATGTATATTTGGAATTGGCATTTCGTACTTGCCCAATCACAAAATCATCAACAACGCGCTGCACACTGCTAACCTTGACCCCTGTACCGATCGTACCTGCTCCTGGTAGATAGTAAGGTTGCTGAGTCTGTAGATTGACACGTTGCCGTGAATACCCGTCTGTATTCGTATTGGCGATATTATGGCTGCTCGTTTGTAGTGCTACTTGGTTTGCGCTCATACCGCCAGTAGCGGTCCCAAGTGATCCGAATAATCCTGTCATAAAAGTTCTCCTTAAATTTTTTGGTCAATGATCGCTGTCTGAACAGTGGCCTTTTCCGTATATTTCGAATACGTATTTGCTGCCGGCTGGATGTTGTCTTTAACGGCATCCATCAATGTTTTTTGGTAGCTGAGGGCTTGTTCAGTCAATAAGAGATTTTCTTGCTGTTGTCTTTGGATTTGTTGGATCAATTCACGACATTTGTCTGTCAGATTGCCTTCATAAGATTCGATGACTGGGACAAATCCTTCTTTTTTCTCTACCAGCTCGATCAGTTTTTCACCTTGGCCCTTGATCAAATACTCTTTCTCTTTGACCAAAAGTCGAAAAAAACGTTGTAATTGTCGTTCAAATTCACGTTCTGTCATCTAATCCGCCTTCTTTACATCGCTAGCAAGCATTTTAGTGGCAATTGCTTCTGCTGATACTTGATAAGTGCCATCTTTGATGGATTGTTTTAATGCAGCGACACGATCAGCACGGCTCGCTTCGTTACCGCCACTGTTTTTGATCGTTTGCGCTGTTTTTGACAATTGGACGTCAACCTTTTTTTCGGCAGCGGTTTGCTCTGCTTTGGTTGGCTTGATTGTTTCTCGTTGGATGGCTTTGTCGCTATACTCTGCATAACCTCTTGCGATTTTCATGAGAGTTCCTCCATTCTCGGTGCTTCTTCTATTTTATACTATCGGATAAAAAGAAAAAAAGTTAAACCTTTTTGTTTAACTTTTTCTAAGAAGATTCACTTAACTCAAGTTATGAATCCGTTGCTTTTGGGACAAGATATTGGTGATCCGGACACCAAAGTTCTCATTGATGACGACAACTTCTCCTTTAGCGATCAATTTCCCGTTCAACAATATTTCTAACGGTTCATCTGTCAGTTTGTCCAATTCGATGACCGATCCAGCATTGAAAGATAAAATTTCTTTGACTGTTTTTTTGCTGCGTCCCAAAACAACACTTAGATCCAATGGCACGTCTAAAATCAAATCCAGATTATCGCCATCTGTGGTTGGTGTTGCATTTAATGGCTGGAATGCTGGTTGACTGACTTCCACTTGCGGTTGGTTAACCGCAGGTTCTGGTTTTGCTTCTACAGCGGGCTGCGGTTTTGCCGGTGTTTCCCGTTCCACAACTGTTGCTTGATCTGCTAACATCGCGGCTACGATATCATTGACGACTGGATCGCTAAAAACTTGCATGATCTCACTCTCGATCGCACCTTCCACACTTAGTGAGAATGAAATACAGTAAATTTCTTCTTCCTTAACTGCCTCGTATTCCAGAGCTTCTGATTCGCTCCATAGTTTGACGATCGGTGGTAAAATATCCACTTTGCGATTGATCATCGTTGCCATCGAGGTAGATGCGGTACCGATCATTTGGTTCATTGCTTCGGCAACAGCACTTAGCTCTAGTTCTGTGAATTGAGTACTTGTTGTTTCACCTGTGCCTCCCATCATCAAATCTGCAATGATGATTGCATCTTTGACTTCCAAGAGCATCAAATTGCTGCCGACAAGTCCTTCTTTAAACTCAACAATCGTGGCCACTTTCGGTGCCACTAGATCATCTAAAATCGTTTGAAGTTTGACTCTGACAACTCTAGGCGTTGTAATGCTGACACGTCGATTCAAGATCGACGATAAGGTCGTTGCCGCTTGGGACATCGAAATATTCCCGACTTCTCCGATAATATCAACTTTTACTTGTTCATCTACATTTTGCTGAGAGGTATCGTGATTCATCAATGCATCGATCTCTGATTGGCTAAAACTTTCGCTCATTCTTCTTGCTCCTCTTCTAACTTGTCTAATAATTCAATGGCTAGCTTATCTCCCTGCTTGCCAGGTTTCGCGCGATAAAACGGTTTTCCATCAACAAAGGTCTCTAATGGTTCCGTGATCTTTTTATCTAATTTGATGACATCCCCGACTTCTAAATGAATGAAGTCTGACAAACTCATCTGGGCATATCCTAACAAAGCTTCCAGATTTAACGCGACTCCATTCAAACTTTTTTGCAGCTCGCGGCTATCCTCAGAACTGGCTGGTTGATTGCTGTCGAACCAATTACGAAAACTTAGTTTATCAATGATTCCTTCAAAGAAGACATAAGGAACACATAAGTTGATAAAACTCTTGGTTTCGAAAATTTTCAATGTGAAGGTCACCAACACAACAGGTTCATTGGGTGACATATTTTGCAGCAACTGCGGATTAGTATCCAACCCATCCAAGACTGAATCTAACTTGACGATATCTTGCCAGACACTTTCATAGACCCGTACGAATAGTTTGACTACTTCTTCCAGAATGGCTGTTTCAATATCCGTGAAATTCGTCTTGTCTTCTAAATCAATCTCTGATTGTTTGCTTTGATACGCATCCAATCCTCCACATAATAGTTCCACCATCAACATGCACAGTTGAGGGTTCATCTCGATGAATTGAATCCCATTTAGCGGTTGAGAACGAAAGAGTCCTAACAACGTAAACTTAGGGATCGAATGGATAAATTCATCGTAACTTACTTGTTCGATAGCAGCCAACTGCAAAGTTACGTTGGTACGCAATTGGGTAGACAGCATACTGCTGCTCATTTTAGAAAAGTCTTCAAAGATCATGTGCAGGGTATTGACGTACTCTTTGGATAACTTTGTTGGTCTGCGAAAGTCGTAGGCTTTTACTTTTGTCTGCTTGTCTTCTTCATTCATTACCTCTTTATCGATCTCTCCTGTGCTCATCGCATTCAGTAAGAGATCTATTTCTTGCTGCGTCAATACCTGATCCACACTAATCCCCCATTTTTCTTAAAAAATCAACTGATCAATTTTGATCACACTTGCTACTTTATCTGACAATGATACGACACCAATGGCATGACTGCTGCCTTCTTGATCACTCAATTGCAGATCTGACTCTTGTAATTCCAGCACTTCGATGACTTCTTCGACTAAAACGCCCTTGCGATCATCGCCTTGCTTCATGATCAAAACATTCCGATCCTCTGCAGAACTTGATACTGCGATCAATTTCGAGAGCCGAATCACTGTCAAAACGGTCCCTCGCAAGTTGATCAAGCCTTCGACCCATTCAGGCGCTAATGGGACTTTAGTGATTTCTGGTGCATCGATAACTTCCTCAACCGATTCAGCAGAAATCAGATAATGTTGCTGCGCCATTTTAAAAAGAATCATTTGCATCTCAACACATCCTCTGAAGTCTAAGCAAAAGCTTTATCAATAGACGCGATCACTCGATCGGTATCAAATGGTTTCACGATGAAATCCATTGCTCCTGCTCGAATAGCATCCATAACCATACCTTGTTGACCCATGGCACTACACATGATCACTTTCGCTGATGGATCAGACGAACGAATCATTTTCAACGCTTCTAAGCCATCTACTTCTGGCATTGTAATATCCATTGTTACTAGATCGGGTGCAGTGGCTTGGTATTTTTCATAAGCTTCTTTCCCATTTTGTGCTTCTCCGACTACTTCATAGCCGTTTTTTTCAAGAATATCTTTTAATTTCATGCGCATAAACACCGCATCATCGACGATTAATACTTTTTTTGACATAATTGTTACTCCCTTCAAATACCTAATGTACCAAATATTTCTTCTAGAACACCCTCTTCTGGAATAAAGAACAGCGAGGCGTCTAGTGTTTCTTGTTCATAAGAAAACTCATTGCGAATGACCAAAACGTGATCATCAAACTGATTTAATGCTAGATAAAGGCTACTAATTGCAGCACCAAAGAAATCATAACGAGCCATCGGTAGCGACGCCGCTAATTCAGCAGACAATAGTTGGCTGATCGCATTTAGAAACGAATTAAAAATGATATTCGTCACCTCACTAATGATCGACTGCTTCATTTCTTCAGTGGCATCTTCCATGACCAGATGGACCAGTCGATCGGCAGCAACATCTGAAAGTACAAAGAGAAACACGCCGCTGAATGTACCGCTGATTGAACTGATCACTGCATGGACCTCTTTGTCTTCTTCCATGATCTGTGTATAGAGAGTTTGATAATCCAAGACCGCTACTTCCGGTACACTCATTGAGATAGGTTGCGCGATCAGCTTAGAAATACTTGTGGCAGCATTTCCGCCTCCAATATTGATCAGTTCTTTTAATCCGTCTAATTGCAAGTCGGTGTATTTCATTGCCGCTCATCCTTTTTTTCTCCACAAATCGCATTGACATCTAAAATCAGTGCAATCGAGCCGTTTCCTAAAATCGTCGCCCCCTGATAGCGATCCAGCTGCTGGAGGAGCGGATCGATCTTTTTAATCACGATTTCTTGCTGACCAACTAACTCGTCTGCCAACAAGCCATAATATTGCTGTTCGCTGTTGACAATGATGGCGAATTTTTTTCCGACTGTGTTTCCCTCGATTCCTAAAAGCTGATCGGTCCGAATAATCGGAATCAAATCTTCCTGGAAACGATAAACTTCTTGAGAAACGGTCTGAATCACTTCTTCTTTAATGATCACTACACGTTCAACTAAATCAAGCGGAATCGCAAAGGTTTCGGTTCCTACACGCACCATTAGTGCTTGAATGATCGATAAGGTCAATGGTAGTTTGATCGTAAAGCGCGTCCCCTTATTGGGCCGACTCCATAATTCAATCGTGCCGCCTAAATTAGCGATCTTCGATTGTACCGCATCCATCCCTACACCTCGACCCGAGATATTCGTAACTTTTTCTGCTGTCGAAAATCCCGGATGGAAAATCAGTTGCTGGATCTCTTCATCAGATAAGCCTTCTGTGGCTAAGCCTTTTCTTTCCGCACTTGCTTTGATCACTTGTGGGTCTAATCCCTTGCCATCATCTTCTAGCGTGATGATGACTCGATTGCCTTCCTGGTATGCAGCTAACCGAATCGTTCCTTTACGGGATTTTCCTAATGCTTCCCGTTCTTCTGGACTTTCGATCCCATGATCGACAGAATTACGCAGGAGATGGACCAATGGCTCACTCAGTTCAGAAACAACCGTCTTATCCAACTCTGTTTCTTCTCCAATGATTACCAGATCCATTTCTTTTCCTAGTTCAGTCGATAAATCCCGCACCATTCGGGGAAAGCGGCTGAAAACGACATTGACCTGCTGCATACGAATCCGCAATACCAAGTCCTGCAATTCAGATGTCAGATGGGAGACTTGTTCCAGCGGATCTTTGATTGCTTCGATGTTTTCGCGATGGCTGACATCTTCCAGCTGGTTGCGATAGACGACTAATTCCGAAACTAGATCCAAAAAAGAATCGAGTCGCGATAGATCCACCCGGATCGATTGATTAGAAACAGACGCATGATGTGTCATTGTTTCTTTGGTTTTGGGTATTGGTTCTTTCGTGGTGTCTGTTTTTAGAGTCTCATTTGTTGCTTGAGACGGATTTGCTTGAAAAGGCTCAACTCGAAACTCTTCGATCTCACTATTACTAGCAATATTCTTTTGGACTTCCGCCAACTCATTCTGAGTGAGATACACTAGCCTAAAATCAGAATCAAAATCACCTTCTTCCAATTGTTCCGCACTCGGTTCCGTATGCAGGATATCACCAGATTGTTCCAGTTTTTCCATGATCAAAAAGGCTCTAGGCCCCTTGAGCATGGAATCTTTTTCTAAGCGGACCGCAATGCTGAAGGCGTGGTAATCCCCGGCTACCGCTTGTTCGATCACAAAAAGATCCGAAGAATCTAATTGCTCAAATGCCAGCGATAACTGCGCAAGCGGTGTATCGGAGGTTGTTGTTTCCGAATGTTGTTGATCGGATTGATTTTGGCTTTGCTGTTCTACTTGATCTAATTCCAGCAGCAAATCTGTGATTTGATTCGGCTGCAGTTCTTTTTCTTCCCGCAAGTCTTCCACCAATTCGGATAACCGATCCAAGCATTTAAAAATCAGCGAGATGGAATCACTCGTCACTGACAACGTTGCTGTTTTGAATAGCTCAAAAATATTTTCCATCTTGTGGGTCAACTGTGTCATCACATCGTACCCCATCGTCGCTGCCATCCCTTTCAGTGTATGAGCTGAGCGGAAAATATCATTTAAAAGTGCTGTGTCTTGCGGATTGCTTTCTAATGCCAATACATGGTCGTTCAGCTGTTGCAGATGGTCATCTGTCTCTTCGAAGAAAAGCGTACGGTATACGCTATTATCATCCAAATGAATCCCTCCTTTGCGAAATTATATTTTTTGATAAATAAAGGAATCGATTTTTTTCAACCCGAATTTTTCCGAAAAATTAATCGTTTCTGTTGCTCCAGTAAATAAAATCCCACCTGGTACTAAGGCATCACTAAACTTCTGATACACTTCGTCTCTGGCATCACTTTTGAAATAAATCGTTACATTGCGGCAGACGATCACGTGACAATTCTTTTCATAGGGATCTTTCAATAGATCATGTTTCTTGAAATGAACTTTCCGCTTGAGTTCTGGTTTGATCTGATAAGTGTTTCTCTCTTTGACCTCAAAATAATTCGCTAGTTCTTCAATAGGAACATTTCTTAGCTCGTGCTCGCGATACACCCCTTGTTTTGCCTTTGTCAAAATCTGCTGATCGATATCCGTTGCTAAAACAGCGGGCGCTGCCAAGCGATTTTTCTCTAACAGCATGGCGATCGTATAAGGCTCCGCACCTATCGAGCAAGCCGCACTCCAAATTTTCGGCAATGCAAACTGTGGCACGATCTTAGTCAGCAGCGTTTTTTCAAAGGCATCAAATAACTCTTTGTTACGATAAAATTCGGTAACATTGATCGTGATATGGGCTAGAAAAGCTTCTCTGGCAACCATATCTTTCTCCAAAAGCCGCTGGTATTCCTGCAAATTTTTAGCACCTGAATGTTCCATGATGGTCAAAATCCGTCTTTGCATTTGACTTTCTTTGTAGGCCGCTAGCTGTACCCCCAGCCGATCACTGACCCATTGATTAAAAACAACAAAATCTGTCTCCATGTTCTCACCCGACTATCTGTCCGATTTTTGTTTCAATCTTGCTTAGTGCTAGAACTTCATCGACTGCCTTTTGTTCGATGGCGTATCGCGGCATCCCGAAGACCACACAACTGTCTTTGTCCTGAGCGATGGTATAACCACCTTCTTGTTGGATCGCTTGCATTCCTTTGGCACCATCTTTACCCATTCCAGTCAATAAAACACCGACTAGCCCCTTTTGATAAGCGCTGGCTGCTGAAGTGAATAAATAATCAACCGCCGGCCTAGTTCCGTGAAGCTTCTCCCGTTGATTCAGGTGAAAACGCCCTTGTCCCACTGTCATATGGTAATCTCCTGGGCAAAGATAGACTTGGTTTTCAATCGGCATGCCGTCGGTCACTTCTTTGACTGGTACTGTTGTTTCCGAGTTCAGACGTTGAGCGAAAGATGCAGTGAATCCAGCCGGCATGTGTTGAACGATCATGACTGGGCAATGCAGTCGTTTAGGCAAGCCGCGGATGATTCCCAACAAAGCTCTGGGGCCACCGGTGGAAGAGCCAATCACGACTGCTTCAACTGTCCGTGGCAAATGGTGTGACGTTAATTTTATTTGTTCAGCTATACTATGGTTTATTTCCTTAGAATGGTTTTGATCAAGCGAATCGATTTTTTTGTAGAAATCATCGATCCAGTCTTGTTGAATCTGAGATAGATTAACAGGCTTTTCAACGAAGTCTGCCGCCCCGAGCTCTAATGACTCAATCGTTGTTTCTTGATTTGTCATTGAACTGAGCATGATTACCGGAACGGTGTACTGTTCTTTGATCATCCGCAATGTCTCTAATCCATCCAATACAGGCATTTCTACATCCATCACTACAAGGTCGAAAGATTCTTTCGCAAGATGATCTAGTGCTTGCTTGCCATTACGAGCAGCAGCAGCTACTTTGATGTGGGGCATCTGTTCCAACAGATCCGTCACCACTTTCCGCATAAAAGCAGAATCATCTACGATCAATACTCTTTTCATTTTTTTCAAACTCCTTTATAGATAGATGATTTCTTGATTTACGATCCGAACCATTGTTGTAAAATCGTCTAAGTCAACGATCATTGTTCTTCCAGCCGTACCACCAACGTGTTTGGCTACAATGGGAATTCCCAACTTGGCCAAAGATTGTTCAACTGCCTCAACATTGCGTTGTCCGATATTGCTCGTATTCGTGATTGTTTGGAATTGAAACATATTGGCACCACCAACGATTTTGGCTTTGAATCGCGGAGCACGTACTTTACGCTGCAATTCTGCAACCATGTTTGGCAATGCCAGATCAGCAAATTTTCCCGGCTTGATCTCCCGCTTGTGGGAAAATGGTTGACTATCTGGCAGCATAATATGGCTCAGTCCGCCAATTTTGCTTTTTTCATCATAAATGATCGTGCCAACGCAGGATCCCAGTCCAACGGTCATTAATTTGTCCGGATACTGGGCAATTTTATACTCTGAGATGCCTACATGAATCTCCTGTTTTGTTTTCAATAGACGGGTCAACTCGTTTCTCCGAACGTGTCCTGCCATTCCTCCGGTTCATAGTCAAATAAAAAGGAGAGCGCCAATAATAGTACGACGGATTCCTCGCTTTTCAAAAATTGCTCGATATAACTTTGTTTAAGTCCCGAACGATCAAGCTGAGCTTCATAATCCGTCTCTTCCAGCGTAGAGATCCCCACGATCTCATCGACATACAGCCCAAGATCTTGATCATTCCAATGACATAAGATGACATTGTTCCGTTCAGAAACCGTTGTGGGCTCTTTGAATAGTTTACGGCGAACATCAATAATCGGGATCATTTTTTCTTGAAATTCATAGACACCTAAAACGAAATCAGCCACTTCCGGTAACTGAATAAAGGATTGGGCTTCAATCACTCGTGTCACTTGCTGGACTCGGATTGCAAAGAGCTGGTCATGACTTCTAAATATTACATATTGCTCCATTAGCATCTTTTCCTCTCTCTAGAATTTAAAGCTATCTACTTGGAACTTCAGAATGCTCGCGATCGTTTCGATTTCTTGCGCATTCGATTCAAATTCTTCGATGACCAAATAGAAATCTTCCAAGTTGGCCGTCACTTCTTGGGTGCCGGCAGAGGTTTCTGAAACAGCAGAGGAAATATTGCTGACAGAGACTTGCACCATATCTTTTTTCTCCACGATGCCGGTAATATGTGACTCGACTGTTTGGATACTCATTACTAATTTTTCAACAATATCAGAGATTTCATTAGCTAAATCAATCACCTTATTGATATTGTCTGTTTGTTTTTTCCCGCCCTCATAAGAATTCATCGCTGCTGAAACAACTTTCTCAGATTTTTTGCGGATTGCTTCAATGATCGTCCGAATACTTTTAGTCGATTGACTGCTCTGTTCTGCCAAACTGCGAACTTCTTCTGCCACAATGGCAAATCCGCGGCCTGCTTCCCCTGCACGAGCTGCTTCGATCGAAGCATTTAATGCCAAAAGATTGGTTTGATCAGAAATATCATTAATCAACTGAACGATTTTGCCGATACTTTGAATGTCTTCATTCATATCATTCATACCATCCACCAAATCAGCTTGATTTTGACGTTCGACTTCCCAACTTTCTGAGACATACATCATCACTTCAGAATTTCGATAATTGCTATCTTGAGATTTTTGCACGTAGCCATTCATGAGGTCGATCTCTTTGTGGATTTCCTCGATGCTTGTTGCTAATTCGTCCATGTCAACAGAGGTCTGTTCTGCTTCAGAGGCTTGAGAACTGGCTGCGTTGGCGATAGCGTTCATCGTTTGGCGAACATTTTCGATAGATGTTTTGGCATTTTTGGACGTATTGGTCAAATTTCCAACCATTTCCGTCATGCGGGTGCTTTCTTCATGCATTCCCACGATTACTGCTTTAAATGTATTCAAGACACCTTTAAAACTATTTTTGACCTTTTCAAAGAGGGGATCATTTCCGTCATTCCCCATAGCATCAATGTGCGAGAGGTCTCCTCCACTAACAATTTCCAATTCTGCTAGTAATGTATCCATTCCTGGATCCTTATGTTTCACCACAAAAGAGAGTACGACAACTCCAATAAATTCCAATAAGAGAACGATTATTGAAAAAATAAAGAACACATGACTCAACTGATCGTCTCCGTGAGGCCGTAAAACAAAGAAATAGCACCCCAATAAAACGACAAACGTAATAATTAAGGGAAGCAGCGTAGCGAGGCGGATTTTTTTGATAATAGCTTGTAACTTCTTCTTCATGACAGTATCCTTTCCTATGCGATATGATCGTCAATGATTTTTATCAAGATTCGCTCTTCACTTGATAATCGCAGTGTCACTCCTTCTTTATCCGATTATGAAAACAATCTTCTAGTTCCCTAATCGGATAATTAACTAGAAATTTAAGGCTTGTCACCAGACATATGTATCTTTCGGGTCTGCATAACGGGTATAGCCGCCGTTGCGATCGTCCCGTATCAATCGTCCTTCTTTAAGCTCAAAAACACGATTCCGAACAGTATTGACCATGGTGCTGTCATGGGTAGCAAGAAGCACGGTGGCACCTAACTGGTTGATCTTTATGAATAATTTCATGATTTCTACTGCGGATTTAATATCTAAATTTGCTGTAGGTTCATCTGCGATCAAGACTGCCGGTTCAGTTACGATGGCACGGGCGATCGCGATCTTTTTGCATTGTCCTACCGACAATTCATGGGGATAGCAAGATTGATAAGCCGTCATGCCCACCATTTGCAATGCTTTATCGGTTTTTTCTTTGCGTATTTTCCGTGGCACGCCCAATACCTGTAATGCATATTCAATGTTTTTATAAGCCGTCATATGTGCCAACAGCAGGTCTTCCTGCTGGATAATGCCTACTTGTCGCCGAATCATATATAAGTGACGATCTTTCAGCCCTTCTAGCAGCACATTGCCAATTTGGATCGACCCTGCTGAAAGCTCTTCTTCTTTCAGCAGTAACTTGAACAGTGTCGATTTGCCAGAGCCGCTCGGTCCTACGACATAAATAAATTCGCCTTGCGAGATCTCAGCGGTAATATTTGCTAATGCTAGCGTGCCATTTTGGAATTGCTTGCTGACTTTGGTTAATCGGATCATTGGTCTCTCCTCTAATTAGTAAAACGATTGACAACAGCTAACATATCATCCGTTGTTTGCATTGCTTTTGTATTAAGGGCGTATGCTCTTTGTGTCGTCAGCAGTTCTGTCATTGAACCGGCCAAGTCTACATTCGATCCCTCCAAATAATGTTGATTGATCGTTCCAAAAGCGGTTGGGTCTGCTTGAGAACTTGTTAGCTGGGCATTTTGTGTTTGAAATAGCTGACTTCCCACAGGAACCAGATCATTCATATTGGTTGGGTTATAAAGTGTCAATTGCCCTAGTAGAACTGCCTGTCCATTTTGTTGGGTCATTAATCGGCCTGCAGAATCAATTTGGATGTTCTGGGCATTTGGCCATTGATTAGCGGGTACCATAGTAGTCATAGCGACAGGGTAGCCATCGCTGGTGACTAGTCCTTTTTCAGCATCTAACTGGAAATTACCAGCTCTTGTCAAAAGCAACTCATTGTTTCCATTGCGGACGCCAAAGAATCCCGTACCTTGGATCGCCACATCTAGCGGCTGACTGCTAGATGTCAACACGCCTTGACCAAAGCTAGTTCCAGTTGTAGCTGAAGAACCAACGTTCCAGCCGTATTGTGCCGCATTACCACTGAAATAGACTTCCTCAGTTGATACTGCATTGTTGATCAGTTCTTTGAAATGAGTCGTTTGCGTTTGATAACCATTGGTATTGACATTGGCAATGTTGTTAGCAACATTGTCCAAATTCTTTTGTAAACTGTTCATTCCTGAACGACTGATCCCTAATAAACCGTTCATATTCATTCTGCTATCCTCAAATCTTTCCTAATTCGTTCACTGCTTTTTGGAGTGTTTCATTGGTGGAGTTCAATACTTTTTGGTTTGCTTCAAATTCTCTTGATGTCTGGATCATTGCCACCATCTCGTCTGCCACGACCACATTGGCTTGTTCCAGATACCCTTGCTGCACCGTCGGCCGTGCAGCGATCGTCCCTGCATTGTCGCTGGTATAGTAAGTTTCCCCATTGGCCATCAACTGGTCTGGTTCAAACAAACGGACTTGGAATTGCGGATTATCTGCTGCGGTCACTGGCTGATTGCCATTGCCTAAAACAACGTATCCTTCTTGGGTCACGTATTGATTCTGCTGATTAAGGGTAAAGTCCCCTTTTCGCGTGTATAATGTTTCTCCTGCAGGTGTTCGGACAGTAAAGTAGCCATCAGAAAGCAGTGCGAAATCTGTTGCTTGATCCGTTTGTTTTATCGCCCCAGCTGCCTGTTCCAAACTGGTGCCGGCTAATTGATTCCCGAATGCCAGTCCACCAATATCATGACGAGTGTTTGCCTGAGCACCGCCTTGATAATTATGTAATGCTACTTCATCTAATGTCGATTGAAATAGTTTTTTTGCTTGATACCCAGTGGTTTTGACATTGGCGATGTTCCCACTAGTCGTTTCTTGCCGTTTCTGTAAGACATTGATGTTGCGGGAAAGAATATCTAATCCTCGAATCATGCTAGTTCCTCCTTGATCAATAATCGTAATTTAGCTACCATTTTGCCGTGGATCTGTGAAACCCTTGGAATTGAGATTTCTAAAATTTCTGCGATCTCTTTGAGTGTCAATTCTTCGGTGTAATACAAACTCAAAATCAACTGCTCTCTTTCCCCGAGCTTTTTGATACAGGTAGTCAATGCTTGCAGACGTTCTGTTTCTAATAACGCTTCTTCCACATCTACTGCTTCTTTATCGCTGATAGAATCTTTGATCGTCATACCTTCATCTTGAGCAGAAAACAATGTATCCTCTAATGACACACTAGCTAAATAATGTAGGCTTTCATAAATATCTGCCAACTGTCCGCGACTAATTCCCATCTGTTTAGAGATTTCTGTATCAGTCGCTTCTCGCTTCAAGGTTTGCTCTAACTCTTGTCGTGCTTGATAAAATTGGTTAACTGCCGCCATTTTATAACGTGAGATTTTTGCATGCTTGCGTACTTCGTCAATGATCGCTCCTTTGATACGAAGGACCGCATAACTTTCAAAAGGCACTTTTTTCGTCGGATCAAATTTGTTTAACGCATCCATCAATCCGATGACCCCAATGTTGAATAGATCTCCTTGTTCGTAATCTGTCGTTTTGATTGACATTCGCTGAACCACGCGTTCGACTAGAGGAAGGTATTTAATGATTTCTGCTTCTCTATCCACTTCGTACATCGGTTATTCTCCTTTCACTTCGCACTCTTTGCTCATATCTCAATACTGCCTACCGTCTCAATAGCGATTTCGTTAGGTATCTCATTCAATGACAAGATTGCCAAATCCGGAAAATTGAATGTGATCATTTTCTTGAACGGAAGACGAATCTTTGGTGAAGCTAGAATTACGAAGGAAACATTCTGAGCGATCGCTGCATGTTGGATCGTATTGATTGAATCCAAAATTTTCGTCACTGTCTCTGGCTTTAAGACTGGGTAAGAGCCGGTTGCTGTCTTCTGAATACTTTGAGCAATCATTTCTTCTAATTTTGGATGAATGACAGCGACCTTCAGTTCATGCTGCTCCCCAATATATTTCGCCACGATCGTTCGTTTCAGTGCTTGACGAACATATTCTGTCAAGACTTCTACATCTTTTGTTACAACGCCGTAATCGGCTAATGTTTCTAATATTGTTGCCAGATCATTGATTGGGATCTGTTCATCTAGAAGATTTTGTAATACTTTTTGTACTTCACCCAACCTTAGAATCTCAGGAATCAATTCATCAATGACTACGTTGTACTGTTCTTTGATTCCTTCCAACAATTTCTTCACTTCTTGTCGGCCTAGTAATTCTGGCGCATGGCTGTAAATGATTTCTTTGAGATGCGTGGCAATCACCGTTAATGGTTCAATAATCGTAAAGCCTTGCAATTCAGCCAATTCCTTGTCTTTCTCATCGATCCACATCGCATCTAAATGAAAGGCTGGTTCTTTGGTTGCGATTCCTTCAAATGGGAAAGGTTCTTCATTAGGACTGATGACCATTACTTTATTCGGATAAATATCGCCCCGTCCCACTTCATTCCCTCGAATTTTGATCACATAATCATTTGACTCAAGGTAGAGATTGTCTCGGATACGTACCGGACTGACTAGGATCCCTAACTCTCGGGCGCTTTGTTTACGAATCGCGACGATACGATTCATCAGACTATTATCGATGGAACTGTCGACGATTGGGATTAGTCCATAGCCGATTTCAACTGCAATCGGTTCTACTTGGAAGGAAGCGACAGAATCGTCTTCTTCTTGGGCTTCTTTTTTACGTTCCAAAGCGAGTTTCTGTTCCAATTTCTTTTGTTCTGTCCGTTGCTTTTCTTCTTGCTGTGTAATCATGAAACTAGCGGCAAATAAACCGCCACCAATCAGGAGAAAAGGAATCGGTGGAAACCCTGGCACGATCGCCAAAACAAAAAGAATCATACCGACGATTCGGAAGAGTTGCGGATTTCTTGTGATATCGGCTGCAATGTCTAAACCAAAGGAACTGTCATTGTCTGAACGAGTGACCATCACACCAGATGCGATGGAGATCAGCAGGGAGGGGATCGAACTAACCAAACCGTCTCCGATAGCTAATTTACCAAACTGGGAGAAAGCTTCCATGACTGTCATTTGCCCTCCCATGGAAAAGATGATCGCGCCGCCGACCAAGTTGATGACCGTGATCATGATCCCGGCAATCGCATCTCCTTTAACGAACTTGCTGGCACCATCCATCGAGCCAAAAAAGTCCGCTTCCCGCTGCAAGTCTTTTCGACGTTTCCGGGCATCGGCTTCCGTGATTAATCCGGCATTCAGATCCGAATCAATGGCCATTTGCTTTCCTGGCATCGCATCTAGTGTGAAACGAGCAGTAACCTCTGAAACTCGTCCCGCACCATTAGTCACGACAGCTAGTTGTACCACCATGATGATGACAAACAAAATGATTCCGACAATGTAATTACTTCCAGCTACGACATTCGCGAAGGCATCAATGACATGGCCACCATTCCCTTGTGTCAGAATCAAGCGGGTAGAAGACAGGTTCAATCCTAGCCGGAACATCGTCGTAATCAAAAGAAGTGTTGGAAAGGTGGTAAATTCCAAAACTGTTTTGGTAAACAGGGTGATCAGCAGAATGTTGATAGCAATCGTTAGATTGACAATGATCAAAAAGTCCAAAATAGTTGCTGGTAAAGGAATAATGATCAATCCAATAATCCCGATCACTAAAAAAGAAACTAGGACATCCGCATAACCGATTTTTTTCTTAGATTTTGCTACTGCCTCATTCATGCTGTTGCCTCCGTTTTAAATCTTTCCGCGTTCGTTTTCTTCCAATTGATAAACCAGTGCAATGATCTCAGCGATCGCTTCGTACATCTCTACTGGTATCAAATCTCCCGGCTCTACTTGTCTATAAAGAGCTCGAGCAATTTCCCGATTTTCGATCATCGGAATGTTTTCTTTTGCTGCTTCTGCTTTCATTCGCTGTGCCAACTGATCAGCACCTTTTGCTAAAACCCTCGGCACTCCTTCATTCTCCGCATCGTAGCGAATCGCAATGGCAAAGTGCGTCGGGTTAGTGATAACGACAGTGGCTTCCTTGACGTGAGCGATGGCGTTGCGTGTCATCTCTCGGTATTTTGCTTTCCGCTGAGATTTGACTTGCGGATCACCTTCCATTTGCTTGTATTCATCTTTGATTTCTTGCTTGCTCATCTTCAAGTTCTTGCGATGACTGTAGCGTTGATACACATAGTCTCCTACCGCTAAAACAATCAAAAAAAGTGAGATTTGAAAAAATAGATCCTTTGCCCGTTCAATCAGAAAATAGACTGTTTTTTCTAAACCGACCTCACTGACACCCAGTAATGTTGGGACAGCCGCCAAAAATTTCTGGTAACAAAGATAAACAATAATGCCAAATTTTGCTAACGTTTTAGCGAGATTGGCAAGCGCTCGAGTGCTGAATTGTTGCTTTAATCCAGCCAGCGGATTCAGCTTCTTGAAATTTGGTTTGATTGCTTTAGCAGAAAATAAGATTCCCACTTGAGCATAGTTAGTAATTAAACCAACCGCATAAGCAATCACAAAGACAGGTGCGCAAAGCAAAAAAAATAGCAAAATACTTTGAAGTCCTAAACGAGGTAAATCCGCAACGCTGGCTTCAAACAAATACAGATGCTCCAACGCTCGAGTGAGATAAGGTAAAAAGCGCTGCGCAAAAAAGTGCCAAAGGGGCAACAACATAAAAGAAAAGACCATCAGAGAGACCGCAGCCGCTAACTCTTGCGTTTTAGGAACTTCTCCGCGTTTACGGGCATCCCGTAAACGCTTGGCCGTGGGTTGTTCTGTTTTGCCGTCTTTTTCTGACACGTTTTTCACCTCTCTATGATTTCAGTGATGTCATGAACTCTTGTAAATACTTGATTGTATCTGGAAGCTGCTTACTCAAAAAAGTAATGGCGTTTGGCAGTAGTAGCAAAAAGATCATAAAACTGATTGCTGTTTTTAAGGAAAGACTCATCATTAAGATATTGATTTGCGGAATCGACCGCGAAATCACCCCTAATACCAGATCTACCATCAGTAGTGCTATGAGCATCGGCGCAGCTAAATTGAGTGCCATTTCCATCATCTGTCCAAATAGTTTCACGACACCTTCGATGGTGGTACCACTAATTTGAACTGTTCCTAAGGGAACAATCGTAAAAGATAAAAGCAGCGCTGAAATCAAGCGATGATGCAAATTCAAGGTGAAAAAGGTTCCTACGGCTAACCAATAATACGTTTTTCCATATTGAGAGACGTTCATTTGGATCGTCGGGTCATAGGCCTGAGCCATCGAAAACCCCACTTGAAAGTCGATCATTTGACCAGCAATTTGCACGCCAGTAAAAACTAACTGACTCAAATAACCCATCGCCATTCCCAGTAAAATCTCTTTGAGAGCCAAAATCGCAAACATAAACGTTGTCGCCTCTGGCAATGGTTCGACCGCAGGTAAACAAAGGAAGGTGAAGGCAACGCCTAGAACCACTTTCGCAAGCGAAGGAAAATTTTGTTGTGAAAATATGGGACACAAGATAACAAATGCCATCATGCGGCAAAAAATCAGGATACTTGCTTGGATCAGTGCCATGCTTTGCCTCCTTACAATGCCGCGATCATCTTAAAGATGGTTTTAGTGAAATTAAGCAAAAGATTCAGCATAAAATTGCCGGCAAGAATCAATGTTAAGAAAATAGCGATCAGTTTGGGCACAAAACTTAACGTCTGCTCTTGAATCTGGGTAGTGGCTTGAAAAATACTGATCACTAACCCCACAAGCATCCCGATAAGTAACGCCGGTCCAGAAATCAACAAGATCCGAATGAATGCTTCTCGCAATATGTCGAGTACCGTTGCAACAGACATTGGTTTTCTGCTCCTTTCCTGTGAATTATTGGAAACTCTTGATCAGTGATTCCACCACTAAATACCAACCGTCGACTAAGACGAATAGTAGGATCTTAAATGGCAGTGAGATCATGATCGGGGACAACATCATCATCCCCATCGACATCAAAATACTCGAAACAACTAAATCAATGATCAAGAAAGGAATAAAGATCAAAAATCCAATACTGAAGGCCGTCCGCAATTCACTAATGATAAATGCCGGGACCATTACGGTTAGCGGCACTTCATCTGAAGTTTCATATTTTTCTTTTGCCCCAGAAGCTTCGGCGAAAAGCTGAATATCTTTTTCTCGTGTTTGGAGCATCATAAATTCTTTGATTCGACGTTCTGAGCGATCAAAAACTTCGGATTGCGTGATTTCTTGCCGGTCAAAAGGTTCAATGGCTTGCTGATAAATATCCGTATAGACGGGCTTCATGATAAAGAAAGTAAGAAACAAAGCAAGACCGATCAATACTTGGTTGGGCGGATTCTGCTGGGTTCCTAATGAACTTCGTACAAAAGAAAGTACCATAATGATGCGGGTGAACGAGGTCATCATGATCAGTAAAACAGGAATCAAAGATAGCAAAGTCACCAGCAAAAAAGTATTGATCGTATCGTTTGATCCACTGCCGTTAGAGAGCAAATCACTAATCGTGGTACTCATATCCCCAATGTCTAAGGCAAACGCAGTTTGAGGCATCCATAAGTTGCTTAAAAGGATCGCTGCTACTAGCGTCCATTTTCGTTTTGCGCTCATTTTTGCTTGCCTCGTTTCGTTTCTAATTGGCTCTTTGCTTTCTTTACCCATTCAGAGAAATCTGTCACTCGTAATGATTCTGACGTTTCCCCAGTTCTGGACATCAAGATAGCTGCTTCTTCGGCACTAAGTTCTTTTAAGATCTGGTTCTGCTGTTCCGAAAAACTCATCACATAATATTTGTCCAGAATCTGAATGATCCCAATGGAGGAGGATTTGCTGACGGCGACTTTTTGTAGAATCCGCAGCTGATTATTCTGTTGGTTCGTGTAGCGATTCAAATACTTCAAACTGACATTGATCAGATACAAAATGATTAACAAAAAAGCGATCATTTTAATCAATGAAAAAAATGTTTCCATCAACGTTCCTCTTTCTATTGGATCACTAAATCAGTGACATATACTTCATTGACGATTGCTGATCCATACTCATGATTAATTGCTTCCTTCAAATTTTTTTTCAAATTCGGAACACTTTCTGCCGAACTTAAAATGTCACTGGCTTTCTTTTGGCGCAACAAGTTAACGATGCTATCCCGAATAACAGCAACATTCTTCGTCACTTCTTCGCTTTTTTCTTCATTATCAACGAGAATCGAAAGGTTGACCTTCATGTATTGCTGTTCCTGCCCTTCTTCTTTCTCAAGATTTACAAGAAATTCCTCTAAAGCAACAATCGATTCATCAGAAGCAATGCCTTTTGCTTTCGTTTTCGGCGCAACAGTTTTGTCTTCTACTAGGAAGTGATTGGTTACCAATGTCCCTCCAATCGTCCCGCCAATCACGATAACCAACAGAATCGGGATCAGTAAAAACAAATTGATTCCTTTCTCTTTGCTTTTTTCTTTCCCTTGTTCTTTTTCTTCCTTTTCTTTCACTTTAGCCATCTTAACCCACCCTTAGTTATTTATTTGTTTCGAATTGATCAAGAGTTTATAGTCAATGACACGCTGTGCCGTTTCTGCCGCAGACTCAGTTACAACCAGTGTCTTGCCATCGATTAGTGTAATCAACGTATCGGGCATTTCTTCGACCCGATAGATCAGTTCCGGATTTAGATAAAACTCTCTGCCATTCAGTGCCGTCAATAAAATCATCCGGTACCTCCTATTTTTTATGAGGGATTCTGTTAACGTTTCAAGTTCAACAATTCTTGCAGCATTTCATCAGAAGTGGTGATACTTCTTGAGTTTGCTTGATACGCTCTGCTGGCAATGATCATTTCTGTAAATTCCGTCGATAGATCGACATTCGACATTTCTAATGCGCCTGCTTGTAGACGACCTGAGCCATTTTGACCTGCACCCGCAACAATTGGGGCACCCGAGTTGTTCGATTGCATGTAGTTATTTCCGCCGACTTTTTCCAATCCTTCAGGGTTATTGAAAGTTGCAATAGAGACTTTCCCCATGACGAATGATTTGTCGCCGTATTTTGCAACGACTAGTCCATTGGCATCGATGGCCATTGAATTATAAGTAAGTTCTTTGCCATCAACAGTGATTGTTGCAGGAATTTCTAACGGTCCAATCTCTGTTTCGCCGCTAAGTCCTGCACCCTCTTCATATTTGTCATCGTAAACGAGTGGCGGATTTGTGCTGCCAGTACGTCCTAATACTTGCATTCCATCACTGTTAGTCAGCGTGCCGTTACTGTCTCGTACGAAAGATCCATCACGTGTGTAATAAGTTTCGCCATTTTCGCCAGAACCTTTGACCATGAAATACCCTTGCCCACTGATGTAAAAGTCCATTGCTCGCCCAGTAGATTGAGGTGCTCCGACTGTATTGATCATGTCGATCGAACCAGCTTGCACGCCTAAACCGACTTGTGTACCGTTGACACCACCTGAACCATTTCCTGGTGCGGTTGCATTTGATGTGGTTTGGCTCATCATGTCTTGGAAAAGTACCCGACTTGATTTGAAACCAATCGTATTGACGTTGGCAATATTATTTGATACCACGTCCATTTTCGTTTGAAGATTTTTCATTCCACTAACACCTGAATATAATGATCGTAACATTTGTTTTCCTCCTTCAATTTGACGTATTTTCCTCTGTCATTCAGAAAATACTACAGCCCCTTTTCAGTCCAGCTGTTATTTAATAAATGTTGCACTATCGATATTGGTGACTGTGTTCAATTCGTTCATTCCCATTGCTGTAATGATCGTACGGCTGTGAACATCTGCAATCAGACCCATATCTTTGTATACTAATAATGATTCTTTACTACCTTTAGCTGCTAATTCACTCATTGCAGTTGAAAGCGAATCATAATCGGTTTCTTGAAGTGTTAATTCTCGATCCGTCAGCCGCTTTTGTGCATGATGGGAAACTTTGATACTTCTTTGCTTGTCTTGCAGCATCTCCGAAAAATCGGTATTTCTTGCTTGATAGGGTGCGGTTCTAGGCGTTTTTTCAGAGGTGGCAGCTTGTAATGGTAAATTGCGGCCTATTTGATTCATACTGACTCACCTTTCGATTCGCTCTCTGATTCACTTTCTGATCCATCCGAAGTTTTAGGATCGCCGCCGATCTCTTCAATTGCACTCATGTTGTACTCTTTCCCATTGACAACGATCGTGGCATACCCATTCGAAAAGCGAACTTTCTCAATGACTCCTGTAACTTTTTCTTTTCCATCTAATACTGTGACCTCTTTGTTGATCAGACCAAAAGCCTGTTGTTGCTGCTGAAGGATCACTGACGTCATTACCGTCTCACTTAATTCATTCAATTGTTCCAATGTAGTAAACTGGACCAATTGAGAAATGTAATCCGTTCCGCCGCCTGAAGAGTCACCGCTAAAAGAAGGATTACTCATAGTAGCTGCTAAAATCTTAAGGAAATCATCCATTGAAATATCGGAAGCTCGGTGGGTTTGAGCTAAAGAAGTTGCATTTGCGATCCCCGCAGCCGATTGTGTAATTTCATTAGGCATCTTTCTTCTCCTTTTGCATTAAGCCAAAATACTAATGGCATGATTTGTTTGCTCTGCTGTCTCTTCTTCTTTAGGTAAAGGAACTTGATTGTAGCTTTTTTTTCCCGATTGTCTTTGAGGCTGTGAGAAGCCTTGTTGTGCTGTTTGTCCATCAGTCGTCGAAGTAAAACTAGCAAGTGAATCAGTCAAAGCAGCACGTTCAACCGCTGTGGCAGGATTTTCTTTCAAGACGCCTTCTTTCCCAGAAATCAGTTGATTTTCTTGTTTTTGAAGAACTTGCTCCAGTTCTGTCTTGATCGATGACAATAAGTGCTTGGTCTGTTGCTGCTCTACCGTAAATTCCAGACGGCTCCCTTGCGCAGTAACTTCCAATGCAATTCGGACTTTGCCAAGTTTTTCCGGCACTAATTGGAGTGTGATTTTTTTCTCTGGAGTCTGTACTAACTGTTCAATTTTCTGCGTCAATGGTTCTACGACTGTTTTGACTGCAGCTGGTGTCGGACGTTGATCGTTCTGCATCAACAACTTGGACAAGTCTAGTGTCGTTGTTTGCTGCAAACCGTTAGATCCATCGATTGGCTTCATTGAGTCGTCGATTGTGGAACTCTCGGAAATAGCGACTCTTTCAAGTGCTTGCTGTGGAATGAAAGACTGTGCACTCCCCTTTGAAGGTTCATCAACCAGAAGTGTCTTTTCACTGGTTGTATTTCCTTTTGCATCTACTGGGGCATCTGTTTGTGAGATACTCTCTGTTCCAGAATCCAAGTGGATTTTTTCTCCGTCCGCAGTCAGTTCTCCTACTGGCAGAATCGCTGCTACAGGTGTGTCTGGCTTGCTCAGAATTGATTCTGAAGCAGTGTCTTCTAACGGATTTCCTCCTGTTGACTGAAATACTTGATCGGTCGCTACTGAAGTGACAGATTGCTCACTGACCGAATCCATCACTAATGGGTCTTCCTTTGGCAGTTGCAATGGGTAGCCTCCCAAAATGCTTCCCTTCGATTCAGTCATTTGCGATCCGAAAAAACCTAGCCACCCCAAAGCTCCTTCATTTACGATTTCTGCCTGTTTCGTCATTTCTGAATTTGCTTCTGGTATACGTATGTCGGTTGCATTTTCAGAATCGGCGACTGATTCATCTTCTTTGTCGTCCACTAGCTGATTTCCCTGTTCTACACAAGAAAGAACCCCTTGCGGCACTCCATCTTCATTCGCTGAGTTATCCTCAAGATTTTGGGAAAACTGTTGCAGGAATTGAATGAAATTGCCTGGATCTTTGACAGCAGCAGGTTGTTGTTTGTCAGCAACTTTCATAAGTGCTGGCGTGATAGCCACTTGTTTCATTTTTCACCTCCTTTCACTGATTTTGTGAGTCCGCAGCTGCTGCTCAGCGCATTGCTAGACTACGGCTACCCATTTCATCTAATTGTTTTTGTTCTTCTTGAAGCAATTCATAATTGTATTCTTCTAGTTTCTTTTCTCTTAGCTTTTCAACGACTTTTCGTTCTTGCTGTGCTTGAACGACAGCTGTCAAAGCAACTTCAACTTCCTGATTCAGCTGACGCACTTGCTGATACATCTCATGAATGCCAGACTCTAAAGCAGTAAGATAGCGATGCTGAACTTGCATACGACCAAGAGTCATTTCATTGACGTCCATCAATGCGGTTTTTTCATTGATCATTTGAGTAAGAACTTGTTCTTTTTGGATCACTGCTTTTTGTTTCTCTGCGTAGGCTCGTTTTGCTTCTTGTTCTACACTCACACGGTGATCCAATACCTTTTCCAATGAAAAATGAAAAGCTTTCATCTTCAGTTACCTTCTTTCTTATTGCAGGGCATTTCGCTGTCGTTCAAGAGCTGCATCCTCATTGAACAAAGCAGCCAATGCAGCCCGTGTTTCTTCAAATGAATTTCGTTCATCTACTCTTTGTTGTAAAAAACTATTGATTGGATGATGCAATGCGATAGCATGATCGGTGATGGCATTTGCACCTGATTTGTATGCACCAATATCGATTAAATCTTTCGCTTCAGCGTAAGCAGCCATATTTTCTTTTAATTCACCAGCGTCATTGTAGTGTTCAGGCGTAACTAATGTCTTCATTAAACGGCTCAAGCTGTTTTGAACATCGATCGCCGGATAATGATTTTGAGCGGCAATTTTTCTAGATAAGATAATGTGACCATCGAGAATCCCCCTGACGGCATCCGCGATAGGTTCATTCATGTCATCCCCTTCAACCAGAACCGTATAAAAAGCAGTGATGGATCCTTGATCGGACATCCCGCTGCGTTCCAACAGTTTTGGCAACGCCGTAAATACCGAAGGCGTATACCCTTTAGTCGTCGGCGGCTCACCCGTGGATAGACCAATTTCTCGTTGCGCCATCGCAAAGCGAGTCACGGAGTCCATCATCAACACAACTTTCTTTCCTTGATCTCGGTAATACTCGGCAATAGCGGTTGCCACATGAGCCCCTTTCAAACGTACTAAAGGCGGCATATCGGAAGTTGCACAAACAACGACTGATTTGCGGTAGCCTTCTGGACCCAGATCGTTTTCAATAAATTCTTTTACTTCTCGGCCACGTTCGCCTACAAGTCCAATCACGATAATATCGGCTTCGCAATAGCGAGCCAACATCCCAAGCAACGTACTTTTCCCTACACCACTTCCGGCAAAAATACCAATCCGCTGTCCTTGGCCAACGGTCAACAAACCATCGATCACTCGTACACCTGTACTCATGATTTCAGAGATTTTTTTCCGCTGAAATGGATCAGGAGATTCTTGACTGACAGGGTACTCGTCAGCATCACTTAAATCGATCGCCATATCCATTGGACGTCCTAATCCATCTAATGTATGCCCTAGGAGCGAGTCACTGATTTTGACCGTCAGTGTTGTGCCGGTAGGCTTCACTAAACAGCCAGGTCCAATACCTTCTAATTGATCTAACGGCATCAATAGAACAGTCTTTTTAACAAAACCGACAACCTCGGCTAACGCAACGTGAGAACTGTTGCGGATCTTCACTTCGCAGATTTCTCCTACAAAAACGGCTAATCCTTCCACTTTGATCAATAGACCAACCACTTCGCTGACCTTCCCATAAATGGAGTAAAATCTACGTTTTTTTGCTTTTTGGACAATTGGTCCAACAGGTAATTCAAGCACCATTGCTATTCACTACTTTCTAAAAGATGCTGCAGATAAAGTTGAATTTCTTTTTCCAGCTCGAAGACAACGATCGAATCATCTGATTCAATCACAAAATCGTGAGCTGAAAGCTGATCATCCGGTAACAGCAAATAGCGAAAATTACTGATCGCCTGCTTTCGGCTTTCCAAGATATCTTTAAGGACATGCAGATGCTGTTCATGAATGCGGATCGTCAAGAACTGGTCCGGTTGTTCAAACTGCAGTAAAATAGGCTCCAAAAAAGCAAGCAAAGCAGCATTGCTTTGCTCGAAACGCTGGTTGATCAGTGCTTCGGCGATCTGTACACCAAAGGAAATCATCTCAGCTTTTTTCTCTGACCGAAAAGCATTAATCTCTTCTGCTGCCTGCTGTACATTCTGCTCGGCTTGTGCAATAAGCTTGGCAGCTGTCTCTTTACTTACAGACATGCCTTCTTGATACCCTTGCTCATAGCCTTCCTTTTGTCCAGTTGCAAATCCGTTAGCATAGCCTTCTTCTTGCGCAGATTGTTTGATTTGTTGGACTTCTGCTTGAGCCGCTTCTAGTGTTTGTTGTTTCAACCTTTCAATTTCTTTACGCTGACGCTCCATCTCAAGTTTCCACGCACGTTCCCGTTGCGCTGCTTGCCGCTTTTGACGCCCCGCTTCTGTCGAATCAGTAGTAGAAAGCAACGGAGAAGGCGTTTTAATTACAGCTTCAGTTAAAATTGATTTTTCGGTATCAAGGTTTTTGACCGTTTCATGTTTCAACAAGCTACTATTTGACCACTGCATCCTGGTTGCCCCTTCCAAGATAGATCTCACCATTTTCGTCTAAACGGCGAATCACAGCGACCACATTTTGCTGTGCTTCCTCAATAGCAGACAATCGAGTTGGTCCCATAAATTGAATCTCTTCTTGTAAATTCTCCACTGCACGAGATGAAAGATTTGAGAAAACGAAAGCTTTGATATCTTCTGGAGCACCTTTGAGAGCAAGGACAAGCACTTCATTTGGTACATCCCGCAGCACTTTTTGAACATCCAATCGGTCAAGTGTAACGATATCGTCAAATGTGAACAGACTTGATTTGACTTCATTTGAAAGCTCAGGCTGCCGCTTTTCCAGATCGGTCAAAATATTCTTCTCGGTGCTTCGACTCACTGAATTCAAGATCTCTACCAATGTGTGCACGCCGCCCACGTTTTCACTGTCATTCTCTACATAGTTAGAGAACTTGTTCTCGATCACTTTTTCGATTCGCTCAATGATCAATGGCGAGGTGCTGGAGATCGTACCGATCCGTTCTGCAATTTCTACTTGGAGATGATCTGGAAACTGCGATAACACATTGGCTGCTTTATCGGGCTGCATGTAACACAGAATCAAAGCGACCGTCTGAGGGTGCTCACCAATCAAGAGATTCGTCAACTGTTGCACATCCGCTTTACGTGCAATATTAAATGGGCGTTCTCGCAATTGGATCTGCGTCAACACATCAATCACTTCTTTTGCTTTGTGGGAACCTAATGCTTGATTCAATAAATTCTTTGCATAATCGATCCCACCATCAAGAACATATTTTCTAGCAGTGAATGTCGTTGAAAATTCTTCTAATACTTGATCGCGTTCTTCCGGACTGACAAAATCGATATTGGCGATTTCATAACTCACTTTTTGAATATAATTTTCCGGTAGAAGTTTCATGATCTTCGCAGAGGTTTCCGATCCCAATGAGATCAAGAGTATTGCTGCTTTTTTGACACCATCGAGTGTTTCCATCGTTTCTTTCCCCTCTATTTTTCCTTCATCCAAGCTTTAATCAATTCAGCAGCCACTTCCGGATTTGAATCGGCATGTTGTTTTGCTGAATGATTTAAAGAATTTTCCTCGACCGGCTCTTGTTCAGGCTCATTTGATTCTTCAACTGAAGTATCAACATTGTGCCCTAGACCGCCAAAGACAACTTCTTCGGATTCTTCCATAACTGGTGCTGGTTCTGAATCAGCTGGCTGTGCAACCGGCAATTCTTGTGTCACATCTACTGAAATTTGATCTTCTCGACGCTTTCGAACCAATCCAATCACGAATAGCACTAACAAAATCACGACCAATGCGATACCACCGAAAATGATATATTTCAGATAGCCTTTTGCCGCTGCTAATTGTTCCGTACCTTCCGTTTCTTCCACCTCTGCTGTTGCTTGGGCAAAGTCAAAGCCTTGGATAGCAATATCATCGCCGCGATCAGCATCATATCCTACAGCACTGGCAATCAGCAACTGCAGTTCCGCCTGATCATTTTGCGAAAGGTCTGCATTAACGACCACTGAACTTGTCATTCGTTGAATCATACCCGGTGCTGTAATTCTTTTGGTCGTTTCTGTGTTCAATTCATTTTCGACTGAGCGGCTGTATGAACTGCCTGCATCCCCATCATTTCCGGTCACATTAGAAACATTGTCATCGACTGTACCCGTTTGGGCCTCTTGGATCGCTTCGCCAGATCCAGCTGCTTGAACTGTTTCTTTTCTTATTTCCGGATCATCGTAAGTCACCTTGGTACTTTCAATCGAATCAAAGTTCAGATCTAAATTGATGGAGACTTGAAATTTATCTTCACCGTAGATTGGTGCCAACAATTTCGAGACTTTTTCTTCCAGAATTTTTTCATACTCATTTTTGATTGCAATGTACTTACTGTTCAAACTACTGAGTTGACTATTTTCATCTTTTTCGATCGTCAATGTATTTCCTGAGCTATCGACGACTTTGACATTCTCTGGCTCAAGCTTCTCAACGGCACCCGAAGTCAGCGTCACAATTCCTTGTACCGCTTCCTCAGAAATCTGTTGATTTTTTAGTGTTAGAATGATCGAAGCAGTAGGTTTGCTTTCTTCACTCGAAAAAACACTGTCTTCTGGCATCACTAGGAGAACTTTCGCTGTTTTGACAGAATCTAATGTCTCGATTGCCCGTTGCAACTCTCCGGTAACGGCACGCTGATACATGATTTTCCGATCTTCATCGGTAGTCATCATGCTAGCATCATCAAAAAGCTCAAATCCCGTTGTTGTGTTCGGTAATTTATTTTCGACTGCTAATTCAATCCGGTATTCATCGATTTGTTCTTTGGCAATCAAAATGGTCGTTCCATTATCTGTCAACTTGTAGTCGATTTTCTGATCTGTCAAATCATTGGTGATCGCTCCTGCATCAGCTTCGCTTAAATCTGTAAACAAAACACCGTATTCGACTCTTGTATTTAAGTAATACATTGTTGCCGCGACACCAATAACGCTGATAACGGAAAGAATTGCTATCAATTTTTTCAGTGAACTTTGAGCCTGCCATCGTTCTTTGATCAGGTCCGGCCATTCTTTCAATTTTTCCATCATTTCGCTTTATTCCCTCGCCAACTGCTAAAACTGCATATTTTTAACATCGTTATATGCCTCTAAGCATTTATTGCGCACGGTCACGGCTGTTTGGAGCGCTAACTGTGCTTCTGTCATTCGAATCATTATATTTCCTAGATCACTCTCATCTCCTGTGATCATTTTGATCGTGTCTTGATCCATTGTTGCAGTTTTTTGATTAAGATTTTCAAGCGCATCAGACAAATAATTACCGAATGCAGCACCTGATGAAGAATCAACTTCAGTTGCAGAAGTTCCTGAAGCACCAAGTGCCCGTAAGGAATTCTGATATTCGGTTAATCCTTGTGTTGATAATAATTCATTCATTTTTTTCTACCCCTTTGATATTTCTAGTGCTTTTTTGAGAATTGTTTTATTCATTTCGGAGGCAGAAACATTCGCTTCATATGTACGCACTGCTTGGATCATTGCCACCATTTCATCTGCGATGTCCACATTTGATTGTTCAAGATAGCCGTCTTCATCCGCAGCAGGGTTAGTCGGATCATAAGTCAATTTCAATGTTTCGTCCGTTTGGATTCCCGTCACTTTAACACCATAATTCTTTGTCTTTCCATCTTGAACCGTCTTAAGATTTTCAGAAAAAAGAATGCTTTTCTTTTGGTATGCTTCGCTATTTTCTGTTTGGTTGGTATTGACATTCGCAATATTGGTCGATATCGTATCCAGTTTTAATCGTTCCAACGCTAAACCACTTGCATTAATCGTCAGTCCATCAAAAACACCCACTACATTTTCCTACTTTCTTTAATTACTCAATACATAATTCATCATTTGCAAACGCCCATTGATTTGTGCAGTCAATGCACTGTAATATAATCCGTTTGCTGCTTGATCCAGCATTTCTACTTCTAAATCTACATTGTTGCCATTGTCCTTAAGACTTGTGTTCGCATTTTGAGTTACTCGGGGCTGTACTTGTGAAAGAATGTCTTCTTGTGAAGATTGATTCCCAGCAGCCTGTAACGCTTGTTTCAATTCGCTTTCAAATTCTACTCGCTTCGCTTTATAACCATCCGTGTTCACATTGGCTATGTTTGAAGAAATCAGCTCTGCTCTTTTAGCAGAAACAGCAAGCGTCGTTTTTAACAACTCATAACTATCCAATCTTTTCAGTACTCCTTTCAGTCTGTATCAGATGATCATCCGATAAGAATTTCAATCTTTTGTCAAAATAATCATTTTTTTTTGATATAATTAAAAAAACATCGCGCGGTATAATTATAGAGTAATTAAAATTATTTTACAATTTGATTTTTTAAATTTTACTGTTATTATCTTTTGATTATGGAGATAGTGTGTTATTTGATAGTCATTTTATAATAGCTGTTATCCTTTCTTTTAAATCATTTATTCACAAAGGAAACTGGAAGAAGCAGCAAACAAAATGATTAATGATATTTCTGAAAACATGATTAAAAAATCATCAACAAAATAAACTATTCTTTAAAATAAAGGATATTAAATAATTTAAATAACCTAAATGCTGTTTAAATAAAGCGGTTTATTAAAATAGTCAAGCCACTTTTAAATTAACTTTATTTTTGCGCATTTTTACACAAATAATCACCTAAAAAAAGGAAAAAACGAAAATAAGTTTCATAAATACGTTATATTAAAAATATTTTTTCCACATCTTAATTTCTCATTTTTTTATCCGATAATAAAATAAGGTACATATTTAGGTAATAGAAGTTATAGGAGGAAGCAACAAATGGATTTTTTCTTGCTGATCGGTATAGTATTAGGCGTTATTTCCGTCGTTGTCGGAATGATCGTAAAAGGGGCAAACGTAGCGGTTTTGATCAACCCAGCAGCAGCTATTATTATTTTCGTTGGAGTGATCGCAGCTGTTGTCAATTCGTTTCCGAGTAGTGACATCAAACGAATACCTAAAATTTTCGGTATTCTACTTAAAAACGAAGAGTACGATGTAAAAAAAACGATCAATAGTATCGTAGATATGGCCAACCAAGCACGGCGTGATGGATTACTGTCTTTAGAAAATGCCATTCAAAACTTGGAAGAACCATTCTTAAAAAAAGGATTGGAAATGGTAGTAGATGGAATTCCTGAAGATCAGATCAAAGAAATCATGGAAAATGAGATCTACGGTATCGAAGAGCGGCATCACGTTGGCGCTAATATTTTTAAAACAGCCGGAACAAGTGCACCGACACTAGGAGTTCTAGGGGCTGTTATTGGTCTGATTGGTGCTCTCGGCAACTTAGAAGATGTCGAAGCATTGGGGCATATGATTTCAGCTGCCTTTGTGGCAACACTGTACGGAATCTTTTTTGGCTATGTCTTGTTTATTCCTTTCAGTTCTCGACTGAATTTGAAATCGGAACAAGAAGTACAAGTGATGTCGATTATTGTTGAAGGTGTATTGGCGATCCAAGCAGGACAATCTCCTAAGAGTATTGAAAAGAAACTCTATAGTTTGATTGAACCAAACAAACGAGAAGAAAGATCCTAGAGGTTAACTCAACATGAAAAGAAAAAAGAAAAAGGAAGAACACGTTGATGAAGCATGGCTTCTGCCCTACTCTGATATGCTGACACTGCTTTTGGCCCTTTTTATCGTTATGTTTGCCATGGCGAAGGTCGATGATGAGAAGTTTCAGGAGATTCGTAGTGAATTTGGATCAATTCTTTCCAGTCATCATAGCGGCTCCCCAGTCATTGGTTCTGTCATCGATATGGGCGCCTCTGGCAAAACAGGCAGCAGCGCTGCAACCAATGCTTCTGAAGCACAGGCACAAGAAGAAGCAACTCGCATGCAACTAGAAAACCAACAACTGGAAAAGATCAGTGAACAATTACAAAAAGACTTAGCCGAATCTGCTTTAGACGGACAAAGCGAGGTCAGTTTAGAAGCGGATGGTCTTCACATCACATTAGACAGCAGTATCCTATTTGCTTCTGGTAGTGCTGGGATCACTTCCCAAACCAGCCAGTCTCTGGATACCCTTGCTTCTGCTTTAAAAAAGTTGAAAGCACATAAAATTATTATTGCTGGTCATACTGACAACGTACCGGAGAAAGGCACAGGTCTTTATGAATCTAACTGGGACTTGAGTGCGGCTCGTGCAATCACAGTGATGAACTATTTAATCAACAAGAAGATTATCTCCGAACAAAATGCTGCTATCCAAGCCTATGCTGATACGCAACCTAAAGCAAGCAATGACACCGCAGCCGGACGTTCTGAAAATCGACGGGTAGAAATGATCATCCAGCGCTCGCAAATAGATGAATAAGCCATGTTCAAACCAAAATAAATTGATAAGTGATTTACTACAAAAAAACGAAGACTGACTATCCTGGATCAATGAAAAACAGGAAAACAGGCTTCGTTTTTTGTCTTTCTATAAAAGCGATCCCTCGCCAAAAACACCGCACAGTCCTTCTGCTGACGAAGACTGTCGCGGTGTTTTTTTCATTTATTTCAATTCAAATTGATCGGTCAATTTTTTCAATACTTTTGAGATATCTCTAAGATCAGAAACATGGTTGGTAAATTCATCCATTGTCGCTAGAACTTCTTCTGAATTAGCGGAAACTTCTTGTGTACCAGCCGCATTTTCCTCTGTTGATGCAGAGATGTTCTCAAGATCAACTAAAACATTTCCTTGGATCTGTTCGATCCGCTTACTTGCTTCTTCTACATCACGAATGCCATCAATCATGAACATACTGCGTTTATAGACTTCTTTTGAAGAAGCAATGACCCGTTGAATCAAATTCGTTTGCCGCTCGCCGCCTTTTAGCGAATCAGATGTTTGTTCTACCATTTGAGCAGATTGTGTACGAATTTCTTCAATGATTGATTCGATTTCTTTCGTGGAAGCTTTGCTTTGTTCAGCCAGCTTTCGAATCTCTGCTGCTACTACCGCAAAGCCTTTGCCAGATTCCCCCGCACTTGCGGCTTCGATTGAAGCATTTAGGGCCAGTAAATTGGTTTGATAAGAAATGTCATTGATCACACGAATAATGGTATTGATATTCTGAATATTGTCATTCATATTCGTCATATTCGTCATCAATTTTTCCATCTGTTCCAGCTCATTTTGCCAGCTTGAACCAACTTCATCCATCAGATTTAAACTCTCTTGATTGATGTCTGTCGCTTCTTGCGACTTGCTGCTCATCTCATTGATGGTATTGCTTAGCTCTTTGATTACATGGGAAAGATTTTGTAATTGGACCACACTATGTTCTGTTTCCTGTGCTTGTGAGCCAGTCACTTCTGCGATTCCAGTAATTGTTTCTGAAACTTCTTCTGCTGCCACGCCGATTTGTTTGGCCAACTCTAATAAGGAATCAGACATTGAAGCGACATTGCCACTTTCTTTTTGAACATTTTTGATTAGTTTCCCAGTTTCTATAACCATTTGATTATAATTAGCCGCCATCTGATGGATCTCTGTGCCATCCTTATCTGGATAAACGATTCGTTCAGCGAACTGACCAAATCGCCATTTTTGGTTTGGATCTTTTTGATGTCGTTTTAACAACTCCAATTGACCGGCACCCATTTTAGAAAATTTCTCATTGAAAACGTTCATAATCGTGCTCACGATCCTCGTTGTATAAATAGACACGGCAACGATCAAAAGAATCATAAATCCGGCAACGACCACAGAAATCCAAATAATAGAATGTAGCTCTTTGTCCAGATCATTTGCTTCTACTTCTGAAAATGCCCAAACCGTTGACCCAGCAGGTTTATCGTATATCACATCATTGATTCCATTGGAATCTGCCGGCTTTACTCTCCCGATTGGTTGTTCTGCAGCAGCAATTCGTTTGAATACTGTTTTCTCTTGAATATTTGTTCCTATCAGTGATTTTTCCTTGGATGTAATCACTACACCAGACTCTGAAACCAATGAAACATTCCCGGTACGACCAACGTCAATAGACGACAAGATTTTTTGGATCGATTCATAAGAAACGTCGACACACAAGACACCGATCTGTTTTTTTGAATTTGTGATCATCACAGAAGCTGTCGTCACAAATTCATTCGTTACTGTATCTAGATAAGGATCTGTCCAATAAACTTCTCCCCCTGCTTCGATTGCTCCTTTATACCATGGTCGAGTGGTTGGATCATAGTCATCGGGTAATGGATTGAATGAGACAAATTCTTTCTCCTCAGTTCCGAAAGCAACTGCTCGAAAACTATCTGTACCAGCAATCGCTGTTGAGAGACTATCACGGATTCTCCCCATACTGTATTCTGTTTTCATTGGAGGAAGTTCTGCCATTGACTTCAATTTATCTTCTGTTGATTTTCGCAGCATATCTTCTTCCGCTATAATCAATCGTACAGCACTTTCTTTGTTGATGTCATTTCGTTCAATCAATGATTTTTTTGTTGTTAAATACGAACTCACAACTAAAAATAAAATTGGAATAACTGCAACTAAGATCATAACCAAACCAACATAAAGCCCAATACTCTTTTTCTTTTTTCTCAAACTTGAGACACTCCTTCATTTTTCAAATTCTCTCTAACTTCTGCAACGAAGAAACTTCTTCAAACAGACTTACTCTTTCGTAATCGGTCATTGTATTCCTTTTATTAAGAGTTCCTTGTTCTTTTAATCATCAAAATTTTTTTCGTATCTAAAAAATACACAACAATTAAAAAGTCATTAGAGTAAACAAAAAAGCCTCAACAATCAGCGCGACCACTAGCAGCAACGTTGAACGTTGGGGAAGGATCTCGCTGATTATTTAGGCTTATTGATTACTTTTGGAAAGTGTGAAACAGCTAAAACTTAAGGAGTGCTCTTTTTAATATCCGGAAAAAGCCGCTTTTTGTTCCATAGTTAAGAAAGAGTATCCGGAGCAGACTGGGCAATTGCTAACCAAGCCGCTGGAATTCGATATGGAGAACAAGAAACGTAATCAATACCGATTTCCCGCAAAAATGCAATGGATTGAGGATCTCCACCTACTTCGCCGCAAACACCGATCGCTTTTTCCTTTGTTAGCTGGCGAATGGATGTTACCGCTTGTTCCATTAGTTGTCCTACACCCGCTTTATCAAGGTGTTGATACGGATCCTCAGACAAGATACCTTGATCTAAATAGCGCTGAATAAATCCAGCAGCATCGTCCCGTGAAAAACCAAAAGTCATTTGTGTCAGGTCATTGGTCCCAAAACTGAAGAAATCAGCTAGCGGAGCTAATTCTTTCGTTAATAAACATGCTCTTGGTGTTTCTAACATCATCCCAATTTTGAAAGGTACTTCTTTCTGATAGTGAGCAAAAATTTGTCGGATGTACATTTCAAGACGTTCTTTCAAAACGCGCATTTCTTCCGGCATACTGATCAAAGGCAGCATAATCTCAGGATACACAACACTGCCTGTATCAGAAACTTGCAGTGCTGCTTCGATAATTGCAGCTGTCTGCATCTCATAAATCTCAGGATAAGTAATTCCTAGACGGCTTCCTCGATGCCCCATCATCGGATTTACTTCTTGTAGATCATGGACTCGTTGCTTGATTTTTTCTAGAGAATAGCCACTGCGCTCGGCCATTTCTTCGTATTCTTGTGGTCGTGGTAAAAACTCGTGCAACGGCGGATCCAACAAGCGAATGACACATTTCTGTTCTTTTGTCTGCAGTAATAACTCCTTAAAATCATTTAACTGAAACGTTTTTAGCTGAGACAAAGCTACCTGTCTTTCTTCAGTCGTTTCAGCTAAAATCACTTGCCGCATCGGCCAGATCCGAGATTCACCAAAAAACATATGCTCCGTTCGCGCTAGTCCAATACCTGCTGCTCCAAAAGAAGCTGCTGTCTTGATTTCTTCGATGGTTTCCGCATTTGCTCGTACTACTAGGTCTGCCCTTTCTTTAGACCAGTCTAAAATCGTCTGCAGCAAACTAAAATCCTGCGAGGCAACCAGTGATAGCGCACCTTGATACAGATTGCCTGTCGTCCCATCCACTGATAGATAGTCTCCTTCTTGAATGATTGCTTCACCACATCGAGCCTGTTTCAAAAATGAATCGACTGCTAACTGATCACAACCTGCCACACAACAAACTCCTAGTCCTCGGGCAACGACTGCCGCATGAGAAGTCATGCCGCCTCTAGAAGTCACGATTGCTTCACTAACAACCATCCCATCAATGTCTTCCGGTGAGGTTTCTTGTCGCAACAAAATAACTTTTTCTCCTGCTTGGTGGGCATTGACCGCTGCTTCTGCAGAAAAATAAACTCGACCTACCGCTGCACCGGGACTGGCAGGTAACCCTTGACTAAGAGGAGATGCTTTAGCAAGTGACTCCGGGGAAAAGATGGGATGCAGCAACTGATCAAGCATGTCTGGTGTCAATCGATGCAGTGCCGCTTTCTTCGTGATCTTTCCTTCAGAAACTAGATCTATAGCAATCTGTACAGCAGCTTTGGCTGTCCGTTTGCCATTACGAGTCTGTAAAACAAATAATCGCCCTTCTTCAATGGTAAATTCGATATCTTGCATGTCTTTGTAATGATTCTCTAATAACTCGGCAATCGCCGAAAACTGCGCGTGGATTTCTGGTTGTGTTTTGGCTAAATCACTAATCGGTCTTGGCGTACGAACCCCCGCGACAACATCTTCTCCTTGTGCACAAGCGAGAAATTCACCAAATAATCCTCTGTGTCCTGTCGTCGGATCGCGAGTAAAAGCAACGCCAGTTCCACTTGCAGCACCACTATTGCCAAAAACCATTTCCTGAACAGTCACGGCTGTTCCTAGATCATGAGCAATTTTGTGGATTTTACGGTAAGTGATAGCCCGAGGATTATTCCACGAACGAAACACAGCTTGAACGGCTGATAATAATTGTTCCAGCGGATCTTGAGGGAATCGTTCTTGCGTATGTTCCATATAAATACTTTTGAAAACCTCGCAAATCTCTTGCCAGTCTGGAGCGACCATTGATTGATCAGAAGGATATCCCTTTTTATGTTTATAGGTCGTTAAATAGGATTCAAAATGACTCTTATCGATCCCTTTAACAACATCCCCATACATTTGGATAAGGCGACGGTAGCAATCATAGGCAAATGTAGGATTCTTTGTATTCGCTGCCAGCGTCTGTACCGTTTGATCAGTTAACCCCAAGTTGAGAATCGTATCCATCATCCCCGGCATGGAATACTTTGCCCCACTGCGAACAGAAACCAGTAATGGCTGCTGGTTTCCGCCAAAAGACTTGTGGGTTCGTTCTTCCAATGTAGCTACTGCTCGAATAATTTCTTCTACCAACGGCTGTGTAAGTTGCTGGTTTTCTAAAAATTGTCGGCAAACATCTGTTGTAACAATAAATCCCGCAGGAACAGGCAACCCGATACTGGTCATTTCAGCTAAATTTGCTCCTTTCCCCCCTAATAGCTCTTTTTGATCTTTCGTACCTTCTGAGAACCAAACGATATTCTTCATTTTTTTCCGCCTTCCTAATGTGATATACTATTAAACTTAAAACGAAGTATATAGCGTACATCATTGATTCGTCAAGAAGAAATTTTTAAGAAAAATTCGCGCCAAAATCCTTTATTGCATTTTCCACGCGGAAAATATATAATAAATAGCATATCACATTTAATTAAAGAAGGTGACACATTGGAATTGACAAAGCGACAACTTAAAATCATTGAAATCGTAAAAGACAATCAACCTATCAGTGGTGAAACCATCGCAAAAAAACTAGGATTCAGCCGTGCTACTTTGCGCAATGATCTCTCTATCCTGACAATGACTGGATTACTCGATGCCCGGCCCAAGGTCGGTTATTTTTATACCGGACAGACCGTAGAACCGCTGTTGTTTGATAAGCTATACCATGCAAAAGTAGCAGAGATTATGATCCCACCGTTAATGATTGAGCAATCCGTTTCGGTATATGATGCTGTGACAACCCTATTCATGTATGATGTCGGGTCTCTTTATGTGAAAAATGCAGAAGAGGAACTAATTGGTGTTCTATCTCGCAAAGACCTTCTGCGCTTCGCTATCAGCAATTCAGCAGCAGAAAAAACACCGGTGGCAATGATCATGACGCGAATGCCGAATATCGTCACGATTACTGCCGACCAAACTATTTTGACTGCAGGTACCTTATTAGCTAGGCATGAAATAGATACACTCCCTGTTGTTGATGCCGAGAATCCGAAAAAAGTCATTGGTAAAATAACCAAGTCTAAAATTATGAACTACTATATCCAAGCAGGCAATGCGATCGAAAACAATCAATTCTAAGGAGCGAAAAAAATGAAGAATGTTCGACTATATTTGATTTCAGATTCCGTTGGTGAAACAGCACAAAAATTGATTAGTGCAGTTTCCGCACAATTTCCTACGATCGATCTATCCGATATTCAACTGTATCCTTTTACAAATGATGAAGAGAGCTTATTGGAAATCTTACAAGATGCTTTACTGGATAAATCGATTGTTGTGACGACGCTTGTTAACAAAGATTTAGTGAAATTTGTCGAAGCCTTTGCTAAACGCACCGGTCTTCAACATGTCGATTTCATGACGCCATTGATCTCAGTAATCGAAGCAACCGTCGGGCTACAAGCAGTTCAGGAACCTGGCGCAATCCATCGTTTAAATCAAGAATACTTCAGTCGTGTTGCTGCAATGGAGTTTGCAGTGAAGTATGATGACGGCAAGGATCCTCGTGGTTTTCTCGATGCTGACATCGTATTGCTCGGTGTTTCCCGTACTTCCAAGACACCGTTAAGTCTATATATGGCTAATCGTGGTTACAAAGTGGCTAATCTGCCTTTAATACCTGAGGTCGCTTTACCCAAAGAGATCAATCAAATCGATCCCAAAAAAATGATCGGGCTCACTACAAATTCTGACTCACTCGTCGAAATACGCCGTTCTCGACTGGCTTCATTAGGGTTGAAAGAAACTACTAACTATACAGAACCAAGCCGGATCGATGATGAACTAGCCTATGCGAATCAATTATTCCAACAGCTAGGAATCAATGTAATCGATGTCAGCAAACGGTCGATCGAAGAAAGTTCGATGTTGATCGAAGAATTTTACAAAAATAATGCCTATGCACACTGAAGATCAATTAAATGATTTCATTGAGATTATCAATTTAGAGGCGATCCAGCAGTTACCTAAAGCAACCGAACACTTTGTCAGTGATCTGCACGGTGAATATGAAGCTTTTGATCATATCTTGCGCAATGGTTCAGGCAGCATTCGGGAAAAAGTCGAAACATTGTTTCAATACTCACTGACAGCTGCTGAGAAGACCGAGCTATGTTTTTTGATTTACTATCCAAAAGAAGTATTGCAAGAAAAAGACTATCCGCATGAGGATTGGATCCAATTAATGACTCAACTGGTCAAAGTGGCTCGTTTTACTTCCAGCAAATATACGCGGTCCAAAGTTCGAAAAGCTTTACCAAAACAATTTGCTTATATTTTAGAAGAATTGCTGTATCAATATGACTCGGACTTCAACAAAGAAGCCTATTATAAAGCGATTTTTGATAAGATCATCGACTTATCCTTAGCGCCTCTATTTTGTGAACAGCTAGCATTTTTGATTCAGCGTTTTGTCGTTGATCACCTACATGTTATTGGGGATATTTATGACCGGGGACCCGCACCTGATAAAATCATCGACCGGCTCATGGCGCTTCCTTCTTTGGATATCCAATTAGGGAACCATGATATTTTGTGGATCGGGAGTTACTGCGGTTCTTTCCCTTGTTTGGCAAGTACCATACGGATCGCTGCACGGTATGGAAATTTAGCATTGTTGAAAGAAGGCTATGGCATCGACCTCTCTAAAGCCATAGCATTTAGTCGTAAACATTATCAAGAAAATAAGGGGTTTTATCCTAAGAAAACTGTTGATGATCTTTCCGAAGAGGAAATTCACGACGCAATGCTCCTCCAGCAAGCCTTTACAATCATTCAATTCAAGGTAGAGGCCGCTGTGATCAAACGACGCCCCGAATTTCAATTAGCGGATCGTTTGCTATTGGGTAAAATCACAAAGGATTTGCAGATTCAGCTAGAGGATCACTTTGAGCCTCTGATCCATGCTTGCTTTCAATTGGTTGATCCCGAAGCACCCTATCTTTTGACTGATGAAGAGCAAAAAGTACTGGAGGATCTTCTCAAACAATTTCAATCCTCCGAAAGGTTAGCAACCCATGTACGTTTTCTAGTAGAAAAAGGCACGATCTATCAAATTTATAATGGCAATCTACTGTACCACGGTTGCATCCCCTGTCATCCTGATGGTCGCTTCCTTTCAGTGTCCTTTGGAAAAACCTCTTATCAGGGCAAAGCATTGATGGATTTCTTTCAAGAATGTGTAAAACAGAGTTTCGCAACACCAGAAAGGACCGACGATCTGGCGACCGATGTCCTTTGGTATCTCTGGTGCGGAGAAGGGTCTTCTCTTTTCGGTAAAAAATCCATGAAAACCTTCGAGCGCTATTTCATCAGTAATAAACACACACATATTGAAGAAAAAAACGCCTACTATACCCTAAGAGAAAAAGAAGCATTTTGCCGTCGCTTATTCGCTGCGTTTGGATTAGACTCGACGGGACACATCATTAACGGCCACACACCAGTAAAAGTGAAAAAAGGAGAGACGCCAATCAAAGCCAATGGGCACCTACTGGTAATTGACGGTGGCTTATCCCGCTCCTATCAGGAAGTTACCGGTATCGCCGGTTACACGCTGCTATCTAATTCTTTTGGGATGACACTTGCTGCTCACCAACCATTTACAGATCGTCAGACAGCAATCAAGGAGCGGAAGGATCTAATGACGCAAAAGAAAATCGTTCTTCGTCAAACAGAACGAATCACTGTGCGTCAAACGGATATTGGGAAACAACTTCAAGCAGAGAGTGCTAGTTTATTCGCAAAAAATAATCCTATCAATAACTGAGTCATTCAGTTTACTGATAGGATTATTTTTATTTCTAAGCAACTTTCTGATTTGTTTTTCAGATGTCTTTGGAGCTATGAAAAGATTTCAACTTCTCTAGTGCTTGTAAAACAAAAATCAGTACTAAAATTGCCAGCGCCAGAAACAACGTCTCTAGTCCTTTTCCTTGTGCCAACAACAACTCCCGCAAAATCGCTGTGATACTGATCAGAATCAGATAACGAACAGGAATATGATGTCCTTCTTTTACATAACGCAGTAACATCAAAATGATTTCAAGTAAAATAAATAGCGTAGCAATCTCTTCGATCAAAAAGGATAGATCACTGACTTTTGTCAAAGGAATGACATAAGTAATGATTTTATAAATTGCTTCTGCCATCACAACCAATACCAATACAACTAAAATTGCTAACATAATATCAACAATAGCACTGATCAGCTTTTCAAAGCTTCTGAAATATTTGCCCATAGCGCGCCCCCTTTTCAACTCATTATAAGCGAATTTAATGAAATCACTTTGTGATATGCTTGAAAAAGGTGCACTTTTATTGCACAAAATAATCAGTCGCTACTTCAGCAAATAGATGAATAGTCGTAAGGGATTCGCTGGTTTAAAACTCTGACGATCTTTGCCGAAGCGCTTATCTAAAAAAGGCATCAAATGGTTCTTCTAAAAGAAGTTTTAATGGTTCTGATCCATCCGCAGCATTGGCCGGATCATTACTATCAATCGGTGTATCACCAGCTTCTGTGCTCTCTTCACTTTCGTCAGAAGTAGTTGTGTCTGTACTGCTTGAACTGCTAGATGAAGAGGTTGAACTACTCGTACTTGAGCTGCTGCTAGAGGAGCTCGTCGTTTCGGATGTACTAGTCGTAGTATCAGAATTTGCTGATCCATTATTGGAAGTGCTAGATGCTGTATCTGTCTCCTTCACTACTGCTTCACTACTGTCAGCTATACTTTCTGATTCTGTAGACGGAATGGCCGATGAATCTTCATTTGATTTTGTTCCACTGGTCTGTGCAGTTGTTTCGGAGTAGGAACTGACCCGTGCTTCATAAAAAGTTTCACTGGTTGTTTCCGTTTCAGACGTACTTGTTTCGGCAACCTGCACTGGTGCTTCAGAAGATGGCTCCGAAGAATTGCGCTGGAACGGGGCCGCAACAAAAGCATTTACGTCTTGATCAATTGCCATACTCAACATAATCGTGACAAAACAACTAACGAGTGCTGACTGCAAATTAAATTTCAACTTCATTGCTATCCCTCACCTTCTCTTTATATGAAGTACCGTGCATTTTTTTGAAGAAATGGTTTTCTCCATCTATTATACAAAAAAAAGAAACGAGCAACAAATTAAGAATTCGTTGCAGCAATTGTCCCGTATTTTACAAGCTTAACATCTGAAATACAAAGAAATAACAGCCATTGCAGGGCTGCTATTTCTTTGATTATAAGCCGACCATTTACTGGATGGGATCTTTTTTATAAATTACGCAAGTGATTTGGGTCATTAATTGGTGTTTCGATATCACTATCTCCCATTCGAGGGGTCGGATGAACCGATTCATCAGGCATTGCTGTCTCACCTCTAACAGGCTGATCAATGATCGCTGTATCTGTTTCTTCGATTCGATCGGTTGCGTGATAATCGTAGACTCCTACCACTAAACGATCCTGCTCAAGGTCGTCACGATAGGCAAATAAAGGATCACTCTCATCATCAATCTTCCGATGGTCATAGTCGCCAAATGAGAAAGCATCTTTGATTTTTTCCCACATTGAACGATCATCATCTGATCCTCCAGTCGCTTCTACTTCTGCACTACTTAACGTATCTAAGCCAAACTGCTCGATGATCGTTGCATTCGCAAACAAAACAATGTCGTCTTTGTTGTACCCTTCGTTTCGCAATTGATCAATTGCTGTCAATGCTTCAGCCCGAGTGTCGTAACTGCCAATAATCGTCAGGTTTCTTTTATCCATTTGAAAGCCTCCTTATTTTGTGTACGCATGAAATCGGTCTATCTTTCAGCACTTGCCTTTTCATTGAAGGAAGTTGCCTACCATTTCATTGTATCTTACTCTGCGAAGGAGACCAAATGGTTTGTTTGCGCTTACGAAAATGATAAGAATCACTGTCTTTATTGGTTCTGCAGTTGCAACCATTCACTGTAAGCATAAACGAACGGACCGATGCCTTTAGCATCATCGTTGACAACTGGCTCTGAAATATAATACTCATAGGAGCCATCTCTGATTTTGTAGTTGCCTTTTCCAGGCATCCCCCCTAAGCCAGCAACTAAACAGATATCTTTCAATGTAAATTCTCCGTTTTTAATAACCAATTTGTGCTTTACAAGAGCGCGTAGGATCGTCTCGCCGATTATTTTATATTGTGAAGGAAGAATAGCTAATCGACTGGCTTTTAGCATCACATAACTCAAAGCAGCAGATCCACTCGTCTCTAAATAATTGTCTTCACCGTCTGGTCTATCTGTTACTTGAAAAAAGAGACTCGTTTTTGGATCTTGATAAGCCATTACTGCACCTACAAGTTCTGTTAAATAGCGCTGCAACTGCTGCTTTTCTTGGAGATAGCCTTCATGGGACAGTAAAACTTCAAGTGTGTCAACTAATGCCATAGCATACCATCCAAGAGAACGAGTCCAAAAGTTTGCGCTACAACCTGTCTTTGGATGCGCCCAAAATGCAGTTCTCGTACAGTCGTATCCGTGATACAGCAATCCTGTTCGCGGATCTTTCATTGACTCCATGACATTTTTGAATTGCCCAATCACATCACTAACATCTGCGGAGTTGCCAAACGTTAGTTGGTATTGGATCGCAAATGGTTGAACCATGTATAAACCATCTAGCCAAACTTGTTGCGGGTAGACCAGCTTATGCCACATGCTTCCTTCCTTAGTGCGCGGTTGCAACAAAACTTGCCGATACAGATTATCTAGAGCCTTGCGGTATTTGCTTTTCTTAGTGATTGCATATAACTGAAACAATAGTTTTCCTTCATTGATTGCGTCACAGTTATATTCTTTTTCATCGTACCCCAATGGATTCCCTGCCTCATCAATGTAGTGATCAATAAAGGTTTCAACAAACGCAAGATAATTCTCGTCTTGTGTTGCATTAAACATGTATTGGATCGCCAGAATCATGCAGCCATCGATATAACTCCAACGGATTGGATGATTGGCTAATCGAGCCTCTTGATTCCAAATAGGTGCTTCTGGCGAAGAATGTGCGATTACTTGATCCAAAAATTGTCTTATTTCTTCCAACTATTTTCTCCTTTACCAATTCTTAACTTTGTATGTGTAGATGCCTCATGCCCTCCTTCTTTGCCAAACAGTAGCGGCAGGCAAATGAAGAAACAGCTGGCTAGTTTGCATAAAATCTCTCGTTGAAAAATGACTGCCACTGGAACATTTTTGCGATATTTATCTGTTGAAACGATCTGCAGCTGAAAGAATGCTTTTCCGATCGTCTGCTGATTTTGCATGAATGGATATTGCAGTGCAAAATACATAACACACATCAAACAAATCGCAGTCAAAACAGCAACAAAGTCATTATTGATGACCCGACCGATTAGCGGAATTCCTCCTACAAAGATAAGAAATATGGTTAAAATCCCTAAAACAAAATCAACGATTTGTGCGAGAATTCTTCTGATCAACATATGACTACTCTTTACTTCCTGTAGAAGCAACGCCATCAACAAAGTACCGTGATCCCATAAAGAAAATTGCGATCATAGGTAACAGCCCCAAACAAGAAGCAGCGAATACTCTCCCATAGGAGACCATTGCTTCACCGTCTAATAATTGTTTCAATGCTACTGATAGAACCGTTTTATCTGAACTATTCAAATAAATCAATGGTCCTTGGAAATCATTCATGCCCCACATAAAGCTTAGCAAGGCAACGGTAATCAGAATTGGTTTGATTACGGGAATGATGATTTTGAACAAAATCTGAAATTCATTACACCCGTCCATCACTGCCGCTTCATCTAACTCTCTAGGAATTGTTCGCATAAATTGAATGATCATAAATACAAAAAACGAAGAACTAGCAAAAATATCCGCTACATAAAGGCTGGCAAAACTATCCAAAAGTCCCACCTCACGGTACAACAGATACAGTGGAATGCGAAAAGCCAGTTCTGGCATCAATAATGTAACGATCACGGCACCAAAGACAAATTTTTTCCCTTTAAACGATTTTCGTGCAATCACATAGGCGGTAATCACGCAAGATAAAACTGTAAAAATCGTTTTTGGAATCAAAAATTTCAGTGTATTCCCAAAGAAAAACCAGATAGAATGGTCTCGCGTCAACTGCCAAGCATCGGAAAAATTCGTTGTAACCACACGGTCACTTGGCGGGAAAATACTCAAGCTACCAAAAATGTCCCGGTTCTCTTTAAACGCAGAACCAATCATCCAAAACAACGGATAAATCAAGATAATCCCCACACCAATCAATAATCCATAACGAATGATTTCATTCATCCGTCTTCGAGATTTACTCATTTCCATTATTCAGCCCCCTTAATCATTATAAAATACCCACCGATCAGATGACTTGAAAATAATAACCGTAAATATACCGATGATCACCAACAAAATCCATGTTAGTGCACTCGCATAGCCATAATTCCCATTTTGAAAGGCTTGATCATAAATATAAAGATTCAAGAAATAAGTCGTCTTATTCGGTCCACCTTTAGTGATTAAATACGCGGAGTTAAACTCTTGAAACGCTTTGACTAATACATTTACGGCGTTGAACAAAATTACGGGGGTAATAATCGGTACAGTGATATTGAACAGTTGTCTTATTTTTGAAGCCCCATCCATTTCTGCCGCTTCATAAACTGTTTTAGAAACACCTTGCAATGCCGATAAGAAAATCAACATGGTCGAACCGAATTGCCAAGTTTTTAAAATAATCAGGGTAAAAATCGCGAACTTTGGATCTTTTGTCCAGTTAATGGCGACATCGTTTCCGAGTGTAAAAACACTCAACACCATATTCACAGGTCCGTTGACATCAAAAAGCATGGTCCATAAAATTGAAACAGCTACATTTCCTCCTAAAATAGAAGGAATATAATAAGCGGTACGAAAGAAATTGACTCCCTTAAGCTTAAAATTCAAGATGGCTGCTACTACAAAAGAGACAATGATAACTGCTGGGGTACCAATCAACACATATTTGATTGTTGCAAAGAAACTCGCAGTAAACGTATCGTCTTTTGTAAAAATCTCAAGATAATTTTGTAATCCGACAAACTCCGGATCACCTAAAATCGGGTATTCTAACAAACTGTAGTAAAAAGAAATAATGATTGGGTAAACTTTAAAGACTAGGAAGCCAATGATCCATGGCATGAGCATGCAGTAGACCACCCAATTTGTTCTTTTCATTTTTTTCAACATCGCATTTGACTCCTTTACCTTCTAAATGAACGCCCAGATACTAATGGGTTACTTCCAGACATTCTCACTCATGTCCAATTTTATTTCGGAAAAAGAAGGGTACGGGACGTAGCTAAGTCTCGCATTCCTTCTTGTTGCTTCCTATTCTTGGTAATACTTATCAAGTGCTGCTTGCTGTTTCTCAATGAATTGCTTCGCAGCTTCCTCTGACGTGAACTTTCCTGTCCGAAATGCCTCGTAAACCGTATATCTTTCTCCCCGCACATTTTCGTCTTCAAAGTATGGATCTAACACCGTTTGTTCATAGTCATCCAATTTGGCGTACCCTTCAGCCACAGCACCTTCGACTAGTTGATTCGCTACTTGCAGATCGTAACAAACTGTGTTGCTTGAAATACCCAAAGAATCTCCGGCAGCCTTCACCGCTTGCTCATTGGTAAACAAGAACTCAATAAAAGTGGCTGCTGCTTCAGGATGTTTCGAATTTTTTGAAATTGCGTAGCCAAAGTTTGGTTTCACATAGATACTTGGTTTAGAGTCAGCATCGATTTGCAAGAAATCTCCTACAACTAACTCATCTAACCCGTCGCCGCCTTTGTATGAGTTTGTCCATTTCGCCAGTGAGTTTGCCCACTCATAAACAGAGCCTGCATTGCCTTCTACCCATTGAGGGTTTGATTCCGTATCGATTGGGCTTGTTTGCTCAAAAGTCGGCAGTGCACCAGCATCTTCCAATTCTTTATATCTTTCAAGCACTTCTTTCACTTCAGCCACACTATAGTTGACTGTCCCATCGGTCTGCATGATCTTCCCTGTATAGTTGTAAAGCATCTGAGCAATAAATAGATCTAATGAGAACTCTCCCACATTGAGATATGCGTACTGATTGTCTTCACCAGTTGGCGTATTCCCTTTCGCAATGACTTCTCCCGCTGCCAAAAGATCATCATAGGTCGTTGGCAGTTCCAACCCATTGGCTTCATAAAGTGCTTGGTTCATCAAAGGAACCCGACCGGTCATTCCGTGGGGAACCGCGGCTTGTTCACCACCCACTTGCATCGCTTCTAAATAAGAACTTTCCCAATTGTCTAGCGTCAAATAGTCACTGACCTCATTCAAGTCCATAAAGATATTCTTGCCCTTCCCGAATGAAAAAAGCCAATTGTAATTCACTTGCATCACGTCTGCTTCAGTTTTACCGGATAGCTGAGTCAATGTCTTTTCTTGCCATCCATCCCACGCACCATACTCTGTGTTAACAGTGATATGCGGATATTCCTCTTCAAAAAGAGCCACTACATCTTGCATCGCATCATGACGATTATCCGCTCCCCACCAAGCAAACTTAATCGTCACTGCTTCTGCATCTTTTGTTGAACCACTGCTGCCAGAACCAGTAGTGTCAGGCTGAGATCCACACGCTGCTAGAACTAAAGTGCTAAAAAGACTGGCAACCAATATCTTCTTTTTCATCTGATTATTTCCTCCTCCATAAAATGCACACGTTTACAATTTTTCATTTATGTATCCGCTTACTGATTTTATCGGACAAAAAATGTCGCAGCAATAGACAAGCAAAACTTGCACAAAAAAGTGACGTAATATCCGCGAACTTGTACAATATTGACTTTTTTAACAGGAAAATAATCCCCCTTTCATGCCTGTGCAAAGATGAGTGACTATTTAGAAATTATTTTTTTCTCGCAGACTTTCTTTGTATGCACTTTGTTTCTTGCGGTATTGCAAAGGGGATGTCTCTGTATATTTTTTGAACACACGGTTGTAGTAGGTAATGTTGCTGTATCCACTTTTTCTCGCTATTTCAGCAATATCCCAATCTGTATCTTCCAGTAATCGCTGAGACTGACGGATTCGTTGAATGTTGGTATATTCAGTGATGGTGTAGCCTGTTGCACGCTTGAAGATACGGCATAAATAGGATTTGTCGAGATAAAAAGACGAAGCGATTTGTTCCAATGAATGGATCGATGCATAGTTCCGACGAATAAAGGCTGCAATTTGATTAACTAGCTCGCTTTGTTTTCCCAAACTTTCTGCCGGTTCATCAGAAAGCCCCCTGAAGTTCTTGATCCGCTGAATAAAAATAAAAAGTTCGATTAATTTTGTTTCGACCATTACCTGGTAATTGTATTCTTTGTGGATCACTTCATCTGCGATTTTCGCTAAGAGCGTTTGTACGTAAGAGCGATCCGCTGGCGGAATCTGAATGATACCATGATGTTTTAAAAAAAAGGTCTCCAGATCTATTCCCATGGATTGAGCGATTCTTGGAAATTTGCTGGCTTCATAGAGAACGAGTACACGATCATGATAAATATACTTTCCTGAGAATGTATTGTGGACACAGTCGGGGTGAATCATAACCAATGTACCAGGTTGGATTTTATAGGTTTTTTCTCCAATCAAAAAATAGCGGTTCCCTTCTATAAAATATTGGATTTCGCATTCAGAATGCCAATGCTTCACCATATTGTAGATACTATCTCGTCGTGAGCGATCAATCGTCAATCCGTTCATCATCCCACTATAAACAATCGTCTTCATACTCTCCACTCCTTTCTTTGTTTTCTATTTTACCTAAAAAATAGGAAACTCCATAGGGGGGACGGAACCAAAATCTGCTTGGATTCTTTGACAGAGGTAAACAGAATGATTCTAAAAGACCATTCAAAAATAAATCTATCTTCAGCGATTTTTATTACGAACAAACCAGCAAAAAAGCATTACCCGATATCACGAATGTGTATCGGGTAATGCTGATTGATTTTCTTTTGAGTTGCATGAAATCAGGTGTCTCACTATTTCACGATCAATTTTTGACCAACATAAATGATATTATTGGACAAGCGATTCCATGAAGTGATTTGGTCAATACTACTACCATACTTTTGCGCAAGAGACCACAGACTGTCCCCAGATTTAACGGTATGATATTTAGTCGAAGAACTATTATTGGCAGAACTATTACTTGAAGAAGCATTTGTCGCGGTCTTGGTAAGATAGGCACCACTGACCCAGCCTTTGCCAGAAACATAGTACCATTTGTTATTCCCATTAACACTAGTACCATTTTTGACGGCTGTTGCTGTCACGGTACTGCCTTGGCTCAATGAACCAACGATGCTGCCACTTGTCGATGCTGTAGAACGAATATTCAATGTCGCGGTCGTTTTCATCTTTTGATTGATCGAATCACCTGTATTCGATGTATTCGACGATGAGCTAGAGTCACTCGTTAAATACGCGCCACTGACCCAGCCTTTGCCAGAAACATAGTACCATTTCGTATTGCCATTGACACTAGTACCATTTTTGACGGCTGTTACTGTTACGGTGCTGCCTTGGCTCAATGAGCCAACGATGCTGCCACTTGTCGATGCTGTAGAACGAATATTCAATGTCGCAGTCGTCTTCATCTTTTGGTTGATTCCAGTATTGGCAGTATTATCATTTGTATTGCCTGATGTTGAACCAGAATTTACTTCTGTTAAATACGCGCCGCTGACCCAGCCTTTGCCAGAAACATAGTACCATTTCGTATTACCATTGACGCTCGTTCCTGTTTTGACTGCCGTTGCTGTCACAGTGCTGCCTTGACTCAATGAGCCAACGATGCTGCCACTCGTCGATGCTGTAGAACGAATATTCAATGTCGCAGTCGTCTTCATCTTTTGGTTGATTCCAGTATTGACAGTATTATCATTTGCATTGCCTGATGTTGAACCAGAATTTACTTCTGTTAAATACGCACCACTGACCCAGCCTTTGCCAGAAACTTTATACCAATTTGTATTGCCATTGACGCTCGTTCCTGTTTTGACCGCAACTGCCGTAAAGGTTGTATTCGCAGTAAGTGAGCCGGTAACTGCTGCTGTAGTAGACGCATCTGAACGGATATTCATAGATGCAGTCGTTTTCATTTGCTTTTGAATCGCGTTTTCTCCTACAGGGGTCTCAACATTATTCATGTCACCGTTCCCAGCGGAACTGCCGCTATCGTATTGAGTTAAGTTATACGTTGCAATAAGATTGTTCAATTTGCTGGCATAGGAAGTATCAGTCGCATAGCGTCCTTGCAGCCATGCCGTTGCTTCTGTATATGATCTCGTATTGCTCTTCCAAGCACCGCTGTAATAATAGCTACCGGCAGCAAAACTGGTATTTCGTAAGACATACGCATTATCTTGGAAAGATTCTCTTAAAGATGGATATTTGCGGAACTTCGCTATAATTTGATAATAATTGCCCGAACCATTATCTTCCAATGTTGCCATTTCGACATACTGCCCATTATAACTTCCTTTGATTCCAAACATATTGTTCGCTTGGGTCGTCAAAGTCGAAGTACCCCAGCCGGATTCTAGGATAGCTTGTGCAATCATCACTGATGCATAGAGATCATTAGCGGCAGCTACTTCTGTTGCATAACCACTTGCTTTCGCAATAAATCCACTCGTATCAGCACGTGCTGAGAAGATCGAGGTTCTTGCTAACGCAGGTGCAGCAACAATTGGCGTCTCAACGACCGCTGTATCTTCCGTGATAGTTTCCTGTGGCGTTGCCGCTTCCTCAGGTGTTGTAACAGGCTGCTCTTCAATAGGAACAGTTGGTTCTGTTGTTTCCTCTGTCGAAATCGTCTCGTCAGCACTGCTTTGAATGCTGTCTCCAGTTGAATCAGTGGAGCTATTTCCTCCAGATACTTGATTTTCTGTGATCTCTGCTTGGTTTTTTGCATCATCTGAAGTCGCTGTTTCTGCAGCTAAAACCAAATTTGGTGCAATCGTTGAACCGGCTACCACAGTTGTAGCCATCGTCAACCCTTTTTTTGCTAATAATGAACGCTTCAATCGTTTTTCTAAACGGCGTCTTTCTTTACGAATCGTCATTTCATGCCTCCCAACAAACATAGTCTCTTTATTTTAACATTTTTTTAATAAAGGTACAAAAGGGGGTTTTTTCTCACCCTGTTTTCTCTTCAAAACCTGATCATTTATCTAGAGATTCAATAAAGGCCTTACGCCCTATGGTGTTAAAAACTGAAATAGTAGTAAATAGACAGAAACACCCAACATGAATCGGGCATCTCTGTCTATTTTACTTATAATTAAACTATCTCCATCGGTACATGTTCTCTTCTTGCTTCTGTTAATGTTAAGTCGAAAAAATAGCGCACGAATCAATGATAAAAATCAAAGCGGCCTTTTGCTAACACTTCTTTGACCCCACCAGTTAGGAACAGGGAGCGGTCCATGATGGCTTTTTTGACAAATGATGCTGGATAACCTTTTACAGGCATTTTACCCACCAAACCAAAGGCATGCGTGTTCCCAATAGAGGCTACAGATCCTAAAGATTCAAAATGAAAGTCTTCCGTTTTTTCACCTTTAATCAAGTGTAGACAGTTTTTGGCAGCTTGATACCCCATTTTCAAAGCAATCTGTGCTGTCGTTGGATAAGGGCGATTTGTTGCAGGATCCATCACAGCTGAAACATCCCCTACTACAAAAACATTACTGTGCTCTGGATCACTTAAATCTTGGTTGACCATCACACGTCCACGGCGAGCCGCATAATTTGAATCTGCCATGACATGGCTTCCACTGACACCTGTTGTCCAAATGATCGTTTTAGCAGACAATTCTTCTGTAGCACCCGTTTCAGCATCCGTTTGATAAACAACTACTCCAGGCTTGATTTCTTTGATTGGTTTTCCTGTTAGAAATTCAACACCCCATTTTACCAAGTTATTGATTCCATAGGCAGACAGATTTTCATCAAACATCGGTAATAATCGCGTAACTGCTTCTACACAAAAGAGTTTGATTTCTTCTGATTGGACACCTGCGATCTCAGCAAATTCCTTCCGATTTTCCACTAAAGAACCTAAGAGTTCTACTCCAGTGAATCCCGCCCCACATACGACGATTTTCAATAAATCTGGATCTTGTGTTTTTTTGTATTCTTTCATTTGTTTCAATAAATGATGATAAATAGTTTCTGCTGAATCAACATCTACCATTTCCAATGCGTTTTCATTAACACCTGGGATCCCAAATGACTCAGATTCAAATCCTAATGCTACGATCAAATAATCATAGGAAAGAGATGTTTGATCCGTAAACATGATCCGTTGACTTTGACGGTCAATCGTTGCAACTTCATTTTGTAGGAAAGTTGTTTTTTGTGGTCGTACCACATCAGCGATATCGTAACTAATTCGCTCTCTTGGCTGCGTTCCAGCAGCCACTTCATGCAAATCTGTCGCTTCATAATGGTAGTCATTCTTATCTACTAATGTAATATGAAAATCACCTTTTGCTCCTTGTAATACATGCAATGCTCGCAACCCTGCGTAGCCTGCTCCTAAAATGACAACTTCCTTCATTTCCTATTACTTCCTTTCTTCCTTCAAAAAATTATAAAATCAAACCGATCGCAAAACTAATGACCTGCGCACATGCACCGACCGCAAGGATTTTTACAGCGCAGACAAAGGTTTCGCGTTTGATTTGTTTATGCATAAATAGTTTTGTCTGTTTCCAGACAAATGGTAAAACGAGAAACGTCAACAACATCGTCCATGGTGCTAAATGCAGAACCACTGCTGTCAAGATCGCTACAAATGCAATAATGTTCAAAAGGACAAATAGCCGTAATCCTTGACTCTTTCCTAAATAATGCACCAATGTATAACGATTGTTGTTTTCATCTTCCTCCAAATCACAAATGTTGTTGGCCAGCATCAAGTTAGCAATCCACAATGTATTGGGTAGTGCGATTAGAAATATTCCACCCAAGGTCGCGCTATTCCATTGAAAGGTTTCATAAGTATTCAAATATACACAAATCAACGAAATCATGAAGCCCATCGTAAATCCTGAAAAAAACTCACCTAGCGGTAAACTCGATAAAGGCCGCGGACCTGATGAGTAAAAGATACCAATCAAGTAACAATAAAGTCCCATCCAAAACAAGGGCCAACCGACGAAATAGGCCAATACGATACCCATCACCGCCGAAACGACGATCATACCGATCATTAAGCGAAAAACGAATGGAAGCGAGAGCTGCTCGCGTCCGATAATATTTGTTTTTTCTTTGTAATCATGAACTTCTGTTGCGTGATGGTAATCGTTATAATTATCTAAAATATCTACTGCCATGTTGAAGATCAGCATAGCAATAAAGTATAACACCACATAACCTAAATGAATTGAGCCGTAGTTATACCAGCTGTAACAAATTCCGATAAAAAATGGGAGGACACTGGCTGTTTTCGCTTTAAATTCCACAAGCTCCAGAAATACTGGGAGTGTCAAATACTCATCTCCTTTTGATAAATGCACTTAACTAGTCAATAGACTCCCTTTAAGTTAGAATAAGGGCTGAATGACTGGTAGAAAGGGTTTTAATATGTTGAATTTTTGGATCGATTATCCTTCGATCGAGCAAAGACTAAAAACTGTCTGTTCGATCATTGAAGAACGCGTAACTGTTCGTAACAAAGAAATACAAGATGTATTAGTTGATTTTACTTATTCTGGAGGAAAAATGCTGCGTCCAGCATTATTTTTCTTATTCGCTGATCTAGGCGAACCCATTGATGAAAGAAATGATCAATTAACCAAAATTGCTGCTTCATTAGAAATCTTACATATGGCAACCTTGATTCACGATGACATCATTGATGATTCGCCATTGCGTCGCGGACGCATCACTGTCCAAGCAAAATATGGCAAAGATATCGCTGTTTACACAGGTGACCTGCTCTTCACCCAATTCTTTGAGTTATTGATCGAGAGCATGAATGGCTCTCATTTTTTGGCTACAAATGCCCAAGCAATGAAACGCCTTTTGCTGGGAGAATTAGATCAAATGCACACACGCTACAATATAGATGAATCAATTGCTGATTACTTACAAAGCATCAATGGTAAAACTGCCGAATTATTCTGGCTGGCCTGCATCGAAGGTGCTCATTTTGGCGGTCTCGACTTAGAAAACCAAGAACGGGCTGGTGAGATCGGACGAAACATCGGCATCGCTTTTCAAGTTTTTGATGATATTTTGGACTATACAGCAGATTCTGGAACGTTGAAAAAACCCGTTCTTGAAGACTTGGCACAAGGTGTCTATACATTACCTCTGCTCTTTGCTAAAGAACAAAATCCTGCCGCATTTGAAAGTTATCTGTCCAAAAAAAGCGAGTTGACCACCGAGGAGGCCACAGAGGTTGCTGAATTAGTGCGCCGTTATCATGGCGTCGAAAAAGCCACCGATTTTGCTGTTTCTTATACCGAAAAAGCACTAGCCGACATCGAACTGCTGCCGAACACCCCTAGCAAAGAAAAAATTCGCGAGCTAACGCAACTGCTTTTGCAACGAAATTATTGATCATTCTTTATTCTATCCTCCGCAACTGAAAGCTATTCTGAAAATAAACGAACCAATCGGGTAAACAGTGAAGTGTTTTGAGGAGCGAATGCTCCTCAAAAACTAAGCCGACATTCATGTCGATCACTAGCCGATTTTTTTGTTGTCTTGGCAAAGGTCCCAGTTTGATTACAGTCGCCCTTGATCAATAGCCAATAACTGTTGAAAGTGTTGGTTTTCGACAGCTAACTCAGCAGGCGTACCGCTCATCGTTAATTCTCCATCCTCAATAAAAATGACCTGATCCATCAGTGAGATTCCTTGCAGGTGGTGGGTGATCCAAATAATCGTCTTGTCTTCCAACTCATTGAAAAAAGTTTCCAAAACAGCTTGCTCAGTGATTGGATCTAGCCCAACAGTTGGCTCGTCTAATAAAATAATCGGTGTTTTCTTCAAAAGAATTCGCGCTAATGCCAACCGATGGCGTTCACCGCCGGAAAAACGTAACCCTGCTTCATCAACCATGGTTCGCAAACCTTCTGGCAGAGCTGTCACCATCTCTGATAAGCCTACTCGTTTCAGTACGTCCCAAACTTCTTCTTCTGACGCTTCTTCATTACCAATCCGCAAATTATTTAAAATCGTTGTATGGAACAAATAAGGACTCTGGTTGATGACTCCAATCCATTCGCTAATATCTTCACCAAAACTTGCTACCGGCTCACCATTTAAGGTAATACTACCTTGGGTCGGCAATAAATCTCCCCTGAGCAAAGAAGCAAAGGTACTTTTCCCAGAACCGCTACGTCCCAATATTGCCAGTTTTTGATGCGCAGGAATCGTTAAGCTAAGATTCTTTAGTACCTCTTTTTCAGATGGATAATGGAAACTAACCTGATTCACTTCTAAATTGAACGGTGCACTTATAGCTGATGCTGTCCGTTTTTGTTCCTCTTTTTCTGGTAATGCATTAAAACGATCAATCGAATCTTTGTATATATTGGTTTCTTGTGCCGCTGAAGGCAATGGTGCGAAAGCATCTACCAAAGGAAAGACACAAAGGACAAATGCTGCGATCCAATTAGCTAAGCCACCGTGCTCGCCAGGAAATCGCTGACTTGTCCAGACAATCAACGCAACCGTAATCACCCCGAAGATCACTTGTAAAAGGAAATCTCTTTTTCGATCAAAACGATTGATTTTCTCATCAACGCTTCGTAGATTTGCCGCCAATTGCTTGTGTTCATCGACGTATTCCGCTCCTCGCTGTGAAAATACCCAGTCAGAAACTCCTAGCACATTATCAGTCAATGTTGTATATAATTGATTCTTCATTTGTTTTTGCTTTTCTTGACGAGCGCCATTGATCACAACGGACCAGAGCGGCAGCACAAACACATTTATTCCCAACAACAGCAACATTACCAATGCAAATCCTAACGAAAAGTACCCTAATCCGATAATCAGAAAAGTATACAATAACCAAGCAATCACCGTAGGGAAAATCGTTCGCAGATATAAGTTTTGGATATGGTTGATATCTTCTGCTAATAATCCTAAAATATCGCCAGTTCGATGGGTCTGCTTAAAGAAAACGGCATCTTTTTCGACAACATTGTATAGTTTTAGGCGTAGGTTCGATGTCATTCGCAACACCCAATTATGACTTGTCAGTCGTTCAACATAACGAAAAACTGGTCGGCCGATCCCGAATGCTCGGGTCAGAACGATTGGAATGTATACTAACAAAATATTCTCTGGAATTGAGGCAGAGCGGCTAATCAGATAGCCAGAATTAAACATTAACGCGCCTCCGCAAAAGAATGTCATAAATCCTAAAAACAGCGCTGCTGCAAGAACCTTTTTGTACTTTGAAAGAAAGGGTTTGACCCAGGTATCTGTTTTTAGCGAACGCCAGAGACCGATTTTATTCAAGTTGTTCCCTCCTCATCCCATTGACTAACGCAACGAAAGCGCCATTCTTTGCTTGCAGTTCTGCCAATGTCCCTCGCTCAACAATTCTGCCTTGATCCATTACTAGGATTTGATCCATCTCTTCCATCCAGTGCAAGCGATGTGTCGCAAAGAAGACTAGATGGTTCTCCATCAACGGAAGCATCCGTTCTTTCAATTCTACTTCTGTTTCAATATCTAAATGGGCAGTTGGCTCATCAAATAATAAAATTTTTCGATGCTGGTCTAAGAAAGCACGAGCCAACGCAATTCGTTGCGCCTGTCCACCGCTTAGATGGCGTTCCCCTTCACCTAGCATTGTATCGATTCCTTGCGGCAATTCTTGAACTAATTTCGTTAAACCTGCAACTTCGATTGCTTGCCACACTTGTTCTTCAGTAGCATTTGGCTGATAGAAAGCCACATTTTCTCGCAAAGTCATCCGATAGATATAGGGGTTTTGGGGAATATAAACTAGTTGCTGCTGCCAATCCGACTGTCTTAATGCAGTCATTTTTTGGCCATCAAAAGTAATTTCGCCTTCTTTCGGAATCAAAAAGCCGCTTAAGTTATTGATCAGCGTTGATTTTCCAGAGCCACTCATCCCAATGATCCCAATTTTTTGAAATCCTTGGACCTCCAATGCAATATCTTTCAAAACAGACTTTTCTCCATAATCAAAAGATAACGAATGAATCGATAGTTCCGAATCAGCTTGCCATTGAGGTAAACTTACTGGATCAATGGCTGCTTCTGGCTCAGATAAAATCGTAGATACAGCGGTCATTGCATTTTTCCCATCTAAAGTCGCATGGTAATCACTTGAAAAATCGCGAATTGGTAAAAAATACTCCGGAGATAAAATCAAAATCGTTAGTGCTGGAAATAACAAGATTTCTTCATTGATCAAACGCAGCCCCAGTAAAACCGCAACCACAGCGATGGACAATGTTGTGAAAAAATCCAATGCAAAAGTGGAAAGAATTCCGACTCTCAACGATCCCATCGTTGCTTTACGAAAACGTTCGCTAGAAGCGAAGATACTTTTTCCATATTTTTTGCTGATCCCAAAAAGTTTCAAGGTGTCGATTCCACGTAATGAATCAATAAAGTGGTTGGACAATAATTGAAATGTGCGGTATTGTTTTTCAGCTTTACTTTGGGCGGCATAGCCTAGGATGATCATAAAAATAATGATCAGTGGAAAAACCAGCAATAAAACCAGACCTGAGATCCAATCCAAGTAAAATACTAAAGCCAAAATCACCCAAGGAATGATCGACATGTTCATAATTTTTGCCAATATTAGTTGTAAATAGTTTTCTACCTGACTAATGCCTTCCAATACCATCGTTGTAATGTTTCCGGTACCTTGTTGCTGAACGATTTGTGGTCCTACACGAAAAATCTTTTCTAGCAGTTGATTACGTAATTCAGTAGCTTGCTGGTAACTATAGCTGTCTAATTTCTTTGTCCGAAAATAAACAATGGCCTGGCGACCTAAAAACGAACAAAAGAACAGTAGAATCCAGCCCCACTGCTCTTCTAACGATTGTCCTTCCCATAATCCAGTGATCCCACTAGCAAGACCATAGGCTTGTCCAATGATGAAGAGAGCTTGCAGGAAAGAAAGTCCTGCAAGCAATCCCATTAACCGTTTCATTCCGGGAAGCTCTATGATTTGTTTGTCGATCATTAATAACCCTCCGTCAGCTCAGTATGACTAATTCGTTTACGGAAAATATAGTAGGTCCATGCTGTATAAGCCAAAACAAACGGCAAGATTGTCAGTGATAAATAACTCATGATCTTCAATGTGTAGTGACTAGAGGAAGCTTCTGCAATCAACAAATCATAACTAGGGTCGATTGAGCTAATCAATACTCGTGGGAACAAACCAGAGAACAACAATCCGACTAGCGCCACCATGGTCAAACCACTAGCAATAAATGCCACCATTTCTTTCCCTTTAAATACAGAGATATTCGCTATCAGCGTCAAAGCCACAATCACAATCAGCAAAAGAAGCGTCGAAGCAAAATGTTTTTCAAAGAAATCTGTTTTGAAATAAAGTAGCGCGGCAAACGCCACCAAACCAAAATATAGCACACCATAAAAGGCACTCGCATAATTTCGGGCACGGTCACGAATCGGACCAGTAGTTTTTAGTGCAATATAATTCAATCCATGTAAGTAGCAAAGCAAAGTTAGGGCAATCCCGCCAACTACAGAGAAGAGATTGACGTAGTCACCGAAGTGCGCGGACATATTTCCCTCTGCATCAATTGGCATGCCTTGGACCATACTTGTAAACAAGAGTCCGAACATAAAAGGCACCAATGTACTGCCAATGGTTAATGTCCAATTCCACATATTTTTACGGTCTTCAGGCATTTTTGCCCGAAACTCAAAGGAAACACCGCGTATAATCAATCCGACTAGTATCAATAACAAAATCAAATAATAACCACTGAACAAAGAGGCATACCAGTAAGGGAAAGAAGCAAACATCGCGCCACCTGCGGTAATCAACCAAACTTCATTCCCGTCCCACACTGGTCCGATCGTATGCACGATCTGATCTTTTTCCTGTTCATTATGGGTCAATGTCTGGACAGACATCCCCACACCAAAGTCAAATCCTTCTAAAAAGAAGAAGCCGGCAAACAAAATGCCAATCAATACATACCACATTAGTTGCAATCCGGTCATCCTTCAAACGCCTCCTTATCAAATGGATCTTCTTCTGCTTCGTGCAGCGTTCCTTCCATCTGATTGTTTTCAGGACCATGTCCTAACTCTCGCCGAATCAAATAAACCATTGTTAATGCCAAACCAGAGAAAAGAACAAAGTAAACAATATTTGAGATAACAAGCGAAGTTGCCGATACATTTGGCGAAACACTATCTTCAATCGTAAATAGACCATAGACTGTCCATGGGTAGCGACCCAATTCCGTAATCAGCCACCCTGCTGTATTTGCAATGAATGGGGTAAATAATGTTATAGCCACTACCCAAAGCATCCAACGTTTCTCAAATAGCGAAGGCTTCTTCTTACGCGTAAAGAATAACCCCAATGAAGAAACCAACAACATCAATGCACCGAAACCTGCCATGATCCGGAAGCTCCAAAACAATGTGTTGACCGGAGGAAAATAGTTCCGATCTCCGTAACGTTCGATCAAATCTTGATTCACTGTGTTCATTCCATCAATCGAACCAGATGGTTCGTTAAATGCAAGGATACTCAACATATAAGGAATCTCAACACCAAAAACCCGTTTGTGTTCTCGTTCATTTGCCCATGCAACTACAGTCCATGCCGCAGGATCTCCGGTATCTTCATACGTACCTTCCATTGCTGCAAATTTCATTGGTTGTTCTTCAACCAAATACTTCATTTGTTCGTCACCTGCGATCAACACCGTAATTGAACCAAACAAAGCTACTGCAAAACCGATCCGCATTGATTTTTTGAAAAAATCACGGTCAACTTTCTTGTCTTTTTTCAACAATTGGAAAGCTGACATTCCTGCAATCAGAATTCCTCCCATGGCAATTGCTGCAGTAATAACATGAAGGAACTCATACCAGACTTGTGGGTTAGCTAACAGGGCTCCGAAGTCAGTCATCTCAGCACGACCATTGTTCAATGTGTATCCAACTGGATGTTGCATAAAACTATTGGCAGCTAAAATCCAGAAAGCAGAGAGCATCGAGCCAATAGTAACTAACCAAAAGAACGTCATATGCAGTTTAGGGCTGACTTTATCCCATGTGAAAATCCACAATCCTAAGAAAGTTGATTCCAAAAAGAAGGCTAGCAATGCTTCTAACGCCAAAGGAGCACCAAAAATATCCCCAACAAAACGAGAATAATCAGACCAGTTCATTCCAAATTGAAATTCTTGAATGATCCCAGTTACCACTCCTACCACAAAACTTAATAGAAAAATATTTCCCCAGAACTTTGTCATTCGGCGATATTTTTCATCTTTTTTGATCACATAAAGTGTCTCCATGATTGCAACAACGACACCAGTTCCGATCGAAAACGGTACAAAGAAAAAGTGAAAAATCGTCGTCATCGCGAACTGGATTCGTGCTAATGTTACAATATCCATTTTACATCCCCCTATTTCTAAAAAAATACATTAAAATCATTCTAAATAAAGAAAAATTCCAAATACGAATATACTCCTCTCTTAAATAAAAAAGAAGCAACTTGCCTACTATTTTTATTTTTTAATCGCTTACTCTCCATTCTTTAAAATTGAAACGTTTTCACAAACAAAAGGCTCTACATTTCTATGTTTTAATCTTATCACCATCATATGGTAAAGACCAATTATTCGAATAGATGAGGGGAAACAATTTTTCATACTCCGTTCTCTTACTTCTTTAATCGGCTCGAAATAATTTTTATTAATCCAAACGTTCTAAGAGAAACTCATCCGCTTCACAAAATAGAGTCGCTATTTTCGAAAATATTGCATTTGATGTAACTATCTTCTGTAAAAATGCTTCACGTGAAACATTTCAGAAGAAAACCACAACGCCCTTCTAAATTTGCAAAATTTTCCATATCATCAAAAATATGTTGGTCCCCTTTTAGTTGGAAAGAAAGAGTCAGCCATTCTTGAAAAATTTATTTGAAAATTTAGTTTTATTCCGCTTACCAAGTGCAATTATTAAAGTTTTTCTGATTAAAATTTTTATGATGTGTTATCTATTATTTTTAGATTTTTTACTCTATTCAGACAATCTATTTTTTCAGCAAAATAACCGCACAACGATAATCCGTGTTGTGCGGCTATAAAAAAACGAGTATTAATCTTACGCTAAATCTTCTCCATTTGAAGCAATCACTTGTTTATACCAATCGAAGGATTTTTTCTTTGATCGATCCATTGTGCCATTGCCTTCATCATCAAAGTCCACGTAGATAAAGCCATAGCGTTTGCTCATTTCTCCGGTTGACGCGCTAACGAGGTCAATACATCCCCATGGTGTATATCCCATCAGGTCAACACCATCTTCAATCGCTTCACCCATTGCTTCGATATGACGACGTAAGTAATCAATGCGGTAATCGTCTTCGATTTTGCCATCTTCACTAATAGTATCGATAGCTCCTAAACCATTTTCTACGATAAATAATGGTTTCTGGTACCGATCATACAATTCATTCAACGCAATGCGCAGTCCTTCTGGATCGATTTGCCAGCCCCATTCACTTGCTTCCAAGAATGGATTGCGGACACCACCCAACAAGTTGCCTTGTACTTCATCAGCTTCTTCTGTTGTGATATCCACTGCAGAAGACATGTAATAGCTAAATCCAATATAATCGACGGTATACTTAGCAATCAATGCTAAATCTTCTTCGGTAATATCAAGATCTTCCTTCTTGACCCCATGCTCTTTATACAAGCGATCAGTAAATGCTGGATATTTCCCACGTACTTGCACGTCGGCACAGTAGTAGTTGAAGGCTTGGTTATCGATCATTGTTGCTACTTGGTTGACTGGGTTTGCATCAATGCTATAGGTCGTTGCATAAATGATCATGCAACCAATTTGTAACTCAGGATTCAATTCATGCCCAATTTTTACTGCTTTACTGCTGGCAACAAATTGGTTGTGCCACGCTTGGATCACGTTTGTAAAGTCGCTAGCACCCGTACTGTTGACCATTCCTTGACTCAATGCGGAGAAATGGAAAGCTGAATTGATTTCATTGAAAGTCATCCAGTATTTGACTTTACTATGGAAACGTTCCAAAACGACTTTTGCAAAACGCTCATAGAAATCGATCAATGCTCGATTTTTCCAGCCACCGTATTCTTTGGCTAAATGCAAGGGCATTTCATAGTGGGAGATCGTAACCACTGGCTCGATCCCGTATTTCAAACATTCATCAATCAACGCATCGTAAAATGCTAACCCAGCTTCGTTCGGTGTCGTTTCATCACCTTTTGGAAAAATACGTGTCCAAGCGATTGAAAAACGATAGCTCTTGAAGCCCATTTCCGCAAACAACGCAATGTCTTCTTTGAAACGGTCATAATGGTCGATCCCGCGATGATTTGGGTAGGTGTATTTGTCCTCATCGATCGTCCAATCAAACGTATCACTGCCTAAAATCGCTAAACGCTGTTTGCCGCCAGGCATTGCATCCGCCACTGACAAGCCTTTGCCATCGCGATCGAACGCCCCTTCTAATTGATTCGCTGCGGTCGCGCCGCCCCATAAGAAATTTTCTGGAAATTTTGCCATTTGCTCGTTCTCCTTTGCCTAATTTATTTTAACAAAGTCATATGTTTGCAAGTGACTGAAACAATAACTTTGCTGCTTAACATTCTAAGAAATACCCGAAAAAAATAAAAAACCTAAATAAGAGCCGCTACAAAGAGCGTTTTCTCATTTAGGTTTTGCCTGATCGAGTCAGTAACAATCCAACTTGGGTTTTTCTGTTTTTACTATAGCATTAAGCAGTCAGATTGTCATCATAAAATCGGTTTCTTTTAAACTGTTCATGTTATGGTCCACCTGTACTTCTCTCATAACAGAAAATTATTCCTATCGCTTTATAAACATTCGTAATGGTTGTATTAAAATCCATTAAATGTGGATTTTAATACAATTTAACTTTCTTCTTAATTTAAAAATTTTAAAAATAAAATAACTATTTAGCTAAAAGTAAAAGACTTTTGGCAGCGATGTTGATTTCACCCACGATCTCTCCACGTGGCTCTATACCTGCTCCAAAATTATCTGCAACGATCCACCATTTCTCTTGCTTGAATTCTTCCCTATTTACCAAAATGTCTTTATTGCTGCTGTTCACCAAAACAGCTAATGATTGCCATGTATCATTGTAACCATTATTCGGAATAATATATGCAAGGAAATTTTCATTGTTAGTCTCAATAAACTGAATACTTTCAGCTGTCCGAATCGTGGCATCTCTTAATGGAGGATAGAATTTACGGATCTGCCACATACCTTGATAAAATGACCGCAACTCATTAAAAGTTTGTGCGCGTTTCCAGTCTAGCTGATTAATTTCTATCGGTGAACGGAAAGAATTTTCGTCTCCTTGTTTGGTACGGCCAAACTCTTCGCCTGCTTGGGTCAATACTGCTCCTTGGCTAGTAAACAAAATGGCTGCTGCTAGTTTGTTGCGGGCTAAAAGCTCAAGATCAAAATCATAATTTCTTTCCTTCGCTGAAGCCTGCATGGTTGCCACCAGTTTGTCCCATAAGGTCAAATTATCATGGACTGAAGCATAGGCGATCACTTGGCGGGGAGATTTTGCCCAGCGCTCGGCGCCTTCTTGTCCAGCAACTTTCGTATTTCCTTGAATCGCCGTTGCCAAATTTGCCGCATAAAAGGTTTGCTTGACTTGCGGTTGACCATTCATTCCTTGAATAAAAGCTCCGTCTGTTTCTTCAAAGACATCACCTTTGATACTGTCTCTTAAATCATTGCTAAAAACCGCAACGCCTTCTGACAGTGCCCAGACATTACTTTTATTCGCTGGGATGTTTGGCTGGATGATACGATTGCTGCCGGCATCCCATGGTTCTCCGTATAGAATAACATGAGAGAAACCTTCCGAATCCAGGCTTGCACGCAGTTGATTCATCGTCTCCACATCGATCAGTCCCATCAAATCAAAACGAAATCCATCAATTTTGTACTCCTTAGCCCAATAAAGGATTGAATCAATAATAAACTTGCGCATCATTTTACGTTCTGAGGCAATTTCATTGCCACAGGCAGAGCCATCAGCGAAATTTCCTTCTTCATCCTGACGGTAGTAATAGTTTGGCACAGTCTTATTAAACCAAGAAGATTCTGTGACTGCAGTATGATTAAAAACGACGTCCATTACTACACCAATAGATTCCTCATGGAGAGACTGAATCATTTGTTTGCATTCCCGAATGCGGGCTTTGGGATCCTTCGGGTCTGAAGAATACTTTCCTTCCGGAACGTTATAATTCTTAGGATCATATCCCCAGTTGTAGGCTGTAGACAGCTCGTCATTATCAAAATCAAAGATTGGCAACAGATGAACATAGTTAATCCCCTGCTCTTTCAAATAGGCGAGACCTGTTGGCTGCCTTTCATCTCCTTCAAGATGCGTATTCTTTTCAGTAAACGCTAGATATTTTCCACGATTTTTTTCTGAGATGCCGCTAGTTTTAGAACTACTGAAATCTTCCACATGTAATTCCCAAATGTAAGCGTCTGTAATCGTATCTTGGCCAACACATTCTGTCTGCGACCATCCCTCAGGATCCGTTTCTTTTAAATCAACGATAGCCCCACGATCCCCATTGAGACCGACAGCTTTCGCATAAAGATCAACCACTTCAACCTTCTCTTGTCCTCGCTGGATTTCAAACGTATAGAACATTTCTTTGACTTCATCCGTAACTGTGACCTTCCAACAATTATTTTCTTGCTTCATTGGAACTGTCATCACACGATCCTTGTCTTTAACCTCTCCGCTTTGATAAATAATGACTGAAACTGCATCAGCCTCTGGCGTCCAGCATTTAAAGGTTACCGCATGCTCTTGAAAGGTTACACCAAGGTCGTTTCCTTGGTAAGTATGCTCTTCCAAAAAACAGATTCGCTGATCGATTTGAGCTTTTTTATCTGAATAATTATCTGTTTGACCCATCAAGATTCCTCCATCACTTGTTTCTTTTTAGTCATAAAACACCTTACTTTTTGCTAATTCTACCTTCTCATATTTCTTGAAAATTGCCAACAATAAACCCATACTATTCGTTTACAAGAAAATGAATGAGCCAAGAATTTTTATAAAGCAAGAAGCCTATCAAGTAATGAAAAAAATTAAAAAACAGTTTATTGTTATTTTAAAAACCAGCTTCGATGACTGATTGTGGTAATATTTCTCGATAAATATACATAGGATCAATCAGTGTACGATAAAAATAGTCTTTAATATCTTGTAAAAATTCTTCTATTGCTTGCATATTCTCTCCCCGTACATAAGTAAGAACGAGACCAGAAAAGAAAATCAAACTTTCATTATGCAATTTTTCAATGTCTTCGCAATTTGCTTTTTGATATACTTCGGATTCAGCCATTGTCTCTATAAACAATGACAATGATTGATCTCTTAAATAGGAACCACACCCTATATCATTCAAAAATAACGCAAAAAATAAGTTCCTATTTTGGCTGGCAAACAAATAATAGTTAAGCCAAAACGTATACAATGGATCATCCTCTATCTCCTTTTTCAAAGAAAGCTCGTGAATCTCTGCCAAAACATCATCAATCATTGCCTGTTTATAATTTTGCATATTCGAAAATTGCAAATAGATCGGTTGTGTAGAAATCTTTGCATATTTCGCAATTTTTCTAACAGTGATGGGAGTATACAAATATTCTTCTAAATGACTGCGTAACCTATTGATTAAATATTTCTTTGTGATTGTTTGTTTTCTCATTATTAACTCCTTTCCTGATAAACACACACTCTCTTACTAACTTCTTTCGTAGCTGGACTGAGTATCGTGTGTTTTTTATCAAGCAACTTTTCCAACAGCAATTACCTAACACAACAACTATACGTTTGTCTAAAATCCTAACAACTTTTTATTAGTAATACTTTACCAAAAGAATCTAATATAAAATAATCAATATTTTCACCGTACGATGAATTTTAAGTAAGGAAAAATGACTGGAAGCAAAAAAAATAGGCACAACCTGGAAGTTACTACGTCTTGAGACTGATTTCCACAAATCGACTTGCAAAACTATACTATGTTTTATATAGTATTATGTATAAGGTGGTGTAGTCATTGGATAGTCAACTGAAAAAAGGGATTATCGAATTCTGTGTGTTAGCTTTTTTACAAAGAGGAGACTCTTATGGATATGAAATCGTTAAAAATATTTCTCCTCTATTGCCAATCTCTGAATCAACTTTATACCCTATCTTGAAACGCTTAGAGGCAAATAAAAAAGTTTCGACTTATTCAAAAGAACATAATGGCCGGCTGAGAAAATATTATCAAATCACTGCTCATGGTCAAAATAGTATCCATGAATTTTTGACTATTGATTGGCCTCATTTAGAAAAAATTCATCATTATATTAAAGGAGACAACTGACATGGATCGCATAACATTTATTAAAAGTTTAGCAGCTGAATTAGCCTATAAGACCAAACCAAGTGAGATTCATCATCTTATTGATTATTATGATGAAATGATCCAAGATTTGATGGAAGAGGGACTCTCTGAAGTTGAAGCTGTAGCCAGATTAGGGACTCCTCAAAGTATTGCTCAAAGTGCATTAGGTGCCGAAGAAATTGTCGTAAAAGTTCCTAGGCGTTTTCATCCATTCTTATTAGTGATAATTTTTCTAGGATTTCCTCTATGGGGAAGCTTACTGTTAACCGTTCTATTGTTGATGCTTAGTGGTTTGATAGTTATTTGGTGCCTTCCATTCAGTACAAGTGTTATTGGCATAACTTCACTGATTGGCGGCATTGCAAGTGTTGTTTTAAGCCCTTTACTACTATCTCAAGGTCTTCACTTTTCTATCACCCAGCTAGGTCTAGGCGTCACGATGTTCGGAATAGGGTTAGTATGTATGATCTTTACTTATATGCTTAGTAAACCCATCTTAGGTTGGACGCAACAGTTTATTCATTTGCCTAAAGCGTTATACAAAAACTTTCAAAAGCAGGTGGTAAGATGATCAAAATAAATAAACGTTTGCTACTAATGATAGGCGGGGCATTCATTTTTCTAGGGCTATTCATTTGTTTTTTAGGGTATGCATCATCAGGGTTTTCTCCTGAAGCATACATCGTATCTGACCGTCCTTGGTACCAACTTTTCAATTTTTTTACAGATTAAAATATGTTCAAAGCAATGATTTCACCGAGCAATGAAATTGTTGAACTATACTTTTCTTCCTATGCATACTATTATATAAGTACATCCTGTATCCTATTTTATAGGGTAAACAAGAAACGCCATACCATCCTATGGTGTTTTTTGTTTGTTATTTAACAAATATATTTAGATAAAAAGCCACTTCTGAGTTCAACCTCAGAAGTGGCCCTTTGTATAAATTCTATTGAGTTTCTTGTACCGTACCTATGGGAAATAATTTTCTAAATAATCGTCGTACAATTGGTCCGGCAATCAATAATTGTAACGGCAAAGCAACAACTACATTCTTACCAATATTAGATAACCATGTCATTAATAGTCCTTGATTTACATTCGGATGCATTACAGCACCAAAAAGTGACATAAAGAAAACCATGCCGGCAATCATCATTGATGAGATTAGACCAATCTTTTTCCAAGCTGGGGTATCTTTTTCAATAAAACGGAAAGCAAATGCTTTCGCAGGACCTGAGACAATAAACCAATCTAAAATAAACGCAATACATATAGCAAATGGCAGTTCATTCCAAGCCAATTGAAAAGCTATTGCAGTAATTCCCACCTCATACATTAAATTGTAGACACTCATGAAGTACACCATAAAAAAACACATAAATGTCGTATAGATCAAACTTTCTTTTTTGTTAATCGGCATTTAAAACTTCCTTTCTTTTTTACATACTTGATTATTCTAACAAAATAAAAATTTTGGTGTAAGAATTTTTTTGAAAAGTTTCAAATAAAATTCAGTTTTATTTTTCAAACATTTCTATTGACTCTTCAAAAAAAAGTCAGTACAATAGCTTTTAGATTAAATCGTACAGATAACAAGCAGTAATGCTTGTCGAGAGAGAGGCGGTTTCTATTTATTTAGAAACTGGCTCTTTTTTTATGAATTTTTTTAGAGGTGATAATATGGAGAAAAAAATAAAATTGTTAGGCGCTATTATAGCAACCGGTATTATGTCATTTGCTGGGGTATTGATCGAAACAGCTATGAATGTAACATTTCCGACTTTGATTAATCAATTCAATCTTTCTACTTCAAATGTGCAATGGGTTACAACAATCTATTTGCTGGTGATATCGATCATCGTACCAATTTCTACTTTTCTTTTGAAACAATTTCAAATTCGAACATTATTTTTGGCTGCCAACGGGTTGTTTTTAGCAGGATTACTGATTGATTTCCTCTCCCCTTCCTTTGCTATCCTATTACTTGGCCGTTTACTTCAAGGGGCAAGTACAGGAATTGCTTTACCGTTGATGTTTCATATCATCCTTACGTACTCTCCTTTGGAAAAAAGAGGAACTATGATTGGAATCGGAAATTTAACTACTTCAATTGCACCGGCGATTGGTCCTACTTACGGAGGTTTATTGACTTCTCTCTTGAACTGGAACTACATTTTCCTCTTCTTAATACCCGTCTTATTGGTCTCATTGGTTTTAGGTCTTTATTCAATACCTAAAATTGCAATTGAAAAAACTGGTCGTCTGGATTTGTGGAGTGTTTTGGGTATCACTTTTATGTTTAGTGGCTTTTTGCTTTTCTTAAACCAAATTGGTTCTCTTACGAGCATATTTCCATTAGCACTTGGTATTTTAGGTGCAGCTCTTTTCTATAAACGTTCCTTGCAATCTGAGCCTTTGATTCGCTTATCTGTATTCAAAAATCGTTCTTTCCGATTATTCTTATTCGGATTTCTTGTCTGTCAGTTTCTTTTACTTGGAATCTCATTTGTCTTGCCAAACTTTGTTCAAATAGTCCTTGGTCAGGACGCATTCACTGCTGGATTGGTTATGTTGCCTGGTGCGATTGTAGGTGCTGTTCTAGCTCCTCTTTCAGGCCGTATGTTGGATAGCATCGGACCTAAAAAACCGATTATGATTGGTCTTGTATTGATTACTTTTGGCTGGTTAGCGTTGGCCTTGCTATTGCACCTGACGTTTTTGTGGGCGTTTATTGCTGCCCATGTCTTTTATATGATCGGAATCGGTTGTTCGTATAGCAATATGATGACTATGGGGTTAAGTAAAATTGACCAACATTTGGCCGCCGATGGAAATGCCGTCTTCAACACACTGCAACAATTTTCTGGCGCTGTCGCAACAGCTTTAGTTGCGACAATGATCGACCTTGCTCAAAAAGTAAGTCCCGATTATATTTCCGGAACAATTTTAGGGTCACAAATCGCTTTATTCTTCCTATGGGTGCTAGTATTGCTAGTCGTATTTCTAACTTTGCGCTACTTTTATAAAGAACATGTACGCCAAACAAAATAACCCTTTAAGAAAAATAAAACAAAAAAATACGGCTCATGAATGGAATGATAGCTTCCTTTCATGAGCCTACTCTTTTTTATTTAGCGGACTTCAGCAGCACCTACTCGATCATGCGCGTGTACACTGCCGGTTTTGTTGATTGTCAGCTGATTGATCTTTTCAGCGTTCGTAAGAACCGTAACAACATCTGTTTTCTTTCCAGCTTTGGTAACAGCTTCTAGATCCATCTCAGCAATCAATGTATCTACTGTGACAGCATCACCTTCCGACACTTTGACAGTGAATGGTGCGCCTTTTAATTCAACGGTATCTAATCCCATATGAACTAAAACCTCTGCCCCACCAGGAGTCAAAATTCCAATTGCATGTTTTGTTTCAAAAATACTTGAAACCGTCCCTGCAACAGGAGCATAGATTTTTCCGTTACTTGGACGAACAGCATAGCCATCACCCATCATTTTTTGTGAAAAAACAGGGTCTTCCACTTCACCGATTGCAATGATTTGACCATCTGCCGGTGCATAAAGCATTTCCTCAGTTACAGTAGTTGCTGCATTCGCAGAAGAAGTCATTGGGTCTACTGTTGTCGCTGTATCAGTAACACCTGTGTCTGCAAGAGCCAGTTCTGGTTCCAACTTATTTAAGACACTAACTTTTCTAAATATAAAAGTAAAGATGAACGTTACTACAATAGTCACACCCATCGAAAGGAAAACCATTGGGTAATCTTTAATTTGGAAAGATAAGAATCCTGGAAGTCCCCCGACACCAATACCTAGTGCTCTTGTATTTGTAGCAGTGATCAACATTCCGCCAAATGCAGAGCCAACCATAGCTGCAAGAAATGGATAGACATATTTCAAATTAATCCCGAACATAGCAGGTTCTGTTACACCCATATATGCAGAGATTGTTGCAGGTACGGATACTTGTTCTTCTTTTTTATTCCCACGATGAAGGAACCAAATAGCTAATACTGCTGTACCTTGGGCAATATTTGATAGCATAATCATTGGCCAAAGATTCGTTGTGCCATAATCTGCTACTAATTGTGAATCAATTGCTAGCGTAGTATGATGTAAGCCTGTGATAACGAGCGGCGCATAAAGACCACCAAAAATAAAACCAAATAACCAGTTTAATGATGATGTTAAACCAGCATTTACTACCCAGGAGATTCCTGAACCAATTTGCCAGCCGATCGGACCTAAAATCATATGAGCTGCTAAAATAGTTGGTAACAATGAAAATAGAGGAACAAAAATCATAGAAACTGCTTCTGGAATCCATTTTCTAAAGAATCTTTCCAAATAAACCAATAGGAACCCGGCTAACATAGCTGGGATAACTTGAGCTTGATAGCCAATTTTGTCAATTGTGAAAAAACCAAAATCCCATGTATAATTTTGAGCGATCTCCGCAGCACTGGTTGAACTTACAGAATAAGCATTTAATAATTGCGGTGATACTAAAGTAATCCCCAAAACGATCCCCAAAATTTGTGTAGCTCCCATTTTACGAGCAATACTCCAAGTAATACCTACAGGTAAAAAGTGAAAGATTGCTTCACAGGGTAACCATAAAAATCCATTGACCCCATTCCAAAAAGTAGAGGATTGCGTAATTGTTTGTCCACCTAAAGCCTCAAGAGGTACACCTTCTAGAAAATTTCTTAAACCCAACATTAAACCACCGACAATAATTGCTGGTAATAATGGCGTAAAAATTTCTGCTAATGTGCCAATGGCGCGTTGAACAATATTTTGGTTATTTTTTGCAATCGCTTTACTTTGTTCTTTAGAAACTCCTTCAATCCCAGATACCGCTGTAAAATCATTGTAAAACGTTGGAACATCATTTCCGATAATCACTTGAAACTGCCCAGCATTTGTAAACATCCCTTTAACACTTGGAATATCTTCAATGGCTTTCTCGTTTGCTTTCGACTGATCATTCAGTACAAATCGCATCCGCGTCGCACAGTGAGTCACAGCTGCAATATTTTCTTTACCGCCTACATACTCCAGCAATTTTTCAGCATCATCCCGATACTTCCCCATAATAATAAACCCCTTCCATTTAAACTTGTATATATATGTTTTTATTTCATGCTAATCATAACTTTATATTTACAATATTGCAAGCGTTTCATTCTATATTTTTTTCACTAAAGACATTTGTGAAAAATAATCATTCAGAACACGCTTTATTTTTGTTGGTAAAAAAGGATTTTCATTCAAAAAGATAAACTTTTAGCAAATAAAAAAAACAAATCACTTTCATTTAACTTTACACAATAATTTAAAAAAACAGCCTTATTAAATTGAAAAAGCTTACAATATCGGTTATAATCATTTTGCATGTATAGACAAGTAGAAAGGAGAGAATACTGTGAACAAAATTGAGATCACTAATGATCAATGGCTATTGACCGACCACATGGGTGCTATATTCACGTTTACAGGAACCACCAATGAACGAATAGCAGCATTAAAGAAACAATTGGAAAAGAATCAAGAAGGAGGAATCCTTTCCGACTTATTCGTCTTTACTAACGAAGAAGGAACCTTTTCATTAGATCAATGGTTAACCGAAAAATTAAATCGAGCGTTTGTATGTGGAACTGAAGAAAGCTTTGAAGAGAAGCGCTTGGAGATTCCTTGGCAATTAGAATATTATGGCTATACTCCTGGCAAAGATGAGTACTCCGTTGAATCACTATTGACAGTAGGAAATGGCTTTATAGGGTTGCGTGGTACCACACCAGAAATGGAGATTTCCGATGCCAATTATCCTGGGCTTTATTTAGCAAGTCTCTATAATACGGCGGAGTCAGAGGTGTCTGATCGTACCATTACAAATGAGGACTTCGTCAATGCACCAAATCTGCAAAAAATTTATTTAGTCATTGACAACGAAAAAATCGATATCGCACAAAATACACTTTTATCTTTTAAGCGTCAATTAAATTTAAAAACTGGATTATTTACCTCCTTCGCTGAAATCGAAACACAAACTAAAAAGCAATTACGAATTGAAACACAAAAAATTGCTAATATGGAAAATAGTCATCACTACTCCATCCTTTACCGCTTTACTCCACTTAATTTTACCGGAGAAATCGACGTGATAAGTGAAGCAGATGGTTCGGTCTACAATTATAATGTTGCACGCTATCGAAGCTTGACAAACAAACACTTGACCATTCAAACAACGGAGTATTTTAAGAGCAAAGCTCTGCTCATTGCCCGTACAAATCAGTCTGACATTACGGTTTGCCAAGCATCACAATTATTTTCTGATGACTTTTCTCTTGAAACATTAAAATCAGAAAAAACGGCAGAAAAAGTAATTCAAAAATTAACAATTTCTGCGGAGAAAAATAGAACTTATACTTTAGAAAAATCAGTTACTGTTGCTAAATATCAAATGGGAGAACAAACAACTACTAGCAAGCTGGCACTTCTTTCACTACCACGGTTTAAAGAAATGTATGCTGAATCCAAAGAAGCTTGGCGCAAACTATGGGAGAATGCAGCCATTACCATTGATGGGGATCTCATGTCACAAAAAATGCTGAATCTTCACACATACCATCTATTAGTGTCAGCAGCACCCAACGCCTATGAGCAATCTCTTGATGCTAGTATCACAGCCCGTGGTCTCCATGGCGAGGCTTACCGTGGTCATATTTTTTGGGATGAATTATTCATCATACCTTTTTATATTCTTCATTTTCCTAAAACCGCCAGAGAGATCTTGCTTTACCGCTATCAGCGCTTAACGGCAGCCAAGAAAGCAGCCAAAGAAGCCGGATACCAAGGCGCAATGTTTCCATGGCAATCTGGTTTAGATGGAACAGAACAGTCACAAGAACTTCATTTGAATCCTATCAGTGGTGAGTGGAAAGAAGACCATAGCCGATTGCAACGTCACGTTTCTTTAGCGATTGCCTATAATGTATGGCAGTACTGGCATAACGTTCGTGACCGATCTTTTATGGAGCAATACGGTTTAGAATTAATTTTAGAAATTGCTCATTTTTGGCAGAGTGCTGCTACTTTGGATTCTGTCACAGGCCGTTACTCAATCGAAGGTGTCATGGGACCAGATGAATTTCATGAAAGCTATCCCAACAGTCAAAAAGGTGGGTTGAAAAATAATGCATATACCAATATGATGGTAGTGTGGTTGTTTGAAGAAGTGGAAAAATTACGCAACCAACTTTCACCAGAAATCTTTCAAAGTGTAGCAGCTAAAGTGCAGCTTTCAAAGGACAATTTCTCACAAATGTCCGATATTCGTAAAAATTTAAGTTTAGAAATTAATCCCGAAGGAATTATTGCACAATTTGAAGGCTATTTTGATTTAAAAGACTTAGACTGGGATCATTATAGAGAAAAATATGGGAACATTTATCGTATGGATCGTATTTTAAATGCTGAAGGAAAAAGCGCCGATGCATACAAAGTTGCCAAACAAGCTGACAGCCTAATGATTTTTTACAATTTTTCAACAGCGCAAGTGCATCAAATCTTAGATGATCTTACTTACCGCTTACCCGAAGATTATGTAGAAAAAAACTTGCATTATTATTTGACCAGAACTTCTCATGGCTCTACACTCTCTCGAGTTGTACATTCTCAATTGGCAGCAATGGTTGATCAGCAAGATCTCGCTTGGTCTTTATATCAAGAGGCTCTCTATTCAGATTATCGCGATATTCAAGGAGGAACCACTGCCGAAGGAATTCATGCGGGTGTAATGGCGGCAACTCTCTATATTCCGCTGACGACATTTGCGGGAATCGATTTTCGGGAAGATGTGATGCGTATTGATCCAAATCTGCCTAAGCAATGGCAAAATATTCAATTTAATATTCAAGTCAGAGGTATTAATTATCACTTTAATGTTACACATGAAACATTGACAGTTGTAGCTGACCAAAATACAACGATCATTCTTTCTGGCGCTACTCATGAATTAAAAGCCAATAAAGAACAATCTATCAACTATTAAAGGAGAGTAACATAATGAAAAAAGGGTTTGTTTTTGATTTAGATGGTGTGATTACAGACACAGCCAAATATCACTATATCGCATGGAAAGAACTAGCCGCTGAAATCGGTATTGAAATCGACTTAAAATTCAACGAACAACTAAAAGGGATTAGTCGTATGGATTCCTTAGAGCGTATTTTAACCTTAGGAAATAAAAATGATGCTTATAGTTCAGAAGAAAAAGATGCTTTAGCAAGCAAAAAAAACACTCACTATGTTCAATTACTTCAAAGTCTGACTCCGGATGACCTTCTTCCGGGTGTCAAAACTTTTCTAGAAGAAGCAAAACACAAGGGGATTCCTTGTGCTATCGCATCGGCATCTAAAAATGCGCCATTTATTTTAGATAAATTGGGTGTCATGCAGGATTTTGATGTAATCGTTGACCCAGCCACACTTTCTAAAGGTAAACCAGATCCAGAAATCTTTATCCAAGCTGCAAAAGGGCTGAACATTAAACCTAGTGATGCAGTTGGTTTTGAAGATGCCCAAGCAGGTATTGATGGCATTAAGGCAGCTGGCATGTATGCAGTTGGTGTCTATTCTGGTGAAGAACTGCATGGAGCTGACACAATCGTCGAAAAACTGACGGATCTTTCAATTGATGAATTATTGGCCAAATAGCCGATTGCTTTTCAAAAATGCCCTCGCTATAATAGGCAAGAGGAGGCAATCCCATGAATAAATTCAAAGAGATATTTTTGGATCTTGAACAAAAGATACTGTCAAACGAATACCCGCCACACTCTCTTTTACCTAGTGAGAACCAATTAATCAAAATGTACAGTGTTTCTCGTGAAACGGTTCGAAAAGCCTTGAATCTTTTAAAAAATGCTGGCTACATTCAAAAAAAACAAGGAAAAGGTTCAATCGTTTTAGATCTGAATCGTTTTGACTTTCCTATTTCTGGTCTAACTAGTTTTAAAGAATTACAAGATACTCAACGTATTCCTAGTGAAACAAAAGTAGTTGAAATTCGTAAGATCGCCGTTTCACCAAAATTACATGGTATTACTGATTGGCCAGTTGCTTCTGAAGCTTGGAAATTGGTACGTCAAAGAAAGATTGATGGTGAAGTTGTCATTCTAGATAAAGATTATTTAGATGCTTCGATTATTGAAGAATTGCCTGAACGTCGAGCACAAGACTCGATCTATGATTACTTTGAAAATGATCTTGGACTTGAAATTGCCTATGCACAAAAAGAAATTACCGTGGATCCAGTCAATAAAGAATTAAGAGATTTAATGGACCTTCATCCTGATGATCAACATGTTGTTACTGTACGTAGTTTGGTTTATCTTGAAGACACACGCTGTTTTGAATACACTGAATCGATACATCGCTTAGATAAGTTTCGATTTGTAGACTTTGCGCGCAGAAGAAAAATCTAACCTCTCTTAAGTACTAGGCGGCTTTGATTAATTTTAATCCTGCTAACGAGGGCTAAACTATTTGATAAAAAAGAACCTTGGCTTTAAAAGCCAAGGTTCTTTTTTAAGCTATTTAGCGTAATCAGTTGCTCGCGTTTCACGAATAACCGTTACTTTGATATGTCCTGGATAATCAAGATCATCTTCAATTTTTTTGCGGATATCACGTACTAGACGAACCGCATCTAAATCGGAGATCTCTTCTGGCTTAACCATAACTCGTACTTCTCGTCCTGCTTGTACAGCAAAACTTGAATCTACACCTTTGAAGCCATTCGCAATATTTTCTAAGTTTTGTAAACGACGGATATAGTTTTCCAACGATTCGCTACGTGCACCTGGTCTAGCAGCGGATAAAGCATCTGCTGCAGCTACCAGCACAGAGATAACTGAAGTAGCTTCTACGTCTCCATGGTGGGATGCAATTGCGTTAATGACTACAGGATTTTCTTTATATTTGGCAGCAAGTTCAGCACCAATCTCAACGTGTGAGCCTTCAATTTCATGATCAAGTGCTTTCCCAATATCATGCAGCAGTCCAGCACGTTTTGCTAACTGAATGTCTTCACCTAATTCAGCAGCTAGAACACCCGAAAGTTTTGCCACTTCAATTGAGTGATTCAATACGTTTTGTCCATAACTGGTTCTAAAGCGTAAACGTCCCAATATCTTGATCAAATCAGGATGTAGGGTATGTGCACCGACTTCAAAGGCTGCTTGTTCCCCATATTCACGGATGTGTTCATCCATTTCTTTGCGGGATTTCTCAACCATCTCTTCAATACGTGCAGGATGGATCCGTCCATCTTGGATCAGTTTCTCTAATGTCATTCGTGCAATCTCTCGACGGATTGGATCGAATCCTGATAGTACAACTGCTTCTGGTGTGTCATCGATAATCAGATCAATACCGGTCAATGTTTCCAATGTCCGAATATTGCGTCCTTCTCGTCCAATGATTCGACCTTTCATCTCGTCATTTGGTAATGATACGACAGATACTGTTGTTTCTGATACTTGATCTGCAGCACAACGTTGAATTGCTAGTGACAATAAGTTTTTCGCTTTACGATCTGCTTCTTCTTTTGCACGTTGCTCTGATTCTTTTACCATAATCGTTAATTCATGATTCAATTCTTCTTCCGTTGATTTCATGATCAACTCTTTGGCTTCCTCTCTAGACAAAGCCGCAATACGCTCTAATTCTTGCTGTTGCCCATCGATTAGTTTTTCTACTTCTTTTTCTCGCTCGTCAATTAATTGTTGTTTCTCACTAAGTCTGTTTTCTTTTTCTTCCAGTGAGTGCTCTCGTTTTTCCAAAGAATCATCTTTGCGATCAAGTACTTGTTCTCTTTGGAGCAAGCGATTTTCTTGTGATTTTAAATCAAGTTTGCTTTCTTTCAACTCACTTTCAATCTCTGACCGATAACGCTGATTTTCTTCCTTAGCTTCTAACAATGCTTCTTTTTTTAGAGTTTCTGCTTCTTTTTTAGCGCTTTCGATAATTCCAGTTGCAGAATTTTGCGCGCCATTGATCTCTTTTTCGTGACGAGATTTGGTCACAAAAACTCCTAATCCAAGACCGACAATTAAACCGATGATAGCGAGGAGAATGTAAAGTAGTTCCAATGAATCCACCTCCATACTATCTTTTACAATATTTTGTAGTTTTGATAAACAAATTAAAATAAATTATCAAGTTGCCTACTGCTATGTGGAAACCCACATAAGTTTATTCTAATGTTTGTACACAAGAGTGTCAACTTTAAATCCTATGTATATCACCTCCTGTAGGTTTCATTTTAACGTGCAGTTTTTATGAGCAGATCTGTTATTACTGTACAAAAAAAGCCAAACACTTGAATGTTTGGCTTCTTCTTTATCGTTAAACGATCTTATTCGTCTAATGGTAGTTCTTCTTGCGCATCTTCTGTTTCAATGACCGTTTCTCCAGTACCAATGCCGTACGCATCGCGAACACGAGCAGAAACTTCCATCATCATTTCTTGATGTTCACGCATATAGTTTTTCGCGTTTTCCCGCCCCTGACCAATGCGATCTCCTTTATAAGCATACCAAGCACCGCTCTTATCAACAATGTCTTGCTCTACTGCCATATCAAGCAACTCTCCCTCTTGAGAGATTCCTTGTCCATACATCATGTCTACTTCAGCAACTTTAAAAGGTGGCGCTACTTTATTTTTGACAACTTTGATTTTTGTCCGGTTTCCGATAATGTCTGTCCCGGATTTTAATTGTTCTGCACGTCGTACCTCTAATCGAATCGTCGAATAGAATTTAAGCGCACGTCCACCAGGAGTTGTTTCAGGATTACCGAACATGATCCCAACTTTTTCACGAATTTGATTGATAAAAATCGCAATTGTTTTGGTCTTATTGATTGATCCAGATAATTTACGCAATGCTTGAGACATCAACCGGGCTTGAAGACCAACGTGGGTATCACCCATCTCACCATCGATCTCAGCTCTTGGTACCAAAGCGGCAACCGAGTCGATAACAACAATATCGACAGCTCCACTTGATACTAAAGCATCAGCGATCTCAAGACCTTGCTCACCTGTATCGGGCTGAGATAGCAGCAAATCATCGATATTTACACCCAATTTTTGTGCATATTGAGGATCTAATGCATGTTCTGCATCAATAAAGGCTGCTGTTCCGCCACCTTTTTGAACTTCAGCGATTGCGTGTAAAGCAACTGTCGTTTTACCAGAACTTTCTGGTCCATATACTTCAACAATACGTCCACGTGGATAACCACCCACACCTAAAGCAACATCCAAAGCCAATGAACCACTTGGAATCGTCGAAATTTGTTGATCGACTTTCTCACCAAGTTTCATAATGGCACCTTTACCATAGTTCTTTTCAATCTTTTTCAGTGCAGCATCTAAAGCTGCTTTACGATCATCTGCCAAACGGATAATCCCCCTTATTTTCTTCACTTTCGTGTGTCAATTACTATGTTAATAATAGTCCTTCTTTTAAAAAAATGCAAGAAAAAACGAACAAACATTCGCATTATCTTAACAATTCCTTACGTAATAGATCTAATCCTGCCATTACTGCACTATGACGAACGTATGCACGATCTCTGGAAAAATGATAGCACTTGCTTTTCACACCTTCATTGGTTGCTAAAGCAATCCAGACCGTTCCTGGGCGTTGATTCTCAAGCTCATCTGGTCCAGCTACCCCGGTAAAAGAAAGGGCATAATCCGCTTTTTCTTTGGCTTGGGCAGCAAGCGCCATCGCTTCTGCACATTCCTTGCTGACAGTTCCATAAGCTGTTAGCAAGTCTTCATTGATTCCTAGCATCTTACTTTTTGTCTCTTTAGCATAAGTCACATAACCACCAGAAAATACACGGGACACGCCTGAGATGTCTCCCAGCGTCGCTTGAAAGAGTCCCGCTGTCAAACTCTCCGCAGCCGTCACAGTTTTTTTCTTTTCTTTCAGCATATCAACAACTACTTCAGCTAATGATGTATGCTCTCCATATCCATAAAAATATTCGCCCACTCTTGCTTGGATTTGTTGTTCTAATTCATCTAGTTTGGCTTGTCCTGCCGATTCATCCGTAGTTTTCACCGTCAAACGCAAGGTTACTTCATTGGGTTTAGCGTACGGTGCGACCGTTGGGTTCTTCTGAGAATCAATTAGATCGGCAAGTTCAGTTACTAGTGCGGATTCTCCAATTCCATAAAATCGCAATACTCGAGAAATCAACTGTTCTTCTGATGAAAACTCTGTCTGCAAAATTGGACGGGCTTGTTGGATAAACATAGGTTTCAGTTCACTTGGTGGTCCAGGCAACAGGAGATATACCGCTGTAGCTGTTCGGTAGAAGATACCGATTGCTAACCCAGTTGCATTAGGTAACGCTGTACCATCTTTGAATACCAACGTCTGCCTCAAATTATTTTCTGTCATAAAACGCTGACCATTTTTGAAAAAGGTCAGCATTTGCTCATACCCTGCTTCGTCACGAACGAGCTCTTGACCGACATGCTGTGCAACGATTTGTTTGGTTAAATCATCTTCTGTAGGTCCGAGACCACCGCAAAATACGATCAAGTCACTGCGATTCTCGGCAAGTGTTACTAGCTCTTCCAAACGCTTTGGATTGTCCCCTACAACACTATGATAGTAAACTTCGATTCCTAAACTAGCTAATTCTTCTGATAAGAAAGTTGCATTGGTATTCACCACCTGTCCCAAAAGCAATTCGGTCCCTACTGCAATAATCTCTGCCTTCATTTCATTACTCCTTCATTATCAACTACGTTGTAATTGATTTTTTTTACAAAAAAAGTTCAGAATTCCTCTGAACTTTTAGAAATTACATTGAACCTTTAAAAACACTGGCATTTTTAATGAAATAATCGATTCCAGAATAAATTGTAAAGATCAAACATACATACAACATGATTTGATCCAATGGAATGCCTATGAGTGAAAAAGGAAGATTGTTAATAAATAAGAAAATAATGGCAACCATTTGTGTTGCTGTTTTGATTTTACCAGGCCAAGCAGCAGCAAGAACTTCACCATGATGCTCTACTAACAAGAGCCTTAAACCGGTGACTGCTAACTCTCGACAAATGATGATAGAGACTACCCAAGCTGGAGCCTTATCCAATTCGACTAACATAATAAATGCAGTCATTACCAGCATTTTGTCCGCTAAGGGATCGGCAAATTTCCCAAAATTGGTAACCAATCCTCTGGAACGAGCAATCTTACCATCCAGCCAATCCGTAATGCTTGCAACAGCAAATAGAATGGCTGCTATCAGATGTGTTGTGAGTAAATCGACGCCTCCAACGTCCAATGTTCCTAAATCGATTGGCAACGCCAAAACTAAAATAAATATAGGAATCATTATGATGCGTAATACAGTTAATTGATTAGGTAAATTCAAAAAATTTGCTCCTCTCTGACAAATATTGTACGAAAAAAACGGAAATCATGCTACTACAGCACTTGCCATAGGAACAATGTTATCTTTCTAACTAATTAATCGTTCTTCTGATCAGTTTGTTTCTTGATACTCAATCGCTAAATGCACATTTTTTTGGAGCAATTTATACTGAGGATCATCGAAATCAATTTTTTGCCCGTTTGCCGCAATCTGGATATTTTGACTTGCACCAAGTACAATGGTTGCATTGGTTGCATTTTCTGGCAATGTCGTCGATTGGACTTCGCCCGCTTGTAAAGTATATTGGTAGACATACGCATTGTCTACAAGAATGCCTACCCAACACGAGGCATCTAATCCAGTTAACTCTAATTTAATTGGATTCGTCGCATCTTTAATTGAAATGCTGATATCTGATTGGGAAGATTCCCCTTTGGTCATAGTCATTTCTTTCTCACTAGATTCTGTGCTGCTAGAAGATTGAGTCTCTGACTCGCTCGTTTCTTTGCTTGCTGTCGATTCCACCGTGCTTGAGGTTGATGTATAGGCTGAATTCTCAACCACCGGTGCCGAACTACCTTGAATCATAGGGGTTGAATGTCTGTCTTGCCAAGCCATATACCCAACAATACAGATAATAGTGACTGCTACTAATCCTAATAAAATCATTGGTAAGTAGCGGGATAAAAACGTTCCGCCTTTTTCCTCTACATGCAAAGCTTTTCTCGATCCGCTTACGGTCTCAGGTTGAGGTCTTTTAGGCAGTGGTTCTGCCAATGTATCTTTTCCATCAAATACAGAAACTAACTTATCTCCGTCCTCACCTACAGCGGCGGCATATTGACGAATAAATGCACGAACATAAAAAGTTCCTGGTAATTGTTCAAAACGATCGGCTTCGATTGCCTCCAAATACCTTTTTTGAACTTTTGTCATTTGCTGTAATTCATCTAATGAAATATGTTTATCTAAACGGGCTTGCCGTAATTTTGCTCCAATCGTAGTTTCGTTGGCCACTCGATCATCTACTCCAGTCTTTACTATTCATTTTATGGAAGGCAAACACTTGGATCGGAAATCCACTTCGTTTCTCCTTGTCATCCTTGGATTGCTTAATTGATAGGTTGTTTATTAAATATAACATTTTTACTCTTGATTTTTCATCATAAATGAAAATTGTTCAATCAGTATCATTTAAAGAATACCATAAAAAAAATTGACTGAGGATAACATTCAAACAAGTCGCAAACAAAATTTAATACTTTTTGATCTCATTACTCATTCTTCTACAAAAACAAGAGCCATCTATCAGAAAATGCATAGACGGCATCTTACACAATGACGATTAATCAGTTAGTTTTAGTTGGTAGCAAGTAAAACCGACTGAATGCTTTTTGATCAATGAATACTTTAGCAGCAGATCGAACATCATTGAGCGTGATTGAACGTATAACATCTGGCAAATCAAAGAGTGTTGTTTCGCCAAATAAGCTTTGTGTAAATTGATTAGCAATAAATTCTAATGAATTGAGAGATTGAAAATATTTACCCAGCATTTTTTTCTTAAGTAACTCAAGATTCTTCTCGTTCATTTCAGGATCATTTTCATAATTCAATAAAATTTCTTCAACCGCTTGAAGCATCTCTTCAGGGTATTCTGCATCTCCAGAAAAATCAGCAAAGTAAAAACTTCGATCCAAACTTACTTCGAAACCAAACGTATCATCAATAATTCCTTGATCATACAACCTTAAGTAATTAGCTGAAGTATTACCTAAAAGTAATTGGAACAATAAATTCAAAGATTGTTTATATCGTAGCAACTCCCGACCTTCCGTCGGACGTTTCTCCATATTCCCTTTGATACCCAAAACACCTTTTGGTCGCGTAACGGGCATCCTCATAATACTTTCTGGAATAATTTCTTGAACGGTTTCTTCCGGAAATTGACGCTTAATTTCTTTTGCTGCAGAAAAAGTTTTTTCTGCCTGGTTTTCTCTGATCCAGTTCATTGTCTCTTCTGGATCGATGTTTCCAACTATGAACAAAGTCATATTGCTTGGGTGGTAGAATGTATGGTAGCACAGATAAAGATCTTCTGCTGTGATGGCTGCTATACTTTCAACAGTCCCAGCAATATCAATGTGAAGCGGATGCTTTGGATATAGATTCTTAATGACACCAAAAAATTGTTGCCAGTTAGGATCATCATCATACATCTGAATTTCTTGCCCAATGATCCCTTTCTCTTTCTCAACCGTTTCTTTCGTAAAATAAGGCATCTGTACAAAATCTAAAAGGGTTTCTAAATTTTTTTGAATTTGATTGGTAGCCGAAAAAAGATAACTCGTTTTTGTGAAGCTAGTAAATGCATTGGCTGATGCTCCATGTTGCCCAAATTTTTGAAAGACATCACCGTCTTCTTTTTCAAAAAGTTTATGCTCTAAGAAATGGGCAATACCATCTGGTACAGTATGCATCGTTTCATTCGCATAACCAAAATGATTATCGATAGAACCATAATCTGTACTAAAAAGACCGTATGTTTTATGAAACCCTTCTTTAGGTAATAAATAAACTGTTAATCCATTGGGTAATATCTCTTTATACAAGACTTCATTTATTTGATTATAATGTTTTTTATTCATGATCAAGCTCCTTATCTAAAAAGAATACGGCTTGAAGTTCGATCTTTTGAGCAATTTTTTGAACATCTGTGACCGATACCTCTTCCAAACGCTGTATAAATTGCTCTTCACTCATTTTAGTATTCGGTACCCACTGATTAAGATATTCTGTTTCAATCAAAGACTGTGGACTATCCAACGATAACAAAAACTGATTTTTAAGCATAGCTTTTGTCTGTGCCAATTCAGCCTCTGTAATTTCTCCTCTTTGTAAACTTTGAAGTTGTTGTTCAATCAAAGTAAAGACTTGATCCCGGTTACTGCCATCAATTCCTGTTTGAACAGATAAATAACCTCGAAATGTATCCACATTACTTGATGCATAGTAAGCTAAGCTCTCTTTTTCTCTAACATTCATAAATAGTTTTGAATGAGGAAATCCGCCAAATAATCCATTAAAAACCATGAGAGAGAAACGTTCCGGTTGATTATAATAAACACCCGTACGATAACCTAAGTTCAGTTTTGCCTGAGTCACAGGCTCTCTAACGATTTTCTCGCGGATAATATTTTCCAAATCTTGACGATAAAAAACAGAAAGATCTTTTTCAGGACGATTTTCAAAGGGGAGATCCTTCATAACTTCAATTACTTGATCTTCTTCGACATCCCCAATCACAAAAATATCTACAGCATCTTCTTTAATCATAGAACTATATGTTTCTGTTAGTTCTTTTGCCGTCACATCTTCCAAATCTTCAGGACGACCAAAACTTGGAAATTTTTGATTGTCACTTTTTGAAAAAAATAATTCTTGTAAGCTTAATGAAGCAAACGCCTGTTTATCCTCAGCAATACTTCTCATATAAGCAATCAAATTGCTTTTTTCGATCGTAAAATTTTTTGATTCAAATTCATCTTGAACAATATTTGGGAAAAAAAGCACTTCTTTCAAAAAAGAAACAGCTTGGGTAAATAGTTCTTCATCAGCAACATATTTTCCGTTGACGAACGACATCGCTGCATTGACTTGATGAAGATCCCCTTTTTTATTAACATTCATGCCAAAGCTTGCTCCATACAATTCTGCCAGTTGCGTACTAAAGGCTGTTTGAGTGGGATAACGCAAACTAGTTGTCTCTAATAAACTCGTCAATAATGTGCGTTTCGCAGCCGTTTCAGCCGCTAATTGCGAAGTAAATCGAATAAAAACACGGATTGTTTTATATTTTTTAGTCGGCAAAACCGTAAGTCGAACATTTTTTTTTAGTTCAATTGCCATAATGCACCTCTTATCCTCTCAAAAATCATCTCTTCAATTATAGCATAATGCAGAATTTTTCCAGAAAAATTACTCATTTTACGGGCGTATATTTTTATAAATCATCGTTTATTCGTTATACTAAGAATAAATTTAAAGGAGGTTTGTTTATGATCAAGGAATTTAAAGAATTTATTTTGCGCGGAAATGTGATTGACTTAGCTGTTGGGGTTGTCATCGGGAGTGCCTTCACAGCGATTGTCACCAGTTTGGTAGAAGGTCTTTTAACACCATTAGTTTCGCTGGTATTTTCATTTTTCGGCAGCGAAGATGCATTTTCAGGGCTTGTTTGGGAGCCTAAAAAAAATGTCGTCTTTAATTTCGGTCAAGTGATTACTGCAATTATTACATTCTTGATTACTGCTTTTGTTCTATTCTTAATCGTTAAAGCTGTGAATAAATTGCGCAATCTTCATCAAAAACCAGTTGAAGAAGAAGAACCAGAAGTTACTGCCGAAGACTATCTTCAAGAAATTCGTGACTTATTGAAAGTACAAACAGAATCCCGTACCAATATCACAACTAATGATATAAACCGTGATCCTTTTAACTAGATAGTTTTTTAGAATGATTCGAACAATAATGGATAGCTCTTGAAATCAGAAAAGCTCTGGCAAATACATGTCAGAGCAGAGAGTTATTCATGATTTGTTCATCTTTTTTTTATAAGTAATGACTGCTTTTATTTCTCTTTTCTCATAACCACATGTAAAATTCCATCTTCATCAAAAGGATCGGAAACAGTGACAAAATTATATTTCCCGTAAAATTTCTGCAAATGCGCTTGAGCTTCGATTTCAATCGGAGCATTTGGATAGAAACGATTTAGTTGTTTGATGATTTCTTGTAGCAATTGATCCCCATGCCCTTGTCCACGGAACAGAGGATTTACTAAAACTCGACCAAAATGAACCGTACCTTCGATAAAATATATCCTTGCATAAGAAACAAGTTGTTGCTGTTCATCAAAAATACAAAGATGTTTAGCAATCAAATCAATTGCATCTACTTCTTGATAGGGACAATTTTGTTCTACGACAAACACTTGAGTACGTAAAGCAGCGATTTGGTGAAATTCTAATCCGGTCATCTCATGCAACTCTTTTATCATAACAATCATTCTACTATCTCCTAACTAATCAATAATAAAAAATACAAAAAAAGAGCTAACATTTTGTCAGCCCTTTTCTGATCAAACAGCTTTTGTTAAAAATTCAATCTCAACCGTTCGAGTAAGAATATCCGAATAACTATAGGAAACACGTTCGAACGAATTTTCGTTTGGATCTAAATCCACGACAAACACAGAAGGGTATGTTTCTGTCAAAACACCACGGCGTTCCGTTTGACGTTTACGCCCAGTTTGAGCAACTAGCATGATTTCACTGCCTATACGACCTTCTAAATCTTTTTTGATTGTTGCTAAAGTTGTTGGCATCGCATTCACCTCAAGCATCAGTATACTATAATTTACAGAAAATTTCAAGTTTACCATAAAATAATTATTCTTTCAATAAGATTTTCTCTAAGGGTTCATAAGAAGCGCTCTCAATTTCTTTTTACCGCGGTTGTAAGCGCTTTTAATTTGTTGCAGTGGAAGTTCTGTTTGTTCTGCGATTTGCTCAAGTTCTAATCCTTTCAAGTAATTCATTATAACGATTTGCTCTAACTTCGAAAATGGCGAATCGTATTTATTCATAGTTTCTTGAAGCATTAAATACTTCTCCGCTTTTTCAGTTTGTTCATTTTGATCGGAGAGAAAATTTGGTCCTTCATGAGAAATTTTTTCTTCAAGAGAAGAAGAATTTAATTGTGCTTTTCTTTTTTGTGCTTGTTGCAACCGTAATAAACTGCAGACGCGATTTTCAAACGAGCGTTTGAACAAAACTCCTAGTGTTGTTCCACGGTTTTCATCATAAGCTTGCAGACATTTGTTAAAAACAATACGGCCTTCTTGCATCCAATCATCTAAATCATAATCTTTGAGATAATATTTTTTGTACATAATCTCGACGATAGGGCGATACTTGAAAAACATTGCTTCAAATTCTTCTGAACTCCTACTGATTGATTCGTTTGATTTCATTTTGTTACGCTCCTTTTATGCTTAATTTTTGGTACAAAAAGAGCGTAACATATTCTTGTTCATTAGTTTCTCATTTAACGAACCATCTTTGTCCCTAACTCAAATCATGCAGTTTTTTTTCTAATTCAGCTAATTGTTCAGGCGTCCAAGGAGAGTTTCTGCGAAAATTTTCAAATTTGATGTCTGTTTGATGCTGATGGATTGCTTCTTCTGTTTTTTCAATACTTTTATAAAGCTCTCGAGCAGAAGTTCGCAACGCACCTTGAGAAAACACAACCCATTGTTCTGCTAAGTCACTCGTTGCAACTGTTACTTGAGTCAAACGGTCATTCAATTCTCCAGCGATGCGTTCGATATAGCTGTCAGCAGTTTCACCTTCTTCAGTAAAGATGACTTGTAACTGATATTTACTATAGCTTTGAGTAACACCGGGAACCAATTGCGCATCAAATACAACAATAATCTTTAATCCTTCGTATTTTGAATAATTGGATAATCGATGCAATAACGCCTCTCTTGCATCTTCTAAACGATCTTGGTTTTTTAATAAGACTAATTCAGGCCAAGCACCAATCATATTATAGCCATCGACGATTAGCAGGGGCGTTTTCATTGCGGCGCCCCATTTCGACTAGTAAAAGCTTGATACATTAATAACCCAGCTGCCACACTAGCATTCAAACTTTGTACATGACCAGTCATCGGAATAGTCAACATCTCATCAACATCTTTTTTCAATCCTTCACTCATTCCTCGACCTTCATTGCCGATAATCAATCCCGCTGCCCCTTGAGCATTCCACAAACGGTAATCAGTTCCTTTCATATCCGTTCCAAAAATCCAAAAACCAGCTTGTTTTAGTTGTTGAATCGCTTGGCTTAAATTGGTGACACGAGCAATCGGAATATGTTCTACAGCACCAGTAGAAGTCTTCACGACTACAGGAGTGATTCCTACTGCACGGTGTTTCGGAATAATGATTCCGTCTACCCCACTAGCATCCGCTGTTCTCAGGATTGAACCAAAATTATGTGGATCCTCTAAATTGTCTAAAATCAAATAGAATGACTGCTCTTTTGTTTGTGCCAATAATTCATCCAGAGATAGGTATTCATAAGGGGTGATCGCTAAAATCACACTTTGATGGACGCCTTGATTGCTCATTTGATCGAGCTTTTGTTTTGGCACCCACTTGACTGGGACAGACTGTGCGCGAGCAGCTTCTTTTAACCCATCGATTTTTTCCCCTCTGGCATCCTCTGCCATAAATAATTTATTCCCGCGTCCTTCTTTCAACGCTTCAATTACCGCATGATAACCGAATACAAAATTCTCATCTATCAATTCAGTTGTTTCTTCACGAAAATTCTTTCTAGTGTGCTGTTTATTTTTTACCGTGTTTTGACGCGACGGTTTTCTTTGTTTCTTTTCCCTCATCTTCTTCCCCTACTTTCTTGATACACCAAGCTACGAGCGTGTCTAAACGATCCTGTTGCTTTGTTAAGTGTAGATACCCAATTAAGGATTCAAAGCCTGTAGCAATGCGATAGGTGGTTACATCAGCATTTTTTGCACTGGTATGGCTTTTACTATTTCGTCCACGACGGTAAAAATCATATTCTTCTTCAGTCATTATTTCTTCATCAAGCATCTTTTGGATCAATGCCGCCTGAGCTTTTGCTGATACATAGTGTGTCGCCATATGATGAAGCTGATTAGGTCTTGTTTGTCCTTGTTCAATCAAATAGTCCCGAATGTATACTTCATAGACCGCGTCCCCAATATAGGCTAACGCTAGTCCGTTCAACTGTTTGTAATCTCTCATGCGTCTCTTCTCCACCGGGTACCTTGCGCTGTGTCTTCCAAGATAATCCCTTTTTCTTTTAGCACATCCCGGATTTCATCGCTTCGGGCAAAATCTCTTGCTTGTCTTGCTTGGATACGTTCTTCGATTAGTTGTTCGATCTCTTCATCTAAAAGTTCCTCACCCACAAAGTAAATCCCAAAGATGGCTAGCCATTCCTTGAATTTTTCAACTGCAGCAGTCAATAATTCTATATCGATTGAAGCACTTTCGCTGTAAGTGTTCAACCATTTTGCAAGTTCATATACTACTGTGATACCATTTGCTGCATTAAAATCGTCATCCATTTCTTGTACAAAACGCTGTTCAAATTCTGCTAAGATGGCATGGTCGGTTCCTTCTGGGGATCCTTCTTTACTATTTTGCAAACGAAATTGTGCATTTTCTAAGGCTGTTCTCAATTTTTGCAGATTTGTTTCTGCCTCTTTCAATGTCGTTTCACTGTATTTGATTGGACGCCGATATTGGGTAGTAGCCAAAAAGAAGCGCAAAACTTGAGGATCAATTTTTTGAACCATTTCATGGACAGTAACGAAATTGCCCAAAGATTTACTCATTTTTTCTTCTTCTTCACCAATCGTGACATAACCATTGTGCATCCAATAATTAGCAAACGTCTTACCCGTTTTCGCTTCACTCTGTGCAATTTCATTTTCATGATGAGGGAAAGTCAGGTCCTGTCCACCTCCATGAATATCTATTGTTTCTCCTAAATGTTTGGTTGCCATAACGGAGCACTCGATGTGCCAACCGGGACGTCCTAGTCCCCATGGTGAATCCCAAGCGATTTCGTTTTCCTTAGCCGCTTTCCACAAAGCAAAATCTAACGGATCTTCTTTGATCTTTTGTTCTTCACCCGTTCGTTGACTGGCCCCAACTTCTAATTCATCAATTGATTGATCACTTAACTGACCATAGTGCTTGAATTTACGTGTACGGTAATACACATCATTATTTGCCATATAGGCGTATCCTTTATCTACTAATACTTGAATAAACGCAATAATGTCTTCGATGTGATCCATTACTCGCGGATTTAATGTAGCTGGTTGAACATTTAAAGCCGCAGTATCTTTATTGAATGCTTCGATAAAACGATCTGCTATTTCTGGAGCAGAAGTTTTCAATTCTTTGGCGGTCCGAATAATTTTGTCGTCAACATCGGTGAAGTTCATTACGTAATCGACTTCATACCCTCTATATTCTAAGTATCTGCGAATCGTGTCAAAAGATACTACACTACGTCCGTTGCCGACGTGGATATAATTGTAAACTGTTGGCCCGCAAACATACATTTTCACCCTACCTTGTTCGAGAGGTTGGAAAACTTCTTTTTTACGTGTTAACGTATTATAAATTTTGATCATCTTGGCTAACCTTCTTTCCTTTGATTCTTACGACTTTGGCTGGTATTCCTACAGCAGTCGCTTCATTTGGGATATCACTAAGAACCACTGCACTAGCACCGATTCTGGCGCTTTCCCCTATTGTGACAGGGCCAAGAATTTGTGCATGAGCTGAAATGAATGCCCCTTTTTTTATGGTCGGGTGGCGTTTCCCTTTTTCTTTACCTGTCCCGCCTAGTGTTACACCGTGAAATAATACGACGTCATCTTCAATAATAGCTGTTTCTCCAATTACAACACCCATCCCGTGATCGATAAATACCCCTTCGCCAATCTGAGCACCAGGATGAATCTCGATGCCTGTCAGAAAACGCCAAAACTGGGATGTGAGTCTAGCTAGAAGAAAGAGTTTTTTTTGAAATAAAAAATGCGACCAGCGATGCCAAAACAATGCGTGAAAGCCCGGATAAGACAATACGATTTCCAGCGTTGATCGAGCTGAAGGGTCATTTTTTTTCGCTGCTGCAATTGCTTTTTGGGTCCAAGTCATCTTCTCACCTGCTTCCCCTATTGATTACTTACATACAAAAAAGCATCTTTCAAATAAGTTTCCTTATTCAAAAGACGCTCAACCACGTGGTTCCACTTTTGTTCACAGAATTTTCTGCCTTGGTGCAGGTAACGTCTGCTGCCGTTTTTGACTTGCGCCAAAACCACTCCTAGGTGCATTTCCTTACTTTTTTTAATCACTCTCACCACCCGTGATCTCTCTTCAAAAAAAAGGTAAGTACTTCGTCTATTCTTCGTGTTTATAATACATTATTTAAATGATCAAGTGCTTTTTCTTTTCCTAGTAATTCTACTGTATCTGGTAATTCTGGTCCGTGCGTTTGTCCTGAGACAGCAACACGAATTGGCATAAACAAGTTTTTACCTTTGATCCCTGTTTCTTTTTGGATCTCTTTGATTGCAGCTTTTACTGTTGGTGCGTCAACGGTAGTCATTGCAGTCAATTTTTCTTTAAAGGCATTGAGTACAGTTGGAACAGTTTCACCCGCCAAGACTTCTTGCGCAGCAGCATCCAATTCAGGATGTTCATTAAAGAATAACTCAGAAACTTCCACAATTTGTGCAGCATAACTCATTTGTGGTTGATATAGTGAGACGATTTTTTTCAGCCATTCTCTTTTTTCTGCGGAAGGCTCTTCTTCAATTCGACCTGCTTTGATTAAATATGGCAAACACATTTCTGTCAACTGATCCAGGTCCATTTGACGCATATAGTGGTTGTTGACCCACTCCAATTTTTTGGCATCAAAAGCCGCTGGTGATTTGCTCAAGCGTTCTGGATCAAACATTTGGATCAATTCAGATTGAGAAAATAACTCATCTTCTCCTACTGGGGACCAACCCAACAATGCGATAAAATTGAACATTGCTTCTGGTAAGTATCCTAATTCACGATACTGCTCAATAAATTGTAAAATTGATTCATCGCGTTTACTTAGCTTTTTACCAGTTTCGCTGTTGATGATCAGTGTCATGTGTCCAAATTGTGGCGCTTGCCAACCAAATGCTTCATAGATCATCAATTGTTTTGGTGTATTAGCAATATGGTCATCGCCCCGCAATACATGTGTGATTTTCATATGATGATCATCAACTGCCACTGCAAAGTTATATGTTGGCATCCCATCGCGCTTTTGAATGACAAAATCGCCGCCTACATTATCTGACTCAAAAACGATCTCACCTTTTACCATATCATGAAACTTATACTCTGTATTTCTAGGAACTCGGAAACGAATAACTGGTTGGATGCCTTGTGCTTCTTTTTCCGCTTGCTCCTCTGGTGTTAGATTAGCGCATTTTCCGCCATAATGAGGCATTTCGCCACGTTCGCGTTGTTCTTCACGCTCTGCTTCTAGCTCTTCTTCTGTACAATAACACTTATAGGCACGATTGCTTGCTAGCAACTGATCAATCAATGGTTGGTACAGCTCACCGCGTTCTGATTGGCGGTACGGTCCGTACTCTCCAGGGTTTGCAGGGGATTCATCCCAATCAATACCCAACCAAGCGAGATTCTCTAGCTGGCTCTTCTCACCATCTTCAATGTTTCTTTTTTGATCCGTATCCTCAATACGGATAATAAATTCGCCATCGTTATGACGTGCAAATAAATAATTAAACAATGCTGTTCGGGCATTTCCGATGTGTAGATGTCCAGTTGGACTTGGAGCATAACGTACTCGCACTTTAGTCATCTTTTTCCTCTTCCTTCATCTGATTTGCAAACAATCCTTTGCTGTTCGGTTCTTACCTTCTAGCTCATAGGGAAAATCTCCGATAATAAAATAGTTCGCTCAGCTAGAATTGTACAATCATTAAGCAAAATAGTAAAGGCAACCGGCGTAAAATCCGCCAATTGCCATTGATTATTGCTAATTTTTTGTGTCTTCCTGATTATCGATTCCACGACTTGAATGAGCCGGTTTAGCAAATATCATTCGTCCCGCAGCTGTCTGCAGTGCGCTCGTAACAACTACTTGGATATGTTCATTCATGTAATGCTGTCCATCTTCAACAACAACCATCGTTCCGTCATCCAAATAAGCGACACCTTGTTGTCTTTCCGTTCCAGCTTTTACAACAAGTACATTCATTGTTTCTCCAGGAATCACTACTGGTTTAACTGCATTCGCAAGAGCGTTGATATTTAACACAGGAACATTTTGAAATTCTGAAACTTTGTTTAAATTATAGTCATTTGTAACCACAATACCATCAAGGATCTTTGCTAATTTGATCAATTTGCTGTCGACCTCAGAAATATCATCGAAGTCACCCTCATACATTTCAACAGCGATACCTTCTTCTTTTTGCAAAGCATTCAAAATATCTAATCCACGTCGACCTCGTACACGTTTCAAGCTGTCTCCTGAATCTGCAATATATTGTAATTCATATAAAACAAAATTGGGAATTAATAGGACCCCTTCAAGAAAACCTGTCTTAGCAATGTCGTAGATACGTCCATCGATGATAACACTCGTATCGAGAATTTTATACTTATGAAAATGATCAGCTATTTTACGATCAAGCATCTGTTGTTCTTCAACAGGTTCTGTTTTCTTGCTTTTAGAAGAAAAGATTTTTTTCCATTCTTCGATTCGAGTCGTGCCAATTTGAAAGCCAAGATATCCCAACAACGCCATTACTAAAATAGGCGCGATTCCGTTAATAAAAGGAATATCCCAATTATAAAAAGGAATCGATACAATGACCCCGATCATTAAACCAATAATTGATCCGATTGCTCCAAATAATAAATAAGTTAGACTCAATTCACTCAATTTTTCTTCAATTTTACGAATTCCAGCTGCAATATATTTCGCTAATAGCAAAGATAATAAAAAGAAAATAAGGGCTCCAAGCAAGCTATTAGTGATATTATTGTTCAGCCATTCATTTTTTGATTGACCAATGGTTTGCCATGCAACAGGCATTAATGAGATACCTAAACTTGCTCCAGCAAGAACCATTAGCGCAGTAATGACTCGTTTCTGCATACACGTTCCTCCAAACTAATTTAGTACGAAGCTGAGACTCATAAACGAAAAAATCTTTTTTAGAAAGAGCTGGACAAAGATAGCACCTTCTGATGCAAATAGTTCTCAATAAACAGTCTTCATTCATTCTTGTTCTGATAATTTCGTTATTTTCGTCTCATCTTCGAATTTATTCTTTTTTTTTAACTAACACCTTATCAGAATTAACGAAAAACTTTTCGTAGGGTTTCCGATAAAGTTGACACACCTTCTACTTCGATACCTTTGGGCGGTTGCCACCCAGTAAGATTATTTTTAGGTAAATATACTTTAGTAAATCCTAATTTTTGCACTTCTTTTACCCGTTGTTCGATCGCATTGACACGTCGAATCTCACCAGTCAACCCAATTTCACCGATAAAACATTCCGTAGGACTCGTACCTTTTTCCTTATAACTTGAGGCTATGCTGACTGCAATTGCTAAATCGATTGCAGGTTCATTTAATTTTACACCACCAGCTGCTTTTAAATAAGCATCTTGATTCTGTAGAAGCAACCCAGCCCGTTTTTCAAGGACCGCCATGATTAATGAAACACGATTAAAATCCAATCCGGTAGTCGTTCGTTTAGCGTTACCAAACATAGTTGGTGTCACCAAAGCTTGGATCTCTACTAAAATCGGTCGACTGCCTTCCATTGCAACAACGATGGCAGAACCCGTAGCGCCTTCTAATCGCTCCTCAAGAAAGACTTGAGAGGGGTTGGCTACTTCTTTCAATCCGCCTGCTTCCATTTCAAAAATCCCAATCTCATTTGTCGAACCAAATCGATTTTTGACGGCACGCAAAATACGGAAGCTGTGATGCTTTTCACCTTCAAAATATAAAACGGTGTCCACCATGTGCTCTAGCATTCGTGGACCAGCAATTGAACCTTCTTTGGTTACATGTCCCACAATAAAAATAGCAATCCCGTTGGTTTTAGCCAGTTTTAGAAGTTCGGCAGTCGTTTCTCGAACCTGACTCACGCTTCCTGCCACACTAGTGATATCTGGTTGTGTCATCGTTTGTATCGAATCTATGATGACATAATCCGGTGTTAGATTTTCGATTGCCTTGCTTATCTCAGACATATCCGTTTCTGGATATAAATAAAATTCCGTATCAATGGCTCCTAAACGCTGGGCACGCATTTTTATCTGCTCTGCACTTTCCTCACCCGAAACATACAATACTTTGCCGCCAATAGCTGCAAGCTGCTGTGAGACTTGCAGTAAAAGAGTCGACTTGCCGATCCCTGGATCACCACCAATCAAAATCAATGATCCCGGAACAACACCACCACCCAAAACTCGGTTTAGCTCTGCTAGTTTGGTCTGTACTCGTGGTTCTTTCTTTGGTATGACATCAGCAATTTTTGTTGGTTGCATCCGTTGTCCCGTAAGAGTGGTCCGTACTCGCCGATCCGTTGTTTCTTGAATCACTTCTTCTACCATCGAATTCCAACTACCACAATTAGGGCACTTCCCTAAATACTTTGGTGAAGAATATCCGCAATTTTGGCAGACAAACTGACTCTTTGCTTTCTTAGCCATTGCAAACCTCCAATTCGTTATCTAGGACTGACTGCATGCGTATATCGAACAATCACAGATCTGAGGAACCAAATCCTCCAGAGCGTGATTGACTGGTTACATCTTGATCCGCTTTTAAAAACGGCAAGAAGATCCCTTGACCAATTCGTTCACCTTTTTTGATGGTTAAATCACTGGGACCAAAATTCGTAAATTGAAACATGATATGCCCTTCATTATCAGAATTATTGTAATAATCACTGTCAATTACTCCGACACCATTTGTTAGTAACAAAAAACGTTTGAGAGGATTGCTCGAACGATTCGTTAATTGTAAATACTCTTCTTTTCCCATATATGATTTGATTCCAGTCGGAACCAGTGTCGGTTTGATTGCTTTTTGAACATCTTTAGCTGTCAACGCTTGGATGCCATTCATCAACCCCGCTTTCCATATACTAGGTATTACGACTTCTTCTGCCGCTTCAAAATCATACCCTGCCGCATGGTGTGTTGCGCGTTGCGGAAGAGCTATATCCTTATCTGCATATGTTGAAACAATTTCAAATCCACGTGTCTTCATCTTTTCCTCCAATTAATAAACATATAGTCATTTTAGCATAGTAACCCTTGTTTTCTTTAATGAAAACAAAATTATCAGAAACTCTTTATATTTTCTTCGCTTCCGCAGTCAAAAAAACGAAGAAAATAGAAAAAGGACATGACGAAAGGCTATTTTGCTAGTACAATAGAAAAAATATTATTTACTGAATTCAGAAGAGGTGGTTACATCCATGCGAGAGAAACTAAAAAAAGCGAATCGAGTCGTTATCAAAATTGGGACCAGTTCCCTCGTCTATCCCAATGGAAATATCAACTTCTCGAGTATTGATGAACTGGCTTTTGTTCTGTCCGATCTAAAGAATCAAAACAAAGAGATTATTCTCGTTTCTTCTGGTGCTATTGGTGTAGGGATGAATAAACTAAACATTCCACAACGTCCTGTAGAAATCCCCCAGCAACAAGCTGTTGCAGCCGTGGGGCAAGCCGAATTAATGAATATTTACAATCACCGTTTTCAAGTTTACAATCAAAAAACTGCTCAATTATTGTTGACTCGAGATATTATTGAGTTTCCTCAAAGTCGAGAAAATGTATGTAATACATTGGAGCAGCTCTTAGCGATGGGAATTATCCCAATAATCAACGAGAATGATACAGTTGCCATAGATGAGTTGGACCATCTTACTAAATTTGGTGATAATGATCAATTATCTGCAATTGTAGCGCAGTTAGTCCATGCGGATCTGCTGATTATGCTATCCGACATCGATGGGTTTTATACTGCTAATCCGCTACATCATAAAACTGCTAAACTTTATGATGAAATTACTGAGATTACACCTGATTTAATGAAACAAGCAACCGGAAAAGGAAGTCCGTATGGAACTGGTGGCATGTCAAGCAAATTAAAAGCTGCGGATCGTATTCTCAAAACAGATGCCACAATGATCTTGGCGAATGGGAAACAGCCTAAAATCATTTTTGATATCTTAGCTGGCAAAAAGGTTGGCACTTACTTTTACAAGGAGGAAACATTATGATCGATTTAATGCAATTGGGAAAGCAAGCAAAAAAGAGTGCGGCCTCACTTAGCTTACTAACCGCTACTGAGAAAAATCACTTACTATCAGCTATGGCCGATACACTTGAAAGAAATCGTTCACGAATTTTAACAGAAAATAAAAAAGACCTTGCTGCTGCAAAAAAAAATGCATTAAATTCAACTTTAATTGATCGCCTAGAATTAACTGATGAACGAATCAAGGAGATGGCAACTGGTATTCGAAAAATCGTTCAGCTCCCTGATCCACTTGGAATCGTGGACAAAATGTGGCGCAATAGTGATAATCTCTTAATTGGTAAACAACGTGTACCATTAGGTGTTGTGGGAATTATTTATGAAGCAAGACCCAATGTTACAACAGATGCTGCCGGTCTATGTTTCAAATCTGGGAATGCTGTCATTTTGCGAGGAGGTAAAGAAGCCTTCTACTCAAATCAAATCCTTGTAAATCTTTTGCAAGAAACATTAAGCGCCAATGGATATTCACCCTATTCTATTCAATTTGTTGATGACACCAGTCATGCAGTGGCTGATCAAATGATGCGCTTGAACAAGTACTTGGATGTACTGATTCCACGAGGCGGTGCTAACCTCATTCGTCGTGTCAAAGAAACAGCAACAGTTCCTGTCATTGAAACAGGAACAGGTAACAACCATATCTTTATTGACAAAGATGCACAGCTTCCGATGGCTGTCGACATTGTTGTCAATGCCAAAACTCAGCGACCTTCTGTTTGCAATGCAATCGAAACGATCCTCGTTCATAAAAGTTGTGCAGCAGAATTTCTACCTTTACTAGAAAAAGAACTAAAAAATAAAGTAGAGTTGCGTGCTGATACTAACGCGCGAAACTATTTAATAAATGCGCAACCTGCTACTGAAGAAGATTGGCAAACCGAATTTCTAGATTATATTGTAGCCATCAAAGTTGTAGATTCCATCGATGAAGCAATTGCCCACATCAATCATTACAACACTAAGCATTCTGAAGCTATCGTCACGGATAACTACTTTGCCTCTCAGAAATTCTTACAAGAAGTAGATGCTGCTGCAGTATATGTCAATGCATCTACACGATTCACGGATGGGTTTGTTTTTGGTTTTGGAGCAGAAATCGGCATTTCAACTCAGAAATTGCATGCTAGAGGCCCAATGGGACTTGAAGCTCTGACTTCCACCAAATATATTATCTATGGAGAAGGTCAAATACGTAAATAAAAAAGCTGCTTGATTCCGGAGACTTCAATCTTTAAGTGATTTTCACTTTTGATTGAAAGTTTCTTTTTCAAGCTGCTTTTCTGATTGATTATGCTTGTTCAATTACAAATTCAACTGGTTCCATAGCGAAGAGTTGCTGTAAAACTGTATTTGCTTCTGTAAACAATTCCTGATCACAGGCTTTTTTCTGACAAACAATTCTTTGTTCTTTTGAAACAAATACTTGTGTAGCATCATTATCCACAAATTTCACTTCTTGATTCTCTTTTCGAAAAATGTAGCCCTCTTCTTCGTCTAATAATAGCGCTGTCTGCCAATGCTCATTTTGGATAAGTGGCATTACTAAAGATGCTACGTCCAGATTTTCTACAGAAACTTCTTTACCATTCTCTAAGTGCATCGTAAACGTTTCTAACTCAAAGGCCTGGCAAGCATTGCACCCTCCTTCCGTAATAAAATGTTTACTTTTGATAATTGCTTTCATGTTCTCACCTGCTTTTTTTTACCAGTTTACCTCACTAACATCTCTTTGACTACCGACGGAGAAAAAATTCCGCCTTAAGATGGATGTTCCACCTCTTCTTTCTTGATAAAATAAATTTAAGAAAAAGGCATAGGAGGATTTATTATGAATACACAAAGTTTGTTAGGTAAAATCGTAACTGTTGTAGCAGTTTTAGTTCTGGCTTCATTGCTCTTATCTCTCGTCTTAGGATTAATTGGCGGATTGATTGGTTTAATTTTTCGTTTTGGTATTCCTTTATTGTTAGCTGTTCTAATTGTTCGGTGGCTGACAAACGTTCGACAACGACCAAAAAAATACTATAACTAACAAAAAGACTTGGAGCATTATCTGTTCCAAGTCTTTTTTGATTATCCTAAAGCAACATCCAAAACCATCATCAGAATGAAGCCTGTCATAACACCAAAAACGGCAAAATGCCGTCGACTACTAGCTGTTTGTTGTGCTTCAGGTATTAGTTCCTCTACCACTACATAAATCATCGCTCCCGCTGCAAATGCTAAAGCATATGGCAAAACGGCTGTCATACTTGTTACCAGCAAAGCGCCTATAACACCGGCAATCGGTTCAACGATCCCAGAAGCTTGTCCATAGACAAAGGCCTTATTACGACTCAATCCTTCCTGTCTTAAAGGAATGGATACAGCAGCTCCTTCGGGAAAATTTTGGATCCCAATACCTATAGCTACTGAAATAGCTGCCAAAACTGCTGCCCGAGGATCTTCCGAGCTGGCGGCTGCTCCAAAAGCCACACCAACTGCCAAGCCTTCAGGAATATTGTGTAATGTGATGGAGAAGACCAACAGAATCGTTCGTTTTAAATGGCTTGGAAAGCCTTCTGTTTCATGGTTAGGACCAAAGTGCATATGCGGTAATGTTTTGTCTGCAGCATATAAAAATAGTCCACCCAATCCAAAACCAATACTAACCACAAGCCATGGGATATCCCCATTTTCTTCCGCACGAGCGATAGCAGGGTCTAGTAATGACCAAAAACTCGCAGCAATCATTACACCGGAAGCGAATCCCAACATCGTATTCAGAACATTTTTATTGATATCCTTAAAAAAATAAACAAGTGCCGCACCTAGAGCAGTCATGGCGTATGTAAATAAAGTACCAGCCAAAGCCTGCTGCCACGGGGACAGTTGCATTAACCATTCAACCAAAACATTTCTCTCCTCCTATCTTCTCCCTTTACTCTAGCATAGGAAAACGCTTGATTCTAGCCTTTTGTTTTACTCAAAATAATTCTAAGCTCCTTGTTTGATTGTAGGGAAATCCTTGAGTTTACTTGAAACTTTCAACATTCATCGCTATAATGCTAGGAGACTCAATGTCAATATATATAAAGTGAGGAAAAGAATTGATTACAGTAAGTGATGTAAGTTTGCATTTTTCAGATCGCAAACTGTTCGACGATGTTAATATTAAGTTTACGCCTGGCAATTGCTATGGTTTGATTGGTGCAAATGGTGCTGGTAAATCAACTTTCTTAAAAATATTATCTGGAGAAATCCAACCATCTACAGGAAATGTTTCATTAGGACCCGATGAACGAATGGCTGTTTTGAAACAAAATCATTTTGACTTCGAAGAATACCCAGTTATTGAAACTGTTATCATGGGTCACAAACGATTATACGACGTAATGAAAGAAAAAGATGCGATCTACATGAAAGAAGACTTTAGTGACGAAGATGGTATCCGTGCTGCTGAACTAGAAGGAGAGTTTGCTGAACTGGATGGTTGGGAAGCTGAACCTGAAGCCGCAGTTCTCTTACAAGGGTTGAATATCCCTGATGAATTACACCATGTCCAAATGAAAGAATTAACAGCTGGTCAACGTGTGAAAGTGTTGTTAGCACAAGCTCTTTTCGGAAAACCAGACGTCTTGCTCTTGGATGAGCCGACTAATGGATTGGATATCCAATCTATTAACTGGTTAGAAGAATTTTTAATCAACTTTGATAATACCGTTATCGTAGTTTCCCATGACCGTCACTTCTTAAATAAAGTATGTACCCATATGGCAGATCTAGATTTTGGGAAGATCAAACTGTACGTCGGAAACTATGATTTTTGGTTAGAATCAAGTCAATTAGCAGCAAAATTGCAATCACAATCAAATGCGAAAAAAGAAGAACAAATCAAAGAACTGCAAGAATTTATTGCCCGCTTTAGTGCAAACGCGTCAAAATCAAAGCAAGCCACTTCTCGAAAGAAAATGTTGGATAAAATCACACTTGATGATATTCAACCTTCTTCACGCCGCTATCCTTTTGTAGGATTTAAACCAGAACGGGAAATTGGGAATGACTTGTTGCAAGTAGATAATGTCAGTGTGACTATTGACGGTAAAAAGATTTTAGATAATATCTCATTCACTTTGAATAAAGATGACAAAGTTGCTTTTATTGCCAACAACGACATCACAACGACTACACTATTCAAAGTTATTATGGGCGAGATCGTGCCAGATACTGGTAGTGTACGCTGGGGTGTTACAACACAACACGCTTACTTGCCAAAAGATACTACTGGTGAATTTGATACGGATACACCAATTGTTGATTGGTTGCGTCAGTATGCTAGTAAAGAAGAGGATGATAATACATTCTTGCGTAGTTTCTTAGGTCGGATGCTGTTTTCAGGTGATGAAGTCTTAAAACCAGTCAATGTTCTATCGGGTGGCGAAAAAGTTCGTTGTATGTTATCAAAACTAATGCTATCAAAAGCTAATGTTCTTGTCTTAGACGATCCAACAAATCACTTAGATTTAGAATCGATCACTGCATTGAATGATGGCCTTATGGCTTTTACTGGCTCTTTACTTTTTGCCTCTCATGATCATCAATTTATTCAAACGCTCGCAAATCGAATTATCGCCGTTTCAAATAAAGGTGTTGTTGATCGTGCAGAGACTACCTATGATGAGTTCTTAGACAACAAAGATGTACAACAAAGAATTCAAGAATTATATAATTGATCTCCAAATGAAAAAGCCAAATGCAAGAACTCTTGCATTTGGCTTTTATATTTAAGAGAAAATCAATCACTGATCAAACGTGTTTTTCCGAATGAAAAAAGTGCCAAACAACCATATCCTGTATGGCTGGCAATTGTTGGTCCTAAAGGATAATGATAAATAATTAATGCTGGAAATTGCTCTTTCAAGAGTCTTAACACTTTTTCTGCTGCTTCGTCATCACCTGCATTTGCAAGATAAACCGTCTCTATTTGAGATTCACGCAGATTCGCTACTGTTTTATCAACAATTTTTTGAATTGATTTATTTCGACCTCTCACTTTATCGACATTTTTCAACTTTCCTTCTGTATCTACAGTAATAATTGGTTTAACATTTAATAGTCCGCCAATGGCCGCTGCTGTTTTAGATATTCTACCGCCTCTTTCAAGATGTCGAAGATCATCAACTGTCACCCAAGAATCTAGAGATAATTTATGTTCTTCTACCCACTGGCTGACCTCATGAAGAGACCAACCTTCACTTTGTCTTTTTGCTGCTTCCGCTACTAAAAAACCCTCTCCCAAACTAGCAGATTTTGTATCAATGAGTGTGATTTCAGCATGAGGGTATTCTTCTTTAAGAATAGCAACAGCTTGAACAGCGCTTTGAAAAGAACCGCTCATTCCAGACGAAAAACCTAGATAAAGTATCGGTGTGTGCGATTCTACATATGGACGAAAAAATTCAACATAACGTCCGACGTTGATTTGAGAAGTTGTCGGTTGTGCATTTTCTTTTAATTTTTCTAAAAACCACTTGGCATCAAATTGTTCACCCATATCATCGATATATTCTTTTCCTTCAAGTTCAATTGTCATAGATATATATTGAACACCCAATTCAGCTAATCTTTTTGCTGGTAGATCACAACATGAATCTGTAATGATTTGATACATAGGTACACCCCCTTTGATAACCTTATTATAGCAAAAAAAGAACAAGGCAGAAGAAATCATACTTGAAGACGGGAAAATCATCGATTTTCTTCTAAAATACTCTGCCTTGTTCTTTCTACTATTCAATTCTACTAATTAATTCTACCCACTGATTAGATTTGTGCCCAAACACTCTCTAATATATTCGTTTGATTACGATCTGGCCCTACTGAAAATGTTGAGATACGAACCCCAACTAATTCAGAGATACGATGTACATAGTTACGTGCATTTTCAGGAAGATCAGCTAATGTTTTGCATCCAGTAATATCTTCTGACCAGCCTGGTAACTCTTCATAGACTGGTTTACAACGATTCAATTCTTTTAGACTTGCAGGATAATGATAAATCAATTCTCCATCTAATTCATAAGCAGTACAAATTTTTACAGTTTCCAAGCCGCTCAAAACATCAATTGAATTTAGAGACAGATTCGTGATACCAGAAACACGTTTTGAATGACGCATGACAACAGAGTCAAACCAACCAACACGACGTGGACGACCAGTTGTCGTACCATATTCACGGCCAACTTCACGAATTTGATTGCCTGTTTCATCAAAAAGTTCTGTTGGGAATGGGCCATCACCAACTCTTGAAGTATATGCTTTACAAACACCAACTACTTTATTGATTTTAGAAGGACCCACTCCACTGCCAATGGTTACTCCACCAGCTACTGGATTTGAGGATGTTACGAACGGATATGTTCCTTGATCAATATCTAGCATAACTCCTTGAGCACCTTCAAACAGTACGCGTTTTCCCTGATCTAGCGCATCGTTTAGAATAACTGAAGTATCCGTTACATATTTCTTGATTTGTTGACCATATTCATAATACTCTTCAAAAATATCTTCAAAAGCAATCGGCTCATCATCAAACATTTTAACAAATTGACGATTTTTTTCTTCAAGATTGATACGTAATCTTTCTTCAAAAATTTCTTTATCAAGAAGATCAGCAATTCGAATACCTACACGAGCGGCTTTATCCATATAAGCTGGACCAATCCCTTTGATCGTTGTTCCGATTTTATTGTCACCTTTAGCATCTTCTTGTAACTGATCTAATTTGATATGATACGGTAAAATAACATGGGCACGGTCAGAAATTTTCAAATTATCTGTTATTATATTATTCTCTTTTAGATAGGCAAGTTCCTTAACAAGAGATTTTGGATTCACAACTACGCCATTTCCGATCACGCTAATTTTATCTTTATAAAAAATACCGGATGGAATCAAGTGTAATTTATATGTCACTCCATCAAACTTAATAGTATGTCCTGCATTGTCTCCACCTTGATAACGTGCAATCACTTCCGCATTTTCACTCAAAAAGTCGGTAATCTTCCCTTTTCCTTCATCGCCCCATTGGGTACCTACTACTACTACAGATGACATTTAATGACCTCTTTCTTTATATATTGCACTCCATAAGTATTGTACCAGTATTCGATCATGGATTCAATCTAAAATCGAATGATTGAATCGATTAAAATGAAAAAAAGCAGAAAAAAACGAACTATATTTTATTTATTTTTTTTATACAAAGCTAAATACGAATAAAAAAAGCGACCGGCAATAGTACCAGTCGCAACCTATCCTATGCAAACTCAACTCTTGGAGATAGAGAGGAAAACTTATTGTATTCCTTGATAAACAATAATTCAACTGTTCCCCGTGCTCCACTTCTGTTCTTTTCAATAATCACTTCAATGACATTATTGTTTTGCGGCTCTTCACCGCCATCCTCTTCGTCACCTTCACGTTGATAGTAATCGTCTCGATAGAGAAATGCAACAATGTCTGCATCTTGCTCAATAGATCCAGATTCACGAATATCACTTAAAACTGGACGTTTATCTTGGCGTTGTTCCACCCCTCGTGATAATTGAGAAAGCGCAATAACTGGAACTTTTAATTCTTTGGCTAATTTCTTCAATTGCCGAGAAATCTCAGAGACCTCTTGTTGACGGTTTTCTCTTCCTGTACCTTCAATCAATTGCAAATAATCAATCAATATCAAACCCAAATTCCCTTTTTCCTGTGCTAATTTACGACAACGTGCTCGAATCTCGGAAATTTTGATTCCAGGTGTATCATCAATATAAATACTAGCATTCGACAAACTTCCCATGGCCACGATCAAATTGCGCCACTCTTCTTCTGACAGTTGACCGGTCCGTAAATGGCTGGCTTCAATAGATCCTTCCGCACATAGCATTCGATTGACTAATGATTCTGCACCCATCTCTAAGCTGAAGATGGCGACAGAACGATCTGTTTTTGTTCCTACATTTTGTGCTATATTTAGTGCAAAAGCTGTTTTACCAACAGCAGGACGTGCTGCTAAAATAATTAGCTCTTCTTTTTGAAGTCCAGCTGTCATTTTATCTAAAGCTGCATAGCCAGTAGGCAATCCGGTAATTTCTTCGTTATTTTGCGCTAACTGATCAATATTTTCAATTGTTCGATTTAACACATCAGCAATAGACTGAAATCCGTTGCTATTTCTTTTTTCTGAAACCTCTAAAATGCTTTTCTCTGCTTGATCGACAATCGATTGAACATCTTCATCTTGTTCAAACCCCTTTGTCACGATACGACTAGCGGTTTGAATCAAGTTGCGTAAAGTCGCTTTGTCGTCCACGATTTTTGCATAATAAGCAATACTAGCGGCCGAAGGAGAAGCTTGGCTAAGTTCTGTTAAATAAGTAAGCCCGCCGATATCTTCCAGACTATTACTTTTTTCTATTTCTGCTTTCAATGTGATTAGGTCGATGGATTCATTACGATCATTGAGTTGAATCATCGCTTGAAAGATAATCTGATGGCTGCGCCGATAAAAATCTTGTGGTTCAATAATTTCCATCGCATCAATAATTGAATCCGCTTCTAAAAAGATTGCTCCTAAAACCGCTTGCTCAGCTTCAATGTCTTGAGGCGGAATTTGATTTTGCCATACTTCATTCATGACTTTCGCTCCTAATCTAGTGTTCATTTATTCTACAGGATATCAAATCAAAGCACAAGAGAACCTCGATTACAAAAATATCCGCTTAAAAAATCCCAACATTTTACTGTTGGGAAACTTTTTATTCTTGTACCGTTTGGACGGTAATTGTAGCAGTTACTTTAGAATGTAATTTGACGGGCACCTTTGTATAACCTAATGCCCGAATGGGTTGTTCTAACTCAATTTTCCGCTTGTCCAATTTTATACTATATTGTTTGTTCAAAGCATCAGCAATTTGTTTTGATGGAATAGAACCAAACAACCGACCATCTTCTCCTGCTTTCGCTTTAATTCTAACAACTGTTTCTTCCTTTTCAAGGACTGTTTTTAGTTCTTCAGCCTCCGCCAGTAATTCCGCTTCATGTTTTTCTTGTGCTTTTTGTTTTCCTTTTAATTCGGCCATGCTTTCATTATTAGCTGGTTTAGCTAAGTTGTTTTTAATTAAGAAGTTTTGTGCATACCCATTTGGTACATCCTTAATATCTCCTTTTTTTCCTTTTCCTTTAACATCTTGCAAGAAAATAACTTTCATCTGTGGTCACTCCTCATTCTCTTTCTAACTTGTTAAGTTCTTGAATTAACATTTTTTTGACTTCATCCAAGCTTTTATCCTTGATTTGAGTAGCTGCATTTGTGAAGTGGCCTCCTCCACCAAGTGCTTCCATTAAAACTTGCACGTTGATTTTGCCAGTGCTTCGAGCACTAATACCGATCAACTTACTAGGCTGCCTTGTGATCACAAAAGCAGCATGAATCCCATTGATTGATAAAAGCGTATCCGCTGCCTTAGCGACTGTCACACTGTCATATACTCGTTTATCATCAGCTACTGCGATAACGATATCTTCTTTGTAATGTTTGCTTTTAGAAACTAGTTCACTAATCATTAAATAGGAATCTAAATCCGTACTAAGCATATATTGAACAAGTGAAGTATCCGCACCTTGATTTTTGAGGTATCCAGCTATATCAAAAGTTCTACCAGTTGTTCGAACAGAGAAATTCTTTGTATCGACATAAATTCCCGCCAATAAAGAAGTAGTGATAAATTTGGGAATTTGTGTTTTGCGAGTAGAACGATATTGTATCAACTCAGCGACTAACTCTGATGCCGAAGATGCTGTTGATTCAATATAAGTCAACAACGGCTTATCTGGAAACTCATCTCCGCGACGGTGATGATCAATTACAGCAATTTTATCAAATACATCATAAACTTTTTGTGAGATTGACATAGACGGTTTATGATAATCAACCATTACTAAGACACTTTCCTCATTGGATAAAGTTACAGCTTCCTCACCTGAAATAACAATTCGTTCTAAATCAGGATATTTCTTCAATTCTTCTAATACCCGTTCAATATCCGCAGTAATTTCTTTAGGATTTAAAATGATGTAACATTCACGTTCACTCATCATTGCCATATAAGCAACTCCAAAGGCTGCACCTAAAGCATCCATATCAGGGTACCTGTGTCCCATGATAAATACCTTTTTATTATCAGCAAATATTTTTTTTAATGTAGTACTCATAGCCCGAGAGCGAACACGAGTTCTCTTGGGCGTACCATCTGTATTCCCCCCAAAAAACTGTGGTTTTGCTTCCTCATCAGCTTTCTTCAGTACCACTTGATCCCCACCACGTACCAAGGCGATATCTAAATTATTTTGAGCTACTTCGCCTATTGTCTCTAGCGATTCTTCTCCGTAAGAGATTCCCATACTAATGGTTAAGGCTAAGTCATTCTTTTCAGCAATATTACGAACACGTGTCAAAAATTCAAAATTCCCTTTTTTCATCTTCTCAATATCTTCAATCTTGGCAACAAAAAGAAAGCGTTCAGAATTAATCCGCTTATAAAAGATATGATTTTCACTGGCCCAATCTGAAATCAGCGTCGTGATCAAAGAGTTCAAGTAGGATATTTGTTTGTCATCTTTTTTGTCAATTAGATCATCATAGTTATCAATTGAAATAAGTCCGATTGCTGACATAATTTAACTCCTCAATAAACTGCTATAGAAATATTAAACACTTTTATATTTTACCACATCTTATACGAATAAGCGATTTCCTAAATAAAGTTTCACGTGAAACTTTATTTAGGAAACCACAAATCAAATACCGGCAAAGATTTTTTCGTTATTTAAAGACAGAATTAAATAACAAATACACTAAATGTTTTTAGTAATAGTATATACAAAAAAAGTTGACAACTGTCAAAAACAGTTGTCAACTTTTGAATAGTAAAAATTATTCTTCGCCTACAAATGGAAGTAATCCCATGATACGTGCGCGTTTAATTGCAACAGTTAGTTTACGTTGGTTTTTAGCCCCTGTACCTGTTACACGACGTGGCAAAATTTTTCCACGTTCAGAAATGAAACGTTTTAACAATTCTGTATCTTTATAATCGATGTGTTCGATATGATTTGCAGCAATATAGTCTACTTTGCGACGTTTACGTCCGCCTCTTCTTTGTTGTGCCATTCTATTTCCCTCCTATCAATTTATTAGAATGGTAAATCATCGTCTGAAATGTCAATTGACGAGTTTCCGAATGGATCAGAATTATCTCGATCAAAGTTAGGCATTCCTGATGGTTGAGAGGATTGATTTTGATTTGTGCTATTGTTTCCGAATCCAGAAGAACCACTAGTATTATACGAAGTATTTCCACCGCTTTCGGTAGTGCGTCGTTGTTCAGAAGCATTACGAGATTCTAACAATTGAAAATTGTCTGCTACAACTTCAGTTACATATACACGTTGTCCTTGTTGATTGTCATAAGAACGTGTTTGGATTCTTCCAGTCACACCAAGTAATGTACCCTTACGAGCATAATTAGCCAGTGTTTCTGCAGGTTTTCTCCAAATCACACAATTGATGAAATCAGCTTCACGTTCTCCACTTTGGTTCGTAAAATTACGATTTACAGCCAATGTAAAAGACGCGACGCCAGTGCCGTTAGCAGTGTATCGTAAATCAGGATCTTTGGTTAATCTTCCTACTAATACAACATTATTAATCAAAGTTCATCATCTCCTCATCGCTTTGTTTCATGTGAAACAATTTTATTCTTCTTCTTTGACAATCATGTGACGGATAATATCGTCATTGATTTTAGCAAGACGGTCAAATTCATTGATTGCACTTGCATTTGATGGAGAAGAAACTTTAACGATGTGATAGATACCCTCACGGAATCCATCCATTTCATACGCTAGACGGCGTTTTTGCCAATCTTTAGACTCGATAACTTCAGCTCCGTTATCTGTCAAGATCGTGTCAAAACGTGCGATCAATGCAGATTTTGCTTCTTCATCAATGTTTGGACGAATGATGTATAAGATCTCATATTTCGTATTTTCCATTGATTATTCACCTCCCTGTGGTCTTAGGCCCCTAGTATATTCTAGGAGCAGAGAGAGTCGCCTGATTAGACTACTCACAAATACCAATTATACATTTTTTTCATCCATAATACAAGATTAATTTTTTGACTTTTGACAGTAAAATTGCTTGCATCAATAAGTACGCACAAAATATTTTCATTTATTAAAAAAACTCCAACAACATCGTGTTGGAGTTACATTACTATTCATCATTCTGACTTTCAGAAGATATTTCTTCTTCTGTTTCAGAAACTTCCGGATCTACAGTGGCCATCGTGACTACTTTCGCTCCGTTTTCCATCTTCATTAAGCGAACGCCTAAAGTTGCACGTCCAGTTTGAGATACTGTTTCAACGTTAAATCGGATAATGACACCTTTGTCTGTAATTAGCATGATATCTTCTTTACCTGAAACTGTAGTCAATCCAGCTAACGGTCCATTTTTCGCAGTAATATTCGCAGTTTTTATTCCTTTACCACCACGCCCTTTTATTGGGTATTCTGAACCTTTTGTACGTTTTCCGTAGCCATTCTCTGTGATAACTAATACCTCACTATCTTCTTTGATCACAGAAGCGCCGACAACATAGTCATCTTCTCTTAAACGGATGCCTCGAACGCCTGCAGCAGTTCGTCCCATATCTCGAACCAGCTCTTCTTTAAATGTAACTGAATAGCCATTGTGTGTACCAATAATCATCACATCTTGCCCATTGGTTTCTACTACATTAACTAATTCATCATTTTCGCGTAACCCAATAGCAATCAATCCATTGGCCCGAATATTGGAGAAAGCAGTAACTGATGTACGTTTTACTATACCTAGTCGTGTCGTGAAGAACAGATAACGTCCTTCTTGAGGTCCTCCAGAAGCAGAGATAATCGCTTCGATGCGTTCGTTTGAATCAATACCTAAAAGATTGATCACAGGAATACCTTTAGCAGCTCGTCCGTATTCAGGAATTTCGTATCCTTTAGCTTTATAAACTTTCCCCATGTTAGTAAAGAAAAGTAAAGTATCATGAGTTGAACAAGAAATCAACGTTTTAACAAAGTCTTCATCGTGAATCCCCATGCCTTGAACACCACGACCTCCACGACGTTGAGCCCGAAATTCAGAATTTGCTACTCGTTTGATATACCCATTATTTGTCAGCGTAATGACAATTTCTTCTTCTTCAATTAAATCTTCATCTTCAAGACTCAATACTTCTCCAACAAGTAATTCTGTTCGGCGCTCATCACCAAAGCGTTGACCTAATTCTTGCAATTCTGTTTGGATAATTTCTAAAACTCGCTGAGGATTAGCTAAAATATCTTTTAAGTCAGCAATCAATTCCAACAAACTTTGATATTCATTTTCAATCTTGTCTCTTTCTAATCCTGTTAAACGACGCAAACGCATATCTAGAATCGCTTGCGCTTGTCGATCTGATAGACTGAAACGTTCCATCATTGTGTTTTTTGCTTCATCATCTGAATTAGATGCTCTAATCAATGCAATGATTTCATCAATATGATCAAGAGCAATCCGTAATCCTTCCAAGATGTGAGCACGTGCTTCTGCTTTGTTTTTGTCAAATTGAGTACGACGCGTTACTACCTCTTGTTGATGCTCGATATAATTTTCTAAAATTCGTTTCAAACTTAAAATTTTTGGTACGCCTTTTTCAATCGCCAGCATATTAAAGCCAAAAGATGATTGAAGAGCCGTCATTTTATAAAGGTTGTTCAAAATAACTGAAGCACTAACGTCACGACGAACATCGATCACAATACGCATACCTTCTCGAGAAGATTCATCGCGCAAGTCCGTAATACCTTCGATTCGTTTGTCTCGATGAAGTTCTGAAATCCGCTCAATTAATTTTGCTTTATTGACCATGTACGGCAATTCGGTGACTAGAATTCTTTCTTTACCATTAGGCATCTCAGTAACTTCAACTTTTCCTCGTACCGTAATGGACCCTTTACCTGTCTCATAGGCCCGTCGAATACCTGATTTACCCATAACTAGGCCGCCCGTTGGAAAATCAGGTCCGGGCAAAACTTCCATCAATTCATTCGTTGTTACTTCAGGATTTTCCATTAGCAGCTCAATAGCCGCAATTACTTCATTCAAATTATGTGGTGGAATGTTCGTTGCCATACCTACCGCAATACCTGTTGTACCATTGACTAAGAGATTAGGAAAACGAGCAGGCAATACTGCAGGTTCTCTTTCAGTATCGTCGTAATTACTTTGAAAATCGACGGTATCTTTATTAATGTCTCTTAGCATTTCCATTGCTAATTTGCTCATGCGGGCTTCAGTATACCGCATCGCGGCAGCACCATCACCATCGACTGAACCAAAGTTACCATGACCATCCACTAACATATAACGATAACTAAACGGTTGCGCCATCCGCACCATTGATTCGTAAATCGCACTATCACCATGAGGGTGATATTTACCCATTACATCACCGACGATACGGGCTGATTTTTTATGAGGTTTGTCTGGTGTAACCCCTAATTCATTCATTCCATATAAAATTCTACGATGAACTGGTTTTAGTCCATCTCGAACATCTGGCAAGGCCCTTGCAACAATAACACTCATCGCATAATCGATAAAGGACTCACGCATTTCACTTGTCAGATTGACATCATGAATATTTTGTTTTGCTTCACTCAAGCTATTTCCTCCTTTACGATTGGCTAGATATCAAGATTTTTAACATAATGTGCATTCTCTTCAATAAAGGCACGCCTTGGTTCTACACGATCGCCCATTAGCATTTCAAAAATTTGATCTGCTTCAATTGCATCGTCTACACTTACACGGAGCATCATCCGGTTTTCCGGATCCATTGTTGTTTCCCAAAGCTGATGGTCATCCATCTCACCTAAACCTTTGTATCGTTGAACACTTGGTTTAGGCGTTGCAGGCAATGACTCGATTGTATTCTTCAAATCTTGTTCTGCGTTTTTGCCTGGTTGGATATAATGGATATTTTTTCCTTGTTTTACCCCATAAAGTGGTGGTTGAGCAATATAAACATACCCAGCTTCAACAATTGGTCGCATATAGCGATAGAATAAAGTTAATAGCAATGTTCGGATATGTGCGCCATCGACGTCGGCATCAGTCATAATTACTAATTTATGATAACGTGCCTTAGAAACATCAAAGTCTGCTCCAAATCCTGTGCCCATCGCTGTAAATAGTGAACGGATTTCTTCATTTGCCAAAATTTTATCCATGCTTGCTTTTTCGACATTTAAAATTTTCCCTCGAATAGGCAGAATCGCTTGGAATTCACGACTTCGTCCTTGTTTAGCTGATCCTCCAGCTGAGTCTCCTTCGACAATAAATAATTCGCATTTCTCAGGATCATTACTTGAACAATCTGCTAGCTTACCTGGCAGATTACTAATTTCAAGAGCACCTTTACGTCGAGTCATCTCACGCGCACGCTTAGCTGCTTGACGTGCTTTAGAGGCTAGCAGTCCTTTTTCAACTACTTGGCGCCCAACTGCTGGATTCTCCATCAAAAATTTTGTGAAATGCTCTGAAAATAAACGATCAGTTACAGTCCGCACTTCTGAGTTCCCTAATTTTGTTTTTGTTTGTCCTTCAAACTGAGGATCTGGATGTTTGATGGAAATAACCGCTGTAAGACCTTCTCGAACATCTTCACCTGTTAGATTCTCATCATTTTCTTTCATTAGCTTAGACTTACGTGCATAGTCATTGATAACCCGAGTCAAAGCTGTCTTGAATCCAGACTCATGGGTACCACCTTCATACGTATGAATATTATTAGCAAAACTTAGCAAATTGTTATGATAGCTATCTGTGTATTGTAGAGAAACTTCAACCGTGATGCCCTGTTGTTCCCCTTCAAGATAGATTGGTTCAGGAAAAATAACTGTCTTACTTGCATTTAAGTGTTCAACGTAGCTTTTAATTCCGCCGTCATAATGATATTCCTTCAGAACAGGATGTTCTTCTCGTTTATCTTCAATTGAAATTTTTAAGCCGCGATTCAGAAAAGCTAATTCTCGAACACGTGTAGCCAACTTATCAAAGTTAAAAACAGTAGTTTCTGTAAATATTTCAGGATCCGGTACAAAGTGAACAGTAGTCCCATGACGATCTGTTTCACCAATCACTTTTAGATCTTCGACAACAGCTCCCCGATGGTATTCTTGATAATAAACTTTGCCTTCTTTGTATACTTTAACATCTAATGTGGTAGATAATGCGTTTACCACTGAAGAACCTACACCATGCAAGCCCCCTGAAACTTTATATCCGCCACCGCCAAATTTTCCACCTGCATGAAGAATAGTAAATACAGTTTCAACAGCAGGTCTGCCAGTTTTTGCTTGAATATCTACAGGAATTCCCCGACCATCATCGACAACAGTAATACTATTGTCTTCTTCGATAATTACTTGAATCGCTGTAGCAAAACCAGCAAGTGCTTCATCAATCGAATTATCTACGATTTCCCACACAAGGTGATGGAGCCCTTCTGAACTGGTCGATCCGATATACATTCCTGGACGCTTGCGTACCGCTTCTAAACCTTCTAAGACTTGAATCTGACTGGCGTCATATTCTTTGGCACGTTCAACTAAACTTTTTTCTTCTTCTGTCATTCAGTCTATTCTCCTTTTATGTGTCCTTTGTCTACGTAAAAAATCTCTGCTTCAACAGACATTTTATCTTTTACATGTTCAAGTGTGGTTGTAGTAATAAATGTTTGTACTTTTCCTTCAATTGTTTCTAGTAAGTGTAACTGACGAGAATCGTCTAATTCACTCATGACATCATCTAACAAAAGAACCGGATATTCTCCCGTTTCTTCTTTCATCAAATCAATCTCTGCCAATTTTACACTTAATGCAGTGGTTCGCTGTTGACCTTGGGATCCGAATGTTTGAACATTCCTATCATTGATTAAAAAGTTGAGATCATCTCGGTGTGGACCCACTAGAGAAATCTGTCTCATTTTTTCACGTGTTTTCACTTGATCCAGTGCATCTTTGAATTGTTGTTGAACTTGTTCTAGAGATGCACTTACAGTACCAACACTAGACAAGTATTCTATTTGTAAAACTTCTTTTTCATCACTTATTTTTTGATGGAGTTGATTGGCCCAAAATGCTAATCGTTTTACAAAACGTTGTCGTGCAAAAATGATCTTGCTGCCAAATTCAATCAATTGTTCAGTCAACACAGTGAGATAGAGCTCATCATTTTGCTTTTTTTCAAATAATTGCTTCAAATACTGATTTCGCTGTTTCAAAACACTTTGATATTGCACAAGATCATACAAATAAATCGGATCAATCTGTCCAATTTCCATATCGATAAATTTTCTTCTTACTTGAGGACTTCCTTTAACAAGTGAAAGATCTTCGGGGGCAAAAAGAATTACATTCAATTGCCCTATGTAACTACTAAGTTTTTTTTGCTCAATATGATTGACTTTCGTTTTACGACCTTTTTTAGTTAAAAATAATTCTAATGGTATGGTAGAATGCCCTCGAGACACAGCTCCGCTAACTTGAGCCCCAGCTGTATCCCAACGAATCAACTCTTGTTCACTTGTAGTTCGATGACTTTTTGTCATCGCTAAAACATAAATACTTTCTAAAACGTTGGTTTTTCCTTGAGCATTCTCGCCTAAAAAAATGACAAGATTTTTATCGAAAGATAACTCCAAAGATTCATAGTTGCGATAATTATTTAGCTGAAGATTATTCAGACGCATCTGAGGCTTCCTTCTTTACCATAAAAAAAGTACCCTCATCAGGTATCTCAATCCTCATTCCCGCATATAATTTGCGGCCTCGTCTATTCTCTGGCTCTCCGTCTACAAGTACCGTATGTTCAGCTAGGAACCATTTTGCTTGTCCTCCACTGCTGATTACGCTGACTTCTTTCAACATTTGTCCTAACGTCATATATTCAGTTTCTAAAGGTATTTGCATTTTCATATTATCCCTCGATTCTATAGAAGAACGTATACCATTATTATACTCTTTTTTAAGGAATAAAACAAATTTATCCGTATAATTTTCATTCTGAGAAGTTTTGATTGTTTTAGATAAAAAATAAGCAAAAACAAAAAGAAGGGCTTAAAATCGATTTTAAGCCCTTCTAAACTATTTTTGTATTTTCAGACGTTTGTTTCATGCATTTACAATAAACATGAAAAATTCTAATTTGTGCGGACTGGTGTAATCAATTGAATAAAGCTTCCTTGACTTTCAGTTGGTTCCAAAGTGAATGGTCTGATAGCAGAAATAAAGCGAATCGTGATGCTTGTATCTCCAAAAGCTCTTAGAGCCGCCTTCATGTAATCAGGATTGAAAGAGATTTCCAATGGTTCTCCTGAAACTTGCTCGTAGGATAGATCTTCTTCTACTTTACCAATCTCAGGAGAATTCCCATATAAAATAACAGAATCTTCATTTATTGACAAACGAACGATGTTATTTCTTCCTTCATGTGAAAGTAAAGATGCGCGTTCGATGGCTGACAACAATTCTGGAACTGAAAATTCAATTTCTGTGTTAAAGCTTGATGGTATCAATCGATTTGTATCTGGGTAAGTCCCTTCTAATAGGCGTGAATAGAACTTCATTGTATTGGTTTGGAACAATACTTGATTATCCATGATACTGATTTGAATAGCTTCTTCTTCATCTGTTAAAGAACGGGACAATTCAGTCAAACTTTTCCCAGGAATAACGATGTTGAAATTCGCTTCCCCACTTTCTAATGGAATTACTCGTTGACTTAATCGATGGGAATCTGTAGCTACAGCTAATAATTTCTTATTTTCAAGAACAAAATGAACACCGGTTAGAATTGGACGACTTTCGTGCTGTGAAACAGCAAAAACTGTTTCGTTAACAATTTTATTTAGAATGTGAGCAGGAACTTCGATGCGATCTTGACTTTCGACAACTGGTAAATGTGGATAACTATCAGCATCTAATCCATTTACAGTAAAGTTAGCTTTCCCTGAAGTTATTGCTACTTGGTTATTTTCTATCACTTCCAGCGTAACAGTATTATCCGGTAAGCGACGAATGATTTCACTAAAAAATCGTGCTTGTAAAACAATTGCTCCTGTTTGTTCAATTTTCATTTGAACTTTTTCTTTCTCTACGCTTAAAAAAGTCTCAATTGAAATATCAGCATTACTTCCTGTCAGAGTTAAACCTTTATCAGTTAGAACTAATTTAACACCTGTAAGGATCGGTATGGTTGTTTTTGATGAAATGGCACGTTGAACGGTTTGTAATTCTTGCATGAACTCTGTTCGATTTAAAGTTACTTTCATTAGGAGCACTCCTTTTATTTATAGTTATTAAATAAAGTAATAGTAGTAATAGGCTTGTTAGTATTGTGGATAACTAGAAAATATCATTGAGACGTCAACGAAAACGCCTGTGTATAACCTGTGCATAACTTTTTGGCATGTTTTTGCTTTATCCACAACTCAACTAAAGAGAATGTTTTTGATTTCTGAAATTTCATTCTTAATGGTAGGATCCGTTTCTGAGAGATGTTGGATTTTTTCATGAGCATGAATGACTGTAGTATGATCTTTACCTCCGAATTCAGCTCCAATTTTAGGTAAAGAGTTATCCGTTAGTTCACGAGAAAGAAACATGGCGATTTGCCGAGGTACGACAATTCCTTTGACACGTTTTTTTCCTTTGAGATCATTTATATGGATATGGTAGTATTTTGCAACTTCCTCTTGGATTTGCAATATAGAAACTTGAGTGCTTCCATGACTTGACTTTAATGCTTTGATTGCTTCTGCAGCTAAGCTTGTTGTAATATCCGAATTTTGCATAGTTGCAAATGCTTGTACACGCACTAATGCGCCTTCTAATTCCCGAATATTCGAATCAATTTGTCCTGCGATATAACTCAGTGTATCGTCAGGGATTTCGAGGCGTTCAGCTTCTGCTTTTTTTCTTAAAATCGCTGTTCTAGTTTCTAGATCTGGAGGTGTAATATCTACAGATAACCCCCATGCGAAACGTGAAACCAATCGTTCAGGTAACGTGGGTATTTCATTTGGTAAGCGATCACTTGTCAAAACGATCTGCTTGTTATTTCGATAAAGCTCTTCAAATGTATTAAAGAATTCTTCTTGTGTCCCTTCTTTATTGACCAAAAACTGAATATCATCAACAAGTAAGAGATCAACATTTCGGTATTCATTCCGAAAATCTTCCATTTTATTCTTTTGGATCGAAGTAATAAAATCATTAGTGAAGTTCTCACTGCTCACATATTTGATTTTTGCATTTGGTCTTTTTAACAGCATTTGATGTCCGATAGCATGCATCAAGTGAGTTTTTCCTAGACCCACACCACCATAGAAGAATAACGGATTATAGATAGAACCGGGATCTTCAGCTACAACTAAAGCTGCAGCATGAGCCATCTGATTTCCTTTACCTATAACAAATGTATCAAAAGTATATTTTTCGTTTAGAATAGTTTTTCCTTTTTTTTCTGCTTTTTCAGTAACTGTTTGTTCAACAGAAGGCGATTTTTGCAGAGCTTCTGCTTCTTCAGCAGTGACAAAACTAGGAATTAGTTCTTCACCGGTCTTCATGAAGCCCATCTCAACAATTTTTGCAGCTAGATTTTTTTCCCAATAAGATTTATGAAGATCACTGGGTACTTCAATCAATAACTGATTTTTTTCAAAAGATAATATGTTGGCTGTTTCGATCCAAGCACTGTAACTTGCTGGATTAAGTTCTTCTTTAAAAGATTTCTGAAGATCTCGCCAAATGGAATCAGCAGATGACATAAATTGTCCTCCTATAGCTAAGAATAGATAATACTAATTTAGCACGGATGGAAGAAGTTTTCCACAGATTATAATAAAAAAGGTTAGAAAAAAATACTTTTCCACATTTATGAAAAAAAGAACAGGAGAAATTAACTTATCAAATTTACGGTTATCCACAGAGGAGGAGTGTTTGTGGATTGTTACAATAATCTCTTGTTTATCCACAAGTAACTGTTAATCAAATACGTTGATGTAAAAGCATTTTCCTGATTTATGCACAGCCAGAAAAGTGTATGTGGATAACTTTTTAGAAGGGTGTTTATTTGTGGAAAAAGCAGGAAAAACTTGTGGAAATAAGTTATCCACAAAAATGCAAAATCCACAAGTAACACACAGTTCATTTCGTTTATGTGGAAAACAAGACAGTAAAGTGGGTGAATTTTATATTGACAAAACACTGTCTGACTCGTTATACTATCAAAGTATGTCTATGCGCATAATCATTATTTTGATGGAGGTGTCACTAAATGAAAAGAACTTATCAACCAAATAAACGTAAACGTCAAAAAGTTCACGGATTCCGTAAACGTATGAGTACAAAAAATGGACGTCGTGTTTTAGCAAGTCGTCGTCGTAAAGGCAGAAAGGTTATTTCTGCATAAGCCACTGAATGCCAGTGGTTTTTTTTTATGCCGTTTTTTAAGGAATATAGTGAATCCCTTTTACTAAATATGGTATTATTGACAGGTGAGTAACCAAAGTAGAAAGAAATGAAGGAACCAAGATGAGAAAGGCATATCGCGTAAAAACAGAACAAGACTTTCAAAAGGTTTTTCAGAAAGGAAAGTCTTTTGCAAACCGTAAATTTGTTGTCTATGTTCTGCAGAAAGATCAGCCACATTTTCGTGTCGGATTATCTGTAGGAAAAAAAGTAGGAAATGCTGTTAAACGAAATGAGATCAAACGAAAAATCAGAGCAAGTCTCACGGATATGCAACCTAGAATCAAACCTACACTCGATTTCATCGTAATTGCTCGTCCAAGTGTTTCGAATTGCTCTTCTCAAGAAGTATACTCGAATTTAGAGCATGTGTTAAAGCTTGCTAAAATCATTAACTAACGGAAAGGAATTATTTAAGTGAAAAAAGGAAAACGTATCTTACTATTTTTGGGGATCGTCTCATTGGTAGTTGTCTTGTCTGCCTGTAGCGCAACTGGGGAAGTGAATGCGCAAAGTTCAGGATTATGGGATCGTTATATCGTTTATTACTTTGCTGAAGCGATCAAGATGCTATCTTTTGGCAATGCTGGGATTGGGATCATTCTATTTACTTTGATCATTCGGATTATTCTCATGCCTTTAATGCATTTTCAAACAAAGAGTATGCGAAAAACTCAAGAATTGCAGCCAAAATTAAAAGCTCTGCAACAACAATATGCATCGAAAGATAGTGAAACACAAAATAAATTACGTGCAGAAACGCAACGGCTTTATGCAGAAAATAATGTGAATCCTTATGCCGGATGTTTGCCGCTACTTGTCCAAATGCCAATTTTGATGGCATTATGGCAATCGATTTCGCGGGTTCCAGCTTTACAAGAAGGAAAATTTTTGTGGTTACAATTAGGGGACCGAGATCCTTACTTTATTTTACCTATATTAGCTGCACTATTTACATTTGCAAGTACTTATTTGTCTAGTATGAGTCAAATAGAATCAAATGCTAGTTTAAAGATAATGAATTTTGCAATGCCATTGATGATTTTATTGATGGGGATCAATATCGCTAGTGGTTTATCTTTATACTGGGTTGTATCCAATGCATTCCAAGTAGTACAAACGTTGATTTTGAATAATCCATTCAAGATTCGTCAAGAAAGAGAAGAAGCTGCTCGAAAAGAAAGAGAACGAGAAAGAGCGCTGAAGAAAGCAATGAGTCCTAAGAAAAAACGTAAGAAATAAAAGGAGGTTGCAGATAATGCCGATTTATGAAGGTCTTACAGTAGATGAAGCTATCCAAGAAGGATTGCATGCTTTAGGTTTAAACAAGGATCAAGCAGTGATCGATGTTTTGGATGAGGGGAAAAAAGGTTTTTTAGGTATTGGTAAAAAGAATGCCCGCGTATCAATTGAAAGAAGTGCTGCGGATGAATCAAAAATCATCACAGAATCAGTAACTGAAATAATTGAAGAAATCTTAGAACCTGAACTTGAGGAATCAGTGCTTACTGCAAAATCGCAAGCAGATACGGAAGAAAAACCTAACGCAAAGGATCTTTCTGATGATGAAGCACTTACTCATCTTGCTTTATATTTGACTAACATTTCTAAAGCATTGAATGCACCAGCCCTTGTAAAAACAGCACGAGAAGATGGCTTGATCGTTTTTCATCTAGATACACAAAAGCAAGGACTCCTGATTGGAAAACATGGAAAAACACTAAATGCTTTACAATATCTGGCACAAGTATATATTCATCGAATCGCAGCAAATAAGCTATCTGTGGTTGTTAATGTAGGTGATTATCGTGAAAAGCGTCAGGCAATTTTAGAGCGTCTGGCCAATAGAACAGCAGAAAAAGTTAAACGCACAGGTAGACCAGTCTTTTTAGAACCTATGCCAGCTTTTGAAAGAAAGCAAATCCATTCTGCATTAAGTAAGGATGCCCAAATACAAACACACTCTGAAGGTGACGAGCCTTATCGGTACTTGGTGGTTGAACCAGCGAAAAAAAACTTTTAAGTCTAAAGGAATGACCTGATTTCAGGTCATTCCTTTTATCGTGGAGAAAAAGGAATTGACAAGATATTTGAAACCAAGTATTCTTGACTAGAAATCATTCTTATCAAAGTAAACATACGATGAGTAGTTCTTACTTTGGTGAAAAAAAGAGTCCGTTTGCCACGGACTCTTTTTTTATATTAATTGTATTGGTAGTATCGAGGTTTAGCAGTTTATTGTTGAGGGAAATTAGCCGCCGATTGTAGATTGTGTAAACTGTACAACTGTTCCATAAGCAAAAATTTCTAAAAAAGTTTTCCCGTTTTCTACGATTCGATCATGTTCAAAATGGCAGTTGATTACAGCATTAGCACCATAACTGTGCGCTTTTTCTTTCAGACGAAAAGCAACATCAGAGAGAAGCGCATTCAAATCGATTTCAGGATCAAATAAATCTACTTCAATTTTATCTGCGGCAAAGACAATATCGCGAACAATGTATGGCCGATTGACATTTCCGGTAGAAAGAATGATTTCCTTGATGCGAGAAGAAGTATCTATTTTTTTGGACGTATCCATAAAAATCCCTCATTTCTTATTGTTTCCTTTATTTTAAATGTTTTTAGTGTTTGATGCAAAAGATTAAAAGTTTACCAAGTAGACTTGCGACAAAATAAAAAGTATGCTAATCTATTCCCAGAATTTTATATGACAAGCAGTCAAAGTGCTAAGTCTATCCGTTATGAGTTTGACGGGTGGAGTGGGCGCTTTTTTTATGCGAAAAATTAGGAGGAGCTTTAGTATGGTGAGTATTACGCAGGAATTTGATACGATTGCAGCAATATCTACGCCCCCTGGTGAAGGAGCAATCAGTATTGTTCGATTAAGTGGTGAACAAGCAATTTCCATAGCAGATGCTGTCTTTCAATCAGGAAAGAAAAAACTAATAGATGTGAGTAGCCACACGATACATTATGGCCATATTTTTGACCCTGAGAAGTATCAAATGATGGATGAAGTTATGGTATCGATCATGAGAAAACCAAAAACTTTTACTAGAGAAGATATAGTAGAAATCAATTGTCACGGCGGGATTGTTGTCGTTAATCAAATTTTGCAATTAGTTTTGCGTCAAGGAGCACGGTTGGCTGAACCGGGAGAGTTTACAAAGCGTGCTTTTCTTAATGGGCGTGTTGATTTATCTCAAGCTGAAGCAGTGATGGATTTGATTCGTGCAAAAACTGATAAAGCAATGAATCTCGCTATCAACCAATTAGATGGTAACCTCTCAAGATTGATCCGACAACTACGGCAAGAGATCTTAGAGACATTGGCACAGGTAGAAGTAAATATCGATTATCCAGAATATGATGATGTCGAAGAATTGACAACACGTTTATTATTAGAAAAGGCAAATCAAGTCCAGAAACAGATACAAGCTCTTTTACAGACAGCACAGCAAGGAAAAATTTTACGAGAAGGTCTCAGTACAGCAATTATTGGTCGGCCAAACGTTGGCAAGTCAAGTCTGCTAAATCACTTATTACGGGAAGAGAAAGCAATTGTAACAGATATTGCAGGTACTACTAGAGATGTTATTGAAGAGTATGTAAACGTACGTGGTGTGCCTTTAAAGTTAGTTGATACCGCAGGAATTCGTGAAACAGAAGATATCGTTGAGAAAATTGGTGTTGAACGTAGTCGCAAAGCACTCAGTGAAGCGGATTTGATTTTATTAGTACTAAATCAAAGTGAGTCACTCACGACAGAAGATAAACAATTATTGGATATTACATCTGGAAATAAACGAATCATTTTGCTAAATAAAACAGATTTACCTTCAAGAATCAATCAAGAAGATTTAGTGCCCTATTTAGAGAATGAGCCTGCTCTTCCTATTTCGGTATTAACGAGTGAAGGATTGGATCAACTTGAACAAGCAATAGCTGACTTGTTTTTTGGTGGAAATACAGGAGACAAAGATGCTTCTTATCTCTCAAACACTCGTCATATTGCATTATTGGAAAAAGCAGAACATTCATTAGCAGAAGTGATTCAAGGAATTGAAAGTGGGATGCCTGTTGATCTTGTGCAAATCGACATGACTCGTTGCTGGGATTATTTAGGCGAAATTGTTGGAGATAGTGTTCAAGATGAATTAATTACGCAGTTATTTAGTCAATTTTGTTTAGGAAAATAAAATTACCAAAGGAGAACACGATGCAAGAATATCAAGCAGAAGAATATGAAGTCATAGTAGTTGGTGCAGGTCATGCTGGATCAGAGGCTGCTCTTGCAGCTAGCCGTATGGGGTGTAAAACATTATTGTTAACCATCAATTTAGATATGGTTGCATTTATGCCTTGTAATCCATCAGTAGGAGGTCCTGCTAAAGGTGTAGTTGTTAGAGAGATTGATGCTCTCGGGGGCGAAATGGGGAAGAACATCGACAAAACATACATTCAAATGAGAATGTTGAATACAGGTAAAGGACCGGCTGTGCGTGCATTGCGTGCACAAGCAGATAAACATGCCTATGCTTCTGAAATGAAAAAAACCATTGAAATGGAGCAAAATTTGACATTACGCCAGGGTATTGTAGAGAAATTGATTGTTGAGGATGGTATTTGTAAAGGCGTTGTTACTGCAACTGGAGCTCGTTACCAAGCAAAATCGGTGATCATTACTGCTGGAACTGCGCTACGTGGGGAAATTATTATTGGTGAACTAAAATATTCTTCGGGACCTAATAATTCTCAACCATCCATTGGACTTGCTGATCATTTAAAAGAGTTAGGTTTAGAAATTGCGCGCTTCAAAACTGGTACGCCGCCACGTGTGAAGTCAAGTACCATCAACTATGATGTAACTGAGATCCAACCCGGTGACGAAGCCCCTAATCACTTTAGTTACAGTACACCAGATAGCCAATACAAAACCAATCAAGAACCTTGCTGGTTAACCTATACCAATGAACATACACATCAAATCATTAATGATAATCTTCATCGTGCACCAATGTTTACTGGAATCGTTGAAGGGGTTGGAGCAAGGTACTGCCCTTCGATCGAGGACAAAATCGTACGTTTTGCCGATAAATCACGCCACCAATTATTTTTAGAGCCAGAAGGTTTAGATACCGAAGAAGTGTATGTCCAAGGACTTTCAACTTCTCTTCCAGAAGACGTCCAAGTCAATATGCTCCATTCGATTGCCGGGCTTGAAAAAGTTGAGATGATGCGTACGGGTTATGCTATTGAATATGATGTTGTAGTACCACATCAGTTACGACCAACGTTAGAAACAAAAGTCATCGCTAACCTTTTTACAGCAGGACAAACAAATGGAACGAGCGGATATGAAGAAGCAGCGGGTCAAGGATTGATTGCTGGCATAAATGCTGCTCTTAAGATTCAAGGAAAAGAGCCTTTTATTATGAAACGTAGTGATGGATACATCGGAGTAATGATCGATGATCTAGTAACAAAAGGGACTAATGAGCCATACCGTCTATTGACATCGAGAGCAGAATATCGGTTGTTGCTGCGTCACGATAATGCGGATCTTCGTCTAACAGAAGTCGGACACCGAATTGGCTTAGTGGAAGAGCCACAATACCAAGCCTATCTAACGAAAAAAACAGCTGTAGAAGAGGAAATCCAACGTCTAAAAAAAGTACGTATCAAACCAACACCATCTGTTCAAACTTTCCTCAAAGAGAAAGGAACCGCTCCATTAAAAGATGGTGTTCTAGCAAATGAATTTCTACGCCGTCCAGAAGTAAATTATCAAGAACTCTTGCAGTTTATCGAAGCAAACCCTGCATTAAAGCCGAAGGAAATTGAGCAAGTAGAGATTCAGATCAAATATGAAGGATATATCAAAAAAGCCCTTGAAAAAGTGGAAAAACTAAAACGCATGGAAGCAAAACGGATTCCTGAAAACATTGATTATGAAGTAATCAATGGTCTTGCAACTGAAGCAAAACAAAAACTACAAAAAATACAACCAGAAACCATCGCTCAGGCCAGCCGAATTAGTGGCGTAAATCCAGCCGACATAAGTATATTGATGGTCTATATCGAACAAGGAAAGATTGCGAAAATAACAGAACCAGCCTAAAGAGGCTGGTTTTTTTATTCGGAAAAGTCGTAATCTTTTTGGTGACTACCGTCTTTTTTAAATACTTCTACACCAGTTTTTTTATTTTCAGCGATTTCTTTTGCCCGAGCAATGGCATCTTCTTTAATATTAAAATGATCACTAGCTCGTTTAGCGCCTTCAGATAAAACAATCCATTTATCTTCTTCAAATTTTACTTGAACATTGGCTGTCAGAAGTTTTTTTGCATTTTTATTTTTGGTATGCGGATCATCTTTTTGAGGATTTTTTTCCTTACGAAATTCTTTCTTTTCTTCTTCACTGGCATTTTCTAGCCATTTTTCCGCTTGGCTAGTAGCAATAGGAATTGCCCGATCGTCTGTATAGCCATCATTCAACAAAGCATTTGCAATATCAATTGCTTTTTTTCGAACCAACGGATCCAAGTTTTTCATTGAAGCAGGATAATCTTTCATATTCCAAGGCATTTTGTACTCCCCCTTTTTTCTTTTAGTTTACCTACTTTTGCCAAAATATGGAAAAAATTGAATTTCAGTACGGAAAGAGAAATAAATTATTTTACCTTCTATATCCTTATTAAAACCCTCTTTGTGTACGCTTTCTTTGCTCATTTTTTATTGAAATTATTTTTGATTTTAAAATTAAATAAGCGTTATATTTCCAAAAAAAAATTTAATGGTTTAGAATTTTGTTATAGACAAAAGGAGGATGTAAGATGAGTGAACCTATTTTGAATGATCCGCGCGAACTTTATCAAACAGGTAAATTTAAAAAACAGGATCAAGATACTCCTGCTTTGCAAGAAGAAATGATGCCTGAGCCGGATTGTGGAGAAGAAACATATGAAGGAACAAATCAATTAGAAAATCGACGGGTACTGATTACGGGTGGAGATTCAGGAATTGGTCGAGCGGCAGCCATTGCTTTTGCACGAGAAGGGGCCGATATCGCCTTACATTTTTTTCCAGGAGAAGAAAAAGATGCCGAGGAAGTTGCTCACTATATCGAACAAGCTGGACGTAAAGCTGTCCTATTACCATATGATCTGAGAGATGAAGCAGCTCCTCAAGAAATCGTTGAAAAAGCAGTAAAAGGGCTAGGCGGTTTGGATACGCTTGTTTTGAACGCTGCGCAACAAATCACACGTCCCTCTATTTCAGAATTACCCTTTGAGCAAGTAAAAGATACGTTCATGGTGAATATATTATCCATGTTTGCTTTAGTTAAAGCTGCAGAACCACATCTCCCAGCAGGTGGGGCCATTGTGACAACGACTTCTGTTCAAGCTTTTAGTCCAAGTGCTCATTTAATGGATTATGCTGCAACTAAGGCTGCTATTGCTAGTTTCACAGTTAGTTTGGCAAAACAGTTTGCTGAAAAGGGAATTAGAGTAAACGGTGTAGCACCAGGCCCAATTTGGACACCTCTACAGTTGGATCATGGACAACCTCAGGATCAGTTACCTGAATTTGGCCAAAATTCGTTGTTACAACGTGCAGGACAACCAGCCGAGTTAGCACCTGTGTATGTTTTTCTGGCGTCGAACAAAGCAAGCTATGTAACAGCTCAAATTTATGGAGTAACTGGTGGAGAAGCAATCAATCTATAAGAAGTGATCAAATATTAGGAGGTGTCTTATGAATAAAGGATGGAAAACTTTAGCGATTGTAGTTTCATTGATTTTTATTACTGTGTTATTGCCAATATTATTATTGGGCAATCCTTATTTTAGTTTACCGTTTGGCTTAGATCGAAAAGAAAGATTTATTTCCTTCTTTTTCACGAATTATTTCCTACAACAATATCTTTTTTGGGCAGCAGCAGTTCTAATTATCTTTTTCCTTTGTGTCATTCTAGTTATTATCTTCTATCCTAGAACAAAAGCTACTTTTGTTTTGAAAGAGGATAAAGGAACATTGTCGATTGATAAAAAAGCAATTGAAGGTTTAGTACGAACAAAGGTTAGTGAAAAAGAATTTGTTGATGGACCTAAAGTGAATGTTAAAGCAACTAAAAATCGAATCAGCGTAAAAATCAAAGGAAAATTAAAACGTACTTCTGCATTGGTAGGTAAAACAGAGAATTTGATGACTGAGATCCAGCAAGATTTGCAGAGAACGTTAGGATCAAGTGAAAAAGTCAAAGTCGATGTTTCTTATACGAACTACGAAGAACAGAACACTACAGAAAATCCACGTGTAGAATAGGAGGTCTATCAATGAAAGAGCTTGAACAATATAAGATCCCTATTATCTTTGGAGCGATTGGATTAGTGTTAGCTTTACTATTTGTCAGCATTGGCTTTTTCAAAACACTACTGATCATTGTGCTCACAGGATTAGGCTTTGCCCTAGGGATGTACGTACAGAGAACGGGAATGTTAGATCAATTTCTAAAACAATAAGAACTCAGGAGGAATTTAAATGAATAACGAAAAAAACGAATTAAAAAATGAAAAACCAGTAAGTGCACATCCAGATCCAGTCGTACCAAACACGGATCATACGACAAAAGAAAACGATATTCCGATGACAGAAGCACCAGACCCAGTTGTACCTCATGCGCAAGAAGCGGTTGAACAGCACCAAGCAACAGTTGGAAACCAACATCATAATCAGACAGAAAAACCTAGTGGATTTCAAGGTCCTACTGGAGAAACATCCGTAAATGGTTCTTTGACCTATGATGATAAAGTTATTCAAAAAATTATTGGTATCGCTCTGGAAGATGTTGATGGTCTGTTAACAGTTGATGGAGGGTTTTTCTCAAATATTGCAGAGAAATTAGTAAATACAGATAATGTAACCTCTGGGATCAATACTGAAGTTGGCAAAAAACAAGTCGCTGTTGATATGGATATTGTGGTAGAGTACGGACGAAATATTCCAGAAGTTGCTGAGAGAGTTAAAGAAGTGATTCATAGAGAAGTAGCCAATATGACTCAACTAGATGTAATTGAAGTCAATATCAATGTGGTCGACATTAAGTCAGAAGCTGAGTATCAAGAAGATAGCGAGGCAGTTCAAGATAAAGTCTCCAACGCGGCATCAAAAACAGGAGATTTTGCTTCTCGACAAACAGAAAAAGCTAAAGGTGCAGTAGAACGAACATCTGATCGTATGCAAGAAAATAATGAACCTCGCGTTCATTAATTAATAATAGAAAAAATAAGAGCTATCCTTCATGTTGAAGGGTAGCTCTTATTTTATCGATCAATTTTTTTGAAAAATAGATTCTTTCTATATTATTTAACTAAAAAATTGATAGAACTGATAATACACTTTTACAGCTGCTTACTGACTATTCATACAAGTAACAATTTCATCAGAATACAGATACAATTTTGTAATTGTATTTTTTAAGTCTAGTGAGTTAGTATTTACCGGTCATGGAAAATGATGCATTTTTTTGTCTGAGTACAAGTTCAAATTTTTGCCATAAACTAACCACAAACAATTAAATAAAAACCGTCGTGGAAAAATTAAAATCTCTTTGAAAGCAATGTATTCCTATTGCATCTCAAAACTTTTTGCGTTAAAGTAGGAATTAGTCTGTGAAACATTTTTCTGTTTCACAAAAATAGAAAGGATTCATTATGCTGCCAGAAGAATTTCAAAAACAATTATCTATTCAAGGAATTGAGTTGTCATCTGAACAGCTCAAGCAATTTGCTACTTACTATGATCGGTTGATTGAATGGAATCAAAAAATGAACCTCACTGCAATTACCGATCAAAAAGAAGTATATTTGAAACACTTTTATGATTCGATTTCTTTAGCTTTTGTGACAGCATTCAAAGAAGATGCACATTTATGTGATGTCGGTTCTGGAGCAGGTTTTCCTAGTATTCCATTGAAAATCATCTTCCCACAACTAAAGATAACAATCGTTGATTCACTGAATAAACGGATTACTTTTCTACAAACTTTAGTGGCAGATTTAGGTTTAAAAGATGTTTACTTGTTTCACGATCGAGCAGAAACATTTGGTCAAAAAGAGTTCCGAGAATCCTTTGATTATGTCACTGCTCGAGCAGTAGCTCGTTTAAATATTTTAACGGAACTATGCTTGCCTCTCGTTAAAAAGAACGGGTATTTCTTTGCCTTAAAAGCAGCAAAAAGCGAAGAAGAATTAATAGAAGCAAAATCAGCAATCGCATTACTTGGTGGTAAGTTTATTGAAGAAAAAAAATTGACATTGCCTGTTAGTAATGATGAACGGCATCTTTTGATCATCAAAAAAACGAAAGAAACGCCAAAAAAATACCCGCGCAAACCTGGTTTGCCGGCGAAACAACCAATCAAGTAGGAGGAAGCAGAATGGCACGTATTATTTCGGTGGCAAATCAAAAAGGCGGCGTAGGCAAAACAACAACTACAGTCAACCTGGGTGCTTGTTTGGCCTATGTAGGAAAAAAAGTCTTACTAGTAGATATTGATGCTCAAGGAAACGCCACAAGTGGAGTAGGGATTCGTAAACCAGATGTTGATAAAGATATCTACGATGTATTGGTGAATGAAACACCAATCGTAGAGGCAATATTGCCAAGTAGTCGTGAGAATTTAGATATTGTTCCTGCGACGATTCAATTAGCTGGTGCTGAAATTGAATTAACTTCAATGATGGCTCGGGAATCTCGTTTGAAATCGGCATTGAATGAAATTAAAGATCAATATGACTATATATTTATTGATTGCCCCCCCTCTCTTGGACATTTGACGATCAACGCATTTACAGCCAGCGACTCTATTTTAATACCCGTTCAATGTGAATATTACGCATTGGAAGGACTAAGTCAGTTATTGAATACCGTGCGTCTAGTTCAAAAGCACTTTAATCCTGAATTAGAAATTGAAGGTGTTTTGTTGACAATGTACGATGCACGGACAAATCTAGGTGCTGAAGTAGTAGAAGAAGTTCGTCGTTATTTCCAAGAAAAAGTTTATGAGACAATTATTCCACGTAATGTACGCTTATCAGAAGCCCCAAGTCATGGTCTATCTATTATTGATTATGATCCACGTTCAAAGGGTGCTGAAGTATATCAGACATTAGCAAAGGAAGTGTTAACTCGTGAAAAATAAAGGGAAAGGTTTAGGACGGGGGATCGATGCACTATTTCAAGATCTTCAAGGCTTAGAAGAAGTAGATATCAAAACAGAGGAAGTGGTTGAGCTCCCTTTAAATGAATTAAGACCAAACCCTTACCAGCCACGTAAAACCTTCGATGAAGTTTCACTTCAAGAACTAGCTAATTCAATTCAACACGCAGGTGTTTTTCAGCCGATTATTGTTAGAAAATCTACTGTAAAGGGCTATGAAATCATTGCTGGTGAACGACGTTTTCGTGCATCCAAGTTAGCAAAAAAAGAAACGATACCTGCAATTATCCGTGATTTTGATGAAGAAGCAATGATGCAAGTAGCTGTTCTAGAGAATCTGCAAAGAGAAGATTTAAATCCTTTAGAAGAAGCTGAAGCGTATGAAATGCTGATGAAAAATCTTAAATTAACACAAGCAGAAGTGGCAACACGATTAGGCAAAAGTCGTCCTTATATTGCAAATTATCTTCGTCTATTATCATTGCCAAAGTTGGTAAAAGAGATGGTACAAGATGAACGCTTATCAATGGGACAGGCGCGCACACTGCTAGGGTTAAAAAACAAAGATCTGATTTTAAAATTAGCCAATCGATGTGTGAAAGAAAATCTTACTGTTCGCCAATTAGAACAATTAGTGTCTGAAATGAATGATGCTAAAAATGAGAAGAAGAAAATTCCTCGTTTGATTCGTGAAAAACCCTATTATTTGCGGGAAAGTGAAGAACGACTAATGGACAAGTTTGGGACAAATGTTGAAATCCATGAAAAGGAAGGTAAGGGGAAAATAGAGATTGAGTACCTTTCACAGAAAGATTTAACACGAATCCTTGATTTATTGAATATTCAATTTGATGAAGCTTGAGGTGATAAATATGTATGATCTTGGTGACATTGTTGAAATGAAGAAACCCCATGCATGTAAAGCAAACCGTTGGGAAATTATCCGTATGGGTGCAGACATCAAAATAAAATGTACGAACTGTGGCCATATTGTTATGCTTACTCGCCGTGAGTTCGACAAAAAAATGAAAAAAATCCTAGAAAAAAAAGAGAAAGAGTGAAATAATAAATGGCTTTAACTGCTGGAATCGTTGGACTACCTAATGTAGGTAAATCTACTTTATTTAATGCTATAACGAAAGCTGGAGCGGAAGCAGCAAACTATCCTTTTGCTACGATCGATCCAAATGTAGGGATGGTGGAAGTCCCTGATTGGCGTTTACAACGTTTGACGGAATTAGTACATCCAAAAAAAACTGTACCGACAACATTTGAATTTACGGATATCGCAGGAATCGTTCGCGGAGCTAGTAAAGGAGAAGGACTAGGAAATCAATTTCTAAGTCATATCCGTCAGGTAGATGCTATTTGTCATGTAGTCCGTTGTTTTGATGATGACAATATTACACACGTTGAAGGACGGGTAGATCCACTAGCGGATATCGATACTATTAATTTAGAATTAGTCTTGGCTGATTTAGAATCTATCAATAAACGTTATGCACGTGTTGCTAAAGTTGCGAAAACAAAAGATAAAGATGCTGTAGCTGAATTAGCAGTTTTAGATAAAATTAAACCTGTTTTAGAAGAAGGTCTATCCGCACGTTCTATTGAATTTACTGAAGAAGAACAAAAAATCGTTAGAGGATTGTTTTTGCTGACAACAAAACCTGTTCTATATGTAGCAAACGTTGCAGAAGATGATGTGGCAAATGCAGAAGAGAATCCCTATGTTAAAAGTGTGAAAGAATTTGCCGAGAGTGAACATGCGGAAGTGATCGTCATTAGTGCTCGAGCAGAAGAAGAAATCGCTGAATTGGATGATGAAGATAAAGCAGAATTTTTGGAAGCTTTAGGCATTGAAGAATCTGGTTTAGATCAACTGATTCGTGCGGCCTATGATTTATTAGGATTAGCCACTTACTTTACAGCTGGGGAACAAGAGGTTCGTGCATGGACTTTCCGAAAAGGAATCAAAGCGCCTCAAGCTGCAGGAATTATTCATACAGATTTCGAGCGAGGGTTTATCCGTGCAGAAACTGTTTCCTTTGAAGATTTGGATAAGTATGGCAATATGCATGCAGCAAAAGAAGCTGGGCGTGTTCGTTTAGAAGGAAAAGAATACGTCGTTCAAGACGGCGATGTTATGTTATTCCGTTTTAATGTATAAAAGGCTTTCTTCCAAAAAAAAATATGGTAAAATGTCCTTTGTGAAGAAATCACGCAGAAGGGAGAAATGATTTATGGAACCAGAAACTCTGCGCTCGTATGTTTCCGAAAATCGTGAATTAGAAAAACAACTAACAAAACGTAACCAACAATATATTTTTGATTTAAAAAAATCTTTGGAGGCAGCTAATCTTTCTGAAGAAGAAAAAACTGTCGCATTACATGAGATGTTACCAATTCTTGTTCAAGAACAAAAAGGTGGTAAAACCGCTAGACAACTTTTTGGGACAGTCTCTGAACGTACGGAAGCAATCATCACGAAGCCAGTTGAACAAAAAGAATCAGGTCCATTCTTGATGTGGTTAGACAATACGTTGCTTATTTTAGGTATTTTTGGATTAATGCTCGGCGTGATGGGGGTATTTACAAAAGGTCAAGCACAGCCTTACGGATTGTTGACCCTCTTCTTAATGGCCATGTTAGCTGGTTGGGTCTTCTACTTAATGTATAAGTACATGTATCAATATGAACGTCCAGGCGCAGATAAAAGTAAACGTCCGAAAATGTGGAAAATTATTTTGATTTTAGTTGGAGCTTTCTTAGTATGGATCGTGACTATCTCACTTTCTGCTATGCTTCAACCACCACTTAATCCACAGGTCGACCCATTAATCGAAATTGTGATTGGGGCTGTGGCACTAGCAGCTAAATATTACTTGAAGAAGAAATACAATATTATTAGTAGCTTATCTGTTCCTAGAGGATAATAATAAGTTCCCACATGTCATTCATGCGTGTGGGTCTTTTTTATTATGTGTCATACAAGAGGGAGAAAATAGAAATCTATTGTGATTCTGGCTGTTTTCTCAGATTACACAGGAATAAATAAGAAAGCTTTCCGAATAGTTGACTTATGAAAAAATATTTGCTATTTTTTTAAAAATACATATTAACTTTAAGGAGTGGTTACAAAAATGTCCAACTGGGAAACCAAATTTGTAAAAAAAGGGTTAACGTTTGATGATGTATTATTGATACCTGCAGAAAGTCATGTGTTGCCAAATGATGTGGATATGCATGTGCAGCTTGCAAAAAATATTACGTTAAATATACCGATCATGAGTGCCAGTATGGATACAGTAACTGATAGTAAAATGGCAATATCAATGGCTCGTCAAGGTGGATTAGGGGTCATTCATAAAAATATGAGTATTGCTGCCCAAGCAGATGAAGTGCGGAAAGTAAAACGTTCTGAAAGTGGCGTAATCATTGATCCGTTCTTCTTAACACCTAGTCATCTAGTAGCAGATGCAGAACACCTTATGAGTAAATACCGAATCAGCGGTGTCCCTATTGTTGAAACAATGGAGAATCGTAAACTAGTTGGAATCATCACGAATCGAGATATGCGTTTTGTTACGGATTATTCAATCGCAATTTCTGATGTAATGACCAAAGAAAAATTAGTTACGGCACCGGTTGGTACTTCTTTGAAAGATGCAGAGAAAATCTTGCAAAAACATAAGATCGAAAAATTACCGATCGTTGATGATGAAGGTATTTTAAGTGGATTGATTACGATCAAAGATATTGAAAAAGTCATTGAATTCCCCAACGCGGCTAAAGACACTCATGGCCGTTTATTAGTAGCGGCAGCTGTAGGTGTGACCAGTGATACCTTTGAAAGAGCACAAGCATTATTAGATGCTGGAGCAGATGCGATCGTAATCGATACTGCTCATGGACATAGTGCAGGCGTACTGCGTAAAATTTCTGAAATCAGAGCACATTTTCCTGAAGCAACATTAATTGCAGGGAATGTCGCAACTGCTGAGGGAACAAAAGCTCTATACGACGCTGGTGTAGATGTCGTTAAAGTTGGTATTGGTCCTGGTTCCATCTGTACGACACGTGTTGTCGCTGGTGTAGGTGTCCCTCAGTTAACGGCTATTTATGATGCTGCCTCAGTGGCTCGACAATATGGAAAAGCCATTATTGCAGATGGTGGTATCAAATATTCTGGTGATATTGTCAAAGCTTTGGCTGCTGGCGGGCATGCAGTTATGCTAGGAAGTATGTTGGCAGGAACGGATGAATCTCCAGGGGAATTTGAAATTTATCAAGGTCGACGTTTCAAAACTTATCGGGGAATGGGGTCACTAGGAGCTATGGAAAAAGGTTCAAGTGATCGTTATTTCCAAGGTGGAGTTAATGAAGCAAATAAACTTGTTCCAGAAGGAATTGAAGGCCGAGTGGCTTATAAAGGCAGTGTTGCAGATATTTTATTCCAAATGATCGGCGGTCTAAAATCAGGGATGGGATATGTTGGAGCAGCGAACTTAAAACAACTAAGAGATGAAGCACAGTTTATCCAAATGAGCGGAAATGGTTTGAAAGAATCTCACCCTCACGATGTGCAAATTACTAAAGAAGCACCAAACTATTCTGTGAAGTCTTAGAAATTGTTTCACGTGAAAACATTAAATAAAAATGGCGGCCAGTAGTCTTAATAAGACACTGACCGCCATTTTTTTTATGGGAAAATTATTCATTTGATTTCAATGCGTCGATCATATCAACATGCTTCAATTTATAATGAGTAACCAACATAACAATGATTGTAAATAAAATGGTCATGCCGCCGGCTAACGCATAAGCAGCCCAACTAATCACTAATGGAAAAACCATGTTTTCCATCGATGCCTGTCGGAGAATAAAATCAGTCAGTAAGTATCCGACTCCATAACCAGCTAGGATCCCTAGCAAAGTAAAGACAACATTCTCACGAACAATATACATTGTAACTTCTTTGTCGTAAAAACCTAAAACTTTAATTGTAGAGAGTTCCCGAATCCTTTCCGATACATTAATGTTTGTTAAATTGTATAGAACAACAAATGCCAAGGCGCCAGATAAAATGACCAAGATAAGAACAATGGAATTCAGATTCCCCATGGACTCATTTTGCGCTTTGATTTGACTAGACAGGAAGGTAGTATTCTGAACTTGGTCTGTTTTCAATAGTTCTTTAGCTAATGCGTCTTCTTGCTTTTGTTGCATCTTTTTACTCTTGATAAGAAGCGATGTAGGCTGATAGTTCGTATTTGTTGTTTTTTCATAGTCGTTTCTAGAAAGATAAAGTGAGTTACCTAAATAATTTTCAGCGATACCAGCTATCTTCACTGTTACAGCTGTTTGATCCTTATCATAAAAGGTTAGCTCATCTCCAATGTGAATATCAAAAAGCTCCGCATATTTCATCGTTAGGATGGCCCCATCATCTAGTGACATTTTTTTTCCATCGGTAGAGTGTAGATGCATATAGTTCGAGAATGAGTCAGTATCAGAAGGTACCACTAAAGATAGACTTTGCTTTCCTTGTTCTTTGGACCGTAACTCAATTGTTTCATTCAATACAAGCAGGGATTGTTGAATTGTTGGATCTTCTTCTAATATTTCAAAAACTTCGGTATTGTTTGCTTTACTGTCTTTTAATGTGACGATTGCTTGATAATCAGTGATAGGACCAAATTGTTTTTGCGAAACAGCACTTAATGAATCTTTTAGACCCACTCCAGCGACCATAAGTCCTGCACATCCTGCGATCCCAATTATTGCCATAATCATTCGTGATTTATAGCGAAAAATGTTTCGGTAACTGATTTTTTGATTAAAGCTCAAGCGTGACCAAAGTGGTTGAATGTATTCTAGAAAAATTCTTTTCCCTGGCTTTGGTGCACGTGCCTGCAATAGTTGCGCTGGTTTTTCTCGCAAATCACGATAGAGGACAACAAGGGCTGCACCTAAAGTAGCAAGAATAAAGGCGACTGTAGCTTGAATGATTGGCCCCCAAACATAGTAAACCCGGACACCACCTAAAAGATACCGTTCACTAGAAAGAAAATAGATTAATCGAGGTAGAAATTCGATACCTAGTACAGCTCCTAAGAGAATTCCTATACTGGATGATAAAAGAGCATAGATGATATATTTTCGAGCTATCTCTCTTTTTGCATATCCCAAAGCCTTTAATGTGCCAATTTCTTTTCGATTTTCTTCTACCATTCTAGTCATGGTGGTAAAAGTTATTAAAGCTGCTATAAAAAAGAAGAATACTGGAAAGACATTTGCAATTGCCGCTATACGATCAGATAAACCGCCGTATTCTTGAAACCCAGGATTATCTTTTCTTAGATTAAATAAATAAGTAGGCTCTTCCATTTCATTTATTTCATTTTCTTTTTTTTGTAATGTAGACTCTGCATCAGCTAACTTCTCTTTTTCTTCATTGATTTGATTTTGTTGTTTAGTCAATGTCGATTCAGCAGTTTTCAGTTGTTCAATAGCACCAGCTTGTTGTTGAGACGGTAACAGAAGGGTTGCACTTTTTTGTTGTTCAATCTGAGCTTTAGCAGCATCTAATTCTGTTTGTGCATCTAATAGCTGTGCTTTTCCAGTTTCAATTTTTTCCTTAGCAGGTTTCAATTCTTCCATTGCGTCATGTTTGATTTCTGCTACACGTTCTTGTGGACGATCAGCAAAAAGCGTTTCTACTTTTTCTTGATTCTTTTCCATTTTTTCTTGATAGGAATCAGAATAAGTTTCTAAATCTTTCACATTATCAAAAGACAGATAGAGTACCGATTGTACATCACTCAGAAATTGATTTTCGGGAAGGTAAGCAAAATATGTTACTGTACCACTGCCAACATTCGCATAGCCTCGTTCAGCTTTACTGATAAATAGGGGCGAGTTGGCAAAACCAACGATTTTGAAGTTTTTATCCTTTATAGTATCCTGCGAGTCGATAGTATAAGTATCGTTTAACTGATAGCCATATTCTTTCGCTTGTGTATCTAAGACAATTTCATTGCTATTCTTTGGTAAATGGCCTTCTTCAAGGATTAATGCGTTTTGTTTTTGGTTTTTGTTGTAAGAATTGATTTGGACAACTTCATCTGCTTCTGCTACATAATAAAATTGGTAGCCTGATTCCACTTGAATCCCTGACTCTTTAGCTACTTTAAGATCTTGATCGGTGATACCTAGTGTTGATGTAACCTGCATATCAGCTAAGTTATGTTCATCAACATAAGTACTTGCAGAATGATTCAAAATAGGCCCAGTTGCTTTGACACCTACATACAAAAAAGTACCTAGAAAGATGATTAAAACAATAGCGATAAATCTTCCTTTAGACTGTTTGATTTCTCGTAAGCTTGCTTTTAAATACGTCTTATTTTTCATTTGTTTCCTCCTACCAAACGATCTCATCGATTGAAATAGGGGATTCATTAATTTCTACAGAGCGCACTGTAGCATCATTAATACGAATCACGCGATCAGCAATGGGAGCAATGGCACTGTTGTGCGTAATGATTAAAACAGTATTTCCAGCTTGACGACTTGCGCTTTGCAACAGCTTCAATACTTGTTTACCGGTTTCAAAATCTAATGCTCCTGTTGGTTCGTCACAAAGAAGTAATTTCGGATTTTTTGCTAGCGCTCGGGCAATGGACACTCGTTGCTGTTCGCCACCTGATAATTGAGAAGGAAAGTTATTGGACCTATTTTCTAATCCTACTTGCTTAAGCACAGCATCTGGGTCAAGTGCGTTCGGTGATATCTCTGTTGCTAACTCGATATTTTCTTTTGCTGTTAGATTTGGGACTAAATTATAAAATTGAAAAACGAAGCCTACATCTTTGCGCCGATATTCTGTAAGTTGTTTATCCGAAAATTGTGCAATATCAATATTATCGATAATGATTTGACCTTCATCAGGTGAATCCATCCCACCTAATATATTTAGAATAGTCGATTTTCCAGCTCCGCTTGGACCTAAAATAACGACTAGTTCTCCTTCTTCAATTGAAAAGGATAGGTCTTCATTAGCGGTAATCGTGGTTTCGCCCATTTTATATCTTTTATACGTATTTTTTACTTCTACATAACTCATATAACGCCTCCATATTTTGAACACCTGTTGATTTAATCACATAGCGTTAGTATACTAAGAAAGAAAAAAAGGGGCAATCCTCAAATCTTATTCATCTGTTATTAAATAAACATTTAAGTTATTTTTGTATAGAAAGGATTGAAGTTATGGTAGGAATAGTTGGAAATCGCCGAACACAATACACAAAAAAAGTGATTCGAAAAGCATTTCAAGAGATTTTGATGGAAAAAGAATTTGAAAAAATCACAATTACAGAGATTGCCCAGCGTGCTGATATCAATCGAGGAACTTTTTATAAGTATTACAAAGATACTGCAGACCTTTTAGAGGAGATTGAGAAAGAAATCGTTGAACAAATTGCAGATAATTTGCAACAAGAAAATCTCCCATTAGATCTATGGCTAGAAAAATTATTACTTATACTGCAAGAAAATCCTAGTGTAAGTCATTTGATTCTGCTTAATAACAGTCATTTATTAGATTTGTTATTGGAAAAAATCAGACCGGAAACGTTTAAACGCTTTACTATTTATTTCGAAGATGCAACAAGAGAAGAATTAGAGTTATGTTTGAGTTATTTTGTCTGTGGCTCGATCGGGTTGATTGAACGCTGGCTAAAAGATTTTTCTGAGATGCAACCTAAAGCAGTTTCTCATTTACTTATTCAAATATTTACTACAAATGTTTATGAATAAAAGAAAAGCGAACGCCAATACGTTCGCTTTTCTTTTATTCTACTAGTCGTTCATCATTCATACCAAAATATTGATGCAATGGTTTTTGTTTTCCTGACAATAGTTGATCGATCGTCACAAATTCGTATCCTTCATGTTTTAACATAGAGATCAATCCTGGTACAGCTTTGACTGATTCAGGATGGATATCGTGGATTAAGATGATTGCGCCATTAAAGACATTCTGTTTAACAACATTATTGATTGTTCCAGGATTTTTTGATTTCCAATCCTGTGAGTCAATATCCCATTGAATAATTGGCATGCCAATTGTTTCAGCACTTTTTTTATCAATAGCGCCATAAGGGGGACGGATATTGCGAGGCAAGACGCCTGTAGCCTTGAAAATAGCTTTGTTGGTTTTATTTATTTCACTTTGTAATTCATCTGTCGAAAGTGTATTCAATTGTGGATGAGAATACGAGTGACTTGCTACCTCATGACCCTCGTCGTGGACTTGTTTTGCAACATCTGGATTTTGATCCACCATCTGTCCTAACATGAAAAAAGTAGCTTTCACGTTATCTGTTTTTAGTATATTCAACAAATCAAGTGTTGAGCTATTATTTGGACCATCATCAAAAGTAAGAGCGACGTACTTTTTATTTTCATCTAATGCAGGTAATGTATCTTTTATACTTTCTTGCGAAACCAGATCTGTATCAATGAATGGCGCAATATCTTTGTATTTTAGAGTGACTTTAGAAGTTCCAGTTGAATTTTTTGGTAAGACGATAGTCAATTCATCAGGTGTATAAGTCATTTTACTATCATAAGAAATTCTATCCATTGTTAATACAGCATCAATGATTTTTTCAGGTTCTTTGGCTTGATCAAGTATGGATTGCTGAATCACCTGTTGAATACCTAAGAGACTTCCTTCATCTGGAATCAAATCCTTATTTGTGATTTCTTTGCCAGTTTTTTCGGAAACATAAATGGCTTTTTCAGAAATACTGTCTGGCTTTTTAAAATTTTCCTTACTGCGATCCCAGATAAAACTATCTGCTTCAATTCTATACTGACCAATTTTAGAAGATATTGCTGTTGCTTTTATTCTGGCAACTGTAAGCACTTCTTTTTCACGATGCTTTTTTTGTTGCTTTTGAGCAAGCTCGTCTAAGAGCTGGTTTGCATTTTTGAAAGGAACAGTATTTTCATCAACTGGACGGTAAACAAGGCACTTATTTTCTCCGTCATTTATAGTATCTATTTTCGTTGAAATTCCACTTTGGTCTTGCTCTTCTTGGATTGAAGCCATGAGATTTTTTGCAGCAGTTTCATATTTGGCTTGAGCTTCTGCTTCTTGCTGTTTTAATGTATAAACAATATAGCCGCCAGTAGCGACAATTACTAGAATAAGTGCGGTAAACAATGCGAATATATACTTGCTATAATTAGATTTTTTCTTCGGTATTTTTGGTTGTTTGTTTTCGTTTCCGGTTTTGGGCTTTACAGCTTCATTCAATTGATTTGTATTTTCACAGGTATCAGGTTCTTGTTTGTGACGTTGGCTACGACGTGCATAGGTATTTTTGTCAGACATATGACTTTATCCCTCCATTTATCATCATAAAGTAAAATAAACGTAACATAACTGTAATATAGTTTCAACAATAGGGGGGTATTTCTTAGAATATTTAAAGAAAAAAGGTAGGAATTCTCATCCTACCTTGTTCTTCAATTTTTTTCAATTCGGGTAACTCCACCCATATAAGGAACTAGTACTTCTGGTATAGTCACACTACCATCTTCATTTTGATAGTTTTCTAATACGGCAGCAACAGTTCTACCGACTGCTAGTCCTGAACCATTTAATGTATGCATGTAATGAATCTTGCCATCGTTATCTCTATAACGGATCATTGCTCGACGTGCTTGAAAATCTTCACAATTAGAACACGAACTGATTTCTCGATATGTTTCTTGTGCTGGAATCCATACTTCTAAATCATACGTTTTAGCAGCAGAGAAGCCCATGTCACCTGTAGACAATGCCATTACTCGATAAGGAAGTTGTAATTTTTGTAAAATGTCTTCTGCATTTGCAGTCATTTTTTCTAATTCTTCATAAGAGTGTGCTGCTTCACTTAGTTTGACCATTTCAACTTTGTTGAATTGATGTAATCGAATTAATCCGCGAGTATCACGACCAGCACTTCCAGCTTCTGAGCGGAAAGAAGGACTTAATGCTGTGAAGTAAACCGGTAGTTGGTCAAGATCCAATATTTCTCCATTATAATAATTCGTTAAAGGAACCTCAGCAGTAGGAATCAAGGTAAGATCTGTTTCCGCTAATTGGAAAACATCTTCTTTGAATTTAGGAAACTGTCCAGTTCCAAACATTGCATCGCTATTAACAATATATGGAGTAATCATCTCAGTGTACCCATGCTCATAAACATGTTGGTCTAGCATAAAGTTATATAAAGCTCGTTCAAGACGGGCACCTAATCCTTTATAGTAGACAAACCGGCTACCGGCTACCTTTGCACCTCGTTCAAAATCTAATATTCCTAGGTTTTCGGCAATATCCCAATGAGGCTTTGCTTCGAAATCAAATTCTTTTGGTGTAGCCCAGCGTCTTACTTCAACATTGTCATCTTCGTCTTTTCCAACTGGGACAGAGTCATGAGGCAGATTAGGTAATGTCGTTGCGATCAATTTGATTTCTGAATCAATTTTTGCAATCTCGTCATCAAGAGACTTGATTTTAGTACCGACTTCTTTCATCTCAGTAATTTTATCATCTGCTGCTTTTTTTGCTCGTTTTAGTTGAGCTATTTCTGCAGAAACTTCATTTCGAACTTTTTTTAATTCTTCTGTCTCTACTAGGAGTTGTCGTCTCCTTTCATCTAACTTTAAGAATTCTTCTAATACTTCTTTTTTTACTCCGCGAGTCTGTAATTTTGTTTGGACTTTGTCAAAATTTTGCCGAATCATTTTAATATCTAACATAATTCTTCCCCCTTGTTTTTCATATAAAAAAAGACCTTTTCATCCCTATTCTTGGGACGAAAAGATCTTTCGCGGTACCACCCGAGTTCAGCATAACGCTGCCCTTGTTGCCCGTAACGTGGGCACACGATCTTTCTTTCAAAAGATACACTTTTAATGAACTGGATTCCATTCTTTCCATTACTGATTCTCACCAACCATCAGTTCTCTGAAAAAGTAAAAAATGTACTAGGTTCTATGCTTTATTAGTAAGTATTTTCTCTAGAATAGCGAAAAAGCGTTAGTTCGTCAACCATAGTTTTGGGTATTTGATAAATCATTTCTCTTTAATGGGAGATGGATAATAAAAGAGGTCCAATCCGGAGTAGATTTTGCAAAAATGTAGCCACCATGCAAGGCAACGATGCTTTGAGCAATGGCAAGACCAAGTCCAGTTCCCCCAGTTTCCTGCGAACGTGATTCCTCCACTCGATAGAAGCGGTCAAATAAGGAGTCTAATGAATGTTTGGGAATCATTTGTCCATTGTTCTTAACTGTTAGAATGGCTTCTGTTCCTACTTTTTCCACTTCCATTACGATTTTGTCAGCGCCTTTTCCATACTTTAAAGCATTAGACAATAAATTATTAAAAACTCGTACAAGCTTCTCAGTATCACCGTCCATAATAATGTGCTCTGGGCGAGTGTGAGTCTCAATCTTTATTCCTTTACGAGATGCTTCTAATTCAAAATCTGCAGCTAGTTGTTCGACTAATTGCGCCATATCAAAAGAAATGACATTTATTGGGACGCTAGGCTGTCTTACTTTTGTGTATTCGAAAAGATCGTCTACTAAAGATTTCATTTGCTTTGCTTTGACATAAGCGGTATGAGTATATTTCAATAACTCTTCTTCAGAATGATATTGACGATCTTCAATCAGGCCTAGATAACCAATAATAGAAGTTAAAGGGGTTCGGATATCGTGACTAACATTTGTAATTAATTCATCCTTCGACTGTTCGATCCTTCGTTCATCTTCAATGGCGGCGACGGTACTATCTACCAAGCCGTTAATATTTGAAACAATCCGATTGAGGTCACCACGCAGTTCAAATGGAATACGATGATCATAATTTCCCTCTGCAATATAATGAAGCTCACTAATAATATGCCGTAGTTGCATTTGACGGTATCGACGAATCAAACGCCAATACAAAACAATCACATCTAATAAAAAGAACAAAGGGATAATGAAATTGCGGCCACTTTGAAAAATATCCGTGTTAAAAGCAGAAGTAAAAGCGTTTTTTGACTCATAGATCGCCTCCACTAACAACGGTGAATTCTCTCTTATAGAAGTCAAAATGACTAAAATCGCGACATTTAATAGAAGTAAAAGGATTACAGTAACGATTCCTTCTGCAAATAATTCACTGATTTCTTTAGAAGTGAGGGTGATACGTTTCTTTTTTTCTATTGGATTACTTCGCATCTATTTTATAGCCAACTCCCCACACTGTTTGAATGACTTTCTCGCCATCAGTTGCTTCTTCTATCTTATCACGCAGATGACTCACATGAACCATTACGGTTTTGGCTGACACGACACTCTCTTGCTTCCACACACGCTCAAAAATTTCATCAGCACTAAATACACGATTCGGATGGGATGCTAATAGGTAGAGAATACCAAATTCAAGAGCGGTCAATTGGATCTCATTTCCGGTGATTGTTTTTACTTCATGAGAATCACGATTAATGATCAATGAGCTAACTTCTAAGATATCTGGCTGATTAGAGGGAGCTTGCATTTTTGTTCGACGGAGCAGAGACTTGACGCGAGCCATCACTTCCAAAGGATTGAATGGTTTTGTTACATAGTCGTCTGCACCAGCAACTAGACCTCGTATTTTATCCATATCAGTAGTCTTAGCAGTTAGCATGATGATTGGAATTTGAGATTCTTTTCGCAACTCTTTTACAACCTGCATGCCATCCATTTCAGGCATCATGATATCCAAGATCAGTAATTCAATATCTGGAGTAGTTCTAATTTTTGTTAAAGCTTCTTTACCATCATAAGCTTTGACGGCTTCATAACCTTCATTATGAAGATAGATACTTAATAGTTCAACAATCTCTTTATCATCATCAGCAACAAGTATTTTCATATAAATCCTCCTAGGAACAATATTCTTTTCTCCTATTTTAGCAAATATTCTAGGAAATTGATAAAATCATACTTAAATTTATAAGAATGATAGGAAATAATACTTACAACAAGAATAAAAACCGAACATTGAGAATTCAAATAATCATCATAGTTTCCAAATGGAGAGATTATTCCATAGAATTAACTAAAATATATGATGGAACCGCAGTATTTAGAAACGTTGAAATATCAATGATTTTACTGTTGACGAATGGCAAGATAGTTGCTATATTATTACATGTGCCAAATGACAAAAAATCATTTCTAAAAGAAAATGAAAAAAGTTGTTGACGCCAGAACCAACAGATGATATTATAACGAAGTCGCAAATTTAAGAAATCAATTTGATGCTGATGCAGCAACAAAAAAGATTGAAAAAAGTTGTTGACAAATAACAATTCATTTGTTATTCTAATGGAGTCGCTGATGACGCACAGGAAGTTGTTGAATAAACACTTTCGAAAAAAACTTTTAAAAAAGAGTTGACATTCACTTGTCGGTCTGATATGATTTAAAAGTTGCTAACGCAGCGCAGTAGACCTTTGAAAACTGAACAAAGCAAGCAAACGAACCAATGTGTAGGGCGCTTCATTTATGAAGCAAAATACATGCAAGCAATAGCTAGCAAAGTTAATTTTATTTGAGCTTAACGATCCTATGGATCGTTCAAACAAATCATTATGAGAGTTTGATCCTGGCTCAGGACGAACGCTGGCGGCGTGCCTAATACATGCAAGTCGAACGCTTTTTCTTTCACCGGAGCTTGCTCCACCGAAAGAAAAAGAGTGGCGAACGGGTGAGTAACACGTGGGTAACCTGCCCATCAGAAGGGGATAACACTTGGAAACAGGTGCTAATACCGTATAACACTATTTTCCGCATGGAAGAAAGTTGAAAGGCGCTTTTGCGTCACTGATGGATGGACCCGCGGTGCATTAGCTAGTTGGTGAGGTAACGGCTCACCAAGGCCACGATGCATAGCCGACCTGAGAGGGTGATCGGCCACACTGGGACTGAGACACGGCCCAGACTCCTACGGGAGGCAGCAGTAGGGAATCTTCGGCAATGGACGAAAGTCTGACCGAGCAACGCCGCGTGAGTGAAGAAGGTTTTCGGATCGTAAAACTCTGTTGTTAGAGAAGAACAAGGATGAGAGTAGAACGTTCATCCCTTGACGGTATCTAACCAGAAAGCCACGGCTAACTACGTGCCAGCAGCCGCGGTAATACGTAGGTGGCAAGCGTTGTCCGGATTTATTGGGCGTAAAGCGAGCGCAGGCGGTTTCTTAAGTCTGATGTGAAAGCCCCCGGCTCAACCGGGGAGGGTCATTGGAAACTGGGAGACTTGAGTGCAGAAGAGGAGAGTGGAATTCCATGTGTAGCGGTGAAATGCGTAGATATATGGAGGAACACCAGTGGCGAAGGCGGCTCTCTGGTCTGTAACTGACGCTGAGGCTCGAAAGCGTGGGGAGCGAACAGGATTAGATACCCTGGTAGTCCACGCCGTAAACGATGAGTGCTAAGTGTTGGAGGGTTTCCGCCCTTCAGTGCTGCAGCAAACGCATTAAGCACTCCGCCTGGGGAGTACGACCGCAAGGTTGAAACTCAAAGGAATTGACGGGGGCCCGCACAAGCGGTGGAGCATGTGGTTTAATTCGAAGCAACGCGAAGAACCTTACCAGGTCTTGACATCCTTTGACCACTCTAGAGATAGAGCTTCCCCTTCGGGGGCAAAGTGACAGGTGGTGCATGGTTGTCGTCAGCTCGTGTCGTGAGATGTTGGGTTAAGTCCCGCAACGAGCGCAACCCTTATTGTTAGTTGCCATCATTTAGTTGGGCACTCTAGCGAGACTGCCGGTGACAAACCGGAGGAAGGTGGGGATGACGTCAAATCATCATGCCCCTTATGACCTGGGCTACACACGTGCTACAATGGGAAGTACAACGAGTTGCGAAGTCGCGAGGCTAAGCTAATCTCTTAAAGCTTCTCTCAGTTCGGATTGTAGGCTGCAACTCGCCTACATGAAGCCGGAATCGCTAGTAATCGCGGATCAGCACGCCGCGGTGAATACGTTCCCGGGCCTTGTACACACCGCCCGTCACACCACGAGAGTTTGTAACACCCGAAGTCGGTGAGGTAACCTTTTTGGAGCCAGCCGCCTAAGGTGGGATAGATGATTGGGGTGAAGTCGTAACAAGGTAGCCGTATCGGAAGGTGCGGCTGGATCACCTCCTTTCTAAGGAATAGTACGGAAGACTACACATCGTTTGCCTTTGTTCAGTTTTGAGAGGTTTACTCTCAAAATAGTTTGTTCATTGAAAACTGGATATCGAAGAAAATCAAAACAAGTAACACACACCGAGTTGACAAGTTAAAGAGTTTTTTAATAAGTTCAACGCTTATTTTCTTGAGCAACCTTCTATCGCTAGAAGAAGTACTCAGCGACCGTAAGGTCAAAGGTTAAGTGAATAAGGGCGCACGGTGGATGCCTTGGCACTAGGAGCCGATGAAGGACGGGACTAACACCGATATGCTTTGGGGAGCTGTAAGTAAGCTATGATCCAGAGATTTCCGAATGGGGGAACCCAGCATCTTTTATAGGATGTTACACAGTTGTGAATACATAGCAGCTGTGAGGTAGACGCAGAGAACTGAAACATCTAAGTACCTGCAGGAAGAGAAAGAAAATTCGATTCCCTGAGTAGCGGCGAGCGAAACGGGAAAAGCCCAAACCAACAAGCTTGCTTGTTGGGGTTGTAGGACTCCGATATGGTAGTTGAAACAGATAGTCGAAATACTTGGAAAAGTATGTCAAAGAGGGTAAAAACCCCGTAGATGAAATCTGGCTCACACCTAGGAGGATCCTGAGTACGGCGGAACACGAGGAATTCCGTCGGAATCCGGGAGGACCATCTCCCAAGGCTAAATACTCCCTAGTGACCGATAGTGAACCAGTACCGTGAGGGAAAGGTGAAAAGCACCCCGGAAGGGGAGTGAAATAGATCCTGAAACCGTGTGCCTACAACAAGTTAGAGCCCGTTAATGGGTGATAGCGTGCCTTTTGTAGAATGAACCGGCGAGTTACGATAGCATGCGAGGTTAAGTTGAAGAGACGGAGCCGCAGCGAAAGCGAGTCTGAATAGGGCGAATGAGTATGTTGTCGTAGACCCGAAACCATGTGATCTACCCATGTCCAGGTTGAAGGTGCGGTAAAACGCACTGGAGGACCGAACCCACGTACGTTGAAAAGTGCGGGGATGAGGTGTGGGTAGCGGAGAAATTCCAAACGAACTTGGAGATAGCTGGTTCTCTCCGAAATAGCTTTAGGGCTAGCCTCGGAATTGAGAATGATGGAGGTAGAGCACTGTTTGGACTAGGGGCCCATCTCGGGTTACCGAATTCAGATAAACTCCGAATGCCATTCATTCATATCCGGGAGTCAGACTGTGAGTGATAAGATCCATAGTCGAAAGGGAAACAGCCCAGACCACCAGCTAAGGTCCCCAAATAACTATTAAGTGGAAAAGGATGTGGGGTTGCACAGACAACTAGGATGTTGGCTTAGAAGCAGCCACCATTTAAAGAGTGCGTAATAGCTCACTAGTCGAGTGACCCTGCGCCGAAAATGTACCGGGGCTAAATAGTTTACCGAAGCTGTGGAGTGCACCATAAGGTGCATTGGTAGGAGAGCGTTCTAAGGGCGTTGAAGGTAGATCGTGAGGACTACTGGAGCGCTTAGAAGTGAGAATGCCGGTATGAGTAGCGAAAGACAGGTGAGAATCCTGTCCACCGTATGACTAAGGTTTCCTGGGGAAGGCTCGTCCGCCCAGGGTTAGTCGGGACCTAAGCCGAGGCCGACAGGCGTAGGCGATGGACAACAGGTTGATATTCCTGTACCCGTTGTTTTTGTTTGAGCAATGGAGGGACGCAGGAGGCTAAGAAGTGCAGACTGATGGATATGTCTGTTCAAGCAGTGAGTCTTAGTGGGAGTCAAATGCTTCTACTTTCAAGGACAAGCTGTGATGAGGAGGGAAATAATAGTACCGAAGCTTCTGATGTCACACTGCCAAGAAAAGCTTCTAGTGAGAAAACAATGGCCCGTACCGCAAACCGACACAGGTAGTCGAGGAGAGCATCCTAAGGTGAGCGAGAGAACTCTCGTTAAGGAACTCGGCAAAATGACCCCGTAACTTCGGGAGAAGGGGTGCTGCTCTAACGAGCAGCCGCAGTGAATAGGCCCAAGCGACTGTTTATCAAAAACACAGGTCTCTGCAAAATCGAAAGATGACGTATAGGGGCTGACGCCTGCCCGGTGCTGGAAGGTTAAGAGGAGTGCTTAGCGTAAGCGAAGGTACGAATTGAAGCCCCAGTAAACGGCGGCCGTAACTATAACGGTCCTAAGGTAGCGAAATTCCTTGTCGGGTAAGTTCCGACCCGCACGAAAGGCGTAACGATTTGGGCACTGTCTCAACGAGAGACTCGGTGAAATTTTAGTACCTGTGAAGATGCAGGTTACCCGCGACAGGACGGAAAGACCCCATGGAGCTTTACTGTAGTTTGATATTGAGTGTCTGTACCGCATGTACAGGATAGGTAGGAGCCGTAGAGATCGGGACGCCAGTTTCGATGGAGGCAATGGTGGGATACTACCCTTGCGTTATGGCCACTCTAACCCGCAGCCCTTATCGGGCTGGGAGACAGTGTCAGATGGGCAGTTTGACTGGGGCGGTCGCCTCCTAAAAGGTAACGGAGGCGCCCAAAGGTTCCCTCAGAATGGTTGGAAATCATTCGAAGAGTGTAAAGGCAGAAGGGAGCTTGACTGCGAGAGCTACAACTCGAGCAGGGACGAAAGTCGGGCTTAGTGATCCGGTGGTTCCGCATGGAAGGGCCATCGCTCAACGGATAAAAGCTACCCTGGGGATAACAGGCTTATCTCCCCCAAGAGTCCACATCGACGGGGAGGTTTGGCACCTCGATGTCGGCTCGTCGCATCCTGGGGCTGTAGTCGGTCCCAAGGGTTGGGCTGTTCGCCCATTAAAGCGGCACGCGAGCTGGGTTCAGAACGTCGTGAGACAGTTCGGTCCCTATCCGTCGCGGGCGTTGGAAATTTGAGAGGAGCTGTCCTTAGTACGAGAGGACCGGGATGGACTTACCGCTGGTGTACCAGTTGTCTCGCCAGAGGCATCGCTGGGTAGCTATGTAGGGAAGGGATAAACGCTGAAAGCATCTAAGTGTGAAGCCCACCTCAAGATGAGATTTCCCATTTCTTTAAGAAAGTAAGATCCCTGAGAGATGATCAGGTAGATAGGTCAGAAGTGGAAGGCCAGTGATGGTTGGAGCGGACTGATACTAATCGATCGAGGACTTAACCACGATTGAAAAAAGCAAGGAAACTCGGAAGAGTTTTGATTCTTCGATCCAGTTTTGAGTGAGCAATACTTACTCAATTAAATAGTGTGGTGGCGATAGCGAGAAGGATACACCTGTAACCATGCCGAACACAGAAGTTAAGCTTCTTAGCGCCGATTGTAGTGAAGGGTTTCCCTTTGTGAGAGTAGGACGTCGCCACGCGTTTTTTTTAAATTATGGGGGTTTAGCTCAGCTGGGAGAGCATCTGCCTTACAAGCAGAGGGTCAGCGGTTCGAACCCGTTAACCCCCATATGAGCCGTTAGCTCAGTTGGTAGAGCATCTGACTTTTAATCAGAGGGTCACAGGTTCGAGCCCTGTACGGCTCATAGTAATAACCTATGCGGGTGTGGCGGAATTGGCAGACGCACTAGATTTAGGATCTAGCGCCTTCGGGCGTGGGGGTTCAAGTCCCTTCACCCGCACTTCATTGCCGGCTTAGCTCAGTTGGTAGAGCATCTGATTTGTAATCAGAGGGTCGAGGGTTCAAGTCCTTTAGCCGGCATCAGGAATACGCGGAAATAGCTCAGTGGTAGAGCACCACCTTGCCAAGGTGGGGGTCGCGGGTTCGAACCCCGTTTTCCGCTTTTGCCATCGCAATCAGCCGGGGTGGCGGAACTGGCAGACGCACAGGACTTAAAATCCTGCGGTGAGTGATCACCGTACCGGTTCGATTCCGGTCCTCGGCATTTCTTAATATGCGCCCATAGCTCAATTGGATAGAGTGTTTGACTACGGATCAAAAGGTTAGGGGTTCGACTCCTCTTGGGCGCGTAGTCTTTTTATTTTTTAATATCTATTATCGGGAAGTAGCTCAGCTTGGTAGAGCACTTGGTTTGGGACCAAGGGGTCGCAGGTTCGAATCCTGTCTTCCCGATTTTTTTGTCTGAAGAGTCTTCTTCAGGCTTTTTTTATTGGTGAGAAATTTATTCACGAGTTATAAATATGTTACAATAAAAAGAAATGAGGAGGAGAATTTTTGAAAGGACAAATAATCAAAGCTCTTAGTGGATTCTATTATGTAGAGTCTGAAGATACTATCTTTCAAACTCGAGCAAGAGGAAACTTCAGAAACAGAAAAATCACGCCGCTTGTTGGGGATGAAGTTATTTTTGAAAGTAGTAATCCAACTGATGGATACTTGTTAGAGATACTGCCGAGAAAAAATGAATTGATACGTCCACCAGTGGCCAATGTGGATCAAGGTGTAGTGGTGACAAGTTTGATCCAGCCTAATTTCTCATTTAATCTATTAGATCGGTTTTTAGTTACACTGGAGTATAAAGAGATTGAACCAATTATCTTTTTGAGTAAAACAGACTTAGTGAGTGATCAAAGTGAGGTTCAAAAAATTGCCGCTTTGTACCAACAAATTGGTTACCAAGTCATTGTTTCAAAAGCAGATAATAGCGATCTTCTGGAGTTACAAAGAATTTTCCCGGAACGACTGACAGTTTTTATGGGACAATCTGGCGCAGGAAAATCCACATTGCTTAACCGAATAGTCCCAGAGCTAGATTTGGAAACGGCCGAAATTTCTGAGTCATTAGGTCGAGGGAAACATACAACGCGACATGTAGAATTATTGACATTATATGATGGGTTAGTGGCTGATACCCCTGGATTCAGCTCAATCGACTTTTTGGAAATCGATAGTGGACAATTGCCCAAACAGTTTCCAGAATTTTTAGCATTGGCACACCAATGTCGTTTTCGTGAGTGTATGCATTTAAATGAGCCAAATTGTGCTGTAAAAGAAGCAGTTGAACAGCAAACAGTTGCACTTACCCGGTATAAAAACTATGTTCAATTTTTAGAGGAGATTGAAAATCGTCGTCCAATTTATAAAAAGAAAAATAAGTGAGGGAAACGAATATGATTAAACTAGCACCATCAATTTTAAGTGCGGATTTTGCGAATCTGCAACGGGACATTGAACTTGTAGAAAAAAACGGCGCGGATTACATCCATATAGATGTAATGGATGGCCAATTTGTTCCTAATATTACTTTAGGACCAAATGTTGTCAAAGCTATTCGTCCGATAACTAAGTTGCCACTGGATGTTCATTTGATGATTACTCAGCCAGAAAATTATATTCATGCGTTTGCCGAAGCTGGTGCCGATATAATTGGAGTTCATGCCGAAGCTACTCCCCACATTCATCGCGCAATTCAAATGATTTTAAATGAAAATGTAAAGGCGGAAATTGTTATCAATCCTGGTACGCCAGTAGCTGCTATCCAACATGTACTATCCATGTGTGATCAAGTATTGGTAATGACTGTGAACCCTGGATTCGGTGGACAATCTTTTATCGAAGAAACAGTTGCTAAAATCAAGGAATTAGCACAATTGAAAGAGAAAAACGGGTATCACTATGATATCGAAGTAGATGGTGGAATCGTTCCAAAAACAGCTCGGATCTGTTTAGAAGCTGGTGCCAATGTGTTTGTTGCTGGTAGCTACATCTACGACGCGGACAGTCCTGCTGATCAAATCAAAGCATTGAAAGAAGTGTTGCAATAAATGAATATTCTTCTAGTTGCAGGTGGCAAAAAGCAAACTTGGCCGTCTCTAAAGAAGTATGATAAATACATTGGTATTGATCGGGGATCATTTTATCTGCTTGAGGAGGGTTTGCCTTTAGATTTTGCGATTGGTGATTTTGACTCTCTTTCTTCTGAAGAAAGAGAACGAGTGCGACAGAATGCAAAAAATTTTTTTCAAGCTCCGGCAGAAAAAGACGATACGGATACGCAACTCGCATTATTGATGGCTATTGAGCATTTTCCCAATGCAAAGATTGATATTATCGGCGCAACTGGTGGAAGAATCGATCATTTTTTAGCAAATTTATGGATTGTACTGGAGAAAAGGTTTCAGCCTTTCGCTCATAATATTAGTCTATTAGATAAGCAAAATGTTATTCGGTTCTTTTTACCAGGGAAGTATTCCATACGTAAAGAAAAGGGCATGAAATATCTGGCATATTGTTGTCTGACTCCCATTGACAATCTTTCATTATTGGAAAGCAAATACCTATTGGAAAATGTGAAGGTTGAACATCCTACATCATTTGCTAGTAACGAATTCATAACGGATGAAGCATCTTTTATATTTGAAACGGGAATTATTGCTGTTATTCAAAGCAAAGATTAAGAGACATTCAAGTCTCTTTTTTTATTTTCGAAAATTTCAGAAAGCTAATTACAAAAAAAGCATTAAGACGTACAACTTAACTTTTGTTTACATCGTTTTAGTGGTAAAATTAAGGCTATCAGTTTGGAACTCATTGAGGTGTCTTTGTGAAAAAGTTTAATCCTAATAAAAATATCATAATCACATTAATTATTGTGATTTTAGTTGTTTCTGTGTTGAGTGTGACGATTGCTAGAAGAGCAGTTGGGAATTCATCCAGTTTTGTGCAATCGGCAGTCAACGACACGATTGGTATCGTGGACAAGGTGATTACAGCTCCAGTACGGTGGATCGAAACCGGTGCAAACTCTGTAAAGAAACTTTTTGTCACGTATGAAGAAAACGAACGTTTAAAAGAGAAAATCGATAGTTATGATGAGATTGCTCGATCAAATGAAAATTACAAGCGAGAAATCGAATCATTGAAAGAAGAGCTTGAGTTAAACGAAACATTGACTAACTATGAAAAAATTACTGCCAATGTTATTAATCGTTCACCAGATACATGGCAAGACATGCTTGTTGTGGATCGTGGCACGAAAGATGGTGTCGAAGTAAATATGGCGGTTATGTCCCAAAAAGGTTTGATTGGGCGTGTGATTGAAGTGAATGCAGCATCTTCAAAAATCGAATTGTTGACTTCTGAAAATCAAAATTCAAATCATTTTCCTGTTCGAATCAGCGGGAAAGACGGCGAAACTTTTGGAATTCTAAGTAGTTATGATCAAAAAGAGAAGTCCTTGGTTATCAGTCAATTGACTGGAAGTACACAATTGAAAGAAGGCGATGTTGTACAAACCTCGGGATTAGGAGGGAATTCTCCAGCCGACCTTGCTGTTGGGACAGTTGTTAGTACCACCAAAGATGAATTTGGATTAGATACAAAAGTATATGTAAAACCTTATGCACAAATGTATGATATTCAAGCAGTTACTATTATCAAACGTTTGGCGGGTGACAAATAGGCATGAAAAAAAATACGTATTTAAAGTACTTTGCCGGAGCATTTTTTTTCTTGATGATGTTGTTAGATGGACAATTAACCCGTTTACTTGAGCGCTGGACGCAAGATAATTATATAGCGAGTGCACATTTACTATTGATTGCCTTCCTATGTGGTGCCAGATATTTGCCTAAAAACTACTTGATTATAACTGCATTGATCATTGGATGCTTGTATGACCTTTACTATATTGGCATAATTGGTATTTATGCTGTCGCATTCCCGATGATTGTGTGGATCATGTATATTTTAAATAAAACGCTATACCAAAACATATTCACCATGTTTTTTGGAATGATTATTTTCGTTACGGGTCTTGAAATGGTAACTTTGGGGATACAGTTGTTATTTAAAATAGCAACAGTCAATACTTCATTTTTTGTCTCTCGTTTCTTAGCACCGACACTGCTATTAAATATTATTTTATTTGTTATTTTAGTTATTCCATTCATGAAGCTATTCAAAGAAGAATAGCTTCATTTTTTTGTTATGTTTTATATCGAATCTGGTAGATTATTTGAAATCTGTTTGTAACATTCTTTTTATCTGCTTGACATGTATCTATGTTACAATCGCTTTATCGTAAAAAGACTTTAGATATTCTTATATATTTTAAAATTAACTTAAACTTTCAATGAAAAGTCAGGCGGAGGAATGAAGGGTGAAAAAACGTATTCTATCAGTAATATTAGTGAGTTCCATTGCGCTTACTTCAGTTGTAGCACCAACACTTGTCGCAGCAGCCGACTTTGATAGCAAAATTGAACAAAAAGATCAAGAAATCAGTAACTTAAAAAATCAACAAGCTGATGCTCAAGCACAAATCAAAGCATTGGAAAATGATGTTGCAGCTATCAATGAAAAAGCTGAAGCATTATTGACGCAACAATCTACTTTACATGCTGATTCAGAAAAATTACAAAAAGAAATCGACGACTTGAATGTTCGTATTGAAAAACGGGAAAAAGCGATTCAAGAACAAGCAAGAGATGTCCAAGTGAATGGACAAAGCACCAATTTTATCGATGCCGTTCTTGAAGCAGATTCTTTAACGGATGCTATCGGTCGCGTTCAAGCTATGACGACGATTGTTAGTGCTAATAACGAATTGGTTCAACAACAAAAAGCGGATCAAGAAGCGGTTAAAACGAAAAAAAATGAAAATGATAAAAAACTAAAAGAAATTGAAGCAAATCAACTTGAGCTTGAGAAACAAGTAGGAGCACTTCAATCGAAGCAAGCAGACTTGAATGTTTTGCAAGCAGATCTTGCTTTGCAACAATCATCTAAAGAAGATGAAAAAGCCGACCTAGAAAAACAAAAAGAAAGCTATCAGGCTGAACAGGCACGAATTGCTGCCGCAAAAGAAGCGGCAAAAGCAGCTCGAGAACGTGAAGAAGCTGCGCAAGCCGAATCAAGCATAAGTAGTACAACAAAAACAGGCGAATCAACTTCGTCGAATGAGTCAAGCTCAAATGAATCAAGCTCAACAAATGAATCTTCCAGTACTAACAGTACCGGAACAAGTGACTCAGTAGAAAATGATACACCAAAACAAGAAACAATTGTAAATAAGCCTGAAAATAAACCAGAAAACAATACAAACGTTCCTTCACAATCTGTAAACGGGTCAGCAATTGTTTCAGAAGCAATGAAATATCTTGGTACACCATATGTCTGGGGCGGAACGACACCGAACGGATTCGATTGTTCTGGTTTTACTCAATATGTGTTTGCAAAAGTAGGAATTTCATTACCTCGTGTGACCTATGATCAAGAGTATTCTGGCACGGTTATCTCAATCAATGAAGCAAAAGCTGGTGACCTATTATTTTGGGGATCGCGCGGAAGTACGCACCACGTGGCTATTGCACTTGGTGGGGGACAATACATTCATGCACCTACCACTGGACAAAGCGTTTCAGTTAGCAGCTACTCTTATTACGCACCAAGTTTTGCTGTGCGTGTTAATTAAATAAAAAATGGTAAAAATAAGGCAATAACTTAAGCTGACGTTTTTCGTCAGCTTTTTTGGTACATTCAAAAGGAGGAAGCATAATCTATGGTTATTCCTTTTTGGAGAAAACCAAATTATACTAGTGTTAGGTAGGTGAGGAGGATGAAGGGAATAAAAGACAGAGGACAAACAATTCAATTTTTAAAACTCTATACTCATTATTTTTCTGATATGATGATGCCAAATGTAAGTATTTTTATTGCATGGGCAGTCATTGCGTTTGCCGTACCCGTACTAGATGCGGATCAGGGGATTTTGATCAAGTCAGAAGAAGCTATTTTACATTTTCTCTTACCAATATTGCTTGCTTACACTGGCGGAAAAATGGTTGAACCAACAAGAGGTGGAGTTTCAGGAGCAATTGCGATTTTAGGGATGATTTTAACCTCTCGATTTCCACAAGTTTTTGGAGCAATGATTATCGGTCCGTTAACGGGTGGCATGCTTCGATTTTTTGATCATATCTTTTCTCGAAAAGTAAAGACTGGCTATGAGATGCTCTTTCGTAATTTTTCTGCAGGCTTAATTGGAGGTCTTCTATTTTTATGTAACTTTTTTGTATTTGGCCCTTTGCTCGATCAGCTTAGTCAACAAAGTTATCATTTAGTTGATTTTTTTCTCAAGCAGAATTTATTTCCTGCTATTCATCTTTTTCTGGAGCCACTAAAGGTTCTTTTTTTTAATAATATTATCAATCATGGTCTATTTACGCCGTTGGGTGTTGAAGGCGCCAGTATTCATGGAACGTCGATTTTATTTCTGCTTGAAGCCAATCCTGGTCCTGGTTTAGGCGTCTTGTTTGCATGTATGAGGTATGGTTCTAAAAAAGCAAGAAATGGGGCGACTGCTGCTGCATTTGTGCAAGCAATAGGAGGTATTCATGAAGTTTATTTCCCATTTATTTTAATGAACCCATTATTGATTATCGCACCGATTTTAGGTGGAGCTACTGGTACATTTATTTTTCAAATGAGTAAAGTTGGCTTACGATCACCGGCTTCACCAGGTTCTATTTTGGCTATCTTAACAAATACGCCAAATCACATGTGGTCAGGCGTATTAGCTGGAGTATTGGTAAGCACGCTTGTTTCTTTTTTTGTTGCCTATTTTGTTTTGACCTATCACTCAGTGAATGAAAAAAGTACGGAAGGAACAATATGTATGGATAAAGTAAAGAGAATTATCGTTGCATGCGACGCAGGGATGGGATCTAGCGCAATTGGGGCAAGTTTATTAACTAAACATTTAGAAGAAGCAGCCATTTCCATACCTGTCGATTATAATTCAATTTATCAGTTGAAGGATGGAGAAGATCTTTTAGTTATTACCCAATCAGGGCTTGGTGCTTTAGCTCAAACAAAGACACCTCAAGCACAACATTACTTCTTGAGTAACTTTTTAGCGGAATCAGAGTATGAAACACTAGTTAAACTTTTAAAGCAAGAGCAAGAAACGGTAGCAAATGTTTCTTTTAAAGTTGGGGAAAAAATCCCAACATTGATTTTTTTGTATGAAGGCAAGAAAAGAGGCGCTCAAACGATGGCTGTTGCAATCGTTCGTAAAATTGCCAATGAATTAGCCATACCTATTGAGGTAAAGAAAGAAGATATTGAGACAACCCAGTTTAATCCAGAGGCATTATATATCGTTCAAAAATATTTTCAGCAAATGGCTGCATTAACAAATGTCACCCACTTAGTTGTCGATGATTTAGTGACAACTTCCAAATATCGTCAATTGATGACAGAAGGAGTCGCCTATGTTCTTGACTAAGCGTGAAACTATTTTGTTGACTGAGCTAATGAACAGTAACGGTCCTGTTTCTATGGACCGAATGATGCAGCTTTTGAAAGTAAGTAAGCGGACTGTCTACCGCGAACTAGCCAATTTAGAGAATTCGTTGCGTACTGTAGGGGCATCCTTAGAAAAAGAAGGTCGTGGACATTTTCGAGTCATTGTCGGGAATAGTATCACTCAGCTGCAAGAAGCAATTATGTCTGATCCATCCCAAGAGTTTGCGTCAATAGAGCGACAACATAGGATTTTGCTGCAATTAGCAACTACTGCTAAGCCGATTAGTAGCCATCGTTTTTTAGAGCTCTATCAAATCAGTAATACTACTTTTTTTTCTGATATTAAACAATTAGAAGAAAGTTTGGCGCGCCTTCCGTTGACAATTGTCCGTAATCAAGGATATGAGCTCAAAGGACCAGAAAAACATCGACGTTTAGTAGCAGCAAATACGTTGATGATGGAAATAAATGAATACCAGTTTTTTCATTTTCCTGAAGCAGAACAAACGGCGCATTTTTTATTTGAGTTTATTGAAAAACAGTACTTGATTTTAGCGCAAGATCTTATAAGAGAAGTGGTTGAACCTAAATATCCTGAGTTAAGTGATCGCAAGTTGGCTTTTATTGGTATTATGCTTGCTTTAGCCATGGAGCGAGTAGCAACAGGATTTTCAGTAGAGGAAGAAAGTTATCCAAGTCAAATCAACAAAGATTTGCTGAAGGTAGCTAAACAGATTTTTGCTCAAGTTGCTGAACAAACGAAGCGGTTGTATTCGGTTAATGAAATAGTTTTTTTTGCGATTTTATTAGGGGATTTTTCTAATTCTTTTGACCGCGATTTTTTTGAAGAGAATTTTGATACAACTTTGGCATATCAGGTAAAACGGTTGATCGAACTGATTAGCCAGCACACTGAGGTTGATTTTTTTGAAGATGAAATTTTATATAAAATGTTGCTAACACATATTTCTGGGGTAATGACCCGAGCGATTTTGGAAGAGAACCATCTAAACAATCCAATTTTAGAAAAAATAATGAAACAATATGAGGAAATTGCAGAAGCAATCCGTTTAAGCTTACCGCTTGTTTTCCCACAACAGCAGTTTTCAACAGAAGAAATTGCCTATATGGTATTGCACTTCGCAAACTCATTAGAAAAGAATCCTAAAGTGATGGAAGTCAATATTGCAGGTGTATCACCAAGCGGACTGGCTTCAATTAGTTTGTTAGAGATGCAGCTAAGAAAGCAATTTCCATTTATCAATAAAATTACTTTTTTCCGTGTGGGGGATATCGAACAGGATAAAATTGAGGGCAACTACGACTTGGTGATTTCCACATCTTTGTTGCCAGGTTATCGAGGAAAATATAAGCTAGTATCTCCTATTTTATTGGAAGAAGACATTCAGGAACTAAAAGAAGAATTTCGTCTGCTTAGTCAGAAAAAGAGACTTTCTCATGCAATACCTACGCCAGTTTCTACTAGGGAAGATACCTATGAAGATGTTCTAGCATTTATTGAGGAGATTAACCGCTTATTAGAATTGTTTACTCTTCAAACGATTGACAATGGCCCCAACTTAGAAGAAACATTATCTGAAGTGATGAAACATTTTTCCAAAGCGTTAGTGCAAGACAGAAAAAAAGTAGCCAATAAATTAGTGAAGCGCTATTTACAAGCCCCTGTTGGAATACCGAAGACTCACTTTGCCCTTTTTCATGCGTCAAGTACAGAAATTTTGCAACCAGTTTTCAAAATCTTTGATTTATCACAAGGACTATCACTTTATGCGATGGATAAACAAGAGATTAACGTAACTCGCTTGTTAGTTATGCTCGCTCCTTATCCAATCGATGAGCAAAGCAGTAAAATCTTAGGGAGGATTAGCGGTTCCATCATTATGAATGATCTCAATACAGAAATATTTAATTCAGGAAATTTTTCCATCATTTATCAATTGCTTGCTACGCTTTTGATTGAAGAAATCAAACAATAATGGGGAGGAGAAAATAGTGGATATTCCAGCAACACATATTTTGTTAGATCAGCGATTCCAAAGTGCAGAAGAAGCATTGCATGAGATAGGTACATTCTTAGTAGACCAAAAAATGGTTCAACCTCAGTATATAAACAGTTTAATTCAGCGACACAAAAAATATGGTGTTTATATAGGAAACTTTGTAGCCTTGCCTCACGGAGAAGAAGAGGCAGACAAATGGATTAATGAAGAAGGGATTTGTCTTGTTCAAGTACCAGACGGTGTCGATTTTGGTGATGCAAAAGAATCAAAGGTTACTACGATTCTGTTTGTGGTTGTTCTCAAAGAAAAGCAGTTGTCATGCTTGCAAGAAATTGCTTTTTTTTGTTCAGATATCCAAAATGTAAAACTATTAAGCGACGCCGCTACAATAGAGGAAGTCCAAAAAATACTATCGCTAGAAGAGTAGAAAAGGGCATTTATTGATTAGTCATGCATTATGCATGGCTTTTTTTTGTAGATAAGAGACAAATTTTGGCACAGTTTCCTGTGACAAAGTACGACTTTCGAAGCTTTGGGAAAGCGCCTACAATCAAGGTGTAAAAACAAGTTGGGAGGAGAATGAAGATGGAACAAGTACAAGCAGACAGGAAGGCGTCTTTAAAGTCGAGGGTCCAAAAACTAGGTAGTACATTGTCGAGTATGGTAATGCCCAATATTGGCGCATTGATTGCATGGGGCGTGTTAACGGCTCTCTTTATTCCAGATGGCTATCTGCCAAATGAATCCTTTGCTTCAATGGTCGGTCCGATGCTGACTTATCTAATACCGATACTGATTGGATACACGGGCGGGAAAGTAATTGCTGGAGATCGGGGCGCAGTTGTTGGGGCAATCGCTACAATGGGGGTCATTGTGGGAACAGACATCCCAATGCTTTTAGGTGCAATGATTATGGGGCCATTAGGCGGATATACGATTAAGAAGTTCGATGAATTTTTTCAAGATAAAGTGCGGGCAGGCTTTGAGATGCTAGTCAATAATTTTTCTGCGGGTCTTCTAGGTTTTGCTTTGGCTCTGTTAGGCTTTGTTGTCATTGGACCTGTTGTAAACACATTGACAGAAGTAATGGCAGCAGGCGTTGCAGTGATTGTCAATGCACATCTGATTCCATTAGCAAATATTTTTATTGAACCTGCCAAAATCCTATTTTTGAATAATGCCATCAATCACGGAATTCTGACTCCATTAGGTACGGAACAAGTAAGCGAGTTTGGTAAATCAATTCTATATTTATTAGAGGCAAACCCAGGGCCTGGATTAGGTGTTTTATTAGCATTCACTTTCTTTGGCAAAGGCGCGGCAAAATCATCTGCTCCAGGAGCAATCATTATCCACTTTATAGGTGGTATTCATGAAATCTATTTCCCATATGTGATGATGAAGCCATTAATGTTTTTAGCTGTTATTGCAGGAGGTGTTTCTGGGAGTTTCACTTTTCAATTATTAGGTGCAGGTTTAAGGGCACCAGCTTCTCCAGGTTCGATTATTGCTATTTTAGCGATGACACCGTTGAATTCAGTGATGAGTGTCGTCTCTGTTTTAGCAGGGATTGCTGTTGGAGCAACCGTATCGTTTCTTGTGGCGGCAGCAATTCTAAAAGCCGATGCCAAAGACACTGTAGATAATTTTGATGAGAAGGTACAAGAAATACACCAAGCAAAACAGCGTTCAAAAGGAGTGGCTCTAGAATCGTTAACAGGCATTCAGAAGATTATTTTTGCCTGCGATGCTGGTATGGGTTCAAGTGCAATGGGGGCTTCCATTTTGCGTAAGAAAGTTAAAGATGCTGGTTTGGCTCAACAAGTCACCAATCAAGCAATCAATAATCTGACAGATGATGCGCATACATTGATTGTGACACAAAAAGAGTTACAAGAGCGGGCAAAATTAAAAGCACCAAATGCAACATTTGTTGCTGTAGAAAATTTTTTGAATTCTCCTAAATATAATGAGATCGTGGCCACATTGTCAGGCTCAGGAGTTGAGGAAGAGAAAAAAACGAAAGCAGTAAATTATAAGCCACTGCCTCTAGAGGAATTAAAGGGCATTCATGAAGTTATTCTTGCCCATGACGATCGTGAAGGCTCAGCGACCATGGCGAGAAAGGTTTTTCAAGACTTATTAGCGAAAGAATCTCTCTCATTATCACTTAAAAAGGTTCATATCGATAATCTAAAAGCGGATGCTTCATCATTGGTAATTACCAAAGAAGAGCTGACAAAGCAAGCGCGGTCGCTAGCACCAGATGCAGTCCATCTATCTGTCAGCAATTTGATGCGAACGTCAAACTACCAGCGTGTAATCACAACACTTAAAGAAGCTCTTTAAGGAGGAAGAAAAATGAAACTATTAGAAAAAGAAATGATTGAGCTGAATCAACAGTTTGCGAACAAAGAAGAAGCAATTCGTTATTGTGGGAAAAAACTTGTTGAGGCCGGATATGTTGATCCGGAATACGTCAACGCTATGATCGAACGAGATGCAATGTTATCTGTCTACATGGGGAATTTCATAGCTATACCACACGGGACAGATGAAGCAAAAAAATATGTCAAAAAATCTGGTATCTGCATTGTTCAAGTGCCTGAAGGCGTAAATTTCGGGACAGATGAGGATGAAAAAATCGTTACGGTATTATTTGGCATTGCTGGAATAGGTGAAGATCATTTGCAGTTGGTACAACAAATCGCTCTCTTCTGTAGCGATATCGATAATGTGGTCGAATTAGCGGATGCTTTGAGCAAAGAAGAAGTCGCCGCTAATCTAACAGTGGCATAGGAGGGGAAAAAGATGAGAGCAGTTCATTTTGGTGCAGGGAATATTGGTCGAGGGTTTATCGGAGAGATTTTGGCAGCAAACGGTTTTGAAATAACCTTTGTTGATGTAAATGAAACGATTATTGCTGCGCTTCAGCAACGTAAATCCTATACAATTGAATTAGCAGATGAGAACCGCGAACAGATTTTTATTGAACACGTGACAGGAATCAATAACGCAAAAGAACCGGATGCGGTTGTTCAAGCAATTGTCGAAGCCGATATTTTAACCACTGCCATTGGTCCTGCAGTATTGCCTCGCATTGCACCGCTCATTGCAAAAGGGCTGGATCAGCGAGCAATCAAGAAAAAGGAGCAAGCAATTGATGTCATCGCTTGCGAAAATATGATCGGTGGATCCACTTTTCTAAAAGAGGAAGTAGAAAAGTATAGCCAACAACTCGCTTACCTGGAGAATAGTGTTGGTTTTCCAGATGCAGCAGTGGATCGCATTGTTCCGATGCAACAACATGATGATCCTTTGTTGGTTCAAGTAGAACCATTTTGTGAGTGGGTAGTTCAAGAAACAGCAATGAAATCAGTACTTCGTCTACAAGGCGTACAATACGTACCAGATCTGAAACCTTATATCGAGCGTAAATTGTTTAGTGTGAACACAGGTCATGCTACAGTAGCTTATACAGGAGCTCTACAAGGCTATGAGACCATCGATGAAGCCATGCGTGACCATCTAGTTGTGATTCAGCTGAAATCCGTTCTAGAAGAAACTGGTCAACTTTTAGTCGCCAAATGGGATTTTGATCCTGATGAACATGAACAGTATATTGAAAAAATTATTCAACGATTCAAAAATAACTACATTTCGGATGCTATTGCTCGAGTAGCCCGCACCCCTTTGCGAAAATTAAGCGCACAAGAACGATTTATCCGCCCCGTCCTTGAATTGCAAATGAGAAATGTGCAACCGTTCCATCTCTATGAAACGATTGGTATGATTTTCAACTATCATGATCCTGAGGACGAGCAAAGTCAACAATTGAGAGAGTTACTGGAAGCAGCTAATCTTTCTCAAGTAATCACAGAAGTCACAGGTGTAGAGGATCAGAGAATCATTGAGAAGATCAAACAAAACATTGAAAAATATGCTTATGTAGCTGCATGATCATTGGCTGCCGATTGCTATTCCAAATCATGGATAAGCCATCGGTAGCCAGTGTTTTTTAGTCTATTTTGGCAGGAAGTTTGACCTTCTGAATCATTCACGTGATAATAAAGGGAGAAATGAGGGATCGGGATGGAGAGATGGTTTGAAGAAGCCCAACTACATGTGATTGAATTACCTATCAGTTGGCAAGATGGTCGTCCTTGTTATAGTGCGTTTATTCGAGAATTGCCAATGCTGCAGGCAGAAGGTGGTTCACGGAAAGATGTCTATCGACAATTGGCGGAAGCCTATCAGATCTATTGGGAAAAACACCAACAAACGGAAGAAGAGGAGATGACTTCTTCTTTGCTATCACTCGATGAATTACTTAAATATTATGATGGTGAGACATTTGATGGTTTTGACATTTCTATGGATGAATAGAAATATTAATAAAAAGAACTTGCGAACAAAAACAGCAGGTAAAATCGCTAAAGGATAGAAAAATAGGGAGTACGATATTCGTACACCCTATTTGTGAGTTCTTCGTTTAAAATTTAGGCTTTATTTGTTGCCTTCAAGTGCTGTTGTAATGGCTTGATTAAATGCATCCAAATCATCAGGATTACGACTAGTGATCAAATGATACGTGTCGTCAATCACCACAGGCTCATCTTTGACAGTAGCACCTGCATATGTTAAATCTGGACGAATGGAATCATAGCCAGTCAATGTTAATTCTTTTGTCAATCCGGTTTGAATAAAGAGTTGAGGTCCATGACAGATAGCAAAAACTGGTTTTTCAGATGTCAGAAACTCTTTGGTCAAAGTGACATAGCGTTCATCTGTACGTAATTGGTCTGGAGAAAAGCCACCAGGAATCAACAAAGCATCAAAATCGGAAAAATTGATTGTATCAATAGACGCGTCAACTGCAAAAGTGGTTCCTTTTTTTCCTGTGACAGTGTCCACGCCTTCATTACTGATAATGACAACTTCATGTCCAGCATTTTCCAGTGCTTCTTTTGGTGAGGTTACTTCAATATCTTCAACTAGATCGGTAATGATAGTGGCAATTTTACTCATCAAATCTCCTCCTTAAAAATTAACTTTTATTCATCTTCAATTTCTATGCTAACGAAGATTCATACCGCTGACAAATAATCTGTTTAGAGCAAAAATAAATTAGATAAAAAAGAAAGAGAGAAAAAAATGGCAACAATTCAATTATTTATTACAGATGAGCCGCTCGTTTTTGAAAAAGCTGTCTTGCAATTTATGGGTGAAGAGCAAATAGTCGAAAAGAATCTGAGGTTCAAAGATGCTACTATAGAATTATCAAAGGAAGTAGAATCTACATGTGTCTCATTGGTCAAGCAAGGCATTCTATGGCTGGAAGAAACAGGTGAAGAAGAAGACTACATTGACTTGCTTTATTTGGATTTTCAAAATACAACCCACTCAAAGACAACGGCATCTATTTTGTCACGACCTTTTTATCAAGTAGAAGAGACTCTCCAACCTGTTCTTGAGGAAGTTGGAGATGTGCTCGCGGAGAAATTCTTCGAAGAGTGGAGCAATCAACTAGCCGAATTGTCTGATGATGAACTGTCCTATGCTTATTTCATCGACGGTGCTCGGATCACTTTAGAATTGACTGAGCCATTTGAGCTACAAGAATCGATCTTATTAAAAGAGCTGATAGTGGATTATCACTCTGCGTTAACTCGTTCTGTACAAAAGTTTTACGAATTTCTTATTTAGAGCCTAGCAGAAGCTAGTTTTTGTTTGTAACCGAAAACATTTTTACTTTTTTTTAAATCTGTTCCGTTAATCCTTCGTAGTCTTGACCATTTCCAAGGAAAGAACTATAAAGAAAGTAAGTACTCAATGAGTGCAAAAAAGATAAGAATCAAGACAAGGATGGAAAATTATGCGAAAAGTACCTCCTATTTTGAAACCAATTGCTCTCTTGACCATTTCAACCATCATCGCTACTGCAACTGGTGTTGTGAATTCCAGTAGCTATCGGCAGTCAAATGGAACTAGTCACTCGACTGAGATTACTGAAACGACCGAAACCAGCGATGTTAGTCACTCGCAATCGGTAGACAGTCAACCTGTGTCTGAAAGCACAGAACCTTCAACATCAGCTGAAGATCATGGAGGCACTACATCTTCCACAACAAATAATCAGCGAACTGTTCCTTCATCTTCGATAGAGGATAGCTCTACACCACCAGCTACAGATGTCCCTTCTTCAGAGAACGGGCAAAGCGAGGAAACGACGCCGTCAAGTCAGGATCAGAATGCGGCTGACCAAGAAGCAGTCATCAATGAGGATCAAGAAAATGAGTAGGTGAATAAATGACTTTTTTATTAGATATGATCAATGGGATTCATAAGTTCTTAGGTTATCTGGATATTAGTCCTAAATACTTGAATCGGGCCTATACATTACTTAGTTTGATTCCAACGGCTTATATTCTGCGTATTGTTTATGGTCTCTATCTCAATCAAAATTATTTACAGATGGCTTTATACGGGATAGGATTCTGCGTGTTGCTCTATTTCTGGGTTCTAAATATTTTTTATTACTTTTTTGATAAAAATCTTAAGGTAGATATTACTCAGCTTTTTGTGAAGTATTTACCTGATGAAGTATTCAATATTGAAGGAGAAAAAATTAGCACCACACAAATCGATCGTTTATCAACAGAGAAAGCAGTTATTGATTTTGAAGAAGACTATCAACTGGTATTGGCTGACTATTTACAGAAACTCATTTCAAAAGATGAATTAGCAACGAATGCTATCGCACAAGGATTTGTGATTCCTAAAAATACCCTTTATCCCTACTACTTTGTCAAACAACGGTCAGATTCTGAATACTCGTTGCAAATTGGTACGAGCTATAGTGACTTAACAACAATTGGCCGTATTCATTGGAACGGGGAAAAAGCTTTGGAACCAGTTGGGTTGTTCATTACTGGCGGAGATTTTGTCAAAAATGATGTAAAATATCATGAACCTTATAGTTTGAAGCTTTATGTCAAAAAAGAAGAAATACCCACAGCAACAACTCGACAAGCTTATCGTCAAACTGGTAAGGCAAGGTAGAAATACAAAAAAAAGACTTCAGAAACTGATATTTCTGAAGTCTTTTTTACTTTTTGCGATAATTCAATTATTCGATTGGAATATGCTTACCTGGCGCGTCTTTGTAACTTGCCTTTGGTAAATTCAAGGAAAGGACCCCATCTTCGAACCGTGCTTTGATCGCTTCTTCATCAATGTCAGGTATAGTGAATGCACGTTGATAAGCACTGCTAGATCGTTCTTTACGCAAGTAGTGACCAAGATCATCTTTCTCTTCGCTTTCTTCAATTTGGGAAGCAGAAATTGTTAGAGTATCATTCACGAAACTAACACGGATATTTTCTTTTTTTATACCAGGAAGATCAGCTTTGACTACATAATGATCTTCATATTCTTTAATATCTGTATTCATTTGTCGTTCTTGCCAGAAACTGTTCATCAATTTGCCTAATAGTTCTTCTCCACCAGGTAGATCTCTAGGAATTAGATTTGCCATAATTTCCCCTGCCTTCTTGATCAAATTTGTTACTCTTATTTTACGAGGAACGATTTCAAAGAGCAACCCAAAAGCTGATAAAGATCAAAAACAGGAGAAATATCTCAACTATCTCTAAAGAATCTGCTATGATAGAACTAGTTAACTATCAGATGATTGGGTGAATAAGATGGAAATTATTGAAAAAGCGCCTGCTAAGATAAATCTAGGACTTGATGTTTTGGGTAAGCGAGCAGACGGTTACCATGAATTGGAAATGGTGATGTCCAGTGTTGATCTAGCCGACCGTCTGATAATGGAAGAGCTAGAAGAAGATAAAATCATTATCGAAACCAATAAGGCCTTCTTGCCGATCGATAAACGCAATAATGTATATCAAGCAGCCAGTATTGTCAAAAAACGCTATGGTATCAATAAAGGTATCTTGATTCGGATCACGAAAAATATCCCTGTAGCAGCAGGCCTTGGCGGTGGCAGTACAGATTGTGCAGCAGCGCTAAGGGGGATGGACCGCTTATGGCAATTAGGTCTGACGATGCCGGAATTGATCGATATAGGAATGGAAGTAGGTACTGATGTCCCTTATTGCATTTATGGAACGACTGCGTTCATCTCTGGTAAAGGAGAGAAAGTCACGCCGTTGCGCCCGATGCCGCAGTGCTGGGTGGTCTTAGTCAAGCCCCGACTAAGTGTTTCAACAGGTAAAATTTTTCAAGAAGTTGATCTAGATCAGTTGCATCATCCAGATATTCAAGAACTTTCTGATGCAATTCTTGCTGAAGATTATCAACGAATGATTGCTGCAATGGGAAATAGTTTGGAATCGATCACGATTCCTAAGCATCCAGTCGTACAACAAATCAAGGAACGAATGATGAAATATGGTGCGGATGTGGCACTGATGACTGGAAGTGGACCGACTGTTTTTGCCTTGTGCCAGAAATACTCACGGGCTCAGCGAGTGTATAATGCTTTAAAAGGTTTTTGTGAAGAGGTTTATCTAGTTCGCACATTAAAATAGTAGGAAACAAAAGGACAAATTAAAAAGCAGATGCACACATTCAAAAAATGTGACATCTGTTTTTTGCTTAGCGGATATATGAATCAATTTTCCCATGTTTTCCGATTTACTGGCAGAGGAACGCTCTAAATCGGAAAACATACGATTTGTCTTGACGAATGAGGTTTCCTTTGGTAGAGTAATTTTTGCTGATAAATCGGATTAGTTCCGTTTTAATAAGAAAAGAGGAATCATCATGAAAAAATTACTAGCTCTATTTTTGCTTACCAGTACTGTTTTATTAGGGGCTTGCGGAAAAGGATCAGAACAAGTCGCAGAAGAAAGTCAGGATTTGCAGGTTATTACGACTTTTTATCCAATGTATGAGTTTACCAAAGAGGTTGTTGGAGATACAGGTAAAGTATCTTTGCTTATACCGGCGGGCACAGAACCCCATGATTATGAACCTAGTGCGAAAGATATGGCAAAAATTATGGATGCAGATGCTTTTGTGTACAATAGTCCGGAATTGGAAACATGGGTGCCAACAATGACAGATTCGATCGATACTGACAAAACAGTTGTGATCGAAGCGGCCAAAGAGATTGATTTAGCTGAAAATGAAGACCATGGAGAAACGGAAGCAGAAGCAGAACATGGGACAGACGCCCATCATGAATTAGATCCGCATGTGTGGACAGATCCAGTAATGGCAATCAAAGAAGTTGAAACGATTCGAGATCAGTTAAGCGAGAAATTTCCAACGAAAGCAGCTACATTTAAAAAGAATGCCGCTGCTTATATTGAGCAATTAAACGCATTGGATCAAGAGTACACTGCTGCTTTGAAAGATGCGGTCAATCGAACATTTGTCACACAACATGCCGCTTTTGGATATTTGGCAAAACAATATGATCTAGTCCAAGAATCGATTGCTGGATTATCTCCAGATCAAGAACCAACTCCTAGTCGGTTAGCAGAGCTAAAAGAATATGTTGAGGATCATCAAGTCAAAGTTATCTATTTTGAAGAAAATGCTTCTTCTAAAGTCGCGGAAACTTTAGCGAATGAGACTGGGGTTGAATTGGCTGTATTGAATCCGTTAGAAAGTTTGACGGAAAAACAGATTAGTGATGGAGAAACATATCTCACAGTAATGAAGGAAAATCTGCAAGCTTTACAAAAAAGTATCAAGTAAGGAGGCACATCTGTGCGTTATATCGATGTAAAAGGACTAACGTTTTATTATGATGATGAGCCTGTATTAGAGGATATCTCTTATTTTGTTGAAGATGGGGAATTCGTCATTCTAACAGGAGAAAATGGGGCTGCAAAATCTACCTTGATTAAAGCAACATTAGGGTTGTTGAAACCATCAAAGGGAGAAGTAATACTGGCTACCAAAAACAGAGAAGGACAAAAGCTAAGTGTAGGCTATATTCCACAACAGATTGCCTCGTTCAATGTAGGCTTTCCAAGTACAGTCTTAGAATTGGTCCAATCTGGCCGTTATCCGAAAGACCGATGGTTTAAGAAGCTGACAAAGCGGGATCATGAACATGTTCGGCGAGCATTGGATGCAGTAGGTATGTGGGAAATGCGCAAAAAACGGATTGGCGAACTGTCCGGAGGGCAAAAACAGAGAATCAGTTTAGCACGTATCTTTGCGACTGATCCAGATTTATTTATTTTGGATGAACCAACGACAGGGATGGATGAGCAATCACGAAATTTATTTTATGAATTACTGCGTCACAATGCACACGATCATGGGAAATCGATTTTGATGATCACCCACGATCACGAAGATATTAAGGAGTATGCGGATCGACAAATTCGGTTGGTTCGAAAGGAGGATTCACCATGGCGTTGCTTTCATATGAATTCATGAGGCGTGCTTTTTTGGCTGCAATTTTTATTGCCGGAATCGCACCGATGCTAGGTGTGTTTCTTGTGATCCGAAGACAGTCTTTGATGGCCGATACACTCTCACATGTTTCATTAGCTGGTGTAGCATTAGGCTTTTTTCTTAATTTGAATCCAGATCTCACGACCTTATTAATCGTAATCATCGCCGCGGTCATTTTGGAATATTTACGAACACTTTATCGGAGTTATTCAGAGATCTCAATTGCGATTTTGATGTCAGGCGGTTTGGCATTAGCATTGGTCCTTATGAATCTGAGTGGAGGAAACTCAGCGACCAGTATCCAATCCTATCTCTTTGGTTCCATCGTGACCATTACTCAGGATCAAGTTTGGTTTCTAGGCTTTTTATTTTTAGCTGTATTCGTTCTCTTCTTTCTATTCAAACGTCCGATGTATGTCCTGACTTTTGACGAGGATACGGCTCATGTAGACCGTTTGCCAGTGCGGATAATGTCGATGCTTTTTAATGTTTTGACAGGGATTGCTATCGCTATGATGATTCCCATCGCTGGTGCGTTACTGATTTCTGCGATTATGGTATTGCCAGCTGCAATCAGTATGCGTTTAGGCAAGAGTTTTAATGCGGTGATTTTGATCAGTGTCTTGATTGGTCTATTCGGTATGCTGTCGGGATTGACTAGCTCTTTTTATCTCGATACACCTCCAGGCGCTACGATCACATTAGTATTTATCGGTTTGTTTTTAGTCATCAATGTGGTCAAGCGTATTGTCATTCTTTTCCAACGAAAACAACGGTTAAAACGATAAGAAACGAAAATTTTTCGTTTCTTTTTTTCTTTGATTGAATGAAAAGCGAACAATTCTTTAGATTTTCAAGATAATGCTCGCATTTATACGCAAAAAGCCTTATAATAAGACGAATAAATTAAAGGAGTGGGCATGTGTGAAAATTCGTCGAAGTGAACGATTGATAGATATGACACATTATTTATTGAATCATCCGCATGAATTGATTTCATTGTCATTTTTTTCAAAACGCTATGCTTCTGCTAAATCATCGATCAGTGAAGATCTAGCGATTATCAAAAAGACCTTCAAAGAACGTGGTACGGGAACTCTCGATACAATTCCAGGTGCAGCTGGCGGTGTTTTTTTTGTGCCTGAGATTTCAAAAGAAGAAGCCTATGCCTATGTTGAAGGGTTAGCGGAACGCCTTTCTGAGCAAGATCGACTGCTGCCTGGTGGTTACGTTTATCTCTCGGATTTGCTTGGAGAACCTGAGCTACTGCGGCAAGTAGGCCGTATCATTGCTTCGAAGTATCTGGATAAACAAATTGATGCAGTCATGACTGTTGCTACTAAAGGAGTGCCAATCGCACAAGCGGTATCTTATTATTTAAATGTTCCCTTTGTGATCGTTCGGCGAGATTCTAAAATTACGGAAGGGTCAACAGTCAGCGTGAATTATGTTTCTGGGTCATCTGAACGAATCGAGAAAATGGAATTATCAAAGCGTAGCTTAAAACGCGGTTCCAAAGTCTTAGTCGTAGATGACTTTATGAAAGGCGGCGGCACTGTGAACGGTATGAAGAGCTTGATCGAAGAATTTGAAGCTGAACTTGTTGGCATCACGGTTTTTGCGGAAGCTAAATTTAAAGGAAAACGTGCTATTTCTGATTATAGTTCGCTGCTGTTTGTTGAAGACGTTGATACTCAGACGAAAACGATCTCGGTCGTACCGGGGAATTATTTTGAAACAAAAGACTGATTTTGAATCAGTCTTTTTTAATTGGTCTAGTTGTGTTTTTCCTTATATATTGAAAACCATCCTTAGTTGGGCTAAACTGGACATATACAGAAATCAATCAGTCGGAATCGATAGGAGTGGAACACGTGGAATCACGTTTTGCAATTATACTTGCCGCAGGCAAAGGTACTAGAATGAAATCCAAGTTATACAAGGTTTTGCATCCCGTTTGCGGAAAACCTATGGTAGAACATATCATGAATCGCGTAGTGGAGACAGAACCTGATGCAATCGTAACAATCGTCGGACATGGAGCAGAAATGGTCAAGCAACAATTAGGGGACCGCAGTGAGTATGCTTTACAAGCAGAACAGTTAGGAACTGGCCATGCAGTTGTTCAAGCAGAGCCTTTCTTAAGAGAAAAACGGGGAACAACGTTAGTAATCAGTGGAGACACCCCTTTGTTAACGACTGAGACATTGAATAATCTTTTTGAGTTCCATCAGGAACAAAAAGCCTCAGCAACGATTTTAACTGCGCAAGCTGAAGATCCGACCGGATATGGTCGGATTGTACGCAATCAAATGGGTGTCGTAGAAAAAATCGTGGAACAAAAAGATGCCTCTGTGGAAGAGGCGATGATCCAAGAAATCAATACGGGAACGTATTGTTTTGACAATGAATTATTATTTGATGCATTGGCAAAATTAGATACCGATAATGCACAAGGGGAATATTATCTAACAGATATTATTGAGATCTTGAAAGCAGAAGGGAAGATTGTAGCTGCTTATCAAACGGATGATTTCAATGAGTCGTTAGGAGTCAATGATCGATTAGCGCTGGCAGAAGCGAATCGTTTGATGCGCAAGCGTATCAATCAGCAGCATATGCGCAATGGTGTGACATTGATTGACCCTGATACTACTTATATTGATGATGGCGTGGAAATTGGAGCAGACACACTGATTGAAGCTGGTGTCGTCATCAAAGGTGCAACGAAAATTGGTGAAGACTGTGTCATCACTGCATCTTCTCAAATCATAGACAGTCAAATCGGTGATGATGTAACGATCAAGGCATCTGTGGTGGAAGAAAGTCGAATCTACAACGGGGCAGATGTCGGACCAAATGCACATCTACGTCCAAAAGCAGACATTAAAGAAAGAGCCCATATTGGTAATTTCGTAGAAATAAAAAATGCAACGATCGGTGAGGGAACAAAAGTAGGGCATCTCTCTTATGTCGGAGATGCAACGCTAGGGAAAAATATCAATGTTGGTTGCGGCGTCGTCTTTGTAAATTATGATGGCAAAAATAAATTCAAGACAGTTGTCGGAGACAATTGTTTTATCGGCTCTGGTTCGAATTTAGTGGCGCCATTGCAGATTGAGGAAGAAACCATGATCGCTGCTGGCTCTACAATCACAAAAGATATTCCTAAACATAGCATGGCGATTGCCCGAGCAAGGCAGGAAAACAAAGAAGGCTATGCAAAAAAATTGCCTTATTTGAATGAAGAAACTGCGAAATGACTTGATTTATTTAGCAAAAATGACTACTATTTACTAGGAAGAAGATTCTGGTGAACTAGTAGTCTTTTTGCCAGATGAACGCAAAGAAAGTGGAGGTTCTCATGTCAAATCATTATTTTGATCCAAGATTGAAGATTTTTTCGCTGAATTCTAATCGTCCGTTAGCTGAAAAAATCGCAGCTGCAGTAGGTGTGGAATTAGGTAAGTGTTCAGTGAACCAATTTAGCGATGGCGAGATTCAAGTCAACATTGAAGAAAGTATCCGTGGTTCACATGTCTATGTTATTCAATCCACAAGCAGTCCAGTAAACGATAACCTAATGGAGCTACTGATCATGATTGATGCCTTGAAACGTGCAAGTGCGAAAACAATCAATGTAGTGATGCCTTACTATGGTTATGCGAGACAAGACCGTAAAGCTCGTTCCCGCGAACCAATCACTGCTAAATTGGTGGCGAACATGATCGAAAAAGCTGGCGCAAATCGTATGGTTACCTTAGATCTACATGCTTCACAAATCCAAGGTTTTTTTGATATTCCTGTAGATCACTTGATGGGTGCACCATTGATTGCTAATTATTTCTTGGAAAGAGATATTCAAGGAGATGACGTTGTAGTCGTTTCACCAGACCACGGCGGAGTGACTCGTGCGCGTAAATTAGCAGAATTCTTGAAATCACCAATTGCGATCATTGATAAACGACGTCCAAAAGCAAATGTTGCTGAAGTAATGAATATCATTGGTCACGTAGAAGGCAAAACGTGTGTCTTGATCGACGACATGATCGATACGGCCGGAACAATTACTCTAGCAGCGAACGCATTAAAACAAGCTGGTGCAAAAAGTGTTTATGCTTCATGTACTCATCCTGTTTTATCAGGACCTGCTTTGCAACGGATCGAAGATTCAGCTATCGAGCACTTAGTAGTTACTGATTCAATTTTCTTGCCAGAAGATCGTAAATCTGAAAAAATTGACGAAATCAGTGTTAGTGCATTGATGGGAGAAGCAATCAAACGAATCCATGAGAATAAACCTGTTAGTCCACTGTTTGAATCAAAATTATCGATTTAAAAATGATAACCCAAAAGAAGCATCTCGTCTAGACGCGGTTGAGATGTTTCTTTTTTTATCAGAGCGAGTTTTCTTTTCTTTTTTTTATTTTGTGGTATTCTTGAAGATGACTTGCAGCAGTGCAAGCAAAATAAAATAGAATCTAATCACAAAGGGGAGTCTGAAAAGGCTGAGAATGAGAGTACTCTAAACCCTTCGTACCTGTTTCGATCATGCGAACGTAGGAATTGTGACGAGTTGAAGTGTCTAACACTTCTCCTTTGTGAATTGTGATGATTCTAAAGGAGGAGTTTTTTTGTGGGAAATGGTACAAAAATTTGGATAGAGGGAACGATTATGGCGGCACTGGCGATGGTACTATCGCTGATTCCTTTAGACTTTGGAAGTAGTTTTTCAATTTCTTTAGGACAGATTCCATTAACAATATTTGCTATCCGTAGAGGCTGGAAGCCAGGATTAATGGCCGGATTGGTTTGGGGATTGCTGCATTTCCCATTAGGTAAAGTCTGGTTTTTGAGTGTTCTTCAAGTATTGATTGAGTACCCATTTGCTTTTACATTTGTTGGTTTTGCCGGACTTTATGCAAATAAAATTCATTTGGCGATTAGAAATGGTTCGAAGGGTAGCGTGCAACGACTACTTGTACAAGCAACATTCACAGGCGCATTTGCTCGTTATTTTTGGCATTTCCTTGCCGGTTGGGTTTACTGGGGCGCATATGCTCTCTGGGGGATGAAACCTTGGCTTTTCTCTCTGGTAATGAATACCGCCAGCGGACTTGCTACGGCAATCGTCACGGCAATTATCTTACTAATTGCTTATCGAACATCCCCAGAGGTATTTGTACCTAAGGACGATTATTTAAATCGGACTGCGTAAAAAAAGACTTGTTCTCCAAAATCAAAATAGGAGAGCAAGTCATTTTTTATCGATAAAACCAAAAGCTAGATCATCTTGATCCAATTCCAACTGCCATTCTTTTTTATTTGCAAAGTAGCGAAGCGTTGCCACTTGATAGTCTTCTTTCAGAGAGAGGTGACTATTTTTGAGCCCAGATTCCTCGACTAAGTAAATCGGGATTGTGTAGGTTTTATCGACCAATTGTTCTTGATGGAAACATAAGATGATTCCTTCCTGCATGACCCCCCGCAAGTCTTTGAGAAGATTTAAATCAAGTTTAGAGACCGGAGTAGGCTTTTTGAAGAAAGAAAGTCGATCATTTATTTTTTCTAGAACGATGTGCGTGATTTTGTCAGCCAAAATTCGGTAATATTCTTCCAGGTAGCGGTAGTAAACACGGGAACGCTGATCTTTGAGGTCGAAATAAACAAAGTTGTTTTGCAGTTTGTAGAAAAACGGAGAATGAAGATGCGTTTTCATATGCCCAAAATATAACAATTCTGAAATTTCTAGCGGTGTTAGCTCCTTTACCATTTCTAAATCATTAAAGTCGATCCATTTGATTTCTTCTGTGATCCGTCCGCGGTTGAGTTGTTGAAAGAAAAGGTGGACATCTTCAATGCCTCGGATAATCTTTAGCCCTGTATGCGACTCAAATTCACCAAATTCACTAGAGGGATCAAGCAACAACAGATTTTTTGGCTGGTGAACGATGCTCTTGTTGAAATCTTGAGCATCCACTCCGCGAGTCGAAACGGCATTGCTGGTTGTATCAATATGTACATAAATCGTGTTCGACATGCCAATTAATCCCTCCCTGATAATAAGTTCATTCTACAATAAAGTGTATCAAATTGCTTGTATCTTTTCGTTTAAAGTTATATTACAAAATAACGGAAAAAACAATTTTTAAGATTGCGTTTTTTTATGAAGCAAAAATCTTTGCTTTTTTATTAAAAAAAATCCAAAATTGGCGCTTCTGCAATGATTTTGTTATGATAGGAGTAATAAAAATTGGAGACGAAAAACGATGAAAAAGAAACGAACTTTGTTCCATTGGCTCTCGAATCTATTTTTGGTCCTTTTGTTATTGATTGGTCTTGCTTTGATTTTTAATAATCAAATCAAAAATTTTCTGATCAAACACAACGGAGATGCTTACGCAGTTTCCGAGATCTCTAGAGCCGATGTCAAAAAGAATATGGAGGCAGACACTACTTTTGATTTTGATGCCGTTGAACCGGCCAGCTCAGAAGCAGTTCTTAAAGCGCAACTAAGTAACAGCACATTACCAGTGATCGGTGGTGTTGCGATACCTAGCGTAGCGATTAATTTGCCGATTTTTAAGGGGTTATCGAATGAAGCTTTGCTATATGGAGCAGGAACTCTTAGCCCAACACAAAAAATGGGCGAAGGAAATTATGCACTAGCTAGCCATCGTGCGCAGTCGCCAGACCTTTTGTTCACACCTTTAGATGATGTGGCTATTGGCGCAACAATTTATATTACGGATTTAGAAAATATTTATACATATACAGCAACTTCAACCGTGCGGGTTCAACCAACAGATGTTTATTTATTGGATGAAGTAGCAGGGAGAAAAATGATCACATTAATTACATGTGGTGAAATGGGTGGAGTAACCAGACGTGTGGTTCAGGGTGATCTTGAATCGGTTACACCAGTTGCTGATGCGACAGACGAGATGCGGGCCGCATTCAATATGGAACAGCGGACTTTTTAAATGATAAGAATACCACGAATGATGTCAGAAATTTTCATTGATCATCCGTGGTTTCTTTTTTGCATTTGAGGAGGAGTCGGATGAAGACAACAAAAATTTATTTTTCTGATTTATATGTATCCCAAGATGTGTTTCAACAAAGCCGACTAGTTTTCCCTTTTTTTTCTAGTCATTCGGAGGCGCGAGCCGCTTTTCAATCAGTGGTCAACGAACAGGGGTGGCGATTGACGAATCAACACGGCACAGTCTATCTGTCTTGTGTCCATGAAGGGCCGCTTCTGACCATTCAGAATTTGTTGCAGGTGCCAAGTGATGCATTTACTTGGGAGACACTTGTTTCGATGACTGAGAGTTTTGCTAGAAGCCGTTTCGTAGACCAGATACTTTGGGAAATGACAAGAAACCCCATCATGGATCAGTGGTTTGTGGGACGTGGATATGGTAGGGTGACACAGGGGTACCACAAGCAACTGGACTACCATACAGCTTTCGTCCTAGGTGGAGGAGGCGCCCATGGCGCCTATCAAATTGGCGTATGGCAAGCGCTGAAAAAACATGGAATCATATTTGAGTGGGTAGCGGGGACGTCAGTTGGTGCATTGAATGGTGCATTGGTTTTAATGGACGATATTGAAGCTGCTGAGCAATTATGGACGAATATTTCTAGTGAACAGGTCCTCCAATACCCAAAAGCTGCTGCTAAAAAAGAAACCTTATTAGATATGATGGAGCAATTACGCTCACTCGTAAAGACAGCACTTAAAGACAATGGTGCGAGTACAAAACCATTAGCACAGCTGTTAGCAGCGACTTTTGATGCAGAAAAATTTAATGCCAGCAAAAGCCAGCTCTTACTTTGTACGACTCGTCTGCCGGATTTCAAAGAGGTTGTTTATCAGTTTGATTCCAGCAAAATTGATTATAGTTTGCAATGGTTGCTAGCATCAGCGTCTTTTTATCCAGCAATGCAGGCACAATTGATTGATGGGATCTATTATATTGATGGAGGGTACCGCAACAATCTGCCAATTGATGTAGCCATTGAGCGAGGCGCTACAGAAGTCATTGCCGTCGATGTCCAAGGGCCTGGAATCAATAAGAAGGTTCAGGTCTCAGAATCAATTGCGCAGATTCAAATTGCTTCACCTTGGACTCTAGGTAGTTTTTTGATTTTTGATGCCAAACGTTCTCTAGAAAACATGACTCTTGGGTATTTAGAAACGATGAAATACTTTGGCAAGTTCAGTGGCTATTGGTATACTTTTGATGAAGAGGTCTTCAACGATTCGTGGAAGCCATTCGTTCATTTGCTTCGACAAGATGCACCGCGATTGTACGCATTTATGAAAAAAAAGGAATTTTGGAAGAAAGTGCGTAAGTTATATCAGCAAGAGGTCCCCTTGGAAATTTGTGGGCGCGTCTTTTTTGAATGTATAGGCAGATTACTACATCTTACACCGACCGTCATTTATACAAAGGAATCTTTCCTGCAAGCGATACGTGAGAAAATCATGACAGAACCAACGAAAGAAACAGAAGTATGGTCAGTGTCAGAATGGTTGTATTACTATCGCGAACAGTTCTTTTTGGTATCTGAACAAAAACGGTTCTTGTTTTTCTATCGAACCCAACAAATTGAAACACCGGCATTTCAGCAGATTCGTGCGCGGTATCCAGAATTGGCTGTGCTGTCAGCCTATCTGGCTTATTTTTTAAAAGGAGAGGAACACAATGGATAATTTTTCTTATGAGATCGTAGAGGAGATCGCCGTTCTTTCGGAAAATCCTAAAGGTTGGCGTAAAGAGCTTAATTTAGTCAGCTGGAATGGTCGCTCGCCTAAGTTTGACTTGCGTGACTGGAGTCCAGGACATGAAAAAATGGGTAAAGGCTTAACATTATCAAATGAAGAATTCACCGAATTAAAAAAAGCACTGCTTTCTATGTGAAAGGAAGAAATGAATGAAAAGCATGACAGGTTTTGGCAAAGGGAATGGAGAAACAGCTGATTATCAAATAGAGATTGAGATTAAAAGTGTCAATCAGCGATTTATGGATTTGCAGTTGCGCATGCCCAAACAATTGAATGATTTGGAAGCACTAATTCGACAAGAAGTCAAAAAAGTATTACAGCGTGGTCGGGTGGAGCTTTATCTGACATTGAACGAAAAGAATGCGGCTCATAAAGAAGTTATAGTCCAATGGGATTTATTGGTGCCTTTTTTGAAGCAGGTCGAAGAAGAAGCTGCTCAAAGGTTGGATATAAAAGAGCTGTCGAAAAAAAATCTTTTGGAAAAATTAATCGTCCATGAAGCATTTCTTGATGTCCGAGAAAAACAACAAGAAGATACCCAGTTAGAGCAAGGTGTGTTAGATGCTTTGTCTCAGGCTCTAACAGCTATCGATCAAAGCCGTGAAATTGAAGGACAAGGGATTTATCAAGTGTTAAAAGAAAATCAGCAGCAATTACTTGGTAAAATCATGGAATTACAGACGTTTATTGCCGTTTATGAAGCCGATCATCGCCAACGTTTTGAGAAAAAGCTGACGGAATATTTAGGCGAGCAAGTAGATCAAGAACGTTTGTTGACCGAGATGGCCATCCTGTTGGAGCGGGGAGATATTCATGAAGAGTTGGATCGAATGATGATTCATTTAGATTCTATGACTACTTTGTTAGAGGCAAAATCGCCGATCGGCCGGGAGCTGGATTTTTTGATTCAAGAAATGAACCGAGAAGTAAATACCATAGGTTCCAAGTCAAGCCCAATTGAAATCAAGAATAGTGTAGTACAGATGAAGACGATTATTGAAAAAATAAGAGAACAAGTCCAAAATATCGAATAGGAGTGATCAACAATGAAATACTATGATATTACTTTTCATGAATTAAGCGGAAAAAACGTCATTAAGCGGAGCGTCCCATCAGATAAAGCAAACTTTGATGCTTGGCAAGATGCTTGTGTCGCGATTGATCAAGAGTTCTTGCAAATTTTGGTCAATGGAAATGCGGTATCGTTGAATCGTCGGTATATCGTTCGGATTGATTGCCAGGAAGTAGAAGATCCTACGGAGAAAGCTATCACGACAAAAGATGAGTTGGCAGGTGTGATCAATACGCTAAGCAACATGGGGTTCTAAAAGTAGGAGAGATGAGTAGTAATTTCATGAATTTCCCATTATAATAAAGTAGTTCTTGAAAGTTGCTGAAAAAAAGTGCAAAATAGACGTTAAGCAAAAGTCAGTGAAAGGACGTCATTATGTCAGAGCGAGGATTACTAATAGTTTTATCAGGACCTTCCGGTGTAGGCAAGGGCACTGTGCGAAAAGCAATTTTTGAAAGTGATGACAACGATTTTCAATATTCTGTTTCGATGACAACACGCAACAAGCGTGAAGGTGAGATCGAAGGCGTTGATTATTATTTCCGCACCCGTGAGGAATTTGAAGCCTTGATCGAAGCAGGCGAAATGTTGGAATATGCAGAATACGTTGGCAATTACTACGGCACCCCGTTGTCTTATGTTCAAAAAACATTGGACCAAGGGAAAGATGTTTTCTTGGAAATCGAAGTTCAAGGAGCTAAACAAGTCAAAGAAAAAGTGCCTGATGGGGTCTTTATTTTTCTTACCCCACCTGATTTAGCAGAGCTACGCTCACGTATCACTGGCAGGGGGACAGATTCTGCCGAAGTGATCGATGAACGAATGCGTGTTGCCAGAGAAGAAATCGAAATGATGGCTTTATATGACTACGCAGTCGTAAATGATGAAGTATCTAAAGCAGTACAACGGATTCGAGAAATTATATCAAGTGAACATTTTCGCGTTGATCGAGTAATCGGCAAGTATATCAAAATGTTAGAGGAGCTGTAAAACGAATGATGTTAAAACCTTCAATCGATTCATTATTGGATCGTGTGAACTCAAAGTATTCCCTTGTGATTTTAGCCAGCAAACGCGCGCATGAACTAGATGCAGGCGCCCAAGCAACATTGGAACAATTTGATTCGGTGAAAAGCGTAGGACAAGCATTGGAAGAAATCGAAGCAGAGCTTGTTGTTAATGATCCGCATCCAGAAATCAAACGTGCTCGCTTGAAAATGGAACAAGAAGAGCGCAAAGCGCAAAAAGACCAAGAGCAAAAAGAACTGGAAGCCCGGATTCGTGACGAACAGAATCTGTAGACAATTAAAAAAGCTAGAGCACAATGCGTGTTCTGGCTTTTTCTTTTGAGTCGATAGCCGTTAAATTTTCGTAAGGTTTACAGACAAATGTCTGTCATTTTAGTAAAATAAAGCCTGGAGGAGGAGAGAAGATGACCTATGCAGCAGAAGTGATCGTGGATGTACCAACGATGCAGACAGATCAACCTTTTACATATGAAATACCTGAATATTTGCGCGCTGTAGCAGAGACTGGCATGCGAGTCGAAGTGCCATTTGGTAATGGGGATCGGCATATCCAAGGCTTTATCGTAGGATTGACGGATACACCGCCAGGTCAACCATTGAAACCTATTCTTCGCTTGCTGGATCTTTCTCCTGTGGTGAATGAAGAATTATTACAGTTAGCTGATTACATGAAAAAAACGACATTTGCTTTTAAGATTACCTGCTTGCAGACCATGTTGCCTAGTGTGATGAAAGCAGAATACCAGAAGAATATTCTTTTATTGGATGATACGCACCCAATAAAAGCGCATTTTCCTGAGACGAATAGCCTGAGCTGGCAAGCTGCTGAGGAAGCGGGATTATTGTCGCAATTGAAAGTATTGCGTGAAGAAGCAGTCGTTGAATTGCAATATGTGGTAAAAAATAAAAATAAAGCCAAGAAAATCCGTATGGTGAAACGCCTGATCTCTCCAGAAGCAATTCCAGAGGCAATGAAGCAAATCAGGAAAGGGGCTAAACGGCAACAACAACTATTGACAGTCTTACAAGAATCTGATCAGCTTCCTGTTTCATTTTTTGCAGAAGCAGGCATTTCGACAGCTGTCTTGAATCAAGGGCAAGCATTAGGCTGGCTTGAATTTCATGAGGTTGAGACATATCGGGACCCCTTCAAAGATCGATCATTTCCCCAAACTGCAGCATTAGCATTGAACGAAGAACAAACCGATGCGGTTTCAAAAATTCTGTCAGCAGCAAAAAGACAAGAGGCACAAACCTTTCTTTTAGAAGGCATCACTGGCAGTGGGAAGACAGAAGTCTATCTTCAAACGATCGCTGAGCTGTTGGAACAAAAAAAGACTGCCATTATGCTGGTGCCAGAGATTGCTTTAACCCCACAAATGGTGGAACGATTCAAGAGCCGCTTAGGTAACGCTGTGGCTGTGCTTCACAGTGGACTGTCACAAGGGGAAAAATATGATGAATGGCGAAAAATTGAACGGGGAGAAGCCCAAGTAGTAGTCGGCGCACGTTCAGCTATTTTTGCTCCTTTAAAAAACATTGGCGTCATTATTGTCGATGAGGAACATGAAGCAAGCTATAAGCAGGAGGAGGCACCAAGATATCATGCGCGTGATTTAGCGATATGGCGCGGAGGATATCATCATTGTCCTGTTGTTTTGGGGAGTGCCACTCCCTCTCTCGAGTCACGGGCTCGGGCGCAAAAAGGCGTTTATCAATTGTTGCGTTTGAATCAACGAGCAAAACTCAGTGCTCGTTTGCCGCAGATCAATGTAGTAGATATGCGGGAAGAATTTGCCAACAAAAACTACCAGACCTTTTCTCGCCAATTACAGGAAAAAATCCAAGATCGCTTAGATAAACAAGAACAAATCGTTTTGCTGCTGAATAGACGCGGGTATTCTTCTTTTGTTATGTGTCGTGATTGCGGGTATGTTCTGCCTTGTCCGAACTGTGATATTTCTTTGACGCTTCATATGGATACCAAGACGATGCGCTGTCATTATTGCGGGCATGAAGAAAAGATCCCTCACCGCTGTCCTAGTTGTCATGCAGATAAGATCCGTTACTATGGAACAGGTACGCAGAAAGTTGAAGAAGAACTAATTGCTAGATTTCCAGAAGCACGGGTATTGCGGATGGATGTGGATACTACCCGCAAAAAAGGAGCACATGAAAAAATACTTACTTTATTTGGCGAAAAGAAAGCAGACATTTTATTAGGAACACAAATGATTGCCAAAGGGTTAGACTTTCCGGATATTACATTGGTAGGGGTCTTAAATGCTGACACAGCATTGAATCTGCCAGATTTTCGTTCTAGTGAACGAACATTTCAATTGCTGACGCAAGTAAGCGGCCGAGCTGGCCGGGCGGAGAAAGCCGGCGAAGTAATCATTCAGACATTTAATCCGGAACACTATGCGATTCAGCTAGCACAAACCCAAAACTATGAAGCTTTTTACCAACAAGAAATGTGGGTTCGGCATCAAAGCGGATATCCCCCTTATTACTACACGGTAAAAATTACCTGCAGTCATCTCGAAGAGCAGGCAGCTGCCCAAAAGATGTTTGCCATTTACCAAGAAGTACAAAAAGAATTATCGGGTCAAAGTATTTTGCTTGGACCGGCACCTAGCGCGATCATGCGTGTCAAAAATCGCTATTACTACCAACTGATTATTAAATACAAAAATGAACCACATTTGCCTGAACTGTTGACCCGGTTATTGGAACAAAGTCAGATCGATCAGCGAAAAGGACTCTATGTTTCCATTGACCAAGAACCGTTGAATTTTATTTAAAGGAGATATTATGCGCTATCCAATTATTATTCATCCCGACGATCAGCTTCGTCGAAAACCAAAACCGGTATCTATGATTACAGATGAGCTGGTACAACTACTAGAAGACATGTATGAAACAATGGTGGCGCATGACGGCGTAGGTATTGCGGCCCCTCAGATTGGTAAAAACCTGCAAGTGGCAATCATTGAAGTAGATGAAGAGGATCGTTTCGAACTGATTAATCCAGAAATCATCGAGTCATCAGGAGAATCTGTTGATGTAGAAGGGTGCTTGAGTATTCCTCATACCTATGGTACGGTCAAGCGAGCAGATGAGATTACGGTTCGCTACTTTGACCGTGAAGGAGAAGAAATGGAGGTTCAAGCTTTTGGCTACTTGGCTCGGGCTATCCAGCATGAGATTGATCATCTGAATGGTGTCTTATTTATTGATAAAATGATCGATAAGATCCCAGAATCTGAACTAGAACAATATATGGAGGAACACGAAAATGACTAAAGTTGTCTTTATGGGAACCCCCGCGTTTTCTGTACCAATCTTAGAAGGATTGCTGGCAGAAGGCTATGAAATTGCAGCGGTAGTGACCCAACCGGATCGGCCCGTAGGTCGAAAACGAGTAATCACGCCAACGCCTGTCAAAGAAGCAGCATTGAAGCACCAATTGTTGGTTTTGCAACCAGAAAAAATCAGCGGTTCACCTGAAATGGAAACGATCAAAGAATTAGCACCAGACATTTTAGTCACTGCGGCCTTTGGCCAATTTTTACCGGAAAAGCTGTTGCAAGTACCAAAATTTGGAGCGATCAATGTCCATGCCTCCTTATTACCAAAGTATCGGGGTGGTGCCCCAGTGCACTATGCCATCATGGAAGGCGAACCGGAAACAGGTGTCACCATCATGGAAATGATTAAAAAAATGGATGCTGGGGGTATTTTTTCTCAAGCTAAACTGCCGATCACTAATCAAGACGATGTGGGGACTATGTTTGAGAAATTAAGTTTATTGGGTAAAGAATTACTGCTGAAAACATTACCCAAAATCCTATCAGGAGAACTGAAACCAATGCCTCAAGCAGAAGAGCAGGCAACATTCTCCCCCAATATTACGCAAGAACAAGAAGCAATTGATTGGACAAAGACAGCACAGGAGATCGACAATCAGGTCCGAGGGATGCGACCGTGGCCAATTGCTTTCACGACTTACCAAGGGAGCCGTTGGAAGATTTGGTCAGTAGCAGTAGTCGATGAAACAACAGATGCCGCGCCAGGAACCATCATGCAACGAACGAAAAAGGCGCTATGGATCGCTTGTGGTCAACAGACAGTTTTAGCTTTAGAAGAGCTACAACCAGCTGGAAAAGGTCGTCAATCCATTGCGGCTTTTCTAAATGGCACTGGGCAACACATTCAACTAGGTGATAAGGTTGGTACTCATGAAGCGTAAAATAGGAAAAATCCAATATACTGTTCGCTTTGTTGCATTAGAGGCCTTAGTTCGTATCGAAAGAGGCGGTGCCTATTCGAACTTATTATTGAGAGAACTGATGAATCAAGGCCGTTTAAATGATAAAGATGGACGTTTATTGACAGAAATGGTCTATGGAACCATTAGTCGGCAGCTGCTATTGGATTATTATTTAGCGAACTTTATCAAGAATGCAAAAAAAGTCGATCCATGGGTCAGATCATTATTGCGTCTTTCTCTTTACCAAATGCTGTACTTGGACAAAGTACCTAATCATGCTATTTTAAATGAGGCCGTGGAAATCGCGAAAGCAAAAGGAAATCCAGGGATCGGAAAATTTGTTAACGGCGTGTTGCGTACGATTCAAAGAGAGGGTGTGCCGGCACTTGATCAAATCAAAGATCCCTTGGAGCGGTTAGCTATAGAAATCAGTATGCCATTATGGCTAACTGAAAGATTCGTAGCGCAGATCGGCAGCGATAAAACCCGGGAGTTAGGGCTGTCTTTACTAGTACCTAGCCATGCTAGTGGACGCCTTGATCTACAAAGAATTACTCGCAACGAAGCCATCCTTCAACTACAGGAAGAAGGGATCGAAGCTCGAGAAAGCCAACTATCTCCGTATGGGATTGTGGCTGATAAAGGATTTTTAGCCGGCTCTTCTTTATATCATAACGGATTATTGACAATACAAGATGAAAGTTCGATGTTAGTAGCACCAGCACTGCACATTGCACCAGAGCACCAAGTATTGGATGCTTGTGCAGCGCCTGGAGGTAAAACAACCCATATCGCGTCCTTTCTATCTGCAGAAGCAGGTGGGAAAGTCACTGCGTTGGATATTCATCCTCATAAAGTTAAATTGATCACTGAAAATGCTGAAAGACTTGCAGTTTCAGAGGTGGTTCAAGCGGAAGTGATGGATGCAAGGGAAGTCGCTCAACATTTTGAGGAACAACAGTTTGATCGAATCTTAGTGGATGCTCCTTGCTCCGGTCTAGGATTGATGCGTCGTAAACCAGACATCAAATACAACAAGCAGGCAGCTGATCTAGAGCGTTTACCCGAAATTCAGTTAGCGATTTTAGAAAGTGCCGCCCCAACGCTAAAAAATTCGGGTATAATGATCTACAGTACATGCACTATAATGCTAGAAGAAAATCAGGCAGTAGTGGAGGCATTCTTAGCGGATCATCCAGAATTCGAACGAATCGATGTATCGGTAAATGCTGATATTGCTGCGAATATCAATGATCAGATGCTAACGATTTATCCGCAAGATTTTATGACAGATGGCTTTTTCATAAGCTGCCTTCGCAAAAAGTAATGAGGTGAAAAGAAGTTGGAAATCCATTTTCAAACAGATGTTGGTAAACGTCGGAATACGAACCAAGACTTTGCTGCTGTGTATGTCAACAAAAAAAGTATCACATTGGCGATCTTAGCTGATGGGATGGGAGGACATCGGGCAGGTGATGTAGCGAGTCGTCAGGCTGTGAGTGGCTTGGGAACCGCTTGGGAAAAAACAGAATTGACAGATAGTGAAAAGGCTGCTCAATGGCTGATCCAAAAAATCCAGGCAGAAAGTGTCTCGATCTATGAAAAAGGCATCGAGGATGAGGCGCTGAATGGCATGGGAACAACGATCATTGCTGTAGCACTCTTTGAGGATCAATTTACGATTGCGAATGTTGGCGACAGCCGCGCCTATATTTTGCGGGATCATGAGTTGATACAAATTACTGAAGACCATTCTCTTGTCAATGAATTGGTGAAATCTGGCCAAATTACTGCTGAAATGGCACTGAACCATCCACGCAAAAATGTTTTGACTCGTTCTGTTGGAATGCCTAATACAGTAGAAGTAGATGTAGCGATTCATTATTTTGCTGAAAGTGATTACTTGCTTCTTTGCTCAGACGGACTGACAAACATGTTGGCAGATGAAAAGATCGCAGCCATCATTGAAGGCGCGTCGTCCCTTAAAGAAGCGGTTCAGCAGTTGATCGATGCAGCCAATCAACAAGGCGGAGTCGATAATATCACAGTGTTACTGATCAAAGTTGGAGGAACTGCCCATGATTGAAATAGGGAAAAAGTTAAATGGCCGCTATAAAATCATTGGCAATATCGGCAGTGGCGGCATGGCAAATGTATTTCTGGCTCATGATTTGATTCTTGATCGAGAAGTTGCCGTCAAAGTATTGCGATTTGACTTCCAAAATGATAAAAATGCGATTCGCCGCTTTCAGCGGGAAGCATTGGCTGCCACAGAGTTGGTTCATCCCAATATCGTAACAGTGTATGATGTAGGCGAAGAAGATGGGATGCAGTTTTTGGTGATGGAATATGTCAAAGGCATGGACTTGAAGCGATATATTCAAACCCATTACCCAGTTCCTTATCTACAGATTGTCGATATCGTGCAACAAATTTTGTCAGCAGTGGCATTGGCTCACCAACATCGAATCATTCATCGGGACTTGAAACCACAAAACATTCTGATCAATGAAGAAGGCGTCGTTAAGATCACGGATTTCGGGATCGCGATTGCTTTATCGGAAACATCGATCACCCAAACCAACTCGATGTTAGGCTCTGTGCACTACTTATCGCCAGAGCAAGCACGGGGAAGTATGGCTACTAACCAATCTGATATCTATGCGATTGGAATCATCCTATATGAAATGCTGACGGGGAAAGTTCCTTTTGATGGTGAGTCCGCTGTCACAATTGCCTTAAAACATTTTCAAGATGAGATCCCTTCTATTCGTATCTATGATAAAAATGTTCCTCAATCATTAGAGAATGTCGTATTAAAGGCAACAGCGAAAGAGCAAGCCGATCGTTATAAGACAGCTGATGAAATGCGAGAAGATCTTTCAACAGCGCTGTCACCTGAGCGCTTGAATGAACCAAGGTGGGAGCCACATGCGCTAAACGATGAAACTCGAGCGCTGACCCCTATTACCGATGAAATGATAGCTGAACAACCTGCAGAACCGGCAGTGACGGAGCCAGAAGTAGAAGAGACCGCAGACCAGAAACAAGAAAAACCAAAGAAGAAGCGGAAGAAATGGTGGCTGATCCTGCCAATACTAGTTATTGCAGCGCTGCTGGTCATTGGCGGCTATTTTGTTTTTGGCGGAGGGCGCGGCGATGTTGAGATCCCTAAAGTCAGCGGAGACACAGAGACCGTTGCTCGAGAAAAGCTGGAAGCAGCAGGATTAAAAGTTGCTGATGAAACCGAAGAAATTGCTGACGATGAGATTGAAGAAGGCAATGTCGTTAAAACGGATCCACAAGAAGGAACCGAAGTCAAAAAAAATAGCGAGATCACTTTGTATATCAGCTCAGGGACTGAAAAAATCACCTTAAAAAACTATGAAGAGAAAAATTTTGAAGATGTAAAAGCCGAGTTGATCAAGTTAGGTTTTTCAGAAGACCAAATCAAAGAAGAGACCAAATCCAGTGATGCTATCGGAGAAGGTCTGATCATTAGCCAATCACCAGATGTCGGCGAGAAAGTTTCTCCGAAAGAGGATGACATTACTTTTGTAGTCAGCACGGGACCTGAATCGTTTGCAATGGAAGACTATTATGGTCAGCGAATCGAAGATGTACGGGCGGCATTGACCTCAAAAGGAGTTCCAACCGAAAATATTTATGAACAATCAGCGCCAAGCGATGAACCAGTGGGGACTGTCATTAATCAAGCGCCAGGAGCAGGAGAATCAGTCATTACCTCTCAAACTGTTATCACGCTGACAGTCAGCAGCGGTCAAGAGATGGTTAATGTGCCACGAATCATTGGACAGAGTCGAAATGATGCTGTAGCAGCACTAAATGAGGCTGGGTTAAAATATTCGATCAAAGAAGAATCGGGCTACAATGATTCTGTTCCGGCTGGAGAAGTCACAGATGTTTCGCCAGGTGAAGGGACTTCGGTGGCTGTTGGTTCTTCAGTAAATGTTACTATTTCTAAAGGACCAAAACCAGAGTCCTCTACGAGTGAATCCTCCGCTAGCAGTGAATCAACAAGTACGAGTTCAACGAGCTCTGAAGATTAATCAATAGCTGAAAAAACTATCCGAATGATTTTTAAGTTTACTCTATAGGTCGCAGTGAGATGGCAACCAAAGACTGTAGAAGTAACCACTTGAAGATGCGGATAGTTTTTTTGTGATGCGAAAAAAGAGCTAGCTGTTTAAGTTTCTTTTAGTAATTCCGCATCTCTAGGCGTACATCTTTTCAAGTTTTCAAAAATTGGGTATAATGAAGGTCAGAATTAGTCAAGGGAGGGAATGAATTGAATCATCATAACACTTCCGATTTGATTGAGGCATATTTGAAGAAAATTCTTGAAGACAGCGAAACAATCGAGATTCGCCGAGCTGAAATGGCGAATTTATTCAATTGTGTGCCTTCACAAATAAATTATGTGATCAATACCCGTTTCACTATTCAAAGAGGGTATACTGTTGAAAGCAAACGTGGAGGCGGAGGATATATCCGTATCGAAAAAGTAAAGATCACGGATAACCACCACTACCTTGAAGAAATGAATCAATTATTTGATGAAACCATCTCGGAAAAAGATGCTTATGCAATAATCCAAAAACTTTATGAGGAAGGAATCCTGTCGAAGCGTGAGGGCAATTTATTGTTGACCGTCATTGCGAAGTCAGTATTAGGACGTTCTCCTTATGAAAATCGAACACGAGCAGACTTGCTCCATGCAATTTTAGAACGTTTAAGTTATGAAGACAGGAAGTGAATGAGATGGATGAACTATTTACACAACGAGCGAAAGCTGTGCTGACGATCGCACAGGAAGAAGCAAAGTACTTTAAACATCAGTCCGTAGGTTCAGAACACATCTTGCTTGCCTTAGTCATTGAACAAAATGGCATTGCCGGCAAAACGTTACGGGAAATGAATATCACTGAAAATGATATTCGCGAAGAAATCGAGCATTTAACAGGTTACGGAACTGTTCGCCAATACCCAGAGAATGCCTATCTAGCCTATTCCCCACGAGCGAAGCAAACATTTGCTTACGCTGGAGATGAAGCTAAGCGTTTAGGCGCTCTTCAAATCGGCACAGAGCATCTTTTGTTAGGATTGCTTCGGGATGAAGATATTTTAGCCTCAAGAATCATGTTGAACTTAGGGTTGAGTTTGGCTAAAATGCGGCAGTTATTAAAGAAAAAAATGGGTATCAATGACACAAAAAATGCCGGTGGTGCGGGTCGTCGTCGTCCTCAAGGAAAAGCACAAGGAACGCCGACGCTGGACTCACTAGCTCGAGATTTAACAAAATTGGCAAGAGATAAACGCTTAGATCCAGTAGTGGGTCGAGCAAAAGAAGTGAAACGATTGATTCAAATCCTAAGCCGCCGGACCAAAAACAACCCTGTTTTAGTAGGGGAACCGGGGGTTGGTAAAACAGCTATTGCTGAAGGATTGGCACAAAAAATCATTCACGGTGAAGTACCAGAAGATATGCAGAACAAACGCTTAATGATGTTAGATATGGGTGCTTTAGTAGCTGGCACGAAATATCGCGGTGAATTTGAAGATCGAATGAAGAAAATCATCGACGAAATTTACCAAGATGGTCAGATCATTTTATTTATTGATGAGCTGCATACACTGATTGGTGCTGGTGGTGCGGAAGGTGCTATCGATGCATCGAATATATTAAAACCTGCATTAGCCCGCGGTGAATTACAAACAATCGGTGCTACGACCTTAGATGAATATCAAAAGTATATCGAAAAAGATTCTGCATTGGAAAGACGGTTTGCCCGTGTTCAAGTGGATGAGCCAACGCCAGAAGAAGCAGAAGAAATTTTACGAGGATTACGTCCCCGTTATGAAGAGCATCACGGCGTAGAGATTTCAGATGATGCCCTGCATGCCGCTGTCCAATTGTCGGTACGCTATATCAATTCACGGCAGTTGCCGGACAAAGCCATTGACTTGATGGACGAATCGGCAGCAAAAGTGCGCTTGGATAAAACAGACGAAAGTTCTGAGTTGGCCGATTTGCAAAATGAAATCGCCAATCTGATTGAAGAAAAAGAAGCAGCGATTCGCCAACAAGACTTTGAAGCTGCAGCTCGTTTGCGCATCAAAGAGAAGAAATTGACCCAGCAGTTGACTGAAGTTGCATTCATGGAAGTGAAAGAAGCTTCCGGCTACGCAGACAGTGTCACTGGCGAAGATGTTGCGGCAGTCGTGTCGCAATGGACGGGCGTTCCTTTACAGCAAATGGAGAAAAAAGAAAGTGAACGGCTTCTCGATCTAGAAAAAATCCTGCATCAGCGAGTTGTTGGTCAAGAAGAAGCTGTGAAAGCAGTCGCACGTTCGATTCGTCGAGCACGTAGTGGTCTAAAAGATCCGAATCGTCCAATTGGTTCATTCATGTTCCTAGGTCCTACGGGTGTCGGAAAAACAGAGCTGGCAAAAGCCTTGGCAGAAGCAATGTTTGGCAGTGAGGATTCACTCGTTCGTGTGGATATGTCTGAGTTTATGGAGAAATACAGTACAAGTCGTTTGATTGGATCCCCTCCTGGTTATGTTGGTTACGATGAGGGTGGACAATTAACTGAAAAGATTCGTTCAAAACCTTATTCAGTGATTTTACTAGATGAAGTGGAAAAAGCTCATCCAGATGTCTTCAATATTCTCTTACAAGTCCTTGATGATGGTCATTTGACAGATGCCAAAGGGCGGAAAGTCGATTTCCGTAATACAATCCTGATTATGACCTCAAATATCGGCGCACAACAGATTCGTGAAGAAAAGAATGTAGGTTTCAATGTGGTGGATCTTAGCAAAGACCATCAAGCGATGCAAAAACGGATTCTGGAAGAGCTCAAGAAAGCATTCCGTCCTGAGTTCTTGAATCGGGTGGATGAAACAGTTGTCTTCCGTTCATTAGGTGAAGATGAAATTCATGAAATCGTTAAAATCATGAGTAAAGCGATCATCAAACGTCTCAGTGATCAAGACATTCAACTGAAGATCACATCTGCAGCGATTGATGTCATCGGTAAAGCTGGTTTTGATCCAGAATATGGGGCTCGCCCAATTCGTCGAGCATTGCAAAAAGAGGTCGAAGACCGCTTAAGCGAAGCACTATTGTCGGGACAGATCCATTTAGGTGACCGGGTGACGATTGGGGCATCGAAAGGCTCAATTACATTGAATGTAAAAGAAGGCCAATCTCGTATTCTTCAACAAGTATAAGCTCATAAAGAAAAATAAAACTATCTAACTAGCAAACGACTGATGGTCAGCAGAATGCAGGCTGAACCATCGTTTGCTGCTTGGATAGTTTTTTTGTGGGCAAATAGTATTTGTTGGATTTCGAACAATTGAAATGGAGATAAAAACTCATAAAGTTCACAAATTTAAAAGAGTGTTAAAGTTGTATTACCAGTTCTCATCGCTGAGTATTCCTTTTTTTAGTGAAAAAAGTTCAAAAGGAAGTCTTGGAAAGCCGTGTTGCCTGTGATACTATTAGTGAGTTATAGAGGAGGAATATCATGGTTGAGATTATCGCAACGGTGGAGTCGATCGAACAAGCAAAACAGCTCTTACCTTATGTAGATACTATTTTTTTCGGAGAAGAAACTTTCGGTTTGCGTTTGCCGACATCTTTCTCACGAGAGGAACAAAGCGAATTGATCCGCTTAGCGCAAGCAGAAGGGAAACAAGCGATGGCGGCAGTCAATGGCATCATGCACCCGCAAAAAATGACGCTAGTTCCAGAATACTTGGCTTTTTTGAAGGCCAACCATGTTGATAAAATTTCTATCGGCGATCCAGGAATCATTTATCGTATGAAAAAGAATCCGGAATTGGCATTGCCGTTTGTATACGATGGAGAGACGCTGGTCACCAGTGCTAGACAAATCAATTTTTGGGGGCAAAAAGGGGCGATTGGAGCAGTTTTAGCAAGAGAAGTCCCCTTTGGAGAAATGACAGTTTTAGCACCACAGCTAACGATTCCTGCGGAAGTGCTTGTCTATGGGGCAACGTGCATCCATCAGTCGAAACGTCCATTGCTTCAAAATTATTATAATTATACGCAACAGGAAGATGAAAAATCTCGTGAGCGAGGTTTATTTTTATCAGAACCCAAGAAGGAGGATACCCACTACTCGATTTATGAAGACAGTCATGGCACGCATATTTTCGCCAATAATGACATCAATTTGATGAATGAATTGCAGTCTCTTTTTGAAACGGGGTACCAGACTTGGAAGTTAGACGGTTTATTTACTCCAGGGACAGCGTTTGTCTCGATCGTAGCTTGTTTTGCACAGGCGAAGCAATTGCTTACTGAAGGCACATGGACTGCTGAACAAGCAGCTAGCTTGAGTGAACAAGTACGTCAGCTACATCCAGCTCAACGGGGGTTAGATACCGGTTTTTATGCGATCAATCCAGAGGATATCAAGTAAGGAGCAATGGAAATGACAGTCAAACAAAAATTGAAACGGCCAGAAGTATTGGCACCAGCCGGTACATTAGAAAAATTAAAAACAGCCATTCATTACGGGGCGGATGCTGTTTATATAGGCGGCAACGCCTATGGCTTACGCAGCCGTGCCGGAAACTTTACCTATGAAGAGATGGCTGAAGGGGTTGCATTTGCTAAAGCTCATAATGCTAAAGTATATGTAGCAGCAAATATGGTCACCCATGAAGGCAATCAAGAAGGAGCTGGGGAATTTTTCCGTCAATTGCGGGACGTGGGAATTTCGGCGGTGATCGTGTCTGATCCTGCTTTGATCGAGATCTGTGCGACAGAAGCACCAGGATTGCCGATCCATCTTTCAACGCAAGCTTCCGCGACAAATTATGAAACGCTAGAATTTTGGCGAGAAGAAGGGCTTGAGCGAGTTGTCTTGGCTCGAGAAGTATCCATGGAAGAAGTCGCCGAAATCCGCAAAAATACGAGTGTGGAGATTGAAGCTTTTATTCATGGGGCGATGTGTATCTCTTATTCTGGACGTTGTACATTGTCCAATCACATGTCGATGCGAGATGCCAATCGTGGTGGTTGCTCACAATCTTGTCGTTGGAAATATGATCTTTTTGATATGCCTTTTGCACAAGAAAGAAAGAGTTTGACAAAGAATGGAACGATCGAAGAAGAATTCTCAATGAGTGCAGTCGACATGTCCATGATCGAACATATTCCTGACTTGATTGAAAACGGCGTCGATAGTTTTAAGATCGAAGGACGGATGAAATCGATCCACTATGTTTCAACTGTTGCGAATGTGTACAAAGCGGCAGTTGACAGTTATATGGAAGATCCAGAGAACTATGTCTGCAAACAAGAGTGGATTGATGAATTATGGAAGGTAGCGCAAAGAGAACTAGCTACCGGATTTTATTACCATACACCGAGTGAAAATGAGCAATTATTTGGTCCTCGGCGTAAAATCCCGCAATACAAGTTTATCGGAGAAGTCATGGCCTATGATGACGCAACAAAGATGGCCACGATCCGGCAGCGGAATTTGTTTTCGGTGGGGGACGAGATCGAGTTTTATGGACCTGGATTCCATCATTTCCATCAAAAGGTGGAAGTCATGTATAATGAAGACGGTGAATCGATCGATCGCGCGCCAAATCCGATGATGCTTCTAACGATGCCCGTCGCTGAACCTGTTCAGGTTGGCGACATGATCCGGAAGAAAAAATAAAAACTGTGACAGAAGTATCCAAGGCTGATAAAGGAAAAATAATGAGATTCGAGGGGTAGCGCACTGTGCTAAAAGCGAGTTTGAATTTCGTACATGTTATGTTCCTCTCCCTTTATCATTGACTCGGTGCTTTCTGTCGCATTTTTTTGTAAGATTTGAAAAATCCTTCGATATACACCAAAATGAAGTTGTTCCTAAGGAGGAGACCAATAATGCAAGAGTATGATTACATAGTGATTGGCGGTGGCAGTGGCGGGATTGCTTCTGCTAACCGTGCAGGAATGCATGGAGCTAAAGTTTTATTGATTGAAGGCAATGAGCTGGGGGGTACTTGTGTCAATGTGGGCTGTGTACCCAAAAAAGTGATGTGGCAAGCAAGTGAAATGTTAGAAATGATTAAGCGTGATGCCACGAGCTATGGTATTTATCCACATGTGGATAAATTTGATTTCAAGCAACTTGTGGATAACCGTGAAAAATATATTGATTTTTTACACACAGCATATCAAAAAGGCTTAGATAGCAACAGAGTAGAAGTTATCCACGGTTATGCACAGTTTGTGGATAACCATACTGTGACGGTCGATGGACAAGAATACAGAGCGCCAAAGATCTTAATTGCTACAGGAGGAAAACCTAGTGTCATGTCGATTCCTGGTGGTGAACATGCGATTGATTCCAATGGCTTTTTTGCCTTAAAAGAAGTGCCTAAAGAAATGATCGTCTTAGGAGCAGGATACATTGCGGCAGAACTTAGCGGAATGAGTCAGCAATTTGGCAGTCACGTTTCTTGGGCTTATCGTAAAGAACGTCCATTACGGGCGTTTGATCATATGTTAACTGACAATTTAGTAGAAATTTATCGAGAAGCAGGAATGGACCTTTATTCCGGCTATGTAGCTGAAAGGATCGAAGAACGTGATGGACAATATACGGTTTTCTTTGAAAATGGTCAAACACTGACGGGGGACTGTGTATTGTTTGCTGGGGGACGAGTGCCCAATACCCAACACCTTGGTTTGGAAAATACAGATGTCTCTCTAGATGAAAAAGGCTTTGTCATTGTTGATAAGTACCAAAATACGACTGCTGAATCGATCTTTGCAGTTGGAGATGTGATCGGCAAATTAGAGTTGACGCCAGTAGCGATTGCAGCGGGTCGTCGCTTGTCTGAACGATTGTTCAATGGTCAAACTGAGGCACATTTAGATTATGATCTGGTGCCGACAGTCATTTTTACGCACCCACCAATTGCAACGATCGGTCTTTCAGAAGAAGCTGCAATCGCAAAATATGGCGAAGAAGAAATCAAAGTATATCGTTCACGCTTTACACCAATGTACTTTGCATTGAATGACTATCGTCAAAAATGTGAAATGAAACTTGTTTGTTTAGGAAAAGAAGAGAAGATCATTGGCCTACACGGTATTGGAATTGGTGTTGACGAAATGCTGCAAGGATTCGCCGTCGCCATCAAAATGGGAGCAACTAAGGCAGATTTCGACAATACCGTTGCAATCCATCCGACTGGAGCAGAAGAGTTCGTTACAATGCGATAAACAGTCAAGAGAAAGTGAAGTAAAGAAAAAGAACGATCTCCGATTATAGAAGACGTGTCGTCTAATCAATCGGAGATCGTTCTTTTTTGTCTGAAAGACAGCTAGTTGAAAGCAGCTACCTCTAAATCACTTATCAAACTATTATTTATAGAAAAACCACTCAATTTGTGCGAGCTAGGATTTGGTTTGTGATCTGATACAAATAGTCTTTGGTATTTTTTCCAGGATCAGGTAATTTCTTGATTCCTTGCAGGGCTTTTTTTGTATAACGAGCAGCTAATTGATGTGCTTCTTCAACGCTATAGCTGTCGTGAACGATTTGGTAGACTTGCTGCGCTTCCTGATCGGTCATCTCGGCTTTTTTCTCCAGTAATGGTGTTAGCACTGCCCGCTCTTTTTTCAGTGCCAACAACAACGGCAGTGAGTAGACCCCCTGCTTGACATCCTCAAGGACAGGCTTACCCAAGGCACTTTCGCTTTGGCTGTAATCAAGGATATCGTCCATGATTTGAAATGCTAACCCGATGGATTGACCAATCGTTTTTGCCTGATTGGCTAAACGTAGAGAAGCCCCACTTTCATAAGCCCCGATAAAGCAGCTTAGAGCAAACAGTTCAGCTGTTTTACCGGAAATGTTTTCCAGATAGTCCTCAATCGTCACATTCAGGTCGTAGCGTTTGCTCATTTGTCCTAATTCTCCAGCTAAAATTGTTTCCATGCTGCGAGAATTGATTTGCAGACTTTTGAGAGAACCAGCGTAATCCGCCATTAGTTTAAAACAGCATACAAAGAGATAATCACCCGCGTAAACGGCGACATCATTACCGAATTGTGCACGGATAGTAGGCAAGCTTCGCCGAGTATCGGCTTGATCAACGATATCATCATGAATCAGTGAAGCAGTATGGAGCATTTCGATCGCTGCGGATAGTGCTACTGCTTTTTGAGAATCTTTCTCTTCTCCGAATTCAGAGAACAACAACTGATAGGCCGGGCGGAGCATCTTGCCGCCAGAATGGATCATCGCTAATATCGCTTGTTCTACTGCTTTATTTTTTAGTTTCAAGGATTGTTCCATTAATTGCAGCGATTCAGATAAATCGTTTTGCAACGCAGGATATGCTTGCCACATTGGATGAAGTTTCATAAATGACTCCTTTATTTTGAATCAGAACGCCACTTGACATTGGTTTGCCGTTCATAATCAAGCTGAAATCGCCGTAATGTGTCTACTCTCTGCAAAAGATAGTTGGCGGCGATGCCGATGGCGATCCCTGATAGAATACCGAAAAATGCGAGAACGGGTAGGTAAAGCATGACACTCCAGGATTGAGCAATCCAAGAAGCTGTGACCAATTGGCCAACATTGTGTAAAAAACCACCAGCTGCACTGATCCCGATAATGCTGACGCGCTTAGGTCCTAGTTGTTTTACTAGCAACATACCGAAATAGCTCAAAAGTGAACCACTCATACTATATAAGAATGTTGAAACAGTTCCGCCTAAGAGTGTAGTTAAGATCAAACGTAGCCATATCAGCAAAAAACTGTCTCGTTTAGGCATAGTGAACAAAGCAATGATCGTGATCAGATTGGCTAAACCTAATTTAGCTCCGGGAGCAAAGGCAAAAGGATACGGAATCATATTTTCAATCAAACCGATAACGACTCCTTGAGCAACTAATAATGAGATGAAAATGATTTTCTGTAAACGACTCATAGTATCACGATCAGTAGATTAGATCGTCTGTCTCACTCCCATCTGTTGCACGAACTTCGATCACTAATTTATGTGGCAAACATACGATTGTTTCGCCATTTTTTGAGGCCCAGCCGCGGCGGACGCAAATTTGATCGCCACAGTCAGCTTCTTTGATGCGGATGCGGTCACCAGCGATTTCAATGAGATTGTAATCACCATCTGGATCTTCGTATCGATACGTGTAGCTATCTTGTCCTTCGATCAAATCAAACTCTTTGATCTCCTTGCCATCAACTCGCAAAACAGCTTGTTTGGCGGCAGTAGGGGTACTTTGTGATTGCCCAAAAATCAAAATTGGTAAAAACGAGCTAAGTATCAGTACCAGAATGATGACCCCGTCCCAAGGCTTCAGGTGGGCACGACGGATAAATTCTTTTACTTTCATCAGAAAGACTCCTTTGAAGTTCTGTGTCTCATTCTAGCATAATCCGCTGGTTTTCTACTACTTTTAAGAGAAGGTTTTTCTAGTAGATAAAAAAGTGCTTAACTTGGAAAGAGACTGAGACATTGATCAAAGGATCAGGCTGCCTCAGTCTCGTTTAAAAAGCGATTATTTTTTACCGTATAAGGAACGCGGTGTACCGTACCACCATTTACCAAGTGTACGTTGTAACCATGGGATCACCCAACGATCCAAACCAACGGCACGGCCAGAACCGTTCATTAATGCAAAGGCTACTGGGATGAACCAAATGTTAACCCAATAGAACATACCTGACATACAGAATGTCAAGACTAAAACGATTGTCGTTGCATTCACTAACCAAGTAAACAAACCAGCCATCAATGCTAAAGCTAAAGCAATTTCAAAGAAGACCATGAATTTTTGGAAGAACATTGCTACATCGTTGTTAGGCATAATAAATTGCATCACTTTTGTAAACCAATCTGGTGATTTTTCGATCACGACCATTGGTTGTTCGCCGTAGGCATAACTTAAACCAAAGTGAGCTGCTTGAGTTGCTGCTGCGCCGGCAGCATCGCCTGCACCGCTTGCCGCACTGGCAGCGTCAGCTGCTTCACTCGCGCCGCTTGCTGCATCAGCAACAGTTTGATATTCCCAAGTCCAAGGGAATACGCTGTTTCCTTGGAACCAAGAACCTTCGCCAAACCATGTTCCTGGCTTAAAGACTTCACCATTTGTACCTAGAATTTTCTTGAAGGCTTCAACGAACCATACCAGACCGTAGAAGATTCGCAGTGGAACACTCCAAAGAACGTTTCCGTAACGTGAAGTATGACCACGCGCCACTGTCCGATCATCTTTGATATGGAAGATTTCATGCATCAAGTATTGGAACATGTAGTAGCCAGAACGAATGTCAAAGAAGTATTTCAAGTTGACGATATGTTTCATAATGATTGCTAAGAAACCGCTAAGGTGAATCTTATTGAATAAGTTGGCTACGCCCCATTTAGCGCCAATCGATACCATGAATCCTTGGTAATTTCCTTTAAATTTGTGTTTTTCGCCACCTTTGATCGCTGCGACGATATTTGATGCAGCTGTATGACCAGTTTGTTCAGCGGCTTGAACGATTTGTGGTGTTGGTGTATTTGGAAATTCTTCATAGAAGACCAAGTCACCAATGATATAGATATTTTTGTCTTCATAACCTTTTGCTTCCATATATTCGTTAGCAACAAGGCGGAAACCGCGAGCAGTTTCTAGACCAAAGTCTGCAGCGTCGCTCGTTCCTTTCACGCCAGCTGTCCAAATCAGTGTATAAGTTGGGATCGTTGAACCATCTTTTAATTTGATGTGATCTTCAGCCACTTCAACGATTGGTGCGTTCAGAACTAATTCGACATTTTTTTGTTTCAAGTATCGTTCTGCTTTGGCAGCATCGTTACGATCCAACATGTTAAGGATCGTAGGCATTGCTTCGACCACTTTCAAAGTGATTTCGCTTGGATCCAATTTGTAGTCTTCAGCCAAACGCTCTTTCCAGTCGATCAGTTCACCGATCATTTCAATACCGGTAAAGCCAGAACCGCAGACAACGAAAGTCAACATTGCTTTACGAAGTGCTGCATCAGGCTCGATTGCTGCTTTAGCAACAGTTTTTTCGATGTGTTCACGAATGCGAACAGAATCTTCAAATGACCATAGAGTAAATCCGTGTTCTTTTACTCCTGGAGTGCCGAAGTCATTTGGTTCGCCACCCATACCTAAGATCAAGTAATCAAAGGAATAGCTGCCTTGTTTTGTTTGTACGACTTTCTTTTCTTTATCGATAGCAGTTACCGTGTCGGTTACTAAGCGAACATTTTTCTTACGTGAAAACAAACGTTGCAAGTCATATTGGATTGCGGTCGGCTCGACACGTCCCCCGGCAACCTCGTGCAGTTCGGTCATCATGGTGTGATAAGAGTGACGATCGATCAATGTTATTTCTACATCATTGTCTTTTTTCAATTTTTTTGCCATGTACTTGGTTGCTGAAACACCGGCATACCCTGCACCGACAACGACAATGCTTTTCTTTGCCATTGCAAATCTCTCCTTAAAAAAAATAATCTATGATAATAAATACACAATCGTTCCTATTATATATAGAAATCCATCGTTTGTCTAACTTTTCTGATAGGAAAATACGATATTTCATGAAATTCGTGAAAATTTGCGAAAATCAAAAAAAGTTCAAAAATATTCACAAAAGCTATAGGGAAGCGGTTGACATATTTCTAATTTACTTTAAAATGTTAGATGAATCACAAACTTTTTTTGTGGGAAAATAATTAGTAAAAGGTGGAGCATTATGAAAGCAAAGAAATTAATGGTAGGTATGGCGGTATTTTCATTCTCAGCGTTAGTATTAGCAGGTTGTGGATCTGACAACAACACGTCAGCTTCTTCGTCAACAAAAGAAAGTACTTCACAAGTCGCTAGCAGCGAATCAGCAACAGCAACTTCTGAATCAGAAGCGAAAGTAGTCGCAGGAGCACCATTGCAAGATGGCACATATAAATTAGAAGAAAAAAATTATTCAAATGATTACCGCGTAGTTTTTGAAATCACTGTTAAAGATGGCAAAATCACTGAATCTAAATATGACAACATCAATGCAGACGGCGAATCAAAAACAAAAAATGCGGAATACAACGAAAACATGAAAGCCAAAGCAGGAATCAGTCCAGAAGAATTTATTCCTAAATTCAATGAAGAATTGGTTGCGGCACAAAGCCCTTCAGCAATTGAAGTTGTTTCTGGTGCGACACACTCATTCGATTCATTCCAAAACTATGCACAACAATTGATCCAAGCTGCTCAAGCAGGCAACACAGATACAATCGAGATCGACAACGGTGCAGACTTGAAAGATGGTACGTATAGCTTAGAAGAAAAGAACTATTCAAATGGCTACCGTGTAGCATTCTCAATCACTGTCAAAGACGGCAAAGTGTCTGAATCTAACTATGACTATGTTAACGAAGATGGCAAATCTAAAAAAGATGATGCGGAATACAACGAAAACATGAAAGCAAAATCTGGTACAAACCCAGAAGAATTTATTCCAAACTTCAACGAAGCATTTGTGACAGCAGTAAATGCTGAAGATGGTTCAGTTGCTGATATGGATGTTGTTTCTGGTGCGACACACAGCTTCCACAGCTTCGTGATCTATGCACAACAATTGTTGAACGCAGCAGAAAAAGGGGACGAAACACCTATCCAAGTGGATAACATCGTCACTGAATAATTCATAAATGAACAAGCGGTATTCTGATGTAGAGTACCGCTTTTTTTATGTTCAAAAGCGCTAAATAACCTACCAATAATAAAAAAATTCTAGTAGAAAACCTTCCTACGTGGACTCCCTCTGTCTGATAAAGAAATAGAAGAGATTAAAGAATCGCAAAAGAAACTAAGATTCTGGCGCCAACCCTTTTCATTTTAGAAAAAAAAAGCTATTATAATAAAATTGAATACAACAGAAAAGAGGAAGACCATGAAAAAGAAATTACCGTTTTTTGCATTGATTGTTTTTTTTATCACAATATTATCCGCTTGCGGCAGTGAAAAAGAAACTGTTCAATTAAGAGACGAACCATATTTTCAAGAAGAATTTTTATTAGGCACGTATACACGCATCAGAATTTACGATGAAGGCAAAGAATCTGCGATGAAACCAGCGTTTGCCCGCATCAAAGAATTGGGAGACAAGATTACGATCAACCAAGCAGGATCAGAAGTTGACGAGATCAATGCCCAAGCTGGAATCAAACCAGTCAAAGTTTCTGATGATATTTATTTTCTATTGAAGGATGCCTATGACTATAGCAAAAAATCTAATGGCGGGTTCAATATGGCTATCGGTGCGATCACCCAATTGTGGCGGATTGGATTTGATGATGCTCGCAAACCGGAACAATCGGAAATTGATGAAGCACTAAAACATATCGATTATCGGAAAGTTGAGTTCAATGATGATGAGAAGACCGTCTATTTAAAAGACAAAGATATGATCATTGACTTAGGAGCGATCGCTAAAGGATATATCACGGATGAAGTAGTCAAAGTATTGAAGGAACAAGGGGTTACCTCGGCAATCGTTGACTTAGGCGGCAATGTCTATGTGTTAGGACATAGCAATCGTGGTGAAGACGAACCTTGGAATGTGGGGATCCAAGATCCCAACGAAGCCCGCGGTTCCATTATTGGCAGTATCAAAGAAACCAACAAAACGGTGGTCACTTCAGGAATCTATGAACGCTATTTGAAAGTCGACGGCAAAACCTATCACCATATCTTTGATTCAGAAACAGGGTATCCGTATGACAATGACATTGCCAGTGTATCTGTGATCACAGATAAATCGATCGATGGCGATGGTTTGACGACGGTGGTTTTTGATAAAGGGATCAAAGCTGGTTTAGAATATATCGAGCAGCACACCGACAAAGGAACAGATGCGATCTTCATCACGAAAGAAGGGATCGTCTATGTTACGGATGGAATCAAAGATACCTTTAAGCTGTCTGAAGAATCAGGTTACACGATGGGCGATCGTGCCGATTTAAAATAAGAGGAGGGATCTTGTGTCTCTTGCAGTATTTTTAGAAGTTGTTGAGATTCGGACTAAGGTTGCCAGTATTTTTCCGTTTATTATGGGAATCATGTTTTCTCTCGTATACTTCCATGAATTCCATCCATTGAACACCATTATATTTTTTGTAGGGATGATCTTGTTTGATTTAACGACAACATCGATCAATAACTACATGGATTTCAAAAAAGCAAAGTCTAAGGTTTATAAGTATGAACAAAATGTGATCGGTCGGGAAAAGATTCCCGAAACCCTTGTACGGAACATGATTTTTGGCATGTTGGCGCTGACGTTGTTGATCGGTCTTTATCTGACTTGGATGACAGGCTGGCTTTTATTGCTGATGGGATTAGTCGTATGCTTTATCGGGGTGTTTTATACCTTTGGGCCGGTTCCCTTATCTCGGATGCCATTGGGGGAAGTCTTTAGTGGAGTGACGATGGGATTAGGTATTTTTGCCATCACCATCTATCTGAACACTGTCACACAAAAAGTTTTTTATTTAGACATTGATTTTGCGACCGGAACCTTCGGATTAGTGGGTCATCTGTGGGCGGTATGTGCCATTGTATTAGCATCCTTGCCCCTTGTATTTACGATTGCCAATATTATGTTGGCAAATAACTTGCGTGATTTAGAAACAGATATTGAGAACCACCGGTACACATTGGTTTATTACATTGGTCGGACCAACGGCATTCATCTTTTCCAAGGATTGATGCTGGCATCCTACGGTGCGATTTTGATCGGATTTTTGTTTGGTCTTTATCAGTGGCCGATCTTGCTCGTCTTTCTAACCTTACCGAAGATTCGGCAAAACTTGAAAGAGCATCAAGCAAGTTTGCCGCACCCAAGAAGCTTTGGTTATTCAATCAAAAACATGATTTTATTTAACAGTAGCTATGCTCTAGGCCTAATTTTATGCCTGATCTGGCAAATGCTCGTTCACTAAATAGCAAGACAAAGACCCGTCAGACAAAGAATGGCTGCATCGTAAGAGCAGTCTTTCTTGATCTGACGGGTCTTTGTTTGGTTTTTTGAAAAAAATGCTGCTAAGAATATTTCTCCAGACTGATTTCACCAGAAGAAAGAACTTTGACATCATCTGTTGTCCGAACCACTAATTCACCAGTAGCAGTGATGGACTCTGCGACTCCTTCATAGCGGATGCCTTGTTGTGTGAAGCAAACGGTTTTACCAAGAACAAATGATTTCTGACGATAAATAGTTAGATAATCATCAGCCGGTAATTGATCCAACAAGTCAAAGAAGCGTGTCCATACTGCTGCGATCAAGCGCGCACGATTGACAGGAGCTTCCCCAGTTGGAAAGAGAGAGGTTGCCCTTTGCTGGATATCTTCTGGGAAAGCTGTCTGAGGGATCGCAAAGTTGATGCCTATGCCGATGACGATCGAAGCGATGCGGCCACTTTCAAAGTCACTAGTGGCTTCAGATAAAATACCGCAGACTTTTTTTCCTTCTATGTAAATATCGTTGACCCACTTGATTTGTGTTTCTTTGCCGGTCAACTCATCGATTGCTTGTGCCACAGCTACCGCTGCCAATAATGTGTATTGAGGCAACTCGCTGAAGGTATGATTTGGCTTCAGCAATAAGCTCATATAGATTCCTTTTCCTTTGGGTGAAAAGAAAGGACGATTGAATCGACCATGCCCGCCTACCTGTGTTTCTGCTAAAAATAGAGCCGGAGTCGAAAGTTCAGATAAAGCAGCTAGCTTTGCTTCTTTCATCGTGGTCTCAACTTGGTCAGCGATTTGGATCGTTGCTACCATCGGCAGTGCTTCCTGTAACGCGCGTTGTTCGTAACGATCTGCTGATAAATAGCGATAGCCGCTGGCTGAATGTTCAAAGTGATAGCCTTTTTTCTCTAATTCTTTAATCGCTTTCCAGACGGCAGTTCGTGATATGTCCAATTTTTGGGCAATTTTTTCTCCGGATAAAACGGAGGTTTCTTGTTGCAACAATGCCAAAATCTTTTCTCTAGTTGTCATAGTTGCTCCTTTCAAAATGTTTCACGTGTAACGCTCATGCTTTTTTTGCTAGCATAGCAAGAAAACAAGAAAATGCAAAGAAATTTCTCGTCATTTTTTCTAATTTTAGAGAATCCTTTCTTAAAGAAAACTTAGAATTTGCATGCATCGGAAAAGTGTTGCAACTTTCAATGAAAGCTTGACATCAATGTGCTTCATCTGTATAATAAGGAGTTGCAAAAACTATCTGAAAGAAAAAAGCAGAAACGAAATATTGTCCGTTTCGGCTTGGGAATAAGGAAACAAAAGTAGAAAATGCTCATTGCATCCGTTCTATTTTTGGTTTTTTTTTGCCTAAAAGCCGCAAAAAATGCTTTCTGTAATCTATATTTAATATTTGTTACAGTTTTGTAAACAATCGGATAGCCTTTTTGAAAGACTTTATGAAGAGGTGAAGAGCTTGGCTGGACACGTAGTAAAATACGGAAAGCACCGCGAACGTAGAAGTTTCGCACGGATCAGTGAAGTATTAGAATTACCGAATTTGATTGAAATTCAAACCGACTCTTACCAATGGTTCTTAGATGAGGGCCTAAGAGAAATGTTTGAAGATATCTTGCCAATCGAAGGATTTAACGGCAATTTGTCCCTAGAATTTGTAGACTATGAATTGAAAGAACCTAAGTATACAGTGGAAGAAGCTCGTGCACATGATGCCAACTATTCGGCACCTTTGCATGTCACATTGCGTTTAACAAACCGTGAAACTGGCGAAATCAAGTCACAAGAAGTCTTCTTTGGCGATTTTCCATTAATGACGGAACAAGGTACGTTTATCATCAATGGGGCAGAGCGGGTCATCGTTTCTCAGTTAGTCCGTTCACCAGGTGTTTATTTCCATGGCAAAGTCGATAAGAACGGAAAAGAAGGATTCGGCTCAACTGTGATCCCTAACCGCGGTGCGTGGTTAGAAATGGAGACAGATGCGAAAGACATCTCTTATGTACGTATTGACCGTACTCGGAAGATTCCTTTGACTGTGTTAGTGCGTGCCTTAGGGTTTGGTTCAGATGACACGATCTTTGAAATTTTTGGAGACAGTGATTCATTACGCAACACAATCGAAAAAGACTTGCACAAAAATGCAAGCGACTCTCGGACGGAAGAAGGACTGAAAGATGTTTACGAACGTCTGCGTCCAGGCGAACCCAAAACGGCTGACAGCTCACGCAGCTTGCTGAATGCTCGCTTCTTCGATCCAAAACGCTATGACTTAGCAAATGTTGGTCGTTACAAGGTAAACAAAAAATTAGACTTGAAAACACGTCTATTGAATTTGACGTTAGCAGAAACATTGGTTGATCCTGAAACTGGCGAAATCATCGTCGAAAAAGGAACTGTGTTGACTCACCAAGTGATGGAAACATTAGGTGCCTTTATCGATAATGGTTTAAATAGTGTTACTTACTACCCATCAGAAGACGGTGTTGTTACAGAACCAATGACTGTTCAAGTCATCAAAGTCTTTTCACCAAAAGATCCAGAACAAGAAGTGAATGTTATCGGTAATGGCTATCCAGATACGACCGTTCGTACAGTACGTCCAGCGGATATCATTGCTTCTATGAGCTACTTCTTCAATTTAATGGAAGGTATCGGCAATGTTGATGATATCGACCACTTAGGAAACCGCCGCATTCGTTCAGTTGGGGAATTATTGCAAAATCAATTCCGGATCGGACTTGCTCGGATGGAACGTGTCGTTCGTGAACGGATGTCAATCCAAGACACAGAAACATTGACACCGCAACAATTGATCAATATTCGTCCTGTTGTAGCAAGTATCAAAGAATTCTTTGGTTCTTCTCAGTTGTCACAGTTCATGGACCAAACCAACCCATTGGGTGAGTTGACCCATAAACGTCGTTTATCAGCCTTAGGACCTGGTGGTTTGACGCGTGACCGTGCTGGATATGAAGTACGGGACGTTCACTATTCCCACTATGGCCGGATGTGTCCGATCGAAACGCCTGAAGGACCGAACATCGGGTTGATCAATAGCTTGGCGTCTTATGCCAAAGTCAATAAATATGGCTTTATCGAAACCCCTTATCGTCGTGTTGATCGGGAGACTGGCCGTGTGACAGATCAAATCGACTATCTGACTGCAGATATCGAAGACCATTACGTCGTTGCCCAAGCAAACAGCTTGCTGAATGAAGACGGTACATTCGTGAATGATGTTGTTATGGCTCGTGCGACTTCTGAAAACTTAGAAGTGTCGATCGACAAAGTGGACTACATGGACGTTTCACCTAAACAAGTAGTCGCAGTCGCAACAGCTTGTATCCCATTCTTGGAAAACGATGACTCCAACCGTGCCTTGATGGGTGCCAACATGCAGCGGCAAGCAGTGCCATTGATCAACCCTAAATCACCATGGGTTGGTACTGGTATGGAATACAAATCAGCCCATGACTCAGGTGCTGCATTATTGTGTAAACAAGATGGAATCGTCGAATATGTGGATGCTGCTGAAATTCGCGTTCGTCGCGACAATGGCGCATTAGATGTTTATTCGGTAACGAAATTCCGTCGTTCTAACTCAGGAACAAGTTACAACCAACGCCCACTTGTAGCCCTTGGCGAAAAAGTAGAAAAAGGCGACATCCTTGCAGATGGCCCATCCATGGAAAATGGTGAAATGGCATTAGGACAAAACGTTCTAGTCGCATTCATGACTTGGGAAGGGTACAACTATGAAGATGCCATCATCATGAGCCGCCGTTTGGTGAAAGATGATGTCTACACTTCTGTGCATATTGAAGAATATGAATCAGAAGCTCGTGATACAAAATTAGGACCTGAAGAAATCACTCGTGAAATCCCGAATGTCGGGGAAGACGCATTGAAAGATCTAGACGAAATGGGTATCATCCGCATTGGTGCGGAAGTCAAAGATGGCGATCTGTTGGTTGGTAAAGTAACGCCTAAAGGGGTAACGGAACTATCTGCAGAAGAACGCTTGCTTCATGCAATCTTTGGTGAAAAAGCCCGCGAAGTCCGCGATACTTCTCTGCGCGTACCTCACGGTGGTGGTGGAATCGTCCATGATGTGAAAATCTTTACCCGCGAAGCTGGCGATGAATTGTCACCAGGTGTCAATATGCTCGTTCGCGTGTATATCGTTCAAAAGCGGAAAATCCATGAAGGGGATAAAATGGCCGGCCGTCACGGAAACAAAGGGGTCGTTTCTCGCATTATGCCAGAAGAAGACATGCCTTTCTTACCAGACGGTACACCAGTTGATATCATGTTGAACCCATTAGGGGTGCCTTCACGGATGAACATTGGACAAGTATTGGAATTACACTTAGGAATGGCTGCCCGCCAATTAGGAATCCACGTGGCTACACCAGTCTTTGATGGTGCCAGCGATGAAGATGTCTGGGCAACAGTTGCAGAAGCCGGCATGGCTAGCGACGCCAAAACCGTTTTGTATGATGGCCGTACTGGAGAACCATTTGATGGTCGAATCTCCGTAGGTGTCATGTATATGATCAAATTGGCCCACATGGTCGATGATAAATTACATGCCCGCTCAATTGGACCATACTCATTGGTTACGCAACAACCATTGGGTGGTAAAGCACAATTTGGTGGACAACGTTTCGGGGAAATGGAAGTTTGGGCACTGGAAGCATACGGTGCTGCTTATACCTTGCAAGAGATCTTGACGTACAAATCAGATGACGTTGTTGGTCGTGTGAAGACATACGAAGCGATCGTTAAAGGGGAACCAATTCCAAAACCAGGCGTACCAGAATCATTCCGCGTATTAGTCAAAGAATTGCAATCACTTGGTTTAGACATGCGTGTCTTAGACATTGATGATGCAGAGATTGAATTGCGTGATATGGATGATGACGATGATGACTTGATCACCGTGGACGCCTTAACAAAATTTGCCGAACAACAAAATGCTCGTGAAATTGAGCAACAAGCACAAACAGAAGCTAAAAATGCCGCCGATGATTTGAACCAACAAATCGAGACAGCAGAAGATCGCTTGCAATAATAGAAACGAGGGGACACCCGTCAAAATCAGACGGAGGTCCCAACCTCGTGTTCTATCGGATATGTCCATGAAATGAAATGGAGGGAACCTTTTTTGATCGATGTAAATAAATTCGAAAGTATGCAAATCGGTTTGGCTTCTCCTGAAAAAATCAGAAGCTGGTCTTACGGTGAAGTAAAAAAACCTGAAACCATTAACTATCGTACGTTGAAACCTGAACGCGAAGGGTTGTTTGACGAGCGTATTTTCGGCCCAACCAAAGACTGGGAATGTGCCTGCGGAAAATACAAACGAATTCGTTATAAAGGAATCGTTTGTGACCGTTGCGGTGTTGAAGTCACTCGCTCAAAAGTTCGTCGTGAACGGATGGGTCACATTGAATTAGCGGCACCTGTATCACATATTTGGTACTTCAAAGGCATTCCTTCACGGATGGGTCTAGTGTTAGACATGAGCCCACGTGCCTTGGAAGAAATCATTTATTTTGCTTCTTATGTCGTGATCGAGCCAGGAAACACTAGTCTTGAGAAGAAACAATTATTGACTGAACGGGAATACCGTGAAAAACGTGACCAATACGGTCAAGAATTTTCAGCAGCGATGGGTGCTGAAGCCATCAAACAATTGTTGGATGGTGTGGATCTAGACGGCGAAGTGGCTGAACTAAAAGAAGAATTGAAAAACGCGACCGGACAAAAACGGACACGTGCGATCCGTCGTTTAGATATCTTAGAAGCTTTCCGTGCTTCAGGAAACAAACCAAGCTGGATGGTCATGGATGTTATTCCAGTTATCCCGCCTGATTTGCGCCCAATGGTCCAATTAGAAGGTGGCCGTTTCGCAACAAGTGACTTGAACGATCTTTATCGCCGTGTAATCAACCGGAACAACCGCTTGAAACGTCTATTAGACTTAAATGCACCGAATATTATTGTTCAAAATGAAAAACGGATGCTCCAAGAAGCAGTGGATGCCTTGATCGATAATGGTCGTCGCGGTCGTCCAGTTGCTGGACCAGGTAACCGTCCATTGAAATCTCTTTCTCATATGTTGAAAGGGAAACAAGGTCGTTTCCGTCAAAACTTGCTAGGTAAACGTGTTGACTATTCTGGTCGTTCCGTTATCGTCGTTGGTCCATTCCTAAAAATGTATCAATGTGGATTGCCAAAAGAAATGGCGATCGAATTGTTCAAACCATTTGTGATGCGTGAATTGGTTTCTCGTGAAATCGCGTCAAATATCAAAAATGCGAAACGTAAAATCGAGCGCCAAGAAGATGAAGTTTGGGATGTCCTAGAAGACGTCATCAAAGAACACCCTGTTCTTTTGAACCGGGCACCTACGTTGCACAGACTTGGAATTCAAGCATTTGAACCTGTATTGGTTGAAGGCCGTGCGATTCGTTTGCACCCACTAGTCTGTGAAGCCTACAATGCCGATTTCGATGGAGACCAAATGGCTGTCCACGTGCCATTGAATGAAGAAGCGCAAGCCGAAGCACGGATGTTGATGTTAGCAGCACAAAACATCTTGAATCCGAAAGACGGTAAGCCAGTTGTAACGCCATCTCAAGATATGGTCCTAGGGAACTACTACTTGACGATGGAAGAAGAAGGCCGCGAAGGGGAAGGCATGATCTTCCGCGACATGGACGAAGCAGTAACTGCTTGGCGCAATGGTTACGTGCATTTACACACCCGTATTGCGATCAATCCAAACACATTAGGAGACAAACCATTTACTGCAGAACAAAAAGAACGCTTGATGGTAACGACTGTTGGGAAAGTGATCTTCAACTCGATCATGCCAACAGAATTCCCTTACTTGAATGAACCAACAGATTTCAACTTGACAGTCCAAACACCAGATAAGTACTTTGTCGAAGCTGGAACAGATATTCCTGCTTTCATCAAAGAACAAGAACTAGTCGGACCATTCAAGAAGAAAAACTTAGGAAATATTATTTCTGAAGTCTTCAAACGTTTCCGCATCACTGAAACATCACGGATGCTTGACCGCATGAAAGACTTAGGGTATAGCCATTCTACAATGGCCGGTATCACTGTAGGTATTGCAGATATCATGAACTTGCATGAAAAACATGACATCATCGAAAATGCCCACAAACAAGTTGAAACGATCACGAAACAATTCCGTCGTGGTTTGATCACTGATGATGAACGTTATGAACGCGTAATCGGTGTCTGGAATGCCGCGAAAGATGAGATCCAATTGAAACTGATGGAATCATTGGAAGCGAAAAACCCAATCTTCATGATGTCTGATTCTGGAGCCCGTGGTAACATCTCCAACTTTACTCAGCTTGCTGGGATGCGTGGATTGATGGCTGCGCCGAATGGACAAATCATGGAATTGCCGATCATCTCAAACTTCCGTGAAGGACTTTCTGTCTTAGAAATGTTTATCTCTACTCACGGGGCTCGTAAAGGAATGACCGATACCGCCTTGAAGACAGCCGATTCTGGTTACTTGACTCGTCGTTTGGTTGACGTGGCGCAAGATGTCATCATTCGTGAAGAAGATTGCGGAACCGACCGTGGCTTAGATATTCAAGCCATTCGTGAAGGTAACGAAATCATTGAATCATTGGAAGAACGCTTGATTGGACGTTACACACGTAAATCAGCGATCCATCCAGAGACTGGTGCAGTCATTGTCGGACCAGATCAATTGATCACTGAAGACCTTGCCAAAGAGATCGTTGACGCAGGAATCGAAACTGTTTCGATCCGTTCCGTCTTTACATGTAATACAAAACATGGTGTATGTAAACATTGTTATGGCCGTAACTTAGCAACTGGTTCAGAAGTTGAAGTTGGTGAAGCAGTTGGTACGATCGCTGCCCAATCAATCGGTGAACCAGGTACTCAGTTGACCATGCGTACATTCCATACCGGTGGGGTAGCCGGTGATGATATCACTCAAGGTCTGCCTCGTGTCCAAGAAATCTTTGAAGCCCGTAATCCGAAAGGTCAAGCGGTCATCACTGAAGTTACCGGTGAAGTAATCGATATCTCTGAAGATGCGTCTACTCGTACGAAAGAAGTGACGATCAAAGGGGAAACTGATACTCGGACCTATACTGTACCATTTACCGCACGTATGAAAGTGGTTGAAGGAGACTTTATCCATCGTGGTGCACCATTGACAGAAGGATCAATCGATCCAAAACAATTGCTGCAAGTACGTGATGTCTTGTCTGTTGAAAACTATCTATTGCGTGAAGTACAACGCGTTTACCGTATGCAAGGGGTAGAAATCGGCGACAAACATATCGAAGTAATGGTTCGTCAAATGTTGCGTAAAGTTCGTGTCATGGATCCAGGTGATTCAGACATCTTGCCAGGAACATTGATGGATATCGCTGACTTTAAAGACCGCAACTACAACACATTAGTTGCCGGCGGGGTTCCTGCTACCAGCCGCCCAGTCTTACTCGGTATCACAAAAGCATCCTTGGAAACAAACAGCTTCTTATCTGCTGCATCCTTCCAAGAAACAACACGTGTGTTGACAGATGCTGCGATCCGCGGGAAGAAAGATCCATTACTAGGATTGAAGGAAAATGTTATCATTGGTAAGATTATTCCTGCAGGTACTGGTATGGCTCGCTACCGTGAAATGGAACCAAAAGAAGTCACTGTTGCGAGTGAAAATGTCTATAGTATTTCCGACATTGAAGCGCAAATGGCTGCAGAAGATGCATTGAACAACCAAAACTAAACAAAAGCCCGCTGTTTCGCTAATGAAACAGCGGGCTTTTTTGTTAAAGGAAACGCACGATGACTAATGCTAAACTCAAACAAGGAACAAAGGGTAGCATCCGTAATTGATTTCTGACAAACAGCTTATGCAATGAAAAAAACAAGAGCCCATAACAGCTAGCGACGATCAACAGCCAAAGGAGTTGGTAAGTAGACAGCCAAGGTGCCCAACCACAAATCAAGAATAAGTCGCCATCTCCCAGCTGTTCTTGCCAAACGAAAAAGAATAATGGCAGAAGCAGGAGAAAGTTCTGCCAATGAAAAGGCTGTGCATTCATGAGATTGGTAAAAGCCAATAAAAACAAAGAAGGATAGAGAATCTCTCCCTTGACACTATAATCGTAGAGATCTGTCAAAGTGAGGAGGTAAGCACTGTTCAACCAGACCAACGCCAGCCAACACTCCCCTACGGATGGTTGTAGGAAAGCAAGCCAGATCAGCCAAGCATAAACGCTTTTTGCCAATAAACTAGCAGCAGTGCAATCCAATAAAACTTGAGCATGCTTGATAAAAGGAAAAAATGGCTGTTGGGCCACGGAATAGAAAATAGGAGGTTTTCTATGAAAATCATCAAAATATTCGCTTGGAGCATCCTGCCAGTAAATGGTTTGAATAAACGCATATACCGCTGCACCTAAAATATACCCCCACATCATATACACTGTCTCCTCCTCCTTTGCCTCATAAAGAAATACGTGAAAAGCTGAGAAATTTTCTCAAGTAGTAGGTTTTGGTGTACTTTTTTTTAGATTCATACTATGCTTGAAATAGAGAATTTAAAGGAGGAATCGTAATGAAATTTGAACAAACAAAAGAAGTGTTGAATCAACTCGTTGCTGACTTAAGTCAAATGGCAATGGTCGTTCACCAAACACACTGGTACATGCGAGGACCTGGCTTTTTAACTTTACATCCAATGATGGATGATTTTATGGATGATTTGAACGACCAATTAGATGTGATCTCTGAACGCTTGATCACATTAGATGGCTCACCATATTCAACATTACGGGAAATGGCAGACAATACACAAATCCCTGATGAAATCGGCAACTGGGACCGTACGATCCCAGAACGTTTAGCTACACTTGTTGAAGGTTATCGTTATCTAGCTGACTTATACCAAAAAGGGATTGAAGTCAGTGGTGAAGAAGGCGATGATCCAACACAAGATATCTTTATCGGCTTCAAAACAGATACCGAAAAACGTATCTGGATGATCCAAGCGCACCTAGGTGAAGCGCCTCAAATCGATCCAGCAAAATCACGTGTGCGTCATTGATTCAGTGAGTGGAAAAAAGATTTCTGATCAAACTGTATAAATAAAGTGGAAACCGGAACAGAAGTGTGACTTCTGTTCCGGTTTTTTCTTTTGCTAAAGAACCTGTCCTTCAGATAGTTCGGTTAAATGAACGATTTTACGCTAAATCTGTCCTTTATTAATGATCAGTGCTTCTTTCGATTTCCAATTTTTTATTCCAAAGTCCACTACTACAGGGTTGTTTTGCTAAAAAATACCTTTTTAAAAGCGATAGAAAACGCTTTCGTATCAAGTGGATTGTGTCTGTCATCCAAAAAAGGAGATTTTTTTCGTTTGTTCAAACATATGAATATTTTCCCATTCGATTTAAATTATAGGTGAGGTGAGGAGAAATGATGAAAAAAATGAGTGTTACACAGAGAATCTATCAAACCGGTGCATTAGCAATTGTCCGCACGGAATCCTTTGAACGAGCGTGTGAAATTGCTGATGGGTGTATCGCCGGTGGTGTACCAGTGATGGAAATGAGTTATACATTGAATAGTGCTGGCGACATCATAAAAAAATTGACAGAAAAATATGGGGATCAATTATGTGTGGGTGCAGGGACAGTTTTTGATAGCGAAACAGCCAGACATGCAATACTGCATGGTGCTCAGTTTATTATTGCACCGAATTATTCAAAAGAGGTTGCAGAGATATGTAACCGATACCAAATACCTTATGCACCGGGCTGTACTTCCTTTACAGAGGCTGTCGATTCATTGAGTGCGGGAGCTGCTTTCATCAAAGCCTTTCCAATCTCGGATTTTTATGGTTCTAAACTAGTAACTGTCTTTAAAACACCGATTCCGGATATGCCGATTTTGGCTAGCGGTGGGATCAATCTCGAGAACATAGAAACATGGCTCCAAAGCGGTGTAGATGTTTGCGGAATAGGCAGTCTATTGACTAAAGGAAGTGTTGAGGAAATTGCGGCGAATGCGAAAGCGATCAGCACAATCATCAAAAAATACCGCAAGTAGCTTTTGGAGAAAGTATTAGGAAACGCAATTTTAAAAAATAGCAACTAGAAAACGCTTACCAAATAATGAAAAAGAAAAGAGGAAAACGCATGAGTATTGCACTGACAAGAGTAGATTTTAGACTAATTCATGGACAGGTGATCACTCGCTGGCTAAAGCAATGTGATATCAACGAAATCGTGACAGTAGATACAGCACTAAGCAAAGATGAGTTTATGCAAGATGTTTTTAAAATGGCTGCACCTAAAGGGGTTCGGATTCGGATTCTTTCTGTCGAAGAAGCTGTCGCAGCGCAAGAAAATGGCGAATTTGAGAGAAATCGTATTTTGGTTTTACTAAAAAGTGTTCAAGAATTGACCAATGCGATCAACGCCGGTTTGGCATTACCCGAAATTCAAATTGGCGGCTTAGGTGGGGGCCCTGGTAGAAAGGCAGTCAACAATGCCATTACGCTTGATCGCAAAGATGCCGATCAATTATTAGCGATTGAGTCTAAAGGAATCAATGTCTATTTTCAAACGACACCAGATTACCCTTCAGAAACACTTCAAAATGCAGTAAAAAAATTAGCATAAAGAGTAAGGAGTGAAAACATGGTTATTCAATCAGCTTTAGTCGGTTTAATTTATTGGTTAGCAATGGGTCGTGCGAGTTACTTCGTTTCTTTTGCCTTTAGAAAACCGGTAGTTTTAGGTGTTTTTATTGGTCTCGTATATGGGGATGTTCAAGCTGGACTATTATATGGAGCAACGATTCAGTTGATGTACATGGGTGGGATCGAGGCTGGTGGGAATATTCCAAGCGATCAAGCTTTAGCAGCATGTATCGCTATTCCAGCAGCCTTAGCTAGTGGTCTAGAGGCTAGCGCAGCAGTTGCTTTAGCAGTACCATTCGGTGTACTTGGTGTATTGATCAACAATGTTCGTCGTACGATCAACTCATTTTATAATACGCGTGCTGATGCGTTAGTTGAAGCGAATAAATATGATCAATTGTCTTTATTCTCTTTCGTGATTCCTTGGTTAACGAACGGTGTTCTATACTTTACACCGGTATTTATCGCAACCTTATTTGGCACAAATGTCATTCAGGCATTCTTAAATGTTATTCCGGAATGGTTAATGAATGGATTAGCCAATGCAGGAGGAATGTTGCCGGCATTAGGATTTGCATTGACTCTGGTCGTGATGGGTAAAAAACAATATTTACCATTTTTCGTTTTAGGGTTCTTTATGTATGCAGTTCTAGGATTCTCAATGTTGACAGGGGCTGTCTTTGCTGTATGTATTGCAATGATTAGTTCATTATTCAAACAAAATTCTGATGAGGGGGAATTTGCATGAGTGCAGAAATGACAGTTGCTACTGAAAAAAAGGTTACGAAATTGGATTTGTTAAAAGCATGGTGGAAATGGACATTAGCTGTCGAGGTTCCGGTTAGCTTTGACCGAATGCAGGCTTTAGCTTTCAGCTATTCATTAAATAAGACACTTCAAAAAATTTATAAAGATGACCCAGAAGAATTACAAGCAGCGATGAAACGACATGTACAAATGTTTAATACGAATTGTGATTGGGGAAGTATTATTCATGGAATCGTCATTTCTTTAGAAGAACAGCGGGCTAATGGAAATGAAGAGATTACACCTGAAGTCATCGAGTCGTTAAAAATTGGTTTAATGGGACCTTTAGCAGGGATTGGTGATAGCGTCGACCAAGGTATCGTAGCTACAATACCACTCGCGATTTTTGTACCTATGGCTTTGAACGGATCAATTCTAGCAGCATTTATCCCAGGAGTTATCTACATCGCATGGAGTTTTGGCTGGTCATGGTTTTTGATCAATAAAGGATACACTCTAGGAAAGAGTTCTGTATTAAATATTTTGAATTCTGGATCAATCAAAAAAGTCATCGACATTGCGAGTATTGTTGGTCTCTTTATGATTGGGTGTCTGTCTGCGGCGTATGTCAATTTTTCGACGATCCTTGAATTTAGCAATGAAACAGGGACAACCTCGGTTCAAGAAATTATTGACGGTATGCTACCGAGCTTTCTGCCTTTCTGTTTAGTTATGGCAATGTATTTTTATATCATGAAAAAAGGACCCAAATACCTGCAGATCATTATTGCGACGATGCTCTTTGCAATCGCGCTAACCTTTTTTGGTATTTTGTAAGGAAGATTGGAGAAAACGCAAATGAAGATAGTCATTACACCTCGCGGTTTTGCAAATTATGGGGAAAAGGAATTGGACAAACTGCGTTCTCACGGATTTCAAGTGAGTTATAACAACACTGGTCAAGCTTATTCACCTGAAAAATTTCTTGAATTATCAAAGGATGCGGATGGGATTATTGTTGGTGTCGATCTTATTGATCAGGCATTTATCGATCAGTGCCCACAGTTAAAAGTGATTTGCAAATTCGGTGTCGGAACCGACAACATCGATGTTGCTTACGCGGAATCGAAAGGAATTTATGTTGGACGAACCATTGGCTCTAATTCTATCGCTGTCGCAGAACATGTTATGGCGCTAATTTACAGTGAATCAAAAAATATTTATGAAACGGTTCGTGAAGTCAAAGAAGGAGAATGGCAGAAACCTACCGGCAGAGAATTATATGGAAAAACAATTGGTATCATTGGATTTGGTGCGATTGGGAAACAGTTAGCACGACAAGCACAGGGTGTTGGGATGCATGTTCGGATTTATGACGTTTATGATGTGCCGGTTGAAGAGCTGAAACAGTATGATGCAGAGCAACTAGCATTGGAAACATTGCTGCAGGAATCGGATTACGTCTCCCTACATTTACCTTTAACGGAAAAAACTAAAAATCTAATCTCAACTGCTGAATTAAACAGAATGAAAGATAATGCTTGTTTAATCAATACTGCACGAGGAGGCATTGTTGACGAGGAGGCGTTATCTAAAGCTTTAGCTGGGAAAGTCATTCGAAGTGCTTGTTTCGATGTATTTAGTTCAGAGCCGCCGAAATCTGAGGACCCATTGCTTGCGAGGGAAAACTTCTATCTAACACCCCATACAGGTGCCAGAACGATTGAATCCGAAGCCAGAACTTGCGAAATTTCAACGGATATTGTTTTGAGTAAATTGCTAAACTATGAAGGAGAGAGAAAATGACTAAATTGAATCTAGTCGTGGCAACTCACGGATCATTTGGCGCAGAATTGACTCGTTCGGCTGAAATGATCGTAGGAAAGACGGTGAATGTCTATAGCCTATCACTGCTTCCCGATAAATCTTTTGAAAACTTTTTGGCAGAAGCCAATGAATTATTTGAAACCATTAGTGGGCCAACGATTGCTTTAGTTGATCTATTTGGAGGAACACCCTCCAATGTACTGACGGCGTTGACCAAAAAATACCAGCATAAAGTGGTGACTGGTGTAAACTTGCCAATGTTTATTGATTTATATATGAAAGGAACAACTGCCGAGACGATTGATCTGGATGCGTTTGTTGAGAGTTGTTTTACGGTTGCAAAAGAAAGTGTTGTTTTAACAAATGAACAGTTGTTGAGTGAAGGAGACTAAAAGATGTTTGAAGGAATCATTACCCCAATTGTCACCCCTTTTCATAGAGATACAGCTGAAACCATCAATTATGAGGCAATGGAAAACTTGGTGGATCATCTGATTGAAAAAGGTGTGTCTGGAATATTCCCCTTAGGAAGTAACGGGGAGTTTCATGTGTTAAATTCAGAAGAAAAAATGGCTTTTTCAAAAGCGGTCATTGATCATGTGGCAAAACGAGTACCTGTTTATATTGGAACTGGCGCATGTTCTACAAAAGAAACGATCGAACTATCACAAAAAGCGGAGTCACTGGGAGCCGATGCTTTATCTGTCATAACGCCTTATTTTATAACCCCATCTGATGAAGAAATTTTGCAGCATTATCAAAAGGTAGCGAACAGTGTACAGATCCCAATCATTCTATACAATATTCCTAAAAATACTGGATGTAATATTTCGAAAGAAGTTTTGAGAGAGTTGACAAAATTACCCAATGTTTTAGGAATCAAGGATAGCAGCGGAGACTTGAACAACTTAAAGGACTACCTAGAAGTAACTGAGGGGACAAAGGTTAACGTGTTGGTTGGATCTGACTCGAAAATTTTAGCCGGCTATAAACTAGGCGCATCTGGGGCAATTGCTGGTACAAGCAATTTAATCACGGAAACGATCGTGAGCTTGGATCAGGCAATCAGAGGGAATAACTGGGAATCAGCGGAGAAATTACAAAATGACATTGAAGAATTACGTGGTGCACTAAAATTAGGAACAGTACCTTCAATATTAAAAAGAGCAATTGAATTGGCTGCGATTGCCGAAGTAGGTCCCGCTCGACGACCAGTGAAAGAAACAACAGCATCCGATGACAGGAAAATTTTGTCTATGCTAAAGTATTACAATTTAATTGATTAAGTGTGAGGATTCTTTAAAAATTTGTTGATAAGAAATGTTATGTTTATGCTGGATCCGTATTTTTTAGCTTGAGGTGAATATAATGAATTTGGAGCAAATTTTTAAAGAATTTATTTTTGTTGTACAAGAAAACCCCAAATATACGATTGGCCTTATAGATAATTATGGAAAAGTTATTTCCAGTAGCGATAAAAGAAAAAATGGTACTTTGATCGACCTAAGTCAACAAGGTAAAGACGACCACTTCTATAAAATTGCTGTTGAAGAGAAAGACTATGGTTATTTATGGGTAAATGGACAGGATGATAGTTTAAGTATTGTGGCAAATTTGCTGTCAGAGTCGCTTAAAACAAGAATTATTTATGAAATGAATCAAGAAGCTGCTAGACAAAGTTTAAGTTTGGAAGAACAATTGATCAAAGCACTGATTGCCAAGAGGAATTTTAGCATTGACGAAGTTCTGCGTCTTGTTCAAGAACTGCACATTGATGGAACAAAGCCAAGAGTAGCAATCCGTATAGTCAAAGGAACAGCTTTTGATGTGCAAGAAGTGACAAACTTAAAGTACAAAATCAATGAAGATGAGACTATTTACTCATTGATGGCAGATAATGAGATAATTATGTTTAAAGTCATCCCAAAAAATTTGATGGAGCTGACGGTCAAAGACTATCTCAACAGTTTTATTCGCGATCTGCAAGAATGGGGATTAAGTGACTGCTATTTTTATGTAGGCAGTGTGCAAAATAAGTTGCGGCTATTCCAGTCAAGCTATCAACATACATATTGGCTGAAGAGAAATTTTGCAATGGAAGGACAAAAGATTTACCATTTTTGGGACTACGTCCTTAATTACCTAGCAAATCGAGTTCCTCACCAAGAAGTAACGAATCTGTTTGATTATTTTAATGGAGGAATCAACAAAATTGATACTGCTGAACTGATCAGTATTGCAAGACATTTATACACTAATGATTATAATCTGACACAGACAGCAGAAAGTTTGTTTTTACACAAAAATACTCTAGTGTATAAAATCAAACGATTTGAGGAACTATTTCATATCGATATTCGTGGGAGTTTTCAAGGTAAGATCCAGTTTTATTTACTAGCTAACTATTTAAGTGATAATGACAAGCGTGAGCAGGCAGGTGAGATCTATGAGTAAGAAAGTGAAATTAGTCAGAGTGGACAAACGGTTGTTGCATGCAACAGTGGCATTGAATTGGAACAACTTCATTAATGCTAGTTATATCGCGATTGTAGATCCTACTCATAAAGATGATCCTTTCCTGGAGAAAGTTTTGCAGCTTAGCTTTTCTAATAAAAGTAAAGTTAGTATCTTCTCAGTCGATCAATTATTGGAATTTTTAGCACAGGACACGGAAGAAAAATGCAATGTAATGATTATTTTCAAAAATATTTGTGCGCTAAGAGAGGCTGTGAATAAGGGGTTTTCTTCAAAAGAAGTGCAACTTCCTTATCCAGCAAGTCGAATTCTCTTGAAGAAAATCGATGAATATTTCACTCAGGAAGAAATGACAGCTATACGAGAAATCCAAGAAAAAGGCGTCAAGTTTTTCTTCCAAACGACACCTATGGATACAAAAGATTATTCGGTTTTCAATAAATAGAAATCAGGTGAAAGAATGGGATTGAGTTATGATCAGTGTGTACTAGATGAATTGGCTTTAGCGATGGACAAAATCGATGAAGGATCTTTAGAAGCTGCGAAAGAGATGATTCTCCAAACAGAAGCTGACGGAGGGCGCGTCCATGTAACGGGGATCGGAAAACCCTCTTATGTTGCGGGATATATTGCTTCATTGCTTTCATCCACCGGTACGCCAAGCTATTTTTTAGATGGAACGGAAGCGGTTCATGGATCAAGTGGTCAAGTAAAAGCTGGTGATGTAGTGATCGCTATTTCTAACAGTGGGGAAACCAAAGAACTACTCTATACAATTGAGACACTTAAGAATAATGGTGCAAAAATTATCGGCGTCTCCAAAAGAAGTGACTCTACGCTCAGTCATTTATCGGATGTTTCCCTATGCGCGGCAGTTCATAAAGAAGGGGATCTATTGAACAAGCCGCCTCGCTTATCGGTTTTGGTACAAATCATTGTTTTACAAAAGCTATCGCTCCTCTTGCAAGAAGCTCGAAAGTTAACCCCAGAAATGTATGTGCAATGGCATCCAGGAGGAGCGATTGGCGAGTCGCTAATACAGCAGGAAAATTGCTAAAGGATACGAATTTTGATTAGATGATTTTTGATTAAGATAGGTAACAATCAAAAGGTTAGGTGTTCTTAATCCAACAGGTACTTGTATAGGAAAACGATAACAAGTTTTTCACTATCAGAATTTATAAACCACAGGCTTTCGTATTTCTGATAGACATAAAAAAGGCTTTGACAGAAGCCCTTCAGCAAACAGAATAATCAAACGATGAGATTGTCTCTGCAGTTAGCAGAACCGATTCGCAAATAGGTAATGGATCACACCATTCATTTATCATCGTTGAGATTATTTTGGTTAGCTAGTTCTTCTGCAGCCTTTTTTTATGCCAATGCCAAGGATTGCTTGGCGGATTCGATCTGTTGTTTGACTTGGTCAAATCCGGTACCGCCGTAAGAATGCCGGTTCTTGACTGCCGTATAGGAGTCAAGTTTATCGTAAATGTCAGCTTCGATCACTGGCTGGACTGCTTGATACTCTTCTAGTGGGATATCCTGCAAATAAATGCCTTTACTGAGGCACTCACTCACCAATTTACCAACGATTTCATGGGCTTGTCGGAAAGGAATTCCTTTACCTGCTAAATAATCCGCCAGTTCAGTGGCATTGGAAAAGTCTTTTTCTGTCGAACGTTTCATTCGCTCATGGTTGACTTGCATCGTTTGGATCATTCCGGTCATGATCTGCAAGCTTTTCACAATGGTTTCGGTGGTATCGAACATGCCTTCTTTGTCTTCTTGGAAATCTTTGTTATAAGCCAAAGGCAGACCTTTCATGACCGTCAATAAACTAAAAAGGTTGCCATAGATACGTCCTGTTTTGCCGCGGATCAATTCCGCCATGTCAGGATTCTTTTTTTGCGGCATGATTGAACTACCTGTAGAGAAAGTATCCGTCAATTCCACGAATTGAAACTCATGACTGCACCAAAGAATCAACTCTTCACAAAAACGAGAAAGATGCATCATCAAAATCGCGGCATTACTCAAAAATTCCAGAATAAAATCACGGTCACTAACGGCATCTAGACTATTGCTGTAAATCGAGCCAAAACCTAATTCTTCCGCACTATAGGCACGGTCGATAGGGAATGTGGTGCCAGCCAATGCAGCACTGCCTAAAGGCATGATATCGATCCGAGTGAGACTTTCTGTAAACCGTTCTTGATCGCGGGTCAACATGCTGTAATAGGCTAACAAGTGATGGGCAAAAGAAATCGGCTGTGCATGTTGCAGGTGAGTATAGCCAGGCATGATCGTGTAGATATTGCTTTCAGCTTGCTCCACTAGTACGTGACGGAACGCCGCAATCAAGTCGATGACTTCCTTTACCACATCCTTCAAGTACAAGTGCATATCCGTCGCAACTTGATCATTCCGACTCCGGGCCGTATGCAATTTGCCAGCGACGGGTCCAATTTCTTCATGTAAAAAGGTCTCAATATTCAAATGAATATCTTCGTTCTCAATCGAAAAGGTCAGTTCTCCAGCTGCTAATTTCTCTTGGATCGCTAACAAGCCTTGAATGATTTTGTTGCCATCTGCTTCATCAATGATCCCCGTGTGGATCAGCATTTTGACGTGAGCCAAACTGCCTTGGATGTCCTGTTTTGCCAATAATTGATCGAAAGGAATCGACGCTCCAAAGGCATCGATCCATGCTTCATTTTTGCCGTCGAAACGACCGCCCCATAATTTTGCCATTTTGCTCACCTCGAAAGAAACTTGACTTCACCCTCAAAAGGCAAAAGTCACCTCATTGACTAAATCAGTGTTTCTGTTAATTGCTGTTGTGCCTGAATCTCTGCGTGGACCTTGCTAGGCAGTCCCCATAATTTAATGAATCCGATCGCTGCATGTTGATCGAAGGTATCGGCAGACGTATAAGTCGCCAAGTTTTCATCGTAAAGACTGTTCTCCGACTTACGTCCTTCACAGATGACATTGCCTTTGAACAATTTCAAACGCACGATCCCATTGACATAGACCTGTGTACTTTTTAGAAAAGCGATCAAGGCATCGGTTAAGGGATTGAACCAGAGACCGTCATAAATCACTTGTGCCAGTTGCTGCTCAATGATGGGTTTGAAATGGGCCAACTCGCGAACAAAAACCAAATCCTCTAATTCTTTATGAGCTGTCATTAGAGCCATCGCTCCCGGACATTCGTAGACTTCACGAGATTTGATCCCCACTAAACGGTTTTCGATGTGGTCGATCCGACCAATACCATGTTCGCCGGCTAGACGATTCATTTTCATAATCAATTCGGCCAGATTCAGTGTTTCGCCATCCAATGCGGTAGGAATCCCTTGATCAAAAGTAATCTCAACGATCGTCGGTACATCAGGAGTATCTTCCAATTCTTGCGTAATGGCATAAGCGCCTCTAGGGGGAGTCGCCCATGGATCTTCTAAGACCCCGCATTCGCAAGCCCGGCCCCAAAGATTTTGATCGATCGAATAAGGGTTATCCAAATCGGCAGGAATCGGCACCCCTTTTTCAGCGGCATAGGCAATCTCTTCTTCCCGGGACCATTTCCATTCCCGAACCGGAGCAATGACTTTCAAGTGAGGGGCTAATGCGGCAATCGCGACCTCGAACCGGACTTGGTCATTTCCTTTACCAGTACAGCCATGAGCAACGGTAGTCGCCCCTGTAGCGATGGCTAATTCTACTAGTTTCTTGGCAATCAGCGGACGAGAAAGGGCAGAGACCAGCGGATAGGAGTTCTCATAGAAGGTATTCCCTTGTAAGGCAATCAATGCAAAGTCCTGAGCAAACTCTTCTCGGGCATCAATCGCATAGGATTCGATGGCACCCACAGCGAGTGCTTTGTCTTTGATCGATTGTGTATCACGGCCTTCGCCAATATCCAAACAGCACGCTACCACATCATATCCTTGATCTGTCAGCCATTTAATCGAAACAGAAGTATCAAGTCCACCAGAATACGCTAAAATTACTTTTTCTTTCATAATGATTAACTCCCATCCTTAAGTTCAAGTAAGATGAAGCTATCGTAACAGAATAAAAATAAGAAATCAAGATAAAAAGTAAATATTTATACAGTGTATTTCTCTTTCGTTTAGTGAAATCATCGATATAAATTGATATAATAATAAAAACCAGAGATGCTTATGGCAGGAAGCATACAAATTATGCAAAGAATGTGTATAAAAGTGCATCCTGTTTGGTAGGGATAACAACTGAAAGTTTTCGGAAAAGAATTGAAGGGAAATTTCAAAAAAACAGCGAAACACGTTGACATGTGGCGCTTAAGCAGGTATTATGTTATATGGTATTGTTTGCCCCACGAGAGCCCCGGAAACTCAAGTGTATGTCAAACATTCGTGAAATTGAATTGGAGGAAAAAAATCGTGCGTACAACATATATGGCCAAACCAGGCGAAGTAGAACGTAAATGGTACGTAGTAGATGCAACGGATGTTCCTATGGGACGTCTTTCAGCAGTTGTGGCATCTATCTTACGTGGTAAAAATAAACCAACATTCACACCTCATGTGGATACAGGTGATTTCGTAATCGTCATTAATGCAGAAAAAATCAAATTAACAGGTAACAAAGCAAGCGATAAAATTTATTACCGTCACTCAAACTTCCCAGGCGGATTGAAATCAGTCTCTGCGGGAGAACTACGTGCTAAAAATTCTCGTCGTTTGATCGAAACTTCTGTTAAAGGCATGCTTCCTAAAAACACTTTAGGACGTAAACAAGGAATGAAACTTCATGTTTATGCTGGCGCTGAACACCCACATGCTGCACAACAACCAGAAGTATTGGACATCACAAACTTAATCTAATAGGAGGGAATTTCATTGGCACAAGCTCAATATATCGGCACAGGCCGTCGTAAAAATGCAGTAGCCCGCGTACGTTTAGTACCAGGTACTGGTAAAATTACTGTTAACAAAAAAGATGTTGAAGAATACATCCCACACGCTGACTTGCGTGAAGTAATCAACCAACCATTCGGCGTTACAGAAACTAAAGGATCATACGATGTTTTTGTAAACGTAAATGGTGGTGGATATGCTGGACAATCAGGTGCAATCCGTCACGGTATCGCACGTGCATTGCTACAAGTAGATCCTGATTTCCGTCTAGCTCTTAAACGCGCTGGCTTACTTACTCGTGACGCACGTATGGTCGAACGTAAGAAACCAGGTCTTAAGAAAGCTCGTAAAGCTTCACAGTTTTCAAAACGTTAATTGCTGGAGCCGTTGCGAATTTATTCGCTTACGAATACAGTATGGGACGGAGATTTCTCAGGAAATCGAGTACCATTCATTTAAAACAATCAAGACGTTTCGCAACTTAGTTTGTGAAGCGTCTTTTTTCATTGTTGACACCACTATTGACACCATTCAAGACAGTACCATTTTGAGCTAATTTGCGATAAGCAATCTCACCAACGGGCATTTTTTATGACGTTTGGTGTGTTTACATAAGTTTTTGTAATTGTGGTATCGCTATGTGTGAGCGCTTCTGAAATCTGCTCGAAAGAAATGCCAGACTGTCTAGCTAAAGTTGGGAAAATATTGATTTGTTGTAGTTTATTAAATTGCACCTTTTTCCATGTTGTCAGTAGATCAATGATGGAATCAACTACTAGAATGGTTCGAAAGCGATAGGAGTTTTTCATTTCTTTTACATGCTCGCATTTCTCAGTATCTTTATTTTTTACCAATTTATACATGAGGGAAATCAACTTTTATTGAAATTCACATCTGACCAAACTAGTGGATAGATTTCTCCTTTGGCTGCTCCTAATTGATAAATCAAAAAAACGTGTAGTCTTGCACCCCATTAAACATTGCACCAATTACTATCAGTGATGATGTCTTGATTGCGCCAAATGTCGGCGCTTGGACTACGCCTTAGATACTTATTTGCGGCGTGAGCTAAAAGCTGAAGGTGGCACGCCTAGTTATGGGTGATAATTACTGAATTGGGGCTAATAGCTCGATTTACCAAAGGTAACTATTGGCTCTGATGTGGTGATCGGTGCCGGCAGTGTTGTGACTCGCGATAGTCTTGATGGTGTCTTGATTTATGATAATCCTTGTCGGGTGATTCGAAAATTTTATCAGTAGAATCGGGAATACTATTTTAAATACAAGAAATATCCTGTTGAGTATTTAGTGGTAAACCCTTGATAAAACAGTCTTTTTATCAAGATGCTAAAATTATGTAAAAAATAATTTCGCTAAAATGTTGACGTTTTCAAAAAAGATGATATTATAGTTCTTGTAAATGATAACAAACTAAATACTAGATGAGTGTAACTGTTCAATCAGGCATCATCAATAAGGATTTTGGCGTTATATCTAACGCTAGGAGTGTTTATTGATGATGCCTGATTTTTTTTGACGGGAGGTGCGTACAGGAGGTTCATACAGGAGGTGCATAAAGAAAATGAAAGTGCTTCAATCATTGAACCAAAATGCTTTACTGGTTCGCTATGAAGGATCCGAGTGTATCGTCGTCGGAAAAGGAATTGGCTTTGGTAAGAAAAAGGGAGATCCAGTAAATGAAGCTCTAGTAAGCAAAGTTTACCAAATGGCGCCGGAGCGCACTGATCTCTTAAACCTTTTAGGTGATATCGATGAAGAAAGCATCCAAATGGCAGAAGAGGTGACAGAACACGCCCAAATGGAACTGGGAAAAGCGTTTACCGGCAACTTTATCTTGTCATTAGCTAGCCATATCCAGTTTTTAGAGGAAAAGTACGCGGGTCAAATAGAGATTTTCCAACCTTTTCACTATGAGTTGAAGTATCTCTATCCGAAAGAGCATCAGGTAGCTGAGTGGTCGGTGAACTACTTGAATAAATCGTATCAATTGAATTTGCCAGAAGCGGAGGTTTCGTTTTTTACGCTACATTTTGTGAATGCTTTGATTGATCAAGGTGAAATGAGCAATGTAGTTGAGCTGAGTGATATTTTAAATGAAATTGCGGAACTGGTGGAACAAGAACTAGGACATCCTTTGAAGCGAGAATCCATCGACTTTTCTCGTTTCATTATCCACCTACGTTACTTTGTCATTCGTAACTTGAACAGCAGCCAGCGAAAGAATGAAATCAACGACAAAGAATTCCAGCAATTATACACGCTGGCGTTAAGTTTGTATCCTTTTGAAAACCAGATATTATACAAGATTAAAACGATGCTACAAGAAGACCATCAAATGAATTTTGGTAACTCAGAAGATTTTTATCTTTTATTACATTTAGTCAGAATTGTTAGTGAGGAAGGAGGGAAAGAAAAGTGAGTTTTAAAGAACTGTTTAAACCAGAGTTAATGGCCTTGAACATGCAAGCAGCAGACCAAATAGATTTCTTTAGTCAAGTATCAGATCGGTTATTGGAACAGAATGTTGTCAAAGAAACCTTCAAAGCAGCAATTTCTGAACGAGAAAATAATTATCCCACAGGATTGCAATTGGAAAATTTCACCGTAGCCATTCCTCATACTGATGTGGTTCATGTAAAAGAAGCTTTCGTAGCTGTGAACCGCTTAAGTAACCCCATTGATTTTTATCAAATGGGTACAGATGACGTTGTGGTACCTGTCAAAGATATTTTGGTATTAGGGATTAAAGACCCTAAAAAACAAGTGGGTTTGTTAGCTGAATTGATGGGCGCATTTGCTGATCCATCATTCGTAGAGAAATATGAAAAAGCAACAACTATTGAAGAAATTACAGCACTTATTAATCAATATCTATAAAAAAATTGGAGGAAAAATTATCATGAAAAAAATTATCGTAGCGTGTGGTTCAGGTGTCGCAACATCACAAACAGTAGCTTCAAAGATTACTAAATTATTAAAAGAAAGAAAGGTTCCAGCTGAAGTTGAAGCTGTGGATATCAAATCATTGAAACACCATATTAAAGGTGCCGATGCCTATGTATCGATTGTTAAAACTAAAGAAGAATTCGATATTCCAGTCTTTAACGGAATTGCTTTCTTGACAGGTATGGGTCAAGACCAAGAAATCGAAAAAATCATCAAACTTATTCAGGAGGGCTAATCAAACATGGAAACATTACAAACAGTTATTAATTTCATCTTAAATGACTTAGGCGCAGCCGTTTTCGTGCCAGCTTTGATGTTAATCATCGGCTTGTGTATGAAGATGAAGTTCTCTGAAGCCTTTAGTTCTGCCTTGACCTTAGGGATTGCTTTTACTGGGATGTCTATCTTGATTAACTACATGATGACTTCCATGGGGGATGCCGCTCAGAAATTAGCAGAAAATACTGGCATTAGCTTGCCAGCTGTTGATGGTGGTTGGCCAGGGATGGCTTCCATCTCTTGGGCTTGGCCCTATGCCTTCTTGATGTTTCCGTTAACCATTGGGATTAACATCATCTTGCTGGCTTTGAACCAAACAAAAACATTGAACGTTGATATGTGGAATGTTTGGAATAAAATCTTTACAGCAGTAATGGTTTCTTACATTTCCGGTAGCGCAATTTGGGGCTTTGTAGCTGCTTCTATCCAAATCATTCTTGAATTGAAAGCTGGCGATATCTGGGGACCAGAAGTTGAAAAATTGACAGGGATTCCAGGGGTAACTGTTCCTCACTTTGTTACTTTGATTACGACCATCTTGTTCCCAATCGATGAATTATTGAAAAAAATCCCATTCTTTAACAAACCAATGGATGCTGATTCATTGAAAGAAAAAATTGGGATCTTTGGTGAAAACTCAGTGATGGGTGCCATCATTGGTTTCTTGCTAGGTTTAGCATCAGGATATGGAGTAGCAGGTGCCTTACAACTAGCGGTTCAAGCAGCTACTGCTTTGACCTTGTTCCCAATGGTTTCTAAATTATTCTCACAAGCATTGTCACCAATTTCAGAAGCAATTTCTGATTTCATGAAGAAAAAATTCGAAGGCAAAGAAGTCTTCATCGGTTTAGACTGGCCAATCTTGGCAGGTCGTAATGAATTATGGGTAGCGGTAATAATTACAATCCCAGTGTTGCTAGTAATGGCAATCGTCTTACCAGGTAACCAAGTTTTACCATTTGCCGGTATTATCAACTTATCTTTTGTAATTGGCGCGTTGTTGTTAACTGATGCTAACTTAGGACGGATGATCTTCCACGGTGTCATTTCAGCACCACTATTCTTGTACGGCGCGACTTATTTTGCACCATACATCACTCGTTTAGCTAATGAAACAGGGGCAGCTACTGTTGATAAAGGCAAAATGTTATCATGGAGTACTTTTGAAGGTCCAGACATTCGTTACTTGTTCTCAACGGCCTTTTCTGGCAATATCATCAGCATTGTTTTATTAGTAGGTTGGTTAGCATTGTTCTACATCATGTATCAAAATAAGAAAAAATACAATGCAACCATTGGTATGGAAAATGAATAAAACCATTGTCCAACAAAAATTGTTTTGGATTACAGTAATTTTATTCGACATGGGACTATTGATTTATGGATTTTTAGCAAATGACTGGTTTCTAAGTTTATTAGCCTTAGTGCTTGTATTGGTTATCAAGCGATACGGCTATGACCTTTTGTTCAAAAAGTATGATGAAGAATGGGATCAGAAACATCAGGAATATGTAGAAAAAAAGAGGAGATATCAGAAAAATGGCTGACTATAAAGATCACAAAGTAGTGAGAGAACTAGCAGATTTAACTTACACCATGTGGAACATGGGCTGGGATGAAAAAAATGGCGGGAACATCAGCTATATCCTGTTTGACGATGAAGTAAAGGAAATAGATATTGATGAAAACGGACGTTTTTACGAAATGGTCAGTATTCCAGAAAACATGGTGGGCAAGTATATCGTTATCACTGCATCAGGTAGTAACTTCCGTCTAGTTCGTGATGATGTCGAAAGTACAGTCGGTGTCATTCGAGTAGAAGAAAATGGTTACACGATCGTGGCTGGTTTTGCTAATGATAACAAACCAACTAGTGAAATTTACATGCATTTATTGTCACATGGTACACGCTTGAAAGCAGATCCGGAACATCGCGTTATCGTCCATAATCATGCCACTGAAATTTCCGAAATGACCTTCGTTCATGAATTGGACGACACCTCATTTACTCGGACATTGTGGTCGATGATTACTGAATGTATCGTAGTCTTCCCCGATGGCGTTGGCGTTTTACCTTGGATGGTCTGCGGGAATGAAGAAATCGGCTTAGCCACTGCTAAGAAAATGGAAACTTGCCGCATTGTTGTTTGGGCGCACCACGGTATTTTAGCTTCCGGTAGTAGTTTGAACGACGCTTTTGGCTTGATTGAAACAGTCAATAAGGCAGCAAAAATCTACATGGAAACCGTTGACAAACGTATTACCACAGGCATCACTGATGAACAATTGGTAGAATTGTGTGCATTCTTTAACATTACACCAAAAGAAGGCATTATTAAAGCATAGCATGATTAAGGTATTGTATAGTAGGAAGTTTTAAGCTTCCTACTATACTACTTTTATTGAACGTATTGTGAGAAATATAACAAGGAGTGTATGAAAATGGCAAACAGAATGATCTTAAACGAAGTATCTTATCATGGTAAAGGAGCCATCGGTGAAGTATCTAATGAATTTAATGCACGTGGTTTCAAGAAAGCTTGCGTCATCACAGACAAAGACTTGATCAAATTTGAAGTAGCAACAAAAGTTATTGAATTATTGGATCAAGCGGGTGTTGATTATGAAGTCTACGATGCCATCGTGCCAAATCCAACTATTCAAAACGTTAAAGACGGCGTGGAATTTGTCAAAAATTCTGGTGCGGACTGCATCATCGCTATTGGTGGCGGTTCACCAATCGATACAGCCAAAGCCATCGGTATCATTGTGACCAACCCAGAATTTACCGATGTACTTAGCTTAGAAGGTGTTGCCGATACGAAAAATCCATGTCTGCCAATTTTGGCGGTACCAACAACTTCCGGAACAGCTGCTGAAGTGACAATTAACTATGTAATTACTGATGAAAATAATCACCGTAAATTTGTCTGTGTTGACCCTCACGATATCCCAATCGTGGCGTTCATTGATAGCGACATGATGATGGGGATGCCTAAAGGACTTTGTGCTGCAACTGGTATGGATGCTATGACCCACGCCATCGAAGGCTACATCACTAAAGGTGCTTGGGAAATGACGGATATGTTGCATATCAAAGCGATTGAAATTGTGGGCCGTTCTTTACGTGATTCTGTCAACGGCGATCAAAAAGGGCGAGAGGATATGGCCTTGGCCCAATATGTGGCTGGTATGGGCTTTTCTAACGTTGGATTAGGTCTAGTTCATGGGATGGCGCATCCGTTGTCTGCTTGGTATAATATTCCTCACGGCGTGGCTTGTGCTTCATTATTGCCAACGATTATGAAATATAACAAAGACTTCACTGGTGAAAAATATCGCGACATTGCCCGCGTTTTAGGCGTTGAGAATGCTGATACTTTGTCAATCGAAGAAGTCCGTGACGCTGCTTGTGCCGCGGTGGATCAATTGAGTAAAGATGTTGGCATTCCGGCAACGATTTCTGAGTTGGGTGTCAAAGCCGAAGATTTAGCGCAAATCGCTGAAGATGCTTTCAAGGATGTTTGTACGCCGGGTAATCCGCGTGATACCAACGTTGATGAGATTGTTGAATTGTATCAGAGTTTGATGTAAGGAAAATAGTATTATAAAACTACAAATCGTCTGTGGATGGTTTGTAGTTTTTTACTTTCATTGAAAAATAAATTAATATGGCGAGTTTTATAATGAACTTAACCAGTTGCTAAAATAAAAAGATGTCATCGCAAAATGTCATGGATTATTGAAATTCTTACATAATCAGTAAGGATGAAATCGCGATGCCGCAAACCGAAAATACCACAGGACCACTCAAAGGAAAACACCTGACTTATAAGGAACTTGTACAATCGAAACACTTCGCTCGTTTGACAAGCCAATGTCTGGGAACAAAATTGCGGATAAACTCGGTTGCGCCGCAAAACAATTTACACAGAAATTAAGGATGGCACCATTCGCCAGATTCGTAAACAAAAGTAAAATGGCAAAGTCTATGAATTTGAATACTACGTCTACTCTGCTGATGCTAGAAAGGCGGCATATGACAAGACTCTATTAAACTCTATTAAGCAACCCAAATGGGTTTATGTCCAAAAATTCATGGCCTATGTAAATCATCAGATGAAACTGGAGAAACAATCACAGATGTAGTAAACATTCGGGAAGAGTTTGGTCACTGGGAAATCGACATTGCAGCTGGCTTGAAATCGGATAAGGACCACGATTGACTCTGACTGAATGCAAGACAAGATACGAAGTGGATTATTAAAATTATAGTTACGATTTCATTCGCATCGTATCGAACGATATGTTAACGCTTCAAAAAATCTTTATAATTACTCAGCCAAAAGTTATAAAGGAAAATTTAAAAATGGCGATATGGTTATTACTGAAAAAAATCTGGCTGGTAACGAACGAGTTCACTTCTCACCGGTATCGGCGTATTTGACGCCGGATTTAATTAAAGAGTTGTGTTACCAATAAAATTAAGCCATTCAGGAGGCGGAGGTAGACCTTTACTTATTTCTTTCCTTGTTTTAGATTTCCCCTCAATTCGTCCATTTATTGACGGAAATGGGCGAAAGTCGCGCTTGTTGTTTATGGCAGAATAAAAGTACATCCAAGGGGTGCAAATGGATGGCCTGTCGGAACTAGTCTTGTTTTTCCGAATATACATGCCAACTATGAAAACAACTTATGCAGCGGCTGCCACCATTACCTTCATCAATAGTTGGAACAGCTACCTGTGGCCGTTGATCACCCTTCAATCACCAGAAAAGCAAACCTTTCCTCTGATGATTTCTGTCATCGGCGCCACCAATAATCCAGATTACGGCTTAATGATGCTGGCGATCGTGATTGCAATCCTGCCAACAATGGTGGTCTTTTTCTCGCTGCAAAAGTATTTTGTGGCTGGGATGTTGGGATCGGTGAAGTAGGTGAATTGATTTCAATGGATGATCATGGTAGAAAGTAAAGTCTAACCTTTAATAGGTATAAAAAATATCACGCATCAAAAATATAAAATAAAACGTGTATACAAAACAAGAAGCATTCAAGAAAAAAATTCTTTTCTCGAGTGCTTCTTACTTCTGTATGTAAGGAAAACCTATTTTTGCCGAGCTTTTCCTAAAGGCACAATCTACAGTCAACTGGGTAGTCTATTTTCGTGCAAGGGTTTCGTTTATCAAACGACTCGTCACTTCAAATGCCATAGTGATATTCTTTCGTTCTTCACTAGTAAGCTCTTTTCCTGCGAAGGTCAAGTTAGGTTCTTTTTTCAGATATTCAATAAACTTAGCCGTTTGTTTAGAAATATCTTTTTGACTTTTATTTCGATAGTCTAAGAAATTCTCTTGTACATTGGGTACAATTTCGATTTGATTATCAAGAATTAAATCTGTAGATACATTAAATATTTCTGCTAGTTTTAAAATCTCTGTATCTCTTAAAGGACGCTCACCTCGTTCGATTCTGCCAAGAACATTTTTATTAAGGTTCATTAGCTTTGCTAGATGAGCTTGGGAATAATTCTTGCTTTCTCTCAGATTAATCACATTTTCCCCAATTTTTGAGTAGTCGTATAAGTTCTCTTGTTGAGACATCAGTAATGCACCTCACGTACCTGTTTTATAAAATCGTATCACAGAATACAAAATAGGTATGTTTTGTATATAAAATAGATATATTTATACAAATATCTATTTTGTTGTGATAAGATATTTTGTATACGAAATAGATACGATATGAATGATACTCATTATGGACTAGGTGAAAAGAGAAACTTATACTTCTAGAAACATACTCGGCTCATCTATTTCTATAAAAACTAGTTGTCATTACCTTTTTTTAGGTAAATGTTGTCAAAACACTTCGGTAAAAAGAAGTTAATTGCAGCCGCTAATCTATCAACGAATGATGGTGTTTCATCATTCATATGAAATACAACAGAGTATGTTCACATTGAACCGGCTGAAACTTTAACAACACACCTTAGACTTTCCTAAAAGCACCGGTAATAAAACTTCAATCGTAGTAAGCGAAAGGGGAGAGATTAGTAAGCATTAACCGCTTTATTTTCAAACCATGTATGTCGGGAAGTCTTAGGGTTTAGTTTATATTCAACCAAACAATTATAAGGAGGAATTTACGTGAGAAAGAAAATGAGTTTGCTAGGGTTAATCTGTTTTGTCAGTATCTTGTTTTTATCTGCTTGTTCCAATGAACCAAAACAGGGAGAGTCTGGCAATAACGAGGGGAAAGTTTCGTTAACGATGACCGCCTGGGGAAATCCTGCTGAGCAAGAAGTCTATCAACGAGCGATTGATGCCTATATGAAACAAAATGAAAACGTAACCATTAAATTGATTCCTGCACCTAGTGATACGTACTTGCAGCAATTGCTCACGCAATTGCAAGGAAGTCAAGCCCCGGATTTATTTTATGTCGGGGAGGTGCAAATGGCGCAATTGATCGCAACGGGAAGAATTATTGAGTTAACAGACTTCCTGAAATCTGAAGATAGTTATGTCAGTATTGATGATTTTGCTCCAGGGATATGGGGACCTGCTCGAAGAGAGAACCAGATTTATGGTGTCTCTGTCGATTCCAATCCGATGCTGCTTTATTACAACAAAAAAGTCCTAGAAGAAGCTGGGCTTGATCCTAACGAACCGCAAAAATTATATGAATCTGGAAACTGGACGTGGGAAAATTTCCAAAAGATAAATGAGACAGTTACTGCTAGCGGGAAGTATGGTCATGTCTTAGAAAATGGTGCGCATCATTACTTCAGCTGGCTGTGGTCAAATGGTGGAGAAATGTATGGCGAAGATGGTTCGTTTGTTTTACCTGAGAACGAACGAGGAATAGAAACTTTTGCGTATTTGACGCAAAACGTAGTTGATGGGAATTTTATCTATGCAGGTGCTTTACCAGAAGGACAAGGTGGCGATGCATGTTTATGTCCAATCAAACGGCCTTTGTGTCGGCGGGACGTTGGTTTACACCAATGTTCAGTGAAAATGATGCCTTGGCGTTTGATTATATTCCCTATCCTACCAATACAGGTGAACAAATCGAGCCTAGTTTTATCGCAACCGCGTATTTAGCGGTAGGGGATCATTCCAAAAATAAAGAAGAAGCATTGCGTTTTCTATCTTATTATACTTCTGAGCAAGGGCAGCGAGATCGATTAGAAAATGAAGGAAACGCTGTCCCTTCTGTGACGACAGCGGATGACATCATCGAAAGTGCCGCGATACCGGAACATGCTAAGTATTTAATCGATGCCAGAGATATCGGCAAAGTAGAAGATAAGCAAGCATTGGTGCCAGGACTAAGTGATCAATTAGAAAGCATTCTTGATTTGCTCTTCTTAGGGCAGTTGGAACTTGATGAAGCTGTCGTTCGCTTGGAAAAAACAGCCAATGAACTGATCGAAGCCAATCAACCGTAAAAATACTTATATATAAGGAGGTGGTCGGATGTACAAACGCACGACAAAATGGGCCTGGTTATTTCTAACGCCACAATTAGTGGGTCTGATTATTTTTTCTTTGATTCCAGTAGCGATCGCGATTGGATTGAGTTTCATGTCATGGGATGGATTTGGTGCTCGGACGTTTGTAGGGATTCAGAATTATATCAATCAATTCGCTAATCCTGATTTTTGGACAGCCACATACAATACGTTGCTTTATACCTTACTCACTGTTCCCATAGGTCTGAGTTTGGCACTGGTGTTAGCAGTAGCTTTGAATAAACGCACGGGAAAAAATGTGTATCGCTTGTTCTTCTTTATGCCGGTTGTGACAAGTTCAGTCTCTGTGTCTGTTATGTGGATGTGGATTTTGAATGGTGATATTGGAATATTGAATCAAGTGTTGGGGATGATCGGTATCCAAGGACCTAATTGGCTAACAGATACGAGGATCGTGATGTTATCGATCGCTGTGTTAAGTATCTGGTGGCAGCTAGGCTACAACATGGTGATTTTTTTAGCAGGTATTCAAAATATCTCCAAGTCGTATTATGAAGCCGCGCAAATGGATGGTGCCAGCAAAGTGCAGCAATTTTTTAAGATCACATTGCCAATGCTTTCTCCAACGACGTTTTTCCTGTCTATTATGGCGATTATCAGTTCCTTCCAAGTGTTTGACCAAGCGTTTGTCCTGACTCGGGGAGGTCCCGGGAAAGCCAGTTATACACTTGTTTATCATATTTATCAGCAGGCCTTTATCGATTTTCGCTTTGGATCGAGTGCAGCAGGTGCGGTCATCTTGTTTGTCGCGATTTTGCTCCTTACATTGATTCAATTCTATGCGCAAAAAAGGTGGGTTCATTATGAAGAATAAGAGAAATAGCGTAGGCAAATGGTGTCTACATGGATTGCTAGCAATCGGTTCTTTTTTGATGGTTTTTCCTTTTTTGTGGACGATCGGCAGTTCCTTAAAAAATATGACACAGATTTTTGCACTGCCGCCTGTCTGGTTCCCGAATCCAATTGTTTGGCAAAATTACCTTCATTCATTGCAGGCGATGCCTTTTGGTCGTGCCTATTGGAATAGCTTCTACATTACGATCATTGTTGTTGTTTGCCAGCTTTTCACTGGTTCGATGGCTGCTTATGCCTTTGCAAAACTGAGATTCAAAGGCTCCGAGGCACTGTTTCTGCTGTTTTTAGCGACAATGATGATTCCCAAGCAAGTCACTATGATTCCATTGTATTTGATCATGGATAAGTTGGACTGGTTAAATACCCACCTGCCGTTGATCATTCCCGGGGCATTGTTTAATGCCTTTGCGGTTTTCTTATTAAGGCAATTTATTCGGGGAATCCCCAAAGAATTAGAAGAAGCGGCGGTGATGGATGGTGCGAGTATCCCCCGTATTTACTGGAGTGTCATATTGCCATTGATCAAGCCAGCGCTTGCGGCTATGACGATCTTTATTTTTATGGGCACGTACAATAACTTTATGGATGCGCTGATCTATCTTTCGACGCCAGAAAAATTCACGGTTCCTTTATTGCTGAATAACTTTAAAGGGCTCTATGTGACCAATTGGTCCTACATGATGGCAGGTGCTACGATTTCAGTGATTCCGATTATTTTGGTTTACTTGTTCGCCCAACGTTATATTATCGAAGGCATTACACTGACAGGGATCAAGGGATAAAGAAAAAGGATGAGTGAATGAAAATCAATCAACTGGCACAGTATCTAGAATGGATAATGAAATTGGCGTATCTGAACATTCTCTGGTTAGGGTTTACTCTTTTAGGGATCGGCATCTTCGGTTTTTTTCCAGCAACGATCACGAGTTTTATTATGCTGAAGGGGTTTGTCATAGAAGGAGAAACTGAATGGACCGTGAAGCAGTTTTTTGTCTGCTTTAAAAAAATGTTTTTTCGCAGCAATAGACTAGGTTTCTTCTGTTGGTTGATTCTCGGTAGTTTAGGGTTCAACCTGCACCTAGTTTTAACATCTGAAGAGCCGCTTTTTATCGGTCTGCGCATCCCCATACTGTTGACGATCATTGGTACGTTATTCATGCTTGTCTATGTATTTCCTATCAGTGTTTATGGGAAAAGATCGCTGTATCAGACTTTTTTCTCGGCATGCTGCTTTGCGTTGGCATTTCCAGTTCAAACAGCCAAAGTCTTGATTTTCCTTCTTCTCATAGCCGGTATAGGGTTTCTCTTTCCGATGTTCCTGTTGTTCTTTTCCGGGAGTGTATCAATGTATCTAGTGCTGAAAAATTATGTCTTGTTACAGGCAAAAATAGAACAACAATAGATGGAGTAAAAGTTATCAATTGGGAAATAGCCGGTTTATGTTTTTTGAAAAGATATGAAACAGATTGAGAGGAGCAAAGATATGGTTAAAATAACATTTATTGGTGCAGGAAGCACGATATTTGCTAAAAACGTATTAGGAGATGCGATGCTGACACCAAGTTTATCCCATGCCGATATTGCATTATACGATATCGATCAACAACGACTTAGAGAATCAGAGCTAATGTTGAGAACGATCAATAAAAATGCCAACCATAGTCGGGCAAAAATCCGAACCTATCAAGATCGCAAAGAAGCTTTAACAGGTGCCGATTTTGTCATCAATGCCATCCAAGTAGGTGGGTACCAGCCATCTACAGTGATCGATTTTGAGATTCCCAAAAAATACGGTCTAAGACAAACCATTGGTGACACCATGGGGATCGGTGGGATTTTCCGAACCTTGCGGACATTGCCAGTGATGCTAGAATTTGCAAGAGAAATGGAGGAGGTCTGCCCGCAAGCTTGGTTACTAAATTACACCAATCCAATGGCGATGCTGACCATGGGTATCTTGAAAGCAACGAAGATTAAAACTGTTGGACTTTGTCATAGTGTTCAAGTTTGTGTGTCCGATTTGTTTAAACAGCTTGGGATTTCAGAACAATATCAGGCGGAGGAATTTCAGTGGAAGATCGCGGGGATCAACCATATGGCTTTCTTATTGGAATTAACGAAAGACGGGAAAGATTTTTATCCAAAAATCAGAGAACTAGCAGCAGCAAAACCACATCCTCATCAAGATTCGGTGCGTTTCGAATTGATGAATCGTTTTGGCTATTACATCACAGAATCCAGTGAGCACAATGCAGAGTATCATCCTTACTTTATAAAAAAATTGTACCCAGAATTGATCGATGACTTTGATATTCCACTGGATGAATATTTGCGCCGCTGTGAAAATCAAATAAATGACTGGAATCAGATGCGAGAAAGTATTGTAATGAATGGCGAATTGACCCATACCCGCAGTAATGAATATGCGTCATACATTATGGATTCAATTGTCACTGGTACACCTTCTGTTATCGCAGGGAATGTTTTGAACAAAGGACTTATAACCAATCTTCCCGAAGACTGCTGTGTGGAAGTTCCCTGTCTTGTGGACAAGAATGGCATTCAACCGACATATATAGGCCAACTGCCTACCCAATTGGCTGCTCTGAATCGGACAAACATCAACGTACAAGAATTAACCGTCGAAGCCGCATTGACATTCGATCGGTCGAAGATCTATCAAGCCGCTTACCTAGACCCACATCTCTCTTCGGAACTCTCTTTAGAAGCAATTACTTGCTTAGTGGATGAATTGATTGAAGCCCATGGGGATTATTTGCCAGAGTACAAATAGAAAGTGCGACCAAAGTATATTGTCATGTTGCTGGAAGTTGGGATGAGTGAAATCGTCGATAAAAGGCAACAAAATTGTATTAAGAAAGAGGTACTGACGCTTCGCAAATTTGTTTGCGGAGCGTCTTTTTAGTGCGGTTTTACTGAGTATCAGATAAAGTGTCCCATTTACGGGACACTTTAGGATATTTAGGCAAAAGCATGTGACAATGAGTAAATATAGAGTGAGGTTTAATGATGGAGGGACATATGAGTAAACATGCAGTAGTGTATTGTGTTACAGGCAAGCATATTCAATTGACAGCAGTGTCAGTGACATCAGTGATTAACAACTATAAAGGAGCACTTCTAGATATATTGATTATCGTGCAAGACGTTACGGAAAAAGATATGGTCACAATAAAACAAATTCCTATTGCTTTACAAAAAGAGAATGTAATTATCCATTTTTGGAATCCCCCTGAAGAAATAAAAGAAATCAAAAATTATCAAAATAACAGATTTCCAGAAGTGACTCTTTGGCGGCTTTTCGTGCCAGCGTATTTTTCTTCATATAATAAAATTTTGTACTTAGATAACGATACGATTGTTTATGAAGATGTTGAAAAGTTATTTCCCTTAGTTACACAAGAAAAAGCCATCGCAGCGATTAGAGATTTCTACTTTTCCGCAATTAGCGATGATCAAGATTATGGAAAACAGTTCGGCGTAGCGACAATGAAAAATTACGTTAATTCAGGTGTTATCCTTTTTAATGTCGAAACATATAACAATCTGATCACCACGAATAAATTTTTAGAAATGATCAATGAGAATAAATACCAATATTTGGACCAAACGATTCTAAATATCTTGTGTGAAGAGAGTATGACATTCTTGCCTTACGAATACAATTATCAAAAAGATGATCATTGGTTATTTGACTGGGCCCAGCACAAGAATGAACGGGTCGCGAATCTGATAATAGCGGCTAGAGAAAACGTGAAAATCAGGCATTTTGTTGAATTCGAAAAACATTCAATGCCTTGGGAACATGTAACGGTTCAAGATCAATGGGAAAAAGACTTTTGGAAGTATTTATATGTGATAAAAGAGATAAGTATGATTCTGCAATGAAAATCAGTTGACTAACGATAATCCCCCTTGATCCGCAGTATCCAGAAGATTCCCCTAAACTCGTTTTGAATAGTATGACAAGGTATAAATGGTACTATGCTATAATAATTTTGCTGTCTTCCTTTTTTGGCTGAAAACCTCAGCAAGAAGGGAGGTTATAGCGAATGAATTATCTATTTGACGTCTTACTTGGAGTTATGATTGCTGTGGTTGCCCATCACATCAATAAATGGCTAGATTCCAAGGACAAAAAAGACAGCTAGCCTCACGTTTGTCTAGTCTATAGATGAACGAAAGAAAAGAGCCAATTCGGTTGCCCCCGATTGGCTCTTTTTGGTTATAGCTTTGAACTATCTATTTGTAGTAACAGTATAGCACGGTATACCGTGTTTTTCAAATTGAGGGACCTCTTAGAGCTTGACTAAAGGCATATTGGGTTTTTTCATCCCCTATGTTGAAACTTTTCCTCAATGCACAATATTCTTCACCCAAAGATCGGATCGAATCAAACGATACCCAATCCCGCTCTTCAATAGTTCTGCTAGTTGGCAGAACAAGTAGACTAAGACAATCGAAAGACTGGTGTGGGTACTTAATACAAAGGCTAGAGGCAAGACGATCACCCAGGTAAAGACACTGTCAAATAAGAAGGTGATCAAGGTTTGCCCACCTGAACGTAAAATAAAATAGCTGGCATGATTAAAGGCGTACATAGGCATACACAGTGCGGCGACTTTGATGAATTGACTCGCCAGATGTTTGACTTCGAGTTCGGTTTGATAAATTTCTGGAAAGAATGGTGCGACTAGGATCATCAAAAGACCAAGTACAAGACAACTCATGACGGAAAAGAAAAGCAGTTTCCGGGCGCTGTCTTTGGCTTCTTCAAATTTAGCGGCTCCAAGAAGTTGCCCTACCATGACCGCAACGGCACCGCCGAGTGCCATATAGACAATATTGAACAAATTGGAGACGGTGGATGAGATGTTCAAGGAAGCAATCACTGATAGTCCTCGAACAGAATAAGCTTGAATAATCATTGTCTGCCCGATCGCCCAAAGGATTTCATTTGCCATCAATGGTGATCCTTTACGCAGAATCTGTTTCACCAAATGCAATGGGACATGGAATTGATGGTAGACCCGAATGGCAAACGGATTCTCTTCCTCATGGCGATGTACCCAATACATCGTGATGGCACATTCGACGATGCGGGCAATCAATGTGGAGATCGCGGCACCTCGCACCCCTAAAGTGGGGAAGAAAAACAAACCAAAAATCAATAAGAAATTCAATGCTGTGTTCGTGACGACAGCGATACTGCTGGCAAACATCGGTACCATGGTTTTGCCCATTTCGCGTAAAGAACTGGCATAAGCTTGAGAAATAGCAAAAAACGGCAGACTAAACAAAAGAATGACTAGAAATTCTTTGGCAGACGTCAAAGCAAGTGTCAGTTCTGCACTGTCACCGGTACCGTGTAAATATAAGCGAATCAAAAAATCTTGGCAAAAGAACAGCAGCCCCATCGCCAACAAACAAATCAAAAGATTGCCCGCTAGCTTGAAACGAAAGGCATCTCGCATCCCTTGATAATCCTTTTTCCCATAAAATTGGGTACCAAAAATACTACCGGCAGAAACAATGCCAAAGATACTTAAGTTAAAAACGAAAATCAGTTGGTTAACGATCGCCACGCCAGACATTTGGGCCGTTCCTATTTGTCCTACCATTAAATTGTCTAATAAACCGACAAAATTAGTGATGGCATTTTGGATCATGATCGGAATGGCGATCGTTAAAACAGTCCTGTAAAAAGCTTTGTTTCCAATAAATTTTTGCATGGTTCCTCCATAAACAATAAAAATTTCGATATGTTCAATTAGTATAGCAAAAAGTGATTCGAGAAAAAAGAAGAGTTCTATGATGAGAGGATTAAGAAAGAAGTTTTTAGCGTATCGTCTCATAAACGAAAGATGCTGGTTACAGAATGTGGAACATGCAAAGCTTATTCCATTCTACTAGAATAGTTATCTTATGTAATGATGGTCTGTTCCATTGGAAGGGTCTTTTTTACGTACTTCTAGCCTAGATTTGCTGATATGGATTATAAATTTTATACTCTCTACAAAGCTTGTGAGATCGATTGCTGGGAGTTTACACTAGCTTGGTAATATGTCATATATATTTGACAGAAAAAGAGATAAGTAGTACGCTTGTGTCACATATATATGACTAAATAGGAGAAAAGAATGAATAGAGTCCGAGAATTTCGACAGAAGATGAATTTATCTCAGAATGCTTTAGCTAAAGAGATTGGGGTGGCAAGACAAACGATCAATTTGATTGAAAATAATAAGTATAATCCTTCTCTTGATTTATGTATTAAGCTTGCTAAAGTACTGCAAACGGATTTAAATTCTTTGTTTTGGGAGGTAGAAAGTGATGAAGGCTAAAGAAGGATTGGCAGTAAAAATAATCAAGCGGTTTTATGGTATTTCTGGTGTCTTAGATGAATACAAAAAAAGCCAAGTAGAACATATTGGCAATAATGCGTTTATGCTGATGTTTGGCTATATGATGATTGCCAATTTACTGGTGACGCTTTTTGCATCTAAGGAACCAGAGCTGGCGTTATGGATTTTTATTGGCTGTAATATATTCTTTACAGTCTTTATCGTTTGCGGTTATGTTCTGTTTGCCACAGCACGCTTAAAATTGACAGAAAACGAAGTAGAAGCCAAAGATATGGCAAAAGAAAAGAAGAAGACGTTTCTTAAAGGGATCGGACTGGGTATCTACTTTGCAGTTGCGATTCACTTATTGAATGGATTGCTAAGTATGATGCTGGATGAAGAAAATTTCATTGATTACATCGTTTCACCAGACAGAATTGCTGCTTCCATTCTCGGAGGTTGCTTTTTTGGAGGTATGATGTATCTTGTGTTGCGGTTAAGGTTGAAAAAAATAGAAGAATAGTGAAAAATATTTAACGAATAGTCCATCAGAACCATAGTAAAATATAGCTGGGAGCGGCTGAAATCAAGCGAGTTGCTTTCTGTATTTTTTATTGTTTGTCTTGAAGGGAAGTAGGAAGGAGGCCATCAACGTGAAAAAGATGGTAGCTAATGAAAAGATCGATTGGTTGTATTCGATTATTTTCTTCTTGTTAGGCTTGTTTCTGTTATTTGTATGTAATGTATTTGACTTTTATTATGAATGGACCTCTTTTTTAGGGTTTATGGTGGTCATTTCTTCGATCAATGTACCAACGGCTCTCAGAAGAAAAAAACAAATCCAAAAAATCGATGAACTAAGTAAAGAATTGAACTTATCGATTGAAGAAGTAAGAGCGATGGCGGACATTGGAAAGTATGATTTGGTGAATTGGGACTGGAAGAATGCATTTATCTCCCCTAGGAAGTTGTATTTGTTAGAGGACACTTTGGAAAAAATGTATCTAATAAAATTCGGCAAAGAGTTTGAAATGAAGTAGGCGAGTACAAATGGAAGTAGTTTTAATGACAAATGGCATAGCATTAGTGGGTTTTCATTGGTTCTCAAGTGTATTGATCTTGAACTGTTTCTTCTCCTGATTCAATAAATAGCTGTTCAAAGTTAATCAAGATGGATATGTCTAACGGTTTCATTGATACACAATTACCAGATTAAATAACAATCAATCAAGAAAACGAACACGTTCATATCCTATTTCCTGACACTTTCCAAAAGTTGGAAAGTGTTTTTTGCTGTTTAATGATGTCATGCGGGGAATCGTTTTCTGATACATCGAGGTGAAGGATATCTGTCAGTTGGATTAATGTCATAAAATAAAAAAAGCAGAAAAAATGGCATCGAAATTTTGTAAAGGGTCTACTTAGTGCAATAATTAAAGGGTCAAAGTTGCGGTTTTGAGGGGGGATAAGCTTGTGAATAAGTTGATGAGTTGTTAAATTACGATCATTTGCACTAATCTAAGTGCAAACATTTCATATTGTGACTAGTTAAGAAAACGCTTATATTTAGCGGTGTAAGGAGCGAGAACGATGCAGCAGCTTACCAAAAGAGAAAGCCAGCTTTTGATTTACTTGTTAGAAATGACTGAACCGGTAACGATCAAACAGTTAGCTGAAAAAGAAAATGTCAGTGTGCGAACGATCAAATATGATCTGGATGATATCCGTGATTGGCTGATTGAGCGGAATCAAGAACTGTACAGCAAACGGAGTCAGGGAATTTGGCTCAGTGTGAGTGATTCTGATCGAATCAAATTAAAAAGCGAGTTGATGGATGTCAATCGTCTGGAGCTATTTGCCGATCAAAGCTTACGGATCAATCGCCTGTTGATCATGCTTCTTGTTACCAAGGAAGCGATCACGGCTCTAAAGCTAGCCAATGCGCTAGAAGTAAGTAAAGATACGATCATGAATGATTTAGATGAGTTGGAACATCACTTTCTCAAAGAAGGTTTAGTTCTGAATCGCCAGACACGCAAGGGATTTTGGATCACTGGCAACGAACGTTTGGTTCGGTTAACGATCGAGGAGATTCTGCAAAAAGAGTTTACGGACTATGACATCTATAAATTAATGGCGTTGTTGCTAAATGGCAGAGAAACGGAATGTTTCGAAATGTATTCTGCGAAGGAAACGCCGTTGCAGGAGGTCTTTAATCAAGTCATCATTCGGATGCGGCGCTTACTGGAATCCGAAAATCTGGAAAAACTAAATTATGCAGAACTACTAAATATTCTGATTCGCGTAACGATCGCCACTGTTCGCTTGCGCAAAGAGGCCACGATTGGACGGTACCAATTGATTCCTGAACACGAAATAGAAAAAAACGATCTTTCGTATCGGGTGATGCAGCAGGTGTTTGATTACTATCAATTGCCATTATTTGAAGATGAATATGACTATATTTATAGTGATACCTTCGATACGATCCATCAGCAAGATGTCATGAAATTGGTAGAGAATATGATTTATAAGGTAAGCAAGAAAATCAATTTTCCGTTTTATCAAGACCCCCAATTATTGACGAATCTCTACGCCCATTTGTCTATGCGTCTCTCAAGAAGGAAAAATTTTGTCAATGAGTACAATCCGTTTAAAGAGGACATCAAACAGAAATATCCTGAATTGTTTGCTGCTATCAATCAAGCAGCCCTCCAAGAAATAAGCGAGAAACTCTTGATCAATGATTCTTTTGTTGCCTACATTGCGTTGCACTTTCTGGTTTCCTACGAAAGAGAAGAAGACTTGCGAAGTGTTCGAGCGGTTTACGTTTGTTCAACGGGGTTAGGCGTGACAAGTTTAATTAAGCAAAAGATCAACGAAGAATTGAACAATATTACTATTGTAGCTTTTGCTTCAGTCTTAAATGCACAAAAGGTGATTGCCGCGAAGGATCCGGATCTGGTCATTAGTATTTTTCCGATCAATGGCATTGATCGGCCTTTCATCAAAGTCCATCCGCTGCCGACTGAGCAGGATCTGCAAAACATCCAGCAAATGATCAAAAAAATCCTCGCTTCAACAAGTCAGGATAGGCGGCACCAATTAGTTCTCAATGAAGCACCTATCAATAAGGAAACTCTGGGAGACTTCAGCAAGGAACTGATTTTAAAGGCATATACGATCTATGAACAGTTACTTGTCACATTAGAGTCTGAATTGATCCAAGAGTACCGAGAAGCCTTTTTGCTCCATGTTTTCTTAATGGTCCATCGCATCACATTTGATCAGCAATATTTAGCAGAAGGCAGCCAAGTCGACCAAATCATTTTGAACCGAGAAGCGTTGGTAGGAGAAATTGAAGCAATTTTTGCTGAAAATAATTTAGGCATCAACAAATCAGAAATCAGCGCATTATTTTCATATATAAAAGAAGGAGCGTCAAGCTAGTGAAACTGTCAGCAGAAGCGATAACTATGATCGAGGAAAGTCAAAACCAGGAAAAATTAAAACAAGTGATTGCTTTGGTCGAAGAGCGACTTGCAGAATATGCCATTGAACCTACTGAACTTCAGTGGACGATTTTGATCAATCACTTGAACGAGATGCTGAAACGCTCTCAAAAAGGAGAAAAGATTCCCGCTGTTGATCGGGAATTGTTCCGAGAAGTATCCAAAGAAGCCATTGCGATTTCCGATGAGGTCGTTCGAACGATTGGTGATTTAGGTGAAGATGAGATGTATGTTTTATCGATTCATTTTGAAACAGCAAAAAATAATTAATATTTAGGAGGAAACAGTCATGATTACAGTAGTTATTGCAGATCGTATGGGAAAAGGACAAAACGTAGCTAAAGGTGTAGAAGCAGCTGGCGGCAAGGCAGTTGTTGTTCCGGGAATGGGCGCAGATATGCGTTTAGGTGATGTCATGCAACAAGAGAATGCCGATATGGGAATTTCTTTTTGCGGGAGCGGTGGGGCTGGAGCCTTAACAGCCGCAAATAAATATGGGTATCCAGAACGTCATGGGATGCGTTCGATTGAAGAAGGAGTCACAGCCATCAAAGATGGTAAAACCGTGCTAGGATTTGGTTTCATGGATCAAGAAGAGCTAGGAAGACGCTTGACGGAAGAATTTATCAAAAAGCATGGAAAATAGAAAGAGGGCACACAAGATGAGCGTTCAAAAGACAACTCAGCAAAAAGTCATCGTCTCCGGTAAAGGAGAAACTAAGCAACATGCCTTTGCATCAGCACTCGCAGAGATCCAAAACAAACTAATGGCATCGGCGAAAGTATTATTGCGCATCGAACCAGTCAATGTGGAGGTGTTGAAGGCGGTCGAAAACAAATACACAGAACGCTTTCTATTCTTCTTTTTTCCCCGGCAACGAGTGAATTATGAAGTCGAACTTTCTGTCACAGTAACTGTGACAGAAATACGTTTGGCAGATGTACCTTTCACTCAACACCTCACAGAAGACCCCAATGGGATTGTTTTACCGTTTGTAACGAAAAAACTTTGATTTGAATCATAAGGAGGAGGGAATAACGTGGATTTTGTCATTATTTTAACTAAATCGATCATCATCGGGGGCTTACTCGGTTTCTCTGCATCTGTCGGAGCAGCTCGTATGTTTCATGCGCCCAGTACGCAAGGATTAGGAGCTTTTAGAACATTAGGGGAGATGAATGCCTGCATGGGGGATGCTGCCTCCCATTTTTCCTTTGGATTAGGTTTTTTCTTTAATGCTTGGGCTTCTTCAGTTGGCGCTGGAGCTTTCACGCAAGATGTGACCCATCGCATCGTGCCTAACTGGGCAGCTGCGGCTCTTTTAGCCAAAAACAAAGATGTCAGCCAGACAATGCATGATCCGAAAAAAATGGGGATCATTGGAGCTGTTATTGGCGCGTTAGTAGTCGCTTTCTTGAATACGACAGCTGCAGCGATTCCAGAGGCGTTACAAGTAACCGCTGTTTCCGTGTTGGTACCGGCAGCGACGATTCTGATCAATACCGTGATGCCAGTGATCTTCTGGTTGGCGGCTTTAGATGCAGGGAAACGAACAGGTTTCTGGGGGACGCTTTTTGGCGGGATTGCGCAACTGATCATGGGCAATGCGGTTCCTGGCGTTGTTCTAGGAATCTTAATCGGTAAAGGCGTCGATGAGAGTGGTTGGAATCGGGTCACGAAGAGTATGATGATTGCGATTGTTTTACTTTTTGTTTTCAGCGGATTTTTCCGTGGATTTGATATGGAAATGATCAAGAGTTTCCAACTTCAAGTACCTCATTGGCTTGATAACTTGCACAACATCTTTAGTGTGAAATAGGAGGGAAATCATGGAGACAGAAGAACAGGTAAAAGCAGTAGAAGCAAAACGGCAAAAGAGTTTTTGGTTTGCAGACTGGTCTTTCCCATTGATCGTAGGAATCATGTCAGCGGCTGTATTCTCAGGAACCCATATGTATGTCGTGTATGGCGTCGGTGCATTCAATGAAGTTTCGATCGTTGCGATGCTAAAAGCCGGCTTGGATGGCGGTTCCTATGGGGCTGCGGCAGCTTTTGGGGCGAGTTTCTTATTTGCTAGGATTTTGGAAGGCTCTTTGGTAGGGATCTTGGACTTAGGCGGTTCGATTTTAACTGGGATCGGAATTGGCGTTCCAGCCATTCTCTTAAGTATGAAAATAACAGCGCCTATCGATAATTTTGCCCTCTCGTTATTGACCGGATTGGTCTTGGGTCTGATCGTTGGCGGCATTATCGTGTTGATTCGCAAATTCACCATCAATCAGTCAAATTCAACTTTTGGCGCAGATGTTATGATGGGCGCCGGAAATTCCTCCGGCCGGTTTTTAGGCCCATTGATCATTTTAAGTGCTTGTGCAGCCTCTATTCCCATTGGCATCGGGGCGACATTAGGCGCGTTGGCTTTTTATGCTTGGAAAAAACCAATTGCCGGTGGCGCTATTTTAGGCGCAATGATCTTAGGTGCGATCTTCCCAGCGGTAATTCAATAGAAAGAAGGCAATGAAATGTTTGATACTTTAATCAAAAATGGCAAATTAATCGATGGCAGCAAAGTGGAAGTTGCGTTGGAAAAAGGCATAATCAAAGCAGTTGCTTCAGAGATCAATGAGCCGGCACGAGAAGTGATTGATTTATCCGGCAATTCCTATCTCTCTGCCGGTTGGATCGATGATCATGTCCACTGTTATGAAAAGATGAACCTGTATTATGATTATCCCGATCAAATAGGGGTCCAAAAGGGAGTAACAACGGTTATTGATGCAGGGACTACTGGTGCAGAAAATATTCGCGATTTTTATCAACTGACGAAATCAGTCAAAACAAATGTGTATGCGCTAATGAACATCTCTAAATGGGGGATCGTCGAACAAGATGAACTTGCCGATCTAACAAAAATCCAAGAAGATCTAGTCAGATCTGCATTAGCAGAGCTTCCGGAATTTATTGTAGGGATCAAGGCAAGAATGAGCAAAACAGTTGTCGGAGAGAATGGCATCACACCCTTAGAGTTAGCCAAAAAAATCCAATCAGAAAACAATGACTTGCCATTGATGGTTCATATTGGTTCCGCGCCTCCTGAATTAGAAGAAGTATTGACAAGAATGGAAAAAGGCGACGTATTGACCCATTGTTTTAATGGAAAACCGAACGGCATTTTAGACCAAGCCACGGATCAAATCAAAGACTTTGTTTGGGATGCGTATAAAAAAGGCGTTGTCTTTGATATCGGTCATGGAACAGACAGCTTTAATTTCCACGTTGCCGAAACAGCTTTAAAAGCAGGTCTCAAAGCAAACTCGATCAGTACAGATATTTATATCCGCAATCGTACGAATGGGCCAGTCTTTGATCTGGCTACTACGCTGGAAAAGTTGAGAGTAGTAGGCTACTCGTGGGAAGAGATCATTGAGAAAGTTACCGCAGTTCCTGCTAAAAATTTCCACTTGGCGAAGAAAGGTCAATTGACTGTTGGTTTTGATGCCGATTTGACGATCTTTGAGATTGTCGAAAATGAAAAAGAACTGAAAGATTCCAATGGGTTTACACGGATAGCGAAAGAACAAATTGTTCCAGTCAAAACAATTATTGGAGGCGTCATTCATGACAATTAGCTATGAAAAGTTTGCTTTAAAGGAAGTCATCAATGCCTCGGGAAAAATGACGATACTCGGTGTCTCGAAAGTATCTGAAAATGTGCTAGCCGCACAACGATTTGGCGGCGAACATTTTTTTGAAATGAGTGATCTGGCTGTGAAAACTGGCGCCTACCTTTCTCAGTTATTGAAGGTGGAAGATGCGCAGATCGTTTCTTCTGCTTCAGCAGGGATTGCCCAATCTGTCGCGGCTTTGATTGGTCAAGGCGACCTGTACCATGTTTATCATCCCTACACGGGAAAAATCACGAGACGGGAGATCGTCGTACCTAAGGGTCACAATGTAGACTACGGCACACCGGTTGAAGTAATGGTTGCTCAAGGGGGTGGACAAGTCGTCGAAGCGGGATATGCAAATATGTGTACACCGGCGCATGTCGCTAGGATGATCACGGAAGAAACAGCCGCACTTCTATATATTAAAAGCCATCATACCGTGCAGAAAAGTATGCTGACGGTGTCGGAGATGGTAGAAGTTGCCAAAGCCCATCACTTGCCATTGATCGTTGACGCAGCCGCGGAAGAAGACTTGTTCAAATACAGTGAAATGGGTGCCGACCTTGTTATCTATTCTGGCGCCAAAGCAATCGAAGGTCCGAGTGCCGGTCTGGTCATAGGGAAAAAGGAATACATTCAATGGATTCGTCTACAGTCTAAAGGGATCGGTCGGGCAATGAAAATCGGCAAAGACAATATTTTAGGCTTTACACAAGCAGTAGAAGATTACCTGCAAAATGGCAGTGAATCCGGTGAGTCCATGAAACAACGATTGGCACCTTTCGTGGCGGCGATCAATCAACTTCATGATTTATCAGCGAAAATCGTTCAAGATGGCGCCGGGAGAGATATTTATCGCGCAAGTGTCACGGTTGCTGGCAAGAAATCTGCGAAAGAAGTCATTGAAGAACTAAAGGCACAAAACCCAGCAGTCTACACACGTGAATATCAAGCAAATAATGGAATTATTGAGTTTGATATTCGCTCGGTCAACCAAAACGAAATGGAAAAAATCATTAAACGCTTAAAAGAAATCATGTAGGAGGCTTTTAAATTGTCAGTTATTCCAAATTATTATAAAGATCGCGTATGTTTAAATGTATTGGCTCATTCAGTTGAAAATGCGAAGGCTTGTTATGAAGCAGCAGTAGGACATGTCGTACTAGGTGTGTTATCAAAAAACTATACTAGCGATGAAGCAGCGATCGAAGACATGAAAAAATATCAAGCGGCAACGGATAATGCATTGTCCGTTGGGTTGGGCGCCGGAGATCCCAACCAAAGTCAGATGGTTTCCCGTCTATCTGGTACTTTACAACCGCAACATGTCAACCAAGTATTCACTGGTGTAGGAACTTCCCGTGCTTTATTGGGACAAAACGATACAGTCATCAATGGATTGGTTTCACCAACAGGCAAGGTAGGGTACGTCAATATTGCCACTGGACCTTTAAGTTCACAAGCACCGGCGGCAGAGGTTCCCATCGAGACCGCCATTAAAATGCTGCAAGACATGGGTGGAAGTTCCATTAAATACTTCCCAATGAAAGGGTTAGCGCACAGAGAAGAATTCAAAGCAGTTGCGGAAGCTTGCGCCAAATATGATTTTTATTTAGAACCAACCGGAGGAATTGATCTGGAAAACTTCGAAGAAATTCTGCAAATCGCCATTGATGCAGGCGTTAAAAAAGTGATTCCGCATATTTACAGTTCGATTATTGACAAAGAAACTGGCGATACGCGACCAGAAGATGTGAAAACATTATTCGACATGGTCAAGAAAATCGTCAAATAAGTGAAGCATAAAGACTGTTTACTAGATGGGGAATCAGTCATTGGTAAGACACTCAGAGATGGGTGTCTTTTTTGCGTCAAGATTGCTACAAAAACAACTAAGGGACAAGTTTTCTGAGTCCGCTTTAATTGCTCTTATAACCACTGGTTAATTTTTTTTTAGAAAATTGAATCATTTAGTCAATTGTTGCGTGTTCGGATTCTTGTTATGATCAAAGTAGTTATCAATATTCACCGAAAAGGAGACCACAGCGATGGAAATGGGGGAAGTGATTCGCCAGTACCGGAAGAAAAAAGGATTAACACAGGAAGAGTTAGCCAAGCGCCTTGGTGTGACAGCGCCAGCAGTAAATAAGTGGGAAAAGGGGCATTCACATCCAGATATCTTGTTGCTAGCGCCAATTGCACGCTTACTAGATATTAGTCTTGATACGTTATTCTCATTTGAAAAAGAACTCACGGTAACCGAAATCAATCAGATTATTCGTGAACTGGATCGTAAGCTTAAAAATCAACCTTTTGAAGATGTATTTCGCTGGGCCAAAGAAATTTTGGATACCTACCCAAATTGTGAACAATTGATTGGCCAAGTAGCACTGCTTTTAGATGTACAGCTATTGGAACAAGCTGTTCCCGCTAAAGAAACATACCAGAAGCACATTCATCGTTGGTACGAACGGGCGTTAGAAAGTCGGGATGAAGATACCAGAAATCGAGCAGCCGATTCTTTGTTTGGATTTTACGTACGAAAAGAAGCGTACGAGAAAGCAGAAAGCTACCTCCATTATTTTTCCAATCAGAACCCAGAGAGAAAAATCAAACAAGCCTATCTTTACAGTAAGACCGGACGAGTAGCGGAAGCCTATCAAGCTTATGAGGAGCTGCTGTTTTCTGGTTATCAAAGGATGAGTATGGTATTCCAACAATTATATCTTTTGGCTATGAAGGATGTGAATAATGCAAAGGCACATCTGCTAATAAAGAAACAGTCAGAATTAGCAAAATTATTTGAAATGGGGGAATATCACGAGGTATCCAGTGATCTTGACTTAGCCATCGCAGAAAAAGACGCGGAGAGAACGGTTGAAACAATGGAGAAAATCATCGCCAGTGTTGCTAAAACCAATGATTTCACCCACTCAACGTTGTATGAACACATGACATTTAAGGAAATCGACAGCAACTTCGTTAACGGGCTTTACGAGAATTTATTCCGCATGTTTAGTGATGAAGAAACCTTTTCTTGGTTGAAGACGAATGAACGATGGCAAGTGTTGGTAGGGGATAGAAGATAGAGGAAGAGTGTTTTTTCCAGTAATAAAAATCCATACAAGAACTGCTCCAATTAGTCATAATAGACATGCAAGTTCTTCCAATAAGTAAAGTAAAAACAAGATAAAATGAGCAAGTAAGTGTTAGTTAATTTGTCGGCAATGTAGTTGATTAATCATTCAGGAAATCTTTTTGCTATTTTTACGGATCATTGAAACGCTTCATTATCTCTTGCTGTTTGGTAGGGTGTACCGGGGATTATCCAATGCTTAAGAGACAAAAAAATGTTAAGTTTTGTAGCTGAAATCTATAATTGACAACCTTGCTAATCACCCTAATAAAAACATTTTTTCAGATAATTTTGAGATAGGAATAAAAAGCAGCTCATAAGTAGGTGAGCTGCTTTTTGTGTTGCTTTCTTATGCATCTGCCTCTTCCGACAGCTGAATCAGTAAGTCTTTGATCACATCATAAACTGCGGCTGTTTCTGGGTAGGGGCTTTGGACGTTCTGGATAATAAACAGGTCTCGGTAACGGTATTCTGGGGCTAGTTCTTGCCAATTCAATGTGTCTGTGAGGGCAAGTTTGGAAATGATCGACTTGCCGATGTTATTCTCCAGTAGTGCTAGAATCATTTCGCTATTGTTGGCTTTAATGATCTGCGGGTTCAAATGATTCGAGTAAAGATACGTTTCATTGATATAGTACATTCCGGAATCATTCTCTCTGAGGATCCAGAAATCGGAATCAATATCTCCTGCTAGAACAAGTTCGTCTTTATAGACGAACTCTTTTTGGATCAAAGGAGAGACGATGGCTTTTTCGATCAGTCCGATATGGGCTTTGTTGGCTTCCACGGCATCAATGACTTCCTGAGAATTCATGATTTTGATTTCGAAAGCAATGAATGGAAAGTGTTCGATCAGCTGGCCCATGATCGTTGGGAGTAGGTGAACACCAGTTGTATTGGAGCAAGCCAATACGCAGTCCGTCTTGAAATTTTTGGCATTTTTAGCTTGTGCAAAGACACTAGCTAACGAATTTAACGAATCCACCACTTTAGGGTACAAGAATTCTGCTTGTTTCGTGGGTAGAATCAATTGTTTTCCTTTGCGTTCAAAGAGTTTGAATCCTAACTCGGTCTCCAATTTTTGAATTTGGACGGAGATGGTTGGCTGGGTCTTAAACATTTGTTTGGCGGCAACACTAAAATTCCTAGTTTCATAAACGACAACGAATGTTTTTAATAGTTCAAACAAAAGAATCCCACCTTTTTCTATTAATATAATTTATAACGGATATATAAAATCGTTATTTTACAAATAGTTAATTCGTGGTTATATTATAGATGACTACAAAAGATAACACAAGTACGATAGAAATTTTTAATCGTTCAGAAAGGATGGATCAATGAATCAAGCACTAAAAAATTTTTTGAATGCAATTCCGATACCTATTTGTGGGTTGATTTTAGGAACGGTTTCGTTAGGAAATTTATTGTTTGCCGAAGGGTTCGAAGCAATCGGCAATATCTTTTGTTTGATTGGTATTTTGATTATGGGATTGTTCCTTCTTAAGCTGTTTTTCACATTTAAAAACACATTAGCGGATTTGAAAAATCCAATCATCGCTTCTGTTGCACCTACTTTTACCATGTCTTTGATGGTGATCTCGGTAGTGTTGGAGCGAGTATTTCCTAATTTACTGATGAATGACTTGCTATGGCTGACATCAATCGGGTTGCATTTGGGTCTCATGACTTATTTTGTTGTCGTTCATATTTTACCTGTCGACATTACGTTGGAATATGTGTATCCAAGCTGGTTTATTACTTTTGTCGGCATTGGAGTGATTCCAAATACATCAGCAGTCTTTATCAAAGAGCTTGGGGAAATCGTTGTATGGATTGCACTGGTTCTATATTTTGCTCTACTACCAGTGATTCTAAAACGAATTATGTTCCAAAAGATGACAGAAGCTTCAGCAGTACCTTTGATCACGATTTTGACCGCCCCTGGCTCCCTTTGTTTAGCTGGCTATCTGTCAGTCTTTAAAGAAGGATCGGCTTTATTTGTAGCTTTGATGCTGGTATTGTCCCAAGCAATTTATTTCTGCGTGGTATTTTACATGAAAAAAATGCTGGAAGTTGGCTTTTATCCAAGTTATGCAGCCTTCACATTCCCATTAGTCATTTCAGCAACAGCAATGTTCAAGTCTTCTCAATTCTTTATGGATCGCCCAATTTTATTTGGAGTGACTGAGTTATTGAGTATAGTTGAAACAGTATTAGCTATCGCAATGGTTTGCTATGTATTGCTGAAATACTTCGTTCATTTGTATAGTCAAACAAAGAGTTTGATCGCAGATCATGAATGTTAAGGTATTAATGGACGTGTCTTTGTAAGTTAGAGTAAGAAAATTGTTGTTATTGCGGGATAAATGAAAGTCATATTGTTTCTAAATAATAGAAAAGGATGTGGGTTCATATGAGAAATACAAGTAGAAAAGTAGTTGTCGTTGGAACTGGATTTGTAGGAACAAGTATTGCTTACTCAATGATCAACCAAGGGCTGATCAATGAATTGGTTTTGATCGATGTGGATCGTGAAAAGGCGGAAGGAGAAGCCCTTGATTTATTGGATGGGATGTCATGGGCCCAGGAAAACATCAAAGTTTGGGCTGGCGACTATACTGATTGCCAGGATGCAGATATCGTGGTGATCACGGCAGGTGTCAACCAAAAACCAGGACAAACACGGTTGGAACTAATCGATGTCAACGCGGGGATCATGACTAGTGTTGTAAGAGAAGTGATGGGGTCAGGTTTTGATGGAATTTTAGTCATTGCTTCTAACCCTGTGGATGTATTGACACACGTTGCTTGGCAAGCATCGGGTCTGCCAAGCAACCGCGTCGTTGGAACTGGGACAACGCTAGATACCACCAGATTCCGTAAAGAATTGGCGCAAAAATTAGAGATTGACCCAAGAAGTATCCATGGCTACATTATTGGCGAGCATGGGGACTCTGAAGTAGCAGTCTGGTCACATACGACAGTAGGGGGAAAACCGTTGCTAGAGTTTATCGTCAAAAACCATCGATTGACTGTCGAAGATCTGACAACCATTTCTGATCGGGTGAAAAATAGCGCTTATGAGATCATCAATCGTAAAAAAGCCACCTTCTATGGTATCGGTATGAGTGTTGCCAGAATCGTTCGAGCAATCTTGAACAATGAGCAAGCAGTATTGCCCGTCTCTGCCTATCTCGATGGGGAATACGGCGAAAAGGATCTATTTACAGGTGTCCCTTCGGTGGTTGACCAAGGAGGGGTGCGGGAAATCATTGAGCTGAATATCGACCCAGCCGAGAAGCAAAAATTTGCCCAATCCTGCAGCCAACTTAGAGAAGTGATCCAATCACTGGACAAAACGACTCATTGAGAAAGGAGAGATTCTATCACTATCGGCGATCATCCGCCAAAGTAATTGGTCAGTCGTTTCTCTCTCATAACAAATGACTATTTCCAAAAGGTAGTAGAATGGCGCAACGATTGTTCAGCCGATAAGACCACGATTAGTTGAAAATGAACGAATTCCTTAGCTAATTGATAAGCGTAATAGAAAAAGAGCAGCTCGAGTTAATTCGAGCTGCTCTTTTTTGCTTACTTTGTTGGTAGAAAGATTCTTGGTTTATTCGTGGTATTTATCCAATAGTAGTGTACTGCTGCTTTTCTTGTCTGGCGTGATAGGCTTCTACAGCAAGAATGGCTTGCTGGAACATCTCGCGAGTGATGGGATAAGGTACATGAACAATGTCGTTGGTGGTCATGGCTTTATCTAAGATGGCTTCCAAGTCTGATTGGGCATTGAGGTGCATGTCAGCCAAACAGACGGGCAGTTTGTTTTCTTTCATAAAAGCATAGACTCGTTGAAAGAGTTCGGTTTGCTGATCCATCATCAATAATGCTAGAACGCCATAGCTGACAGAAGCCCCGTGCAGATAATTCTCCATTTTTTCCAGGACAGTCGTACCATAATAGAACGAATGAGCCATGGCAGAGTTGTAGTCGTTGATGACTAAGACAGAAACGAGTCCGGTGGTCACGATGATATCTGAGACGACTTGTTGGATGGCATCCGAGGGGCGATTGGCGGCACTGTCTTTCAACGCTTGCGTGCCGTAGGTCAATAAGCGCTCCGTGCACATTTTGCTGATCTGAATGCCTAATGCATCGGTATGATCCAATTGATCCCCTCTAGAAGAAAAAGTGGCTTCGATTTCTTTCGATAAGGCGTCACCGATGCCGGCCCACAGGTAACTATCCGGCGCTGCGGCGATAATAGCTGTATCAATAAAGGCATGGACCGGCGGTTTTGAAGGAAAGAACAAGCCATGCATTTCGCCTGCTTCGGTGTAGATCACGCACACGGCTGTAACGGGAGAACAATTTGAGCCAATCGTCGGAAATGTGAAGACGGGCTTGGCTAATTTCTCACCTACGACTTTGACGGTATCACACACACGGCCGCCTCCAACGGCAAATAGGACCTCTGCTGCTTGGACACTTTCTTCCTGCAGTAAGCGTGCTACATTTTCATAGGTAGAATTTCCACCATACCATAGGCTGTCAATGACGAATACGTCTTGTGTCAAGGCAGACTTGATTTTGTGCTCTGCTTTCGCTAGTGCTGTTTTTCCACCAATCAGAACAGCTTTTGTCCCATAACTTTTAACGATATCATTTACTTTTTCGTAAGCGTCTGTTCCGATCGTATAATTTGGCAAAAAGATACTTTGACTCATATTGTTTTCCTTCTTTCTTTGCGACGATATTCGCTAATATTGGTCCTGTGATCTGATGAATGATCATGCCGACAGCAGCTGGAGTAACGGCAGCTGCGATCGTGGCGAAATGAGCATTCGCTAAGGAGATGGCTAATCCGGTATTTTTCATTCCTAATTGAAACATGATCGACTTGGCCTGTTGGTCACTGACACCTAGTAGGCGGCTAATCCCGTAGCCTGCACCGTAACCGATAAGATTATGCAACAAGACAAGAAAGATGACGATTATTCCAGACTGAACGATCACTGCCCCGTTTTTCGCCACGGTTCCTGCAACGATCAAAAGGATGCTGACGGAAGAGACTAAGACAAAAGCCTGCATCCACGCATCGATATAGTTGGCAATAAGCTTGTGGACGATGATCCCTAAAAGAATCGGCAGTAGTACCATCTGCAAAACCGACAAAAGCATGGCGAAAAATGAGATTTCTGTATACTGTCCAGCTAAAAAATAGACAAGAAAAGGGGTCACCACCGTTGCCATTAGCGTGGAGACAGTGGTCAAAGAGACCGTCAATGCGACATCTCCCTTGCCGATGAAGGTCATCACGTTGCTGGCGGTTCCTCCTGAAACAGAACCCAGCAAGACAAAACCGATGATCAGTCCGGAGGATAATCCGAAAAGCTGTGCCAAGCCATAAGCAACAAGCGGGCTGATGGTAAATTGGATCAATAAACCTAAAATAAAAGCTTTTGGCTGAATCACCACCATTTTAAAAGCAGTGACATTTAACGTCATTCCCATACAAAACATGATGATGCTTAGTAACGTTGTTGTGCGCGTAGGTATCCACAAAAATGGTTGGGGAAACAGGTAGGAGATCAGCATCAAAAGGACCATGAGATAAATCAGGTATTTATTCACAAATTTGGCAATCGAATTTATTGTATTCATTAAGACTTTCCTTCCATCTTGACGTAAAGGGACTAGCAATCCTATCACCGTTTCCAACACCTGAGATGCTGCGGATCAGAGGAATCAATAGAAAACCAGCACAGCTACCAGCAAAAGTTTTCAACAAGCAAAGCTTTAAAAAGGGTATAAAAAAACATTCCACCCAAGAAGATTCTCTGTTCTTCTGGTGCAATGTGAATAGGGACTCTTTGAATAAAATACTCAAACAGTCCCGACTATAATAATAAAATAATTGCCTCTCTTCTACTAACAGTCATTCAATCACTTCCTTTGTCTAAATTTTCAGAATATTTAAATTGTTTTATCTAGTATACAAAATAGTTTGGAATCTGTCAAAGGGAAAATGAGATTTTTGCTAATAAAGGAAATTAGAGACGGGATGAGAGAAAAAGCTCAGAAGCGCAGACATCTTCTAAGCCTTTTTTCAGTGAAAGTAAAACTTTTCTAGGGTTTCAGTCTGCTTGAGAGGTTCAGATAAATCGAGGAAATAAGGCGTTTGCCAGTTTTGTGTTAGGGATGCGGAAGGATTTAAGTCCTGCACCCATGGTGGATACACGCGAAAAGCCATTTTCCCTGCGGTTGTTTCTGTTTTGATGATGCCGTTGGCGACAAGAACAGAAGATGGGAAGACAAATTGACCTTTTTGCTTGCCATCAAGGACAGTAATCATTAGTTTGTCTGGATAGCCGCTTAATGAATAAGCTTGATTCTTTTCATGAGGGTGCTCCCACAATGCAGTGAAATAGCCTTTTTTCTTTGGTGTTTTCTTCGCCAGACAGCTACGAAAAGTCGTGTTTCCAACAACGAAAGTCATACCTTCATACACGCTGTTTTGTCTCTCCGTTTGAATCTTAGTGGGGCCAGCTATATGGTGCATCTTCAATAATGCAGTCATCAATTTCTCTGATTGCCGCATTTTAGGCCATCACCAATCGTTTCCATTTTCTGATTTTTGTTCGGAAATTAGTGAATGGCGCCACTGAATTAATGTGGATCCATTTATACAGGGGCCATTGTGCTTTGGTTGTAGCCCACTTTCTCTGTCCGGGCTCAAACAGTTCGGTATCTGATAGTGTGCTGATCCATTGGCATAGTTCCTCCACCAGTTGGGTCAACTGCTGTTGTTGTTCTTTTAGGGAAAGCTGCCCATAGCGCTGATAAAATTGATCATAAAGTGCACCTAACTGATTCCACTTATAGCCTGCTGCTGGTGTTTGCACAGCAACGCCGTTTTTTTCTTGGGCTTCCCAGTCTAATAGAAGATGGAGCCACCCTAGTTGATAAGACAAATTTTCAGAGGGACTTTTATCTACCTCATCATGGTGCTGGTGTCTCCATTCTTCTGGAATCTCCTCAAATTCGGTGATGTATTTTTGAAACGTATCCTGAATGGTTTGGATCAATTCTGCTTTTGTTTGATACTGACGCATTGATTTTCCTCCTACTCATCAGAAAGTGTTTTTTCTTTGGTGATTTGAATGACCAAACCAAACGGATCTTGCAAGATGGCATAGAAGTCCGCAAATTCATTTTGAATAGGAGACTGATAGATCTTGCTCAATTGGTGTTGGCTCAATTTCTCGTAAATGGTTTGTGCTTTTTCGATCGTATCCGTAATGACACTCAATGACAAGGTATTTCCTTGCTGGCAAGGAATCCTAGGATCAATGGGTTGATCTGTCAACTGCATTTGCGTCTGGCCTATTTGCAGTACTGCGTGGGAAAGCCAATGCTCGGTGCCAGTTTCAATCACAGTATCGGGAGCCAATTGGGTTTTAAATTCTTGGAACGTCATTTTAAATAATAGTTTTCCATCAAAAATATCCTGATAGAAAGCCAGTGCTTCTGTTCCTTTTCCTTCTAAGGTCAAAAAAAGTGCTACATCGATGGATGCCATAATCAATTCTCCTTTTCTCTATGATAAACTAACTGTAACAGTTAATGGTTTCATTTCATGACACCTTTGGAGGAGAATATGAAAAAAACAGAAAGAATCCAACAAGAAATGTTTTATATCAATGAAAAGAAAGTCTTTCATTTAAAGGAATTGATGGAGACTTTTGCTATTTCAAAGAGCACAGCACTTCGTGATATTCAAGAACTTGAAGCACTAGGGGTGCCACTATATGTCGAGAATGGACGCTATGGTGGTTATCAGGTCTTGCAAAATACGTTGTTGCCGCCCATTTACTTTAGCGAAAAAGAGGTCTTCGCCATTTTTTATTCCTTACAACTATTGAAATTATTGACCGATTCACCATTTGGCGCTACTTATGGCCAGCTACAAGAAAAATTGTTGCATACCTTCCCAAAGGAGAAACAGCAGCAAATCGCGACTATGCTGGATTGTGTGCAGTATGAAGGAATCAGTCAAATCGCCACGACTGAAAATTTGGAACAGTTGTTTGAATGTATTTTGACAAATGCGATCATCACAGTGGAGTATACACGCTACGGTTCGCAACAAAAACGGCTGTTGCCGACTCGACTGATTCTAATGGATGGCTACTGGTATTGTACGGCATTTGATTTAACAAAAGAAGCATGGCGGACCTACCGTTGCGATTTTATGGCATCGATCGTGGTGGAAACATCCTATCAAACCTTGTATGCAAAAGAGGAGTTGCTGGATTCGTACCAGAAGCAAATGCAAACCTATCGAAACATTCCCTTCAAGGCTAAGGTCAGTGAAACAGGGAAAGAATATTTTTTGAAGCATCCATTTTCCAATATGTCTCTTTGCCAAAGAGAAACGGGAACGTGGATCGAAGGGAAATTCGATCAGACAGAATTGCGGTTTATGACCAATTATTTTCTCGGCTTCGGTGAACACGTAGAAATTATTTCCCCAGAGATATTGCGGAAGGATTATTTAGACTGTATCAAAAAGATCATGGCTAGTTATGAGTGAAAAGCGTTTTTAGAGAATCAGAAGTAATGAACAGGGCAAAATCCCTGCTTACACTTTCGACTATTCTTTCAGAAGTGCTAGCAAGGGATTTTTCGTTTTGGTGGTCACTCACTACAACTTACTGCTCTTCTTTCAGGTAGCGCCAGAGGGTGGTTCTGCTGATTCCTAACTGATTCGCTGTCTTGGTCTGGTTGCCTTCATTTTGTTCTAACACGCTCAAAATGATTTCTTTGGTGTAGTCAAACAACGTGGGGTGATGTAAAGGATTTTTGGCAGTAAAATGATCCTTGAGATGGGTAAAATTTTGAACCAGTCGTTCTTTGTTCAGCAATTCTGTGACTTGGTGTTCGGTAATATAATGGGTGCGGGCATTGACCACCAATTCTTTGATACAGTATTGCAGCTGATCGAAATTGCCAGGCCAGTCAAAAGCTATGAATGATTCGAGGGCTTTCGGCTCGAAGCCCATGATTTCTTTGTTGCAGGCAATGTTCATTTTATTCAAAAGCAATGTCGTGATGATACTTAATTCATTTTTTCGTTCCCGAATCGCTGGTGCATAGATTTTCGCACAGTTTAATTGGCTTGCCAGTCGGTTGAAAGTCGTTTGATCCGCTGCTTTATTGTTGTCATAGGTAAAGATCAGCTGATTATGGTTCCGCACATTGGTGGTTTTGATCAATGAGACAATGCGTTCGATTGCTGCTGCGTTCAATTGCTCAACATTCTCAAAGAAAATGGTGTTATGGCTGTCGACAAAGGGACCATTGGTGGCATTGACTAGAAATTTCCAAAGTTTATCTGTGACGAGTTTGCAATTGATCGAGATCAGGTAGTTGGTATTTTTGGTCTGATTTAGATAAATTTGGTAAGCAATATTTTTTTTGGCAGTGCCACTCTCCCCGAAGACAAGATAAGAAGAATAGTAATCTTCGTATTTTTTCACTTCATGCTTGACGTGTTCAGGTATAAATTGCGAAAACAATAACTTTTTTGAAAAACTATCAGCGACTTCTGTTTTTTTCTGATAAGTGATATCTAGTTTGTTGGTTACGGGTGGTGCGCTATTCTCTTGAACAGCGCAGCTGTGATAATGCTGCTGATCGACAGTATACGGTTTGATTAATAAGGAAACATACTTATTTTGTGTTTGCGAGTAGTGCTGGATTTCTTTCTTTTCTGGTTTGGCCTGAAGAACTTTGAGGATCTCTTCTGCAAAATCTGGTTCTAATGTAGAAAATTCAATGGTATACGTATCATCATAAAGCAGCAAGTCTTGCTGTTGACTCAAGATCCCTTTTTCGAGGATCTCTTTTTTGTGTTTGACTTGTTGGACGTGATCAATGATCGACAAAGCGTCTTCATAAGCACTTTTGATGCTTTCCAATCCTGAAGTGATCAAAATCGTGTTCAGAGATTTCAAAAGAGCGATGCGGTTGGTGATGGCATCACATAAGATCAATTCATAATTTTTTTCTGTTAATGTATCAAGGATCTCATTGGCATCAATGGTCTCATCGATGGTGTGGATCTCGATTTTGTATCCTAAAAGATCACAGAGCAAATGGGCTTTTTCGGTGATGCTAGGATAGCCGACGATCGCAAAATTTTGAGTATAATTTTCTGCTAGCCGAATCGAACTTAGAACATCATAAATGGATAATGAGACATCAATGACCGGTAAAGATACAACTTTGCGAATCAGTTTAGCGGTTCCTCCCCGAGAAATGATCGCGTCATAGCCATCAGTATACAGTTTAGCAGCAAGATTTTGTCCTTCGACCAGATCAGCGGTGAAGATGGTCGTTTCCACTTCCGGATATTGTTCGCCGATCATATGCATGGAATGATTTAATTCTTCATAAGGTGCAATACCTAAAATCTTTCGTTTCATCCCTTTTCCCTCCATCAATCAATAGTTGTTTCATATATGAACAATAATAGCATGTAAAATGTAAAAAATATCCCTTGTTTAAGAAATCGTTTCTAAATTAAACGATTTTTCGTTTTTTTAGAATGTAAACGCTTGATTTTTGTCCCTATAATCAAATCATGAAGTACGAGGTGGTGAGTAGATGTTAAAGTTGTTAGTTATTGCAGACGACTTTACAGGAGCACTGGATACTGGGGTCCAGTTTTCGAGACAAGGCATTCAAACGTTAGTCTCAACGGAAACAGTCGTCCAATATAACACACTTCCGCAGGAGATCGAAGTGTTGGTTCTCAATACCGAGAGTCGGCACCTAACTTTTGATCAAGCATATGAGAAGACAAAAACGATTTTGGAAGATGCAAAAGTTGCTCAGGTTCCATTTATTTATAAAAAAGTAGATTCAGCATTAAGAGGAAACATCAGCGCGGAGATCAAAGCGATTCTCGATATGAGCGAACAAGCGGCCCTTCCTTTTTTACCCGCATATCCAGAAATGAATCGGGTAGTGATCGATGGTCATTTATATATAGAAGATGTCTTGGTATCAGAAAGTGTTTTTGCAAATGATCCGTATGAACCTGTGACCGAAAGCAATGTGATGCAGCGGCTGCAGTCGGAAGCAGGGATCAAGGCAATGCTAGTCAAAGACCAGTCGTTGCCGGAAACAGGTGTAATGGTTTTTGATGCACAGACAGATGATATGTTACAGGTCCACGCAAAACGCCTAGCAGAGAACGATCTTTTGGGTATGACGGTCGGGTGTGCAGGGTTCGCAAAGGTTCTCGCACAACAGTTGTTCCCCAACGGCAAAGAAGTAGCTTACAAATTACAAAAGCCAGTAGTGGTTGTCTGTGGAAGCGTCAACCCGATCACAAAGAAACAAATTGAGTATGTTGAGCAAGACTATCCGCGGATTTCATTAACAGCGCAACAACTGTTGCATCCTACCTATTGGCAAACAACCGCAGGACAAACAGAGATTGTTAGTTATCTTCAGTTGATGGAAAAACAGCCATTAGTCATTTTTGAAACCTATAGCGAACAAACAACAGCTGAAATTGTGGCTTATAGCGAAGAAATGGGCTTATCTGCTGAAGCTTGTCGGTTTAGAATAGGGGAGGCATTAGGCATGTTGACCAAAGCCCTTTGGTCACAACATCAAGAGAATACCTTTCTCTTTACCGGCGGGGATACCTTGTTCCAATCAATGAAAGTCTTGGGTGTGACCGGAATCAAGCCGTTGACTGAGATCAAACCGGGCGTTGTTTTATCTGCCATCGAATGGAATAACCAAAAGATGCAAGTGCTTACGAAATCAGGTGGTTTTGGGACAGAAGAATTACTTGAAGAAATTAGATGGTATTAAATGATTAAGGAGGATTTATTATGCTAACAGACTACAGTTTAAAAATGCCAAAAAATATTCAGGCAGGCGAACATGCGCTTGAGCAGTTAAAAGAAATCATTAGCAGTGGTGTTCATAAAATCGTTATTTTCACAGATAAGGGACTTCTAGATTTAGGTTTGGTCGATCTGCCTATTCAAATCATTGAAAAAGCAGGAATCGATTACACGGTTCTTGCTGATATTCCAGCGGAACCAAACTATCACGAAGCGCAAGCAGTAATCGATGCCTTTAAGAAAGAAGCTGCTGACTTAGTGATTGCCGTCGGTGGTGGATCGGTCATGGACGTGGCGAAATTGGCTTCGATCTTAGCAACGGATGACTACACGGTCAAAGATTTATTAGATAATCCATTATTGGCAAAAAAACAAGTACCTAGTTTGATGATTCCTTCCACTGCTGGAACTGGAGCTGAAGCAACTCCTAATGCTATCGTGGGTGTTCCAGAAAAGGACTTGAAGATCGGGATCGTCAATCCTGAAATGATCGCCGACTTCGTTTTATTAGATGGACGGATGATCAAAAACTTGCCAAAACCAATCGCAGCAGCCACAGGTGTAGATGCATTGTGTCATGCGATTGAATGTTTCACATCTGCCAAAGCTAATCCAATCAGTGATACTTTTGCGCTGGAAGCATTGGATTTGATCATGAACAACATTATCGAAGCCTGCACAAATCCAGAAGCATTAACAGCAAAACGGAACATGTTGCTTGGTTCATTTTATGCAGGGGTAGCAATCACAGCATCAGGCACGACAGCCGTTCATGCCCTTTCCTATCCACTAGGCGGCAAATACCATATTGCTCATGGTGTCTCCAATGCGATTTTGTTGACACCAGTGATGAAATTTAATGAACCAGCAATCAAAGACTTACTCGCTGTTGCTTATGATCGTGTCATCAAAGAGGGACATCAAGACTGGTCGGTTGACGAAAAATCAGCGTATATGATCAGCCAGTTAGACGAAATCGTCAAAGTTTTGGAAATTCCAACGAGTTTGAAAACATTCAATGTACCAGAAGAAGACTTGGATGGTTTAGTAGCAGCGGGCATGGAAGTAACACGTCTACTGGTCAACAACAAACGAGAAGTCACACCAGAAGATGCTCGGGCCATCTATCTGCAAATTTTATAATTTGAACTCAGAAAGGATGAAGCGTGTCATGAAAAAAATTGTCGGCATCACAATGGGAGATCCTGCAGGGATCGGACCTGAAATCTCCCTTAAAGCTTTTGCCAAACCGGCACTCTATGACAAGTGCCGCCCATTATTAGTCGGAGACAAAAGTGTTGTTGATTACTATTTAGCAAAACATCCTGAATTAGCTTTGGAAGTGAATGTGATCAGCCAGCCCAAGGATGGGCGTTATGCATTGGGAACGATCGACCTGATCGACTTAAAGATCGTAGACATGGCAACTTTTCACATTGGTGAAGTTTCTCATGTCGGTGGTGACGCAGCGTTTCAATATGTGAAGAAAGTCATCGAGTTAGCTTTAGCCAAAGAAATCGATGCAACGGTAACGAATCCATTGAACAAAGAAGCCATGAATGCTGCCGGTCATCATTATGCGGGACATACAGAAATCTATGCCGACCTAACCGGTACCGATAAATATACCATGATGTTAGCAGATGGCAACTTGCGAGTCGTACATGTCTCGACCCATGTGTCATTACGGGAAGCGTGTGACCGAGCCACGAAAGAACGTGTCCTCGATGTGATTCGTATCGCAGATCAGGCTTGCAAAGATCTAGGGATCGAAAATCCTCGCGTTGCAGTTGCTGGCTTGAATCCACACTGTGGCGAAAATGGATTGTTCGGCCGTGAAGAAATCGATGAAATCAATCCTGCTGTAGAAGCAGCCAAAGCGGAAGGAATCAATGTGTTTGGTTCATTGCCTGCAGATACTCTTTTTTCAAAAGCCAATGGGGGCATGTATGACATCGTCGTCGCCATGTACCACGATCAAGGCCACATTCCTTTGAAACTTTTAGGCTTTGTCTACGATCAAGAAGCACAAAACTGGAAAGCAGTGCAAGGCGTCAACATTACGTTGAACCTTCCGATCATTCGGACTTCTGTCGACCATGGAACGGCCTTTGATCAAGCAGGTAACTGGACGGCTAGTGAAGCCAGTTTAGAAAATGCCATCGATTACGCTATTCGGTTGGCAGAACATTCAAAATAAGCACAAATGCAGCACAACATAAAAATTTGGTTAGGGGGAGAAACACGTTGACTCATTTAGAACAAGTGCGACAATCAGAGCCGAACGGTGTCATGTACCGAGATACATTCTTGAATGTTGATTTTGGTTTGATTCCTACCGGTGGCAACAACACAGCTCACGCACCCGCTTTGATCGAAACAGCAGATGGCGGGATGTTGTGTGGGTGGTTTGCAGGAAGCTTTGAGGGAAGCGGCGACATCTCGATCGTCGTCTCAAAATTAGACCCAGAAACACAGAAGTGGTCGGTTCCCGATACTGTTTCAGAAGGCATAGACCGTAGTGAACAGAATCCGTCCTTTTTCCGGGCGCCAGATGGCAAGATTTGGCTGATCTACACATCCCAAGTCAGCCGCCAAGAAGGAAAAGACAACATGCAGTTCACTTCAATCATCATGGTTCAAAAATCAGCTGATGAAGGAAAAACATGGGGAAAACCAGAAGTTCTCTTTGATAAAGAAGGCACTTTTGGCCGTCAAGGAATCCAAATCTTAAGTAATGGCCGCTGGCTGTATAGCACGTGGCTGTGTGAAGATTCAGCTGATGGGTTGACGAATGACCCTACAGAGTTCCAAGTATCGGATGATCAAGGACAGACTTGGCGTGCTGTTCGGATGCCAGATAGCAACGGTCGGGTCCATGCCAATGTCGTGGAAGTCGAGCCTGGTCATTTAGTTGCCTTCATGAGAAGCCGCTTCGCAGATTTCGTCTACAGCAGTGAATCCTTTGATTTTGGCGATCGTTGGTCTGTGCCGACAGCAACTGTTTTACCTAATAACAATGCTAGTATCAGTGCGATCAAACTGAACTCCGGTGAAATCGCATTGGCATACAATGTCAATGCCGCACCAAATGCTGCTTTTGGACAAGTCGCTTGGCCGGGATTGCGGAATCCAGTCGCTGTCTCTGTAAGTGAAGATTTTGGCAAGACATGGCCGATCGGACGAATTTTTGAAGCTGCAGAAGGCTATATCGGTGCGGAAAACAAAACCAACAATTCACAACATGAATACCCAACCCTTTACCAGGATAGCCGGGGGAATTTACATCTGGTCTATGCCTACCGCAATCGTCTTTGTGTGAAGTATGTTCGTTTCACCGTTGCTGATCTGTTTGGCGAAAAACGGGAATCCGTAGGTGTGTATAATCCAACCTCCGGTGAAGGTGTCGAGAAATAAACAAACGTCGGTAACATTGACGGAAAGACAGCCCAATATCGCGCTTGGTCCCCTGAAAAAAGCGGCAGCGCGGGCATCCGTCAATTTAATGAAAATGAAACCGTATTCCATACGTGTTCTATAAAAGAGGAGAGACATTACTATGAAACCAATCGAATTAAAAGGCATCATCAGCCCTATTTTGACCCCAATGTATGAAGACGAAAGTATCAACTTTGATGAACTGCGCAACCAAGTAGATCGCATGATCGACAATGGGGTTCACGGGATTTTTCCTTTTGGTACAAATGGGGAAGGCTATATCTTGTCTGCAGAAGAGAAAAAGCTTGTCTTAGAAGTCGTTGTTGATCAAACTGCAGGCCGGGTACCGATCTATGCTGGTTCAGGAGCCATCTCTACAAAAGAAACAATCGCCCAAAGTAAAATGGCACAGGCAGCTGGCGCAGATGTCTTATCGATCATTGCACCGAGTTTTGCAGCAGCGAGCCAAGAAGAAATCTATACGCACTACAAAACGATTGCCGAAGCAGTTGATATGCCGATCGTGCTTTACAATATTCCTGCTCGAACAGGGAATGCTATTGCACCAGCGACTGTCGCTCGTCTGGCACAAATCGAAAATATCATTGGTGCAAAAGATTCTAGCGGCAACTTTGCCAATATTTTAGGCTATATTGAAGCAGGAAAGGCAAAAACGAACGGGAAATTCTACACATTATCAGGCAATGACCAATTGATTATCTGGACGCTATTAGCAGGAGGTACTGGAGGTATTGCGGGTTGTGCCAATGTTTATCCGAAAACAATGGCATCTATCTATGACCTTTTCGTAGAAGGCAAGATCGAAGAAGCGAAGACAGCCAATGAACGGATTCAAAACTTCCGCAACTGTTTCAAATATGGCAATCCCAATACCATTGTTAAAACAGCCGCAGCGTTACTTGGCAACAACGTAGGAAAATGCCGGGCACCATTCAACCAAATTCCAGCTGAAGGAATCGAAGCATTGAAAAAAGTATTAGAGGAAGACAAAGCGAAAGGCATGCGTTAAGAAGTCCACAAGCATTTGTTTTGTGTAGGCAAAAGCAGTCTGAGAGGTGTGGCGTAAGGGAGGAATAGCTCAATTTCGCTAGCGTGTTGGCTTTAAAATGAGTTAGCGAATCAGCTAGATAAAGTGCTCACAGGAAGAGTGGTCTTGTCCCTCTCCTTGTGACAGCAGCGAAGGAGCGGATCTGCGTTCATTCACCGCCTAATTTACGTCACCTCTCCTGCACATGCGTATGACTAGAAGTAGGAGGACACTATGACTATTCAAATGATGATTGCATTAGCAATTACCGTAGTAATGATTGTTTTAGTAATGATTGAAAAAATTCCCTTTGGAGCGGCGCCATTATTTGCCTGTTTGTTGCTAGTCATTTTTGGTATTACGGATATTAAAGGGGCTTTTGCCGGTTTCTCGAATTCGACCATCGTCATGTTAGCTGAGTTCATGGCCATTATCGCTGCCCTTGAGAAGACAAGTTTTATCGTCGTTTTCAAAAAAGCCATGTTCTCGATGGCAAACAAAGGTGGCTTCAAGTCTTATATTCTGATCATTCTGGTAGTGATGTTAGGATGTAGTTTGTTCGGAACGGGTTCAACTGCGTATTATGTACTGACACTTGGGTTATTATCTACACTGCCTTATTCAAAAAAATTACCCCCATCAAAAGTGATTATGACTGCGGGATTTGCGACCAATCATCCGTTGATTCCTTTCAATACCGCATTGCAGTATGGGATCGTAATCGCTGTTTTGAATTCTGCTGGGATCATGGCAGAGGTTTCTGTTTTTAAATTTGCAATTGTTAACTTATTTTTATCCATTGGCTTTTTAGTCAATTGTATCATTCAATACAAATTTCTTCCGGATCATCCTACTTCTGAAGACTGCAAAGATGTGGATGTCACTAACGGAAATGTTACCGCTTCCCGTCTGCCGAGATGGAAAGAATTGACGACTTATGGTGTATTTATCTTTGCGGTCATCGGTATGTTGCTACAAAGTAAAATCGGCGATGCCGGCTATGCGATGGCTGGTTTATCTGTTGCGGTGATCTTATTGATTGGTGTCTTAGACTTTAAAGAAATCCGTGATGCCATCAGTGCACCGATCATCTTGATGTCAGCCGGGGTCATTGGTGTGGCAGACGCATTAGGAAGTACAGGATTGACCAATTTAGTTGGGACTTCGGTTGCGGGAATGTTGGGAACCAACGTGAATCCTTTTGTGATGATCTTTGCATTCTGTATTTTGACCAGTCTGTTGGCTACATTAACAGGATCGACCATTGGTACAGTCTATGTATTTACGCCGCTAGCGATCGCTACTTGCAGAAGTTTAGGCTTAGATCCTACAGCCGCAGCTTGCGCCATCGTGATCTCAGGTTGGTGTGGTCACTTCCTGCCAATTGATGGGATGCCAGCAATGATTTTAGGAACTGGGAAATACACAGCCGCACAATTTTGGAAATTTACGATTCCGCAATACTTTATCCGTCTCGTATTTCTAACCGTGGGATCGATTTTGATGTTCCCGATGTAATAACTGAAATCAACTGTTCAACAAGTATGAAAGAGGTGTAAGACAATGGAAAATCACTTTGAATTAGAACATATTGGTATCAACATGGAAAATGAAACCGAAGCACAAGAACTTGCCACCCAACTGAGCATGATCTTTAATCTGACGCCACGACATGGACAGAAATCAGAATTTGCCGGTGACTACTTCGAATGTATGAAAGCACCTTTCTTAGGAAAAAATGGACATATCGCTATGCGGACTTCCAACTTGGAAAGTGCAGTAGAGGAGCTAAAAGCCAAAGGACTCTCCTTTAATATGGATACAGCTGCCTATGATGAAGAAAACAAATTGAAAAATATTTATCTTGCCGGCGAGTTTGGCGGATTTGCCATTCATATCTTAAGAAAATAAAAGCATCCTTTGCGATCTGCTCCTTATTGAATATCAGTCATAGTAGAACGGAATTTCTTTCTGCTATGACATTTTTTGATAAAGGAAGCCAGATTGGTAAAACCGAATGAACGATGAAACTAACATTAGGAGATGAACACAGTGGATTTATGGTTTACCAAATCGAAAGAAGAAGTCTTACGCTCGTTGGATACCAATGCAGCTGCAGGGCTATCCAGTCAAGAAGTTGAAAAAAGGCTGCAGTCTTTCGGAAGAAATGAATTAGAAGTGAAAAAGAAAGAAAGTTTATTGAAAAAAGTGATCGGGCAATTAGAAGATCCAATGATTATCGTACTATTGATCGCTGCTTTTCTTTCTTATGTTTCCAGCGGTTTTGAAGACTGGATCGATTCCGTCATTATTTTGTTGATCGTCGTGATCAATGCCATCATTTCGATCTCACAAGAAAACAATGCCAATAAATCCTTGGAAGCATTACAAAAAATGTCAGCCCCGTTGGCTAAAGTGATTCGCAATGGGAAACTGGAACATGTTGAAACAGCTACTCTTGTTCCGGGAGATATCATTGAATTAGAAGCCGGTGATTTAGTACCAGCGGATGTGCGGATCTTGTCAGCAGCCAATCTAAAAGCAGATGAATCTGCCATGACAGGTGAATCAGTTCCTGTGAACAAAAAAGCACTAGAAGCATTGCCTGAAGATACTGTTTTAGCTGATCGCAAGAACATGCTGATTTCCTCCACAGTGATCACTAATGGGCGTGCAACTTGTGTCGTTACTAGTACCGGGATGAAAACGGAAGTTGGCCGTATTGCGAACATGTTGATCTCTGAAGATGACAATACGACACCGCTACAACGAAAAATGGCAGAAATCTCAAAATTGTTATCAATTATCTGTTTAGGGATCTGTGTCCTGATGTTTATCGTAGGTCTTTTATATAGTCGGCCAATTCTTGAAATCTTCATGATGGCTGTTTCCCTTGGGGTAGCGGCTATTCCCGAAGGACTGGCGGCCATTGTTACGATTGTTCTGGCATTAGGTGTCCAACGATTGGTGAAACGTCATGCCATCGTGAAGAAGCTACCTGCAGTCGAAACTTTGGGGGCTGCTTCAGTGATCTGCAGTGACAAAACGGGTACATTGACGCAAAACAAAATGACCGTAGTTGAAACCTTCGTTCATGGGTCGGCAACCCCGCAGCAACTATTGGCCATCGGAGCATTATGTAATGATTCTAAGTTAACGGTCAATGACAGTGAGTTCCAAGTGACCGGCGACCCGACAGAAACCGCATTTGTCAGCAAAGCGTACGAAGAAAAATTAGACAAAAATGAGTTAGAAGCAAACATGCCTCGTGTGGCTGAGATTCCTTTTGATTCGGAACGCAAATTGATGAGCACGATCCATAAAACCGAACAAGGCTATCGCGTCATGGTCAAAGGAGCACCTGATGTTTTGCTGAATCGCTGTAGGATTGATGAAGCAGAAGCTCAAAAAATTGCTGCTAAAAATGCTGACATGGCATCAAATGCCTTGCGCGTTCTAGGTGTTGCATATAAAGACATTACTGAAGTGCCCGAAGAGCTGACTTCAGAAGACATCGAGAACCATTTGACATTTGTCGGGTTAGTCGGAATGATCGATCCTCCCCGTCAAGAAGTCAAAGAAGCGGTGGCTCAATGTTACGATGCAGGGATTCGCCCCGTCATGATCACTGGTGACCACAAATTGACTGCGGTTGCAATCGCCAAAGAATTGAATATTTTCCGCTCTGGAGATCTAGCCATGACAGGTTCAGAACTGGACATGATGCCGCAAGAGATATTGGAAGAAGAAGTAGAAAAGTATTCTGTCTATGCGCGAGTTTCGCCTGAACATAAAATGCGGATCGTTAAGGCTTGGCAGGCAAAAGGCATGGTCGTCGCCATGACAGGTGATGGTGTCAATGATGCGCCTGCCTTGAAAGTAGCCGATATTGGTTGTGCGATGGGAATCACCGGGACGGATGTGGCTAAAGGGGCAGCGGATATGATCTTGACAGATGATAACTTTGCCACGATCGTCCATGCGGTCGAACAAGGAAGAGGGATCTTCTCCAATATCAAGAAATCGATTCAGTATTTATTGAGTTGTAATATCGGTGAAATCATCACGATTTTCGTTGCAACTGCATTGAATTTCCATCAGATGCCATTAGTTGCGATCCAACTCCTCTGGTTGAACCTAGTCACTGATTCACTACCTGCATTGGCTTTAGGAATGGAACCAGTTGAGCCAGGCGTGATGAAACAAAAACCTCGCGATTCCCGGAAAAGCATTTTTGCTGATGGCTTTGCTGCAAGTATGATCTTTTACGGCGTTTTGGTAGGAGCAATCACGTTGGCAGCTTATTGGTTAGGGGAATACGTCTTGTCAGATCCAACCGTTGCTGACGGCACAGCAAATACGATGGCATTTGCTACACTTGTCTTTGGGGAATTGACTCGTGCGTTTGCTGTCCGCAGCGAAACACGTTCTATTTTCAGCATTGGTGTCTTCTCCAACAGTGCGATGAATAAAGCCTTTCTAGTCAGCTTAGCTTTGCAGTTGGCGGTCTTGTTCATTCCATTCTTGCAAGAAATTTTCAAAGTTCAAAGTTTGACAGGAATTGAATGGGTGATCGTGATTCTGCTCTCATTAGTCCCACTGATTGTTAGTGAATTGACCAAAGCTTTTCGCAGCAAAGACGCGAAAGTTTTAGAAGGCAAACTTTCAATGTAACAAACGTCACTGATTTATCGGCATTTTCCTTTTGGGAAATGCCTTTTTTGAATGTTAAAAATTTGTACTTACCTGATTCCTAGAGTTTTACATTTGGCTGTGGTGGCAAACTTATGGATCAAAAATAGTGGTTGCGTTTCCAATTTCTTCGTGGTATTATGCAATTAATAAACAGGCATGTGACTGGTTAAGCAGGCAGGACCTATATAAAGCAATGAGTGAATCGTTCTGATTCATTTGGTTGTTTTAATAGGTGCTGTCTGCTTTTTTTCTTTGTTTGGCCAACGAAGAGAAAAATAATCTAAAGGAGAAAAAAACAATGAATGTAAAGGAAACGGCAACTGCCATCATCCAATTGATTGGCGGAAAAGAAAACATCTCTCATTTGGAACATTGTTCAACGAGGTTACGGTTTACCCTGAAAGATCATGCTCTAGTTCAAAAAGAAGCACTAGAAAAAGTGGAGGGTGTCATCGGAGTCCGGCAGAATGTCCAGTGTCAAGTTATCATTGGCAATGATGTTGTGGAAGTTTATGACGAAGTGATGTCACTGTTGGGGCATCAGTTAGACAATGCGGACAGCGGAAGTGCAACAAAGCAGTCTTGGGGAGCTGTCCTGTTGGATTTTGTTATTTCCATTTTTCAGCCACTTATACCGGCGGTTGCCGGAGGTGGTGTTTTAAAATCACTACTGTTACTCGCTTCTGTTACAGGAGTGCTTGATAATCAAAGCCAAACGTATCAAATTTTAAATCTTATAGGTGGAGCCCCCCTTTACTTTTTACCGATTTTAGTCGCTATGACCACGGCAAATAAATTAAAAGTAAATCAATTAGTGGCTGTTTCAGCAGTCGGGGCGCTGATTTTGCCTGAAATAACAGCGTTGCTGACAGATGGAGCAACCTTTTTGGGGATCGGATTACAGAATATTGCCTATGCATCACAAGTTTTTCCTGCAATTTTAACGGTTTTGTTTTATTCGCAAGTCGAAAAACTATTTACTCGTTTTTCTCCAAAACCGATTCGCATCTTCTTTGTTCCGATGATGAGTCTAGTAATCACAGTTCCAGTGGCGCTATTGATTTTAGGACCTTTAGGATTTGAGGTAGGTACAGTTTTCTCTGCAGCGATTATTTGGCTTTATACTCATCTAGGCTGGGTTGCAACAGGTATCTTAGCAGCTGTGTTACCATTGATGGTTGTGACCGGTATGCACAAAGCAATGATCCCTTATGCGGTCTCTTCCATGAGCGAGATGGGGGCAGAATTGCTTTATTTACCGGCTTCACTTGCCCATAATATTGCTGAAGCTGGGGCATGTTTTGCTGTCAGTCTGCGGACAAAAGATCAAAAGCTTCGCTCAACAGCTATTTCTGCTGGAATTTCTGCACTGTTTGGCATTACAGAGCCCGCATTGTATGGGGTAACGATTTTAAACAAACGGGTATTATATGGGGTGATGGCTTCTAGTTTGGTTGGTGGAGCAGTTGCTGGCATCTTTACAATCAAAGCGTTTGCATTGGTGGGTCCGGGTCTTGCTAGTATCACCATGTTCGTTGATGAATCAAATAGTATGAATTTAGTTTGGGCATTAGTCACTTTAGCAGTCTCTTTTCTTGCGGCTTTTGTTTTAGTCCTGTTTCTTTTTAAAGATAAAGTCATGGAGGCCGTTGAAGGAAAAGAAGACCCTCAATCAGAAGTTCTCAGTCAGCCTGTTGCGGGACAAGTTGTTACGCTAGCCGAAATAAAAGACGATGTCTTTTCCAGCGGAATGATTGGTGAGGGATTCGGTATTATCCCCACATCTGGCGAACTAACAGCACCAGAGGATGGAGAAGTGACTATGTTGTTTGAAACCAACCATGCGATTGGATTAAAGACCCAGAATGGTGCTGAAATCTTATTCCATATAGGGATCGACACGGTGCAATTAGAAGGAAAATATTTCACACCGCTTGTCAGTGCGGGGGATTATGTCAAAAAAGGACAACCATTGCTTCAGTTCGATTTAGAAGCCATCAAACAAGCAGGGTATGACCCGACTGTTATCTGCGTTGTGACTAACAAAGAAAATTTCATTATTAAACCAATTGAACAAACAGAAAATATGTCTAAAAGCGAGGGTGTTTTATCCATCTCTCCATTTGTTTCGTAAAATTCAAGCAGCATAATCAAAAAACGTGAAGGAGAATACAACTATGAGTCAATCAACATTTCCAGAGAATTTTTTATGGGGCGGAGCGATTGCTGCCAATCAAGTGGAAGGTGGGTGGAATTTAGACGGGAAAGGGTTGTCTGTAGCAGATATCGCCACGTATAAACCAGATGTCGACACCAAAAATTTTGCAGCCCATATGCATGTGACGGTAAACGCCGTGAAAGAAGCAATCGCTGATCCAACAGACACGATTTATCCTAAACGTCGGGGAATCGATTTTTATCATCGTTACAAAGAAGATTTGGCGTTATTTGCTGAGATGGGTTTCAAAGTACTACGCTTATCTATTGCTTGGACGAGATTATTTCCCACAGGAGAAGAACTGGAGCCAAATGAGTCGGGCATTGCTTTTTATCGAAATGTCTTTCAAGAAATGCAGCGTTTAGGAATCAAACCGATCGTGACACTTTCTCATTATGAAATGCCAGTCGCGTTGAGTTTGAAATATAATGGTTGGGTTGAACGCAAAGTTATCGCTGACTTTGTCCGATTTGCCACAGTCTGTTTTGAGGAATTTGGGGAATACGTAGAATACTGGCTGACCTTTAATGAGATCGACAGCATTCATCGTCATCCCTTTACAACAGCTGGAATTATTCCTGAACAATGTACTCCAGGGAAAGAGCATCAAGAGATCTATCAAGCCTTGCATCATCAATTTGTCGCTAGTTCACTAGTTACAAAAGTTGCACACGAAAAAAATCCTCAAAACAAAATAGGCTGTATGATAACAAAATTAATGACTTATCCGTTAACCTGTGATCCACTAGACGTGGAATTGACATTGAAGAAGAACCTAGAGAATAATTTTTATGCAGATGTTCAAGTAAAAGGAGAATACCCTCGCTTAATTTTGCGAGACTTGGAAAAACGTGGCATCAAGATTGAAATGGCACCGGAAGATCCTCAAATACTAAAAGATTATACAGTGGATTTTCTTTCTTTCAGCTATTATATGTCTATGGCGGAATCTGGGGATCCGCAAGCAGAACGAACACCAGGAAATACTGTACTAGGGGTGAAAAATCCTAAATTACCATCCACTGAATGGGGCTGGCAGATTGATCCTAAAGGACTAAAGATTTCGCTGATCGAGTTATATGATCGCTACCAAATTCCATTGATGATCGTCGAAAATGGAATGGGAGCAAAAGATATTCTTGAAGAGGGGAACGTTCATGATCCGTATCGTAGGGACTATTTCGAAGCGCATTTTAAACAAATGAAAGAAGCGATTGATGAGGGCGTAGATCTGATTGGTTATACAAGCTGGGCACCAATCGATTTAGTTAGTGCTGGTACCTCCCAACTGTCAAAACGATATGGCTTTATTTATGTGGATGCAGATGATGAAGGACATGGCACTTATGATCGATCCAAAAAAGACTCTTTTGACTGGTACAAAAAAGTGATTGAGACTAATGGCGCAATCCTAGCAGGAGAATGACGAAGGAGCGATAGTGCATGATTTATATCAAGAAAGTCTTAAATTCAAGTGTTGTACTTGTTGACAATGAAGGCCAAGAAATGATTGCACTTGGAAAAGGCATTGGATTTGGGAAAAAAGCCGGAGAGCAGATAACGGATTCTCAAATTGATCAAGTATTTCTCCCAATTGATGAAACGAGATCTCTGCAGTTTGCTGAATTAATTGATGAGATACCCATTAGGTTTTTTGAGATGACGAAAGAAATCGTTCAATTGGCCCAACAGTTAATGCCCAATCCGCTAAACTCTACGATCTATTTAACGTTGTCGGATCACTTGCATTTTGCTGTTGAACGCCAAGAGAAGGGGTTAAGTATCACCAATCGTTTGTATTGGGAAATCAAAAACTATTATGCAAAAGAATACGCAGTTGCAGAACAAGCGTTGCTTTTGTTACGTGAAAAGTATCAAATCTTTCTTCCAGAAGAAGAAGCATCAAATATTGCTTTTCATTTGATCAATGCCCAATCTGCGTCTGCGGATAATCAGGATGGGTTGAAGAAAGCGAAATTGATTGGGATTATCGTAAACCTTGTCCGCTATTCGATCCAGCAAGATGTGAATACAAATTCGATTCATTATAGCCGCTTTATCACACATGTCCGTTTTTTTGTAGATCGTTTCTTTACAGAAGGATTATTGCAAGAAAAAGACGAAGGACTGTATCGGCAAATGTGGGCCCTTTACCCAAATGCTATGGAGATTGCAACAAAGGTAAAGGCGTATGTAGATAATGAATATCAAACGAAAATCCCTGAAAATGAGATCGTTTTTCTAGGTGTCCATATCAATCGTTTAATGAATCATTCGGCGATTGAACAATAAGAAGCCTGATTTTGGACCTGTCTGTAAGTCATATACCTGTGTAACGATCAGGTATATGACTTTATTCGTAATTTCAAGCAATACTTGATAAAATGACCTACAAATGAATGGGCTATTGTTTTAGACCAGAAGAGGTGTGTATAAAAGATGGAACTAATGAAATATCGAGATGAATACAAAGAAGATGTTGTCAATTATTTTCTGACTGACGAAATGACCTATTTCACAGGGACGCCACAAGAAAATATTGCAATCTCCCAAAAGAATCGACAGCATCATTCGATCTTGGCTTTTTCCCAACAGAAATTGGTTACTTTTTTTGTTTTGGATGCAGGACCCCAAAAAGCAGACTATACGGATGAAAATGACGCTCTTTTGTTGCGGAGTTTCTCTACTGATGCGAGATTTCTAAGGAGAGGATATGCAAAAGAAGCATTGCGATTATTGCCTAATTTTGTAAAAACTCATTTTCCAGCAACTAAACAAATTGTTCTTGCAGTCAATAAAAAAAATAGTGCAGCAAAAAAACTGTATTATTCAATGGGTTTTGTAGATAGTGGTGAAGAGAAAATGGGACCCAAAGGACCGCAGCATCTTTTGGTTTATCCACTTTGACTTGTTTCTTACTGAATGGGTAACAAAAGGGCAGGGGCACTCGTCCTTTTCGATTCGAACCATGCAGTTTCACTTCTGTGCTCCTCATAGTTGTTCTGCTTTAATTGGCAAACTGAGTTGGAGTTGCAGACTTGACTAAAAAAAATGAATACGCTATTATTGATTCTAATTTAAAGGGGGTGGTAAAGGAATGTCTAGTGACTCGAGTGACGGTGAGCAGAAAATCTATTTTGATTTGCCTTACTTTTTGATTGAATAGGACAAGAAGCAGCGCTTTGTTTAGTGTGTCTCACTGAATGGAGGGCTTATTTGTGTTGGAAAAAATTCAATTAAAAAAGGAAGGCAAAAAATGCAGACAAAGAACTATCAACTTACTATTGAAGAAACAATGGAAAAATATGGACTTAAGGATAGGACAGGATTAACTAAAAAGGAAGCAGCGCAACGTTTGTCAGAAGTTGGTTTGAATCAGCTAGCAACAAAAAAGACCCCTAAATGGAAATTGTTGTTGCGGCAATTCAACAATATGATCATTTATATTTTGATCTTCTCTGCACTATTGACATTACTCATGGGACACCTTTCGGATGCAATCATTATCGGAACGGTTGTCTTGGTCAATGCATTGATTGGCTATTATCAAGAAGCCAATGCCTCGGACGCACTGGAACACATCAAGCAAATGCTGTCTACACAAGCGACGGTCTATCGGGAAGGCACTCGCCAAGATATTGCAGCAGCAGAAGTGGTTCCCGGTGACGTGGTTTTCTTGGAAGCTGGTGACAATGTACCAGCGGATCTACGGATCATTGAAGCAGACAATCTACGAATACAGGAATCTCCGCTGACAGGCGAACCTGATTCGGTTGAGAAAACGAGCATGCCATTGCTAGAAGATGCTATCGCTTTAGCAGAACAAAGCAACATTGCTTTTGCGTCGACATCGGTTACCTCTGGTAGTGGGAAAGGAATCGTTATTGCTACAGGTCAAACAACAGAGATCGGCAAAATCTCTTTTGAAGTGAACCGCACAGAAGAACGCAAGACTCCTTTGATGAAAGAAATAGATGGGTTAGGTAAGGGTATCACCTATGTGATCATGGGGGTCGCGATTGCCCTGTTTGTGGTCAGTCTGTTTTTAGAAACCTATGCTCTTTCTGTACTTTCTTTAGCCGTTGTGACAATGATCGTAGGTTCGATCCCGGAAGGCTTACCAGCAACGACTTCCGTTGTTTTAGCAATGGGGGTCAGCGAAATGGCCAAAAACAAGCAGACCATCATCAAAACATTGCCGGCTGTTGAAACATTAGGTTCTGTCGATGTGATCGCTACGGATAAGACAGGAACTTTGACCAAAAACGAGATGACCGTTAAGGACATCGTTTTAGCACATCAGCAATACCAGATCACTGGCGACGGCTATCAGCCGAAAGGGGATATTCTCCCGCTTTCTCCTGTTACCGAAGCAGATGAACAGGAGCTAACCTTATTCCTAGAAGCAGGATTTGAAGCGAATGACACTGTGCTAGTGGAAGAAGAGAACCATTGGGGGATCAATGGCGAACCAACCGATGGCTCTTTCTTGACCCTTTATTACAAAAAATTTGCCTATCCCGAAACCCCAGGCTATCAAGAAATCGCTATGCTGCCTTTTGATTCCGACTACCGCTACATGGCAAAGCTGGTACAAAATCAGGCAGGGGAACGCCTATTATTTGTTAAAGGTTCACCAGACAAGCTGTTTGCCATGGCGAAGGTCTACGACCAGAACTTTAATGAAAAAAGTTGGTCTGCTAAGGTCCAAGGGTTGTCTTCAGAAGGAAAACGGGTGGTTGCAGTGGGGTATCGTTCGCTAACAGACCAGCAGACGGTCGATTCACTGGATGAAACGGTCTTTGCTGAAGGTGTGCAGCTTTTGGGCATCGCCGGTATCATCGATCCGCCTCGAGAAGAAGTCATCGCTTCTTTGCAGGAGATGAAGCAAGCTGGGGTCCAAGTCAAAATGATCACCGGGGATCATCCTTTAACAGCAAAAGCAATCGGTGAAAAGTTAGGATTGGCCAAAGAAATCAATGTAGTGACTGGCTCTGAACTGGACCAAATGGCAGAGCGTGACTTTCAAGACGCAGTCATCAGGAATCAAGTGTTTGCTCGAACAACACCTAAAAATAAGCTGGAAATTATCAAAGCCTTGCAAGCCAAAGGGAAAGTGACAGCTATGACCGGGGATGGGGTCAACGATGCACCTGCCTTAAAGCGGGCCGATATTGGGGTAGCAATGGGAATCAGCGGAACAGACGTCGCCAAAGATTCTGCAGATATGATTTTGACCGATGACAACTTTGGCACCATGGCTTCGGCGATCCAAGAGGGACGAAGAATCTATGATAATATCAAAAAGAGCATTTTATTTCTGCTGCCTACCTCATTTGCGGAAGGCTTGATCATTGCTTTTACGATCTTGATGCAAAATGACATGCCTTTGCAAGCCACTCAGCTGTTGTGGATCAATATGGTTTCGGCAATCACGATCCAGTTTGCCTTTATTTTTGAACCGGCAGAAAAAGGAATCATGCAGCGGAAACCTCGAAAAACTGGGAACAGATTATTGAATACTCATGATATTTGGCAAATGGCTTATGTCTCAGTGTTGATGGCAGTCATCAGCATTTTAGCCTATGAATGGTTGTTGACACAAGACGTCGACCAAGCGGTTGCGAGTACCATGATGGTCAACATTGTTGTGTTAAGTAAGATCTTTTACTTGTTCAATATTCGTACGAGCGAGTCTGCTTTCTCGAAGGCATCCTTTACCAATCCGAAAGCCTTTTTGATCATCGGTGTGATGGTGGCTTTACAAGTTGTCTTGACCTATGTGCCATTTATGCAAAAAGCTTTCCATACGGCGAATCTATCACTGACCGGTTGGGGGATCGCACTGCTTTCCGGAGCCGTTATTTTGCTAGTCACGGAACTGGACAAATGGTTCCGGAATAGGAAAGAATACAATGTAAGCTATAAAGCGATTCGTGAATAACGAGATAACCATTGACTGAATCAGAACAACTCTTTTCTTTAGGAAAGTCAATTTTACAAGAGTAAGTTTTTTGAATAGTGCTATAAAGGGAGGCCTCTCGATGTATGAGAGCCTCCTTTTTTTGTTTTTTTATTCGCTGTTGTTTCTTTTATCAAGCAGACTCTTCACAAAAAGCAGTTGCTGTGGTAGTAACAAGAGAAATGATTTAATCATTCAATCCCACCAGATGAGGTGCAGGTATCTGCCAGTTCAAGTGGAAGGAATGTCTACTTTTTTATTTGTAAGCGGAAACATATACTGAATTCAGAAAGGAATAACCATCATGAAAACTAGAACAGTTGAACTGATCCAAAAATTCATTTCTTCTCACTACCCGCTCAAAGCGGAACAATTGGCTGCAGAATACAATGTGAGTCAACGGACCATCCGTCAAGAAGTCTTGGAGGTCAATACGTGGTTGAGGCAGCAGCAGCTACCTGAGGTTGCAACTATTCGTAATCAAGGCTTCCTCTTAGATCTGACAGTCAGCCAACAACAAAAGGTGAGAACGCAGTTGGACCATTTACAAGCAGACTTGCTGAATCGTCAAGAGCGGACCTTCGATTTAGTCTTATCGATCGCTTATGAGAAAACAGCGGTTTTTCTGAATCGCAAAGAAGCACGTTTTCAAATTTCTAAAAGTACGATGGATGAGGACATGCGTCGCTTAAGAGCAGATTTATTAAGGTATGGGATTGAGATCGTCAGTTATGGCAAACAAGGACTGCTGTATAAAGGACCAGAAAGAGCCATTCGGACAATGATCTATGATTTCGTTAATCAAAATTTGAGTAGAGTCGATTTTTCTGAAAATAGAGAAGAAAAAACTACGCCAGCACGGGCGATCTTCCATCATTATTTCCCCCGAGAAGAAAGTCTGCGACTGGAGAAAATCTATTCAGAGAAAATCGTCAAGCAAGAAGATGATCTCTATAAAAACCAGATTTTGTTGTTTACTTGGATTTGGATTCAGCGAATAAAAAGGCACGAGCTGATTTCGGCAGTAAATTGGAAAACCATCGATTACCAAGAGGACGGTTTTTCCGACTTTGTTGAACAGGTCATCAAAGAATTTCAATTGACAGCAGTCCCTCAAGTAGAGCGCAACTATATTCGTTTCACGATTGAGACTTTCAACGCAAGAGATATATCCAATTCTCTTGAATGGGTGCAAGCACAACTATTGACCATTCAACTGATTCAATTCGTGGAGCAAGAAACGCATATTCCTTTTCATTTAAAAGAAGAAACATTATGTGAAAATCTTTATAAGCACATGGCTGCATTGATCGTAAGGATAAAGAATAAGATCCAAGTCATGAATCCTCTGAAAGAAAATATCCGTTTGAACTATGGACCCATTTATCGAGCAGTCACTTTGTTTATGCCAACGATCGCCGAAGTGATTGGAGCAACAGTCATTGAGGATGAGATCGCTTTTCTGGTGATTCACTTTTCAACGATTGCCAGTGTGATCAAGCGTGATCTAGCGTCGATCTACAAGTCGGTAGTGGTCTGTAATCATGGGATGGCGACCGGAAATCTATTGGCGGAGAACTTGAAAGAAAAGTTTCCCCAGATCGAAGTCGTGGCTGTATTAAGTTCAAAGGAAGTTGCTCTCGTTGACAAATTGGATGTTGATCTGATTTTCAGCACATTTCATTTGCCCTATAGCAATAAACCGCTGCTGGTGGTCGATCCGATCTTAACGGATGCCAATCGGTCAATCGTTTCAGAATTCTTGGATCGGCATCAAACCTATCAGCGGCTAGAACCTAGCGACAATGAACCGACAGTTCTGTTTACCAAGGTTTTGGACCTGATAGCAGAAAGCGGCGGCCGAGTCGATCGCAGGATCTATTCCAAATTAGAAACATTATTTGACAACAATCATTTAGAAATCAACAAAAGGGAGATCCAGCCAATGTTAAAAGATATTCTGACAGATAATCACATTCTGATACAGGCCCAGGCCGCGTCTTGGCAAGAAGCCATTGAAGTTGCCGCCAAGCCATTGATCAAAGAGGACATCATTGAGAAACACTATGTTCAGGCAATGATCCATGCAGTAGAAGAATACGGGCCTTATATCGTCATCGGGAAGCACTTGGCTTTGGCCCATGCGCGACCCGAAGATGGTGTCAATACATTAGGTGTTAGTGTAGTGACCATGAATCAGCCGATCCATTTTGGCAATCCGGAAATGGACCCAGTGAAAATAATTTTTTGCTTAGCCGCGGTGGATTCCTATTCACATCTAGCGATCATGAAAGAGCTGATTGAACTGATCAATGATGAAGCAAAACTCAATCAGCTGATTGCATGTACAACCATTGATCAATTTAAACAATTACTTTTTTAAGTGAGGATAAAAAAAGGGGAGAAGACAGATGAACAAACTGAATATTTTATTTGTATGTGGGGCAGGATTAGGCAGCAGTTTTGCAGCGCAGATGTCAGCAGAAGATGTTTTGACCAAGCTAGGAGTGACAGCCAAACTGGATCATTGTGATATTTCATCCGCGGTTTCCATGAAACCGGATGTTATCATCACGGCAGAAAATTTCCGAACCCAATTCGAGAAATTCTCCATTGATCCACAGACTGCCATGGTGTATTTGAAGAATATTGTTTCTAAAGCAGAGATCGAAGAGAAGCTAACACCGGTGTTACAAGCAAAGGGCGTTATTTAAGAAAGGAAAGAGGGGGAAAAGATGGGCGTTATCAATTTTATTATCGAGAATATTTTGACACAAGCCTCAATCACGATTGCATTGATTGCGATGTTAGGGCTGATTCTGCAAAAGAAGTCAGCCGGACAAATCATTTCGGGGACATTGAAAACTCTTCTAGGCTTCCAAGTATTAAGTGCGGGTTCCAGCATTATTGTCGGTAGTTTGACTTATTTTGGTCAAATATTTACCGAAGGGTTTCAAATGCAAGGCATTATCCCTTCCATTGAAGCAATCAATGGGCAAGCAATGAATGAACTTGGTCTAGGCAGAGATATTGCATTAACTTTCTTAGCTATTTTTGTCTTTAATATTTTGCTGGCACGATTTACAAAATGGAAATACATTTTCTTGACGGGACAAGCCATTCTGTGGATGGCTACGATGACCACGGTATTTGGCTATTTCGCTGGCTTACGCGGGATTGTCCTGATTTTAGTTGGTGGCTTTGTCGGCGCAGTCTTCGCCGTGGCTATGCCAGCGATCGCACAACCGATCATCCGCAAAGTAACCGGATCTGATGATATCGCATTAGGACACTTCTGCACCATCGGCTATTTATTTGAAGCAGGCGTCGCTAAGCTTTTTGGGGAAAGAGGCGAAAACAAGAAATCGATTGAAGACATCAAACTACCTTCCCATTTTGAATTTCTCCAAGATACGTACTTATCTGTGATGGTCGTAATGGTTCCCCTTTATATTGTGACTGTTTTATTCGCAGGGGAATCCTTTGCTTCTGAACTATCTGGTGGGCAAAACTATATCATGTTTGCTTTCCTTCAAGCGATTCAATTTGTCGTAGGGGTCTATGTATTGTTGGCGGGCGTCCGTTTATTGTTAGGGGAGATTGTTCCGGCATTCCGAGGGATCGCGATGAAGCTGGTTCCTGATGCGATTCCAGCACTGGATTGTCCAGTGTTCTTCCCTTATAGTCCAAATGCTGTCATCTTAGGATTTATCACAACGACTATTGGAACGGTAATTGCGATGTTTACATTGCCAATGTTTGGACTAGCAATGATTTTGCCGGGGATGTTGACAAATTTCTTTGCCGGCGGGACAGCTGGTATTTTTGGAAATGCGGTTGGCGGTAGACGCGGTGCCATCATCGGCGGTATCGCTCACGGATTCTTCATCACCTTATTGCCAGCATTACTCGTAACGATCTTCAATTCAATGGGCTTTGTCAATGCAACTGCGACGGATGTCGACACTGTGGTTGCTGCACTCTTGTATGCCTGGATTTTAAGCCCAATCCTAAAAGCCTTTTAATCGGAAAGTAGGGAAACGTGATGTTTGGTTTTTTTAACAAGAAGAAGGAAGCAAAAGAAATAACTGAATTAGCACCTGAGACAGTGGAGCAGCTTCAAAGAGAGATCGAGCAATTGAATCAAGAAATAGCCGTGAGCCAAGACTCACGAAAATTAGCAGCACTTTTAGAACAAGCTGGTCTTAACTATGCAGCTTTGAATGAATGCGATCAAGCGATCCAACTTTTAGAGCAGAGTTTAGCGAATCAAAAAAGTATTGGCGATGGGTATAAGAAATTGATGCATTTGTACAATAAGAAACGAGCCGAAGCAGCCCGAGCCGGTGATGATCAAGGGATCGATTATTATATGGGGAAAATGGATGAGATGCGGCAAATCGCGAAACAAGTCACGATTACCGGTAATAAATAATAAGATAAGGTGGATTTGATTATGTACACAACGTTAAAAGAAGTCACGAAAACAGCGGAAGAATTGAATTTTACGGTGGGGGCTTTTAATACCCACAATTTAGAGATGCTTCCTGCGATGCTGCGCGCGGCCAAAGAAATGGGAGCACCAATCATTATTCAGACGAGTGTCGATACTGCTAAATACATTGGGATGAATGTCTTGGTCCATGTGATGAAAGCTATCGCGGAGGAGGAAATGGTCGATGCGGTCTTGCATTTGGATCATGCACGGGATTTTGATGATATCAAAGAAGCGATCGACAGCGGCTATACCTCTGTGATGTATGACGGTTCTCATTTACCCTTCAAAGAAAACATTTTGAAGACAAAAGCGGTGGTGGAATATGCCCATGCGCATGGCGTCTCGGTAGAAGGCGAGTTGGGAACGATTGGTGGGACAGAAGAAGGGATCCATGTGGCTGAAGATGACAAAGTTTATACAAAACCAGAAGATGCGTTGGTCTTTGTCAAAGAGACCGGAGTGGATGCATTAGCAATTGCTATTGGGACGAACCATGGACAATTCAAATCAAAAACGGAAGTCAATATTCCCTTGCTAAAAGAAATTGATGCACGAGTAGATGTTCCACTAGTGATCCATGGGGGAACCGGAGTCAAAGAAGAAGATTATCCGGCATTGATCAACAATGGCATCCGCAAATTCAATGTTGGGACCGAGCTGTTGGTACAGTGGACGAAAGCTGCTAAAACGACCTTTGGTGAAACAGAAATCAACAAGTCTTTAAGACACAATGTCATTCCGGCAAACGAAGCCATCAAAGAAACAGTGAAACATAAAATCGGCTTGTTCATGAATGTGGAAAGCCCAACGTCATTGAGAAAAGTAAAATGAAAAAGTATCTTATTCTTTTAGCTGGCAGCCCAGGAACTGGCAAGACATATCTCCTGCAGCTGCTGAAGCAACGGTTGCCCGACATGTATACGATCACCATTGACGAAATCAAAGAATATTATGCGGATTCTGTGGGATTTGATGATTTAGCCCAACGGGCCGAGCAAGAAAGAACGAAAGTCTATCCGTTCTTTTATCGCGCATTAGAGTTATATATGGAAGCGGGGAAAAAAGTCATTGTTTCGGAGTATCCATTTAGCGATAAGCAAAAAGGACGCTTGCGAGACCTTGCTGATACTTATGCTTATGAAGTAATCACGATTCGCTTAACGGCTGATTTCGAAGTGTTGTGGGAACGGCGTTACCAGCGAGATCGGGAGCCGGAACGGCATTTGAGCTATATCATGGATCACTATCATTATGGCGATAGTTTAGAAGACCGTTCATTAGGAACCAATCATATTACAAAGGAAGAATTCCGACGAATCATCAATGAACGAAAGTACGCTGAATTTGCTTTGGGAACACTCTATGAATTTGATGTGACGGATTATCAGCGAGTAGATTATGGTCCATTGCTCGATCAGTTAGTGTACCAGATTCAACACGATGAGTAAGTAAAAATGATCGCTGAAATACTGCCACTGGCTTTTTATCGCTCAAATCATTCAATAATTATCTTCATGTGAAACGCTTATTGTTTTCTTACTACTAGTTTTTTGGTAGGGAGAAGGCAATAAGCTTTTTTCGAGATCTGTTAGGAATTGAAGGGGGAAACGCCCTGTTGTCTTTAAAGCTTCTTAGAACCAAAAACTAAATAAAAAAAGCCATATCCAAACGAATTGTTTTAGTTGTTTAAAAATATCTGAAATTAAGAAAAATTCTCATTGAAAATCACCACGGAATCAGCTAGTATTCTAGAGGTAGGTTTTTTAGATAGGAAAGGAGAAGGAAAAATGGAGTTATCAAAAGGTAGGATCATTTGGCTGTCCTTATTGCTTGGCACATTGAGCGCCTATGGCCCTTTACTAATGGATGCTTATTTACCGGCTTTTCCAGTCATTCAAGAAGAATTAGGAATCAGTGCTTCTCTCACACAAATGAGTTTGACCATGTGTCTGATTGGTTTAGCATTAGGTCCATTAGCAATCGGAACACTTAGTGACCGGATTGGGCGCAAGAAACCTCTTGCTATAGGGATAACCGTAGCGATTCTTTGCTGTTTACTTGTTCCCTTCGTGCGAAATATCTGGTTATTCCTAGCTTTGCGTCTCTTGCAAGGAATCGCCAGTTCCGCAGGGATCGTTTTGACCCGTGCGATTGCGAAAGATTTATTTACCGGCGAACGGCTGACGAAGTTTTTTGCGATGCTGATTGCAGTGAACGGTATTTTCCCGATCATTTCCCCACTGCTAGGCAGTGCGATTTTGGCAGTGGCTTCTTGGCAAACGATTTTTCTTTTTTTGGGTGGTTTAGGCATCCTGCTATTGCTTGGTATTCTCTTTGGCTATCAGGAAACATTACAGCCGCAAGAACACATCCATCAGATGGAATCTGGATGGCGGGCAGTATTGTCTGATCGCATCTTTGTGTTACTGGTGCTTATCCAAGGATTTATTTATGGTGCATTGTTTAGTTATATTTCAGGATCCTCTTTCATGTTCCAAAATGTCTATGGGCTCAGTGATCAAATGTATAGCCTCTTGTACGGTATCAACGGGATCGGTATCATTGTGACTGCGGAGCTTTCGGGGGTTTTATCGCGGCGATTGTCCCTAGTCCAGCAATTAGGCAGCGGATTGGTGATCGGTTTTATTGGCAGTGTACTGGTGATGCTGAGTGGCATCAGAAATTCTATTGCATTAGCGATCATTGGGCTATTTCTGGTCGTGGCGACATTAGGGATCGTCAATTCGGTGGTAACTACATTAGCGATGGATCGGCAAGGTGAACACGCTGGGGTCGCTTCCTCGATCTTAGGGATCGGCATGTACAGCATCGGGATCATCTGTACGCCGCTAGTGGGTATCATGGGCAGTCATACCTATCTTCCACTAGCGTTACTGATCTTTTTGTGCGAAATCGGTGCATTAGGCGTCTATCGAGTAATGAAACAAGAAGCGAGACCATGAGTGCGGATGGTCTCGCTTTTTGCTTCTTTTGCTTATTCCTAGTATAATGACTATGTTTTTGTAAGTTGGATCAAAGAAGTGATCCGGTCACTAAGAAATGGAGCGGAAAGCATGACAACAAATTTTTGGGCGGAGTTACCGAAGCCTTTTTTTATTTTAGCACCAATGGAAGATGTGACAGATGTAGTGTTCCGCCATGTTGTGCAGACAGCAGGGGCGCCAGATGTCTTCTTTACGGAATTTACCAATTCAGATAGTTACTGCCATCCAGATGGGATCGAGAGTGTTCGTGGTCGACTGACATTCACAGAAGACGAGCAACCGATCGTCGCCCATATTTGGGGAGACAAGCCGGAATTTTTCCGGCAAATGAGTATTGGAATGGCGGAAATGGGATTTAAAGGGATCGATATCAATATGGGCTGTCCTGTCCCAAATGTTGCCGGTCGCGGCAAAGGCAGCGGCTTGATCTTGCGTCCCGATGTGGCGGCTGAGTTGATTGAAGCGGCAAAAGCAGGTGGGTTGCCAGTCAGCGTCAAAACACGGATCGGCTACACAGAAATGGCTGAGATGGAAGCTTGGATCACTCACTTGTTGCAGCAAGACATTGCCAATCTTTCTGTTCATTTGCGGACCCGCAAAGAGATGAGTAAAGTCCCTGCCCATTGGGATCTGATCCCAGAAGTTCTAGCGATTCGTGATCGAGTGGCACCTCAAACATTGATCACTATCAATGGCGATATTCCAGATCGTCAAGCAGGACTAGCGTTAGCCCAACAGTATGGCGTAGACGGAATCATGATTGGACGGGGCATTTTCAAAAATCCCTATGCCTTTGAGAAAGAACCAAAAGAACACTCATCGGAGGAATTATTAGGGTTGCTGCAATTGCAGCTAGACCTGCAAGACCATTATGCTACGATGGTTCCCCGATCCATTGCCGGATTGCATCGCTTCTTTAAGATTTATGTCAAAGGATTTCCTGGGGCGAGCGATTTGCGCGCACAATTGATGACGACTAAGTCGACGGATGAAGTTCGCAGACTTCTAGCAGAGTTTCATGCTAATAAAGCTGCGGGAACATTGTCTGAAGAAGTATCTGATGCTGCTGAAGAGCACAAATAACTGAGCATTTCTCTCCTTGGAGAGAAATGCTTTTTTTTGTATGTAGAAGTAACCTTGACAATAGATAGGTACCTATGTAAAATAGAGAGCAGTCTGTTAAGTAGGTACCTATTTAATTGGTTTTAATGAACAAAAAAGGAGCAATACATATGTCTTACTCAGAGCAAAAGATCGTTGAACGGTTTTTTGAAGTGTATAAATTGAATCGTCGTTATTCTGAAAGAAAATATGGTCCCTTCATGCCTGGGCGGGGTCAGTTCAACTGTTTGTTAGTTTTGGACGAGCGCGGCACACTGAATCAGAAAGACTTAGCCGCCTATTTGGCGATCCGCTCAACATCAGCAGGGGAGCTCTTAAAAAAAATGGAGAAAAAAGGCTGGATCAAAAAAGAAACATCTCCGCAAGATAAACGAATCCAGTTGATCTCATTAACGAAAGAAGGAAAAGCTGAAGCTGCTGCGATGAAACAAAAACGCAGCAAAGCACACCAAGATATGCTGACCGATCTAACAGAAGAAGAAAAACAAGCCTTTGGTCGCGGGTTAGAAAAAATTGAAGCTTATTACCAACGCATGGAGGCGGAATCTATTGAACCAACCGAGTAATCTGACAAACCGTAAAAGAACATTTATTTTTATTAATCTGATTCTTACTTGTATCGCACTAACGATGTTATCCACCGCATTGACCACCGCATTACCGGCCATCGTGGCTGACTTGCAAATTTCTGTGACCACTGGACAGTGGCTGACCAGCGGCTATTCCCTCGCCATGGCTATCGTCATGCCGTTGACCGCTTTTTTGATGAATCGGGTACCTACCAAAAAATTATATCTTTCCGCATTGGTAATCGCTCTTATTGGGATGGTTCTATGTGCGTTAGCACCGAATTTCCCCATTATGATGATGTCTCGTATCCTCCAAGCCATTGGTAATGGTATTTTGATCTCAATGGCTCAAGTGATTCTATTGACGATCTATCCAATGGATCGAATTGGTGCAATCATGGGTTGGTATGGGTTATCGATCACTGCCGCACCAGTGATCGCCCCTACATTAGCTGGAATGATCGTTGATAAATTGAACTGGCATGCCATTTTTTATATTGTCGGTGCCATTGTTTTTGTTTCGTTGATTTGGGCGTTGAATGTCTTTGAAGATGTCTTGGATGTAACGAAGAAAAAATTTGATCTGCTCTCCTTTTTACTCAGCGCTGTGACTTTTGGCGGCTTCACATTAGGATTCGGGAATCTAGGAACCTATGGCTTTGCCAGTCTCCCTGTCTTGGGTGCATTGCTCGTAGGTTTGATTGGCGGCATCTTATTTGCCCGCCGCCAAATGAAAGCGGCAGTGCCCTTCTTGGATCTGCGGGTCCTCAAAACGAAAGAGTATGCGCTAAGTGTGTTTGGGAGTATTTTACTCTATCTTGTTTTAATGGGCTCTTCAATGCTGATGCCCTTGTATGTACAATCCATTCTTGGAAAATCTGCAACAATCTCAGGGTTGGTGGTATTGCCAGGTTCGTTAGTTTCTGCCTTTTTGAGTCCTATCGCTGGCCGTATCTATGACAAAGTCGGTATCCGCATCTTAACGATCATTGGCGGCAGTTCGTTAGTTTTAAGTAATATCGGTATGTTTTTTATTCATATACACACAGGAATTTGGATGGCGGTCTGCCTGAATATTTTGCGCTGTGCCGCCACGGGCTGTTTATTGATGCCATTTGTTACCTGGGGCAATAAAAATATCCCGCCAGAATTGACTGCTCATGGTACCGCATTACTGACATCGCTGCGGACGGTCGCCGGCGCCATCGGCACAGCTGTTTTTGTTGGGATCATGAATACGGTCGCCCGCAACAGTCATACATTGACTGGCTCCGCCGCTTTGCTCCACGGCATGAATGTTTCGTTTTTAGTCATGACCGTCGCTTCGGGACTGCTATTGTTCACGGGATTATTTTTGATCAAAGATAGTCGCACAGAAGTTCTGATAGAAGTAGAAAATTAATCAACTAGTCAAACCGCTTCGCTTTTTGCGAAGCGGTTTTTTTTTTTTTATTTTGAATGTTTCTTTCATATGAAAAATTTCTTTTTGAAAAAAATAATCAAAATATTTAATAAAATATTGAAAAAAATAATCAGAAGATCTATAATGAAGCTGTCACAAAGAGAAAGGCAGTGAATACTATTGAGAACGTTTTACTGGGGCGGTGCAACCGCAGCTAGTCAATATGAAGGTGGATATAAGGATGGGAAAGGGATAGATACACAAGATTGCCGTCCCTATCTTCCTCGAAGTAATAATGCAACAATCCAAACGAGATTGTTGACTCAAGAGGTGATCAATGAAGCAAAAGAATCAGAAACTACCCAATTTTATCCGTTTAGAAAAGGGACGAAAGGATACGAAAACTGGGAGGAAGATCTACAGCTGCTAAGCGAGTTAGGGATTGATTTATATCGTTTCTCGATTAGCTGGTCACGATTATTCCCACTGGGGAATGAAGAGCAACCAAATGAACAAGGTGTGGCATATTATGATTCGATTTTTCGGGAATTAAAGAAGAAAGGAATCAAAATTTTTTTGACAATGAATCATTATGCGGTGCCTCTTTATTTGGTGGAAAGTATCGGTGGGTGGAAGAATCGTGAAATGATTGACCATTACCTCTCTTTTGCAGAGTTTGTTTTGTCTCGATGGGGAAATCAAGTGGATTTTTGGTTGCCATTTAATGAAATAAATGCCGGCTTTTTTAGTCCCTATAACGGTACAGGATTAATCAAACCAAGCAATGGTGACTATATCTATCAAGATGTATTTCAAGCACTACATTATCAATTTGTTGCAAATGCAAAAACGATTCAGCTGGCACGAAAAATGGATATTCCTGGAATCTTTGGTTCCATGGTGTCGTGTTTCTGCTATTATCCGTTGACACCAAAACCAGAAGATAATTTGAAATTAGTGAAAGAGGAACAGATTAATCAGTGGTTTTGCAGTGATGTGCTTATGCAAGGGGAATACCCCTATTATATGCATTCTTTTTTTGAGAAAAATTCTGTTGATCTAGATATAACCGCAGAAGATCGCCAGATTCTGAAGGAATATACTTGCGACTTTGTTTCTTTTTCTTATTATTCTTCCAGTGTGGTAACGACCGAGGAAGCAGAAAAAACTGCAGGGAATTTAGTAGTTACAACGAAAAATCCTTACTTAAAAGCAAGTGATTGGGGATGGCAAATTGATCCTATCGGTATGCGAACAACATTAAATAAAGTTTATGACCGCTATAGAAAACCAGTTATAATCGCTGAAAATGGCTTCGGTGCGAAAGATCAACTCGAGGCAGATGGCACAATTCATGATTCCTACAGAATTGATTATTTCAAAGAGCACTTTGCTGAAATAGTTAAAGCTAGAGATATCGATCAGGTCAACGTTATTGCGTATATTGCTTGGGGGATCATTGATATTGTATCCGCAGGCAGCTGTGAGATGGATAAACGCTATGGTGTCATTTATGTTGATGCTGATAATGAGGGGAATGGAGATTATCGTAGATACAAGAAAGATAGCTTTTATTGGTATCGTTCTTTTATTGAAAAAAATAAGAAGGGAGAGTAAATCAAATGAAAAAAGTTCTATTTATCTGTTCTGGTGGGATGTCTAGTGCAATTGTAGAAAAAGCGCTAGACAAAGAAGCCGAAAAAAAAGGAATTGCTCTAACAAGTTCTGCAGTAGGAAGTGGTGAGGCGGATTCAGTTATCCAAGAAAAAGATTGGGACATTATTTTTGTAGCCCCACAAGTAAAGCATCGCTTTAGCTTGTTTAAACAGTCCGCAGATGAAGCACATATTCCTATTGAATTGATCAAACCCACAGATTACAGTCCGTTAGGTGGCAAGAATCTCTTGAAAATTATTGAAAGTTTGAGTTGAGAAAAGGAGGATAAAAATGAATCATTTCTTTGAAATGCTAGAGGACAAGGTTGCGTTACCAATGTCGAAGATCTCTGAGCAACGACATCTTCGAGCGCTTCGTGATGGGGTTGTTTCGGCGATTCCGTTTATTATTGTTGGTAGTTTCTTTCTGATCATTGCTTTTCCACCTGTTCCAGAAAACTGGGCAATTCACCAATGGGCAACAGATCACATTACGGAAATTCTAATTCCCTATCGGATGACATTTTGGATTATGTCTCTGTATATTTGTTTTGGAATCGGATACAATTTAGCGAAAAGTTATCAGTTAGATCCTTTGACCGGAGCACAATTATCGGTGGCAGCTTTTCTATTAAGTATTATGCCGGTACAGTTCGATCAAGGATTGATGTTGCCAATGGAATCACTCGGATCAGTGGGGATTTTCCCGTGTATGGTTTTAGCCATTTTTGCGGTTGAAGTTTTACGATTTTGTAAAACCAAAAAGATTATGTTTAAAATGCCGGAACAAGTTCCTAGCTCTGTCGCACGCTCCTTTGAGGCCGTAATTCCAGCAGCAATTATTATCATAGTGATTGGAACGATTAATGTTGTCTTTAAAGTGAATATTGAACAAGTGATCCAAACTCTTTTTTCACCTTTAGTAAAAGCAGGAGATACTTTCTTAGGGGTCCTAGTTCCAGTTTTCTTGGTTACTTTTTTCTGGCTTTTTGGGATTCATGGTGACTCGATCGTTGGCTCAGTGGCACGTCCGATTTGGCTTCAATTTTTTACTGAGAATGCCGAAAAAGTTGCAAACCATCAAACCCCTACCCATATTGCTCCAGAAACATTCTTTCAATGGTTCATTTGGATTGGAGGATCTGGCGCGACAATTGGCTTGATTATTTGCGCGATTCTTTTTGGAAAAGCCAAGTATACCAAGTCCATTAGTCGAGCTTGTCTGATTCCAAGCATCTTCAATATCAATGAACCAGTGATTTTTGGATTTCCAATCATGCTAAATCCGATATTCTTTGTTCCTTTTGTGTTAGCACCGATTTTGATGACAACGGTTACTTGGCTGGTATTTAAAGCTGGTTGGGTGCACTTGATGTTTGTGCAGCCACCATGGACTTTACCGGCACCAATCGGCGCGTATTTGGCTACCGGAGGCGATTGGCGAGCTATTCTATTGGTCATTGTTAACATATTGATCGCTACGGTCGTTTATTATCCCTTCTTCAAGATTTATGACAATAAACAATTAATGCAAGAAATGGAAGGCGAAGCATGAGAAAAACAAGAATGCAGTTCAAAGGTGCATTATTTTATTTAGGAACTGTTTTTAGCGTGAACATCTTGTTGATTGCAATCAATTCATACGTTCAGTCTGAGACGTTTTTATTTATAGGGAATTTGGTTTCTATCAGTCTTATCTTTCCAGCGATTGCGTTATATGTTGACCGAAAAGAAAAATTTACCATGAAACGATATGCTTATTTTTCGATTGTAACCTTTGCAGCAATGTTCCTTATTTGCGAGTTGTTTATTTATCAGTTCTAACCATGAAAAAAATGATTTTAAATGAAGTAGGTGATATCATGGAAAATATCGAAGCAGTGATTTTTGAATTAATCGTTCATAGTGGCAATGCGCGAGGAATGCTTTTTGAAGCGTTGGATGCAGCAGAAGCAGACAATCATGAGCAATCGGTAATGTGTATGCAACAGGCAGAAGCAGAGATGACCATTGCTCATAATTTGCAGACGAAATTGATTCAAGATGATCTAAAAGGTCAAGGGCAGATCAGTCTTTTGTTGATTCATGCGCAAGACCAGTTAATGACAACAATGAGCGAGCAAGCATTGATTGAACGACTGATTAAAATGCAACAGCAATTGAATCAATTCAATCAGAACTAACATCCATTAAGCTGTGATAGAAACGATCCTCGACAAATGATACAGTGACTCGTAAACTGCTGAATAAAGCCGTTCATAAAGCAATGATTTGATAAGGATTTAAACCTATTGGGGAAATCCTCTCTTCTTAGCAAGCAGTACTAAAGGAGATATAATGATCCATTGTCTTCGAATATTGTTCGAATGCTGATAGTTGTTTTTTATCACTGATCAGATACTCACTAGGTTGTCGGAACGTTTCTATTGCAGTTTTTTAGGAGGAAAAGAAATGAATTATGTACTAGGAATTGATGCTGGGGGGACAAAGACCCAATTTACTACCTATGACAAAAAGGGAAGGGCACTCTTTGATTTGCACCTGTCAGCTGGAAATATTGTGGTAGATACAAATCGTACATTAGCAGTTTTGAGACAAGGGATCCAGTCTGTTTTAGAACATCAATCAGGCAATTGCCTCGGCGTTTTAGCTGGAATTGCAGGTATAGAGACGAGTGGGTTACATCATCTTGTTCAACATGAGCTGCAGCAGTTTCAAAAAACCAAAGTGATTTCTGATGCTCACTTAGGGTTAATCAATAAACTTGAAGGATCGGATGGCGCTTTGATTATTTCTGGGACCGGATCAGTCGCCTATGGATCTGTTGACAGAAACTTCTATCGAGTAGGGGGCTGGGGACATTTAGTAGGGGATGAAGGAAGTGCCTATGCTCTAGCATTGAAATGCTATCGCCATATTGCACAAGAAATGGACCATGGTTCGCCTTTGTCTAGATTCTCCCAAGACTTTCTATCTTTTTTAGATATGAACGATCCAGCTAAAGCAATTAGTGAACTTTATCAGATGAACAAGGCTGAGGTTGCACAAAAATCATTGTTTTTTTCGAAGGCGCATTTAAACGACCCCATCACTCATCAACTATTACAAGAAACTGCTGACGAATTGATCGAAATGATTCGTTTGTTACTAAACAGAATGAACCAAACCCAAGTGAAGTTAGCTTTAGCAGGTTCAGTGCTAGAAAAAAATCACTTTATTCGAGAATCGGTTGTTGCTCGTCTTCAAGATCAAATTACGGAAGTGGTTTTAAGTGATTCACCAAATACAAAAGGTGCCTTTTATTTTTATCGTAAACTTCTCAGTTCGACATGAATTTAATGTAAAATAGAAGTAACTAATTGCTGAAGCAACTATGCAGTAGAGGGGGACAGAAATGAGTGTAGTAACAACTATTGAAAGTATCAAAAATGAACTTTCGACTACGGATTTGAAGTTAGCAGATTATATTGTCGAGAATCTTGATGAAATACCTACTATGACATCTAATGTGTTAGCTGTTCATTCGAATACAAGTCCAGCAGCGGTCATTCGATTTTCTAAAAAATTGGGATTCAGTAAATTTTCTGACTTTAAGTTAGCCTTAACCAAAGATATTGAAAATCGAATCTATAATGAATATAGCGATATACAAAATGATGATTCGTTTCAAACGGCTAAAAATAAGATTCTTAGAAACAATAAGATGATTATTGACGCAACGGATCCTATATTAGATGAACAAACCGTGCAACAAGTAGTAGACAAAATGTTTCATGCTAAACGAATCTATGTTTATGGTGTAGGAACTTCCGTTCTAGCAGCAGAGGATATTCGTCAAAAATGGACTCGGATTGGAAAAACAGTGATTTTTGATAAAGATCGGTATCTTCTGACACAACAAATGAAAAATGATGGCGCAGACAGTTTGTTTTGGGGAATCTCCCATTCAGGGAAAAACCGCGATGTTTTATCATTAGTAGAAATAGCGAAAAGCCTTGGTATGCCGACCTTAGGAATGTCTCAATTAGGGCAGAACCAGCTGACTAAAAAAGTAGATACACCTATTCATACAGCACGGACAGAAGATATCAAGAATGGTCATTACGGAAGTGGGGCCACTCATTCGATTATTTTGCAAATTGTTACGATTGATTTGCTTTTCTATTTTTATATGCGCCGCTTATCGGTAAAAGAAAAATAAGGTCGTCTGCTATGAAGTTAGTAACCAATAGAGTATAAGCAACAAATGATTAAACGTTGTTTCTCAAAAATCCCACCGATTTTTCAAATTTTGAAAGCTATCGGTTGGGACTTTTTTTGTTTTTTTCATGAAATACTAGGAAAAAACTTTATTTTCGTTATAATAAGATAACTTATATTTGAGGAGGGAAGTTTTTTTCTTGGACTATTGGTACGTTGACAAGGTAAAAAGCGACTAGGAAAATGAAAAATAAAGGAACCGTGTTGGGAATCACAGCGTATGTGCTGTGGGGGCTGATCACCCTCTATTGGAAACTGATCACTGGTGTCTCGCCATTGGCGATCATGTGCTACCGTATTATTTGGTCATTTGTCTTTATGCTTGGCTTTATCGGACTTAGCGGCAGATGGCAACAGTTTGTTTCTGAATTGAAGCGGATCTGGCAAAATAAAAAGTTTGCAGGAATGATTATTTTGGCGGCGATCTTGATTTCAATCAATTGGTTTACTTTTATATTTACTGTCAGTGCCGGCCATGTTATGGAAGCTAGCCTAGGTTATTACATCAATCCATTGGTCAATGTTTTGTTGGCAACTGTTTTTTTGAAAGAACGGTTGAGTCGGTCGGGGATGATTGCTTGTGGTTTGGCAGCTGTTGGAGTGATCATGCTTTCGGTGCAAACTGGTGCGATCCCTTATGCTTCACTGATCATGGCTTTTTCATTCAGCACGTATGGTCTCATCAAAAAACACATACCAATCAGTTCTGCAACGGGATTAACAGTTGAAACCTTTGTTATTTTGCCGGCGGCATTGATTTATATTTTAGGTTTTTCTTCTGTTGGATTGATGGCTTATCCATTATCTACCAATCTTTTACTTATTGGTGCCGGCGTCGTGACTGCCATCCCATTGTTGCTGTTTGCGGAAGCAACGAAAAGCGTTTCTTACATCACATTAGGCTTTATCCAGTATGTAAATCCGACGATCATGCTATTACTAGCTGTTTTCTTGTTTCACGAATCTTATTCTTTGGCGCAGTTCACCGCGTTTGGATTTATTTGGTTAGGTATCGCAGTATTCACGTATGGCACTTTAGGTGCAGTATGGAAACGCCGGCGAGATCTAAGCAACAACTGACAACAACTCCGTTAAGACGATTTTTGGAAATGAATTGTCTTAACGGAGTTGTTGCGAGCGAACAAGATTCTGAAAAATAAAACAACTATCTAGCTTGTCCATTAGAACCGCTAATTTTTTTGGAGAAAGAATCTTGCGTGAAAAGGGTTGCAATCTCAAAAAGGATGTGCTATTATTTTTTCAGTTACATCGGATTGTTACTGTTCGGCAGGCAAAACCAGAATTGACCGCAGATTTATGGGGAAATTCTAGGTTTTTTTATTTTGGAATGAGGGAAAACGATGGTTATTGGAAAAATATTGAATAATAATGTCGTGGTCTCCACCAATGATGCCGGCGAAGAAGTCATCTATATGGGACGCGGCATCGCATTTAAGAAAAAAATCGGCGATGTGATCGACGACGCATTTGTGGAGAAAGAATTTGTTTTGAAGGACTCTTTCACCGCAAATCAATTTCAACAATTATTTGCGGATATTCCTGCAGAAGAGGTCGAAGCAGTCAAGCAAGTGGTCGACGAAGCAGAGCAAGTGTTGGGAGTCGAACTTTCACCCAATATTTACTTAACGCTGACGGATCATATTCACTATGCTTTGATGCGGGCTCGAGAAGGAATCGAAATACCGAATCCACTATTGTTTGAGACTCGAAAATTTTATCCTAAGGAGTACGCTATCGCTGCTAAAGCGGTCGAACGCTTTGAAAAGAACTTTGGTGTTTCGCTTCCCGAAGCGGAGAAAGGATTTATCGCCTTTCACATTGTCAATAGTGAGCAAGCCAATGGAACAATGGAGACGACGATGCAAGCCGTTGAGATCGTTCGTGATGTGTTAGCGATCATCAGTCGTTTCTATGGCAAAGTCTTTAATCCTGATTCCTTGAATTATCAACGGATCACGACTCATCTTCACTATTTCGCTCAACGGTATTTAAGTGATGACCTTTCAGGCGAGAAGGACGAATTCCTGTTTGAACTGATTCAGGCAAAATACCCGAAAGCCTTTCAGACAGTCCAGCGGATCAACGAATATCTGATCAAAACGTATGGCAAGCCAATCGGCGAGTCAGAAATGATCTACTTGACGATCCATATTGAACGCGTTGTCAACGAACCAAATTAACATTCAATCATTAACGGATTGTTACTGTACAGCAGGCAAGACCCAGATTGAAAAGACAGCAGTTAGCAAGTTTGCGCTTGTTAACCGTGTTTTTTCAATCTGGGTTTTTTATTTTATTAAAAAAGGAGTGTTTGGAAATGAGTACAAACAAAGAAATAGCAGTCCGCGTCCTGGATGCGGTCGGCGGCAAAGAAAATGTCAACAGTGTGGTCCATTGTGCGACGCGCTTGCGTTTCAAACTAAAAGACGAAGGGAAAGCGGATACAAATCGGTTGAATCAAGACGATGACGTGATCCAAGTCGTACAAAGTGGTGGACAATATCAAGTCGTCATCGGCAGCCATGTCAGTGATGTCTATCGCGAACTAACAGGGGTCGCCAATTTTGATGGCGAATCAGAAAAATCTGCTGAAAAAGGAAATCCGCTGAATCAATTGATCGATATCATCTCATCAATCTTTACCCCATTTTTAGGCGCAATGGCTGGGGCCGGGGTTCTCAAAGGATTTCTGACATTAGCAGTGACGATGAATTGGCTGGCGGCCGATTCTGGCGTCTACACGGTTTGGTATGCCATTGCTGATGGGCTCTTTACTTACTTACCTGTGATGTTGGCGTTTACAGCAGCGAAAAAATTTAAAACCAATGAATTTCTAGCTGTTTCTTTGGCCATGGCACTTGTTCACCCAAGTATCACAGAATTAGCAGGACAAACATTGAGTTTTGTAGGTATTCCAGTAATCATTGGGGCCAGCGCCTATACCTCCTCGGTCATTCCGATCATTTTGGCCGTCTTTTTACAAAGCTATGTGGAACGTTTCTTTAAAAAGGTGATTCCTAGTTTCCTACAGATCATCTGTGTGCCGTTAGCTGTCTTCTTGATCATGGCACCAGTGACATTTATCGTTGTGGGTCCATTGGGAACGATCGTTGGGAACTTGTTAGGCAGCGGCTATGATGCAATCTATAATCTCAGCCCAATTCTTGCTGGAGCAATCATGGGGGGATTATGGCAAGTATTTGTGATGTTTGGGATGCATTGGGGCTTTGTGCCGATTGCGATGGTGAACTTGACACAATTTGGTTTTGATACAATGGTGCCGATGCTATTGCCAGCTGTATTGGCACAAGGTGGAGCAGCACTAGCCGTCTTCTTTATTACCAAAAACGTCAAGCTGAAAGGATTGGCTCTTTCATCAACGATCACGTCATTGTTTGGTATCACGGAACCAACTGTATATGGAGTAACGTTGCCATTGAAAAAACCGTTTATTGCTGCATGTATTAGTGGTGCGATCGGTGGTGCAATCGTCGGTTTCAGTCAAGTTAAGAACTATACTTTTGGTTTAGTCAGTCTCTTGAGCTTACCATCCTTTATCCCTCAAGACACACAAGATATGAGTGGTTTGATTGCCGCTGCGATTGGAACGGCCGTTGCTTTTGGCGCAGCTTTTGTCTTAACTTTTGTTTTGCGCTTTGAAGATCAACCGAATCCCGCAGATACAGATACAGAAAAATCAAAAGTACCTGCACCATCCACTACCAATGAGCGGGTCGTATTAAGCAGTCCATTGGCTGGCAGAGTTATTCCACTGAATGAAGTGAAAGACCAAGTCTTTTCATCTGGAGCAATGGGCAAAGGGATTGCCATCGATCCAGCAAACGGTACATTAGTCGCGCCTGCTGACGGGACGATTACTACGCTATTTCCAACAGGACATGCGATTGGTTTGACAACGACAGATGGGGTAGAGATCTTGATGCATATTGGAATGGATACTGTTGAGCTTGAGGGCAAAGGATTTGAGATTTTTGTCAAACAAGAGGATCAAGTGAAAAAAGGTGATCTATTAGTCAAATTTGATCTTTCCCTAATCAAAGAAGCCGGGTATTCAACCGTTACGCCAATTGTTGTTACGAATACGCCGAACTATTTAGATGTGTTGGATATGAATCAAGAAGACGTCTTGCAAGGGGAAGATTTCTTAGCAATCATCAAATAAACCTGGTGCGTCTTAATCAGTGAATTGTAATAGAAATAGCTATCCAACGGAAGGAACATCGCAGTCGCGAGTCCCTATGTTTGGATAGCTTTTTTAGTTATTCTTCTGAAGTTTTTGATGAAGTGTGCGGGTTGATGGATTCTTCGACTAAAAGTCCATCTTGCATGCGATAGACCCGATCGCTCCATTGGGTCATTCTTGGATCATGGGTTACCATGATGATCGCCTTTTGTTTTTCATGCGCTTCTTTAGCCAATAATTTGACAACATCAAAAGCATGTTCCGAATCTAAGCTGGCCGTCGGTTCGTCTGCCAAAATCAGTGAAGGATCATTGAACAATGCGCGTGCGATTGCTACTCGTTGACGTTCGCCTCCTGAGAGTTCTTTAGGGAATTTATTTCTGAGCTCCCAAATATCGAGGGAACGTAAAAGAGACGCTGCTTCTTTTTGGTTGTCTTTGTTCAGCTTGTTTACAAACTCAAACTGTTCACTGACTTTCAAAAAAGGAACGAGGTTTGAACTTTGCAGAATAAAGCCGATTTCTTTGAAACGGGCAGCAGATCGTTTTTTGTCAGGTAAATCAGTAAAGTCTTGCTGACCAATGATGATTTTACCTTCTGAGGGGCGTTGTAGTCCGCCGGCAATCGTTAAGAACGTACTTTTGCCAGATCCAGAAGGTCCAATGATGCTGACGAATTCACCGGCTATCACTGAAAAATCGATTCCTTTTAGAGCAGTAACTGCGGTATGGCCAGAACCAAATGTTTTTGTAATGTGTTCCATAGATAAGACTGTTTGTGCCATCTTATTCGCCTCCAATCGCTGTAATCGGGTCGACTTTTGTGACTGTTCGAATGGAGAATAAACCACCGATGATCGAGACAAAAATCAGAACCATGCCATAAAGACACCACTGCAGTAAATTGACTGTAAACGGCATCGCAGCTGGCAATACTAGACTAGTCAAATAGCTGAGAACAAAAGCAATCAAAACGCCAGCAATACTTACGATCAATGACTGTCCCACGATGGAACGAACGAGATAGCCGGTAGAAACTCCCTGTGCTTTCAATACACCAAAGAGGGCTGTTTTTTGCAATGTCATCACATAGAGGAAAATCCCGACAATTGCTGCTACTACTACAAATAGAAAGTAAACCATTGCATTCAACGTCAATTTTTCGGCAGAATAACCAGGCAAGTTCTCAACAAAATCATCAAAAGTCAATGCCGTTAGTTTTGTTTGATCCTTTGATTGGATGAGTTTGACGTCAGATTTCGGCTCTTTAGTAGCGATCAATGAAATAGGGCCGTTGCTTTGATCAAACTCTTGATTACCATATTTAAGCTGAGCATAGGCATCTAGGTTGAGATAAAGCACGGGGACCACGCTGTAAGTCGTTGCTTCCGTGACGCCCACAATCGTAAAGACTTGATCGTCGCCGCCTAATTGAATGTGATCCCCTAAGGCAAACCCCTCTGGCAGAAGGTTTTCTGAAACGATCACTTCATTTGCAGAGCGATAGTTTCGGCCGTCGATCACTTTTGGGACAACGAATTGATCGGCCTCAGCACCAAAGACGGAGATATTGGTCTTTTCGGTTTTTCCTTTATGGGAGATTGCAGAAGAAGCCAGACCAACTGCGGCTTTTTCTTTTGCTTCCACGCGGGATAAATCCCCGCGAGTCAGAATGGAAGCACTAGCGACCTTATTACTATCTTCGGATAGTACGATCGTCTGAGCGCCCCAGTCGGCGACTGCTTTCTTGTGACCATCTGACAGACCATTGGCCAATCCAGAAAGCATAAATACGACATATGCAACTAATACCATGATGCCAATGATCAAGCTATACCGTAATTTGGCATAGCGGATTTCTTTCCAAGCTAAATACATAATGATTTCCCCTTTCGAAATCCATCATACCTTAACGGTGACATTTTGTCACCGAATTAATTTCGGCATCTATGCTATAATAAAGCAACGAATTCAAAGAAAGGACTGCGGCTTATGCCTAAGGCGACTTTTAATAATCTTCCTCCTGAGAAAAAAATAGTTGTGCGAAACGTTTTGCTGAAGATTTTTTCTGACAAACCGATTAGCCAGGTGAAAGTCAGTGAGATCGTTGAAGCACTGCAGATGTCTCGGGGAATTTTTTATAAGTATTTTGAAGATTTGAATGATGCTTATGATTACTTGATCCATGACTCAGCAAACAAAGTTCATGGCCGTATCCTAAGAAAAATTGGGAAACATCAGCAGGATTTTTTCAAAGGATTGGAGCTTTTTTTAGTTGAAGCGTTAGAATATGGCAAAGATAGTGAGGAATACAAAGAATTGCAGCTATTGATCCAGAATAGTTATTTGTTTTCATATCGCAGTGAGGATCCTCATGGCGCGGCAGCTTGGAAAAAAGTATTAACAGCAAATAAATTTCGGATCGAAAGTCAAAAAGAGGCCGATAGTTTTCTCTATTTCTCGATGAAACTGGTCATTGACAGCTTAACAGATGCTTACGCCAATCAATGGACAAGCAATGAACTGTTGACGGATTTTGCATTTAAAGTCAAATGGTTAAAGCAAGGCATTCAATAAAACAGCCCTTCAGAATGATGGTTTTCTGAAGGGCTGTTTTATTGAAATGATTAACATGCTATCTGTCAAGGCAACTTTAGAGGAGATAGCTTAGGTCAGTATCTGTAGTTAGAAAGAAGACATTGAATCACAACTTAAAGAAATAGACTTTGGCAATCGCGGTTCCACTCAGAAGGTTCTCCATACGTAGATCCTTAGAATCTTTAGGAATGACTGAGATTTTCAGCAAGAACTTCTAAAGCAGAGCGGTCACGGATCACATACTTGCTTTTTTGCTTTTCTAAAATGCGGTTCTCACGGAAATTTGTGATCGTTCGTAAGAGATGACGATAGCTAACATTCAAGACAGCAGCACAAGTCGTCAACTGATGCGTAAACACCCCTTTTTCTTCATGAAGCAAAATGAATTTTGCTAAACGAGTTTCTACTGGCTCAGTGAGGGAATTGGCTAAGTTGATCCCTGAATTGAGCCGTGAGCTGAGGAGTTGGCAAATGTTCTGCAAAAACCGAACATCCTGTTGTAAAACAGAACGATAGCGATTCAAAGAAATGCACACGCAGATACAAGGCGTCACGGCCTTTACACTGCTTTTTGGCAATAATTCCCATAAAGAGGACGCTTCGCCTAAAAGAGTGGCGGGTTTGGCATAATCGATAAAGATATTTTGGGTATCAGAAGGGTACGAGTAGACCATCACGGTTCCTTCCACAAGGAAGTAGAGATAATCGGATACGGTCCCTGTCTGGATCAAGTGCTCATCTTTGTCGAAAGAGTGTAATACCGCCATGTCAGATAACGCCGCATCTAAATAATTTTGCAAAGAAAAGGTTTCGATATAAGCAGACAACTGTTGCGCATCATGGATCTTTTTCATGGAGAAGGACCACTCCTTGGAGGTTTTTCTTTATTATAGCCTAGAATCAATAACGCCTCAACACGAACGATAATTAATATTATATGTAAAATGTATGTAAAAATAAGGTAAAATAGGACATGTGTCACTTCTTAATCTGAAGTTATTTGGTATGATTTACACGTAGTAGAAAACATTCACAGGAGGAATAAAAATGCGTTTCAAACAGGTTGCTAAAGGGATCATGGGAGTTATGTTGGCTGTTGCTTTAACTGGCTGTGCCAGTGGCAATTCAAAACAAGAAGATGCAGCAAAAGAAAAATTAGTGGTGCAGTTTGTACCGACCAACAACGATGGGACGATGGAAGCAAAAGCAAAACCTTTCGCTGAATATTTATCAAAGAAGCTAGATCGTCAGGTGGATGTGACCTTGGCTACGGATTACTCAACGATCGTTGAAGCAATGGCTTCTGGTCAAGTAGATATCGGGATCATGCCGCCAGCTGCCTATGTCCAAGCAAAAGATATGGACGCTGCTGAAGCCATTTTGACTTCGCAATTAGGGGATTATGATCAAGAAACGGGGTTGCCGTTAGAAGGTCAATTGACAAACACTTTCAAAGGGGAGATCTTAGTTCGTGCAGACAGCGGATTGAATGAATTGACTGATTTGAAAGGCAAGAAGATCGCTACTTTAAGTCCTAACTCAGCTAGTGGGTACATCTATCCAGTTGCTGAAATGAAAGATGCCGGAGTAGATCCTACCACCGAAGCGACTTTGACAACAGTCAATGATATTCCAAGTGAGATCACAGCAGTCTTGAATGGTCAAATGGATGCTGCGTTTGTTTTCGAAGGTGCGCGAAATGTCTTTGCTTCTAGCTTTGCAGACAATGATTTGTTTAAAGATCTCAAAGTACTTTATCTGACCGAAGGGGATATTCCTAACGATGCTATTGCGGTCCAACCAAAAATGGACGATGCCTTGAAAAAAGAAATCAAAGATGTTTTCTTGAACATGAAAGATGACGAAGAAGGCGCAGAAGCGATGTCATTGTGGGGACATCAAGGATATGAAGAAGCAGCTGATTCTGCTTATGATACGATCCGTGAATATACCGAAAAAGCAGCCGAGTAAAACAATGGGCTGCGACAAGGAATAACAGAAAAATGATTGGACGAAGGGTGCAGATCTTTTTGCGAGGGCGGCTGATATAGTGAAAACGAGAGCGATCCCACCAAAGTATTCCTTCGTCTCTCATTCTTTTGGTATGATCCGTGTCACAATGCTTATAAAGATGGGGAAGAAGTATGATAATTTTCGAAAATGTGTCCAAAGTATACCCAAACGGGGTCAAAGGACTACAAAACATTAATTTGACGATCGAAGAGGGAGAATTTGTCTCAATCATCGGTCTGAGTGGGGCAGGGAAAAGCACCTTATTGCGCTCGATCAATCGTTTAGTGCCGATCACTGAAGGGGATATCCGCATTAATGAGACCTCGATCACTAAGGCAAGCAAGAAAGAATTACGATTGATCCGTCGTCAAATCGGATTGATCTCTCAAAGTTTCAATTTAGTCAAACGCAGTACCGTTCAAAAGAACGTCCTATCTGGACGTTTAGGGTATTATTCAACTTGGAAAAGTATTTTAGGATTATTTACAAAAGAAGACTATCAACGAACAAAAGAAGCACTAGCCACGGTTGGTCTGTTGGATAAGCTGCAGACCCGCAGCGATCAGTTGAGTGGCGGTCAGCAGCAAAGGGTCTCAATAGCAAGAGCGCTTGTGCAACAAGCACCGATCATTCTGGCAGATGAGCCCGTGGCTTCACTGGACCCGATCACGACAGAGAAAGTCATGCAGGATTTGAAAAAAATCAATCAAGAAATGAAAAAAACAGTGATCGTCAACCTCCACTCTGTTCCGCTAGCACGATCTTACTCCAGTCGGGTCATTGCTTTGAAAGCGGGAACAGTCGTCTTTGACGGTATCCCAGAAGCATTAACAGATGAACGGCTGGAACAGATTTATGGCAAGGCGATTTTTGAAGAAAAGGCAGGAGAAACCCATGAAATTGAAAGAGACCGTTCACTTTAAGTGGTACAAGAACCTGCTGATCTTGCTCTTCTTAATTCTTTGCTTTCAAAGCAGTGCATGGATCACAGGGGCTGACTTTGCGCAAGTCTGGTCAAATTCCAACCAAGTAACGGCATTCTTTGCACGTTTCTTGCATCCGGATTTTAGCTATTTACCGAAATTAGTCTCGCCAATGCTTAAAACATTGGAAATGTCTTTAGTTGGAACGGTCATCGGTGTCTGTCTAGCGATCCCGGTCAGTTTCTTGGCTACGACAGTCATTACTGAAAATCGCTGGCTTTCGACGATCTTTCGCTTTTTATTGGGCTTGATTCGGACGATTCCTAACTTATTATTGGCTGCATTGTTTGTTGCTATCTTTGGGATTGGAGAAGCAACAGGGGTCCTGACGATTGCTGTCTTTACATTTGGGATGGTCTCTCAGTTGATGTTCCAAGCAATTGAAACAATCGATTTTGGTCCGATCGAAGCTGCTGCGGCGGTCGGGGCCAGCAAATTGCAGATTGCAGTCTGGTCAGTAGCTCCTCAAGTCATCAGTCAGTTTGCCAGCTATACCTTTTATGCATTTGAGGTCAATGTTCGTGCTTCGACAGTCCTAGGTTATGTAGGGGCTGGGGGGATCGGTGTCATTTTGAATTCGTCTTTGGCATTGCTGAAATATGAACGAGTTTCCATCATTATTTTGACGATTTTAGTCACTGTGGCCATCGTTGACCAATTAAGTGAACGAGTAAGGAGGTCCTTTCTATGATGATTCGCGAAGTGAGTAAAAAAACGTGGCTCCTATGGGGACTATTCGTAGTCCTGTTCCTGTTGTCTGCACTGGACTTAGACTATTCGGGATTAAGCACTTTTTCACTGGCAATGGGCAGAGATGTGTTGAAAGGACTGAGTCAGCCAGACTGGTCATTTTTCTATGACGGCAGCGGGGAAGATTTATTTAGTCTGCTGTTATTAACGATCGGCATCGCTTGCTTGGGAACCATGATCGCCACGGTTTTAGCCATTCCCATCACATTGCTGAGTGCGGCCAATCTCTGGTCAGCAACTCCTTGGGTCGCTAAAATCGGTAAATTTATTTGCAACGTCTTGCGGGCGTTTCCAGAACTGGTCTATGCGATCATTTTTGTTAAAGTCGTTGGTCCAGGACCTTTTGCCGGTGTGATGGCAATCGGTGTCCATCAAATCGGAATGCTAGGCAAGTTGTTTACGGAAGAGATGGAAGCGATGGATGAACGGCTGACCGAAGAGATGCAGGCGGTGGGTGCAAATTTCTGGCAAACAATGTTTTTTGTACGTGTCCCTTATTTGATGCCGATCTATAGTTCCTTTGCGTTGAATCATTTTGAGATCGCTGTGCGTAGTGCGGCAACACTAGGCTTAGTTGGTGCAGGCGGAATCGGTGCACCATTGATTTTTGCGATCCAAACACGTACGTGGAGTAAAGTTAGTATTATTTTGATCGGTGTAGTGATCACCGTCTTTGCTTTAGACCAAATAACAGGAATCATAAGAAAGAAATTGAGATAAAAGATGAATTTATTGCATATATCAGATATACATTTTCGCAGACAATACCCAGACTGCCAAGAGGGCTATCAAGGCATGTTGGCGGCCATGCAGAATCCATTGATTCCATTAACAGAATGTCTTCGCCATGCCCAGCAACGAGCAACGATTGACCTCGTCGTTATCAGTGGGGATTTGACGGAGGATGGAGACGTGGAAGACTATCGTTACTTGAAAGAACAACTGCGTAGGCTGCTAGGCGATGTCGAAATGATCGTTACTTTAGGCAATCATGACATCAAAAGCAATTTTCACATAGGCTGGTGCGGTACAGCGGCCTCCGAGTCGCCATATAATCAAGTAAAATGTTATTCAGATATGGCGATTGTTGCCTTTGATAATTCCCGCTATGGAGCTTCTGATGGCGTTGTCGATGAACAACAATTCCACTGGCTGCAACAGACGTTAGCGGAATTAAAAAATCTGCCGATCGTCTTAGTGACCCATCATCATTTACTGGCACATCAAAGTACGACACCGGTGTGGCCCGGTACGGATCGTTTGTTGGACTTGCTGTCCTCCTATAACATTCGCTGTATCCTCAATGGTCACACGCATCATTCCTTTACAGGTGAGATCCAAGGGATTCCTTACTATACTGTCGCCAGTATGTCTTTTGTGGGAGAAGATGAAGGTCAAGGCATCGTGCGCTTCGAAGAACGATATGGCTATAATTTGTATCGTTTTGAATCCGGTAAATTGATTCATCAAACTTCTGAGAATTATTTGCCAAATCGACTGCTGAAAGTTGTAGATATGACCCAAGAATAGAAAACGGCCTTGTGCATCAATCGAAATAAACAGAAATCAACGGTACATCCGCGCACCACTGATGAGTAGCGAATGTACCGTAAAGCTTTTAATGAGCGCTCTGTTTATGAACGTGACGGCACAGTGCCGTTTTTTGTTATTTAAGAAATAGTAAAGCTGTAGAATCGTATCAAGAAGTGTCTTCACTGATCCAAATATAGCCCAACGCTCACAGCTAGTAACTAAAAGGTTTTGATGACCTCAATGGTTCCATCTAAGTGAAACAACAACGTATACTGATTGTCTGTTTTGATGCCGTCAAAGCGTCGGGCATAGTAACAGACCGCATCTTTGAGCGTTCGCGTCGTTACCCCTAAAAAAGAGGCGCATTCTAGTAACGTTTTGCAGCCCTCTTCAAAGCAGGCGATGATATCGTAAGGTGTGACAACGATCGCTGCGCCAATGTCACGTGCCTTACGTTCCTGTTTACGCTTTTCATTGGTATCTTGTGCAGTGATGTCTCCTGCACTTGTTAAATAGTGTCCGATTTCTTCACCCAGGGTCCCTAACAAGTCTGCTTTCGATTGTTTTGGATTCAGATAAATATGATCATCGATATATAAGCCTTGTTGACCTTCTGGCATATTTTTATCAAATATAAAATGCAGATCTGGGTATGCAGCCATTAGTTCTTCAACTTTATCCATATACATCAGTCCTTTTGGGCATGCCGCTGTTTTATAAAGTCGATATAATTCAGAATGTCTTCCATTTGTTCATCTGTTACATTTTCATCAATATGGGCAGCTACTGTTTGCACCCGCTTAGAAGGTTGGGTGAAGTTGCCTATGGCATGTCGTCCTAACAAATAGTCTGTGGAGACATGGAATAATTCAGCTAATTTCACGATCGTTTCACCATCAGGCTCGTTTCGATCGTTTTCAAAATGCGAATAGGCAGCCCGGGTGATTCCTAGATGGTCAGCAATCTGTTGCTGCGTTTGATTCATTCCTAGCCGCAGTGCTTTTAATCGTTCACCAAGCATGGTGATCCCCCCTTTTTCGATCAGTATACCACAATTAGATACGAAGTGTATCTAATTTGATTGAATAAAGATATGCAATGTATCTTTTTAGTTGACGATATGAATCGTATCGAATATACTTCAATTAGTCGATACATTTTGTATCAAAAAGGGAATGAGAGAGGGGTTATCTATGGATTCAACAGTTGCCGCAGTCGTTTTACCTTCCTTGATTACCGGTGTTCTAACCTACTTTGCTACTCGGGTGTCGAGCAAAGCAAACTTAGAGCAGACCAATATAGAAAATGCCAAGATCTTATATGAAAAGTATGAAAAGCTCAATCTCGAACTAGAAACAAAAGTGGATGAGTTGGAAGCTAGCGTAAGTGCCGCTCGGAGAGCCCACCAAGAAGAGATCATTATCTATCAGGCAGAACTAGCAAAAGCCCGTAGTGAGCAGGAGCGTTTAGCCGCAGAGAACCGCCAACTGAAAGAGACAGCTGTTCAGAATCAGCAAAAGGGATGAATGATATAGAGGAGAGAGGCTTGGATACGTTCCTAAGAAAGACAGGGAATAAAGTGAAGGATCGGAAAGCATTTTACTAAGAATATGCAGAACAAGTCCACTTCACTAATAAAGAGAAGTAAACTAGTAACTGGTTAAAGATATTCTGAAACAGTAGTAAAGTAAATGATTATGAGGAAAAGCTATCCATAAACGAGGAGCACGTTGCAGTCTTTACTATGGGATGGATGAGTTCAGGGGTGTTTTTTCTTGATTGACCAAATTATTGCATTGATTATGGCGTCAATCTTTATAGGACTGGTACTAGAACTTATTTCTAGGAGAACAATCATCAAAAGTAAGCTGCTTCTAGGACAGTCGCTAGCCGTTGCTTCCAGCACAAAATAAGGGCCGACCTATTCGCGGTAGGTCGGCCCTTTTTGTTGTAACTTGTACCGATTATCGTATTTCGCAAATAAATTATAACATTAAGGCAATAAAATGGTACTAAATGCTTTTGAACAACTGCCTTTAGGGTTGTAAGATGATTCCAATGAAGAAACTTATAGAGAAAAGAAATACTTTTTTCGATTATTTAAGCTCGATGTAAATACGCTTGTAGCCTTTAAAAGAAAGAATAATCGGAATTACAAGATTACAAGGAAGGCTGCCCGAGAGCAACCAGTACGCCAATAAAGTGGCATGTTTATGAATTAATTAATCCCGATAAATCATATAAAGAAGTTGAAGCAATAATCGGATTCAGTGATAGCACGCTTTCAGAATAAGTAAAAACCGAAAGTAAAAAGAATCAAAATAAGAAAGAATTGATTCTTTAAAAAAAAATAGGCTAATTTATCAATTGTGTACAAATTATTACATAGAAAAAGAACCTCATTTAACAATATGTTTATCTACAGTCTAGTAGTTTCATATTCTTTACATTATTAAACTTGTAGTATCAATATTTTTCAACACAATGTTTTGCAAAGGTTGATATTTTTGTCAAAATATATTATTGTTATAACAATAAAACTTTTATGAGGTGAGATTTTGAACGATAAATTAACTAAAGAAAAAGGTGCAAGTCCTTTATATAGCCAAATAGCCGATGATTTAAGATTTAAAATTGTCTCTGGTGAATGGGGTGAGGGTGAGAAAATCCCACCAGAATTAGATTTATGCAAAATATATGAAGTTAGTCGCATCACCATCAGAAAGGCAATTGATGAACTCGTTCGCGAAGGACGTTTATACCGTGAACGTGCGAAAGGCACGTTTGTTTTGGCTACGGATCATTCTGTTGAAAAAGATCATTATACAATGGTTCGTAGCTTCACGCGAGAAATGGAAGAGCTAGGGAAAAAAGTTCGAACTCTACATGCAGAGGTTAATCTAATTGAGGCTTCAGAAAAACTTTCTCAGCAGCTAGGAGTTGAAAAGAAGTCTAAAGTTCTTCAGTTGAGAAGAACTCGCGGTCTCGACGGTGGAAAAGCCTTTGCATACTTTGTAACTCATATTCCTTACACCGAAAAATTTTCATTAGATAGTAAAGATTATTACGGTTCATTGTATGATTATTTAAGATCCTTCGGTATTGTTATGAATGAAAGTAAGGAGTATGTCGAAGCACTAAATGCAACACCAGAAATTCAAGCCATTCTAGAGGTTCCAGAAAATACAGCAATTTTAAAAAGGGTACGGATGGTTTCTCGAGCTGATGGACAATACAAAGAAATCAGTGATTGCTATTATATTGGGAGTCAATATCGATACTATGTTGAATTTTGATCTTCAGTAAAGACCACACCATGTTTTACCAAAAAAACTAATAAATAGACAATCTATCGATAAGATATAATAGCCATCGTTCATCAATAAAGGTCAATGATATAAGATAGAAATGGTGTGCAACTAATGAATAGAAGATAAACTTATTCTTTGGTATTAAAAGTCAGGAGATTGAGTTAAAAGCACGCTTCCTTATAAAGGAAACGTGCTTTTTATGAACCCTTTTAAGCTAACAGTCTATAAAAATTATTATCCTGATGCAATAAAGAAACGGCTTTTTTTTAGGTAGTCAATGGAACTTTTCACCTAGACATTTTCATATTTAAAGAAGATATATGAAACTCTCGATAAATATACATTTGTCTCCAGAAAACAACCGCATAGGCTAGAGTTTTGATAAGTAGATAACATACTAAAATATTTTTCGAAATTAAAAAAGAAACCGTTGTCTTTTTAATAGAAATATCATATAATACATTTGTAATATTGATATAACAAAAAGACATAGAGGATAGGAGTGTTAAAAATGGCAATTTCTTTTATACGAATAGATGATCGAATTATTCATGGACAAGTCGTGACACGCTGGATGAGTGAAAGAGCCTGTGACGGTGTAGTGGCAGTAGACGATCCTTCCGCGAACAATCCAACTTTATCAAAGGTACTTAAAGGAGCGGTACCGAAGCCATTGAAAGGCTTCGTTATGACGGTGGATCGTACAGCTTTGAAGTGGGAAGAAATCGTAGGTAGTAAGAAAAACTATTTTCTAATAGCAAAGTCACCTGAGACGCTTGTACGTTTGTATGAAGCTGGAGCCGATTTTATTTCATGCTACCCGATTTTAAATGTTGGTCCGATGAGCGCTCGAGAAGGTGCAGAAAAAATTGGTCCCAATGTTGCAATTACTGAAAATGAACGAGCAGCCTTCGAGCGATTGGATTCACTGGGAATGGACATTCAGTTTAAATTGGTACCGGATTCAAAAGGTTTTACTTGGAAAGATATAAAAAATTAAAGAATGGAGGAACTTATTATGCTTTTTCTTCAAGCTGTATTGATCTCACTACTTTGCTACCTAGGAGCTCTAGGTACTCCTTGGCTAATGGGATTGACAGGTGGATGGTACACGATCAGTCGTCCACTAGTATCAGGATTTTTGATCGGACTTATTTTAGGCGATGTCACTCAAGGCATCATTATTGGGGTAGCTATCCAAGCCGTTTATATCGCTATGGTTACTCCAGGTGGACAGATGCCGGCTGACTTGAATTTTGTGGCCTACCCGGCAATTGCTTTAGCCATTCTATCGAATTCTTCCACGGAAGTGGCAGTAACTTTAGCCACAACGATCGGCGTTATTGGTACGATTGTATTCAACTTTTTTCAAGTGGCTAATTCTTTTTGGAACCATCGGGCGCAACATGCGATTGAAGAAGGTGACGAAAAAGGCTTCCATTTCAATTCAATTGTTGGTCCACAATTATTGAGTTTTGCTTTACGCTTTATCCCGTCCTTTTTAGTGATCTATTTTGGATCAAGTTTTGCCAAAGAATTGTTAGCAAGCATGCCACAATACTTGATTGATGTGATGGGAATCTTGGGAGGGGCTCTACCAGCTATTGGGATTGTGATGCTTTTGACAGCGGTTGTCAAAGAGGACATTATGCTGATATTCTTTCTTTTTGGGTTTATCTGTGTCATATTTTTGAAATTAAACATGATTGCTCTGGCTATAGTAGCAGGTGTCGTTGCCTATATTTATTTTCAAGCAAAATCTAAGCCTGCTGCAAGAGTGGCGGCAGAGGATGGAACTTACCATGACTTCGAGGATGAGGAGGAATTTTAATGGAACGGAAAAGATCATATCAACTTCTTGACAAAAAGTCGCTGAATAAATCCTACATTCGTTGGATGATGTATAACCTAGTAGCGACTAGTTTTGAGTTTTTGGAAGCATTCGGATTTGCATTATCGATGGAACCAATCGCAAAACGTCTTTATAAAGATGACTTGGAAGCACAAAAAGCCATGCTGAAAAGGCATTCAGTTTTTTATAATACAGAGCCTCAAATTGGTTCATTGATTAATGGAGTGGTTATTGGTTTAGAAGAACAGCGGGCTTTAGGACAAGAAGAGATAGATGATGAATTTGTAAATGGGTTGAAGGTAGGGTTGATGGGACCTTTGGCAGGGATTGGGGATTCCATGATACCTGGTATGTTAATTCCAATATTACTTTCGATCGGGATGGGATTATCAGAAAATGGAAGTATTTTAGGTCCGCTTTTCTACATTGTCTCTTATAACACGATCATTATGCTGGGAACTCGATTCTTATTCTTCAAAGGTTATGAACTTGGAGCGGAGTCAGTCGACACCTTTGTTGGGGAAAAAGCACAGCAAATTACGCAAGCCTTCTCTGTTTTGGGGATGATTGTAATCGGGGGAGTTGCTGCGAGTTACGTCAATCTTAACCTGCCGATTGTGTTAAATTTCAGTAGCGCTAAAATTGATATTCAACAAATTTTAGACGGGATTTTTCCGAATTTATTACCATTGTTGTTAGTTCTGATTTCATGGTATTTAATGGCTAAGAAAGGCATTTCTGCATTGAAATTAATAGGTATTTACTTTGTGACAGCGTTTGGCGGAGTGGGCATCGCTTATTTAATTCAAATGATTGTCTAAATGCAATGAATGAGGGGAAATGGATATGATTGGAGTTTTATTGGTTAGCCATTCAAAATTGGCTGACGGCATGAAAGATGCTGTAGAATTTGTCGCAGGCGAACAGAATTATCTCTTTTCTTTAGGTTTGGAAGAAGATGGAGTTGCTTCCTATCGAACTGAATTGGAAAAATTGGCGGAGAATTTGCCTAAGAAAGTAAAAAAAATGATAATTGTTTGTGATATTCCATCAGGGTCTCCAGGTGCTAACGCAGCAGATGTTTTTTTACAAAGCGGTCTTGAAGTTGAAATACTGTCGGGTATGAATCTAGCGATGTTACTAGAAATGATATTGACACGAGAAGGAAAAGAATTTCAACAATTACTTACAGATGGAATAAAAGCTGGGAAGCAAAGTATTGATCGGATGGATTTCTCTCCCGAAAGAGACGATGAGAAATTCTAATGTCATATCATTATGATTATAAAGAGGGGTAAAAATGGTATATAATTTACGACCAAAAATTAAGGTGAAACATGATTCACGAACATGGAAGAATTATACTCAAATTGCTGACGAGATAAGTCAGCAATTTGTCAATGGGAAAAGAACCCTTGCTTTGGAGTGTTATCCAGGAGTAAATTTACATGAAATTGAAGAACTGCTATTAAGCAAGTTAAAAGGTGTAAGACTAATAAAAGCAGATGATTATGCTTATGATGCAGAAACAATAACAAATAAAATTGCTGCGAATTTAACCGATGATCGTGTTTTTGGACTTATGTCTCATGCAACTTTGGATGAATTTTTTCCTAACTATGAGATACGGCAAATCAAGAAAGAAATAGCTGAAGAGAGCCGCAATATCGTTGTCTATGGAACGGGAGCTACGATATTATTACCCAATCCTGACATTTTGTGTTATGCCGATCTAACAAGATGGGAGATTCAAAAACGGTATCGTGCTGGTATGCCAAATTGGAAGGCAGCGAATGAATCCGAAGATAATTTAAAAAAAGTGAAGCGAGGATTTTTCTTTGAATGGCGTGTCGCTGATCGTCTTAAACAGAAAGTGACTGACCGTCTCGATTATTTGTTGGATACTAATGTATCATGTCAAGCAAAAATGGTCGATGGGGTAAGTTACCGAAATGCACTAGATCAAATCGTCAAACAACCCTTTCGGCTGGTCCCTTATTTTGATGCTAGCGTCTGGGGAGGGCAATGGATGAAGAAAGAGTTTAATTTGAATCCCGAAATGGAAAACTATGGTTGGGCTTTTGATGGTGTACCCGAAGAAAATAGTTTGTGTCTGGATTTTTCAGGAGTAGCAATAGAAATTCCAGCGATTAATGTCGTGCATCAGCGTCCAATTCCTTTATTAGGAAAGAAAGTTCAAGCACGCTTTGGCAATGAGTTTCCTATTCGTTTTGATTATCTAGATACTGTCGGAGGTGGAAATTTAAGCCTGCAAGTTCATCCGAGAGTGGATTACATCCAAGACAAATTTGGCATGTTCTATACACAAAATGAGAGTTACTACATTTTGCAAGCGTCTGAAAAATCAACGATCTATCTAGGTGTGAAAGAAGGAACAGAAAAAGCAGAATTATTCAAGGAGTTGCGTAAAGCGGAAAAAGGAGATTATCGCTTTCCAGATGAGAAATTTATCAATTGTTTTCCAGTAAATAAACATGATCACTACTCGATTCCTGCAGGCACGATTCACTGTGGTGGTCCAGAAACCGTCGTGTTAGAAATCAGTCAAACTCCTTATATTTTTACTTTTAAATTATGGGATTGGGAACGATTAGGGCTAGATGGACTACCAAGACCAGTTCATTTAAACCATGGCGAAGAAAATGTAAATACGGCTTATGATACTAAATGGGTTCAAGAAAATTTGATCAACCCTTTTGAAACACTTCATGAAGATAATGAAAGTCGTGTTGAGAAAACAGGATTACATGAGCTCGAATTTATTGAGACACATCGTCACTGGTTTAAAAAAGAGGTAACGGTTAAAGTACATCAAAGCGTCAACATGCTGAATTTGGTGGAGGGTGAAACCATAACAGTAGAGAGTTTAGACAACAGTTTTGACCCGTTTGAAGTCCATTATGGTGAGACTTTTATTGTTCCTGAGGCAGTCAAAGAATATAAATTGGTAAATCAAGGTAACCAAGAAAAAGAGGTTGCAGTGATCCAAGCTTTTGTTCGCAACTTTTCGTAGTTTAAGGAGGCAGAGTATGATTGAAACTGGACTAGGGATAACTTTTGATGAAAATAGCAATGAATTTTTGTACCCTGCAGGTACTTTTGGCCCATCTCGTGCCGAACAACGTTATTTGAAGGATATTCTTCACAGCATGGCGAATCATGATTCCAAAGGGCCAGATATTGTCTACTCCATTGCGATGGATGTCGGGTTAGTAAAAGATCAAGCTGATTTAGTAAATCGTGAGTTGCTTTTTGGAATAGTTGCTTATGCGGCTGGTTCAATCGGTGACGAACCAATTAAAAGTCAAGGACACATCCATGCTTCTTCAAAAACTTGTCAAATGTCGACACCCGAGGTTTATGAAATCTGGTCTGGCGAAGGAATCATTTATATGCAGGAGAATGGCTCCAAAGATCCTGGGCGTTGCTATGCGGTTCAAGCAAAAGCTGGAGAAGTTGTCATCGTTCCACCAGGTTGGGCACATTGTACAATCAATGCATCAAGAACCGAACGTTTAGTGTTTGGTGCATGGTGCGTGAGGGATTATGGTTTTGAGTATAAAGCGATTAGAGCTCACAATGGATTAGCTTTCTATCCAAAATTCACAGTTCAAGGTAAGTTGATTTGGATACCGAACACAAGCTATCAGACTAAGCAATTAATAGAAAAAAACGCACGTCAGTATTCAGAATTTGCAATTGAAGAAAACGTTCCTATTTATCAACAATATGAACAAGAAAATACAAAATTTGATTTTGTTGTTCGACCAGATTTATGGAAAGAAGAATGGCTAGATTTTGTGCCATAATCAGCGGTAGAAAGGAGATCGTAATGATAGAAAAGAGTTCTGTCAGATATGATAGTAGCCGGATTAAATTAGAAGGCTACGGTCTTCAAGAAAAGGAAACGAAAGCAAAAGATTTAGCTAACTACTTTTTTGATGCTACTGCTTATCAAGCATTAGATCCAGAAACAGTCATCTATCGGGTGGAATACCAAGACAATGGGTTGGCAGAAGGAACACCAGGTGGACTCTATTTTGGAATCACACATTTAAATCCAGGAGTAATTGGGACAGAATACTTTCTGACAAAAGGACATTTCCACGCAACAAGAGATACCGGCGAATACTATTTCGGCTTGCAAGGACGAGGAATATTAATGCTCGTAGAAAATGAAATAACTCGTATGGAAAAAGTAATGCCTGGTTCTGTTCATTATATTCCTGGAAATACAGCTCATCGTTTAATTAATACAGGAGAAGAGATATTGTCAGTTTCTGCTTGCTGGCAATCTGTATCCGGACATGATTATAGATCACCAGACAAAATGTTTCCTTTGAGAATCTTTCGAGATCCTTTAGGACAACCAGTTGTTAAATCTGGTTAGTGTTAGACATGATTCACTGTTTGCAAAAAAATGATTTAACAGATAACAGTGATAGTTTCTAAATGGTTTGTTCGCTAGTCTAATTAGGGAAACTTTGGGCAGATTCCTATGAGACAGGATTAAAAAAGACAGCCAAGAGACGAGTTGCACTTCCGGCAATGCATTCTTAATACTACTTTTTTTACGCACGAAAGAATTACACTCGAAGTGGTCAGGCGACCGAATTCGAAACTGGGCTATGGAGTTTAATCAATTAATGATCAATGAGGCCTGCTCCTCTAGAATTTAAAAATATGTGATTTATTTTCCATAACAACGCTAGGTTTGTTCAACTATGTGTCCAATCAAAATCCATCTGATTTCAAAAATTGCTAAGAAAACTTTGGTTGTTAAAGATTCTGGCTTTTTTTAGTCATAATTGAAGGGTATTATTTTCTCTTTGTGTCCATACGTTCGCAAACGAATCATTGCTCATAAAACCCAACTTTGTGAGGTACTCGGATGTTTTGATGGCAGGGGTCAGAAACTTAAAAGTTTTTGATCCTTTTTTTATTGCTCATTTCATAGCTTCTCCAGTAGCTCAATTAATTAGATCAGAAAGATTTTTTAGAGGTCAACAGCGTATACTATTTTGTCCAGATTCTTAGGCTTGAATTAGTTTTACTTTAAGTAGGACATTGAAGTTATGCAAATAAAAAAGACTGTATGAACAGCTATTAGCTATTGATCATGCTGTCTTTTTTTGATTAGCGAAAGTCAGGAAGCAGAGCTTGAAAAACTTAAAATGGACATGTATGTGAATAGTGGCTAAGGTGATGAATCCGTAGACTCAGCGGCTTTCAAACGAATGTCGCAAATAGAACAAAGTCTATCGAAAAGGCATGATGAGCAATCATAAGGCGTTCCTATATGTAAACCTTTATCCGGAGATGAATAATGAAATTACGGTGAGTGAAGCCTGAGAAGCAGAATCCGAGCGAAGGAAAGTTGTAGGAATCGACTAGTATTAATTGAAGCTTTCTTTCTCAGTGAGAATATAAAAAGCTCACTTACAAAAATAATTGTAGATGAGCTTTCTTTTTTATTCCTCGTTTGGAATTTTATCGATAGATAGAAGCTACAACTTAGAAAACGATTGACCGATATCAAGTAAAGCGATGTTCTTATAATATATATGCTTTGTCTACAGCTCTATATATCGATTGTTTGTAGAATGTTACATTGAAAAAAACAAATTTCATTTTTTGCTCAATAATTTATGGGACTGATAGATCAGCTTGGTAGTGAATCTAGCTGGAATTAAACAGCTTATTAATGAACAATTACTGGACAAATCAGAGGATAATTTGTCAGTTATTCTACTACCACGCTCAAAGAATAAAGACTAATAATAAAGATATCCAGCTTTGTCAACCATTCAAATCGTCTAAATTGACATTAAGAGTAATTGAAGTGAAGAGATTATCTATATATTCATGTGTGATAATAAGATAATTTCTTTCGTGACAATCTCTTAGAATGTAATCAATCAAGCTGTCAATCGTTGACCTATCTAAATTTCTGAATGGTTCATCAAGGATAACAAGAGAAGAGTTTTTTAATAAAGCACGAAGTAAATTAATTTTTTGCTTTTCTCCTCCAGATAAAAGAATTGATTCTTCATGTAAGTCAGTATCCATATTAATTTCAAGCTTTTCCATCATTTCCTTCAGTCGGAAAACCGAAGAAATCTTTTTAAATCTTGGGGACTCTGATTCTAATTTCGTTACTAATAAATTATCTAACAAGCTACCTTTAACTATATATGGTGTCTGCGTTGCGATTGAGCAACATTCTCTAATCGAACTTGAAGCTATATCTTTTATATTGATTGAATTAATAAAAATATTACCCTCGTAATTATCAATTTCTTTCAGTATTAACTTAATAAGAGTAGTCTTTCCAGAGCCATTTTTTCCTTTTAAAATTACAATGTCTTGTAAAGCAATATCAAACGAATAAGCTTTCAAGCCTTCTTTTCCTGTGAAATTTTTCTTTACACGTTCAAAATTAATCGTCTCAATGGCTCTGATAGAAAGTTTTTCACCGCGGCTCTCTTGAAAATCGTAATACTCCTGATATCTCTTAAAAGATACTAGAAAATCCTGATACTTCCAGACAATAGTAATCAAAAGCTGCCATAATTGAGGAACAATACTAGAATAGGCAAAAACTAGAGCAAATTGAGCTAAAGAAATAGTTTGATTTGCTAATAAAATAACGGCTAATAAGAAGATACCACTGATCCAAATTTGAAATATAATATTAGAAAATGCTCCACCGATAGTGGTAATTAAAAGCTGCCGCTTTAACGTCGTGAATAGTTTTTTTAGCTTTGAATTAAAGCGAAAAATAGACGTACTTTCTAAATTATAAAGTTTAATTAATTCTAACTGAGAAAAATGTTCGTTAACTTGCCCAATGATTGTTTGGTTAGTGCTTTTAAATTCAGTCATAGCAATTCTTAAATGGGGGTTGAAACACCTTATTTGAAATAATAGTAATACCATCATGACCAGAGACAGGATAGTGAAGTAGATACTGATCATACTGATGATTGTGATAGTAAAGAACAATAACAAAGATAAGATTGGAAGTTCAACCACAAAAATAAAAAAAATATTAGTGATAGTTGTAATGTCAGAAAACATTCTATGCTGTATCTCGCCCGTTAATTTATTCTCAGAGAAATCAACTGTTTGCTTCTGAATGAGTTCCATGAAGTCAAGTTTCATTTCAAAATCGATTTTATAAGCGTATAAGGTTTTATAATATGAGTAAACCTCCGATAACCCCATCAAAATTATTTGTGAAAATAGAATTAATAACACGCGAAATGCATTAGCAGACAGCTCATCCTCCATATATAATTCAATTACATCACTAAAGAGATATGGGAAAACAAGGGATAGCAAAGAAGAAACTAAAAACACAATGAGAAACAATAAAACTTTCCTTTTTTCCCAGTAATGGTTAAATAGTTTCATCATTTGGTTCCATTCATCACTTTTTATCACAAGAGGCTCCTTTTAACATGTAGATACATTTTTGCAAACATAAAAACTGAAATGATCCCTTCCATAATCATTAATAATGAAAACAAATTCTCTGATTGATAGATAAATAAAAAATATATTTCTGCTAATAAAAAAGCACAGCCCATTACCACAGAAGGAAAGACTAATTTTTTCGAAAATCTTATCATTTCCCGTTGTGCTAAATCCCAATTCCTTTGATTTTTCATAGACTCTTTTGTTCTAAACCCCACATATTTATTTATCTTTTTCTCAGGGGTCATTTTGGAGATCCAAAGAAAAGCTAATGAATTAAAAAATGAAATCATACCATATATACCATCCTATAGAGAGAATTCCCATTCACCTCATTTTTTAAATAGGCTTCTTTCACGAAACTAGCCTCACTTAAAACATCAAGCAAATGTGTTTCCGTTTCCTCTTCTAAGTTTAACACAATTTTAGTAATCTCATGTATTGTGAATGTATTAAGATTCGCAATTACGGTTCCTAAGAAATCTGATGCCACGGACTTATCTAAACAAGTCAAATAGTTAATAAAACTGGCGGAACTATTTTTTAACGGTCTTGTTATTATTGACAATAATCCTCTTATCTCACTATTTTTCTTGAGAAAAAAAAATTCACTAGAAAAAGAAAATAGGTGAAACCTAATGGATAATTCTAGCTCGTCATCGTTACAGGGACGATGAAAAACATCGTCGTGAAAAATTTCTGCCTGTTCCTTTGAAGAAAGAATAAAGTCAACAATTTCTTGATAATTTTCTTCGTTGATAGTTTCCACTGTATAACCATTTCCGATTTTATATATGCTATTCATGATTAAACTCTCGCCTCCAAGGTCAATGATTTCTACTTGTTTAAAAAATCTTAGCGTTGAATAGACATCCCCTGCAATTTTCTCTCTCTCCACATCTGGATACATGTTCGACATCTCACTAATAATATCGTCAATAGATTTTTTTCCGTCACAACTTGCTAAAATATACTTCACAGTAGGATTAAAGATTTCATCTTTTAAGCCTTTTTCTGCTGAAGGAACAAGGGTCAAATATCCATCATTCTCTTCTCTAAAGTATTCAATGTTCTGCTCTAAAAGTTTAGGAATGATTTTTTTTCTATTAAATTTAACCATAATAACCTCCCTTAATAAAAATTGAGCACCTCGACTATATTTACATCTAGATGCTCTTTTACTCAAGTTTATAACTATTAATGGCTCATCGTTTTATTTAACAATACCAACTGTTTTTAAAGCAACAGCGGCTAATCCAGCTGCAGTTGCTAAAACTGCATAAGTATAAACTAGTACAGCTTGAATTCCACCAACAACAGAAGCAATTGCTGCGGCAACCATAATCGTTCTGGTATCAACTCCAGGACCTATTCCCGCAGATGCTGGTGAAATATATGTTGCGGACATTTCTGGCTTTTCAAACATTTAACACACCTCTTCTTTCTCCATAAATAAATGATCATCCTCAATGATATCAACACAGATATCTTCATCTAACCACTTTATATGCCCATTTTTAAGCTCTTTGGCCATATCTTTAACCGATGAAACTTCTTTGCTTATTTCTTGAACAATCTTTAAACTGAAACTCTTGTATGCTCCATTTTTCCAATATTCACTTAACGGATACTTTCTGATGTTTCCAATTTCAACAGGTAAGTACGGTGAAGCCACAATTCCACCGTCAGCTTTTATAGTTATAAAATTTGAGTATTCCTTTAAGATGGTTCGATGTCTAATAATGTGATCAATAGGATCTCCCCAATCTATTCTATTTTTGTTTTTGGGATCTCTTTTAATCAGATTAATATCCTTCACAACTTGACGATACATTTCTTCTGTAGGAATTATATCCAAATTGCTTAATCCTCTTCCGCTTAACATAAAAGGTTGAATTCTTAATTGGGAAACTTCTAAATCCTTTATTATTTTAAACACATCTGGAACTTGATTATAATTAAAGTTCGTTGGACAAAAAGCAACATCAATATCCGATGTTAGTCGACGAAAAAGCTTAATCGCATTAATCGCTTTTTTGAAGCTTCCTTTGTACACTCTCAACCTTTCATGGGTTGCAGAGTCTTTTCCATCGAGACTAACTTGAAATCTATTAACCCCAGATTCATAAAGTTCCCTTGCAACATTCGCAGTGACATAAGAACCATTGGTAACAATTGCAACATAGGGAACTCCCGCTTCTCTCAATAATTTAGCAGATTTACATATTAAATTTTTTCTTATTAAGGGTTCCCCTCCACAAAAACATACATTATAAGGCTTCATTTGGGCAATATCTTCCATAAAGGATAATACTTCTTCATCAGAAAGTTCATCATTGATAAAACAATTTTCTGCGCCACTCGCATTGTAGCAATGCTTACACCGAAAATTGCACCTGTAAGTGACATCAAAAGAAATCTGACTTGGCCCTACTGCAATTTTTCCTAAATCAGTTTTATTTTCCATGCAATCACCTCAATTCAAAGTTATTAAATTATATTTCGATGGTTTCAATATAAGCTTACCTGGTTAGAACCCTTACAAAAAGGAACTATATGTTACTTTCTAGCCAGCATCTTAGGAATTGCTTGAAAAAAAGCAAAAAAACGGAACAAATAGTTACTTTTTGCATATTTTATAAGCATTTTGTTTGTTTTATAATAAAAATACAGTTAGTTTCATTTTCAATTCAAAAATATTTTGACAGTCTAATTGAGGAGTGTGTTGCCGTTGTATCTTGCAAAATGGATTAAAACTAAACGTGTTGAAGTTCGCTGCTCACAAAACAATTTAGCAGATTACTTACACATTACTAGAGAGGCCATATCTCGTTGGGAAAGAAATGAAACTTATCCCGATATCGTCACATTAGGAAGATTATTTATATATTTTGAGTGCGATGCTGAAGAGATTTATCAGGTCATGGTAAAAATAGCAACTGATCCTCTTAGCGATTGGGATTAGAATCACATAAACTTCTAAAGTCTCATACTAAAAAAATACCAAAACTCATCATCTAATATTGTTTGTGTGATAAAGCTTAAGTATTGATTTCCAAAGTCTAACTTAAACTCAGACAATTATCCTAACTTGACTGCTGTGCTTATTTTTGAATATAGTGAACTAAAATGTAAATTATATAATTGTTTTACGAAAATGCTCTAAAATATTGGAAAAGAGATCACCTTGCATAAAATTAGCAAGATGATCTCTTTTATTTTGTGAGTTATTACCAAGAAAATTTTAGGAGGTACTACACTAGAAAATCAGCTTGCTATTATTGCATGCTGATTTTGTAATCCGAATAATACTTCCTAAATTGCTCCTAAAAGAACTAACTCATGTATGTCAAAGAAGATGATAAATTTTAAAACTATTCTTTGATAGGGGGCAGATACTTGATTAGTTTTTGACACACATGATTAAATTCGCTGTCACTTTTATTTTTTGATGGCAAAAATTTTAAGATTTAAATGGCAAAAAAAACTTCTCTCCAGAGCTAGTTAAAGAGACACTTCTATTTTCGCTGTTTGAAACAATGAAATTTTCCCTCACACATAAATTGAAGAATGCTTTACCTAAATTTCCTCCCAAATGAAATGTTTTTTCTGTCCAATCTAAACAAGGTTTAATAAAAATTCCTGGTTGTGTTTTTATTTTGTTAATTTCAATACCAATAGATTCAAAGTAGTTATTCCCTTTACTAGTCAACATCAGATTATCGCCATCGAATCTTATACACTCATTATGAAGTAAATAGTTGAAGAAAGATACGCCTAACTTACCGGCTAAATGTTTATAGCAAGAGCGTCCGAGTTTCAGTTTTTGATACGCACTATTTTCATTAAATGATTGGACTTTTTTAATAGGACTTATATTCATAAGATGTTCTAATATATTTGCAACTTCTTCCGAACATAAACGGTAGTACACGTTTTTCCCCTGCTTATAAGAGGACACCCAATTTAAATCGCACATAATTTTTAAATGATAAGTAGCCGTATGACTTTTTATCTTTGCCTTTTTTGCTAGCGCACTTACCGTATGAAATTTCCCATCCATTAAAGTCGTTAGAATTTCTAATCGGGATGGATCTGCTAAAGCTTTAGTTATTACTTGTAAGTCTGGATACCCATTCATCATTTTCTTCATTCCTTAATATATCGATAATTATCGAGGTATATTTAAATTATACTATAGTTAGAGGTGAGGAAAATGTTTAAAAGAATAGAAAAAGAAAGTTTTTACTATGGATTTCCTGTAGTACTTATGACAACAAAAGATACCAAAAGTGACAAAGATAATATTACTGTTATAAGTTCTACATGGACTTTAGGAAGAACAATTGTCGTGGGCTTAGGATTAAAAAATAAGGGATTCTTAAATTTAAAAGTTGGAAACGAAGCAACATTTAATATAGCCGATGCAAGTGTTTGGGAAAAAATTGAACAGATTGCAAAGACAACTGGAAATGAAAATATTCCTGAATACAAGAAAAAAGCCGGATATACCTATAGTCCGGATAAATTCAAATTGGGTGGATTTACAAAAGCTCGTGGAATAGATGTATCCTGTGTAAGAATAAAAGAATGCCCCATTCAAATCGAAACTATCATTACAGAAATAACTGTTAGAGCAGATTTTGCAATTGTAGAATGTGAAATAAAAGGAATTTTTGTGGACGAGAAAATATTACATGATGATTCTCATATAGACGTAAATAAGTGGTTTCCTTTGATTTATAAATTTAGAGAGTATTCATCAACAAATGAGTCATTAGGAGTAAACTTTCGATTTCAAGAATACAAAAAATAATTTAAATTTGAGTGTCCAGAAAATCTTAATTAAATTGGCATATGATGGCGATAAAGCTTATAAAGAAAGCTATGATCTAATTACAATAAGAGAAGCAAGTGGACAAAATGAAATCTGGCAAGCTGATCATACCTTGCTAGATATTCATTTACTTGATGAAAAAGGAACTATTAATCGTCCTTGGTTAACCATCATATTAGATGAATACAGTCGTGCTGTTGCTGGATATTATTTAAGTTTTACTCCTCCTTGCGCAATAAATACTGCTTTGACCTTACACCAAGCCGTTTGGTCAAAAAAAGATCCCTTGTGGCCGATTTGTGGAATCCCAGAAAAGTTTTATACGGATCACGGAAGTGATTTTACTTCCAAATTTATGGAGCAAGTTGCGATCGATTTAAGGATCAACCTTATTTTTTCAACCGTTGGAGTTCCTAGAGGAAGAGGGAAAGTTGAACGCTTTTTTCAAACAATTAACCAAATGTTTTTAGAAAACTTACCTGGCTATATAGGAAATACAGATGGTGAAGAGTTATTAACAATTCATGACTTTAAAGAGAAACTACATTGTTTTCTGATTAAGGAGTACAACCAAACGCCCCACTCCTCTATTAAAAAGCACCCGCAAAAAAGTGGAATGATCACCTATTTTTACCTAATATGCCTCAGAGTTTAGAAGAACTCGATTTATTGTTATTAGCGATTCCAAAATCTAGAAAAGTCCATTCAGATGGCATTCATTTTCAAGGATTTCGCTACACAAATCCTAACTTGGCTGCTTTTGTAGGAGAATCCGTTTTAATTCGTTATACCCCAAATGATTTAGCTGAAATCAGAGTTTTTTACAAAAACCAATTTCTTTGCACGGCGATTTCTCCAGATCTATCAACTTATGAAATTAGTATGCCAGATCTTATTACCGCTAGAAATAAACGAAAGAGACTATTAAAACAAAAATTGAATGCTCCGAGTACCATAGATTTCTTAATTGAAGGTAAAAGGACGGAAGAAAGTATTAAGCCTCCTAAAAAATCAACTTTAAAGAGGTATTATAATGAATAAACAATTTATCGAAACAAAAGAATATAAACGATTCGCAGAATTTTGTGACGCATGCATCAAATACAAATATATTGGGATTTGTTATGGACCCCTAGTGTATGGAAAACGCTCTCTTCCAGATATTATTGTAATTGTGACAATATAGAACAACAAATTGCTTATTGTCGTTCAGGTGATATTGGAAAAGATGCGACAGATGAAATACTAACGGCTAACAAACTATTTTATACAGCTCCAGCAGAAAAGATGACTCGTGTCAGCTCAGATATCCATACACTAGCAACCAGAATCAATCTAGTTAGAACAATGCATTTAGTTCATAAGTACAATCAAAAAGAAATCTATGTTTCAAACTCTTATGAAGGAATTAATCTCATTATTGTCGATGAAATTGATCGCTTAATATTACAACACTTAGAGCAATTGAGAGATATTTATGATAAGAATGAGTTAGCATTGGTTCTTATTGGTATGCCTAGCATTGAAAAAAGATTGTCTCGTTATCCGCAATTATACTCTCGCATAGGATTTGCCCATGAATTTGATAACCTTAGTAAAGACGAAACACACAATATTTTGGAATATAATTGGGCAGATTTAGTGATAGATATAAAATTAGAGGATTTTACTGACTATGAAGCAATCACAACAATCATTAAGATTACGAAAGGAAACTTTCGTCTTATTCATCGTTTATTTGCGCAAATTGATCGTATTTTGAGAATCAATCAACTAGATCAAATTACTGTAGAAGTAGTTGAAGCAGCGAGAGATAGTTTAGTAATCGGAATATAAAAAAACTCTCCTAATGTGGAGAGTATCTGCCATATATCGATTAAAGTTTTTGCCATTTAAAAATAAAAATGACAACTTTTAAACATCTCAAGAATTTCTTCATGCTCACGATTAGTAACTAATAAAAGTTCCTAATTCTTTTCTGATCAATTCGGGAATAAGCTTTTCCGATAAACATTTTCTTTTTAATTTCGATTTCCTTTTTTAGTAAAATATTGTCGCATTTAGCTATATATAAGTCATGGAATTGATATTGCAATTCATTGTATTTTGTATGCAATAGCAACTCCTTCGGAAATAAGTCGTAATACTCAAAAATTTGAAAAGCAATTTCCTTTTATTCCTCCTTATTCTCGGAGTTTAACACTTCAGTCCCAGCCTCGAAAGAACAGAAACTGTTTGGGGCTATCTTTATTTAAGCAACACCATTTTCTTTGCTTAGTTTATTACAAAAAACAGTCACGACGACTAAGTGTCTGCAACTGTTTTTTGTCTAATGCATAGAACTTGTCATTTATTGGGATTTCTGAAAATAAATAGCGAGGGAGAATATTCCGTTTTCGAACGTTGCTTGAGTAGCGCCCCCTTGCTTTTCAGCAATTGCTTTAACTATATAGAGGCCTAGACCTGTTTGTCCGTCTCGACGACTTTGGTCAATTGTGTAAGAACGGTCAAAAATTTTAGAGAGTTCTGCGGAACTAATAGATTGTCCATCGTTTTTAGCTTCCAGAACTAACGAACGTTCATTTTCCTGAATACTGATCTCAAAAAAATTATGGGAATAGCGTAATGCGTTCTGAATAATATTCAAAATTATTCTTTCTGTGGCTTTCTTATCTGCAAGTATCGTTTTTTCGAAATTATCTTCTTTAATTTTGACATTAATCTCTTTTTTCTCGAAATCAGCTTGAAAAGTAAGAATAGTTTCTACAACTAATTCTCCTAAAGAAAAGGTTTCGAAGCACAAGACTGTATCTCCAGATTCCAATTGTGAGATTTCATAAAAGGTATTGACAGTCCTCAATAGAGTATCTGTCTTTTTTTGTATAATTTTTAAATATTCGTTTCTTTCTGATGAACTTAGTTGTGGATCTAGTAAAAGCTCAGAAAATCCCTTTATAGAAGTAAGTGGTGTACGAATGTCATGAGAGACATTCGTAATTTCTTGCCTAAATTCGATATTTTGGCGGATGGTATGTTGCTCCTCTTTCTTAAACAAAGAAATCAAGTGATTCACATTGGCTACAAATGAATTGAGCTCTTTACCGGGCAGGTTATTTCTTAGCTGCTCATTTGTTCCAAATTGATTGATGATTTTCTGTAGTTGCCGATTCATTTTTCGCAAATTCCATTGCCGCAAAATAAGGATGATAGCGAGTGATAGGCATATCAGAAGCAAGATAAGAATAGTAAGCTGCAAATGAGCTCCCCCAGACTAAAGATTTTTTTTGTTGTAGATGGTGATGCCGATGCTGAGACTGATTAAGATAACAATAGTTCCAATTAACCAATTTTCTGTAGTGATGCTTGCACTTTTTGCAAGAAACTGTTCTGTATTTTGTTTAATAAGAGCTCCAGGTAAAAAAGAACTTAGCATAGAGTGGTCGAAAATTCTTTTTTCTAAGAAACTCACTACTTCTGAAAATGCACCATTAAATAGAAGTAAAGTTAGTAATGCACTGACTACCTCATTTTCTGTTAAACACATTAATGTAAAGCCAAGAACGAATCCCCCGATAGTTAATGGAATGAGATTGAAAACAGAAATCAGAAACTGGGTTTTCCAGATAGCATCTGTAGTTAAAAGTAGCTCTCCACCTAAAAGAGTAATCAGTATACCACTTGAACAAAGCAATAAAAACTCGGTCAATGTCAGTACCAGTTTGGTGAAAAAGATTCGGTTTCTTGAAATCCCAAATGCGACGCTTTGCTTTACCATATTAATATCTGATCCTAATAACTGTCGGCTAACTAAGAAACCAATTAACAAAATCAGTGGGAACACAGACAATACATTTAAGTATAAAAAACGATTCGTCCCATAGGGAAAATGACCATCTGCTTGAAGGGACAAGTAGAGAGCTAGAATAGCTGCTATAACAAGGCCAAGACTTATGCTAATTGTTAAATACAATTCTTTTTTTCTAATCAATCGAAACTGTTCACTTTTTAGATAGTTCATTATGCCACATCCTTTTTACTGAAACTTCGGTACCCTAGAATTAGAAATAATAGTAGAAAGAAAACACCGATCAAGAAAACTTGTAGTTCAAACTTGGAAGAGTCAAGAGCTTTTTCAAGTAAATTAGCAGGAAAGTAATTGGCTAAAATTTGTTTTTTGAAAAAAAGATTATCAAGTAGTCGAACAATATCACTGGACATGATATATACACCGAATACGCCAAGGACAGTCATGATGCCGTTGACGCGAATGACATTCAACCAGTGACTTAGTGCGAGGCTGCTTATTATTAATGGCAGCATATTAATAATTTTGATGTAACTTGTTTCAAAAGCAGGCGTATCATCTGAAAAAAAATAGTAAGAAAATAGACTACTAGTGGCTACTAAAAGCAAGAGAGTCAATAATAAAAAGCCTAGGGAAAAGAAAAATTTCGTTGCATAAATTTTTTTTTTCGAGATACCAAAAGAAATCGATTGCTTTAAAATGTCCAAGTTTCTTCCGTTCAAAATACTACTTGTAAGGATGGCTAATATGAAACTAGTGAAGGTGAAGATAGAAAGCATGAACATCGTATAATCAGCACTAGAATATTTTTGTATTGAGTTTACAAAATTAAGACTAATCAAAATACAGGATATAATCAATAGGATAAATAGTATATATAAGGCTTTAATACGGATCGTACGATAGAATTCGCTGCGGAAGTAATTCATTTCAACTCCTCCTGTCCAATCAATTCTAAGAAATAGTTTTCCAAGCTGACTTCTGCAATTTGAAATTCGTAAATACTTAGCTGATGATTGTTCAAGAGTGAATTAATAGCAGCACTATCTTCTATGTGATTATATAAGAATAACCAATCACCAGGTAATACTTGGTAATCGATATCAGAAAAAGCTACTTCTAGAAGTTGCGCAGCCTTGCTGACTTGGTCCAAGTGGATTCGTAACTGCTGTTTACTCTTTTGGTGCAAAGCATCCGCATTTAGATCTTCGACGATTTCGCCATGATTTACAAAAACGAATCTTGTTGCTACTAGCTTTAGCTCACTAAGAATATGACTTGAGATCAAAATAGTGATATGCCGTTCTTGATTCAATGTTATCAACAATTGCCGAATTTCATTGATTCCTTGTGCATCTAAGCCATTTGTTGGTTCATCTAAGACTAAACAATCAGGACTAGAGAGCAGACAAAGTGCTAAACCTAGTCGTTGCTTCATCCCCATTGAATATTCTTTGAATTTTTTCTTAGGTTGATCAGCTAACCCGACAATTTCTAAAACTTCATTGATCCTTTCTTTGCTAGGGACACCGCGTTGAATTCGAAAATACTCCAGATTCTGTTTAGCAGTAAAGTCCATGAAAAACTGAGGTTCCTCGATCATAAAGCCAAATTTTTTTCGTGCATCTAATAAATCTTTATCAGTCATGCCAAATAATTGTAATTCTCCAGTTGTCGGTTGAATTTGTCCTGAAAGCATTTTGAAAAAAGTAGATTTTCCTGCCCCATTTTTGCCGATAAATGCACATATCTCTCCAGATTGAAGTACAAAGTCTAAATGTTTCACTGCTATTTCATTTTTGTATTCTTTCTTTAAACCATGTGTTCGAATAATTTCACTCATTTCTTCAGCTCCTTAAAGTTTATGATGATAGGGTTGATTCATTTGATACTCTTACTTTATCGCAGCTTTCATTAATAAGCTTTAAGGGAAATATAAAGACTAAATCAACATAAAACCGATTCCCCAAACAGTTTTTATATATTCTTCTTCGGTGACGACACTTATTTTTTTTCGAATATTCGATATATGGACACTGATGGTATTATCATCCCCATAGTATGTACCATGCCATACTTTTTCATAGATAGTTTTTTTAGAAAGAGCGCGAGATGGATTATCTATAAGTAAAGATAAAATATCAAATTCTGCGTTTGTTAAATTTAAAGTGGTTGTTTCTAGTTTGGCAATGCGCTGATTATCATCTAGCGATAAGTTACGCCATTTTTTTCATGAGGTTTAATAGAAGTAGGTACTTTTCTAAGCTGCACATCTATCCGGGCAATGACTTCCTCTTGGTTAAAGGGCTTGGTGATGTAATCGTCAGCTCCTGACCGCAATAAATCGATCTTTGTATCTACCCCGTTCATAGCTGAGATTATAATAACTGGAAGCGTAAAATTGTCACGTATAAATTGTAAAACCTCTTTACCATTTATTCCGGGAAGCATCAAGTCTAGTAATACTAAATCGAAGGTTTGCTGTTGAAGTAAAAGGATTCCTTCTGATCCCGAATAAGCAGAAAGGTGGATCAATCCATGTTTTGTAAGCAAAGCTTGGAATAATTTATTGATCTCTTGATCGTCTTCAATAATTAATATTTTTTTTGTCATAATATCCTCCTAGCCGACTTTATTATATATCTTAATTATCTCATCTGTTTATGATGGTATGACTATGAATTAGCAAAAAAAGAAAGATGATATAGATAGTTAACGATACTCCTCTGCTGAATCATGTCTGCGATACAATTATTTTTGAAAGAAACTATTGTTGCCGTGAACGTATTCTATGAGTGAGTAATAACTGATAATTTTAGAAGCAGTTTCTGTTTAAAAAATTTTTCATTAACGAAATGGATGATTCGATACTTGAGTATCTTGATCGAATGAATGTAACTTTGAAAAAAGCGGTATACCTTAGTTGACTTTTAAATCATTGATCATTGGTAACTGATTGGTATAAAGGCTTTAGTGAGACTCTGATGACTCCTCTCGTACTAAGCAGTTTTTGACATTTCTACAGAATCTAAAAGTCAACTTAAAAGCAATGGGTAAGGGAGAAATCAGAGAAAAGGCTTTCTCTTTTTATTGAAAATAATATCATAGTTTAAAAAAATGAGTCAGGAAAAATAGTAGGATGAAACAAATGAATAAGTAAACCACTACAAATAATAGGGTCGAAAATAGGTTCGTAACAAATAAAGCCAACCAAAATGAAGGATTTGATGCGTCCTGCAAAGTTAGATTTTTTGCTCTCTCTTATGGGGCATTTCAAGCTTTGGGAGCTCTTATACACATCATTTAATTCAACAGTCATAAGTTCCTTGTACCTGATATTGTTCTAAATCAGTACGCTTTTGTTCAGTGATTGTGCACATGATGTGGATAAGTACGTCCTTAATAAATTATCCAAGAAATGACTTCCAATGGATCTTGTAAAAGAATTCTTGTTTTTGAACAAGCGCTAAAGCTTTCTGGAAAATCAGTTGAAGAGTCATAATTGTTCCAAATGGTTTCTTGAAGAAGGTTTTATCAGCACAAACCTTTTACATTTCTTCAAGTTTATTGAGTCATGTTTTGGTATCATTACCGATGAACGGCTGAAATATATCCAGGTGTTACAAATAAAGAAACCAAGGAGCTTCATATGAAGTTCCTTGGTTTCTGTGGAAAGTGAATGAGAGGATCAAACGTGATATGCTTTCTGTCTCTTCCATTAGAAACTATAAGTTTACTCTTAAACAAGTTTTCTCTTACAGAGAGCAAAGATGTTAGTTTTTCGATTATTTAGAGGTACATCCAAACTGATTACAAAAATGATTTCTTGAAGTGCTGAGTGTGGCTGACTTTTCACCACCTTTTGAACAAGATAATCTAGCGTCGCTTCCGATTGATTCGTTCGAAAGCGACGCCCGCGTTTGTCGTCTAGGTTTTATTTTCCGTTAATCCCTTCAGTTGCCTCCCGTTAGTTTTGCAGATTACTGCCATGCTTTTTTTGTAAGACATAAGAGTAAATAATAGGGGGAACGATCATTAGAACAACGATTAGCAATACCACCATAAGAATTTCAATGGTGCTAGTTACAATAAAAGCACTTAGAATGAGAATCACACCGCTGATGATCCAAAGCCAGCCGGCTAAGCGATTGACCTTATTCCAGTTATCGGCATTTTTCAAAGTCCATGGCGTACGGATGCCTATGGTGAAATTTTGATGGGTCTTAGGAATATAGTTACCGATTAATAGTAAGATGAAGCCAATTGTAACAAGCGGCACGATGTTGCCTATATGTGTTCCTGTATTTTGTAATATGGAATACACAGTAATAAGGATGGAGGCTGCCGGTATGGTCCATTCCTTAATAATCTGCATGGCGACAGAAATATTTTTTCGATTTGGATCAGTTCTCATCTTTACTAGAGCAAACAAGTGGATAAGGGCAAGTACGGCAGGAACGACAAATACAGCTACAGCTTTAGGGGCATACCAATTTGCCGCACCCTCGGCGTTGTACTGCATACCCATTTGCTCAGGAAGTTGATGATATACGAGCAGATAGAGCACGATTGGCAGTAAAGTGATCGCAGTGGACAAAAAGATGGATCCTTTATTTTTCATGGTCATTGAAGGTTATGTCTCCTTTCTGAAATTGTGTCAGCCAAAGCAGCGCTTCTTCGAATACTGATGCGTTCAGTTCGTAGTAAATGAAATTTTTGTGTCTGGTTTCAAAAATAAGCCCTGCCTTTTTTAGTTGTGACAAGTGATAAGAGATGGTAGCTCCTGTCATATCAAAATGCTTGCCGATTTCTCCCGCTGACATACGCCCGCTTTTTAGTATCACAAGGATCTCACGTCTAACGGGATCGGATAAAGCTTTAAAAGTCTCAGCGAAACTCAAAGGGCATCACCGCCTCCTTAGAAAAAGTAATTTAGAAATATTTCTAAATAGATCATACTACTCTGTTTAAGGATTGACAAGAACTATTTAGAAAATATTCGAAATAGATATTATTTGATCCTTTCTCTTGTTATATCGTCGCTCAGATATTACTTGCTATATACGGTGTATAAATTTTTCTTTAGGAAATCCTATTGGTCTATAGGGGGGTGACAAAAAAACAGATGAACCAGCTTTTTAGCTGACCATCTGTTCTTTGACGTATTCTGCATACAATGGATGAGTGGCAATCAAATCTGTATGTCGGCCGTTTCCGGTAACGGCGCCTTTTTCGATGAAATAGATTTGATCTGCATCAACGATGGTAGATAAGCGATGGGCGATCACGAGGGTAGTACGGCCTTCCATCAAATGGTCGAGGGCCCGTTGGACTTTTTCTTCCGATTGGGAATCAAGACTGGCAGTTGCTTCATCTAACATCAATATTTTCGGATTACGTAGAAAGGCACGAGCGATGGCAATCCGTTGTTTTTGTCCGCCAGATAGTTTTACCCCGCGCTCACCAATCTCTGTTTCTAATTGGTCTGGAAAATCTCGGACGAATTGATCGGCGTAAGCAAGGGAAAGACCCTGCCATAGCTCATCTTCCGATAACGTGCGATCTAGTCCATATTGGAGGTTGTCACGAATACTACCTGCAAAGACGGCACTATCTTGTGAAACGTAACCAATCTGTGAGCGCCAAGCTTGAAGGTCTAATGACTGGATCGGTTTTCCACCAATTGTGATCATGCCGCTGTCTGGTTGATAAAAGCGCTCCAATAAGGCGAAGATCGTTGACTTGCCGCCGCCGCTTGGACCGGCAAAGGCGATTACTGTATTCGGTTTGGCTTCAAAAGAAACATCCTTGAGAATCGTCCGTTCTTCGTTGTAACTGAAGGTGATATGTTCTGCTTTTAATACCTGGCCTTCTACATTGACTGTTTCTGTTGCGGTGAAAGATTCGCTTGGGGTATCAAGTATTTCTTGAATACGCTCGGTTGCCCCCATGGCTTTTTGCACTTGTGAAAAGAACATAGCAAAAGTCGTGACGGGAGCAATGATGTTGAAAAGATACAACAAAAAGGCAACCAAAGCACCGCTGGTTAATGTGCCAGCTTGGACTCTAACGGCTCCGTAGCCTAGGATCCCGACAAATAGTCCGAGCATCGCGGTCATCATGATCGGCTGTAGAACGGCTTCCACTTTGGCATCTTTGACGCCTAACGAGAAAATATTAGTAATCAAGCGTCGCCCGCTTTCTTGCTCGCTTTTTTCCCCGTTGCTGGCTTTGATCAGCCGAATCTCGGCTAGTTTTTCACTAGCATCTGCATTGAAATTTGCGGTTGCCGCTTGCAATTGCCGTCCTAGTTTAGACATGATTTTTCCAATCGGCAACATGATCAATGCGATTAGGGGAACCGCACTAAACATCAGCGCTGCCATCTTCCAATCCATCCAGAACAGGATCACCATTGATCCGACCAATTGTATGGCACCTGTGACAAAATTTGGAAATTGGGAGGTCACAAGATCTTTGATGACGGAAGTATCATTGACAAGTCTCGAACTGCTTTCTCCTGATTTGTGTGAATCGAAATAACCGACAGGTAAATGCAATAGGTGAGTCCAAAGTCTTTCTCGCAATGTTTTGACGGCACTTTCTCCTACGTATCGTAAAAGAAAGCCGCCGATCGTTCCTAATCCAAGTTGTAATGCAAATGCGACGATCAAAACGATGACCATATTGGAACTAAAAGTTGGGGTGCCACTAGTATCGACCAATTTTTTTGTTAATTGCGGAACAATCAAACTGGCACCACTTGTTAACAAGCTGAGAAACAAACCCAATGCAAAAAGCGATTTTTTGGGATTGACATTCGTGATTAATTGGATGAAATTTTTTAATTTAAAACTTGTTGCAGGGGTTGGTTGATTTTGGTGAATTTGACTTTCTTCTTGCATGGTTGTCCTCCTCTTCTAACGAGTACCTTCATAAACGTTAGAAGTTCATTTCCTTGTTTTTTACTAGAAATCTTTCCATTCATCGTTAGGGTGTTCCGAGTCAGAACCTTTTGGTTTTTGCTTGCGGGGATCAAAGGAATCATTATTGAAAAAATCACCTTGCCATGGATGGTGAAAATCGTTTCTTCCACCTCGACCAAATGGTGGGAAGCCAGGCATACCGTGATGACCTCTAAAAGGCATTTGCCGCATCGCATCTTTCATCTCTTTTTTCATTTGGCGCCGTTCTTCATTGCTCATGGATTGCCAATCCCCACCCCAGTGATCCATCATGCTTTCCCGGAGATGTTGCATGGCTTGCAAGCGATCCATTGGGTCAACGAAGCGCTCGGTTTGTTGCTGGAAATCAGCTTCCCAACCGGCAGCGATTTTTTGCAAATAGTCGCTGAAGAGTTGTTGCTCTTCTTCTGTTAAACCAGCAAAAAAGATTTCACTGCTCGCTTCTTCTTTATTGGTACTTAGCTTTTCAGCTTTGCTGCGTCCGGCGTCAGTTAAATAAATCCGTTTGATCCGTTTGTCTGCTTCGTCTTCTTTTCTTTCAATATCACCTGAATTTTCCATCTTCTTCAATAATTCTGCTAACGAACTAGGTCTTAAATCAAGCACTTCTGCCAAATAGTTTTGCACTAATCCATCTTCTAGCTTTAGGATCGCCAACACCCGTTGTTGACCGGAAAGACGTTGTTTCCGTTGGCTTAAAAAAGCATTTCCTGCCTCACTGATGAATCGTAATTGCTTCATCAGCTGATCTGTTAAGTGACTCATAACGCATTCCTCATTTCTTTTTTTATAAAGTTCGGTACCTAACTTTATTTCGGATTTATTATAGTTCGGTACCGAACGTTTGTCAACCCATAGATCTGATTTAAGAAAAAATAACCAGCCGCATCTCGTTCAAAGGAGGATCTAACACAAGATGAATCGCCATTTTTAAAGGGAAAATTTCCTCAAAAAGAGCGCCAAGAAAATGAGAAAGATGCACTTATGTGGGAAATTTCAGGAAATATCACTTGGTGGTGAAGAAGGGTTAGCTGTCGTCGTTCATTTGTTTTTATTTTTATATATTGACAAAACGAAAGTAAATGATAATATAAGAGTGCAAATAAAAATGTAAAGGAGCAAGTAAATGATTGAATTAAAAGAATTAGCCAATATGGTAGATCATACGTTATTGAGAGCGGATGCTACCAAAGAAGAGTTTCAAAGACTTTGCCAAGAAGCAGATGATTATGGTTTTAAGATGGTAGCAATCAATTCTTATCCAGTATCAATCTGTCGGGAGTTTTTGAAAAACAGTAAGGTTCATGTGGGAGCGGCTATCGGTTTTCCATTAGGACAAACGACCATCGAAACGAAAGTATTTGAAGTAGAAGACGCCATCAAAAACGGGGCCGATGAAATCGACTATGTCATTAATATTGGTCAATTGAAAGATGGCAATTTGGCATATATTCGTGAAGAAATGAAAGCAATCGTAAATGCATCTCGTGAAGGCGGAATTATCAGCAAAGTTATTTTAGAAAATTGTTATTTGACAGATGATGAAAAAATGGCGGTTTGCCAGATAGCAAAGGAAGTTAAACCTGATTTTGTTAAAACGTCAACCGGATTTGGTACAGGAGGCGCAACGATTGCAGATGTTCAATTAATGAAAAAAGTGGTCGGCAACGATGTAAAAGTGAAAGCTGCTGGAGGTATTCGCGATTTGAACACTGCATTAAAAATGATTGAAGCAGGAGCGGAACGTTTAGGAACTAGTTCAGGTATCAAAATTATCGAGGAATATCAGCGAGAGGGGTAGAGAAATGACAAAAATGCGTGATCTATTGGAACCAGAATTTATTCATTTTGATTTACAAGCGACCACGAAAAATGCTGCAATTCGTGAACTTACGAACGCCTTTGTAACGAAAGGTGTGGTCAAAAATGATAGCGTTTACTTAGCGGCGGTCATGAAACGAGATGAAGAAAGTACGACAGGGATCGGTTTTGGCGTAGCGATCCCCCACGGAAAAAGTGCCGCAGTGACGAAGCCTGCGTTGGGGTTTGGTCGAAGCCAGATAGGTATTGAATACGACTCCATGGACAATAAACCAGTTCATCTCATATTTTTGATTGCTGTACCGGAAACGTCAAATGATGAACACCTGAGAATTCTTAGTCAGCTGTCTCGAAAGCTCATGCATGAGGATGTCCGCCAAAAGTTAATGACCGTCACAACTGTCGAAGAGATTTATCAGATGTTTGAATAAGGGAGGCTAAAAAAAATGAAAGTTGTGGGAATTACTTCGTGCTCAACTGGAATTGCGCACACGTATATGGCGGCAGAGAGTCTAGCCATTGCGGCCAAGAAACGTAATATTGAGATCAAAGTTGAAACACAAGGTTCGATTGGGGCAGAGAACGTTCTAACAGAACAAGAAATCGCCGCTGCAGATGTGGTTATCATTGCTGCCAGCACCTCGGTCAATAAGGAACGCTTCAATGGCAAACGCTTGTTGGAAGTAGATGTTACAGAAGCGATTGATCATCCGGATGATTTGTTGGATCGCGGAGCAAATGCCCCTGTTTACTCAACGGTAACAGAGGATAAATCAGAAGCCAAAGCGGCAAAAAGCGGTATCTATAGTCACTTGATGACAGGGGTCTCGTATATGATTCCATTTGTTGTCGCTGGTGGAATTTGTATTGCATTAGCTTTCGCATTCGGGGGAATCAACGCGGAAGGAGAACTCGCTTCAGCGATCAATGAGTTGGGCGGAATTGCGATGGGGCTGATGTGGCCAATCTTGGGTGGATATGTGGCATTCTCCATTGCGGATCGTCCAGGTCTTGTTCCCGGAATGGCTGCAGGAATGATTGCCTCATCGATGAATGCCGGATTCTTAGGGGCACTATTGGGGGGCTTTTTAGCTGGTTACACTGTTTATTGGCTGAAAAAAGTACTGAAGCTGCCAGCTGCATTCTCTGGTTTACTACCTGTTTTGATCCTTCCAGTGGTCTCAATCTTATTCGTTGGTCTAATCATGAAATTTATTGTCGGTATTCCGATTACAGCACTAAATGAAGGAATCACAAACTGGCTTAATAGCTTGTCAGGAATAAATTCTGTTTTACTTGGTCTGCTTTTAGGCGGGATGATGGCGATCGATCTGGCAGGTCCGATTGGGAAAGCCGCTTACTTCTTCGGCGTCGCTTCGTTAACCAATCTAGGAGTTGGCGAAACCAGTACAGTCATGGCAGCGGTCATGATTTCAGGAATGGTACCGCCACTAGCAATGGCACTATCATCAACGATTTTAGGGAAAAATTTATACAGTAAAGAAGAACGTGAGGCAGGTAAATCCGCCTGGGTCTTAGGCTTGTCTTTTATCTCTGAAGGAGCGATTCCTTTCGCGGCTGCTGATCCACTGCGGGTGTTGGCATCAGTGACGGTTGGTTCAGCGATTACCGGTGCGTTGTCCATGATCTTCCAATGTGGTATCGCAGTGCCTCATGGCGGATTCTTTGTGTTCCTGATTCCGGGAGCAGTAGAAAATGTTCTGTTATATATTTTAGCATTAGCAATCGGGACCATCATCAGCGGCTTTTTGGTAACCGCCGTAAAAGTATTCTCTCAAAAGAAACAAGCAGCAAAGGAGTAAGGATGACATGACAGAACGAATTAGGATTTGTTTAATAGGAACAGGCAGAGCAGGCATGATTCATGGAAGAAATTTCGCTGGCCGTATTAAAAATGCAGAATTGATTGCTTTGTGTGATCCCTCGAAGGAAAGTTTGGAGACCGCACAAAAGGAAGTGGCTTGTCCTTACCTGTATCAAGACTATCATGAGGCGTTGCAAAATCCTGCGATTGATGCCGTGGTGATCGTCACTCCGACGGTCTATCACAAAGAAATTGCGTTGGCAGCAGCTGCTGCTAAAAAACATATTTTTTGTGAAAAGCCATTAGCAATGGATGAATCAGAGTGTTTAGCGATGATCCAAGCAGCCGAAGAAAATCATGTGAAATTGCAGGTTGGGTTTATGCGCCGCTTTGACGCCAGCTTCCAGGAAGCAAAAAAAGTAGTCGATGCTGGCGTAATTGGTGATGTGGTTATGGTGAAATCCCTGACCCATGGTCCGAGTGAACCAAAACCGTGGATGTTTGATATTCATAAAAGTAATGGACCAATCGGCGAAGTAAACAGTCACGATTTTGATACCCTACGGTGGCTGACAGGCAGCGAGGTGACCAGCATCTATGCGAGTGGTGGGAATTATCGCTCACCAGAGGTAAGAAATGAGTTTCCAGATTATTACGATACAGTCGCCATGAATTTGCGTTTTGAAGATGGCAAACTAGGCTTGATTGATGGTGCTCAATATGTTCAATACGGGTATGATGCTCGGACTGAGATTTTGGGAACCAAAGGGAGTATTTTAGTGGGGGACCAAGGGAAGCACAATATTGTCGTCGCAACCAGCAACCAGCAACTGATTCGACCAACTATGCACAGCTGGATGTATTTGTTTCGAGAAGCTTATATTGCAGAGGATCAAGCGTTTGTTGATTGCATTCTGAAAGATACCGCGCCTCAATGCACGGGACATGATGGCTTGATGGCCGTTCGATTAGTTAACGCGGGGTTGACTTCGCTCTTAGAAAATAGAATTGTTGAGGTGGAAAGATAAATGAAAGCAATCCAATTATTGGGCAAAGAAAAGATTCAATTAACTGATATAACAAAACCGGAAATCACTGAAAAAGAAGTGTTGATAAAGGTGAAAGCCGCGTCCATTTGCGGAACCGATGTTCGAATGTATAAAAACGGGTATCCAACCGCAAGCGAGGCAACACCTTTGACATTAGGTCATGAAATCGCTGGCTGTATCGCTGAAGTTGGCTCTGCCGTTGATTTTTATCAGGAAGGAATGCGGGTAGCCATCGCACCAAACATGGGCTGTGGAATCTGTGATCAGTGTATCAGCGGCAACACTCATTTATGCGAAACCTATCAGGCTTTTGGGATCAATCTGCCAGGTGGTTTTGCAGAATACTTAGTCGTTCCAGAAAAAGCTGTCCGTCAAGGAAATATTACGTTGTTACCGGATGAATTGTCTTATGAAGAAGCGGCTTTGATTGAACCGTTTAGTTGTGTGTTTAATGGTCAAGAAATAGCGGGAAACAAACCGGGGGATACAGTTTTGATCATTGGTTCGGGACCGATTGGCATCATGCATGCGATGCTGGCACTTGCAAGAGGGGCTAGTAAAGTCATGATGAATGATTTATCAGAAGCTCGTTTGGCGGATGCTAAGGAAATAATTCCCGACTTGGTTCCATTGACCTCTGATGGATTGCAGGAAAAAGTTTTTGCTGAAACCAATGGTCAAGGGGTAGACCTGTGTATTATTGCCGCGCCGGCACCACAGGCACAAGAAGCAAGTTTCAGTTATATGGCGACAAACGGTCGCTGTCTCTTCTTTGGCGGCTTGCCAAAGGAGAAAGAGGAAGTCAAATTGAACACGAACATTCTTCATTACAAACAATTACGCGTTTTTGGTTGTACTCGTGCCAGCTTGGCAGGCTATCGAACATCCGCACAGCTAGTTGCTAGTGGCAGAATTCCGTTGAAAAAATTGATTACAAAATGTTACACAATCAATGAGTTTCCTCAGGCGCTTGAAAATGCTGTCAATGCAGTAGGTTTGAAAAATGTCATTGTCTTTGACGAATCATTTTAGTTTGATTGCTTCCATTTTCATTTTCTTTTATAATGAAACAAAACACAAAAAGGTGATAGAAGATGGATGATCAATTGTACGCAGAGGAAAGAAAACAATCAATCGTTAAAATAGTCAATGAAAAACATCGGATGCAAGTTGCTGAGCTGGCGGAACTTTTCAATGTGACGGGTTCAACGATCCGCAATGATTTGCGAGAACTTGAGAATGAGGGGTTAGTCACTCGAACCCACGGTGGCGTGATTAAACGTGAATTTCAACGAAGTGTTGAGACGATCCCCAAAAATCGGGCCTTTACCAATGAAAAATACCGCATCGCTGAACGTGCGGTCCGATTGATCGAAGAAAATGATATTTTGGCGATTGATACAGGAACATCTTGCCGTGCGTTTGCAGAAAAATTGATCAACAGCCCACTGAAGCATTTGACGATTTTGACCTATGATTTGGAGATTGCCTTATTGATAAGTGAGAAAACCAATTATCAAGTGCAAGTCATTGGCGGTACCATTCGAAATGGCTATCCCTATGTTTCAGGCAGTTCTGTGGCATTGGGATTAGCGGGTTTTTCCGTGGATAAAGTGATTCTAGGCACCACTTCTTTTGACAAGAATTATGGGCATTCAACTCCTAATTACGAAACGGCTGAAATGAAGAAAAGCTTGATCAATATTAGTCGGATCAAAATTGTTCTATGTGAATCCAACAAGATCAATCAGCGGAGTTTCAAGCAATTTGCTGCCCCAGATGAATGTGATTATTTGATTACAGATTCTCATATCACACAAGAGCAGAAAGCTGAACTGGATGGCTTGCGTGTCAACTTGTTGATTGCTTAGGAAAACATATCTAGATATCTGGGTAACGAATTTTGTGAAAGAGCCATCTAAGAGACAGGCCTGAAAGGGAACGAAACATTCCGCTATTCCCTTGAGAGCACGTTTATGTCTTAGTGGCCTTTCCAAACAATTCGATGATTCATTCCAGCAAAAACCACGTCCGAGTGTTTCTAGGACGTGGTTTTCTTTTGATCGGATAATTTTTCTAAAATTGTTTCGGCAACGGCTTGCGGAATGCCCGCTTGCTGGATCTCTGCCACGGAAGCTGCTTGAATGTTTTTCAACGATTTGAAGGTTTTCATCAGCTGTTGCTTACGTTTTGGTCCTAAACCAGGAATTTCATCCAATCTTGAAGAGAAACTGTTCTTGCTGCGCAATTGTCTGTGGAAAGTAATGGCAAACCGATGAACTTCATCTTGGATTCTTTGCAGCAAAAAGAATTCGACTGAATTTCGTTCGAGCTGAATCGGCTGCAGATCATCGCCAAACAGTAACTCACTGGTTTTATGTTTATTGTTTTTGACAAGACCAGCTACTGGAATATCTAATCCTAACTGGTTATGCAAGACATCTTGTGCGGCGCCTACTTGACCTTTCCCACCATCGATGACGATCAAGTCAGGAAATGGCAATTTCTCTTTTAAAACTCGCGAGTAGCGCCGGTAGATCACTTCCTGCATAGAACCATAATCATCACCGCCTTGTGCGGTTTTGATTTTGTATTTTCGGTAATCATCTTTTGAAGGCTTGCCGTCCACAAAGACGACCATTGCAGAAACTGGATCGGTTCCCATAATGTGAGAGTTGTCAAACGCCTCGATGCGATAAGGGGCCGAAATGCCCATGGCTTCACCTAATTTTTCCACCGCCCCGATGGTCCGTTCTTCTGTCCGCTCGATGAGAGCAAACTTCTGATCCAATGCGATTTGCGCGTTTTTATTGGCTAAGTCGACCAATTTTTTCTTGTCACCTCGTTGTGGCTGCAAGACTTTCGTTTTTAGCAGCACTTCTAGAGGTTCCCGTTCAATCGTTTGGGGGACAAAAATTTCTTTTGGGATGAAGTGCTCGTTCTTTTGGTAGAATTGACCGATGAATGTCAAAAAGTCTTCTTCCGCTTCGTTGTAAAAAGGAAACAAGGAGACTTCCCGCTCAATCAATTTTCCTTGGCGGATAAAGAACACTTGGACACACATCCAGCCTTTGTCCACACTGTAACCGAAGACGTCGCGATCAAGCAGATCGGTCAAAGTCATCTTTTGACGCGTCATAACGGTATCGATGGCTTGGATTTGATCGCGCAGTTCCGCAGCACGTTCAAATTCAAGGGATTCAATCGCTTCGCCCATTTTTTCTTTTAATTCTTTTTGGATCTCAACATGGCCATCGTGGAAAAAGTGTTTGACTTGATCAACGATTTTTCGGTATTCCTTGGGATCCATGTGATGAACGTAAGGACAGACGCACTGTCCCAAATGATAGTAGAGACAAGGGCGTTTTTGCGATGCACCACATTTGCGTAATGGAAACAAGCGGTCCAAGATCCGTTTTGTTTCATTCGCTGCTCGGGCATCCGGATAAGGACCGAAGTAAAGCGCACCATCTTTCAACACTTTGCGGGTGATGATCAATTTAGGATAGCGTTCATTCGTAACTTTGATAAATGGATAGGACTTATCGTCCTTCAACATAATATTGTATTTTGGTTTGTTTTTTTGAATGAGATTGATTTCTAACAAAAGCGCTTCAGTATTGGATTCAGTGACGACATATTCAAAGTCGGCGATCTCCTGAACTAAGCGTTCCGTTTTCGTGTCATGACTTCCTGTAAAATAGGAACGTACACGATTTTTTAAAATCTTCGCCTTACCTACATAGATGATCGTACCATTTTTGTCTTTCATCAAGTAACAACCAGGTTGATCGGGTAAGAGAGCTAATTTGTTTTTGATCTGTTCCTTCATTTCAGGGTCCTTTCTAGGTGGTCGTTCACATCTGTTTTACTTTATAGGGGAACGTCAGAGCCCCTATTATTCTATCACAAAATAATTAAGAAACAATGAATGAGTTTTTTTACCAAAAAAATCAGTTCAATCGTAAGAAAAGATTAAGAAGTTGCCTGATGGCATCAAGAGACACCGATTATTCCTCCTGCCATTGTCGGATAAAAGAAGCACAAGCAGCAAATTCTTTATAGGAATCGCGGGTCCGTTTGATCAAATAAAATTGGCGGCGATAACGCTCGCCTAAATCTTCATGGGGGACATCTCCAGCAGCTCGTGCAGAAATGATTGAACAGCCGAAGCCTTTCTTCAACAATGCAACGATCATCTCATTATTGGCGATTTGTAAAATAGGCGTCTGGATATTTTGCTCTTCTAGATAGCGTTTCATATAATAATAAACCCCAGAACTTTGTTCTCGCACGAGCCACGGTCCGACTGCCGGATCGCCAGCCAATACTAGCTGGTCACTCATCAATGGGTATCGCTCCACGGTAGCAGCGGATAAGGGCTTTTCAATGATCCCTAGGTCAAGCTCGTGTTGCTCTACCGCATGCAGGACAGCGGCAGAGTTCATCATCTCTACTTGAAATTGGATGTGGGGAAAGCGAGTGTATAAGCGCATCAGCAAATCCGGCAGCAAATAGATCGCAAAAGTATGGGAAACACCGATCCGGCATGGAACCAACTGTTGCGTACCTTGTTGGATCTCTTGATAGAGATGCTGCCAATCGTCCAATAAATTCAGCCCTCTTTGATAAAGCAGGTGAGCTTGTGGGGTTGCTGAAATGTTCATGCGGCCATTTCGAATGAAAAGTTGGGTGTTCAATTCTTCTTCTAATTGTTTGATATGGGCGGAGACGGTAGGTTGAGACACGAACAGCAACTCAGCGGCTTTCGAGAAATTCTGTGTTTCGTAAACGATTTTGAACGTTTCTAGTTTTTCCAGCAGTGTAATCACTTCCATTATAAAATCCTATTAAAACTATTATATCAATAAATGTTATAGATGAAAAATGCTGTGTATAATATAAGGCAGTATGAAAGGATGGACAAGAATGAATGTTGAAAAAATCAAACCCGTCAATCTGCAGCCATTTTTACCTGGCTTGTTGTTATCATTTATTGTAGCGGCTGTAGCGAAAGTCTTGGCTCTTTGGCTGCCGCAATTAGGAGGAGCGACTTTGGCGATTTTATTAGGGATCGTTCTAGGCAATACGTTCTTCAATCAAAAACAGTATGCGCAAGGAACGAAATTTGCAGAAAGTCGGCTTTTAGAATATTCGGTTGTATTGCTAGGATTTACTGTTACCTTTCAAACGATCAGTGAGATGGGGATTCGTGGTTTTGTTTTCATCGTATTGATGATGACGATCGTTATTACTGCGGCTTACTTGATTGGCAAGAAGTTGGGATTCAATCAAAAAATGAGTTTGATGATGGCAGGAGGCAATGCGGTCTGCGGTTCTTCTGCGATTGGCGCGATTGCACCAGCCATCCAAGCCGATGATGAAGAAAAAGGGCAGATCATCACACTCGTCAATTTGTTAGGAACAGTGATGATGTTGACTTTGCCGTTTCTTGGTCTGGCGTTGTTTGGTTCGGATGTTTTACAAAAAAGCGCACTGCTGGGAGGAACGCTACAATCCGTAGGGCAAGTCGTAGCGGGTGCCAGCTTACTTGATGCAGAGATTGTCAAATATGCCATGCTGTTTAAGATCGCTCGGATCATTTTATTGGTCGTGGTGGTTTTGATTTTCGAACGAATGGTGTCGCAACAAAATCAATCCGCATCCGTCGTAAAACAAAAACGATCGTTGCGTATTCCTTGGTATGTTTTAGGTTTTTTGCTGATTTGTATCTTGAACAGCTTTGTTGCATTGCCAAGTTGGTTGAATGATGCTGCACATTTCATCAGTACCTGGTTTGAGACCATCGCCCTTGCAGCGATCGGCTTGCGCTTAGACTTCCGTAAATTCATGAAAGAAGGACCTAAGTTCCTTTTCTATGGACTTTCAGTCGGTTTGGTTCAAACAATTGCAGCGCTCAGCTTGATCTGGTTGCTGAAAATCTAATACAGGATAAGAAAGAGGCTGGGACAGAAGTGTTAAACTCCGAGAAATAAGGAGGAATACACGGAAATTACTTTTCAAATTTGGGGGTATTTCGACTTATTTCCGAAAGAGTTGCTTCGGTTCTCACCGTTTAGACGTGTTTAGAGCGTGGAACAAAAGTGTTTTTTACTTTTGTTCCACGCTCTATTTTTGTTGAACGCTCTAAAGCATGGCTTGCAAACTTTTTTCAGCGATTTGTTCAATCGGTAGTAGACCGTACTCTTGGCTACTAAGCAAAAGAATCGGGGTGTGTGGTACGGCTTCTTGTAGTTCTTTTAATGCAAATTGAGCTTCAGGAGTCAGGAGGATCAAATCAGCAGCTGGCGCTTTTTCTGCGACTTTTGACAAGCTGTACATCTCTACCGCAATCGACTGCCTTTGAACAGTAAAATATTTCTGTAATTTTAACTGCAGACGTTGTGTTTGCAGTTCTCCCTCGGTTATCCAGCTACTGACACTAAAAATCATGATCTGTTTCTCAGATGAGGACAGCTTGTCTGTTTGGATAGTGGACGGAGTTGCTGGTACTTTTTCCATCGTTTTCCCTCTTTTCTTTTTTGAGAATAAGGAAGCAAAAAAAGTTGGTTTTGTATTGCCTAAAAGAGCATCGGTTGAAATATGGAACAACTGACTTAGCCTGACTAACATATCCAAATCCGGATAACTGATATTTCGCCCCCATTTAGAAATCGTTTGCGGCGTGACATTCAATTGATTAGCCACCTCTTTTTGGGTCATCCTTTTTGCTTTGCGCAACTTTTTGATATTTTCTCCAATCTCTACCATCAGAGTAGCCTCCTTTGATTGCTAGGTGCAAGAAATGAATCGTTGAATCAGGAAATAAAGAACGCAACGATTCGTTGAATTGCTGATATATTCGCATTTTTCGTCATTTGTAAGGGGAACTAGCTGATTAAAATGACATGAAAAATTTGTAGTCTAAACCGCTTTCTTCTGCTATGATAATCGAAAAAAGGAGAAAAGGAAATGGTGAGTTCTTGGGTTGAAGGCAAAGAAGGAGTAGCGGAGCATCTAGTCTATCTAAACAAAGAAGGCAAAGAGCTGCAGAAATTGTTGGCGGGAGAAAAGAACGCCATCATCCGTGGGGCAGCAGGGCGCAAATCTCCGTTAGGTGGACGCGCAAAAGTTGGCGACCGTGTCTACTTCGTGGAAACAGGTGGCGATCTTTTAGTTACTCATCGTGGCATGATTGAGAACGTGATTGAAACGGAGAAAATGACACCTGAAGAATCACAACAATTTGTTGAACAGCACCAATCAGAATTAAATTTATCCAAAAAACAAATGGAGCGTTGGGCAGGAAAGAAATTTTTGGCCATTTATCGAATTGCTGAACTGGAAGCGATTGAACCTTTTACGTATCAACGAGGGAAGAACATGGATGACTGGGTAATCACTTCTAGTATAGAAGAAATCAAGTAAGAGCCCATAATAAAGCGACCACCTAAAAGAACAGTCTTTTAGGTAGTCGCTTTTACTTTTGGGATAGTAGCAAGACTTCTGTTAAAGTTCTTCACCGTTCGTAGCGATGACCCGTTGATACCAAGCAAAGGAATCTTTTTTCAAGCGTTGCAGACTTCCGTTGCCAGCATTGTCTTTATCAACATAGATCATGCCGTAACGTTTTTCCATTTCTCCGCTGCCGAAACTGACGATGTCGATGATTCCCCAAGGAGTATAACCTAAGACGGGTACACCATCTTCTATTACTGCTTTCTCCAGTTGTTCGATGTGCTGACGTAAATAAGAGATACGGTAGGGATCATGGATCGTGTTTTCTTCTGTTAATTGATCATAGGCACCAAAGCCATTCTCTACGATAAAGAGCGGCAAGTCATAACGTTGATAGATCGTGTTTAAGACATAGCGAAGTCCTACGGGATCAATTGGCCATCCCCAATCCGTCGCGGTGATATAGGGATTACGGACGATTTTTGCGTGAGGGATATCGTCGGTCGGTTGGCCTTCGACAGTTTCCAATGTCGTGATCGTTCCTGACATATAATAGCTGAAACCAATATAATCAACAGTCCCTGCCTTTAGTAAAGCCTTCTCTTCCTCACTGATTTGGATTTTGATCCCTTTTTGCTGCCAGTAAGTTTGTGTATAGGTCGGAATCTTTCCTCTGACGTGGATGTCACTATAGAAGTAACGACGTTCATTGGCTTTGACCGAAGCCATCAAATCTTCTGGTGCACAGGAATAAGGATAGATTGGGACATAAGCCATCATACAGCCGATTTGAAAGTCTGGATTGATTTTTTTCCCTTCAATGACTGCCGCCGCACTAGCGATCAGTTCGTTGACACCCGCTTGAAAGACCAGTTCTTCTTTCTTGCTTTCTTCTTCGATGATCATGGCGGAGTTTGTCCAGACATGTAATGGTTCCTGTCCGTCTGCTTGATTATTGATTTCATTGAATGTCATCCAGTAGGTGACTTTATCTTTGTAGCGTTCAAAAACGCAGGTTGCGAATTTAACGAAGAGGGGAATCACGGCTTTATTGACAAAGCCACCGTAGGTTTCATAAATCGCATAAGGCATTTCAAAATGAGACAGTGTAATGATTGGTTCGATCCCATTGTTTAATAGTTCGTCAAAAAGGTCATCATAATATTGCAGGCCTGCTTCATTGGGCTCGTCCTCTTGGCCGGTTGGAAAAATACGGCTCCAGGAGATCGATGTACGCAGACACTTTAAGCCTAACGCTTTGAATAATTGAATATCTTCTTTGTAGCGGTGATAAAAGTCGATCGCTTCGTGATTAGGATAATACACATCTTCTTTGATGCCTCTCGTGATTTCACGAGGAATCCCGTTTCCTCCAGCAGTCATCACATCAGCAATACTCATGCCGCGTCCTGCGACATTCCAAGCCCCTTCTGCTTGATGGGCAGCAATTGCGCCACCCCATAGAAAATCTTTTGGCATTTTGCTGCTCATAATTCTTTCCTCCTAAAAAAGTTACGCTTCGATTTTTTGTGACCGGTTTGAAGCAATCACGAATGGCAAGTAGATCAATACGGAAATCGCCAGACAGACCACACCAACGATTGCAGCTACTGCATTTCCGCCAGTCCCTAGGAACAAGTTGATGATTCCCGGTGTGGTCCAAGGCACACCGATTGCTGGTGTCGGCATGATCGGCCAAATGACTGTTACAAAATAACCAACTAGAATATTGACCATTGGGGTCAATATAAAGGGAATGATCATAATCGGATTCAAGACGATCGGTAATCCGAAGATAATCGGTTCGTTGATCTGAAAGATTCCTGGAACAAGTGACATCTTAGCGATCTCCCGTTGTTCTGGTCGCTTCGAGGCGATGAAAATGGCAATGATCAGCCCTAACGTCATTCCCGTTCCGCCCATGTTAGCAAACATGTCGTTCAAAACGCCCCACGTTTCTTTGTAAGGTACATCCCACAAGGAACCGCCTTGATTGATGAAATCCAAGTTGGCTAAATCCTGTTCTGTAAAAATTGCTGAACGAACGGCATTCAATGTATTTGGTCCGTGAATCCCGATGGAGAAGAGCAGTGTTTGTAAGAAAGCTAAAATCAAGACACCAACGACATTTCCTCCTAAATCACGCAACGGACTTTGGATCCCTTTGTAGATCAATTCATTGATGCCCTCTGGCGCAATCATCAGTACTAGGAAGTTGATCAATGCGGTAACTGCTACGATGATCACGATAGGAATCATTCCAGAAAACGAACGGGAAACTGCCGGCGGTACCATATCGGGCATTTTGATCTGTAATCGTTTGACTTTGAATAGTTTCGGCAAGAATTCTCCTACCAGACAAGCAACGATCATGGCAACGAATAAGCCTTGTGCGCCTAAATATTGGGTGGAGATGGCATTGACACCGTCAACTGAGAAAGAAGTCGGATATAAAATCATAAACGCAGCTACACTTGTCAAACCAACTAGTGTCGCATCTGCATCAAAGTGTTTTGCTAGCAGTTGGGCAACCAGATAAGCAATGAATACGCTCATGATATTGATGGTTCCGTTAGCAACAGATGCCAGTACTTGCTGGGCACTTTCTAAATTGGGAAAGATTTTTGAGAGTTGAAATAATTGCACGATAAAACTATCGTTGGAAAATAAGATATTGTTGACCAAAATAACTAATGAAGAAGAAATCGTCAACGGGAAAATCAACATAAATGCATCACGAATCGCTGCGACGTGTCGCTGGTTATTCAATCTGGTGGCAATTGGTACCAAGGACCGGTCTAGTAGATCATTAAATTTTTGCATAACAGTAACACCTTTCTCTATTTGATGGACTTATTATAGCGAAAGGTTGCCCGAAAAAGTAAGCGCATTCGTTTTTAGAATCAAATTCTGTGAGGAAGAAATTTATTCCACAGTCGGAACAAGTGGTTACAAAAAACAGAAAGCAGCAAGACAAACGCTTGATTGCAGCCACTAGTCAGAAAACTGCTGCTGTAAAGCGAGTGTTCTGGCTAGGGCGTTCTTCGTTGTCTGGTACTTTCTGTGCTCGTTCATCATTGAGGGGTAGGTTCATCTTGTAAATAACCAATCAGTGTTTCCACGATGGCGATGGCTGGAAGCTGGCTAGTCAGATCGAGGAAGATGTCTTTGCGCTCTTCTTTGACTGCGTATTCGATCGAGTAGTCACATAAATGGGCAAGAGAACTCTCTTTATTTCTCGTAATACAATATTTTTGGGCAATCGCTTTATTAGCTAATCCAGTAATGACTTCGATCAATTCTTTTGTTTCACCAGAAACACTCAAGAAAACCAGAACGTTTTTTTGATCGGCTCGTAAGAAGCTGCGGATCGGGTAAGTCAATTCATCGATGCTGATGCAGAAGTAGCCGATATTTGCGAGCTTGCGGGCGACATACTGCGCAATTGCGCCAGACGCCCCCATCCCCATAAATAAAATACAGTCCGCATCTCGCAGTGTTTGCGCCATCTTCTTGATTTGGTATTCGACATCGGGATGGAAAATCGTCATGTTCAATCCACGGATGCGTTCTTCAAGGGATAACTGTTTTTGATGTTCTTCATAATGGACTTTTTCTAAATGGGTCTTGATATAAAAGCGAAATTCAGGAAAGGAATCGAATCCCACTTTTTGAACAAAACGAAAGACAGAAGTGGAAGAAACGTGGGCATCATCTGCAATATCCCGTACTCGCATATAAGGGACTTTTTCTAAATTATTGACAATAAAGCGATAGATCTCTTGTTCGACTGAAGACAATTTGTTTAAGTTCAAATGCTGAAAAACGGCCATAAATGTTCCTCGCTATCCCATAAGAGTATATGACGAGTATACCATGATTTAGCGAGTGAGTTGCTGATGAATCTGATAAACTGCGCCAATTAATCCGGCGTCATTTTGCAATTTGGCAGGCAGCACAGGAGCAATCGTTTTTCCCCGCAAATAGTTGATGGCAGCGTGCTGTGTTTCGACAGTTGTTAATGTCTGTTGCAGTCGTTCAAAGAAATATGGGTTGGCACTGATACCACCGCCAATCAAAATGGCTTCTGGATCGAAACAGCTGATCAAATTGATCAACCCGACGGACAAATCTGTCAGGAACTGTTGGGTCACTGTTTCTGCTAATGTTTCTCCCATCTGTGCGCGCTGAAAAATTTCTCGAGCATCTGTCGTCGCTTGAAATCCTGCCAGCTGACCGCCTTTTTGATTGTAGATCCGAACGAGCCCATCAACGACAGCAGCTTTACGATTGATCGAAACTTCCTCACTATTACCTGTAGAAGGCAAGGCGTCGATCACCATCCAGCCAAATTCTCCTGCCATGCCGTGGGCACCGCGATACACTTGATCATTGATTACGATCCCTCCGCCTACACCAGTTCCTAAGACGAGGCAAAGGTAGTTGGAGAAGGATTGGGCATTGCCGATCCATTTCTCTGCGATGGCGGCTGCATTGGCATCATTCTCGACAGAAACTGGCAAACCACAGCATTCTTCTAATGTGGTTTTGAAATTCTCGCCGTACAATGGTTTGATGGCGCCAGCTGTCAGCATCAAACCGTCTTTTTGCACGATGCCCGGCGCACTGATCCCAATCCCGGTGATCGGATAGCGACTTTTAGCTTCATTAATAATTGTGATTAAATCTTGATAGAAAGTCTGGGGATCGTAGTTTGTCGGAAGCATATTTTTTTCCAGAATTGCTCCTGTTTCATCAAGAACCCCGTATTTGATCGTTGTGCCGCCAATATCAAATCCTACATACATCGTTATTCCTACTTTCTTCTTTTAATCAGTGTCTTTTCTGCATTGTAGCATGGTACTTGCTGGAATATTTTTCTTTTCGACGGCCAGAAACAAGGGTGGCGTTTGCGTGCTAAGAAAACTGTCAATCAATGATTTCGGCTTTTCCATCTTCTGTTAGTTGCTGCAGGTGGGATAACATCTGTTGAATCACTTCTTCCGAATGCCGTTCCCATGCCCCTAATTCTGCGACGACTTTCAGCGGAGAGGCAGAACGGTAGGAACGGGTCGGATTACCAGGGAATCGCTTATCGGTCAAGTTCGGGTCATTTTCAAAAGGCCCAGTCGGTTCAACCAGATAAATTCTTTCTTGCCCAGTTCCTTTGGCTAATTCGGCTCCCCATTTGGCTGCATCCAATGTTGCGGTGAAGTAAATGTAGTTTGAGATCCGACCGGCTTCAAAGTTGGATTCTTTTTTTGGTTCCAGTAATTCGCCTAATTGTAATGATGCTTTGGTTCCGTGGAAAAAAGGTCCTCGGTCTAATGAATCGTTTGTGTGCTCCATTTGGTTCATCCTTTCTATCATTCATTGTTTTACTTAGCATACAAGAATCCCTCCAGATTGAAAAGCTGTTTGTCTAGTGGTGGAATGGTCACTATGTGATACAATTACCAGATTAATGTGGTAATCAGATATTATTTACTATTATGCGCTGATTCCCTAATATATAGTTAAGGAAGCGCTTCCTGGAGGTGGTCAAATGGATTTGAGTAAAAGAGAGAAAGTGTTGTTGCAATTGCTGCTGACACAAAAAGAGTTCAGACCAGCCGCTTTTTTTCAAGAACAGCTCTATGTTTCTTTAAAAACAGTCTATACAGATTTGGCGAGTCTGGAAGAAAAAATCAAGCCTTACGGGTTGACCATTGCTCGTTTGCCTAGAAGAGGGGTCAAGCTTGAAGGGAATCCCACTGCAAGGGAAAAAGGCTACAAACTCATCGTTACTGAGGGTAAAACCGTTGACGAATATTCTCCTGAATATCGTAAATTGTTTATCTTTGCAAATTATTTCTTCTCGAAAAAGCCAATGCATTACCAAGAATTTGCAGAATATTTCTACGTTAGTTATCAGTCGATCAAAAAAGATGTGGATGAATTATTCGCTTTTTGTCAGAAGAAAAAAGTTCGTGCGTCAATGTCTGCAAAAGGGTTGAAGCTAGAGGAGGAAGAATCTGTTCAACAAGCAACTTTCAAATCTTTTCTTGAAAAACATACAGATTCTGCAAGATTGGATCACTCTGCCATTCAGACATTGTTTGATCCGAAGATCGTTACCTTGACTACAGCACTGATTTCAGAAATATCCTTAACACTTGGTCGCCAACTCAATAGTTATTTTGTGGAATCCTTGACGGTATCGTTGGAAATTTTTCTTTCACGGATTTGTCTAGGAAGACATTTGGAACAGCAAGAGAATTTGGGATTTGAAAAATTAAAACAGATGAAACTGTATATGGTTGCTGTTTCCTTTGCAGAACGGATTGAAAGTGAACTAGCTGTTTCCCTAGCAGAGACAGATATCCAATACATTTGTTCATTGCTTTTAGCTCATGGAATTGAGCCGTATATGCAGATTACGGAAAAAAGAGAAGCCAACGTGATCGAAACAACGGAAGAAATGATCGAGAAGATGTCCCGTTTGCTAGATACTGATTTGACACAAGATAACTTATTGTTGCAAGCACTGCTTTCGCATATTGTCCCTATGATCCATCGTCTGAAAAATGGCATGTTAGTCAAAAATCCTTTGTTGCGATTGATCAAGAAGCAATACTCGACCATGTTTACATTAACGAAATATGCGATTGGCGGATTAGAAAAAAACTTTGCACTCTTCTTGACAGAAGATGAAGTGTCATTTCTAACGATTCATTTTCAACTCGCTTTTGAAAAAATCAAAGTCACAAAGCATGTGCTGATCGTTTGCAGCTCTGGATTAGCCACTTCTGAGCTGATCTTTAACCGGATCAAACAAACGATTTCTGCTACGACAGTTTTAGAGATCATCAGTGCAGAGAAATTAGCCAGTACATCACTAGAATTAGTGGATTTGATCATTTCAACTGTTCCGTTGGATGAAGTGTCACCCCCTGTTCTCTATGTTTCACCATTACCGACAACTGAAGAAATTGCCATGATTTCGGCAAATCTTTCAAACCTGAATGAAAATGAAAAGAAACTGCATTCATCCAAATACCAATCATCAGAGCTATTGCAGAAATATCTAGATCCGGCATTTTTGTACATTAACCAACCGTTTAACACCAAAAAAGACGTCTTAGATTTTCTTGCAGAGAGTTATTTGAGCCATCATTTAGTCACCAACGATTTTAAGCAGTCACTTTATGCACGAGAAGAATTAGGCAGTACCGGATTAAAGACAGGCGTAGCGATTCCGCATGCCGATCCGCAGACTGTCAAAACAACAAAACTAGCATTTGTTACACTACCTAAAGCCATAAAATGGGGAGATACGGAAGTTCAATTAGTCGTTCTCTTGGCAATCGCTGAAAAAAATATGTCAGAAGCAAAAGAATTGATTGCATCTATTTACGATTTATTCAACTCTCCTGAAGAAATACGATGGGTGGTTAGCAGTAAAAATCGAGAAGAACTTTATCGTAAACTTGTAAAAGGAGGGACCCCGAATGTTTTTTGACCAGCAAATTGCTTTATTAAACAAAGAAGTAGAATCTAAAGAAGCAGCATTTCGGCTACTTACAGAGGAATTTTTAAAGAATGAATGTGTGACAGAGGCGTATCTTGACAACGTGATTAAAAGAGAGGCGGTTTTTCCAACCGGTCTGATGATCAATGGGATTGGTGTGGCGATTCCTCATACAGATAGTCAGTATGTCAAGAGATCGCAAGTTGGCTTTCTTTCATTGACAGATCCATTGCCATTCATTGAAATGGGAACAAGGGACAAAGAAATTTCAGTTTCATTAATCTTTATGTTGGCATTAAAGGAGCCGCACGAACAATTACAAATGCTGCAAAACTTGATCGAAATGTTTCAAAAAAATGGTGTGTTGGAAAAGTTAAGAGACATCCATGATGTTGAGGAATATCGGATGATTTTGCAACAGTATGGATTGGAATAAGGAGGGAATATCATGTTAAATGCGTTACAGTGGTTTGTTGATTTAGGGTCAATCGTTGTACTCCCGATTTTGATATTTATTTTTGGTCTTATTCTGGGAACGAAACCAGGCAAGGCTTTCACATCTGCTTTAACAGTTGGTGTCGGTTTTGTGGGCTTGAATCTAGTGATCGACCTGTTAAGCAATAGCTTAGGACCAGCAGCGCAACAGATGGTTGAGCGATTTGGCTTGAATCTGACGACGATTGATGTTGGCTGGCCGGCAGCAGCTGCGATTTCCTATGGGACGATTCTAGGAAGTTTGGCAATTCCGATCGGTGTTGTGTTAAATGTTGTTTTGATTATTTTTGGTCTGACGAAAACATTGAATGTCGATATTTGGAATATTTGGCATGCGGCGTTCATTTCTTCGTTGGTCTATGCTTTGACTGGCAACTTTGCCATGGGGATCGCTGCAACCGTCATCTATCTAATGATGATTCTTTTGATGGGAGATATTTTAGGACCGATCATTAATAAATTCTATGGTTTCCCGAATATCACTTTCCCACATGGTACCGCTGCTCCAGGATTTGTTTTCGCTTTACCGATGAACTGGTTATTCGATCGTATTCCGGGATTGCGAGACTGGAAAGCTGACCCGGAATCGATTCAAAAACGTTTTGGTGTTTTTGGGGACTCGACAGTTATGGGCTTTCTGATTGGCTTGATCATCGGAATTCTCGCTGGCTATGATGTGGCAGGCACTGGCCAATTAGCAGTTAAAACCGGCGCAGTGATGGTCATTATGCCAAAAATGGTTGCTCTATTAATGGAAGGGCTTACACCTATATCTGAGTCTGCCAATGACTTTGTGAAGAAACGTTTCCCTGGAAGAGAGCTTTACATTGGGATGGATGCGGCGCTTTCTGTCGGACATCCAGCAGTATTGTCTTCGTCATTATTACTCGTACCAATTACGATACTTTTAGCGGTTGTTTTGCCAGGAAATACGACATTGCCTTTTGGAGATTTAGCAACGATTCCGTTTCTTGTCTGTTTGATGGCAGCAGTATTTGGCGGAAATATTATCCGGACGGTTATCGCAGGGACAATTTATATGACCAGTATTTTGTATATCACTTCTTGGGTTGCCCCATTAGTAACAACAGCTGCTAAGTCTGCCAATTTTGACTTACAAGGAAATTCAACGATCACAGCTCTAGCTGAAGGCGGACTATGGACCACCTGGCTTTATGTCGGTTTGACAAAAGTATTGAGCTGGGGCGGATTAGCGATCATCGGTGCGATTGTTGTCATCGGTTTGATCTATGTTAACAAGGTGTTACCTAAAAAACAAAGCGTCAAGTAGGAGGAAGAACAATGAAAAAATTATTGATCATGTGTGGAACCGGAGTAGCGACATCAACGATCGTAACCAATAAAGTCAAAGAATGGCTCAAAGAAAAAGAACTGACGAATGAAGTCAAATTGTATCAATCCAAAGTCGCGGATGAAATGAACAAGATCGACGATTACGACATTGTTGTGAGTACCACGGTAGTCCCTGATTCCATCAAAGACAAAGTCATCATGGGATTGCCTTTATTGACAGGGATCGGTACCGAAGAAATGTATGCAGAAATCGAAAAGAAAATCAGAGAATAAAGGAGTCTTGCAAAATGCTTGTTACCACAAAAGAAATGTTTGACCATGCAGAGGAATTCAACTATGCCATTCCCGCAGCCAACTTTTTTGATCTAGACAGTGCCCGCACCTATGTTGAAACGGCTGCTAGGCTAGGGTGTCCATTGATCTTGGCTTTTGCCCAATCACATATGGATATGCTGAGTTTGGAAGAAGCAGCCCTGATTGGGAAGTATTTGGCTGAAAAAAGCGCCTTCCCCGTAGCGTTGCATTTGGATCATGGTCAAGATGAGGAAGTCATCAAAGAAGCGATTCGTTTAGGCTTCACTTCTGTCATGATCGATGCGTCAGAAGACCCGCTTGAAGAAAATATCCGCCGCTCCAAAGCGATCGCCGATTATGCCCATCAATATGGGGTGGTCGTAGAGGCAGAAATTGGGCATGTCGGCTCTGGCGGCAGTTTGGAAGCAACGGGGCTTTCTGATTCGATTTATACCGACTTCCATGAAGCAGTAAGATTTGCTGAACAAACGAATGTTGATTCGTTAGCCGTTTCGATCGGCACAGCCCATGGGCATTACCGAGGAACGCCTAAAATCAACTTTGATGTACTAAGTGAGATCCATCAAGCCATTACTATTCCGTTAGTCTTACATGGCGGTTCTTCTTCTGGTGATGAAAATCTTGAAAAATGTGCACAAGGCGGGATCCGAAAAATCAACATCTTTACAGATTTCGTTACAGCCGCAATGACCAAGATTCAAGAACAGCAGCCTGCTGACTACTTTGAACTAAAGAAAGCAGCGAATCAAGGAATGGCAGATACGCTAGCACATTACTATCATGTTTTTCATACAAAAACTTGTTAGGAGGATAAGCATGAGGAAAAAGCAGTTACGAGCACCCTTTTTTGTAGTCAATCCCAAAGCCTATTTATACGGAAAAGAATCCTTGGCACTGGCAAAAGCCGCCGATCAATTAGCGGAAAAATATGACGTTGATATCTTGTTCACGGTGCAGCACGCAGATGCCGCAACGATCAAACAAGCTACGAATCATTTGTTCATTACGGTTCAACACATCGATGGCATGACTGTTGGACGGGGAATGGGCTACGTCTTACCTGAATCAGTAGCAAATGTCGGCGTAGCAGCGACATTTCTCAATCATGCAGAACACCCAATGACATTAGATGAACTCGCAAAAGCGATTAATCGGGCAGATGAGTTGGGGCTCATCACGATTGCTTGCGCGAATTCACTGCAAGAAGCTAAAGCAGTGGCAGCTCTGCAGCCTGACATTATGGTTTGTGAACCAACTGAATTGATTGGTACCGGTCAAACGAGCGACGTTTCTTATATGGAAGAAACCAATCAAGCCATCCGTGCCATCAACAAAGAAATCAAGATTTTACAAGCGGCTGGTATTTCGACCGCAGACGATGTGGCAAAAGCACTGCAATCAGGAGCCGACGGAACGGGTGGCACCAGTGGTATCGTCTGCGCGCCAGATCCGCAGAACGTTTTGACAGAAATGATCAAAAAAGTTGCTGAGCTAAGAGATGAGGGGATTAAAAGATGAAATTCGCGAAAGAACAGCTAACATTGACATCAAATGGCAATCGGGTATCTTATCATAATATTACGCAAGAAGTGAAGGACTTTGTAGAGAGAAGCCAAATCAAAAACGGCATCTGTTTAGTCCAATCCCCACACACAACTTGTTCCGTCATTTTCGAGGAATTCATGCATGATACGGATTTTAATGGGGATGAATTTTTACAAGTTGATCTGAATCGCATTTTGGATAAACTAGTGCCTAGAGAACTCTCGGAAAATACAAATTATCGTTACCCTGGACCGAAACATTTGGAATTTCTGATGAGCCTAGATGATCCTAACTATCCGACAGATCCAGCAACGATTTTAAATGGCGATGCCCATATCCGTTCTTCGTTTTTCGGGGCGAGTGAAAGTTTTATTTTACATGAAGGAAAGCTTGAAATTGGTTCTGTAGGGTATATTTATTTCGTGGATTTTGACCAAAACCGAGTTAGGAATCGAACCTGCCATCTTATGTTGATGGGTGAATAAAGCAACTGCTAGTGGCAACTGGGGCAGCAGTATTCTGCAAGGACATGGGGAAAGTCGAACGCTTGAGCCGAAATGCGTTATAATCAATGAGACAATGAAATTTATGGAGGGATCAATTTGATTATTCGCCCAATGACAGCTAGTGATTGTCGATCAATCGATCAAGCATTTCTTGCACAACAATGGCCTAGTCGTCAAGCTACATTAGAGAGATATCTTCAAGAACAGAGCCGCGGACTGCGACAGGTCTTTGTTGCGGAAGACTCGGGACAGATTGCAGGCTATGCGACATTGATTCCCCACGCAAAAGCCGGTCCTTTTAAAAGGAATGGCTATCCGGAGATCACCGATCTAAATGTCTTTCAAAACTTTCAGCGGCAAGGAATCGGCGCTAAGCTGCTCCAAGCTGCAGAAGAACAAGCCAAAACATTTTCGTCTGTGATCACCATTGGTGTGGGGCTTCATTCTGGTTATGGCCCTGCACAGCGACTGTATTTAAAAAATGGCTACTTACCTGACGGATCAGGGGTCTGGTTTGAGAATCAAGTCTTGGCAATGGGTGCTGCTTGTTACAATAATGACGATCTTGTGCTTTATCTTTCTAAGTCCTTTTGACAAGCAACCAGCGTGTTATTTCTATCTAACAGGTATAATCTACAGAAAATACGATGAACGTCAATGCTAGGAGCATACTAGCCTTGACGTTTTTTTCTACGACCAAACAAGCTTCGACGTATCTCGGTCCTGCTAGAAATTTTAGGAAGAATGGTATGACCCGCATATTTGTTCGCCAAAAACAGCGTTCTTTCCTTTGATTAGAAAGGAAGAACGCTGTCTAGATTCTGTTCCATATTCAAAAAAATCAGTAACACTTCTCGCAGGGGGTCAATCCTTTGCTTAAAGCTTCGGACAACGTAGCTGGGAAATAAGTACCATTGCCGCATTTATGGGTGTGATACTTCTTCCCTGTACGGGTGATCATGACATATTCTTCTGCTTGATTGCTTGTGGTTTGATTTGACTGGCTGGTTTGGTTTGCCTGCTGTTCCGCAGCGGCGGCTGCTTGCCGTTCCTGTTCGGCTTTAGCAAGCTGCCGTTCTTGTTCTTCACGAATCGATTGGCGAACAGCTTCAGCTCGCTGCGTCAATCCATCATCTGCTGAGGGAAGCTTGGCAATCGCAGAAGTTGCACTAGCTAAGTTTGCTTCAGTCGGCTCTGCTTCGGCTTTTTCAACAGCTTTGGTCGCTTGTGCTTGCAATTTCGCTTGTGTTTCTTTCTCTTCAACTTTTGTTTGTAAAGAAGCCAGTCGATCTTCAAATTCAGTTTTCGTCGAACTTGTTGCTGCAACAAGCTTGGCAGCTGCCTCAAGGTCTGTTCTGCTTAGACTTTGTTCCGCTTTTTCTAACGCGCTGGCGATCTGCAGATGATCTTGGAGGACGGCCAAACGTTGATCATAATCGTCATATGTTTTGCTGAGAGAATGAACCAATGTTGCTGCTTCATCATAATTTTTTTGTGTTGGTTTAGATTCTGCCAACGCTAGTGCAGTTTCGACCTTTTTAATCAGTTCTTTCTCCGCTTTTTCTGCTTCTAAATAAGCCACAAATTCTTTGGAAGGTTTGATCAAGACTTCCTGTTCTTTTTTCTGATTATTTAAGGCAGCTTTTACCACAACTTGTTGCTCAGTGGCATCATTCAGGTGAACTGTGTAGCTAAAAGAACCTTTACTGTTTTTGACCGTTTCCCCATTGATCGTTAGGACAGCATCGGCCGTGGCTTCCCCTTCGATAGTCGCTTTTCCTGTTTCATCCGTTTGTATTTCAGGTGAAATAACAGATAGTGTCAAATTGCTCGGAGATAAAATTGCACCAGCAAAAAATAGAATAACGCTTCCGCATAAAATAAATCCCAATCTTTTTTTAGGTCGCTTCTTGATGGCAGCGATAATCAACAAAATACCGCTTACAATTACTGCTAAGAAACTGACCAAACTAATCCACATACCCATAACTTTTCTAGTTCCTTTCACTTTTTGATGTCTTTATTATAACATGATTTATATTAAAAACATGAAAAAAATAAGAAAATAAAACTAGATAATAACAATTTGTTTTTACGAATCGTTCTTATTTATAGAATCCTTTTTAGGGAGCGCTAGAAAACGGTTCCTTTTAATTGCTATTTTTTAATACAGATTAAAATAGTGTATTATTCTTGATAAATAAAAGAAAAGTGCTATTATTAGTCGTTAGATTAATACAGATTTTGAAAAGAGGTAGTACAGTGAGTAAAAAAGGTTCAGAAATTATTGTTGAAAGTTTAGAAAATCATCACGTCCCCTATATTTTTGGGATTCCAGGAGCAAAAATCGATGGTGTCTTCGATACATTAGAAGACCATGGACCACAATTGATCTTAGCCCGGCATGAACAGAATGCTGCATTTATGGCACAAGCCATTGGCCGTTTGACTGGAGAGCCAGGAGTAGTCATTGCTACCAGTGGTCCAGGTGCCAGTAATTTAGCAACGGGATTAGTGACAGCGACAGCTGAAGGAGATCCAGTTCTGGCATTGGCTGGGCAAGTGAAACGTTCTGATTTATCGAAACTGACCCATCAAAGTATGAACAACGCTGCTCTCTTTAGTCCAATAACCAAATACAGCACGGAGATCCAAGATCCCGAAACATTATCTGAAAATATCGCAAATGCATTTCGAATCGCTAAAACCGCAAAAAAAGGTGCCAGTTTTCTGTCGATACCACAAGATGTAACGGATGGCCAAGTCGAAGGAAGTGCCATCAAGCCATTATCAGCGCCAAAATTAGGACAAGCGAATCCAGAGGATATCGAGGATCTCGTTGAACGCATCAAGGAAGCAAAACTACCGGTTTTATTACTAGGCATGCGGGCTTCTGCTGAAAGCGAGACGGAAGCCATTCGTCATTTGATAGCGAAAACGGGATTACCAGTCGTGGAAACTTTTCAAGGAGCAGGAATCATTTCTCGTGCTTTGGAAGACCATTTCTTTGGCCGTGTGGGCTTGTTCCGTAATCAGCCAGGAGACATGCTGCTAAAACGAAGTGATTTAGTGATCGCTGTGGGGTATGATCCGATTGAATATGAAGCGCGCAATTGGAATGCAGAGAAAGACGCACGGATTATTGTGATTGATGAAGTACCGATGGAAATCGATCCATACATGCAGCCTGAAGTAGAGCTGTTAGGCAGCATTGCCAAAATCATTGAGCAAGTGACACAAGCCATCGATCAATATACGTTATCAGCAGATGCACAGAACTATTTAGCTACGTTGCAAGAAAAATTAACCGAAAAGCAAATAGAGGCCCGTGGAACAGAACAAACATTGCATCCATTGGAGATCATTGATACATTGCAGCAAAAAGTGACGGATGAGATGACCGTGACTGTTGATGTCGGCAGTCACTACATTTGGATGGCGCGTCATTTCCGCAGTTATGAACCTCGCCATCTATTGTTTAGTAATGGGATGCAGACATTAGGTGTGGCATTGCCATGGGGAATTGCGGCAGCATTAGTGCGGCCGAATACGCAAATTATTTCCGTATCTGGTGATGGTGGTTTCTTATTCTCTTCACAAGAATTAGAAACGGCTGTTCGCTTAAAACAGAACATCATTCATCTTATCTGGAATGATGGCACCTACAATATGGTGAAATTTCAGGAAGAAATGAAATATGATCGTGCTTCAGGTGTTCAATTTGGTCCTGTAGACTTTGTCAAATACGCGGAAGCCTTTGGGGCAAAGGGATTACGTGCCACAACAAAACAAGAATTGACAGCCGCGATCGAAGAAGGGTTTGCAACTGATGGACCAGTCGTCATTGATATCCCGGTCGATTATTCCGATAATGCCGAATTAGGCAAGACGATTTTGCCGGATCAATTTTACTAAGAGTATTTATTTTACTAATAGAAGGAGCTTCATGATGAACGTGAAAAGCAAAAGTTATTTATATCAACACGGAACTTTAGGCGGGTTGATGGAAGATTTGATGGATGGTACCGAACAAATCGGCAAGATGTTAGCCTATGGTGATACAGGAATCGGTACATTAGCTGGTTCAAATGGTGAGATTATTTTCTTGGAGGGCGTGATTTATCATGTTGACGAAACAGGACAGGTGAAGCAGCTGACAGGGACCGAGACGACGCCGTATGCAGCTGTCGTTGATTTTGCAGCCACGGATGAACTTGCTTTTGACACAGAAGCTACGGATGAAGAAGTCAAAGGAAGATTATTAGCGACCATCAGTCCCAATTTGTTTGCGGCCATCAAGCTTCATGGAATGTTTGATACGATGCACGTGCGGGTAGCGCCTAAACAAGAAAAGCCCTATCCAAAATTCGTTGAAATCATTCAAAATCAACCTGAATTTACGGCGACAGAAATAGCAGGAACTATCGTAGGCTTCTTTACCCCGAAACTTTTCCATGGTGCTGCAGCAGCAGGCTTCCATCTGCACTTTATTAGTGACGATCATCAGTTTGCTGGTCATGTACTGGATTTTAGCTTAATCAGTGGTGAAGCAGAAGTAATGGAAGTAGCCGAGTTTCGTCAACATTTTCCCATAGAGAATGCTGAGTTCTTGCAGCGGGAAATCGACGTGGAAAAAATTGCCCGGGATATCGAAGAAGCAGAATGATTTTTTGCTATAGTTAGGTAGATTTTGCGTTGCATTTGATTCTTCGCTGATGGATTATTTTCTGAAAAAAAGTATCTGAAATACAGATTAGAAGGTTAGGAAGTAAATAGGAGAAAAGTGCAGATTTCATTGCTGATTTCCGACTTCACTCTGTATCAGATGCTTTTTTAGTATTGAATAGATTTCCTGCAGCTGTACATTCGCCCAAGGGGAAGAATTGTAGTTCTCGGATGGATCAAAAAGATGTGCGCCATAGAATGCAAAAATAAATTTCAGATAAGTCGAACAATTTGGCCTGTTTTTCCTATACAATAGAAAGTGAAAGGGCTTTTTTTGAGAAGGTAATTCCATTAAGGGCCGCTGTCCACGAAACGAATGAGAAAGAGGGAAGACACATGAAAGTTATCATCACGGAAGATTATCAAGAGATGAGCCAAGTAGCCGTACAGCACCTTTTAGGCGTAATGCACAGCCAGCATCGAAAGAATATTTCAATCACCGCTGGATCAACACCAAAAGGGGTGTATGAAATGCTGGTACCACTAGTAAAAAATAAAAAATATTTTGAGCACGTTCACTTTTATAACTTTGATGAGATTCCATTCAAAGGGGAAGAAGACCGCTATGGTGTCACGATGACGAACTTGCACAACCTGTTTTTTGGACCAGCGGAAATCGATCGTGAAAGAATCCATGTCTTGGACTGGACGAATTATGAAACACAAGATGAACGAATCAAAGCCGATGGTGGATTGGATATGGTGTTGCTGGGGGTTGGATCAGATGGCCATTTCTGTGGGAATTTACCGAACACGACAAAATTTGGAGATTTAACGAGTCGCGTGAATGCGAATGCGACACCCGAGATGGCTGACGTTTTGTTAAGTGAGGTTGGTGGAGACAAAGAAAAACAACCTGATTTCTATGTAACAATGGGACCAAAAAGCATCATGCAGGTGAAGAAATTGGTAATGATCGCCAATGGCAAGAAAAAAGCAGGCATCGTCAAACAATTAGTAGATGGAACAGTAATGGAGGACGTTCCGGCAACGCTATTGACGACCCATCCAGATATGACATTGATCGTTGATAGAGAGGCTGCCTCGCTGCTTTCATACTAACCAGCGGAATTTGATTTTTCTCTATATCTTAATGAAGTAGTTCCTAGTAGATTGGACAATACACACCTGCTACAAATAGAAGTCAATCCCCCTCTTACCATTAGATCCTTTTTGCTTAAAAGGATTCTAATGGTAAGGGGGTTTTTGTTGTACGTTGACAAAGCTTGTTTCAGAAGGAAAGCAGATTGTTTTACAACTTACAAAAAGTAAGTTATTATTATCTCGAATTCGAAATAAATCGAGCGAGGTGAGGAAATGGAGCATCAAGAGGAAGCATTGAAGGCCTATATTGGTTTATTACGCAGCAGCAGTCACTTAGAGCAGGTGGCTAAACAAGATGTCCGCTGTTATGGCTTGAATCTGACAGAGTTTTCCGTTCTGGAACTGCTTTATCATAAAGGTACACACACCACCCAAGCTATCAAAGAAAAAATCTTGATTGCCAGCAGCAGCACGACGTACGTCATCGATCAACTCGTAAAAAAAGGCTGCGTTCGTCGAGAAACAAGTCAAACGGATCAGCGAATCACCTATGTCAGTCTGACAGATAAAGGGGCAGAATTGATGGATCAGATCTTTCCAACTCATGCCACAAAAATTGCGGCAAGTTTTGCCTTGTTTAGTATTGACGAGTTGCAAACATTAAAAACATTATTACGAAAAATAACTTATAACGAGAAATGAGGAAGAAAAAATGAGAAAACAAGACCAATTACTAGGGGTACACCATGTAACAGCCATGACCAGTGATGTCGAAAGAAACTATCACTTCTTTACAGAGATTTTGGGGATGCGTTTAGTGAAGAAAACTGTCAATCAAGATGATATTTATACCTACCACACATATTTTGCGGATGATCTAGGTTCCCCAGGAACCACGATGACATTCTTTGATTTTCCCAATACCGATCGTGGCAGTAAAGGAACAAATTCAATTACCCGTACAGGCTTTCGCGTACCATCCGATGCTGCATTAGACTATTATAAAAAGCGTTTTGAGACATTTGATGTGAAACATGAAGCGATCACAACAGAATTTGGCAAAAAAGTGTTGCGCTTCTGGGATTTTGATCAGCAATCTTACCAATTGATTTCTGATGAACACAATCAAGGCGTCAAAGCAGGTATTCCATGGAAACAAGGGCCAGTTCCAGAAGAATTCGCTATTTATGGTTTAGGCCCAGTCGAAATCTCCGTTTCTTATTTTGCCGATTTCAAGGGATTACTGGAAAATGTCTTTGGATTCAAAGCCATCGATCAAGAAGAAAATCGCACGCTATTAGAAGTTGGCGAGGGGGGCAATGGGGCAGAAATCGTCTTAGTCGAAGATACCAAAAGCCCACAAGCACAACAAGGAGACGGGGAAGTGCATCACGTCGCCTTTCGTTTAGCCGATCGCCAATCTTTAGCCGTATGGCAAGAAGTTTTTGAAAATTTGGGTCTCGCGAATTCCGGCTATGTGGACCGCTACTATTTTGAATCGCTGTATGTACGTGTAGGACATATTCTTTTTGAATTAGCGACAGATGAACCTGGCTTCATGGGTGACGAGCCTTACGAAACATTGGGCGAAAAATTATCACTGGCTCCGTTTTTGGAAGATCAACGTGCAATGATCGAAAAAGCGATCAAGCCGTTTGATACCACTCGCAGCCATAACTAAGGAGGTAAAAATGATGCAACCCATTCAACAAATCCACCATATATCCGCAATCGTCGGTGATCCGCAAGTAAATGTAGACTTCTACCGCGAAGTATTAGGCTTGCGTTTAGTCAAACAAACCGTCAACTTTGATGATCCTTATACGTATCATCTCTACTACAGCAATCTGTCCATTGAAAATGGCACGATCATTACCTTTTTCCCATGGTCCAACGCGCATCCTGGTCGTGTCGGTAGCGGACAGGTGGGCACGATTGCCTTTCGCATTCCTAAAGGCAGCAGCGACTATTGGAAACAACAATTGGCCCATCATCAAGTCACTGTTCATGAGAGCCATCTTTTTGGGCAACCAACATTGGAACTTCAAGATCCTCATGAACTGTCTTTGGCGCTAGTGGAAGGGGAAGCAGCGGAAACAAACGCGATTCTTGGGTTCCATGGAGCGGTCTTACTTTCCGCTAAGCCAGAGGAAACATTCAAGACGTTGACCCATGATCTAGGGCTGCAAGTTGTAGCGGAGACAGAATCAAACCGACGATTGGTGACTGCCGGACCAGTGAAACACGAGATTCTCCTACCAACAGAGCCACTGAGACCTGGTCGTTGGGGTGTCGGTACCGTCCATCATATTGCCTGGTCGGTCCCGAATGAGGAAAGCCAAATCAACTGGCAAGATGACCTTTATACAAAAAGGTATGGTGTTACAGAAATCAAAGATCGTAACTACTTCAAAGCCGTCTATTTTAAAGAACCTGGTACGATCCTTTTTGAGATTGCAACGGAATCTCCGGGATTTCTCATCGATGAACCATTGGAAACCCTGGGGACAGCACTCAAATTGCCCGCTCAATTTGAAGAGCGCCGCGGAGAAATCACAGCTCATTTACCCAAATTGACTGTTTAATTTACAAGTAGGAAGTCACCAATCATACACAAAAAAGAGAAAGCGGTGTCGCATGATCTATTTGGATCCCCAAAATCTGACGCAAAGAGAAAACTATAAGTTATTGATCGGCTCGATCATTCCGCGCCCCGTTGCCATCGTAACGACACGATCGGCAGAAGGGACCATAAACATTGCCCCTTTCAGTTTCTTTTCGATCGTCAGTTCAGAACCCGCCATCGTTTCGATCGCTGTTCAGCGAAAAAAGGGCACGATGAAAGATACGGCTCATAACTTACTCACGACCAAGGAAGCCGTGATCCATATCTTGGATCGCAGCAATGTGGAAGCAGCCAATCAGGCAGCGGCACTGTTACCTGCAGAACAAAGTGAATTGACCGTCGCAAATTTTACGCCAGTCCCTTCTCAAACGATAGGCGTACCCGGATTGCAAGAGGCAAAAATTCGCTTTGAAACCACCCTTTACCAACATGTACCGATTAACGAGGAAGAAACCAAGGAAAAAAACAAAGAAGAGATAAAAGTGGATCTGCTCTTACTTAAAATCACTGGGTATCAAATAAATGAACAGGTCTATGAAGAAGGAAAAATCAATCCCAAAAAATTGGCGGCAGTTAGCCGACTTGCGGGAAATTCGTATGCTGAGATCGGCGAGATCTTCGATTTGGCACGACCAAACGAGAAGGAGGACAAATGAACTTTATCTTTCACCAAGGAAAACCAGCTGCTCCCGTACTTGTCTTGTTACATGGAACCGGCGGCGATGAACGCTCTTTGCTTGATCTAGGTCACGACCTAGATCCCCAAGCATCATTGCTAGGTATTCGAGGCAATGTTTTAGAGAATGGCATGCCCCGCTATTTCAAACGATTAGCAGAAGGCATCTATGATGAAGAAGATTTAATGTTCCGGGGGCAAGAACTGGCAGCATTCATTCAAGAAGTCGCTAAAGAAAAAGGTTTCTCAATCGAACAAGTTGTCTTGGTTGGTTACTCTAATGGAGCCAATATTGCGCTCAATCTATTGCTGGAATTCAGTGCTCTTTTTCAAAAAGCGATTTTGTACCATCCAATGTATCCAGTATCGAAATTACCCAATCACCTACTGGCACAAACAAACGTATTTATGAGTTTTGGTCTGAAGGACCCTATCGTTTCTGTGGAAGACAGCAAGTATGTGCAAGCGATTTTTGAGTCTCGAGGTGCACAAATAGAATATGTTTGGACCCCAAGTCATCAACTGACCTATCAAGAAGTTGAGAAATCACGAAAGTGGTTAGAAAAGGCAGATTAAGTGGTTGTGAAACAGTGTTTAACACTATATATACTGTAAAAAAACACAACTGAAGACAACAATTTAAAAAAACAGCAACCAGAGGGGCAGACAAGATCCAGTGGCTGCTGTTTTTTTATAGAAAAAGTTTAGAAATTCAGGTAGCGTTTACTGCTGCTTATTTTTATGCCATACTATTGATTAATAGGCAAACCAATTTATTAAATAGACTTTCTATTGAGGTCATAGAAGAAGTGAGAATGCTCTGCAAAAGTATCTGAAATAATCGAACGAGGTTCTTCTTGGATGTGCCCTCGTGAGAGAGACAACTGATAAAAATAAAGGAGAAAAGAATTGGCAATTTCATTAAGAAAAGCAACAATAGATGATAGCCCACTGATCCAGAAATGGTGGCAAGACGGAAAGGTGATGGCAGCGGTCGGTTTCCCTCAAGGGTTAGCAGTGAGCATTGAGGAAGTACAGCAATCGCTTCATTACTACGAGGAGGTTTCTGGTGAGTTTTTATTGATTATAGACGAAAAAGGCCACCCCATTGGAGAATTTGCCTACAAGCCTATCGAAGCTAAAGGAGCAACGTTTGATATAAAGATTGGTGAACTGTCAAGGCAAAGGCAAGGCTATGGGAAAGCGGCTTTAGAAAAAGGCATGCAAAGGATTGCTGCCCAAAATCGCTTTAATCGAATCGAAATCACTGTCAATTCTACAAATGAGCCGGCACTGAAATTATACGAAAAAGTAGGGTTCAAACAAAGCGGTTTTTTGAAAGATCATTGGGTGAATCAAGTCGGTGAGCGTTGTTCGACAGTCGTGATGGTATATGAATTAGCAGATGCTGACAATGGCCTGAATAAAAGTAATTAAGGCACTAAATCATATTGCTTATTAAAGAGGTCTATCTGGATAAAAATCGCAGATAGCGCAAAAATAGATTTCCAGCAGGATACTGATTAAAGTCATCGGTTACAAGAGTCTTTCATAATCAATATCTTGATGATATCCATCGTTTTAGTTCATTCTCCTCTTTTTTTGAACTGGCTAGTTAGAGCAATGCTCTAACTATTAGGACATTTGTTTGAGCGAAGTCAAGGCATATGAATAAATTCGCTGTTGTAGAGATAACAACCTATGTGCGAAAGGTATTGGTCAACTCCTAAGTTAAAACGTATAATAAAGAAAAACAACATAGGAGCGTATATCATGAATTTAATAGGAATTGATTTGGATGGAACACTACTAAACTCGGAGCAAAAGATCAGTCATAAAAATGCCGCTTCTTTAAAGTCGCTTTCCAGTGATTGTTTCCCCTTTATTTGTTCGGGTCGAGAAGTAGGAGATATTCAGGCGATCCTCAAAGAAGCTGATTTAGCGATCCCGGCGGTCGGATTGAATGGTGCCATTGGGTACGATCAAGACAAGCTGATTTTTGATTTTCCATTTGATCCCCAAGCTGTAAAAGAAGTGAGCCAGATCGTTTCAGCGTTTCCAACAAAAATATATACCAATCAAGGCAGCTATGAATCGCAAAACTATCAAGAAGAGATGAAAAACATTTTCTATGCGATTGGTCAAGAATTTCCTGTAGAAGAACTGAATTATGAACTTGATTATGAAAATACGATTCAGTCGACAGCTTACGATGCGATTGAAGAAATCATCAATCAAAAAAATATTAATGTTTATAAACTGTTTGTTTTCGTCCCTAATCGTGAGATAAAAAAAGAGCTATTTCCGCAGATAGAAAATATACCAAATGTCTCTGTTACTGAATCAGCGGCCGTCAATCTTGAAATCGTTCCTCGCTCCGTATCCAAGGGCTTTGTTTTTGATCATCTTAGCCGCATTTATGAATTAGACCAGCCAACAAAATTCGCTATTGGAGATAGTTTAAATGACTTAGAAATGTTTAAGAACGCGGATATAAGTTTTGCCATGGCAAACGGTCATCCAGCAATCAAAGAATTAGCAGATCATGTGACCGTTTCAAATGACGAAGATGGTGTTTCGCAAGCGTTAGCAATGATTAAAGGTACAAGATAAGCAAGCTGTTTGGAGAAGGCACAGCCTGCATTTCGCCCTAAAAGTCCCTGCCACTATGTTGTCGCTTGAGAGACAACATAGTGGCAGGGTCTGCTTGTTAACGAAAGGGGACTATTTCATCAGATGGTTTTATAATTCGTGAATGGCCTCAGCAATTGGTGTTTCTCCGCTGATGACTTCAAATTCTTTGCCAATACTGTTTTCATTTTCCAAAACAGCGATTAATGTGGCAGCAACATCTGCCCGCGGAATCGAGCCGAACTCGTTGCGTTTGCCTGCTTTGACGTTGCCTGTTCCCGGATCGTCTGTCAAACCGCCGGGATGGACGATGGTCCAGTCCAAGTCGGTGCGGCTTCTCAACCATTCATCCGCATAATATTTGGCGATCGTGTAAGGCTGCAAACTATTTTGTTTCAACAGTTCTTCCCGATCATTTCTGAAAGTGCTGACCATGACGAAACGTTTGACGCCCGCTTTCTTTGCCGCTTCCATGGCTTTGACGGCACCATCTAGATCGACTGCTATCGTTTTTTCTAGTCCTTTGCCGCCGGCACCAGCACTGAAAACAATAGCGTCAACTTCGTTTGCTGCTTCTGCGATCGTTTCAATCGAGCTGGAAGCCAAATCCAGTAGTACCGTCTCGATCCCTTTCTCTTCAAAGAAAGGAACTTGTTCAGGATTTCGGATCAAGGCTTTTTCCTTGATCTGTGGATGATTCTTCAGTTGCTCGGCGAAATGCTGACCGACTTTGCCATATGCACCAATAAATAAGACTTTCATAGAGATTCTCCTTTTCAGAAAAGGGATGACTGTAAGTATTTTAATAAACGGAAGATCTGAATACTAAGAGACAGGCTTCTGTGATCTCATAGATTCTGATCACAGCTTTATGAAAAGTATTCGACCGCTCCTCCAACTCAGATCATTTCGTTGGATGTTTTCTTAGGTCATAGCCCTTTGTTATTGGTTTTCTCTTCAGAGATTGAAGGGAATTTTTTTAGCTAAACTTATATCGATAGATGATTGATCAAAAATCTTTCTAGATTAAGCATAGCATCCCTCCTACTATTCGACAAACAATGACAACTAGTTCTTTGTCCTCCAAAACAATAATGACTGACTATCCAGTTGCCTGTATCAACTAGTACTGGCTAAACCATTTCCTTAAGCTAGCTAGTGACCTGTCATTCCTCTTTAGTGTTATAATCAAGCCATCAAATGATCATTATTTAGCTAGTATTGGTGATTGATCAAATAAACGTAAGGAGAAAAGAAATGGCTTACGAAGTGGATTTTAAAAATGTAGTGACGGATGGATTAGAGAGCTCTCCTGTTGCAGAAAAATTAGCCGGTCTGCGGGCAAATGAAGCGCGTTACTTTTGGAACAAATACAAATATGTGTATACCACCTATCCAGCTGCTGAAAAGCCTAATTTGGTGGCACTGATCAAGCAGATCTTAAAAGAAGAACGGGATCTAGTTTTTGAATCACCCATTCTTGAAGTAGCACTTTACGAAGATGACGATCTTTTTTGGCCTGAATTCTATTATGAGAGTGGCATGGTCCTTAATTTACTCTATGAAAAACATGGAACCAGTGAAGGAAAGCCTCCGAAACGTGCAGTTGGTATCAAACTGTCGGAAGGGATGCCGGTTCCTGCTGAGCTAGAAGGGAATTTTAAATTCGCTCGTCAGCGTTCGAAACTTGCTGGCGAGATTCGCGGCTCATTTTTTGTTGTAAAGCAAGAATGGCTGTAAACTGTTGAAAGGCGTTAAAACCTGCTGCATTCTTTTTTTGAAGGATGTAATGTGTTTTAACGTCTTTTCTTTGCTTATCTTCCAGTGTAGAAGTTCAGACTTATGGTGGACAATATTTTTTCTCTGCTGTGATATATTTAGGCTGAAAAAATAAGTGGCTACCAGTTTATGGAGGATAGGATGGGAAAAAGAGTGAGTTATCCAGCATTGGATAGAATGAAATATGCAGGGGCTATCATGGTTATTATGATTCATTGTGATACCCTTATTCCTCAAGCGGAGACCAATTTTTTTATCAAAAATATTATTTGTCGTATTGCGGTGCCTTTCTTTTTTGTTAGCAGTTCATTTTTCATCCGTAAGGGGATGCAGATGAGACCGGAATATTTAAAAGAATATTTCCTGCATTTAATCAAATCTTACGTCGTATGGAGCATTCTTTTCCTTCCGATGGGGCTAGACTGGATTCATCAAAATCAAGAAGTGCCAATAGAACTACTTCCTGCGGCTTTGTTTGTTGGATTTGTCCATATCGGCACCTATTATCATTTATGGTACATCCCTGCATTTATCCTTTCGGTCATTTTTATAGTAAATTTGTTGAAACGTTTTTCATATCAAAAAGTGTTTGTCATTTCACTAGTTCTTTATTTATTTGGAAGTTTGGAGACCTACTATGGTCTTCTACCATCTGGTTGGTTTAAAGATTTTTTTGATCTGGTTATTAGGCTAACATTTACGACTAGAAATGGTCTGTTCTTTGGCATGATTTTCACGCTTATTGGCTTTTTCATCTATGATCATCAGGAAAAGTTATCCCGAATGGGAAAACATAGTTCTAGTTTTCTTTTGTTATTTGGAAGTTTGTTCGTGTTGGAAGGTCTGTTCCTTTCTCACATTCACAGATTGGACATGAATTTTATCTTGATGCTTGTGCCGTTGAGTTTTTTCTTATTTCTTTGGCTGCTCTCAAAAAATCCAACGCAGAACTCCTGCTTAAAAAAATTACGAGAACTGTCACAATATTATTATTTTATCCATCCTATTTGCATTGTTCTGGTGGAAGAGACTGGTAAAGCATTGAAGCTAAGCATGCTCTCTTCCGGAATATTGAGCTTCCTAACCATTCTATTCCTAACCCATGTATTTGCTAAGGTCATTATCCACATTCGCAGCAAACCGTTAAGACCTGCTTTGTTGTTAAAAACTCTGTTTGCCAGTATCGGACTAACCCTTATTTTAGCTGGATCCTTGTATCAGTTCAAAGTGAGCAGCGCTGTGATTAAGTTTGAATTCGTTCCCTGTATATGGGTCATTTCTAGTTTATTTTCACTCTTCTTTTTTATGAATTGGCGAATGGTTCTTCCTGCAGTCAAGAACTAAGGGTGTTGTCTTGTCTGCTCCTCGGATCATTCCTTATTGAGAGAAAGAGCCGACAGGAGAAACTTTATGAGCTATTTAGCAGATACAGCTTGATGGGGTATTACTTAGTCTCACGCCCGAGAGTAAGTTGTCTGCAGCTTTTTGAAAGCCAACTTTTTATTCAAGCGCCAAAACATGTGTCGGTCTTTTTTTTAGAAAAAAATTATGAAAAAAAATTCGAGAAATCTGGGAATCTATCATAGACTTTTCATATTTGACAGGTTAACTTTTTCGGACTGCGACTCCTCTTTTGAGATAGAATCACGGGTCATTCTTTTGTTAATAGGTTAAGTGAGAAATACGAGAGAAAAATCTCTCATTTTTATCACTGCCTCATAGAATGAGAACGGTTGAAAAAGCCCGGTTTGCTTGCTATTCTATTTTGTAAATCGATAGAGGAGGGCTGACAATGACGTCGTTACAAGAGAATCCTTTTTTGACTCGTCAGGATTACCAAGCGGCACTTGAACAAATCATGCAACCGTTGCGGGCAGCTATTTTGTCCACTGATCGTCCAGGATTGAATTTAGGTAGCAGCGGTGCTGTATATGATCAGAAGCGTGCAGAGATGGAAGCGCTTGTGCGTCCGCTATGGGGGATCGCGCCTTATTGGACAGCATGCCAAGATGATCCGTTGCGAGATGCCTATGTTGCTAAATTAATAACAGGAACCGACCCTGGCAGCGAAAATTATTGGGGAGAGATCACGGACTATGACCAATATATTGTTGAAGCAGCGGCATTGGCATTAACACTTTTACTACATAAAGAATATGTTTGGGAGCAATTGCCTGAAAGGAATCAACAAGCGCTGAAAAAGTGGTTGTCACACGCATTAACCTGTAAGATTCCCAAAAACAATTGGACATTCTTTAAAGTGTTGATCCGGGTGGCATTGTATCAGTGTGGGGATCCATTCGCAAAAAACGAACTTACACAAGAATTAGCGTTGATCGATTCGATGTATATTGGTGATGGATGGTACGTAGATGGAAAAGTAACGCAACGCGATTATTATGTTGCTTTTGCCTTTCATTATTACGGTTTGATCTATGCTACTTTTATGAAAGAAGAAGATCCAGAATGGTCAGAGCGATTTATTGAGCGGGCTACTTTATTTGCGCAAGATTTTATTTACTACTTTGATGAAGATGGTGAAGCTTTGCCTTATGGGCGGAGTCAGATTTATCGTTTTGCTCAAGGCGCTTTTTTTTCGGCGTTGGTTTTTGCTGAGGTTGAAGCGATCCCGTGGGGAAAATTGCGGACCCTCTTATCAGCCCACATGCATAACTGGATGACCCATGATATTTTTACTTTCGATGGCCGCTTATCTATTGGTTATCATTATGAAAATTTAGTGATGGCAGAAGGCTATAATGCACCAGGCTCCCCTTATTGGTCGCTGAAAACATTTTTGGTGTTAGCAGTGAGTGAGGATCATCCGTTTTGGTCAGCAGAACGGATGCCAATTAAGCGAGAAAATCAGAAAGTAATCGAAAAAGGTAATCTGCTGATGGTTCATGATGAAGCAAGCCACCATCTCCTAGGGTATCCAGCAGGGATGATGATCGAAAACCAAGCCCATGCTCAAGCTAAATACAGCAAGTTTGTTTATTCAAGTAAATTCGGTTTCAGTGTACCAAAAGCGGGAGTGACGTATGAAGAAGGAGCCTTTGATAATACGCTAGCTGTCTCTCGCGATGGTTCTTATTTTCGTACAAAGGGCAATGTGATTAGCTATGGCTTGACCTGTAAAGGGGTCTGGTATCAATGGGCACCCTTTGAAGAAGTAATGATCACAACAGAGATTTATCCATTTGGTCAGTGGCATCTGCGGGTCCATGAGATCATAACGAGTATGCCGATAGAACTTCGCGAAGGTGGCTTCAGCGTGCCGCTGATCGGTCGGCAGCCCCAATCCGAAAAAGGAACGACTTGGAGTCGAGTCGTGGAGGAAGAACGGTCATCGCATATTGTGAGTATTGAAGGCTATGGACAAGCAGGGATCGTTCAACCGGAAGTCAATACATCTTTGTTTTTTCCGAGAACCAGTTTTCCGTACTTGTCCCAAAAAATCATGCCAGGTAAGCAGCGAATGATCTGCTTAGTCGGCGGTATTATAACAAGAGAAAGCAGGAAAGGATAGATAAAAATGATTTCTATTTCATTGAAAAACAAGGATGATCAAGTCATCGTAGGTTCGATCGATCATGATAAAGAAGCACAACCTTTTCAAATTACTGGTAGTGACATGGCTGTTTTAGCAATCAAAAATTATACGTATGAACGGGGTGATAAAATCGTTGTAGAAGTGCAGGGGGACCAGCGTTATTATGTAGTTCAGTTGGATGAAACATTGGCACCGGCACTGATCTATTTGCCGCAATCAACATGGGAGTACACGATTCCTTTAAGCGAATCCGCTAGAAAAGCAGGAGTGGAAACAGCTTTTTCTTCCAAGCGGCATCATATCATGGTAAGACAAGCCCATTCTTTTGAGATCACGAATTACCAAAAACTTTCATTCAATTCTCATGATCAAAAAGCAGATACCGGGGCATATCCTCATGCTTCTGCAAATGTAGAGACCCGAGATGATTCAGTCTTCTTTGCAAAAAATGCTATTGACGGAAAATACGGCAATCAATCCCATGGTTCTTATCCATTTGCTTCTTGGGGCATCAATCAGCAAGCCGATGCTGCCTTGACCGTTGATTTTGGCCGGAATGTGGTCATTGACTGCGTCCGTTTGTTGTTCCGAGGCGACTATCCGCATGATAGTTATTGGACCAAAGGCACATTGGTCTTTTCAGACGGAGAAGAACTTGTCTTACAGACGACGAATGCGATGGCTTTTCAGGAATTTCGCTTTCCCAAAAAGGAGACCAGTAGGATAACCTATGGGCAGTTGCAAAAAGCAGGAGATGATTCTCCCTTTCCAGCACTTACACAAATCGAAGTTTTTGGTTGGAATCGCTAAATTTATTTTTTGAAGAAAGAGTGTGGCATCTCAACGTTTGTGTGAGATTGTCCCACTCTTTTTGCGAGAGTTGAAGAAGGAAGGTCGCTTTTTCTTTCAGAGTACGTTATAATGATTTTAGTTAATATGTTAACAAGTTAAGGAGAGATGATTAATGCGTCTTCAAGAAAATAAGCAGCGCTTGCTGTCTTTAGGTGAAAAAGTGACGGATGCTTGGTTAATTGAAAAAATCACTGCCTGTATTCAACAGATTGAAAAAAATAGTCAGCGCTTCGGTACACAGTTTCCTTCCGCCTGTGGGACAAACGGCAAGTATCGGATCAAAGCGAATGATGACTGGACGAATGGCTTTTGGACAGGCATGCTCTGGCTAGCCTATGAATGGACAAAGCAAGAAGAATTTTTGACGCGTGCTATGGAAAATATTGCCAGTTTTCAAGAGCGCCTCGATAGGCATTTTGTGCTGGATCATCATGATATCGGTTTCTTATATAGTTTATCTGCGGTCGCGGGCTACAAAATCACGGGGGATGAACAATGCAAGCAAGAAGCTATCCAAGCAGCAGATGTTTTGCTGGCTCGTTTTCAAGAGAAGGGGGCATTCATTCAAGCATGGGGAAACTATGGTGATCCGAAAGAATATCGCTTGATTATTGACTCCCTGCTTAATTTACCGCTTTTATTTGAAGCAACAAAGCTTTCAGAAGATCCCCGCTATTTTGACGCAGCTCAAAAACATTATCACACACTGTTGAATACTGTGATCAAAGCGGATGCCACAACGTTCCATACGTATTACTTCGATCCCGAAACTGGTCAACCAAGTCATGGCGCGACCCATCAAGGGAATAGCGATCATTCCGTTTGGGCACGGGGGCAAAGCTGGGCCATATTGGGTATTCCATTGAATGAGAGCTACTTGCACACACAACCATTTCCCCAAAATTATGGTCAAATCGTTGATGTTTTTTTGGCACAGTTGCCAGCAGATCTCGTCCCTTATTGGGATTTTGATTTTAATGACCAAACACCTTCAGATAAAGATAGTTCGGCATTAGCGATTGCTGCTTGCGGACTATTGGAAGCAGCAAAAATGCAGGCTTTTCCCGATGCACAGTTACTGGCCAAAGGGATGATTTATCAGTTGGGAGAACACTATGCAGCAAGTCAAGTACCTGACAATGAAGGATTACTGCTCCATGGTGTTTATGCTCATGCCGAAGGAAAAGGCATCGATGAACCTAATCTATGGGGAGATTATTTTTATTTAGAAGCGCTGATTCGATTGGCGATGCCTGATTGGCAAAGATATTGGTAAAGGGGAAGTCGACATGCAAACGTTTGAGATAAAAGAAGAATTTTTGGTAGATGGAAAACCAACTAAATTGATTAGTGGCGCGATCCATTATTTTCGCATGACGCCGGCGCAATGGGAAGATAGTTTATACAATTTGAAAGCACTGGGTGCGAATACCGTAGAGACTTATATTCCTTGGAATCTGCATGAGCCAGTGGAAGGCGTCTATGACTTTGAGGGGATGAAAGACATCGTCGCTTTTGTGTCATTGGCGCAAGAACTTGGGTTGATGGTCATTTTGCGGCCATCTGTCTATATTTGTGCGGAATGGGAATTCGGCGGGCTACCTGCTTGGTTGCTGAAAGAGCACGTGCGATTGCGTTCAACTGATCCACGATTTATGGCAAAAGTCCGTTCTTATTTCAGTGTGCTTTTACCAAAATTAGTTCCTTTGCAAGTGACACATGGCGGACCAGTCATCATGATGCAAGTCGAAAATGAATATGGTTCTTATGGTATGGAGAAAGAGTACTTGCGGCAAACGAAACAGTTGATGGAAGAATTCGGTATTGATGTTCCGTTATTTACGTCAGATGGTGCTTGGGAAGAAGTGCTGGATGCGGGCACACTGATTGAAGAGGATGTTTTCGTAACAGGAAATTTCGGGAGTCATTCCAAAGAGAACGCTGCAGTGATGAAGGCATTTATGGCAAAACACGACAAAAAGTGGCCGATTATGTGCATGGAATACTGGGACGGTTGGTTCAATCGTTGGGGAGAACCGATTATCAAGCGTGATGGCCAAGATTTAGCTAATGAAGTCAAGGATATGCTAGACTTGGGTTCATTGAATCTCTATATGTTCCATGGCGGAACCAATTTTGGTTTTTATAATGGTTGTTCTGCTCGTGGTGTGTTGGATTTGCCACAAGTGACTAGCTATGACTACGATGCGTTATTGACGGAAGCTGGCGAGCCGACTGAGAAATACTTCCATGTACAAAGAGCCATTAAAGAAGTATGTCCTGAAGTGTGGCAAGCCGAGCCCCGTAGGAAAACATTTGGTTCTTTAGGAACATTCCCTGTGCAAAACAGCGTCTCACTGTTGGCGGTAAAAGACCAGATGATGACGGCCCAAGAAACGATGTATCCAATAACGATGGAAGAAGCAGGGCCTGGTTATGGGTATATGCTTTATTCAGTAAACTTAAAAAATTATCATCACGAAAATAAGCTCAAAGTTGTGGAGGCCAGTGACCGATTGCATCTTTTTGCAGACGGTAGCCTGCAGACAATTCAATATCAAGAAAACCTTGGGGAAGAAGTGATGATCAAGGGTACGCCAGAGAAAGAATGGATTGAACTAGATGTTTTAGTAGAGAACTTAGGCCGAGTGAACTATGGCTTTAAATTGAATGGGCCGACACAAGTGAAAGGCATTCGTGGGGGAATCATGCAAGACATCCATTTTCATCAAGGCTATCGGCAATATGCATTGACATTGTCAGCAGATCAACTCAAAAAAATCGATTATACTGCCGGTAAAAATCCGGCCCAGCCTTCTTTTTATCAAGCTGAATTCACATTGACTGACCTCGCGGATACATTTATCGATTGCCGCAGCTATGGCAAAGGGGTGGTCATCGTCAACGGTATCAACTTAGGTCGTTACTGGCAAAGAGGACCGATTCATTCCTTGTATTGTCCGAAAGAGTTTTTGAAGAAAGGCACAAATGAGATCGTGATTTTTGAAACGGAAGGGATAGAAATTAATGAGCTCATCTTTTGTGAGCAACCACTAGTTGACTAAAAATAGAAGTAGAGTCCCGCAGATTACTCGGGCTCTACTTCTATTTTTGTTTTGAAATATTTCCAGTGCTTGTAGCTAACAATATACTCTGCGATACTGCCGTCCGCTAAATACGAGTGTTTGACTTGTTTGACTGCTGGTTCACGGAAACTTAACTGCAACAAGTTCAATAACTCAGAATCATCAGGAAAGACAATTTCATTCGTTTCAACCGAAGCAAGGGAGAAAAGATCAATCGCAAAGTCTTTGCGTACACGTTCATAGACACTGGCATATACTGTGAGGTCTTTAGCCACCGGTTCTTTCATTAGTTTTTTAGGTAAATGTGTGATGTGCACCAAAAAGGGAATGTCACCAAAAAAACGAACCCGTTTGATTCGATAATAGGATGCACTTGCAGCTAGACCTAGTTCCTTAAGGATCTCAGGCTGATTGTCTTCCTCTACAGACAATACTTTCACTTTCTCCTGATCGATGGAATGCAGTTCAATATCGGAGAATTTCACATTTTGGGATACCTTTGCTTTAGAGACAAAGGTTCCTTTTCCTTGGATCCGATAAAGATAGCCAGCGGTGGTCAATTCATTTAACGCTTTGACCGCAGTGATCGAACTTACAGAGTACATACGCTTGATGTCAGCCTCAGAATAAAATTTATCACCGGGAATAAATGTATGATTTTTGATTTCTTGTAATAGGTCTTGTTTGATTTGCTCATATTTTGGGAGCACAGCGGTTTCCCTCCATTCCAATTTTACTAGTAGATTAAGCATAACATGTTAAATCTTTTCTTGCCACTCAATTATAAGCGGAATTACTCTCTAATCACCATTGAAAGCGGTTTAAAAATAAAATTCAATATATTAAGATATTAGGTTTACGAATAACTTGGCATGTGATATAGTATGCTTACAGGGAGCATAACATGTTAAGTAGGGCGACCTGCTGAGTAGGAGGGAAAGTATTGGAAAACATTGTATTGATCAGTCATGGCGGCATGGCAGAAGGGGTCAAAGGCAGTCTAGAAATGATCGTCGGTCAACAAGAGAATGTTCATACCGTTTCTTTACGACCAGACGGGGATAATCTCCAGTTTGAAAATGACCTTAATGAAAAAATGAAAGCCCTTAACGGATCCACGTTGATTATCGCTGATTTGTTAGGCGGAACACCATGTAATGTAGCAGTAAAGAATTTTTTGCATGTCGAAGAAGTAGAGATCTTAGCAGGAATGACATTGTCTGTAGTCATCGAAGCAGTCGTCAATCCGAAAGCAACTATCAAAGAATTGCTTTGTCTGGCAAAGGAAAACATCGTTGATGTCAAAGCCGGTATGAATCAAGCAGAACAAGAAATAGAAGAGGAGAAACAAGAAGAACTGAGTGATTTCAGTGCCTATGCAGGAAAAGAAAACATTGTGAACACCCGGATCGATGAACGGTTGATCCATGGACAAGTCGCTGGTATTTGGTCTACCAGTTTAGGGACGCAACGAATCATTGTTGCCAATGATGAAGCAGCATCAGATCCATTGCAAAAATCTTCATTAAGAATGGCAGCTCCATCCACCATGCGATTATCGGTTCTTCCTGTTGAAACGGCAGCCAAAAATATTCGTTCTGGCAGATATGGCAGACAGCGACTATTTTTACTTTTCAAGAATCCTCGAGATGTTTTGCGTTTTGTAGAAGCGGGTGGACCAATCAAATCGATCAATGTCGGCAACATGAGTTACAAAGAAGGAGCTCGTGAAGTGACGAAAAGCATTCAAGTCTTGCCAGAAGAAGAACCAATCTTTGAAGCGATTGCTGCCAAAGGAGTAACTGTGACAGCACAACTGGTTCCCAACGATCCATCCATCGACTTTATAGAAAAATTACGAGGATGATCACGAGCAGTTCGTGGGTTCTGTTTATAAATAAAAAAATAGACAATCAGTCGCATAAAGAGAAGTGTCTACGATTTATTTTGTACATTTTGCCCCGCTTATTCGCTCGGATTGATTCTTACAATTAGGAGGAAAATTCATGCATTTAGCAATGTATCAAATTATTCTTATTACTGTTTATGCTTTTATTGCAATCAATGATTCACTTATTTCCAATACATTGACTCAGCCAGCGATCGCCGGTATGATCTCTGGGATGATCATGGGTGATTTGAAAACTGGTTTGATGGTCGGCGGAACGTTACAGTTGATGCGTTTAGGGATCGCTGCTTTTGGCGGCGCCTCGGTTCCAGACTACTTTACCGGTGCGGTATTAGGGACTGCCTTTGCGGTTATCTCAGGAAATGGTGCCGAGTACGGGATCGGATTAGCGGTTCCAGTGTCCTTGCTGATGCTCCAACTAGATGTTGTTGCTCGTTTCTGTAACGTCTTTCTTTTGCATCGAATCGACAAAGCAATCGATCACATGCAAATCAAAAGAATTCCTCGTTTAGTACTTTCAGGATCCTTTTTATGGGGATTATCCCGGGCTATCCCCATCTTGTTGATGCTGTTAGCTGGAGATGCTGTGGTAACTACGATTACTGAAAATACACCAGAATGGTTGATGACAGGCTTGAAAACAGCTGGTGGTATCTTACCTGTTGTCGGGGTAGCCATCTTATTACGCTACTTACCAACAAAACACTACATTCCCTATCTATTGTTAGGTTTCTTTTTAGCAGCTTATCTACAAGTTCCAATGCTTGGGGTATCGATTATCGGAATGATCGCAGCGATGTTAGTCTTTAAACGTGACAGCGAAAAAGGAACTGTTGCAGCAGCGGCTGCCGGAGATTTTGAAGGAGGATATGATGGCGATGAGTGATCAAAAACTGACGAAAAAAGAGTTGAACACGATCAGCTGGCGCTATATTTTAGCCAGCCAATTAAACTGGAATTATGAACGTATGATGAGTTCCGGTTACCTTTATGGGATCTTACCTGTGTTAAAAAAATTCTATGGTCATGATGAGACGCAATTGCAAGACATGATGCGGACGCATAATCAATTCTTTAACACGAATGCGATTTTTGGAAATTTGATCATGGGCATCGATGTTGCAATCGAAGAACAAGATGGTCATAAAGCCAAAGAGACGATCATTGCGCTGAAAACCGCATTAATGGGTTCATTGGCAGGTGTTGGCGATTCCTTATTCCACGTTATCTGGGGGACGATTTTTGGTTCAGTTGCCGGAACGCTTGCTCAAAATGGTTCGGTTGTTGGTTGTGTCATCTGGATTATTGCCAATATTGCGCTTTTGTTTGGCCGGGCAGCTCTTTTACCGCTAGGATACAAGCAAGGAGTCAAATTAGTAACGACCTTGAAAGATAAGTTATCCGCCTTTACTAATGCAGCGACTGTCTTAGGGGTCACAGTCATCGGTGCGTTGATTCCATCAGTGGTCAAAGCGACAGTCCCATTTGTTTACAAAAAAGACGGTGTGGAATTAGTGATCCAAGATACGTTGGATGCCATCTTGCCATCCCTCGTGCCGATTATTTTGGTGTTGCTAACTTACTGGATGCTAGGACAAAAGAAACTCAACTCAACTCGAGTCATCTGGATTATTTTGATTTTATCCATCGTACTAAGTGCATTTGGGATTTTAGGTTAATAGACAGTAACAAGAGAGTAGTAAGTAGCTCAGACCATAGTTAGTGGTCTATGTGAAAGGTCTCAAGTAGTAATCAAGCTTTTTTCGCTTAGGACACCAGTGAAAGAAGTTTGACAAAAGTTGTTCAAGAGAATCAGGGTGCGGAAAATCGTTTTCTTCACTCTTTTCTCTTTTTGTTAATTGGTAGCGCTTTTATAGATGAAACATAATAAGGAGGAGCGAATGAAAAACGGGAGCAGAGTCGTATTGTTGATAGGCTGTCTCATTTTGTTAGGGGGAACTATTGAAGGAATACAGGTGGGGGCTGTCGCTGAAGAAGAAACGAGTGAAAAACAGTTCGAACAGCCGCTGTATCAGTCCGATTTTCCCAATCAATTAGGCACGTGGCAAGATGTAGTCGGTAAAGCCGATAAAACCAGTAACAGCAATGGCTTAACGATTACGAATACAAAACAAGGAACCAGTTTAGAATCTGTTTCACTCAATAAAGACGCCGGAGAGCAATCCTCAGGTGATCTTGAGCTGACCTTTTTGTATGAAGGACAAGCCAATATTGGGCTTGTTTTTCGAGCTGACGATCAGCAAACAAGTCAATGGCAGTCATTCGCGTATAATCGGGATGGCCAATGGCAACTTGGTCAGCCAGGAGGAAAATGGCTCACGGCTATTTCGGGGCCGACACTAATTTCCGGTCAGACATACAAGCTACTGGTTCGCTATGAAGGCAAAAGCTTTCAAGCATATTTAAATGACCAGCTCTTCTATGAAAATGAAGAGGTGCGTTATCCAGATGGTTCCTCGATCGATAGCGAGTGGACAGGTTATGTGGGGATTCGCTTATTTGGCAATCTATCGAAGCTATCTGTGGCATCCATGCGCAGCGGCAGCGTTGGCAGCATTCCTATCGTCGATCCCACGGAGGAATACACGCAATTACAAGCAAAATGGCAAAAACAACTGGTTTCAGATCAATATGATCCGAACGATCCAACAATAGTCGATTATATCCAAACGATCACCGCCGATGCAATGGCACTCTATCAAACAATGGCTCAATCTGAGGATCGAACGACCCTCTGGCCCCTTGAGCAAGGGAATACTCCGTCTGCCGATTTGACGACCCAATTTACCAAATTACAAAAAATAGCATTGGCCTACGGCACAAAAGGCAGTTCCTTATATCAAGATCCCACAGTGGCAGCAACGATTATCGATGGATTAGATTTTATGGTCACAAAAAAAGGCTACGATGGAAAAAAATACCATGGAAACTGGTGGGATTGGCAAATCGGGATCCCGCAAAAGTTGATTAGTACATTGATGATTCTCGGTGATCAGATCCCAGCAGATAAATTGCAACGTTATACGGCCGCCATCAGCGGGTATGTACCAGACCCATTCAAGCAACTGTATACCAAGACGCAAGGATCATTTACTGATCTTGCGTTTATTCCCGACTTTGTTACTTCCGGCGCCAATCGAACGGATCTTGCTCTGACTGTACTTGGCCTAGGGATCTTGCAAAAAAATGCCGGGAAAATCACCCAAGCTGCTACTAGCATAGAGGAAGTCTTTCGTTTGGTCACAAAAGGGGATGGTTTTTATAAAGATGGCTCTTTTATCCAACACAATACGATTCCTTATACGGGTTCATACGGAAATGTTTTGATCAAAGGTGTGGGGCAAATCTTAGCCATCACGCAAGGATCTAGCTTTGAAATGAATTCAGCTGTCATTCAAGCATTTGTTGAGAACGTGGATCAGGCCTTTCTGCCATTGATTTATCAAGGGGAAATGCTGCCATTAGTTAATGGGCGCTCCATCTCACGTGCACCAGCTAGAACAAAAGTCGGCTATGGCTCGTCAACAATCTACAATTTACTGATCGTTTCGCAGTTCGCGCCTTCAGACTATCAAAAGAAATTCCAAGAAGCTGCGAAATACTGGATCAAAGAGAATCCAGACTATTACTTAACAAATCCTCGTGATTTCAACGACTTACAAATGACGAAACAGCTATTAGCTGATGATGCCATCACAGGAAATACTCTGCCGTTTATTGGTACGAAAATGTATGCTTCAATGGATCGATTCGTTCAGCGAACACCGAATTATATGTTGGGACTAAGTTTATATTCTAGTCGAACCTCATCATTTGAAGCAGGGAATAAAGAAAACAAGCGCGGCTGGCATACAGCAGACGGAATGGTATATCTCTACAATGAGGATGACGTTCAATTCAATGCTGCTTATTGGCCGACTGTCGATCCTTATCGTTTACCCGGTACGACAGTCGATACCGTACAACTTGCAGATGAAACTTCTGCCTTCACAGCTGTTACATCTAAAGAAAAATGGGTGGGTGGGGTAGCACATGATGGTGCAGCTGCAGTGGGAATGGCATTAAACAAAGCTGGAACGAAAAACAACGGCACGGTTCTACCAATGAACGTGCAAGCAAAGAAATCGTGGTTTATCGTTGATGGACAAATCGTTGCTTTAGGGGCAGGTATTTCAGGAAGTACGACAGCTTCCATTGAAACCGTCGTAGATAACCGCTTGCTGAATGCTGATTACACCTATCAAGTCCGTTCGGATCAGGGAATCATTGACCAGCCTAAAGAAGTCAGTGACAAGCAATGGCTATTACTAGCTTCTGACCATTCACAGGCAAACATTGGTTACTATTTTCCTGAAAAAACACCCGTGACGGTGGTTCATGAGACGCGTTCCGGCAGTTATACTGAAATCAATGAAGCTTTTCCTAGTAATGAAAGGTATACAGGAGAATACCGCAAATTTCTGATCGATCACGGTAAAAACCCGGTTGCTGAACAATATGCCTATGTCACGTTACCAGGCATTGATGAGGCTGGATTGACTGCTTATGCCAAAGAAAAGCCATTAGAAATTTTAGCAAACACATCAGAAATCCAAGCAGTAAAACTCGACCAAAATGAGTATGTAGGAATCAATTTTTGGAAGAACACTGGCGGCACGATGGCAGACATCACCGCCAATAAACCATTGTCGCTGATCATGACAAACACAGAAGGAAAGACTACCTATACTTTTTCTGATCCTACGCAAACAACAACGACCATGACCTTAAAACTTCCGAAAAACTACCAGCAAATCATATCCCAAAGTGAAGGCATCACTTACGATGCCGCAACCGACTTATTTACGATCACTTTCGAAGAAAAAAATGGCAGCAGTAAGCAAATCGTAGTGGAGTAGAAGGCTAGAAGGTGGAAAGTTTTAGTTGGCAAAAACAATACGCGAAACCACGTGATTTTATGGCTGTTCGCAGGAAGAGATGCGAAATAAACAAAAATCCAGATAGGTACTAGTACCTATCTGGATTTTTGTTTTCGGATCGATACTGGTTAAGCCTCTTTCAATTATCAGCTCAACAAACTGTTATATTCAGATTTAATTAGCAAGTCTAATAAAAGAACAGGTTATCAAATAAATTTTCAGGCGTTATTAAGAAGGTAGTGAGAAAAAATTTTTTGCTGAATAGTCGGATAGGTACTATTCTTAGGGAATTCATTTAATTCATATAGCTCACTGATTTCGAATTTCAAGTCAGCACTTTTTTGCGTTACGTTAGAAACGAATACCATTCCATAGTCAGTTTTTAAGGGAGTAGACACTTCGTAATAAAAAACTTTTTTCAAAGAAAATATAGTTGCTCCTGTTTCCTCAGCTAGTTCTCTATGGGCTGCTTCGTATGCAGTTTCGCCATGTTCAATCTTTCCTCCGGGTATTTCAAGAGTAATTCTGTTTTTATGTCTTACAAATAGAAATTTGCCCATATATTTACTAATAATGACAACGTATGAGAAATTAACTTTTTTCTCAAACTCGGAACTAGTATCAATGATAGTGACTTGCATATAATCTCTCCTTGGTAGTTTTCTCTGAAAGTAAGTTGTGTGGAATAGGTAGGTGTACAACATTCAAATTTGTAGTGCTCTGTTTCCTTAGTTTCTTATTACTAAAAATTAGGAATTTAAAAGTTTGAATTTCTCTTTCGAACTAGTAGCATAAAGTGACAAACAAACTAATTGTTCATTAAATCACAAAAAGAGAAAAAACAAATGAGTTTCAAGATTCTAGTTTATCTTGCTGATATGAAGAGGTGGCGGATAAAGCTATGATAATTAAAATCCTTCGTATCTGCCGTACCGATGATCCACAAATCTGTGATTAATTTATCTTGATGGTATTTAGTGTCATCCCATTTCTCTTTTCCGTTCAAGGCTTCTACATATAATGGTATGTAATTTTCTTTTTTTTCTGTACTTATAGACTCGCAAGGGAACCATCCCAAGATTTTCATAGTCTCATGGGTAGTATGATCTAAATAAACTGTTCCCTCATAGTGAGTTTCGTTATTATTTTTATCATAAATATAAAATTCGAAATCAGTGGTTAAGCTTGAAACAAGGGAATCTGTAGACTTGAGAAAATACCAAACCATGTCAACCAATTCTTTGCATCTTTGGTGATTAGGTGGTGGAGTGTCATTATGTTCTATATGATTTCTAATCTCCATAACTGTTTTCATTAAATAAGGACGTACAATAGAATAGCTTTCTAATAACTCCAAATAACCTTTGGGTTTTTCTGGAAAATCTATTTTTTTAAAATGATATATTTCTTCGATAAGTTTCAGACGATGATTTATACTTCTTTTTAGATTTGTTATTCCATCAGTGAGATCAAATGGACTATCATTTTTTTTAACCAAATCATTAGCTCTATTCCATATATCATATGCTCTCTGTTGAGTATCAAGTGAATGCAAGTTAGAGCCCGAACTATACCATACTGTATTTTTGAACAGAACATCCACAGATAACCATATCTTTTTGTTCAAAAGAACCCTCCTTTCTTCTGAAAATTGCTAAAAAACATATTAGCTCTTTTGATTTTCTTTCATTTTATTAAGAATAGTATACAAAATTAATTTTTATTTAAAAAGCAGAAGTTGAACATATAAAGTAATACGACTAATCTCAGACGATGATATGATAACTGTTTCTCTATAGTATCTTTTCTTCAGTAAAAGAACTTCAAAAGCAAAAAAGAACCGTGAATCCCTTTAGTATCAAAGGATTCACGGTTTCTTTTATTATTCCCACTCCACAGTTGCAGGTGGCTTACTCGTAATATCATACACGATTCGATTGACGTGTGCGACTTCGTTCACGATACGGACGCTGATTTTTTGTAAGACTTCCCATGGGATGCGGGCAAAGTCAGCGGTCATTCCATCGATGGAAGTGACTGCACGGATGCCAACAGTGTAATCGTACGTACGGCCATCACCCATTACACCTACAGAGCGGATACCTGGTAGGACAGTGAAGTATTGCCAAATGTCGCGATCCAATCCAGCATTGGCGATTTCTTCTCGCAAGATGGCATCTGAATCACGGACGATCTCTAATTTTTCTTCAGTCAATTCGCCAAGAACACGGATACCTAGACCTGGGCCTGGGAATGGTTGACGCCATACGATGCTGTCGGGCATGCCTAATTGGGTTCCTAATTCACGAACTTCGTCTTTGAACAATGTGTTCAATGGTTCGATCAATTTGAATTGCATATCTTCAGGCAGACCGCCTACGTTGTGGTGAGATTTGATCGTTTGTGCTGTTTCTGTTCCTGATTCGATCACATCGGTATAAAGGGTCCCTTGTGCAAGGAAAGACACGCCTTCTTCACCGGCCAGCTTGGTTGCTTCGTCATCAAAGACATAAACGAATTCATTCCCAATAATCTTGCGTTTTTCTTCTGGATCAGAAACACCAGCCAATTTGGATAGGAAACGCTCTTTGGCATCAACTTTGATAATATTCAAGCCGAATTTTCCGCCAAGACTTTCCATGACTTGTTCGGCTTCTCCTTTACGCAATAGACCATGATCAACAAAGATACACGTTAATTGGTCACCAATCGCTTTTTGTAAGAGAACACCAACGACAGAAGAATCAACACCGCCGGATAGACCTAATAAGACTTTCTTGTCACCCACTTGTTCGCGGATCTTAGCGATCTCCATATCAATGAAGTTGTCCATTGTCCAGTCGCCTGTACATTGGCAAACATCGATTGCAAAGTGACGCAACAAATCATTGCCATATTCGGAATGACGGACTTCGGCATGGAATTGGATACCATACATTTTGCGCTCTGCATGTTGGATAGAAGCAATTGGACAGTCTTTGCTGGTGGCAACGACGTCAAAACCTGCTGGCGCTTGGGTAACTAAATCGCCATGACTCATCCAAACTGTTTGTTTCACAGGTGTATTTTGGAAAAGAGCAGCATCGGCAGAAGTGACTTCCAATTCTGCTTTACCGTATTCGCGGTTTTTGGCTGGTTCAACTTTTCCGCCTAATTTATAAGTAATCAACTGCATACCGTAACAGATTCCTAACACGGGGATCCCCAAATCAAAAATCTTTTCATCAATACCAAATGCCTTCTCATCATACACACTGTTTGGACCGCCAGAAAGGATGATCCCTTTAGGATTCATCGCCTTTACTTCTTCAGCAGTAATGCGGTGACTCAATAACTCTGAGAAAACACCGAACTCACGAATACGTCGGGTGATCAGTTGATTGTACTGACTACCGTAATCGAGTACGATAATTTTTTCAACGTTTGGCATGTTGTCAACGTTTGTCACAATAAATTACCTCTATTCTTTTAGTTTTATTGAAAAAAGGAAGATTCCTTTTCAACAGCATAAGGGTGAATAATGAAGCAGTCAATATTTTCGCAAGAATACTTCATCGATTGAATGGTGCTTTGTTTTATGGAGAATTATATCGGCTCTGCTGCGTGTAGGCAAGATATACTCGTGTAAATTCTTTAAATTCACATTTTTCCATACTTCTTTTGCCATTTTGATTGCTTCACCGCGGTCGCCAATCGCATACTGATAGTAATAATTGTTTGGTTTTTGAAAAGCCGTATCCAAAAGAGATTCAAAACGCTCTAAATACCACTTTTCGATCAGATCGGGCTGCGCATCCACGAAAATCGAAAAGTCGAAGAAATCACTGACATAAATCTGCTGGTTCGCGGGCAGCTGTAATGTATTGATTCCTTCAACGATCAAAATATCTGGCTGATTGATGATTTCAAACGTATCCGGAATAATATTATAAACTTCATGAGAGTAAACGGGGATCTTGATTTCAGATTCTCCAGACTTCACCGCGTTCAAAAAATTGATCAATGCTTCCATGTCATAACTTTCAGGGAATCCTTTTCGATCCAAGATCCCTCGTGCTTCTAGAACCTCGTTTGGGTACAAAAAGCCATCAGTAGTAATCAGTTGCACGGTGCGCCGAGGGAAAAGCCGGCTCAACAGGTTTTGAACCAAACGCGCCGTTGTGCTTTTACCAACAGCGACACTGCCGGCAATGCCAATAATGAATGGCGGCATTTTGACATAACGATGCAAGAAAAGTCCTTTACTTAACGTGAGAGATTCAAATTCTTTCATATAAAGGTGGATCAGATGGCACAGTGGCACGTAAACATCTTCGACATCTTGGACCGAGATGCGGTCATTCAAACTTTTGATATTGTCTAATTCTTCTTGAGTGAAAGGCATCATGCCATTGGTGTAAAAGCCTTGCCATTGCTCCCGAGGAATTTGATAAAAATTCATGGTTTCTTGCATGTTCGACTCCTTCATATAGAACCTGTCTATCTTTGCAGACCGGTACTTGGCCTTCAGAAAAGGCTGATTTTCTGTATCTGGTTGCTGCTCGGAAATATTTTACCATAGAAATGGCAGGAACTTATAAAAAAAACAGGAAAAATCGTATGCAAAGAAACGAAAATTATCTAAGATTCATCGAGGAAACGATTATCGGGAGTTTACTTCTGCAGGAATTTCGGTATCATGGAAAAGAGTCAGCAAATGAAATGCTTTTGATTGTCAAACAGATAAAGCGAGAACTATCGCTAGTTAAAAGAAAAAAGGGTGAACAAAGATGGGAAATCACTATTATACAGAAAATCCGGATACCGCACATGATTTTGAGCAGTGGTCTTTTGAGTTGAAAGGGAAGAAATTTCAGTTTGTGACAGACAGTGGTGTCTTTTCGCGGGAGACAGTCGATTATGGCTCTCGTGTATTGATTGATGCGTTTGAATGGTCGGATTTGCCGGAAGGCGTGATTTTGGATGTTGGTTGTGGCTATGGACCGATTGGCTTGTCATTGGCTCATGCCTCGGGACGTCAAGTGGAAATGATCGATATCAATCAGCGCGCTGTCGATCTTGCCAAAGGGAATGCGCAACGCAATGGCATCGAAAATGTCGATATTCATGCTTCGAATATCTACGAAAGCTTAAACCAATCCACCTATGCAGCAATTCTCAGCAATCCGCCGATCCGAGCGGGCAAAGATGTCGTACATGAAATCTTGACTGGCGCTTTTCCGTTATTGAAGTCTGGTGGCACATTAACGATCGTGATTCAAAAGAAACAAGGTGCCCCCAGTGCCCAAAAGAAAATGCAACAAACCTTTGGTAATGCCGAAATCATCAAAAAAGACAAAGGGTATTATATTATTCAAAGCTACAAAGAATAAGCGCGCAAAGCAGACGTTTTTCACGTTCACAATAGGTTTACCTGTTTTTTAAAGACCACGATCATTTGCTAGGAGCTTCCTAGAATCGCTGGTCTTTTATTTTTTGTTTTCTTTTGTCGATTTTTTTAAGGAATGGAGCTGTTTTTTAACCCTTGTAAAAAGAAAATTTTGGAAGAAAGCAAGGGGTGCTATTTTTTTTAGAAAAAATTTGCTACACTTTAGGCAAGAAAGAGGTGAGAAGTAAATGAAACTGACAATCAAGCAGATTGCTGAAATGGCAGGGGTATCTGTAACTACTGTTTCGCAAATTCTGAACAATAAAGGTAGCCGTTTCAGTGAAGAAACCCGCAAACGGGTACTGGATATCGTTAATAAGCACCATTATAAGCCAGATTTTTTTGCTTCGAATCTAATCAATCGCCACTCAAAAACGATCGGTATGATTGTTCCTGACGTTACGGATTTTTTCTTTTCTAAAATCATTGAAGGAGCAGAAAGTTATTTCAATCCATTGGGGTATATGCTGGTATTGTGTAACTCCCGACATAGCCAAGAAAAAGAAATACAATATTTGAGAGAGCTGTCTCATCGATCAGTGGATGGTATTCTTTTGGCAACACCGCATCAGCTGCCTGACGAGTATTCATTGAAAAGCGGTTTTTTTGATGACCGACCAATTATTCTCGTCGATCGGGGAATCAATCAAAGAGACAATGGCCGTTTGATTGTGAAAGAATACGAAGGCGCTTATCAAGCAGTCAGCTATCTGATCAATAATGGCCATCAAAACATCGGTATGCTAAAAGAAAGTACTGGTTATTATCAATTGGAAGAACGTTTCAATGGTTATCGTCATGCGTTGAAAGATCATCAGATCCCGTTTAAAGGGCGTTACGTGGAGTCGGCTGAGTTAACAGTGACCGGCGGATACGATGCCTGCAAGAAATTATTGAAATACCGCGAGCTTACGGCTATTTTTTGTGGGAATGATGCTATGGCGATCGGCTGTTATCAAGCAATCTATGAAGCAGGGAAAAAAGTACCCGAGGATATTTCTGTGATTGGTTTTGACGCGTTGAAGCTAACGGAATACATCACACCACCATTGACCACGGTGATGCAGCCAACCTTTGAGATTGGCTTTACGGCAGCGAAATTTTTGGTAGACGCCATCGAGTTTCCTTCTCGAAGAATTCCAAATAAGATTTTTGATACAAAATTAATTCTTCGTGAGAGCGTGAAGGCATTGACAATTGCGAAATAGTGCGGTATATTTCCAATTGTAAGTGTTTTCATAGTTTTGTTTTATATAGTAAACCGTTTTACTAAAGTGGTTTACCTACAAGAAAAATATTGTATAATGTCAGAGGAAGCGAGGGTCATTTTGATGCGAATGGTGGATTTAATTGAAAAGAAGCGTGACGGTAAGTCATTGACAAAGGAAGAGATCGACTACATTGTAACTGCGTATACTGAAGGAAGTATTCCAGATTATCAGATGAGTGCTTTGTTGATGGCTATTTTTTATGTGGATATGTCCGATGAAGAAATCACAAACCTAACTTTAGCTATGGCAAATTCTGGTGAAGTCATTGATCTTTCTTCAATCGAAGGCATCAAAGTAGATAAACATTCAACAGGGGGTGTCGGTGATACTACCACGTTGATTCTAGCACCACTAGTAGCAAGTGTTGGTGTGCCAGTTGCCAAGATGTCTGGTCGTGGACTTGGTTACACAGGCGGTACGCTGGATAAATTAGAATCAATTCCCGGGTTTCAGATTGAGATTGCAGAAGAAGAGTTTATTCGCCTCGTAAACGAAAGCAAAGTAGCGGTTATCGGTCAGTCGGGGGATTTGGCCCCTGCAGACAAAAAATTATATGCGTTGCGGGATGTCACAGCAACCGTAAGCTCGATTCCATTGATCGCTAGCTCGATCATGAGTAAGAAAATCGCAGCAGGTGCGGATGCCATCGTGTTAGATGTGACGACTGGTGACGGTGCTTTCATGAAGAAAATTGAGGATGCCAAACGCTTAGCACAAACGATGGTTCGGATTGGCAAATTAGCGAACCGTCAGACAATGGCAGTAATCTCAGATATGTCACAGCCGTTAGGCGAAGCCATTGGAAATAGTTTGGAAGTAGTGGAAGCTATTGAAACATTGCAAGGAAACGGTCCAGCTGATTTAGAAGAAATGTGCTATGCATTAGGCAGCCAAATGGTTGTTTTAGCCCAAAAAGCAGAATCGTTGGAAGAAGCACGCGCATTATTGGAAGAGGCACTGCACTCTGGTAAAGCGTTGGCTAAATTTCGTGAAATGATCCGTAATCAAGGTGGCGATGATTCAGTGATCGATGATCCAAGCCAAATCTTGACTGCCAATTATCAAAGAGCATTACCAGCAAAAACTTCTGGCGTCGTAACTAAGATCGTTGCCAATGAACTAGGCATCGCAGCTATGATGTTAGGTGCCGGCCGCAAAACCAAAGAAGAAGACATCGATCACGCAGTAGGAATCAAACTGCATAAAAAAGTGGGAGAGTCTGTTGAGCAAGGTGAAGCACTGTTAACGATCTACAGCAACACAGAAGCCATCGATGATGTCATCGAATTGATCTATCAAAATATTGAAATCGGAGAAAGCGGCGGTGAGCCACCGTTGATCCATGAAATCATTACAGAATAAGGAGCGAGTGAAATGGAATTAAATCGCATGATCGACCACACTATTTTAAAGGCAGATGCAACAAAAGAAGATGTCTTGCGCATCATTGAAGAGGCAAAAACCTATCACTTTTATTCTGTCTGTATCAATCCTACTTGGGTAGCTTTGGCAGCAGAAGAATTAAAAGGTGAACCGACGGCTGTTTGTACCGTGATCGGCTTTCCTTTAGGTGCCAATACATCAGAAGTCAAAGCTTATGAAACGGCAGATGCCATCAAGAATGGTGCCGATGAAGTGGATATGGTCATTAATATTGGTGCCTTGAAATCAAAACAGTTCAAAAAAGTTCAAGCGGATATCGAAGCGGTTGTTGCAGCAGCTAAAGACAAAGCATTAGTGAAAGTCATTATTGAAACAGCACTTTTAGACAATGAAGAAATCGTAAAGGCCTGTGAATTAGCGAAAGCAGCAGGAGCTGATTTTGTCAAAACATCGACAGGATTCTCTACTGGCGGAGCGGTTGTTGCTGATGTCAAACTGATGCGTGAAACAGTGGGCCCTGAAATGGGTGTGAAAGCATCTGGCGGCATCCATAACGAAGCAGAAGCAGCAGCAATGGTCGAAGCAGGAGCAAATCGTTTAGGAACCAGTGCAAGTGTAGCAATCGTTACAGGGTCAACGGGGGCTGGCTACTAATTCAATAAAGTGAGGTTCATCATGACAAAAGCGAAAAAAGAGTGGATCGAAACGGCAGTTGCCGCATTAGACAAAGCTTACGTTCCTTATTCTAAATTTCCAGTTGGGGCCTGCTTGGTCACCAAAAAAGGAACCATCTATCAAGGCATCAATATCGAAAATGCTTCGTTTGGCTTAACGAATTGCGCGGAACGCACCGCATTTTTCAAAGCAATTTCAGAAGGCGAAAAAGACTTTCAACACTTAGTTGTTGCTGGTCATACGCCAGAGCCTATCTCACCTTGTGGCGCCTGCCGCCAAGTAATGGTTGAGTTCTGTCAGCCGGATATGCCAGTCACTCTTGTGGGAGACGATGGTATAATCAAAGAGACAACTGTCGAAGGGTTGCTGCCATATTATTTTACGAACAAAGATCTATAAACCATGTTCATTCAGTCGAAGCGGCTGTTGAAAAATAAAAACTATTTTTATAGGGGGCTTTACAGCAATGAAAAAAGCAAAATTATTTAGTTTAGGAATTGTTGCAGTGGCTGGGTTGACACTACTTGGTGCATGTGGCAATGGAGGAAAGTCAGGTTCGACTGATTCAACAGGCGGCGGTTCTGCAGACGGCAAAACAGATGCAGCACACAGTGTAGCAATCGTTACCGATATCGGTGGTGTAGATGACCGTTCATTCAACCAATCTGCTTGGGAAGGTTTGGAAGCTTGGGGGAAAGAACATAACATCGCTCGCGGTGTTGGTGGATATGACTACGTTCAATCAAATGAAGCTTCAGAATATACAACAAACGTAAATGGTGCTGTCCAAAACGGATTCAAAACGATTTTTGGTGTCGGTTACTTATTGAAAGATTCAATTGAAGCAGCTGCAGCACAAAACCCTGATACTCAATTTGGGATTATCGATGATGTCATCGAAGGCAAAGACAATGTTGTTTCTGCAACCTTCAAGGACAACGAAGCAGCTTACTTAGCTGGTTTTGCAGCAGCTTATACAACAAAAACAAACAAAGTTGGCTTTATCGGCGGTGAAGAAGGTGTCGTAATCGACCGTTTTGAAGCTGGTTTTATCAAAGGTGTCGAAGATGCTTCTAAAGCATTAGGCAAAGAGATCAAAATTGATTCTCAATATGCAGCATCATTTGGTGACCCTGCAAAAGGGAAAGCCCTAGCAGCTTCAATGTACCAAGGCGGCGTTGACGTAATCTTCCATGCTTCAGGTGGTACTGGTGCTGGTGTCTTCCAAGAAGCAAAAGCAATCAATGAACAATTGAACGAAGCTGACCTTGCAGACAAAAAAGTTTGGGTTATCGGTGTAGATAGCGACCAACAAGACGAAGGTGCATACAAAACAAAAGACGGCAAAGAAGACAACTTCACATTGGCTTCAACACTTAAAGGTGTAGGCGCAGCCGTACAAGATATTTCAACACGTGCATTAGAAGATAACTTCCCTGGCGGCGAACACATCGTTTATGGTTTGAAAGACGGCGGTGTAGATATCACTGAAGGTTTCTTATCAGATGATGCAAAAGCAGCGATCGAAACAGCAAAACAAGATGTGATTGATGGCAAAGTTGAAGTGCCAGAAAAACCAGAAAAATAAGCAAGTTTTTTAAAACAATGAATTAAAAAAAGACAAGAAATTCTGAACGATAGTAGAGTTGAGCGATTCGCTATCGTTCAGATGCTCGTCTTGCTAATACATCTTTAGTGGTTAATGTCTTGATGAAAGCTGTTGAGTTTTCATGAGGATAATAACCATCCTAAGCAATAGCATTTATTTGTATTAAAAATTGTTGTGTCACTGAGTGTGAGAGCGAATTAGAAAGTAAGGATGTGAGAAACTTGGCTGAAGAAAAATATGTTGTAGAAATGCGCCATATCACCAAAGAGTTTGGAACCTTCAAAGCCAATGACGATGTTAACTTACAAGTAAGGCCGGGAGAAATCCACGCATTGCTTGGGGAAAACGGAGCTGGCAAGTCGACCTTGATGAATATGCTGTCAGGTTTGTTAGAACCGACATCAGGCGATATCTTGATGAATGGGGAGAAAGTGAATATTACTAGCCCTACAGCAGCTAATAAACTTGGCATTGGTATGGTCCATCAGCATTTTATGCTGGTTGACGCGTTTACTGTCACGGAAAATATCATTTTAGGAAGCGAACCAAATAAATTGGGTGTGTTGGACCGTAAAAAAGCCCGCAAAGAAATCAAACGGGTTTCTGAGCAATATGGCTTATCGGTTGACCCAGATGCTTATGTGCGAGACATCTCAGTTGGGATGGAACAGCGTGTGGAGATTCTAAAAACATTATACCGGGGTGCAGATGTACTGATTTTTGATGAACCAACTGCAGTACTGACACCACAAGAAATCGAAGAATTGATTGTCATTATGAGAGGACTTGTTCGGGAAGGAAAATCCATCATTTTGATTACTCATAAGTTGGATGAAATCAAAGCAGTAGCGGACCGTTGTACAGTGATTCGCCGAGGCAAAGGAATAGGTACAGTCAATGTCAAAGACGTAACGTCACAGCAATTGGCAGATATGATGGTTGGTCGTTCTGTTTCCTTCAAAACACCGAAAAAACCTGCAGAACCAAAAGAAGTCGTCCTGTCTATCGAAAACTTAGTTGTAAAAGAAAATCGCGGCCTAGAGGCTGTTAAAGGCTTAAGTTTGGAAGTGCGGGCTGGGGAAGTTCTGGGGATTGCCGGAATAGATGGCAACGGACAGTCGGAATTGCTACAGGCAATCACAGGATTAAGAAAATCCGAAAGCGGCAAAGTCTTATTGAATGGTGACGACATTACAAATTTCAAACCTCGTAAAGTAACGGAGGCAGGTGTCGGGCATGTGCCGGAAGACCGTCATAAATATGGATTGGTTCTAGACATGATGCTTTCAGAGAACATTGCTTTACAAACGTATTATCAAAAACCGCTGAGCAATTATGGCGTGCTGGACTACGGGGAAATGAATGAATTTGCCCGTGGATTGATCCAAGAGTTTGATGTCCGTACAGTCAATGAGATTGTTCCTGCTCGTGCCCTCTCTGGCGGGAATCAGCAAAAGGCGATTATTGCACGGGAAATTAGCCGTGATCCGGATCTTTTGATCGTAGCGAACCCAACCCGGGGCTTAGACGTAGGCGCAATTGAGTTTATCCATAAACGTTTGATCGAACAGCGGGACAAATTCAAAGCTGTCTTGTTAGTCAGCTTCGAATTAGATGAGATTTTGAACGTGTCAGACCGAATCGCCGTTATCCATGCTGGTGAGATTGTTGGCGTCGTTGATCCGAAAGAGACATCAGAAAAAGAACTCGGATTACTAATGGCGGGTTATTCATTAGAAGAAGCCCGTCGCGAGCTACAAATGGAGGAAGTAGGTGGTTCTGTTGAATAACCGCAAAGAAAAAATTCGGAACCTGCTTGTGCCGATCATTGCTGTTCTGCTTGGTTTTATCCTTGGTGGAATCATCATGGCGGCATTTGGCTACAGCCCAATCGATGGGTATCTTCAAATGTTCCGTACCGTATTTATCAATGGTCAAAGCGGCGGATTGAATGCTAGAAATATTGGTGAGATTTTCGTTACAGCTGGTCCACTGATTTTTACAGCTTTGGGATTCGCAGTAGCGAATTCTGCAGGATTCTTTAATATCGGTCTTTCTGGACAAGCATTAGCAGGATGGGTAGCAAGTATCTGGGTCGCATTGTCTATGCCAGATGCTCCTCGAATCATCGTGTTGCCTACCGCTATTCTTGTAGGGGCAGCCTGTGGTGCAATTGCTGCAGCTATTCCAGGTATCTTACGTGCCTTCTTTGGTACGAGTGAAGTTATCGTAACTATTATGATGAATTATATTTTATTGTATACAGGAAATCATATCGTCAATAACGTCATGAATGAATCCATGATCACAACAAAAGGTGTGACCAAAATGGTAGGCGACAATGCCTCTTTACAAACACCTTTCTTAGCAAATTTGACCAACAATTCCCGGTTAAACATTGGTATTTTCATGGCACTGATCTTCCTCGTGTTGATTTGGTTCATGATGAAGAAAACAACGTTAGGTTATGAGATTCGAGCAGTTGGTTTGAATCCAACCGCATCTGAGTATGCTGGGATGAGCAGCAAACGGACAATCATTATTTCAATGATCATCTCTGGAACATTAGCTGGATTAGGTGGCGTCGTTCAAGGTTTGGGAACTTTTGAAAACTTCTTCGTTCAAGGTTCGTCATTGAGTATTGGTTTTGATGGGATGGCAGTCTCATTATTAGGCAGCGGGTCTTCGATTGGGATTTTACTTTCTGCATTGCTGTTCAGTGTTCTTAAACTGGGCGGACAAGGAATGCAGTTTGCAGGGATTCCTTCAGAACTTGTTGATGTCGACATTGCGATCATCATCTTCTTCGTTGCAATCAGCTACGTGATTCGTTTTGTATTAGCTAAAATCTTTGATGGCAAAAAGGAAGTCGCTGTTGTCCAAGAAATTGAAGCAAAGCCAAATAATCAAGATCAGGAAGGAGGAACCATCTAATGAATATCAGTTTAATTTCTTCGATCGTCACACAAACGTTGATTTATGCTGCACCATTGATTCTGACTGCACTGGGCGGCGTTTTCTCAGAGCGAAGCGGGATCGTTAACGTAGGTCTTGAAGGAATCATGGTGATGGGTGCCTTCAGTTCGATCGTTTTCAATATTGAATTTGCGTCACAATTTGGTGCATGGACACCTTGGTTAGGAATGTTAGTCGGCGGGTTAGTAGGAATGGCCTTCTCACTGCTGCATGCTGTAGCCACCATCAACTTTAGAGCAGATCACATTATCAGTGGTACCGTAATGAATTTGATGGCGCCAGCGCTGGCTGTCTTCTTAGTTAAAGCCATCTATAACAAAGGGCAAACAGACAATATTCAACAAACATTAGGGTATTTCAATTTTCCTGTGTTGCGTGATATTCCTGTGATTGGTCCAATCTTCTTTAACCAAACGTTTTTACCTGCTTACTTTGCGATCTTGATTTCTGTGATTGCTTGGTTTGTCATCTTTAAAACACGATTTGGCTTACGGCTACGTTCCGTGGGTGAACACCCTCAGGCAGCAGATACCTTAGGAATCAATGTCTATGTGATGCGCTATTCTGGCGTGTTGATCTCCGGTTTCCTAGGCGGAATGGGTGGCGCGTTATTTGCCCAATCAATCGCTGGTCGTTTTGCTGTAACAACGATTGCCGGTCAAGGGTTTATCTCAATGGCAGCAATGATCTTTGGTAAATGGAATCCGTTAGGTGCGATGGGCGCTGCAATTTTCTTCGGCTTTGCGCAAAACATCAGTATCGTTGGCGGACAATTGCCAATCATTTCCTCCATTCCAGCGGTTTATCTACAAGCAGCACCATATGCGTTAACAATTATTGTTCTAGTGCTGTTCCTAGGGAAAGCGGCAGGACCTAAAGCTAACGGTAAGAACTACATCAAATCTAAATAATTTTTTCTGTATGAAAGGGTGGGGCTATGGGACATGTTTGTGTTGCTGTGCCCTGCCCTTCTTTTTTGTGTAGCAGCAAGAAACCCAATATCTCAAACATCCTTAAAGGCAAATCTTTCTTATTTCTAGTATGATAAGAAAAGAATAACAATAAAAGAAAGTAGGGAAAAGAATGTTTAAACGTGTACATTTGATCGTAATGGATTCTGTAGGTATCGGTGAAGCGCCCGATGCAGAAAAATTTGGTGACGTTGGTTCTGATACATTAGGACATATCGCCAAAGAAGCTGGATTGACGATTCCTCATTTGGAACAGTTAGGTCTTGGTACGATCCGACCGCTGGATGGTGTCAAAAATGTAGCAGACCATGACGGCTATGCAACGAAACTAGAAGAAATCTCTGTCGGAAAAGATACCATGACTGGACACTGGGAAATCATGGGTTTGAATATTCAAAAACCGTTTCGTGTGTTTCCTGACGGATTTCCTCAAGAATTGCTGCAACAAATCGAAGAATTTTCTGGACGTAAAATCGTCTGCAACAAACCTTATTCCGGTACAGCAGTCATTGATGATTACGGTGAACACCAAATGAAAACAGGCGATTTGATCGTTTATACGTCTGCCGATCCAGTCTTGCAAATTGCAGCTCATGAAGAAATCATTCCGTTGGAAGAATTGTACCGCATTTGCCAATATGTGCGTGATATTACCAAAGATGAACCATATATGATCGGCCGCATCATTGCTCGCCCTTATGTTGGTGAACCAGGAAACTTCACCCGGACAAGCAACCGGCATGACTATGCACTGGATCCTTTTGGACACACAGTGTTGGATTCGTTGAAAGATGCTGGCAAAGACGTCATCGCTGTCGGAAAGATCAATGACATCTTCAATGGTCAAGGAATCACTGATTCAGTAAGAACAAAGAGCAATATGGATGGTGTGGATCAGCTATTGAATGTGATGAAGCAAGACTTTACCGGCCTAAGTTTTACTAATTTAGTTGATTTCGATGCGCTTTACGGCCATCGCCGGGATGTTGTCGGTTATGCTCATGCCATTGAAGATTTCGATTTAAGAATCCCAGAGATTCTGGATGCCATGGCTGACGATGATTTATTAATGATCACAGCCGATCACGGAAATGATCCAACCTTTACTGGGACTGATCATACAAGAGAATATGTACCATTATTGGTTTACAGCAAACAATTTAAAGGACAAGGCCAACTACCCCAAGGCCATTATGCCGATATTTCAGCAACAATTGCAGAAAACTTTGCGGTACCGGCAACAGAAAATGGGGAAAGCTTCCTAAATCATTTAAATTAGAGGTGGAGAAATGACAACATTACATGAGAAATTGCAGGAAACAACGACATTCATCAAGGAAAAAGGGGTAGGATCTATTGATTTTGGTTTGATCTTAGGTTCAGGATTAGGTGAATTAGCAGATGAGATTGAAAATCCAATTGTGCTGCCTTATAACGATATCCCTCATTTTCCAGTTTCAACAGTCGTCGGGCATGCCGGACAACTAGTTTATGGTACATTATCTGGAAAAAAAGTATTGGCGATGCAAGGTCGTTTCCATTACTATGAAGGACATTCCATGCAGACAGTTACTTACCCTGTTCGAGTAATGGCGGCCCTTGAAGCACATTCACTTGTTGTGACGAACGCATGCGGCGGAGTGAATGAAAGTTTCCAACCTGGTGATTTGATGTTGATCACGGATCAAATCAATTTCATGGGGGACAATCCATTGATTGGGGCTAACGAAGAAGAAATGGGACCACGATTCCCTGATATGAGCCAGGCTTATCATCCAAGCTACCGGGAAACAGCAAAACAAATTGCAGAAACAAAAGGTCTCCACTTAAAAGAAGGAGTTTACATGGGCTTTTCTGGGCCGACTTATGAAACACCTGCTGAAATTCGATTTGCTCGTACGATCGGTGCAGATGCTGTGGGTATGTCGACGGTTCCTGAGGTAATCGTAGCTGTTCATAGTGGCTTGAAAGTGTTGGGCGTTTCATGTATCACCAATCTAGCTGCTGGTATGCAAGCAAGCCTGAACCATGAAGAAGTCGTAGAGACAACAGAACAGGTCAAAGCCGAATTTAAAGCGCTGATCAAAGAAACTTTAGCGAATCTGTAAAACAAGCAAACCCTAAAAAAAGAGCATAAAAGAGAAGTAGAAAAGGAGCGAAAAGATGAGCGTTCATATTGAAGCAAAAGCTGGCGAGATTGCTGATAAGATTTTATTACCTGGCGATCCTCTACGCGCAAAATACATTGCAGAAACATTTTTAGAAGACCCGATCTGTTATAACAATGTCCGAGGGATGCTCGGTTATACCGGTGTCTACAAAGGTGAGCGAGTATCAGTACAAGGAACTGGTATGGGGATGCCTTCTGCGACCATTTATGCCCATGAATTGATCAATTCTTATGGCGTGAAAAAATTGATTCGTGTCGGCACTTGTGGCGCGATTTCTAAAGATGTTCATGTTCGGGACTTAGTGATCGCCCAAGCTGCAGCGACAAGTTCTTCCATGGTAGCAAAGAATTTTCAAAGTTTTCATTTTCCGCCAATCGCAGATTTCGACTTGTTGCGTAAAGCGTATGATACAGCGATTGCATCCGGCTTTACCACCCACGTTGGGAACATTTTATCGGAAGATACTTTCTATAAAGATGATATGGCAGAAACAGTGGAATTGGCTGATCTTGGTGTATTAGGTGTTGAGATGGAGGCCGCTGCGCTTTACTATTTAGGAGCAAAATTCCACGTACAGACCTTAGCGATCTGCACAGTCAGTGATCATATCATCACTGGAGAAGAAACAACAGCGGAAGAGAGACAAACAACATTCAATGATATGATCAAAGTTGGCTTAGAAACAGCTATCTCCTAATCCTTTTTCTTATCCTACAGCCTACAAAAAATTTTCTATTCCTGTATCGCTTTCTGATTGACTCCTTAGACAATGGGAGCCAGTCAGAAAGTGATTTTTTGTTAAATGATTGATTGAATCTTTCTAGCTAGTTGGAATAGTTGCACTTTTGGACGAAAATGGTTTAATTAAAGAAAAGGAGGTTGGAGCATGAATAATTTTACTTTTCAGGTGACAACGGATATACGTTTTGGGAAAGATCGGTTAAATGAGTTGCCGGAAGTATTGAATACTTTCGGAAAAAATGTCCTATTGGTCTATGGCGGCGGCAGTATCAAAAAAAGCGGACTTTATGATCAAGTCATGGCGCAATTGCAAAACAATGACAATCAAGTAACAGAATTAGCAGGAGTTGAACCAAACCCTCGGATTGAAACAGTAGCAAAAGGGGCAGAACTCTGCCGCACTGAAAAAATTGATGTGATTCTTGCAGTCGGAGGCGGCTCCGTGATTGATTGCAGCAAAGTGATCGCAGGTGCTGCTTGCAGTGAGGAAGATCCTTGGACTTTAGTGACTAAACGCAGCTACCAAGGGCCAGCATTGCCATTAGTTACGGTTTTGACATTAGCTGCAACTGGTAGTGAAATGAATCGGGGAGCAGTTATCACGAACCTTACAGCGAAACAAAAATTAGGGGTCCACGGTCCTAATTTCTTGCCGAAGGTTTCTTTCTTAGACCCCACATGGACCTTTAGCGTCAATCGCTATCAAACAGCGGCTGGTTCTGCAGATATTATGAGTCATCTGATCGAAAACTACTTTAGTACAACAGAGAATACGGATGTACAAGATGGCATCGCAGAAGGGCTGTTGAAAGCGGTAATCACAAATTTGCCGATTGCTTTGGATACCCCAGATGACTATGATGCTCGGGCAAACTTGATGTGGGCAAGTACATTGGCGTTAAATGGGTTGACAGGTAGTGGGAAAGCCGGTGCGTGGTCGTGCCATCCAATGGAACATGAGTTGAGTGCTTTTTATGATATTACTCATGGGATCGGCTTAGCCATCTTGACGCCCCGCTGGATGCTTCATGTGTTGAATGAAACAACAGCACCTAAGTTGGCTCGCTTTGCCCGTGAAGTATTCCAAGTAGAAGAAGCGGTCCCAGAAATGGCAGCCCGGATGGGGATTCAAAAGTTATACGATTTCTTCCTTGCTTGCGGGATCCCAATGACTTTACCAGAAGTGGGAATCGAAGATGATCGTCATTTTGAAGAAATGGCCAAGCAAGCAGTAGCATTTAGTTCAATTGCGACAAATGCCTACGTACCGTTGACAGAATCTGATGTCATTGCCATTTATCAAGAGGCTTTGACCCCTTCAGAGTATCTCTAAATAAAGAAACCCTGACAGAATAGACAAATAATCGGTAGGGTAATTGGTATCCTACCGATTATTTGTCTGTCTACTTCTATCAAAGAATTATCTTGAATAATGGATACGGCGCAAGATCTCTTGTGCGATCACACCATGTCCGGCGATTGTTGGATGGACACCATCTTCCCCAGTATAATAAGATGAATGTTTTTTGACAGTACGTTCAGCGAATAAGCCGTCTAAAGGAAGGTAGTCACAACCAAATTCAGCAGCTAGTTTACGAATGGAATGGATCTTGGGATCCAAATCCTTCCGCCATTGTTTGCGATCTGCTGGATAAGGAAGAACAAATGGCTCTAAAAGCAGGATTTTCTTGATCCCACTTTCGGTCACTTGCTGCAAAAATTGCCGATAATCACTAGCAAATGTAGCGGTTGCTTCGGGTGTGCCGAAAGAGGAGGTGCCAATATTGTGCCAGGTATCATTGATACCGATCAAGAAAATCAGTAGATCTGGCTTTAAATCAATGCAGTCTTCCTCGATGCGATTTAAGATATCGCGAATTTTATTCCCACTAATGCCGCGGTTAACAAATGACAAGTTTGCATCTGGGTATTCTGCAGCTAGATGGGCTGCCACAAAGGCGGGAAATCCTTTTCCCAGATCCGTAGCATCGAGTCGATCACGGCCGCAGTCGGTGATGCTATCTCCAAGAAATAGTAGCGTATCATTTTTACAGAGTGTGGTCATCATTCCAAGCTCCTTTCGTATGCGGTTTCAATTATAACGAATATTTCTCAGGAAACCAATCAAAAAAAGACTGTGCCGTCAGTCAGGAAGAATACTCTTGCTCTGACTTGCAGCACAGCCTTGGCTGTTAATGATTATAAGTAATATTTTTTCGCAACTGTTAGATCATCGTTCAATTCATAAACAAGCGGTTGACCTGTTGGAATTTCAAGATCCATGATGTCTTCATCAGAGATACCTTCGATGTGTTTTGCTAACGCACGTAGAGAGTTTCCGTGAGCGGCAACTAAAACAGTTTTGTTGTCTTTCAATGCAGGTGCGATTTCATCTTGCCAGAAAGGTAATGCACGTTCTAGCGTTACTTTCAAGTTTTCGCCGCCAGGTACGTCGCGAGGATCAAGCATTGCATAACGACGATCGTTTGCTGCAGAACCTTCATCAGATGCATCCATCAATGGAGGCAATACATCGTAGGAACGACGCCAGATGTGAACTTGTTCGTCTCCGTATTTTTCAGCAGTTTCTTTTTTGTTCAATCCTTGTAGTTTACCGTAGTGACGTTCGTTCAAACGCCAAGATTTGATTGTTGGCACCCATAGTTGATCAGAATATTCTAAAATGTAGTTACAAGTTTTGATGGCACGAGTTAATACAGATGTGTAGGCAACATCGAATTCGATGCCGGCTTCTTTGATTTTACGTCCGCCCTCGATTGCTTCTTCGACACCTTCTGGCGCTAAATCTACATCGGCCCAACCAGTAAATTGGTTCAATTTATTCCATTCGCTTAGTCCGTGACGAGAAAATACTAATTTTGGCATGTAAAACTCTCCTTTTAGATATTAGATATTTTTCTGAAATTTTCAATTCCCTGTTTATTGTACACTTTTTCGCAAAGAATTTCTACGTATTTAGCGTAAAACCTTGTTTCTTAAAAAAAGAAACAGAAAAAAACGTCTTTCTTCAAGACGTTCTTTTTTATTTCTGAATCATTTTGTCTGACAGGATCGGCGCACAGAAAAAAAGATGAAGCACCGGATTCAGACAAGTGATTAATGACTGTATACTTTATCCAATTCTTCTTCTGAAAGTTTTATGTATTTATAGCAGGTTCCGACAGAAACACCGCATTTTGTGGAGATGAATTGAATCGTCTCTTTTTTATCGTAATAAAGCTGGCGAATTTTTTTGATGGTTTTTGGATCGATTTTTGGTCGTCCGCCAATTTTGCCGTTCTTTCGGGCATTGTTCAATCCGACTAATGTCCGTTCTTTGATTAAGGCTTGTTCCATCGCTGCCAAACCTTCCATTAAATTGAAATAAATCGCCCCCATGGGTTCTCTCGTATCGATGTTTTCTGCTAGAGAAACTAGGTGAAGGTTTCTTTTTCTTAGAAGATCTGTCAATTCAGTTAATTGCCGGGTTGTTTTACCTAAACGATGAAGTTCAGAAACAACCAGCGTTTCCCCAGACTGCATACGAGCAATCACAGATTCTAATGAGTGGTTATCACAGTTTTCTTCGTAGGCATAGGTTTCGTGGAACAATTCCGTACAACCAAATTCTTTTAGTTTGTTTAATTGTTCACTTGATTCTTTATCAATAATTGTTGTGCGAGCATAACCGATGACTTTCATAGCCGCTCCTTCCTATTCTTTTTTATTTGAATGTAGCATAAATGAGGCATAAATGATAGAGAAAACTTGCACAAAAATGAATTTAACTCTAGAAAAATGAAGAAAAATACGTAGAACCTCGAACAAAAGGAGCACTTGCTCCTTTTGTTGCTAGAGGCATCAGCGAACGCTGCGGGTCTCAGGTCCATCTTCTTGTCCAATGATGATCGTATGGACCATATCCAAGAAGAGCCCGTGCTCTACAACACCGACGGTTTGATCTAGTTCATGAGCCAATGCAACTGGTTCATTGATGGTTTGTAGGTGAAGATCAATGATGTAATGACCGCAATCAGTTTTTAGCGGGGTGCCATCTTCGGCTAGGCGAAGGACAGGGTGATAGTTTTTTTCTGTAAACAATCGCATCAATTGCTGACTGCCATAGGGAATCACTTCTACAGGTAATGGGAATGCACCTAATTTTTCAACGATCTTTGATTTATCAACAATCCAAAGAACTTTTTTAGAGTAGGTTGCGACGATTTTTTCAAAAAGCAGTGCGGCACCGCCACCTTTGATTCCATGATAGTCTCCGCTGATCTCATCTGCACCATCGATCGTTAAATCGACACTTGCCACTTCATCGATCGTTTTGACCGGGATCCCTAACGATTCTGCTTGTTTTTTTGATGCCCAGGATGTTGGTACACCAACGATCGACAAGTTTTCTTCTTTCACTCTGCGCCCCAATTCTTCGATCATGTAATACGCAGTTGAACCAGTTCCTAAACCGACGACCATACCGTCAGTGACATAGCTGGCCGCTTCAATACCGACCATCTCTTTTAGATTCATTATTGACCCACCTCTAATAAAATACTATTTTCATCTTTATTATATAGTAAGAAGAAGTAAAAAGGAGGCGCAAGGGAGAGTTTTTTTATAAAATTTTGGCAGTTGCTCCTTTCATAAAAAATCATTGGAGAGATGGTTGACAGAGTCTTTTTATCATGGTATTCTATCAAAGGTGCTTTATCTACAGGTCTCTCGTTGGAGACGTGCTGACTGTTTATCAAAGCATATTTGATAAGAATGCAGAGAATGCATTATTTTTTATCGCAAAAAAAGAACCACCTGGATGTGTGGAACTATAAAGCGAATCAAGGAAGGAGGAAAACTAGGGATGCCTACAATTAATCAATTAGTACGTAAACCTCGTAAATCCAAGGTTGAAAAATCAAATTCACCAGCATTGAACAAAGGATACAACAGTTTCAAAAAAGCTCAAACGAATGTTAACTCACCTCAAAAGCGTGGGGTAGCTACTCGTGTGGGAACTATGACACCGAAAAAACCGAACTCAGCTCTACGTAAATATGCGCGTGTTCGTTTGTCAAACTTGATTGAAGTGACAGCTTATATTCCAGGTATCGGTCACAACTTGCAAGAACACAGTGTGGTATTGCTACGCGGTGGACGTGTAAAAGACTTACCAGGGGTACGTTACCATATCGTTCGTGGTGCATTGGATACTGCCGGTGTTAACGATCGTAAACAATCTCGTTCTAAATATGGAACAAAACGTCCTAAAGCTTAATTTTGATTCAAACTACAAATGAAACTATTTAATCAGAACTGATATTTCGGAAGGAGGAGTTACGGATGCCTCGTAAAGGTCCTGTTGCAAAACGTGATGTTTTACCAGATCCTATTTATAACTCAAAATTAGTAACTCGTTTGATCAACCGTGTAATGGTTGATGGTAAACGCGGTGTTGCTGCAAATATTATCTACAATGCTTTTGGCATTATCAAAGAATCTACAGGAAATGATCCATTGGAAGTTTTCGAACAAGCAATGAAGAACATTATGCCTGTATTGGAAGTTAAAGCTCGCCGTGTCGGTGGTTCTAACTACCAAGTCCCAGTTGAAGTTCGTCCAGAACGTCGTACAACTCTAGGTCTTCGTTGGGTGGTAAACTACGCTCGTTTGCGTGGCGAACACACAATGGAAGAACGTCTTGCGAAAGAAATCATGGATGCAGCAAACAACACTGGTGCTTCTGTGAAGAAACGCGAAGACACACACAAAATGGCGGAAGCCAACCGCGCATTTGCTCACTATCGTTGGTAAGATCCTCACTGCTTTTTATTGGAAGGTACTGAGACAACCTTAGCTTAGGTTTAAGTAAGAATGAGAGGGGAACAACCTAGAATGGCAAGAGAATTTTCGCTAGAAAAAACTCGTAATATCGGGATCATGGCCCACGTTGACGCTGGTAAAACAACGACAACTGAACGTATCCTTTATTACACAGGTAAAATCCATAAAATTGGTGAAACACATGAAGGTGCTTCTCAAATGGACTGGATGGAACAAGAACAAGAACGTGGGATCACGATCACTTCTGCTGCGACAACTGCGCAATGGAAAGAAAACCGCGTAAATATCATCGACACTCCTGGACACGTGGACTTCACAATTGAAGTACAACGTTCACTACGGGTTCTTGACGGTGCTGTAACAGTATTGGACTCACAATCTGGTGTAGAACCACAAACTGAAACAGTTTGGCGTCAAGCGACAGATTACCGCGTACCACGTATCGTATTCTGTAACAAAATGGATAAAATCGGTGCAGACTTCTTATACTCTGTATCTACTTTACATGATCGCTTGCAAGCAAATGCTCACCCAATCCAATTACCAATTGGTGCGGAAGATGACTTTACTGGTATCATCGATCTAGTAAAAATGAAAGCTGAGATCTATACAAACGATTTAGGAACAGAGATTCAAGAAACTGAAATTCCTGAAGAGTACAAAGAATTAGCTGAAGAATGGCGCGAAAAATTAGTTGAAGCTGTTGCAGATACTGACGAAGAGCTAATGATGAAATTCTTGGAAGGTGAAGAAATCACTGAAGAAGAATTGAAAGCTGGTATCCGTCAAGCGACATTGACTGTTGAATTTTTCCCAGTTCTTTGTGGTTCAGCCTTCAAAAACAAAGGGGTTCAATTGATGTTGGATGCAGTCATCGACTACCTTCCTTCACCACTTGATGTTCCTGCAATCAAAGGGATCAATCCTAAAACTGACGAAGAAACTGATCGTCCTGCTGACGATGAAGCGCCTTTTGCTTCACTAGCATTTAAAGTAATGACTGACCCATTCGTAGGTCGTTTGACATTCTTCCGTGTGTATTCAGGTGTCTTGAACTCTGGATCATATGTCTTGAATGCTTCAAAAGACAAACGCGAACGTATCGGTCGTATCCTGCAAATGCACGCGAACACTCGTGCAGAAATCCAAACAGTTTATTCAGGCGATATCGCTGCAGCTGTTGGTTTGAAAGATACAACAACAGGGGATACATTGTGTGACGAAAAATCACCAGTTATCCTTGAATCAATCGAATTCCCAGAACCAGTTATCGAAGTAGCTGTTGAACCTAAATCAAAAGCTGACCAAGATAAAATGGGTGTGGCTTTACAAAAACTTGCTGAAGAAGATCCTTCATTCCGTGTAGAAACAAACGCTGAAACTGGCGAAACTGTTATCGCAGGGATGGGTGAACTTCACTTGGACGTCCTTGTTGACCGTATGCGTCGCGAATTTAAAGTTGAAGCAAACGTTGGTGCGCCTCAAGTTTCTTACCGCGAAACATTCCGTGCTTCTACGCAAGCCGAAGGTAAATTTGTACGTCAGTCTGGTGGTAAAGGTCAATACGGTCACGTATGGATCGAATTTACACCAAACGAAGAAGGTAAAGGCTTCGAATTCGAAAACGCAATTGTCGGTGGTGTGGTTCCACGTGAATACATCCCAGCAGTTGAAAAAGGACTTGAAGACTCAATGGCTAACGGTGTTCTAGCTGGTTATCCATTGGTTGACATCAAAGCCAAGCTTTACGATGGTTCATACCATGATGTCGATTCAAGTGAAACAGCCTTCCGTGTGGCAGCTTCAATGGCTTTACGTGCTGCAGCGAAGAAAGCTAATCCAGTGATTCTTGAACCAATGATGAAAGTTGTTATCACTGTTCCTGAAGATTACTTAGGTGATGTTATGGGACACGTAACTGCTCGTCGTGGACGTGTTGAAGGTATGGAAGCGCATGGTAACTCACAAATCGTTAACGCGATTGTTCCATTGGCTGAAATGTTCGGATATGCAACAACACTTCGTTCATCTACTCAAGGACGCGGTACTTTCATGATGACATTTGATCACTATGAAGATGTACCTAAGTCTGTTCAAGAAGAAATCATCAAGAAAAACGGCGGCAAAGCTGAATAATTGATGCACAAATGCGAAATTCAGTAAAAAGCTATATTTTTTATGAAGTTTCGTGTACAATATTATCGATGATAAGGGATGGGGGGCTTCGCGCCCTCTACCTATCAAATATAAAAAATAAACTGTATTTTTAGGAGGAACATTTTAAAATGGCAAAAGAAAAATTTGACCGTTCTAAACCCCACGTAAACATTGGTACGATCGGACACGTTGACCATGGTAAAACTACACTTACAGCTGCTATCACAACTGTATTATCTAAAAAAGGTTTGGCACAAGCTTCTGCTTACGACCAAATCGATGGTGCTCCAGAAGAACGCGAACGCGGAATCACTATCTCAACTGCTCACGTTGAGTATGAAACTGAAGCTCGCCACTACGCTCACGTAGACTGCCCAGGACACGCGGACTATGTTAAAAACATGATCACTGGTGCTGCGCAAATGGACGGTGCGATCTTAGTAGTATCTGCTGCTGACGGTCCTATGCCTCAAACTCGTGAACACATCTTGTTATCACGTAACGTTGGCGTACCATACATCGTTGTTTTCTTGAACAAAATGGATATGGTTGATGACGAAGAATTGCTAGAATTAGTTGAAATGGAAGTTCGTGACCTATTGTCTGAATATGACTTCCCAGGCGACGATGTTCCTGTAATCGCTGGTTCTGCTTTGAAAGCTCTTGAAGGAGATCCTTCATACGAAGAAAAAATCATGGAATTGATGGCTGCAGTTGACGAATACGTTCCAACTCCAGAACGTGATACTGACAAACCATTCATGATGCCAGTCGAAGACGTATTCTCAATCACTGGACGTGGTACTGTTGCTACAGGCCGTGTTGAACGTGGACAAGTTCGCGTTGGTGATGAAGTAGAAATCGTTGGTATTGCTGACGAAACTGCTAAAACAACTGTAACAGGTGTTGAAATGTTCCGTAAATTGTTAGACTATGCTGAAGCAGGGGATAACATTGGTGCATTGCTACGTGGGGTTGCTCGTGAAGACATCCAACGTGGACAAGTATTGGCTAAAGCTGGTACAATCACACCTCATACAAAATTCAAAGCTGAAGTTTATGTTTTGACAAAAGAAGAAGGTGGACGTCACACTCCATTCTTCACTAACTACCGTCCTCAGTTCTACTTCCGTACAACTGACGTAACTGGTGTTGTTGAATTGCCAGAAGGAACTGAAATGGTTATGCCTGGCGATAACGTAACAATCGACGTTGAATTAATCCACCCAATCGCTATCGAAGACGGAACTCGTTTCTCAATTCGTGAAGGCGGACGTACTGTTGGTTCAGGCGTTGTAACTGAAATCAAAGCTTAATTGACTTGATGAATGCAAAAAGCAGAAGCGCTAGCGCTTCTGCTTTTTTTGCTTGAAAATTTTTATTTGATCAATTTTTGATCTTTTAGAAACTGATCAAAGCCTTGGTCAGGGACACGGCCGTAGAAATTGGCGAATTTTTCGGACCAAGGCATTGTTTCTCTCGCTTCACCGAAGGCGGTCATGATTTGGTCATAGTCTTCGATCGCTTGATAGGAATAATCCTGGTATTTGTTGTAATGGATTACCGCCTCTTGAGGCAAGCGAGGTTTGAGAGCCATATCTACAATTGGTTTGCCAATACTTAATCCAGCCACAGGGTAAACGTATTCTGGCAGTTCGAGCAATTCGGCGATCGCTTTGCTGTCTTTGCGGACACTGCCGGAAATAACTGTTCCTAGACCAAGAGATTCCGCAGCAATGGCAGCTGACTGTAAAGCGATACTAGCATCGGTTGTTGCGATCAACAATGGTTGTAAACCTTCATCAACCAGATAAGGTGTTTGTTTTTTCTCAGCAACTTTCTTGGTGCGGTTTAAATCAGCCAAGAAAAGTAAGAAGATAGAACTTTCAGCGATATGAGGATTACCTGGATTCCAAGTAACCAGCTGTTGTCGAAGTGAACGATCATCGATCACGAGAATGGAATAAGCTTGCCCGTTCATCCAGCTAGGTGCTTGTCGTGCAGCAGATAAAATTGCTTCTAACTGCTCCTTTGATAATTGATAGTTGCTATCGAATTGGCGATAAGTGCGGTGGTTGGTTAATAGATCAATTGTTTCATTCATACAGATGCTCCTTTAATTGTGTTGTGATTTTTCTGAATTGCTGACAAAACAAGTCTAGTTGATTTTCCGAAAGTCGTGTATAGTTCAGACGAAATCCGTTTGTATCATTGCTGAAGAGAAAGGCTGGGGCAACTAGACAATCATTTTTTAAGAAAAGTGTCCAGTCTCTCCGTTTCAGTGGGGCGTGTTGCCATTGCAGCCAGAGGTATAGTCCCCCAGTGGTCTGTTGGAATGCCCAATCCTCAGAAAAAGCGTCCAGTCGCTGAATCAAGGCATGTTGCTTTTGAGCCATCTTTTTTAGCAAGTCCTGTTGTTGTTGAGGGTACTCCATGGAACGGAGAGCAAGATTAGCTAACAGTTGAGGAAAAATCGTTGTCTCGATAGACATCCTTTTTTTAGCTTGAGCAAATTGATCCGCCAATGCTTCAGGAGCTAATAACCAGCCGATTTTGATAGAAGACCCAAAGAGTTTTGATAAAGATCCGAGATAAATGACCGAATCTGGTGCTAGTGCCTTAAATTTTTCGGGTTGCGGCGTAAAGGCTAACTCACTAAAGATATCATCTTCTATGATCGGTACTTGATACCTCTGGCAAATAGCGATAATTTCTTTGCGGCGGCCAAGGCTCATGGTACGACCGGTGGGATTTTGGAATGTCGGATTTAAATAAACAAATTTGATTTTCTGCTCTTTCAATGCTTGTTCTAAGTCTTTCGGTCGCATCCCTTCTTCGTCCTGTTTGATTCCGAGAACGCGGACATTCATTGTTGTAAATAAGGGCAATGAAAACAAAAAGGAAGGATCTTCCGTAAGAATACTATCACCTGAAGTCAACAAAACTTGCATAAGCAGTGTGATACCTTGCGTGGAGCCAGAAGTGATCACGAGTTTTTGTCCAGATAAGGGGATTCCGAAATCTTCCGTCAAGTGCCGCATCAAGACTTCTTGCAATGGTGGGTAGCCGGCTGGGGTGCTTTGCAGGCTTTCGTTGCGGATCATCTCCCAAGTAAAGGCAGGAAATTGGAAATCAGGAAGCAGTTCTTGTGGCAGATCACCTGTATAAAGGTCGAGAATTTGGTCTTTTGTGCGCAATCGCTGAATCTCTTCAACAAAGGGGTCTTGCTGTAAGTAGGGACTAGATAGAGACGAGCGGAGATAAGATAGAGGGGTCTGACGGTTGCCCCATCGACCTTCAGAGACTTGTGTGCCGCTGCCTCGTTTGCGCGTGATCCATCCTAAACTCCGAAGCTCATCCAGTGCCTTGACGATCGTTGAACGGTTGACCCCGAATTGAGTGGCTAGTTTTCGTTCGGCGGGCAACTGTTCACCAGGTGTGTAATCGCCATTTTGGATGGCCTCGATAAAGTAAGTGACGATTTGCTGATAGAGTGGTTGCTTCTTCTGTTTATCGATTTGCCTATCGGTCATTAGAGCCCTCCTTTTTTTATTGGATGGTATAAAAATAAGCCAATTGGCTGTTTTCGTCAAGGGGACCATTGGTTATACTGAATAAAAGGAGTCGATAATAATGAAGAAAGTATTAACGATCGCCGGATCCGATTCAACAGGCGGCGCAGGAATTGAAGCTGATTTAAAGACCTTTCAAGAGTATGGTGTTTTTGGTTTTGCTTCGATTGCCTCGATCGTTACCATGGATCCGTCAATGGGATGGACCCACGAAGTGACAGCTATGGACACTTCTTTGGTCGAAAAACAATTGATTTCGGCTTTCACGGGGGAACCAATGGATGCCGTTAAGACAGGGATGTTGGGGAATGAAGCCAATATTGCGCAGGCTGCCAAGATGATCCAGCAACAACAAGTGAAACAGGTGGTGATCGATCCTGTTATTGCTTGTAAAGGGACCGCACATATTTTGCAGCCAAAGAGTGTGGATGCATTGATCGAATACTTGCTGCCTTTGGCGGATGTGGTGACACCTAACTTGATTGAAGCTGGAATTTTATCGGGGATGGGGGACTTAAAAGACCTTGTTGCTATGAAAGAAGCTGCGAAAAGGATTTATCATTTAGGCGCGAAGTGTGTCGTCGTCAAAGGAGGTCATCGGTTGCCAGGAGCGCAGGCAATTGACTTAGTTTATGATGGACACTCTTTTACTACTCTAGAAAGCCGGAGGATCGATACTGATTTCAACCATGGTGCAGGCTGTACGTTTTCTGCAGCCATTACTGCTGGATTAGCAAAAGGGCTGCCGTTACTAGAAAGCATTCGCTTGGCCAAAGACTTCGTCGTTGCGGCGATTCGACAAGGGGTTCTGATCAATCCTTATGTCGGTCACGTCTGGCACGGTGCTTATAATCATGCGGAAGAAAGGATGATACCACATGAATGATCACAGAATTCGAAGTATTGTCTTTGTGGCATTGTTTACAGCGTTGACAGTCATTGGTACGATGATCAAGATCCCATTGCCCACCGGCGCCTTTGTGCACTTGGGGAATGCCGTTCTTTTATTAGCAGTTTTATTATTAGGTTATGTGAAAGGCTCCCTTGCTGGGGGACTGGGCTTTGCGATTTTTGATTTGCTGAATGGGTATGCGACAGAGGCCCCTTATTTTATTTTGGAAAGTTTTATTGTGGGGGCTTTTGCATATGGTGCGTTTTTCTTATTTAAAAAACGTCCGCAAGCAATATGGCAGTTAGTGGTTATTGGGTCTGTTACTGGCTTGGCGAAACTTGCTATGACGCAAATCAAAAATACTGTTATGCTTTGGTATCTTGGCAGCAGCTGGTCAGGAGCTTGGTCGGCAGCGGTCATCAAATTGCCGGCAACAGTCATCAATGTAGTGGTCACGATTTTGATTGTCGCTATTGCTTATTTTCCGTTAAGAGCAGCAATCCAACGTGTGACTAAAGGATTAATCAACTAGTAGTAAATCGAGATGATTAGTGGTTTGAAGCGCTTTTTCTGGAGAATTATTCCGGAAGGAGCGCTTTTGCGTTAGTAGCTATGGTTGTTGGAAAAGCTTTTGCTTAGAGCAAGTCATTAGGCAAGGTTTTTGTTGTTTTCAAGAGAAAAGAAAGTTTTCTGAAAAAAACGCAAAAGAATCGTTTCTTTTCATTAAAAAAAGCTTGCAATCAGCGTTTATCCATAATATAATCATAAAGGTGCTGTTTACGTATATGCGTAAGTCACACTGGCAGCAAAGAAAAAACTGCCGGCTACGAAACGAGAGGTTGCGACACGCCCGGACGCTTTGCCATGGACGAGCGTGACGGAAATTTTCGTGGAGCTATGTCTACTTTTCAAAATAGGCGAAGGAGGGAAAACAATGGCAAAACAAAAAATTCGTATCCGTTTAAAAGCGTATGAACATCGTATTTTAGATCAATCAGCGGATAAAATCGTAGAAACTGCAAAAAGAACTGGAGCTGGCGTATCTGGTCCAATTCCATTGCCAACTGAACGCAGCTTGTACACGATCATCCGTGCGACACACAAATACAAAGATTCACGCGAACAATTCGAAATGCGTACACACAAACGTCTAATCGACATTGTGAATCCAACACCAAAAACAGTTGATGCTTTAATGAAGCTAGACTTGCCAAGCGGTGTAAATATTGAAATCAAACTATAATAATTAAGATGGAGGTGTAATCATGACCAAAGGAATCTTAGGGAAAAAAGTGGGAATGACTCAAATCTTCACTGAATCTGGCGAATTGATTCCAGTAACTGTAGTAGAAGCTACTCCAAACGTAGTGCTACAAGTGAAAACAATCGAAAATGACGGCTACGAAGCAATTCAAGTCGGCTACCAAGATATGCGTGAAGTTTTGTCTAACAAACCTGCGAAAGGTCATGTTGCAAAAGCAAACACGGCTCCTAAGCGCTTCATTCGCGAATTCAAGAATGTAGAGCTAGAGGGCTTAGAAGTAGGTTCAGAAATTAAAGTTGATATTTTTGAAGCAGGAGACATCATTGATGTAACCGGCACTTCGAAAGGTAAAGGATTCCAAGGCGTTATCAAACGTCACGGACAAAGCCGCGGACCAATGGCTCACGGTTCTCGTTATCACCGTCGTCCTGGATCAATGGGTCCAGTTGCACCTAACCGTGTATTCAAAAACAAACGTCTTGCTGGACGTATGGGCGGTAACCGCATCACGATCCAAAACTTGGAAATCGTGCGCGTAGACGCAGAACGTAACGTTATCTTGATTAAAGGTAATGTACCTGGCGCGAAAAAATCATTGATTACAATCAAATCAGCTGTGAAAGCTAAATAAGTAGATAGGAAGAAAGGAGGAACTAAGGAATGCCGAATGTAGCATTATTCAAACAAGATGGAAGCCAAAATGGCGAAATTACATTGAACGAAGAAATCTTCGGAATTGAACCAAATGAAACAGTTGTCTACGATGCAATCATCATGCAACGTGCTTCATTAAGACAAGGAACACACGCTGTGAAAAATCGCAGTGCCGTTCGTGGCGGTGGCCGTAAACCATGGCGCCAAAAAGGAACTGGTCGTGCTCGTCAAGGTTCAATCCGTTCACCACAATGGCGTGGAGGTGGCGTAGTCTTCGGACCAACACCACGTTCATACAGCTACAAACTTCCTAAAAAAGTTCGTCGCTTAGCAATGAAATCTGTATTGTCAGAAAAAGTTGCTTCAAATAACTTGGTAGCAGTAGAAGGGTTAAGCTTTGATGCACCAAAAACAAAAGAATTTAAACAAGTTTTAGCTAACTTGACTATTGACTCAAAAGTATTGGTAGTTTTAGAAACAGAAAACGACTTTGCTGCATTATCTGCACGCAACTTGCCATCTGTTTCAGTAGTAACTGCTGATAACGTGAGCGTATTGGATGTTGTTTCAGCAGATAAAATGTTGGTAACACAAACTGCTCTTACTCAGATCGAGGAGGTGCTTGCATAATGAACTTACTAGACGTCATAAAACGCCCAGTGATCACTGAGAAATCTATGCTTGCCATGGATGACAAGAAATATACTTTCGAAGTAGACACAAAAGCGAACAAAACTTTAGTAAAACAAGCTGTAGAAGCTGCCTTTGACGGAGTGAAAGTGGCTAACGTGAATATCATCAACGTACGCCCTAAATTCAAACGCATGGGTAAATATGCAGGATACACAAAAAAACGTCGCAAAGCTGTTGTGACTTTAACTGAAGATTCAAAAGAAATCCAAATTTTTGACGCTGCTGAATAAGCAGACCATATTTAAATACTAAATGGGAGGGAAAAAGACGTGGCGATTAAAAAGTACAAACCTACCACAAACGGCCGTCGTAATATGACAAGTTCTGATTTCGCTGAAATCACAACTTCAACACCAGAAAAAACATTGTTAGCGCCATTGAAAAACAATGCTGGTCGTAACAACAACGGACGTATCACGGTTCGTCATCAAGGTGGCGGTCACAAACGTCAATACCGTTTGATCGATTTCAAACGTAACAAAGACAATGTCGTTGCTACTGTTAAAACGATTGAATATGATCCAAACCGTTCTGCTAACATTGCGTTAGTACATTACGAGGATGGAGTAAAAGCATATATCTTAGCACCTAAAGGATTAGAAGTTGGCATGACTGTCGTTTCTGGACCAGATGCAGATATTAAAGTAGGGAACGCATTACCACTAGAAAATATTCCAGTTGGTACTGTTATCCACAACATCGAAATGAAACCAGGAAAAGGCGGACAATTGATCCGTTCAGCTGGTACAAGTGCACAAGTACTTGGTAAAGAAGGAAAATATGTATTGATCCGCTTGAACTCAGGCGAAGTACGTATGATCTTGGCAACATGCCGTGCAACAATTGGTTCTGTTGGTAACGAACAACATGAATTGATCAACATCGGTAAAGCCGGACGTTCTCGTTGGATGCGCAAACGCCCAACTGTACGTGGTAGCGTAATGAACCCTAATGATCACCCACACGGTGGTGGTGAAGGTAAAGCTCCAATCGGACGTAAAGCTCCAGTTTCACCTTGGGGACAACCAGCACTTGGTTACAAAACACGTAACAAGAAAGCTAAATCAGACAAACTTATCGTTCGTCGTCGCAAGACTAAATAATTTACTTGACCATGTGTCGCACATTTTGAGAGGAGGTACACCATGGGTCGTAGTTTGAAAAAAGGACCTTTTGTCGATGACCATTTGATGAAGAAGGTCGAAGCACAACAAGGCGCTGAAAAGAAAAAAGTGATCAAAACTTGGTCACGTCGTTCCACAATCTTCCCAAGTTTTATCGGATTTACAATTGCTGTGTATGATGGACGGAAACATGTACCAGTTTACATCCAAGAAGACATGGTAGGACACAAACTAGGTGAATTTGCACCAACAAGAACTTATCGCGGACACGCTGCCGACGATAAGAAAACAAGACGCTAATTTTGAGGGGAGGATATCCAAAAATGGCAGAACAAATCACATCAGCGAAAGCAACTGCTAAAACAGTCCGCGTTTCTCCTCGTAAATCACGTCTAGTTATTGATTTGATCAGAGGGAAAAGCGTTGCTGAAGCAATCGCGATCTTGAAGTTCACACCAAACAAAGCGGCTGGAATCATCGAGAAAGTCTTGATGTCAGCTATCGCTAATGCAGAAAACAATTTTGACTTAGATGTTGAAAACTTGATTGTTTCTGAAGCATTCGTCAACGAAGGACCAACAATGAAACGTTTCCGTCCACGTGCGAAAGGTTCAGCTTCTCCAATCAACAAACGTACAAGTCATATTACTGTAGTCGTATCAGAAAAATAAGGAGGGACAATCGGTGGGTCAAAAAGTACATCCAATTGGAATGCGTGTAGGCATCATCCGTGACTGGGATGCAAAATGGTATGCTGAAAAAGAGTATGCTGAATTTCTACATGAAGATTTGAAAATCCGTAAATTTATCGCATCTAAACTTGCTGATGCCGCTGTGTCAACAATTGAAATCGAGCGTGCAGCAAACCGCGTAAATATTTCAATCCACACAGCTAAACCAGGTATGGTTATCGGTAAAGGCGGATCTGAAGTCGAAAACCTAAGAAAAGAATTAAACAAATTAACTGGCAAACGAGTTCACATCAACATCGTTGAAATCAAAAAACCAGATTTAGATGCTAAATTAGTAGGCGAAGGAATCGCACGTCAATTAGAAAACCGTGTTGCTTTCCGTCGTGCGCAAAAACAAGCGATCCAACGCACAATGCGTTCTGGCGCTAAAGGAATCAAAACACAAGTATCTGGTCGTCTAAACGGAGCAGATATCGCTCGTTCAGAAGGCTATTCAGAAGGAACAGTTCCACTTCATACATTACGTGCGGATATTGATTACGCATGGGAAGAAGCAGATACAACATACGGAAAACTAGGAGTTAAAGTGTGGATTTATCGTGGAGAAATTCTTCCAACTAAAAAGAACACTGAGAAAGGAGGGAAATAAACATGTTAGTACCTAAACGTGTAAAACACCGTCGTGAATTCCGCGGGAAAATGCGCGGTGAAGCGAAAGGCGGAAAAGAAGTAGTTTTCGGTGAATACGGCTTGCAAGCTGTTGAATCACACTGGATCACAAACCGCCAAATCGAAGCTGCCCGTATTGCAATGACTCGTTATATGAAACGTGGCGGGAAAGTATGGATCAAAATTTTCCCTCACAAATCTTATACGGCCAAAGCAATTGGGGTACGTATGGGTTCTGGTAAAGGGGCTCCTGAAGGATGGGTATCACCAGTAAAACGTGGTAAAATCATGTTTGAAATTGCCGGCGTTCCCGAAGAAGTTGCGCGTGAAGCGTTACGTCTTGCTTCTCACAAATTGCCAGTGAAAACAAAGATCGTAAAACGTGAGGAAATGGGTGGTGAATCGAATGAAGGTTAAAGAAATCAGAGAATTAACCACTGCCGAAATGCTAGATCAAGAAAAACAATTGAAAGAAGAATTGTTTAATCTTAGATTCCAATTAGCTACAGGACAATTAGAAAACACTGCACGTATCAAAGAAGTACGTAAATCGATTGCACGCATCAAAACAGTATTGCGTGAACAAGCAAAGTAATAGTGGAAGGAGGCCATTTAGCGTATGACTGAAGAAAGAAATCAACGCAAAGTTTACCAAGGTCGCGTGGTATCCGACAAGATGGATAAAACAATCACTGTTGTCGTTGAAACTAAGAAAAACCACCCTATCTACGGCAAACGTCTGAACTATTCTAAGAAATACAAAGCACACGATGAAAACAACGAAGCAAAAGTTGGCGATATCGTGAAAATTATGGAAACTCGTCCATTATCAGCTACGAAACGTTTCCGTCTAGTAGAGATTGTTGAAAAGGCAGTGATTATCTAATCACACGAGATTTTCCTATATAGATTGTGAATTGCAAAATCTGAAAGGAGGATACACATCGTGATCCAAGCAGAAAGCCGATTAAGAGTGGCGGACAACTCAGGTGCCCGTGAAATTCTAACGATCAAAGTCCTTGGCGGATCTGGTCGTAAAACTGCGAATATTGGTGACGTGATCGTTGCTACGGTCAAACAAGCAACGCCAGGTGGGGTTGTCAAAAAAGGTGACGTCGTTAAAGCCGTTATCGTTCGTACAAAATCAGGAGCACGTCGTACAGACGGTTCTTACATTAAATTTGATGAAAATGCTGCGGTTATTATCCGTGACGATAAGAGCCCACGTGGAACTCGTATCTTTGGACCAGTTGCTCGCGAATTGCGTGAAGGCAACTTTATGAAGATCGTTTCCCTAGCACCAGAAGTATTGTAATAGTGATTCTTATCTAAAGGAGGTGCGAAACAAACATGTTTGTTAAAAAAGGCGATAAAGTTAAAGTTATCACTGGTAAAGACAAAAACAAAGAAGGCGTTGTACTTGCAGCGTTTCCTAAGAAAGACAAAGTCGTTGTTGAAGGTGTGAACGTCGTTAAAAAACACCAAAAACCTTCTCAAACAGCTCCTCAGGGCGGAATCGTCGAGATGGAAGCACCAATTCATGTTTCTAACGTGATGGTGGTTGATCCTTCGAACGGTGAAGCAACACGTGTAGGCTATAAAGAAGTTGACGGCAAAAAAGTCCGCGTTTCTAAAAAAACCGGAGAAGTTCTTGATAAATAATCAAATAAAGGAAGGAGGGGCTAACAGATGAACCGCCTTAAAGAAAAATATTCAAAAGAAGTTGTCCCATCATTAATGGACAAATTTAACTACAGCTCAGTTATGCAAGCACCAAAAGTTGATAAAATCGTTATCAACATGGGTGTTGGTGATGCTGTATCGAATGCAAAAAACTTAGATAAAGCTGTTGAAGAATTACAATTGATCTCAGGTCAAAAACCATTGATCACAAAAGCGAAAAAATCTATTGCTGGATTCCGTTTACGTGAAGGAATGCCAATCGGTGCGAAAGTTACTCTACGCGGCGAAAGAATGTATGAATTCTTAGACAAGTTAGTAACAGTTTCATTGCCACGTGTCCGTGACTTCCACGGTGTCAGCAAAAAAGCGTTCGACGGACGCGGAAACTACACATTAGGAATCAAAGAACAATTGATCTTCCCTGAAGTAGATTATGATTTGATCGATAAAGTACGTGGTATGGATATCGTTATTGTAACAACAGCCAACACAGATGAAGAATCTCGTGAATTGTTGTCACAATTAGGCATGCCATTCCAAAAATAAAAAAAGGAGGCGAACTACGTGGCTAAAAAATCAATGATTGCTAAAAACAAACGCCCTGCTAAATTCTCAACACAAGAGTATACTCGTTGCGAACGTTGCGGACGTCCACATTCAGTTTATCGTAAATTTCATCTTTGCCGTATTTGCTTCCGCGAACTTGCCTATAAAGGACAAATTCCCGGCGTGAAGAAAGCTAGCTGGTAAACTATACTCGCATAAAGGAGGTAAATTATCCCATGGTCATGACAGATCCAATCGCAGATTTTCTAACGCGTGTACGTAATGCCAATATGGTAAAACACGAAAGCTTAGAAGTACCTGCTTCAAAAATCAAACGTGATATCGCTGAAATCTTGAAACGTGAAGGTTTCGTTCGCGATGTTGAATATATCGAAGATGACAAACAAGGCGTGATCCGCGTATTCTTGAAATACGGCAAAAACGGTGAACGTGTTATCACAAACTTGAAACGTATCTCTAAACCAGGTTTGCGTGCTTATGTCAAAGCTGACGAAGTGCCAAAAGTATTGAACGGTTTAGGAATCGCGATCATCTCAACTTCTGAAGGTGTTATCACTGACAAAGAAGCAAGAGCAAAAAATGTTGGCGGCGAAGTAGTCGCTTATGTATGGTAATTTAAAATAATCCACAAGGAGGTGCCTCTAAATGAGTCGTATCGGTAATAAGATCGTCGTTCTTCCTGCAGGTGTTGAAATCAAACAAGATGGAAACGACATTACAGTTAAAGGACCTAAAGGTGAATTGAAACGTACTTTTTCTTCTGATATCAAAATGAATATCGAAGGAAACGAAGTAACATTCACTCGTCCAAACGATAGTAAAGAAATGAAAACTATCCACGGAACTACCCGTGCAAACTTCAACAACATGGTTGTTGGTGTTTCTGAAGGTTTCCAAAAAGCGTTAGAATTGATCGGGGTTGGGTACCGTGCTCAATTACAAGGTAAAAAACTTGTATTGAACGTTGGTTACTCTCATCCGGTTGAAATCGAAGCGCCAGCTGGAATCGAAATTGAAGTTCCTTCAAACACTTCTGTGATCATCAAAGGATCAGATAAAGAAGTTGTTGGCGAATTAGCTGCTAATATTCGTGGCGTTCGTCCTCCAGAACCTTATAAAGGCAAAGGAATTCGTTATGTTGGCGAATTTGTACGTCGTAAAGAAGGTAAAACTGGTAAATAGTCGTAAGCATTTACGACTAGCGGCTTAGGCTAGCAAATAAAAAGAGGTGACAATTGTGATTACAAAACCAGATAAAAATAAAACACGTCAGAAAAGACATCGTCGTGTACGTAACAAAATCTCTGGTACTGCTGAGTGCCCACGCTTAAACGTGTTCCGTTCGAACAAAAACATCTACGCTCAAATCATTGATGACGTAGCGGGTGTGACGCTAGCAAGTGCCTCTGCCTTAGATAAAGAAATTTCAGGTGGAAACAAAACTGAACAAGCACAAGCTGTCGGCAAATTAGTTGCAGAACGTGCAGCAGCAAAAGGTATTAAAGTAGTAGTCTTTGACCGTGGTGGATACCTTTACCATGGCCGTGTAGCAGCTTTAGCTGAAGCAGCTCGCGAAAATGGACTGGAATTTTAAGAGAAGGAGGAACACCATTCATGGTTTATATTGATCCAAAACATTTGGAATTAGAAGACCGCGTTGTTGCGATCAACCGTGTAACTAAAGTTGTTAAAGGTGGACGTCGTCTACGTTTTGCTGCATTAGTTGTTGTCGGTGATAAAAACGGACACGTAGGTTTCGGTACTGGTAAAGCACAAGAAGTACCAGAAGCAATCCGTAAAGCAATCGAAGACGCGAAGAAAAACTTGGTAGAAGTACCAATGGTTGGTTCTACAATCCCTCACGAAGTTATCGGTGTATTCGGCGGCGGACGCATCCTTATGAAACCTGCTGTAGAAGGTTCTGGGGTAGCTGCTGGTGGACCCGTTCGTGCCGTATTGGAATTAGCTGGGGTAGCGGATATCACATCTAAATCTTTAGGTTCTAACACACCAATCAACGTTGTTCGCGCAACAGTTGAAGGGTTGAAACAATTGAAACGCGCTGAAGAAGTGGCAGCACTTCGCGGCAAATCAGTAGAAGAATTAATCGGTTAAGGAGGACACTATAATGGCTGAATTGAAAATCACTTTAAAACGCAGTATTATTGGACGTCCCCAAAACCAACGCGATACTGTAAAAGCGTTAGGTCTTACAAAGTTGAATTCAACAGTAGTAAAACCAGCTAATGATGCAATCAAAGGCATGGTCAACACTGTTTCTCACTTAGTGGACGTTGAAGAAGTCTAAGGATCAGCAGATCTAGTTTGATTAAGGAGGTGCCAAACCTATGAAACTTCATGAATTAAAACCATCAGAAGGATCACGCCAAGTACGTAACCGTGTTGGTCGCGGAACTTCATCTGGTAACGGTAAAACAGCTGGACGCGGACAAAAAGGTCAAAAAGCTCGTTCAGGTGGCGGAGTACGTTTAGGCTTTGAAGGGGGACAAACACCATTGTTCCGTCGTTTGCCAAAACGCGGCTTTACAAATGTCAACCGCAAAGAATATGCAGTTATCAATCTTGATGTATTGAACCGCTTTGAAGACGGTGCAGAAGTAACACCTGTTGCTTTGCATGAAGCTGGAATCGTCAAAGATGAAAAAGCTGGAATCAAAGTATTAGCAAATGGAGAACTAACGAAGAAATTGACTGTGAAAGCAGCAAAATTCTCAAAAGCAGCTGAAGAAGCAATCGTTGCTGCTGGTGGATCAATCGAGGTGATCTAATGTTCAAACTACTAAAGGACGCCTTTAAAGTAAAAGATATTAGATCGAGAATTTTCTTCACCGTACTTATCTTGTTTGTCTTTCGTCTGGGTACACATATTACTGTGCCAGGCGTAGACGCAAGCCGTTTGAGGGAAATTGCTGATCTACCGTTTCTGAACATGTTGAACTTGGTCAGCGGTGGCGCGATGCAGCAATTCTCGATTTTCTCAATGGGTGTGTCACCATATATTACTGCGTCAATCGTTATTCAGTTGTTGCAGATGGATATCGTGCCAAGATTTGTTGAGTGGTCGAAGCAAGGGGAAGTTGGTCGTAAGAAATTGAATCAAGCAACTCGTTACCTAACATTGGTTTTGGCCTTTGTTCAGTCGATGACGTTAACTGCAGGGTTCAACTATTATACACAACTTGGCTTTGTCAACAATCCAAATATCTCGACGTTTGTGGTGATTGGTTTGATCTTAACAGCAGGTACGATGCTCGTTACTTGGTTAGGAGAACAAATCACAGAACGCGGAATTGGAAATGGTGTGTCAATGATTATCTTTGCAGGGATCATTTCACGCTTACCTGCTAGTATCAAGGAATTGGTAGAAGATTATTTCATCAATGTGGATCCATCAGATATTTGGATGAATGCATTGTTTATGGTCTTGCTTGTCGTTGCTGTTTTGGTCATCATCACATTTGTGACGTATGTCCAACAAGCAGAACGAAAGATTCCAATCCAATATACGAAGCGAGTAGCTGGTGCGCCAACAAGTAGTTATCTTCCATTGAAGGTCAATGCTGCCGGTGTAATCCCAGTTATCTTTGCTAGTTCGTTTATTACAACACCAAATGCGATCATTCAAGCATTAGGCAGTTCGTATAAAGGCGAAACTTGGTATGAAGTAGTACAAACGATTTTTAGTTATAACACCGTACCTGGTGCGATCATCTATACTGTTTTGATCGTGGCGTTTACGTTCTTCTATGCATTTGTACAAGTTAACCCTGAGAAATTAGCGGAAAACCTACAAAAACAAGGAAGTTACATTCCAAGTGTGCGCCCTGGTAAAGGAACAGAAGAATACGTCTCACGTCTGCTTATGCGATTAAGTACAGTAGGATCGGTCTTCTTAGGACTAGTTGCGCTGTTGCCGATCATCGCTCAGATGGTTTGGAACTTGCCGCAATCAATCGGTTTAGGTGGAACAAGTTTATTGATCGTTATCGGGGTAGCTCTGGATACTGCGAAGCAGCTAGAAGGACTTATGCTGAAACGGAAATATACTGGTTTTATCAATTAAAGTTATTGAAGTGTTGAGGTCTTCCTCAACACTATTCAAAAACTTACAGGAGGAATTAGAATGAACCTCATTTTAATGGGACTACCTGGTGCCGGTAAAGGTACTCAGGCAGAACGTATCGTTGCTGAATACGGTCTTCCTCATATTTCAACAGGCGATATGTTTCGGGCTGCAATGGCGAACGAAACAGAATTAGGCCTGAAAGCAAAATCTTACATGGATCAAGGCGCTTTGGTTCCAGATGAGGTCACCAACGGTATCGTCAAAGAGCGTTTAGCTGAACCAGACACAGAGAAAGGCTTCTTATTGGATGGCTTTCCGCGGACTTTGGAACAAGCTGAAGCATTGGACGAAATGTTGAAAGACCTAAACAAAAAACTAGATGCTGTCATTGATATTCATGTTCCTGAAGAAGTTCTCGTAGAACGTTTAGCCGGCCGCTTCATGTGCCGCAATTGTGGGGCAACTTATCATAAATTGTTCAATCCGCCAAAAGTGGAAGGAACATGTGATCGTTGTGGAAGTCATGACTTCTACCAACGTGAAGATGATAAGCCTGAGACGGTCAAAAATCGTCTAGCTGTCAATATCAAAAGCAGTGAACCAATCTTAGCTTATTACAAAGAAAAAGGTTTATTGCAGTCGATTGATGGTGATCGCGACATCGATGCTGTATTTAAAGATGTTAAAAACATCATTGACTAATCATAGATTGCCCGTCACCGACTTGCAGCTACAAAACTTTCTCTTGAAACCTTTGACAGAGTATGATAAAATGTGTCAGTCCGACTTCTACTGTTATTAAGTAGAAGCATAGTTTGAGAATATCAGGTGGGAACCCCGTTTCCGCCATTTTATCGTGTGAAAATCACAAGTACAAGGAGGTACTGTGCGTGGCAAAAGAAGATATGATTGAAGTCGAAGGTACAGTCGTCGAAACTTTGCCGAATGCAATGTTTAAAGTCGAATTGGAAAACGGACACCAAGTTCTAGCGACCGTTTCTGGTAAGATCCGGATGCACTACATTCGTATATTACCTGGAGACAAAGTGACGGTTGAATTATCACCGTATGACCTGAACCGTGGCCGCATTACTTATCGCTTTAAATAATTGTACTCCGTAAAACCACAGGAGGTATTATCATGAAAGTAAGACCATCAGTAAAACCAATGTGCGAACATTGTAAAGTAATTCGTCGTAAAGGACGCGTTATGGTGATTTGCCCAGCAAATCCAAAACATAAACAACGTCAAGGATAATCGGAGGTGTAACAAATATGGCTCGTATTGCAGGAGTAGATATTCCTCGTGATAAACGTGTGGTCGTTTCACTTACTTATATCTATGGTATTGGTAACACGACTGCAAAACAAATTTTAGCAAACGCTGGCGTTTCTGAAGAAGTTCGTGTTCGTGATCTAACGAATGAACAAACAGATGCTATCCGTGCTGAAGTTGATAAATTAAAAGTTGAAGGTGACCTTCGTCGTGAAGTGAACTTGAACATCAAACGTTTGATGGAAATCGGTTCATACCGTGGTATCCGTCATCGCCGTGGATTGCCAGTTCGTGGACAAAACACGAAAAACAATGCACGTACTCGTAAAGGCCCGTCTAAAACAGTCGCAGGCAAGAAAAAATAATTCCTAAGTGAAGGAGGTTAAAACTTCATGGCAGCAAAAAAAGTGAGTCGTAAACGCCGTGTGAAAAAGAATATTGAAGCGGGTATTGCACATATTCACTCAACATTCAATAATACAATCATTATGATCACTGATACTCATGGGAATGCATTAGCATGGTCATCAGCTGGTTCATTAGGTTTCAAAGGAAGCAAAAAATCTACTCCTTTTGCCGCTCAAATGGCAGCAGAAACAGCTACCAAAGCAGCAATGGAACACGGATTAAGAACTGTAGAAGTAACAGTTAAAGGACCTGGTTCTGGACGTGAAGCAGCAATTCGTTCATTACAAGCAGCAGGTTTGGAAGTGACTGCAATCCGTGACGTGACTCCAGTCCCTCATAATGGATGCCGCCCTCCAAAACGCCGTCGTGTTTAATGAGTGCTGCTCATTTTGAGTGTAACAATTACGTCATTGAACAAGACACTTTTCGTTTTGAAAGGGGTAAAAGATAAGAATGATTGAATTCGAAAAACCAAGAATCGCAAAGATTGATGAAGAAAAAGATTATGGCAAGTTCATCGTTGAGCCTCTTGAAAGAGGATACGGAACTACTTTAGGAAATTCCTTACGTCGTATTTTATTATCTTCTTTACCTGGTGCAGCAATCACCAATATTCAAATCGATGGAGTTTTACACGAATTCTCAACTGTTAAGGGCGTTCGGGAAGACGTTGCTCAAATCATCTTGAATATCAAAGGTCTTGCATTAAAAATGTACGGGGATGAAGAAAAAACCCTGGAAATCGATATTACAGGACCTGCTACAGTAACTGCTGGCGATATCATCGTAGACAGTGATGTAGAAATCCTTAACAAAGATATGTATATCTGCAACGTTTCTGAAGGAGCTTCATTCCATGCTCGCTTAACTGTGAAACCTGGACGCGGCTACGTTCAAGCAGATGAAAATAAAAAAGAAGACATGCCAATCGGTGTTCTTCCAGTCGATTCAATCTATACACCAGTACGTCGTGTGAACTACCAAGTAGAAAATACTCGTGTTGGTCGTCGTGATGATTTTGACAAATTAACGATGGAAATATGGACTGATGGCTCAATTGAACCATTGGAAGCAATGAGTTTAGCTGCAAAAATCATGACCGAACATTTAGACATCTTTGTAAACCTAACGGACGAAGCGAAAAACGCTGAGATCATGGTGGAAAAAGAAGAAACACAAAAAGAAAAAATGTTGGAAATGACGATTGAAGAATTAGACTTGTCTGTTCGTTCATACAACTGTCTAAAACGTGCAGGAATCAATACTGTACAAGAATTGACTAATAAATCTGAACCAGAAATGATTAAAGTACGGAACTTAGGCCGTAAATCTCTTGAAGAGGTCAAAGTGAAATTACACGATCTTGGTTTAGGACTACGTAAAGACGATTAATACGTCTTCGATTACGTTAGTTTCGGCTCGTCTGATCGAGACGACATACGAAAGTGAAGGAGGGAAACCACGTGAGTTATCGTAAACTAGGACGCACATCTAGCCAACGTAAAGCGATGTTGCGTGATTTAACAACTGATTTATTCATTAACGAACGCATCGTTACGACTGAAGCTCGTGCGAAAGAAGTTCGTTCAACTGCAGAAAAAATGATCACTTTAGGTAAACGTGGTGATTTGCATGCACGTCGCCAAGCTGCCGCATTTGTTCGTAATGAAGTTGCTAGCGTTCGTGAAGAAAACGAAGAAGTAGTTATTGAATCAGCTTTGCAAAAACTATTCAATGACATCGCTCCTCGTTACACAGATCGCCAAGGTGGCTACACTCGCATCTTGAAAACAGAACCAAGACGCGGAGATGCTGCACCAATGGTTATCCTAGAACTTGTTTAAAATCACACTTATCATCACTTTATAGATGTTTATTAAGAGTGTTATGATGTTGGAAGAAACTTTCCGAGTCTAGCTCAGCGCCTACACCTCGATGTATTTCGAGGTGTACGCACTCATCATAAAGTGCTTTTTTTTTACTTTCGATGATCTGTCTTGACAGGTCATGGCAAGTGAAAACAAAGTTCTGTTTGGAAATCTCATCGGAATGATTGAAAATAACTTACTTTTTTGGTAGTGTAAGTAAGAATTAACTGGAATGAAGGAGTATATCATGAAGCCGATCATTGAATTGAATGCTATCACCGTTCGTTATACCGAAGAAGATCGTCCGGCGTTGAAGAATGTCTCTTTGTCCATTGAGCAAGGAGAATGGGTTGCGCTTATCGGTCATAACGGTTCAGGAAAATCGACCTTGGCCAAAACGATCAACGGTTTGATTTTACCGCAAGAAGGAAGCGTTGCAGTGGGAGACATGCTGCTTAATGAAGAAAATATTTGGAATATCCGTAAAATGGTCGGAATGGTTTTTCAAAATCCCGACAATCAATTTGTCGGTTCAACTGTAGAAGATGATGTGGCATTTGGTCTAGAGAACCAAGGGATTCCTCGTGACGAAATGGTGATCAGAGTCAAAAATGCTCTAGAACAAGTCCGGATGGAAGAATTTGCAACACGAGAACCAGCCAGACTTTCTGGGGGACAAAAACAGCGAGTAGCCATCGCTGGTGTTGTGGCATTACGTCCCGATATCATCATTTTAGATGAGGCAACTAGTATGCTTGATCCTGAAGGAAGAGAAGAAGTTATTTCCACGATCAAGAAAATCAAGGAAGAAAATAATTTAACTGTTCTGTCAATCACCCATGATATTGATGAGGCAGCCAATGCCAATCGGGTCATGGTCATGCGCCAAGGAGAACTGGTTCGTGAAGGGACGCCGGCAGAAATCTTTTCGGCTGGCCCAGAATTGATCGAATTGGGTCTAGATTTGCCTTTTCCAGAAAAATTGAAGGCAGCTTTGAAACAGCGCGGCATCTCTGTGCCTGCAGCATACTTGACAGAGGAAGGAATGGTGGATTGGCTATGGACATCCGTTTTGAAAAAGTAGCATTTACTTATCAACCGCATTCCCCATTTGAGCAACGCGTGTTATTCGATATTGATCTCGAAATCAAAGAAGGCTCGTATACAGCATTGGTGGGTCACACTGGTAGTGGCAAATCAACATTACTACAACACTTGAATGCATTATTAAAGCCAACAGCAGGCAAAGTGACGATTGGTGATCGCGTGATCACTCCTGAAACTGATAATAAGAATTTAAAACCATTGCGTAAAAAAGTAGGAATCGTCTTTCAATTTCCTGAATCGCAATTGTTTGAAGAAACTGTGGCTCGAGATATCGCTTTTGGTCCCCAAAATTTTGGTGTGAGTGAAGAAGCGGCAGCTGAATTAGCGAAAGAGTACATTAAACTCGTTGGTTTAGATGAAAGCTTTCTTGAACGTTCCCCATTTGATCTCTCAGGAGGACAGATGCGCCGAGTAGCCATTGCCGGGGTCTTAGCAATGGAACCGGAAGTATTGGTATTAGATGAGCCGACAGCGGGTTTAGATCCACAAGGACGCAAAGAAATGATGGAGATGTTCCAGCGACTCCATCAAGAGAAAAATATGACCATCATCTTAGTGACCCATTTGATGGATGATGTGGCTAATTTTGCAGATTATGTCTATGTATTAGAAAAAGGACGAATCGTTAAAGAGGGTGCACCGAAGAATGTTTTTCAAGATATCGAATGGCTACAAGAAAAACAATTAGGCGTACCAACAGCAACTGCTTTTGCAGCGTTGTTGCAAGCGAAAGGGTTGCATTTCGAACACTTGCCATTGACAGCAGAAGAACTTGCGGATCAACTCGTAGCAAAGGAGGCGACCGCAAATGATGAATAAACTAATCTTTGGCCGCTTTATTCCAGGAGATTCCTTTATCCATAAACTCGATCCACGGGTGAAATTACTTGCCAGTTTTTATTTTATTGGAATCATTTTTTTGGCAAACAATTGGCAGAGCTATCTTTTTGCGGCTGTTTTTACGCTATTTAGCATTTTTCTTTCCAAAATTGATTTGGGTTTTTTCGTTCGTGGTGTTCGCCCGTTGATCTGGCTGATTTTATTCACTGTAGCATTGCAGATTCTCTTTACGACGGGTGGAGAAGTCTATTGGTCCTGGTGGATCTTCAATATTACCGAATTTGGTTTGCAGAATGGTGCGTTCATTTTTTGCCGTTTTGTTTTGATTATTTTTATGTCGACATTGCTGACGTTGACGACACCACCTTTGGAGTTGTCAGATGCGATCGAATATATATTACGCCCATTAAAAGCCATCCGATTTCCCGTGCATGAAATTTCTTTGATGCTGTCGATCGCACTTCGCTTTGTGCCGACATTAATGGATGAGACTGAGAAAATTATGAATGCCCAGCGTGCCCGCGGAGTCGATTTCGGAGAAGGCGGGTTGTTGCAAAAGATGAAAGCCATCGTCCCATTGCTGATCCCTTTGTTTGTCAGCAGTTTTAACCGGGCAGAGGACCTAGCCACAGCCATGGAGGCTAGAGGCTATCAAGGCGGTGAAGGGCGGACCAAGTATCGGATTCTTCACTGGCACAACCGCGACACACTCGTAGTGTTGGTCTTTGTGCTCTTTACAGTAGGTTTAGTATTATTAAGAGGATAAAAGTAAATGTCTGGGGAGTGCAATCGGCTCCTCAGATTTTTTTGAGAAAATGAAAGCAGGTGAGAAGATGGTACGTTATAAAGCAACGATTGCTTACGATGGCACCAATTTCCAAGGATTTCAGCGCCAACCCAATGGACGCACAGTACAAGAAGAAATCGAAAAAACATTGACTCGCATGAACAATGGACAAGCAGTCCAAATCCACGGTTCAGGACGGACCGATGCGGGTGTCCATGCTTTAGGTCAAGTGATTCATTTTGACTTTGACGAACGTCCATTAGAAAAAATGCGCTTTGGACTTGATACACAAACACCGGAAGATATTGCTGTGAAACAGGTGGAAATCGTCGATGAACACTTTCACGCCCGCTATCTTGTGCGGGAGAAGACCTATCAATTTCGCGTAGATATCGGCAAACCACGAAGCCCTTTTCGTAGATATTACGCAAGCTATTACCCGTATCCGCTGGATCTAAGGAAAATTCAGCAAGCTTTACCCGATTTATTAGGCACGCATGATTTTACCAGTTTTTGTGCCACTGGCAGCTCCGTAGAAGATAAAGTCCGGACGATTCACCAAGCTAGTATGGAAGTGAATGAGGCTGGAGACGAACTACTCTTTACCTTTCGAGGCGATGGCTTCTTATATAAAATGATCCGCATCATGGTCGGAACCCTGTTGAAGATCGGTAATGGACGCTTACCAGCAGATAGCATTCCCGCCATTATTGCCCAAAAAGACCGCAATGCCGCTGGACCTACGGCTCATCCGGAAGGGTTGTATTTGGTTCGCGTAGCCTATGAATAAAAGAGAACTAAAAGAAAGAAGCGCCTCCTAAGGTTCGATTCGTATCGATCCGTTGGGGGGCGCTTCTTTTCGCAGCTGACTGCTATTGTGGCAGATAAAGAAGGTATCGATTGATCTCATCTGCCTGGCTTGTCTGTGGGTGTGTGTTCTATCTCAGCTGCTACTTTTCTTTGATAGAAATAGCGGAACAAAATAAAGAGCAGTAGGCAGCTAAAGAATAAAATGACTCCGATCACAAAACCTTGCGGTAAATAAGTCAGTTCAAGATGATGGGTACCGCTTGGGATCTTCACACTGATAAACGCATCTTGGAAAGCGTCAATAGCGATAGGTTTGCCATCCAGTTTGGCAGACCAGCCCTTGTCATAAGGAATCGTAGTGATAAGCTGCTGTTCTTTCTCAGTAGTGATATCGGCTTCGGCATTTCGTTTGCCGACAGTCATCGCAACACCTCTCTCTTGAATGGCATCGATTGCCCGTTGAAAGGCGGTAGTGTCTAATGTCACCACCTGTGGGTTTTGGAAAGAAATTGACTGAGTGCCATAGAAACTTGCCGTAAACTGCACGGTCGTTGCCGTATCATAGTAGCCTAGATCATAATATTGACCATTGATTCCAATTTGACTTTCCCGCTGTTCCCCGTTCACAGTGATCGTAGCTGTAGAACTCTCTAATTCACCGAAGTTTGCCGGATACAGACTAAGATAGGCTTGGGAATGGGCAGGTACTTCTACTTGCCAAGTAATCTCTTTCGCCACATTGCTTTCTTGCTCTTGGAATGTCGTGTACATGCCATTTTCAGTGATATCGGTGTTTTTGCTGTGAATGACAGTGATCGGTTGAAAATCAAAATAGTTTTGTTCAATGTTTGCCAAACCGTTGATCAAATTCTTCTGGCTGGTTAGATTGTCGTTGGCAGGCTGTTGGATCTTATTGATCGAAGGCTCTGCTAACATGGCAAGGGGAAGAGCGTTGCTATTTTGATAAAGCTTGTAGTCTCCAGCTTCTCCTACGCGTTCAAAACCGTATTTTGTTAAGTTTTGTTTGCTAATATTGTATTTGATGCCGGTGAAAGCATCCATTAGCAATGTATTATTCGGATAACGGATATTAAGATTCGTTCCTCTTGAACGAAAACCTAATTTATCTAAGTAACTAGAGGAGTTGCGGTTGCGGATTGAAGAAAACATGCTGACACCGCTGTAACCATAGTTGATACTGTCATTGGAAGAAACGGGATCCAGATTTTCCAAACGGAAAAAGGTCTCATTGTCTTTATCGGCTTGATCCACCAATTGCTTGATTGAAGGATAAGGATCAGTGAACAGACTTCGAGAGGCGTAATTCCAATCATTTAAGATTTCGCGAACCATCCCACTCGTGTTGATCGCCATTTCACCGCAAACGAAAACCAACAAGAGAAATGCCACTTTCTTTTTAGTTAGCATACCAAGTTGACCGAAACCGATACACAGCAAGTAAAGGGCAAAGAAAACAATCGTTAACGCAAAAGAGGCTGTGGTGACGAATTCATACGAGTTTCCTCCCAGTCCATAAGAAAGTGCAAAGAGAGCAATCGTAGATAGTCCGACAATCACAAACAGACCTCGGTCTTTTTGCTGCAGCTGTTCCCAACCATAACCAGCCAAAAGAATCACTAGAAAGGAGAATAAATAGGCATAGCGGAACAAGAACATGTTTGGGGCATGCATCCCATGCCAGAAGAGATTCAAGGGAACGATATAGAAACTGGCGATCAAAATGCTAAACAATCCAGCATATAGCAGTTTATCTTTTAAAGGAATTCTCTTAGAAACAAAGTATAAAATACAAAGTAGTAATGGCAGTAGGCCAATATAAATAAACGGGATCGAACCGTATTTAGTTGTATCATATACGCCAATCATATTTTTCATTATAAGATCGAAAACACCAGTAGCTTCTGTCTTGAACTTCGTGATAGTGGACAATTCTTCCCCATTTGAACGTAAATCAAGTACAGCAGGCAAAATGATGATCATGGAAGCCCCACCGGCTAATAAAGAAGTGATGCCATAAGGGATGATTACTTTCTTGTTTTGCTTCCAATTGCGACCTAATTGCACGAATAGATACAAGACGGAGAACACTCCGATCATGAATCCCATATAAAAACTTGAGATAAATAACAGTAGGTAACTGACAAACAGAAGAGTCGGTTTTTTTTGTTGCAAGAGCCGATCAATCCCTAGAATCACTAATGGCAGGTAAATAAGTGCATCTAGCCACATGATCAATTCGGAGTGAGCAGTGATAAAGGACATCAACGCATAGCAGACAGCAAGGGTAACATGATGCCACCGTTGGATTTTAAATGTTTGACTCGCGTAAAACCAAAATGCGAGTCCGGCGCTGCCGATTTTCAAAAGTGTCAGCACATAGAGCGCATCTGGCATCAATTGATTGGGAAACAATAAAACCAGCGGCGTAAAAAGACCACCTAAATAGTAAGAGATCAGTGCAAGATAGTTCAACCCTAAAGAGGCATTCCAAGTATAGAAGATACTCTGCTTGCCTAATAAGACATTACGAAAACTGGCATGGAAATTCGAAAATTGCGAAAAGGCATCGCTCGCTAAGACACTGCGGCTGCTGCCGGGATAGATTCCGATCGTTAAATAAATGACTGCCATAATCAGTAACGGCAGCAGAAAACTGGCGGTCATATAAGGCCAATGTTGTTTGATGAATGATTTGATAGTAGCCAAGAATAGTCACCTAATCCTTATGAATTTTTTATTAGTGTACCATAATTCAAAGGATTAAAAAAACAATGTCATTAGCTGTTTAAAGAAAAAACAAAGGACATAAGAAAGGAAAGGAGGAATGAAACGGAAGACAACAAAAAAGACCGCTCGCAAGAACGGCCGAAAATGTGTGGTTAAGATTATACGCGCTCAACTTTTCCAGATTTCAAAGCACGAGTTGACACCCAAACTTTTTTAGGTTTTCCGTCAATCATAACGCGAACTTTTTGCAAGTTAGGTTTCACAGTACGTTTTGTCGCATTCATTGCGTGTGAACGGTTGTTTCCACTTGTAGTTTTACGTCCAGTAAAGTAACAAACTTTAGCCATGTGGTTATTTCCTCCTTTGCCTTGATGTTGGAGCGCTATTTCAGCTCATACCATCTGAATTTATCATAGAAAGTTAGAAAATGCAAGGGTAATTTTCAAGAAAGATTGACTTTTAGCAGTAAACATTGTAAATTAAACAAGGTCAGAATACAAGAATATCTGATGCCAAGCCCCTTTTCATAAGTCACATCCTTTTATTTGACTAGCAGCTATGATAAAATGTGAGAGAAGAAAGATGGGAATATCCCGTTTAAGGAGGCTATATTATGGCTGTAAAAATCAAAACCTCATCAGGTATTATTGAAATCAGCAACGAGGTCATCGCCACAGTTGTCGGTGGCGCAGCAACAGATGTGTTTGGTATTGTGGGCATGGCCAGCAAGAAACAGATCAAGGACAACATCAATGAAATTTTACGCAAAGAAAACTATTCTCGCGGTGTCGTTGTTCGTCAAGAAGAAAACGGTATTGCAGTGGATGTCTACACGATCGTTAGCTATGGTACAAAAATTTCTGAAGTTTCCCGCAATGTGCAAGAAAAAGTGAAATATAATCTTGAAACAATGCTAGGCGTTTCAGCAAATTCAGTGAATGTTTTTGTCCAAGGTGTACGTGTACTGCCAGATTAGGCAAGTGATCCGCTTGCGGCGGATGATTTTAAGGAGGATTATCAGTGAAGGTAACGAATATCAGCGCAGGTCAGTTTCAAGAGATGGTGCAGGCAGGCGCGGCTCGTCTACAAGTAAATGCAGAGTTTGTCAATTCATTGAATGTATTTCCAGTACCTGATGGAGATACAGGAACGAATATGAATTTATCAATGACAAGCGGTGCAAAAGCAGTAGCAGATGCCACTTCAGAAAAAGTGGGCGATCTTGCCACAACTCTTTCAAAAGGACTACTAATGGGCGCACGAGGAAACTCAGGCGTCATTTTGTCTCAATTGTTCCGTGGATTTGCTAAAGCGATCCCCACGGTCGAAACATTAACTGCGCCAGAATTGGCACAAGCCTTTACACATGGGGTCGAAACCGCCTATAAAGCAGTCATGAAACCCGTAGAAGGAACGATTCTGACAGTAGCACGTATCGCTGCAGAATACGGTGAGAAAAAAGCACAAACTAGTGATGACTGTGTAGAAGTCATGAAAGCAGTCGTTCACGGAGCAAAACGTGCGCTAGCCAAAACACCAGATCTATTGCCAGTCTTGAAAGAAGTTGGTGTAGTCGATAGTGGTGGCCAAGGATTATTGTTCATTTATGAAGGGTTCTTAAATGCACTGACTGGAGAATATCAAGCCAATGAGGTCTATGAACCAACACCAGCAGCAATGGATGAAATGGTCAATGCCGAACATCATCGCAGCGTTCAAGGACAAATGGCTACAGAAGACATCAAATTCGGTTATTGTACAGAGATCATGGTCAAAATTGGTGAAGGACCAACAGTAGACAGTACGTTTGATTATGAAACATTCCGAAATTATCTAAACGAACTTGGAGATTCTCTTTTAGTCGTCAATGACGATGAGATTATCAAAGTCCATGTGCACACAGAACATCCAGGTGAAGTCATGAACTATGGCCAAAAATTTGGTTCTTTGATCAAGATCAAAGTGGATAATATGCGTGTACAGCATGAAACAATTCTGGAGCACGATCAACCCTCTGCTGCAGTGAAACGTCCGCGTACACCTTATGCAATCATTGCTATCGCAGCCGGTGATGGATTAAATAAACTATTTACCAGCTTAGGTGCAAGCTATGTGATCAGCGGTGGTCAAACGATGAATCCAAGCACGGAAGACATCGTGACTGCTATCAATGAAGTGAACGCAGATCAGGTTATCGTCTTACCAAACAATAAGAATATCTTTATGGCTGCACAACAAGCAGCAGAAGTATCGGACATCCCAGTCGCTGTTGTTGAGACCCGTACGATTTCACAAGGGATGACAGCAATGTTGGCCTTCAATGAACAAGCAACGTTAGCGGAAAATCAACAAGCGATGACTGAAATCTTGTCAAGTGTTGTCAGTGGTTCGGTGACACACGCGATTCGCAATACAGCAATCGATGGAATTGAAATCACAGAAGGTGATTTCTTGGGAATGGTTGATGGGAAAATCGTGGTTTCTGTACCCGATCGTTTCTCTGCTTCCATGGATACATTGCAGAAGATGATTTCAGATGAAACAGAAATCGTTACGATTATTATCGGCGAAGAAGGAAAAGCAAAAGAAGCAGCAAAAATCGAAGCAGCATTGACAGAAATCTATCCGGAGATCGAAGTGGAGATCCATCAAGGAGATCAACCTGTTTATCCGTATCTTTTCTCGGCTGAATAAAACTTGAAAGCAGACGGGGCAAAAGTCGCAGGGCGATTTTTGTTTCCGTCTCTTTTTTGATTGATAGAGAAACAGCCTGTTTTTGTTCATCTTTTTTCATTCAAATTCTTCGTAATTTAAACAGAGAAGAGTAAAATAAAGAAAGCAATCTGCAAACAACTAGTTTTGAGGAGGGAAGAAATGCTTGATCAGCCAATCACTGTTTTGTCTGGTGTCGGAGAAAAGCGAGCAAAAGATCTCGCAGCGCTTGGAATCCAGACAATCGAAGATTTATTGCGATATTACCCCTTTCGCTACGAAGATATTCAAGAGCGTCAATTGAACGAGATACAAGATCAAGAAAAAGTCACGATCAAAGGAATCGTTGTTTCCCCGGCTGTTGTAAATCGTTTTGGTTACAAAAAGAGTCGGCTGCAGTTTCGAATGATGCAAGATCATGATGTATTCAATGTTTCCTTTTTTAATCAGCCCTATTTAAAAGATAAAGTTGTTTTGTCTGAAGAAATCGCGGTTTACGGGAAATGGGATGCGAAACGGAAATCACTAGCTGGGATGAAGATTCTTGGCAGCAAGAAGCCAGGTGATTTCGCTCCTATCTATCATGTAAACAAATCGGTACGGCAAAGTGTGCTGGTTGACTTGATCAGGCAGGCATTTGAATCATACGGAGACCAGATCGAGGAAATCTTACCTCTAACTTTAACGGAGAAATATCGGTTATTGGATCGCCAGACTGCTATGCGAGCTATGCACTTTCCAAAAGATCCGCAAGAAAGTCATCAAGCAAAGCGGCGAATCATCTTTGAAGAGTTCTTCCTATTTCAAATGCAGATCCAAGGATTGAAAATTTCCGAAAAGGCTGAAAAGAACGGCTTAGCCATTGACTATGATGTTCAGCGGTTAAAAGCTTTCACCCAGACACTGCCTTTCGAATTGACAGCTGCTCAAAAGCGAGTCACCAACGAGATCTGTCATGACCTCAAAAGTCCGCAACATATGCAGCGACTGCTGCAAGGAGATGTCGGTAGCGGAAAAACAGTAGTGGCTGCTATCGCACTGTACGCCACTATGACAGCTGGCTTTCAAGGGGCGTTAATGGTACCAACTGAGATTCTGGCACAACAACATTTGGAAAGCCTTAACCAGTTATTTGATCTGCTAGAAGTGACAACGGCACTGCTGACAGGGTCCACCAAGACAAAGGAACGGCGAGTGATCTTGGAGCAATTGGCTGCAGGTGAGATCGATATTGTCGTAGGGACGCATGCGTTGATCCAAGAAGGGGTCAACTTTGCCCGTCTAGGTTTAGTCATCACAGATGAGCAGCATCGCTTTGGTGTCAATCAGCGAAAAATATTGCGAGAAAAAGGATATTTGCCGGATGTTTTGTTCATGACGGCGACGCCGATACCACGAACCTTGGCCATCACGGCCTATGGTGAGATGGATGTTTCCATCATCGATGAGATGCCAGCTGGCCGGATTCCGGTCGAAACGCGTTGGGTACGACCACCTCAATTGGAATCTGTGCTGGACTGGGCTCGTCAGGAATTAGCGAAAGGACATCAAATGTATGTGATCTGTCCGCTGATTGAAGAATCAGAAATGTTAGATGTCAAGAATGCTACGGAGATTTACGAGCAGCTGCAGGCTTATTTTGCCCCTAACTACCAAGTGGGCATTCTCCACGGCAAAATGAAAAATATAGAAAAAGATGCGATCATGGAAGAGTTCAAGGACAACCAGTTACAGATCTTGGTATCAACGACAGTTATTGAAGTAGGGGTAAATGTACCCAATGCGACAGTCATGTTGATTATTGATGCAGATCGTTTTGGGTTAGCTCAGTTGCACCAGTTGCGGGGGCGTGTCGGCCGTGGTGCAGATGCTTCTTACTGTATTTTGGTGGCAAATCCCAAAAATGAAACCGGAATAGAGCGGATGAAAATCATGACTGAAACCACCAATGGCTTTGTCGTCAGTGAAAAAGATCTGCAATTGCGAGGTCCCGGGGAAGTCTTTGGTAATCGTCAATCAGGTTTACCTGAATTCGCCGCAGCCGATTTAGTAGCCGATGCCCATATTCTTGAAGTTGCACAAGTAGAAGCAACTCAAATCTGGCAGAAGCACCAATGGCAGATTTTACCGGAGTATCAAGCGCTAGCCGATTATTTAGCAGCAGAAAAACGAGACAATCAATTTTTTGATTAAAGAATATGGTATACTAACTTGGAAAAATGAAGGGAGTGGCGTATGTCATGAAAATTGCCGTAGATGCCATGGGTGGCGATAACGCACCAAAAGCGATCGTTGAAGGCGTCATGTTAGCAAAAAAAGAATATCCAGAAATCGAATTTCTATTATACGGAAAAGAAGATGAAATCAGAAAATATGTGACAGACGAAAGTCAGCTTACAATCATTCATACCGATGAAAAAATCAACAGTGATGATGAACCTGTTAAAGCGATCCGCCGCAAAAAGAACGCATCGATGGTCTTAGCAGCCCAAGCGGTCAAAGAAGGTCAAGCGGATGCCATTTTCTCTGCTGGAAATACCGGGGCTTTGTTAGCTGCAGGTTTGTTTATCGTAGGTCGTATCAAAGGAATCGAACGTCCTGGCTTAATGTCGACGATGCCTGTACTTGGGAAAGAAACTGGCTTTGATATGCTGGATCTAGGAGCGAATGCTGACAATAAAGCAGAACATCTCGTTCAATATGCTGTGTTAGGTTCTTTTTACGCTCAAAAAGTCCGAGGCATTCAACAACCGCGGGTAGGGTTGCTAAACAATGGGACGGAAGAGACCAAAGGCAGCGAGTTAACCAAAAAAGCGTTTGAATTGTTGACCAAAGAATCATCGATTCACTTTATCGGAAATGTTGAAGCTAGGGAACTTCTGAACGGTGCAGCGGATGTTGTGGTCACAGATGGATTCACTGGGAACGCCGTCTTGAAATCCATTGAAGGAACCGCATTGAATATGATGTCGTTATTGAAACAATCCATCATGAATTCCGGAACCAAAGGGAAATTAGGGGCTTTATTATTGAAAGATGCCTTGCGCAATTTAAAAAATGAGATGGATTATGCCAAACACGGAGGGGCTGTTTTGTTTGGTCTGAAAGCGCCAGTGATCAAAACACATGGAGCGACTGGACCAGATGCCGTGGCAGCAACCATCAAACAAATCTATACCATGTTGCAGGCAGATGTGGTTCCTCAATTGGTGGCTCATTTTGAAGAAACACCTAAGCATGAAGAGTCAACGCAATGAGACTGCAATCATTGTAATGAAAATGCAAAAAAGGACTAGACAAATTTGCATGTAAGCAGTACAATGTTTGTTAGCCATTCTATGTTTTGTGCGAACGCGTGGAGGTGAAGGCAATTGACGCGAGAAGAAGTATTCAAGAAAGTTGCAGTAGTGATCGCAAACCATTTTGAGATCGATGCAGATAAAGTAACGGATACAATGAGTATTAAAGACGACTTAAATGCTGATTCAATCAGTGTGATGGAATTCGTCTTAGAATTAGAAGATGAATTTGGTACGGAGATTTCTGATGAAGATGCCGAACAGATTGAAACAGTCGGCGGAGCAGTTGATTATATTTCAAGCCATCTTGCTTAAGACAGATACAGGAGCTGAGTCATAGATGACCCAGCTCTTTCTTTATCAGAATTTGTTTAATAACCATTCGTTTCTCGAAAAAAAGGGCCTTTTCTTTGCACCATCCTGAAAAAATGTAAATGCAATGTAAGTATTCTGAAAATTCAGTATCTTAAAAATTTATAGACTTGCAATCTAGTGAGTGATTCTATATAATTATTAAGAAAATATTACACGATGTTAAGAAAGCATTTGGAATTTGACTTATAATTCCTACTTTTTTACATTAGAGGGCACTTCATCTTATAAAAAAGAGAGGGGTATTCGATTGTCAACTGATAATCAATTACTAGATGTTCAAAACCTACATACAGGTTTTCGTATTAAAGATGATTACTATGACGCTGTAGACGGTGTTTCTTTTACGTTGGAACGCAATGAGATTTTAGCGATCGTAGGCGAATCCGGATGTGGAAAAAGTACCTTAGCTACAACGATTATGGGATTGCATGATCCAAACAATACCAAAATCACCGGTGAAATCTTATACAAAGACTTGAATTTGTCAAACTTAAATGAAACGCTTTACAACAAAATTCGCGGGAACGACATTGGGATGATTTTCCAAGATCCATTGTCCGCTTTGAACCCACTCATGCGTATTGAAGACCAAATCAAAGAAGGTTTATCTTATCATACAAATATGAATGCGGAACAGAGACAAGCCCGGGCCCTTGAATTACTAGATCAAGTAGGGATTCCAAATCCAGCACGGGTGGGTCGCCAGTATCCCCACGAATTATCTGGTGGGATGCGGCAACGGGTAATCATTGCCATTGCCATCGCATGCAAACCGCCAATTGTTATTGCTGATGAGCCAACCACTGCATTGGATGTAACCATCCAAGCACAGATCCTAGATTTATTGAAAGATTTGCAGGCTGAAACACAAACGGGAATCATTTTGATCACCCATGACTTAGGTGTAGTGGCAGAAATGGCTGATCGTGTAGCCGTTATGTATGGCGGTCAGTTTGTTGAAGTTGCCACAGCGGAAGAGTTGTTTGCAAATCCAAAACACCCTTATACACGCTCTTTGCTGAACTCAATTCCACAAGAAGATTCTCAAGACAGTGAACTGCACGTGATTGAAGGCGTCGTTCCTTCATTGAAAAACATGCCAAGAACTGGTTGCCGTTTTGCTGCTCGTATCCCTTGGATCCCAGCTAGTGACCACGAAGAAAATCCTGTCCTGCATGAAGTTGCACCAGATCATTTAGTTCGCTGTACTTGCTATAAGCATTTTCATTTTAGAGACGAAGAAGGAGAAGTGTAGATGTCAGAATTAATCACAATCAAAGATCTGAAAGTCCACTATCCGATTCGCAGCGGTTTTTTCAACCGCGTAACGGACTATGTCTATGCTGTTGACGGTGTGGATTTCATCATCGAAAAGGGAAAAACTTACGGTCTGGTAGGAGAATCAGGCTCTGGAAAATCAACAACAGGGAAAGCAATCGTTGGCTTGGAAAAGATTACCAGCGGTGAAGTCATTTACGAAGGACAAGATGTCACAAAGCGCTCTGTCCGCAAAAAAATGAATTACAACAAGGATGTTCAAATGATTTTTCAAGATTCTATGTCAAGTCTGAATCCTAAAAAGCGGGTAGTGGATATTATTGCTGAACCGCTACGGAATTTTGAACGTTTGAGTGACCAAGAAGAAAAACAACGGGTGAAACGGCTTTTGGATATCGTTGGGATGCCAGAAGATGCTTTATACAAATACCCTCATGAATTCTCTGGTGGACAGAGACAACGTTTGGGGGTTGCCCGCGCAGTGGCATCGAACCCTAAATTGATCGTTGCTGATGAACCTGTTTCTGCATTGGACCTGTCTGTACAGGCACAGGTGCTCAACTTTATGAAACGAATCCAACAAGAGTTTGGCTTAAGTTTCTTATTCATCTCTCATGACTTGGGTGTTGTGAAACACATGTGCGACAATATCGCCATCATGTATAAAGGTCGTTTTGTTGAAATCGGTACACGCCAAGATATTTATCAAGATCCGCGTCATATTTATACGAAGCGGTTATTGTCAGCTATTCCTCAAATTGATGTGAAAAATCGTGAGGCGCATAAAGAAAACCGCCGTCGGGTAGAGTTGGAATATGTCACTCACCAAAAAGATTACTATGATGAAACAGGTCGTGTTTATGACCTTAGAACCATCACAGGAACACATCAAGTCGCTTTGAAAAATGGGGGTGCTGAATAATGTGGAAAACAATTCTACGTCGTTTGATATTAATGATCCCGCAAGTCATTATTTTGAGTGTCTTAATTTTCTTGATTGCACAAGCAATGCCCGGGGATCCATTTACAGGATTGATTAATCCGAACCAAGATCCAGCAGTTATTGAACGGATGCGGGAAGCAGCCGGATTGAATGATCCTTGGTATACACAATATTTCCGTTGGATCGGAAATGCACTTAAAGGAGATTTTGGTCAAAGTTTTATCTATAAACTACCAGTAGCAACATTACTTTCAGGACGGATCAGCAACACATTGTGGCTATCTTTGTTAACAGTTATCTTAACGTATGTGATCGCGATTCCTTTAGGAATGTTGGCTGGACGTTACCAAAATTCGATTTTAGATAAAGTCGTTGTCGTGTATAACTTCTTTAGTTTTGCGGTACCATTGTTTATCTTTGCATTGATTGCACTGTTTATCTTTGGTTATCGTTTAGGTTGGTTCCCAACTGGGGGGTCTGTAGCACCAGGCGTAACGGGAATGGCTGAGTTTTGGAGCCGTCTGTATCATCTGATCTTACCGGCTATCACTTCTGCGCTATTAGGTACCGCTGTGACGATCCAGTATCTGCGGAGTGAAGTGATTGATTCCAAATCATTGGATTTCGTGCGAACTGCTCGTTCGAAAGGGGTGCCAACTAGTAAAGTCTTCTCACGTCACGTGTTCCGAAATGCATCCTTGCCGATCGCATCTCAAATGGGGTATGAGATCACTTCATTGATCGCTGGTTCAGTGGTCATTGAAAAAATCTTTGCTTACCCAGGTGTCGGAAAATTATTTATCGATAGTATTGTACAGCGGGATTATGCCGTGATCACTTCGTTGACTTTGATATTAGGTCTGGCGACATTGATCGGTACATTGCTATCAGACATCATTATGAGTATTGTCGATCCAAGAATCAGAATCCAGTAGGAGGGGATAAACGTGTCTGAAAAGAAAGAAAAAGTGTTGAAACAAGAAAGTATCCCACCTATGGGATTACAAATGATTTTTCGTGAATTTTTAAAAGACAAGATCGCTATTTTTTCATTGGTCTTGTTGGTAGCAGTACTGCTTTTCGTATTCATCGGCTCGGCAGTCATTGATCAAAGCCAAGTCATGCATGTAAGTATTCTAGATAAATATGCTGCACCAGGAGCAGTCTCACCAAATGGCGGCACCTACCTATTAGGGGCGGATGAAGGTGGCCGTGATGTTTGGGGACAATTGATCATTGGAGCGCGTAATTCGATTTTGATTGGGTTTTCCATCACGATCATTACATCGATCGTCGGAGTTGGCTTGGGGATCATTTCAGGTTACTATGGCGGGTTGATTGATAATATCTTGATGCGTATCGTCGATTTTGTCATGATCTTACCGATCATGTTGATCATTATCGTTATTGTTTCGATCGTACCTCGCTACAATGTTTGGACGTTTATCTGGGTCATGAGTGCCTTTTATTGGGTCGGAAAAGCGAGACTCTTCCGCAGTAAGACCCTTTCTGAAGGGCGCCGAGATTATGTGAGTGCGTCAAAAACATTAGGGACCAATGATTTTGTGATCATGTTTCGCGAAATCATGCCGAACTTAAGCTCATTGATCATCACCAACTTGACGATGAACTTTGCAGCAAATATCGGTATCGAAACAACTCTAACGTTCTTGGGCTTTGGTCTGCCAACGAATGTTCCAAGTTTGGGAACATTGATTGGGTACGCCAGCAGCGGTGATGTGCTGGTCAACAGACAATGGATATGGTTACCCGCGTCAATATTGATTTTAGTATTGATGTTGAGTATAAACTACGTTGGTCAGGCATTTAAGCGTTCAGCCGATGCACGTCAACGACTAGGTTAAAACAAGGAGGATACAGGATGAAGAAAAATATTTTTGGTATGGTCACACTTTTGTCAGTCTTAGCATTGGCAGCTTGTGGCGGCAATAGTGGCGGAACAGATTCATCAGGCGGCAGCAACTCAGCAACTGAAACAGAAGATATTAGCTCTATGCCGGTTGAAGTCAAAAATGACGCAGAAGCAATCAAAGGCGGTACATTGGACGTCGCAGTAGTTATGGATACACAATTCCAAGGTTTGTTCCAAACTGAATTTTATCAAGACAATTATGATTATCAGTTCATGCAACCAAGTAATGAAAGTTTATTCTTAACAGATGCTGATTTTCGAATTGTTGATGGTGGGGCTGCAAATCTTAAATTAGATGAAGATAATAACACAGCAACGATTACATTACGCGACAATTTGAAATGGTCAGACGGCGAAGATGTAACAGCAGATGACGTGATTTTCTCCTATGAAGTGATCGGTAACAAAGATTACACAGGAATCCGTTATGACAACAACTTTACAAATATTGTTGGGATGGAAGATTACCACGATGGCAAATCTGACACAATCTCAGGAATCACAAAAGAAAGCGACAAAGTCGTTAAAATTCAATACAAAGAAGTTCACCCTGGTATGATGCAAGCAGGCGGCGGTATCTGGTCTTCTGCTTTACCAAAACATGCGTTTGAAGGTATTGCAGTCAAAGATATGGAATCAAGTGATCCTGTTCGTAAAACACCAATCGTTTTCGGACCTTACGTAATGTCAAACATCGTAGCCGGTGAATCTGTAGAATACGTACCAAATGAGTATTACTACGGTGGCAAACCTAAAATGGATAAATTGTCATTTAAAGCAGTTCCAGCAGCTTCAATCGTAGAAGGTTTAAAAGCGAAACAATATGATTTAGCATTGTCAATGCCAACAGATACTTACCCAACTTACAAAGATGCAGATGGCTACCAAATCTTGGGCCGTCCTGAGCAAGCTTATACGTATATTGGATTTAAGTTAGGTACTTGGGATGATAAAGAAGGAAAAGTTAACTACAATCCTGAATCAAAAATGGCGGACAAATCATTGCGTCAAGCAATGGGTTACGCACTAGATAATGATGCTGTCGGTAGCCGTTTCTATAATGGCCTACGTTCAAATGCGACAACATTGATCCCACCGGTATTTGGAACATTGCACGATACAGAAGTTAAAGGTTACACACAAGATATCGACAAAGCAAACAAATTGTTAGACGATGCTGGTTACAAAGATGTTGACGGCGACGGCATGCGTGAAGACAAAAACGGTGAAAAATTAACCATCAATTTTGCTTCAATGTCAGGTGGCGAAACAGCTCAACCATTGGCTGATTACTACATCCAACAATGGAATGAAATCGGCTTAGATGTGAAATACACAACTGGTCGTTTGATTGATTTCCAAGCATTCTATGATAAATTGAAAAATGATGATCCTGAAATCGATGTGTATCAAGGTGCATGGGGAACAGGTTCAGATCCTTCACCAACCGGACTTTATGGACCAAACTCAGCATTTAACTACACTCGTTTTGAATCTGATGAAAATACGAAGCTATTAGAAGCAATCGACTCTAAAGATTCATTTGATGAAGCAAAACGTAAAGAAGCATTTGATGCATGGCAAGAATACGCTGCGGATGAAGCATTTGTTATTCCTTCGCTTTACCGTAACGAAGTATTACCAGTATCTAATCGCGTCAAAGATTTCACATGGGCATATGATGCAGATCACAATACATGGGCAACAGTTTCTGTAACAGCAGAATCTCGCTAATTTAGGAAAAGACGTTCTTTCGGGAACGTCTTTTTTTATTTTGTTCGCGGCAAAATCAATAAAAAACAATGAATCAGTCATGGAAACAAAGAGCAGGAGAATAAACGGTTAAAATTTTTTTATGGAGGCTTCAAGTTTTTGGACGAAACATTTCATAATTAGCCAAAAACCAGTATAATAGGGAAGTGTCGATAAACTAATGAAGGAATGTGGCAAATGAATACACAGCTAATGAACGAATTAAAAGAGGATTACGGCATTGTCTTCCATGATGTAGATTTACTCGAACAAGCGTTTACGCATTCATCTTATGTGAATGAGCATCGCAATTTGCACCTATCCGATAATGAGCGCCTAGAATTTCTAGGAGATGCTGTTTTAGAATTGATCGTCTCACGGTATTTGTACCGTGAACTGCCGGACCTTCCTGAAGGGAAGTTGACAAAGCTGCGGGCAGCAATCGTTCGCGAAGATAGCTTATCAATGTTTGCCAAAGATTGCCGTTTTGATCAATATATTCGGTTAGGCAAAGGAGAGGAAAACTCTGGCGGACGTAAGCGTCCCTCATTGTTATGCGATCTTTTTGAAGCTTTTTTAGGTGCGTTGTACTTGGATCAAGGTTTGGAGAGCGTCGACGGTTTCTTGACGGCTGTCGTTTTTCCAAAAGTAAAAGCAGGTGCTTTTTCCCATGAGATGGATCACAAGACCCGATTGCAGGAAGTCTTGCAGCGATCTGGCGATGTGTCCATCAACTATCGTTTAACGAAAGAAGAAGGTCCTGCCCACGAACGAATCTTTTGGACAGAAGTCTATTGTGACGATGTGCTGATTGGCGAGGGGCAAGGAAAATCAAAGAAATTATCAGAGCAAGCAGCGGCAGAAAATGCCTTAGCAAGTCTTGATCAATAAGAAAGGAATGGCGGAGTGTATTTAAAACGAATAGAGATTGCCGGTTTCAAATCCTTTGCAGACCGCACGATCATTGATTTTGAAAATAGTGTGACTGCGGTCGTAGGACCAAATGGCAGCGGCAAGAGCAATATTACTGAAGCGATTCGTTGGGTTTTAGGAGAACAGTCTGCCAAAAGCCTGCGTGGTGGCAAGATGCCTGATATCATTTTTGCAGGATCTGACACTCGCAAGCCATTAAATGTAGCGGAAGTAACGATTATTTTAGATAATACCGATCACTATTTACCAATGGATTACAGTGAGATCAGTGTGACTCGCCGGTTAAGGAGAACCGGTGAAAGCGACTTTTATTTGAACAAACAAAGTTGCCGCCTGCGAGATGTCCAGGAACTCTTTATGGATTCCGGGCTAGGAAAAGAATCATTTTCGATTATTTCTCAAGGGAAAGTCGAAGCGATTTTCAGCAGCAAACCAGAAGATCGTCGCGGTATTTTTGAAGAAGCTGCCGGTGTTTTGAAATACAAACAGCGTAAGAAAAAAGCAGAACAGAAATTGTTTGAAACAGAAGACAACCTTAACCGTCTACAAGATATTATTTATGAGTTAGAGGATCAATTGATTCCGTTAGCTGCTCAAAGTGAAGCGGCCAAACAATTTTTGTCATTGAAGGAAAAATTAACGGAAGTAGACGTGGCTTTTTCTGTCATGGAGATCCAGACAGCCAAACGTGCGTGGGAAACAGCTACAGAACAGCTGGAACTATTAAATCATCAGTTGGCTGAAATCACGCAGCAAATCAATACCGGTGAACGCAGTGTGCAGCAATTGCGGCAGCGTCGAGCAGCCTTCGATGAATCATTGGAGCAGCTCAATCAGCAGCTGTTGCAAGTAACGGAAGGGCTGAAGCAAGCCGAAGGCCAAAAAGAAGTACTGTTGGAGCGCTCCAAGCATACGCAAAAAAGCACAGCAGAATATCAAGAGACCTTGGATGCCGTCAGTGAACGCCTCCAACAGTTGAATGACGAAAAAGCTGAATTGATTCATGAACTGTCGCAAAAGAATCGCAGTGTCCAAGAGGCAGAAGTAGCGATTGCTGATTGTCGAGCGGAACAAGAAAAGTATCAGAAATCGGCCAAAGAGATCATCGAAGAACTACGCAGTCAGTATGTTGAAGCAATGCAGGAGCAAGCAACGGTCGGCAATGAGCTCAAATATCTTGAGCGCCAATACCAGCAAGAATCGGCAAAAAATCAGACAGCCGTTACGAAGCAGACAGAACTGTCGACAGCGATCAAAGAAAAAGCGACAGCCGCAGAAATCGTTAATGAACGCTTGCAAGCCGTGCAGCAACAGTTGGACGAACAGCGGAAGCAATATATCCATTTACAAGAGAAAGCCAAAGATAACAAAGAAAAATTTGATGATGCACAGAAAAAAATGTATCAGTTAATGAACCAAGTCCAACAAGTGCGGGCAAAACAACGGAGTTTACAGGATATCCAAGAAAACTATGCTGGCTTTTATCAAGGCGTCAGACTAGTTCTAAAAAATAAGCAGCAGCTAACCGGTGTCGTGGGTGCTGTTGCAGAATTGATCGAAGTACCAGAAGAATATACAGTTGCTATCGAAACAGCACTGGGCGCTTCTGCCCAGCACGTAGTAGTAGAAACCGAACGTGATGCCAGAGCAGCGATTACCTATTTGAAACAAAATCGTGGTGGTCGGGCCACATTCTTGCCATTGACGACGATCAAGTCTCGCCAATTGCCTAGTTATGCTGTTTCTCAAGCACAACAAGTACCAGGATTTATCGGCGTTGCTAGTGAGCTGGTGCGTTTCAATGAAGATGTAAAAAACATTGCCGAAAATCTATTGGGAAGTATCGTCATCGCAGAAGATCTGACAAGTGCTAATGCATTAGCTAAAGCACTGAACTATAGCTATCGTGTCGTTTCACTGGAAGGCGACGTGATGAATGCCGGGGGTTCGATGACCGGTGGAGCGACGAAGAAAAATGCCGGCAGCCTATTTAGTCAAAGCAATGAGTTGCAGCAATTAACGGCTCAAGCCGCTCAATTGGATGAACGCCTGCAAAAAACAGAGAAACAAGTGCAGCACTTCGAAACGGTGACAAAAGATGCTCAAGCAGCCTTGGAAGAGCTGCGAACCACCGGTGAAACGGCTCGAATGACGGAACACGAACTAAAAAATCAACTGCAAAACCTCACCAACGAGTTGGAACGGTTGAGAAAAGAGCAGCAAGTCTTTGACTTTGAAAATCGCGAGATTCAGGCCTTTTTTGAAGAGTATAACGAGAAGAAGACTCGGTTGGAATCAGAACAGCAAACCATTGCGCAGCAGCTGAAAAAAATCGATCACGACATTCAAAGCATGAATGCAGAAGAAGATTTGATCGAAGCAAAAAGAAGCCAGTTAGCAGCGACAGCCGCCCAATTACAAGCTGATTTTGCTGTTCAAAAAGAACAAGTGGAACATTTAAGACAAAAAATTGCTGCGAATGCGGAAGCGATAGCGGAGAATGAAGCACGCCAACAGTCGCTAGAACGGCAGTTAGCAGCAATCAATTCGAATGTGAGTGACCATGAAATTTCGGAAGAAAGCCTAGATCAGCAAATCAGTGATTTCACTCAAGGAAAAATAACACTGACACAAGAATTGGCGGACATTCGGCAACAAAGACAAATCGTCCAACAGGAAATTGGACAGTTGGATGAAGCGCTCAGTTTGGCAAACTTGCAGCAAAAAGAAAAACTATCCGAAAAGACCAATGTAGAAATTGAGAAAAACCGCGCGGATTTGGTGATGGATAATCGGTTGGCTTACTTACAGGAAGAATATGCATTGAGCTTTGAAAAAGCGGCCAATGACTATCCAGCGATCGATGACCCGGAAGCTGCAAAACGAGAAATCCAAGATCTAAAAGGAAAAATCGATGCGATTGGACCAGTCAATTTGAATGCTATCGAGCAATATGATCAAGTGGAACAGCGTCACAGCTTCTTGACCAGTCAAAGAGATGATCTGCTTTCTGCAAAAGCACAATTATTCGATACAATGTCCGAGATGGATGAAGAAGTCAAAACACGTTTCGGTGAGATTTTTGATGCGATTCGTCTGCAGTTCAAGCAAGTTTTCCCCAATATGTTCGGCGGGGGACATGCGGAATTGATTTTGACAGATCCAAAGGACTTACTAAATACTGGTATTGAGATCGAAGCCCAACCACCAGGTAAAAAGCTGCAAAACTTGAGTCTACTTTCTGGAGGCGAACGAGCGCTGACAGCCATCGCACTGCTGTTTTCGATCATCCAAGTCCGTCCCGTCCCGTTTTGTGTGCTGGATGAAGTTGAAGCTGCTTTAGACGAAGCCAATGTATCACGCTTTGGCCATTATTTAAGCGACTTCCAAAATGATACACAGTTCATCGTTGTCACACATCGCAAAGGGACCATGGAAGCGGCAGATGTGTTGTATGGCGTGACGATGCAGGAATCCGGTGTTTCTAAGACCGTTTCTGTGCGTTTGGAAGATGTCAAAGAAGGCGGAAATTTTGTCGCAGATCAAGAAGGAGTAGCAAAATGATCAAATTAGTCGCAATTGATTTAGACGGTACCTTGTTGGATGGAAAGAAACAAGTATCGCAAAAAAATAAAGAAGTTCTTGCCCAAGCAAAAGCACAAGGAGTAAAAATCGTCCTTTGCACAGGTCGTCCTTTACGGGCAATTCGTCCTTATTTAGAAGAGTTGTCATTGAATGAATCAGGGGACTATAGCATTACTTTTAATGGTGGTCTGGTGCAAAAAAACGATACGGGAGAAATCATGGAAAAAGCCGCTTTGCAATTGGCTGATATTCATGAATTGGTTGCTGTCGCAGCAGAACTGGATTTGCCGCTGGATGTCGTATCCGAAGAAATCGTTTTGTGCTTGCCGACTTCAGCAACGAATCAGTCGATCTATGGTTCGCTGAATCCATTGCTGGATTGCCGCCCGTATGCGATAGAAGCTCTGGATGAGTCGAAACTCTATAATAAAGCTGTGATTGCTTATCATCAAGAAGTACTGGATCCGAAGATTTTGGCGATTCCTTCAGCAATCAGAGAGAAATATGAAGTAATCAAAACTCGGAACAATTTGCTGGAATTTATGCCTAAAGGAATTACGAAAGCCTATGGGATTGAATTGCTGGCTCGGGATTTAGGTATCACTATCGATGAAGTCATGGCGATCGGAGATGAAGAAAATGATCTGCCGATGATTCGCTATGCAGGACTCGGTGTAGCGATGGCTAATGCCGTGCCTTTAATCAAGGAAGCCGCAGATGTGGTAACAGATTCGAATGAAGCAGACGGTGTAGCAACTGTCATCGAAAAATATGTTTTGAAAGGAGGCGTTTGAAATGGGATTTTTTGACAAAATTAAAAAAGCTTTGATTGGTGAATCAAAAGAGCAAGACAAAGTGCAAGGCGAAGTAGAGGAACCAGTTGAATCTCCAGAGTCATCTGTCGATGAGTCATCCGTCGCAGATGACCATTCCGCACAAGAACAAACAGTAGAATCGACGGAACCAACACTGGATTCTCGTCCAGAAACTACTACCGATTCCGCGTTGCAGCCAACAGAAACAGAGGAGTCCGCGGCTGATACTTCATCATCAGAAGGAGCACAAGATCTGAAATCAGCTGAACCATTCGACGTCGTGACACCTAGTGAAACGGTAAAAAGACCTGAAGTACAACCTCAGCCAACAGCGGTTCACAAAGAGGATGTACAAGATAAGTACACGAAGGGACTATCGAAATCTCGCAAAACTTTCGGACAACGACTCAATGAGCTGTTCGCGAATTTTCGCTCTGTAGACGAAGATTTTTTTGAAGAAGTCGAAGAGACATTGATTGGAGCCGATGTAGGCTTTGATGCAGCGATCAAGATCACGGATGCACTGCGTCAAGAGGTCAAGTTGCGAAATGTCAAGAAGCCGGCAGAGGTTCAAAATGTTATTATTGAAAAATTAGTCGATCTTTACGGTGAAGCGGGTGTCGACGAAGTCAACGAACTAAATATGCAACCTGGATTGACCGTCATTTTATTTGTCGGTGTGAATGGCGTCGGTAAAACCACCAGCATTGGAAAACTGGCGCATCAATTCAAATCAGAAGGCAAGAAAGTGTTGTTGGCAGCTGCGGATACCTTTCGAGCTGGAGCAATCGATCAGCTCGTCGTTTGGGGGGATCGAGCAGGTGTGGAAGTCGTTCGGGGGAAAGCTGGCGGTGATCCGGCAGCCGTCGTATTTGATGCGATGGAACGAGCGAAAGCAGAGCAAGCAGATGTTCTATTAGTTGATACAGCTGGTCGTTTGCAAAATAAAGTCAATTTGATGAATGAGTTAGAGAAAATCAAACGGATCATTCAACGAGTAGAACCGAATGCGCCTCATGAAGTGTTGCTCGTGTTAGATGCGACGACTGGTCAGAATGCGATGAACCAAGCCAAACAATTCAAAGAAACCACGGATGTTACAGGATTGGTTTTAACGAAATTAGATGGAACTGCCAAAGGTGGGATCGTTTTAGCGATTCGCAATGAATTGCGTTTACCGGTTAAATTGGTCGGATTAGGGGAAGGAATCAACGACCTTGAGCCGTTTGATCCAAATGAGTTTGTTGTTGGGCTATTTAAAGGTCTCATCAACGAAGGTTGATGCTGTTCATCGCTTGAAATAAGACAAAAATATCCGAACTATGTTTGATTATTCCTCTTCATCATCTCGCGATGGCGTTAACGGTAGGAGTAATCAGTAGTAGTTCGGATATTTTTTGTTAAGGAACTTGCATAAAGCTCCTCGGTTATGGAAATAAACTTTATAGGCATACGTTTGACAGCTGCGATGTACATGAAGTACCACAGCAGAATACGTAACAGATGACGTGTGACTTCTGGTTCACAAAACCTCCCCATCAGCAGCTAAAAGGATGTAGCTGCTGTTCCTGAAATTGAAATCATTCCAAGAAAGATTCCTTGTCGTGTCAGAAATGTTCAGCGTGGACATTTCTCTGTGAACAAGAACAACTTGTTTCAGAAATCAGTTTTTTAGCTGTGCTTGCCGCTCTTTGATGATTTTTTCCAAATCATTCAATGTCTCGGCATCCTCACTGTTTTCAATGAAATTCGAGACTAGATTCAGTAACGATTGTTCAGAGAGTTCGGCAGCTAGAAAATCTTCTTGAGAAACATTTGGAGAATACAAGCGGGTCAAGACAGTACCGCTGTAGCCGATGTCAGCTACTTTCAATAAATCATGGTTCTTTAATTTTCTGACAACGGCTTGGATCGTGTTTTTACTTAAGTCCTGTTGTTGAACCGCAATGTCATTTGCAGACAAAGGTTTTTCAGCATTCCAGAAGATATTCATGATCTGACGTTCGCGTTTGGTAAGATTGAGTGGTTTCATTCACTATTCTTCCTTTCAAAAAAGTTGTAATATTGACATAATAATTTACTATTATATAGTAAGTATACTTTATTTAGAGGTCAAATATCAAATTTATTCAAGTAATTTGTAAAAACTTGGTAATTTTTAAAAAACTAGCAAAGAGAATCGCACAATTTCATTTTTTTCTGCTGGATTATTGACTATAATAAGGAAGAATCTAAGACAAAGAGGGCAATGATATGACACTAAAATCACTTTTTATACAAGAAGAACTGCGTCCCTACTTATTTGATGGGCGTTATGGGATCGAACGTGAGGCGCAGCGTGCACGTTTAGACGGAAGTTTTGCTGGGACAGATCATCCTGAAGCATTAGGCAATCGTAGTTTTCATCCGTACATACAAACCGATTTTGCTGAAAATCAGTTGGAATTGATCACGCCAGTCGCGGAAAGCTCAGAGGAACTGTTTCGTTATCTGGCTGCGATCCATGATGTTGCTTATCGTTCGATGGCACCTGAGGAGATGCTTTGGCCATTAAGTATGCCGCCTGCGTTGCCGGAAAAAGAAGAGGATATCGTGATCGCAAAGCTGGATCGTTTTGAAGATGTTCTTTATCGTCGGTTTTTGGCAAGGACGTATGGGCGTCGTAAGCAAATGGTCAGCGGCATCCACTTCAATTTTGAATTTGGGGATGATTTTTTAAGAAAGTTATTTACCAAGTCGTCAGAAACAGATTATCGTAGGTTTAAAACAGAACTTTACTTGAAAGTTACCCGAAATTACTTGCATTACCGCTGGTTTTTGACTTATTTCTTTGGAGCAACACCGCAAACGGAAGCCAATTATTTTATGGCGGGTTCTGGACCGCAAGAACCTGTCCGCAGCATTCGTAACAGCCGCTATGGCTACACGAATCATACCGATGTCAACGTGTCTTATGCCTCTCTTGAGACCTATCTGGCGGATATCGCTGAGCTGGTAGAAACTGGCAAACTATCTGAGGAAAAAGAGTTTTATGCACCAGTTCGCCTGCGAGGGGGGCAAAAGGTTGCCGACTTAGCAACAGCGGGAATTCGTTACATTGAATTACGCAATATTGATATCAATCCCTTTGAAATGTACGGTATTTCGCAAGATCAAGTGAAATTTCTGCACCTTTTCTTGTTATACTTAGCAACGAAAGAGGAGGGCGCTGCTGCCGATGCTTGGGTCGAAGAAGGAAATCGCAAAAACAATCAAGTGGCATTGGAACACCCATTGAATCAAACGATCTATCTTGAAGAAGCTAAAGCAGTTGCGGAAGAATTGATCGCTTTTGCAAAGGAAATCAGTCTGCCGACAATGCCTTTACTGGATCAACTGCTGCCAATGTTGGAAGATCCCGGCAAAACTTTTGCCGGTCGTTTATATCAAGCCAGCCAAAGGTCAAGTCAGGCTCAAGTGGCAACTGAACTAGGAGTATCCTATCATCAAGTTGCCTGGGAAAAACCTTATCAGTTAGCAGGCTTTACCAACATGGAACTGTCAACACAAATTTTGATGTTCGATGCGATTCAAAAGGGAATCAAGGTGGAAGTGTTGGATGAATCTGATCAGTTCTTGAAATTATCGATCGATGAACATGTTGAATATGTCAAAAACGCTAATATGACAAGTAAGGATCGTTATATCGTTCCTTTGATCATGGCCAATAAAACGGTCACAAAAAAGATTTTAGCTGAGAATGGTTTTCGGGTTCCTGCAGGAGCAGAATTCGCCACTGTAGAAAAGGCGCTTGCTGCTTACCCGCAATTTGCTGACAGAGGTTTTGTCGTCAAACCCAAAACAACCAACTATGGCGTGGGAATCTCGATCTTTAAGGATGGCGCTTCGTTGGAGGACTATCAAGCTGCTGTCCGTTTAGCTTTTGCTGAAGACCAGTCGATTTTAGTTGAAGCATTCCTTGCTGGAACAGAGTATCGTTTCTTTGTGATCGATGGTCAAGTTGAAGCAATTTTGCTACGAATACCGGCAAATGTAATAGGAGATGGTCGGCGCACGATCAAGGAATTAGTTGCAGAGAAAAATACCAATCCATTACGGGGGACCCACCATCGGACACCGTTGGAGAAGATCCAATTAGGTGAATTGGAACAGTTGATGTTGAAAGAGCAAGGCTATCACATAGATTCTGTCCCAGAAAAAGGACAAATCGTTTACTTGCGGGAAAATTCCAATATCAGCACGGGCGGCGATTCGATCGATGTCACCGATCAATTTAATGATGACTACAAAAAAATCGCTGCAGATGCCGTGACCGCATTACAGGCACGAATCAGTGGGATTGATTTGATTATTCCTGACAAGGAAAAGCCCGCGGAGGATCCGGGAGCATACGGCATTATTGAAGCGAACTTCAATCCCGCTATGCATATGCATATTTACCCGTACCAAGGACAAAGCCGCCGCTTAACCATGTCTGTCCTCAAGCTGCTTTTTCCGGAACGATTTTAACAGCCGCTTAACAGTCAGAAGTTGAAAAAGGAACAGTGACAAGGCTTTTGTCACTGTTCCTTTTTTTAGATTAAATGGTTAGAAGTAGCTTCTTCGGAAATAAGCCGAAATATCTTAAAGCTGACCATTTCTAATACAACTTCTTTTGCTGTTCGTACTAGTGAAGGATCACTAGTAATTGATCCGTTGGTTTGTTTAGCGGAAGAATCGTTCCCAGAATGGTTTTTTTTCTTTGATGGGATCTTCTTCGGAAGATGATTTTGTCTTTTGAGGATACTTTTCTTCGATATCGATTACCTCTTCATTCACTGCCTCATTGGCAACGATCAGTAAACCGATACTGTCAGGATCAGCAGTCTGGGCGTCAGTCACCACTCGAAAATCGAGCTGTTGTTTCGTAATCAATGAAATAAAGGTCGTCTGAAGCGTTTCGGGCAATTTTCCGTTGATCAAGATCAGTGCCCCTTGATAGTTAGGGAGAACCGACTGTAACGTTTCTTGGTTGTCCTTTTTCTTCATTTCTGCTACCGTCATACTTAGATAACAACGTTCACGAAACGTTCCCAAGTATTTTCTTTGTTCATCTGGATTAACACGAGGTGTCCCGTACATTCCTGTATCTAGGCGTTTCTCCAATTCATCGGACATTGAAAATCCTCCTAAGCGTTTTCTTGCTTTATATTATAGCACAAAAAAGGGAGCGTCGATTATTAGAAACATTTAGCTATTTCGGTGAGGCCATAAGAAAGACTAAAAAAGATCAGAAAGAAAGCTGGTGAAAACATGGAAATCCAAAAGAACCACTTATTGATTTTAGCAGAAAATCAACGAATCGAGACACCACGATTATGGTTGCGTCCTGTGACGATGGCAGATGCCAATGATTTATTCGAATACGCAAGTGATGAAGAAACGACGGAGTTTGTTTTTCCGAGGCATCAATCACTTGTGGATACAAAAATCGCCATTGCAACGTATTTTTTAGCGGCGCCATTAGGTAAATTTGCTATTGAAGAGAAAATGAGTGGCAAAATGATCGGAACGATTGACTTGCGGGTGGACCCGCTAAAGGAAGTGGCAGAACTAGGCTATACCTTGAATAAAGCTTTCTGGGGGCAAGGGATCGTACCGGAAGCTGCTCGGATGCTTTTGTCTTTGGGTTTTGAAAAATTAGCGCTTGTTCGTATTTATGCACTGCACGATCAGCGAAATCATCGATCTGGTCGCGTGATGGAAAAAATTGGCATGAAAGTGGAAGCACAGATTCCGGCTGCGCGAAGATTTCGTGGGCAAGTAGTGGACGAAGTGATGCGGGGAATTACCCGAGACGAGTGGCAAAAACGAATCATGTAAAGGAGAATCGATATGGAAATAACGATTGATATGGATGCAGCAGCAGTAGCAAAAATCTCAGAAGTCAAACAGGAGGGAGATCGAATTTATCTAGATTTTGAAGATGGTGTGGGACCTTTTCCGGCTACGGCGATCTCTTGCCGGTTAGATATTAGTTTTCGCTTGATCCTCGTACCAGCAGATTATCCAGAAGACGGATTGTCTATCTATGATACGAAGCTGGATACAGCAATTGGAACAGTTTGGTTAAAACAAGGCGCAGCAATGTATTTAGAAGAGCGGACACGCTTGGTGGTCGATCCTGACTATCAGCGCTTGCAGTTGACTAGTGACAGCGGTCTGCTGGCATCTAACGTTCAACTGTTGCGCATGGACAAAAAGGTGGCAGGAAACTGATATGGGGAAATTAGCCGTTATCAGCGATTTGCATGTCGATATCAATCATTTCAGTGCAACAGACTTGCAGCTGATAGCCGAATTGCTAGACGCCAATCAAGCGACGCACTTGCATCTAGCTGGAGATATTGCAAACAAAGAGACAGCAGCGATGACCGTCATTGATTTCTTTCAAAGACAGCTGCCTACTACCTTTCATTGGGGCAATCATGAAATGGCTGATTTATCAGAATCATTGATCGAAACCTATCCTGATCCAGCTTTCTTGAACTTTCAAACAGTCGCTTTATCGGAAAAAACACTCTTGTTAGGTGTCAATGGCTGGTATGACTACGGCTATTCTGACTTGCAAAGCACAGAAGAGATCCTTCGTCTCAAGCACCTCTTTTGGTATGATCGTATGATTCAGCGGACAGGAACCGATCCGGAAATCAGTCATCAGATCAATGAAAGACTGCGTCAAACATTGCGAGGGCTCCCTCAAGATAAAGAAGTTATCGTAACGACTCATTTTGTTCCGAAAGCAACCTTTATCGTCAAACAAACGGGGAAGTATGTTCGTTGGAATCATTTGAACGCGTTTCTAGGTTCACCAGAATTTGGGGCAGTTATTGATGAGGCGGACAATGTGCGTCAAGTAGTTTTTGGCCATACCCATCGTCGGTTTGAAGATCAAGTGATTGGACAGACGATTTATAGCTGTCGTCCTTTGGGCTATTACTATGAATGGCAATTGACCCGACGATTTGTTCTGGAAAATCAGTTGACAGAAAATTTTCAGCCAACAAAGCTACGGGGACTTTTGCGAACTAATCAAGCAGCGTTCAATCAATACAAAGCAGCCCATTTAAGAGCAGAGCTCCAGCAAGCAATCACATGGATCAACTATTGATTCGCTACGAGATAAAAGCGTGAGGGACTGTGTCATAAGTCTCCTACAAGTAACACTATCCGAACATTAATGATTATTGCTCCTGCGGTGCAGGGACTCCTCGTCGCAAAAGTCAGAGGAATCTATCCTAGCAACAGACTATTATTCGGTTTAACTTGTTGGATGATGACTTATGGCACAGTCCCTCTTTTTTTCAAATAAACGGCTAACAGTAGCTTCTTCGGAAATAAGCAGAAATTTCAAAAAAATAAAGCAGCGATTTTCGGAAATTCCTTTTTATTGCTTGAAGCAGCCCATGTTTGCTACTTTCTCTTTTTTTACCGCTGCAATCTTTTCCGCAAGAAAATCCCTAAATAAGCCGCAGCAATGGCTTTGATCACACCGGGCAGAAGGAAGAGAACAAAACCGCCATTGATGGCAGCAGTCCAAGACATAGCGGTGCTCCATTTTAACCATAAGGTACCAAAAAACAATGTTGCTAATGCACCAGCGATATTCGCTAACATCCCTCTCACATATCCGGCGCGGCCTGTTTCCAAAAGTTTCCCCGTCAAGAGTCCATTAAAGATAAAACCAATCAGATAGCCGCCTGTAGGTCCGAATAAGACGCCGATGCCACTTGCTCCGCCGGCAAAAACCGGTAATCCGATCAACCCCAGCAATAAGTAAATAAGGATCGACATGGTTCCTGTGCGCATTCCTAGAAAGGTTACCGCCAAGCCGACAGCAAAGGTTTGGCCTGTCAGAGGAATCAATCCTAATGGGATGGTTAGTTGAGACATCCCAGCAATAATGATGGCAAAAAAAGCAGCATAGATTTGTTCTCGCAATGGTAGTTTCATAGTATCCTTCTTTCGTTAACACATAATCCAATAGTTGGTTAACGAAATTATAAATCTTGGTTAACGAAAAGTAAAGAGTAAATCAACGTTTTTTTCGCAACGCTTGCAACAAAGTTTCTGTAGTCAAAAAAGGGGTAAACAGTTCAAAAACCTCAGAGGATACAGGAAAGTATCCGACAAGCGTTACTAACGTAGATTCATCGAGAAAAGGTAGCAGGTCTTCAAGCTCTGACAACCGTTGCTCCGGATTCTCTGACGCTGCCAGGATCTTTTGAAGAATGCGTCCTAGATCTTGCTTTTCGAGAAAAGGGGCAATATCTTCCAACTCGTATAAAGACAGCGAGTTTGAGACAGCCTGCTCAACTTTTTGGGCTAAGAAAGTGGCAGATAAGTAGGGCGCTGCTTCTTCCAGAAAAGCGAAAGTATAGTCCTCTTTCATCAATTGTTCCAAATGATCTGTCTCTAAAAAAGGTAAAAATTCTTCTAGTGCTTCTTCGGTCAGCGGTTCTGTTATAGGTTTCAATAAAGCAAATAATTCTTCACTGCTCAAAAAAGGTGCCAATTGCTCCACTAACTCAATTTCAAAAGGCTGGGCTTGAGTCGCAGCTGCCAATTCTTTAGGTTTAATGATCGGCGCCAACGTGGTGATTTCCTGAGAATCGGCCACTCCCTCGTGGTAATGCATTACTGCAACTCCGCTATTTCCTAATAGTTCGTCAATGGATAACTGCAAAATTGTTGCTAGCTGGGGCAATTTTTCAATGTCAGGCAATGTATTGCCTCGCTCCCAATTGCTGATAGCTTGATAACTGACCAATAATTGATCTGCTAAGTTGCTTTGAGTCATATTTAGTTCTCGACGTTTGCTGGCAATCCGTTGGCCGATTTGCCGTATGTTGAATTCATTCATGTGAATTCCTCCTTTCGTGTCTCCAGTATAGGGGAACTAGCAACTGAAATACAATCAAGCCTTCGTTGAGTTGTCTCAAAAAAATTCAAGCCCTCGTTGAGTTGTTTAAAATGGCAAGTCAACGAGGGCGGTGAATGATTATGGAGTGATCAATGTGACCAGATAGTCACCGAACGCTTTGGTAGACAAACAATGCGCGTCAGTCATAGCTGCCGCAAAGTCAGCTGTGACTTTCTTTTCCTTGATTGCTGTCTCGATGGCTGTGGTAATAAGAACTGCTGCTTCATCCCACTGGATATATTCCAAGAGCATACAAGCAGAGAGCAACAACGAGCAGGGATTGGCTTTTCCTGTGTCAACGATATCGGGGGCAGTACCGTGGGTTGCTTCAAAGATTGCGGCACCACTTACATAATTGATATTTGCACCTGGAGCGATCCCAATTCCGCCGACTTGAGCGGCTAATGCGTCGGAAAGATAGTCGCCATTGAGGTTGCAAGTTGCGATCACTGAAAATTTTTCTGGGTACAAAAGAATCTGTTGCAGGAAATTATCTGCGATCACATCATTGATAATGACTTTTCCGGCTTGTTGTGCAGCAGCAAGTGCTGCTTGAGCCGCTTCAATATTCTGCTCAGATTTAATTGTTGCCCATTGGTTCATCGTGAAGCACTGATCGGCATAATTCGTTTCCGCTAATTGATAGCCCCAATTTTTGAAGCCGCCTTCGGTGAATTTCATGATGTTCCCTTTATGAACAAGGGTGACAGACGGCAAGTGGTGTGCGATAGCATACTCGATCGCTCCGCTGATCAACCGCTGACTGCCCTCTTTTGAGATCGGTTTGATCCCGATGGCGCTGCTTTCTGGAAAGCGAATGTTTTTGACACTGAACTGTGTTTGCAGCACCTCAATTAATTGTTTCGTGAGGGGATCATTTTTTGCAAATTCGATTCCTGCGTAAACATCTTCTGTATTTTCACGGAAAATCACCATATTCGTCTTTTCCGGATGCTTCAAAGGAGAAGGTACCCCGGCAAAGTATCGAACGGGCCGAACACAAGCATAGAGGTCTAATGTTTGGCGCAATGTGACATTGAGGGATCGGAATCCTTTGCCAACTGGTGTGGTCAATGGTCCCTTCAATGCGATTTTAGCCTCTTGGATAGTGGTAAGAGTCGACTGCGGCAACCATTCGCCGGTTTGTCTAAATGCTTTTTCACCAGCTAAAACTTCTTGCCAGTGGATCCTTCTTTTGGGACCATACGCTTGTTTTACGGCCGCATCAATCACAGGTTGCGCTGCTTGCCAAATTTCTGGACCAATGCCGTCACCACTGATATAAGGAATTGTGAGAACAGTGTTAGATAAGGACGCTTCAGAATGCATTGCTAGTTCCTCCTGCTTCTATTTTTTTGCGAATGACCATTGGTAAGATTCCTTGATGTTTCCAGTAACGGATATCTGCTGGTGCATCGAAACGCAGCCGAGTCGGAAAGGTGATCATTGTTTCATCTGTACGTTTGGCTGTCACATCAATCTGCTGATTGACCTGCGGTTCTTCGGGCAGTTGGATAAAGAAGGATTCAGAGCCATCCAATCCCAAGGAAGCGGCAGTTTGCCCAGCAAGATATTCTAGAGGAATCACACCCATCATGACCAAATTGCTGCGATGAATCCGTTCGAAACTTTCTGCCAAGACTACTTTGACGCCTAAAAGTTGGGTCCCTTTAGCTGCCCAATCTCGGGAAGAACCCATCCCATAATCTTTACCAGCTAAAATAATGCAAGACTGTTCGTTTTTCTGATAATTCATGGCAGCGTCATAGATTGACATCGTTTCCCCTGTAGGAAAATAATGGGTGATCCCGCCAGTACTTCCAGGAACCAGCTGATTCTGTAAACGAATGTTGCCGAAAGTTCCCCGCATCATGATGTGATGATTGCCTCGCCGTGAACCAAAAGAGTTGAACTCACGGTAAGGAACAGCTTTGGTTTGCAAAAACCTGCCGGCGGGAGAATCTAATCCAATGCTACCAGCGGGAGAAATATGGTCTGTCGTAACAGAATCCCCCAATTTGGCTAACACTTTCAAATCAGACAAACTCGTTTGGATAGGGAATTCTTTGGTCAAGGAATCAAAATAGGGTGGGTGGGCAATATATGTTGATGTGTCCTCCCAAGCATAACAATCACTGGCAGTTGTATCGATGCGGTTCCAACGCTCATTGGCGTCGAATAGATGCGTATAAGCTGCACGAAACGCTTCTGGTCCAACAAAAGCTTGAATATATTCATTGACTTCTTCGTTACTTGGCCAGATATCCGCCAGATAAATTTCTTGTCCTGCTACGACGCCTAGAGGCTCCTTCGTCAAATCTTTCCGGATGGTTCCAGCAATGGCATAGGCGACGACTAACGGAGGAGAAGCTAAATAATTGGCTTTGATCTGTGGATGGATCCGACCTTCAAAGTTGCGGTTTCCAGATAAAACAGAAGCGACCAGTAAATTTTCGTTTTCGATTGCTTCTGCTACGGGTGCTTCTAATGGGCCGGAGTTGCCGATACAAGTCGTACAGCCGTATCCAACTAAATAAAAGCCTAATTGTTCAAGATAAGGCAATAATCCACTGGCAGTCAAATAGGTGGTTACGATCTGGGAACCAGGGGTCAAGGAAGTCTTGACCGATTTTGGCACGGTCAATCCTTTTTCTACCGCCTTTTTTGCTAACAATCCCGCAGAGAGCATGACGAAGGGATTGCTCGTATTCGTACAGCTGGTGATAGCTGCAAGTACGATATCTCCTGTCTGCAATGTTTCGGAAGGCTCGTTTGGCCAGTTAACTTGGCTGCTTTTTTGCCATTCCTTCTCCGAAAGACCGAAGCCTTTTGGTCCGATGTCAGCCGTGAGGGAACGATCGAAATCAGTGCCAACTTCCGGTAATAAGATACGGTCCTGTGGTCGTTTTGGTCCTGCCAATGCGGGCTGGATCTTGGCTAGATCGATGGTGACCGTTTTGGTGTAGTCTGGTATCTCCGTCGCATCATAAAAGAGATGATTGGCTTTTGTGTAGGCAGCAACCTTATGGATCAATTCGGGTGTTCGTCCCGTAGTAGCTAAATAGTTGAGGGTCTCTTCATCAATTGGACAAAAACCGCAAGTGGCGCCATATTCTGGTGCCATATTGGCAAGGGTCGCACGGTCAGCTAAACTTAACCGTTGGTAACCGGTTCCGAAATATTCAACAAATTTTCCTACCACTTGCTCCTTTCGCAAGACTTCAGTAACAGTCAACGCCAAATCAGTTGCGGTCGTACCGGCAGGCATTTCGTTCACAAAACAGACACCGATAACTTCTGGAGTCGGGAAAAATGACGGCTCGCCCAAAATCGCTGCTTCTGCCTCGATACCGCCAACGCCCCAGCCCAATACACCGAGACCATTGATCATCGTTGTATGGGAATCTGTTCCTTGCAATGTATCCGGAAAAAGAAACGACTCGCCAGCGATTTTTTTTCCCAAAATCACATCAGAAAGTGATTCAATATTTACTTGATGGATGATACCGGTCTCTGGAGGGACGACTTCAAAATTGTCAAATGAACCCTGAGCCCACTTCAAGAATTGGTAGCGCTCTTGGTTTCGTTCAAATTCACGCGCCGTATTGAAAGCCACTGCTTCCGGAGTCCCTGCACAATCGACTTGGACGGAATGATCGACAACCAAAGTCACGGGAATCTCAGGATTGATCGTATCTGCATTCCCACCTAAGGCAACGATGGCGTCTCGCATCGCAGCAAGGTCTACGACCGCTGGAACACCAGTGAAGTCTTGCAAAACGACACGTTCGGGTTTGAAAGGTACGACGCCTGTGGGCTGTTCAGCGTTCCAATTGACCAAATAATCCAAGTAAACAGCAGTAATCTCTTCATCTTGGTGACGGGCGACACTTTCTAGTAACACGCGAATCGAGTAAGGCAATCTTTTTAATTCAGCGTTAAAGTCAGCCGCGACCTTTGCTAAATCAATAAACGTATAGCGCTGATCATTCACGATCAGGTTTGTGTGCCAATTCATAAGCATCCTCCTTAAATATCAATCTATTAGGAATAATTATACGTTTATAAAAAGAAAAATCAATTAAAATTATGAAAAATATTTCATTTTATAAACATCGTGCTATAATGTTTAAAAGTTTTTATTTTTTGAATCAAATGAAGTTAGTAGCATGGTTACGTAAGGATGTTAGGAGGTAACATGGCTGTGGAAAAATTAGAAAAAGAAAAGAATATCGCATATCTTTCATCATTGTGTCAGAAACACAATCAAATCGATATGAATCTTTATTCAGAGTATGACGTAAAACGTGGACTGAGAGATTTAGATGGAAAAGGCGTCTTAGCCGGCTTAACAACCATTTCTACCATTTATCCAGAAAAAATCGTGGCGGGGAAGCCCCTCGAGGCTTGTGGGGAATTACGTTATCGCGGAATCGATATCAATGAACTGGTTGCAGGATTCGTTGAAGAAAATCGGTTTGGTTTTGAAGAGATTGCATATTTATTACTTTTTGGCGAGCTGCCAAAGTTATCTGAATTGCAGGGATTTCGTCAGTTATTGGCGGATAAACGTACGCTTCCAACCAATTTTGTTCGTGACGTGATCATGAAAGCACCTTCTGCGGATATCATGAATAGTTTATCTCGCAGTATTTTGACATTAGCCAGTTATGATCCGCAAGCCGATGATGTCAGTATTGAGAATGTATTAGAGCAAAGTTTGATGCTGATCAGTGTCTTTCCACTGCTGGCGATCTACGCTTACCACGCCTATAATCACTACAATCAAGAGGGAAGTATGTATATTCATCGCCCTTCGGAGGAATTAAGCACGGCAGAAACGATTTTGACCATGCTGCGTCCTAATAAAGCCTATAGTTTTCAAGAAGCTCAAACCTTGGATATGGCGCTGGTGCTTCATATGGAACATGGGGGCGGAAACAACTCGACCTTTACTACTCGGGTAGTTACTTCTAGCGGTACCGATACTTATTCGACGATCGCAGCCGCATTAGGGTCGCTAAAAGGGCCTAAACACGGTGGAGCCAATATCAAAGTGACGGAGATGATGAGTGATCTGAAACGCCAGATTGCTGATACAACAGATGAAGCTGCAGTTCGTCGTTATTTAGAAGCAGTTTTGGATAAAGAAGCTTTTGATCGCAAGGGCTTGATCTATGGTATGGGACATGCTGTCTACAGTGACAATGATCCTCGAGCGGCAATTTTTAAAAATTATGTAGCCAAACTCGCACAAGAGAAAGGCATCGGCGCTTGGCAAGAATATCAACTTTACACAACTGTTGAACGAATCGCTCCAGAAGTGATTGCTCAAAAACGAAAAATGTATAAAGGCGTCAGTGCGAACATTGATTTTTTCAGCGGCTTTGTTTATAAAATGTTAGACTTGCCAGAAGAACTTTACACACCGATGTTTGCGATTGCGCGAATCGTCGGCTGGTCTGCTCATCGAATCGAAGAATTAGTCAATGCCCAAAAAATCATGCGACCAGCTTATAAGGAAGTGTCTTCTGACCGGAGCTATACAAGGTTGAATGAGCGGTAGGATTGAGGAAGAATCTTTTTAGATAAATCAGATAAAATATAAGAAGCGATCGAGGAAAATATTTTCTGGAATCGCTTTTTTATATTAAAAAAACGTACCTTATTTCGGTAATTTGCAAAAAAAGTATCCGGTAACAAGTGTTTTTCTTTGTAAAAAAAACAAAAAACTTCTATGCTAATAGAGGAGGGTATTTTTACCCATGGTGGCAGATAACCGCAAAAGGTTGTTGGTTTTGGTGGATCTGTTACTAAAAAAAACGTTCTTTTTTCAGAAATGCAAACAAGGAGTGTGAAAAATGGAAAATGAACAAGCGGCAAGTGTAGAGACTGCTTCGCTTACCTTTGAGGAGAAAGTCTTGCAGACGATCGTAGGTGTAGCCTTGGCGTCAATTGATGGCTTAATCAGTGCAGATGGAAAATTTTTTTCAAGTATGACGGAAGATTTGGCCGACCAGAGCAATGTGACATCGGGGATCGAAGTGGAAGTTGGCAAAGAACAAGTAGCAATTGATTTGGAAGTTATTGTTGCCTACGGGAAGGATATTCCCCGGTTGTTTGCTCAGATCCAAGAAATTGTTTTGCAAGAAGTTAGTCGGTTGACTGCTTTAGAAGTCAAAGAAATCAACATTCGCATCGTGGATGTCGTCAAACAAGAAACGATCGAAAAAATCACAGATAATCAATAAGAATCCGCAGAAAAATCAGAAAGGAAGAATGATCAATGATTTCACTATACACAACGCCTAGCTGTACATCATGTCGCAAAGCGCGGGCTTGGTTGACCGAAAATGAACTACCCTTCAAAGAAAGAAACATTTTTAGCGATCCATTAAATAGTGATGAACTACTGGAAATTCTTTCTTTGACAAAAAACGGGACAGAAGATATTATCTCAACACGTTCAAAAGTGTATCAAAAATTAGCCATTGATTTGGATGACTTGAAATTAGAAGAATTATTAGCGTTGATTGAGCAATACCCGAATTTATTGAAACGTCCCATCATTGTTGATGGCGACAAACTGCAAGTAGGATATAATGAAGATGATATCCGCAAATTTGTGCCACGCAATATTCGGAAAGTAATCTTTAAAAAGCGTCAGAAAGATTTGCTGTTGTTCAACTATCATCAAAAAAAATCATCCGGAGAGTCCGTCGTCAATATTATTTGAAGTCGACCTGCCGATTAATCGCGAACTGTGTGGTATTTCCTTCGGGAAACCAGCACAGTTTTTTTGATTTCTCAAAAAAGAGGTCATGTCAGAAGTAGTCTGCTTCAAGAGAGATGAAAAGGAGAGTTCGAAAATTGCTTGTCGGATTTCTGTGAAATTTTGACTTCTTTCCGAAGAAGTTATTTCTAACAATTTATAAAAAAAGAAGCTGTGACAAGATTTCTGTCGCAGCTTCTGGTGAAAATTCTTATAGTTTTTGGTTGTAGAATTCAACGACTAGTGCTTCGTCAACTTCTGCAGTCAATTCATCGCGTTCTGGTAAACGAGTCAATGAACCTTCTAATTTTTCATCATCAAAGCTTACAAATGCTGTACGACCAGTAGTTGCTTCGATTGCTTCTTTGATTGTTGAGATGTTTTGTGATTTTTCACGAACGCTGATCACTTGACCAACTTCAACATGGTAAGAAGGGATATCTACACGTTTGCCATCTACTAAAATGTGGCCATGGTTTACTAATTGACGTGCTTGACGACGAGTAGTTGCAAGACCTAAACGGTAAACGACGTTATCCAAACGTTGTTCTAACAAGATCATGAAGTTAACACCGTGTTTACCTTCTTTGATTTTGCTTGCTTTGATAAACAATGTACGGAATTGACGTTCGTTCATGCCATACATATGACGAAGTTTTTGTTTTTCAGTCAATTGCATACCGTATTCTGATTTTTTGCCACGGCTGTTTGGTCCGTGTTGTCCTGGAGCGTAAGGGCGACGTGCCAATTCTTTACCAGTTTCTGAAAGAGAAATTCCTAAACGACGAGAAATTTTCCATGATGGTCCTGTATAACGAGACATAATTTAGTTCCTCCAATAAATATAGTTTGGAGTAAAATAATCCGTTGAAAAATTCACATCCGTGCAGTTCGTTCTTCAATCTTCACCTTTGCAGCCGCGGTTACGCAATTGAACCTTTTAGGCAACGAACTGGTGACGAGCTGTTATTTCCCTGCTGCATTATTTTACACAAGGAACAGTATACGATAAAATAAGAGGAAAAGTCAAGGTATGATTGAATTCAATTGCAATGAAAATTTGATGAAAATTTCATATAAAAAGTAACGTTTTTCAGAAAACACTTTACAAATAGGCGTTTGGTTATTAAAATGTGAAGGTATTGTGTACTTTATAACGAACTCAATTATCATACCCAAAAAAAGGAGCAGAAAAATGAATCCAGTATCCCCATTATTTGAAAAAATTGATTCTTCCATTGAAAAGAAGGTCGATTTGATCAAAAGCAGTTATTTACGCTATGCTGTACGGGCCATGATGGCATGTCTTTTCTTGACGCTAGGAACAGCGATTGCCTTTGCGATTGCTATGAAAGGTGAGGACATTGCACATGGACTAGGAAAAATGTTGTATGCATTTATGTTTAGTTGGTCCCTTGTCATGATCTTATATATGAACGCAGAATTAGGCACATCAAATATGTTGTATATGACCGTCGGTGTTTATCGCAAACGATTGAGTGTTCCTTTGGCATTGAAGATTTTGTTCACTTGTGTGTTCTTCAATTTAGTCGGTGGTTTGATTTTTGGATCAATTATTTCTTTGACTGGACCTTTTCAAGGGTTGCCTGCGGATAATTTCTTATTGACTTCCATTACCGCAAAACTTGATAAGCCGACACTCCAAATCGTCGTCGAAGCAATGTTCGCAAACATTGTCGTTAATACAGCTGTTTTAGTAAGTATGCGGATGAAAGATGATGCAGGGAAAGTAGCTGCGATTATTTTCATTATCTTTATCTTTGCCTTCTTAGGCTATGAACACGTCATCGCTAACTTCCCAGCGTTTACGTTAGCTTTCTGGGCATCTGGCGGCCACTTAGCTGGTATGACTGTCGGCAGCGTGATTCACAATCTTGTCTTTGCCTTTATCGGGAACTATATCGGTGGCGGCTTGATCATGGGTCTGGGCTATGCATGGCTCAATCAATCAAAATCAACTTATGTGGATTAAACGAAGAAAGAAGCAGCAATGCTTCTTTTTTTTAAAATCAATATTGACACACTAAAATCATTCTGCTATCCTTGTTAAAAATCAATAAGTAAACACGTAGAAAAAGAAAGTAAGATTCTGTGGAATTTCTAACAGAGAGCCCCGACAGCTGAAAAAGGGTGAAAGAAAACGAATCTGAAAATGGCTTTTGAGTGGGTGTTTCGAGAACGCAAGTTTTAGAAGCGCACGGATGTCCCCGTTACTGAGACCCCAATATCACGCAACAGCGTCGCATTGGAGTAGAGGCATTCTTCGTAAGTCGGATGCAAACTAAGGTGGTACCATGTAAATTTATTACATCCTTAAGAGATAACTCTTAAGGATTTTTTTTTACCCAAAAAAGGAGGAGAAACTATGTGCCAAGTGATCAATCATTATGAAATTGTAGGAAGTTTTTTGCGTCCGGAGAAGTTGAAGCAAGCAAGGGAAGCGTTCGCTGAAGGAAAAATCACTCGATCCGAGTTAAAAGAAGTTGAGGATCAGGCGATCAGTGAGTTAGTCGCAAAACAAAAAGAAGTTGGCTTGAAATATGTCAGCGATGGCGAATTTCGCCGTAGTTATTGGCACTTGGATTTTTTCTGGGGATTTCAAGGAATAGAGCATATTTTAATGGATCAAGGCTACTTGTTCCATGGGGAAGAAACCCGTGCTGATTCTGCACGATTAGCTGGGAAAGTCGCATTCAATCCAGAACATCCCGTGTTTGAGGAATATCGCTTTGTCGCGGCTCAGGCAGATGGGGTGCCTGTTCGCCAGAGTATCCCAGCGCCTGCTCAATTGTTTGTCGAACTTGTTCGAGGCAGCAACGAAGAAAAAGTGAACGCTATCTATCCGGATCGGGAAGTATTGCTTGCTGATATTGCGCAAGCCTATCGTGAAACCATTTTAGCCTTGTATGATCTTGGCTGTCGTCATCTAAAATTGGATGACTGTACGTGGGGGATGCTGGTGGACAAAAATTACTGGCAGTCAAGGACCAACGATGAGTATGATACACAAAAATTACAAGAATTGTATCTGCGGTTGAATAACAGTGCATTGGTGGATCTGCCTAACGACCTGCACGTGACTACCCATGTTTGCCGTGGCAATTACCATTCGACATGGGCGGCATCGGGAGGCTATGAGCCAGTTGCGGATTCGCTGTTGGGACATGAAGCGGTCGAAGCCTTTTTCTTGGAGTTTGATGATGATCGCTCTGGGGACTTCCAGCCATTGCGGTTTGTCCCGGAAACAAAGAAAGTCGTTCTCGGTCTAGTCACAAGTAAAAATGGGGCTCTGGAAGAGAAAGAAAGCTTGATTGCCCGGATCAAAGAAGCCAGCCAATACGTGCCCTTAGAGCGTTTGAGCTTGAGTCCGCAGTGTGGCTTTGCTTCAACAGAGGAGGGCAACATTCTGTCAGAAGAAGATCAATGGAAGAAATTGCAGCTGATCATTGAAGTGGCAGATGAAGTCTGGGGCACTCAACCAGTCACTGCCAAATAGACAAAGACGATTGAGGCAAACACTTCATGTGGTTGAAAATATTTCAGTTTCCCAAAAAAATGAGCCCACCTTCATTGGTGAGCAAGAGTCATTCACCAAGATCCGCCACTTATTGAAATAGACAGCTTTTTATGTTAAGAATAGGGTATGCTTTTTGGAGAGAACATGATCCAAAAGTAAAAATTCTTGTTATTTCTTACAGAAAGAGAGTCTTAGTTTTTTATGGATATGAATCGGAAATTCTTTGCTTTTGATATTGATGGCACGTTACTGGATTCGAACAAGCAACCGTTGGAAAGTACGATTGAAGCATTGGAGTTGCTGCGAAATGCAGGGCATTTCGTGACAGTTGCTACAGGCCGCAGTCGTTTCCATGCGAAAGACATCATCCGCTCCCTTGCTTTTGATAATTATATTTTATGCAATGGCGCTGCTGCATTTTTGGCACACCAACAAGTGTACAAAAATTTATTAGATGAAGAACAGCTAAAAGCATTTGTTGCTGAAGCAAACGAGTTAGGGATCGATACCGCATTTGTGGGAATGGATACGGCTAAACGAGCTTCTTCTTTAAATATTGGCATCATGGATGAAGCAATGCGCTCTTTTGGCGCACAATTGCCTGAATTAGACATGCACTTTCCGGAAGAAAAAGAAGTCTATCAAGCGTTGGCTTTTTATGGGAAAGAGTATGAAGACTATTTTGACGATCGCTACAGTAAATTACGTTTTGTTCGCTGGCATGAAAACAGTGTCGATGTCGTGCCAAAAGATGGTTCAAAAGCAGCCACGATTCTTTCGGTGGCACACCAACTAGGAATCTCACAAAAAGATGTGATTTGTTTTGGCGATGGCCAAAATGATCGCGAAATGCTGCAAGCTGCCGGCGTCGGCGTGGCCATGGGTAACGCGGCTCCCGAGATTCAAGCGATCGCTGATAAAGTCACCGCCAGCAATGATGAGGATGGCATCTGGCAAGCATTGAAAGAACTAGACTTGATTTAAACAAACTGTGTCCTAAGAAACAGACAAACCTGAAATTTTTTGCAACAGCCAAATCAGAGAAATCAGCCCCGCAAATTGCCAGAAGGATTTCCTTCGGTGCCCCTTCTTAAGGTGGCAGCCTACCTATTTTACTAAGGGATCCGGTTGATTCTATGATGGAAGCTCTGTGAAAGATTAGGCAATGTCTGATTCTTGGGAGCACAGTTTCTTTTTTTCAGTAAGTATTGGTACAATGGAAAAAAAGAGGAGGAGTGAAGATGAAAATAGCATTGATAGCCCATGACCGCAAAAAAGAATTGATGGTGAAGATGGTCATCGCTTATCGCGAAATCTTGGCACAGCATCAATTATATGCCACAGGAACAACAGGGAAACGAATCCAAGAAGCTACGGGACTATCCGTTCATCGCTATAAGTCTGGTCCTTTAGGAGGCGATCAACAAATTGGGGCGATGATTTCGGAGGATGCGTTGGATATGGTGATTTTTTTGCGCGATCCTTTGGCAGCGCAACCACATGAGCCGGATGTGACCGCATTGATCCGTCTGTCAGATGTTTATGAAATCCCGTTGGCTACGAATATCGGTACAGCAGAAATGCTGCTCCGAGGATTAGATGCAGGATTTGCAGATTTCCGACAGATCATCCATGAAACGGACCATCGACCATTATCTTTTTGAAGGAAGTGACGAAAGTGAAGGACAAACCAATGATCGCCGATTTTTTGCGTTATGCCAAAATCAATACCCGTTCCGATGCAAGCAGCCAAACAATTCCTACTACCCCTGGACAAGTTGAGCTGGCACTTTTACTACGGGATCAATTGCAGTCTATGGGGCTTAACGATGTGTTGTACCATGAAAAGAATAGCTTTGTGATCGGACGTCTTGCAGGAAATCCGGACAAAACGGCTGTCGGATTTATCGCACATGTAGACACCGCTGATTTTGCAGCCGAAAACATCCAACCCCAGATCCATGAAAATTATGATGGCAAAGACGTTTGCCTCAATGAGCCGTTGGGGATCATGATGACAGTCGCTGAGTTTCCTAACCTCAAAGACTACATAGGTGAGACGTTGATCACTACAGATGGAACGACGCTCCTAGGTGCAGACGATAAAGCCGGGATTGCTGAGATCATCGATGCATTGCGGATTTTACAAACGATTGATCCACAAGAACGGGGAGATGTCTGGATCGCTTTTGGTCCGGATGAAGAAATTGGGAAAGGGGCGGATCTATTTGACCCAGCCGATTTCCCAGTGGCTTTTGCTTATACAATGGACAGTGGTCGTGTGGGACATATGGAGTATGAAACCTTTAATGCTGCGCGGATCGATATCCAAATCAACGGAACAAGCGTCCATCCTGGGACGGCTTATGGTCGTCTCGTCAATGCATTAAAGATCGCCAACCAGATCGATGCGGCACTGCCGCAAGCAGAAGTCCCGGAAAAAACAAAAGACTATCAAGGCTTTTACTTGCTTCACAATCTTGCTGGACATATCGGGCAAGCAGAACTCTCCTACATCATTCGTGATCACGATCAAACGCTTTTCCAAAAGCGCAAGGAGAAGATGGTGCAGATCATTGAAAAGTTGAATGAGTACTATGGTGAGCGGATCACCTATCAGCTGTATGATCAATACTACAATATGGGCGACCGAATCAAAGAAAATCCTCAAAGTGTTATCATTGCTCGTCAAGCAATGAAAGACTTAGGGATCACACCGATCGAAGCCCCTTTTCGCGGCGGCACAGATGGGTCCAAAATCACTTACAAAGGGATCCCAACCCCTAATCTATTTACCGGCGGCGAGAATTTCCACGGTCAATATGAATTTATCACTGTTGAAGCGATGGCAAAGGCGCGGGACTTAATCGTTGCGATCGTGAAACGTGTTGCTGAATAATGATGACTCTCCAAACGACCAACGTTGTTTGGAGAGTGTTTTATTTTCTAAAGGGTCCTAGAAGAGCAACAAGAGCAGTCGGTAGGAAGGAATTCCTGTAGTTTAAGGTTGTTTGCTGTTATGGAATAGCTCTTTTTTTTCTCAAGGAAAACACTTATAATAAAGAAAGATGTTAAAAGAGAAGAGGAAAAAGTGTGCGGGTATTATTTATTGGAGATGTGGTTGGATCGTTAGGGAGAAATACCTTGACAGAGTATTTACCAAAATTGAAGAAAGCCTATCGGCCGCAAGTGACGATCGCAAATGGCGAGAATGCAGCTGCGGGTCGGGGGATCACGGGGAAAATTTATAAGAAATTTCTTCAAGATGGCGTCGATGTGATCACACTAGGAAATCATACATGGGATAATCGAGATATTTTTGAATTTATTGGTGATGCAAAAAAAATGATTCGTCCGGCAAATTTTCCAGAAGGGACTCCTGGTACAGGAATGGTCTTTGTGAAAGTCAATGCGATCGAATTAGCAGTCATCAATATGCAAGCACGCTCTTTCATGGTCGACATTGATGACCCTTTTCGTAAAATGGATGAGTTGGTGACTATCGCCCGCAAGCGTACACCATTTATCTTTGTTGATTTTCATGGTGAGACAACGAGTGAGAAACAAGCCATGGGCTGGTATCTAGACGGACGAGTTTCTGCAGTCGTCGGCACACACACCCACGTACAAACCAATGATGCCCGAATTTTGCCACAAGGAACGGCTTATTTGTCAGATGTAGGAATGACTGGTCCTTATGATGGGATTTTAGGGATGAAACGAGAACCTATCATCGAAAAATTCTTGACGGCATTGCCGCAACGCTTTGAAGTGATCGAGAACGGACGCAGTATTTTGTCCGCTTGTCTGATCGAGATCGATGAACAAACTGGAAAAACCAAATCGATTCGTCCAATCCAAATCAGCGAAGACCGGCCTTTTACAGAATAGGAGAATCATGGACCCACTAGAAAAAGAAACAGCAGTAGCACAAGAATTGGCTGCATTGCGGCAATTATTAGCACAACACCCGGTAGTACAAGAGTTTCAAAGGATTCAACAACGGGCGCAAAAGAATCAAAAGCTGCTGGAGTTAGAAGAAGCAATCAAGCAAACCCAAAAAGAAATCGTTCAGTATGAACATTATGATAAACCGGAAGCAAAAAAGGATGCTTTGCGACGAGTGGCTGAGTTGACCCAACAATATGATCAGCATCCACTCGTGATCGCCTATCGTGCGGCACTTCAGGAAGCAGATGAATTGCTGCACTACGTCACAACAGAAATCCAAAAGCAAGTGAATAAAGCCATCGAGGAGGAAGATGCTCATGCCTCAAAAAACTAAAAACACTCCTATGATGGAACAATATTTAAGCATCAAGGCACAATACCAAGATGCTTTTTTGTTCTATCGTCTGGGAGATTTCTATGAACTGTTCAATGAAGATGCGATCAAAGCTGCACAAATCTTGGAGCTGACATTGACAAGCCGCAACAAAAATGCGGAAGAACCGATCCCAATGTGCGGAGTCCCTTATCATGCCGCCAGTAATTACATTGATACGTTGATCGAACAAGGCTATAAAGTCGCCATCTGTGAACAAGTCGAAGATCCCAAAACCACCAAAGGAATGGTCAAACGGGAAGTCGTTCAATTGATCACTCCAGGGACAGTGATGGATAGCAAAGGGCTGTCCGCCAAAGATAATAACTTCTTGACGGCTGTGATGAAAACGACGCAAGGTTACAGTTTTGCTTATGCAGACTTGAGTACCGGTGAGTTAAAGACCGCGCTTTTAGAAGACGAGGATGCGGTATTGAATGAGGCCGCTGCTTTGCAAACCAAGGAAGTCGTTTTGTGCAGCGAAGTTCCTGACTCCCTTAAAGAACTGTTGACCACTCGCTTGAGTGTTGTTTTTTCAAAACAAGAGACATATGAAGAAAATGCTGAATTCCGTTTTTTGACTAGCGGATTGCCTGAAGATGAAAAGACGGTCACTGGAAAATTATTGAGTTATCTCGCAATCACCCAAAAACGCAGCTTGGCTCACATCCAGCAAGCAGTAGAATATCAACCAGATCATTCTTTGAAAATGGACTATTACTCAAAGTTCAATCTCGAATTGAGTCGATCCATTCGAACTGGCAAAAAGCATGGAACACTCTTATGGTTATTAGATGAAACCAAAACAGCAATGGGTGCCCGTTTATTGAAGCAGTGGTTGGATCGTCCTTTGATCCAACCAAAGAAGATCTTTGCACGTCAAGAAATGGTTCAATCATTGTTGGACAGCTTTTTTGAACGAGCAGACTTACAAGACGCACTGACAAAAGTATATGACATGGAGCGCTTAGTTGGGCGAGTTGCCTTTGGCAATGTCAATGGACGGGATCTTCTGCAGCTGAAATCTTCTTTGCAGCAAGTTCCTCTGATCGCCCAGTTGATCAAAGGCATCAATCGTGGAGAGTGGAATGACCTGTTGATCGAATTGGAGCCACTGGATGAGTTAGTGGCATTGATCGATAGCGCCATCGATGAAGACGCACCGCTGCAGATCACTGAAGGAAATGTCATCAAAGATGGCTTTCACGAACAACTAGACAAGTATCGGGAAGCGATGCGCAACGGCAAGCAGTGGCTAGCTGAGTTAGAAGCCAAAGAACGCCAAGAAACAGGTATCAAGAATTTAAAAGTGGGCTTCAACCGTGTTTTTGGTTATTACATCGAAATCACCAAAGCCAATCTGGCTGGTCTCGAAGAAGGTCGTTATGAACGAAAACAGACCCTCGCTAATGCGGAGCGTTTTATTTCACCTGAATTAAAGAAGCTGGAAACAGTGATTTTAGAAGCGGAAGAAAAATCGGTGGATCTGGAATACCAATTGTTCTTGGAAGTACGAGAAGAAGTGAAAAAAAGTATCCTTCGCTTGCAGAAATTAGCCAAAGCCATTAGTGCAGTCGATGTGTTACAAAGTTTTGCGACAATTGCTGAACGCTATCAATATGTACGGCCAGTTTTGAAAAAAGAGCGCTCCTTGAATATCATCGATGGGCGTCATCCCGTTGTGGAAAAAGTGCTGGGGCACCAAGAATATATTCCTAATAGCATCGTGATGCATGAAGACACCGATATTTTACTGATCACCGGACCGAATATGTCTGGTAAGAGTACGTATATGCGGCAATTGGCACTGTTAGTGATTATGGCTCAAATCGGTTGTTTTGTTCCTGCGCAATCAGCAGAAATGCCGATTTTTGACCGCATCTTTACCCGAATCGGTGCCAGCGATGACTTGATTGCTGGACAAAGTACATTCATGGTCGAGATGATGGAAGCCAATCAGGCGTTGCGTCATGCCACACCAAACAGTTTGATCCTATTCGATGAATTAGGGCGTGGAACAGCCACCTATGATGGGATGGCACTTGCTCAAGCCATCATTGAATATATCCATAAAGAAGTCAAAGCGAAGACCCTTTTTTCGACCCATTATCACGAACTGACCATATTGGACGAAGAATTACTGCGTCTGCGGAACATTCATGTAGGAGCGGTAGAAAAAGACGGTGAAGTTGTCTTCCTGCATAAAATGATGGAAGGTCCGGCAGACAAGAGCTACGGAATCCATGTGGCGAAAATTGCAGGACTGCCTAGCGGATTACTACAACGGGCGGCAACGATCTTGAAAGCTCTGGAAGAACATGAACCAACGATCGAAAAGCCTGTGATAGAAGAAACACAACAGCTTTCATTGTTTAGCGAGGTGTCCACAGAAGAAGTTGGCGTCATCGATCAGTTGAAAAAACTGAATCTCTTAGAAATGACCCCAATGGATGCGTTAAATAAGCTTTATGAATTGCAAAAACGAATCTAGAAAGAAGGAAAACAGATGGGCAAGATCCAAGAATTATCTGAACGTCTAGCGAATCAAATCGCTGCCGGTGAAGTCGTGGAACGGCCAGCCTCTGTTGTCAAAGAACTTGTGGAAAATGCAGTGGATGCCGGCAGCACACAGATCGATATCTTCATTGAAGAAGCCGGTCTACGCAAAATCCAGGTGATCGATAATGGCGAGGGGATTGCCGAAGAAGATGTCGTTACGGCCTTCAAGCGCCATGCCACCAGTAAGATCCATAACCGCGATGACTTGTTTCGGATACGGACACTTGGCTTTCGCGGTGAGGCATTGCCAAGTATTGCCTCAGTCTCGATTTTAACAATCGAAACAGCTGTCAAAGATGCTTCCCAAGGCTCATTCCTTCGGTTGAAGGGAGGCACCGTGGAAGAACATATACCAGCGAACTTGCGGCAAGGAACGAAGATCACTGTAGAAAACCTTTTTTATAATACGCCAGCGCGCTTGAAATATGTCAAAACATTGCAGACAGAATTGGCCAATATCGGCGATATCGTGAACCGTATTGCATTGAGTCACCCGGAAGTTGCTTTTCGCTTGGTCCATGAAGGCAATAAAATGCTGACTACTACTGGTAGCGGGGATTTGAAACAAACCATCGCCGGGATCTATGGTGTTGAGACTGCTAAAAAAATGTTAGCTATCAACAGTGAAGATCTTGATTTTAAGCTGACTGGTTATGTCTCGTTGCCTGAAGTGACCCGGGCTAGCCGTAATTATCTATCCACGATCATCAATGGACGATACATTCGGAATTTTGCCTTGAATAAAGCAATCGTTGCTGGATATGGCTCAAAATTGATGGTGGGACGATTCCCGATTGCGGTCCTGGAGATCACGATGGATCCATTATTAGTCGATGTCAATGTTCACCCCACTAAACAAGAAGTACGTTTATCAAAAGAAGAAGAACTGACCAAATTGATCAGTAAATCGATCAATGACAGTTTGCGAGAAGAGAATTTGATTCCGAATGCCGCCGATAATCTTCGTTTTAAGAAAAAAGTGACCACTGAACCTGTGGAACAAACGAAACTGGATCTGGGAACGAGTCCTACGACTTCTTCGGGATTAACTTTCAACCGCGAGACAGGAAAGTTTCAAGTGGCGTCATCAGGTTATCAACAGACTGTGGATAACTTTGTGGAAAACCCTGTGGAGGAAGGTGGAAAACTTCCAGAAAGCGCGGAGCAAAGGGAAAAGGCTCCGGAGTCTTCGGCATATTCTGTGGAAAATCAAGCAGTTTTCGATAGTCTGGAAGAAACACTGCCCAATAAAACGTTGCGAGATCCCTTTGCTGCGACAGTACCTGTGACAGAGATTGTCCAAGAAGTTGATCAACCAGCAGCGTCTGTTCTCGAGGATGCTAGTCAGCAGGACTTGTCGTTAATCGAAGAGCAGGCGCAAGAACGGCTGCATCCTGAACTGCATGCCGGACAGAAAAACTATACGAAATATGTGGATCGTTTGTTAGAAGAAACGCCTGCCAAGCAACGTTTCCCTCATTTAGAATATTTCGGACAGATGCATGGGACGTACCTGTTTGCTCAAAGCGACGAAGGACTTTATATCGTGGACCAGCATGCGGCCCAAGAACGGATCAAATATGAATATTTTCGGGAAAAAATCGGAGAAGTGAGCGACGATTTGCAAGAATTATTGGTACCGATCGTCTTAGATTATCCCAATAATGATGCGATTAAGTTGAAGGAACAAACTGAAAAATTACAAGAAGTTGGGATCCATTTGGAGGAGTTTGGGGCGAACAGCTTTATTGTAAGGGCGCATCCCACTTGGTACCCAGCAGGAGAAGAAGAAAGCATCATTCGAGAAATGATCGACATGCTTTTAGAGACAGGTTCAGTCAGCGTCAAGAAATTCAGGGAAGCAACAGCGATCATGATGAGCTGCAAACGTTCGATCAAAGCCAATCATTATCTAAATGAGGCGCAAGCACGAATCCTGTTGGCGGATCTTGCAAAGTGTGAGAATCCCTTCAATTGTCCTCATGGACGTCCGGTATTGATTCATTTTACCAATAGTGATATGGAGCGAATGTTTAAACGGATCCAAGATCCGCATCGTGCAAGGAGTGGAATGGAATGATTGTCTTAGCTTCTCAATCGCCACGGCGAAAAGAATTATTAGCGGAATTGGTCCCATCTTTTCAGATACAGCCGGCAGATATCGATGAGTCTGTGGTATTTGGAGAGGCACCAGAGGAGTATGTGCAGCGAATGGCGCGGGAAAAGGCAGCAGCTGTCACAGCCTGCTTTCCCACAGATCTTGTGATCGCCAGTGACACTACCGTAGTGGTTGGCCAGGAGATTTTCGGCAAACCTGTTGATGAAGCAGATGCCAGACGGATGTTGCAGAAGATGAGTGGAAAGACTCATTGGGTCCATACTGCGGTCGTTTTACAAAAACAAGAAAAACGACGAGAAAAATTGGTTTCTGCACAAGTCTCCTTTAGTCTGTTGACGGAGCAAATGATTACCGAGTATCTGAAAACTGGGGAATATCAAGATAAAGCCGGGGGCTATGGGATCCAAGGAGCAGCAAAAGTGTTTGTTGAAGCGATCCAAGGGGATTTTTATACGATCGTTGGCTTCCCTGTTAATACGGTTGCCAAGTTATTAAAAGAATTTCCGGAGGAGCTGGAAAAATGAATCTATCCGGCAGGTGTCTTTGTGGTCAAGTTACGATTGAGCTAACGGAGGTTCATCCCCAAGTGACTGCTTGTCATTGCTCAATGTGTCAGAAATTTCATGGTGGTCCTTTTTTAGCGTTGGCCGCTTGTTCCCGTGATCAAATCACATTTACTGGCGAATCCTTGATTCAACGGTATAACTCTTCTAATTGGGCGCAAAGGGGATTTTGCCGCCAGTGTGGCTCTAGCTTATTTTATTATGCACAGGAGACGGCAGAATTCTTCTTTGCCACTGGTTTGTTTCAAGAATTGACAGAAGCAGTTTTCACAGAAGAAATCTATACGAAAGACCAGCCGCTGTTTTATCATTTTGCTGAAAGAACCAGAAGGTGGCCAGAACTGCCCTCTTCTTAAGCAAAGAAGCAAGTTCGTTTACAAACGATTGGAAAAAAGGCAAGATAAGAGAAGAAAGCAGGTGAGAAAAATGTCAGAATCAAAAGAAGATTTGAAAGCGAAATTGTCACCGATCGAATATGCGGTCACACAAGAAAATGCGACCGAACGTCCTTTTACAGGGACTTATGATGATTTTTATGAAAAAGGGATCTATGTGGATATCGTCAGCGGCGAACCGCTATTCGCTTCGACAGATAAGTATGATGCTGGTTGTGGCTGGCCTTCTTTTTCGAAGCCCATCGACCGCAAAGAAATCAAAGAGAAAGCAGATTTCTCTCATGGCATGCACCGTGTCGAAGTCCGCAGTAAAGAAGCAGATTCCCATCTAGGACATGTTTTTTCAGACGGCCCGCAAGACAAAGGCGGGTTGCGCTACTGCATCAATTCCGCAGCCTTGCGATTCGTCCCATTGGAAGAAATGGTTGAGCAAGGATATGGAGAATATACTTCTCTTGTTGAGTAAAGGAGCAAGCTTCGCTTGCTTCTTTTTTTGTCTTTCAGTCTATGCTACAATAAAGGGAACATATGTACAGCTAGATGTATAGAAAGGAACGGTTATGTACGAATATATTATTGGAAAAGTCACGGATATCTTTCCGGCGTATATCGTTGTTGAAACGCACGGTATCGGTTATCAAGTGGCATTCGGCAATCCGTATGCGTTCAGCGGCAAGCTGAATCAAGAAGTGAAGATTTATCTGCATCAAGTAATTAGAGAAGATGCCCATAGTTTATACGGGTTTTCTACATTAGAAGGAAAGCAATTATTTTTAAAACTGATCAGCGTCTCTGGGATCGGTCCTAAAAGTGCATTGGCAATTATGGCGAATGAAGACCATGCGGGATTGATCACAGCTGTCGAAAACGGAGATGTCACTTATTTAACCAAATTCCCAGGTGTTGGCAAAAAAACAGCACAGCAAATGATATTGGACTTAAAAGGAAAAGTCGCAGAATTAGTCGGTGAAGAGCCAACGGCACCAGTCACTGTGGCGAATACCGCGTTGGACGAAGCGATGGCAGCTTTGAAAGCATTAGGCTATAGTGAAAAAGAAATCAAGAAAGCCGAGAAATATTTAGCGCCTAATACGACTAAATCAACAGATGAATACTTACGAGAAGCATTAAAATTGATGATGAAAAAATAAGGAGCGAGTTAGGTGACGGATGAACGGATTGTTTCACCGGAAACGAATGAAACAGAAGAATTGATCGAAAAATCATTGCGTCCGCAGTTTCTCGCGCAATATATCGGTCAAAATAAAGTAAAAGAAGAGTTGTCGATCTACATTCAAGCAGCCAAAAATCGGGAAGAAGCATTGGATCATGTGCTGCTTTACGGACCACCTGGATTAGGAAAGACGACAATGGCGATGGTCATCGCCAATGAAATGGCGGTCAACATCAAGACGACTAGTGGACCTGCTATCGAAAAGCCGGGAGACTTGATTGCGATTTTGAATGAATTGCAGCCGGGGGATGTCTTGTTTATTGATGAGATCCATCGTTTGCCGCGAGTTGCCGAAGAAATGCTCTATTCTGCAATGGAAGATTTCTTCGTGGACATCATGGTTGGCCAAGGAACAACTGCGCATCCGGTCCATTTCCCGTTGCCGCCATTCACCCTAGTAGGAGCTACGACTAGGGCAGGGATGCTTTCTGCACCATTACGGGATCGATTTGGGATCATTTCTCATATGGAATATTATGAAGACCAAGACTTAAAAGAAATCGTCTTACGTTCAGCGGATATTTTTCAGACGGAGATCGTGGAAGAAGGGGCATTTGAGATTGCTCGACGATCTCGAGGAACGCCACGGATCGCTAACCGCTTGCTGAAACGTGTTCGAGACTTCGCGCAAGTGCAAGCGAATGGAATCATTGACCGCCAAATCGCAGATAAAGCTTTGCTGCTTTTGCAAGTCGATCATGCTGGTTTAGATTATGTGGATCAGAAGCTGATTCGAACGATGATCGAGTTGTATGGTGGAGGGCCTGTGGGCCTCAGCACATTATCTGTAAACATCGGCGAAGAAACAGAGACCGTGGAAGATATGTATGAGCCTTACTTGATTCAGAGAGGGTTTTTGAAACGAACACCACGTGGACGGATCGCTACCACACTTGCTTATACCCATTTTGGCTATGAAAATCATTTTGAAGAGCTGTAAAGCTCTTTTTTTTATAGTTTAGTGAAACGTTTTTCTGTCGTTCGTGTTCTAAAATTAGTTGCTTCGAGAAAAGAAACAACGCAAGAAACGGTTGCAAGAGCTGTAGAAAAACAAAAATAAGTGATTTAGTGTAGCGGATAACCTTGTTATTAAAGGGTTTTGTTTGTGAAAAATATCTTTAAAGGACATGTAAGTCATTAAAAATGAGATAATGAAAAATGATAAAACTTTAATGATGTAAAGGCTTGCATTTCTTTCTAGCGCGATTTATAATCAACTCGTAGAAACGTTTCACTAAAAAGAAAAAGATAGGATGAGCGTTGAGACGATAACAGAAAGGGTTTTTGCGTATGAGTAAGCTGAAAGAGATATACCGGCAGCGGCAACTGCATTGGATGGTACTACCAGGCGTGGCATTCATGATCGTATTTAATTATATTCCAATTTATGGAATCATTATTGCTTTTAAGAATTATACGGTCATTGATACGATTTCCTCCGCACCATGGGTAGGGTTAGAGAATTTCCGAATTATTTTACACGACAGTTTTTTCTGGGAAGCAGTTGGGAATACGTTAGCAATCAGTATGATGAAGTTAGGCTTAGGCTTTGCGATTCCAATTATTCTCGCCATTATGATTTTTGAGATGCGGGACGGAAAATTGAAGAAATTTATTCAAACCGTTTCGTATATCCCTCACTTTTTTTCTTGGATTGTCCTAGGCGGTATGATGATTTCATGGCTGTCGACCAATGGGTTTATCAACCAGGTCCCGATGTCTTTAGGAATGATGGATAAAGGTGTCAATCATTTGTTGGATCCTGATAGATATTGGTGGATCGCTGTTTTATCTGACCTTTGGAAAGAAGTAGGATGGGGAACGATTTTATATCTTGCAGGAATGTCTCGTATCGATCCAACTTTTTATGAAGCGGCCAGAATCGATGGCGCCACCAAGTTGACGCAGATTCGGACAATCACATTACCACTTTTGACGCCGATCATTTCATTGAATCTGATCCTAAATGTGAGCGGTATCTTAGGATCTAATTTAGACCAGACATTGGTTTTGATGAATTCACAAAACCAAAACAAATCGGAAGTCATCAACTCATTCGTTTATAAAATGGGTCTGACACAAGGCGATTTCTCATATGCAACAGCGGTTGGCTTGGGAATAGCAATCATTTCTGTCATTCTTCTAGTCATCACCGATCGTGTGACACGCAAATTGAACAATGGCAATTCAGTTATCTTATAGGAGGGGTGACCAAGTGATAAAAAGAAGAACACAAGAGAACAAATGGTTTTATTTCTTTAACACAGTGATCCTCGTTCTGTTTTCGCTGCTGATCATTATTCCAATCTGGAATATCTTAGTCTCATCGGTATCTTCTAGTTCAGGGTTGGCTGAAAACGGTCTCGTTTTATGGCCGCGGGGATTTACTTGGGAGAATTACCGGAAAGTATTTTCCGATGACAGTATCCCACGGGCATTTTTGATCTCTGTACTGAAAACATTGATCGGGGCAGTGACACATACACTGTTTTGTGCCGTTGTGGCATACGGACTCAGTAAATCACGGCTGATCGGCCGGAATATCTACACCACGCTAGGAGTCATTACGATGTACTTCGGCGGGGGGATGATCCCAACCTATTTGCTGATCAAATCGTTAGGGTTACTAGATTCATTTTGGGTCTATATCATTCCAGCGTTATTCAGCTATTATGACGTCGTTATCTTGATGAACTTTTTCCGTGAGATTCCTCCTTCTTTGGAAGAATCGGCGAAAATCGATGGGGCCAGCGAATTTCAAATTTTTTACAAGATTTTCCTACCATTAACGAAACCAGCATTAGCTACCATCATATTGTTCAATGGTGTCGGACAATGGAACGACTTTATGACCACAAAATTGTACATCACCAAAGAATATCTCTATCCGCTGCAAATGAAGATCTATGAAATCATTGTGCAGTCCAACTTAAGCACGATGACCGAAAGCGGTAGTACCGACTTTGTCGTGCAGGCAACGACCCGCGGGGTGCAATTGGCTACTATCGTTATCACGACTGTACCAATTTTGATTATCTATCCATTACTTCAAAAACACTTCATCGGCGGTATGATGGCCGGTGCGGTAAAAGAATAGAAAGAGGGATCAGTATGAAAAAAGTATTAGGCAGTTTATTGGCAGCAACAGCATTACTTAGCTTAGCAGCATGTGGCGGCAGCTCGGATGACGCTAGCAGCTCAGATTTTTCGATCAAAGATCGTTATGAGCTTGATGAGAAAACACCAGCATGGAAACTTGATACCAAAAAAGAACCAACTAAAATCACTTGGTACATCAACTCAGACTGGACGGCATTACCTTTTGGGGAAGATGTTACCACCGCACAGATCAAGAAAGATTTAAATATCGATATCGAATTTATTTCCGGAGACGACTCGAAGTTGAATGCACTTATTTCAAGTGGCGATATGCCAGACATCGTGACATTGATGGACAAAACCAGTCAAGCAGCCACTAAAGCAGATAGCTGGGCTTACTCATTGAATGATCTAGCGAAAAAATATGATCCTTACCTATTGGATGTCGTAACAGAAGATACCTTCAATTGGTTTGCATTAGACGATGGCAAAACATATGGCTATCCAAACTATTCGAATACAGCAGCCGATTATGAAAGCGGCAATATTCCGGTAAATGATAACTTCGTCATTCGTGAAGATGTCTATGAAGCACTTGGCAAACCAGACATTTCTAAACCAGAAAATTTTGTCAAAGTAATGGATCAAATCAAAGAGAAATATCCTGATCTAACACCAATGGGCTTCACGACTGTCGGTGACACAGCAGGTCCTTTCTTAGATAAATTACAAGACTTCTTAGGTGTTCCATTAGAAGATGAATCTGGTAATTACTATGACCGCAACTTAGATGAAGAATATATCAATTGGTTGAAAACATTCAACAAAGTATACCGTGAAGGCAACATCAGTGATGACAGCTTTACAGATGACGGTCCGACCTATGATGAAAAAGTGAAACAAGGGAAATATGCAACGATGCTTGTTGCAGGAACCAGTGGTCAAGGCGGCAACTTTACTGAATTTATGAAGAATTCTGATACTCGCTATATTGCTATTGATGGACCAGCCAGCACATCAGGCCGGAAACCAACATTGAATCAAACCGGTATCTCAGGCTGGTTGATCAACTACATCACAAAAGATGCAGTTGATCCAGCAAAAGTCACTCAACTATTCACTTACTTGATCGATGAACCAGGACAAATCTTGACGAAATTCGGTGTTGAAGGCGTCACTTATGAATACAATGACGAAGGCAAAATCGATTACTTACCTGAAGTAAAAGAAATGGAGAAAACAGATAACGAAGGGTACAACAAGAAATATGGTATCAGTCGCTTCAACTACTTCAACAATGACCGCGTCAATGCATTGAAAGTAGAAACAGAGAGCGCATTAACCCAAATGCAAGAATGGGGCGAAGGAAAACTTTATCCGCACTTTGTTATTGAGAACACAGATCCAGATGCTGGGACTGCAGAAGCTCGTTCCAATAATTCGATCAAAACAAAACTAAATAGCACAGTCATCTCCTTGATTCGTTCAAAAGATGAAAAAACGTTTGATTCAACACTGTCTGATTTTGAAAGTTTCTTAGATTCCAACAATTGGGATGCAATCAAAGAAGTCAAATCTGAAAAAATGGCAGAAAACCGCGAAAAACTTAAATAATCAGTTATAGAAAGGATGAAAAGAGGAAAGCGAGACCCAACGACCTTTCCTCTTTTTGCTTTGAAACACTGCGATTGGCTTGCAAAGCAAGGCAGAGCAGATGTAGAAAAGTACCTACTCGGTGCTTTGAAACACTGCGATTGGCTTGCGGAGCAAGACATGCAAGTTCTTCTTGGCGCCAGCCTAGAAGCAACTGTAGGCGAAGCGCAGCGTAGACGAGCAGATGTAGAAAAGTACCAACAAAAGTATATGTAAAAGGATCTTTTTACTACTTTAGCAAAAGGATAATAAACAAGAGATGAGTAAGAAAACAACAAGAAATCAGTAGGATTGAAACTAGAAAGGGAGCAGGTGAGTGGAGATGAAACAAATTTTCTCTTATGAAGGATGGTACTATCGTGTCTTTTCCTTTGCCGCGGATATGATCCTATTAAGTTTTTTGTTCCTTGTTCCTGCGGTCACGATTGTACTGACAGGACCAGCCTTGATCGCCTTGTATCAAACCATCGATCAACTTTACCAAGAAAAAGATGTTCCAGTTTGGCAACGGTATAGTCGAGCTTTTCTAGCAAATATCAAACGTGGAATCGTACTTGAAGGGATCATCGTGGGGTATGTTGCTGTCACCGCGGCGATCATTTATGGATTGATGGGAATCACCACTTATCTTGGGGTGTTGGCAGTGATACTCAGCAGTTTAGCTGGTTTATTCTTGACGGTGTTTGTCCTACTGTTTTGTTTGTTTTCTTCCACAGTCAAACAAACCGCACACGAAACTGCCTATGCGGTGTTGAGCAGTACCGCAAATGCGATTATCTTGCTAGTGATTCCAGTATTCGTATTTCTATTGCTGAATAAGATCAATTTTTTCTTATTCGTATGTTTAGGTATTTCAGGATTCGCTTATCTGCAAGTACTGTTCTTTCATAAGGTGTGGGCAAAAGAGGGTGACGTCAATGAAATCAATTAGAAATGAACCATCTCAGGAGGAAATCGACCGTTTTTGGCGACAAGTCAAACAAGAAATCAAACAGATTCCATTAGCGTTTGAACGAAAGCAACAACCAGCATTGCTGACAGGAATCGATGTCTATCAGGTCAATTTCCAAAGTTTATACAATGAAACGATTTACGGCTATCTTTTAGTTCCGAAAAATAAGAGCCAACTTCCAATCGTCATCGATTATTTAGGTTATATGAATCACCTACAGGAACCCTTTCAGTTTGCCCACTGGGCATTGATTGATTGTGCCTGCTTGGTGATCGATAATCGCGGGCAAGGCGGCCGTACGAAAGATACACATCCTTATGAAACGACGCAACATGAGGCACCGTTTGGTCGAGGAATTTTAAAAAAAGAAGATTTTTATATGAAACGCATGATTGCAGATAGTCTTCGCCTGCTAGAGGTCGCAGCAGAGCTGCCGGAGATTGATTCTGAACGAGTGATTTTAAGAGGCGGGTCACAAGGCGGCGGGATTGCATTAATTGTCAATGCGCTGGCTGAAACGCCAATCTTTGCGACTTTTGCAGATGTTCCTAGTCACTCGAATATTTCTCACCGCATCGAAAGCAGAACTGGGAGCTATCATGTGATGCAAGAATATATCGATACCTTTCCAGATAGCAAGGAGACCATCTATTACCAAATGGCCTACTATGATTTGAAAAATCTGGCAGCAAAAATCACTGGCCCTGTCTTTGCTTCAGTAGGGAGCCAGGATCCTATCTGCCCAATGACCGATTTTTTTGTCAGTTATCATCGAATCTCAACCCCAAAACAATTAACTGTGTATTTAAACAAAGGGCATGGCGGCGGTGAAGCCAAACAGATTCGAAAAGAAATGCAACAGATCCAAAAATTGTTAAAAAGGATATGAAGAAATGAAAGTGGCAACTTACAATTTACGTGTGGATACGGATTACGATAAAGAGTGGCAATGGTCTTATCGTGCGGACAAAGTATTGGCATTGATCGATTATCATGATTGGGATATTTTGTGCGTACAAGAAGTCCGGCCGACGCAAGTCGCTGATTTAGCAAGATTGACTGATTACGAGTCGGTAACTGCTGAACGAGACGGCGATGGAACAGGAGAAGGTATCGGGATCTATTATAAGCAGACGATGTTTTCTAAAGTAGATTCAGGCTCATTTTGGTTATCTCTGACACCTGATGTGCCAAGTATTCATCCAGAAGCGGAATACTTGCGTCTGTGTTTGTGGACGGTACTAAGAGATAGAAAAGGACATGACTTTCTAGTCATCGATACGCATCTGGACAATATTTCAGAAATCGCCCGTTTTGAAGGGATGAAAGTCATCTTGGAACGGTTAGCGGATAAAATCGCCACTTTACCCGTTTTACTAATGGGGGATCTCAATGCAGAAGCAGTTGAACGCGTCCATGAATCCCTGCAAACGATTTTTGTTAACGCAAAAGAACAAAATGAAAAAAGACATTACGGTCCCAGAGGTTCCTATCAAAATTTTGACTATCAACTCCCATGGAACCAGTTAGAAGAAATTGATTATATTTATACTAAAGGATTTCGAATCATTAAAACCGGGTGTTTGACGGATTCTTGTGACGGACGGTTTCCTTCCGATCATTTCCCGTTGGAAGCAGATCTCCGATTCGATGAACGATAAAGGTGGAACAAAAATGGAAAAGACAAAATTGACGCACTTACTTGAACAAATGACTATCGATGAAAAAATCGATCAATTATTGCAACTGGCTGCTGCGTTTTATTCAGACAAAGCGGAAGAAAAAACCGGACCGATGAGTGATCTGGGACTGACCCAAGAAACCATCAACAACGCTGGAACAACGCTAGGCGTTTCCGGTGCCAAAGAAGCGATCCGAGTACAACAAGAATACATCAAAAACAATCGCCTGCAGATCCCGACGATTCTAATGGCAGATATTATCCATGGGTTTCGAACAATCTTCCCGATTCCATTGGCTCTAGGTAGTTCGTGGGATCTGAATGCTGCGGAACAAATGGCCGAAATTTCAGCTAGAGAAGCCGCTGTGTCTGGGCTCCATGTGACGTTCTCGCCAATGGTGGACTTAGTCCGAGACCCTCGTTGGGGACGAGTGATGGAATCTACCGGAGAAGATCCCTACTTGAACAGTCGACTTGCGGAGGCTTTTGTGAAAGGCTACCAAGGAGAAGATTTGACCAATGATTTTGAACGGGTTGCCGCTTGTGTGAAGCATTTCGCGGCGTATGGCGCAGCAATTGGCGGTCGTGATTACAACACAGTCAATATGTCTGAGCGTCAATTGCGGGAAAGTTACTTACCAGGCTACCAAGCCGCACTAGCAGCTGGGGCAAAATTGGTGATGACTTCCTTTAATACGGTAGATGGGATTCCGGCTACAGCGAATCGCTGGTTGTTCCGTGATGTGTTGCGAAAAGAATTTGGTTTTGATGGCGTAGTGATCTCTGACTGGGGTGCGGTCAAAGAAATCATTGCCCATGGCGCAGCAGAGGATGAGAAACAGGCGGCAGAATTAGCGATCAAAGCAGGCGTCGATATTGAAATGATGACGACTTGCTACAACGATTATTTGAAAGAATTGATCGAAGAAGGCGCTGTTGCGGAAGAGTTATTGGATGAAGCGGTATTGCGGATCTTGACCCTTAAAAATGATCTTGGTCTTTTTGAAAATCCTCATCGTGGGGCAGATGAAGCTGCTGAAGCTAGGGTCGTACTTTCGCAAGAACATCGTACAGCCGCGAGAGAAATCGCTCAAAAATCAATGGTTTTATTGAAGAATGAGAACATCTTACCATTTAAATCAACGGAGACGGTCGCGATCATTGGACCAGCGGCTCACTCTAAAGATATTTTAGGTGCATGGTCATGGCAAGGGAAACAAGAAGAAGCCGTTTCATTGATCGAAGGGAGCAAAGCAGTTTCAGAGAACATTCTTTATGGAAAAGAACCATTCGATTATTTTGCGCCAACAGAAGCAGCGATCAATGAAGCTGTTACATTAGCTAAACAAGCAGATAAAGTGGTTCTCGCACTAGGTGAACAAGACTGGATGAGCGGAGAAGCAGCGAGCCGCAGCGATATTCGCTTGCCTGAAGCGCAGTTAGCATTATTCAAACAATTGCAGGCAGTCAATGAGCAACTCGTTGTGACCTTGTATAATGGTCGTCCATTAGATCTTCAAGGCATTGATGAAGCAAAAGCCATCGTTGAAGCATGGTTCCCTGGAACAGAAGGTGGTCACGCATTAGCAAATCTTTTATGGGGACAATACAATCCAAGCGGCCGTTTGAGTATGTCTTTCCCAGAAACAGTCGGTCAAGTACCTGTTTATTACAATACTGAAACTACCGGTCGTCCTTATGAAAGTGCACCTGATGAAAAATATGTCTCGAAATATTTGGATGTCTCCAACTATGCAAAATATCCTTTTGGTTTCGGTTTGAGCTATCACGAGGCTCAGTATAGTGAGTTAAGTTTAGATAAATCACAACTGTCTGCTGAAGAGACACTGACAGTATCCCTTCAGATCAAGAATAATAGCGACTTTGCTGGTGAAGAAACCGTCCAGTTATATCTGCGAGACCTCGTTGGTGAAGTTGTCCGACCAATCAAAGAATTAAAAGGATTCCAAAAAGTATGGTTAGAACCAGGGGAAACCAAAGAAGTAACTTTTTCAATTACGGAAGATATGTTGCGTTACGTCCACAGCAATCAGGAAACATCCAGTGATGCTGGCACATTCCAAGCCATGGTCGGCAGCAACAGTCGCGATCTGCAGATGGCTACATTCAAATTCGTAAGATAAGGATAGGAAGGTTTATATGACACAATATATTACTCTTGAAAAGAATCAGACACGCCTGAGGTTTTTGAAAACCGGGGATCTGTATGAAATAGATAGCAATGGCATGATGATCAATCAACTAAATGGCAATCCGTTAGACGGCAGTTTGAATCAATTGTATCTGCGAGTCTATACATCAGAAGGGATTCGTTGGACACCGATGGTCGGTTCTAATTCAGCCAGTAAGTTTGGGTATTCCCGACAGCAGTTGTCTTGGTCAGGAGAGTTTTTGGACGTTCATTATCAAGTGGACTTGCAACTGGCAGAAGATTGCTGGTTTTGGCGAATCCAGTTAACGGGTTCTGGAAAAGCAGATATCATTTATGGTCAAGATATAGGCAATGCACTAAAAGGAGCAGTTCAGTCCAATGAAGCGTATGTTTCTCAATATCTGGATCACCACGTGACTCAGGATAACGGAACGATCGTCGTCTCTTCTCGTCAAAATCAACCGCAATCCGGCAAATTTCCATTAGTCGAACAAGGAAGTTTCCAACCCTTGCGGAGTTATTCAACAGATGGGTATCAATTTTTTGGCAGAACATACAAGGTGACTAATTTGCCGCAAGCCTTAGCGCACGAAACATTAGCGAATGAAGTGTATCAATATGAATTTGCCTACATTGCTTTGCAGTCCGAGTCTTATCAGCTATCTGACGAAACAACAGAAGTCATTTTTTATAGTGCTGTCAAGGCAGATCAGCCACAAGCAGTATCCGGTCCGCAATTCGACCGCCCTTCTCTGAAGGAACAGTTTCAAAAATTGACTTTTGAGTCATTGACGACACAGCTACTTCCGGCAAAACAACTCGGAGCAGCATTGACTGGAGAGACCTTGTCAGAAGCAGATATTTCCGCGCTATTTCCAAAACAGGAAGCAATGGAACGAATCGATGGCCAAATGTATTCATTTTTTACCGAAAACTACCGTCACGTTGTGTTGAAGGAAAAAGAAAGTGCCATGGAACGGGCTCATGGGCATATATTGCTGAGTGGCAGTGATCTAGTGGTAGATCAGCCGTTGCTTAGTACGACGGTTTATATGTACGGTATCTTCAATTCGCAGATCGTTCTAGGGAATACGTCAATGAATAAATTATTGAGTAACAGCCGTAATGCGTTGAATGTCATGAAACGATCAGGACAGCGGATCTACTTGAAAGAACAGGATATGTGGCGCTTATTGACGATGCCATCTGCGTTCGAGATGGGGCTGAACTCTGCAACGTGGTATTACAAAACAGCAGATGATTTGATCACGGTCACGACGTATACACTGCTTGACAGCCGTGAGATCCGAACGACGATCCATAGCAAAAAGGCTTATTCATGGGCCATCAGCAACCAGTTTTTGATGGGACCAGATGAAGAAGCACCGACAGCGGTTGTGAAAAAAGAGCAGCAAGTAGTGATCACAAGCGGGACTACGTCACCAGTAAAAGAAGCGTATCCAGAATTAACTTATTATCTGCAGGCGGATCAGCCTTTTGATGTGACAGATGATTCCTTGTTCTTACAAGAAAACAGTGATGGCGCACTAACTGTTCTGACATTTGCGGATCAGTCAGAAGTTACCCTTAAGATTCAAGGAACGTTGACCGGAGATCCTTACCGAGAACAAGAGTCTTCTAAGCAGCAAGAAGAAGCAAAATATGTGACGTTCATTGATTCACTGCTGAATCAATTTGAATTGACCCATGAGCAAGCAGAAGTCCAAACTCTTAATTTGCTCTCTCGGTGGTACACGCACAACATGCTGGTCCATTATTTGTCTCCTCATGGTTTGGAACAGTATGGCGGTGCTGCTTGGGGGACCAGAGATGTCTCACAAGGACCAACAGAATTTTTCTTAGCAGTCAATCGTCCAGAGATCGTTGCGTCGATCATCAAACACCTCTTTGCCAATCAATTTGCCGACGATGGCAATTGGCCACAATGGTTTATGTTTGACCGCTACGAAAAACAAAAAGCCGACGAAAGTCATGGAGATGTGATTGTGTGGCCAATGAAAGTCGTCAGCGATTACTTGGAAAAAACGAAGGACTTCGCGATTTTAGAAACGCAAATACCTTATACAGATCGCGAAACGTTCTTAAAGACAAGTCAAACTGCTTCTCTTTATGATCATTTACAGAAAGAGATTGCATATATCGAAGCGAATTTCTTGGAAGGTACGTATCTTTCATGTTATGGGGATGGGGACTGGGATGATACCCTGCAGCCAAACAATAGCAAATTGAAAAAGCAGATGGCCAGCAGTTGGACAGTTGCATTAACTTATGAAGTGATGAAGAAACTAGCGGCACAGCTGAAAGACTATGATCCAAATTATGCTGATCATTTACAAACCATCGTCAGCGGCATTCGTACAGATTTTGATAAATACATTTTGTCCTCAGGAACCATCCCAGGATTTGTTTATATGGAAGACCCTGAACATGTGGAATTGATGATCCATCCAGAAGACAAAAAGACAGGGATTCAGTACCGATTGTTGCCGATGCAGCAAAGCATGATCGGTGAATTACTTTCTCCGGACGAAGCCGAGCACCATTTAGGCATCATCAAAGAACACTTGCAACATCCAGATGGCGTTCGCTTGATGAATCGTCCAGCGGCTTATCATGGTGGGGTCAGTACGAATTTCAAACGTGCAGAGCAAGCAGCGAACTTTGGTCGGGAAATCGGGTTGCAATATGTTCATGCCCACATCCGTTTTACTGAAGCAATGGCCAAATTGGGACAAAAAGAAGAAACTTGGCATGCTTTAGGGGTCATCAATCCTATTCAGTTGCAAGAACGCGTGCCAAATGCAGAACTGCGACAAGCCAATGTCTATTTCAGCAGCTCTGACGGCGATTTCAAAACAAGGCTTGAAGCCCAAGAGAATTTTGGTAAACTTAGAGATGGAAGCGTCGGTGTAAAAGGCGGTTGGCGCGTGTACTCAAGCGGACCAGGTATCTATTTGAATCAATTGATCAGCAATGTCTTGGGCATTCGCGAAATGGCAGATGATTTGTTCCTTGATCCTGTCTTGCCAACTGAGTTATCTGACTTAACGATGACCTACCGGGTCTTTGATCAACCGGTTAAGATCCATTTTCACGAAGCGTCAAAAGAACAGGTATTGATAAATGGCCAACCGGTAGACTATACACTAGCAAAAAACAGCTATCGAAAAGGGGCCTTTTGTTTAGACAAATCAGCAGTACTGCCGCTGTTCAATAAGGAAATAAATCATATCGATATTTATCGATAGAAAGGAGGAGCCATGGTAGGGATCAAAGATATTGCTAAAAAAGCCGGTGTGTCTATTTCCACTGTATCCTATGCTTTGAACGGCAGCCCTAAAGTGACGGAGGAGACGCGCGCCCGTATCCAAGCGATTGCTCGTGACTTGAATTATGTTCCGAACATGGCTGCTCGTACACTGAAGCGCAGACAAACGAACATCATTGGCGTATACCTCGCAGACTACGCGGGGAGTTTCTATGGAGAGTTGCTAGACGGGATTAAAAAAAGTCTCGAGACTTTTGGTTACGAAATGATTGTTTGCAGCGGCAAAAAATCCCATTTGTTTATACCAGAGCGTATGATCGATGGAGCCATCATTTTAGATTGGACTTTTCCTTCAGAGGAAATTGAGCGGTATGCTCAGCGGGGACATCAAATCGTTGTACTAGATCGGATCCTCGATCATGAAAATATCCATCAAGTCCTTTTGGATAATAAAGGCGGTGCGGCACTGGCTATTGATAAATTGATTTCAGGTGGCAGCCAACATGTATTTTTACTTGCTGGTCCTGAAAAAAGTTATGATAGTCAAGAACGGTTAGAAGCCAGTATCAAAGAGCTTACCCGATTTGGCATTTCCTATGATGTAATAGCTGGTGATTTTACTGAACCCTCAGGGTATCGGGGAGCAGAAGAAATTTTAGCAAAAAATCCGCTAAGACCAATCGATATCTTTGCCTTAAACGATGAAATGGCCATCGGGGTTTATAAGTATGTACGTAAAACAGACTTAAAAATCGGAGAAGATATCCGCATCATTGGTTTTGACAATACAGAATTAGGGGCGTTTATACAGCCGCGGTTGTCGACAATTTCTTACTCGAAGCATCGTTGGGGAATGATTGCTTCAGAGAAAATCGTCAAATCGATTCAAGGAGAGCAAGTAGAGGACGAGCATATCTATACAACATTTATTGATGGACGTTCTTTTCCAAATAATTGAAAATGAAGCACCAAACAGAGGACTGTTTGGTGCTTTTTTTGCGCACGGAAATAAAAATACATACTGTTAAATTAGATTAATAGTTATTTTATTTTTTATGATTGTATTATTTTTCTAATGTTGTTTAGAAAAAATTATAAAATTTTTTTCGGTTATTATACTTTGAGTTATTTTATTTTAGAAAATACAGTGAATTATTATTCGTTATAACATTATTAATTCTATGAAATATAAATAATGTTAGCGATTTCTAAATAGGGGCATCAAGTACAAATAATTCGGATAATAGATTAATTTTTCAGTGGTAAAGATTGCTTTATTATGTGATTTTTATAATCTTATTCTAATTATATCTCTTGAACTCTTACGATTTTTTAGTATGCTAGGTGAAATTAACTCTAAATTTATCCTTTCCAAGCATTTCAAGTAAATGTCAAACAAACTGCCTGACAAGGCCAAAAATGAGAAGAAACAAGCGGTTAGGATGTCAATTTATAATCATAATTTTGGAATGGATGAAAAAAAAATTATAATCCTTTTTTTATTTGGATATAGACTATGGATAGCATAATGCGTGTATTGCGCAATATTTTACTCATTTTCACTCAGTCAGGAGGGATAAAGTGAATCGTTTTTTAACCAATTTTCTTGTTTTTCTATTAGTATCTTCTCCTTGTTTTTCATACACAGAGGTAGTTGCACATGCAGAAAGTATCGCGCAAAAAAGTGAAACAACGGATGCTTTAAACGAGTTAGAAAAGCTTAGCGATATAGATAATAAGGAAAGTAACACGAGTAACAAAGAAAGTAGCAGTGAAAGCAGTGAAGGTACCGCAAGTCAGGATAACGAAACAAACGAAACATCTGAAGCGACTGAAACAGCAGAATCGGATGAATCGCCACCACATTCAGCATCTGAATCTCATTCCCAAGAATCTGTTACTAGTTCTTCACAAGAGTCAGAAAAACTGACGATAACCTTCAAAAGTGCTGAAGGGCGTTTGTTGGAAACAGGAGAAACAAGCCTTCAAATCAGCAAGAAAAAAGGGGAACGTCTTACAGCAACGGACATTCCTTCCTTTAAAAATCCGGCATCCTTTGAAGGCTGGCAGCTAGAAGGAAAAATTTATAGTAATGAAGCATTGCAAAACGTGGACCTAGATCATGATCAGATCCTGCAAGCAGTTTTTAAACAGGGCGTGAGTGTCCGGTCTAGCGGTTCCTTAGTAGACCTGTCCATCAAAGATATTATTGCAAGTGCAGATCCTTCACGACTTGTTGCCGTTCCAAGTCCTGCAGGCGATGGGGAAACTTACGCTGAGTATGCAAATAGTGTCGATGGCTTTCGGCAAGCCTTGTTTGATATGTATCAAAATGGCAATGGCGGTGAGTTTGCTTTGTATGTCGGATCAGGGGGTACCTTGACTTTACCGGCTGATCTGACAGCCAAAACAATACCAAGCACAGTAGACAGTAGCAATATCACGTTTTATGCATTACAAGGGAAAGTTAGTCGCTTGATATTAACTGGTCATGCTAACGATCCCATCACAGATGCGACAACATTGGCTTCAGGCAGTCGACGGGTTGATTTCTCAACGAATAATTATTTTGGCTCGGATATCGTGTTTCGCAATATCGACTATAGGGGATCGACGATTTACATGAACGGGCACAGTCTTTTCCTCAATGGGGGTGCCGTTGGAAATGGCTTTACGATATATGGTGGCACAAACAGTGGGGATCTGGAAGGCAATCCGACGATCCATGTGAATAACACGGGTTCAGGTACTTGGAATATTTATGGGGGCAACCAAAGCGGCGGAACGTTGAAGGGGAATGTAACGATCAACGTAAACAATACCGTCTCTGGGATAAGTACCATTGCAGGGGGAGCCAATGTTGGAACGATCGATGGCAATACAAAAGTAGCGATCAAGCAATTGAATGGCACATTGACAAACTATTATGGCGGTGGTGTTGGATCAAGTGCTACAAATGCAGCCAATGTGACTGGGAATGTTGAAACGACGATTGCTACAGAAAATGCCAATTTTCGGTTGGGAACGTTTGTCGGAGGGGTTCAGTATGGAACGATCGACGGTAGAATCAACAGCACTGTTTCCGGTAGTGGAGGCTGGACTGGGACAGCCAATCGTTTTATCGGCGGTTCCTATTATGGAAATATTGGCTCGGAACCTGCTAAAGATGCCATCGTAACGAATCTTGATTCGAGTCTCTATTCTACAGGCCGGGCAACTTTTGAAGGTGGTAATCGATACTCTGGCACAATCAATGGAAACATCGTAAATACGGTCAAAGCGGGTCCTAGCGCCAGTGTCGGTGGGATCGGTGATTTCAATGGCGGCGGCGGGAACAATGTCAGCACGCTCTCACAAAGTTCGATGGGAGCTTCGAATACAACGACTTACGACAATTATACTCCCGCACAACGGGCTCAATTAGCAGAAGCGGGAGCAAGTTTCAAAGTATACGGCAATATTACCTCCCATCTGGTCAGCGGTTCTTTTTCAAATGGTGCAACATATACTACAGCTGCAGGTCGCGGCGGTTATATTGATGGGAATACCACGATTGAAGTGGGGTCGATTACAGCAGATGGCAGTCCAGGTGGAGACGGTATTGCTTATAAAGGATCAAAACCGACCAACCTTGCTTATTCCACAACAACCAAAAATCGAGGGGAACTATCTGGCTGGGATATTGTCGGGGGTGGCGGCTATCCAGGAACTGCCTGGGACATCTATATCAAAGGGAATACTAAAACAATTCTAAATAATACGGTTGCTCGCTGGACCTATGGCGGCTCTTTCTCTGGAGTTATTGAAGGAAATGCATCGAATACATTGAACTCAGGGATCGTAGACACCCTTGAAGGTACTGGCTATACCGGTAGAAGAGTCTATGGTAATGGTGAAACGACGGTCAATAACGGACAAGTGGATTGGTTCTTGTCTGGCGGCGGTTGGGACGATCTTCTGATCGGTGGCGATGTAGCAGTAACGGTTTACGATGGAGTGATCAACGCCTCAATGGGAGCATCCTATGGTGTTGCCAGTTCTCATACGATCAACGGAAATTCGAATAATCGGATTTTCGGCGGGAACTTTTCTGGTACCCCACGAACTGGCTCTAATGGTTTTTCTGGTGGTGTGACTAACAATGGCAGACTGTTGGGAAATGCAAGTTTAACATTGGATTTAAGAAATTATGACGGTGAGTTTAAGCTGCCTAGCGGGACCAATATTTCAGGTGGAAATCCATTCAACAGTACAAATATTGTCGGAACAGATACATCCAATACGATTACGCTGAACATCTATACAAAACCAGGATCGGATGTCTTGAACGGTGCCACGATTTATGGGGATGGCGGCCGAACTGCTAGCAATACGAGAAGCGGCAAGATCATGATGAACATTCAAGCGGAAGATTCCAGTATTGGTAATTTATATACCACCTATTACTCGAATATTTCCTCTAATCAGATTTTGCGCGATGTAGAGATGCGTATTCAAGGGGCGAAAAGTATCAATGGGATCTCTGGCGGAAATGCAACGGACAATTTCACCAATGCAATCGTTGCTAACAGCACCAATCAAGTCAAAATGAATTTTGGCGAGAATGTAGATGGAACCAATGCTTACCAAGATGAGCCCATATCTATGACAGGATTAGGTCTCGTGAATTTTACCGAATTAACTGTGACTAACGGATTGACATTGATGGCTACCGGTGGGGATATCAAAAATGGGCGCTCAGCTACAGCGGCCAACCATAGTACGACTTATCACCAGTTTGGGACGATCCAGCTGTCGAAAAATGCCGGTATTGGAATTTCTTCAGCAAACAACATGATTTCAGGCAGTAAGTTAACCATCGAAGATGAGGCAACCATTGAATCTCCTCCGGGTACTGGTCGGATCAACCTTTCCGATTTTGAAGTGCCAGATTCAAAAAAAGATCATTTGACTTGGATCAAAAATACGGAGAATGATGCTGCAGCACGAGTAAAAAGTCAGGGCACTTGGTTTGGAGAAGTCACAAGCTACCAAGTATTGACTATCAATCCAGTTGCAAACAATGCGACGCCGATCACGCCAATCACTTTTAGCGGCATCGAAAAAGCGACTGGTAAAACATTCATTGGGGACAATGATGTGACGGGGGTCAATGGCTACGGAATTGCGATTCCTGGTTCAGTGATCGACTATGAAGTCGAAATGCCCGGTATCGCTGATGGGCAAGGTTCAATTACTCATGACGTGACAGACGTTAAAGAAAATAATGCGCCACTTGTGATTCAAGCATGGGGAACAGATATTGCTGGCATCCAGGTTCAAAAAGGGCGGCTGCTTATTCCATATACTGGGTCAAATTTACCGACACTGACCTTTACACCAGAAACCCAGAATACAGGTTCTTGGTTTTATGCTGGACAGATCCAGTCAAGCAAAGTTACTAGTGCGACAGAAACAATCCCAGAACAATCGTCTTCAGATCCAGTCGATTGGCAGATTCCCGATGGTGAATACAGCTATCAAGTGAAGGTTTCTTACTCGAATCAAGCTGAACTTCGTGCTCAGAACGCAATCATTACAGAACAAGAAGCTGAGAACCTCACTAAAGAAGATGCACTGGACTATTTGCAGGCACAAGGACGCCCATTCTTTACAGATAGTCTGACGGAAGAAGCAATAGCAGAGATTCAAAAACCATTGGGGTCAGCAACTTCTCGCAAGCATCTTGTTTCATTCAAAGCAGGAGCAGCAAATCAATCATCTGTAGAACAAGCAGTCAATCTGGTAGTCGTGAAAAATGAGAGTGCCTTGGCAAGCAATCGGCAATTCGCTGTCTTTGCCAAAGATAGCCGCTTGACTTTAGGGGAAGCAACGGCTATCACGAATCAAGCTGATTTAGCAGCATATACGGAAGCCGCAATGATTTTTGCTGATGGTCGAGACGAGCAGTTGCCGCAAGTTGCACCAGAAGCACTCGAATCGATCCAGCAAACAAGCGAAGAAGAGCTGTTAAAAAATGTCACAACTACGTATCATTTCACCGAAAATGGGCAAACAGCTGAAAAAACAGTGAATGTGGCGATCGCTGGTGAGTTGACCTTGAGCAGTGTACCGACAACTATCGATTTTGGGGCACAAAAAATCACTACCACCACTCAAACGTATTGGCCTGACATTCAAGGAGATTTGATTGTCAAAGATACACGAGGATCTGAACGAAGTCCTTGGCGGCTCACTGTGAAAGAACAGCAGAGCTTGAGTAATGGGACAGATCATTTAGAAAATACGTTGTTCTTTGTAAAAAATGGGGAAGAGCAATTACTAACAAATGGGGAAATTATCGTTGAAGAGACGGAATTGACAGAAAACGGCGACTATCATGTGAATCAAGATTGGGGAGAAACAGCGAATAAAGGTCTTAAATTAGTTGTTCCGGTAGAAAAGCAAAAAATAGGCGAATATAGCGGAACATTATCTTGGCAACTAGTATCTGCCCCTGGAAATCCATAAATGGCAGGAGAGGAAAGATGAAAAAAATCATTATTGGAAGTATGCTCGGCTGGTTATTCTTGTTTTCTGCAACTACCTTAGCTGCTGAGATAGGCGCATATGACAGCAATGGAGTAACGTCATTTTATGGCGTTTATGAGTATCCGGCAGAAAATCCAGAACCACCGGTAAAAGTACCGGGAAATCAACAATTCGACCATCGAGGGAATCAAATCTTGCCAGCAACAGGTTCTGATTATTACAGTACCATGCAACTCACAGGGGGAGCTTGTTTGTTGGCAGCACTAGTTATTTTATCAAAAAGGAGCATACGAAATGAAAAAGATTTTATTAACAGCGGGTATCGTCCTCATTAGTTCAGCATTCTTGCAGACTACTGCAGTTGCAGCAGAGTATACATCAAATGGAGCAATCACTTTTGAAGCGGATAATGATCCTACTAAACCAGTGGATCCTACCGATCCTGAAAAACCGGTTGACCCGGTCGATCCAACAGACCCAGATGGGCCAAATCTAGGGACAGCCGGTCCATTGTCAATTGATTTTGCCTCCAGTTTCCAATTTGGTAATCAAAAGATCACATCAGAAACAATGGATTACTACGCAAAGCTACAAGAATTCACTTCAGGTTCAGCAGGACCGAATTATGTGCAAGTCACAGATAAACGGGGGACTCAAGAAGGCTGGTCTCTTAGCGTCATACAGAACGGTCAATTTAAGACAGCACAGAATGAAGTGCTAGAAGGTGCTTCATTGTCAATTTCTTACGGAACAGCGATTTCCGTGACAGATATGCACTACGCACCAACTGTGGTGGAGAACCATACATTTGTCCCTGATAGTGAAATGAACTTGGTGAATGCTCCAGTAGGCAAGGGGATGGGGACTTGGATCTATCGGTTTGGTGCTGATGCATCAGAAGGAGCGAAAGCTGTAAAATTAAACGTTCCTGGTCGTTCCGTGAAGTTAGCCAAAGAATATCGAACAACGTTGACTTGGAACCTCAAAAATGTACCAGGGACTGAATAAGAAGGAGTAGAAAAATGAAAAAAAGAGCATTCGTAGGAGTGGGAATTGCTTTAGGCATTACTGTGGGGGCAGTGAATGTGTCCGCAGCAGAAACAGCGGCTTATCGGTCAAATGGGGCGGTTGATTTTATCCCCAATACCGATCCTACAAATCCCGTCAATCCGGAAAATCCTGATCCAGAAAAGCCAGTGAATCCTGTCGACCCAACGGATCCAGATGGGCCGAATCCAGGAACAAACGGGCCATTATCGATCGATTATGCGTCAAGTTTGGATTTTGGGGTCAATAAAATCTCGAATAAAAATGAAACTTATTACGCTCGAGCACAAACATACTTGAACGATGATGGGACGGCAGCAATGTTGAAAACAGCAAATTATGTACAAGTCACAGATAATCGGGGAAATAATGCTGGCTGGCGTCTGACTGTAAAACAAAATGGTCAATTCAAAAATGAGAACACATTAAATCAAGAATTAACAGGTTCAGTCATTAAATTAACGGAACCTGCTGTAAAATCCAATGCGCTAGGGGTGACTGCACCGGTTCCAACGGAGACGATCACATTAGATGCGAGCGGTTCTGAAGCAATCGTGATGACAGCCGCTGCTCAATCTGGTGCGGGAACTTGGGTCAACGCTTGGGGAGCTGTCGAAACAGTGAGAGAAAATGACAGCAATGGTCAAGAAGTTGAATCAGCGATCACTAAAGCGATCTCATTAACCGTACCTGGCAACACGCCAAAAGATGCGGTCAGCTATGAAACAACGCTGACTTGGACATTATCAGATACACCAGGAAATGAAGTATAAGAAGGAGAAAAAAATGAAAAAATTAGTAACCGCAGTAGCATTCGTAGGATTGGGATTGACAATACCGATCACTGCTCAGGCAGCAGAAGTGGCAGCTTATCATTCAAATGGACAAATCGTCTTTGAACCAAATACAGAGCCAACGGATCCAATTAGTCCAACAGACCCAGATCCAGAAAATCCAATCAAACCAGTCGATCCAACAACACCAGATGGCAAACCTGAACCAGGAACCAATGGGCCGTTATCGATCGATTTTGCCTCCAGTTTGTATTTTGGCACGCAAAAAATCACTTCAAAAACGGAGATCTACCATGCTGCATTGCAAAAATATGTGGATGCAGCAGGTGCGGAGCAAGAAGGACCGAATTTTGTGCAAGTCACAGACAACCGGGGAACGGAAAGTGGCTGGACATTGCATGTCAAACAAAATGGTCAGTTTAAAACGGCAGAAGACCAAGAATTAAAAGCAGCTCAAATTCGCTTGAATAACGGTACGATCGTTACCCCATCGGAATCACCAAAACCTTCTAATTTTAAAAGCGTGATTACATTGAATCCCAATGGTGCTGAATCATTAGTTATGAGTGCCCAAGAAGGGGAAGGGGCCGGTACTTATCTCATGAGCTGGGGCGACAGTTTATCTGCAGCCGTAGATAGTATTGAATTAGAAGTACCAGGCTCAACAACGAAATATGCCGCGAAATACAGTACCACATTTACCTGGTTGCTAACAGATACACCAACAAATCCATAGCAGTCAGCGCCCTTAGGTGTATGATTTTGACATTTAAGGGCGATACATAGATAGAGAGGAAAAAATTCATCATGAAAAAAAGTAAACAGCTCGTTACGCTAATTTTGGCAAGTCTTTTCTTGTTTATTTCGGTAAAGGGCATGGCCTCTGAATTCAATTTTGCAGTAAATCCAGTCATACCAGAGAACCAAATAGACAAATCTAAAACTTATTTTGATTTGAAAATGTCGCCAGGATCTGTTCAAACGGTGGAGGTTCAATTAAGAAATGATACGGATAAAGACGTGGTAATCGAACCGAAGATCGCTTCCGCAACGACCAATCTAAACGGTGTTGTTGAATACGGTCAGAATGATATCGAACCTGATGAAACCTTAAAGCACAATTTGAAAGATTTGGTAGATGTTGCAGAGACCATCACCATTCCTAAACAGTCTCAAGTGACAGTGCCTTTAAAAATAAGCATGCCTTCAGAATCTTTTACAGGCATGATTTCCGGGGGCTTGACATTAAAAGAAAAGCAGGAAGAATCCTCTGATCAGTCCGAGGAGCAAGGATTAGCTATCAAAAATGAATATGCTTATGTCGTCGCGATTTTGCTGCGTCAAACAACGGATGAAGTCGTTCCAGATTTGAATTTGTTAGCCGTCGAACCAAGTCAAGTGAATGCCCGCAATGTAATCAATGTGACTTTACAAAATCCGACAGCTACCTATTTGAATTCATTTCGCTTGATCAACGAAGTCACTAAAAAAGGTCAAAGCGACAGCCGCTATTCTTCTGATACTTCTGGTATGCAGATGGCACCGAATTCCCATTTCTCCTACCCCATCTCATTGGAAGGCCAAAAGCTTGAAGCAGGTACGTACGTATTGAAATCTGTTGCCTACAGCGGAAAAAATGATGAAGGACAGTATAAAGTCAAGAATGGCGATGAAGAAGAAACATATTTATACAAATGGGAATTTGAAAAAGAGTTTACAGTAGCTGGTGATGTTGCGCGGGATCTCAATCGAAAAGATGTCACCATTGAAGAAGATAACACATGGCTGTATCTTTTGATTGGTTTGCTCTTATTGATCATTGCATTTCTGATTATTTGGTATCGCCGAAAGAAAAAGAATGAAGCAGAGTAACTGGTTTTGGAAAGTGATGATCGATGGACTGATTCTTTGCGGGTTCATTTTTCTCTCTCTCCCTTTTCTCAAAGAAAATCTTATCGGGATCCAGTTAGGACAAAAGCAATTGATCGTATCAGATCAATTACCTGATGAATTTATGGAAGAAGAGCAGATTCAGATTCCAACGATGGAAGATGTCCTTACGCCTCAACCAGCGGAATTGACTGCCTATGGATTCGTATCGATTGAAGCGCTCCAATTTCAGCAACCTCTTTTGGTAGAACTGACGAATCAACAGCTGCTGCAAGGCGGTGTTGTGATGTTTCCAAAGCGAACGCTGACCCAAGATAACTTTGTGATCTTAGGCCATCATTTAGGCAGACAAAGTTTATTGTTCGGTTTGTTGAAGCAAGCTGAAACCGGCATGGAAGTGAGTGTCACTTATTTAGACCAAACGCAAACCTATACGATTGACGAAGTCAAGCAAGTCAATGAAACAGATTTAACAGTGATTGAAAATCAGCAGCCCCTTTTAACATTGATCACTTGTCCTACACCTTCTAGGACAGATGAGCGATTGGTAATTTCGGCAAAGCCGACCTTCACGCTTTCAAAAAATGCGGAGCAATCAGAGAAAACCGTTGAAAAGAGTCAGCAGTGGAAGAGCAGGCAATATCAAAAACAGATTTGGCAGCGGCAAGTAAGAAAAAGCTGGTTCTTTCTTCTCCTGTTTCTCCTAATTATGTGCGGGTGTCTCTGGTATGCCCATCGATTGATGGCGCGTGGGGACAGATCCAAGTGATTGATTCCAGATACAACTATTTTAAGGCGGTGAAATGATCAATGAAACGCAAATTTGGCTTTGTTTTAGGAGCCTGTATTATTATCGGAATGATCGATCTGGTCACAGAACAGGTCGTATTCGCTACCATTTACAATCCGTTAAATACTTCAGAAGAAATCGTTCCGAAAGATCCTCCGGAAATAAACGAGTCGCCTGTCGATAAGAAGGCACCAAAAAAAGAAGAGCCAGCATCGCCTAAGGAAGAACCCGAATCAAAAGAGAACAATCAAAAGGTACAGCCATTGTCGAATATAGCAAAACCGTTTTTGGCTGATGGCAAGCAGCTGGCAAAACGCGTGACGGTCGAAGATATCTTCCTTGCAAATAGTCTGTCGGTCGACCTAGCGATGCCAGATGATGATTCAGATGGTGATGGCAACGACAAGCCGTCTTATCTCACGAGCTTGTGCTATTTATTTACCGGAAGTGTCCTTTATGGGCAAAAGAATGATGGAGGCCTGAAAACGCATGTTTTTGACATTTTTGAATAAAGCGGATAAGCGAAAATTGGTGCTGCTTCAATATTTGGAAAATGCGGTTTCTTTATCCGAGACAAAAGAGACATTGATGGATAATCTGACAATGTCCGAATTTCTGATCAACAAAACCGTTCAAGAATTAAATACAGACTTCTATGAATTTGGCTTGGATGACGAATTTGGCATTGTGACTGATGGGACAGTGATCAAATTAAATGCTTCGGGTCTGGCAACCTCTGATACAGTTTTGACCTACTATTTAGACCAGTCCTTGAAATTTTCCATGCTGAAAGAGTGTTTTTTTGAACAGCTTTCTTCACTTTATGAATTCGCTACGAACCATTTTTTGAGCCATACGCCTGTCTATAAGGAATTTAAACAATTCAAGCAGATCCTTAACGACTATGACATTGAGGTGACAAAGGAATTTCGATTGACCGGTGAAGAAAATGAAATAAGAGAATTCATCTTATTGTTTTTTATGAAAGAATACTATTTGAATCAATCGGTTTTTCCTAAAGAAATCGAGACGAAAAGAAAGACATTCGATATGCTTAATAGTCAAGGCTGGTTGAATCCACAGCAATCTGCTCGAATGAAGATCCGCAAAGAACAATACTTAGGAATCATTATTACCCGAATGTGCAATGGTCATTTCCTGCAAAATACCGTCGAAGACGGATTGATTAATGCAGAACACTTACGGATCATTGAAGAGCTGAAGACGTGGTTGTCTAAGATCGTTCCTATGGCGAGTCTTGCTACGTTAGAGCGGGAAGCGCGGGAAATATTGCGTTTCTTGATCGTTGAAGGCTGGTTAATAGAAAATGACCGTTACATTGATCAAAATCATTACATCACGCAATTAAATGAACATTTCTATACAGAACTTAGTGGACGTTTCACTCTTTCACAAGAACTTCTGGCATTACTTACAACTGAATTGACGAGCATTCATTACCAACTGCTTTCTTTTTCTTTCAGTTCTCGATGTGAGTATCAGCATTTGGACGTCACCTACTTTTTGGAAACATACCCTGAATATGTGGCTTTTTGTCGGAACTACCTTGAAGCCAACCGGAATCGACCAATTTTGTGGAACAATAAGGAATTCTTATTCTTTCGCTATCTGATTTTATTGATCTCAACGATCCCATTAAAAGAAATATCTGTTCCTCTCTATGTATGTGTCGATTTCTCCTATGGTCGTTCGTATAATCAAATGATTCGCAACAATATTGAAAAGATTCTCGATTTGAATATTCAGTTTCAAAGTTTTCCGGATGAAAAGACTCATCTGACTCTTTCAAACATGCCTTTTTATGGGGCAATGGGGATCAATCATATTTTGTGGCTGGCGCCGCCGCGTCCAGTGGATTGGGTCAACTTTACCGAGAAAGTCGTGGGCATCCGCAGAGAATTTTTGAAAAAAAAATTTGAGAAATAAGTTCACCCAACCGATTGGGACGTGAAGGATTGCATTATTAAAAAAAGAGCTGAAATTGTTTTCAGCTCTTTTTTTGATCCCAGCTAGTGAAATAGCTGGGATTTTTTCTGCAAGAATACTTTTTTAGTTGGAAATTTGGTATGATAAGGAGAGAATTTGAAAAAGAGGTGTACCATGGCAGAAGGGAATCAAACCAAAGCAGTCATTGGTCAAACATTCGTTGAACTTTGTGAGACAAAAGAATTAAACAAAATCAGCATTCAAGAGCTGGCTGAGAAGGCGCAGATCAATCGACAAACCTTTTATTATCATTTCCCGGATAAAAAAGCTTTGATTCGTTGGATCTACAAAACAGATGCGCTGATTTATCTAACATCTGAAAACATTTCGCTAGATAATTGGGAAGAAGCAGCTTTGAAAATGTTGAAGGCGATGCGGCAAAACGGAACCTTCTATCGGAAATCTGTTACTTATGACCGGGATATTCTGATGAGTGAGTTTTATCAAATTACGGAGCCGTTATTTCAGCGCTTGTTTGATGAAGTTGATGAAGAGCAACAATTGTCGCAACAAGACATTGCTTTTTACAGCCGTTTCTTTTCTTATGGCTGTAGTGGAATCTTAGAAACTTGGATTCGTGATGATTTTCCGGAAATGCCATTAGAAATCGCGACCCAACTCTTTCGCTTGGCAAAAGATGTGGAATTTTTTTCTTATCAAATTTATCAAAAAGAGGAGCAATAATCATGACGAAAGTTTTATTTGTCTGTTTAGGAAATATTTGTCGTTCACCGATGGCAGAAGGGCTTTTCAAGCAAGCAATAGCAGAACGTCAATTGCCTTGGCAGATCGATTCAGCAGCCACTAGTTCATGGGAAGCGGGTAATCCGCCTCATCAAGGAACTCGTCAACTATTAGCAGATGCGGGGATTTCTTGGCAGAACATGGTTTCCCGCAAGATCACTTCTGAGGATTTTGAAACCTATGACTGGATCATTGGCATGGATCGTAACAATTATGAGGACCTGTCAGCAATGGCTCCAGCAGGTACGCAGCATAAGCTTTACACGTACTTAAGTGTCGTTCCTGGAGAGGGAGAAGATATTCCAGATCCTTATTACACAGGAGATTTCAACCAAACATACCGCTTGATTCAAGCAGGACTGCCCCTTTGGATAGAAAAAATGAAAAATGCTGCCCAATAAAGGGAATGTTCGCTTGTTTTTTCCTCAAAATTTGTTAAAATAAAAGCAATAAACGAGAACGTATGTGCGGTTTTAGAGAAACCCGCTGCTGTTAGCAGAAAGGAAAGACCAATGGAAAAGAAATCATCTCCCATCAGACAGCTGGGCAAGTTGATTGTCATGACTTCGACAACCTTGTTGGATACTTTCTTCAGTGACAATGCCGATAAAAAAAATCAAACTGAAAAGATCAATGAGATTCGGCAAATTTTGCAAAAAGCGGCCAGTGACAAACATCTGGTCGTCTTACAAGTGAAAACCGAGAAGGTTGGCAGTTTTGAAACCGCTACCGGTTGGATCGTTGGAAAAACGGTTGCGAAAGAACAAGTTGTTTTGAAACTGCAAAGTGATCGGCAACAAATTCGTATGATCCCTTTAGCCAGCGTTTTAAAGGTCAGCACATTAAAGGTCAAAGCAACGCGGCCCGAAAAGTAAAAAAAGTCTGTGACGTAAGTAAAACAAGAGACCAAGACAGCAGATAGCAGCCATGTAGGCGGAAGAAGCAATCAAGCTGATCTTAGGACGTTGTTTTATTACACTCACAGACTTTTTTGTTACACTTTTTTAGTTAATCGGTAGTTGTTTTCGCTAAAACTTCTTGCAAACGCCAAGCGGTTATTCGAGCAATCAAATCATAAGGAATAGGTTCTGTAAACGAAAAACGGACTGTTCCTTTACTGGTCTTATAAGGCTGCCATTCTTTTTCAAAAGCAAGAATGGCAGAGGGTGTTGGATAAAATCCTATGTGCTCTTTTGCACAGGCAAAGTGGACGATATTCTCTGTTTGGAAATAGGTTGGCATCTGATAACGAATCCGCTCTTCGGCATCCGGCAGGACTGTTTTGATCAAATTTCGGACCTCCTGCAATACAGTGGAATGATCCGGAAAGCCAGCAATATACTGATCAACCGTTTCAATGGTGTTTGTCATAAAGCCCCCCTTTTTGTATTGATTGTACTACAGAAAGGAATTTTACAAAAAAAGGAGCCTGTCAGTGGGTGGCTGACAGGCTAGGAGTTAAAAATGAAAAGTGTTAGTTAGGGTTGTTTGTTGGTATGCTTATACTATAGTCCGCAAATGTGAATTTTTTGTGGAGAAAAGCTTGGAAAGTTTTAAAGATTGCTTTCTAGAGAAAAAGAGGCAAAAAATTACCCGCCGGTGGGTGGCCGGCGGGAAGGAGTTAAAAATGAAAAAGTGTTAGGGTTGTTTGTTGGTATGCTTATACTATACTAACTAAATATGAATATTCTGTGACAAAAGTTTTCGGAAGTTCTTAAGAAAAGATAACGATTCGGTTACACGTGCTGATTTTTTTCATTGAAGTATTTTTTCAACGTACGATAAAGATCGATGTATTGAGCATCAGCAGCTGCATAATCCCATAGATAAGTTGCCATCGTTGGGTTCATTTTTTTCATCAATTGATTGGAACTAATCACTAAATCATAGGTTTCCTTCAATTGCGGATCATAAGGATCCGCTTGCACAAAGGTCAGGTCTTGCAGAAATTGATTCAAGGATTGGACAAGTAAAAAGTTGTCTTCCAAAACGACACCGACATGCAGCCGATTGGCGTAGCGGATCTTATCATAGAATGGTAACAAGACGTGAGTAAACATCGCTGCTAACTGTTCTTGATTGGTGTCATTGATATAGTCTACATTATTGGAAGAGCGATAGTCGGTAAAGAATTGATCGATATGCTGATGCAATTGTTCCTGTGGCAGACCATGTCCCATGGAAAGGGTGAGCAGCCGGTAAATATTAGGAAACGGTTGTCGAAAGACGTAGTTGCCAAAGGTCGCATTGATTAGATTACCAATCAAGATAGGATCATCTAAAAGTTCCTGCTGTCCAGCAAAATAGGTCTGTTTCATTTGGGCAAGGAAATCAGAAACTAACGGATAGATCGGATTCTGTTTAGTCGTATAGAATGTCAATGTTTGTTGCAAGGAAGGATCTTCCTCAGACAAGTAGAAGGGTAGCATTTGGGAGAGCAAATAGATAAAACTTGATTCTCCTTTAAGCTGTTTTTCTGTTAATTCAGTATCGGCAGTCAACGTGGTACGCAAGCGATTGAAATCATAATAGCGATTGTTTTTCATCAAAAAATTATAACGGCGGTCGTATTTGGCAAAATTCGCTTTTCTAATGCGTAAAAGGACCAACGCAGCAAAATATTTTAACTCTAGCTTCCCTAGATAAGAACGAGAGATAGGAAAATAGCTAGCAAACTCATCGACGAAAGCTTCTGCATCAGACTCAGAAACGGCAAAAGGCCATTTGATCCCCCGGACGCCTAACCAAATGATATTGAATAAGGAAAGACGCACTAAGCGCTCGTCGCCAACGAGATTCGATTCTGTATAAGTAAAACGCAATTGAAACTGCTTCAAATGGTTTTTTAGATGTTCGAATTTTCGGGATACTGTTGAACGGCTGACATCATATTTCTTGCAAAAATCCGTAATGGTAGGATTTTCTTCATTCAGCATATAAAGAACATATAAGAATGGTACGCTCTTGTTCAAAAGATAAAACCGGTACTCATCAATCGTTGCCGCAATATTTTGGGGCTGCAGCTTGCCACCACGTCCAAGTATTGACAAGTGATCCGGGGTCAACTCGTGTAAATCTTGATCGATCTCAGTCAACTCAATGAATGTTTGCTGATAGCTCAAGTCCATTTCTTTGGCTAATTGCGCGATTGGATGATTTGGATTTTGTAAAGTAAGCATGCGCCGGAATAATTTAAATTTGATCAACGTTTGCGGATCCATCATAAGTTCTTCGTAAAACATAAATATCCTCCTTTAATGGGTCTATTGTACCTGTTTTTGTTTCAACTGTCAGTCTTTTATCAAAAAAAATGGCCTACCTTTCAAAAATGGTAGGTCATTTTTAATGAATTAATGATTTTTGACGGATTTCGGTTCTTTTTTGCACCAAGCCCAAACGAGACCTATGATGAAACCGATGATTGCAGGTGCCAGCCAACCCATGCCGATTTTGAAGAACGGCAAGTATTGCTCTGCAAATTTCAATAACTGCTGAACGACAGCAGTGTCTCTAATCAATGCCGGGCAAGCATTTAATCCGTCAATAACGGCTGCCACCAGGGTGAAATAAGTGGTCATACGGTACACACTGGCACGATGCTGGAACAATGGACTAATGATCGCCAACAAAATCAATGTAATGGCCAGCGGATAGACAAACATCAGAACAGGAGTTGAAAACTCAATGATTTTCGTCAGACCAACATTTGCAAAGATCGCCGGTAGAATGCTGGCAACAGCACTGAAAAACAAGTAGCTTCTTGCAGGAAACAATTCTGCAAAGGTTTCGGCAAATGCGGTGATCAATCCGATCGCAGTTTTCAAACAAGCTAAAATGACGATCAATGCTAAGAGCAGACTTCCAGAGCGGCCTAAGTAATGGTTGGCTACTTGTGCTAAAGCGATCCCACCATTGGCACTGATCGCAAATTTTCCTAGGCTCATCGCTCCCATGTAGGAAAGCAATGTGTAGATGATCCCCATCAGAAAGATACTGATAGAGCCAGAAAGAATCGTATCTTTCGCGATTTCGGAAGGTTTCGTGATACCCATGTTACGGATCGCAGTCACAATAATGATGCCAAAGGCTAATGAGGCTAGTGCATCCAACGTATTGTACCCATTTGTGAAGCCGGTGAAGAAGGCGTGTTCTTGGTAAAGCGGAGAAACAGGTGCCTCTTGGATTGTACCCATTGGCTGCGTAAAAGCAAAGACTAAAAGTAAGCCAAGCAATACCAAAAAGAGGGGATTCAAGAATTTTCCTACATAATCCAATATCTTACTAGGCTTGCGTGAGAACCACCATGCAGCCCCAAAGAATAATAGTGAAAATACGGCCAACAAGGGTGCTTGAAGATCTTGGGAAACAAAGGGTACAAGTCCAATCTCAAAGGAAGTTGTGGCTAACCGAGGGAGTGCAAAAAAAGGACCAATCACTAAATAAAGCAACACAGTGAAAATAATGGCATAACGGCGGTTGATCCGTGAAGCTAATTCGAAGACACCCGTACTTTGGGAAAGACCAAATGCGATAACGCCTAAGAATGGTAACCCAATTCCGGTCACTAAGAAACCTAAATTGGCAAGGGCTACATTACTACCAGCTTCTTGTCCCATATGCACTGGGAAAATCAAATTTCCCGCACCAAAAAATAGACCAAACAACATAGAACCAACATACAAATAGTCTTGAATACGTAACTTTTTCTTCATATCAACTTACTCCTATAGTTCTCTAGTTTTAAAAAAAATAACAAAAAAATGATCAAATAGCAACTCTTAGTTGATCCAGGTCAAAAAAAGAAACCAGGGAACAAGCGACAAGAAGATGATTCGGTAAGGACGAGCAATGCCCTCTTGTAAGACAGGAAGGCACTGACTGTTCGTCTAAATCATTTTGTCTGCAACTTGTACCCTAGTTCAGCACAGGATCAATTAAGTACCCGCGATAGAAATTCTTTCGTCCGCTGTTCTTTTGGATGGATAAAGATTTCTTCTGGTGTGCCTTCTTCAGCGATCACACCTTTGTCCATGAAGATCACTCGGTCAGAGACTTCTTTAGCAAAGCCCATCTCATGGGTCACGATGACCATAGTCAGCCCAGTATGAGCTAACGCATTCATCGTTTTCAAAACTTCTCCGACCATCTCTGGATCAAGAGCTGAAGTTGGTTCATCGAATAACATCACATCAGGATCCATTGACAATGCCCGGGCAATGGCTACCCGTTGCTTTTGTCCACCAGATAATTGAGCCGGTTTTGCTTTGACGTAGCGGCTCATGCCGACTTTTTCCAAATTCTCCCGAGCAATTTTTTCTGCTTCGGCGCGATTTCTTTTTAGAACAGTGACTTGGCCCGTGACACAATTTTCCAGAACATCCATGTTATTAAAAAGGTTGAAGGACTGGAACACCATCCCTAAATGAGTCCGATAGTTTGGTAAGCTGTATCCTTTTTCTAGGACATTTTCGCCCATATAAATGATTTTTCCACTGGTTGGCTTTTCTAAAAGATTGATACACCGAAGCAGTGTGGATTTCCCTGAACCGGAGGAGCCGATAATCGTTACGACTTCACCTTTATTGACCGAAAGACTAATGTCTTTCAAAACGACATTGTCGCCAAAACTTTTCTTTAAATGATCGATTTCGATAATTGCTGACATCTGTCTTCCTCCTTATTCTGGGTTGATATCTTCTAGTTTGACATAAGAACTAGGACCATCCATTTTGCGTTCAACAAAACGTAAAATTTGAGTCGCAGAGATTGTCAAAACGAGATAGATTGCACCGATGATCGCAAATGTTTGGAAGTATTGATAATTTGTTCCGGCAGCCGATGTTCCTTGGAAGAAAAGATCGGCGACACTGATTACGCTCAATACGGCAGTATCTTTGATATTGATGATGATTTCGTTACCTGTTGCTGGTAAGATATTTCGCATAACTTGTGGCAAGACAACTTTGAACATCGTTTGCCAGTGAGTCATTCCAATTGCTTGTGCTGCTTCAAATTGGCCATCATCCACTGCAAAGATCCCGCCACGGACGATTTCAGACATATAGGCTCCTGTATTGATAGAAACGATCAATAATGCCGCAATCGTACGATTCATGGAAACACCAAATGCTAGAGCAGTCCCATAAAAAATGACCATAGCTTGTACCATCATTGGTGTGCCACGGAAAACTTCAATATAGATCGTCAATAATGCATTGATCAATTTTTGGAAAAAGCGACTTACAGGATTTTCAGCAGCTGGCAGCGTCCGAAAGACACCGACTAATAGACCAATCAATAATCCGACGACAGTAGAAACGATCGCAATGAAAAGCGTCAATCCTGCCCCTCGTAAAAATAGAGAACCATAGTCATCGATGATTTTTTTGAAATCGGCCAGCAGACCTTGATTCGCTGAATCTCCGCTGGTGTCCGCAGGTTGCTCTTCAATAGCCGCATCCATGAGTTTCGTGCGTTCACTTTGAGGGATCGTCGCTAGAATCTCGTTGACCTTTTGGACATCGGGGTCACCTTTGCGCATACCAACGGCAACTTGGACATCCTCTGGGTTGGTTTCAAAACCTTGACCTTCGGCAAATTCGATCATCTTCAGATCAGGATTTGCCCCTGTAGCAGTGACGCCTTCAGGACGTTCGCTGACGTACCCGTCAATGATGCCTGAAGCCAACGCGACGCGCATGGAAGAAAAATCTTTCATGGCTTGTTCTTTTTGTACTTCTGGAATTTGATCGATCACTGTGTAATGGAATGTATTTAATTGGGCGGTGATTTTTGCACCTGTCAAATCAGCTAAACTTTTCGCATTTGCGAATTTACCATCTTTTTGAACGACAACGACTAAGTTCGATTCGTAGTAAGGATCGGTAAAATCGATTTGTTCCCGTCGTTCGGCTGTAGGGGACATCCCAGCGATTACCGCATCAATGGTCCCTGATTGTAATGCAGGTGCCAGGCCATCCCATTGTGTTTTGACGATCACTAATTCTTTGCCAAGACCATCAGCGATTTTCTTCGCGATTTGAACGTCATAACCGCCAGCATAGGCAGACCCTTTCTCGCCAGAAATAGGTACCGCTCCATGGGCATCGGTGGTTTGGGTCCAGTTGAAAGGGGCATAACCCGCTTCCATCCCCACTCGAAACTGATCAGCTGGAGTTTGATCATCTGCATGAGCAGTCATCGATACATTGACAAGTGTGAAACAGAGGGCGAAAAATGCCCAAAACCAATTCATTTTCTTCATTTTCTCTTTCCTTTCACGAGTGGCACTACAGACAGGCAAAGGTAACAAAAAAACAGCCGTACTCCATGATTGGAAAACGGCTGTTGACAATTTCGTCGACAAACCTTTCACAAAACATAGCGCAACTTAGCCAAGCTAAGACAGTACGCAAGTTGTTCACTTGCGTCCCAACAAAATAATTCAAGCAAGAATCATTTTGTTTCGGCGATGTTCCCTAGCTCTGCTTTTGACGTGTTGCTTCACTCAGCAGGATTAATGAACCTCGCGACCTCTACCTAAATGTTAAAGGATACTCGTATTTGATTATGATACTTAATCGAGTGTAGAAGAAAAAGGTGGATTTGTCAATTCTTTTCAACAAAAAAAGCAGTCTCTTTTCTTTGGAAAAGGGAACTGCTTTTCTTTACTTTCGGCTACTTTAAGCAACTTTGGCTTTTGGTTCGCGGCCTAAGACAGCTTGAATAACTGTCAGACCTAGTAATAAGCCTAGAGCTAAATAAATGAGACTTGAGTATTGTGTAACGCCCCAGTCTTGACCTAATGTACGATAAACCAATAGAACGAGTGCTTGAATGATTGCTGTGATGACATTTAAGAAAGCAAACGCCCATAGATTTCCATTTTCTTTACGAGATAAATAGAAAATAGAGAAGTATAAGCTAACTGCCAACCAGCCGAAACTGATGATGATCATTGCCCAATAAATAATAGATGCTACCAATGTATTTCACCTCACTTTGATTCGTGAATAGTTTACCACGTTTTTTGTAGAATGTCATGAAAGAATCAATGAAATGAGCTGAAAATTCCAAGTGAAGATTTCCTTCCTGTTGAGGCTTTCTCAAGGGAAGGTTTGTGAAAAATCGCGGATGATGGTTATAAAAAATGGGGAAATTAGGTATACTATTAAAAAGTAGAACAATCACGGAAGGAGTTCAGCAAAATGTTAGTATCGATTGAAACAGCTGTCGAAAAGATTCAAGCTGCCGAGTCTATCACTTTTTTGACAGGAGCGGGCGTTTCAACCCCTTCCGGTATTCCGGATTACCGCTCTTTGAAAGGGATTTATCATGGCATTGAAGCGCCAGAATATCTGTTGAGTCATACTTGTATGGTCAGAGAGCCGGATAAATTTTATCAATTTGTCAAACATCTCTACCATCCTGAAGCAAAGCCCAATGTGATCCATCAGACGATGGCAGAGTTCGCTCAAGAACGGAACGTTTGGGTAGTCTCGCAAAACATTGATGGCCTCCATCAACAGGCGGGGAGTCAGCAGCGTATTGATTTCCACGGGACCCTTTACCGCTGTTACTGCCGTCAATGCGGTGCAGAAGTTCCTTGGCAAACCTATTTGACAGACTGGCATCATGCCGATTGCGGTGGACAGATTCGTCCAGCGATCGTCTTGTATGAAGAAGGTTTCAGCGAAGAAACAATTACTGCAGCTATCAACGCTGTTGCCAATGCACAGCTAGTGGTCGTGGTAGGCACCTCATTACAAGTCTATCCTTTTGCTGGTTTGTTGCAGTATCAAAATAGCCAGAATTGCTTGATCATCAACCAAACAATGCTTGAACAAAATACGACTCCTCAAGTTTTAGCAAGTGGGGAAACAGTTTTTGCAAAACTCTCACACTAAAATTGAAAAGGAGTATGGAGGCACATTATGACAGAACGTACAGAAAAAGAAAAAATGATTGCTGGTGAATTGTATTTTTCACCAGATCCAGAATTAGTTGCCGATCGCAAATTTGCCAGAGAACAAATGCACTTGATCAATCGGGAATCCGAACCGATGATCAAAGAACAACTGCTAAAAGAGACATTTGGTCAAGTGGCTGGCCGTATCTATATCGAACCGAATGTCCGCTTTGATTACGGCTATAATATTTCAGTTGGAAAAAATTTCTATGCCAATTATGATTGTATCTTTTTAGATGTTTGTCCCATTACCTTTGGTGATAACTGTATGCTAGCACCAAATGTTCGTCTCTTTACAGCTTCTCATCCATTGCATCCAGTCAAGCGTAATAGTGGCCTTGAGTATGGCGCACCAATTACAGTTGGCGACAATGCTTGGATCGGTGGCGGTGCAGTTATCCTTCCAGGTGTTCGTTTAGGTGATAACGTGGTCGTGGGTGCGGGAAGTGTCGTGACTAAATCGTTCCCTGATGACGTGGTGATCGCTGGAAATCCAGCTCGGATCATCAAAACCATTGAATCTGGTGAGACCATCGAAGAGATTGCAAAAGATGTCGCTCCCGCAACTAAAAGCACGACAGAAGTCGTTGCTGCTATCGATCATCAACGGGAGACGATCGATGCGATTGATCGAGAACTGACAGAATTATTAGAAAAACGCATGACAGCAGTCAGTGAAATCGTCCAATGGAAAAAACAGGAACAGACAGCAGTTCTGGATGAATCTCGGGAAGAAGCTGTTTTGAACAATGTTCGCCAGTCCGTTTCCAATAAAGCCTTCGAAGAAACGATTGTCGCAACCTTTGAGTCGATCATGGAACATTCTCGCACTTATCAAAAGAATCAATTGGAGGGATAATGATGGATGGAGCAACACGACGGGAAGCAATCATCAAGCAGCTGCAGGCCGCCGAGAAACCGATCAGTGCTAGTAAATTAGCGGGAGAGTTAGGTGTCAGCCGCCAAATCATCGTTGGTGACATTGCCTTGTTGCGAGCAGCAGGAGAGGCTATCGTGGCTACCGCTCGCGGTTACCGCTTAGAAGCTGCAAGTGAGACAGGTCATGTCAGCAAACTTGCTGTGCAACACCGTCCGGAACAAACAGAAGAAGAATTGTTGACATTTGTCTCTTGCGGAATCGAAGTGATTGATGTGATCGTTGAACATGAGATTTATGGGGAATTAACAGGGAATCTGCGGATCAAAACGGAACAAGATGTCGCAGACTTTATGCGAAAATACCAGCATTCACAAGCCCGCCTGCTTTCTGATTTGACCAATGGGATCCATCTCCATACGTTACGCTACCAAGAAGCAGCAGAGTTAGAGCAAGCAAAGCAATTGTTGGCTGATAAAGGAATCTTATACCAAAACTAAAGGAGAAGTGGATGCAAGATATTCTGATCATCGTTGATTTACAAAAAGGCGTGTGTTCAAACAATGGCACCAAACTGGATCATCTCGATTCGCTGCTGTTGTTTGCCAACCAGCGGATCCAAACTTACCGTCATGCACAACGCCCCGTTTTATTTGTGCAGCATGAGGAAGAAGAACTCGGCTACCAAACAGATGAATGGCTCTTACATCCAGATTTGGCTGTGCAAGCAACCGACTTGTTTTTGCGCAAGACTCATGCGAATAGCTTTTTCAATACCTCCTTACAGTCCTTGTTGACAAAGCACCATGTTCGCAGCATCGAATGGATCGGTGCGCAGACTGAATTTTGTATGGATGGCACGATCAAATTTGCCCATGGATTAGGGTATCAGAATGTGTTGTATCAGCAAGCAACGACTACTTATGCATCCGAAGGCTGGTCAGCTGCTGAAATCATTCATTGGTATGAGCGGATCTGGCAAGATCGCTATGCCCAGATTCTAGCATTGCCAAAAAATTCTGAAAAAAAATAGTTTTCTGATTGACAAGGTATCCTTTTTCCGGTAAAGTACATTTCAACAAGAATAACTATCCGTTGATAAGGAAAGTAATCGTAGATACTTTAAAGAGAGACTCTGGTTGGTGGAAAGAGTTAAGTCTGAAACGTTGAAAAATGGCCTTGGAGGATTGATTGACGATAAGTAGGCAATCACGGAATCTGCTCTACCGTTAAAAGGAGCACCAATCTCTTGATGGAATTTTCTTGATAGACGTTGGGTTGAGGGAAGGGAAACCTTCTGAACAAAAGGTGGTAACACGAGTGATCGTCCTTTTATCAGCAGATGCTGGTAAAAGGACTTTTTTTGTTTTCATCGATCTTTGAAAATAAAAAGCGGCATAAAAAAATAGAGTCAACACGATGAATTGGTAAGTACAAAAGGAATGTTCCTAAACAGAGAGCTTCGGTAGCTGAAAAGAAGCAGGAAACGAATTTTGGAAAATGGCCAAGGAGTGATTCGTCCCGAGCAATGATGCAAGGCGGCGACGGCAGCATCCGTTATCTTGCTAGAGTATGATCGTACTCGAAGAGGAGCTATATGTGAATATAGCTTAAACTGAGGTGGTAACACGCAAAAAGGCGTCCTCAAGCAAGCCAGTTATGGCTTGCTTGAGGACGCCTTTTTGCTGTGAATCACTGCGATTGGTCAAAGACCAGAGCAGATGATGAACAGTACTAGGCGACCGGAGGGAGTGTAGTTGATCACCCCAAAAATCAACTAGTTAATCAATCGGCGATAATAAGGAGGAAAAAAATGATTTCATTAAAGGATGTATCGGTGACATTCACACAACCAAACAAGGAAACGGTCCAAGCGGTCAAAAATGTGTCACTAGAAGTAGATAAAGGCGATGTTTATGGGATCGTCGGCTACTCCGGCGCGGGTAAAAGTACCCTGGTACGCGTAATCAATTTATTGCAGCGTCCAACGTCAGGGAGTGTCGTAGTCAATCAGACTGAATTGACCGCATTACCGGCTAAAGCATTAAGAGAAAAAAGGAAAACGATCGGAATGATCTTTCAGCATTTCAATTTGATGGATAGCCGGAATGTCTTTGACAACGTGGATTTTTCCTTGAAATATGCAGGAATCTCCAAACAGGAACGTCGTCAAAAAGTGACAGAATTGCTGTCCTTGGTTGGACTGGAAGAAAAGGCAAGGTCGTTTCCTAGTCAACTTTCAGGGGGACAAAAGCAGCGAGTCGCCATCGCACGAGCATTAGCCAACGACCCAGAGATCTTGCTCTGCGATGAGGCGACTAGCGCACTTGATCCTAAGACAACATTACAGATACTTGCATTATTGAAAAAACTCAATCGTAAATTAGGGTTGACGATCGTCATTATCACTCATGAGATGCAAGTGGTGAAAGAAATCTGTAATAAAGTCGCTGTAATGGAAAATGGCGAGATCATTGAACAAGGAAAGAGTGTTCAAATTTTTAGCCAGCCGGCAAAACCGCTGACAAAAGACTTTATTCGGACTGCTACTCATATTGATCAAGCGCTGGAAACGATTCTCGGCAGTGCGAAATTCTCCTCATTGGCTGCCAACGAATGGCTGGTGGAACTGTCTTATGTTGGGGATCAGACCAATGAACCATTGATCGCACAATTGTTTAGTCGTTATCAAGTAACGACGAATATCCTCTACGGAAACGTAGAGATTCTGCAAGATGTTCCCATCGGTAGTTTGATCGTTAGTTTATCAGGGGAATATGGGCAGCGTAAACGAGCATTAGATTTTCTCGCGGATCAAGGTGTTTACACGAATATCATTAAGCAAAATCACGCGGAACCATTGAATAACGTGATTGAAGGAGGATTTTAGATGAGCACTTTTTTTGAACGGTATTTTCCCAATGTCGTTGCTATCTCTGATGAATTTGTAGAAGCAACGATCCAAACATTATACATGACCTTTTGGACAGCACTGATTGCAGGGATTTTAGGAATCATTTTGGGCATTGTTCTTGTCGTGACCCGACCAGGAGGTATTTTGGAAAGCCGCGGATTATTTGAACTTTTGGATAAAATCATCAACATCGTACGTTCCATTCCTTTTATTATCCTATTGGCTTTGTTAGGAACGACGACTCGTTTGATCGTAGGAACAACGATTGGGGAAACAGCTGCTTTGGTTCCATTGATTGCAGGGATCATTCCTTTCTTTGCTCGTCAAATCGAAATTGCCCTATTAGAAGTTGATCCTGGGGTTATTGAAGCGGCAGAAGCAATGGGAACCAGTCCATTGGGAATTATTGTGCGGGTCTATTTACCCGAAGGGTTGGCTGGGATCATTCGCGTCTCTGCTTTAACGATCATCAATGTGATTGGACTGACCGCAATGGCTGGTGCAGTTGGTGCTGGCGGTTTAGGGAACTTGGCGATCACCCGCGGCTATAATCGTTTCCAAAACGACGTCACCATCATGGCGACACTGATCATTTTAATTTTGGTCTTTTTTAGTCAATTTGTCAGCAATCTGTTGGTTAAAAAAGTCAGCCACTAAAAAGGGCAAAAAAAACAAATAAAATTAAGTAGAAACTATTGGAGGAAGAAAATGAAAAAATTACTTAAAGCAATCGTGGTAGGTGCGGCATTATTATTTATTACTGGGTGCAGCAATAGCAATGCTGGAACAAAAGAGAAAGAAGTAACCGTCAAACTTGGAGTGATCGGTGCCGACACGGATGTTTGGGATGATGTCAAAGATCGTTTGAAAGATGAAGGTATCAACTTAGAATATGTTCAATTTTCTGATTATAATCAACCGAATGCGGCGTTGGCAGATGGTTCTATCGATATAAATTCCTTTCAACACCAGTTCTTTTTAGACAATTACAATAAAGAGTTTGGAACGGATCTTGTTTCTATCGGCAATACAGTCAATGCGCCGCTAGGAATTTATTCAGACAAGGTGAAAGATATCAAGGAATTGAAAGAAGGCGCGACAGTAGCAATTCCAAATGACGTCACCAATGGCGGCCGTGCGTTGTTGTTACTACAAAGCGCTGGCTTGATCAAAGTTGATGAAGCAGCAGGCCAGACGCCGACCGTTTCGGATATCACTGAAAACAAACAAAAGTTGAAAATCTCTGAGTTAGATGCTGCCCAAACTGCCCGCGCATTGTCAGATGTTGATATTTCAGTAATCAATAGCGGAATGGCTGTGGATGCTGGCTTTGTTCCGACAGAAGATGCGATCTTCTTAGAGCCTGTAGATGAAACGGCTCGCCCATACGTGAACATCATTGCTGCGCGTAAAGAAGATCAAGACAACGAAGTGTATCAAAAAGTTGTTGCTGCTTATCAAACGGACGAAACAAAGAAAGTTATCGAAGAAACATCGAAAGGTTCTAGCGTTCCAGCCTGGGAGACATTTGGCGCGAAGTAAAGAAGAGTATAGCAAGAATGCCTACCTTTCTGAGGCAGGAGCTGTGAGACCACTGACTATTCATACTTATTATCCATATTAAAGGGAGAGAAATCATATGACAACAACTGTAAAAACTTCTATTAAAGAATTTATCGCACAACGCTTACCGGAATACCAAGAACTAGCTTTGGATATTCATGATCATCCAGAAGTCAGCAACTATGAATTTTATTCTGCAGATGCGCTGATTGCCCAATTAGAAAAAGAAGGATTCATCGTGGAAAAAGAAGTGGCTGGTCATCGTACAGGGTTCGATGCCCGTTATCAAAGCGGCAAACCTGGACCAACATTAGCTTTTTTGGCAGAATATGATGCGCTGCCCGGCATCGGTCATGCCTGTGGGCACAATCTCTTTGGAACTTATTCTGTATTGGCTGCTAGTGCGTTGCAACCTTATGTAGATGAACTAGGAGGAGAAATCCGCGTTTATGGTACTCCTGGTGAAGAGGGGGGCGAAAATGGCTCAGCAAAGGGCAGTTTTGTGCGTGCAGGATTTTTTGAGGATGTCGATGCTGCATTGTGCGTGCATCCAGCTTATCGCTATGGCAAAACCACCGCATCTTTGGCTAATGATCCTGTCGATATCAAATTTTATGGTCGGGCATCCCATGCGGCAGCGGCACCAGAGAAAGGCATTAATGCGTTAGAGGCATTGATCCAAGTTTTTAATGGGATCAATGGGTTGCGTCTTCATTTGCCGAAAGATGTCAACATTCATGGCGTGATCACTGATGGTGGTGTGGCAGCGAACGTTGTTCCAGAATATGCAGCTGGACGTTTTTATTTACGAGCAGCCAATCGGGCGACACTAGATGAAGTCTATGAGAAAGTGGAGAATATCGTTAAAGGAGCAGCTTTAGCAACAGGAACGACTTATGAATTTGGACTCTTCCAGAATTCAGTCGACGATGTGATCGTAACACCAAGTTTTGATGAACTATTCTTTGCCCATACTCAGGAAGTTGGCGTTCCCCAAGCAGAGATCGATGTGGAAACAAAAGCAAGTTTAGGCTCTTCAGATGTAGGAAACGTCAGCCAAGTGATCCCCACGATCCAGCCAACTGTCTCAATTTCGGATGAATACATTGCTGGTCACTCCGAGGAATTTAAAGCGGCTGCTCGTAGTACCAAAGGACTGAACTCGATTGCGATCGCAGCGGAATTACTCGCATTGACTGCATTAGATCTTTATCAAAAGCCAGAATTGTTGTCTCAAATCAAAGCGGACCATCAAGCCAGCTTGGCAAAGGGAAATTAATCCTAATGAATGACAACTAAAGTAAACAAGAGCGCATTCCCACTTGGGAATGCGCTCTTGTTTGCTAATCGTTAATCGATCACTAAAATTCCTTCATTTAATGAGAAAGGATTTTTTTCATTGATGTGATCATAGAACATGACACCATTCAAATGGTCGATTTCATGTTGCACGACGATAGCTGCATAGTTCTTCAAACGAACTTTTTGCTTCTTGCCTTGCATGTCATAATAGCTGATCGTGATTCGGGCGTGACGTACGACATAGCCTGGTACTTCCCGGTCTACAGACAGACAGCCTTCGCCTTCACCTAAACATGCCTCTTGTACGGAGTGGCTTAAGATTTTAGGATTGTACAACACATCTTTAAATTCAGGTTCTGGATTTTCAGGATCGCTACTAGGAACTAAAACAGCAGTGATTCTTTTAGAAATATCTAGTTGAGGTGCTGCTAAACCGACTCCGCCTCGTAAATTCAATTCTTCGGCTTTCACTGGGTCTTGGCTATTTTCTAGAAACTCCATCATGTCTTTCCCTAATAGAATGTCCGCTTCACTTAATGGAAAGGGGACTTCTTTTGCTACTTCCCGCAAAGTTGGGTTGCCTTCGCGAATAATATCATCCATTGTAATCATTGATGATGTGATTCCTCCTACTATGTAAAAATTACGCGCTCGTTGACTCCTTATAAAGTGTACCACAACTAATGGCCGAACCGCATTAGAAAGTTTAAGGGACAACTTTTTCTTAAAAAATACACCGTTATGAAATTATATTTCTTTTTATAATTATATATTATGAAATATAGTTGCAAAAACAAACAGGCCGTTGTATAATCATTTTGTAGAAAACGGTACCAGCAAGGAGGAATCAACAATGTTTGGGTTTTCAGTATTTATGAATGCCGATTTGACTACCACAGACATCGATGCCATCGAAGAAATGGCGCTTCAAGGTTTTTCTGGGATTTTTACATCCATGCATATACCAGAAGATGATGCCGCCAGTTATCGCCAACGATTGACAACACTTGGTGAAATAGCAAAAAAGAATCGGTTGTCATTAATGGTAGATATTTCAGGAGAGGCATTGGCTAAAGCAGGATTTTCCTATAAAGAGTTAAATGAACTGACGGATCGGGGAGTCACTGGGCTGCGAATGGATTACGCGATCGACAATCAGACCATTGCTCAATTATCTCGTAAAATAACTATTAGTTTAAATGCGAGTACATTGACTGAAAAAGATATTAACGAGTTGAACACCTATCAGGCAGATTTTTCTAATCTAGAGGCGTGGCACAATTACTATCCGCGTCCGGAGACGGGATTAGACAAAGAATGGTTTCAGGCCAAAAATCAGTGGTTGAAACAACAAGGTTTTCTTGTACAGGCCTTTGTTGCTGGGGATGCGAATAAAAGAGGTCCTCTTTACCAAGGATTGCCGACACTGGAAGCGCATCGCAGCATGAGCCCCTTCGCAGCAGCACTGGAGTTGTTGAGGGATTGTGCCGTTGATGCTGTCTACATTGGTGATGGTATCGTGACCCCTGCTTCTTTGAAGCAATTCAGTTCTTATCTAGCCGATCAGACCGTCCTTCTTCGCACAAAGGATATTGGTTCTGCCTATTATCAACATATTTTAGGAGAGCATGAGAACCGGCAAGATGAGGCAAGAGATGTGATTCGCAGTGCAAATGCCCGATTTGCTGAAGTCCCATTGATTTCCCCAGAAACTGCTCAAAAACGGGTTGTCGGAGCTGTGACTATCGATAATCAAGATTACTTGCGCTATATGGGGGAAATCCAAATTTGTAAGCGAATCCTGCCCGCAGATGACAAAGTCAATGTCGCTGCGCAAGTGATTGAAGAAGATCTACCCTTGCTCCAACAAATCAAAGCAGGAATGCGATTCAAAATAGAAAGAGATGAGAGAAATGACAATGATTAATTTAGAAAACTTAACGACTGAAAGACGAAATCAAGCAACATTTGGTTTGGATGAAATGACTGTGGCAGAGGCTTGTCAGAAAATGAATGCCGAAGATCAGAAAGTTGCTCAATCCGTTGAAAAGGAATTGCCAAGCATTGAAAAAGTAATTCAGCAAACGATTCAATCTTTCAAAAAAGGGGGACGATTGATCTATCTCGGTGCTGGTACCAGCGGACGACTAGGAGTTTTAGATGCCGCTGAATGTGTCCCTACTTTTGGGGTCTCACCGGATATGGTGATCGGTTTGATTGCTGGCGGTGAAGAAGCAATGACTGTAGCGGTTGAGGGGGCAGAAGATTCTGTTGAATTAGGGCGTCAAGACTTGATTGACCTGAAGCTGACGGAAAATGATATGGTCATTGGGATCGCAGCTAGCGGCCGCACACCTTATGTCATTGGAGCACTAGACTATGCAAATGAAATCGGGGCTACCACAGGAACGATCGCCTGCAACAAACAAGCAGAAATTTCAAAACATGCCAGCTTCCCGATCGAAGTGGATTGCGGACCAGAATTTCTGACAGGTTCTACCCGATTGAAATCAGGGACTGCTCAAAAATTGATTTTGAACATGATTTCCACGATTTCGATGGTAGGCATCGGAAAAGTGTACAATAATTTAATGGTCGATGTTAAACCAACGAACGACAAACTTGTTGAACGGGCCAAGAGAATCATCATGCAAGCTACCGAAGCAGATTATGAAACGGCGGCGGACTACTTTGAAAAAGCCGATCAAAATGTGAAGTTAGCGATCGTTATGCTGCTTACCAATAGTGAAAAAGAAGAAGCTGCTGCAAAGCTGGTACAATCAGAAGGGTTCGTTAAAGGAACGTTAGAAGGATAGGAGGAAAAAATCAATGGCAAAAGAAGAACTGACAGTTACACAACTAGCAGAAAAAATATTTCAAGAATCAGGCGGTATCGAGAATGTTGCCTCTGTCACTCATTGTATGACTCGAGTACGGATGACGATCCGTGATCACAACAAGGTCAGCAAGCAAGGGTTACAAAACATTCCCGGAGTCTTAGGAGTAGTGGACGATGAACAACTGCAAGTGATCATCGGTCCTGGAAAAGTCAATAAAGTAGCAAATGCCATGGCAGCACAAGCGGGTGTTGATCTAGGGCAAGAAATTCCTGCGGCAGCCACCAGTGGAAAAGAGGCTGTGAATGCGAAAGCAGCAGAAATGAAAGCTGCTCAAAAAGCGAAACAAAAACAATCACCAATCAAGTCATTATTGAAAGATATTTCGAATATTTTTGTCCCAATGATCCCAGCGTTTGTCGGTGCTGGTCTCGTTGCTGGTATTGCTTCTGTTATGACGAACTTGATCACTGCAGGAAAAATCGATGGCGACACGTGGAATTATTATGTCATGATTTTAAATATCTTAAAAAACGGGATGTTTTCTTATTTAGTGATCTTCACAGGTGTCAATGCAGCTCAAGTATTTAAAGCGAACCCAACGCTAGGTGGTGTCATTGGGTCGGTCGTCTTATTGACTGGAATGAATCCAGAAGCCCCAATCACCAACCTCTTTACAGGAGATCCTCTGGCAGCTGGACAAGGAGGGATCATCGGTGTAATCTTTGCAGTCTGGTTGCTGGCTAAACTGGAAACTGTTTTGCACCGAGTGATTCCTGAAGCCATTGATATCATCGTTACCCCAACTTTGTGTTTGTTAGCGATCGGTTTGGCAGAGATCTTTTTGATCATGCCATTAGCTGGGTTTATTTCAGACAGTTTGGTTGGCTCAATTAATTGGGTATTAAATGTCGGCGGCGCATTCTCTGGTTTTGTTCTCGGAGCAACCTTCTTGCCAATGGTCATGTTTGGTCTACATCAAATCTTGACACCGATCCACATTCAAATGATCGAAGCAACTGGCAGCACACAGTTATTGCCAATCTTAGCAATGGCTGGCGCTGGTCAAGTAGGGGCGGCATTAGCCCTATGGATTCGTCTGCGAAAAGATAAAGAACTTTCTGAAATGATCAAAGGCGCTTTGCCAGTAGGGATTTTAGGTATTGGAGAACCATTGATCTACGGTGTAACACTGCCATTAGGCCGACCATTTATTACGGCATGTATCGGAGGCGGAATCGGTGGGGCGGTTATCGGCGCATTGTCGAATATCGGCGCTACCGCCATTGGACCTTCTGGAGTAGCTTTGATTCCGTTGATTGCAAACGGTCATTGGTTAGGCTATGTCTTTGGTTTATTAGCAGGATATGCAGGTGGCTTTGTGGCTACTTACTTCTTTGGGATTCCTAAAGACCGTTTAGCTGCTGTCAATGCTGTTGATGAAGAAGTACCGGCGGCTACTTCAACGACGGCTACAACACCAGCAACGTCTGCAGCACCTGAAACCATTGAACTATATGCAGTTGCTGAAGGAACCGTTCATGCGATTACAGAGTCAAAGGATCCTGTTTTTTCTCAAAAAATGATGGGTGACGGATATTATGTAGCTCCTGCAAATGGAAAAATCTATGCACCAGCTGCAGGAACTGTAACAACGATCTTCCCAACCAAACATGCCATTGGAATCACGACACCAAATGGACTTGAGATTCTGCTGCATATGGGTGTCGATACCGTTGAGCTACAAGGCAAGCCTTTCAATATCCTCGTCCAAGAAGGGCAACAAGTGACTGCCGCTACACAAGTTGCTGAAGTTGATCTGGCAGAATTGGCAGCTAGCAATAAAGCAACTGATATGCTTGTGGTACTCACCAACATGGAACAAGTTATCTCAGAAACCATGACTGCTAAAGGAACAGTCACAAGTGCTAGTCCTGTGATGACTGTACAAGTCAAATAAGTAAAAAACAGCTAGATCCGAATGGTACAATTTTTTCTACCCATGTGTCATTCGGTGATTAAGAACGCTTCGTCCCGTACTGCTGAATGATGATCTCGTTAATGCTTCTGTTAATGTGAATCATCTGAAGTGGTTCGGGATTTTTTGTTAGGGAAGAAGCGGAGTGCATCGGAAGACATTGAATATCTTTTAAATTTCTTAAGGAAGTGCCTTTTTACATTGCGGATAATTTACTATTGTGTTACATTCGTGTTACAAAGAAAGCCTGAGAATCCTGAGGAGGTAGAGGAATGAAAAAGAGTATCTGGTTCATGAGCTGTCTATTATTTTTACCAATTACTGCCATTGCAGAGGAAACAACGGACTCATCAGAAACGATTCAATCTACGCAATCAACTGAAGAAATCATTTCGACAGAAGCGACGGTTTCGAATACTGAAATGGAATCAACCGCTGACACTGCACAAAGTAGTGAATCCGTGACGACACAGCCCGAGGATGTGGTAGAAGCCATTGTCGCTCAAACAGGCGTTCAAGCAAGTCCTGAGTCAGAAACCATTACAGAACAAAGTGATTTGCGCTCTGCTTTTACTAGAGGCATCACTGATGGAAGTGTGACAGCTTTCACGCAAGATGAGTTGGATCAATTGACCGATCAGCAATTAAAAGATGCAGAGACATTAGCATTACGATATAGCCAAGATGTGATGGGAATGGATATCGGCTATTTTGCTCGGATCGTTCGTGCTCTTTTTATCGATCATCTCTTATCTTGGGAGAAGATTGAACCGCAGCTAGCCTTTGATCCAAGCAGCTATTCTTCTTTTGCAGCGTTGATTCCAGAACTGGATCGCTTAAAAACATATCTGCAAGTTGTTTACCCAACAAATGGTGTTTATATTTCTCCGGAACAGCCAATTTCAGATGAATGGTTGACATCGATTTTGTCACACTTAGACGAAGAAGTAGCTGCCAGTGGTTCAGAAACATTGTTTCCAGGTCGGATTGGGTGGATCATTTACGCTGTGAACCAAGGTCATTATCTCCCAGCAGCTTCTGAAGTAACGGGGAATACCGAATCTTCTGATACGTCTGCTGCCAACACTTCGTCGGAACAAACAACAACTAGCAAAACAGAAGCAGCTAGTGCTACTTCGGACAGTCGAGCATTGCCAAAAACGGGAGAGACCGTCAATTGGTTTTTGCCAGTCGTTGGAGTCGTTTTGTTAGTCGGAGTAGGCTGTGTCCTGTGGGTTAGAAAGAAAAAATAGACGTTATTTAAAATCGAAAAACGGCTGTTGTGCAGTGGCTTCCTTTCTTAAGGAATAGCCGCTGCTTTTTTTGTTTTCAGAAAAAGACAATGGATCTATTTTCAATGAAATGAAATCACTAAGCGAATTTCCTTTTTATAAAGAAAATGACTTTCATAAAATATTCAAACTTTTTTACTTGCATTCTCTCATGAGGGGTGTATAATGACACAGTGTCATATGACAACCTGTCATAATAATTGTTGTCATTTATCATTTGAACTGAAAGGAGAGATGACGATGCCAACGGATACGTTTTTCCATTTGCCATTAGATAAGCAAAAACGCATTTTAAGCGCTGCTAAGAAAGAATTTTCTCGGGTCCCATTGAAGGATGCTTCGATTGCCAATATCATCAAAGACGCAGAAATCCCTCGGGGAAGTTTTTATCAGTATTTTGAAAATAAGGAAGACTTATACTACTACTATTTTCATACGTTGAAAAAAAACAGTCAGCGGGATTTGATTCGTTCCATTCAACACGAAAAGGGCGATCTGTTTGCTGGCTTTGAATGGTATTTTTCTCGGATGATCGAAGAAGTGTTAGAAGGAAAAAATGCAAAATTTTATCGCAATCTCTTCATGAGTATGGATTATCGTTCTTTGCGAAAAGTGATGCCGGATATCCACAAAAAACCACTCTACGGCTCTCACAAAGAGCATCAGGAAGCGAGACAGAAGTGGGAGGAAGAATTTTTTGCTGAGATCGATAAAGACTTATTGCGGGTCAAGGATGATCATGAATTGAAAATGCTCGTCCAACTGTTGATGCACACCGTTTTTTCTACGATTGCTGAAGCATACCGAGAGTTAGCAGAAAATCATGCCTATGATCCTTCGCTAGCAACGACTGATTTCAATAATAAAATCAGCTGGTTAAGAGATGGCGCACAAAAAGAAAGAGGGGAAAAGAATGACAAAGTTGATTAAACGAGTTTCACTCGTTTCGGCACTGATGGCCGTTGCCTTTATGGTTGTACAAGTAATAGCAGATCTCTATTTACCGACATTAACGTCGAATATCATTAATAATGGCGTTGCAACTGGAGACATTGATTATATCTGGCGTACCGGCTTTTTAATGATCGGGTTTTCACTGATCAGTATTCTGGCTGCATTAGGCAATACATTCTTTGCTACTAGAGAATCACAAAAATTGGGGCAAAAATTACGGACAGATATTTATGAAAAAGTAGAAAATTTCTCAGCACGTTCTTTTGATAAATTCGGAACTGCCTCTTTGATCACTCGTACGACTAATGACGTCAACCAAATTCAAATGGTGGCACAAATGTTCTTGCGGATGATGATCAATGCGCCGATCACTTTGATCGGAGCAAGCTTCTTGGCCTATCAAAAAGACGCTCAGTTAACCAAAATCTTTTTAGTCGTTATTCCAATTATGATCGTTTTGGTTGGTGGAATCATGTATTTTGCTGTGCCGCTTTTCAAAAGCATGCAGAAAAAAACTGACCGTCTGAATTTGGTCTTCCGTGAAGGATTGACTGGAGTGCGGGTCATTCGAGCTTTCGATAAGACCGGGTATGAAGCCAATCGCTTTGATGAAGCCAATAAAGACTATACCCACACGGCCATCAAAGTAAATACTATCGTGGCACTTATGATGCCTTTGATGACATTGATTATGAGTGGGACCAATATTGCTATCACTTGGTTTGGTGGACATTATATTGCTGAAATGACATTAGAAGTTGGGAATCTGATTGCATTCATGACGTATGCCATGCAAATCTTGATCAGTTTTATGATGCTGTCAATGATCTTTGTGATGGTCCCAAGAGCACAAGCCTCTGCAGATCGGATCAATGAAGTATTAGACGAAGAAGAAGAGATCGTTGATGATAAAGCACCTAAGATGATTCAACTAAAAGGTGATCAAGCCACACTTGCTTTTGATCACGTCAACTATCGTTACCATGGTGCAGAAAAATTAGCACTGCAAGACATTGATTTTCAAGCAAAATCGGGTGATTTTGTGGCAATCATTGGTGGTACGGGTTCTGGGAAGACGACATTGGTCAATTTGCTGCCTCGGCTCTATGATATCGAATCAGGAGCGATCCGCATCAATGGAGTGAATATCGCTGAAGTAACACAGCATAATTTGCGGGACTCAGTTGGTTTCGTCCCACAAAAAGCGGTTTTATTTACTGGTACGATTCGAGAAAACATGAAATACGGTAGACCAGATGCGACAGATGAAGAAATCTGGAAAGCACTGGAAATCGCACAAGCCAAAGAGTTTGTTTCAGAATTGAGCGAAGGCTTAGACAGTCATGTAGAACAAGGCGGCGGAAATTTCTCCGGCGGCCAACGTCAACGGTTAGCGATCGCTCGGGCATTAGTGAAACAAGCCGATGTGTATGTGTTTGATGATTCTTTCTCAGCGCTTGACTTTAAGACAGATGCACAGCTGCGAGCGGCATTGAAAAAAGACATGAAGAACAGCATTATGGTTGTAGTCGCACAACGGGTAAGTACAGTAATGGATGCAGACACGATCCTTGTCCTTGACGAAGGTCAATTGGTGGGTAAAGGAACCCATGAAGAATTGATGGCCTCAAACCAAACGTATCAAGAAATCGTATCATCTCAATTGAGAGAGGAGGATGTGGCATGAGTGAACGGAAAAACCAAGCACCTCGCGGCGGTGGACCGATGGGTGGCGGTCCAGGGCGCAACATTGGAGCGAAAGGACCAAAAGCAAAAAATTTCTGGGGAACGGTAAAACGACTTTTCGGTTATATGTCGAAACGTTCTATCGCAATCATTTCGGTATTTGTTTTAGCGATTGCCGCCGTAATCTTCCAGATTCAAACACCAAAGATCTTAGGGGAAGCAACAACCGAAATCTTTAAAGGTGTTATGATTGGTGCAGAGCAAATGAAAGCTGGAAAAACTGTCACCGAATTTCCGATCGATTTTGATAAAGTAGGACAAATCATTATGATCGCTATCGGTATGTATGTTATTTCTGCTATTTTCAATTTCTTGCAACAATTCATCATGACCCGTGTATCACAACGGACCGTCTATGAACTGCGTCGTGATTTAGAAGAAAAAATGAATCGCTTGCCGATTTCTTACTATGATACCCATTCAAACGGAGATATCATGTCACGGGCAATCAATGATATGGATAATATCGCCAGCACACTCCAACAAAACTTGACCCAATTTATTACCAGTATTGTTACTTTAGTCGGAGTGTTATGGATGATGCTAACGATTAGCTGGCAGTTGACATTGGTTGCATTAGCAACGGTGCCGCTAAGCTTGATCGTCGTAATGATCGTCGCACCAAAATCACAAAAATTCTTTGCTGCGCAACAAAAGAGCTTGGGATTACTGAATAATCAGGTTGAAGAAACCTATGGCGGCCATACCGTTGTCAAAACCTTTAACCATGAAGCGGCTGATCAAAAAGTATTTGAAGAAGAAAACGATCGTCTGTATAGTGCTGGTTGGAAAGCACAATTCATTTCCGCAATCATTATGCCATTGATGAACTTCATCAAGAACTTGGGCTATGTCTTTGTCGCAGTTCTGGGTGGGATCAAAGTAGCGAATGGGAACATGACTTTGGGGGATGTGCAAGCATTCTTGCAATACACGAACCAATTCTCACAACCGATCACTCAAATTGCTAGTTTATTGAATACGATCCAATCAACTGTTGCATCAGCAGAACGGGTCTTTGAGGTCTTGGATGAAGAAGAAATGTCAGATGAACCTTCTGGATTACCCGTGGAAGAAAGCGACTATAAAGTTCGTTTTGACCATGTTCAATTCGGTTATACACCAGACAACTTATTGATGACCGATTTTAATCTAGACGTCAAAGCTGGGGAAATGGTAGCTATCGTTGGACCTACCGGTGCCGGTAAAACGACATTGATTAATCTGTTGGAACGATTCTATGATGTTTCCGGCGGTAGTATTCGCTACGACGGTCGGGACACAAGAGATCTGACCCGTGATGAGCTTCGTAGCAACATATCAATGGTTCTACAAGATACATGGCTATTTACAGGATCAATCTATGACAATATCCATTACGGCAATGACAAAGCGACGAAAGAACAAGTAATCGAAGCCGCTAAAGCTGCTCACGTGGATGACTTTGTTCGCAAGCTGCCGGACGGATATGATACGGTCCTCAATGAAGAAGCTAGCAATATCTCTCAAGGACAACGACAATTGATTACGATCGCGCGCGCCTTCTTAGCTGATCCAGATGTGTTGATCTTGGATGAAGCAACATCTAGTGTGGATACTCGGACCGAGATTCTCATCCAAAAAGCCATGAACAAATTGTTGGAAAATCGGACAAGTTTTGTCGTTGCTCACCGCTTATCTACCATTCGGGATGCCGACAATATTATTGTGATGAATCATGGTTCGATTGTCGAAACCGGAAACCATGACACATTGATGGCTAAGAATGGTTTTTATGCGGACTTGTATAACAGCCAATTTTCAGAAGATGCGGCCTGATACAAGAAGACAACGAAAAGGATTCAACGATTTTATTCAATCGATTTTTGTGAATATAAACAAGAATGAAGGGAAGCATTAAGCTTCTCTTTTTTTGTGTTGGAATGAATATTTTTGTTATAAAATAAATAAATATTGCAATTTATTTGCTGAAAATGTATATTAATACATAAATATTCATAGGAGGTCGTTGATGGATGAGTCAGTTGTTTCCCAATTATACACGTTTGCCATTAGAGATTGCTGCAGGAAAGGGCAGCTATGTAACAGATACTCAAGGTCGGAGATATTTAGATTTTACAAGCGGTATTGGGGTCGTCAACCTTGGCTATGGGCAGCCTGAAATCCAGCAGGCAATGCTGCAGCAAGCGGACAAATTATGGCATGCGCCCAACCTCTACACCAATTCGTTACAAGAGACAGTCGCGCAAAAACTAGCAAAAGGTCCATATCTTGCCTATTTTTGCAATAGTGGGGCTGAAGCAAATGAAGCAGCCTTAAAACTAGCTCGAAAAGCAACTGGTCGGACAAAGATTTTAACTTTCGAGGGCTCGTTTCACGGACGAACATTTGGTGCCATGACAGCAACGGCTCAAGAAAGCATCCATCAGGATTTTGGTCCGCTCGTACCAGATTTTGAGTATTTGCCCTTCAATGAATTTTCCCCGCTGCAAGCAGCGTTGGATGAGGAAACAGCTGCGGTGATGATGGAACTGGTCCAAGGAGAAGGCGGCGTGATCCCAGCTGAAAAAGAATGGGTCCAAAAGGTGGCCGCGTTATGTCAAGAAGCAGGTGCACTGCTGATCATAGACGAAATTCAAACAGGAATGGGACGCACGGGGAGTTTTTATGCTTTTGAGCAATATGGGATCGAACCTGATATTTTTACATTAGCAAAAGGGTTGGGCAATGGGCTGCCGGTTGGTGCCATGCTAGGAAAAACTGACTTACAGCAGAGGTTTGGCCCTGGAAGTCACGGTTCAACTTTTGGTGGTAATTTGTTAGCGATGGCTGCAGCAAATGCCGTATGTACGGTCCTAACCGATTCCCCTGTGTTAGTAAATGTTACTGCCAGACACCAGCAGCTTATGGCAGGCTTAACGGATCTGGCACAGATCGTGGCTACTCGAGGGCAAGGCCTAATGATTGGCTTAGAGCTGAAGGATAGCGCTGCTCTCCAACAGGCGATGTCAGAATTGCGTCAAGCAGGGTTACTGGTGTTGAAAGCTGGAACGAATGTCCTGCGTCTGCTGCCAGCATTGACCATAACGGAAGCAGAAATGGCTGAAGGACTCGCTGTTCTACGTCATGTTTTAGGAACGAAAGAAGAAATCGCTGAAAGGCGAGAATGAAGAAAGAAGAGCTGCTTTGGTTGTTGAAAGGTTGTTGAAAAAGGATTTGAGAACAAGTGAAAAGGGGTGTAGTAAGTGAAAGCAGCAATCGTCGGGTTTACCGGCTATACAGGATTGGAATTGGTTCGTTTGATCCAATTGCATCCTGTCTTGGAGATAGGAACGTTACATAGTCATTCAGTCCAAGAAAATTCAGTCAATGTTTATCCCCATCTGCAGCAACTGGTCAACCAAAGGATTTACCCGTTTGATCCGCTGCAGATTATGCAAGAAAATGAATTGGTCTTTTTTGCGACACCGGCTGGTATTAGCAAAGATTTGGTCTTGCCATTTGTCGAACAAGACTTTCCTGTGATGGATTTATCCGGAGATCTGCGTTTGAAAGAAGCAGGTGTTTATCAGCAATGGTACCAGCAGACGCCAGCTGCGGATCGTTTATTGCATGCTGCAACATATGCATTGCCAGAGTTTCAGACGTCCCACGGAAATTTAATGGCCAATCCAGGCTGCTATGCCACTGCCGCAATTTTAGCCGCTGCGCCTTTAGTCAGAAGAAAATGGTTGGCAGGCATTCCCATTTTTGACGGCAAATCTGGGCTTTCTGGTGCGGGGAAAAAACTGTCAGATACCAGTCATTTTGTGACGATTTCAGAAAATATGCGGACATATAAATTGAATCAGCATCAGCATATCCCAGAAATTGTCCAGCAGTTTCAACAATGGGATCCAGAATTGACGGCCATCCAATTTTCCACTAGTTTGATTCCGGTTAACAGAGGGATCATGATGACCCTTTATGTGCCTGTAGCGCCAGAAAGAACAGCGGAAGATATTTATCAGAGGTATCAAGAAGACTATCAAGAACAACCATTTATTCGCTTGCAGCCGTTAGGAAAGCTGCCAGAACTGCGGCAGGTGACAGGAACCAACTTTTGTGACATTGGGTTGGTCTTAAATCCGATGACCCACATCGTGACAGTCATTGCGGTGATCGATAATTTAGTAAAAGGGGCTGCCGGACAAGCAATCCAGAACGTCAATAAATGGGCTGGGCTGGAGGAAACAGCTGGATTACGACAGATCCCTTGGTATCCTTAACGATACTTGGGAATTCGATTAGTTCAGAATAAGGAGCGTGTAACATGAAAGAAATTATAGGGACAATTGCTTCACCAAAAGGTTTTTATGCAGATGGCATCCATTGTGGGGTGAAAAAAAGAAAAGCCGATCTTGGCTGGTTGTTCTCTGAAGTTCCGGCAAGTGCCGCCGCAGTTTTCACAACCAATCAAGTACAAGCGGCCCCCGTCCTAGTAACAAGAGAACAGTTGAAAACAGGAAAGCTTCGGGGAGTGATCGTGAATTCCGGGAATGCGAATGCTTGTACTGGAGAACAAGGAATAGCAGATGCCAGAGAAATGATCGCTTTGGCTGCAGCACAAGCCGGAGTGGCCTCAGAAGAGGTGGCGGTGGCATCTACGGGAATCATTGGTCGACCACTACCGATGGCAACGATTGCTGCTGGGATTCGTCAATTAAGTCATTCTGGCAGTCCTACCGGATTTCAGAAGGCCATTTTAACGACAGACCTTGTTGAAAAAAATCAAGTGATTCAGACGGAGATTGCGGGCCACACTGTCACCATGGCAGGTTGCGCCAAAGGCTCAGGGATGATTCATCCAAACATGGCGACAATGTTGGCATTCGTCACTACCGATGTCGCTATTGCACCGTCCCTTCTGCAGTCATTGCTGCGAAAACTCACGGAAGTCACTTTTAATCAAATCACAGTAGATGGCGATACCTCCACCAATGACATGGTATTGGTGCTGGCAAATGGGCAAGCGGGCAATCCGCCGATTGAAGAAAATACATTTGCTTATAAGCAATTTCAAAAAATGCTACAGACAGTCTTAACGACATTGGCCAAAGCCATCGCTAAAGACGGTGAAGGAGCGACAAAACTGATTGAAGCTGAAACAAAAGGGGCCCCCACCGACTTAGCTGCCCGCATGATCAGTAAAACGATCGTAGGTTCACCACTCGTGAAAACAGCAATCTATGGAAAAGACCCCAATTGGGGCCGGATCCTTTGTGCAATTGGGTATAGTGGACAAAGAATCGATCCTGCCAATGTGGCGATCGAATTAGCGGCGATCCCGGTTTTTGCAGGAGGATCTCCCCTTGACTACGATGAAACATTGATGGAAGAACGCTTGACAGCCTCAGAAGTAAAAATCAATGTCATTTTACAAGAAGGGGCCGGTCGCGGGAAAGCTTGGGGCTGTGATCTTACGTATGATTATGTCAAAATCAATGCACTCTATCATACGTAATGCCTATCTCATGGAGGTATCAAACGAATAGAATCGGAATCATTGGCTGTAAGAATCAAAAAATCGCCACAAGATCCAACAGGAGGAAGAACATATGGAAATCATTGTCATCAAGATGGGTGGTGTTGCTTCAGATAATCTGACCCCCGTTTTTTTTGAACAAGTCGCACAATGGCAAGCTCTAGGAAAGAAAATCGTGATTGTTCATGGTGGCGGACATTATATCTCGGAAATGCTGCAGAAATTGTCACTGCCGATTCAGATCAAAGAAGGCTTGAGGGTAACGGATGCGCAAACTCTTGAGATCACTCGCATGGTTTTGCTGGGACAAGTCCAGCCAATGATCACGACTTGTTTTCAGCAAGCTGGATTTCAGGCAATCGGCTTAAATGCTGGCTGTGATCAGTTGATCCAAGGGGAAATGATCAATCACGCCACACTTGGCTATGTTGGGAAGGCTAAGACTATTAATCAGCAGTTGCTTCAGCTGCTGATCAAAGGCAATCATATACCGATCCTTGCCCCACTTGGGATCACAGCCGAAGGCCAGTGGCTGAATATCAATGCGGACGAAGTCGCTTGTAAAGTTGCCAGCAGTCTGAGAGCAGAACGATTGATTCTGCTGACAGATGTACCGGGAATCAAGAAAGACTCCCAGTGGCTGCAGCAAGTCTCATTGACTGACATAAAAACATTGATCAATGAGAAGGTGATCACTGGCGGGATGTTGCCAAAGTTAGTCAGTGCTAAAAAAGCGCTTATGAGCGGAGTAGCAACTGTCAGTATCACCGACCGATTAGAAAAAAACGGTACTCAGATCAGAAGAATGAAAGAAACAGCCTTCCTTCAATGAATAAAGGTAGATTTAACCACAAAAAAAAGAAGTTCAGTGACCTTTTTTGTCGTTAAATCTATTTTTTTGTCAAAAAAAATGCTTGATAATGGTAGAATGATAAAGGATTTCATTTGCTAGTATAACGGTTTATCAGTACAATAAGGACAAATGCATAGATAAACGCATACATATATAGGGGGAGAAATAATGACAGATTTTGTATTGGGGAAGAGCACAAAGTTGCGGACAATCGCGATTCGAGTAAAAGATCGGGATAAAGCGATTGCTTTTTATCGTGATGTTCTAGGTTTTGATTTGAAACGGGAAGAAAACGAATTAGCCATTTTTGGTTTCAAAGGTGCAGAAGGTGAAGTCATCTGGCTAGAAGAAAGTCCACGGGCCAATGATCATTTTGGGGAAATCAAAAAAATGCAACGGATCCGCTTGACCGTCGCTTCCTTAGAAGAACTGGCAGCAATTTGTAAAAAAGCGAAAGAACAGTCTGCGACTTTTGAAGAATCTATTTTTGAAGGAAGTCAAATCGCAGTTGTTTTGGCTGATCCTGAAGAAAACCGAATCGAAGTTTTTTACGAAGGCACTCAAGAAACAGATTTGCCAAAAACGCTTGAAGCATTGATCGAAGCTGCACCAAGTGAGGTAGTCCTGTTATCAAGCAAAGCTCGCTTCAACCAAATTCATCTGAATGTCAGTGATGTAGCGAAAGAACGCGACTTTTTGGAAGAGCTGTTAGGTTTGACGACCAAAGAAGCAGATGGTTTCTTACATTTGAATGAAGATGATTTTCAAGTTGGTTTGATCGAAGGCCAAGGCGGAACCATCGATTTACCGACACATGAGGTATTGGGATTGGACTTTTTGAAGATCGCTATTGATAAAGAAGACTTATTGACTTTGGAAGCTCATTTGACTGACAGCAAGCAAGAATTCTTTATTGATAAAAAGAAAAACTTACTGACTTCCTACGATACCATCGGGATCGAATGGTGGTTCGTTGCAAATAAATAATGCGATTCACCACTAAGATGCAGAAGAATTTCTCTGGAAATCTCTTCTGTATTTTTTTGTGCAATTAGGGCCTGACTGGTATAATCAAAACAGTTTAGAGGCGCACGAAAGGAGGAACTGGTATGTATCCAGAAACGATTCGGCTAATCGCTGAAAAGCAACAGGAGGGCGTCTTTCCGGGAGTTGTTTATCGATTCATCCATGGAGAGCAAATGGAGACTCATTGTTTAGGCTACGCGGCTCGGCAGCCCCAAATAGAATCACTTACGACGGAACACCTATTTGATGTGGCTTCTTTGACGAAAGTGGTTTGTACGACGACGGTGATTCTCAAACTATGGGAACAGGGAGTCCTAGCAATCGATGACCCTCTGGTCCGCTATTTGCCTGCTTTTACTGATCAGAAAGTAACGTTACGACATCTTTTAACCCACACCTCCGATATCCAGACTTGGATTCCTCGCCGCGATCAATTGTCTGCTGAAGAGCTGCGTCACGCGTATCTTCGAGTCCAAAGCGGACCACAGCTTGGCAAGCAAGTCCAGTACACGGACACGGGCACGATTCTTCTAGGCTTCATGTTGGAGGAACTTTTTGGCTGTTCTGTCACCGAGATCTTCCAGCAGGAGGTTCTGCAACCGCTAGAAATGACCAACAGTGGGTTTCCTCCTTTGCCGGCAGCAAGCAAGGTAGCAGCCACTCAGCGCCAAGAAGATGGGACTGTTCTGAAAGGAAACACCCATGATCCCAAAGCACGAGTTTTGGGCAAACATGCCGGAAACGCAGGGCTGTTTTCAACCATTGATGATTTGACTCAATTTGTACAAATGATGTTGAAGAAAGGTCAGACAGCAACGCAATCTTTTCTTTCAGCAGATATACTGGAAAGACTATATCTAGACCATACGCCCTCTGAAACAGGACATCGCTCAATCGGCTGGGACTTGAAAGGTACGCCTGTACACCTCTATCATACAGGGTATACAGGGACCTTCCTTTTGATTGGTTCTGATGGCAAAGCATTTATTTTTCTTTCGAATCGCGTACATCCAGAGGATCACAGAGACAGCTATCTGAAACATCGGGATCAAATTGTACAAAGTTATTTAAAAGAATCCGTTCGGTGAAGTTTTTCGTGCTATAATATTAGCGAATCAATAGAGAGGGGATCAACTATGGAACCATTATTTATGAAACCTGTTTTTCAAGAAAAAATTTGGGGCGGTAGCCGTTTACATTCTGTTTTCGGTTTTGATCTGCCAAATGATAAGATCGGTGAAGACTGGGCGATCAGTGCACATCCTCATGGTGTCAGCGTGATTGAAAACGGCCCATTTAAAGGGAAGACATTAGCAGACTTATGGCGGGATCACCAAGAATTGTTTGGTCATTCGGAGGCGCCGGTATTTCCTTTGCTGATCAAAATCTTGGATGCAGAAGACGATCTATCTGTGCAAGTGCATCCAGACGATGCGTACGGCATGGAACATGAAGGTGAACTAGGCAAGACAGAATGCTGGTACATCATTGATGCAGAACCTGGGGCAGAGATCATTTATGGCCACCACGCACAAACCAAAGAAGAATTAAAAGCAATGATCGAAGACGGCCGTTGGGATGATCTATTAACGAAAGTTCCTGTTAAAAAAGGCGACTTTTTCTATGTGCCAAGCGGAACGATCCATGCAATCGGTAAAGGCATCATGATTTTGGAAACACAACAAAGTTCAGATACCACTTATCGGGTTTATGACTATGATCGGACAGACGATCAAGGCAAGACCAGAGAACTGCATATCCAACAATCTGTTGATGTGACGACTGTGCCCGCTAAAGCACCAGAACTGTCGATTCGTGAAATCAAGCAAGGATCTTCGGCAATTGTGACGTATCTGGAAACCGAATTTTTCAATGTTTATGAATGGGAAGTTCGTGGCAAATTGAATCTGGAACAACAAGCAGACTATACTCTGATGACCGTGATTGACGGATATGGTCAACTTGTGATCGATGGTCATTCCTATGAATTGAAGATGGGAACAAGCTGTATTCTGCCTAATCCAATCAAAAAATGGACATTACAGGGAGAACTGACGGTGATCGCCTCTGAACCTGGCGAGAACGCATAAGTGATTGCTTCTTCTAAAAAAATACATTGAAGAACCAAATCATTCGCAGCAAGCAGAAGAAAACCTGCTTGCTGTTTTTTGCTATTCTTTTAAACTACCGGAAAATCAATCGTTAGGGATAGACGGTTGGTTTAGATTTGTTATAATGGCTTTAATAAAGGATAGGTGAAACGAATGGTTTATTTAGATCATGCAGCAACGACGCCGATGCACCCGGCTGTCATTCGAGCCATGAATGACACAATGACGACATTTTTTGGCAATCCTTCCAGTATCCATAGGTACGGTCGGGATGCCCATACCAAGCTAGAAGAAGCGCGACAAGTAATCGCCGATCAGTTAGGTGTCAAAGCCCACGAGATCATTTTTAATAGTGGCGGAACGGAAAGCGACAACACAGCGATCCTCGGCACCGCGTATGCAAAACAAGCAGTAGGAAAACACATCATTACTACGACGATCGAACATCCAGCAGTCATCGAAAGTATGAAGTTTTTGGAGAAGCAAGGGTTCGAGATCACTTACTTACCTGTCGATAAAAAAGGACAGCTCTTAGCAGAACAAGTAGCAGCGGCACTACGTCCAGATACGATCCTCGTTTCAATTATGTTCGCCAATAATGAAACGGGCAATATTTTGCCGATCCAAGAAATTGGCGAACTGCTAAAAGAACACGCCGCTGTTTTTCATACGGACGCCGTACAAGCTTACGGCAAGCTGCCCATTGATCCCGCTGCGTATGGCATCGATTTGTTGAGTATTTCAGCACATAAGATCAATGGACCTAAAGGCGTTGGTTTCTTGTACAAACGAGATGGCTTGTCACTACCCACTCTCTTACACGGTGGTGAGCAAGAAGAAAAGCGCCGTGCCGGTACAGAAAATTTGGCAGGGATCGTAGGTATGGCAAAAGCTGTTTCCTTGCTGACTCCAGAAGTACAGCGTGCGCACAGTGAGACGTATCAGCAATTTGCTAAGCAAGTTTTTTCTGTTTTGGAAGAGCAAAGCGTTGACTACCGTTTAAATGGAGATCCTGATAGCAAGCTGCCTCACATCATCAATCTGCAATTTCCTGGTGTTACTAGTGATCTACTGTTGATGAAATTGGATCTAAAAGGCATTGCGATCTCGACGGGTTCAGCTTGTACCGCAGGGAACGTGGAACCTTCTCATGTTTTAGAAGCAATGTATGGCAAAGAGCATCCCGCTGTGGGAGAATCTGTGCGGATCAGTTTTGGTCTTGGTAACACAGAAGAAGAGGTCCATAGTTTTGCAGAGTTACTTGCTCGAACCGTTTTAGGAACGAAGAAGTAGTACCCATAGTTTCGTGTTTTTAGAGGAATCGAAGGGGCTGCTCCTAGATAAGCGAAAAGAGTGCAGAAAGCAAAAAAAACTGGCACTCATGCAACCATTCATGATAATCTGAAGAAAGAAATACCGGATAGCAAAGAGACTTTCTCTAGAAAAAAGCACTTGTATTTTTTCTAGAGAAGCTTTTTCGGAAATCAAAACGTCGAACGAGGTGGAAAGCAAATGGCATTTGAAACAACAACAACTGTCTTAGGTGCAGAGACCCGCTACCAATTAGCACCAGAAGCAAAAAAGTATACACTGCGGGACAATGGATTTACTGAAACAAACAGTGGCAATTTCCAACTGATCCGCGGGTTGGAAGCAACTCCGCAAAGTAAAGAAGGCTTTAAATTAAAAATCACCGTCGCAAAGGACATCAAAACGTTTAAGATGTCGATTACGACAGCCAATGGATTGAAAGCAGTCAACATCTTTAAAGACCCGCAACACAAAATGCTGCAAGAAAAATTTTATTTCTTGATGGATGGGTTTATTAGTCGCGGATTATTCATCAAAGCGTAAACCATCGCGAACAAAATGATCCGTTATTTAGGAAAAGCAACCAAAAGATTTTCGTTTCAAAAGTGTATCTGGAAGACAATCATGAACAAATTATTCCGTGGACAATGTTGGATCGTCCACAGTAGCGAGTGTGGAGGCTAGCGCTAATCCACTACGTTAGCGGTTCCACACTATCAATGTGGATGTTGTTGTGACTTGTCCCTTGCTCTTTGGCAGAAATGAAATCGTTCGGTTGTTTTTTTGTTACAGTTGAAGGAAAGATCGTGACTTCAATCATGGCTTTTGTTTGCTGTTTTCTTTTTAGGCTAAGCGTATACTGACAGATATGTAAAACATTTACCCTGAGAAAGGAAGAGAAGATGCGCTATTTTACATCAGATACTCATTATTTTCATGAAAAATTATTAGGTTCGAATGATTTTGCCCCACGTCCGTTTGCGTCTGTCTCAGAGATGCATGAAGTCATGGTCGCTAATTGGAATCAGGTGGTTCAAGCACAAGATACGGTCTACCATCTAGGAGATATTGCACTCCATCCCGAACATGAAGCGGGGTTTGCAGAGCTTTTAGCGCTATTAGTACGGCTGCAAGGAAAGATCGCTTTTATCAAAGGCAACCATGATACGCGCGCACTCTTTCGTTATCTAGCAAAGCACGATCCCGGAATTTCCGGAGAGCCGAAGTTTTCTTTTGCGGATGTCGGTCTGTTGTTAAAATTTGATCATCACCAGTATTATTTGAGTCATTATCCGATGCTATTGGGAATGACAAAGAATAGCCGTAACCTTCATGGGCATATCCATCATCATAGTTTGCCTATCGCTGAGAATATCAATGTCGGTGTCGATGCGCCGGAATTAGCATTCCTTCCTCAACCTTGGCCGTTTGGACGACCAATTTCCGAAAACCAATTAGAAAGGATCTTTCAAGCCAAACAAGCAGAAATACACCAAACGTTTCATTGAGAAATAACAAGGAAAACAGTCGGTTAAAGAATTATAGTCATATATCTTTTTAACAATAGTTATAATAGCAAGACAAAATTTCTGCTTCTAGTAAGCTGAACATTGGTCATAGAATGAAAAAATAATCGGTTTCAAGGTTTATCATTTGAAGGATATTTAAGAAATGTGTATGCTTTAAATAGAAAGTAGTAAAGGAGGTTGCCTATGCGTAAGATTTCTAAAGTGATCATGATCATTGGGTTACTGTTATTGTTGCTCGTCTTTTTCTTTGGCATGATCGAGAATCAGCAAGCGGTAGATTTACCATTCTACTTGATTCCACTGCGTGAGTATCCGTGGGTCGGAGCTTCCATGAGCATGTTTTTGTTTTGGACATGTGTCGGCTTTGCACTGCTGACGATCATTGGTATTTTCGTTGTCTTGTTCTTTCCAAAGCGTTCGGATCGTTTGGTTATCCAGCAAAAATCCGGGGAATTGGTGATTCAAAAGAAAGCCTTGGAACATTTTGTTTTAAAGAATGTCCAACAAGCTGATTTTATCCATTCGCCATCAGTGAAGGTCAAGATTATCAAGAATAAAGTCCGAGTCATGATCGATGGAGAAATGAAACAGACCGCAGCCATCCCGCAACAACAAGAAGCATTGGTTGGTGAGATCAGCAGTAAGCTTCAAACGCTATTCGGTGTCACTCATGATATACAAACAGAAGTTGTCTTGAAAGACGCTGAAGAAACAAGAGAACATCACACACAACCCCGTGTCGTTTAGGAGGAGAAATGATGAACAAATGGTTCGAACAAAATAAGATCCCGGTTATCTTTGCTGCATTAGGACTGATACTAGCAATTCTCTTTCTGACAGTCGGCTTTTTGAAAACATTGCTACTACTGATTTTTACAGCACTAGGAGGTTACCTTGGCTTCTACCTCAAAGAGATCGGTTTCTTTGATCAATTTCAAAAGCCGCGGCGTTAGTGATCAGTAACATTTATTATTATAATTTTTATGAAGATATAGGAGGAATGTACAATGGAAAATCAAGTAAAACCAACAACTACTGCAGGTGTTAAAGGAGAATTGACTTACGAAGATAAAGTAATTCAAAAGATTGTCGGGATTGCGCTAGAATCCGTAGATGGACTATTAACGGTTGATGGTGGGTTCTTCTCAAATATCGCAGGAAAATTAGTGAATACGGATGATGTTACTTCCGGTATCAACGTTGAAGTTGGTAAAAAACAAGTAGCCGTAGATTTAGATATCGTAGCAGAATACGGTAGCGACATGACTGCCATTTACGACCAAATCAAAGAAGTCGTTTCAACACAAGTCAACAAAATGACAAACTTGGAAGTTATCGAAGTGAACGTTAATGTAGCAGATGTTAAAACTCGTGAACAATTCGAAAAAGATTCAGAAACTGTTCAAGACAAAGTTAGCAGTGCTGCAGAAACAACTGGAGAATTTGCTTCAAAACAAACACGTAAAGCCAAAGGCGCATTCAACAAAACTGCCAGCCGTATCCAAGAAAACAACGAACCACGAGTTCAATAATTACGGCAAATATAAAAACAGGCTAGCTAATCGGCTAGTCTGTTTTTTTTGGATGGTTCTCAGTCAACAGTGCAAGTCTGTAAGTTGCTTTTGAAAATCAAAGCCAAAAGCACCAATAATTCAATCCTTCAGCAGCAAGCAGTTCATTAGAGAAAGTTTTTTTGTAGTGGTTTTTATCTGGTGAATCATTTGGATCAAGCACTTGAATCCCCCCTTCTTTATTCAAAGCCAATACCATCAAATGGCCTGTGGTAGTAAATGTTCCCGGCTGTACGGAGACAATGACGGGAAAGCCTTGCTGGATCATCTTGTAAGCTTCCTCGAAAGAATTTCCCAGATCTAAGAATTGATAGCCAAAATGTTCGGCAAACTGAGGAAAGATTTGCCAGCTAGTTCCTTGATCAGCAAGATAAAATTGGTTGCCTGCCCAGTTGAGAATATTGTCTGGTTCTGGTGCCTGATTTCGCCAAAAAGAATCAATCATTGCTAAAGATGCGATGGCACAACCATTATCGGCAAAGGTATTTTGCTGTTCCCCAGAGCCGTAACGTTTCATCCCCCAACGTTCGTCTCTTTGCAAAATCAAAGGGACTTGTTGGGACTTCGGCAGCACTTCTTGCAGCACTTGATTGGCTTGCTCTGAAAATTTCTTTGGCAATAATACGATATCTTGTGAGTCGGAATGCTTTACTCTTTCAAAGACTAATTGTCGTAAAAGGAAAGAACCGGCGACAATGATCAGTAAGACAAGAATACTTTTTTTGACGGAATTTTTTGGCTTTTTTCTATTTCTGCGGTCAGTCGTTGCGTGGTTGTTCATGTTCTGTTACCCCTTTTGTCATTATCTAAGAGGAGTATAGCTGATCCTTGCAACAGACATTTCTGTATTTTATGAAGAAATTCATACGATTTTATGATAGTTTCTTTTTGCTTGAAAGCAGGCTAGCATTAGGCTTAAGCAGCAGCTGTCGGAGGAACTATTTATGTGGGAAAGGTTTTTTTGAATTTAAAGAAGTATCTAAGTTTTTTACAGGAAAAGCTAAACCGATGAAACTCTCCGTGAATTTTTTGCCAATCTGTTGTATAATGCAAATTACTGAAAAGTTGCGACCTTCAAATCGTAGATGATTTCAGAATCTATAATTGAAATGATGGTGAAAAATCATGTCTAACGAAAACACCCGTGTGGTGGTTGGAATGAGTGGCGGGGTGGACTCGTCGGTAACAGCACTTTTGCTGAAAGAACAAGGGTATGATGTTGTCGGGATCTTTATGAAAAATTGGGACGATACCGATGAAAATGGTGTATGTACTGCAACGGAAGATTACAAAGATGTGGCTAAAGTAGCAGCTCAAATCGGCATTCCCTATTATTCAGTCAATTTCGAAAAAGAATATTGGGACCGCGTTTTCGAATATTTCTTAGCTGAATATCGAGCTGGACGTACACCAAACCCAGATGTTATGTGTAACAAAGAAATCAAATTCAAGGCCTTTTTAGATTATGCCATGGATCTTGGTGCTGATTATGTGGCAACTGGACACTATGCTCAAGTCGAAACGGATGAAAATGGGGTTACCCATATGCTGCGCGGAGTGGATAGCAACAAAGACCAAACGTATTTCCTGAGCCAACTGTCGCAAGCACAATTGAGTAAAACCATGTTCCCTTTAGGCGGCATGGAAAAATCTGAAGTACGGGCCATTGCTGAACGAGCTGGTTTAGCAACAGCTAAGAAAAAAGATTCTACAGGTGTTTGCTTTATCGGTGAAAAGAATTTCAAACAATTTCTAAGCAATTACTTGCCAGCAAAAAAAGGCAACATGGTCACATTAGATGGTGAAGTCAAAGGACAACATGATGGTCTGATGTACTATACCATCGGCCAACGTCAAGGATTAGGAATCGGTGGCGGCGGCACTTCACAAGAACCGTGGTTTGTTGTCGGCAAAGATTTAGCAACAAACACATTGTATGTGGGACAAGGATTCCACCATCCAGCATTGTATGCAGATCGCTTGGAAGCAAGTCAAATCCACTTTACGACAGACACGGATCGTCCAAGTGAATTCAAGTGCACAGCCAAATTCCGTTATCGTCAACAAGATGTCGGCGTCTCTGTCCGCTTGCTAGATAATGACCGTGCCGAAGTGATCTTCGATGAACCCGTTCGGGCAATCACCCCAGGCCAAGCAGTGGTCTTTTATGATGGCATGGAATGTCTTGGCGGTGGCTTGATCGATGCCGCTTACCAAGAAGCAAAAGAATTGCAATATGTCTAAACGATTCGAACGATTGCAGCAGTGATAATTGAAACGATCCGAATGATCAGTGATGCCTGTATGGATTTGCAGGCATGATCTTTCGGATCGTTTTCTGTGTGATTCTAGGAGATTCTTATTGATCGGTACGTCTTTTTTCATCTTCAAAAGCTTCTTGATGCATTTGGAAAAAGCGGTAGTAGGTCTGAACATTTTCCAACTGTGTCCAGCGACGCACATCCACCGGCTTTTGATCCAAATCGTAGATCTTTGCTTCTTTGATGGAGAGGACAAAAGGGCTGTGGGTAGCGATGACAAATTGACAATCTTCGTAGCGGGTCATGTCTTCGATAAATGCGACTAACTCAATTTGTCGTTGGGCCGACAGTGAATTTTCTGGTTCGTCTAAAAGATACAGTCCATTAGGCACGATTTTTTCTTGGAAAAAGCTTGCCGCGTTTTCTCCGTTTGAGAATTCACGGACATTATCCATCAGATTTTTACGTGTGAATTTCGATTGTGTATTGGAACGTGCGAGGTTGATTTTTTTTAATCTCTCATAGTCTTCAAAGCCTTTAAAACGAAAATTTGCATATTTGGCTTCAAAATATTCGTCGAAGACTTCTTCTCGGCGGCGATCAATGCCTTGATTCAAATTGCGAATGTCGAGCATATAGTCGAATACGTCATCGCTGGTCAAAATTTGCTTGATTTTAGGTTCGTTGGTAACTATGCAATGGCATTGATCAAGGTAATCTTCAAAGAAGTTGGAACGATTATAAGCGGCGGACCGTTGCGCGCCGATCTTCTCAGCAAGGACGTTCAGTGCGGTGGTTTTTCCTGAACCGTTGCCTCCGTAAAGGATAGTGATTGGTTCAAAATCGATTTGAGAAAAGGCGTTCTTTGACAAGACTTGATAGGGGTAATAGGAATCATAGACAGTTCGCATAATCCCCGCAAAAAATGACCCTTCGGATTCACGATCAGGAAAAGTAATTTGATTAAGGTACATCAACGCGCCAACTCCTAACAGATTTTTTGTTTAGTGTAACATAATTGTTCTTGCCATAAAAAAAATTTTCCAAGTAAAATAATTTCACCTATGTAGAGTTGTTATCTTTTCTTGTTATATTCACATTCCCTGTGTTCTATGCTAGACTAAGGGTAACATCATTTTGATGTCATCTTAAGAGACAGTATAAAAACATAAAAAAACGATGATTTTTTGAATTTTTTAAAGGGTGCTTAATTGTTGAGACTTATTCCTTGCAACTTTTGGTAAAAGTGACTAATATGGGAAAGGAATCTTGAGAGGAGCGATGGGATGTATCAAGTAATAGTCATGTATGGTGATAACGAGCCATGGTGGTTTTTTGAAGGATGGCAGGCAGATATTCAAGAGGCGTTCACATTTGCAACTTTTGCGGAAGCACAGTCATTTTACGAAGAAAAATGGCACGAGATTCGGAAAGAGTATTCGTACATAAATGCAAAAACCAACTTTATGACGGCTTTTTGGAATGAAGACGAAGAACGCTGGTGTGAAGAATGCGACGATTATCTCCAACAATATATTGGGTTGGCACTACTTAAAGAATACCAACAAGTCGTCGATGAAAGCAGGAAAGACTTTTATGAAACAACTAATTCTAGCGGAAAAGCCAAGCGTTGCCAAAGACCTCAGCAAAGTATTGGGTTGTAATCAAAAAAATAAAAATTATTACGAAGGACCCAAGGTAATCGTTACTTGGGCCCTTGGTCATTTATTAGGTCTAAAAATGCCCGAAGATTTAAACAAAGAATGGGCCTCGTGGCAGATGGAAACATTACCGATGGTTCCCAAAACGATCGGGATCAAACCATTGCCTAAGACGGGGCATCAGTTGAAAGCAATCAAACAACTGGCACATCGCAAAGATGTGTCGGAAGTCGTGATCGCTACCGATGCAGGACGAGAAGGCGAGTTGGTGGCCCGATGGATCTTAGAGTGGGTCCGCTGTGACAAACCTGTCAAGCGGCTATGGATTTCCTCTCAGACCCCTAAGGCTATCAAAGAAGGGTTCTCAAAGTTGCAGCCGGCGAAGCAGTATGATAACTTGTATCATTCTGCCATTGCTCGGGCAAAAGCAGACTGGCTAGTCGGCTTGAATGTGACCCGTGCCTTAACAGTGAAATATCAGGATAATTTAAGCGCTGGCCGAGTTCAAACACCAACGCTTGCTTTGGTTCGCGCACAAGAGAAACAGATTGAAGGCTTCCGCCCCCAAACCTATTATGTCATCAACTTAGAAGTGGGCGACAGTAAAGCAAAGCGGCAACAAAGCAATCCTTATCAATTGAAAAACCGTAGCGAAGCCGAAGCACTGGTTCAAAAGATGAGTCAGCAAAATGGCCGCGTTGCGTCTATTGAAGAGAAGATCAAAACCGAAGCGGCTCCTTTACCCTATGATTTGACGGAGATTCAGCGAGAAGCCAATCAACGCTATGACTTTTCTGCCAAAAAAACGTTGTCATTGGTCCAAAGTTTGTATGAAACCCATAAAATCGTCACATATCCGCGGACTGATTCAAAATACTTAACCAGTGACATGAAAGCAACGATGAAAGAACGGTTGCAAGCAGTGGCCGATTTTGCTCCTGAAGTCAAAAGCTATTTGAAAAATGGCGGTCAAGTTCAGCAGCAAGCTGTGTTTAATGATAAGAAAGTTACGGATCACCATGCCTTGTTGCCTACAGAGCAACGGGCACGTTATGAAAAATTGAGTAATGACGAACAGCGAATCTATCAAATGATCGTTGAACGTTTTTTGATGCTTTTTGCCAAACCGCATAAGAAGCAGCAGCAAAAAGTTACAGTCAAATTTGGTAATGAAGTGTTTGTCTTTACCCATAACACTGTGATCGAGGCAGGCTGGAAAAAGACAAAAGAAGAAGCAACCACTGTTTCTTGGCAGGAACAAATGAGTGTCAAACCAACATTCAGTATTCAAAAGGAACTAACGACGCCGCCGAAACCATTGAATGAAGGTACGCTCTTAGGCAAAATGGAAAAACATAGCTTAGGAACGCCTGCAACGAGAGCTGAGATCATTGAGAAATTGATCAAGTCAGAGTTGATGGAGCGAACACCTAGCGGTTTACAAGTTTCGCCAAAAGGCAAGCAGCTGTTGGTGCTAGTCAACCCATCTTTAGTCACTCCGGAATTGACGGAGAAATGGGAAAAGGAATTAGAACTGATCGCTAAAGGAAAATACTCGGAACAAAAATTCCTGGCTCAGATAGAAAAAGATACCAAGCAATTAGTCAAAGAAATCAAGCAAAGCGAAAGCAAATATCAAGACTTTTCCTTAACGCAAAAACGATGTCCTGAATGCGGGGAACCATTAAGGGAAAAGAGTACCCGAGATGGCAAGATCTATGTTTGTTCAAGTCAAACCTGTAAGTATCGTCGCCGTAAAGATCCTAAAGTGTCTAACCATCGCTGTCCACAATGTCATCGAAAGATGGAGATCATTGAAGGAAAGAATGGTGCTTTCTTCCGTTGCAAGTTCGATGGGATCACCGAGAAAATGGCAGATAAGAAAGAGCGTAACAAAAAATTGACCAAACATGAAGAACGCCGGTTGATGCAAAAGATCAATCAGGAAGAACCGCAAGAAAGTCCATTGGCTGCAGCATTAAAAGCGGCGATGGAGAAAAAAGAATGACGAACGGCTGAAGGCAAGACGCCAGTATTGATTTTGTTCGTTCAACGATTTTGCTTCTTGCATTATTTGCTAGTCTAAAAAACCAGTCCAGCCTTATGTATAAGGTTGGGCTGGTTTTTTTTGAACTTCTGTCAATGGTGGATCTGACGATACTCTTTGGGTGAAATCTGTTCTTTTTTCTTGAATAGGAAAGAGAAGTAATTTGGATCATTGTAACCAATATCAAAGGCGATCTCGGAAAGGCGCAAATTTGTTGTGATCAGTAGTTTTTTTGCCAATGAAAGCCGCTGTTCTGTGAGGTATTCAATGAATGTGGCATCGGTTGCTTGCGAGAAAATCGTACTGAAATGGGCGGGGCTCAAGTTGACTTTTTCTGCAACGACATTCAACGAAATATTTGGATCAGAAAAATTTTTGTCAATAAACTGTTTTGCCTGACTGATCACACTTTGATACTTTGCCATTGCCGGATTGATTTGCTGTTTGACTAAGTATGTAAGCAGTGCAGCCACTTTGTCTTGGTAGTTGTGTGGCTCACTTGTCAGTTGGGATAAATAGTCTAAATCCGCAGTTTGAGCTAGCAAGTCCTTTTGTTCTTTGCCTTCACGCTTTTTTACCAGCGCAATCAATTCTACCAGAACAAAAAAACGATACATTTGGGTTCTTTCTGCAGTTCCTTGAGCGGACATGATTTCATTGACTAAGTCATTGATCGCCTCTGGCTCAGTCTGGGAGATCCGTTCGGCAAGGTCGATTTTGAAAGGATTCGTAGGAGATAATTCTCCTTCTTTCATATCATCCTCATAGCTAATGATCTTTTCCTTGCGGATGCCGCCATAAGTTTTCAACATCCCGTTGGCTTTGTGATAGGAAGTTGGAATGTCCGAAAACCGCTCAACTACCGGTCCAATGGCAACTGCCACTTCCTCACTTGAGTCATGGGTGAGCGCTTGTGCCATTTGGTAGGCTTTCTCGAGTACAGCATCTTTGTTGAAATCAAAAAGCAGGAATTTGATGAAGCGACTGGAAATGCTGGAGAATAAGACTGTTTCATCGGAACCATAAGTAGAAGTCAACTGCTTACTGAAGCGGGTATAATCCGAAAAATTCTGATTGTATGGTGTCTTGGCCAACAAGACACAAAATTGTTTGCCAGAAAAGGAACGCTTTAGCTCGGTCGCTTGCTGAAAAGCTTCTGAAATTGTGATTTTACTTGCGAAAAGAGTATTCAAAAAGAGATTCTTTCTGACCTCCATTCGCAGGAGTTCATCATCTTGTGAGAGATAGTGTTGTTCTTGGGACTGTTGGTCCAATGCAACAATGACTTTAATCAATGTCTGTTCAAGGTCCTCATTTTTGATCGGTTTCAACAAATAGTCATCAGCTTGCAATTGTAGCGCTGTTTTTGCGTAATCAAAATCATCGAAGCCGCTAATAAAAATAATTCGAACAAGTGGCAATAATTTTTTGGCCTCTTTGGCAAAGGTCAGTCCATCCATAAAAGGCATTTTGATGTCCGTCAAAATGATATCTGGACGAATGTCAAGAATCGATGCAAGTGCCAACTCGCCATCTGCCGCTTCATTACTATAAATAATGGGGTATTTTTCAGCTAGAGAAATAATCTGATGCCGCAAGTTATCACGGATCAGGTGTTCATCTTCAACAATGAAGACTTTGTACATTAGTGGGCTCCTCCTTTTTTAGGAACGATGATCGAAATCGTTGTTCCTTGTGATTCAATACTCGCGATATCAAATTGTACGTCACTACCGTAATTTAGTAATAGACGACGATAAACATTATAAAGACCATACCCATTTTCTGGATCGGGATCTGTATTTTCTTTCAGATTATGCTGGATGGCCATTAATCGTTCGTGGGAAATGCCAATACCGTTATCACGGACAGACATCTGGATTGTCTGTTCATATTCCTGAATCGTGATGGTGATTTTTCCTACTCGGCGTACAAACTTGGTGCCATGATAGACGCCATTTTCAACTAAAGGCTGTAGGATCATCTTTAAAACTAGTAGGTCTTGGGAAGTGGTCTGCTGGTTGATTTCATAGGTCAGCATCTCCCCATAACGGATCTTTAGGATCGTTAAATAGTCAGCAACATGGCGCAACTCTTTTGAAAGAGGGATCCAGTCGTGCCCTTTGCTTAGTGAAATCCGAAAAAAATCGGAGAGGGCGTACGTCATTTCAGTTGCTTGTTCATATCGTTCTACTTCGATCAAAGAGACGATCGCATCCAAACTATTGTAAATAAAGTGAGGCGTGATCTGTGCTTGCAACACACGAACTTCACTTTGAGCCAAATGGTATTGTTTCAAAGCATTCTCTTCTAATAAACGGGTTAAATCATCCGCCATTTTATTCAAACTGCTCGTCAATGTGCGCAATTCCGGTGTATCAGGCAGGACTGCTCGAAAGCCGAGATGCCCTTGGGCAAGTTCATCAGATAATTCGACTAGACGATCCAATGGATTTTGGAGATTTTCGCGAACAAAGCGGCGATTTTTAGAAATAAAGTAAATAATCAAAAGAATCAAAAGCAATTGAAAAGCGATCAATAACAAGACAGATTGAATCAAATCTTGATTGGTTTGACTTGCCAAACTAATCTCTACACGAACAAATTCCTGCAGGATTTCAGATAATAATTCAATCACAGAATCCACCTGGACCATCACATATTGATTTTTTTCTAGTGGTTCATCGTTAGCAATATTTTCGATGAGCTTGTTTTGGTAGGTTTCTAATGAATCCAGTGTACGTAAGGCAACAGCCAACGTGTTCTTTTCTTTGGCTGTATTCGTATTTGTTTGGATATGGTCAAGATCCGCGCGCAATTCTTCAATGACGTTGTTGACTTGAACATCCGCCACGCTCTTTTGGCCAAAGACAAGATCCCACATTTCTTCTAAAACAATTGCATCCACTTTACCCGAGAGCTGATTGGCTTCTTCAATATTGTTGATCGTATTTTGATAAATAAAAATTTGGCGGGAATAAAAGATACTACTGATCAATAAAGGAAGAAAAGCGACTAAGATCATCAATTTATTGGTTTGTTGGAAGATGCCCTTTATACTTGTCTTTTTCATGAATGACTCCTTAATAATTTCGGGGTGGAATCTGGTCAAAATCCATATCACTTGAAAAAACTGTCTCGTGGACATAGATTTCTTTTGGAACTGCACTTCTGCCCCGATTTAAATAACGGGAAATAGCATTTTTAACGAAGATACCAGCATCGGGATTACATTCAACAACGCAATTAACGATGCCGTTTTTCAAATTGTCGATCATTTCTTTTTGAGCATCAATCGTAACGATAACAATGTCTTTTCCAGGGACGATATCTGTTTGTTTCAAGGCTTCTAACGCGCCGATAGTCATTTCATCGTTATGACTGAATAAAACATCGATGTTGGCCATTTTTCCTTCCGCAATATATTGTTCAATCACTTCTTTGCCTTTTCTACGAATGAAGTCGCCATTCAAGGCATCAGTTACTTGAATAGTGACATTGTTTTTCGCATAATCTCGTTTGATGGTTTCTCGAAAGCCATCTGAACGTAGTTGCGTAGGGGATGTATCACTGAGTCCGGTCAACTCCAGCACGTTGATCGTTTCATTTTCATGATGCTTGAAATAATTGCTGACATAAAGGCCAGCTCGATTGCCTTCCGCTTTGAAACTAGGACCGATATGTGTCAAAAATAAGGAAGGATCTGCCAGATCCACATGACGATCAACGATAAAAACAGGGATGCCTGCATTGGCCGCCTCTTCGAGTATTGGTTCCCAACCATCTTCTTGTAATGGGGTAAAGACGATTGCATCTACTTGGTAAACGATAAAACTGCGGATATCTTGGATCTGTCTTTCTTGATTCATATAGCCATTTCGATAAAGTACTTCATACCCTTCTTTCTCTAACTCTGTCCGAATCGATTCAGTATGACGTTTGCGCCAACTGCTTTCTGTACCAGATTGCGAAAAGCCAATGACAATGCTCTCTTTAGCAGATTCATTGGTCCCCTCAGCTGGTCGTTGGCAGGCGCTAAGACTGGTCATAAGCAGGATCGAAAGGAAGATGTGTAACCTTTTTTTATCCATAATTTCACCCCCGACCTCTATTTTACCAAAAAAAGGTAAGCGCTTTTCTTAATTTCAAGATTCCGAAAAAAAACAAGGTAATCGAAAGAAAATCAAGGTTTGAATTCCAATGTCCCAAGAAATCAAAGAAACTACCAAAAATAGTTAATGTAAGCGATTGCTGTTTTTTCTATACTTAGCCTGTAAGTAAAAGTATGGAGGGATCAATAAATGAAAAGCACAATGAAAAAAATCGTAGGTATCGCTTCAACCGTTCTCTTGGGAGGGATGTTGGCAGCTTGCGGAAACGGCTCAGATAGTGGTGGAGCCAGCAGCGGGGACAAAGGGTTTGTGGGAATCGCTATGCCTACAAAATCAGCAGAACGTTGGATTGCCGATGGAAACAATATGGTAGATGAACTGGAAAAGTTAGGCTACAAAACAGACTTGCAATATGGCGAAGATAAGGTTGAGAATCAGGTCGCTCAAATTGAAAACATGATCACTAAAGGCGTCGATACATTAGTGATTGCTTCTATTGATGGTTCCGCGCTTACCGATGTTCTCGAAAAGGCTCATAACGAGGACATCAAAGTGATTGCTTATGATCGGTTATTGATGAATTCGGAGTACGTCGATTACTATGCAACCTTTGACAATTTCGGTGTGGGTGTTTTACAAGCTTCTTATATTGAAGACAAGCTAGGCCTGAAAGATGGAAAAGGACCCTTCAATATCGAATTGTTTGGTGGTTCACCGGATGATAACAATGCGTTGATCAATTACAATGGCGTGATGTCTGTTTTTCAACAGTATATTGATAGTGGTCAATTAGTGGTTCCTTCGGGTCAGACGAATTTCAACCAAATCGCAACACTGCGCTGGGATGGTTCTACTGCACAGGCACGGATGGACAACTTATTGAGTGCCAATTATACCGATAAAACATTAGATGCCGTTCTTTCTCCTTATGATCCAATCAGTTTAGGAATCATCTCATCCCTAAAAGGTGTGGGGTATGGTTCTTCTGAAAAACCATTACCTGTAATTACAGGACAAGATGCAACCATTGCTGGAGTTAAATCGATCATTGCTGGAGAACAAACGCAAACGATTTTCAAAGATACCCGAGTTCTAGCCAAAAACACGATCGAAATGATCGAAGCAATCGCCAATGGCGAAGAAGTCCCAGTCAATGATACCGAAACTTATGACAATGGGGTCAAAGTGGTACCGACCTATCTATCTAATCCAGTATCTGTAGATAGCAGCAATTATAAAGAAGAGCTTGTGGACAGTGACTATTACACGGAAAAAGATATGGGCTAGTTGTTGACAGCGGGGCTGTCAAAAGCACAAAAAAGGTAAAAGAGCAGCTGAAGGGATAATGATCGGGGCAGATCAGCGGATACTCCAATGTTTTGCCCTGTTCTTTCTTGTTTGTCAAAGAGCCGTTCTTTTGAATGGATCATTTTATTTCTTCTGCAGAATCTCTGACTACATAAAAAGAAAAGGGTGAAAGGACATGGCAGATTATATTCTCGAAATGAAGAATATCGTCAAAGAATTTTCAGGTGTACGAGCATTAAGCAATGTAAATCTTTCGATCGAACGTGGTGAGATCCATGCGCTATGTGGTGAAAACGGCGCAGGAAAATCTACATTGATGAATGTGCTAAGCGGTTTGTATCCACATGGCACGTATGAAGGTGAAATATATTACGAAGGAGAGCTCTGTAAATTTAAAGATTTACGAGATAGCGAAGAAAAAGGGATCGTAATCATTCATCAAGAGCTGGCATTAAGTCCTTATTTATCCATCAAAGAGAATATTTTTTTAGGAAATGAACAAGCCAAAAATGGCATCATCGATTGGGATATCACAGAAAAGAAGACCGATAATTTATTAAAAACAGTTGGCTTGCGTCTTGATCCTAATACATTGGTTTCACAAATCGGCGTAGGGCAGCAGCAGCTAGTAGAGATCGCCAAAGCATTTTCTAAATCAGTCCGATTATTGATTTTAGATGAACCAACAGCCGCTCTGAATGAAGAAGAAAGTGCCAATTTACTAGAATTGATCAAAGAATTTCGTAATCAAGGGATTACTTCCATCATTATTTCTCATAAGTTGAATGAAATAGTCAATGTCGCCGATCGCATCACGATTTTGCGCGATGGACAAACCATTGAAACGATGGCTGGCAATCAGATTTCTGAAGAGCGAATCATTCGCGGGATGGTTGGTCGTGACTTGACGAATCGCTATCCGGAACGGCATCCCCAGATTGGTGATCCTTTTTTTGAAGTGAAGAATTGGACCGTTCATCATCCTATCGATACAAATCGAATCGTGAACGAAGACCTCAATTTGATGATCCGCAAAGGAGAAATCATCGGCATTGCTGGGCTTATGGGCGCGGGACGAACAGAATTTGCGATGAGTGTCTTTGGGCATTCCTATGGCAGCAATATCACGGGCGAAGTCTATAAAGAAGGGCAACAAATCTCCGTAAAAGATGTTCCAGCTGCCGTTAGAAATGGGCTTGCGTATGTCTCAGAGGACCGTAAAGCATTAGGACTTAATTTATTGATGGACATTCGGGAGAACACAACGATTGCTAGTCTGAATAAAATCAGTCGCAACGGTGTTTTGGACAAAGAGAAAGAAGTAATTTTGGCAGAAGAATACCGCAAAAAAATGCGGACGAAAACCAATTCAATCTATCAAAATGTTGGCAGCCTTAGCGGCGGAAACCAGCAAAAAGTTGTTTTGGCTAAGTGGTTGATGACGGAACCGGATATTTTATTTTTAGATGAGCCAACACGAGGAATCGATGTTGGAGCAAAATATGAAATTTATACGATCATTGAAGAAATGGCATCTGCGGGTAAAGCAATCTGTATCATTTCCTCCGAGCTGCCGGAACTTTTGGGTATGTGTGACCGGATCTATACGATGAATGAAGGGCGTTTTACAGGAGAAGTATTGCGGCAAGATGCGGATCAAGAACTGCTGATGAACTTGATGACATTAGAAGAGAGTGGGGTTTAGGATGGAAACAACGAATAAATTAAAAAAAGTGCAAAAACATTCTATCAAAGACAAAGCGTTAGAGATTTTTAGCAAATACAGCATGATTATTATCCTGGTTGTCTTATTGATTGCCTTTCAAGCAATGACAGATGGTATTTTCTGGCGACCATTGAACATCACCAATCTTGTTTTGCAAAATAGTCATATATTGGTTTTAGCTGCGGGGATGTTACTAGTTGTCTTGTTAGGACATGTCGATTTGTCTGTCGGATCTGTCATGGCGTTTGTTGGCGCAATCGCCGGCGTTTTGATGGTCAATAATGGCATGAGTCCCTGGGTGGCTGTGCCATTATGTGTACTGATTGGTGCGTTGATTGGCGCTTGGCAAGGTTTCTGGGTAGCTTATGTGGGGATTCCTGCTTTTATTGTTACGTTGTCTGGACTGTTGATGTTCCGTGGATTGACTCAAGTCGTTCTGGGAGGACAATCTTTAGCACCATTTCCTACCTCGTTTCAAAAAATTTCAACAGGCTATTTACCTGATATTGTCAGCGGCGATCATATTCATCTCCTTTCAATGATTATCGGTGTCGGTATCACGGCACTATTGATTTTTGGCCAATGGCGAACCCGGGAACGCCGCAAGAAAAATTTGTTTGAAGTAGAGTCCACCAGTACCTTTTTGTTCAAAGCTCTTTTTATCGGCGTCGTTTTCATTGGCGCAACTTATGTGTTCGCTTCTTATCAGGGTTACCCGATCATCTTGATTTTATTAGGAGTCATCGTCGCAGCATATGGATTCTTAACAAATAAAACAGTTGCCGGTCGTCAAATCTATGCAACTGGTGGAAATAGGAAAGCCGCTGAACTGTCAGGAATCAAAACGAAAAAAATCACTTTCTGGGTCTTTGTCAATATGGGCGCGATGGCGGCATTGGCAGGTTTGGTTTTGGCTGCCCGATTGAACGCTGCGACACCACAAGCAGGAACCTCTATGGAACTGGATGCCATGGCTGCCGTTTATTTTGGCGGTGCCTCAACTTCTGGCGGAATCGGAACGATCATGGGTGCGATCGTCGGCGGATTAGTGATGGGAGTACTGAATAATGGGATGTCGATTCTAGGTGTAGGGGTCGACTGGCAACAGGCAATCAAAGGATTGATCTTGCTGTTAGCAGTTGTCTTAGATATCTATAATAAGAAAAAGAAAATATCTTAGGAGGCTGTAAATATGGGGACAGAAGCACAAAAGACGATCTTATTGATCTGTACAGCAGGCATCACAACAGGTCTATTAGTGAAAAACATGCAGCGAGCAGCGGATGAACAAGGAATAACTGTCCATATTTATTCAGCACCAGCAATCATTGCTGAACAAATCATTCAAAATCAGACTGTTGATGCATTACTGATTGGACCACAATCGAAATATGAAATCAATCGCTTAAAAGATTTTTTGAACTATAAAGCAGTTCCGTATAAACTAATCACACCAGAAGATTACGAGCTTCTTGATGGTGAAGCGGTCTTAGCAGATAGTTTAACATTATTGCAGTTGAATTAGTTCTCGGCTATTCTGGTGTTGCAATCCTGAACGCAACCTTTGGGAACAAACTATGTGAAACAAACTAAACTATGTAATTTAGAGTAGTGGCTTGTCAATTCATTTGGCATCTACTACTCTATTTGCTGTAAAGACCAAAAACAAAACAACTGCGGTTAGTGAGCCATCGCCAGTAAGAACACTTATCTGAATGGGTTCCAGTTTGCTGACAATCAGTTGGAGAAAGGGGAAGTGCGATGAAAGTTGAAGAATTGACGGCGATCCGTCCGAGTCATCGTCAACTACTATGGCAAGCACGGGAATTTTATGGCTTTATTCATTTTGGCTTGAATACCATGACGAATCGGGAATGGGGAAATGGGAGAGAATCCTTAGCACTATTTGACCCGCAAGCAGTGGACTGTAAAGAGTGGGTCACGCTTTGCAAATGCAGCGGGATGAAAGGGATGATCTTAACCTGTAAGCACCATGATGGCTTCTGTTTATGGCCCAGCAACTATTCGCAGCAGACAGTCGCTTATACACCTTGGAAAAATGGCAAAGGAGATTTAGTCAAAGAATTGTCGGAGGCTTGTCAAGAAGCAGGGATGGCGTTTGGCATCTACCTTTCTCCGTGGGATCAGCACGCCGCAAGCTACGGCACCGGACAGGCCTATAACGAGGTGTATGTGGGTCAATTGACAGAATTATTGACGCAGTATGGTGAAATAGCAGAAGTGTGGCTTGATGGAGCCAATGGAGAAGGACCTAACGGAAAGCGGCAGTTTTATGACTGGCAAAGATATTATCAACAGATTCGGCAATTACAGCCGGATGCTGTGATTGCCGTTTGCGGTCCAGATGTTCGCTGGATCGGAAATGAAGCCGGGCACACAAGGCAGAATGAGTGGAGTGTCGTTCCCCGGGAGCTATTGGATGCCGAAAAGACGGCCGAAAAATCACAACAAACAGACACAGCAGAATTCCGGACGACAATCTCAAGTATGGCAGAAGATTTAGGTAGCCGATCTGTATTGAGAAACTACGATTCCAGCAGAGATTTAGTCTGGTATCCCGCAGAGGTCAATCTATCAATCAGACCCGGCTGGTTTTATCATCCGGAAGAGGATACAGCAGTGAAAAGTGCCGAAACATTATTTTCTTTGTATCGGAAAGCGGTAGGAGGAAACGCGGTATTTTTATTAAATGTTCCGCCAATGCCCAATGGGGCGATCCACCCGAAAGATCAGCAGTCACTGATGCAATTAGGGCAATATCTACGGCCATTACAAACGGATCAGCCGTTGTACCAAGGACAGATCACAGCTTCTTCCCAAAAATCACCTTGGGATCAAGAAAGCCTGCAAAAGGTTACCCCATCAAAGAAGACGTATTGGCAACCTGCGGATAACGATCATGAGCCGTGGGTAACAGTGACTTTTGCACAACCAACACAAATCAATACAGTGATTTTACAAGAAGAAATCCGCGAGAGTCAGAGAATTGAAAAAGCAGTACTTTATTATGAAAAAGATGGCAAGGATTGCTTTTTAGCAGAATGCGGAACTGTCGGGTATAAGAAAATCATTGATGTCGACCCAGTTACTACTAAAAGAATCAAAGTTGTTTTCTTGGCGTATCGTCAATACCCAACGATCAAAAAATTTTATGTACGCTTTCTTGAGAAGAGAGCTTCAAAATAGTCCCTTCACCTAAAGAGAATCCACCCAAAAACAGACAGCCGCAGGGCTGTCTGTTTTCAGGGGATACAAATAAGGAATAAAAGTGGATATTAGTTAATTGCAACTGTCTAGGGGGCAAACCAAGGACAGTGCAAGAAAACTACAAATTAAGGTAACGTGATCACATTCTCAGATGTCTTATCAAAGAAGTGGGCTTTGTTGATGTTGAAAGCAAGATCAATCACTTCACCTGGACGATGGAAGTCACGAGCATCTACTTTAGAGATAAACTCAGTGGAACCAATCTTTGTATAAAGCATTGTTTCAGCACCAAGCAGTTCAGAAACGACTACTTCTGCACGGACAGTTGCTTCTGGTGAAGCTTCCAATGCGATTTGTTCGCTGTGGATATCTTCTGGACGGATACCAAAGACTAATTCCTTGCCTTCGTACCCTTTTTCGATAAGGACTTTGTTTTTGCCTTCAGGAATACGTAAGTTTAATCCATGGCCGTCTGAGATCATGCCGTTTTTCAAAGTAACTGTAAAGAAGTTCATAGCAGGTGAACCGATAAAGCCGGCAACAAACATATTTTTAGGTGAGTTGTACACTTCTTTCGGTGAACCGATTTGTTGAATAAATCCGTCTTTCATAATAACGATTCGGTCTGCCATTGTCATCGCTTCTGTTTGGTCATGGGTTACATAAATCGTAGTTGTTTCAAGACGTTGATGCAGTTTCGCAATCTCCGCACGCATTGCTACCCGCAATTTCGCATCTAAGTTTGACAAAGGTTCATCCATCAAGAAGACTTTGGCATCACGTACGATGGCACGACCCAAAGCTACCCGTTGACGTTGTCCACCAGATAGTGCGGCTGGTTTACGGTCTAGATATTCTGTCAATCCTAAGATCTCGGCAGCATTTTCTACCCGTTTTTTGATTTCTTCTTTATCGTATTTACGTAATTTCAATCCGAAAGCCATGTTGTTGAAAACTGTCATATGTGGATACAACGCATAGTTCTGGAATACCATGGCAATATCACGATCTTTTGGTGCGACATCGTTCATTACTTTGCCGCCGATGGATAATTCTCCTTCAGAAATATCTTCTAATCCAGCGATCATCCGCAGCGTTGTTGACTTTCCACAACCGGAAGGTCCAACAAAAACAATAAACTCGCGATCAGAAATATCTAAATTAAAATCTGTTACAGAATAATTATCATTGTTGTCGTATTTTTTATGCACGTGTTTCAGAGCCATTTCTACCATTAGGATTACCTCTTTCCATTTAGTTTACACCTGTATCATAAATGAAAACGCTTTGATTCGGCAACGGAAATATGCACAAGAAAAAAAACGTTTTCTTGTGCAAGTTGTTCAATCGGCTGGATGAGCGAAATTTTTGATAAGAAAATAGCACAGCAGCAGATCATCCATTTCTTTTAAGTTCAGATTAGTCATACTTTGGAATTTATCGATCTTATAAAGTAGTGTATTGCGATGCATGAAGAGTGACTTGGCTGTAGAACTGGCATTTCCTTGATTTTTCCACAGCGACTCGATCAAATGGATAAGATCGCTTTCCTGAAACCAATCCTGATAAAGTGTTCGAAATAATAGTTGATAGTCGGAACCGGCAGTGCTTAGCAAATGGATCAGAGATGTAGCCAGATCCAAACTTTTTAAATTGGTTTGTCGAGTCAATTGTTGAAAAAGAGTCATTTCTTCAGTCAGCAGAAGTGTGAAATCATGGCTCGAATGGTGAAACGGCCCTACAAATAAATGCGAGTAGCAGTCAAAATCCATATCTAAAGCAACAAATAAACCATCCAGTTCATCTAAGCGCAAGTTCTCACCAGCCCGCTGTTCAACAATCAACGCACTGTCTTCGGTAACAAAAAAGAGGTCGACGATATGGGGGAGCATTTGCTGGATCTCTTGCAGCCACTCAGTCTGCAATAAATCGATCCCACTCGTAAATTTCACTTGCAACAAGCGATAATCACCGGTCTCATTTATTGGCTGATGTTCAAATAAAATCGGGTACCATGGTCGAAAACGGTTGTCGATTACCGGAAACAGTGCACCGCTGCCTAATTGCAGCATGATTCTTTCTTTTGCCGATAGATCGGCAGTAGGCAGCCAGATGAATTTCTGGCCAAATGGAATCGATTCGATTTCTGGATCTGTTGATTTTGCTGGATGCAAAGCAGCGTTTGGGTAATTTTCTTTAATATCTTTAAAAGAGAAAATAGGAAGAACCTCCTTTGCTGTCGTTGTCATTTATTGTATAGCAATTCATCTTTTCTGAACAGTTGCAATTGATCGAATCGTGCATTTAGCAGAGGCTGCCACTGACTATTATATTTCTGCTTCAGGTAAAAAATTGATTTTTACAAAATTACATTGACAAGAAAGCGCATTCTAAATATACTATATGTACGGACAACTTTCGAAAGATGGGATTAATATGACAACTAAGTACGAACAACTTGCGAATGAATTACGGGAAAACATCCGTTTAGGAACCTATAAAGAAGGAATGACGATTCCTTCAGAGGCTGTATTACAAGAAGAATATCATTTGAGCCGACATACCGTGCGACAAGCGATTGCTTTGCTAGTAAACGAAGGCTATTTACGTAAGGAAAGAGGATCTGGTACGTACGTTTCAAAACCTGAGAATCTTCCGCAACGCAGCCATAAAACGATTGGCATCATCATGACGTATCTGTCGGATTATATCTTTCCTTCAATTATGCGCGGAGTCGAGCAGACATTGCGGGAACAAGGCTATTCTTTGCTGTTGGGATCAACAAATAATGACCATGAACAAGAACGAGCTTGCCTTCAACAAATGATGGACCAAGGAGTAGATGGCTTAATCGTTGAACCGACGAAGAGCAGTCAATACAATCCCAATTTGGCCTACTACATGGCATTGAAAGAAGCAGGGATTCCGCTAGTGATGATCAATGCCTACTATGAAGAACTGGATCTGCCTCATATTTGTGTCAATGACACTCGTTCAGGCTATCTAGCCACGAATTATTTATTGGAACAGCAGCATCAACACTTGATGCTGATCACTAAAATTGATGATTTACAAGGGAAATATCGGATGAAAGGTTTTGTCAAAGCTTTGGAACAAGCAAAGAAAACATTTGCTGCTGAAGATGTCGTGACTTATACCACAGAAACCAAAGAGGCTGTCATTGCACAAGCGATTGACCGGTTGAACCAATCGAATGAGATCACTGGAATCGTCTGTTATAACGATGAAATTGCACATGGGTTGATCCAGCAATTAGAAGCCAATGGAAAGCATGTACCAGAAGATTATTCAATTGTAGGAAATGATGATTCACCTTTAAGTACATTGACTTCACCAGGAATAACCACACTGGCTCACCCAAAGGAAGAGATGGGGATTTTAGCGGCACAATGGGTCACCTCAGGAACTACGTTGGAAGAAACGTTTTATTATGAGCCAGAATTGATTGTTCGCGGCTCCGTCATGAGCCATTCGTGATTCATGTATATCAAAATTCAAAAGGAGAGAAGAGAAATGGAGCAGCAAATAAGTGCAGCGATTCAAGAAGGGCGCACGGCACTTGGAATCGAGTTAGGATCCACAAGAATTAAAGCTGTCTTGATCGATGAGCAATTTCAAACCATCGCAACCGGTAGTTATGAGTGGGAGAATCAGTTATTAGATGGTGTCTGGACCTATTCTTTGGCATCTGTCTGGCAAGGAATCCAAGAAAGCTATCAAGCATTAGCAGCTTCTGTTCAATCCCGATACGGGGAACCTTTGACGAGAATTGGTTCAATTGGTTTTTCCGCTATGATGCATGGGTATCTCGCTTTTGATGAGAATGATCAGTTATTGGTGCCTTTCCGCACTTGGCGCAATGCCAGCACAGAAGCAGCCGAAAAGGCTCTAACTGAATTGTTCCAATACAATATTCCACAACGCTGGAGTATCGCTCATCTGTACCAAGCCATTTTGAATCAAGAAGCGCATATACCGGAAGTCAACTTTTTGACGACATTAGCGGGCTATGTTCATTGGCAGCTGACAGGTGAAAAAGTAATCGGTATTGGGGATGCCTCGGGAATGTTCCCAATCGACAGCCTACAAAAAGACTATGATCGACAGATGATGGCCCAGTTTGATGATCTGATCCTTCCAGAAAATTTACCTTGGCAGTTAGCAGATATTTTGCCCAAAGTCTTAGTGGCTGGTGAAGCAGCAGGCACTTTGTCGGCAGCAGGTGCTTTGCGGTTAGATCCAACAGGAACATTGTTGCCGGGTATTCCATTCTGCCCACCCGAAGGAGATGCGGGAACCGGAATGGTTGCGACGAATAGTGTTGCGCAAAGGAGTGGGAATGTCTCTGCCGGAACATCAGCTTTTGCTATGATCGTTCTTGAAAGCGGTCTCTCTAAAGTCTATCCAGAAATTGATCTGGTAACAACGCCAGCAGGAGATTTAGTTGGCATGGTTCATACGAATAATTGTACTTCGGAGATCAATGCATGGGTCAAAGTTTTTCGGGAATTTGTAGAAGCAGCAGGGGTCGAAATGAGCACAGAAGCTCTGTTTACGACATTGTTCAACCAAGCACTGAAAGGAGATCCTGACTGTGGTGGGTTGTTGTCTTATGGGTATTACTCAGGAGAGAATATTACAAAAATAGCAGCTGGTAGACCATTGTTTGTTCGCTCCCCAGAAAGCCGCTTTACTTTAGCAAACTTTATGCGGCTCCATTTGTTTAGTGCGTTTGGTGCGATGAAGATCGGGATGGATATCCTAACTAAAGAACAAGTCAAGATCGACCGAATCGTGGGACACGGCGGGATTTTCAAGACTCCGACTGTTGCGCAGCGGGTGTTGGCTGCTGCGATGGAAGCACCAGTGACGGTGATGGAAACAGCAGGAGAAGGTGGTGCTTGGGGCATCGCTTTACTGGCAGCATTTATGAAAAAAAAATCGGTAGAAGAAACACTTACAGTCTTTTTATCCAGAGTTTTCCAAGGAAAAGAAGGGACAACTTTAGCGCCATTACCTGAGGATATAGTTGGTTTTACTGAGTTTGTTAAGCGCTACCAACACGGACTGCCGATCGAGCAAGCAGCGATCGATGGATTGATTTAAAACAAAAATAGAGGTGAGTCATTTGTTAGAACAATTGAAAGAAGCCGTCTTCCAAGCCAATTTAGCTCTGCCAAAACAGGGCTTGATCAAATACACTTGGGGCAATGTGTCTGCCGTTGACCGCAGCCAGCAGCTATTTGTGATCAAACCTAGTGGAGTTGATTATGAAACGATGGAAGCTAGTGATATGGTAGTCTGCGATTTTGAGGGGAACGTTGTTGAAGGAAAGATGAATCCTTCTTCTGATACCCCTACTCACGCTGTATTGTATCGAGCGTTTCCAGAAATTGGCGGCATCGTCCATACCCACTCCACTTGGGCAACAAGTTGGGCACAGGCAGGAGTTGATTTGCCGGCAATGGGCACGACCCACGCTGACACCTTTTATGGCAGTGTCCCTTGTGCGCGCTTTTTGACACAGGAAGAAATTGACCGTGGTTATGAAGCAGAGACTGGAAACGTGATTGTTGAAACTTTCCAGGAACGCGGTATCCAACCTTTAGAGATTCCCGGCGTCTTGCTGCAGGGACATGGTCCATTCATTTGGGGCAAAGATGCTCAAAGTGCAGTCATGAACGCAGTCGTTTTAGAAGAAGTAGCAAAGATGAACGTTGTGACGCGTCAGATCAATAGTTATGCACCGGAACTGCCGCAGCGCATCCTTGACAAGCATTATCTACGAAAACATGGCAAAGATGCCTACTATGGGCAAAAATAATCAAGAAGGAGCAGACAATATGTTAGCAATCAGTAAAAAAGAATTTTGGTTCGTTGTAGGATCTCAGCACTTATATGGGGAAGAAGCCTTGCAAGAAGTCCGCGATCATGCAGCTGAAATGGTCAAACGCTTGAATGACAGTGGAAATCTGCCTTATCCAGTCGTTTTACAAGAATTGGCAGTCACTGCGGACACGATTACAAAGATCATGAAGGAAGTCAATTATCGGGATGAAGTAGCTGGTGTCATTACTTGGATGCATACCTTCTCACCAGCAAAAATGTGGATCCGGGGAACGAAACTGCTGCAAAAACCATTGCTTCATTTGGCGACCCAATACAATGAACGCATTCCTTGGGAGACCATCGATATGGACTTTATGAATTTGAATCAGGCAGCCCATGGGGATCGCGAATATGGTTTTATCAATGCGCGTTTGCAGAAACAAAACAAAATCGTTGTCGGTTATTGGAAAAAAGAGACGGTCCAAAAAGAAATCGCAGCTTGGATGGATGTGGCGGTTGCTTACAATGAAAGTTTTGCTATCAAAGTCGCTCGTTTCGGCGACAACATGCGCAATGTTGGGGTGACAGAAGGGGACAAAGTCGAAGCACAAATCCAATTTGGTTGGACCGTGGATTACTTTGGCATTGGTGATCTTGTTCAAGTAATCGATGCTGTGACCGATGAAGAGATCAATGACTTGTTTGAAGAATACCGTAATTTGTATGAGTTTGATCAGGGAGATTACGAAGCCGCAATCTGGGAAGCCCATGTGAAAGTACAGGCCAAACAAGAAATCGGCATCCGCCGTTTCTTAGAAGCAGGAGGCTATAGTGCGTTTACGACCAACTTTGAAGATCTTTATGGCATGCAACAGCTACCAGGATTAGCTGTACAGCGACTCATGGCGGAAGGATACGGATTTGCTGGTGAAGGTGACTGGAAAACAGCAGCCATCGATCGTCTTATGAAGATCATGGCACATAATAAAGCAACCGGTTTTATGGAAGACTACACCTATGAGTTGACCGAAGGCAAAGAAGCCATCTTGCAGTCGCATATGATGGAAGTGGATCCAGTATTGGCTGTCAATAAACCAAAAATCGTCGTTTCGCCGCTATCAATGGGGGATCGAGAAGACCCAGCACGATTAGTCTTTGACGGACAAGGTGGCGCAGGAGTAGTTGTATCTATGGCCGACTTTGGGACTCACTATAAATTATTGATCAATGAAGTCGATGCTTTTGAGCCAACAGAAGCCGCACCTAAATTGCCGGTGGCTCGCGTGATGTGGACGCCTCGTCCCGACTTTCATCAAGGAGTCAAACAATGGATCGAAACGGGTGGCGGGCATCATACGGTTGTTTCATTAGCTTTGACGTCAGATCAAATCGAGACGTGGGCAAAACTCGTTGGTTTGGACTATGTGACGATCAAGTAGCTATTAAAAAAGTAGACAAGACAACAGAAAAGAGCCAACACTGACAAGACCAAAACCTCTCATACTGAAACATGTTGGGAGGAACTCTGGTCTTGTTTTTTCTTGTGCTGAAGCAGACAAATCATAAGAGAGATGCAAGGTGTACAATCAGCAAAATTGACTTTTAAAATCGAGACGCATAGACTTTTAATTAAGAGAAAGCAAGGAGGAGTAGTATGGAGACAACATTTGATACCCAAGAGTATTTTGACAAAATGAATGCTTGGTGGCGGGCAGCCAACTATCTTTCTGTCGGACAAATCTATTTGAAAGACAATCCACTGTTACGGCGGCCCATTGAAGAAAAAGATCTGAAAGTCAATCCGATTGGTCACTGGGGCACCATTGCTGGTCAGAATTTTATCTACACCCACTTGAATCGTGTCATCAATAAATATGATTTGAATATGTTCTACATTGAAGGACCTGGTCATGGAGGTCAGGTGATGGTTTCGAATGCCTATCTAGATGGAAGTTATACGGAAATCTATCCAGAAGTAACCCAAGATGAGGCCGGGATGCAGCATCTTTTCAAAATTTTTTCCTTCCCAGGAGGAATTGCTTCCCATGCGGCACCAGAAACACCAGGATCGATCCATGAAGGGGGCGAACTAGGTTATTCCATCGCGCATGGAACAGGGGCTGTCCTTGATAATCCTGATGTGATCGCTGCTGTTGTGGTTGGAGATGGCGAAGCTGAAACCGGTCCGTTAGCGGGCAGCTGGTTTTCTAATACATTTATCAATCCGGTAAAAGATGGGGCTGTTCTGCCGATCTTACATCTGAACGGTGCTAAAATCTCTAATCCAACGATTCTGGCTCGCAAATCGGATGAAGACCTAACCAAGTATTTTGAAGGAATGGGTTGGACACCTTATTTTGTTGAGGGAGATGATCCTGCTACTGTTCATCCGCAAATGGCGAGAGCATTGGACCGCGCCGTTGAGCAGATCAAAGCGATTCAAACCAAAGCCCGTCAAGGAAAAGCTGATGAAGCAGTCATGCCACACTGGCCTGTTCTGATCGTGCGCACACCTAAAGGCTGGACAGGACCAAAAGTTTGGGAGGGAGAGCCGATTGAAGGCGGTTTTCGCGCCCATCAAGTACCTATCCCAGTCAATGCGCATCAGATGGAGCACGTGGATGCACTAACTGATTGGCTGAAATCGTATAAGCCAGAAGAACTCTTTGATGAATCTGGCCGCATCAAGGCGGAGATTCAAGAGCTTGCGCCGAAAGGACAGCAACGGATGGCAATGAATCCCATCACTAACGGGGGAATCGATCCTCAACCGTTGAAAATCACCGATTGGCGACAGCATGCGATCGATATTGGTGTTCCTGGCTCAACCACTGCTCAAGACATGATGGAGTTCGGAAAGTTTGCTCGGGATTTGATTGTTGAAAACCCGACTAATTTTAGAATCTTTGGTCCGGATGAAGCCAAATCCAATCGTTTGAACCATGTTTTTGAAGTGACAAATCGCCAATGGTTAGAACCAAAACAGCCAAACTATGATGAATGGCTAAGTGCTACCGGACGGGTGATTGATTCCCAATTATCGGAGCATCAAGCAGAAGGCTTCCTAGAAGGCTACGTCTTAACTGGGCGTCATGGCTTTTTTGCTAGCTATGAATCTTTCTTGCGAGTGGTTGATTCCATGATCACTCAGCACTTTAAGTGGACGCGTAAATCGAAAGAATTGCCTTGGCGCCATGCCTATCCGTCATTGAATTTGATTGCTTCCTCAACCGTATTCCAGCAAGACCATAATGGGTATACCCATCAAGACCCAGGGATCATGACACATATCGCTGAGAAAAAAGCGGAATTCGTACGGGTCTATCTACCAGCAGATGCCAATAGCTTGATGGCTGTAATGGCAGAAACATTCCAAACTGAAGAACAGATCAATCTGATTGTTTCTTCGAAACATCCTCGGCCGCAGTTTTATACGGCAGAAGAAGCGGAGATATTGGTAAAAGACGGCTTAAAGATCATTGATTGGGCTTCAACAGACCAAGGAGAACCTGATTTGGTGATCGCTGCAGCAGGGACAGAGCCAAATTTAGAAGCTCTCGCTGCTGTAAGCCTGCTGAATGAGGCGTTTCCAGAGTTGAAAATCCGCTTTATCAATGTTGTTGATTTATTGAAACTACGTCATCCGGATGTCGATCCTCGTGGATTGACAGATGAAGAATTTGAGGCTTACTTTACTAAGGACAAGCCAATCATTTTTGCTTTCCATGGCTATGAAGGACTGATTCGGGACATTTTCTTCGGCCGCAAGAATCAGCGTCTGCATATTCATGGCTATCGTGAAAATGGCGATATCACCACACCATTTGACATGCGGATCTTATCTGAACTTGATCGCTTCCATTTAGCGAAAGACGGCGCTGAGTGGGTCTATGGCGAACAAGCTGCCGACTTTGCGCAACGAATGACAGAGACGGTTGCCTATCACCATGACTTTATCCGTGAGAATGGCTATGACATTGCTGAAGTCCAAGATTGGCAATGGAAACCATTGAAATAGAAGACGAATCAAACAAAAAACTGTCCAGCAACGATCAAGAGATCTGTTGTTGGACAGTTTTTTTTAAACAGAAGTCAAAATGCGATAAATTCCAATGAAGAAAGCTTTGATGCCTCGAAAGAAGCGGTTCTTATCGGTCAATTCATGATAGACTTCGGCGATCGTGCGACGGGTCAATAAATAGAAGAGAAATCCAATCAAAAATGTGAAAAGGAAAAAGAAAAACAACAGTCGCATAAATCATCACCTAAATTCTTACTCATTATTTCTTTATCTTAACAAAAAAAGCAAGGATAGGCGAAGCGATTTGATTTGGAACTGTAGATAAGGTTGGAGTAAAAAGCAAATCAACTATTTCACTGTCTGGAGAAATAGTTGATTAAGAGAAAGCTGCGATGAATAGTAATATATTCAGAGAATGTAAAATAATCTATCTGTCTCAAAAACCTTCGTTTTTGGGACAACACGAAAATAGACATCCGAAAACTTCGAATGTCTTACAAAACTTGAATTATAGATTTTTGTCGAAAAAATGTCTAAATGAGAAACTATTATCTAAAAAACGAAGATTTTTGGCACTAGAAGAAGGTACATGCATACAGAAAGCCTCAGAAAATCCATTTGTCGAAGTTGAGGGTTGGGAACAACTTTTTAAAGAAAATTCTTTAGATCGAACCTTATTAAAAGCTTGAAAGCGAACCAGCAGGTAAAGCACATGGTTTGATTAACAAAACACCTTTAGCACAGAGACAATACAAAACATGTAGGTAATAACATCCATTGATGATAATCGGAATATGGATACTAAAGAGAAAGACTAAAAGAGAAAGGATGACTTGGTATGGGAAAGTGTAGCAGGATACTATTGTTGGGAGGCTTGTTGTTAAATCAAGCGCCATGGACAATGGTTGTTAGCGCTGATTCAGTGACTGAAGATACTGTTGCTATACAGGATACAGTAGAGAGCACGATCGCTGTGGAACAAGAAGAAACTTTAATGTCTCGTGATAGTAAGGATGAACGTATTCATTCAACGAAAGATAATGATGGAAGGAAAACAGAGCCTAGTGAACTTAGTCAATCAGATAGTTCAGAACCTGTCGAACTGAATGAATTGACTTCTTCTTCAAGTGAGAATGAAGTTAGAAGTCAAAATGAAATGGATGCAATAGAGAATCAAACTACTGAAGATCCTACTGAAAATATGGCCTCGGGAACTTATGGTACCTCAGATTGGTATATCACTTATGACGGAGTTCTCCATATCGGATCTGGAACATTCCGATCTACTTCTGAGATTAACCCTTGGTCCCGGTATAGGGTTAAAAAAATTGTGTTCGAGGGGAATGTTATTGCTGGTGAGGATTCTTCTTATTTATTTGGTAACTCCGGCAGTACGTGGGCTGACCTTACTGAAATAGAAGGCTTGGACAAGCTGGATACTAGCCGAGTAACGAATATGTCTGGCATGTTTAATAATACTCGAGGGTTAACAAAGCTCGATGTATCCAACTTTGATACAAGTAACGTTACTAATATGTATGCGATGTTCAATGGACTGTTCGATTTGACTAGTTTGGACGTCTCCAATTTTGATACAAGAAATGTAACGAATATGTCTTTGATGTTCGCGAATGTGATTAATATCGATAAATTTGATTTAAGCAATTTTGATACGAGAAATGTTACGGACATGTCTTTGATGTTCGCAAACCTAAGAAGAAGTGATCTCGATACATTCAGTATGGATCTAAGCAATTTTAATACTAGCCAAGTAACGAATATGGATCGAATGTTTCAGGGCTTAAATAGAGTCTCTAGTCTGGATATATCAAGTTTCGATACCAGTAAGGTAACGAATATGTCTTCTATGTTTAGCGGTATGCAATCGTTGAAGACCATCAGATTAGGACAGTCATTTTCATTTCATACAAATGCAATGTTGCCTAGTCCAATTTCATCAGAAATTTATACAGGAAAATGGGTCAATGTTGGAACAGGATCAATAGATTTCCCGAATGGGCTAAATATTTGGTCGGCTTCCGAGTTAATGGCAAACTACAATGGAGAAACTGACTCCGATACGTATGTTTGGCAGCCCAATTTAATAGATGCAGCTCCTGTAACAGTCAAGTATCAGAATTCTGAAGGCGAACAGCTGAGTGAACCAACGGTTTTAAGTGGAAAAGTCGGTATGGCTTATGAAAGCAATCCGAAAGAGATCACGGGCTGGAACGTGGTCAAAATACCAGATAATGCAGTCGGTGTATTTACTGAAGAAGCACAAGAAGTGGTCTATGTTTATGAGCGTTCAGATGCGGCACCAGTCACAGTCAGATATAAAGATACAGACGGCAATGAGTTAAGCGACCCAACGATTTTGAATGGCAAAGTCGGATTGCCATATACCAGTGAAGCCAAAGAAATCTCAGGTTGGTATGTAGTAGAGACGCCAGCCAATGCCTCTGGAATTTTCAGCGAGGAAGCGCAGGAAGTGGTGTATATCTATGAACGTTCAGATGCCGCTCCAGTGACTGTGAAATACCAAGATAGTGAAGGAAATCAATTAGCAGAGCCAACTGTCTTAAGTGGGAAAGTCGGATTGCCATATGCCAGTGAAGCCAAAGAAATCCCTGGTTGGTATGTAGTAGAGACACCAGATAATGCTTCCGGACTCTTTGGTGAAGAAGCGCAGGAAGTGGTCTACGTGTATGATCGCTCAGATGCGGCACCAGTTACGGTCCGATATGAAGATACAGACGGCAACGAATTAAGCGACCCAACGATTTTGAATGGCAAAGTCGGATTACCATATGCCAGTGAAGCCAAAGAAATCCCAGGCTGGTATGTAGTAGAGACACCAGATAATGCCTATGGAATTTTCAGTGAGGAAGCGCAAGAAGTGGTGTATGTATACGAACGCAGTGATGCGGCACCAGTGACTGTGAGATACCAAGATAGTGAAGGAAATCAATTAACAGAGCCAACTGTCTTAAGTGGAAAAGTCGGACTACCATATGCCAGTGAAGCCAAAGAGATTCCTGGTTGGTATGTAGTAGAGACGCCAGATAATGCTTCTGGAATTTTCAGTGAAGAAGCGCAGGAAGTGGTGTATGTATACGAACGCAGTGATGCGGCACCAGTGACTGTGAAATACCAAGATAGTGAAGGAAATCAATTATCAGAGCCAACGATTCTAAGTGGGAAAGTCGGATTGCCATATGCCAGTGAATCCAAAGAAATCCCAGGTTGGTATGTAGTAGAGACGCCAGCCAATGCCTATGGAATTTTCAGCGAGGAAGCGCAAGAAGTGGTGTATATCTATGAACGTTCAGATGCCGCTCCAGTGACTGTGAAATACCAAGATAGTGAAGGAAATCAATTATCAGAGCCAACTGTCTTAAGTGGCAAAGTCGGATTGCCATATACCAGTGAATCCAAAGAAATCCCAGGTTGGTATGTAGTGGAGACGCCAGATAATGCTTCTGGAATTTTCAGTGAAGAAGCGCAGGAAGTGGTGTATGTATACGAACGCAGTGAAGCTGCTCCAGTGACTGTGAGATACCAAGATAGTGAAAGAAATCAATTAGCAGAGCCAACTGTCTTAAGTGGAAAAGTCGGATTACCATATGCCAGTGAAGCCAAAGAGATTTCTGGTTGGTATGTAGTAGAGACACCAGATAATGCCTCTGGAATTTTCAGTGAGGCAGCGCAAGAAGTGGTGTATATCTATGAACGTTCAGATGCCGCTCCAGTGACTGTGAAATACCAAGATAGTGAAGGAAACCAATTAGCAGAGCCAACTGTCTTAAGTGGCAAAGTCGGATTGCCATATACCAGTGAAGCGAAAGAAATCCCAGGTTGGTATGTAGTGGAGACGCCAGATAATGCTTCTGGAATTTTCAGTGAAGAAGCGCAGGAAGTGGTGTATGTCTATAGTGTTCTTCATAAAAATAATGAAAAAGAGAATGATTCTAGGGGGACTTTGCCAGCTACGGGAGAAGAAACGTTGGGACAATCAATGTTGGTGATTTTAGGAACCCTACTAATTCTCTTATCGTATAGAATCAGTAAACGAAAAAAGAACCTATCAAATTAAGTGTATTATTTATAGTAAGAACATGAATAAAGTGTCCGGAGAGCATCTTTTTCTGGACACTTTATTTTTTTAGTATATATTTATTTATAATCATGTTTTTTGAGATACAAATTGAGGAAATTATACTAAGAATCGATGAGAAAATCTTTCATTAAGTCAAAATATGAAAGCAAAAGGTAGTGATTAAATTTAAGAAGGAGTGAGGGTGCATGAGTTATAGTTGGATCTATTATGGACGAAAGGTGCGAAGAGTCGCTTTGTTTTCGATTAAGCTGATTGACTTTTTTCTACTGTATCTTGCTATTGGTAAACAAATTTATCTATCTTTTGGGCTGTTTATTCTGTTCACTTTGTGTTGGGCGGTCGGTTCAGGAGTGGCATTGATTAGAAGAAAAGTTAGACAAGATGATATTAAAGATAGACCAAAATCAGAAGCCTATCTTCATCCAAACCATGATCGTCGAGAAAATCTTATGTTATTCGCATGCATAGTACTATTAGTAGTCGAGCTATATATTGTCTCCTTACCTGTTCCGTTATAGTCATGAAAAGACTGATTTTTTGACCAATTTGCTCAATAGTTTTTAGTGGTTAGTTCTTTGTAACGTTCAAAAAAAGAATCGTATATAGTTTCTGGAGAACACAAATGAATAAAAAGGATCCTGTCTTTTTTATTTAAATATCCTTGTTTTATTTTAACTGTTGGTGTAAGTTTTTTTATGAGTATACAATGGCTATAATTTATTTGATTTAATTGTGGTAAGCACATCGATTTTGAGGTGTCTCGTATTCGTAGCAGTTGAATGAAATACCATGTTAGTAGCGGTTTTTTCTTCAGCTGCTTACTATTTCAAGTACTATTATTTAGATATATTCATTACGTACATAAATTGAGAAGAGGTAAAAAAATGAAAAAGTGCATTGTAGTATGTGAAATAGTCAAACGTTAACACACGAAAAGGAGAAGAATATTATGACTATTTCACGAAATAAAATTTACCCAAGAACCAATGATACACAAACGATCTATCTAAAGAATGCCATCACTAGCCCAAATATTAGCGTTGGAGAATACACGATTTATAATGATTTTGTAAATGATCCACGCGAGTTTGAAAGGAATAATGTGCTGTATCAATACCCAATCAATCATGACAAATTGATTATTGGCAAATTTTGCTCCATTGCTTGTGGATCAAAGTTTCTGTTTAATGCTGCAAACCACTCATTATCAAGCGTTCCAACGTATACATTTCCGCTATTTTTTGAAGAGTGGGATCTTGATAAAGCCGATGTGGCTGCTGCATGGGACAATAAAGGCGATATTGTGATTGGCAATGATGTCTGGATCGGGTATGAGTCACTGATCCTGGCAGGCGTAACGATTGGAGACGGTGCCATTATAGGTACTAGAGCTGTAGTCACGAAAGATGTACCGCCATATACCATTGTAGGAGGCGTTCCTGCGAAACCAATCAGAAAAAGATTTAATGATGAAACGATTCAGTATTTACAAAAGGTCCGTTGGTGGGACTGGCCGGAAGAAAAAATAAAGGCGAACCTTGGGCATCTCATGTCTGGGTCCGTTAGTCAATTATCAACATGAGTAATAGGACGCTAACCAATGGACTTAGAGAATTTCCTGCTGATGATAGGGGCTCTCGATAATCTTTTGACAAGCTATCCTAAAAATGTTTTATGAACATCAAAGTGTATTTACCAACTTTGATGTTTTTTTTAATAGGTCTGATTCTATAAATAAAATGCCTAGATAAGAAACAACTGTCTGGACACTTGATTGTTACGCAACATTTTCCGCATCTGAGGGAAAATGATTATGGAGATCAACAGGAGAAGAAAGATAATAGATACTTATAATACAAGACGAAATAGGCGATCTATTTAGGTAGAGGTTTAAACGTTTCTCAAATAAAACCAAAACATTATGGATTAATGCACAATCAATGATATTAGAAGGTAGAAGAGGTATAATTTATTTAAAGTAAGAGGTTAAGAGGTGATGGTATGTATAAGTTTCTTTTAACTAAATTAGATCAAGATGTCTATGAAGTATTTGCTTATTTTTTTGAAAATGCTGAGGAATATGAAAGTATAAGCGACTTGGCAAATAAATTAAGTGTTTCGAAAAGAAGAATTGTTTTAGTTATTGACCGTGCACTGGATTTGAGAGAACGGTATCCCTTTTATGATATCGAAATAATTGACGGAAGAACCATTTCACTTCGATTTGCCTCAAATTTTTTACTTTCTAAGTTATATTCTGTCATGTTAGAAGAAAGCATGCCTTTTCAAATATTGGACCGATTATTCAGAGAGAAATATGTATCCTTGGAGAATACAGCGCAACAGCATTTTGTGAGTAATCGCACGGTTCAAAGAAAACTCAAGGAGATCATGGATATCCTTGAAAATTATAATATTTCGTTGAATTTAAAGAGGAAGCCGTTATTTGTAGGAGAAGAATATCGTATTAGGCATTTTTTTCATATCATGTATTGGCAAATTTTTGATGGCTCAAATGTACGTTATTTTGGCCTGACTCAAAAAAGTATTACTGGTTTCAAAGAAAGACTCGCGATGTATCCAAGTTGTTACCGAGGAATCGATCAAGAAAAGTTTATCCAATTACTGGCTTTAAGTCTCTATCGTTTAAAGAGAGGATTTGCTTTGAAAGAAATTCCACCGGGAATGACAGAAACATGCCATCTCACTATTCCTTTTGAGCAATTCAAAAACGAGCTTATAATGCCCCTCTTAAGAGATAATTATTTGTTAAATGAAACTTCAGAAAATGAGTATATCTTCTTGTATTATATGTTTTCAGTAATGACCACCTATTTACCTGAGGAGATCCCTACAGAGTTGACGATGACAAATCATTTTTCAGAAGAGAGCTTACAAGCCGCTAAACTTTTTTCGGAAACAGCGAAACAAGCTTTTCTTGTTCCTGATAGTGCTACAATGTATCTTTTTGTCAATGCATTGAACATCCATTCAACCTCTCTCATGTTTGCTTCTAAAAATAAGATTGATGCTTTTGGAAAAACAACAACAGACAAAGATTATCGAAGAGTATTCCCTAAACTATTTCCACTGGTTCAAGAGATGTACCAATCGTTATCAGAACAATCATCGATTTTTAGTACGCTGTATGTCTCAAATAACCGCCTGCTTTTTCAGTACAGTATGCTTCTTTCGATTGTAGCTAGAATTGATCGGTCAACTGTGCGGGTTTTTCATGAATCAAAATTTGGAAAAATTCAGGAAATTAGGCAAAAAGAGCGATTAAAACGATGGTTTGGATATACTCTTTCTTTTGTATCAGAAAAGCCGGATTTTGTCGTGACGGATTATCCTGTCGATCGTCAATACTTTATTAATCAAAATCGCGAAGTACGTTTCTTTAAATGGAATAGTTTCCCCACCGGAGATCGCTGGCTTGAATTAGTCGAGGCGATCGAAAAGTTCCAAAATGAGTCTATTAATGAGTCTATTCAAGAAACAGGGACAAATACCTCACTATAGAATCATTACAGATAACGTTAGATATCCGTATCTGCTAGTGACGATCTTTTTCGAATTGGCAGTATCAACAGCTAAGGTGTGAACTTGACTAAATCAAATGTTCAAGATCAACAAGCGAATACTTAGCAGACCCAAAACACGTGGCTGCAAGTATGACTGCTTATCCATTTTTATGACTGCAATATAAGTGACAGTGAAAACAACTCTAAACGATATTTTTGACGCAATGCTGCGCAAGTGGGCAAGTCCTTTTATCGTTGAGACAGTTGATTTGCTCAAACGCTTGTATTGCGGTTTTTTTGTCTTTTCTCTAAGTGAATGATTAGGAATAAAAAGAGATCTTCCATGTTCAAAATCTTTTCGCATAATCCGTTGAAATACTGATATGAATATGATTATTTTCTTTTTTGTCATAATTTCCAAAGGATTTTAATTATTTTTTTTAAACAGGACGAATCTTGTCTTTTTTAGAGCAGATGTTGTCGTGTTCGCTACTCAGAGCCATGTGATAATACAGACTTAAGGGATGAGGACAACAGGAGTATTAAAATATGTCTGAAGTAGTTGTCAGTTGACAGCTTTTTTGCATTGGATAGAACGAGACTGTGTTCATTCACTTAGATAGAAAGAAGGAAAAATAATGAGAAGATCGAAGAAGCAAGAAATCGTATCACGTATTCTTGTCAGTTCCTCTGTATTTATATTAGGCAGCCCGATTTTTACACAAGCACTTTTTAGTATTCCTGCATCAGCTGCATCAATTAGCACTACAGCAGCAGAAGAAACAATGCTTACTGCGGGGGAGTTGTTGCCTGAACAGCAAGAAGTAGAAAAAGTAGTCGAGGAAACTGTAGGAACAGAGTCAGAAGCAATAGAATCTGAAGAGCAAGCGACAGCAGAAGAATTTGCAGCAACTAAAACGGAATCTGAAGAAGATGCAGAGAAAAATAGTTCAGAAGCGTCGACAGACAGTACAGCAGCAACTGAAGAAAAGAAGGCTGCTCTTGCAGACAATATCCTTTGGAGTGGAATGTGGGGGACTGCTCCAGCAACCCTTGATATTGAGGGAGTTCTAACTGTAGGAGAAGGCACGCTTACTACAACGGTAGATCAAGTGATTCCAATAGCAGAAGTTTCATCAAACATGACTATTAGAAAAGTAGTTCTCACTGCCCCTGTTGTTCTTCCAGCAGATGTTCCTGGACTATTTGAAAGCACTGGCCATTATGGAAAAGTGCCTTCAGAGTTGGATGAAATCGTGAATCTACATTTGCTTGATACAAGTCAAGCCACAACAATGAACAGCATGTTTTATGGCTTTAGAGGGACTAGTTTAGATTTATCAAATTTTGATAGTACCAATGTAATCAAAGCCTTAGGGGCTGGAATGAATCAATTTCTAGCAAATGCACGATATCTAAAAGAAATACGACTAGGGGAAAAATTCAGCTTTGTCGGCTGGAACAATTGGCCAGGTAATGAGTACCCAGTTAATTTGACAAATCCAAGTGGAATGATTGGATTTAGTTCAAGCTATTATACCGGTTATTGGCAAAATGTTGGATCAGGCACGATAGACGCTCCTTATGGTGATCAGGTATTCCTGTCTAAGGATCTGGTATTGAATTATGATGGAGCGACTATGGCTGATACTTATGTATGGCAGCCAAGGTATATTGAAGGGGCACCAATCACAGTGAATTATATCGATGAAGAGGGGAAAGAATTACTTCCTCCAAGTATAATGACTGGTGGCAATATAGGCGATTCATATACGATTACTCCGAAAGATATCCCTGGATATATCTTGAAAGAAGTGCAAGGTGATGAGACAGGAATCGTTAGCAAAAATCCCCAAACAGTCACGTATGTTTACAGCCCTAAAATAGAAACGAGAGAGGAAAGTAAAATAATCGCACGGATAATCCATTATTTGTATGAAGACGGATCGGAAGCCGCGCCGGATCATGTGGATACAATAGAATTTATACGAACAGTCACCATTAATGAAGCTACTGGAGTTGAGACCTATGGTGAGTGGAAGCCCCGAAACGATGATTCTATGTTTGAAGGAGTAAAAAGTCCGGAAATCGAAAATTATTCAGCGGATACAGACTATGTTGAAGAAGTCATTGATGTGTCACCAGAAGAGGAATACCACGATATCGTAGTTATGTATACACCAAGATTGGAAGCTATCACAGAAACAAAAGAAGTGACTCAAACCATCCATTATGTGTATGAAGACGGCACAGAAGCAGCCCCAGACAAACGGGACACAGTCACCTTCACCCGTAATGGCATGAAAAATTTAGCTACGGGAGAAGTAACGTACGATGACTGGCAAGCCAAAGATGACGACACAACCTTTGATGAAGTAGTTAGTCCAGAAATTGATAACTATCTCGCAGATAACGAAAGAATTGAAAAAGTCACCGGTTTAACGGCAGATGATAAGGATTCAGAGATCACGGTCACTTACAGAGCCAAAACAACTACCACCACAGAAACAAAAGAAGTGACTCAAACGATTCACTATGTGTATGAAGACGGCACAGAAGCTGCACCTGACAACGTGGACAAGGTAACCTTCGAACGAACAGTCACTATCAATGAAGCAACCGGTGAAACCTCCTATGGTAATTGGGAAGCCAAAGACAATGACACCACTTTTGATGCGGTGGTCAGTCCAGAAATAGCCAACTACACGCCAGATAAAAAAGGTGTGGCAGAAATGGTTGACTTGACAGCAGAATCGAAAGACAGCGAAGTAACGGTTACTTACAAGGCAAACATGGTGGAATCAACCGAGACCAAAGAAGTGAAACAAACGATCCATTATCTGTATGAAGACGGTACAGAAGCCGCCCCAGACAAAGTGGATACAGTCACTTTCACCCGAACAGTCACCACCAATGAAGCCACAGAGGAAACAATGTATGGTGAGTGGCAAGCCAAAGACGATGACACAACCTTTGATGCGGTGACTAGTCCAGAAATTGAGCACTACACTGCAGACAAGCCAACTGTTGAAGAAGTCACTGGTTTAACGCCAGAGTCAAAAGACAGCGAAGTAACGGTTACTTACAAGGCAAATATGGTGGAATCAACCGAGACCAAAGAAGTGCAACAAACGATCCATTATCTGTATGAAGACGGTACAGAAGCCGCCCCTGACAAAGTGGATACAGTCACTTTCACCCGAACAGTCACCACCAATGAAGCCACAGAGGAAACAACCTATGGTGAGTGGCAAGCCAAAGACAATGATACTACCTTTGATGCGGTAGTCAGTCCAGAAATAGCCAACTACACACCAGATAAAATAGGTGTGCCAGAAATGGTCGGCTTGACACCAGAGTCAAAAGACAGCGAAGTAACAGTTACCTACAAGGCAAACATGGTGGAATCAACCGAGACTAAAGAAGTGAAACAAACGATCCATTATCTGTATGAAGATAGCACAGAAGCTGCACCGGACAAAGTGGACACAGTGACCTTCACCCGAACAGTGACCACCAATGAAGCCACAGGAGAGAAAACCTATGGCGAATGGCAAGCCAAAGACGACGACACCACCTTTGATGAAGTAACTAGTCCAGAGATTACGAACTATACGGCAGATAAAGAGATTGTCGACGAAATCACTGGTTTAACGGCAGAGTCAAAAGACAGTGAAGTCACTGTTACTTACAAACCAAAAATGGAAACTACCACTGAATCAAGAGAAGTGAATTTAACTGTGCACTATGTGTTTAGCGATGGGTCAAAAGCAGCCGATGATTATGTTGACACGGTCACTTTCACTCGCAATGCCACCAAAAATCTAGCCACCGGTGTGGTTACCTATGATGATTGGGCAGCGACAAACAACGACACCACTTTTGATGAAGTGAACAGTCCAGCGATTACAATGTACACGCCGGATAAGACAAGCGTGGAAGAAGTCACGAGTATCACTGCTGACTCGAAAAATATCGAAGTGACCGTTACTTATAAACAAAACCCGATGGCTTCGGTAGAGATGAAAGAAGTCAAACGTGTGATCCATTATGTCTATGAAGATGGCACAGCAGCCGCAGTAGACAAGGTAGACAAGGTAACTTTCACTCGAACAGTCGTCCAAGACTTCGAAAACGATAAAGTGACCTACGGTGACTGGCTGCCAAAAGACAATGATACCACCTTTGATGAAGTAACTAGTCCAGAAATTGAGCACTACACTGCAGATAAGGCAACTGTCGAAGAAGTCACTGGATTGAAAGCAGAAGATGAAGATTCAGAAGTGACCGTTACCTACAAGGCAAACATGGTGGAATCAACGGAAACCAAAGAAGTGAAACAAACCATTCATTATGTCTATCAAGATGGCAAAGAAGCCGCAGCCGACAAAGGAGATACAGTCACCTTCACCCGAACAGTGACCACCAATGAAGCAACGAATGAGAAGACATATGGGGAATGGGAAGCTCAAGATAACGACACAACGTTTGATGCAGTGGACAGTCCAGAAATTGACAAATACAATGCTGACAAAGAGACTGTCGAAGAAGTGACTGGCTTGACAGAAGAGTCAAAAGATAGTGAAATCACTGTCACTTACACACCAAATATGATTAAGTCTGAGGAAACTGAAGAAGTGAAACAAACCATCCACTATGTCTATGAAGATGGAAAAGAAGCCGCACCAGACAAAGTAGATACGGTGACCTTTACCCGTACAGTGACTACCAATGAAGTCACAGGGGAGAAGACCTATGGTGAGTGGCAAGCCAAAGACAATGATACAACGTTTGATGCAGTCAAGAGTGCAGAAATCGATGGGTACACAGCAGATCTTGAAACAGTCAAAGAACGAACAGGAATGACTGCAACAGATAAAGATTCTGAAGTAACAGTTACGTACACGAAGACAGAGACACCAAACGATCCAAGTGGTAAACAGGCAGAACCTGGTGATCATTCTGAGGCACCGGCAACAAACGAGAAAAACCTTCCAAAAACTGGGGAAGCAACAAGTTCATTCGCTTTATATGGCGGTGTAGCAGTGGTTGCCGCATTGCTTGGTATGTTCTTTAAACGCTTAAGACGGAATACTAAGTAACCTGATAGATACTCGAATAACAGAAGATCAGAATGGCGGAGAGTTCTTTCGTAGAAAGTGACTCAGGTCTATTATGATTTGAATAGACTGCAGATAACTTTCGAATGCCGACGGTTATTTGCAGTCTTTTATTTATTCCGAATGTAAAACGTAAAAAGAGGCATCAACTATTTGTTATAAGCTTAAATAAGGAGGAATGAACGATGGAAGACTTAGATATCGAAACGATGCATGATTACTTAGATTATTTTATAGAACACACTGATCAGCCTTTTTTTAATACCGACTATCCCAAGTTGAAAGAAAAAGTTCATCAAAACTGTGTGGCACTCCAGACAACGATTCAAGAAATTAATCACGAAAATTTTTTTGATCACATTGCATTGATTAATCACTTGGAAGCTGAAATTTCGATTATTTTTGAATTTAGTGAGCCAAAGGAAACGAATATTTTACGGTATTTTTCAGAAGAAGATATCTTAAAAGCAGCTACCCATGATTGGAAGACGTATCTTAAAGAAAGATGCGGAATGACACTTGCAAATCCGACACCGCATTCACTACATTTTCTTGTTAAATAGACCGTAAAATACTTAAAAAATGTCGCCGGATCAATTCTAAAAATGAATGTACTGTACCAAGTATAAAACAGATTGAGAGGTTATTCTTATGGACATTGGGGAGATCCTATATAGTCTTTCAAAATATGTTCTAGTGACGATTTCCGCTGTAGCATCAATCTACGGTGGCTATTGGACATATTATGCTTACTTCAAAGCAGAGGATGAAGAGAAAAAGAAAAGGATTACGAACGCAATTGCAAAAGCTTTTGGTACGAGTGTGCTTCTTTTTCTTCTATATTACGTTATTCAAGTTTCAGTAAAGGCTGCAAATGTCGAACAATTATCTCGTCTCTGGAAATTGCTTCACTTTGGAAATAATGGGGATTTTTCCGCGTTGACAGCAATTTCGGTGATGATGGTAGTCTTAGGGGTGTTTCTTTTTATTGATCAGCGTGACGTTCATTTGAGAAGATGACCTCTTTTTATTACTTTTCTTTTAGGTTAGTGTAAACAGGAAGCTGCCTATCGAGGCAGGGATATTTTAAGAGGAAGATTCTGATAAATACCGTCAGAATCTTTTTTGTTTCATCTACTAACAGCAAGTTTTGATGATGGATTAGTTCCAAAAAAATTCTTAGAAATAAGGATCGAAAACTTAAAGGTTTTTGGACTCTTTTTCTTCAAATTATTTTTATTGGTTTTTTAGCAGTCCCGTTTCTGATGTCTAAATGGATATGTGATCAAAATGGGCATATTCAGCTAATTCTTTGACCCACAAAATAACTGAAAAAAACAAGGATATGTGATACATACCCTTGCACACGTTCTATTTACTTTTCGATTGGTATCCAGATTTCTAAGTAAGCTTGATCTTCCAAAGACACATAGGTTTCTAATTCCGGCCCCTCGATTTTTTGATAGCGGGTTTGAGGCAGCCAGGTATTGAATATTTGCTGCTGTAATTGGTAATAAGTATTTGAGACATTTTCTAACTTACGGTAATCGTAGGGTTCGCTTACAAAAACAGCATACATCTGATTAGGAATTTCAAGCGTCGAATATTCAGTTTTAACAGCCTGGCTTAAAACAAAACCGGTAAAATAATTCAAATACCCCGACCTAGCTGGAGCGGGATTGGCGATGGCGAAATAAGGCTCTCGCTTCAAGCCAAAAAAATTTTTATGGATCGCATCACTCTCGGCAAACGCTCGTAATGCTGGATCTTTGAAACAAAAATCCCATTGCTTTTCAGTGTTTTTGAACAGCTCATCGTCTAAAAGAAGTTCCTTCATTTTTCCAGCGATGGTAAAACTCGGCAAATGTTCAATACGATAATTGAGTGTTTTCCCCCCGTTAATCTGAACATCCAAACGAATCGGTGGAAAGTAATTAACCGCTGCATGAATCGATTTTGCCTGGCTTGGTGGAAGCCCGTGAAATTTAGAAAAGGCACGATTAAAAGCAGAACGATTGGCATAGCCGCATAATTCAGACACTTCATCAATGGGAATTTCCTGGCGCAACAAGTCAACAGCTTCGGAAAAACGACGATTACGCAAATAGTTTGAAAAAGAAAAACCTGTTAAATAAGTAAAAAAACGATGGAACGTATATTCTGAAAGCAACGCCTTTTTCGCTAAGTCTTTAAGTGCTATATCTTCAAACAGATGATTTTCAATATACACTAAGATAGCCGAAAAACGTTCAAGGTCTTTTGACATGAAACTCCTCCTGTAATTCTCTTTAATAAGAATAGCATATCGAGGAAAAGTCACGAACCTTTATTTGTTTGCTTCGACTATTTTCTTCGTACAGGCACCCAGATTTCAACCGCATCGTCTTGACCGTAAACTTCCAAATCTGGTCCGCCGGAAACCATCTCGCCTGTTGCATAACCTGTATTCAATAATTCGTAGGTACTTGTCTGCGCCGCCCATTGAGTCACGATGGCAAACTGTGTTTTTCCAGAAGTTTTTCTGGTACATGGAAAAACAGCCCAAGTAGTTGCCGATACTTCTATTTCTGTTAATTCTTTAGGGGTCTCACTGGTTGTTGCGACAGCAATATAATAGTCGAACTTTTTAGCATCTCTGTTATCAACGTTATAAAAACTTGCACCAATCAATCCATAAGGTTCATGGTTGATTAAAGGCAATAGCAGCTCATGTTTTCCAGAAGACACCGTTTCATTCCAAAAGGCAGGACAATCTTTCATTCCCTGCTGCTTTTCATTGGTTGACGCTTTTTTAAATCCTGCTAACTTAAAACTATCTAATTCAACGATACGATATTCCATAACTAATCCCTCTCTTTCTTTTCACCACTATAGCAAACCATTCATGGTTTCCTTTTCTCATTTTTGAAGCAAAAAAAGAGAAAGGCACTGTTGCTTTTACTGTAACAATACTTAGACATGAACACACAAAATTTGACAGAAAACATTCAATGAAGTTATGAAGAAGCTGCAAGGTGAGTCAAAAATCAGCGAGTTTCTAGAAGCTTAATCTATCGGAACTGCCTCGTTGTCCTGGAAAACAGTGCTCAATCAAAATAGATAGTCTTCAAATGTCTCAGAATGAGCACTTGGTGACCAGCGAAACTATTAGTATACTTGTAAAATATATGATTAAGCAGGGAGGGATTACATGCATGCATGGGAAGCAATCGATCAATCACTAAGATATATTGAAGAGCATATTTCAGAGGAAATCAATGCCCAGCGATTAGCTGATCAGGTGTATCTTTCAAAATTTTATTTTCAAAGGTTATTTAAACGCTTGGTTCATAGGCCGGTACAGGAATATATTAAGTTGCGGCGACTAGCAATTGCATTAGAGTTGCTCAAAACGACAGACTTGAAAATCATTGACATCGCTAACCAGCTAGGATTTACGGATCCTTCAAACTTTACACGAATATTCAAAGAGGCATACAATCTAACGCCTGAAGTCTATCGAAAAACAAGACCACGAATGAATGTGATTAGGAAACCCAATCTATTCTTAAATTATCATTCTATTGATGAGGGCGTGCCATTGATAGTAAACGAAATCGTGATTGAGATTGAAAAGAAAGAACTAGATGAAGAATTGTATTTAGGGTATAACGAGACAATTTTTTTAGGCAAACAACTTCCTGTAGGGCAGCAGACAGGTGTTGATCAACCTGGGGAATTATGGCGAACGTTTCATCAGAAGAAACACACTCTAAAAGGAATAGTCGATACAGATGTGGAAGTAGGTATATCCGATTTAGCGAGTCATTCCCAAAATCATTTTCACTATTTTGTCGGGGCAAGAACATTAGATGCGGCAATCCCTGTTTCTGCAGACATGGTCACGAAAATTGTTCCTGGAGGTTTGTATATTGTCTGCAAAATAGAGGCAGAAACAAAAGAAAAGCTTGTTACTGAAGCTTTAAACGAGGCATATAGGTATTTATTTGATGTATGGCTTCCAAAACACGAAATAAGGGTAAGTTCTTTTTCGCTCGAAAAGTATTATAAAAAAGAGCAAATTCCTTCAATAGAATTGTGCTTGAAAGTAGAAGCCGAGTAGGTCTCAGCATAACGAAGTGATTGGAGAGAAAATATGAATATACTTACTAGCGAGCGTCTGATTTATAGACCAAATGAAATGAAGGACTTGGAGACACTAGTCAAGCTATGCAATGAAAAAACGTATCGCAGATGGTTTTATTTCCTCCCAAAACTTAATGAAAAAAGAGGAAAAGCACAAATCGAAAAAAATGGTAAGCTGTGGCGCGGTGTGATCGATATTACAAAAGACCAATATGCATTTGCGATTGAAGAGAAATGTTCTGGAAATTTAGTAGGTTCTGTAGAAGTATCCAAGTATCATGGTAAAAAACGCTTAAAACATTTTGAAGTCGGTTATTATATTGGCGAAGATTATCAAAATAAAGGATATGCAACAGAAGCAGTAAACCAAGTCATAGACTGGGTAAAACCATATTTGGAAGAAGCACAAGAGGAGCTGCGCATTTTTGGAAAGGTGGAACATAAAAACTATGCTTCTTGCAGAGTGTTAGAAAAAGCAGGTTTTAAGCAGGTGAGAAAAACGTTACTATGTCAAATCTATGAAAGACGGTTAAATTGATTCCCTTTTATGATTAGTTGATTGGAAATAGTTGTATCATGGGGGGCAATCGATATATTTTAGAATAAAACAACTCAAGTATTAATCAAATTCAATGAAAAATATCACATAAGTTATTGCATCAAATGAAAATTTTTAAAGTTTCAGACTCGAATCAAAGGAGATGAAACGAAGAGTAAGAAAAACGAACTCGTTCTATATTGAAATTTTACTTATCTTTATTGCTAGTTCATCAATGTTCAGAAAATCCTTCTCATTCGTGAAGTCATACCTCGGTACTTAGATTAAACATTACTGACTTTATTTTGGATCGGACGCAAGATAAATAATACATAAAGACACCTCTTCTCATATTCATAAGTATGAGAAGAGGTGTCTTTAGTGGTGCAAGTAGAAAAGCTATTCATATTTCTTCTAAATTTAGTGTGTTTAGAATTTGTTTTTTGATAGCTGTAGTATTTCCGAAAATCATTGTTAAAACTCATTTTTAAGAAGTGTATTATCGCATAAAAACCAAATCAATTAATTTTCAAATTCATCCTTTTATTTTTAGATTTGACGAGAGAGTCTTCTTGGGTGTCTGATACAAACTCATTAATTTATAATAAAATTAGAAATGAGATAGTTGAATAATAGATATACTTGATAAATTTTTCTAAATGAAACTACTTTGGTGGACTTTATGCATCTTCTTACAGTTCAAAGTTTTATAGTGAATGTTTACTTTGATTAAAACAGATTATAATATGATTAGAATAAGACGTCTTAGAACAGAGATCACAGGGAGTTTCTTTCTATCCTCTTTTTAGCTAAAGTGTTAAAAAATAGTTTCAATAGAACGTGTTCAAAAAAGCTAAATCTTGAAAGCAGATTTATGAGTGATAAATAAATCTTTGGATATATTTCTTTTGTAATCGTTTACACTCGAGGGCGTTAGGGGTATATTTTAGATGTTGATATGACGTCATAACGACTAGCTAATTCATTATAGAAAGGGGAATTATCATGAAAAATGAAATGTTAGCCCAGCAGATTCTAGAGTATCTAGGCGGAACAGAAAATATTGAGTCAATTACTCACTGTGCAACAAGATTACGCCCAAGTCTGAAGAAACGTGAGTTAGTTCAAAGTGAAAAAATAGAATTATTGGATGGTGTGACAGGAGTAGTCAATAAAGATTCCGGGTATCAAATAATTATTGGAACGAATGTAGGGGAAGTTTATGAAGACTTCTTAAAAGTATTGAATAGAGAAAATAATGAAACGACCAATGAAAAAAATTCTAAAGTCCAGACAAAAAAGAGCTTAATAAATGAGTTTGTTCAACTCGTAGTGAGTATTTTCTCGCCATTATTACCTTTATTAGCCGGATCGGGTCTTCTTCGAGGGTTTACAATTCTTGCAAATGAGGTCGGAATTTTATCTACGGATAGCTCGACAAATTTGATGTTGACACTTGCTGCAACATCTGTCTTCTACTTCTTACCGTTACTAGTTTCGGTAACTGCAGCAAACCGATTTAAAACGAGTCCTTATATTGCCATCGCAGTCGCTGGTGCATTGATTATGCCAGACTTTATTAATTTGATCCAAGGGGACGGGGGCAATACGATTTCTTTCTTTGGTTTACCAGTTCCAGTCTTTAACTACACTTCGCAGATTCTGCCCGCAATTTTTACAACATGGGTACAATCGAAAATGGAACATTTCATGAAAAAAACAATTCCGAATAGTTTGCATATGATTTTGATACCAACCGTTCTTTTGTTTGTGTTAGTGCCTGTAACTGCCAGTATTTTTGGTCCCTTAGGTAACTATATTAGTATTGGTATTGCTGGATTTGTAAATTATTTAGCAGGAATCAATCAGATTATTACAGGGGCAATTACAGGTGGCATTTGGAATATTTTGATCATGTTTGGTGTTCATTGGGCACCAAATACCATGGTTATTATTCCGGAAATCGCTAGCACAGGTCACTCACCATTCATTGCGTATGGCGCAACTGCAAACTTTGGGATGGCAGGAGCAGCATTTGCAGTTTTCTTACGATCAAAAAATACCAAATTAAGGAACTTTTCTTTGACTGCAATTACTTCTGTCTTTTTATCTGGAATTGTAGAACCTGCTATTTACGGTCTAGGAGTAAAATTTAAAACACCGTTGATTGCTGGCTGTCTTGGTGCTGCAATGGGTGGAGCTTTTATGGGTGCATTTAATGTTATTGGTAACGCCTTTGTATTTGGAGGATTAACCACCATTCCAGCTTTTGCGGGTCCTACACTTTGGGCGTACATTGTGGGTTTGGTGATTGCATTTTTTGGTGGAATGATCCTAACAATCATTTTAGGTATAAAAGACCCAGAAGCTGAAATGAAATAAAGAATAAGAGAATGGAGATAGTTTATATGAGTTTACAAATAAAAATTCAAGGTACATTGGGGGCAGCAGCTATTGCAGATGCTATGGGAGCTGCAACAGAAAATCTTACTTTTGATCAAATTAGAACAAAGTTCAATGGCAAAGTTTCTACCTTTTTAAAACCAGAGGAAGGTGCTTTTGCATTAGGGAATGAAGCTGGACAAGTCACAGATGATTTTTCGCAAATTTATACGTTGTGTCACAGTATTATAGAAAATAGAGGAGTAATTGATTCTGAAACAGTGAAGACAGCCATCTTGAAATGGTCAGAAAATACATGGTACTTCGATCGATTTGCAGGTCCAACTACGCGAAGTGCGATTGCAATGTATAAAAATCCTGATCAAAAAATGGCGCCTTTACCGGGAGCTATGGCTGTAGACTATGCTTCAAAAGCTACGAACGGAGCTGCAATGAAAATCGCACCTGCAGGGATATTAAACCCAGGAGATATTGAAAAAGCTATTCAAGAAGCGTTGATTATAACGCAAGTAACTCATGATAATGCACTGGCTATTTCTGGAGCAGCTGCAGTTGCGGCAGCAGTGTCAGCCTCTTTGTGTGACCATGCAACTGTGGACCAATTAGTAGCAATAGGGATTTATGGCGCTTGTCGGGGAGAAGAATTAGGCAAAGTTTATTCCCGAGAAGTTGGCGGTCCCAGCGTTGTTGAACGCATGAAACTAGCGTATACTATAGTTAATGAATCTGGTACCCATGAAGAAAAACTACAGCGACTAGCTCAAATCATCGGTAGTGGGCTCCATATCTCAGAAGCAGTTCCGTGTGCGTTTGGAATTATCGCCCTAAACAAACAAGATCCTTTTAATGCGATCATAGATGCAGTGAATGTAGGATACGACACTGATACGATTGCGACAATTGTAGGATCCATGGTTGGGGCATTGATTGATCCAGATGATGAACGTTTTACGCCACTGTTTCGTGATGTTCAATCAGCGAATAGCTACGATTTAACTAGTTTGGCTGAATCTTTAGCAAATGTGGTGAATGAAAATGATAAGTCCAAAGGTAAAATATCTCTCGATTTATGAAGAGCTGAAAAAAGAAATCAATGAAGGAAAATATCCAGTTGGGCAACCTTTTTTGACTGAACCGGAACTTCAAGAAAAATACGGAGTAAGCCGTATTACAGTTCGTCATGCCTTGCAACTTTTAGTAGATGAAGGTTTTATCAAAAGAATTCATGGTGTAGGTACAATTGTACTCAGTACGAAAGAATTACTGCAATTACAAACCCTTCTAAGTTTTTCGGAAGAAAATAAACTGCAGTCCAATCATTCAGAGTTAATTTCTTTAAATACATCTTTGGAAGCAAATGAGGTGTTGTGTAGTAAGTTAGATTTGCCAAAAGGAGCGGAGGTCAGCAAACACGAACGCCTTCGCTACGTGGATGATCAATGTATTGGATTTCAACGAGTATATTGTCCATCATACATTGAGCTAAAAGAAAAAGATCTTGCTGACAAACATGCATCACTGTATCAAATTATGCGTAGTCAAGGTTTTATAGTAACAACAGCACAAGAAACCATTGAGTCAGTTGTGTCTGATGAAGAACTCTCCAACTTATTAAAAATTGAAATGAATACACCACTTTTATATGTCGAACGTCTGACTAAAGACCACAAAAATCGCTTAGTTGAATATGCTGAAATTTATTATCGTGGGGACCGCTATCGCTATCATGTTCAACTGAAAGTACCATAGAGGGAATACAAAGTTGTACTGATCATTACGAAGTCTAAAATGCATTTAGGGCGGATAGAATGTTTCTATTCGTCTCTTATTTTGTGAAAATGAATTTTCCGATCAACAAACTGAAAAAAAGTATTTGACTTTTTTTCAGTTTGCGTATAAAGTAATAAACAACTTAATGAAACAGACATCGAAAAGAAGAGTAGCAAGGTTTCTTCGTTTTAAGAGAGTCTCTGGCTGGTGAGAAGAGACAACAAGGACTTGTGAACCACATCTTGGAGTCGTTTTTCTGAATCGAGTAGGAAAGACCGGGAGTGCCCGTTATAGCAGCAGTCATTGTTTGATGACTTTCTGAGATCAGTTGCTGTGAAGCACTGATAAACAAAGGTGGAACCGCGTTGATAACGTCCTTTAGCTGTAATGGCTAAAGGACTTTTTTCATTTAATGGCGGTATCAGCAAATCCATCAACTGACTGCATGAGGTTTTTTCTGTGAAGGAAAAACAAATTGAGGTGGAACCACGTATTAAACGTCCTCTGGCATTAGGCCGGAGGGCGTTTTTTGTTGGGCGCCTTTCATTTTAATGATTTTAATCAAGTGGAAACACGGCAAGATGGTGCTTGGTCATTGTAAATCAAGCAAGCAGTCATTGCCGCAAAATCAAGGAGGCAAAAAGAAATGATCGATTATTTAGTAAGTGTGATGCCGCAACTGCTTTCTGGGGCAGGGATCACAATCAAATTGTTTGGATTAACGTTAATAGGATCGATTCCATTAGGGATCATCTTGGCTTTTATTCTTGCTAGTCGACTACGGATCTTGAAAGCAATCGTGCAAGTGTATGTCTGGCTGATGCGAGGAACGCCTTTACTGTTACAACTGATCTTTGTGTTTTATGGTCTGCCGATCCTGAACATTGTCTTTGATCGGTTTGAAGCAGCACTGATTGCCTTTATTATCAATTATGCCGCTTATTATGCCGAGATTTTTCGGGGAGGGATCCAATCAATCCCTGCAGGGCAATACGAAGCAGCAAAAGTTCTGCGCCTAGCACCTCTACAGACGATTCGCAAGATTATCATTCCGCAAGTAGTCAAGATCACGCTTCCTTCAGTAGGGAACGAAGTGATCAATTTAGTAAAAGATACTTCGCTTGTCTATATTTTAGGTTTGTCGGATGTTATGCGTATCGGTAAAATCGCAATGGAACGAGACAGCACGTTGGTACCATTACTGGGCGTTGCGCTGATTTACTTAATGATGACTGGTATTTTTACACTGATTTTGAAACAGTTAGAAACAAAACTCGATTATTACCGTTAGGAGGCGTAGGAACATGTTAGAACTGAAACAAGTATCAAAAGCATTTGGCGACAAGCAGGTTATCGATCGCTTAGACCTGACAATTGAAGAAGGCAGCATCCTAGCGGTAGTCGGACCTTCTGGCGGTGGAAAAACAACCCTGCTGCGTACCCTGGCTGGATTGGAGACCATCGATTCAGGAACTTTTTTACTAGATGGACAACCTTTTGATCCCACGGATACGAAAAAACAAGAACAAGTAGTCGGTGTCGTTTTTCAAGACTTTCAGCTATTTCCGCATTTGTCGGTATTCGATAACATCACACTGGCACCAAAAATGGTATTGAAACAAGACAAAGCTAGCTATACCGAAAAAGCTGTTGCTTTGGCTAAACAGCTGGGATTATCTGAACTTTTAACGCAATATCCTTACCAACTTTCAGGAGGGCAACGCCAACGAGTAGCGATTGCGCGGGCGATGGCGATGGATCCGAAAGTATTGGCGTATGATGAACCTACGAGTGCATTAGATCCAGGTCTGCGCCAGCAAGTCGAAAAACTGATCTTAGATTTGAAAAAAGAGGGCGTTACTCAGATCGTGGTTACCCATGATCTGGTTTTTGCAAAAAATATTGCCGATCAATTATTAGAAGTTGAAGGGAACTAAGGAGGAAGAAAAATGAAAAAAATTGGATTAACGTTGTTAGCCGGAGCCAGCTTATTACTTTTTGCTGCATGTGGCAACAGTAGCGAGAAAGCAGAAAGTGCTGCAGACAAAGAGGAAGTCATCGTTGGGTTGGACGATACCTTTGTACCGATGGGCTTTCAAGATGACCAAGGGGACATCGTTGGTTTCGATGTTGACCTAGCAAAAGCCGTTTTTGATTTAACAGGAACCAAAGTCAAATTCCAAGCAATCGACTGGTCGATGAAAGAAACAGAATTAGATAATGGTACCATCGATATGATTTGGAATGGCTACACAAAAACAGAAGCCCGGGAAAAGAAAGTATTATTCAGCGATACTTATATGGAAAACAAGCAGGTTCTAGTAACTGCCAAAGACAGCAACATCACTTCATTTGATGCAATGAAAGACAAAGTTCTAGGGGCACAAGAAGGATCCTCTGGCTATGATACCTTCAACAATCAACCAGAAGTATTGAAAGACATTGTCGCCGATAATGAAGCAACTTTATATGCTAGTTTCAACGAAGCGTTTATCGATTTGGAAAATGGTCGGATCGATGGTCTTTTGATCGATCGGGTCTACGCGGAGTACTATTTGACTCAGACGAAAAAAGCGGACGATTACAATGTTATTGAAAGTCCCTTCAAAGCCGAAAACTTTGCAGTAGGAGTACGAAAAGACGATCAAGCATTGGCGGATAAAATCAATGAGGGATTAAAGAAACTGCAAGAAAATGGCACATTTGCTGAGATTTCCGAAAAATGGTTTGGAGAAGATGTTTCTCCTGAATAAATGAAAAACGATTGACGGCGACATAAGCCACAACAAAAACGATCACAGTAGCTACCTGGCATGAAGCGATTGATAAACAGGTGCAAGGTAGCTTAACTGTAGTCTTACTAAAGAGATTTTTAAGAAGCATTTCTTGTCTTTTCTCCTTTAGATCGTCTTTGTTTGATGGATTTATGGAACGGTCTTTTTTTCATTAGTGGGATCTTTTATTTCTAGTAGTAAACTTTCTGACAGGAAAACTTTTGTTCGCCTTCTTTTTTCGTTATAATAGGTAGAGACGAAAAGAGGGATAAGAATGGCGCAAAAAAAACGCGCGAAGAAACGCAAAACAAAAAAACAACAAAAACAACAAGAGAAACTGATTCTAGTCGGCATCGGCTTGCTTTTCATCTTGTTTTCGATCTTTGGTTTTTTTCACTTAGGCTTTTTAGGAACGCTGATCGCTAACGGCTTTCGTATCATTGGAGGCAATACGTATCAAGTGCTTTGTCTCGCATTGGCCGTTTACGGGGGATGGTTGGCAATCAAGACCACAGAAGCTCGTTTTACGAGTTTACGTCGAGTGGTTGGCTGTGTGCTGATCTATTTGGGGATCTTAGTGATCCTGCATGCGCATTTATTCAATAATGTCATGAATGAATCGCCGAATGTCTTGCAGACGACTTGGTCGACATTGCTGGATGATATTCGCCGCAGTCAAGTTTCACAAAATGTGGGAGGAGGCATGGTCGGCGCATTCTTCTATCGCGGAACCTATTTCCTTGTATCCCAGATCGGCAGTTACATTCTAGCTGTCTTGATGATCATGATCGGTGGCTTTTTGTTCAGTAAGATGAGCAGTCACGAGTTGTTGGAGCATCTGCAGCACGCTGGTGAAAAGGTTCAGCAATGGTTGGAAGGATCACCTGAAAAACAAGCAGCCCGCGAAGAACGAAAAGCGCAAAAAGCTGCTGAAAAAGCAGCGAAAAAAGAAGCAGAGCGTTCTGCTGTTTTGGCTGAGATCAAAGAAAAGAATCAAGTCCGTCCCTTCACGGAAGAAGAGCGAGCAGCCCAATCAGAACCAGATTTGTCGGAAATCGAACCAGAGCAGTTAAGTTTTGTGCCAATCGATCATTTTCAAGAATTGCCCAAAACACCGCCAGCTGCATCATCCTCTCCAGCTTCGGCACAGGAGAAAAAAGAAAGTGTTGAAGAAATGGAAGATGATGGCGAAGTATTGGAATTTGAAATTTCCGAAGAAGCAGAAAATCGCGACTATGAGTTGCCGTCCGCTGAATTGTTGGACTCGATCCCTGCAACCGATCAAAGCAGCGAGTACAAAAAAATCGAACAAAACATTGGTGTTTTAGAAAAGACTTTCCAAAGCTTTGGCGTCGATGCCAAGGTGGTAAAAGCTAGTTTAGGACCAGCAGTAACTAAATTTGAAGTACAGCCAGCAGTCGGAGTCAAAGTCAGCAAAATCGTTGGCTTAACAGATGACATCGCACTGGCACTAGCTGCTAAAGATGTACGGATGGAAGCACCGATTCCTGGGAAATCACTGATTGGGATCGAGGTGCCTAACAGTGCTGTCAGCATGGTTTCCTTCCGAGAGGTGATTGAAGCACAGCCGGATCATCCCGATAAGTTGTTAGAAGTCCCTTTGGGCAGAGATATTTCTGGCCGTGTCCAAACGGCCGATCTAACGAAAATGCCTCACTTACTGATTGCAGGATCTACTGGTAGTGGGAAATCCGTTGCAATCAACGGTATCATCACAAGTATTTTGATGCGGGCAAAACCCCACGAAGTCAAATTGATGATGATCGATCCGAAAATGGTTGAATTGAATGTCTATAATGGCATTCCTCATCTATTGACTCCGGTAGTGACGAACCCTCGGAAAGCAGCGCAAGCGTTGCAAAAAGTGGTTAAAGAGATGGAAGAACGGTATGAGAAGTTCGCTGCGACAGGAGTTAGAAATATCACAGGATACAATGAACTAGTGATCAATAAAAATTTAGAAGATGGTGAAAACCGACCAATCTTGCCATTCATCGTTGTCATTGTTGATGAATTGGCTGACTTGATGATGGTCGCAAGTAATGAAGTAGAAGATGCGATCATTCGTCTAGCTCAAATGGCGCGAGCTGCAGGGATCCATATGATCCTGGCGACACAACGTCCTAGTGTGGATGTCATCACAGGAATCATCAAAGCCAACGTACCTTCAAGAATGGCGTTCGCCGTTTCCAGCGGGGTCGATTCCCGGACAATCATTGACAGCAACGGCGCGGAAAAACTTCTTGGACGAGGCGATATGTTGTACTTGCCTATGGGTGAGAATAAACCAATCCGGGTGCAAGGAGCCTTTATCTCAGACCACGAAGTAGAACGGGTCGTGTCGTTTGTTACCGAGCAGCAGGGAGCGAATTACGAAGAGAAAATGATGGTTACCGAAGAAGATACGGCAAGTACCAGCAGTGGTCAACCACAGGATGAACTATTTGATGATGCCAAAGCATTGGTGATCGAAATGCAGACGGCAAGTGTCTCTTTATTACAACGCCGCTTTCGGATTGGCTACAATCGGGCAGCCCGTCTTGTTGACGAATTGGAAGACCAAGGGGTCGTTGGTCCTTCAGAAGGCAGTAAGCCTCGGAAGGTGCTGATCGAAGCAGCAGCCGAAGAAGTGCCGGGTTTTGATGAGTAACGTGCAAGTCCTCTTTTTGAGAGAGAATCAATGACTGGAAAGGCGAGGAAAGAAATGAAGCGTAAACATATTTTATATCGTGATGTGGCAGATAAAATCAAAGAAGACATCATGTCCGGACACTATCCTGTTGGTTCTTTTCTACCGACAGAAACCGAATTAGAAGCAGCCTTCAATGTGAGTAAAATCACGGTACGCAAAGCAATTGAGCTATTAGCAGCAGATGAATATGTCGAAAAGCGCAGTGGACGCGGGACCACGGTTTTAAGTAATCGACCTTATAACAAGTTGTCTAAAGGGACAACTTTCAGCCAGTTATTAGAAAAAACCGGCAAAGAATATACCAAGAAAAATCTTGATTTTAACCTAGTCGAGCTCGCAGAAGATCATCCAGCTTCTGCTTTGATGGGCAGAGAAGTCATGCGTTTGCGGCGCATGTACTATTTTGACCATCAACCATTTATTTATTATGAATATCATTTGCCCAAATTGTTAAAAGGCCTTGCCATGGAAGAATTGGAAGAAAAATCACTGTACCGTATTTTAGATGAACATCGGATGGTAATCGATACCTTTGAAGATTCATTTGCAGGACTGACGTTGAATGAGGAACAACAAAAATTTCTGATCACACCAGAGATTTCCGCTTTAAAGCGCGTCCGTCGCTCTTATGATCTGCATGGAGAAGTGGTAGAATATACAGAGGGCATCTATAATACAGCATTGCATCCTTATGTGATCGAGTTTGAAGCCTAATCTCTTGATTAGGCTTTTTTTACAAGAAACAGCGAACATAGGATCATAAATGTTAGAAGGAGTGAGTGTTATGAAAACCATCGCCTTTATCGGGGCCGGAAATATGGCAAAAGCAATTATCAAAGGATTGATCCAATCGGAACTATATCAACCAAAGGAAATTTTAGTCTACAATCATCGGTACGAACCGACACTTAAACAGTTGGAACAAGACTTAGGGATCACCCCTACATTAGAACTTTCTGAAGCCGCAGCTGCTTCCATTTTGATTTTAGCTGTCAAACCGTTTGTGTTTCCTAAATTATTGGAGGATCTAAAAGCGCAATTAAATGAACAACAGTTAGTTGTATCGATCGCAGCAGGCGTTACGATTGCGCAGATGGAAGAAGTTTTGGGTCAGCGCAAGATCGTTCGGGTGATGCCGAATACTCCGGCACTAGTCGGAGAAGGGATGACGTCTATCAGTAACAATCCGCATGTGACCGTAGAGGAAGCTGCAGAAATCCAAAAATTATTTGAAAGCATGGGAAAAGCAGCTCAAGTGCCTGAATCCATGATCGATGCTGTGATTGGGGTCAGCGGTTCTTCCCCAGCATATACCTATCTGTTCATTGAAGCATTGGCCGATGGCGCAGTCGCCGAAGGAATGCCCCGCCAAATGGCCTATGAATTTGCTGCTCAGGCAGTTTTAGGCGCTGCGAAGATGGTGCTGGAGACCAAAGAACATCCTGGTGTATTGAAAGACAATGTCAGTTCTCCTGGTGGTACGACCATTCAGGCCGTAAAAACACTGGAGGAAAATGGCTTTCGTGCTGCGGTGATGAAGGCTGTTCATGCAGCTGCCGAAAAGAATCGTCAAATGTCTTGATTAAAATACTTATATTGAAACTGCTTGAGTATGAAGGAGAGAAGGAGTAAAGAGTCTATGAAAGAATTATTGATTTTTGATTTGGACGGATTGCTGTTGGATACGGAAAGAGTCTATCATGAAGGCTGGTTGGCACTTTTTGAAAAGTACCATCTACCGATCACATCAGCAGATATCGTTGCTTGGCGTGGGCAAAGTTGGCAACAGACAGCAACCTTACTAGCGAAAAAAGTTGGTGGTCTTCAACGTGTGGAGGAACTTCGGCAAGAACGAGAAGGGTACATTGAAGACCAATTGCTCAATGGAAACTTGCAGCCAAAACCATTTGCTCGTGAGACATTGGCTCTGGCACGAGAAAAAGGGTTAAAGACAGCATTAGCCACTTCTTCGATGGCTTTTCGAGGTGAAAAACTACTGGATCATTTTGAATTGCAGAATGCATTTGATTTCAAGACATTTGGTGACGATGTCCCAGCACACAAACCAGATCCGGCTCCCTATTTGCTGACATTGAAAAAAGCAGCACGAACCTCTGAATCAGCTTTAGTTATGGAAGACTCATTGCCAGGAGCTACCGCGGCAACTCGGGCAGGAATTCAAGTGGTGTTGATACCGGATCAAAGTTTCACTCATCATTTTTCAGCTGATGAAAAAGCAGGTTTGAACCTTTATGCCGAAACGACTTCTCTTGAGTACGTTTATCAACTATTGGCCAATGAGCAGTTGACAAACTAGAACAGGCACCATTGATCGTATCAAGGGAAACGGTCAATGGTGCTTTTTTTATGATTGCTTTTAGCAAACAAATTGTTCGTCTGCCAAAAGCAGTCGTGTTAAAGTTAAAGAAAAGATTAACAATAAGGGAAATTACGCGAAAAGTAAAGGGGTTTCATTTTGACAAATGGTACATTTTGTCAAAAGGCTGATATCAAGGGAATCATTCCCATTGGCGGCGTACAAAAAACGTGGTAAATTATCCTTCGACGAAGAAAAGTGGGGGAAAGAAAATGAACAAAATCAAAAACGTGTTTTATTTATACAAATTAGACTGGAAACGAATTTTTAGTAATCCGATTTCCGCTTTTTTGATCATTGCTTTGATGATTTTGCCCTCGCTTTATGCGTGGTTCAATATCAAAGCATTATGGGATCCATATGGAAACACTAGTGAACTGCCCATTGCGGTTTACAGCGCGGATAAAGGCGCAGAATTCCAAGGGAAAGAGCTATCGATTGGGAATGAAGTGATCGACTCTTTACATGAAAATAAACAGTTAGGTTGGCATTTTCTAGATTCTAAAAAAGAATTAGTGGAAGGGGTCAAATCAGGTAAATATTACGCGGGAATTTACTTGCCTGCTGATTTTTCAAAAGATCTGGTCAGTTTTACCAGCGGTACGATCGTTAAACCGAAAATTGAATACTACAGTAACCAAAAAATCAATGCTATCGCACCTAAGATTACTGACAAGGGAGCAAGCAGTCTCCAAGAACAGATCTCAAAGAACTTTATTGAAACTGCTAGTTCTACATTAGTCAAAGTGTTCAACGAAATCGGGTATGATATTGATTCAAATCTAGTTAGTATCAATAAAGTCAAAAATATGATTTTAGAGACCGATGGCAATCTTGACACCATTGATAGTTACACGAAGCAAATTGTTGATTTGCATGACAAGTTCCCGGAAATCAAAGACAAAATCGCCAAAGCCGAAGAATTTACGGATTATATTCCTCAGGTCGATGAAATGGGGGATAAACTGATCGCATTGAATGATAAGCTGCCAGAATTAAAAAAACAAGCTAGTGTCATTCTGACATTGCAGAAAAAGATCCCTGAGATCCAAAATGCCGGCAAGCAATTAAAAATGATCGATGATGATTTTGATTCTATTGCTAGTACAATGACAGATGGTATTGATACAGCTAAACAAGGACTGCAAATCATTGATCAAGTACAAACCGCATTGCCAGAAATCCAACAATTAGGGGACCAAGCAACAGACTTTGCCTCAGCGACGAAAGAAGGTGCCCAACAGTTACAAGATGCGCTACCAAGTATTTCTAATAGTGTTCAAGTAACGATTGATTCCATCAGTCAAGTCGCTACCACGACAGTTAGCTTAACGAATACAATCAAACAAGCAATTGCTGACAATCAATTGACCGACCAAGAACGGGAAAACATCCAAAAGGTCATCAGTGATTTCCAACAAAATATTCAACGGCAACAAGCAGCGTTGGACGGCCTGATCACTTTCTTAACGAATCTTCAAAACTCAGGCAACACATCCGATTTATCAGGGATCATTAATCAATTGACGAATGCAAAAAGTCTCTTGGGGGATCTTTCTTCGCGGCTAGATCATTTAAGCGAATTGGTTAAAAATGGGAATACAGATGCCATTACCGACTATTTAACTGAAGTCAACACTGCTGCACAAAATGTTACGGATCTCTTAAAAGGCATTAATGTGACGAATATTACCGATACCATCGACAATGTGTTGTCTAAATTGATCACCACCATCACCACAGCTCAAGATGTATTGAAAAAAGCGCAAGCCATTGACTTCAAGTCTTTATTGGCATCAACCAAAAATGTGGTCAGCAATGCTATCAGTATCTTAGAAAAGTATCAAAAAGAATTACCTGCTATTAAGCAAGAGTTGCATGATGCCAATACGATGCTCAATGGTCACATGGATGAGATCGTCGCAGCCATCAACAAAGGGGCCGATCTTTACAACAATGAACTGCCAATTGTTGAAGATAAGTTAGGGATTGCGGCTGGTTTCTTACAAAATGACTGGCCCACCATCAAAGCTGAAATCACTTCGACCATGAACATGGTTGATGAGAAACTGCCAGATGTAGAAAAAGCATTGAATGCGGCAGTTGATTTGATCAATAATGATTGGCCAAATATCAAAACAGGCATTCATAAGGCAGCCAATGCGATTCGCAAAGGTGAAAGTGAAGTTGATCTAGGCGAGATCATCAAGTTGTTGAAGCTTGATGCAACTAAAGAAGCGGATTTCTTCAAACAACCAGTTGAATTGCAAACAAATGACATCTATCCGATTGCCAACAATGGTTCTGCCAGCACTCCATTCTATACAGCGTTATGTTTATGGGTCGGGGCGTTATTGTTGTCAAGCGTGGCTACAACAGAGTATCATTTAGAGAAGAAAGATAAAGAACGCTTTACGCAACGAGAAACATTCGTTGCTCGAATGCTGACTTTCCTAACTATGGCCATTGCGCAAAGCTTGATCGTTACACTAGGAAATATGTTCTTATTAGGAGTAGATGTTCATAATCCGGTATACAGCGTCTTGTTCGCATTACTCGTTGGACTGGCATTTATGATGATCGTCTACGTCTTAGCCGGACTGTTTGGCAATGTCGGGAAAGGGATCGCGATCATTATCCTTGTTCTATCGATTTCTGGTGGGGGCGGAAATTATCCGATCCAAGTCTCCGGTAAATTTTTCCAATTTATTAATCCGCTGTTACCATTCACCCATGCAGTCAATCTGTTAAGGGAATCAGCCGGAGGGATCTATTGGCCAAACGCCATTCCTCAGTTGATTATTTTGTCACTGTTGTTTATTGTATTTGGCATCATAGGAACATGGGCTTATCCTTATCTAACAGATGTAACTAAGAAACTAAATAATGTCTCGAAAAAGAGTCATTTTTTCCATTAAAAAATCAAGAGCAGATAGGGCACGATGTTCTATCTGCTTTTCTTGAATCTTCTTGCGAATTCTGATAAAAAGAAGAGGGAGTTTGTTCAAATTTTTCATGCCATTTTCATTGACTTTTGTCGGTTTCAGGAGTAGCATACAGTCTTGTTAATTCAGTAATTATCAAAGAAATTTTGTATGTGCAATTATGATCTTTTTCATGAAAAAAGGAGTGTAAAAAAGTGGAATATTTGAAACGTTTGTTGGTCGGACGTCCATTGAAATCCGCGGAGAATGATGAACAAAAATTGACAAGGAAAGCCGCGTTGGCTTTGTTATCTTCGGATGCATTGTCATCGATTGCTTATGGGACCGAACAAATCGTTGTTGTCTTAGTTGCTTTGTCAGCTGCTGCTATCTGGTATTCACTACCGATCGCCGCATTCGTTATTATCTTGTTGATTTCATTGACCTTATCCTATCGTCAAATCATTCATGCGTACCCTCATGGTGGTGGGGCGTATGTCGTTAGTAGTGAGAATTTAGGCAAGAATGCAGGTTTGATTGCTGGCGGCTCTTTATTGATCGACTACATGCTGACTGTTGCCGTTTCGGTATCGGCTGGGGCAGAAGCGATTACTTCTGCCGTACCCGCTCTATATGGGCATCAAGTGGGTATCTCGATCACTATTGTTTTACTGATCATGATGATGAACTTACGGGGGCTACGAGAATCTGCGAGTTTCTTGATGGTTCCTGTATACACCTTTATCGCTGTGATCACGATCTTGATTCTTGTAGGATTATTTAATATTATCACTGGGGTACAGCCATTAAATGCCACAGCCTTACCAGGTGCTGTTGTGCCAGGGGTTTCTGTCGCATTGATCTTACGCGCTTTTTCTTCTGGTTCTTCTTCATTGACAGGGGTAGAAGCAATCAGTAATGCCGTGCCGTTTTTCAAAAAGCCGCGAGCAAAAAATGCAGCTGCAACATTGACGATCATGGCTGCGATCCTAGGTTTCTTCTTTGTGGGGATCACATTCATCAACTATTGGTATGGAATCGTTCCAGAAGCAGAAGTAACGGTCCTTTCGCAAATCGGAGCTGCGATCTTCGGTCACGGATTCATGTATTACGTTCTGCAGTTCGCAACGGCTTTGATTTTAGCAGTTGCAGCGAATACTGGATTCTCCGCATTCCCAGTGTTAGCCTATAACTTAGCGAAAGATAAGTATATGCCTCATATGTATCAAGATCGGGGAGACCGCTTGGGTTATTCTAATGGGATCATTACGCTGGCAGCAGGTTCGATCGTTCTATTGTTCATTTTCCAAGGATCGACGGAACGGTTGATTCCACTTTATTCGATTGGCGTGTTCATTCCCTTTGCGCTCTCACAAACAGGAATGGTAGTTCGATGGAAGAAAGCTGGTAAAGGATGGTTCTTGAAATCATTGGCCAACATCGTCGGAGCGTTGATTTCTTTTGCGATCATTGCGATCTTGTTTGTTTTTCGTCTAGGTGACATCTGGCCATTCTTTATCATCATGCCAATCCTACTGTTTGTCTTTTATAAGATCCATGATCATTATAAGAAAGTCGCTGAGCAGCTACGTTTGGAAAAAGAAGTGGCACTCCACAAATATGATGGCAATACCGTTATTGTATTAGTAGGAAATGTGACCCGCGTAAATATCGGGGCTTTGAATTATGCACAATCCATCGGAGATTATGTAGTTGCAATGCACGTATCTTTAGATGAAGATGTCAAGAAGGAAAAAGAAATCGAACAAGAGTTCAAACAAAATTTCCCAGATGTCCGTTTTTCTGTAGTGCATTCTTCTTATCGTTCAATTGAAAATCCAATCATTCGTTATGTAGATCTAGTCAGCAAAAACGCAACGAAGCACAATTATACGACGACAGTTATCATTCCACAGTTCGTGCCACGTCGTCGCTGGCAAAATATTTTACACAACCAAACAAGTCTGCGTCTAAGATTCCGTTTATCATGGCGTGAAAACATTGTCGTAGGAACTTACAGTTATCATTTGAAGAAATAGATTAAGTTTTATAATCAAAAAAGACTACCTAACTCTAATATCGAGCGAGATGGTCTTTTTTGTCTTATTTTCAGCGAAGGAATCTTTTACCACACATCAAAAATGATGAGAGAGTGTGCCTGTGATTCCTAAAAACGTTTAGCTGTAAAACATTTTGATTTTGATGTCTTGATCGTAATTTCCAAAGCCTTTGCCAAACAATGTACAACCGCCCATATTTTCAGCCTCTTCTTTTACCTCGACTCTTAAATGCCAAGTATCTTCATAAGCAGGAATATCCTTGATCGTGACGTCTGATAAAGGTTCTCCTTCCATATAAGTCCCATGATCCATGATTCGAATCGTCTTCAATAACCCATATTGATTTAAGTTATCAGGATACCAATCTGGCGTATACTTGCCGCGAATATCGGCGAAGTCACCGGGACTTGTCCAAGTTCCAAGCTCGATGCCATTTAAGCTAAAGGTAATGTCAGACGGCCAATTATTATTAGAAAAAGGGAATTCAGAAGAAATCTCCATGGAAATCTCCATCATCTCTAGTTTCTCATCTAGAGAAAGAAAATTAGGTGACTGGTACTCAACAAACCCTTTCGTAAACCAGAGGATGCGAGCATCCATTCGATTGGGGTCCATAAAAAATTTAGGTTCATCTACTGGACCGATAAAACCAGCAAGCGTGGCTAATCCACAAGTGGGTTCAACCGAATAATTTGTATAATGACCAATTGGAATTGACGTTTCTCTCGTATCGAATGCATTAAAGATTTTTTCTGGGAAATTGATATCGATATGATCGACTCTCAGACTAGATATCTTTCGCTGACCGACACGTTCTGTCTTGATAATTTTTGCTTCTTCTAGCTTTTTGATATGCATCGTGACGATAGCACTGCTTAATCCTAATTCTTGTGCGATTTCTTTCACATTCATTTTGTTTCTTGCAAGTAGTTGAATGATTTTGATCCGTACATTACTAGCTAACGCCTCATAGACGGGCAATGCTTCTTGATTGATTTCTAATTGCATCATTTCACCCCCACTATAGTTATAAGTGATTTACTTGAATGTTAACATATTTGTTAATTTGTGTAAATAGGATTATTTATAGTGGTTATTATTAATATAAATATTAATTAATAGGTATATTATTTAGCTTTATTTAATTAAAATATTGTTGACAGCGATTACAAATAAAGTTATTATTTAGTTGTAAATTGAAAGTGTTTGCAAACGCTGCTTTTATCATTTGTTTTAAATGAATTGTTGTAAATGAGGAGGAAGAACAGTAAAAACAGTTTGTAGCAAAATCGCATAGGTATTATTTCCTCAAAAGTCTTTGTAGAAAGTGACACTTATCATACTTATCTATAGAGGAAAGTTTTTGACGCACTTCATAAATCGATTACAAATAATTTAGAGGTTAAATCTGAAAGGATGAAAAAAATGAAAATCAAAAAGTTGCTTTTTTCTGGCGCATTATTGGGTTTGAGCGGTTTGATCTTAGGAGCATGTGGAAATAGTGGTGGTAATGCGAACAATGACAACGGAAAAAAGGAAATCACTTTTATGTTCCGTGGCGGTGAAGATGAAAAGAAAGCCTATGAAACAGCTATTAAACAATTTGAAGAAGCAAATGACGTTAGCGTTAAAATAATTGCAACAGATGCCGATCAGTATGCTACAAAACTGCAAGCCGCAATTTCAGGTGGTAATATGCCTGATGTTTTTTATGTAGAACAAGGGAATTTAATGGCTTATGTAGATAACGGTGTTTTACTTGATATAACCGATCAAATCGAAAATTCCGACTTTGATTTGTCAAATATTTGGGAATATGGAGTGAATAGTTACCGCTACGATGGTGAGAAGGTAGGTGAAGGTGCACTTTACGGACTACCTAAAGATGTCGGTCCATTTGCTTTGGGATACAACAAGGATATGTTCAAAGAGGCTGGAATTGACTTACCCGACACAGACACTCCGTATACATGGGATGATTTTGTCAATGTTTCGAAACAGCTGACAAAAGATAAAGATGGCGATGGAAAAATGGATCAATGGGCAACTGGCTTTAATGTCAATTGGAGTCTTCAAGCATTTGTATGGAGCAATGGTGGAGATTGGATCAATGAAGACAAAGATACAGTGACTGTGGATACACCAGAATTTGCGGAAGCATTGCAATGGTTTGCCGACTTACAAAACGTTCATGAACTAACACCGTCGATCTCTGATGCACAAACCTTGGATACGTATCAACGCTGGATGAATGGCGAAATTGCATTCTTCCCTGTCGGTCCATGGGATATGAGCACCTATGCAGGATTAGATTTCGAATATGATTTGATCCCATGGCCAGCGGGATCAACTGGTAAATCAGCAACATACGTCGGTTCTTTGGGGATTGGTGTAGCGAGTAAGACAGATTATCCAGATGAAGCAGTGAAGCTTGTAGAATACTTGAGTGCTTCAGAAGACGGTCAACAACAATTGGTAGATGCACAGATTCAAATTCCTAACTTGATCGATATGGCAGAAGAATGGGCATCAGATACCGAAAGTGTCCCTACAAATAAGCAAGAATTCTTGGATATTGTTCAAGACTATGGTCGAGCTATGCCAGCAGCAACTACTTATAATGCTGAGTGGTACGATGAGTTTTTCATCAATATTCAACCGGTACTAGATGGCGACCAAACTGCTGCAGATTACGTGAAAGAAGTACAACCGAAGATGCAAGCTAAATTGGATGCCGCACTTCAGCAACAAGAAACGGCAAAATAAGTCACCAGGGCTATGACAGATGTCAAAAGACAGAGAGGTCGAGTACTTGTCAGTTTAAGACACCCCTGTTATGGCCCTAAATATTAGTTGAGAAGGGGCTTTTCGATGGAACAAGTTGAAATAAAGAAAAGAAAATCAAACAAAAGTAGTTTATATGCTAAAGAACATCGGGTTGCTTTTTTATTTGTCCTACTTCCTATCATTGGGTTTATCTTATTTTCGCTTATTCCGTTAGTTTATTCAGCTTATGCCGCATTTACTGACTGGAATGGGTTGGGACAAATGAACTTTGTTGGATTAGAAAATTTCCGGAAACTATTTAATGACGAATATTTTTATAAAACGATGTACAATACTGTATTTTTGATGTTAGGAATTCCGATTGGCTTGATTCTTTCTTTCATGTTGGCATCTGCATTAAGTCGAGGTATCAAAGGAACGACCATCTTCCGAACAATTTATTATATTCCAGTTATTTCTTCTCTGGCCGCAATTTCTATTTTATGGCAATGGGCTTATAACGGGGATTTTGGATTGGTCAATCAAGTGTTAGCTATTTTTGGGATAAGCGGTCCTAATTGGTTACAAAATCCCGCTACTGTTAAGCCAGCTATCATTATCATGTCTGTTTGGAAAGGATTAGGCTATTCTATGCTTCTGTATTTAGCAGCAATCCAAAGTGTTCCTAAGACATTTTATGAAGCGGCTGAGTTAGATGGTGCTTCATCGTTTCAAAAGTTCCGAAATATTACTTGGCCCATGGTTCGACCTGTTACTTTCTTTTTGGTAGTAACAAATATCATTGGTGGATCACAAATTTTTACAGAAATCAATATCATGACACCTACAGGTGGACCACAATATAGTAGTGCCACTGTAGTCTGGTATATCTGGCAAAAAGCCTTCAAAAATTGGCAGATGGGCTATGCCAGCAGTATGGCACTGATTTTAGCTATATTAGTATTTGGCATTACAGCATTTCAATTTTATATGAATAATCGTTCAAGCTACAAGTTGGACTAGGAGGAGAAATGATGAAAAAAATTAAACTAAGTAATATGCTCATCGTTTTGATTTTATCCCTTGGAGCTATCATCATGGTGGGACCACTTTTGTGGATGATCTCTACGTCATTAAAAGATAAAGCTGGAGTTTTTCAGTTGCCTCCACAATGGATTCCAAATCCAGTTCGATTTGATGCCTACAAGCGCTTGTCTGAACTAGATACATTATTCTCAGGTATCAAAAACACGGTGATTGTTTCTCTTTCGGTCACCATCATTGGAACATTGACTTCCAGCCTTGCTGCCTTTTCATTTGCAAAATTACGTATGCCTTTCAAGGATGTTTTATTTTTACTTTTGTTAGCAGCGCTTATGATTCCATATCCAGCTGTCATGATTCCACAATTTATGATGTTTTCGAAAATTGGTTGGGTCGATACATTGTTGCCATTGATCATACCAGGCATGTTTGGGAATATTACCATGATCTTTTTCTTGAGGCAGTATCTTTCCAATATTCCTGATTCTATCGTGGAAGCAGCAAAAATCGATGGCGCAGGATACTTACAAACATTTTTTCAGTTAATCTTTCCGTTGATCCGTCCAGCAATTGCTGCACAATTCATTCTCTGGTTTATGGGAGCTTGGAATGACTATTTAGCGCCATTGATTTATCTAAATAGTCCAGAAAAACAGACGTTACAAGTAGTCATTGCTAATTTAAATGCAGCTTATGCGATTCAAACAGATTATCCATTGATCATGGCAGCTTCCGTTGTTTCATTGTTGCCAGTATTAGTCGTATTTATTATTTTCCAGAAGCAAATTATTGAATCCGTAGCGCTTTCTGGTATGAAAGGGTGAAAAAATGTTTATTAAGGCAATGCATTGGATCAATGTGGTCATCCTTTTTATTGAATTGAATATATTATGGCTCCTTGGCATTATTGCCGGATTTTTCTTTGCTGGCTTAGTCCCAAGTACAAGAGCGGTACTTAAGCTTTTAAATAAGCAGGACCTGTTCACTGGTTATTACTCTTACAGTGAAATTTTTCAAAAATATTGGCAAGAATATATCCGCTCCATCAAAATTTTCCAATGGCGAGTGATTGTTTTTCCAATCCTTTTTTCACTTTTTTATGTTGAATTAGTATTCATTCAGCAAAGTAGTATCATGAGAGCTTATTTCCAATGGCCAATCTTGATCATGATGAGTTATCTCTTATTGGTTCTTTTGAATTTGATTTTAGCGACAGAGATGAGTGGAGACAGTTGGTTGAAAAAAATAGCTTTCTCGCTAGTAAGTCCAATAGTTTTGCCCGGTCGTTCACTAATGTGCGTAGTTATGATCCTCTCTTTTGCAGTTTTGAGCTTGGCTTATCACTGGTTCTTTTTTGTGGCTAGTCCATTGTTCTTTTATGTAGCTAGCAAATGTCTGGTCTCAGGTTATCAAAAGAAAGGGTTGTTAAGATCTATATGAAAAGATTTTTCCTTGCTGGAGTGATGCTACTGCTTGCTGGTTGTCAGGTGAAAGAAGCGGAGCAAGTGATTGAACGACCAGAATATGCAGATGTTAGTGTGCATGACCCATCGATCATTAGAGATAAAGACACATATTATATTATTGGTTCTCATATGCAATTCGCAAAATCAGATGATTTGATTCAATGGAAACAACTCTCAAATTCGGTAGCTGATAGTTCGCTTTTCAATAATATTCGTGAAGAACTTGCTGATGAGTTTGACTATGCTCAAACAGATACATTGTGGGCAAGTGACATTCAGCAATTTAAAAATGGTAAATATTACTTGTATTATTGCTTTTGTCAAGGATCTTCCCCGCTTTCAGTTTTAGGCGTTGCTATATCTGATTCTATCGAAGGACCCTATCAAAAAGTAAAGTCATTTTTGTATTCAGGAACTTCACCTCAATTTGGGAAAGAATACAATGCCGCAGTTCACCCCAATGTGATTGATCCTCACGTCTTTTATGACAATGAAGAGAAACTATGGATGGTTTACGGTTCTTATTCTGGCGGTATTTTCATTTCAGAAATGGATGACGAGACAGGGTTGCCTAAAGAACAAAATACTTATGGAAAACACCTTTTGGGAGGAAATCATAGCCGCATTGAGGCACCCTATATTCAATATAATTCTGAAACTGGCTATTACTATCTTTTCACCTCTTTTGGTGGACTTGATGCAAATGGGGGCTACAACATTCGAGTTGCTCGTTCAAAGCAGCCAGATGGACCCTATGAAGATATTCAAGGAAATGCGATGAGTGAGGTGAAAGGAAAATATGGCACACAATTTGATGACACAAGCATTCAGAGTTTTGGAACCAAGCTCATCGGAAATTTTTTATATGAAGAAGATGACGGATTAACAAATGCCGGTTATATCTCACCTGGGCATAATTCATCCTATTATGATGAAAAAACAGGAGAATATTTTTTGATTTTTCATACGCGTTTTCCAAATAGTGGAGAAAATCATTCGGTAAGAGTACACCAAATGTATTTTACTGAAGATGGATGGCCTGTTGTCTCTCCTTTAAGGTACAGTAACGAAAAAATAGCTGATTACTCGGATGATCAAATTAGCGGAGAATACAGATTGATCCATTTTGATAAGTTGATTACTGATGATGCCAAAGCACCACTAAAAATCAATTTAAGTAAGGATAAAAAAGTTTCCGGGGCTGTTTCTGGATTATGGAAGTTAGCAGAGGATAATATTTCAAAGGATTCACTACTCATCCTTGACGATATTGAATACAAAGGGAAATTTATTTTTTCTTGGGATGAAAACCAAGGAAAACAAGTGATGACATTTACAGGAATTTCTGAAGAAGGTGTTCCGCTATTTATTGTAGAGAATGAGGGATAAGATATGCTGAAAAAAACAACGAATGATTTGATAAATCCAATTGTGTATGAACGAGCCGACCCTTGGGTCTACCATCATAGTGATGGGTATTATTATTTTACTGGTTCAGTACCAGGTTATCAGTCGATTGAAATTAGGCGAGCAAAATCATTGAATGACTTAGAGAAAGGTGAAACAAAAAATGTTTGGCGGGCACATAAAGATGGTCCCATGAGCCAACTCATCTGGGCACCAGAAATTCATTTCATTCAGGGGAAATGGTATATCTACTTTGCTGCTAGTGATCATGGTACGATTCGCAATGAAGTCCATCACCATCGAATGTTTGTTATTGAAAATGAACATGATGATCCATTTGAAGGAAGCTGGACTGAAAAAGGGCAGATTAAGACCCAGTTTGAAAGTTTTAGTTTGGATGGCACGGTATTTTCGCATCGCGAAAGACTTTATTATGTTTGGGCACAACAAGATCCGCGAATCCCAGGGAACTCAAATCTTTATTTGTCAGAAATGAAAACACCTTGGACTCTAACTGGGAAACAGTTATTACTCTCTGTTCCAGAATTTGAATGGGAAAAGATTGGTTTTATGGTTAATGAAGGTCCAGCAGTGATTACTAGAAATGGGAAGATATTCATTACTTATTCAGGAAGTGCTACCGATGAAAACTATGCGATGGGTTTGCTTTGGGCAGATGAAGATAGTGATTTATTAAATGGTTTTTCTTGGCATAAAAAAGCAGAGCCTGTTTTCAAATCATCTGAGAAAAATAGTCAATATGGTCCTGGGCACAATTCTTTTACTACAGGCTTAGAGGGTGAAGATATTTTAGTCTATCATGCACGACCAGAAAAAAATCAGTCTGGAGATCCTTTGGCAAATCCTAATCGACATGCGATGGCACAGAGCTTCACTTGGGATAAAGATGGCTTTCCTATATTTGGAGAGCCAGTAGCGATAACAAAATCTGAAGAGATGGTGAGTTAGATGACAATCAAAATTCTAAATACAAAATCAGGAACAACGATTAGCAAATATATTTACGGACACTTTTCAGAACATCTCGGCCGTTGTATCTATGAAGGATTATACGTAGGAGAAGATTCTCCTATTCCAAACAAGAATGGGATGCGTACGGATGTTGTGGAAGCTTTGAAGAATATCAAGATTCCAGTTTTACGCTGGCCAGGTGGCTGTTTTGCCGATGAATACCATTGGAAAGACGGTATTGGACCAAAAGAAAATCGAAAAACGATCGTCAATACTCACTGGGGGGGTGTGACTGAAAATAATCATTTTGGGACACATGAATTCTTTGAATTGGTCAAACAACTGGAATGTGAAGCATATGTCAATGGAAATGTCGGCAGTGGGACAGTCCAAGAAATGTCTGAATGGGTCGAGTACATTACCATGAACGGAATTTCTCCAATGGCAGATTGGCGTCGAGAAAATGGTCATGAAGAAGCTTGGAGCATGAAATTTTTCGGTGTAGGAAATGAAAATTGGGGCTGCGGTGGAAATATGCGTCCAGAATATTATGCTGATCTTTATCGTCGGTATCAGACTTACGTTCGTCAATACGGTGATCAAAAAATATACAAAGTGGCTGGCGGAGCAAATGTTGATGACTACCACTGGACAGAAACGTTGATGAAGAATGCCCATTGGCTGATGGATGGATTGAGCTTACATTATTATGTCCATCCCCAAGGGTGGGAGAAAAAAGGTAGTGCGTTAGCATTCGATGAAGCAGAATGGATCATCACCTGTCAAAAAGCTGCGCATATGGATGAATTGATTACGCGTCACAGTGCGATCATGGATCAATATGATCCTGAAAAACGGGTGGGCATCATTGTTGATGAGTGGGGAACTTGGTTTTCTGCTGAACCCGGAACGAATCCAGGATTCTTATATCAGCAAAACACGATTCGTGATGCAATGGTAGCTGCTATCACCTTAAACATTTTTCATAAGCATGCAGAACGAGTGCACATGGCAAACATTGCCCAGACAGTGAATGTTTTGCAGGCAATGATTTTGACTGATGGCGAAAAGATGGTCAAAACACCAAGCTATCATGTGTTTGATTTGTACAAAGTCCATCAAGATGCCGAACGCATCGAGAGTCATGGAGCAGCAAGTGAAACGATCACCTACACGGTCTCGAAACAAGCAGATACCCTCCACCTGTCGATCTGCAATTTCGCAGTATCTGGCTCGGAAGCAATTAGTTTTGACTTTGAAACTGCCATTCAAGGAATCAAAGAAGCTCGCTATATTGTGGGGGATAAAATGAATGCACACAATGATTTTGATCATCCGGAAGACGTAGTGATCCAATCATTTGAAGACTACACAACAAATAATAGCCAATTAACGATCAATATACCCGCTATGAGTGTATTGACAATATCTTTGGCGGTGTAATTCAATGACGTGTAAAGGTTGCGATGTCAAGGAAACAGCAGCAACGGTAGATGTAGAAGCGTTGATTGAAGAACAGCTAGCCATTGAGAACGACCTTGCTGCACTTGAAGTCGTTCAGTCCCGTATAAAAATTTGTGAAGCCTGCCCATTTCGGTCCAATCACACCTGTACTAAGTGTGGCTGCTTTTATAAATTTCGGGCAAACCTATCAAAAAAATACTGTCCTGCAGGAATGTGGGCACAAACAGGGCAGAGCATTCAATGACTGTCCTGTTTGTTACGCCATAAGCAGTTATAGAAACTGTAGCCTGGGGTAATCTTGGAGGTAGCAAAGATCAAGAGCAGATAGATTGTTTTTAATGAAAGTGGCGTAATAAGTAAGAAAGATCTAAATAAATATAGAAAAGAATCGATTCTGCTTTCGTTCACTGAAGTCAAACTAAAGTGAATCGATTACTGAGAGGAAGAATCTATGAACTGGAAAAATGGTGTTCATGATCCAACGATAATTGAACGAGACAGCGTTTATTACTTATTTTCAACAGATACGCAACAACCTAAAACGGCAGGAATACCGATCCGGACATCATTGGATCTCATACACTGGCAGTTTGAAAAGCAGGCCTTTCCTCAATTGCCACAATCTGCAAGAGAATGGAGTCAAGCAGAAGGGTTGTGGGCACCTGAAGTGATAGAGTACCAAGGGGAATATCGAATGTACTATTCCGCTTCTACATTTGGCAGTACCACTTCATTTATTGGTCTTGGAACAGCACCGCATCCTTTGGGACCTTGGGTAGATCAAGGAGAAGTTGTGAAAACGCATCGAGACATCGCCGATCATAATGCCATTGATGCAAATCTTGCTCTAGATCGTATGGGACACCATTGGCTGATCTACGGATCATTTTTTGGCGGGATTTATATTGCACCTATAGATCAAAGCACTGGAAAGTTAGCCGAGAAGGGATACGGAAAAAAAATAGCGCAACGACCTGCTTCTGTTGATACTGCGATTGAGGGTCCTTTTGTTTATTATCATCCAGAAACGGATATGTATTACTTATTTGTCTCTTTTGATTCTTTGAATGAAACCTATAATATCCGGGTTGCAAGAGCGAAAGAGATTACCGGTCCCTATACGGATTGGAACGGCCTGTCTCTGTCGGAACAAGAGGCAGTACCGGAGAAAATTGGTGTTAAATTACTAGGGAGTTATCAATTCGAAGAACAGTCTGCAGTCTATGCACCTGGCCACAATTCTATATTCAAACGTTCAGATAATGAATTATTTATTATTCATCACGCACGGAGACAACCTTTTAGTGATGATTTCTTTTTAGATGTCAGAAAAATTTACTGGTTAGATAGTGGTTGGCCGGTCATATCAGCAATTAGTTATGCGAAATCAATTCCTGAAATCCCTATGAAAGAGGACCTCATAGGAACGTGGGAGATTATTCAGTTTACAGTAGAGTCCAGTCTCATTTCTTCAGAATTTGTCATGCTTACAGACATTCAGCAAATGGAGAAGAGCTATTTTTGGCAGGGGCATGAGTTTACAGCTTATTATGAGACAGATTCTGAAGAACGGGTCTTGTGTTTATCAGGAATGGACCCGAACGGCATGGGGTTCATCGGAAAAAAAGTCCCAAAAGAAAGCAGGGGGAAGACGAAGCGTACAACTTAAAAGCGACCAAACTTAAGAATGATCTTTGGAGTAGCGATCAGAGCAGTGTTCGAGAAAAAACAACCCCATATCAGTATCAAGTATGGAATGATGGCATACCAGTCGCCCCTCAAGCAAAACGATGGGCGCCAATCCATTTATATGGATCGAGCCTTGAAACAACCATCTCTAGGATATGATGCGTGATTCCCGATCATCTCCGGGAAAATCGAGAAGCACATTCACCTGCTTTGAGTGAATTAGTTAAAAAATATAGAAAACAAGCATCCTTACATACAAGAAGGATGCTTGTTTTTCTATATTTATAAAAGCGCTAAGAAATGGCCTTTATTTCGACGAACGGCTTGCTGGATCTAACCGACGTTCAATAAAGCCTAAGCCTAAGTCGGTGATGATTGCCATCAATGCAGTGGGTAAAGCTCCGGCAAGAATGATTGAAGCGCCATTGGTTGCATTTGTCCCACGGATGATGATATCACCTAGGCCACCAGCACCTACGAAGGCGCCAATGGCAGTGATTCCAATTGCAACGACTAATGCATTACGAATACCTGCCATGATCACGGAGACGGATAAAGGCAATTCGATCATATACAGTCGTTGCCAACTTGTCATGCCCATTCCTTTACCAACATCTAGTGTATTACGGTCTACCTGGCGCATGCCGGTATAGGTGTTTTTGATGATCGGTAAGAGCGAGTAGAGAAAAATCGTCAGAATAACGACATTGACACCTAATCCCATCCCAATCATCAAAATCGAGATCATTGCTAGCGAAGGGATCGTTTGGATGATATTGGCGATGCGGATCACCCAATCGGCCATACGCATCTTTTTAGAAATCCAGATTCCTAGTGGAATACCAACGATTGCAGCGAATAAAACGCCATAGATAGAGATCAGGAAGTGACGAACAAACTGTGCAAAGACATAACCGCCATTTTCCTGAAAATAGGCAATAAATTGTTGAAATAGATTCATGTCATTCATTTCGTCACTCTCCTTCAAAATAATTATTTTCTTGTAAGAAACGTTCTGCGACCACTGTCGGTTCCAACAGGTCATTATCAACTTGATAATTTAGTTGCTGCATTTTTTCAGTGGAGATTGTATCAGCAAGTTTGTTCAAGGCGTCCGCTACTTCTGGTGTGTCTTTGATTAATTTGTCATCGACTACTGGAGCTGCATCATAAGGTGGGAAGAAATTCAAATCATCTTCCAACATTACGAGGTCATAACTAGCGATCCGTCCATCCGTTGAATACCCGAGTACGATATCCATTTTTCCGTTGTCAACAGCATCGTAAACGAGACCGATCTGCATAGGCAAAATGTTTTTGAAAGAAAAGCCATATGCTTCTTGGAAGCCATCATACCCGTCACCTTCACGGGTGATCCAAGCTGTATCGACACCAGCAACCAACTGATCGGCAACGCCTTTTAAATCACTGACTTTTTTCAGATTATATTTTTCTGCAGTGTCTTTTCTGACTAGAAAAACATATGTGTTATCAAAGCCGTAGGAAGGAAACCAGGTCTGATGGTAACGTTTCTCAAATTCTTTTTTTACGGTATTGAAGGCAGCAGTTGGATCAGATTCTGGCTCTAAGCCAAGTGTTGTTGTCAAATCTGTTCCGGTATAACGAGCGGCAGAGATAGACGCATCGCCATTCATCATTGCTTGATGATTGATTGTCGTTGTTGCTAAGTTATTAATGACAGTGGTATTTTTGTCCGTATAATGTTCTACCATTCCTGCTACAATAGCGCCAAGAATCTGAGCTTCAGAAGTGATTCCTCCTGTGATAGCTACGGTGTCTTCATTAGATGTAGAAGCAAGTCCTGGAAAGGAGCAGCCTGAGAGTAAAATAATGATCATGGATAACAAAAGACCAAATTTCGCTTTGATTTTCATTTAGGCATCCCCCTTTAATGCAGCTGGTGTTAGTTTATTCTCAAGTAATCCGAGTAACCAGTCTGCTAAAAGTGCAAAAATCGTCACTGGGATTGTGCCGGCAAAAATCAATGCCGGTTGATAGTTATTCAATCCACTAAAGATCAAGTCTCCAAGCCCCCCTGCACCAATGTACGAAGCCAAGGTTGCCCAGGCTAAGACATAGACTGCTGACAAGCGGATACCCGCCATGATCGTTGGGATCGCTAACGGCAGTTCCACACTAATGATCGATTGGAAGTTAGTCATTCCCATTCCTTTAGCGACATCTCGATAATTCCAATCGACTTTCTTCATGCCAATATAGGTGTTTCGCAAAATAGGCAGCAAAGAATAGATAAAGAGTGCAACAATAGCTGGGACTTTACCGACCCCTAAAATCGGGATCATCAATGCCAATAGTGCCAATGAGGGAACAGTTTGCAAGGCACTAGTCACACCGATCACGATAGAAGCGGCTTTGGGAAAGCGTGTCAATAGAACGCCCAAAGGGACTGCAACGACAATGCCTAGAAATAATGCGGCAAAGGAGATGTATAAATGCTCAATGCTTTTCGTGACCAATTGGCCGCCATATTCATTAAAGAAGCTTTGCATGGCTAGACCTCCTCTGGTTTTGCGGATTCGATCGCTTCAAGAAGGGAGGATTCCTCGCCCCAAATAACGTCATAAACAATGTCGACTAATGAAGCACGCGTCAAAATTCCTACCAAATGATTCTCAGCATCCACGACTGGCACATATTTCAAACCGCGTTTAAGGATTCGTTGCAACGTATCTCGCAGTAAGGCGGTTTCTTTTACATAGAAAACATCTTTATTAAGAATATCCCCGACACTGGTTACTTTGCCTCGATTGCGGTCGATCGATTCTACATCGATATACCCTTTTAAGACATTGCTATTATCCGTCACTAATAATGTATCTACCCGTTTTTCTCTCATCAGGCGAATCGCTTCTTGTAAAGATTTTTCAGGAGTGATGGCGATTGGTGTTTTGAGCATGACTTCTTTAACTGGTGTGGTGTCTGGTTTTGCTTGCAGAAGGCGGTCTTCACCGATCAATTCTTCAACAAAGGTAGTAGCAGGATTTCGCAGAATATTTTGCGGTGTATCGAATTGGATGACGCGTCCTTCGCTCATGATCACGATGCGGCTAGCTAACTTTAATGCTTCATCCATATCATGGGTAACGAAGACGACGGTTTTACCTAAACGTTCCTGTAAATCTTTGATCAAATCTTGCAGTGAATCGCGAGTGATGGGGTCCAAAGCACCGAAAGGTTCATCCATCAAAATGATATCTTGGTCGGCTGCCAGAGCCCGAACAACACCGATCCGCTGTTGCTGTCCACCAGATAATTCGTGAGGGTAACGATCCAGCATTTCACGAGGAAGTTCCACCAGATCGATCATTTTCTCTGCTGTCTTATTTCGTTCTTCTTGACTGACCTTCAAAAGTTTTTGTACTAATGTAATATTTTCTCGAATCGTCATATGAGGCATCAAGCCGATGCTTTGGATCACGTAACCGATTTGGCGTCGTAATTCTACTGGATTGATATCGGTCACACTTTTGCCATCAATCAGAATTTTTCCTTTGGAGGGGTCTGTCATACGGTTGATCATTCGCATACAAGTAGTTTTACCACTACCACTGGTACCAATGAAACAAATAAATTCTCCCTTTTCAAAGGATAGATTGACATCTTCGACAGCCACTTTGCCGCCTTTATAGATTTTGGATACATGCTGAAATTCAATCATGATTTCACCTCTAGTTTTATTTAGGCGCAGCTTATTTACGCCTAGGGTCTGTAATTAGTATGCCCAAAAGTTTGCTGTTATTCAAATATTCTGCCTTTTTTATTCATATTTGCATATTATAAGCGAAATGTTTGAAACAAATCCAATCGAAATGAAAATCCAATAGGGAATATATGCATTATTCTTCATTTTGATTGTTATTTTTAAATGGGGATGAGTAGACTTTCTTCTTCACTAAAAGTGATATACAACATTTTAATATTAAATGAAAAGCGAACATTGCTGCTACAAGCGAGCATGTATCGAGTCACCAAATACTAAATCGATACATTTCAGATACATTTTTCCTTTAATTTAGTAGCAGGAGGTGTTCCGATGCGGAAAATAATTCTTATTTTGCTTTTTGTTTCAGTAGTCCTTGTTGGTGGTATTACTGGCTGGGCAGTCTATTCTGCAAATAAAATAAATACAAAAGTGTACGAAAAATTGAATCCTTCAGATGAGCAGTATGACTTAGATTACGACCAATTGAAACAAGAACCTTTTAATGTTTTGCTACTTGGCGTTGATACTGGAGAATTTGGGCGAACGGATTCTGGTCGAAGTGACAGTATGATAGTCGCTCATATCAATTTAAAAAAGAAAGAATACACATTAATGGGAGTTGAACGCGATCTTTTAGTTGATATCGCAGACCAAGGAATGCAGGATAAATTAAATGCGGCGTATGCTTATGGAGGTGCAAGCTGTTCCGTTAAAACAGTAGAAAAAATGTTGGATATTCAAATTCCTTATTTTGTTTCTATTGATATGGGAGGTTTTCAAAAGATTCTCAAAGAAGTAGGAGCTGTTCAAGTAGAAAATGAATTTGAGTTTAGTTCTGATGGATTCGATTTTCCTAAAGGTAAACTAACGTTATCTCCAGAAGAAGCACTTTCTTGGGCGAGAATGAGGTATGAGGATCCACGAGGGGACTATGGCAGACAAATGCGGCAACAGTTGTTACTGAAAGGTGTTTTGGAAAATATGGCGCAATTGAACCAAGTCACAAAATGGAATGCATTTATCGATATCTTGACAGATAACATCAAAACCAATCTACCCATTACCAATCTTGTTCTTCATGCGAAGGAACTGATGAAAGAGCCAACAATTATTCATGACCAAGTGATCGGAGAGGAATTGATTCAGAATGGAATCTCTTATCAAACAGCTTCGACAGAAGAGATAGCAAGAGTTCATGATGTATTGACAACAAATAAGGAGGAAAAGCAATGAAAATGATCCGTTTACTCATAACTGGCTTTATCTTTTTGTTAGTACTTTGCGGCTGTGCACGAATCAGTGAGGAATTTGCTAGAGGAAAAACAGAGAACAATCTGTCCCAGTCCTCCGAGTTAACAAGCAACAGTAGTTCTTCAAGAACAGTGACAAGTAACAATAAGGCTACTACAGAGACTAGTTTGGAAAATATACTAGAAAGCACTACAGAGACAGAAGAGATTCCTTCAAATAAAAAAAAGGTCGCTTTGACATTTGACGATGGGCCAGATCCCAGCAATACACCTAAATTATTGGAACTATTGAAAAAAGAAAAAGTGCCAGCTACTTTCTTTTTAGTAGGACAGAACGTAGAGATGTATCCCGAGGTGGTGAAAGCCATCGCAAAGGATGGCCAAACTATCGGTAGCCATACCTATGATCATCAAGACCTCAGCACATTGGACGAATCTGGAATGACTAATGAGATCACGAAGACCGATCAATCTATCAAGAAACTCACAGGCAAAAAACCAGCCTATTTTCGCCCGCCATATGGTTCTGTCAATGCAAAAGCTGCAGAATTGATCAATCGTCCCATCATCCAATGGTCTGTTGATTCAGAAGATTGGAAATCTAAAGATGCCCAAATGATCATTGATAAAGTAACGAGTTCTGTCTATGATGGTTCGATTATTTTGTTGCATGACATTCATCCGGAAACCATTGCTGCAGTCCCTGAGATTATTCGTGATTTAAAAAAAGAAGATTATCAATTTGTGTCTTTAGATACTCTTTTGAATAATCCTTCCAGCAATGAGACTTATTACGGAGAAAATGATCATCGGCCAGCCGGAGGTTAAACATGGATAAACACTATTCAGCAGGCATCGATTTTCTTAGGGCATTTGCGGTTATTGGTGTTATTCTCTATCATTTGCCTCAATATTCTTTTCAAGGAGGAAATCAAGGCGTAACGATTTTCTTTGTTATTTCGGGTTACTTGATGGCAAAGAATGCTTCCTATGCGTATCAAAAAAATCAGTTCTCCTGGATTGGCTTTTATAAGAAACGGATCAAACGGATTTATCCGTTTCTTTTATTCTCCTTACTTATCTTTATTCTGATAGCTGGGAGTATTCAAATCCGAATGCTAGGAAACATCAAAAGTGAACTTCCAAGTTTACTCTTTGGATATAACAACTGGTGGCAGATCCACGAAAAAGTCTCTTATTTTGATCGCTTCGCAAATTCGTCCCTATTTAAACATTACTGGTCTTTGGCGGTGGAATTACAATTTTATCTAGTTTTTCCACTCTTCTTTCTAACAGTCATGCGTTTGTCTAGAAAAAGAGGCTATCAGCTTATGTATCTTCTTACCATTATTTCGATTCTCACCAGTCTGTTATCGCCGTTTTCTATCGCTTATTACAATACCTTTGCTCGACTTTATCCGTTTATAGTTGGCATGTTTGGTTTTTTCAATAGAAAGAACATTAATGATGTCATTTCTTCAAAAAAAGTAACGAAGTTTTGGCTCATCATGAGTTGTTTGACTCTGGCTGTCTTTATTCCGCTGCCTTCGTTTACAGGTAGCTCATTGCTTGTCAGTGTATTAACAATGCTATTACTCGTTTTGATAAATGACAAAGAAGTGGAAAAAAGAACCAAAATCGCCAAATTCCGTCTTCAATATATAGGCAAAATTAGTTATGAATTATATTTGGTTCACTATTCGGTGTTTATTCTCCTAGTGAATATAGCACCTAAGATGAATCCTCTAATTGAATTGGTAGTGGTTCTGATCATGACGGTTCTGATGATTGCTGGCTTTCATTCTTTCATGCATTTAAAAAGAAAAGCAGGACGTTACCTTGGAGCAGGTCTTGTTGCTGTTGCAATCGGAATGATCATTTTTGCACCGACTAACCGTCTGACTGCGGATCAAAACGAATTGAAACAAGAGTTAAGCAGTAATCTGAAAAAGATAGAGAATCAACCCAATCAAAAAGGAAATATCTTATTTCTAGGGGATTCTGTGATGCTTGGAGCATATCAAGAATTGGAAGATACGTTTAGTGGGCAAGCAACCGTTGATGCGAAAGAATCACGGCAAATATCTAGTTTGGCAACGATTCTTCAAGGGTATCCCAATTTAGCTGATTATTCGACGGTAGTAATCGGACTGGGTACAAATGGTATTATTTCGGATGAGTCAATCGATGAAATCCTTACTCAATTAAAGGATAAACAGATTTACTGGATAACTATCAAATGTCCGGAAGGCTGGCAAGAATCTGTGAATCAAAAATTAGCAGAGCTTCCTAGTCGCTATAAGAATGTCAATATCATCGACTGGTTTAGCCACAGCAAAGACCACCCAGAATACTTTTATGATGATGAAACTCATTTGAATGGGGAAGGACGCAGTGTTTATGCCCAATTAATGAAGTCTGTTCTTTCTAAATAGTGGGACAATGGCTAGGAGCGCGCGTTAAGACAGGAGGAACCATGTATTTACTAAATAAAACAATGAATGGGATTCGGTTATATTATTTGATTTTACTGGGAATCTTATATCTTTCATTTTATCAATCAAGTGTCTATTTTCTTTTCTTTACTAATACTATTTTGGCATATATTCCAATAGAATTAACCTTTCTTGCAATGTATTGTAAAAAAAAGTACATTATAGTGGTAGTTGTGTGTCTCTGGCTTGTTTTTTTACCAAATAATTTTTATCTCATGACAGATCTCTTTCATCTTTCTTTATTGACACCTTATGATGAAGTAACATTGTTGATAAGTAAGGATTTAATGAATTGGATCAAACTTTTTCTGATTTTGTTGGCAGTGATGCCTTCAACAATTTTGGGCTGCTGGAGCATTGACAAGATTGCAAGAATATTAGTAGAGAAATTAACCATTGGGGTCTACCCAGCGCTTTTGATTGCGTGTCTTTTATTTATGGATTCTATTGGGATTTATATTGGGCGATTTACCCGTCTTAATAGTACAGATATTTTTGTGCGTCACAATCAAGCGCTTCAAAAAATTTTCGCTGATTTTGAAGATATTGACAATCGATCGATCGTACTTTTACTTTTGCTCTATCTTTTTTTGTGCGGTATCATGATCGGCTATCAGCTTATAAAACAGCTTCTTTACAAAAATTGGGAAGAAAGTGTGAAATCAAATGGATGTACTCATAGTAGAAGACAATCAAGCCATAAATAACCTGCTAGTAAAAAGCCTCGCAAAAAAAGGCTATCGAACGATCCCGATTTTTGATGGCAAAAGTGCCGCAGATTACATTGAAAATCATGAGGTGGATCTGATTCTTTTAGATATCATGTTACCAGAAATAAGTGGGGATGAATTAATAGACTATTTTGTCGAATATGATATCCCAGTTATCTTTTTAACTGCCAAGAATACCTTGCATGATAAAGTGCGAGGATTAAAGTTAGGTGCAGAAGATTACATTACGAAACCTTTTGAACTAGAAGAATTATTTGCTCGAGTTGAAACAGTACTTCGCAGAAGGAAAAAGAGTTCTGCTTCTGAGATAAATTGGCACAACATCCGTATTGAAGACGAGAAGAGAAGTGTATTTTTTAACAATGAGTTGATTGCATTGACGCCTAAAGAATATCAATTGTTCATTTATCTCGTTCAAAATCGCGGGATTATTTTAGAGCGAGAAACGATTTATCAACGAATTTGGGAATCGCCAAGTGAGCCAGATAGCAGAACTCTTGATTTACACATTCAGCGGATCAGAAAGAAACTGCATTTGGAAAACGAGCTGCGAACGATTTATGGTGTAGGGTACTTATTGGAGGAATAAGATGAAATATGCGACAAAAGCATTCTATTGGCTGCTATTCTTTTTTTTACTTTTGTATTTAGGGATCAGCACCATCAGTTTGCGGATCATCGCTCAACATGCAATCAATCAGGAATATGATCAAGCACTAGCTACCCAAAAAAGTGCTGCGATACTATTTGCAGCCAAAATTGAAGATCAAGAACCTACGAAAGAGCAGTTACGGAATCTAAGTGATATAGTCAAGAGCACGGTAAAGAATGATTTTGAAATTTTGGATAAAGAAGGAAAGAGTGTGTATGCCAGTACAACTGACTTTCCAAGCATAACAGAGGTTGTTGATTACGATTCAATTAAGAAGAACACAATCAACATTAGCCCAATCATCACAATCAAACAAGAGAAGTTTTTATTTACAAGCTCGACAATTGGAACGACAGACTATTATTTGGTGTCTAAGCAGAATCTAATCACTTATCAAAGTATTCTGAAGAAAGCAAGTCATTATTTTCGAATGATTTTATTTCTTCTGCAGATCGTTTTGATTCCAATGTCGTGGTTTTTATCAACCCTCATCACTAAACCGATTCAAAAATTGATTGATCGCGCAACAGAGATTGCAAAAGGGCAAACAACAAAGCCTTTCGTTGTTGAAAAACGTGGAGATGAAGTTGAAAAGCTTGCCAACAGCCTAAACGACATGGCCAATAAATTAAATCAAGACATAGAACAAATCAGTCAGGAAAAAGAAAAGCAAGAATTATTTGTCTCAAGTTTATCCCATGAAATTTCTACCCCGCTAACGTCGATCATCGGCTATGCGCAAATGTTGCAGTGGGAGGATCTAAAGGAACCTTCTTCGGAATTTGTCGATTATATTTTAGAAGAAAGTTTCCGCTTGAAAAGCCTATCAGAAGATGTTTTGCGTTTATTGTACTCGAAGAAAAATGAAATGAATCTCGAAGCAATATCGACAGACCAGATTGACTCTTATATTACTCAATTTGTCTCTGGATTAGATGAGCGGATCCTTTTGCAGATGACTCTTCAAAAGGCCACCATACGAATGGACTTTAACCTATTTAAATTAGTCATTGCAAATATATTTTCTAACGCATTAGATGCGATGAAGGATAGGAAAGAGATGTGCATCACTGGCTACAGTAATGAAGGACGATATTATTTTATACTAAAAGATACTGGTCAGGGAATTCCCGAAGAGATTATTGATCAAGTCACTGATGAATTTTTTACGGGGGATGTCACTAGAAATTCTGGACATTTAGGCTTAGGGCTTTCATTAGTGAAGAATATTATCTCACTTCATGAAGGGCAAGTGACGATCACTAGTGAGAAAGGTGAAGGAACGTCTATTACGATCGACTTTCCTTTAGATGAGGACTGAAGATGAGGAAAAGAATAAAGATAAGTCTGATCCTCCTATGGGTCGGTTTCAACGTATTTCTACTATTTTTACCAAATATGCTGTTTACAGATTCATTGTCAAAGCCAGTGGTATTTGAAGAATCCTTGGAGCTGCCTTCAAATAAAAGTACATTAGAAGAAGTGCTCACGAACGCCGGGAAAGTAACGCAATATAGTAATACGGGAGAAGGAAGCCAGTATGTCAATACATATGCGGTGGAAATAGAGAAGCTGCTAAAAGAAATGGGAATCTCTTCAGAATACTTGGTTACGTTATCCCAGAATCTAAAGATTGATTCGGAAACTGTTTATTGGCAAATCAATTATTCTTCGATCGAAGGTTATGGGGAAGCCCTGATTGAGGAATCGACTAATAAAATCGTCCAATTTAAATATTACCCAGAGCAATCATTTCAAGATATAGATCCTGAGAAAATTTTAGCGGCATATTTTAAGTATCTAAACATTGAAATTTCCTCAGTAAAAAAAGATAGTCCACTATTTGAAGTATCTTTTGCTGACGGCCAAAACATCAAAGCGGTTATTGATAATTATCGTATTATTCTTAATTATCCCAGTGTTGAATAGGACAAGTAATGGAACAAGTAGCATTTTTTGAATATAGTTCTCCTTGGAGCGATTAAGAAAGGAATGAAAGGATGGCTTTATGAATTTTCGATAGAAGTGAATCGATAGAGACGAAGTGATTCGTAAAGCATAGGTTAGCAGTTCAACCTAAATGTCTTTCGTGGTTAGTTTGAATAATGGAAAAAGAATACTGGAAACGAATTTGCTTGCTTACTGCAATTCCCGATTGGAACAAAGATTCAGAGATTGTTACAGAAGTTGAACGATTAAGAAAGAAATATGAAGACTATCGCAAAGAAATTGACTCGAAAAAAGTCATGGTTTTTTATAAAAACAACAGCAGTTATGTTTATGACACATTGAAAAAATGTGCTCAGCAAGAAAAAATCCCACGTGAAAAAATTTTGTTTTATTCACAAAACGATAAAGCAGATAAAAAAGGCAGAAGATTCCGTGTTATCGGTTAAAATTCTCTAATAGATTAGGAGCACCGTGAAAAGGTTCTAGTCTCCCTCTCTAGCTTAAAGCTATGCCCTAGTTTCCTAATTGGCGAGTAATCTCTAAACATGATAGAATAGACGGGCATATGAAAGAAAGAGAGTGACGACATGCTTACAACAGAAGATTTTGACTTTGAGTTACCGGAAGAATTGATCGCTCAAACGCCGCTTAGCGATCGCTCCAGTTCCCGCCTATTGGTCGTGGACCGAGAAAGCGGTGCAATGGAAGACAAACATTTTTATGACATTATTGATGAATTAGCTCCTGGCGATGCCCTTGTGATGAATGATACTCGCGTTTTGCCCGCTCGTATCTATGGCGAGAAAATCGAGACCGGCGCTCATCTAGAGATTTTATTGTTAAACAATATCGAAGGGGATAGTTGGGAAACATTAATCAAACCTGCCAAGCGAGCAAAAGTCGGTACGAAGATCACCTTTGGCGACGGTCGCTTAGAAGCGGTCGTTGAAAAAGAACTCGAACATGGTGGCCGAATTATTCGATTCAGCTATGATGGGATTTTCTTAGAGATTTTAGAATCTTTGGGTGAAATGCCATTGCCGCCATACATCAAGGAACGATTGGAAGATCCAGATCGTTACCAAACCGTTTATGCTAAAGAGAATGGATCTGCAGCGGCACCAACGGCCGGTTTGCACTTTACGCCAGAATTATTGGAGAAAATCGCTGATAAAGGGGTCAAATTAGTTTATTTGACCTTGCACGTGGGTCTAGGAACTTTCCGCCCAGTTAGCGTCGATAATATTGCGGATCACGAAATGCACAGTGAATTTTATCGATTGACGGAAGAAGCGGCGGCTCAATTAAACGATGTGCGGGCAAATGGTGGGAAAATCGTTGCGGTCGGAACGACTTCGATCCGTACATTAGAGACGATTGGTACCAAATTTGATGGCGAGATCAAAGCCGACAGCGGCTGGACGAGTATTTTCATTACCCCCGGCTATCAGTTCAAAGTTGTCCAAGCCTTCTCAACGAATTTCCATTTACCGAAATCGACATTGGTAATGTTGGTCAGTGCCTTTGCCGGACGCGATCTAACATTAGAAGCTTATCAGCATGCCATCGATGAACGTTATCGCTTCTTTAGTTTTGGCGATGCCATGTTCTTAAAATAAAAAACTGAACGACAAGAGCGGCTCGTTAAGTTGGGATACTTCTCAACTTTTTGAACTGCTTTTTTGTCGTCCAGCTTATAACTAAGGGAAGGTATAAGTGGTGGTCGCTGATGGTTGGTTCATGCAAAGCAATTGTTTCTCAAAATTTGTTTTCTTTTACAAACTTACACATGTTTCGTGTGTTCTGATACAACGTAATAGACGTATCCTTTTTTCGAAAAGATTCTCGATTTTGTGTTACGCTTTTCTGTTACTTTACACGCTTGATACTAGGTGAAACTTGTACGTTCAACAACTTTTAGTAGATTGAGTTTGCGATATTTACAAGACCACCAACAGAGTTGCTACCTTCCTTACACCTATACTATAGCATATTTAGGAAGCGTTTGCAAATAGGTAAGGTATACAAAGTACAACGATCAATTCACAATTTAAAATCTAAAAAGCTGACTTACCAAAAAATCGTTTATTCAATAATCAGCAAATCAGCAATCACTCGTTGACGTTCCTAGAAAGAGTTCACTAATTGTTAGGATCGTTGGTAAACTTTATAAGGGCGTCCGATTTTGGTATAGATAATCTGACTGGTAACATAGTTATTTTTTTCTAAGTAAAGCATGTATTTACGGACTGAGACATGAGAAAATCCGCTGATCTCTACCAAATCTGGGATCGTAAAAGTGTCTGGAAATGTTTGGATAGCCGCTTTGATGCGATCCATGGTATCAGGAGAGAGTCCTTTATCCAGTTCTGTAAGGGATGGCTCGGGACTCTTCTTTGTAACCATTATTTGATCAATGGTTTCTTGGGCAAGACTGTCTTGTTCCAAAGCTTCTTGCCGTTTTAGAAATAGTTCGATGCTTTGCCGGAAACGTTCATAGGTAAATGGCTTGACGAGATAGTCCAGAACACCTAAATGTAGTCCATGCTGAATAGTTTGTGTCTCATTGGCTGCTGTGATCAAGATCACTTCGATGGCTTGCTGAGAGTTCCGGATCTCTTTGAGCAAGTCTAAGCCGTTGCCATTTTTCAAATGGACATCTAGCAGCACTAAATCAACTTGTTTGTTTTGTAGTAAGTATTCAGCATCTGTCACAGCATCTGCCGAATAGATTTCTTGAAATCTGCCGATTTTTTCTAAATAATTCCGATGGATAAATTCCACCATTGGGTCATCTTCGACAATTAATCCATGTAATGGTTTCATTTTATCACCCCATGATAATGCGTTTGTAATTGGAGAACGACAAAGTTAGGTTGTTCTTCTATCAAAAACTCTGCCTGGTAATCTTTTAACATTTGTTGGAAATAGTTGCTGTGAAAACTATCCTGCAATTGCTGCTGATCCGTTGTGGTCAGCTGAATGGTATAGGTCGTTGTCAGCAGGCCTGTTTCATGATGGATCTCGATCCGCAAATCTTCTATGGTGATTAGTTGCAACAAAACATGATGAATATACCGGTAAAGATCGATCAACGATTTTGTTTCAACTTCTTGCGAATTGGCGGGAATTTCTGGTGAAATCTCGATCATCAAGTGGATTTTACGCTCAAAGAACTTTTGACGTTCGCCAATCAAAAATCCAGCAACTTGCGGATTCTGAACTAAAAAAGACAAGCGATGAGAGAACTCTTTTTCTGGAGTCAAAATATCATCCAGATAAATTTTCAATTCATCATAGGCTTTTAAATCAGCGAGCCCATAGATCACATGCAGTTTATTCATAAATTCATGGGACTGAGACTGCAGCGCACTGGCGTAAGCAGTAGTATTGGCTAACTGATCCATGACGAATAACGATTCTGTCGCATTGCGCAAAAACACGATCCAACCGATCCGTTTCTGATCCACATTGATCGGTGCAGAGGAAAAAAGAAAATCCTGTCCATTTTGCCGATAGAGCTGTTCAACATTTCGCTCCAAGTCTACAGCATCGGACTGCAAGATCAAATCCTGCAAATGTTTGCCGACCAAGGAGTCATTGTGTCCACTGTTCTTTTGGTAAAGCTCGTTGGCGGCGATATTTGCCAAATTGATTTGTTGGTTCAAATCCAATACAATGACCGCATCTTTAGTTTCTTCCAACATGGCATTGCGTTCTTCAAAGAGACGTGAGATTTCTTTTGGTTCTAAATTATGAAGTTGCCGTTTCAAATAATAGGCAAGTCCAGTTGCTGCAAAGGCGGCGATTGTGATACTTAATGCTAAGGCAAGTAGATACCCTTCCCGAGAACTCTTTACTAAAGCACTCAAGGACTGCATACGGATCCCTAAAGCTACTACACCGATTTGTTTTTGCGATTCAGTGAGGGAATAGACGGGAACGAATCCCCGCAACGAGCGACCCAATGTTCCTTCACTGACAGAAACATGTTCTTTTCCTTCCAATGCAGTGACTTCATCACCGCCTTCGAAGTGTTTGCCGATTTGGGTCTCATCTGGATGAGTCAAACGAATGGCTTGCATATCCATAACTACCACGAAATCCAACCCGTGTATGTGTGTCACTTCATTTGTGTAAGCTTCCAATTGATCGTTGGAACGTCCTTCTTCCAAAGCGGTAGTCACTTGTGGATCGATCGCCAGCTGTTTACCGACGGACAAGAGCAGGTGTTCTTCGTTGGAGCGAATAAATGTGGAATTTTGAATAAGGACTAAACCATAAAGAATGGAAGTGACAATGAGTAAGACGATTGTAAAGACTAAAGTCAATACCCCCCATAACCGTAACCCTTTTTTCACTACATTTCCCCCTTTATTCGTAAATTATAACATAGCGGCGGAATCCCTAAAGACGCTTTAATTAATTTAAATACTTAAAATAATTAAATAAACTACGAAAAAGAAAACGCTTGCTTTAATCTGTGTGTAACGAGGTACTCGTAGAACTAGTAGATCAATTTAGGAGGAAAGCAAAATGGAAAAGCATATCGAACCCCATGTGGCGAGAGAACAGGTTGAATCTAAAGCAAAAGAAGAGAAGCTAATTGATCGGTGGATGAAAATCAAAATTGGATCAGTTCCGCTGCCAGTATACATTGTTTTATCAACAGTCATCGTAGTCACGGGTCTGTTACAACAATTACCCGTAAATATGCTAGGTGGTTTTGCGGTCATTTTGACTTTAGGGTGGTTATTAGGAACGATTGGTGCCACTATTCCTTTTATCAAGAATTTCGGTGGTCCGGCAATTTTATCTTTATTGGTTCCATCTATTTTGGTTTTCTTCAACTTAGTCAATCCGAATATTCTTGAGTCTGCCGATATTTTGATGAAGCAAGCCAACTTCTTATATTTTTATATTGCTTGTTTAGTTTGCGGCAGCATTTTAGGGATGAATCGCAAAATCTTAGTCCAAGGTTTGATGCGGATGATTATTCCCATGATGATCGGGATGATCTGCGCCATGGGTGTTGGTACGCTAGTTGGTGTATTATTAGGTTTAGAATGGCAACATACGTTGTTTTTCATCGTTACTCCAGTGTTAGCTGGCGGGATCGGTGAAGGAATTTTGCCTTTATCACTAGGCTACAGTGCCATTACTGGTATGGGGAGTGAACAACTGGTCGCACAACTGATTCCAGCAACGATCATTGGTAATTTCTTCGCGATCATGTGTACCGCATTGCTCTCTCGCTGGGGAGAAAAACGACCAGATCTTTCTGGGGGTGGACAATTGGTCAAAATGAAAAATGATGATGACATGGCAGATGCGTTAAAAGATGATTCCGGCGCTTTTGATATCAAGAAAATGGGCGCTGGTGTGCTGACCGCTTGTACACTGTTCATTGCTGGTAGTTTACTGCAGCATTTGACTGGGTTTCCTGGTCCTGTATTGATGATTGTCTTAGCCGCTTTTTTGAAATACTTGAATGTGGTGCCGGCAGAAACACAACATGGCTCCAAACAATTGTATAAATTTATTTCCGGCAACTTTACTTTCCCATTGCTGGCTGGTTTAGGATTGTTGTATATTCCATTGAAAGACGTTGTGGGAACACTGAGTGTCTCTTATTTCTTAGTCGTCATCAGTGTAGTGTTCACGGTAATTGCCACCGGGTTCGTCGTATCACGTTTCATGAACATGTATCCCATCGAAGCCGCGATTATTTCTGCTTGTCAAAGCGGTATGGGAGGCACAGGAGACGTAGCGATCTTAAGTACCGCTGACCGTATGAACTTGATGCCTTTTGCCCAAGTAGCTACCCGTTTAGGCGGCGCCATCACAGTGATTGCCATGACCGCAATCTTGCGAATGATTTTTTAATAAAAAATAGAAAAAACGATCAACTATTGGAGGAACGAATCATGTCAAAAGATGTAAAAGAAATCGCTTTGCAACAAGCCAAAGAACATGGCGGTAAATTGGAAGTAGTATCAAAAGTGGCGATTGAAAATCGAAGAGACTTAAGCATTGCCTACACTCCGGGTGTCGCTGCCGTATCTTCCGCGATCGCAGAAGATAAACAGCTGGCCTATTCATTGACAACAAAGAAAAACACAGTCGCTGTTGTAAGCGATGGTTCTGCTGTGTTAGGTCTTGGTAATATTGGAGCAGAAGCAGCAATGCCGGTCATGGAAGGGAAAGCCGCTTTGTTCAAGCGATTTGCAGATGTAGATGCTATTCCTATCGTTTTAGATACTCAAGAGACAGAAGAGATCATTGCGATCGTCAAAGCAATTGCACCGACCTTTGGTGGAATCAACTTAGAAGATATCAGTGCGCCGCGTTGCTTCGAAATCGAACAGCGGCTGATCGAAGAGTGTGCGATCCCGATTTTCCATGATGACCAGCATGGGACGGCGATAGTTGTCTTAGCGGCTGCTTTCAACAGCCTGAAATTGATTGGCAAATCACTAGCAGAAGCCAAAATCGTTGTCAATGGCGGTGGTTCTGCTGGACTTTCTATTACTCGTAAGTTTTTGGCAGCTGGTGCAAAAAATGTCATTGTCGTAGACAAGGTGGGGATTTTGAATGAAGAAAATGATCAGTTACCACCTCATCACGCAGAGATTGCTAAAGTGACAAACCGTGACCATCTTTCTGGTGATTTGCAGACAGCATTGAAAGGTGCTGATATCTTCATTGGTGTTTCTGCTCCAGGAGCACTGAAGAAGGAATGGATCGCTGAGATGGGAGATAAGCCTGTGATTTTTGCTATGGCTAATCCAGTACCGGAAATCTTCCCAGACGAAGCCTTAGCAGGAGGTGCCTATATCGTTGGTACTGGACGCAGTGATTTTCCTAATCAAATCAACAATGTGTTGGCTTTTCCTGGTATTTTCCGAGGAGCTTTAGATGCTCAAGCCCGCAAAATCACGGTTGAGATGCAGATTGCCGCAGCAAAAGGAATTGCTAGCTTGATTCCAGACGAGGAGCTGTCACCAACAAACATTATTCCGGATGCTTTCCAAGAAGGAGTAGCCAAAATCGTTGCGAATTCAGTCAAAGATGCTGTGGAAGCAAAACGTGTCAATTAACGGAAGAAACATTGCGTTGAGAACAATTTTTCATTCAATCAAAAAGGACCTTACTTTGATATGTCAAAGTAAGGTCCTTTTTTTAAGCTAATGTCTGTTTTGGCAAGTTTTCATAAAAGGCTGCTTTGGTAGCACTGATATAAGGTGTCAACCAAAGATACCCGATACCAGCTGTGATAATGGCTAGAATGTGCCAGCCAATAAAACTCAAATCAAGTAAGAACAGTTTTCCTTTATACCCTTTCATCAATCGGCGGCTAGCCGTGATGCAAGCAAGAAAATCTGGCCGTGTACCTGTTTGCTCATAGGTATCATAGTAGATGAAGTATGCTTGTGAGTAGGAATAGGATTTGATGATTCCTGGAATCACAAATAATAATGCCCATAAACTAACGAAAATCGTTGATAAAATATAGATGACAATGATACCAAGTGCGAATACACCGCTAAATCCACGAAAGACATCAGAAAATGGACGAATCTCTTGTTTATTGCCGCGTAACAAATCAAGGAATGTCCAAGAAATCCCGGCACCAAACAATGCTGAGAATAATCCGCTGATCAAGCCACCGCCACTACCGCCAGTTGAGTTCGACGCTTCATTGATGGATTGACTATCAAAGGCACCATTTTGACTTAATGCCATCAAAGGCAACACAACAATCACTACGATCACAACAGCAAAAGCAATAGAGATCAACGTAGGGACCAAGCACATCAATACGCTATCTTTCCAGCGTCCATTCAGAACGGATTTGGCTTCACTTTTTAGTTGTCCTCTAGTTTTCATAAAAAAACCTCCTTTCTATCTGTTTAACATGATAGCAAATGAGCATGGATTGTACAAAAAATAAAGCAAAGAAAGGAAAGTTTTTTTGAAAAAGAGGAAGAGAAGCTGAAACCTTCTTGCAAATTCCTAACGCAACCCTTATCATTAATAGCGTTGCACAGTTAATCGAGTCTATAAAGAAAGTAGGGAAATGAATGTCGCAACCTGCCATTCGTTATCGTCTGATCAAGAAAGAGAAACATACAGGTGCCCGTTTAGGTGAATTGATCACACCGCATGGCACTTTTCCAACGCCAATGTTTATGCCTGTAGGAACTTTAGCTACTGTTAAGACCCTTGCACCGGAAGAACTGAAAGCCATGGGCGCTGGTGTCATTTTAAGTAATACATATCACTTATGGCTGCGACCAGGAGAAGATCTAGTGGCCGAAGCAGGTGGGCTGCATAAGTTTATGAATTGGGATCAGCCGATTCTAACCGATTCTGGTGGCTTCCAAGTCTTCTCACTAGCAGATATGCGAAATATTGTTGAAGAAGGTGTCCATTTCAAGAACCATCTAAACGGTTCAAAAATGTTCCTTTCACCAGAAAAAGCTATCAATATCCAAAACAAACTAGGTTCGGATATCATGATGAGTTTTGATGAATGTCCGCCATTCGATGAAAGCTATGATTATGTCAAAAAATCAGTAGAGCGGACTTCTCGCTGGGCAGAACGCGGATTGAAAGCTCATGCCAATCCAGATTCTCAAGGCCTGTTCGGGATCATTCAAGGGGCCGGTTTTGAAGATTTACGGAAACAAAGTGCGCAAGATTTGATCAGCATGGACTTTCCTGGTTATTCGATTGGCGGTTTGTCAGTAGGCGAGCCAAAAGCTGAAATGAATCGCGTCTTGGAATTTACCACACCATGGATCCCTGACCACAAACCTCGCTATCTGATGGGGGTAGGAGCCGCAGATTCTCTGATCGACGGCGTTATTCGCGGGGTCGATATGTTTGACTGCGTATTGCCGACTCGAATCGCCCGTAACGGAACATGTATGACGTCTAAAGGTCGTTTAGTCGTGAAGAATGCCCAATTTGCCCGAGATTTCCGACCAATTGATGAAAACTGTGATTGTTATACTTGTAAGAATTATTCACGGGCGTATATTCGTCATTTGATCAAATGTGATGAAACATTCGGGATCCGATTAACTTCTTATCACAATGTTTATTTCTTGTTGAATGTGATGAAACAAGTCCGTCAAGCGATCATGGATGACAACTTGCTGGAATTCCGGCAACATTTCTTCGAAGAATATGGCTTCAATAAAGAAAATGCCAAAAATTTCTAATTTATTCTGGTAAAACGGTAGGAATACACGTCAGATTCTGATAAAGTATCTATAGAAAAGTAAAAAAATCGAGGTGAAAAAAATGGCACAATCTTTACCAATGCTCTTTATGCTTGTTGCTTTGGTGGCAATGTGGTTCTTCATGAGCCGTTCACAAAAGAAACAACAGCAAGAACGAAAAAACTTATTGGAAAATATGAAGGCTGGAGATCGCGTAGTAACAATTGGCGGACTTCATGGCGTTCTTTCTGAAGTAAATACGGACAAGAGTACAGTTGTCATCGACTGTGAAGGTATTTTCTTAGAGTTCGATCGGGCAGCGATTCGTACCGTGATACCTGGTACTGGTGCATCTGTTGCAACTGAAATCGAACCAGCTGATGTTGTTGATGAAACAAAAGCAGACGATACAAAAGAATAATTTTTTTCGATCCGTCTGACAAAGACAGCTAGGACTAGAGCGTGGGACAAAAGTTTTTTTACTTTTGTCCCACGCTCTAAACACGTCTAGATGGTGGGAGCAGAAGCAACTCCTTCGGAAACAAGTCGAAATACCCCAAAATTTGAGAAGCAATTTCCGCGTATTCCTTCTTATTTCTAGGAGTTTAGCACCTCTGTCCCAGCCTCTTTTTTATAGAGTGGCGTTTGTCCAGATTTCGCTTGTTCTTTAGCGAGAGCAAAAAAATCAGCAAGCAAGGCTTGGAGAACAGGTCCTTTTCTACATTAATAGCCCCCTTAACAAGCATTTCTGTTAAGGGGGCTGTTTGTTTGGTAAAAGTGATGCTGCTACTCGATCGGAATGGTTTTCTTAGGTTCTTTGCCGTGATCATCTTTTGGCAAAGTCAATTTAAGAATACCTTCAGAATAAGAAGCTTTGATGTCGTCTTCTTTGACATTTTCTAGCAAATATTGGCGACGAACACTTGTTAAACTACGCTCGCTGCGTACTAGTTTTCCTTTTTTATCTTCAGTCGTAGTATCCGATTGATGTTGACCAGCAATCGTCAAAATACCATTCTCATAAGTGACTTGAATATTTTCTTTAGGAATACCAGGCAGCTCTGCTTCAACGAGATATTCCGAATCATTTTCGTGAATATCTGTTTTGATCATGTTCGCTTTAAAACCATCAAAAAAACTGCGACCAAAATCTTCGAAGAAATTAAAAGGTGTCATACTATAGGCATCTGAGCGACGAGGTTCAATCTCATGTGACATAATAATCAATCCTTTCTTTAATTTTCTTTCCAATTATTATTTTAGTCAAAATTAGTCAGTTTTCAAGTATTTTACTCTCTTTTTCCAGCCCGCATGTCAGGATAAATTTTACCCCTCGATCCTGAGAAAGACTATGGATCAGCAAAGGCGGTTTCTTTAAAGAAAATAAGTTTTTTGATGACAGTATATACTTAATGATATATACTATAATCGAAGCGGAAGGAGATGCTTATGCCAAAAAGAATAAAACGATTAGCTGTTGCACTCATTTATGCACTGTTATCATCCATCGCATTGAATATGTTCTGGCTGCCAGGAAATATATTTGCCAGTGGAATTACTGGACTTTCACAATTATTGTCGCAGCTCTTGGAAGTATACTTTGGTATCGAGTGTTCAATCCCTGTGTTGGTCTTATTTTTTAACGCGCCATTGTTAGCGATTGCATGGTGCAAAATCGATCGTGATTTCGCGCTTATGACGGTTTGTACTGTCTTCCTCTCATCTGTTATGATGAAGGTGGTCCCAGTTGTCACATTGACTACAGATCCAGTCATCTGCGCTGTTTTTGGCGGGGTGCTCCATGGGTTTTCCGTTGGTCTGACTTTAAACGATGATTTTTCCACAGGAGGATTAGATATTTTAGGGATCTTAGTGAAGAGAATGACCGGCAAAAGTATTGGCAGTTTCTTTATCTTTTTCAATGTCAGTCTCCAACTCGTTGCTGGAATGATTTTTGGCTGGCCGTACGCTTTTTATAGTGCAATCTCTTTCTTTATCAGTGGTCGAATGGTAGACTACGTGAATCTCAAGCAAAGGCGTGTGCAATTACTAGTAGTAACCGAAAAAGCAGAAGGTGTCATTGCAACATTACAATGTGCACTTCAGCGAGGGATCACAGTGATCAATGATGTTGAGGGGGGCTTTGATCATCAACAGAAGAAATTGTTGCTTTTAGTCATCTCCCAAAAAGAATTAAAGACAGTTGAAGGGATGATTCAATCCGTCGACAACCAGGCCTTTGTTAGTGTGGCTTCTGGTGTGAGTGCGAATCGTCCATTTTATGAATGGTAGAGTAGAAAGTAGGGAATCAAGTGAAAAAACAAGCCGTTTTTCAGGAAGTAGCAGATAAAATCGCCCAACGTGTCAATGATGGCACTTATGTAACGAGTCAGAAGCTGCCTTCTGATTATGATTTAGCGGAAGAATTTCAATGCAGTCGGCTAACTGTCCGCAAAGCCATCGATCTTCTGATCACCCAAAATATCCTAGTCAAAGAAAAAGGCAAAGGAACGTATGTGATGAAGCAGCCAAAGATCCAGAGTGGATCTGGCGGATTGCAAAGCTTCACCGAAACGGCCAAAGCCCAAGGGAAAAAGACCCGAACCGAAGTCTTACAAGTAGAGACAGTGAAAGAATTACCGACTAAGATCCGACAGATGTTCGGTAACTATGGGAAAGAACCAATGGTGTATCTGACTCGCTTGCGTTATTTTGATGATGAACCGATGACGGTGGAGAACCTCTATGTATTGAAGCGTTATTTAGAAAAAGAGTCCGGCGAAATCACCAAAGATCAGTTAGAGTCTTCTTTATATGAAGTGATCGAAGCCAACATTGAGATTGGTTATTCCCATCAAGAAGTGGAAGCGGTCAAAAGTCCGCCAGACATTGCCAAGCTATTGCATGTATCCGAAGAGGAACCAATGCTTCTCGTCCATTCGATGACTTATTCCCCTTCTGCGAAACCGATCTTGTTCGATACATCTTTTTATCGTGCAGATAAATATACCTTTAAAAATACATTGGTACGTCAAAAATAAGGGGTGGCAAAAATGGATCAAATCAGCACAGCCATTGAGGAAAACTGGCTGGATTTTCTAAACTTACTCAAACAAGTCATGCAAGTTCCTAGTGTCAAATCTGAACCTATGCCACAGGCGCCCTATGGTACGGAAACTCGGCGAGTTTTGTCTTTGGTAATGGAAAAAAGTGCCGCTTTTGGATTTGAAACAAAGGTGATCGATGATGCGATCGGCTATGCACAGTGGGGACCAGAAGGGTCAGACTACATCGGTATCCTGGGACATCTCGATGTGGTGCCTGCGGGTTCAGACTGGGATTTTTCGCCGTTTGATTTAAGCGAAAAAGACGGCCGCCTTTATGGTCGGGGAATTCTAGACAACAAAGGACCAATCATTAGTTGCCTTTATGGGATGAAATTATTGAAAGAATTAGGGCACCGACCGAAAAAAAATCTGCGGATCATTTTCGGTACGGATGAAGAAAGTGGTATGTCGGATGTTCCTCATTATTTGGCCGCAGAACAACCACCTGTGTTCGGATTTACGCCAGATTGTAAGTATCCGGTAGTCTATGGCGAACGAGGGGTCGTCAATGTAGCGCTCCATTTTCCGCTGCCAGACGATGAACTACAGCAACTCACTTCGTTTCAGGGGGATCAATTCCGAGACCATGTTCCTGACGACTTGAGTGTAAGCATTGCCGGTCAGAAGTTTGAAGTCACAGGGAAACGTTCTCCAAGCAATGCTCCTGAATTGGGAGAAAATGCAATTACGATCCTGGCAGCCCAACTGGCTGAGAAACAAACTATTCCTCCAACCATACAATCTTATTTTCGTTGGATCTGTCAAAGCTTTCATCAGCAGCATTTTGGAGAAGGGATTGACTTGGCGCTGGCTGATGAAGATTCTGGTAAATTGATTTTGACGCCTGTCGTGATACAAAAGTCTCTCACAGGATTAGTGATGGAAGTTGCCTTTCGCTACCCAGTGACTGTTACAGAAACAGACGTGTTGTCCCGTTTGAAAAGGCAACTGCCTATCGGTGTCGAATTAGAAGTCATTCGCAGTATTCCCGGGTTTTGCCGAGACAAAGAATCAACCGAAATAGCTAAACTGTCGACGATTTATCACACAGTCACAGGCAATGACCCTAAACCAGTAACCACAACAGGGGCAACCTATGCACGCAAAATGCCGAATATCTTGGCATTTGGTCCGTCTTTTCCTGGTCAAAAAGGGATTGCACACAATAAGAATGAGTACATGGACAGTGCTGACTTACGAATGAATTTAGAGATCTACATGCGCAGCATCAAAGCATTAACAGAATAAGAATGCCCTGGATGAATCCCCAACAATAAAAAATTAATCCGAAACGAGTTTCTTATAAATCAATGAGAGTTGAAAGAAACTCGTTTTTTAGTATAGACATACTAGTATATACCATATAGAATATACTTGTAAGCGCTACAAATGATGGAGGGAAAGATATGTGGGGAATGATTGCAACTTGGCGAATGGCACACGATGGTGTACTGGCAGCCAAAGAACTTTTAGAAGGACAAGCGTCATGCAAAGATGCAGTAGAAACTGCCATCAAAGCAGTGGAAGATTATCCATTTTATAAATCAGTTGGTTATGGCGGATTGCCAAATGAACGCGGAATCGTCGAAATGGATGCCGCTTTTATGGATGGTAAAACATTTAAGATTGGTGCCGTTGCAGGGATTACCGATGTTGCCAATCCCATCTCAGTTGCACGCCAATTGAGTGATGAGAAATTCAATAGCTTTCGAGTAGGGCAAGGAGCCACCGAATACGCGATGTTGGCTGGATTTGAACGTAAGAATATGTTGACCGATCGGGCAAAAAAAATCTGGGAAAAACGATTAGCAGAAATCGCTGCTTCCAACCTCGATCCTTACGATGGCCATGACACGGTTGGCGTTGTTGCTCTCGATACGCAACAGCAAATGGCAGTCGGAACCTCTAGCTCTGGTTTGTTCATGAAAAAACAGGGTCGAGTGGGAGATTCGCCATTATCCGGCTCAGGATTTTATGTAGACAGTACGATTGGCGGAGCTGCCGCTACAGGTTTGGGTGAAGATTTGATGAAAGGCTGTCTTTCTTATGAAATCGTCCGCTTGATGGGAGAAGGCCTTTCACCACAAGCCGCTTGTGACCGGGCTGTTTATGGGTTTGAAGAACGATTACGCAAACGTTATGGCAAAGCAGGTGCCTTCTCGTTGATAGCATTGGATAAAAATGGGGCATGGGGGGTGGCAACAAATGTAGAATTTACATTTAGCGTTGCGACAGCTGACCAAGAAGCGGCTATTTATATGGCCAATCCTGGTCCAGATCAAACCACGGTGATCACACCGATCACGCAAGAGTGGCTTGATGCATATGAAGCACGCATCAAAGCACCGGTATGATTTCAAAAAAAGAGGATTGCAAAGAGCAAGATCTCGAAAGGAAGAGTGGAATGTTCGATAAATTAGAAAATGTGTTGATGCCGCTTGCGGTAAAGTTAGGGCAGAACAAAATTTTGATCGCAGTGCGTGATGGCTTTTTGATCACGACACCATTAGTGATTGTAGGATCGATTTTCTTACTGTTCGCAAATTTTCCAATACCAGGGTGGTCAGAGTTTTGGGCAGGAATGTTTGGTACAGGTTGGGAGTCGTGGGTCACTCGGGTTTCTGGTTCTGTCTTTAATACAGTTGGCTTCTTTTCATGTCTAGGAACGGCGTATGCTTATGGACGGGAAAAGAAAACCGATCCCATCCAAGCGGCAGCGGTAGCCGTGATTGCGTTTTTGATTTTAACTCCAAATAAGCTGATCGTTGAAGGAGTGGCAGATCCAGTTAGCGGGCTTTCTTTTGATCACTTAGGAACAAATGGGATTTTTGTCGGTTTGCTCGTCGCACTTATTTCTGTAGAAATTTATGCTTATACAACAAAACGAGGCTGGACCATCAAGATGCCTGATGGGGTTCCACCTGCTGTAACGAAATCCTTTGCTGCGCTGATTCCAAGTGCACTAGTCATGCTCTTATTTTTTGTCATCAATATATTATTTGGTATGACCCCTTTTGGTACCGTCCATGATTTTATCTTTAATGTCTTGCAAATGCCATTAAAAGGAGCCGGTAATACATTAACCGCACAGATTGTCTATAGTTTAGCCTGTACGATTTTTTGGTTCTTTGGGATTAATGGTCCGGCGGTAGCCAATTCTGTATTTGCGCCGATCTTAAGAATTCTAACCATGGAAAACCTAGATGCCTTTCAAGCTGGTAAAGATTTGCCAAACATCTTCACGGATCCATTTTCGAACTTCTTTACCAACTTTGGCGGCGGTGGTTCTACACTTTCCCTTGTAATCATCATGGTCCTCTTCTGTAAATCAAAACGGATCAAAGAACTAGGGAAACTTTCGCTCGTTCCTGGAATTTTCGGGATCAATGAGCCAATCATCTTTGGTTTGCCAGTCGTATTGAATCCAATCATTATTATTCCTTTTATCGCTGTTCCAATGGTTAATCTGCTTTTATCAACATTGGTAACCAACCTAGGAATCATTCCTTATACAACCGGCGTTTCATTGCCATGGACGACCCCGATCGGCTTCTCAGGGTATTTGAGTACAGGAAGTCTGGTTGCCTCTGTCTGGCAATTGATTCTATTAGCCATTGGTTGTTTGATCTACTATCCATTCATTATGGCATTAGACAAGCAATACCTGAAGGATGAACGGGAAGCAGAACAAGCCAAAAGTGAAGAACTGGAATTGTCGTTTGATGATATTTCCATCGATCACTTGTTATAGAAGGGGGATCACAATGAAAATAATCTTTTTGCTGGATCAAATTCAAGCCGGACTTGGTGGGAAAGAACATGGGGATCAGCCATTAGGGGGGCAAAAGACAGCGATTGGTTCTGTCAAAATGTTCGAAAAGTTATTAAAGGAAAAGAATATGGAGGTTCTTGCCACGATTTATTGTGGTGATGACTATTACCGAAAGCATGCGAAGGAATCTTCTTTAAAGATTGCCGCAATGGTACAGAAATTAGGCGCAGATGTGTTGCTTTGCGGTCCATGTTTTAATTATGAAACATACGGGGAAATGGCTGCTGAAGTTGCGAAAGTTGTCGAAGAGAAGGTTCAGATCCCTGCTGTTTCGGCGATGTCCATTGAATGCCAAGAGGCAATCACAAGATTTAAAGATCAAGTAGATATTGTAAAAATGCCAAAAAAGGGTGGTACTGGATTAACAGAAGCAATGAACGAAATGTTGACTCTTTGTCAGTTGAAAGCAGAGAAAAAAGATACGACGGATTACGTGAAGGAACATTGTTACTAAGGAGTGGTAAAGCAGATGGGACAAATGGATCAGCTCGAAAAAGTGGTCAAAACTCCCGGAATTTCCGGAAGAGAAAAAACAATCTCTAAATTATTGAAAGAGTATTATGCACCTTACTGCGATGAAATCATCTATGACAACCTAGGTTCGATCTATGGGGTCATCAAATCTGAAAAAGAGAATCCAACCACTGTTTTAGTGACTGCCCATATGGATGAACTTGGGTTTATTGTCAAAAAAATCGAAGAAACCGGCTTGATTCGCGGACTGATAATGGGGAAAATCGAGCCGAATAGCTTATTGGGACAGGAAGTCCACCTGTACAATCGACAAGGGAAAGCCTTCCCAGGCGTCATTTTAGGACGAAACAAAGCAAACCAGGTTCAGGGAAAAGAGGACGTTTTACTAGATTTTGGTTTTTCTTCAAAAGAGGAAGCATTGTCAGAAGAAGTTTCTTTGGGAGATATGGTGACATTTGCGCCCAAATTTACTGTCAGCAAAAATGGAAAAGAATGGATCGCTCCAAATTGGAATGGACGGATTTCTGTCAATCAAACGATTGATTTGTTACGTCAAATTTATGAAAATCAACTCAGCTTCCCTTTTGATCTATATGTTGGATGTACGGTTCAGGAGCAAGTCGGTGCCAGAGGTGCTCAAACAGCAGCGAATCTGGTTGCACCAGACCTAACGATCATCCTAGATACAAATCGAGCCTGGGACTATCAGGAAGATGCTGGCGATGTACAAGGAGAACTCTCAAAAGGAGTTCTATTGACATATTATGATCCTTCCGTTTTGCCAAATCGGTTGCCGATGGAAGAATTGAGAAAAATCTGTGAAGAGGCAGCATTGCCATATCAATATTATTTCTCATTAGAAGACTCAGACGGTGCTTGGTTCAACAAATTACGGACGGGATGTCCAGTCTTATTTATGAACATGCCTGTAAGAAATATGAACACAGCAGCTCAAGTTGTTTCGCAAGAAGATTATGAAACAGTCGGTCAAGCCATCTATCTTTTTCTGAAAGACTTAGACGAAGCAGCGATTGTTTCATTCAAAGAAGAAAACCGCTAGGAGACGATCCCTATGAGAGCTGTAGACTTAGAAATCCTAAAAGAATTAAGTGAAGCCGATGGTATCGGCGGCCGGGAAAAAGAAATATCAAGAATCGTGAAGAAATATGCAGAAGGAGCAGTTGATTCCTGTTTTTATGACAACCTTGGTTCATTGATCTTAGTAAAAAAGAGTTCTAAAGCGAATGCGCCCAAAGTGATGTTGTCAGCCCACATGGACGAAGTCGGTTTCGTAGTTCGAAAAATCACCAAGGAAGGTTATTTGAAACTCTTACCGGTAGGCGGCTGGTGGGGACACGTCATGCCCGCACAGGAAATGCGTGTCACAACGATGGAAGGCAAGAAATACACAGGGGTCATTGGAAGTCGCGCGCCCCACGGGATGCCGCCAGAAGAAAAGAATAAAGTGATCCCAGCTAATGAATTTTATTTAGATATGGGGGTTCCGTCAGCTGAATATATTCGCCAGTTAGGAATAATGGTAGGCGACATGGTTACACCTAAGACGGTCTTTCGTGAAATGAATGATCCGAATTACTTGCTAGGGAAAGCGTGGGATGATCGAGTTTGTGTGGGTGTCTGTATTGAGGTCATGAAAGCTTTAGCCAAAGAAGAGCTAGCTGTTGATGTCTACTTTGCGGCAACGACTCAAGAAGAAGTCGGTATACGAGGTGCCCGTACAGCTGCCCACAGCATTAAGCCCGATTTGGCGATTGCGTTAGATGTCACTACCGCTGTAGACACTCCCTTTGATCAAGGGGGATTGCAACTGGGAAAAGGTCCTGTACTCTCTGTTTTGGATTCGCTAACGATCGGTAATAGTGAACTGCTTGCAAAAATGGAAGAGATTGCAGTAAGACAAAAACTACCTTATCGGCATGACTTCATGACTGTTGGAGGGACAGATGCTTGCAACATCCATAAAGCAATGACAGGAGTTGTTGCAATGACAGTATCGATTCCGACAAGGTATATGCATTCCTCAAGATTAATCATCCACAAAGAAGATTATTTGCAAACAATCATTCTATTGAGTGAATTTTTGAAAAAAATCACCTCTGAAGAAATACGCTCCTTCAAAATTGGACAATAGAGTGTTATTGTTCATCTATGTAAATGCAAAACCAAAATCAGTATCCATCATACTAAGAACCGATATATTTGAGAATCAATCAAATATATCGGTTCTTTTTCTTGGAAAAAGCTTGATAAAAACAACGATTGTTCAATAAAGCACATGGATACTCGAGTCACTTAAACATCAGATTAAAATAACTCGATATGTTGAAAACGCTTGATTTAACTTATTTTTAAAAAACTGTGAAAAAAATCACAGAAATTGTTTACAAACGAAAAGAGTTATTGTATGATGTGTATGTGAAGTAATTAACAAATAAATTGTTAACGAACTAGGAGGATTACAATGGCTAAGACATTGGAAAAAGAAGTGACGATCGATGTACAAGCAATGATCGATGATCTTGCAAAAAAAGCAAACGTGGCCTTAAAAGAAATGGAAAACTTTGATCAAGAGAAAGTAGACCATATCGTACACGAAATGGCTATGGCAGCCTTAGACAAACATATGCCGCTTGCAAAAATGGCAGTTGAAGAAACGGGTCGCGGAATCTATGAAGATAAAGCAATCAAAAATATGTATGCTTCAGAATATATTTGGAATAGCATCAAACATGACAAAACAGTTGGCGTGATCAATGAAGACAAACAAAAAGGGTTGATCGAAATTGCTGAACCAGTCGGGGTTGTCTGTGGGGTAACTCCAACAACGAACCCAACGTCAACAACGATCTTTAAAGCAATGATCGCATTGAAGACTCGGAACCCAATCGTGTTTGCTTTCCATCCATCTGCTCAAAAATGTTCAGCAGAAGCAGCGCGGATCGTTCGTGATGCAGCAATCGCAGCCGGTGCACCAGAAAACTGTGTGCAATGGATCGAACATCCATCAATCGAAGCAACAGGCTTATTGATGAATCACCCAGGAATCGCCATCGTATTGGCAACTGGTGGTGCAGGCATGGTCAAAGCTGCATACTCAACAGGAAAACCAGCCTTAGGTGTAGGTCCAGGTAACGTCCCTTCTTACATCGAAAAAACAGCAAAAATCAAACGCGCGGTCAACGATTTGATCGTTTCTAAAACATTTGATAACGGAATGATCTGTGCTTCTGAACAAGCAGTGATCGTTGATAAAGAAGTCTATGCAGCTGTTAAAGCAGAGTTTGAAGCTCATCAAGTATACGTGGTAAAACCAAAAGAATTGCAAAAACTTGAAGATGCAGTGATGAATGAAGGCAAATATGCTGTAAATCCAGCAATTGTTGGACATTCAGCAATGGAGATCGCAAAATTAGCAGGCATCAAGGTGCCTGAAGGTACGAAACTATTGATTGCAGAACTAGATGGCGTGGGTGCAGATTACCCATTATCTCGCGAAAAACTTTCTCCAGTTCTAGCAATGATCAAAGCAAACAACACAGAAGATGCTTTCCAAAAATGTGAAGCTATGCTTGATTTAGGTGGATTAGGACATACAGCGGTTATCCACACAGAAAATGAAGATTTGCAATTGGCATTTGGCTTACGCATGAAAGCTTGCCGTATCTTGGTGAATACTCCATCTGCTGAAGGTGGTATCGGTAATATCTACAATGAAATGATCCCTTCATTGACACTTGGTTGTGGTTCATACGGAAAGAACTCTGTTTCTCGTAATGTTTCTGCTGTGAACTTGATCAACGTTAAAACTGTAGCGAAACGGAGAAATAATATGCAATGGTTTAAATTACCGCCAAAAATCTTCTTTGAAAAGAACTCTCTATTATACTTAGAGAAAATGGAAAATGTTGAACGTGTCATGATCGTTTGTGACCCAGGAATGGTTCAATTCGGCTACTGCGATACCGTTCGCGAAGTTCTTGCTCGCCGCAAAAACGATGTGAAGATCGAAGTCTTCTCAGATGTAGAACCAAACCCATCAACAAATACCGTTTATGCTGGAACGAAGATGATGGTTGATTTCAAACCAGATACAGTAATCGCTCTTGGTGGTGGATCAGCAATGGATGCTGCGAAAGGCATGTGGATGTTCTATGAACACCCAGATACATCTTTCTTTGGCGCAAAACAAAAATTCTTGGATATCCGTAAACGGACATACAAGATCGACAAACCAGAAAAAACTCAATTTGTATGTATCCCAACAACTTCCGGTACAGGTTCTGAAGTAACCCCATTTGCGGTTATCACAGATAGCGATACGCATGTGAAATACCCATTAGCAGACTACGCATTAACACCAGATGTAGCGATCGTTGACCCTCAATTCGTCATGTCAGTTCCTGCTTCTGTAACAGCAGATACAGGTATGGATGTATTGACCCATGCGATTGAATCTTATGTGTCGGTAATGGCATCTGATTACACTCGTGGGTTGAGCTTACAAGCAATCAAGTTAGTCTTTGACTACTTAGAAAAATCAGTGAAAACACCGGATATGGAATCTCGCGAAAAAATGCATAACGCATCAACAATGGCAGGTATGGCCTTCGCCAATGCATTCCTAGGTATTTGTCACTCAGTTGCTCACAAAATTGGGGGAGAATATGGTATTCCTCACGGACGTACCAATGCGATTCTTTTACCGCATATTATCCGTTACAATGCCAAAGATCCTCAAAAACATGCGATGTTCCCTAAATATGATTTCTTCCGTGCTGACACAGATTACGCAGACATTGCGAAATTCTTAGGTCTTAAAGGAGAAACAACTGCGGAACTAGTTGAAGCATTAGCAACTGCGGTTTACGAATTAGGTAAATCCGTTGGTATCGATATGAACTTGAAAGCACAAGGCGTGACTCAAGAAGTATTGGATGCAACTGTAGATCGTATGGCTGAATTGGCTTACGAAGACCAATGTACAACTGCGAACCCTAAAGAACCATTGATTTCTGAATTGAAACAAATCATTGTGGATGCTTATAACGGCTAAGCAATGAATGCACCAATCCCCTCGGTATCTTAGCTGCCGAGGGGATATTTTTTGTAGTTGAGAGATACAATGAATTGAGTTAACTGTAGGGTGGTGCAGAAACTAGTAAATTTGACTATAAAAGAAGTGGTATGTGATATGTAATGTAATATACAGTAGAGAAAACAATTACTATTCAGCCCGTCTGTTTTTCAACATTATTCTCGAAGCTTTTCTTGACGAAGCAAAAGAAAAACGCAACAATAGAGTAGGAGGTGGTACCGATGGACACAGAGGCCTTAGTGTTAGATTTACTCGTTCAGCAAAAACAAATGGAAGCGTTACAAAACTATTTAATGAAAACATCAATGGTTGAAGATGAAGCAAGCCAAACGTTTCTTTTTGACTTAAAGGATTATGTCGATAGTTTATCTTTAGTGACTATTTACGAAACGGCACCAACGATAGAAGAACGTCAAGCGGAAGAGATGTCGGCTATTCTGGGAGATCAGGCTCAAACACTTCGAGAGTTAATCCAGCAACTAGAAGAACTTGAAGATGCTGGGAAGAAGGATTTCTATGGTCAACAAGACGGTGAGTTGCGCCGAACGATTGCTGGGTTAAAAGGTATCCTCGAGTTAAATGGATTACTTTTACAAGATAATCTTACGTTTCAGAGAAAGTGGAAGGACACCGATGGTACAGTGGTAGTCAAAGAAACAGCGTCCGAAAAAAATGGCTTTTTTCAACGTTTGTTTGGTAAAAACAAGTAGCTTCAGTTTTATTTTTCAGCAGTTTGATGTTTGAAAAGGAGAAAGATGAAAAATCATATACAATTGAAATCAATCACCGAAGAAAACCTTTCTGCTCTTTGGTCGATCAGTTATGGTCCTAAAGCTGACTTAGAGTGGAAAAAGTGGGATGGACCTTATTTTCAGGACCCTATCCTAACCTGGGAAGAATTCAAAAATGGATTTGGCAAAAATTGTTTAAATAATCCATTACGGAAGGCTATTTATTATCAAGGAAGGCTTGTAGGAATCGCCACTGCATATTGGGAATATGGCAATCTGCATCAATGGCTTGAATTTGGTGTAGCAATCTATGATGCCACTTTATGGAATCATGGGGTCGGTAGTCATGCGATGCGTTTGTGGATCACATTCTTATTTGAACAAGAACCACTCATCCAACGGATCGGATATACGACTTGGTCAGGCAATCACCGGATGATGAAGGTTGGGGAAAAACTGGGCATGACGAAAGAAGCACAAATCCGTAGAGTTCGTTATTGGGAAGGACACTATTATGACTCAGTAAAATACGGTGTGCTACGAGAAGAATGGAACCAAAGAATGGGCAGGTAAGAAAAAAACTGCACTGTACCAATAAACGGGATTTTTTGTTCCGTCTGTTGGCATCGATAACAGATCTAACTGCTAAAACGTAAAAAATATCAATTTGTGGATCCAGCTGGGGATATTCCTTGCTGGTCTTTTTTTGTCGCCAACTGTTATTGATTGTCTTGCTCCACAATATTGAAAGACGAGGAAGCTAAGAAGCAGCTTTATTTCAGCTGATCAATTTACAATTTTAGATGCAATGCTTTTTTGAAAGTCATGGGAGAGTAAGCGTAGATACACTGATTTTTGTTTGAAGCAAAGTCAAAGCAGGTGCAGCTATTTTTTTTTGCTACCATTATTCCTAGAAATACTTTGGTCTACAGATACAGTAGTTATTAATTTTTAGCAAATGAAATGGCGTGATTGGGGTGTGAAAAGTGCGTAACGTTCGTGCTATATTTCACTAGTTAAGTTATAACTTTACTATTTTCCATTTTAGGATTATTATTATTAAAATGAGAATATGGTTAAAAAAAGAAAAGGTAATGATTAGCAAAAAAGGAGATCAAAAATGAAACGAAAAATATTTAGCTATGTATCTTTATTTGTCTTATTAAATTCACCACTGGCTACCCCCGTAGTGACAGTACTAGCAGCGGAGGGAAACGACTCTGTACAGTCTGACACCACCCAAGAAACTAGCAACGATTCAGTTGAGACTGTTACTGAATCTTCTACCTCTGAAAGTGTTACTTCTGATTCAAAGGAATCAAGTTCTGAGAGTGAAGCATCAACAACATCAACAGCATCAACAGTAGGTACAGAAGAATCATCGATTCCAGATACAAGTTCTGCCAAATCAAAGGAAAAATCAGCTAGAAGTTTGTTGCCATCAAATGCTCAACAGTTCGCAAATTCGTTGCCTGATAATCAAGCCAATACTGAGGATGTTTCTAGTTGGTTACCAGATCCTACATTACAGTCAATAGTGGCGAAGGCATTAGGAATCGAAGTATCAGAAATCACTAAAGAAAAAATCAGTAAAATGCAGACAATCTATATTTATTCGACTGATTCAGCTCTTGCTGATTTGTCCGGTTTGGAGTATGCCACAAGCCTGTCTTCCTTTTACATGAATGGAACCAATCAGATTTCTGATTTTTCGGTATTAACTAAGATAGATAGTTTAGTCTATGCTTATTTAATGGGAGCGAATGTTACAGATGACAATGTTCCTGATTTTGGGGACAATCTTACTCGATTGAACCTTTCTTCTGCTAATGTCACAGATGCTGTCTATCCGAAGATACTTGAAATGAAGAATTTAGAATCACTTACTTTTGAGTCGAATATGAATATTACTACGATTGCGCCATTGGCTGCATTGCCGAATTTAAAGGAATTACGGATTCAATTTTGTGCGGTCAGCGATTTCACCGTTATCAACAATTTTCCTGTCTTAGAAAATCTGGCGGCTTATGGGCAGAATACAGGAAGAAGTGATGGAGTGACTACGATATCTGCTAAGGAGCTAAATTATGATGCTGCAACGCAGTCATTTTTTGTCCCGTTTTCGATCATGCCCAATCGACTAACAAATTTTGATGGCTATGTTCCACCTTTTTCAACATCCAATAGTCAAAGCCAAACGTATTTTGACTTAAACGGGGTTCAACTCCCTTCTTCTCAGCTATCTATTACAGATCAAGGCGTCACTGTGTCTGATATAACCCCAGAAGAATTTGAAGGTATTCATACGATGAAATACAATTCACGTCTGAATAATCCAGCTGGGACATATGCACAACCAGATGGGTTTAGCTTCTACGCGATTTCTTCAGGTACCTATTTGCATCAATTTGCGATCAATCATCAAGAAGCAGCCGCAGATGTAACAGTAGAATATGTGGACACAGATGGAAATGAGATCCATGCACCACAAGTCATTTCAGGAAATGTTGGAGATGACTACGACGCTACGACGGATGTATACAAACTAACGATCAGTGGTTATACATTAGACACGAAACAATTACCAACTAATAGCACTGGAACAATGAGTGACCAAGCGCAAACCGTGACCTATGTATATGCGAAAGACCCTGTAAAAGCCGCAGATGTGACGGTAGAATATGTGGATACAGATGGAAATGAGATCCACGCACCACAAGTCATTACAGGAAATGTTGGGGATGACTACGACGCTACGACGGATGTATACAAACTAACGATCAATGGTTATACATTAGACACGAAACAGTTGCCAAATAATGGCACTGGAGTAATGAGTGATCAAGCGCAAACCGTGACCTATGTATACGCGAAAGACCCTGTGAAAGCGGCGGATGTGACAGTGAAATACGTGGACACAGATGGAAATGAGATCCATGCAGCACAAGTCATTTCAGGAAATGTTGGAGATGACTACGACGCTACGACAGATGTATACAAACTAACGATCAATGGTTATACATTAGACACGAAACAATTGCCAAATAATGGCATTGGAGTGATGAGTGATCAAGCGCAAACCGTGACTTATGTATACGCGAAAGACCCTGTGAAAGCGGCGGATGTGACAGTGAAATACGAGGATACAGATGGAAATGAGATCCACGCACCACAAGTCATTACAGGAAATGTTGGGGACGACTACGACGCTACGACGGATGTATACAAACTAATGATCAGTGGTTATACATTAGACACGAAACAGTTGCCAGATAATGGTACTGGAGTAATGAGTGATCAAGCCCAAACCGTGACCTATGTGTATACCAAAGATCCTGTGAAAGCGGCGGACGTGACGGTGAAATACGTGGACACAGATGGAACTGAGATCCACGCACCACAAATCATTACAGGAAATGTTGGAGATGACTACGACGCTACGACAGATGTATACAAACTAACGATCAGTGGTTATACATTAGACACGAAACAATTACCAACTAATAGCACTGGAACAATGAGTGACCAAGCGCAAACCGTGACCTATGTATATGCGAAAGACCCTGTAAAAGCCGCAGATGTGACGGTGAAATACGTGGACACAGATGGAAATGAGATCCACGCACCACAAATCATTACAGGAAATGTTGGAGATGACTACGACGCTACGACAGATGTATACAAACTAACGATCAGTGGTTATACATTAGACACGAAACAGTTGCCAAAGAATAGCACTGGAGTAATGAGTGATCAAGCGCAAACAGTGACATATGTGTATACGAAGAATTCGGATAAAGGCAAAGATTCAGAAAGAGCGGCAGCTGTGACAGTTGTCTATGTTGACAAAGACGGCAAAGAAATTCATGCAGCGAAAACCATTCAAGGAAATATCGGTGATCACTATGATGCTACTACGAAAGAATATCAGTTGTCGATCAATGGTTATCATCTAGATGAGAGCCAATTACCAGAAAATCGGATCGGAAAGCTAGGGAAAGAGCCGCAAACCATCACATATGTATATACAAAAGATGCTTCTCCAGCAAAAGCATCCACTTCAGAGCAAAAAAACAAGACATCAACATCTAAGAAAGAAAATACAAATTATCAAAAAGATTCAGAATCAAAAGCAAAATTACCACAAACCAATGACGTATCAAAAAGTTATTTAAACCTTATAGGAATTGGATTAGTCAGCTTTATTGGATTCTATTTAATAAAAAGACGAAAATAAAAGGTAGCAGTTCTTTTTGATTACGAGATGTCGATTCTTAAGTGGAGACAAGGATTGTTCATTAAGAAAGATCGATGAGTAAACGGCTAAATACCAAAACAAGGAGCCTATCTTCTTGTTTTGGTATTTTTGTGTGCGGTAGTCTTTAGGAATCAGTACATCGACAGCTCAAAAAAATAGATCTATTTACAAATACACTTTTTAAAACATAGAGAACGTTCATGCATTTAAAGGAATTTCTTGTTCTATGCTATACTTGGGGCATCAAAAAATACTTTTGACTAAAACCGATAAAACATGCAACGATAATACCGGGTGATGTTCTTTGAACTTTGTTATTGTGTAGGAGATGGGAGAGAAGACGAATGAATCCTTTAGAGAATATGAATCAGGCAATGGCCTATCTAGAAGAAAACTTGTTAGAAGAAATTGATTTTACACACATGGCTAAATTAGCTGGTTGTTCGGAATATCATTTTCGGCGGGTATTTTCCTATTTGGCGGGTATGTCTTTAAGCGAATATTTGCGATGCAGGAAATTGGTTTTGGCAGGAGACTTGTTGAAACAAGGAGCGAAAGTAATCGACACTGCAACGTTACTTGGTTATGATTCGTCGGATGCTTTTAGCAAAGCCTTTCGTGGGATGCATGGCATTTCTCCCTCACAAGCAAAACAGCTGGATGTTATTCTAAAAGCATTTCCACCAATGACTTTCCAGCTGACAATCAAAGGAGGTAACAAAATGGACTATCGGATCGTACACAATGAACCTTTTCAAATCGTCGGTTTCAAAAAAAGGATCACGCTGCAGTATCAGGGAGAGAATCCGCAAATGACATCACTGTATGAAAAGCTGACGCCAGAGCGCATTATGGAACTCAAAAATCTGGCAAATATCCAGCCGCGAGGAATTATCAGTGTGTCGGCAAATTTTGTCGAACGAGAAGTGGAAGGAACAGCGCTTGATCAGTATGTCGGTGTAGCAACTACCCAAAAAGCATCAGAACCTTATGATGTGTTACAAGTGGAAGAATCTGATTGGGCAGTCTTTACAGTAGTAGGACCATTTCCAGAAGCAGTTCAAGAAACTTGGGCGCGTATTTACAGCGAATGGCTGGCAATGTCTGATTATCAATTAACTGGAGGACCCGAACTTTTGTGGCATGAAAGTCCTGATTTGTCTAAACCTGATTGCAAAAGCGAGCTATGGATTCCAGTCAGTAAAAGCTGATGATTGACGAATCAAACGTCACGAAAGAACGTGCAAAGTGAGGAATCAAAACAAGCCAAAAGAAGCACAGAAAGTCATTTCTGTGCTTCTTTTGTATATTCATTGAATAGGAGTTTGAGAAGAATCCATGATGTGGAATTTGTGAGAATAAGACGAGTGATGGTGCAAGAAACTTTGGGCGAAGCCCATTGCTCAAAATAAGTAAGCTAAAAAAATATATTTAAAATAAAAAATGTTATTGTATGTTTGAGAAGTAAGAAGTAGACTATTCTTAATAGTAGACTACTCTTAATGATAGAGCGACGCCTTTTATAGACAAACGTTTTTGAACAAGTATGCCAGGGAGGAGCTGGGTAAATGGACAAGCAAACGAGTAATCAATCATGGTTTTATAGTACATTTTCAAATGACATCCCAAAAATGTTACTCGATGGAAAGCGGGTAGCAGCACTGATTGAAATTGACGCCAAGGAATATCCTCAAGGGTTTGTCAAATGTTCAGCTGGAACGCCTAATTGCAAATGTATCATTGGAGAAGATACGATTGACATAATCAAGTTGGGGGAAAACCATTGTTTGTTTATGAAAAAGCAGGAACAGGAACTATTTCACATAAGCAGAGCAGATTTGGAATATCTTTATTTAGAGATAAGAAGATTAGGATCTGCGACTAATGGGTACCATTTCTCATTTTTAGATTTGAAAAGCAAGATAAACCCGAACCCGCTAAAATTTGCTATCAATTCTTTGAAACCATTTTTGCTGCTGTGGAATCATCCAGCTTTTGCAGCAATTGAAAAAAGGGTAGACGATCGCTTAACTCCTTTACTAAATTGCAAGGATTCAGATAGGATCCCTGGCGAAATCAAAAGTAATAGAATCGATATTCCTTTAGTGACTGATCGAATAGAATAGAGACAGATTCAAATTAGTCCAAGTGTCAGGCAAAACCCGACTATCGAATTTTCATTGAAACAAGCAAAAAGACTGCGAAGAACCTTTAGAAAGGTTCTGTCGCAGTCGTTTTCTTGTATACCATAATCAGTTCACCATTTTCTGGATCTATGTGATGGGTATGCCTAAAGCCAAAAGCGGTATAAAACGAAAAGATCGTTTTGTTTTCTTTGTGGGCACTTAAATAGATTTTTTCCACTGGCCAATGGCAGAAAAGATAGTCTAGGAGCAACGGCATAAATTTCTTGCCTAAGCCTAATTTTTGCCAATGCTGATCGATCATCAAGCGATCCAACCAAATACTTTGTTCTTGTTCGTTATAGGCACCGACCATTGCAAAGCCGACAATGGTTTCTTCTTTGTACAAAGCAAGCGGGACCCAATGCAAAGAAGTATCATATGCAGCTTCCAGCAAGGAGGTGGTGTTGTCTTCAATAAAAGTACGTTGGGATTCTGATACTTTTAAGGCAGCAACTGTACGCCAAGTAGACTGGGACACTTCTTCAATTCTGACTGTCATAGTGTATGTCCTTTCTTCCATTTTTTTTAGTATAACGAAAGCTGTCTCAAAGAACAAATACAGTTGCCGCAATTAGCAGCTAGTCTTGCGTTAGGGGGAGAAGCCGGGCTGTCCTTTTCGTATTTAATTTACTTTTTAGCAATAGTTTACTTTTTGTTTACTATTTCCTGTTACTATAGTATTGGCTCAGTTTTTATTATTCTGATAATCAAATTTTATTTTCTTTATTTAAAAAGGTAAGAAATCGGATCATTGCGTGTGCAAGGCAGAAAGAATTCACTCTTTCACAACTGACTGAATGCATCGGTTGAAGTACCTATAAGTATGGGCTAAAATCGAAAAAAATAGACAGCACCTCCTTTCAATAAGAGGCGGACTACGTCGTGAAAACAGGCGATCCCAATTTTTTCAAAGAGAACACTTTAAATGATGGCTGCATAACTATGTTGAATCATCGCTATCAAAGAGAAGAGGAAAAGAATGACTATCAAGCAGCGTTTATTTATATCGCATATATTGATGATTATTGTCCCAGTTTTATTGAGCTTATTAGCTTCAGTGATTGCTTTTTTAATGGTCTGGCGTTATTTCTGGGGGCTAGATGAAGGAGTCATGATCAAGAATACCGAATTTCGTGCCCAGTATGCGACGGTTGAAAGTCTGGTGATCAAATGGGATACGGAGAAGACGACAGATGCAGAAGTAGTCGCCGACATGCAACATTTCAAAAAGACCAATCATAGCAAAAATATTGCATTGCTGGTTTATCGCGGCGATAAGCTAATTTCGTCTGTAGGGGAAGTAACAGATCAAAAAATGAAAGAAACTGCTCTTAAAGAAGAGGGAGAACATAGTTACTTAAAAGATCAAACCTTTCTTACGACATTTGATACCAGCAACTACAAGATTATCTTGATCAATTCAAATTATTACAATGATTTATATTATCAAGATCCATTATGGGATCGCGATTACAAAGCGATGTTGTCTCGGATCATCGTGTTAGTCGTGATTTTGATTTTGTCGATTATTTTTATTACTAGCCGTGTTCTGACGCGATATCTCACAAGAAGTATTACCGATCCTTTGGAATTATTGACTGTAGGTTTCTATAAAATCAGAGAAGGAGATCTGCAATATCAGATCCAGTATACGAAGCAAGATGAATTTTTACCGGTCTCAAAAGACTTCAACGGTATGGCACGTCAGCTGAAAGAAATGATGGATAATCAAAACAAACTGGAAACCAATCGTCGAGAATTGATCGCGGGTATTTCCCATGATCTGCGAACCCCACTGACTTCGATCAAAGCCTATGTCGAAGGACTAGAGAAGGGGATCGCTAATACACCTGCCATGCGGACCAAATATTTTACGATTGTAAAAAAGAAGATCGATGATTTGGACCAAGTGATTGCACAGCTTTTCTTGTTTTCTAAGTTGGATACCGGTGAATTTCCTTTCAATCTAGTGACAACTACTAGTAAAAAACTGATCGATGAATACATCGGCTTTATCCAGCAGGAATACGAATTGAACGGATTGACGATTCTATTGGAACCGACGGATCAAAACGTTTCGCTAGAAGTGGATCCAGTTCAGTTTCGTACAGTCTTAACAAATCTATTTGAAAATGCCCGCAAGTATGTGGATCGCAACGATAAACAAGTGGTCGTCTCTTATGAAGTAGTTGAGGAACAGTTTATCTTGTCGATCATTGATAACGGCAGCGGTGTTTCGGAAGAGAATTTGGAAGACTTGTTTGAACTTTTCTATCGCGATGACCGCTCAAGAACCAACCCGAGCAAAGGCAATGGCTTAGGCTTAGCGATTTCGAAGAAAATCATTGAAGGATTCAATGGAACGATTCAAGCGTATAACCATCCAGCAGGGGGATTAGCGATCGTTATCACCCTCCCAGTTAAATCAAAAAGGAAGTGATCGAAGTTGAGTGTACGAGTATTAATTATTGAAGACGATGAAGATATTTCAATGATCGAAAAAGATTTTTTAGAAATGGAAGGGTATGAAGTCCATATCGTTAACGACGGTTGTGTGGGCTATCATGAAGCATTGACGGAGAAATACCAATTGATCTTATTAGATGTGATGCTGCCAGGAATGGATGGACATGAGATTTGTCGAAACATTCGCGATAAAGTCGATATTCCAATCATTATGGTCACGGCCAAGTCAGAAGAATTAGAAAAGCTGCGAGGTTTAGGTATAGGTGCGGATGATTATATTTCGAAACCTTTTTCGCCAACCGAACTTGTCGCTCGGGTCAAAGCGAACATTGCACAATACAATCGGATCAAGCGCGGACAACAGACAGAAACTGTATCTAGTGAAATCGAATTAGGCGGTATCCGAATCAATTCACAAACGCATCGGGTTTACGTGGATGGAATCGAAGTTGACTGCAAACATCGAGAGTATGAGTTATTGCTCTTTTTGATGGAAAATCCAGAGATCGTCTTCAGCAAAGAACAACTCTATGAAAAAATCTGGGGGATGGAAGCACTAGGCAACATCCGAACCGTCGCCGTCCATATCAATCGTTTAAGAGAAAAAGTCGAGGAAGATCCCACCAATCCACAATATATTCAAACCGTCTGGGGAGCAGGGTATCGCTTTAAGGCGTAACATTGCAGCAAAGTGGTTAGTTGCTGCCAAAAAATATAGCAGCAAGAATCTTTTTTCAGCATAGGTGCTGTTTAAAGAGATTCTTGCTTTTTTTATGAAGAGATGACAATTTTGTTCGTGAAAGCCATTTTGTATTACAAAAATGTAAGCAGATTAAAAAAAAACTAATAAATGAAATAAAAAGTTTATCGCCAGTTTATAAATTGTTTAACATTTCAAGGTCAATTATTTACTCCTTCATTCTAGAATCAATATAGCAAGAAAAGGAGGGATTTGGTGAAACAACGAATCAAAAATGAACATGTGCGTCAAGCACTCTTCTTTGCAGGCAAAACCCTTTTTTATTTCTGTATCATTTTGATGCTGATTTATCTTTATCATTATAAAAACGTGCAAGGTGGCACCTTTATCTATAATGAATTTTAGGAGGAATGTTCATGAACGTGGTAAATATTGTGCAAGCCATTGAAGAATGGGCACAAAAGGATCCAGAGAGGATTGCCTACCGAGAAGATGACCTAACATATACTTATGGACAATTAGCAGCTCGATCCGACCAATTAGCTGCCTATCTCGAGGAAACTCTGGAAACTCGCGGACCGATCGTGGTTTATGGCGAGTTAGAATTTGACATGCTAACAGCCTTTTTGGCAGCTTCCAAAACAGGTCGGGCATATATTCCGATTGAAAGTACCACGCCAAAAGAGCGTATTGAATTGATCCTCTCTGTGGCTACGCCAGATTTGATCATTAGCGTAGCTGACTGGCAAGGTCCGGAAACAATGATTCCAATGCTAGAAATAAATCAATTGGAAGAAATCTATCAAAGTGGGCGCAATTTAGGCACTACAAAAGTACTAGGGAAGGATGATATTTACTACATCATCTTCACATCAGGAACGACCGGCATCCCTAAAGGAGTTCAGATTAGTCATGGAAATTTATTGAGTTTCGTGCAATGGACATTGAAGGATTTTTCTTTACGCGAAGGGATGCATTATTTGGCACAGGCACCGTATTCCTTTGATCTCTCTGTCATGGGGTTATATCCAGCATTGACTTCTGGCGGCTGTTTGGTGCCTTTAAAAAAGGCGGTCATTAATGACTTCAAAACATTGTTTGGAACCTTGCCGCAATTGGCTATCAATGTTTGGATCTCGACACCTTCATTTATGAAACTATGTTTGATGGAAGAGACCTTTGACGGGATGCACGTTCCTCAGTTGGAACGTTTCTTATTCTGTGGGGAAGAACTACCAAAAAAAACCGCTCACGCACTGCTGGAACGTTTTCCAAATGCAAAAATCTACAATACCTATGGACCTACTGAAGCGACTGTTGCCGTATCCGGAGTGCAAATCACTGAAGAATTACTGGAGCAATATGATCGAGTGCCAATTGGGTATGTGAAAGAAGATTCGACGGTTTTCTTTATGGAAGAAGATCAACTAGTTCCTAAAGGGCAAGTAGGTGAGATCATCATTAGTGGTCCTAGCGTGTCAAAAGGGTATCTGAACAATCCCGAGAAAACAAAAGAGGCATTTTTTGTCCATGAAGGGCAACCAGCGTATCGAACCGGCGATAGTGGCAGAATGACGGAAGATGGTTTGTTGCATTATGAAGGGCGTCTTGATTTTCAAGTGAAGTTCCATGGGTATCGAATGGAATTAGAAGAGATCGACCATCATTTAAGCAATAGTTCGTGGGTCAAACAAGCCGTCGTAGTCCCTAAATATCAAGAAAAGAAAGTGGAACAGCTGATTGCTTATGTCGTTCCCGAAACGCACCCCTTCGAGAAAGAGTTCCAACTGACAAAAGCCATCAAATCTTCACTGAGTGAAACAGTGATGGAGTATATGATTCCGCAGCGATTTATCTATGTTGAGCAGTTGCCTCATACGGCAAATGGCAAAATCGACCGCAAATGGCTGACAAATGAGGTGAATCCTTCATGAACCTGCAGCATATGATTCCTTATGCAAATCCCACCTATTTCATTTGGCTAATGGTAGGATTGCTTCCGATGATGCTTGTGCTGCTGTTCAAACAAAAGCGTTGGCAATGGTATCAAACGTTACTCACACTAGCGGTATTGTACGTAAGTTTTGGTGGTGAATATTGGCAACAGGGGCTAGCGCTGATCGGATACGTCGTGTATCAGACATTACTCGTCTATGGCTATTATCAGCATCGCCAACGAGCAAATACTTCAGGCGTCTTTTATGGTGCAGTGGTAGCAGCGATTTTACCATTGGCATTGAGCAAAGTCACCCCTTTCTTTGTTGGACATGCCTCATTGATTTATTTCTTGGGTATCTCTTATCTGACCTTTAAATCAGTGCAAATGATCATGGAGATACGGGATGGACTGATCAAAGAATACCATCCTTGGCGTTATATCCAGTTTCTACTATACTTTCCAACGATTTCTTCGGGTCCGATCGATCGGTATCGCCGCTTTGAGAAGGATCTGCTGAATCCGCCGACAAAAGAAGTGTATCTCGATTATTTAAACAAAGGAGTCGCCAAAATCATGCTAGGGCTCCTGTATAAGTTCATTCTTGGTTATTATCTCGGTCAAGTATTACTGCCGATCGTAACCAAAGAAGCTCTGCAAAATGGCTTGTTCTCTTGGGGGATGCTGGGTTATATGTATGTTTATAGTATGTATCTGTTCTTTGATTTTGCTGGCTATAGTTTGTTTGCGATTGGTGTCAGCAACTTCATGGGTTATGATACACCAGCTAACTTCAATAAACCTTTTCTGGCGCCTAATATCAAAGAATTCTGGAATCGTTGGCACATGAGTCTGTCTTTTTGGTTCCGAGACTATGTGTACATGCGTTTAATGTTCACACTGATCAAGAAGAAAGTTTTCAAAAGCCGTATCGTCGCATCCAATGTCGGCTATTTTGCCCTCTTTTTGTTAATGGGCATTTGGCATGGACTTACCTGGTATTACATTTTATACGGGGTATATCATGCGACATTGATTTGCGGAAATGATGCGTGGATCCGTTGGAAGAAAAAACAAGGAAATCTGCCATCGAACAACCTAACCAAAGCGGTGTCCACTGTATTGACCTTCCAAGCAGTTTGCTTTAGTTTTCTGATTTTCTCAGGAATCTTGGACAAATTATTCGTTAAATAAAAGGAGAAAAGAATATGACAACCAAAGAAGCAGTATTAGACATTTTAGAATCAGTTACAGGAAGTGATGAAGTAAAAGAAAACGAAACAATCGATCTTTTTGATGAAGGATTATTAGATTCATTAGGATCTGTTCAATTGCTGGTTGAACTAGAAGGGCAGTTAGGAATTGAATTTCCCGTATCGGAATTTGACCGGGCAGAGTGGAATACACCAGCAAAAATCATTGAGAAAGTCGACACGCTGCAAAGCCGATGATGAAAAAACGACTACTCACGGCTTTTGGACCGCTTCTTTGTGCGGGGATTCTTGTCGGGGTACTCTTCCTTGGCCCTTGGAAGATCAATAGCCACGATCCGAAAGTCATCGCTCAAGCGGCGACGGCAATGAATGATGCGGTGTTTCGCGGGGATCGTATCAAAAATGAGGCAATAGCAACAGGAAAATATGTCCCATTTTTTGGCTCATCCGAACTAAACCGTGTGAGTGCCACCCATCCTTCCGTATTGGCGCAGAAATATCAACGTTCTTATACGCCATTTTTGATTGGTGCACCTGGCACCCAGTCGCTGACCCAGTACGCCATCATTCAATCAATGGCGAAAGAATTAGCAGGGAAAAAAGCAGTCTTCATCGTTTCCCCTCAATGGTTCGTTCCTAAAGGGTTGAAAGGAGACTATTTCAACCATCATTATTCCGAACAGCATGTGTACGATTGGCTCTCTTCGTTAAAGAAAGTCTCTGACACCGATCAATACTATGCCGAACGTCTCTTAGACTATTCGAAAGTGAAAGAAAATAGCTTGACGGAACAAGTCTTGAATGAAGTGAAATCCGGTAAGATACCGACTGATTGGCAGAAAAAACAGATTGATCTGCAACGATCTATTTTGAAACGGGAAGATGAGCTTTTTAGTGGTCTTGGGTTGGGGCACAACTTGACTGACAAAATCACTGCTGCTGCAAAGAAATTACCTTCTACCTATAATCTCGCTCAAATAGAACAAGTAGCCGATAATGAAGGAAAAGCAGAAACGACTAATAATTCTTTAGGGATCAAGAATTCTTTTTACCAACATAATCTGCAAAGCCGCATAGATAAAATGAAAGGCTCTCAAAAGAAATGGGATTATCGTTTTGGACCAGAATATAGCGACTTTCAACTAGTACTGACAGAATTTGCTCGCAACAATGTGGATGTCTTATTTGTGATTCCGCCCATCAATCAGAAGTGGATGGATTATACCGGCTTGCCGCAAGAGGTGTTGTCCGGTTTTGACCAAAAGATTCGCTACCAGTTAAGAAGCCAGGGCTTCATGAATATCGCTGATTTATCAACGAAGGGCAATCAACCCTATTTCATGGAAGATACGATTCACTTAGGCTGGCGTGGCTGGTTGGCAGCAGATGAATACATTCAGCCATTCTTGGATTCCAAGGTCAAAGAAAAACCGTTGTATGAAATCAACCATTATTTTCTCTCCAAAAATTGGCAGCAAGAAGCACCAAAAGATATTCAGGGGAAATGAAAAAGGAGGACTGTTGGAGAATAGGAATGCTGGAGGCTTCATTCAATGAGTAGACATACGAAAAGACATGCAAAAAGACGCTCAAAAAGAAACGTTCAAAAACTATTGCTTGGGATTGATATCCTGGTAATCATTTGTGGTCTCATTGGCATCTACTACTTGTTTTTGCCAACGGAACCAACGGCTGCTTCTGATCATTCCAGTGAGCAAGTCGCACATTCCAGTACTGCCAGCAGCTCCTCCTCCAAAAAGGAGCAACCCGCAAACAAGAAACAGGACTTGTTGGATGCGGGGAACTATGACAATCTCATTAGTGACCAAGAAGTCGTCACAGCCGAAGGAGCCAGCTACGATCAGAAAATTCTTTCCAGTGGTTTTATTGGAAGTGCATTGGTTGTAAAAAACGGGAAAGTCCTGCTGCACAAAGGGTACGGATATGCTGACAAAGCAGCTGATGTCAAAAACACCCCGACAACATTATTCAATATTGGCTCGATGCAAAAAGGATTGACGGCGGTCTTGATCATGCGGGCAATTAAGGAAGGGAAACTATCCTTGACGGATACATTAGCGCGCTTTTATCCGTATATTCCAGGCGCTGCCAAGATTACGATTCAGCAAATGCTGCAGATGGCTTCCGGACTCAAACTTTCAGAAAATCCGCAAGGACTGGAAGACGTGCAACAGATCCTCGACTGGGATGCCACCCATGCTGTCTTATCCGGAACCCAAGGAACATTCAAATATAGTCCCATCAACTACAATTTACTGGCAGGTATTTTGACAAAAGTATCAGGAAAAAGTTATGATGCGTTGTTAACGGATTTTTTTATCAATAAGAATGGGTTGAAACAATCTTTCTTGTATAAAGCCTTTTTACAGCAGGATCATCCTACGGTCAATTACAAAACGGATGGCGAAGCAGATCCTTACGGGAACCCTAACAATATTTCCTCAGCCAACTTGGCAGCTGAGGTAGGAACTGGAAATCTCTATATGTCAGTTGGCGACTTGTATCGCTATTATGATTTATTATTGAATGGGAAACTGCTGGATAAAGCTTCACTGAAGCAAATGTGGCAACCAGCCGCTGGCGGGTCCTATGCCGCAGGTTTTTATGACAAAGGGACTTATTTTCGGGCTCATGGTGGTAAAGGAGGATTCGAATCGTTTGGGTTGTTTTCTAAAGACAACAAAACCAGCGTGATCCTACTATCCAATCGTGGACGTAAAAGCGACACAGAATTAATGAATCAACTCTATCATCCGCTTGCAAATGTTGATGCTTCTTTTTGATTGCGTCATTTTGCTCGTGCAAGCTTAGAGTTTTCAAGTAGGACACCCTCTGTTCCTAAAGACAAAAGCACATGCTTTCGTCGGGGCTGAGGGTGTCTTTTTTTAGTTTCTTTCAAAGGGGATCCTCACAGCAGTTTGTAATGATTCCAATGTATCTCTAGGGGCTAGATTAGAAGAATTTTAAAAAAAGTAGGCAATTGCGTTTGAACTTCATTCTCAATTAGTCTAAAATAGTGAGAAAGAAAAGATACTGGAGGGAACAGAATGTCAGTTTTAGAAATCAAAAACCTGCATGTCCAAATTGAAGATAAAAAGATCTTAAAAGGTGTTGATCTTGTTTTAAAAACCGGTGAGATCCATGCCATCATGGGACCTAATGGGACAGGAAAATCTACCTTATCTGCGGCAATTATGGGAAACCCGAATTATGAAGTCACTGAAGGAGAAATCTTGTTCGATGGGGAAAATGTGCTGGAAATGGAAGTGGATGAGCGAGCACGTTTAGGTTTGTTCTTGGCGATGCAATACCCTAGTGAAATTCCAGGAATCACAAATGCTGAATTCATGCGAGCTGCTATCAACGCTAAACGGGATGAAGAGGACAAAATCTCTGTCATGGATTTTCTAAAGAAATTAGATCAAAAAATGGATCTATTGAACATGCCAGAAGAAATGGCAGAACGCTATTTGAATGAAGGTTTCTCTGGCGGGGAAAAGAAACGGAACGAAATCTTGCAATTATTGATGCTAGAACCAACATTTGCGATTTTAGATGAAATCGACTCTGGATTAGACATTGATGCCTTGAAAGTCGTCGCTAAAGGGGTCAATGAAATGCGCGGGGAAGGCTTTGGCGCGCTCATCATTACACACTATCAACGGTTGTTGAATTATATCACTCCTGACGTGGTACATATCATGATGGAAGGTCGCGTGGTAATGACGGGATCTGCTGATTTAGCGAAACGCCTGGAAGCTGAAGGCTATGCTGGAATCAGTAAAGAATTAGGGATCGACTACAAAGAAGAAGAAGCATAAGGAGGCAAGGCAAATGGCAAAATTACAGGATTATCTTGACCAAGTCAACGTGTTTTCAGCGTTGAAAGAAGAACCTGAATGGATGTTGGAACTCCGCCAAGCAGCCCTTGCAAAAGTGGATGAACTCCCGTTTCCAAAAATTGAACGGGTCCGTTATGAACGCTGGCCTTTGTTTAATATCAATGAAGCAGCACTTGTCGGTGAACAAGAATTCTCTGGCGTGATTGATCCAGCGGCAGCAGGATTGGGGGCAGTTCCATCCTTTGATGCAATGGATAGCCATCCAACGGTTGTTCAGTTTGATGAAACAACGGTCTTTGAACAATTACCGCAACATCTAGTGGATCAAGGTGTCATTTTTACGGACTTGTTTACCGCAATGAGAGAAGTACCGGAACTCGTCAATCAATACTATATGACTAAAGCAGTCCCAATGGATGAAGACAAAATGACTGCGGCCCATGCGGCATTTATGAATAGTGGTTTATTTTTATATGTACCCAAGAATGTCATCATTGAAGAACCACTAGAAGCAATCTTCTATCATAATGGCAATAGCCAAGCGCATTTCTTCAAGCATGTCTTGATCGTAGCAGATGAGCACAGTGAATTCAGCTACTTGGAACGTTTCCAAACCAAAGGGGATCAAGCCAAAAAGCTATCTGGAAATATCGTTGTAGAAGTGATCGCCAAAGCAGGGGCTAAAGTCAAATTCTCAGCTATTGATCAATTGGGGGTCAATATCACTACCTATATGAATCGACGAGGCTATGTCTTACGAGATGCTATGGTTGATTGGGCGATTGGTGTCATGAATGACGGCGATGTGATTGCTGACTTTGATTCAGACCTCGTTGGCGAAGGCGCCCATTCTGAAGTAAAAGCTGTTGCTATCAGTGCCGGTCGGCAAACACAAGGGATCGATACGCGAGTGACAAATAAAGCACCACATTCGATCGGCCACATTTTGCAACATGGTGTCATTAGAGAACGCGGCGTCTTGACCTTCAACGGTATCGGACATATTTTAAAAGGAGCCAAAGGTGCCGATGCCCAACAAGAAAGTCGGGTCTTGATGTTGTCTGACCAAGCTCGTGGCGATGCCAATCCGATTCTATTGATTGACGAACATGAAGTTACGGCAGGACATGCTGCCAGTGTGGGTCGTGTCGATCCAGAAGAAATGTACTACTTGATGAGTCGCGGCTTGCGCAAGGAAGAAGCAGAACGCTTAGTGATTCGCGGATTTCTGGGATCTGTCTTAACGGCCATTCCTGTGAAAGAAGTGCAACAAGAACTGGTGGCTGTTATTGAAGGGAAGTTACTTGCATGATCGATGCCCAAAAAGTGAAACAAGCGTTTCCTATCTTGGATCAAATCGTCAATGATGAGCCATTAGTCTATCTTGATAATGCTGCCACCACCCAAAAGCCGGAAGCCGTTTTGAAGACGATCGCTGCCTATTATCATCAAGACAATGCCAACGTTCACCGCGGCGTTCATACATTGGCGGAACGGGCGACCCATTCTTATGAAGCCGCGCGGGAAAAAGTTCGCCATTTTATTCAGGCCAAAGAAACCGCCGAAGTGTTGTTCACTCGTGGTACGACGACAAGCCTGAATTGGGTAGCCCGCAGTTTTGGGGATCAATTTGTCAATGAAGGTGATGAGATCGTGATCTCTTACATGGAGCACCATTCCAATATCATCCCATGGCAACAACTGGCAAAACGCAAGAAAGCGATTCTGAAATATATCCAATTGACGCCAGAAGGTATCCTTGACATGGATGATGCACGTCAACAGATCACGGATAAAACAGCGGTGGTTGCCATTGCTCATGTCTCAAATGTTCTTGGTGTGATCAATCCAATTGCTGAGTTAACGCAACTAGCCCATCAACACCAAGCCGTGATAGTAGTAGATGGCGCCCAAGCAGTTCCCCATATGTCAGTTGATGTCCAAGCATTAGATTGTGACTTCTATGCTTTTTCTGGTCATAAAATGTGCGGCCCGACCGGCATTGGTGTCTTATATGGCAAACGTTATTGGTTAGATCAGATGGAGCCAGTGGAATTTGGCGGCGAAATGATTGATTTCGTTCATCTTCAAGAAAGCACGTGGAAAGAATTGCCATGGAAGTTTGAAGCAGGTACCCCAAACATAGCTGGCGCCATCGGGCTAGGGGCAGCGGTAGATTACTTGAGTGAACTTGGGTTAGCGGCCATCCATCAACACGAGGCTGAACTGGTCGCTTATGTTTTGCCAAAATTGCAAGCCATTGATGGACTGACGATTTATGGTCCACAAGAAGCAGCCAAACGAACAGGTGTCATCGCTTTTAACATCGACGGGATTCATCCCCATGATGTAGCGACTGCATTAGACATGGAAGGTGTCGCTGTCCGTGCCGGTCATCATTGTGCACAACCCCTCTTAAACTATTTGCACGTACCGGCGACTGCACGTGCCAGCTTTTACCTGTATAATACAAGAGAGGACGCCGATCGATTGGTTGACGCCATCAAGTTAACAAAGGAGTTTTTCCAACATGGCATTAACGAAATTAGATAATTTATACCGACAAGTCATATTAGATCATTCCAGTCACCCCCATCATCGCGGAACACTGGGAGATTCTACCTATAAAGTCGAATTGAATAATCCCACTTGTGGCGATGTGATTCATTTAGAACTCGCCGTTGAAGGGGAGACCATCAAAGACGTGGCATTTACCGGTGAAGGCTGTTCTATCAGCACTGCCAGTGCTTCAATGATGGGAGATGCAGTGATCGGCAAAACATTGACCGAAGCTGGAGAATTGTCAGGTTTATTTTCTGAATTGGTCCAAGGTCATACTGTTTCTGACAGTGACCGTCTAGGTGATGCTTCAATGCTAGGAGGAGTGGCTAAGTTTCCCGCGCGGATCAAATGTGCCACCCTTGCATGGAAAGCATTGGAAAAAGCGATCGCCGACGATACCCAACAATCAGATGTGGAACACAGACACTCGGAAACCGATGAGCATCAAGTAGAGTAGATTGCAGCAAAACAAAGGAGTGAGAACCATGGGTGTACCCGAATTAGAAGAATATAAATTTGGCTTCCACGATGACGTGCAGCCCGTATTTAGTACCGGTGAAGGCTTGACCGAAGACATCGTCCGTGAAATCTCACGGGTCAAACAAGAACCAGAATGGATGTTGGAATTCCGATTGAAGTCATTAGAAGCCTTCAACAAAATGCCCATGCAAAACTGGGGACCGGATCTGTCCGACATCGATTTCGATGCCATCAAATATTATCAAAAACCTAGCGACAGCCCAGCTCGAGACTGGGATGATGTACCAGAAAAAATCAAAGAAACCTTTGAACGAATCGGAATTCCCGAAGCAGAACGTGCCTATTTAGCCGGGGCTTCGGCACAGTATGAATCAGAAGTCGTTTACCATAACATGAAAGAAGAGTTTGAAAAGTTAGGCATCATCTTTACCGATACCGATTCAGCCTTGAAAGAATACCCAGAGATCTTCAAGCAATACTTTTCAAAATTAGTACCGCCAACCGATAACAAATTGGCTGCACTGAACTCAGCTGTTTGGTCCGGTGGAACCTTTATCTATGTACCAAAAGGCGTCCGCGTTGACGTACCGCTGCAAACCTATTTCCGGATCAATGCCGAAAACACCGGTCAGTTCGAACGAACATTGATTATCGTTGATGAAGGTGCCAGCGTCCACTATGTGGAAGGCTGTACCGCACCAACCTATTCCAGTAATAGTTTGCATGCAGCTATCGTCGAAATTTTCACCTTGAAAGATGCCTACTGCCGTTATACAACCATCCAAAACTGGTCCGACAATGTCTATAACCTCGTAACCAAACGAGCAAAAGCATTGGAAGGCGCCACAGTCGAATGGATCGACGGCAACTTAGGTGCCAAAACAACCATGAAATATCCAAGCGTCTATCTCGATGGCAAAGGTGCCCGCGGTACGATGCTCTCCATTGCATTTGCCGGTGCGAACCAAATCCAAGATACAGGTGCTAAAATGATCCACAACGCACCAAACACTTCCAGCTCCATCGTCTCGAAATCTATTTCAAAAGACGGCGGCGCCGTAAACTATCGTGGACAAGTCACCTTCGGCAAGAAGAGCGCAGGCTCTATCTCTCACATCGAATGTGACACTATCATCATGGATGATCTATCGAAATCCGATACCATTCCATTCAATGAAATCCACAACAGCCAAGTGTCATTAGAACACGAAGCAAAAGTCTCAAAAATCTCAGAAGAACAACTCTACTACCTCATGAGCCGCGGCCTATCCGAAAGCGAAGCTACCGAAATGATCGTCATGGGCTTCGTCGAACCATTCACCAAAGAACTACCAATGGAATACGCCGTCGAGCTAAACCGATTGATAAGTTATGAGATGGAAGGCAGTGTGGGGTAAATCTGCTGTATTAGCTAGAATCCTTGATTTTTGAGGATTCTAGATTTTTTGTTTGCCTAAGTAAGGTGGTGTTTGTGAGAAGTTTAAAACTCGAGAATTGCACAAACTTTTCAGCTCTTTTTATTTCTTAAAAATAACCTAATAATAAATATTCGAGGTCATTTTCAAATCTTTATGGATAATCTATTTACTGGCTCCTTTGATTGGAATTAAGCTAGAAGTAACAGGTTTGCGTGATCGATACATTGTATACTGTTGAGTGTTAATATAACCATGCCGAGTTTTGATTTTTCAGAAGAAAAGTTGATGAGTAAAAAAAGAATGCTAAAAAAGCCCAAATTCTACTTAAAAAAGAAACCAAAATGTAGACGGACTCAGTTAAGTTGTTTGATAGTGAGAAAAAATTTGGGGTTATTGCTAGCAATGATAAAGATATATTCAATTAATTGTTAGAAATTATTATTGTTAGTGGCTTCAAAAAAGTGATAGAGTTAACTAAAGAATGGGCATTAAGAGCTAAGGCTATAAACACAATAGTTATTTCAGAATAATAGTTTGAGGATTCTGCATATTGATAGATTTTCCTAATTTAGTACAAATGGGAACTTTGTATTTGAGATAGGTAAAGCCAAGTTTAAATCGATATTTGGAAGCATTACTTTTAACAAGTGCTATTTATTATTGTTGAGAGTTGATATAATTAAGCGAGGTGAATTATGAAAAAAAGTGAAAAATTATACTATCAATTAATAGTATTAGTATTAATTAGTCCGATATTTTTATATATCTTGTTGCAGTTGTTTCGATGGGGAATCCATCATCATAATTTACAATTTCTAATAATAGGTTCCGTTGATGGATGGATAAGCTACTTTGGTATTGTGGTGGGATCGCTTATAACAATTTTTACTGTCATAGATGCGATAGAAAGGGATAAGGATTCTAGACTCAAAGATAAAATTAAAGCTGCGCAGCCATATTTATTTGTAAATCCAACCATGGATAACGATGGGGGTATAAAGCAAAAATTTTTTAAGAAGAAGGATGATGTACCTGTTTACCCATTAAATTTTGATATCTCGAATCTCTCGAACAATGCAGCAAAAGATCTGAAATTAAAATCAACGACTATTTCGGAAATTCGTATGTTAGATAATGGTGATCTCACTTATTTTGATATCAGTGATAATGTTGACGGCATTCAATGTATGTTTGTACCACTAGATAAAGACAATAAGTTCATTCCGCCAGATGGACATGACTGTTATGTAATGAACTGCTTTGTAAATAGTGACGAATGTACCAGTACAGGGATTTTAGTTGAGTTAATATTGGAGTATAGTGATATTTTTGACTTGGCAACCTACTCCCATAAGTTTGAAATAGAGCTTAATTTAGGTTTCTTCTTCAACGGAGATTTGACGTTCACTTTGGATTCATCAAAAAATACGATTGTCAAGGTTGAATGAATGGTTAAACATACAAAAAATCTATTAAGTGAACAACCATCCCGTTATAAATGAAAAAGTAGAAACTGTGTGAAGTGTAGTGATGATTTATTTAGAAGTCTGGGAGTATGTGCGAAATCTGAATTGGATCAGTCACACTAGACTAAACAGAAAAAATGAGGTATATAGAATATAAGGAAACATACTTGGAGGAATATCAAGTGACAAATTTTTGAGTCAGTTCGTACGGGAAAGCATCGAACTGAAATTTATTAGAGAGTATTAATTAACACCATTTACTTTCAATATTAAAAGCAAGAAGTTTATCAAAAAGTAGTTGCACTTCCAAGGGATTGAGCTCAATTATTTAAGACTTTCTAGTAATTGAGGCTTTCTTCTGATAAGAAAGATGATTTTTAAAGTCTATTAATTGAAAAATGATAAAGAAAAGCCAATACCTTTACATCTCTTTTAAATAACACGAATAATTCTAAAATGTATTTCCGAGCAGTGTAAAGCTAGAAAGAAAATAAAATTTTTTCAAATAATTTTTTTAATGTGAAATTAATAAATTTCCTTTTCGGATGACTGCAGGGAAGAACGATAGTTTGATAGTTTATCGACAAATGTCTGTTTCAATCATTAACAAAGATTATTTTAAAATGATCTTCATACGAGTGGTTTCACAGTGTTTTAAGATCGATTAAACCCAATATAAAAACAGCTTTGTTTTACACAAAATCTACTGAATTCTTGATTTTTATTCGTATAACGTACTTATACTTTTCTAATCGTATTAAAAAATCATGAGGCAAAACGGCAAAATAAAAATTGACAAGAAAAAACGAATTTGTTAGTGTGTACCTGAAAATAAAATATGATTTGTTAGGTGAGGCTCCTATGCAAACATAGGCTACTGCCCAAAAATGTCGAGAGACGCCAATGGGTAGAACAGGAACTGTCGAATACAAGGCTTTTCTTAAGGTAGCTAAGATGTTTGTCTTTACGTTGTATAGTGCCAAAACTCAACGATTAGATCAATGTCTTTTTTGTCTTGTTTTTTGACGAATTTAGAGCGACTTTTCGCGGAGTTTTTGCGGAAAAGTCGCTTCTTTTTGTGCCTAATGATTCGATTTTATTTTTAAAACGAGGAAAGGAGCAGGAGTATGTATTTTTGGGAATGATGGGTCTGAGTGTGCTGGCAGGAGGCCTTATTGGTGTTGAAAGACAGTGGAGAAAAAAGCTAGCAGGTGTACGGACGATGGTTCTAGTCTCGCTGGGAGCAACGATTTTTGTTTCATTATCCTCGATGGTTGCGTCTGATACGAGTCCTACTCGAATTGCTGCACAAGTAGTGAGCGGTATTGGCTTTTTAGCTGGCGGGATTATTTTGCGGGATGGTTTTAGTGTAAAAGGATTAAATACTGCAGCAACATTATGGTGTACAGCAGCTGTTGGCACAGTGATTGGCGCTGGTTATATCCAAGAAGGATTTTTTGCAGCGCTAATGATCATGCTGGTGAATAGTGTGATTCGTTTTCTTTCTCAAAGATTTGATCAATTTGCTGAAGGGTATCGAACAGAATCTCTGGAGAAGAACACAAATTCATTTTTGATCATTACGGGAAAAAGGTCTTCTGAGGTGGCTTTGCGGACAGAGGTCATCAATCAATTGGATCGGTATGTTCTTTCATTTTGCCATTTTGTTTGCCAAGACCTGGCAGAGAATCGGATTCAGCTGCAAGTAGAGATCGAGCCTGCTGCAAATGCTGATTTAGCAGTGAAAGAAATTGTTACTCACTTGTCGAAAAATAATCATGTACTAGAAGTTTTTCATTTAGCAGAGGAGGGAGAAACATGGTAAAACAGTGCTTACGTTAATCAGATGGGATAGTTGTGACTATAAAGAAACATTAGTTTTGCGAAACCAAGTCTTAAAGGTTAGTGCGGGACAACCGTTATTAAGAGAGTCTCCAGCAGAGGAGAAACAAGCTATTCATTTGGTGGCAAGGCAAAATAAGCGGATTGTCGGTACCCTTCTTTTGCACCCTTGTTCGTCTAAGTGTATGCAAATAAAACAAGTGGCCATTCACCCAGATTATCAAGGGCAAGGGTTAGGGAAGAAATTACTAGTGTATGCGGAGCAAATTGCCAGAAATTTAAATTACTCGACCTTATTTTTAACAGGAAGAAAGCAAGCTTGGGGCTTTTATCGGAGATTAGGATATAGCGAAACAGAAGCCTATCAAGCAGATGCTTTGATCTTGAAGGTTTTTAAAAAAGACTTGTCAGTTGACCGATATTTTTTCAACCGGAAGGAGATGAAAACAAATGGACGATAGTCATTCGATACCAAAGGGTTTGGCAGAAGAGGAACAAAGAGATAGTCAGATACTATTGTCTATTTGTTTTTAGCGCCTTCTTCTTCAAACCCTCGCAAAAAAACAACAATGCTAGGAAACAATTTTCTTGATCATTCGAAGAGAGTTGTGGCGAACTATTTGGAGAGAAGGTAGAAAAAGTGGAAACAAAAAAACGACCTATTCAAAGCATTAATTATGGATTAATGGCAAAAAAAACGATCGAAACGATCTATGAAACCTTTCAGACTTCTAAAAGAGGACTGACTGAAGGACAAGCAATCGCGGCTAGGAACAAGTATGGATCAAATCAAATTTCCTATGGAAAGAAGACCCCATTCATTATGGAAGTCTTAAAAGCGTATATCACTCCCTTTACATTAGTGCTGATTGGGTTAGGGATTACCTCTTTTATCACTGAAGTCGTTATTGCGGCACCAGAGGAACGGGATTATTTTGGCAGTGGGATAATCTTTGTCATGATTTTGATTAGCGGCACCATGACGTTGATTCAATCTGTGCAATCAAATAAGGCTGCGGAAAAACTAAAGTCATTGGTTAAGGTTACTGCGACAGTGAAGCGTAAAAGCGTCTACGCAGAAGTACCGATGGAAGAAATCGTCTGCGGAGATATTGTGAAATTGTCTGCGGGAGACATGATTCCAGCGGATATCCGCTTGACTGCAACGAAAGACTTGTTTATTTCTCAATCTTCTTTAACGGGAGAAAGTTATCCGGTTGAAAAAAATGCCGAAGCAGTTGTTACAAGCCGTGATTCTGAAACAAGCTATGAAAATTTAGCCTTTATGGGAAGCAATGTCATCAGTGGTACAGCGGAAGGGGTTGTGATCGCTACTGGCAACCATACTCTTTTCGGTGATGTGGCAAAGTCATTGTCCACTAAGCCTATTCGAACCAGCTTTGAGTTAGGGATTCGCAAAACCTCGTTCTTATTCATCAAGTTCATGGCATTAATGGCACCGACGGTCATTGTCATTAATGGCTTCACGAAAGGCGATTGGATGGAAGCATTCCTGTTTGGTTTGTCAGTGGCTGTTGGGCTGACGCCAGAAATGTTGCCGATGATCGTAACAACGAATTTGGTCAAAGGCGCAACTGGAATGGCGAAAAAAGGCACTGTGATCAAGAACTTAAATGCGATCCAAAACTTTGGTGCGATCGATATCCTCTGTACGGATAAAACTGGCACGCTAACGCAAGACAAGATTATTTTAGAGTACCATTTGGATTTGACTGGAGAAGAAGATGAGCGAGTATTGCGGCATGCCTATCTTAACAGCTATTACCAAACCGGATTGAAGAACTTATTGGATGTTGCGATCATTGATGCGGCTAAAAAAGAATTAGGAGTCCCTGATCTCCCATATAAAAAGATCGACGAGATTCCCTTTGATTTTGAACGGAGACGAATGAGTGTGGTTGTAGAAGATCCGTCTGGAAAAACACAAATGATCACCAAAGGCGCAATCGAGGAAATGCTCAGCATCTCAAGTTATGTAGATTTCAAAGGAAAGGTGACTGCATTAACTGAGGAGATAAAACAAGAAGTTCTAAAAAAAGTCAATGAACTAAATGAAGATGGGCTACGTGTAATCGGGGTAGCTCAAAAAACGAATCCAAGCGTGGTAGGTGAATTTTCTGTAGCAGATGAATCTGAGATGGTTCTCATTGGGTATCTAGCGTTTTTGGATCCGCCAAAAGAAACCACGAAACAAGCACTGGAAACGTTAAAGAAACACGGAGTTGGCGTGAAAGTGTTAACTGGCGACAATGCGTTAGTAACGCAGTCTGTGTGTCAGCAAGTTGGATTAGGGGCAGAAAAGCTGATCAGTGGAGAAGACATTCTAAATGTATCGGATAAAAAACTTAGTCAACTTGTTGAAAAATACAATGTTTTCGTCAAATTGAACCCGCAGCAAAAGCAGCGAATTACCGGGATTTTGAGAGAAAATGGGCACACAGTAGGATTTTTAGGAGATGGGATCAATGATGCGCCAGCAATGAAGGCAGCAGATGTCGGAATCTCAGTAGATACGGCAGTAGATATTGCCAAAGAATCGGCCGATGTTATTTTGTTAGAAAAAGATTTAATGATTTTAGAACGTGGGATCATTTCAGGACGAGAAACCTTTGGGAATATCATGAAATATATCAAGGCGACCGCAAGTTCTAATTTCGGCAATATGTTTTCGGTTCTCGTTGCTAGCACGTTTCTGCCATTTTTGCCAATGTTGCCGTTACAGATTCTTTTCCTCAACCTTATTTACGATATTTCCTGTGTATCGATTCCTTGGGACCACATGGATAAAGAATACTTGGATAAACCAAAGCGCTGGGATGCATCGAGTATCGGTAAATTTATGATTTGGTTAGGTCCAACAAGTTCAGTGTTTGATATTACTACCTATTTATTGATGTACTTCATTATTTGTCCAGCGGTAGTTGGTGGCGATTTCCATACGTTGACGCCAGAACAACAAGTCGCTTTTATCGCTGTCTTTCATGCTGGCTGGTTTGTAGAATCGTTATGGTCGCAAACACTCGTGCTCCACGCCTTGCGGACACCAAAGATTCCATTTATCCAAAGCCGCGGCTCATTCATTATGACAGCGATCACTTCATTAGGAATTGCCGTCGGGACATTCTTACCGTTTACGAACTTTGGCCAAAGTTTAGGCATGGCAGTTCTTCCATCAGCGTACTGGCTATGGCTGACCGCAACCATCATTGCTTACTTAGCCTTAGTAACGATTGTCAAACGTTTCTACATTCATCGTTATCAAGAATTGCTCTGACAATAAAATCTTTGACCGTAGAGCAAAAAAAATTACCTTTAATAATCAGATAGGCTTTAAAGCAGTCCAGTAGATATGACCGAAGGATGTAGTCTTTTAGAAGAATTGTCGTAGTAATGATTTAGCGTTTTTGATGGCAAAACAGGTTTTCTTGAGCGAAGCAGAGACGATTCAACTAGTAACTTTGAAAAAGCTGAAATGATTGCGATTTGGATGGTCCGAGGATCAGGTGATAGCCTATTTTACCGGTGATCTGAAAAATATGCTTGCTTCTTTAGATCAAGCAACTCTTTGATATAGTCAATGAAGAAAATAATCTTAGTTGGATTTCCGAATAGAGAGAATGTTGAATGCTCCACATTCTCTCTATTTGTTTTACCTTTTAATAATGAAGCGTATTTCTCTTTTTTCTATGTTTTAGCAGAAGCGCCAAAGCGATCATCCATCTATGACAGGAGCTTTTTCGTTTCCAAATATCGCCTGTTAAATTTTTGTATTTTGAAAATAAATTTATATTGTAATTGTTATAAATAAATATTATCATTATATTTGTAATATTCGGAATATTATAGCATTAAGAAGGAGGTAGTCCATATGAGGACAATGACTGAGACAGAAACTCGTTCTGTTAAAGGTGGATTTCATTGGCATTGTTGGGTATGTGGTGCTGGTGGCGGTACAAAAGCTGGTTACTTGCGTCATGTTCAAACAAATTCATTCCATATTTTCATTTCGTATTGGTCGTAAACCCGACTATCATTAGCATGCTATAATAATCAATTGATGGAAGAATGCTATAATTATTTGATTATAGTATTCTTTTTTAGGAGATGGATGCACGGATGCGCATAATAGATAAATGTATACTTTTAGGAATAACATTGGTATCTTTGGCAGCTTGTACAAATCCTGAGAGTTTAATCGAAAAAGATAGAAAATCAGAGGAAGAAAAAATCCTTGAGACCTTTTCTGATAAAGAAATCATCAAGCTAGCAGACTTGGATATCCAATTGAAAGAGGTAGAACAATCCAATGAGGGAGATCGGTCGGTGATCTCACTGACATTAGTGGTCATCAGTGACTCTTTACCGGAAAAAACCGAAATCGATAATCATATTTTCTCAGTAACTGCAGAACAGAATCAAGAACCCCTGACATCCATTGATGCGATTGATTCTTTTGTTTTAGACAACAAAAAAGAGCTAACCTATCGCTTTATCCTACATTCGAATACAGACGTGGTTCTTTTCACTTTTGACTACACGAATAACTCGCAACATATGACCAAACACTACGATGTATATCTAGAGTAGGGGGAAATGTGATGATTCAGTTTAGAGATGTAACCATCCATTCATTAGCCAAAAAAGAAGTACTCACCAAGGTCACCCAACTATTTCCAGATGATAAACCTAGTTACATTATTGGTAAAAGTGGTGCAGGAAAGTCGACGCTACTCAAAGCGATTTTTGGCGAAGTTCCTGTAGCTTCTGGAGAAATCATCTTAAATGATGAAGAACTGAACTATGATACACTGCCCGACACTCTCTCCAATCGACGGAAAATTGGCTTTATTTTTCAGGATTTTCGATTGATTGAATCTTTTACAGTATTTGAGAATATTGCCTATGTCCTTCATATCAAAAATGAACCTGTAGAAAAAATTCGTTATGAAGTCGAACAACTAGCTTTTGAGCTAGGCATAGAAGAGAAGTTAGCTGACTATTGCCATCAGCTCTCTGGCGGAGAACAACAACGAGTGGCGATTGCTCGTGCATTGATCAAGCAGCCGCAGGTTATTCTTGCAGATGAGCCAACAGGGAATTTGGACCCACTCCGTGGGAAAGAGATTATTCAGCTTATCAATAGTCTTTCGTTACAAAAGAAAATCACGACACTGATCGTTACACATGACTATACGCTTATTCCAGAAAATAGTAACGTCTATCAATTAGAGAACCAGCAAGTGCTAAAACTAGGTGAACAGTAGTAAATCGTTTACCAGAAGGGAGCAATAGGTGCTGTCGGATGAATCAGATAAAGAATTCAATCAGGATTATCAAAAAGAAAATAAGCAGAAACAAGTTGGTACTATCACGATTCTTCACACCTACGTTTTTTTCAGTCGTCTTAGTTGAAGGAATGTTACGATTGTATCTTTTCTTTTATGTATTCAGATCATTTCAAGAGCAAGAAAACAAACGTATTCCATTATTGGCAAAACTGTTAAATCCAAACACTGGTGATGAACTAGCCTTGTTTCTTTCAATATTAGAAATCAGCAGTTTGATTATGATGGTTGCCGGTGCAGCCTATTTGTTCTTTTTTTCTGTTCTTTCACTTAAAAGAGAACGAATTTTAGAAGAAACAGAATTAAGAGTGAAAGCAAGTTTAGGGGTTTCGCCCAAAATCTTAACTTTTGAGTTTATAGGCGAATCGATGGTGACAATGATTGTGGCATCCGTAATGAGTATAAGCTTGGTGAACTTGTTGTATACAAGCATCTACATATTGTTTCAATCAAGTTGGGTAGCAGCCTATTTGATTGCTCCGCTTACTCTTTTTGTTCACTACGATTTAGTCAGTAGTGGCTTATTGCTGCTTTTTCTGACTGTATTGACTGGTCATACCTATTTTAGAATCAAAAACCAATATTATAACTATCGGTGGAAAAGGAGCTGAATTTCCATGTTGAAGAGGGTGAGACAAAATGAACAAAAAGATTGTGGGGCGGCTGCCTTTGCGACATTGGCTAATTTATGCGGAAGAAAGATGTCCTTGGCTGAGGCAAGGGATTTAACCAGAAGTAACAGCACAGGAGCAACTTTACAGGGACTGATTGAAGCAGGAAGTAAAATTGGCTTAACAGCCGAAGGATTAGAAGGATCGATTGGAGAACTAAGGGACGGTATCAGAAGCAAAGAGATTAACCTGCCTTTCATTGCTTTAGTCGTATTGGAAACAGGACTTTCTCATTTTTTGGTAGTAGAGGAATGGTCTGACACTAAGATAAAAGTATTCGATCCTGCACAAGGAGTAAAAAAGATTTCTGTAGGATATTTCGAAAAAATCTGGGGAGGATATATCGTTATCTTCCATAAGACAGAGTTGTTTTCCCCGGGACAGACAACTTCTATTTCATATTATGGGACGCTTTTTTTTAAAGAGAAGTCACGTCTGTTGCTGGTTCTGCTTTTTTCCGTGGTTATCGCCCTTTTTTCTTTTCTGGGAAGTTTTTCCTATCAACGCATTATAGACTCGTTTATTTTGAACAGCGAATCTGCCATTCATGAGGAACATGCGCATACTTCAATTTTTGAAGAAGCATTCCACGAGATCTTGTATAATTTTCAATATTTGATTTTAGCTGTAGTTATATTGTATCTTTTTCAAGCAATCCTAAGCATTGTTCGCGCTTTCTTTATTGCAAATGTCTCTAAAAGAATGAATGACGATCTCTTTGAAGCTTTTTTTAAGAAAATTCTTTTTATGAAAGCGACTAATTTAAGAGCGAGAGATTCAGGCGAATTGATCACGCGTTATAATATCACAACGCAAGTACAACAAGTATTGACAAGACTTGTGCTCTCTATTTTTTTAGAAATATTTGTGGCTATTACTGGTGGAGCGATTTTATATATTATAAACAAGCAATTATTTCTTGTTACTACAGGGATTCTTTTAGGGTATACCGCTGTAAGTATAATTTTTATTAAGCCATTAAACAAAATCAACAATGAATTGATCGAGAAAAATGCGCGAACATTAAATGTGTTGAATGAGACATTTACTGGATTTGAAACGATCAAACTTTTTCAAAGGGAGTCGTTTTTTTTAGGAAAATTTCTGAAGCAGGCCAAATCGTTTACTCATACTGGGAAATATAGTGTGATCTTACAAAATAGCCAAGCTAGCTTCATTCTTTTGCTTGAGTCATTGGGAACAATTCTTGTGTTGTGGCAAGGAAGTACGCTGGTTGTTGCTGATAAATTGAGTTTAGGCGCTCTGATTGCATTTATCTCACTGATTACTTTTTATACCTCACCGGTTCGAAATATTATCGAGTATCAAAGAGAAATTCAAAATGTCCTTGTAATGATGAGAAAGCTCAGTGATGTGATGGATGATGTAAGTGAGGAAAATGAAGGAGAAAACGAAGTATTGAACGATACTCTGAAGAAAGAGTGGCGATCAATAGAGTTTAAGAACATTTACTTCTCCTATGCCGCGGACAGCTATATCATTAATAATCTATCTGTTAGATTCAAAGCTGGGATGTCCTATGCTTTGGTGGGCAAAAGTGGGAGTGGGAAAACAACATTTATGCATCTTCTTTCTTCCTTATATAGCCCGGATAAAGGAACGATTTTGCTGAACGATGAAGAAATACATGAGAACAAGAAAAACTACAGAAAACAGATTGCTTATGCATCAAATGATCCATTCTTAATGTTCGGAACAATTAGAGAAAATCTGACATTAGGAATGGAGGTCAATGATGAAAGCTATCTAACTGAAGTATTAGAGGCAGTAGGTGTCACTGAAATGACGAACAGCTTTGCAAATGGGTTAGATACTGTTGTGCTGGAGAATGGGGAAAATTTATCGAGTGGTCAAAAACAGAGAATCGCAATTGCTCGTGCTTTGTTAAAAAAACCGAAAATTCTATTATTGGATGAAGCATTCAGTAATTTAGACACCAATAGTAAACTGGGAATCCTCAAATTTATTGAAAGCAAATTAAAATCCTGTATACGCATATATGTTTCTCACGATGACTTAGTTTCTTCAAAAGTAGATGAAATCATTCGATTTGGCTCGTAACTAATGAATTTGGAAGACTATACAAAACAGAAGCAACAAAATAAACGGTTGCTCCTGTTTTGTAAACGGAAAGCTTAAGCCATAGACGGGGAATTTTTTTACTAGTACTGGTGATTGTCACTATGGCAAAGATTGGCAATATCTTCCAAACACCTAAGTCAACTGATGATGATGCCATTTCTTTCCTCGAAAACGCAGCAAGAAGATCAAACCTCGAACACCCCATTCCAAAGTCATCACAAAATAGATCCCCGTTAAACCGTAACCCCAAACGATGCCGACTAGATAGCCCATACCGATTCTGAAGATCCACATCGATAGTAACGAAGTCAAGGTAGTGAAATTGGCATCGCCAGCTGCCCGAAGAGCTGATGGAAGAATAAAGCCAATGCTCCATGTCAAAAAATGCATCACAATGGCAATCAGATACAAGCGATAAATGTCCGGTAAAATGGCAGCAGGTGGATTGAACAGCTTCATGCCTAGCGGAAAGAAGGGCAATAAACTTAAGTCAACTAGGAGAAAGGCAATCATTCCAGTAATAACAAAGGTTTTGGTCAGCTTTCTTGCATCAACAATATTACCTCGACCAATGCATTGTCCGACGATCGGGACGAGTGACGTAGCTAATGCACTCGGAACGATTTCAGAAATTTGGATCCAAGAAGAAGCAATCGCATTCGCAGCAATTACGTTCGTTCCAAAGCTGACGATCATTGTTTGTATAATGATTTTCCCACCATTAAAGAAAATAGATTCCGCTGCAAAGGGAATGCTGACTTTCAACACTCGAGCGATCAATGGAATCTGAATGCGGAGAAAATCTTCCTTCTTTAACAAAAAAAGGGAACGATTTGCTCGTAAAGTATAAAAGGCAAAGAGCATACCAAGAAATCGCGAGATCAGCAATGAAGTAATTAACCCAATCATTCCCATTTCAAAAATGCTGATGAATACAACATTACCAACAATATAAACGAAATTCATGAGTAATGAGAGCTTTAAAGACGCTTTGGTACGGCCAATTCCCCGCAAACTTCCATTGGTTCCTTCGATGACCGCTTGCATGGGATAAGAAGCCAATAAACCCAGTAAATAAAGTCGTGCGTTTGCTAGAACAAGCGGTTCTGCATGACCGAATAAAAGATGCAAGATTCCTTGATGGAAACAGGCGATGAGAAGACTGATCATCAAAGCCATCAACACTGCACCATAAACAGTCCCACTGCAAACTTTACTTAGCTGCTTCATTTCTTTTTTGCCAAAATATTGTGCCATCAGCACGGTTCCACCTAATCCTACAGCAGTGAAGGCATTAACGAGGAAAAAGTGCAGACTGCCAACCATGCTGACTGCGCTGACCGCAGTGGTTCCAGCCGAACTGATCATAGCGGTATTGATAAAATTAAAACTGACCAAAAAAAATTGATCGAGGACAACTGGAAAAACAAGCGACAAAATAAAACGATGCGACACATCTTGACCAGAATAAAAATGTTTGATCCGACCGACAATGCTACTGACTGTTGAATGGACAGTTTTCAAGGAGACACATCCTTAATTTTATTGAAATGCACACGTGTTCATTTCAATGCTATCCTTTCTAGCTGCTTCTGTCAATGAGGAAAAACAGTTACAGCACAAATTTGTGGTTGTACAAAAAGACGACCGAAATTCCTATAATTTCGGTCGTCTTTTATTTTGATGGACATTGAGAGCATGCGTTCGTCAGGCTCTATTTTTTATTAGCCAAGGTTAAAAGACAAATTTACGTCGGTCAAAGATCAGCAAAATCCCAATTGCTTTGAAAGCTAGATAGATAAAATGACCATAGTTATGACCAATCTCAGTTAAGACGGATGAATTGGCAGTTCGATTTGACCAATAAGTAAAGCCTAAAATAATCGTTAGTATCAGAAGTCCTTTACTAATTGTGAGAACAATCGTTTTGATTGAAAGAGTCTTTTTTTTGAGAATAAAAAAAGCAATTAAAAGGATTATATCTGCTAAAAGCAGAAAGTGGCTGATGCTCGTCCAAAGAGAAAGAGTGCCAGTTGGTGTCAAGAAATCCACAAAAACACAAAGGATCACAACAATTAAATTTAATAGATAAGGAATCCGATAAAAAATTGTTTGGTTTGTTTCTTGTAAGAGATCATTGTCGACTTCGCTATTTGGCATTTCCTGATCTGTGATTAACAAGGAATCTAAATTTATTTGATACAACTCACTTATTTTTACTAATGTATCAATATCCGGCGTACTCCGATTGTTTTCCCAATTTGAGATGGTCTGTCTAGTCACGAATAGTTTTTCGGAAACTTCTTGTTGTGTAAAGCCCATTTTTAAGCGGCTTTCCTTCATTTTTTCTGCTAAGCTCATTTTTCTGCTCCTTTAGATTTATCCTATCATAGGTTGAAAAAAACTAGCAACTTTTAAGTTGCGATACTTGAAGACTTCACAAAACAGGATCGCACCCTGACTAAATTAAAAAATAATGATAGTTCCATTATTTATTTTATTGGAAAGAGAGATGCTCGTTTTTTCATTTCATGAATGAGTGCATTTAGGACAAGTTTTGTTTTGGTGATCTGCAGCTTTTTTTTATGGAATAAGGCAAAAGTTGCTATCTGTTAAGTTAGAAAAGTTTACTGCAGAAAAAAGATATACAATGAATCCTGGTTTTATAAAATGCTGATATACCAATGATGCAAAGAATCTTTGCGTTGATTTGACATGTGTTTGCTTGATAAAAGAAGTTCATTAGACATAAACTTCATACGAGGTGATTGGGATGCAAAGAAAGTAATTTGTGGAATAAATGTTTGATTAAGAGAATTGTTTTTATGACCGAACAGAAAACGAATGAAACCAAATGATTGATGGAATCAAATAATTGTAAATTAAAAAAAGATAAATTATACTGTTTTGACATCTGAAATAAGCGAGTTTAATTTTAAAAGGAAGAAGGTTAAGGTGAATGTTTGTGAAACAGAGAATTAAGATTTATTTGTCAGTAATCATCCTTTTAAGTGCAGCATTAGGGATACCTGCATTTACAGTTTATGCTGAGTCTCAAACGATGGCTGTTTTAGAAGATGCACAAGAAACACAAGAGACACAAGAGACTTCAGTGGAAAGTCAAACGAAGGAAAAGATGTTAGCTGTCACAAGTTCAACGACAAGTTCTACTGATGATCTACCTTCCTCAAGTCCAGTATCGGAGCAGACAGATAACAGTCAAAAAAGAAGTGAAGAGACAGAACAAAATACAGACGAGAGGGAGACGCAGGTTTCAACAGATGAAAAATCACAATCTTCTGCAGAAATAGAGTCTCGAGCGGCTAAAGTAGCGGAAGCACAGTTGAAGATCCATGTTTCGGATAGCAACGTTAATCAAGGGATTTCGGGTGCTTATTTTACCTTTACTTCTGTGCATTCAGGCGCAGAATACTTATTAGTTACTGACATAAATGGCGATATTTCTGTTAATGTACCCGCAGGAGCATATATGTTGAAACAAGTTGGTACAACTGACCAAAAAGAAAATTATGCTTTTACTTCCACGGGAAATTCTATCGAACTTCAACCAGGTGAAGTGAAGTCTTTATCTTTATATGAACGGCATATCACTGGCGAATATGCTTTCGGTAATAGCCCGGATACCATTCATCTCCCAGTTGGGGGAACATTTGACTTTACTACGCAAGCACTAGGAATTGAAGCGTTCAAACTGAATTTTTCAGGTGCGATTGAAAAAAGTATTTCTGCATCACAAATCTATCCCTATTACAGCAATGTTGATACAAGTGTGCCTGGAAGTTATGTGGCGATATTTATGGCAAGGCAAGCTACCTATAGTGTGAATACAACACATGTTGTCCATGTAATCGTTGATCCGGCAAGTGTAGGCGAAGTGACAGTCAAGTATGTCGACACAGATGGGAATGAAATCCATCAGGAGCAATCATTAACAGGAGCTGTGGGAGAAACGTATGATACAACTACAACTGACTATCAGCTAGCAATCGATGGGTATACATTAGATACTACGCAGTTACCGGATAATATGACGGGCACTTTCAGTGATACAGCCCAAACCGTGACCTACGTTTATACCAAAGATCCCATCCATGCAGCAGATGTAACGGTGGAATATGTGGATAATGAAGGAAATCAAATACACGAATCGCAAATCTTAAAAGGCACTATTGGGGAAGAGTATGATGTTAGCACACCAACGTATCAGCTAACGATTGACGGCTACACATTAGATGCTACGCAATTACCAGACAACATGACGGGCAAATTCAGCGATAAGGCGCAAACAGTGACTTACGTCTACATCAAAGATCCCGTTCCCGCCGCAGATGTGATGGTGGAATATGTGGATAATGAAGGAAATCAAATACACGAACCACAAACACTAAGTGGTAATATTGGGGAAAAGTACGATGTCAGCACGCCAACGTATCAGTTAACAATCGATGGCTATACATTAGATAGTACGCAATTACCAGACAACATGACGGGCAAATTCAGTGAAAATGCGCAAACAGTGACTTACGTCTACATCAAAGATCCCGTTCCCGCCGCGGATGTAACAATTGAATATGTGGATAGTGAAGGAAACCAACTTCACGAATCGCAAATCTTAAAAGGCACTATTGGGGAAAAGTACGATGTCAGCACGCCAACGTATCAGTTAACAATCGATGGCTATACATTAGATAGTACGCAATTACCAGACAACATGACGGCCACTTTCAGTGAAAATGCGCAAACAGTGACTTACGTCTACATCAAAGATCCCGTTCCCGCCGCGGATGTAACAATTGAATATGTGGATAGTGAAGGAAACCAACTTCACGAATCGCAAATCTTAAAAGGCACTATTGGGGAAAAATACGATGTCAGCACGCCAACGTATCAGTTAACGATTGATGGGTATACACTAGACAAAAATCAATTACCAGATAATATGACTGGAGTTTTCAGTGATACAGCCCAAACCGTGACTTACGTCTACACCAAAGATCCTGTTCCGGCAGCGGATGTGACAATCAAGTATGTGGATAGTGAAGGCAAAGAAATACATGAATCACAAGCAATAAGTGGAAAAATTGGGGAAAAATACGATGCCAGTACGCCAGACTATCAGTTGACAATCGATGGGTATACATTAGATACTACGCAGTTACCGGATAAGATGACGGGCACCTTCAGTGATACAGCCCAAACAGTGACCTACGTCTACACCAAAGATCCTGTTCCGGCAGCGGATGTAATGATTAAATATGTGGATAACGAGGGCAAAGAAATTCACAAGTCAAAAACCCTAACAGGTAATATTGGGGAAAAGTATGATGCCAGCACGCCAACGTATCAGCTAACAATCGATGGGTATACATTAGATAGTACGCAGTTACCGGATAATATGACGGGTACTTTTAGTGATACAGCTCAAACCGTTACTTACATTTATACCAAAGATCCCATCCGAGCAGCGGATGTAACGGTGGAATATGTGGATAATGAAGGAAACCAACTTCACGAATCACAAACCCTAATAGGCAACATTTGGGAAAAGTATGATGCTAGTACGCCAGACTATCAGTTACCAATTGATGGTTATACACTAGACACAAATCAATTGCCAGACAACATGACCGGGACTTTCAATGAAACTGAACAAACAGTGACTTATGTCTACACAAAAAATACTTTTCAAATAATCGATAATTCGAAACAAGTAACGTCGAATACAAAAACTGAGAACAATAACATAAAAACAAATCTAAAGGTAACAACTGCTAGAACAGCTAAAACAACATCTACAGCCCAAAGAACATTGCCTCAAACAAATGAAAAAAGCAATGGCTATCTTTTTCTTGGATTGGGCTTGACGAGCTTTGTAGGCTGGGGCTTATGGCGCAGAAAATGATGAATACACACATTGTTTGAAGTTCAATAGAAACTTTTGCTAGCTTTCAATGACATTCGTTGAAGCTAGCAGAAGCGATATTGACTCAGAGAAAGCGATTTGTTATACTGACCCTGAAAATAACTATGCCATCTAATATGATGAATGGAGTATGCTTGGTGAGTGTCACAGATATCTAATCAATAAGCTGAATAGACAAATAAACAGAGGTTTATTTGTTGTGCTTGTAGAAGTGATATCTGTCGATAAAGAGGATTATTGTGATCTCAGACGATAGGATGACTATCGTCTTTTTTTATACCCTTAGATGGCTGATTATTTTAGACAGGTATCTCTTTATTACGAAGAGGAATTTCAATGACTGAAGGGATTGGGGGCCTTCTAGTTGAAGAATAATTCCTTTTCTGAAGTAGGAGAGAAAACAAATGAATACAAGAAAAACGACTGATTTAATTGAAACAAAGGCCCAAATCACAGCTGTTCATAAGGATATCTTTGAACTAATGAGTGAACGTGGAAGAGGATTTGCACAAATAAAACGTGGTAGCTATTCCACAACTCAAGAGAATTATCCGGTAACGGGGGATTATGTCATGGTCGATTGGCGGGGGCAAGATCATAGTCTGATTCTGCGAACATTGCCTCGAAGGGCTGCTCTTGCTCGTGCCAATGAAGCAGAAAACAAGTCGCAGATCATTGCCGCAAATTCTGATTATGTGTTTATCCTGCAAGCATTAAACCGAGACTTTAACCTTCGCCGTTTAGAGCGTTACTTAACGCTTGCCTGGCAGTCTGGGGGGATTCCGATCATCATTTTGACTAAAAGTGATCTTGGAGAAGAGAATGCAACAAAGATTGCTGCCGTCCAACAGATGGCCATTGGCACTAATGTCCATGCGATCAGTACTTTTACTGAATCTGGAATCGCTGAACTTGATCCATATTTCCAACCCAATAAAACCGTTGTTTTAGTCGGTTCATCTGGCGTTGGGAAATCAACGTTGGTTAATTATCTAATGGGCAAAAACGTGATGAGAACGAAAACTATTCGTGAGAAAGATGGCCGAGGCAGACACGCCACGAGTCACAGACAATTACTAGTGTTAAGAAATGGTGCCAAAATCATTGATACACCAGGAATGAGAGAAGTTGGGATTTGGGATGCTACCGATGGATTGAAACAGAGCTTTGCTGATGTAGAAAGTTATTTTGGGCAATGCAAATTTAAGGATTGCCACCATCAAAGTGAGCCAGGATGTGCCATCAAAGAAGCATTGCGAGCAGAGAAATTGTCTTTAGACAGATGGGAAAGCTATCTTAAACTACACGCAGAAGCAAAATATACGGACGATAAAACAGCCTATTTGAAAGAAAAGACAAACAGGGAAAAAGGTATCAGTAAAATGGTGCGTCAACTAAAAAGCGATTACCGACAGACGGCTTGTTTTGACAGTTTTATCTGTGAAGAATGCGGTCGACCGGTAAATCCTGAAAATGCAGGTAGTCAGCATCGCAACCACTGTCCCCACTGTTTAACGAGTCTTCATGCGGATACTCTTCCCGGAGACCGAGCTTCTTTGTGCCGAGGGAAGATGGATCCTATCAGTATTTGGTCCAAGGAGGATGGCGAATGGGCAATCATTCACCGTTGCCGAAATTGTGGTACTCTAAAGACGAATCGAATTGCGGCTGACGACAATCAGGAAAAACTCATTCACTTGGCAACAAGAGCGATTCAGTACCCACCCTTTGCTATCGAGAACTGTTAACTGTTTTGGTTTATAACGAAAGGAGAGCCACTGATGTATCAAATCCACCACATTCAAATTACTGTCAACGATGTAAAAAAAGCGGAACCCTTTTATGATCAATTGTTCCATTTGTTAGGTTTTGATGTTCAAAAGAAATATTCAGGCTATCTCGAACATGCCGACATGGAAGTAGTAGAGTATTTGAGTGATACCTTTGATTTTGGGATCTGTTCGCCAAAGCAAGAATGGATCAATGAGACAATTGATTCTAGAAAGCCTGGTTCCCTCCAACACATTGCTTTTAAAGCAGAAAGCAGGGAAGCCGTAGACGCGATCTATCCAAAAATCAAAGCACTAGGAGTAAAGATTCTTCATGGGAAACCAATGGAATACAAAGAACGGATCGCGCCTAATTATTATGCACTATTCTTTGAGACGCCAGAAGGCCTCCGCTTTGAAATCTTTCATTATGCCTAAACCTGTGCTGACTTTTCAGGTCTTTTAAATGAAGGAGTTTTAACTAAAAAAGACAAATCCTTTTCTGATTCGAATCGAGTTGATTCGATGAATGGGAAAGGATTTGTCTTTTTTTAGTATAAGGCAAAATCATTTAGCTGTTCTAGTTTTTGTTACGAAGAATGGTTATAGATTTTGATCGACTAATTTTGTCTTATTGTTCTCCATTACTTTAAAGAATGGATAGTAAATGAAGATACTGATGACGATCAACAGTAGGCAAAAGAGAATGTTGCGCCAGTCCATACTTGAAAGATAAGCTTGTGCAAAAAACGGTGTGAAGGAAGGATCAACGATAAAGCCAATACCGATCCATCCAAGACTCTGAGCAAAGTAGGTCAGCAATAACGAAATGATCGGAGTGACCAAAAATGGGATTGCTAGAATGGGATTAAAAACGATTGGCAAGCCAAAGATCACTGGTTCGTTGATGGAGCAGATTCCAGGAATCAAGGACAATTTTCCGATGGTGCGATATTCGGGAACTTTGCTTCGCATCATCAATAAAACCAATCCCAAAGTACCACCAGCTCCGCCAAGGACTGAAATCCGAAACATTTGTAAGTTCATTAAGTGTGTCATGGTTTCGCCATTTGCCATTTGCTCGGCATTCAAGCCAGTTTGAGCCATTCCCAGTGTAAAGACGATGGGAAAGATGATTGAAGAGCCGTTGATGCCAAACAGCCATAAGATATTACCTAAGGTCACGATCAACAAGAAACCGCCGAGACTGCCGGCGATGTTCGTTGCAGGAGTCAGAACTTCCATCACTGCTTCAGGAAAGATTTTGTTTGTTGCTGCTAAGAAGATCAAATTGATCCCATAGAAGATGATGATATTTGTCAACAGCGGAACGAGCATATTGATGAAGGTTGCCACCATGGGTGGAACGGTATCTGGCAGTTTCAATTTGATCTGTTTCACTTCAAACAAACGATTGATTTCTACCACTAACAAGCCGATGATGATTGCGACGAAGAGTCCGTTTGTTCCTAGAAAATTGAGGCTGATCGCGCCTTCTTTCACTGGTGTACAAACCATTAGAAAAATGACGGATGCAACCATACCATTCATGGAAGGGTTGATTTTGTATTCATTTGCAAGAGAGAAGGCAATCCCAAAGACGCTGATGAAACCAATGATGCCCATCGTCAATTGATAAGGCGCGGTGATGAGATCATAATTTGCTACAGCGAAATCTTTCCAGCCAGCCATAAATGTCATAAAGATATTGGCTGTTTCAGGATGGTACTGATCCATGTTGATGGGAGGGTTGGCAAAGATTAGAAAAAAAGAGCCGATAACAATAAAGGGCAGTCCAAACATCATACCGCTGGATATAGCTTTTAAGTGGCGCTGATTGCCGATTTTTGCTGCGATGGGGCTTAGGACGTCATTCAGCTTCATGATAAATGCAGAGTTTTCCATGTAACTTCCTCCTATACTTGCCAAGGACTGAATGAAAACGCGCTTGGCACAACGTGATCTGGATCATAGTTCTCGATGATTTTTTCGTATTGTTCTTTGTAGTCATTAGTGACTTTTGCTTGTGGGATTACTTTGCTGGCTTCATGTAAGAAGTGTTCGGAACCACGACCCATTTCCTGCCCGCGGACAGTATGTTTATCCAAGGCAATATCAGGAATTTCTGGAACATAGCCCATCGCGAAACTCTTGATCACAATATTCTTGAGTAAGTCTGATGAGCGGTCTTTTTCCGACTGACATAAGTAACGAATCGCATGGAAGAAATACATTGCCCGATCGGATTCGTTGTATTGGAATTCCTTGCGCATCGTGTTTAAGTTATTGATCATAATGGCAGCCATTGGATTTCCCATACCTACGTCTTCAACACTGATGGCTAGTAATCTTCTCCAGAGTTTTTCTTCAAATTGCGGCGAGGTGATATACATTTCATAGGCAAATTCACATGCCTCTTTTTCTTTGCCTCGACGGATCGATTTTTGCAATGCCGAGATAACTTCATCTCCGCGTAAACCGTTGCGGGTCGTCATTTTTGCCCAGGGATCTTGAATAAATTTCGTTTCTGTCATGATATAATACTCCTAATTGATAAAATTTGAGGTGGATCTTATGGATGTTGAAATGCTTATAGATAAATACCAACTGAATGATTCAGAAGCAGAAGTCTTGCGGTTTATGAAAAAAAATCGGCAGTCATTAAAAACTATCGGGATTCGCGATGTGGCTAAAGCATCCTATGTCTCTACAGCAACAATCATCAATATGGCCAAGAAAATTGGCTATTCCGGTTATAGCGAGTTGGTTTTTGCACTAGGTAACAGCCAATCGGATATTGCGATGCCAAGCACTTTCTCCGATGAGGAAAAGGCGGCATTTATCGATTTACTCTCTGAGTATCGCGACAAGCGCATCATGATCCTTGGCTCCGGTTTCTCTCAGAATCTCGCCAATTATTTTTCGGAATCTCTTAATTTATATGGCTTTCGTGCGACTGCCAATAGTCATCTGGAATTTCTTAGACAGCAAGTGCAGCAAGACATTCTGCTCGTTATTATTTCTAATTCTGGGGATACAGTTCGGTTAGCTGAGCTAGCGAAAATGGCTAACGACCACCATATCGATGTGATTGCTTTTGTTGGTCAGAAAAATTCAAAAATCGGCAGCCTAGCCACACTGACCATTAGCACAGAAACATATACTCCCCAAAGAATCTCCGATTACCAACCGAATCTTTTCTTTGGCACAACACTGAACCAATTTGAGCTTTTGCTAAGTGCAGCACTGAAGGCTATTTTTGAATAGAAGAACGATGTGGCCACTGTTTCTTCAAAACCTAGTATAAAGAATCTCTTTTGAAATGTAAGTGTTTTCCCTTTGTTCTGAACATGTTTAGGAATTTGCAAACTTGTTTAGAAAAAAATTCTATTCCCTCCACTATCCCATCATTGTTTGATTTTCGGCTAAACTGAGTCCAGATCAGATGGGAGGGAATGTATGAGCAAACAAGCAGCGATACAGGTTCATGGATTGAGCAAAACATTTGGGGAGAAACGAGTGATTGATGATCTTAGTTTCACAGTCGAAAAGGGCACCATCTTTGGTTTGTTAGGACATAACGGGGCAGGGAAATCCACGACGATCGATTGTATTTTGGGCACACAAAAATGTGATTCAGCAAGGATCACGCTTTTGGGAAGAGATCCTAAGGCTGAACGGAAACGACTGTTTCAGTATGTGGGGGTCCAATTCCAAGAATCTGCCTTTCAAAATCAATTGAAGGTAAGAGAGATTTGCGAGATCACCCATTCGTTGTACGAAAATCCGCTAAACTGGAAGCAGGCGCTCCATGAATTTGGCCTTGTCTCTAAATTGAATTCATTTCTCGGAACATTATCGGGGGGCGAGAAACAGAAGCTATGTATCCTTTTGGCTATCATGGGGAATCCGCAAATCATTTTTTTGGATGAATTGACAACCGGACTGGACCCCCAGGCCCGGCGCGAGGTTTGGCGATACTTGCTCGCTTTAAAAGACAAGGGGGTCACTATCTTTCTGACCTCTCATTACATGGATGAAGTGGAAACGCTGTGTGATCGGATTCTAGTGTTAAACAAAGGCAAAGAAGTTGCTAGCGGGACGGTAGCTGATATTCTAGCAAAAGTGAATAAGAGGAATCTCGAAGAGGCTTTCTTGACGCTTGTTGGGGAGGAAGTGTAGGAATGAAAACATTTTGGTTGTTGTATCAATCAGAAGCAAAACTTTCTATGAGAGAGATGTCTTCAGTGATCTTTGGGATTTTTGTTCCAGTCGGGATCATTTGTCTGATGGCATTTATGGATCCGGACAATCACTCCTTGAATACGAACTTTGTCGCTGTCTCAACAGTCGGGATTTGTTCAGCTGGTGTGATGGGGCTTCCGCTAGCATTGTCTTCTTATCGGGAACGCAAGATCTTAAAGCGATATCAAGTAACACCGATCAGCCCGGCACAGTTACTTTTCGCCCATCTGTTGTTTTGTTTTACGATCAGTATTGTTTCCATGCTGTTGATATTAGGCGTTTTGATCACGTTTTTCCAATTTTTCTATGTCGGTCATTGGGGGCAATTTATTTCTGCCTATTTGTTGGTGATGGTTTCGATCCATGCCATCGGGTTGATCGTGGCCAGCTTGTCTCCTAGCGAAAAAGCCACCGGTGCGATCAATTCAGCGATTTTCTTTCCGATGTTTTTTCTTTCAGGAGCAACCGTTCCCTATGAGATCTTGCCAACCGGTTTACAGAAAGTTGCCGATGTCATGCCACTGACCCAAGGAATCAAATTGCTGAAGGCAGTCACATTCCATGAAGAAACAGGAATCTTTTTCACAATAACCCTTTTAGTGGTCATTACATTGATCGGTCTATTTGTTGCGATCAGATATTTCCGTTGGGAGTAAAAGCAGTTCAAATAAGTGGACCAAGCAGAAAAAGGATGCAGACTTTGATCGCTGCATCCTTTTTCTTTGCGATACCAAACCCTACACTATACCACCAATGTATAGTTTCTTGCTAAACTCCTGAAAGAAAGGTGGTTTAAGAGATGACGATAACCAATGAAAACAGCTACTTAACAGACGTGACTAAAAAGATCACCGCGCAAATACAAGAACTTGAAACAACGGTGGATACCAATGAACAAGCCTACAAAGAAATCAAAAAATATACGGTGGATTATAAAAACGAATTAGACAAATACGAAGTCTATAATCATCAGCAGAACTTATCGTTTATCGATAAGCGGAATACCTTTGAGACCAATCGCATCGCAAAATTGTCGTATCTGCAAGAAACACCATATTTTTCTCGGATCGACTTTCAATTTGACGGGGAAGAGGAAGCCGAGAAATTTTATATTGGCAGATATGGGTTTGTCGACAATTACGGGCAGCAACTGGTCTATGATTGGCGCGCACCGATCTCTTCTTTGTATTATGATTTTCCTTTAGGGAGCGCTTATTATGAGTCGATGGGAAAGAAATTTACCGGCAGCTTGCAATTGAAGCGACAATTTGACATCAAGAATGGCACAATCCGTTTCTTGGTAGACAGCAACGACGCCTTGAACGACGAATTTTTGATCAATGAACTGAGTAAGCACACGACCAAAGAGATGAAAACCATCATTCACACGATCCAAAAGGAGCAAAATGAAGCGATCAGAGATTCCAAAACAAGAAATCTACTGATTCAAGGGGTTGCCGGTTCTGGAAAAACTTCCATCGCATTGCATCGGATCGCCTACCTGCTTTATCAAAAAAGAGCAGAACTCGCCGCATCGGAGGTGTTGATTTTATCTCCCAATGAGGTCTTCTCTGATTACATTTCCACTGTGTTGCCTGAATTAGGCGAGGATGATCTCTTTCAATCAGATATCACACAGTTGATGCAGCCATTGATGGGTGAATCACTGGTGATTGGTGATCGTCAAGAGGAAATCGCTGAAATCCTCAGCAAGCCTCAATCGAAAAAAGCCCACTCCTATCTCCACAAACGATCTGCGTCCTTCTTTGGGGCCATGGGTGAGTACCTCGAAACGATCCCAAAGAAGCTGTTTCGTGAAGACATAGTGATCGAGCCGGACATCCGTCTTACAAAACAGCAAATCCAAGCAGCGTTTATCAACCTTCCAACTGCAGCCCTTTGGCAGCAAATAAAAGAATTGGCCCAACGCTTGTCAAAAGAGTTGCCTGGCGATCAAAATAAATCTGCGGCATGGATTGCCCGTGAATTAAAGAAACGAACTGGAATCACTCAGCCATTGAGGGAATATGAAAAATTCCTAGCCACGCAAAAAGAAGCGTTGATCAAAGAAGAAAATACGCTTGCCTATTCCGATGCCTTCCCGTATCTCTTTTTTAAATGGAAGATCGAAGGACTGCCGATCAATCACCAAATCAAGCATCTCGTCATTGATGAAATGCAAGATTATTCTCTGCTCCAGTTTTATTTACTGGATCAATTGTTTCCCTGTCAAAAAACGATCTGCGGAGATGTTAGCCAAAATCTACTTAGGGAGGATCCGGATTTTTTGACCCAAATCCAAACAATCATTCCCGACAGCCGAGTGATTACCTTCAATAGGAGTTACCGATCCAGCTATGAAATCATGTCCTATGCCAAACGCTTTACCACCAATCAGGATCTGCAACCGGTGGAACGTCACGGCAAAGCAGTGGCAGAGATCCACCTAACGAAAGAGCAAGACAAATGGATGGAACTTCGGCAGCAGATTGCTTCTTTTCAACAATCGTCGTATCGAACCTGTGGCATTATCTGTCAGAGCGAAGCCGCAATGACTGCGATCAAACAGCAGCTTGTTGAGGTCCCCTTGACTTGCCTGACAAAAGAGACAAAAGCAATGGCAGAAGGAGTAATCCTTACCACGCCTCAATTTGCGAAAGGATTGGAATTTGACCAAGTGATCTTGCCGGATGTCCACGCGCATCAGCTAACAAAAAAGAGCAACCTGCTTTATACTAGTTGCTCTCGGGCGCTGCATGAACTAACATTGTTAGTAACAAGCTAGGAGGGGGAGAATGAAGACCTATAGCACTTCCGAAGTTGCCAAAATCGTTGGCTTTCACCCAAATACCATTCGCCGCTATGAAGAATGGGCATTGATCCCCACGCCGCTGCGCAAGCAGAATGGCTATCGGATCTACACTGACTACCATCTAGAATTGATCAAAACGGCGCGCATCGCTTTCCAGATTGAAGTTCTTCAGTCTGGGCTGCGAGAGCGGATGCGAGAGATGATCAAAGCATTAGCAAATTACGACTTTGATCACGCACAAACCTTGTTGGATCAGTATATCGTCGCGGTCGATCAAGAAATCGCGCAAGCCGAAGAAGCCATCCACATCGTGGAACATTTGCTGAAAGGAGAGCCCGCAGACCGGAAGCTTTCCCTCAAGCGTAGAGAAGCAGCGGATTACTTAGGTGTCACCACCGATGCACTACGGAATTGGGAATTAAACGGACTTCTTACCTTAAAGCGCAGTCGGAATGGGTACCGTATTTATGAAATGGACGACTTGAACCGCTTGAAAATCATTCGGATTCTACGCTCTGCCAACTATTCATTAGAAGCCATCTTGCGATTACTCAATTCTCTGGATCAATCGCAGGAACCAGACATTAAGTCTGTTCTAAACCAACCCGATCCCGACGAAGACATCATTTCTGTCTGTGACCGTTTGATTGCATCCTTAGAAAAAGCCAAAGAAAACGCCCTCGGATTAACAGCCAAGATCAAGCAATTACAGAAACTCTCTACAACGCTAGAAAGCCCTCCCGCCAGCCATTGAACACTGTTGAAAAAAATGCACCGAGAGGAACCATCTGTAGAATTGGAGGAAGAACCATGGATCCATTCAAAAGCCCCATCCGCATCGAGTTTCCCTTAAGGGGAGAGTGGCAAGCCCCCACGACCCCTGTCAAACGCGTCCCCAGTCATGGAACCAATCGTATGGGAATGAGGTATGCCTTTGATTTTGTCCAAGTCAATTGGAATAAGCCCCATAAGCCGTTTTATGACACCTCTTTTGCCAGATATTTCCTATCCGGTGTACCATTAGCGAACTGTTACTGTTGGGGTCAACCAATCTACGCCCCATGTGATGGTGAAGTCATTGCTGTGGTTGACGGTATTCCTGAACGGCAAACCGTTCATTGGATATCCGACGGAGCTCTCGCAATCAAAAATGCCCGCACCTTTAATGAATATCAAGACGATTTTAGCCAAATCGCTGGCAACTATTTAATCGTGAAACACGCCCCACAAGTCTATCTCGCTTTCGTTCATTTGCAGACCAATTCCATCGCTGTAGCTGTCGGTCAACAGTTGCAAAAAGGCGAGTTTCTAGGAAACGTCGGTCACTCTGGCAACTCCACCTCGCCTCATTTGCACTTTCAAGTCATGGACAGCGACGACATTGCCCATGCCAAAGGCTTACCCTTCGTCTTCGAGAAGTATGAACTCTATCAGGATAATCATTGGGAAATGGTCTATGATCAATGGCCTTCGGATACGGATCGGGTGAGGTTTTGAGGGGAAAGAGGCCTTTTCCCAATTGAGGCATCTCATTTCTCTTAATTATCTGTTTGCTTATCGAACGTATGTTTCTTATAATAGGGATGTATCTCTATGCAACATTTCTATCGCTGGAGGGTTACTTGATAGGGATAGAGAAGACATTTTTGATAACATAATGAATAAAAATTAAAGAAAGCATAAAAAGAAGAAATTACCCGAAACTTCTTCTTTTTGTGCTTTATAGTGATAAAATTAGGAAAAAGAACGAAATATAGGAGTGTGCATGTAGTGGGGCAAGAATTGAATCAGCGTCTATTTAGTGCAGCGGACAATCTTCGCAGCAAAATGGATGCATCAGAATATAAAAACTATCTTTTAGGCTTGATTTTTTACAAATATCTTTCAGATAAATTATTACAACAAGTTGTTTTATTAGCAGATGAATCCTTAGAAGAATATGATGAAGTCGAGAAGCAGACGAAATTGTATCAAGCGTTACTGGCAGATGAAGATTCAAGAGAAGATTTGTTAGCAACGATTGTGGATACTTTAGGTTATGAAATCGAACCCAATCGCTTGTTTAATGTCTTAGCTGATCAAGCAAAACAAAATATCTTTCAGTTAAATGATTTGAACAAAGGGTTTACCGAGCTGTCATCAAAATTTGAGCAATTTAATGGGTTGTTTGATGATGTCGATTTACAATCAAAAAAACTTGGTTCGGATGACCAGCAACGAAATGTCACAATAACTGAAGTATTAAAGAAACTGAATGATATTGATGTATTGGGACATGACGGCGATGTGATTGGAGATGCTTATGAATTTTTGATCAGCCAATTTGCTTCCGAAGCGGGAAAGAAAGCTGGTGAGTTCTACACACCAAAAAAGGTTTCTGAAATGATGGCGCAAATTGTAACTATTGATCAAGAAGAAAAAAAATTATTCAGCGTTTTCGATCCGACAATGGGATCAGGCTCTTTAATGCTGAATGTACGGAATTATTTGAAATATCCTGAGAATGTCAAGTATCACGGTCAGGAAATGAATACCACAACTTTTAATTTAGCAAAAATGAACCTAATTCTTCATGGTGTAGACGCAGAAGATATGAATTTGAGAAACGGCGATACGCTTAATAAAGATTGGCCTACTGATGAGCCCTATTTATTTGATTCAGTAGTGATGAATCCTCCATATTCAGCGAAATGGTCAGCAGATGAGACCTTTTTAGATGATTCCCGATTTAACCGATATGGAAAACTAGCGCCAAAATCTAAAGCTGACTTTGCTTTTCTTCTTCATGGTTTTTATCATTTAAAAGATTCTGGAACGATGGCAATTGTCTTGCCTCATGGTGTGCTGTTTCGTGGTGCAGCTGAAGGGTTTATTCGAAAGAAATTACTCGAAGATGGTAGCATCTATGCAGTCATTGGCATGCCAGCAAATCTTTTCTTTGGCACATCGATTCCAACAACAGTGATTATTTTGAAAAAGAATCGTGAAACACGGGATGTCTTATTTATTGATGCTAGCAATGAATTTATTAAAGGAAAAAATCAAAATAAATTATCAGTCGAGAACGTAGAGAAAATTGTTTCGACTTACAAAAACAGAGCAACTGAAGATAAATATGCTTATTTAGCCAGTTTTGATGAAATAAAAGAAAATGATTTTAACTTAAACATTCCTCGCTATGTTGATACATTTGAAGAAGAAGAAAGTATTGATATGAAGAATGTAGGGAATGAAGTCAAACAGATTCGCCAAGAAAAGCACGCATTAGAAAAAGAGTTATTTTCTACCATCGCTGCTTTTGAGACAAATGATGAAAATAAAGAATGGCTTCAAGGTGCGTTAGAGGTGTTTAAACATGATGAATAAGAATAAACCAGAAATTCGCTTCACAGGATTCACTGAAGAATGGGAACAGCGTAAGTTGGGAAATGTTACAGAAAAAATTGGCAGTGGAAAAACTCCAAAAGGAGGAAATGCTACTTATCAAACTGAAGGTGTACCATTAATTCGGTCTCAAAATATATTTAATAACAGATTCAATCAAAATGATGTTGCATATATTTCAAAAAAAACAGACGATGAAATGAAAAATAGTAGAGTTTATACGGGAGATATACTTTTAAACATAACTGGGGCATCCATTGGTCGAAGTGCAGTTTACAGACAAAAAATGGCGGCTAATGTAAATCAACATGTATGTATTATTAGGCCTAAAAAAGAATATTATTCTGATTTTATCCAACTAAATATTAGTTCCAGTAAAGGTCAAAGAGAAATTGACTTGAACCAAGCTGGTGGTGGAAGAGAAGGTTTGAATTTCCAACAAATTTCCAAAATGTCCTTTTTCTATCCATCTGTTGAAGAACAACAAAAAATCGGCACTTTCTTCAAACAACTAGACGATACTATCGCTCTTCATCAGCGCGAGCTAGAGCTACTAAAAGAAACCAAAAAAGGATTTTTACAAAAAATGTTTCCCAAAGAAGGAGAAAAAGTTCCAGAAATTCGTTTCCCGGGATTTACTGAAGAATGGGAACAGCGTAAGGTTTTTGAAATTTCAAAAGTTACTTATGGTGGTGGTACCCCTAAAACTAATACAAAAGAATTTTGGAACGGTAACATTCCATGGATTCAAAGTAGCGATTTAGAAATTAACAGATTATTTAATGTTTCTCCTAAAAAGAAAATTACGAATGAAGCTGTTAAAAAATCTGCAGCAAAAATTATTCCTCCTAACTCAATTGCGATAGTTACACGAGTGGGGGTTGGTAAATTAGCATTAATGCCTTTTGAGTATGCTACTAGCCAAGATTTTTTATCACTTTCAGAGTTACAAATAGATTCATATTTTGGAATCTTCTCTTTATATTCTATGCTTCAAAAAGAGCTTAAGAATATACAAGGAACATCTATTAAAGGAATGACTAAGTCAGATTTATTAGAGAAAAAAGTGACTATTCCAAAAAAATATGAAGAACAACAAAAAATCGGTAACTTCTTTAAACAACTCGACGACACTATCGCTCTTCATCAGCGCGAGCTAGATTTGCTAAAAGAAACCAAAAAAGGGTTTCTGCAAAAATTATTTGTCTAAGGAGGTGTGGGAATGAAAATAAATCATCGTGACGAAGCCGAAGTAGAAAGTCACCTGATTCATATATTAGGCGAAGGACACAATCAATGGGTCTACCGACCAGAGTTAAAGACAGAAGCTGATTTGTGGCAAAATTTGCGTGAGAAGATCACGCATAATAATCTTTCAGAAATTGGTGATCATCCTTTAACTGATAAAGAATTTGAAACCATTAAAACAGAATTGCTATTGAAAACTCAAACGCCCTTTGATGCAGCGAAATGGTTAAAGGGAGAAAATGGTATTGCTCGAATCAAGATTGATCGTGAAGATACTTCTTTAGGATCAATCTCGCTGATTCTTTATTCCAACCAAGACGTAGGTGGGGGCTTGTCGACGTATGAAGTTGTGAATCAAATTGCCAAACAAGGTAGTAGTGCGGACGCACGTGACCGTCGTTTTGATGTGACATTATTAATCAGCGGCTTGCCGATTGTTCAAATTGAATTGAAACAGGTCACAGCAAAAGACGGTGTTTTTCAAGCCTTTAACCAAATAAAAAAATATGCTGAAGAAGGTGTCTTTCGTAATAACATCTTTTCAACGCTTCAATTGTTTGTTGTCTCAAATGAACAAACGACGCGCTATTTTGCCAATGCAATGCCTAAAGACATGCATCGGAAATTTTTGTTTAGTTGGCGGACAAGAGACAACAAAAAAGTAGATAATCTTTATGAATTTTGTAAGCAAGTGTTGAATATCCCAGATGCCCATCGGCTTATCGCTAATTACACGATTGTGAGCGAAGATCAAGACAATAAAACCTTAATGGTCTTACATCCCTATCAGGTACATGCGATAGAGGCATTATTTATGGCGGCCAATAAGCACCAATCCGGCTATGTTTGGCATGCAACTGGTTCAGGAAAAACGTTGACAAGTTTTGTTGCAACTAAACTTTTAGCGCGCAAGTCTGGTATTGATCGTACGATTATGTTGGTGGATCGCAAAGACTTAGATAATCAAACAACCAATGAATTTACAAAATTTGCCTCAGAATTTAATACAGGAATATCTTCTGGGGATGCGAAAGCCAATAGTTTAATTGTGGGAACTGGCAATGCAAAAGAGCTAGGCAAAACACTTTTGGCTGATGCAAATGCCAATGTAATCATTATTACCACCCGTCAAAAGCTAGATGCAGCTTTGAAATATGCCAAAAAACAAGAAGCCAAAAATGGAACCAAGCGATTTGAAAAGCTGATCGGTCAACATATTGTTTTTGTCGTGGATGAATGCCACCGCGCTTTAAGTGCTGAAAATATGGAGGAAATCAAGCAGTTCTTCCCAAACTCTACTTGGTTCGGCTTTACAGGAACGCCAATTTTTGAAGTGAATAAGAAGCAGGCCCAAGGACAATTGGCTCGTACTACTCGAGATCAGTATGGAGATGTTTTACACACCTATACAATCAAAAATGCCTTAGAAGATGGTTCAGTATTGGGCTTTCAAGTAGAGCATGAAAATACCATTGAACCAACCTCTCTAGATAATCGCATTCACCAGAAATTACTTGAAGTTGAAAAATATGCCAAATACTCTCCAGAACAAATCAATTTGGTTGTGGATAATATGGATCAAATGAAAAAGGAGAGTTACATTGAGCCGATTGTTTATGAATCAGAGGAGCATATTCAGAAAGTGATCCATAAAATCTTTCGTCCTAATAATGCCTATACAAAATTCGATTTTAGAAATGGACGACCAACAAAATCTGCTATTTTGACAACAAGCTCCATTGATATGGCAAAGAGATACTATCAAGCGATCAAAGAAATGACGAAAGAATCAGATTGGCTTCAAAAAGAATTCCCTGATCAACCGATTCGTGAAGGAAGAACGATGGAGGATCCGGATTTTCCGCGAATTGCCATTACATACTCTCTGGATGAGAATGCAGCAAGTGCCAAAGAAAAGCAAGATGAAATGCAGCAGATTATTTCAGAATACAATGAGTATTACCAGACAGCGTGGACAATCGCAGAAATTGAACGCTATAACGGAGATATCAATAATCGTTTGGCACGGAAACGAGCGGAATTTAAGCAATTCGGTAAGCAAATTGATTTAGTGATTGTCGTTGATCGGCTTTTAACAGGGTTTGATGCCCCTACGATCCAAACATTGTTTGTCGATCGAAATCTAGAATATGCAGGATTGATTCAAGCCTTCTCACGAACCAATCGCACATATCCTGAAAAGAGCAAAGGCTTAGTCGTTACATTTAGAAAACCAGCGACAATGGAATATAATGTGACAGAAGCTACAAAGCTATATTCAGAAGCACAAGAAGAATCCGGGTTGATTTATCCAACCTATGAAGAATCAAAAGCACGCTTTGAAAAGGCATATAAGCAATTACAAACATTTACTGTAATACCTGGAACAACTGAGAATACTCCGATAGAAACCCGAGTAGATTATGTGAAAGCTTTTCAAGAGTTGAATAAGGCTTATGAAGCATTGGTTACGTATGACAATTACAATGAAGAGATGGAACAATCAGATGTTTTAAAAGAACAGGTTTCTATCTTAGAAGAACAAGTTGGCTTTTATGAAACAATCAAGGGTTCTTTGGTAGATGAGCAAGAGGAAGAAGGAGGTATGAATTTTTCAGCTATTGAGTTTTATAGCGACAATTCAATCCGACTGTATGACATTGACTCCTCATATATTGATCAATTATTAGGTACTTATGCAGCCAATAGTTCAGATGTACGTGAAGAAATTGAGAAAGCTTTGAAGAAATTAAACAAAACTGAGTGCGTCAAAGAAGTGTATCGACAAATCTTGAATGCCATAGATTCCGGAGAGCTTGATGTGAAAGAAGATATTTTTGCCATCAAACGACGCTTCTTTGTGCAAGCAAGAGATCAAATGATTCATGCGTTCTCAAATGAATGGAATGTTTCGGCAAATGAACTTCATTATTCAAGTATTCAATACGTTGTTGGAGAGGACCCAATTCCTAATATGAAAGGGATTATCCAAAGTAAAGATTTTGAGGCCTACAAAGAAAAACATCCAACCGCGAAGCCATTCCAATACCCGCAACAAATGAAGCGAGCATGGAGAACAGTGTTGGATGAAACCTTGATCCCTCTAGAAAATGAACTAAGGTAGGTAAAGAATTAAGAGATAGTAATTGAAGTAGCTGGTTTTTATCCTTCTGAAAAGGTGGTTGAGTTATTTGGCGCTTTATCAATTGAGCAACCTGAAAATGAAAGAAATTAAAGAAGAAGTTTTTGCTAAAGAAAAGCAATTGCAAGAACTCATTGAGGAAAACTTAGAATCATTATTTAATTTGGACTTTGTTGCTTCAGAATTTACTGTAGGTAATTTTCGGTTAGATACGGTAGCTTATGATTCTGATACTAAAAGTTTTGTAATAATTGAATATAAAAAAGGAAAACGATACAGTGTAATTGATCAAGGGTATGCCTATCTTAATACTTTGTTGGCTCATAAGGGCGATTTTGTTTTAAAGTACAATGAGTATTATCCAAATCAGTTAAAAAAAATTGCTGATATTGATTGGTCACAGACTCGTATTATTTTTGTGGCAAATGAATATACAGAGTATCAATATGGAGCAATTAATAACCCTAAGCTACCAATAGATTTAGTAATTGCTAAAAAATATAAGAATGATCTTGTTACTATTGAATCCTTAACAAAAACAAGCAATATAAATTCGTCTAAACAAAATGATGACGAAGCATTAGAACGTGGATTGTCAAAAGAGATTAGGCTTTATACAGAGAAAGAGCATATGTTGAAAGGCTCAGAAGAAATTCAGGATCTCTATAAAGAATTAAAAGATATTATATTAACTTGGGATAATGATATTAAAGTAAAAGCGGTTAAGCATTACAATTCATTCAAGTTAAAGCGAAATATTGTTGATATTCAAATTCAAAAAAGCTCTCTCAAGATTTGGATTAACTTGAAATCAGGTGAATTAAATGATTCACGAAATTTAGCAAGAGATGTGAGTAAAATTGGTCACTGGGGAAACGGGGACTATGAGGTCATCATGAAAAATAATCAAGAAATTGAGTATATTGCTAGCTTGATTAAACAATCATGGAAGTATCATAAATATCAAGAATAGAAGTAAGTAGTGTTAGACAGAAATCTAAAAAGAATAGGTTTACTCATATTTATCAGAAAGCTACGGCGATATTTCAAACTAATTTTATAATGCCAACTATCTTTTAAGCTTCAAGAAAATCCTAGATAGAAAATGAAGCCGAGAAAGTAAAAACGTTATTCGCTAATGAATCTATCCGACATGCTATCTCAAAAGAGCAAGGTAGCTATTCATTAGAGCAAAAGGAGAAAATATGATTCATGAAGAAACCTCCATGGCGCTAATCAATAAATTTCGTGATGAACGGAATTGGCGTCAATTTCATAATGAGAAAGATTTGGCGCTTTCGATTTCCATCGAAGCCGCAGAGTTGCTGGAGATCTTTCAATGGAAGTCTTCGGAAGAGGCGCTGAAAGATTTTGAGCATCTTAAAGAAGAAATTGCCGACGTGTTGATCTACAGTTATATGCTGGCGGATAATCTAAAGCTAGATATCGATGAGATCATCAAAGAGAAATTGCAGAAAAATGCGGTGAAATATCCGGTGGAACAAAGCAAGGATTCCAAGAAGAAATACCGGGAGTTGTGAGTAACAGTTTTGATATAAGAGACCAGAAGCAGGATGTTTCTGGTCTCTTTTTGTGTAGAGGGAATCACGCTAGAAGTAACATTTACATAGTATTATTTATGTTGATAAATCCAATGAAATAGAGTTGCAGACAATGAAAAATTAGTTTAACTTTTTGATAAATTATATAGTTTGATATTAAATATTTATGGTATGTTGAGATTATAATTCAAAAGGAGGAAGTAGATGTTAAAGAAGTTTAGACCAAAGAACAATGCTCAGTATTGTTTATCAGAAATTTTATTTGATTTCTATACAAAAAAGAATCAAAGAAAAGTGGTGAAAAATATCTTATACACGCATGTAAAACAAACACGCACAAAAGAAGAGTTAGTAGAACTGATTGATAGGGTTGCGGAAGAAGATGCGTTTATTTTGCGATTTTGGAGAACACGTTTTTCTAATACAGAGAAAGATCTGCTTACATCATATGACAAAATGTCCTACTCGATGTCTGCGTTATCGATTATCTTAGCTATGTTGGCTTTGACATTCGAAATAAAAAGTCCAGAATTCACATTACCTGTGTTTTTGTTGTTGGTTCTCATTGCTGGGTATTACTTGCGTATTCCTTTTAATAAAGAGAAGGATAAATATTTGACTGTGATTTACTTATTAGACGAAGCACTGCGAAAGAAGGAACAAAACAAAGACCAGTAACTGTTCTGCGGTTTGTATTCATAAAAGAAGAGTAGCAAGTTCTGTACATCCGTTTGTTTTTTGTTAAAGCAATAGAAATATCAAGGATAATCTCCATATTTCAATAAAATACTGCCATATTTTGAATGTTATGTTCGTTTTTCCTTTGATGTTCGCTTGCAACCCCTTCCAAAATCGGCTACACTTATAACCGAATAGAAACCAAAAAAATAGGCACCTCGCAACTCTGTTGGCGCAGAGCAGCGAGGCCCTGATCAGTCAGACCTTTAACCAAGATGACCAATCAAGTTGCCATAGTTGAACGCCATCGGCATCAACGTGTTTATTGTACCCAAAATTTCCCTTCTTTTCTAGTAGTGGGGTGTTTTTTTGGTAAATTTTCGCGGGATGCTAGACGCTTATTTTGCTATGTCAAAGGCATTGGACCGTCTTGTCCGATGCCTTTTTTGTTGTCTAAACATTCATGCGCAGAATCGTTTTTGACAAATAGCAGGCATAAAAGTCTCGTAATGATAATGCTTACTGATAAATAGGTAGTCATAGTTGAAAATAGTAAGTCGTTACATTCGTCGGGTGAACAATCCTTCTATCCTAGGTCCAGAAGTTGGCAAGCCTTGGTTTCTATTCACCTATGGTTGATCCGATAGTTATTGGAGACAATCCGTCAATCGTTATCGGATCAACAGGGATCATATTAGCTGAGGAGTGAACACATGAAAAAATTCAAAGGGCTGGTTTGCTTGGCTGCATTATTTCTCTTAACGGCCTGTGGAGAAGAAACGAAGGAGACCGATCAAACAGCGCAGGACTCTCAAACATTAGTGATTAATGGCGATTATGTTGTTCCGCCAACTGCCCATGGCAATCCCTATATTAGTGGTTTTATTGGTGGTGGGATTGAACCTTATGTGCAAGAAGCGTTGTTTTCATTCACCCCGGTAGGTGAAGGCGGCGAGAATTTCAAGCCTAGGCTAGCTTCGAGTTACAGCATTGATCAAAATGTGATCAATATCACACTGAAGGAAGGTATCAAATGGAGTGATGGCAGCGACATCACTGCTCAAGATGTCCTCACCAGCTACCAAATGTGGGTTGGTAAGAAACAGATTTGGGAATTTTTAGAGAAAATTGAAGTCCCGGATGAGCAAACAGTGGCGTTTCATTTCAAAAATGAAAGTCACTTGATGCTGAATCTACTGACTGATGTAAAGGTAGCTGCTCGTTTCGAGGAATACGGTGATTGGGCACAGCAATATCAAGGCATCGCTGATGCACAACGGGAATGGCATGATGAGACCAATACGTATTGGTTTTCAGAAGCAGGAAATGAACAATTACAAATCCTTAATGAAGAATTGGAAGGATATATGCCGCAAGTGACAGATATGGTTGGTTCGGGCGCATTTACGATTGCTAATCTTTCTACAAGTGAAGCAGTCTTGGAGAAGAATGAACACTTTTATCAGGAGACTAGCATCGACTCATTAACAATTATTCGCGCTGTCACACCTGAAGTAGCAGCCAATAGTATGATCGATGGGACTCTCGATATGCACAGTGGCGGTATGACAGAAGATTTGATTCGCCAAGTTGAAAGTAAGTTGGACTATTTTACTGAATTTTATTTACCAGAGTATTCACAAATGTCCGTAGTTTTTAATGTAAAGCAGGCTTTTGCCCAGGAGCTGGCTTTCCGCGAAGCTGTGGCCTATTTGGTGAATCCTGATGAAATTCTACCGTTAGCAGAAGTCGGCAGTATGCCAAGTGAGATGGGGAGTACAGGATTGCCGCTTTCTTTACAAGAAGTTTATGGATTGACAGATTGGGTGCAGTCGGAGCTCACCGCACGAGAATACAATGTTGAGCAAGCGGAAGCTGTCTTATTGGCAGCTGGTTGGACAAAAGAAGATACCTGGATCGATGCGCAAGGAAATAAAGTGGCCTTTGATTTTGCTTGCAATAATGGCTGGGGTTCAGCTTTATTGCCGGGAGAAGCGATCGTTAATGAATTGAATAGTTTTGGCTTTGATGTGACATTTTTGCCAATGGAAGGCGCTTCTTATGATGCGTATTTGAGAAATGGAGAGCACACCGTTGCTATCGAATTTGCCCCGCCTTCTAATATTCTTTATGCCAATCCTTATGGAACGTATGAACAATTATATAAGGGCCGCAGTTGGCTATTCGGGCTTGAAACGGAGCCAACAGGAGAATTATACTTGACCAACGCTCAAGGGAAAGTTGATGTGATCGCTTTAACGAATCATCTGTTTGACAGTGAGGGAGACGATTTTATTGCGACCACCAAAGAATTGATGGCAGTGACAAATGAGCATATCTTGTTTATCCCTTATCTAGAAAAAGGTTTTCCCGTGCGTGTCCTTAATCCGGCTATCGACTTTCAAGTTCCTGCAAACCAATTGGTTCAAGACCCACGCTTTATTGGCGTTGGTGAATCAATGTTTTCTTCATTGATTGCGGAAGGAACGCTGCGAAAGAGCATGGGAATCACTGATTAAACAAATAGACTGGAAGGAGGCGTGTATAAGAAATGAAGAAATTAGCGAATGTTTTCTTTACGATAACCGCAGGCGTCTTTATGACTTTTTTGATTATCAAAATCATGCCTGGCGATCCAGTAACGATTTTGGCAAATGAGCTGCGAAGTACGCAAGGAATCTCAGAAGCGGATGCTATGAGCCGAGCGATCAGTATGCTGAATTATGATCCATCTCAGCCATTGCTGCAGCAAATCGGCCATTTCATTCTGCAGCTCTTAAAAGGAGACCTAGGCACCTCGATCCGTTTTCGGACGCCTGTTTTATCCATTGTTTTAAGTGCATTGCCTTGGACGCTTTTTTCAGCTGGCGTGGCTACTATTCTTTCTTACATGGCAGGCACACGAATCGGTTTGATGGTTGCATGGTCCAAGAATAAACGCTTAAATACGGTGACAGAAACACTGACCTCCATGGTTGGCTCGTTTCCGGATTACCTCATTGGTTTCTTCTTGGTCTCTTTGTTTGCCGTGCAGCTTGTCTGGCTGCCGAGCCGCGGTGCCTATGGATCACAAGTGACGGTTGGTTTGAACCTTCCGTTTCTCATTAGTGTAGCACGTCATGGGATATTGCCTATCAGCGCCATTTTTGTTGTTTATTTGGCGAACTGGATTCTGAATATGCGGGGAAGTGCTATGAATGTTATGCACCAAGAATACATCAAGTATGCACGTGCGCGTGGTTTGAGTGATGGTGTGATCCGCAAGAAATATGTCGGAAAGAATGCTCGCTTACCCATGATTACCACATTAGGAACGACTTTTGGTCTTTTATTAGGCGGTGCGCCTTTGATTGAGAACATCTTTTCTTATCCAGGATTGGGCTATTACTTGAACACAGCTATTGCGGTGCGTGATATTCCTTTGATGCAGGGGATGTTCTTTATGATCATTGTCACAGTAGTTGGTGCCAATGTCATTGTAGATACATTGTATGGCTATTTGGATCCTCGATTAAGGAGGCAGACAGAATGAAACAATTGTCTTCTTTTATCAAAGTGATTCGTGCAAATCGTCAAGCGGCTGTTGGAATGTATTTATTATTGATTCTAGTTGGTTTCGCTCTTTTGGGGCAATGGCTGATTGGCGACTTGCCCGCAGATTATACCAATCGATTATTAGGTCCCTCTTTGCAACATCCTTTAGGAACCGATTTTACTGGTAGAGATACATTGTTGCAGTTTATTTTAGGAACGAGGGATGTCGTCCTAATTGCATTATTTTCAGGTTTTTTCTCGATTTTGATTGGAATGTCGATTGGCATTGTTGCGGGATTTGTGGGAGGAGCAACAGATAAACTCTTGATGTTCCTCACGAATGTTGTTTTGACGATTCCTTCATTTCCTGTACTTATGGCACTTTCTTTGGTGATCAGTGCGGGAAACGTTCTGGCTTTTGGTTTTCTTTTGGCGATTTGGAACTGGGCAGGGTTGGCTCGCAGCGTTCGGAGTCAGGTCATGACATTGCGGGGAAGTGAGTACATTCTGGCTAGCCAGCTTTTGGGAATGTCCAAGGGATATATGATTCGGCAAGATATTTTACCTAGTCTCATCCCTTATATTGCAATCAATTTTGTCTTGATCATGCGGGCATCGGTTCTTGCCTCTGTCGGCTTGATGTTGCTTGGATTGGCCCCTTTCAAAGGGGAGCATTGGGGAATTATGCTGAATTTGGCAATGACCAAAACCGGTGCCATGTTTGGATCCTCAGCTGCTATTTATTTGATTACACCGATTGTTGGTATCGTTGTTTTCCAGTCAGCCTGCTTTCTTTTTTCAAAAGGACTAGAAGATGCCTTTAATCCAAGAATTAGGAGTGAGATCGATGGGTAAGATACTTGAAGCAAACCAGCTAACTATAGGGTTTCGTCGTCACGCGACTTCGAAAAGTAGATCAAAATGGCGAATCAGACGAAATTCTGACAAGCCGTCACGAAAGAATCAACTAGAAAAGCCGGCAGGTTCAAACGCGCATGGGGAACGAGGGGTAACAGAAGCTTCGAAGATACTTTTGAAGCAGATGGATCGTGGAATGATCAATGCGGTGGATCAAGTAACGTTAACGATTGAAAAAGGAGAGATTCTGGGAATCATTGGTGAGAGCGGCAGCGGAAAGTCCACATTGGCTTTTGGCCTTTTAAACTTGATTGATGAGCCAGGAGAAATACTGGCTGGACAAGTATATTATTGGCAATCTGGGGAGGCAGTTGACTTTCTTTCCTTGCCTTCACAAGAAGGGAATCGTTACCACTGGCGGGAGATCGCAACGGTTTTCCAGGCGGCACAAAGTGCGTTGAATCCGATTTTAACAGTAGAAGAACATTTCTATGAAACAGCAGCAGCCCATCAAAAAACGGGCGGCACCCCACTGGATGCCAAAATCAATGACTTGCTGCAATATGTGCGATTAGATCAAGGAGTCAGAAAAATGTACCCCTTTGAATTAAGCGGCGGGATGAAACAGCGAGTGCTGATTGCATTAAGTTTGCTGCTTGACCCGCAGGTGATTATTCTTGATGAACCTACGACAGCGTTGGACGTGATTACTCAATGGTATATTCTGGCTATTTTGCGGAAAATCAATCAAGAAAAAGGAATTACGATTGTTTTTCTTACCCATGATCTATCGATTGTTAGTTCAATGGTAGACCGTATTGCTGTGATGTATGCTGGACAACTGGTAGAAGTAGGCGAGGTGAGTGCCGTCATGACGCATCCTGCCCACCCATATACCAACGCTTTACTGGCGGCAATTCCTAGCTTGACGGATGCCATTGATACACGTTCTTCGATTCAAGGAGTGGCTTTTGATTTAGCTAAAGCGGACGCTACCTGCCGCTTTAAAGAACGATGCTCTTTCGCATCGCGCATTGCTTGTGATGGCAGCGAGGAGACTTGTCACAAGCTTTTTCCTGTTAGTAACCAACAAGCTGCGCGATGTATCCACTTCAAACAAGTACAGGAGGAAGACCATGAGTCCATTACTTGAATTAGTAGCTGTCCACAAAGCTTTTTCACCAAATGAGCCGGCGATTCTCAGAGGGATCAATTTGTCGCTTGCTTCAGGAGAAAGCTTGGCATTAGTAGGAGAAAGCGGCTGTGGCAAGACGACATTAGGAAAGCTGATCACGGATCTCCATCAACCTACAGCGGGAAAGGTACTTTATAAAGGTCAAGACTTGCGCACGATGACAAAGAAAGAATATCAGGCGTATCGCCTCAAAGTGCAAATGATCCAGCAAGATTCCTTTGCGGCACTTAACCCTTACAAAACGATTTTTCATTCACTGCAAGCAGCGATGCGAAAGCATGGATTCGCTAAGGATCAGAATGAAGCGCGAAGGAAAGTGCATGGGCTATTAGCCGATGTCGGGTTATTTCCTACAGAACAGTTCATTGATAAATACCCGCATCAGTTAAGCGGCGGACAACGGCAACGTGTACTGATTGCACGGGCATTATCTGTAGAACCAGAATTGATCGTGGCAGATGAACCTGTTTCAATGGTAGACGTGTCTCTAAGGATCTCCTTGTTGAAGTTGTTACGGAGAATGAATCAGAAGTATGGAATATCTTTTGTTTATATTACGCACGATCTTGCCACTGCCCGTTATATTTCAGATCGTGGGAAACTCTTAGTCATGTATTTAGGAGAAGTGATGGAAGTCGGTGATATTCGACAAGCCACCAATCATCCGAATCATCCATATTTTCGGGCATTAGTAGCAGCCGTCCCGCAAGGAGTCGCTAACCGGCAATACACTGTCCCAGATTTGCCTTTGAAAGGTATGGATATTCCTGACATCAAGCAATTACCAACTGGCTGCATTTTTCATCCTCGCTGCATCTACGCGACAGAAAAATGCCACATGCAAAAACCCCGATTGATCCAACAAGGGGCGGCAAAAGTTGCTTGTTTTCATCTAAAGGAGATCGAAGAAAGTTTTCAGTGATAATCATGCAGCAAACCGCAAGCATATACTCGTAAAGAAGTATTTTGTTTGATAGACAGTGATACAACATTTATCTTTTAAGAAGAGCGTCTAGACAATGATTTGCTTGTCTAGACGCTTTTTTGGTTTATCAGTTTATCAGCGGTTGGTTTGGCATCAAGTCGTTACAACAAGAGTTGCAATAAACTAGGACTTTTTTCTAATGTTTCATCCAACACTCCCACCCAACACTCTCTCAGCACACTTTTTTTCAGTGTTGAGAGCCGGCAGGATCCTTGCTATGATAGCGCTTTAGAAAGTTGGCACGCCTTTTGCTTATAAAAAGGTGTAAACAGACAGGAGGGTTAATGATATGGCAACAATCATTCTAGCAAGCCATGGAGAGTTATCTCAAGGATTAAAACAGACTGCTGCAATGATTATAGGAGATCATTCGAACATTTATGCATTATCTGCTTTTCGAGACGAAGATCAACCGATGACAGAGCAAATTCAGAATATATTAGCCAAAGTAGACTTGGCGGACACATATATTCTTACAGATATTCTTGGAGGGAGTGTCAACAACGACCTGCTGGGGGTCGTTCAAGAGCACCCCGATTTGGAACTGATCACTGGGATGAATCTTCCATTGGTGATCACACTTGCTACACAAGTCAACCGAGTCTCGCAAGAAGAATTAGCAGCTATTATTCAGGAAAGTCAGCGATCTATTGTGAATTGCAAGAAATTACTAGTCGAAGCAACAGCAGAGGAGGATGAATTATGATCAAATTAGTACGGATCGACCATCGCTTGTTACATGGTCAGGTTGTTTTTTCTTGGAGTAAGTTTTTTAATATCAACCGCATTATTGTCGCAAACGATGAAGCTGCCAATGATGAATTCAAGAAGATGTCGTTGAATCTTTCCAAACCGGCGGGCATCAAGTTAACGATTTTAGCAACGGATCAACTGATCGCTAAAATGCCTAAGATCGAACAACTCGCCGAAAACATCATGATCATTTTTGGGAATACCCATGAGACGCGGCGATTTATCGAAGCATATCCTAAAGTCAAAGAGATCAATTACGGCGGAATCATCAAAAAAGCCGGTTCAAAGCAATACAGCAATGCCATTTTTTTGACAGATGCGGAAGCAGAAGATGCGCGCAAAATGAAAGATCTGGGGATCGTGCAGTACATGCAGCAGGTACCAACCTCTAAGAAAGAGGATTTAAATACAATGCTATAAAGGAGGAAAAAAATGCTCATTCGGTCGATTGTATTAGGTTTAATTGGTGTTTTTTGTATTTTGGATTCACGGCTGTTGGGAAGGTTGAACTTTGAGCGACCTTTGATCGTTAGTACATTAGTTGGTCTAGCGTTAGGAGATTTGGAAAAAGGGTTGATTGTCGGTGCCTCATTGGAATTGATGTCTTTGGGACTTGTCAATATTGGAGCGGCAGCACCACCGGACATGAATATGGCGTCGATCATTGCGACATCTTTTGCTATTTTATCAAATGCCAATGCAGAGGCTGCATTGACGATTGCGATTCCAATCTCTGTTTTAGGACAAATGCTCGGGATTCTCATGCGAACGATTTTATCGAATTTGACACACGCGGCAGACAAATTTATTGAGCAAGGGAAGTTTAATCAAGCCCGAAGAATTCATATTTTCTATGGGACGGGCTTATACGCACTGATGTATTTCATTCCGATATTCATGGCCATTTATTTTGGCACGAACTTAGTCACACAAGTCGTTGAGGCTATTCCGCAATGGCTGACAGATGGCTTGACGGTGGCTAGTAAGATCTTGCCAGCTTATGGGTTTGCGTTGTTGCTGCAAACGATGCTGACGAAAAAAATGGTCGCATTTCTATTTCTAGGGTTCTTGATCACGGCTTATTCTGGTTTAAGTGTGACTGGAGTTGCGGCCTTTGCTTGTATTGTGGCTTTTGTCATGGTTCAAGTAGGAAATCGAGTAGGCAAGCCGCAAGACCCAGATCCATTAGATGACTTATAAGGAGGTTCATTCATGAAAAAGAAAGATCCAAATGCATGGAAATATCGTCAGTTTTTCTGGCGTTCGTGGGCGATTCAAGCGTCTTGGAACTATGAAAGACAGATGAATATGGGCTTTATGTATGGTATCGCACCGATTTTGGATGCCATCTATAAGAATCCTGAAGATGAGCAAAGAAAAAAAGAGGCCTACGAACGACACATGATGTACTACAACTGTACGCCGCAAACAAGTGCCTTTGTTCTAGGATTAGCTTCATCGATGGAAGAACAATATTACGAAGATCCAGTTAGTTTCAATCCGGAATCTATTAGTGCGGTGAAGACTTCTTTGATGGGACCTTTATCAGGGGTGGGTGATTCCTTCTTTCAAGGAACCATTCGCGTATTGGCATTTGGTCTAGGAATCAATTTGGCCCAGCAAGGCAGTATCTTGGGCCCAATCTTAGCCATGATCGTTTCCTTCTTGCCATCCTTTTTTGTGACTTATTATGGGGGCAAGATCGGCTATACCATGGGAAACAAGTATTTGGCTAAGCTTTATCAAGAAGGCTTGATGGACAAGGTGATGTACATTTGCTCCATTGTAGGATTGATGGTGATTGGCTCCATGATCGCCAGTATGATCGGGATCACGACACCGATTCAAATGAGTGAAGCATTCGTGCTACAGGATGTCTTAGATAATGTCATGCCTCAGATTCTGCCATTAGGCATCACGTTCTTGATGTATTGGCTGTTGCAGAAAAAAGTGAAAACAGGGTGGATGTTAGCAATCTGTTTGATCGGTGGGATCGTGATGAGTCTTTTAGGAATACTTGCATAAGTGAACCAACCATTTATGGTTTATGGTTAAAAATTTAAAGGAGGAATTCATTCAATGAATCCAAAACAAATTGTCCAAGAAATTGTCAAAGAGAAAGAGGTAAAATCGATTGTCTTCGTTGGCTGCGGCGCCTCTAAAGCAGACCTATATCCAGCTAAGTATTTTCTCGATCAAAATGCGAAGCAATTACGGATCAGTCATTATACAGCCAACGAATTCAATCATGCGACACCTGCTTCCCTTGATGAAACGACTGTCGTTATTTCAGCTTCTTTAGGAGGTACGACTCCTGAAACCGTTGAAGCAAATGCAGTTGCGAAAGAAAAAGGTGCCACTGTCATTAGTTTAACACGAAGCGTAGATTCACCGTTAACAAAAGATGCAGATTATGTTATCTACCATCGCTTTGCAGAAAATTATGCCGCAAAACTGGAGAAGACCGGCTTCTGTTTGGAATTGGCAGTTGAATTGCTTCATCAAATCGAAGGCTATGAACACTATGATGCCATGATGGCAGGCTTTGCTACTATCTATGATTTATCACAAAAGAGCGCCGAATCTGCCCGCAAGCAAGCAAAAGCTTTCGCTCAACGCTTCAAAGATGAACCAGTCATTTATGTGATGAGTAGCGGTGCGACCCATGAAGTGGCTTATTCCACGTCGATTTGTTTGTTGATGGAAATGCAATGGATCCACTCAGGCACATTCCATTCTGGCGAATTTTTCCATGGTCCTTTCGAGATCGTGGACAAAGATGTACCGTTTATCTTATTGATGAATGATGGAAAAACCAGAGAGATCGATGCGCGGGCATTAACCTTCTTGGAACGCTTTGATACGAAAACAGAAGTAGTCGATGCTTTAGACTATGGCTTGTCGGCTCATATCAGCAAAGAAGTGCTTGATTACTTCAACCCATTCGTGATCACCGCTGTGTTTAGAGTCTATGCAGAAGAACTTTCTGAAGCAAGAGAACATCCTTTGACGAAAAGACGTTACATGTGGAAACTAACTTACTAATAAAGAACTTACTAAAAAACGGTGATTGAAGTCAATAACCGACGAAATGATCCCAACAATCGCAAAGATGGAGGCCTCTCGTGACAGTGTCGCGAGAGGATTTGTTGGAATAGTACCATCCTTCCTGCGATTTTTCTTTGATTCGGAGAGTCGGTACAAATCTCCTTGTTGTGTCGCTGATGAGGCAGGTTCTTTGCATCGATATTTGTCGGAAAACAATTTTGCAGTCAGAATTAGCAGCGGGATTCTTGTGATAATGATCTGCTATTTTAGGAGAAATCGCTTGGTTTTTCTCAGATCAAAGCCTCAAGATAAGGTAAAATAAATGGATCTTGGAAAGAGCGTAAATTCAATGAGGGAGTGGCAAATATGAAGACGTTAAACAATTATTTATTTAAGTTGACTTCAAAAATTGAAGAGATTGATGCGGCTTGTTTCTCGGCAAATAAGATTGCCAATGCAATGAATCTGAATCGCAGTACAGTCAGCAGCTACCTGAATGAAGGCGTGCGGCAAGGGGAATTGATCAAAGTCAAAACGTATCCCGTCTTATTTTTACATAGAAAAGGCTTAGAAGATCAAGGCTATGTCCTCTCTAAGAGTGAGTATGACTCCCTTGATTTTCTAAAAAAGGACGCTCCTGAGTCCGTTTTTCAAAAAGTGATTGGTGCAACGGGAAGTTTAAAAGAGAGCATTGATCAAATAAAAACAGCGGTACTTTATCCAAATCAGGGATTGCCATTGCTGTTAGTAGGTGCCAGCGGTTCAGGAAAGACCTTTTTGGCGAGTAAAATCTATGCCTATGCATTGGAAGAACACGTCTTGCAGCCGAAAAGTCCCTACATTGCCTATAATTGTGCCCAGTATTTTAATAATCCGGAATTGCTGTCTGCTGCACTCTTTGGCTATACCAAAGGGGCTTTCACGGGTGCCAATGAGCACCATAGCGGTCTACTTGAAAAAGCGGATGGCGGGATTCTCTTTTTAGACGAAGTCCACCGGTTATCAGAAGAAGGGCAGGAGAAACTGTTCACCTTTATGGACACGGGGGAGTATTCCCCGATGGGAGACAATAGTGTCCGTCGAAAAGCCAATGTCCGGCTGATTTTTGCGACGACAGAGAACATTTACACCACTTTTTTGCCCACTTTTCTGCGAAGGTTGCCGGTGATCGTTACATTGCCTACCTTTCAGCAACGCCCTTTATCAGAAAGGCTAGCGCTGATTGATGAATTTTTCCTGAATGAGAGCAAAATCTTAGATCGGAATCTGACCGTTTCTGATCAATTGATCGATTTTTTGATGAATAGCGATTTTGATGGCAACGTGGGCAATATCAAGAATATCATTAAATATGCTTGCGGCAATGCCTATGTCCATCAGAAACAGAAGCCCACGGTTCAAATCAAATTATTGGATATGCCGATCGAATACAGCAGCAAATTCAAAGAAAATTTTACAAAGCCTCGAAAAAATTCCAGCGATCGGCACTATTCGCCTACGGATCAGAACAAAAATCTTTTAAGCACGAACAGCAACGATCTGCTGATCCAATTTTTTGATGAGATGTTTTTAGAATTTACTGAAGTCATCAATGACAACAAAAACTTCAAAGAGTACATGAATCGGCTATCGAAGAAAGTGACCCGCATTATGGATGCGTTTATTTTTCAAGAGTCCTATGATGAGGAACACTCGATTTATTCGGTATTGGTGTATCATATCCGCCAAACCATCGATTTTCTCCATGACAGCTATGGCTTTGAGCAAGACGGCAATCGTGTAATCACATTGGCAAACTATCTCTATATCAAAGGCAATTATGCCTATTTTGATGATCGAAAAGAGAACGTGGCATTGAAAGAGACATTCCGTGAATTTTTAAAAAATATTGCCGAGACGCCGTACCTTTACGCGAAAAAGATCTTGTACCACTTGTCCCAAAATCTAGACTTGACAGTCGAAGAAGAGGATATCTATTTTATGACGATCTTCTTTTATAGCTTGAATAGTGCAACGGTTCAAACTGGCGTCAAAAGTGTCGTCTTGGCTCACGGATATTCGACCGCTAGCAGTTTGGCGAATGTGGCCAATCGGATATTGGGGAAAAATGTCTTTCAAGCCTATGATATGCCGATCGATATTTCACTCCGTAAAATAGAAGCACAGATCCTTCGTTATATCAGCGAGAACCGCACTGATCATGGCTTGATTTTATTAGTCGATATGGGTTCTCTCAATCAGTTGGGCGAGTCGTTGAAAAAGCAGCTAAAAGGACCATTACTGATTATTGACCATGTGAACACCCCCTTATTATTGGAAGTGGGTCAGGCCGTATTGTCTGGGAACAGTTTGACAGAGATTAATGAGAAAATCCAAGCACAGTTTACGATTCAAAAGCAATTAGTCCTTCCTGTCGTCAAGAAGAAAAAAGCCATCATCACTTGCTGTTACACAGGGATCGGCAGTGCAAGACAGATTCAAGAAATCTTGATTCGCTGCTTGGGAGAAAAAGCTGAAGAGTTAGAGATCATTCCCTACGATTATAAAAAATTATTTGAGAATAAAAACTATGAGATTCCCTTTCAACTCTATGATGTATTAATGATCGTTGGCACAGAGAATCCGCAGATCCCCCATGTTCCTTATATTGGGTTAGACTGTTTGATCAATGGGGAGGCGATCGGGACCTTTATCAATTGCCTTTATGGCAATTTTGAGATTGAAGAGGAGACGCTAAAAGAAGATCTGATCTTTAATTTTTCCCTCAGTAAGATCGTTGAGAACTTGACGATCTTAGATGCAGATAAAGTATTGACGTCGGTCCAATCGGCCATCAGTGAAATCGAGAAACTAAGAACGCAGAAATTTTCAAATAATCAACTGTTTCTCTTGTATTTACACTGCTGTTGTATGATCGAACGTATTTTACGCAAAGAGTCTGTCGATGAACAAGAAGATCTGGCGGCTTATAAAAAAGAACATAAAAAACAAATGGAGTTGATTCATTTGGCATTCAGTAATATCGAGAAAGAATATACGATCCAAGTCCCTGATTTGGAAGTGCGCTTGCTGAACGATATTATCGAAGGATAGGAGCAGAGGTATGCAAAAAGGAATTATTTTTGATATGGATGGGGTACTGATCGATAGTGAAGTCTACTATTTCAAGCGCAGAATGAATTTCTTTGCGGAAGTACAGCTGTCACCAGGATCCCGGGCGATCAATGATTATGTGGGAAAGACAGAAGCAGAGATTTGGCAGACGCTGGTTCCAGAGAATCCTTCTTTGAGAGCAGAACTGAAAACAACTTATCGCGCTTATCAAAAGCAGCATCCCATTGATTTTGAACAAGCGTTAAGAAAAGAAGTAAAACCGGTTCTTAAAAAATTATCAGCCGCTGGCATCCCCATGGCTCTTGCTTCTTCTTCTCCACGGCGGATGATTGACGAGATGTTGACGGCGTGTCAACTGCAGTCTTATTTCTGTTATGTGATCAGTGGGGAAGAGCTGACTCAAAGCAAGCCCCATCCGGAGATCTATCAACTGGCACAAAGCCATTTAGACTGCGAGCAGATCGCAGCCGTAGAGGACTCGCCAATCGGGATTAAATCTGCCAAAGCAGCTGGTATTTATACGATTGCGCTGAAGCAGCCCTTTGATGTCGATCAAAGCCAGGCGGATCAGATGATTGACAGTCTGGAAGAGTTGTTATCTTTATTCATTGAGTAACAAACAGCGATTATCCCATCTTCCCTTTTACAGCGCGCTATCTGTGAACATTTTTCTGTTTAGTGTTGCATTCTTTGACAGGTGTTTTCAGATGGTAAATCAGTCATTCAAATAAAGGAGCGTTGACAGCGTGCTTGTCAATGCTCTTTTATTATTTTTCTTTTGTATAATTTGAGAAAACTGAGTGCACAAATAGGCGGCGATGAGTATTTATTAACAAGTCCTTGGGCTCTTTGGTGATAAAAAATAAGAGGATTTTAATATTTGCAAGAACCTATTGCCAAGTAAACCTTGCAGATTTACAATGTAAAAACGGATCATTTTCTGAAATAAATTTGATTGATTACATTTTTTTTAGTATGTAAAATAGACAAAGTGACAATGGTCTATGCTCAAAAAAGATTGTTATTTGTTGATCATAGTGACTGTTGCAACGATTAGGATGAAAAAAAAGAAAAAGGGTTGAAAAATGAACATATATGTATTGATTGGCATAGTTGTTTGGCTGTATTTGTTGTCTGTGATGAAACGCTCCAAACTCTCAGCCTTTTATTTTATTCTGGGAAGTGTCGGGCTGTTTTATTTACTGATTGTATTCAGCCGACCTTACTGGGTTTGGTTTTTGACACAATTAGTGATCAAAGTCGTGGATTTATTTGGTTCCTTTGCCAATGTGACGGAAGAATTTAGTCAGTATAGCTTGATTGTGATCCACAGCGCCAAAGAGCAGATGTCTTTGTATGTTGATTACGAGTGTTCAGGCGTCATCGAAACGGCTGCTTATCTAGGCTTGCTGGCATTTTATCCTTTATACAATCGACAGGAAAAAGTGTTTTATGCTCTCTTTGGGACGTTGTGGATTTTTGTGAGTAATGTTATCAGATTACTCTTTGTTGTGGCATTTGTTCATTTCGGCGGCAGCGATGCTTATTTCCTCGCTCACTCGATTTTGGGTCGATTGTTCTTCTATGGGCTTGTGATCACATTGTACTATCATACATTTACGTATTCTCAAGTCGCCAGAAGTTTGTATGAGAAGAAGAATCGCTTGTTTAGGAGAGGGGAGCACTGATGGATTACTTATTCAATTTAACCTTGACGCAGATGGGGTTCTGGATTACTTGGCTGTTGATTCCTTTACTCGTAGAGATCATCCCAGGCATCTATTCCACCTGTTTCTTGTTTGTGAAAAATTTCCAAAAGAAGCAACTGGACATTCCAGAAAAACTGCCCTTTATCTCAGTGATCGTACCTGTTTATAATTCAGCCGAGACACTGTATGCCTGCATTCGTTCCATCAATGAATCGACGTATCCGAATGAGAACATTCAAATTCTCTTAGCAGATAATGGCAGTACCGATGAGAGTTTTGCAGTATTCAATGAGGCGCACAATCACTTCAATCAGCTGAATATGCATTGGATCCGCACTGAACAAGGAAAAGCCCAGGCGTTGAATTCCGCGATCTATGACAGTATTGGTACTTACATTATCAATATTGATAGCGATGGGTTCTTGGAACCTACGGCACTCATGAACATGGTTTTGAAGTTCGAGAATGACTATGGCATCTCGGCAATGTCTGGTACGGTCTTAACGCAAAAAGAAGCAATCAAAAAGACCAAATCACCTATGGTTCGCTGGCTGCAAAAAAGTGAGTACATTGAGTATGCCCAGTCTTTTTTGGCTGGACGGAATGTCGAAGCGTTGAACAATCAGTTGTTCACAATGGCTGGCGCTTTCTCTGGTTTCAGAAAAGAAGTTTTGGTCAATACGTATCTTTATAATACAGACACTGTCGGTGAAGATACCGATATGACCTTTCAAATCAGGCATCGTCTGAAAGAAAAAGTTTCTTTATGCGAGAATGCTATTTTTTATGTTGAACCAATTCAAAGTGTTGACGAATTGTATATCCAACGGCAAAGATGGCAACGAGGTGAGGTAGAAGTAGCAAAAGAGTTTTCCGAAGAACAAGTCGGTTTAGGGAATTTCTTTAAAAACTTTCTGGTACGCCGCCTGATCATCGACCATACCTTCATTTTTCCAAAAATGATTTGGCTTTTCGCCAGCGCCGTTTTATTATTTTTTGGTTATACGGCAAAAATATTGCTGCTGTCCTATTTGCTGATTTACTTGCTCTATTTCGTTGACTCGCTGCTCAAATTCATCAGTATCTCTTTACTCCTGAAATCATTTAAATCTGACCAGCGATTTTACATGAAATTATGGGGAGAGGTCATTACGTTTCCACTTTACAATTTCCTTGTCTCTTGGTTCCGTTTGATTGGAATCATTAACGGAATCACGTCTCCTGCAAAATGGAATACGACGCCAATCTCTAAAGAAATGAGCCAGATCAAAGACACTATCACCCAAGATATAATGAAAATTAGAAAGAAGTGACCTCAAATGGTGGAAAAACGCTGTATCTATAAATTTAAATCTCATGTGAATGCCAGTCATGCGATGCGCTGGGAAGGTGGTATGGGTGCTAAGCATAACCATACTTGGGAAATTATTTGTGAGATCAAATCTCAAGATGATGAGATGCATCTGTTTGAAGAAATAGAAGGGGTGCTGAAAGACTTTTTCCAACCTTTCTCTGGTAGTTTTTTGAATGAAATGCCGCCCTTTTTGGAAATCAATCCCTCTGTCGAAAATGTGACCAATTATTTTTATGACCAATTATCCCTACGACTAGCAGCGATCCAAACAGAACTGATTCGCATCGAAGTAGGGGAATCACCTACTCGCTTTTATTGCATTGAAAAACAAGCATAGGTTGAGGTGGAAAATGAAATCAAAATTTTTTATCGCAGGTAATCGGATCATCAATGGTCTATTTTGCTTATTCTTTGGGTTGACACTGATCTTTGCTTTGATCTCACCAAATATGACGATCGGCGATAACTCGGTCTTTGGAACAAGCACCACTTTAGCAACCACGTTTTTCGTTTTGGGGTCCATTGCATTCATCATTGCGGTGTACTGTTATCCAAAAGTCCAGCAGTTTTTAACTTGGCTTTTTGTGACCCATCGCTATGTGACGGTCACGGTATTCGTCTTAGGAGTATTGGCTTGGCAAATCGTCTTCGTCTCGTTTTTGCATTCGGCGATCGGCTGGGATGTCGCGGCTATCCATGATGCCTTGACGGACACGACGAATCCTGAGATCGTTGCTTATTATAGTTTGAACCAAAATAACTTGCCGATTCTTTTGTGGCAGCACCAATTAGCAGAATGGTTTTCTACAACTTCTTGGCTGTTCTTTGATTCTGTCACCTTGTTCTTAGTCGATCTCTCCGTCCTATTCAATATACTGACGATTCGTCTGCTATGCAAAAAATATCTAGTGCCTGCCATTTATCTGCATGGCGCTTGGCTACTGGTATTTCCTTCGATCATTGTGCCTTATACAGATACGTGGGTTCTCCCTTTTGTTTCAGCAAGTCTATTCTTCTATGCCATCATGATTAAAAAAGAGCTTCCGACTAAATACAACCTGTTAGGTGCAGTTGGTTTGGGGATTGCTGCGGTAGTCGGTTATTTCATTAAACCTTCGGCGCTGATCCTCCTGATTGCTGTTCTATTGATCGAAGCAATCAGCTTTTTTGCCAAGAAATGGCAATCAAAAGGGCGCATCGTTTTGCTGATGATTACTTTGATTACGGCTGGCGGCACGTATGCTGTATGCAATCATCAATTAGAAAATCAACAATACATTGCCATTGACGAAAGTCGGGCCATCCCGATGATCCATTTCATGAATATTGGCTTGACGAATGACGGCGGATATAGTCCTGAAGATGCGCAAGCAATGGCAGAATTGCCAACAAAACAAGCAAAAATCGATTACTCGAAAGAAAAAATCCAAGAGCGGCTAAAAGAAAGAGGCGTTCTTGGCTATATCAGTTTTCTTTTTCAAAAGCACCGCAACAATACCGCAGATGGGACGTTTGCGTGGTTGAAAGAAGGTTCGTTCATTCAAGAAGGAGAGACTCCAAAGGGCAAAGGCTTTACCCGCTGGCTGCAAGAAGGCTATTATTTATATGGAAATCGCATTGCCGATTTTCGTTTCATGGCACAAATCTGGTGGGTGATCTGCTTGCTTATCATCGCTTTTGGTTGGAAACGGCAAGGCAAGTACGAACAGATGCTGCGGTTGAGTTTGGTAGGCGGCTTCCTCTTCCTGCTTTTGTTCGAAGGTGGGCGTAGTCGTTATTTGATCCAGTTTTTACCATTCTTTTTATTATTGGCAAGCCTTACGATGGGTGATAGTATACGTTTTGTTAAGCAAATTTTTACACTGGATCAAAGGATCAAGGGGGATAAATAATGAATTATGATGAATTGAAATTTTATGGACAGGGGATCCATCATGCAAAGACGAAGGAAATTGTTTTTTTTGAATTATTGTTGAGAAAAGAAGACAATAAAAACATTTTCCCTAAAGATTCTTATTTATCAATGATCAGCCAGCAGGAAGAGCATCAACAGTATGTAAAATGGCTGCAAAAAACATTGACCCGAATTTTAGAAGCCAACCCGACGAAGCGGTTTAGTTTTAATCTCGACCCGCAAGAACTGGAGTACGAAGAGACCTTTGATCTACTTGAGAACTTAAAGGAATACAAGCAGCGACTGATTATTGAGATCACAGAAAAACCGCCAATGAAGAGAAACTACCCTTATTTTTCCGCAGTCAATGTGGAGGCCTTCAAGAAAATCGCTCAGTATGGCTACCAAATCGCATTAGATGATATTGGCCAAGGCATCAACTCTTTGGACAATGTTTTGGAATTGAAGAATTATTTTCAGATCGTCAAATTTTCGGCATTGTCTTTTCAAAAGAAGGTTTCAGAAGATATTCTTCAGAAAATCATCGTGCTGTTTGCAAGCATCGCTGTCCAATTAGATAAGACCTTTGTCGTCGAGGGAATTGAAAATCAAACATTTGCTAGTTGGTTAGAAACAAATGTTTGTTGTTATCATCAAGGCTATCTCTACTCGACACCGGAAAAAATAGTGACCATCGATTATTAAGGAGCGTGCTATGTTTGATGGATATCATATTATGGCTATATTATACAATCGTTCGTCTAATTGTTGTTCTAGGTGTTGTATTCCTTGACTACTTGATTTATTTATCGATGAAAGAATCCATTTTTTTGAAAACGAAAGCTGTTCTTAGAAAAATTGCTTGGATTGGTATCATGATTATCAGTTTGGTGATTTTGCAAGGGGTGCCCGTGTTATCGGAAAATCTTCTGCAAGATCGCTATACCACGCTTATTCAAAATATGGATCTACAATTGATCGTTCTTTTTTATTTTTTGCATATGCTCAAAGGAACCATGATGCTGCACTTCAATGTGTTCGTATCTATTGCCATCACCTTTTATTATATGTACCAAGGGGAATACCAGACGATTCAAAATTATTTTATAGCAATCATCACGATTGTGCTGATTTACACTTGTTGTCGGATAGTCTTACAGTTAAAAGACAAAAATCTGAATAATATCGGTGTCTATTTCTTGCTGACATTATTTTATGGTGCGTCCTGGGGGTTAAAGATGTATCCGGCATTAGATTTTAGGTTTGCCGGCTATCTTTTCTTCTTACTAAACTTTGTCATGCTGATGATCATGGTTCGTATGATCAATAAGTTGGTACGAAGGCAGCTGACGAAATTCGATAATTTATCTCTTGAAGCACGAACCGATTTTTTAACAGGGATCGGGAATCGGCTGAGTTTTGATCGGGAGTTTAGCCAACGTTTTGCACTTTCTCATACCAAGGAAAATTTAGTTTTTGCTATGGTCGACATTGATTACTTTAAACGGATCAACGATGATTATGGCCATGATATCGGGGATATCATTATAAAAAACGTAGCTAAAATCATTAGTCAAACCCTTTTTCAGTACCAGCTTGAAAGTCAAGTCTTTCGTATTGGCAGGGAAGAGTTTGGGATTTTGTTTCAAGAAAAAAGCCAACACGATATTACAGAGATTTTAGAAACGATTAGTAAAAGAGTAGGTAATTTTTCTTTGAATATCCAAGGGGAAGAAGTTCGAGTTACGATTTCAGCCGGCGTTTCCCGTTGCCGAAAAACGGACACCGATAAAGAAGATCTATACAAGCGAGCAGACAAGTATTTGTATATCGCAAAAAGAGAAGGGCGCAATGCCATTTTTATGGAGGGAAAGATCAAACATATTTCGTAACGATCAAGTTTCCTTTCCTAGGAATATGTTAATGAAAACCAAAAGGAACCATGTTCATTTCTTTAGGCGGCTTTTCACCAGATTGAAGAAAGTTAGAAGGAGCAAAAAAATGAGAAAATATTATCCATTGATTTTAAGTATCTTAGCTGTAGTAAGTGTCTTTATACCAATCAATGCCCATGCGGACAATAAATACGGGATCGTCATTGACGGTGCTTTCAGTGACTGGTCAGGTTTACCGATGACGGAATTGTCTTTTTCGTATGAAAATGGACAGAACATCAAACATGCCAGTCTGGTCACCGATGAAGCAAATCTATATTTTTATTTGAACATGGCACCAGAAGGACACAATTACCATAACTTACAGCCTAGTGGACACAAGCTGACGATCGGAAACAAAGTATTCTGGATGACATTCAACAATACGTTTCCAAGTGAAGACTTATCCGTTATTGGACAAACCAAAGACGTGCAAGTCAATTTTTGGGCAGAGGATAATTCCGTTAATGTAACGATTCCCGGGAAACTTACGCGTGTAAAAACGGATTTCAGTGACACTTCCTACTCAGATGAAGTAGAAGTTGCGATTCCTTTTGAACAGCTGAAAGTAGAAGCAACCAGCAGTCAAACGATCACTTATAGCAACGCCAATCTAGGGGAACAAACCATCACAGTCACAGGAGGAAGCACCGGTCCGTGGATCCTTGCCGGAATTGCCGTCGTGATTGCAGGTTATTCTTTTTGGAAAATTAGAGGGAAATCTCTTAAAGCAATCAAGAATTAATTCGCCTTCTTTTCTGGTTTGCTGCTTGATCCAATGACTCTCGTTTCTCTTGGAGATTCGCCTGCTTCGCTTAGGGGGAAGTAACCAGTACAATAGATTCAACAAAAACAAAGCGCTAAATTCTACCTTGTGGGAGAATTTAGCGCTTTGTTTTAATTTGCTTTAATAAGTCGAACAGATTCTCGGATGTTCAGCTGCGGAACGATTTGCTGATGGACGATTGGCTCTTGGGGATGGGCGATTCGATGGACCAATGTTCGAATCGCCAACTGGCCCATAAACTGCAGATCGGTAGCGATATTTGTCAATTGAGGAATCGCCATGCGTGTAAATTCAGTTTCATCAAAACAAATCACACTGATATCTTTGGGGATCGTGTAACCAGAAGATTGAAGATAACTGTTTAACATGAAAGCTAGCCCAGAATTCACGCAAAACCATGCATCTGGCATTTGTTTTATATTCTTTAAGCTGTTAAATAAAGCACCTTGAGATTCTTCAATTTCTGTGATTTCAATCGTAGGATCATTTGTTAGATTGTGTTCTCGTAAAGCCCGTTGATACCCGCGATAACGCTCAAGATAGCTGGGAGAAAATGCTGTATCACCAATAAAGCCAATTCGCTTCATTCCATTTTCAATCAGAAGTGAGATGGCTTGGAACGTTCCGTCGGTGTTTTTTGTCAAGATGGCATCTGCTGTGAGTGAAGGATCATGGTGATCGATCAATGTGACAGGAAGCCCAGTATCAATTACTTTCTTGATGTAGGCATTTTTACTATGAGACAGGATCAGGATACCGTCATACTTTTTTAAGTTTGGCGGAAGCTTTAGGCTAAGTAAGTCTTCCTCTGTAATGGTATAAGTATCAAGTTTGATCGCTGTTTTTTGAGCTTCTACTTCTGCACTTTTAACGATCTCGCCAAAAAAACTCGTTTGAGAAAAAGCAAATTCGGTTGCCATCAATAAGAATGACATCGTGGTATCTTCATTCATCGTTTGATAACGATAGCCTAATTCATCTGCTTTGTTTTTAACGAGTAATTTGGTTTGTTGACTGACACCAGGCTTATTTCTCAACGCCTGTGAGACAGAATTTTTTGAGATGCCCAATGCATCGGCAATATCTTGCATAGAGGCTTTTTTCATATTTTCACCTTATTTCTCCTAGTCTTATATTGATTATACCATAATGTTACAAAATTAATAGCCTAAAATAATTACAAAAGTAATGTTGTAATTATAATTACGTAATGTTGGCAATTAAAATGACGAGTGGTATGATGACGGTGTAAAAAGAAATCGCTTACTATTTAGGAGGAACGATCATGAAAATGAAAAAAATGCTTTTTGGTATTGCTGCGGTAGTGGCAGGGACAGTTTTATTCACTGGTTGTAGCAATCAATCAAAAGAGAGCGGTTCTGGGGCAACTGATGGGAAGACAAAGATTACTTTTTGGGCTGCACCCAATCCAACACAATTGAAGTATTGGCAAGAAATGGCCGCAGACTTTGAGAAACAAAATGAAGACATTACAGTTGAAGTTTCTCAAATGAAGGAAAGTCCATCTTCTGAAGCAACAATCCAAAGTGCGATTGCTTCTAACACCGCACCAACATTATCTGAAAACATCAATCGTAGTTTTGCTGCCCAGTTGGCTGCTAGTCAGGCTATTTTACCATTAGAAAAACAAGATTCTTTCGATACGATCGTCAAAGCTCGTAATATGAGTCAAACCATCGATAGTTGGAAATTCTCTGATGGTAGTCAATACGTGCTACCTGTTTATTCCAATCCGATTTTGTTTGGCTGGCGATTAGATAGTTTGAAAGAATTAGGATTTGATGAAGTGCCAAGAACCTATTCAGATTTATTGAAAGTCGTCGACAAAATCAAAGGAACGGACAAAGCACTTTGGGCGAAAAAAGACTTAGCAGATCCAACGGCTTGGATGCGTTGGTTTGATTTCTTCCCACTCTACAATGCGGCCAGTGAAGGTGCGAGCTTTGTCGAAAACAATCAATTCACAGCTAATGAAGCAGCCATGACAGATGTATTTGGTTTGATGCATACATTAGCGGATGCAAAAGTACTGCGCACCGGTGAAGCAACGGATCCCTTTGAAAACGGCGATAGTATTATGACCGATTTGGGTCCTTGGACGTTCCCTAACTGGGAAGAAAAATACCCAGAGCTGAAGTTTGGTGAAAACTACACGGTTACTACGCCTGTGGTACCTGATGCTTTAGCGGATGCAGAACAAGTATCCACCTATGCAGATGCTAAAGGAATTGTGATGTACGCCCAAGCAACAGAAGAAGAACAAGCGGCAGCGATGAAATTCTTGGAATTTGTTTATTCAGATGAAAACAACGACATGAAATTACTAGAAATGACTTCGCTTATTCCAGCGCGTGATGATGCAACAGAAAACGATGCTTTCAAAGCCTACTTTGAAGAAAATCCAGCGATGAAAGTCTACGCAGAGAATGTACCGTATGCGGTTCCAGCAATGGACAACGAGAAATACAATGACATTCAGCAAGTATTTGGCGAACAAGCATGGGTGCCAGTTGTTCGGGGTGAAAAAGATGCGAAAACAGCTGTGAGCGATGCGAAGACGGCTGTCGAAGGGGCGCTTCAATAATGAGTAAGAACACAAAATTGGGCTGGTCATTTACCAGCCCCTATCTGATTTTTACATTAATTTTCTTTCTACTTCCTTTATTTTGGTCATTTTGGCTAGCATTAACGAGTTGGAATATGATTTCACCGACCGTTGAATTTGTTGGATTTCAGAATTTTATTGATGCGATAAAAAGTCCAGCGATCCAATCTGCATTCGTCGTTACATATAAATTTCTGATTATCTTTGTACCAATGGCGCTGGTTCTTTCGATGGTTATTGCACTATTAGTCAACAGCCTGCCAAAGCTGAAGGGGTTATACATGGTGGCTTTCTTCTTGCCTTATCTGTCAAGCGGGGTTGTCACTTCTTTGATCGTCAAAGGATTGCTTTCCTACAACGGTCCCTTTAATACCTTCTTGCGAACGAGACTAGGCTGGGATATTGATTGGCTAGGTAATCCCCATGCAGCCATCATCATCGTTTCTCTGATGATCGCTTGGAAGATGTCTGGCTACTATGCGCTGATCCTAATTTCGGGCTTAGGGAATATCAACAAAGAAGTGTATGAAGCAGCGGCAATCGATGGTGCGAGTCCTTGGACAAGGTTTTGGAAAATCACCTTTCCCATGTTGTACCCAGCATTCTTTACGGTTACAGTTCTGGCGGTGGGGATCAGCTTTGGTATCTTCACAGAGGTCTACCAGTTGACAGGAGGCGGACCAAACTTTGCGACCAATACATGGCAAATGGAAATCTACAATCAAGCCTTTGTTAATTTGAAATCCGGCTACGCGTCTGCAGTTGCACTAATGGCTTCTGTCGTTACTTTTGCATCTATCGGCGTTATTCGGAAGTTACTAGAAAAGTGGGGTGAAAAAAATGGTTGGCAATAAACGAACGAAGGGAAAGAACAGTGTCCTATATCTAGTAACCACCCTGGTGATGCTCCTCATGACGTTTCCTTTTGTCTATCTTGTTTTGCACTCGTTTGCTGCTTGGGATCAAGTCGATCGAAAAATTATCCCGACCACTTTTAGCTTACGTTCTTGGACGTGGCTGTTTGGCGGTTCGGCCACTTCAGCAGATGTTCCTTGGATCGGTGCATTCGTGAATACAACGATCGTGGCTACGATCGCAACGTTTTTAATGATGGTCTTTGCATTGATGGTAGGGTATGCGCTTGCCAAAATCGAATTTAAAGGGAAGAAATTCGTGAATCATTTTATTCTCTTTCAAATGTTTTTCCCAGCGATCATTTTGCTGATCCCCCAATTTCTAATGGTGACCAAAGTGGGATTATTGGATTCTTATGCTGGAATGATCATTCCGACTGCAATTAGTTTATGGGCGATTTTTATGTATACCAACTTTTTCAAAGCCATTCCCGATGCGTTGATCGAGGCTGCAAAGTTGGATGGGGCAACGGAAATGCAAGTGTTATTCAAAGTGGTATTGCCAATGTCTAAGTCGATCACAACGGTGATTTTTCTTTTCCTATTCACGGATCGTTGGACGAACCTGCTTTGGGATATGATCGTTTCAAAGAGTGATGCGACTGTTACGCTGAATGTCTTGATTTCGCAAATGTTTGGGCCCTATGGGACATATCCAGGACCAATGTATGCAGCCTCTGTGTTGCTCACGTTACCATTGATCCTTTTGTTTTTGATTTTTTCAAAACGATTCCAAGATGGGATGCAATTTACACTGAAGTAAGGAGTCCAACGAATGTGGTGGGAAAATGCTGTGTTTTATGAAATTTATATTGCCTCCTTTGCAGATAGTGATGGGGATGGAATCGGCGATATCAATGGGATTCGCAAAAAATTGCCTTATTTAAAAGAATTCGGTATAGATGCCCTCTGGCTAACACCATTTTATCCGTCTCCTAGAGTCGATAATGGGTATGATGTCTCCGATTATTGTGCGGTTGATCCTCAGTATGGTACTTTAGCCGCTTTTGATCTCCTTGTGGAAGAAGCGCATCAGCTAGAAATGAGAATTATCATTGATGTCGTAGTTAATCATACTTCTACCAAACATCCTTGGTTCATCGAATCAGCCAGTGGCAAAGAACATCCAAAGCGAGACTGGTATATTTGGCGGGATCAACCAAACAACTGGGAAAGTTTTTTTGGTGGATCTGCTTGGAAGTATGATGCGGCTACGGACCAATATTATTACCATAGCTTTGCCGAAGAGCAAGCAGACTTGAACTGGCAGAATCAAGAAGTGAAACAAGCCGTTTTTGATGTCTTGCAATTTTGGCTAGGCAGAGGTGTCGATGGGTTCCGTTTTGATGTCATCAACAATTTGACGGTCAGTGATCAATTTATTGATAATCCAGTGAGAAAAGATGGGAAACAAGATCATTGCAATGATGTGAACCAGCCGGGGATCAAACATGTGTTAAAGGAATTAAATCAGTGGATCAAAACAGTCGATCCGTCAATTTTTACAGTGGCTGAAATTAGCTCGGATCAACTAGCACGGATCAACAGTTATACAGAAGATGGATTGTTCGATACTGCATTTCATTTTAATTTGGGCAGCATGGAAGAATTGGATCTTGAGAAACTAACTAGAGATTTTAAAGAAATGAGTCGACAAAAGAAAATTCCTACGCTGTTCTTTAACAGCCACGACATGAGCCGTTCATGGCAGCGACTGGCAAAAGAAAACCGCGACATCTATCGCTTATTGACCGTGTTTCTGTTGATCAATCGTGGCATTCCCTTTTTATTTCAGGGAGAAGAACAAGGCGTCGGTGACTATTTGCCTCAGCAGCTAGCTGATATCAGGGATATTCAAGCAAAAAATAAATACCAAGAAGAACTGATTTTAAGAGGAAAGTCACACGCTTTAATAATGGCCAACCAAGTGAATCGTGACCGCTCGAGGGGCATGCTTCCGTGGCTATCAAATCAGCAAAGCGGTTGGATCGGATTGGCAGCGGTGAACCAGGAGGCGAAGGGGATTTTGGCAGATTATCAAAATCTGATTCGGTTGCGAAAAACAGAAGGACCTTTTACAGCCATCCGCAACATTGAGTTAACAGGAGATTGCTTGAGTTATCAAACGGAAAGCCTACAAATTATTTTAAATTTTGGACAGCCGATCAAGCACTCGTTAGAAGGAAATCGAAAGACCATTTTTGGAAATGGCATGTTAAGTGAAGATGGTCACTGGGTTCATCTGCCGGCAAAGGCATGTTGGATTGGAAAGGAGCAGCTATGATTTATATCAAGCAATTATTGCAGGAGTATCGAAATGAGAAAGCCAAAGTAGTCAAAGAAGCCGCAATTTTGCGATTCAGCGGTGTGGGTGATCAAGATGTTTATAATATCACTGCCCCTTTTGAATTAGCGGGGAAAGAAGTGATTGCAGGTCGCATTGAATCAAGAGACAGTGAAGTTTCCACTGTCAGTTTATTTGAAGAGGTTGAAACAAACAGGTGGACACTAATCGCTGATAGTATCGAACTTTCTTTACAGGATCCTTTTTATACTCGAATTGACGGACAAGTCATCCTTGGGGGGGTTGAAGTTGTTTTTCTAGAAGATGGCACAGCGAATTGGCGTACGGTTTTTTATCACTTGGCGACTCTTTCCGAAGCAAAGAAAATCTTTGAAGGGCCGTGGGGGATGAAAGACTTGCGCTTGAAACAATTATCTTCTGGAGAAATCCTAGTGCTGACACGACCGCAAGGAAGTAAAGGTGGCCGAGGAAAGATAGGTGCAACGATCGTTCACGCGCTTAGTGATTTGACCATTGAAATAATTACAGAAGCCCCGTTACTGTCTGACCAGTTCTGTGAAAGCGAATGGGGTGGCGGCAATGAGATCCATGAGATTGATGGCGACATTTGGGTCTTAGGCCATATCGCGAATTTCGATGATCAAGGAAATCGTCATTATTATGCGATGGTTTTCTGTCTGGAACGAAATCAATTTGCTATGACACAGGCAAAAATTATTGCAGAAAGAAACGATTTCCAACAAGGACCAATGAAACGCCCAGATTTAGAAGATGTCGTCTTTAGCGGCGGACTTCACATTTACGAAGATCATATCGTGCTATATGCTGGTATCAGTGATGCAGGCGCGCAGAAAATCAAACTAGAAAATCCATTTAGATAGAGGTTAAGCAAATGAAAATAGAACGTTTTAATGAAAATCCATTGATCACTCCCGCAGATGTGAAACCATTACACGAAGGGTATGAAGTGATTGGCGCCTTTAATGGTGGAGTAGCAAAATACAACGATGAAGTCTTACTTTTATTACGTGTGGCAGAGCGCCCAATCTCTGACGACCCTAACGTTATTAAAGCGCCTGTATTTGATCCAAGAACACAAACGATGGAAGTATTAACATTCCACCGAGATGATCCGGATTATGATTTTGACGATCCGAGAATGATCCGCAAAAAAGACAAGTTGGATAGTTTTGTCTATCTGACATCTCTTTCTTATATTCGAATTGCCCGCAGTAAAGATGGGCATCATTTTACGATTGATGAGGAGGAATTCTTGTATCCTTTCAATGAATATCAATCATATGGCATCGAAGACGCGCGATGCACACAGATTGGCGATACTTACTATATCAACTTTAGTTCTGTCTCACCAATGGGTGTTTGTGATTCATTAGTAGCTACCAAGGATTTTCAATCCTATCAAGATTTAGGGAATATCTTTGCACCAGAGAACAAAGATGTGCTGATTTTTCCAGAACAAATCAACGGGCGTTATTACGCCTTACACCGTCCTTCTCTGAAAAGTATTGGCAACTATGACATTTGGATTGCTTCTTCGCCAGATTTAGTTAGCTGGGGACAGCACCGGCATTTACTAGGGATTCGTGAAGATTGTTGGGATAGTGGGCGTGTAGGTGGAGGGCTAGTTCCTATTAAAACCGACGAAGGCTGGCTGATTATTTATCATGGTGCGACTCCCGAACATCGCTATTGTATGGGCGCAGCATTAGTAGACTTGCAAGACCCAACAAGAGTCATTGCTAGAAGCCAAAAACCAATCATGGAACCAGAAGCTGATTATGAGAAGAATGGGTTCTTCGGCGATGTCGTCTTTGGCTGTGGTGGTATTCTAGTTGCTGATCAATTGACGATGTATTATGGCGTAGCAGATACTTCAATGGCTGGCTGCACCTTGTCGATTGCAGAGATTCTCAAACAATTAAAAGAGGAAACAAAATGAATTGGCAACGAAAATATCAAGAATGGTTAGATTATCCATCTTTGGAAGCAAACTTGAAAGATCAGCTGCTCGCTCTGTCTGATCCTGCTGTGATAGAAGAACACTTTTATGACTATTTGGCTTTTGGGACAGGGGGGATGCGGGGAGAGCTAGGCGTTGGCATCAACCGAATCAATGACTACACCATTAAGCGGGCAGCGCTTGGATTAGCTCGCTATGTTCAAAAAGCGCATGCTGAACAACAGGGGGTAGTGATTTCTTTTGATAATCGACATGGTTCAAAACAATTTGCGGAATGGACCGCTCGCGTATTAGCCAGTCAGGGGATTAGGGTCTATTTATCTGATCAATTACGTCCGACCCCGCAATTGTCTTTTCTAGTTCGGTATTATAAAGCCTTTGCAGGTGTCATGATCACTGCGAGTCATAATCCTAAGCAATACAATGGATTTAAAGTGTATGCTTCGGACGGCGGTCAAATTACACTAGGAACTGCCGAAGAATTGATGGGAATATTAGCAAGTATTCAAAATGAATTAATGATCGAAGCGGATTTATTGTCAACTTATGTCGAGCAACAGTTGATTGATATTTTTGGGGAAGAAGTAGATGCGTTGTATTTAGATCAATTGATTCAGGTGGCCCAAAATCCTGAAAGGATCCGCCATTTTGGATCACAGCTTTCAATGGTTTATACCCCACTTCACGGTACTGGAAATGTATTGATACAAAAGGCCTTTCAACGCTTGGGATTTACGAATCTTCGGACAGTGAAAGAGCAAGAACTGCCTGATCCTGATTTTACAACTGTCTCTTCTCCTAATCCAGAAGACCAACAGGCGTTTACTCTAGCATTGAAAGAGGCTCAAACACAGCCAACACAGCTAATTCTAGCCACAGATCCAGACGCGGACCGCTTGGGTGCTGTTGTACGTAAGGACGGACAGCCAGTCTTTTTAAATGGCAATCAAATAGGGGTGTTATTGCTTGATTATTTGGTTCGAGTAAAACAAGCAGTAAATTCATTTATCGCAAAAACGATTGTAACATCTGATTTAGGGGCGAAAATTGCCGAAGCTTATGGCATTGAAGTTAGAAACACGTTAACAGGATTTAAATTTATTGGGGAACAAATCCAATTATCAGAAGAAACAAAAGATAAAACGTTTCTTTTCGGCTATGAAGAAAGTTTTGGGTACCTGGTAGCCCCATTTGTCAGGGATAAGGATGCGATTCAAGCAGCTGTATTATTGGCTGAGACCGCACTGGACTGTTTCCTTTCCGGAATTGATTTAGTTGATCGCTTGAATGAAATCTATGACCGTTATGGTTATTACGAAGAACAATTAGAAACAAAAGTTTTTCCCGGTAAAGATGGACTGTCGCAGATGAGTCAGCAGTTAGATCGTTTAAGATCACTGTCATTTTCTCATTTGGGGGATTTTGTCTTAATGGCCAAAGAAGATTTCCTGACTTCTGAACGGTGGATGGCCGGTCAATCAATCGAAAAAATTACATTACCATCATCCAATGTTCTAAAATATATATTTACCGATGGTTCGTGGGTCTGTCTGAGACCTTCAGGTACAGAACCAAAGTTTAAAATTTATTATTCTGTCAATGCGTCAAATCAACCATCCGCTACACAGAAGATGCAGCAGTTGCGAACAGCTTTTCATCAGCTATTAAAATCTGAATAAAAGACTTCCAAAAAAGTGTCCTCCAAAAATTGGGAGGCACTTTTTTTCAGAAGATTTATATTTAATGATGAGAAATTTTTGCTCCACGGTTCATGAACCACTAGCGTTCGCCATTGCAATCAGTTGATTTTCCGATGCTAAAGGGGCGCTGATAGAAATAATTTGATCAAATTTATGAATGTTTTCTTCCAGTGGATGATGACTGACCATCACAACCGTCAACTCGTTGTCTTCCAAAAGGAGATTCTCAATGAGCAACGTATTCTTTTTATCTAATGAAGAGGTTCCTTCATCAAAGAGGATGACTGATTTTTTTTGAATAAAGGCTCTGGCTAAACCAATGCGCTGTTTTTGTCCACCGGAAAGATTGGTACCGTTATTTTCAACTACTTTGTCAATATCATCTACAAAATCTGCCGCGGCTTTATTCAATGCTTCGGCTATTTCTGTGCTTGCGTAGTTGTTCCAAAGAGCGACATTTTCTTTATAAGAAGTGTTGAACAAATAATTGTCTTGGTCGATATATTGAATAAAAGAGTGGCTATCCACATCTATCAACTGATGACCATCCACCTTTATTTCGCCTGAATAGCCTTCCAAATCACCAATCAAGATTTTTAATAAAGTACTTTTTCCGCTGCCACTATCACCCGTGAGGAGATATTTTCCCCCTTTTTTTATGTCTAAATTGAAATTTTCTAGGATCGGGAGATTTGCGTCATAGCCGAAAGATAAATTTTCGATTCGTATACAATCAGTGAATTCGTTGTAGGTTTTTTTCGTGGCGCGAACGATTGGCTTATCAACAAAAAATGTTTCTATGACGGGCTCTATGGATCTTAGTTCCATGGCCGATTGACCTACCAACGATACAGAGTTAAAGATGTTTGCTGCTAAATTGCCACTGGAACTAATAGCTCCAATCGTCGTTTGTCCGATAATTGCCAGAAAGCCTGTCACAATATCTACGACTACTTGACTCAATAAACTAGAAAAAGCAATGAGGTTCATAATCTTGTGATTTGTTTTTGCAATGGCAACCTTATTCTCAGAAAGGTCTTGAGAGTATTCGGTAATCTTTTTTGGAATTTCTGCCAGCCTATTATTGTAACGGAAAACGTTGTAACCTTTTAAGATATTGGCAATCCTTTTTGTATAAGAGGAATTACTAGTAGATAACTTTTGTCCAAGCGCCACAAGAACTGTCCCGAATTTATTAGGGATATAAAGGATCAATCCCGTTAAACCAAGGACCAAAACGACCAGCCAAAGGTTAAAAAGGGCCAATGCAACAATTGAGAACAAAATCAACCATCCGTTAGAAAAAAGACGATATAAACTCATCACGCCCTGCGTTTCGATTTGTGTGATATCATTTGTCAGCTTCGACACATAGCCATCAGCCGTGATTTTATTGAAGTCTGCTAATGGGACTGTCTTGATAGAGTCAGCTTCACGTTTTCGCAATGAAAGACTGATTTTTTGTAGTTCTTTCTCCTGATAAACTGAAAATAAATAGTTTGAGCAGACATAAATCAGCCAAAGAATGAGAATCACTAGGTCCCAAAAAAGAAATTGGCTGATATTTCTGGCAAAGATAGCATTAGTGGCAAAAGCCAGTAGATAACTTGGCAGAACGCGTAAAAAGGATAAGAGGCCTGACAGCAACAGCATTTTAAGAATATTGCTTTTATAATGTTTATAGAGTGTTTTCACTGATGATCCTCCAATCTCTGTCGGATACAATCCACTAAGAATAAGACGCCGATTTCCCCTGTGAGAAATCTCGCTTCTATTCTTGAATTGGTGCAGTCCGGGTATCGATTCTTTCCTTTGAAATTGACCTTGTAGGATAGTAGATTCGTTAATAGAGAGTTGTAATCGTTTCTTTTGAGATTATTTGTCAGAACTTTCAAATAGGCGATACCACTAATACCGTATCCAAAGCTGACATTTGAAGAAACCAGTGGCAGTTCTTTTATTTGCTCAAAGGTTTCATTTTTCATGGCTTCTGTCCCTAATCCACTTCGCAAAACATACCATTTTGCCAGTAGCATACCGGCTTTACCATTTGCCAAATAAGGTGATTTATTCGCATTTCTTTTACTGATTTGCGGGAAATGTGTCTTGCCAAATTTTTCTGTATAGTTCAGCCAATCAGTAAGACTCTGGAGTATTCTTTCCTCACGAAAAAAACGATAAGCTTCCACCAATGAGCAGACGATCATTGCTGCACCATCAAGAAGCCCTTCTCCCTCAACCCCATCAATTTCTGAAATAAAGCTGCCATCTTGATTCTGAGAACCGATTAATTTTTGTGTCCAGAGGTGAATCATTGGTTTCAATCGATTGATCGTTTGTGCTGGACTCATAACCAAAACAAGAATAATCAAGTGAGCATAATCAGCCAGACCGGTTTTATTTACATGTCCTATTTTTTCAAAAGAGAAATCTACGTTATTTGTAAAAGTTATTTTTTGATTGTCCATTAAATAACTGAGATATGCCAAAATGAATAGTTCTTTTTCGTTTGCTAAGTCTGTTAAATCAACCGAACTGCTTTTTGATTCGATCAAATGAACTGCATTCTTATCCACGTTGGAAAGAGCATCAGCTAATAGATTTTCTTTTATTTCGTTATACGCTAATGAGACGGCTTCAAGTGGGTGGGTGCACATAAGATGGAGCTGGATTTCAAGGTTCGTCGAATTAGGTCTCAATAGTAAATTGCTGATCAGTGAATAATAACGAGGGTCTAGCTGATAATGACAAGCAAAAAGATAAAATGTCTCCAGTGCTGCTTGCTGATCCAATTGCGCCAGTTGGTTTGTTCCGATGAAAAGGTTAATAATCAGGAGCCCTAAGGAAACATAATCTCGCTTCATTCTGTCGATGGAATGATCCCCATTATCAAAACCAGGAGTCTTTACGATGTAATCGTATTGTTCAAAAGCAAAGCTTCCACCTTCAAAATCTATGATTACTGGCTGTCCGTCTCGTAACATAATATTAGTATTGGAAATGTCATGAATCGTGATTCCAAATTTATGAATCGCTACTATCATTCTCATTAACTCGATGATTATCTTTTGAGCATCCTGGCGATAGCTGCCAGTAAGATCGTCGAAATACACTTCTTCAACTACTCGATCTGAGAACTCAGAGAGGGTGGGTCCTTCAATAAATTCGACTACCGTAAAATAATGCTCCCACTCGTAAAAACTGTCATAAACCTTTGGGCAATACTGCGGAAAAAGGTTAAAGAAGGCTATTTCTTTCTTGCGCATGTCAATACAATCACCTGATGAAGAGGATTCGATATAGGGGCGCGCTTCTTTAATAATCACCTTTCGATTGCCGATAGTATCCGTTCCTAAATATACACCGCCGGTATTGGAGTAATGAACAGCTGTTTCTACTTTGTATCTATTATTCAGTAATGCAGATGGGTTCTCTTGTTGTGAACTATCATGAAAAGGATCTTGTACAAAAGGCGGCTGAGAATAATAAGGCAACCGTTTGTCTTCGATAATAGAGCCATCGGGACAAATTAATTGCGTTCTTTCTGTCTCTGATTCATTTTCGTCCGCTCGACAACGTCCATACCTGTAGTAGAGGACTTTACAATCTTTATATCTCTTGTCTGAAAGAATGTAAGGACCCTGAAAATCATTTAATCGGGTATATAACTTTTCGCACATCACAACAAACTTCTCTAAAGTTGAGGGATAGATTGTGATGAACTTTCCTGAATAGGCTCTAGGGGTACTTTTAGAAAGGTTGTTTGTAAACTGATCAAGATTCTTCAAAAATTTCATATCTACATCATTTTCGATGCAGCATGAGATACATTCGCTCAGTATCAAAAAATAATTAGTATAAGTAGCAGAAACATGAATTTTCCATCCTTGCTTGGGAACGTTCTGGTTAATGTTTAAATAAGTAAATGCTTGATCTGTATATGTATTTTTTAGATCAGGATAGATGAAGTGGAATGTATTGATGAAATCCATTGATTCCCTCTTTTCTTGACGTATTGATTCATTTTTTTTGAAAAACTGGCTTTATTCCCCTTTTGCTCGACAAGGATCAAACCTAAGCAAGGGGGACTTTGACATCTCTTTGTATTTAATTAAAAAAGAATAGAATGACCAAGGGGGGAGTATTCTATTCTTTTTTAATCGCATTTATTTTGTTGCTGGTACTTTTAGTGAGATTTGACATTTAAACGTAAAGATTGAATTTGGAGAAACGGCAGAATCTTCTTTAAATGCTTGTAAGCTTAGTACTGTATTCATCTGAACACCACCTTTCCACTTGTTACCGTTACTATATCATCGGTAAATGTTCCCCTGTTTTTAAAAATGTATAGTATACTATACGTGAAAAGGAGTGGTCAGATGAAGGCGTATGGCCCATTGATCAGAAAAATCAGAATGTCGAAACACTACACTCAAAAAGAAGTTTATTCAGGTGTAGCTTCCCGCAGCTTTTATGCGAAATTTGAAGCAGGAGAGTATGCGATCGAAGCATTTAAATTCAAGCGTATCTTAGAAAATATGAATATGAGTGAACCAGAATTTTTCTTCCTTTATGATAAGGAGAATCCTGCAACTAAACGAATCACGATTAGAGACGTCATTGCTATTTACTATGACTTCAATCTGCATTCTGTCGATAAGTTATTAGTGATCTATAGGGACAATAAAACGTCAGAGATAAGCTCAGATCGGTTGATCAGCTCTGCAGCATATGCTTTGGCTTGGTCACTAAAACCGACCATCGATCACTGGCCTTTAGTGACTTTAAGAGAATATTTCACACGTCTTGAGAGTTTTTCAATGATGGAACTGGAATTGTTCATTACAACTTTTTTTATCTTTTTTGATGAGGAAGAACGAATTGAGCCATTACTCTCAAAAGCGATTGCTGCCGCAATCACTTGGTGGTCGCTTTACCCAGAGTTGATTGATCGACTAATCGGCGCATTGTATGTCAATATGATTCAATTCTTGATTACAAATAATGAGTTAGAGAAGGCATCACTCTTAGATAAAAAATTGACGGAATCGTTTACTGATTCAACCTTCTCTCTGACCACGCAACTCTACTTTACTTTTTTCAAAGCTTTTTTAGCAGAAGATCGCGCAGAAGTAACGAATATCTTAAGCTTGCTCAGAAAGAATGATCGACAAACTTATACCATTCTTAGTAAGATCATCCAGTCGACAGCTTTTAGAAAAATTCTCGATATATCTTCGTAAGCAGGCTGCTTAAAGGAGGGGCTAGTGAGCAAAAAGACATTGTCCGCTACCTAACTGTTTTCGTTTCTGACTCGGGGAGTAGCGGCTGCCGGTCTGTTTCCACTCGTGCTAGTTGATTGAAGGATCAACTGGCTTTTTTTGTTTGCCTTGCTGAAGTAATCATTGGTGGGAGTAAAAGTCTGAGACGGAACGCTGCTTTTCCAGCGCCTGGTTGGAGATTATTTTCTAAAAGGATCAAAGCGATTAGCGAAAAGAGCTATCGAACGAGCAGCAATATGGACCACGTGTGTTCGAATCGCTGTTTTGATTCACTGTTGAAGATAAGGGAACAAGACGCAACCTTTCTTTTTTAACACCAAACATGTCGCCTCATTTTCTAAGTGGTAGGCGATAATTAAAGGTGCAGAAAAAGCAGAGGAGGCATTGAGAGGTGTTGAGTATCTCGTTGGAATAAAGCAGAACAATTTTATGTATTTTAGTAAGAAACCAGAGGCTGTTTTTTCAGACAAAAATTCAAATAGATTATTTCAGGAGGCGAGTTAGATGAAGCGCTATGACATTAACCGAGATTGGGCAAATTCAGGAGTGATTGAGGCTGGGAATTTAGTCTTTGTTGGCTATTGTGTCGGAAATATCGGACAATCGGTCGAACAACAAATAATCGGTGCTTTCGATCACTTGGAAGAACGGTTGAAACTAGCGGGACTTACGTTAGCAGACGTGGTCCAAATGGACGCTCTTTTCAAAGATATCTTTGATATTCCGATAATGGAAAAAATCATCAAAGAAAAATTTAATGGACAATACCCTGTCAGAAAGTCTATTCAGACTTCTTTTGCGCACCGTGGTGAGGTAGGCATCTTGTTTCAAGTGGATGCCATCGCATTTAAAGGAAAGGACTTTAAATAATAAAAGAGCTGAATTAGTCATTCAATTCTAAGATATTCAACTCAAGAAGGGGATTTGCTTCTAGAGTGCTTTCCCAGATCAAAAACAAACGGATTCCTCGGTAAACAACGCACGTTGATTTAACCGGGGATTTTTTAATAGAATCTGATGAAAATTTCGTGAATTTTTTTACAATAACAATGCAAAATCAAAAACGATGGTGTTATAATCGTTGATGGAAATGTGAAGGAAATCACTATTGTTTTTTATCAGAAAATCTATTGGAAAAGTAGGGATCAAAGAGTTATGCACACACCAGAAGAAATTATGGACATTAGTATTCATCTAGGCACCAAAAAAGTACAAAAACCGATCATTGCGAAACTTATTTTAGGATTCATCGGAGGGGCTATGATCTCTCTTGGCTATTTAGCCTATGTTAGAGTCTCTGCCTCTATTCCAGAATCACTTTCAAGTCTCACCAGTCTAGTTGGAGCAGCGGTTTTTCCAATCGGATTGATTGTCATCCTGCTTGGGGGCGGTGAATTAATTACAGGGAATATGATGGCGGTAGCGATTGCTTTTATGGATAAGAAAGTCACGTTTCTGCAACTAGTGAAAAACTGGCTGATCATTACCTTAGCTAATATGGTCGGTGCGATTTTTGTGGCGTATTTTTTTGGTCACTTTGTTGGATTGACAAGTTCAGGAGTTTATTTAGACCAAATCATTCACCTTGCTGATCACAAAATAGCTGCGTCTTGGTTACAAGCAATTGTTTCTGGTATCGGCTGTAACTGGTTTGTCGGTTTAGCATTATGGTTGTCTTATGGTGCGAAAGATGCGGCTGGGAAAGTATTGACGATATGGTTTCCAGTCATGATTTTTGTTGCCATCGGGTTTCAGCATAGTGTGGCAAATTGTTTTGTCATTCCAGCAGCGATCTTCGAAGGCCACGGCACATGGTTGGAATTCTTTGCGAATTTTATTCCTGTCTATATTGGGAATATCATCGGAGGTGCGCTATTTGTATCCGGCTTTTACTATGCCAGCTACAAACATCATTAAGAAGTTTTCGAATAACAACACAATCCTATTCGTTCGTTGATAATGAGCTTTTTATATGGAAACTTGGTTCATTGTAAAATAAAATTACTAAAGAACATCGAAGCGCGTTTTGAGCAGCTTCGATGTTTTTTTTGTGACAAAGTTGTTTAGTAATAAAAACAGAAAGTATGAGGCATTGGACAGGCCATGAAATAACAAATAAATGAAAGCGATTCCCTGTGAAGTTTAATTTCGTCTTTAAAAGAAATTTTTCCGTGGTATACTCTTTTTTAACATTTGTTATTTCGAGGGCAAAGAAAGAGGTGTAGAAATGAATGTTGAAGTAGAAGTGACTACATGGAGCCGAGAATTAGCGAATCGTGCTACTAAAGAAGCGGTTGAATCGGGACTGTTTACAACAGCCGATATTGAAGCTCAACTCTCCTTTAGTCGAACACAAGCGAGTCGATTGGCCAATCGTTTTGTTGATCAAGGCATTTTTTTTAAAATCAATACACGGCCCGTCTTGTTTGGCAATCGAGGGGGTTATCAAGAAAAGTTCGCTATCGAAGTATCTGAAGTCCTGAATTCAGTAAAAGAGTTAAGCGACAAAATCGAGAAAGTACCTATCAATCGTGTATTTGAAAAAGTGATCGGTTACGATAAAAGTTTGGCTGAACCCATTGAACAATTGAAGACAGCTGTATTTTATCCAAATAATGGTCTCCCTGTTATGGTAATGGGGGATACAGGCATCGGAAAAAGTTATTTCGTGCAAATCATGTATGAATATATGGTCAAAGCAGAAGTTCTATCAGAAACAGCCCCATTTAAAGTATTAAATTGTGCACAATATTATAATAATCCAGAGCTCTTGTCAGGATTATTGTTTGGTTACTCCAAAGGAGCCTTCACTGGTGCCTACGAAAAGAAGCGCGGGTTATTAGAAGATGCGAACGGTGGTCTACTATTTCTAGATGAAGTCCATCGGTTGAATGCGGAAGGACAGGAGAAACTTTTTACTTTCATAGATAAAGGGACCTTTTCTCGGATCGGTGAATCAACCGAGCGAAAAGCAACTGTCCGATTGGCCTTCGCGACAACTGAGAAAACCACCGCTTTTTTACAGACGTTTTTGCGTCGAATTCCTATTACTATCTATTTACCTAATCTGAGTGAACGCAGTATTTTAGAAAAAAAAGAAATTATCGAGAAGCTCTTTCAAGTTGAAAGCAAACGGCTTGAAAAGAAAATAGTGGTCAGCTCTCAGGTAATGAATATTTTTCTTCATACCATTTATTCAGGAAACATTGGTGAAATTGAAAATGCCATTAAGTATGTTTGCGGCAGTGCGATTTCTCAAAATGTTACTTCAGATGAAGTCCATGTTTCCATCAAGGATCTGCCCGCACAAATGTATACGCTTCCTCGAAATAAAATCGTTAGCCAGTTTTCTGAGTCAACTAATTACGTTTTCGACGGGGAAAAACAATCTCTCTCCGAAAATGATGGCCGGCAAGACCTTTATGCGTTTATTCATCGATTAAATCAAATTTATTCGTTGAGAAAAAATGATGAGGATGCGGAGATGCGTACGTTGATCGATCAACAAGTGGTTGGCTTTATGGATCGGTTAGTCTTTACGGATTCAAAGCAAAAACCAGTTGCTTTGGAAGAGTTTGTGCATCAAACGATGCAAGAATTATTTCGGGAAATCGAATATCAGGCGTTCTTTCATTATGATGGAAGCTTCGTTCTATTTGTGTCTCACTACATTTACAAGTATATTTTGAGAACGTCTTTCGTTTCTCAGCCTTCTGAATTTTTGCTGGAAGCCTACATTGAGCAGCATTATGGGAAAGAACGGCAAACGCTAAAGAAAATTTTTCCTGAAATTGAGCGACGTTTAGATATTCAGTTCGATTCATTAGACATTAATCTCTTCTCATTATTCTTTTCGACACTACGTTATACAAGAAAGAGCAAAGACATTGATGGATTGATCATTGCTCATGGTTTCGCAACCGCTAGCAGTATCGCCAATGTGTGTAATCGCATGCTAGGAGAGTCAATATTTACCAGCTTTGATATGCCAATCGAGGCCTCCATTCATGACATCTCTACAAAGGTAGAAGAGTATGTACGAGAAAACGGAACAGTCAAAGGACTGGTAATCCTAATTGATATGGGGTCGTTGAATATGATCTATGATTTATTGAAAAAGACCGTAGCAGTTCCAATTTTGTGTATGGATCAGCTAGGGACTTTGATGGCACTAGAGATTGGCAATATGATGCTTCAAGGCACTCCTTTAACCGAGATTGCGGAACGGATGAAGGAATCGATCACACCGAACATTCAACTGTTCGAACCGGAAAAGGCTCAAAAAAAAGCGATAATCACCACTTGCTTTACTGGGATAGGTACAGCGATTCAGATTCAAAAAATGTTGTCGGAATGTTTGGAAGGATTGCTTGAAGTAGCGTTTTTCCCTATGGAATATAGTGAATTGGTTACCAACGGGATACCCGCTAGTATTTCTCAACACTATAATTTATTAGGCATTATTGGAACCGACGATCCTCTGATTCCAGAGGCCGAGTTTGTTTATTTAGAAACCATTATCTCTGGTGGGAACGCGCAAAAAATGTCAGAGATCTTTGGAGTTGATTTGGATGAAAATGGCATGAAGATTGTGAATGATCGGATGGTAAAAAATTTTTCCCTCATTCGAGTCCTCGATTCGTTAACTATTTTAGATACTCAAAAAATCATGTCGATCATAGAAGAATTAATTGTCACACTGGAAGAACGATTAGCACTGAAGTTGACGAATCCACGAAAAATCGGTCTTTATGTTCATATCTCCTGCATGGTAGAGCGTTTGATACGGCAAGTAGAAATTACCGAATTTGCAGATCTTGAACAATTTGTATTTACTCATCAACGTGAAATCAGAGTGATCAAAGATGCGGTCAGTGTGCTGGAAACAATCTATAGTGTGCAGATTCCATTGCCAGAAATTTGCTATATCCATAATATCCTTTTTCTTGACTGATAGATGAGGACTTTTCGAAGCGTGTCACTAGTTGGCACGCTTTTTGCATTATAAAAAAGTGTAGTGAGGAGGAAAAGAGATGAAATATTTAGTAGCAACCCACGGCACATTTTCTAAAGGGATTATTGATAGTTTGAAATTGATTGCTGGTGAAGATATCGAGATCGATTGTTTTTCAATGACCAAAGAAAAATCGAGTGATGATGCGGAAGCAGAGATGACTGCTTACTTAGAGCAGAATCAAGATCAGACGTTGATCGTCCTAACAGATGTCTTTGGGGGAAGTGTGGCAAATCTATTTACCAATCATTTATTAAACGGATATGAATTCCAGTTAATCACCGGTGTCAATTTACCTATGTTACTTTCTCTCATACTCTCAGAGGAAACAGCTGAGCTATCTGTTGAGGATTGGGTACTTAGGGGAATAGAAGAAGGGAAGAAAGGAATTTTACACATTAATCAACTAATCAAACAGCAAGGAGGACAAAACAATGACGATATCTTTAGTGAGGATTGATGATCGGTTGATCCACGGCCAAGTAGCTTTTGGCTGGACGACGGCCTTAGGGATCAATACGATTTTAGTGGTAAATGACGATGCCAAAAATGATCAAATGAAATCTATGGCTTTAAATTTGGCGAAACCTTCCAATGTTGTTCTATACATTCGAGGAGTAGCGGAATCCGGAGAAATCGTTCAAAAATTTGCATCATCAAAAAAGAGTAATGTCTTAGTTTTAGTTAAGACGACCGAGGACGCTCGCCGATTGGTCGAAGCTTCAGGTGGGGTAATTACCACATTAAATGTTGGGGGCTTGCGTTATGGCGAGGGGAAAAAGAAATTAACGGATCTAGTGGCAGTGGACGAAAAGGATATCGCTAACTTAAAAACGATTAAGGATGCCGGTGTCCAAGTAGAATTTCGGATGCTGCCTAGAGATAAAAAGAAATTGTTGACGGACTTTGACATTTAGAAGAAGGAGGGTTACACGATGGTTGCTCAAGCAATAATGTTAGGGTTAATTGCTGGAATCGGTATCTTGGATGGCAGAATATTTGGTCAGATGATGTTTGATCGTCCGCTTGTTACCGGTTTATTGGTGGGGTTGGTTTTAGGCGATGTAAAGAATGGAATTATCATTGGGGCGCAACTTGAATTGATCTGGATGGGGATCGCCGGTATTGGGGCTTCTACACCGCCAGATGTGGTGACAGGAGGGATTTTAGGAACAGCATTTGCGATTTTGTCTAATAGCGGTGTTGAAGTAGCTTTAGCATTAGCTGTGCCGATCGCAGTTTTAGCGCAATCTTTAGGCGTATTGGTTCGGATCATCAATGCTTATTTTACCCACAAAGCAGATAGCTATGCGAAAGAAGCAAATTACAAAGGATTAGCCTTTTGTATGTGGATTCCAGTTGGTTTGTTCTTTTTAAGTACATTTCTACCAACCTTCTTAGCTATTTTATTAGGTGCGGATAAGGTAACGGGAATGATCGAAGCTGTTCCAAATGTCATATTAGACGGGTTATCTGTAGCTGGAAATCTGCTTCCTGCCATCGGATTTGCTTTGTTGCTGGACATGCTTTTTTCAAAGAAAATGGCGCCCTTCTTTTTCTTGGGCTTTTTAGCAGCTGCCTACGGAGGACTAAATATTACTGCGATTGCTTTAATCGGTGCTTGTATCGCAGTGATCTTGCACTTCTATATTGAACAGAAGAAAGAGTCTATCCCCAGTGTCCCAGATAACTTGACGGAAGGAGAGATCGATTTTGAATAAGATTGAGAAGAAGCAGCTAAAAAGTGTATTCTGGCGGTCCTTTGCTCTTCAAGGTGCGTTTAACTACGAACGGATGCAAAATGTCGGTTACATGTATTCCATGCTGCCAGTCATCAAAAAGCTCTATAGAAATAAAGAGGATCAAGCAGCAGCAATCACACGCCACTTGGAAATTTTCAACACGACACCAGCGGTAGTACCAACGATTATGGGGATCAGTGCAGCGATGGAAGAAGAAAATGCGAACAATCCGGCTTTTGATGTCCAATCAATCAACGCTGTCAAAGCATCACTGATGGGGCCTTTAGCTGGGATCGGTGATTCAATCTTCTGGGGAACTGTTCGGATCATTGCTGCCGGTATTGGTGTATCGATCGCAAAAGATGGCAATCTTTTTGGTCCATTGCTGTTTTTAGTTTTGTATAATTTGCCAAATATATTGGTTCGGATCTTTGGATTGAAACTGGGGTATCAAGTAGGAGTCAATTCGTTGGACCGTATCCAAAAAGAAGGCTTGATGGATAAAATTATGGCAGTAGCAACGATCGTTGGATTATGTGTTGTTGGAGGTATGGTGGCGACGATGCTGAATATCACGACTCCATTAAAGTGGAATATCAGCGGAGCAGAAATCGTGGTTCAAGATATACTGGATCAGATATTACCAAAGATGCTGCCGCTAGCCTTCACCTTTGGCATTTATAAGCTGCTAAAAAAAGCGAGCATTACTAAGATTACGATCGGCATTATTATTTTTGGGATCGCTGTTCATTTGATTGGCATTCTATAATATTGGAGGAGAAAAAATGGCATCAATTCAAGAGTATTTACAAGAGACACCAAGTAAATTGTTAGAAATTATCGAAAAAGGAGACCGTCTTTTTTCAAGTATCAAAAAAGAAAAAATCACTCGGATTTTTTTGACAGGGTCTGGAACGAGCTATCATTCCGCGTTGCAAATGGCTCCGCAAATGCAAAAACTATTACAACTTGAAGTAAGAGCGGTCTATCCTTTCACGATCACTGAAGAGACTTTTCTGAGTGATAATGAACAGACATTAGTTGTCGGAATCTCTCAAGGAGGTAGCTCTTTTTCCACCTACAACGCTATGAAACTAGCGAAAAGCAAAGGTTGTATCACTGCTTCCATGGCAGGAGAAGAACAAGCATTTATTGATGAAATGGCTGATTTTGTTCTGACTGTCCATTGTGGACCTGAGAAAGCAGGGGCAAAAACAAAGGGCTTTTATTGTACAAAACTGAATCTATTATTACTTGCTCTCTATCTGGGACTTGAGCAAGGAACGATTTCTGAAGAGACATTTGAACAACAGATCCAAGGGGTGAAAACTGCTGCTGGACAGTTCCAAGCTGTTTATGAGACTTCATTAAAATGGATTTCTGCAAATCAGGAACGATTAGTCACTGCAAAAGAAATCCGTGTGACTGGTCCGGCAGCTATTTATGGAGATGTTTTAGAAAGTGCCCTGAAGTTGTTAGAGACGATGCGTTGTCCGGTGAGTGGATATGAATTTGAAGAGTTTATTCATGGCATCTATAATGCGATCAATGAAGATTCGATGGTCTTTATTTTAGACAACGGCGATGAGCCAAGGTCTGAGAAAATGAAAGAAGTTTTGTCCGAATGGTCGGATACTATTTTTCTGATTACGACTTATGAGTCAGACGCAGCAGATCTGGTCTTACCTGTGACCACCGATCCAGAGTTTATGACGTTCAATTTCATTGTCTTATTGCAATTGATCTGTGGAGAAATTCCTCATTTGCGAGGTGTCGATCCTTCCACACCAAAAGATCCGCAATTTCATATGAAATTAGGCAGCAAAAAATTCAATCGTTGATCTGTAATAATGATTTATAATACGGGACTATGACATAAGTCATCATCCAACAAGTTAAACCGAATAATAGTCTGTTGCTAGGATAGATTCCTCTGACTTTTGCGACGAGGAGTCCCTGCACCGCAGGAGCAATAATCATTAATGTTCGGCTAGTGTTACTTGTAGGAGACTTATGGCACAGTCCCTTTTTTTTGCTTCAAGTAGACTAGAAAATCTGACAATATTTTTCCCTTAGCTAACTCGTTGACAATGACAGGTGATCAACTGGGCGCACAACTTAGGATAACGCAAGATAACGCGTAGGAAAAGAAATATAAGTGATAGTTAGCAGCTAGCTAGCTAGGCTATCCTTCCTCTTTAAATCGCTCTTCCAGTTTTGCTTTATGATGACTCATAATGTCTTCGAGAGCAATATCGTATTTATCTGCGAGAATCAATACGTTGTCAAAGACATCGCCAAGTTCTTCCATCAAATTCTCTCGATAGTAGGCTTGATCTTTTGCAGACTCATCAGGTCGATCTCGCCCAATTTCAACGCCGCGAATGGCCCGGGATAGTTCTCCTACTTCTTCCGTAAGAAATCCAACACGAATAAAAGGATCATATTGATACCAGTTCCGTTTTTTATAAAAGTCGATCACCCATGAGTTGTATTCATTGATTTTCATATTGAGCCCTCCTTATTTCTCGACTATAATAACATGAAGTGCAATCAGATCGAAAGGGGATCATTTGAGAATGAATGTCGCAGTCTATTGTGGAGCAAGTATCGGAAGTTCAGAAGAATACAAGCAAATCACCAAAGAATTAGGTAGATGGCTAGGTGAAAATCAGTATAACCTTGTCTATGGAGGCGGTAATGCGGGATTGATGGGGATAATTGCCGAAACCGCTATTGAAGAAAATTGTGAAGTAACAGGCATCATACCAGAATTCTTGGTGGCACGAGAATTAGCAAAAGAGAATCTTACGTCACTGATCGTTGTCTCGAATATGCATGAAAGAAAACAAAAAATGATCGAGCTGGCTGACTTATATGTGGCATTGCCAGGAGGACCGGGAACCATTGAGGAAATTACAGAAGTCATCTCTTGGGGCAGGATCGGGCAACATGCCAACCCATGTGTGCTGATCAATTTCAACGGCTTTTTTGATCCATTGAAACAACAATACCAGGCAATGGTAACAGAAGGGTTCTTGACCCAAGAAGACTTCGACAAAATTCTTTTCGCCGAATCACTTGCCGAAATCAACACATTTATCACTGATTTTGTGCCTCCTGCGATTAGGGTGTATAAATAGAAGTATACTTGATCAAAAATAGAAGAATCAATTCGATCAATAATGGTTCTGTATTGAACAAGCCAACAGCTTTGTAACGAGGCTTTTGGCTTGTTTTTGTATATTAGTTATCTTTTTTAGAATGCGAATGGAGTAGTTGAATGAGGCTAACAGCTGAAATGATGCAGGATCAGCAGTGTTCAGAAAAATATCGATCGATCCCGGTTATGTAAACCGAATCGTTTGCTCGTAGAAGGAAGTGGTTATTCTTTTGAATCAGATTATTCTTGCATCATTTATCGGAAAAAGTTGCCATTTTAAGTAAAGGGCTTACATTGTATAGTTTTTGTGAAGGCGGGAGGAAATTATGCGACAAGAAAAAATTGTTGAATACTTATATGCAAAGAAGCAAGCAATTGCTCCCAAGGCATTGGCCGCTGAATTTCAGATTTCTGAGCGGACCTTGGCTAATGATATCAAGTGGTTAAGAGATATCGGACGAACAGAAGGATTTTCAATAGAGCGGATTCGTTCGGCAGGCTATCAACTGGAAATTTCTGATAAAAAAAAGTTTCTAAGATTTTTATCTCATGCAAAACGTCAAGAAAAGATCGATAACGGGAACCCGAAAGAACGAATTAAGAATATCGAACTTCTCCTGCTGTTTCATGAAGAATACATTACGATGCAGCAGATTTCAGAATGGTTAGAGGTAAGTCTTTCAACAGTTAAAGCAGATATCAAACAAGTCGAATTGTTTTGCAAGGACTACGGATTAACTTTATTCAGCAAAGCACATTATGGTTTGAAGATTGTCGGGACTGAAGAGAAGAAAAGACAAGCAATTCTTTATTTGATTCGCAACATTATCCATACACCCGTCCTGACGGAACGATATAAAGCTTTTCACTTCGTCTTTGATGAAGAGGCGCTACGTTCCTGTTTATCAGAAAAGTTGCAACAGCATCAACTTAAAGCGAGCGATATTGTTTTTGAGAATATCATACAGCATATTCGATTGCTTGTTTTTCGAATCACACAAAATAACACTTTAACGAATGACGAACGAACCGTAAGGACAGCAACCGATAAGTATGACCTTTTAACAGAAGATTTGGTCTCCTATTTGGAAACGGCTTATCCCATTACTTTTTCTACTATGGAAAAAAATTATTTGCATGAGCAACTGAGAGGAAAATTTTCGGTCCTTGATGATCGAACCAGTAATCAGCAATTGAAACAAGCAATTGAAAAAACACTAGAGCTTGTCGATTTACGTTACCATACACAGTTTAGAACAGATCAAGAATTAGGTAATGCCCTGTTGATGCATGTCGCTCCATTACTTCAAAGACTGTATACCGGACATCAACTAGATAATCCGATCATTGATGACATTTATACGCAATATGCCAATGTATTCAACGTTGCGATGGTGTTCATCAGTGAATTAAACAAGGACTTGGACGCAGATATCAGCAAAGATGAGATAGGCTACGTTGCTATCTATTTCGCAGCTAGTCTTGAGAAGCAGGCGAATCAGTTAATCGATGATTATAAAAAAATAGCTGTCATTTGTTCTACGGGTGGCGGTGCTTCTTATTTATTGAAAGTTAATTTAGAGCGGCTTTTCAGCAATGCTGAAGTCACCACATTTGCTTTGAACGAAGTTGATCAGATTGATAAAAGTTTTGACTTACTGATTTCCACTGTTCCTCTGGATCAGGAACAGTTTGCTATCCCTATCATCTACACAAAAACGATTTTAAATCGGGCAGAAATCAATAAAATCGAAAAAGATTTAAGCCTATTGCGGGAATCGGAAAATAAAGTATTTGATGTACACCAGTTTATTCTCAGTTTATTTGATCCTCAGTGGTTTCAAATTGATACGGAATCAGAAGATTATTTGCAACTACTAGAAAGCGAAGCGGCTCGTTTAGAAGATGGGTGGGCCGAGCAGGGATTTAAGCACAGTGTTCTTGAGAGAGAAAAAATGATCGATACCATCTATCAAAATGGTATCGCAGGACCCCATCCTATGGAGCAGGCAGCGATCAGGGAAGTCATCGATGTCATTTTGTTAAGAAAATCAATTTGGTACAGTAAAAAAGAAATCAAGGTTATTTTCTTGATCAATATCAAGAAAGATCATTTAAATCTGCATAAAGAAATCAGTCGATTGATGATCAAAATGATGGAAGACCAAGCGTTAGACAATCAACTAGCCAAAATCACGAATTTTCAAGACTTTAAGTCTTATATACAAAGTTTAATGAAAGAAGGATGAAACAATGAACGAAAAAGAAGTTGATATTTTTAAAATCATCTCTGCAGCAGGAGATTCGCGAGGAGCAGCTTTTGAAGCGCTAAGATTCGCCCGTAAAGGGGATTTTGAACAGGCAGAAGCAAAAATGAAAGAAGCCAAAGAAAGGAGTATTGATGCCCATGATGTCCAGACAAAGTTGATTACCGGTGAACTGAATGGCGAGAAAACAGAAACTAGTCTATTAATGGTTCATGCGCAGGATCATTTAATGACAAGCTTATTGGCACGCGATTTGATTGAAGAAATGATTGGTATGTTAAAGGAAAAAAGCGAAGAAAATAAGTAATCAAAAAAAAAGTAGGAGGAAAGAAACATGAAAATATTGCTTGTTTGTGCAGGAGGCTTCTCAACGACAATGATGATGGAGTCAATGAAAAAAGTTGTCAAAGAATCAAAAAGCTTAGATGAAAAAGACTATCCAATGGAGGCAATCGGTGTCGACAAATTGGAACGCTATATCAATGACTATGATGTCATCTTAGTTGGGCCACAATTGAGTCACAAATATGATTTCATTAAAGGGGAAGCAGATAAAGTGAACAAACCAACTGTTTTATTAACGTCGGATATCTATGGGTCCATGGATGGGGCTACGGTAATGAAACAAGCGTTGGTTGCATATCGTAAGAATGAAGCATTGAAAACTCAATAATTAGGAGTGAAAAAAATGGAAAGTCCAAAAAAACAGGGTGCTTTTGAAAAAGTAGAAGCATTTATTCGTAAAACATTGGTGCCGGTTGCTAATAAAGTTGATAGTAATGCTTACTTGACTGCGATCAAAAAAGGAATGGTCGTAATGACACCAGTGCTATTATTAGGGTCTGTTGCAGCAATTTTTCCGTCTATTCCTGAGTTCATTACTACACAGGGAGTTGCAAATTGGTTTGAAAGCTACGGTTATATTTTTGGGATTATTTCAAAAGTTTCATTAGGGTTAGTTGGTTTGTATGCAGTTCTAGCAATTTCGTATTTCTTAAGTGAACACTATAAGCTTTATACAGTGGGATCAATGATGTTGTCAGCAATTGCCTTTTTGATTGTAGCAATGGATGTGGATGACAACGGCAATATCGTCGCCAGCTATCTTGATTCTAAGGGCTTATTTACTGCAATTTTCATAGCGATTATTTCGGTCAAACTCTACCAATTCTTCACGAAGCACAAGTTGGTGATCAAAATGCCAGAGGGGGTTCCGGATTTTGTTTCCAGTTCTTTCGAATTGATCACGCCCACTGCGGCTATCGGGGTTCTGTTTATTGTGATCCGTGCGGTTACCGATAGTTTATCTGGGGGTGTTCTTTTACCGCAAGTCATCATGGATATTTTAGCACCGGCTATTGGCAGTCTAGATTCGCTATGGGTGATTTATCTAGTATTAGTTTTACGGTTGGTTTTCTGGTTTTTTGGTATCCATTCAGCGGTTCTTTCCCCGATTCTTTCACCAATCGCAGTGCAATATTTGTCCGAGAACATTGCAGCGCACGAAGCGGGAGAACCATTACGCCATGTCATTACGAATGGTACCTTATCGGCCTTTGCCAACTTTACCGGTTCTGGTGTGACGATTGGCTTAGTTTTAGCAATGATCATCAGTAAGTCACAACGATACAAAAAAGTAGGGGCAGTTGCTTTACTCCCTTCCATGTTTGGTATCAATGAACCTGTGTTGTTCGGTGTGCCGATCATCTTGAATCCAGTTTTGATGATTCCATTTATCTTTGGTGGGGCATTAGTAGGAATGTTCCCAATGATTTGTATGAAACTAGGTTTACTGAACTACCCGATTTTTGATCCGCCTTATGTGCCAATATTTATGGAAGGGTTTCTCACAGGATTCGATTGGCGAGCAGTCATCATTCAAGTGATTCAAGTCGCTTTATCTTTTGGCTTATATTTGCCATTCTTCAAAGTATTGGAGAAACAAGAATTCGAGCGGGAAGCATTATTAGAAGCAGAAAAAGGCAACTCAGTCATCTCAGATGAAGATGAACAATACTTAACAGATATTGATTTCTAGCCAAAGGGGCTGGGGCATAAGTTAGAACAAGTAGCGGATAAACAATAGTGTGGGGAATCTTGTCTGGTAAATTGGGGTACTAGTCCTCTTGCAAAAGAAACCATTCTATCGGTCATCACTTATCTTGTGAACTTGTGCCCCGTTTTTACTATTCTGAGTATATTGTTTACCCTTGAGACGAGAATCAACTATTAAAGATGATTCAGGTTAGAAAAGGAATGAGGGGAAAATAGATGAGGATCGATGCATTAAGAGCAAAACTAGCGGAAAAAAAATTATCCGGACTTGTAGTCACAGATAAAACGAATCGTCGCTATCTTTGCGGATTTACGGGGTCAAACGGCTTACTACTAGTTACTGAAAATAAATTAACTTTGTTTGTGGACGGTCGTTATACAGAACAAGCGTCTCAACAAACAACTGGTGTGGAAATTTGTGAGATCCCGATTGGAAGTCATTTGATCGAAGTAATGCGACCATTTATTGCAGGAATGAAGGTAGGTTTTGAGGCGGAAACCATTTCCTATCAGACTTTTACTGAGCTTCACTTTTTAATGAAGGAGGCCAATGGTCAGCTAATCACCACCAAAAACATGGTGGAAAGTTTAAGAATGATCAAATCATCTAAAGAAATTTGTGCCCTCAGACAGGCGGCGCAGATTGCCGATCAAACATTAGAACGGATCATGCCAATGATTCGAGTAGGGATGACAGAACTAGACTTAGCGAATGAACTCGATTATCGTAGCAAGAAATTAGGTAGCGAAGGCCCGGCTTTTGAAACAATCGTCGCTTCTGGAGAGCGTACCGCGTTGCCTCATGCCCATGCTAGTCAGAAAAAACTTGAAGCGAATGAGCTGATCATGATTGACTTTGGAACGATCTACGACGGGTATTATTCGGATATCACACGGACGATAGGCTTTGGCGAAGTAAAACCCGAGATCCGAGAAACTTATGAGATCCTATTGGCAGCTCAAAAATCAGCTGTTCAAAAGGTTTCTTTCAATAAAACGTTAGGAGAGATTGATCAAGTTGCAAGACAAGCACTGAGGAAAGAGGGACTTGAGGATCATTTTAGTCATAATTTGGGACATGGCATTGGTCTTTCTTGTCATGAATATCCGGCCGTAGCACCCAAAAATGAGTTGTCAATTCAAGCCAATATGACGTTCACAATTGAGCCAGGAGTCTATTTCCCGAAAGAAAAATTCGGTATTCGCATCGAGGACGATATATTAGTAAATGATCTGGGGAATGCTGAACTTTTGACGAAATTCAGTAAGGAGTGGATAACTATTGATTGCAACCGATAAATTATTAATGCGTCTTTCTAATTTAGATGCACTGCCTGGTCAAGAGTCACAAGTGCAAGAGGTGCTGATGACGATCATTGATTCGAATGGCGTCAAAGATTCCTTTGGAAACCTCTATTTTGGAGATTTGACAACAAAAAAGAAAAAAATCGCACTCTATGCCCATATGGATGAAGTCGGTTTTTTTGTCCACCGTATCACAGAGGAAGGCTTTGTCTACTTCTATCCGATTGGTGGATGGTGGGGGCATGTCATTTTGGGGCAGCAAGTGCGAGCAACTTGTCGTAAAAACGGCTCTATCATAGAAGGTGTGGTGGGAACACTACCAAAATCAACGCATGCAATGTCGGAAGTAGTACCAATCAGTGAGATGTATATAGATTTTGGGGCCAAATCAAAACTTGAATTGGAAGCTGCTGGTTTGCAGATTGGTGATATGATTTTGCCAAATACTCAAGCCAAGAAAAGTTTTAATCAGCAGAAGATTATTGGTAAAGCATTGGACAATCGTGTTGCCTGTACGATCATGGCTCAGATCAAAAATCAGATTAAAACGCAACATGTCGAAATCATTGGTGTGGGGACTGTTCAAGAAGAGGCTGGGACACGAGGATCGAAAGTTGCCGCGCAGCAAGTAGATGCCGATATCAATATCGTTATTGATGTAGCCAATGGGAAAGATACGCCAAAAGCTGCGGACTATCCTAATCGTATTCAAGGCAAAGGTCCAGGTCTTGTTCTGGCCGATAAAACCGCATTAGGAAATATAAAGCTGTTGGATTACTGCAAGGAAGTTGCTGAAAGCAATCAAATTCCTTGGCAATATGATTTGTTAGCCGGAGGTGGAACGGATGCTGGTTCGGTTCAGTTAGAGGCCGGTAAACCAACCCTAGTCTTTTGCGTGCCGGTTCGCTATTGCCATTCGTGGCATTCCATCGTGGACATCAATGACGTTGAAGCGACGATCGAGTTGATTTCTGCGGTTATTCGTTCCTTGGATGAAGGAGGGATCGATCTTGAGTAACTTTAAAGAACAGCGCTCTCGCTACGGCACGTATTCGACCCAGTGGGATTATGTCCAAGATCGTTTCGGAGAAAAAGGGCTATTGCCCTTCTCAATCTCAGATATGGATTTTATGATCCCTGATGGAACCAAAGAAGTATTGGCTAAAGCTGTGACTAGAGGTTTTTTCGGTTATACACGTTGGAACCATCTTGATTATAAGCAGAGCATCAGCCATTGGTTTTTGCAGGAATTTGATTGTAAGATTGATCCAAACTGGTGTGTCTACTCGCCAAGTGTCATTTATAGCTTATCTCTTTGCGTCCAACTATTAAGTCGAAAAGGAGACAAAGTAGTAACCTTTACTCCATGCTATGATGCTTTTTATCATTGTATCGCCGGTAACGAACGGGAGTTGATCCCATTTTCCTTAACCAATGATGGGGAACGGTTTACGGTTGATTTTGATGCTTTAGCCAACGTATTTGCTATCGAAAAACCAGCAATTTTCCTGCTATGCAATCCGCACAATCCAACTGGCCGAGTGTTCACTGATCAAGAACTATCCAACTTGGTTTCGCTATGCCAAATGCATAACGTCGCTATCTTGAGTGATGAGATCCATATGGATGTCCGGCGCCCAGGAGAAAAACATCGACCTATCTTAGAATTTATTGATTCGATAGAGGTGCCTGCAGTTTTGCTATCCTCCGCATCAAAGACGTTCAACACGCCAGGACTGGGTGGCTCTTATGCTATCTTTTTGGATGAAAAATTACGAGAAAGATTTTTGACGATATTGAAAGCAAGAGATGGTCTATCGTCGATTCCATATCCTGCACTACTAGCGACAATGGACTGTTATCGGAATCAAAAGAAATGGGCCGTTGAACTCAATCAAACAATCGACGAGAACTTTTTCGAAGCAAAGAAGATACTGTCTGCTGATCCGCGAATTCATTTCACTATTCCAGAAGCAACCTACTTAGGCTGGATCAACATAAAAGATTTACCTTATAGTATGGATGAATTGCAAAGTGTTCTGGTAAAACAAGAAAGAATCGCGATCATGAATGGTGAGGTTTATGGACCAGAAGGTAAGACTTACCTGCGGTTTAATCTAGGTGCACCAAAAGAGAAAATCATTGCTGGGTTGGAAGGTCTCATGCATGCCATTGACTCTTTGGATCAGAAACATTTGAATTAGTCAGAGCGTCATAGGATACTTGTGAATGAAAATTTACTGATCAAAAAAACGGAAATCATTAAAGGCTCAAAAACTTTTTTATCAAAGTTTTTGAGCCTTTTTGTCGAAGCGTGTTCTTTTAACTTTCATTCCAACCCTTTAGAATTTCTAAAGATAAAAAACAACCCGCAAAAAAGATGATACCTCTCTAGTTATTTATTTTAGCAGAAAGGGATTACGAGTATCGTTGATAGAACAAGGTTGCTGAATGTTCAAGTACTAAACAAACGAGGTCAGAAAGGAACATTATGCCAAAGCGTGACAGTGAAGTGACAAAAATGAAACGCCAAGCAGCAGCATATTATGCTATATTTTACACAATTAGGTCATCTTTTATGAGAGGATAAATTATTCTTTAGACTATAAAAAATAAAAGTTCCGCAAAAACCAACCGGAAGTCCTATAGATTAACCAGCCATTCTTACGTAAGATGGAATGAGAGTATGACAAATGATAAGAAGAAAGGGTGAGACATCATCGAAAACAAACATGGATTAACCTCAGCAGAGGTAAAAGCACGGATTCAACGGGGAGAAGTCAACAAATCAAAGAAAGATAAGACGAATTCGTATCCGAAAATCATTTTTACAAATGTTTTTACTTTTTTTAATCTGATCAACAGCCTCCTCTTTTTCTTAGTGGCATTAACTGGTTCTTATCAGAATGGCTTATTCGTTTTTGTCGTTTTTAGTAATGTGATCATTAACATGTTTCAAGAAATCCGTTCGAAGCGAACCCTTGATAAACTGGCGCTGTTAAAAGTTGCCAAAGTCAATGTGTATCGTGATGGCAATTTAGAAACATTGCCGATCCATAAATTAGTCCTAGATGACATTCTGTTATTGAAGAATGGTGACCAAGTTCCGGCAGATGCCAAAGTCATCGAAGGTTCATTGGAAGTGAATGAATCGCTATTGACAGGAGAAATGGATAGCATCAGTAAAGAACCTGATGCTGAACTGTTTTCAGGCAGCTTTGTCACAGCCGGTGAGGCACTTTGCCAAGTCATCCACGTCGGCGAAGAAAATTATATTGAAAAAATCAATAAGGAAGCGAAAACGATCAAGCGGCAAAAATACTTGATTCAAGGAAGTCTGAACAAAGTCATTCGCTGGATCAGTATGATTCTGATTCCATTGTGTACGTTGTTATTCCTTAAACAATATTTTATTACGCATGCCTCTTTCAACAAAGCCATTTTGCGAACTGTCGCCGCAGCTGTAGGAATGTTTCCAGAAGGATTATTTTTACTGACGAGTGTGACCTTAACCATCAGTGCCGTCTATCTGGCACGAAAAAAAGTCTTGGTGCAAGAGCTTAACTGTATCGATGCGTTAGCACGAGTGGATGTTCTTTGCTTAGATAAAACGGGAACGATCACAGAAGGACAAATGACAGTAGAGAAAGTGATCCCTTTTACCTCAGAAGAAGAAATGACAGAGATCACGCAAAATCTACTGGCACATTTACCGGACAAGAACCCAACGGCCATGGCGTTAAGAGACTTCTTTCCAGAGAAGGAAACGTATGCGATGCAGTATGTCGTGCCTTTTTCTTCGGAACGAAAATTCAGTTGTGTTTCTTTTGAAGGAAAAGGGACCTACTTTATTGGTGCGGCCTCTATTCTTTTATCCAACGAGCATGCCCCTGTTTTAAAACAAGAACGAGCGCTGGCTGAACAAGGGTATCGGGTCATTGTATTGGCACATAGCCCCCAGACTTGCGAAAATCATGAGTTGCCTGCAACGATTGAACCTTTAGGATTTTTCTTATTATCGGATACGGTCCGATCAGATGCCAAAGCTACTCTAGAGTATTTCAGATCCCAAGCTATTCAGTGCAAGATCATCTCTGGCGATGATCCGGTCACGGTTAGTCAAATCGCCAAAAAAGTCAATCTTCCCGGAGCGTCTGATTATATCGATGTTTCGACGCTTACCTCCGAAGAACTGAAAGAGGCAGTCGGCAACTATCAGATTTTTGGTAGAGTGACTCCACAGCAAAAAAAAGAAATGGTCATTTATTTAAAAGAAATGAATCATACGGTTGCTATGACAGGAGATGGGGTCAACGATGTCCTAGCTCTTAAAGAAGCCGATTGCTCGATCGCAATGGCATCAGGAGTCGATGCAGCAAGACAAGTGGCAAATTTAGTTCTGTTGGAAAACCAGTTTTCGGCGCTGCCTTCGGTACTGGATGAAGGGAGAAGAGTCATCAATAATATTACCCGCTCAGGGTCGCTCGTTTTAGTTCAAGTGCTTTTCTCCATCTTGATCACTATGGGAACACTGTTATCGGGGACCGCTTATCCTTTTGAACCGATCCAACTTACGATCATCAATGCTTGTTTTGTAGGCATTCCTACCTTTTTGTTGAATTTCGAACCGGATTTCAATCGGATCAAAGGCGCCTTTTTGTCTACTATTTTCAAAAATGCTTTCCCGGCTTCGCTGTCAATCGCAATTGGAACATTACTTATTATTAATATCGGGCACTTGTTCGGCAGCAGTGGTCAAGCTTTATCGATCATGTGTGTGATTTTTACTGCATGGAATTACATCTTGATCCAGCGGAAAATTTATCCGCCAAACAGCAAGTACCGAACATTTGTCTTCTTTGGCACACAGCTTCTCTACTTTATCGCATTGATTGTCGGAAGAGATCTATTTAATCTCGGCAATACGACCTATATCAATTTGATTTTGTTGGTCGCATTACTCAACTATTCCGTCTTTATCCAACGATTAGCGAGCAAACTGGTCCATCGTGTTTTTCGGCGCTATGCTAAAAAAGGTGTCCTTCAAAAATCCTAACTTGAAAACAGCGCTAGTGAAGGCGCTGAGATAGAGTAGGTCAGAATCTAAGGAAAAAAAGTATTTTTAGTAAGGATTTTCTCAAATTGCTGGTTAATGAATGGACTTAAGCCATTTTAGTGCAGCATCTTCCGGGTGGTCAGTTATGACATCAGGAAGAATTGGCTTTTCTTCATACAGTATCCCATTGGAACCTTTGATTTTTGCACCTGCTAAGGACAAAGCGTACTTTCCATAAAGAGGAATCATTGAAACTCCTGTGGCATAACCAGCTGTTTCTTCTCCAAAAGAGGAAACATGGTCTTGTCCTAAAAGAGCAACCAGTAGAACTTCAGCTGAACTAGCAGTCTGATGATCTGTTAAGACAGCAATAGGCAAGTGATGAAAGTTTAAGCTAGTTGGTAGACTTAAATTATCTTCTTCAAAACATATTTTCCCGTCTTTCTTGAAGACGGGGATTTTTTTGTTAGGAGAAGTAAATTCGAATAGTTTACCTTCTTTAAAGAAAGGAGCGCATGCCCCTAACATAGGCATCATATTGCCACCGGTATTCCCTCGTAGATCAATAATGACACCTTTGGGATCAGAAATCTTGGAAAGTTGTTCGAGTGCTGTAGTAACGTAAGTGTGCACATTTTCTTCATCACTAGCAGGAAATGAAGGCAAAATGAGGGTCACAATGTTGTCTTCTGCCAAGATTCTAGGGAAAGTAAGCAGAGCTGGATTGAAAAGTGGCGCTTTATCCTCTTGGACTTCAATAATAGCTGAATGATCACCACCAGCTTCCTTTATGGCTTCATTGAGCATGGGCACAACATCATCAAACGTATCGTCTTTTTTGACTTGAGCTAGATAGTTTGGTATTTCTTTCTCAAATCCTGTCTCTTTTGCATATACTCCATAATTCTCCATAATTGTTAATGCATCTTTTGTTAATCGATAGACGGAAGGTGGAATCATATAGATCGGTTTATTAAAAAGTGCGAGTCCGATCTGTAGTCCAAAGAAATGGATCGACAGTCCTAAAATTGCACCGACGGAAAAAAGAGCGATTAATACTTTCTTCATCTCGTACACTCCAATCAATTTTTTATAGGTGGGATTCATTCATTTTAACAGATTATATTGTCAAAATAGAGTGATAAGTTATTTTGTTACTAATGAGGGGCTATATCTAACATTTGAAGGAATAAGTTTGTATTTGGAGGATAGATTGGATTTTATCGAAAATCGGAAATGTAAAGGAACCTTTACACAAGCTGTGAAATATGGTAACTTCTATGTAAAGGAAACTTGACAGGAGTGAGAAGATGCCAGTCATCAATCGTTTAAGAAGCATACGTGAGGAACAAGGATTATCACAAGGCGAATTAGCAGCGATTATGGGCGTTTCTCGTCAAACGATCAACGCCATCGAAACCCACAAATACAATCCTTCATTAGAGTTGGCATTACGGATTGCTCATTATTTTAAATTATCAGTGGAGGAGCTGTTTAAATTGACTGGAGGCACAAACGAATGAAAAACAAGTGGGCAAGTATTTTTGAGAAAGTATTACACGTGCTGTGGGTAGCAGCAAATTTGATTTTCTTTACCTGGGTAGGCTATTGGTTTATTGGAGTCTTATTTATTCTTGGCTTTTATCTCTTGTATGGATTACTTCTTCGATCAGTGAGTAGAATGGAAAAAGAGTCTTATGATGAACGGCAGAATCAGTTGAAAAGCAATAGCTATAAGTGGGGATTGAAAGTTGGATTTATATTATTATTTACTATGCCGGGTTTTTTCAGTAATCCTAGTGATTTCGCTTTTTTTGTCATGGGGATCGTAGGTAGTGTGATAGTGGGCTATCAAATGTTGAGCGGCAGTTTTTTTGGACACAATGCTAGTAAAGGTGAAATTTATACTACATTGATTGTCTCCCTAATTATCGGTGCAGGTGGAACATTTCTTTACTGCCGCGACATGGTCATTGGTTCACAGAAGCTAGTTGCAGAGGGGAGAATCACCATTGATTCCGGTTTTTGGCTTGTTTTAGCCAGTTTAGTGATTAGCCTAACGGGCTGGATGTATGTGTTTAAGGAAAGAGCAAATAGGGCTTAGAATTATACTATTATACTTAGGGTACCTATTTCCTTGGCTTATGTTCTTCTCCATCAATAATAAATTTTATAATATTAGAAATCTACTAACCCGAAAAGCCCAAAAAATTTTGGGCTTTTATTTTTATCTATAAATTTTTTTACTTATAAATGCCCAGGTCTTATTATCTGAAAGTCATGATTGAACAGCAAAGAAAAAAATTCCACAATGCTCTTCCCAATTTCTTTAAAAGCGCTTTCTTTTTTTCTGTTATTCTTAGTGTAATAAGAGATGGAAGGAGCGAAAGAATGGAAACAGTCAATGAAAATCAAACAATATTTGATCGGAATGTTATTGATCTAAATATGAAAGCCAGCACAAAAGACGAAGTGATTCGTGAATTAGCTACTCTATTGTACAAAGAAAATTATCTCAGCAAACTTGACGATTTTATTGCCTCTGTATACGAGCGTGAGGCAGAAGGGATCACAGGAATGGGGAATAACGTGGCAATTCCCCATGGGAAATCAGATTCGGTCATGCGAGCTGGAATCGCAATCGGTAAAACAAACAAAATGATCCACTGGGAATCTTACGATAATCAACCAGTTAATTTTTTCTTTTTGTTTGCGGTTCCGGACGATGTATCTGGTGCAAAATTACACCTGCAATTGTTGAGTAAGGTTGCAGCAAAATTAAGTGATGATGAACTATTAAATCGATTAAAAATAACCCACTCAGTTGATGAGGTTATCGATCGATTAAAGATTTAAGGAGGAAGAAAATGAAAATAGTTGGAATCACTGCTTGTACAGCAGGAATCGCGCATACGTATATTGCAAAGGAAAAAATTGAGAAAGCTGCCATAAAAGCTGGGGATGATGTGAAAATTGAGACGCAAGGTTCGATTGGGGTAGAAAATGAATTAACTGAAAAAGATATTCGTGAAGCAGATATCGTGTTGCTAGCTACGGATATTGGCGTATCTCGGGAACGATTCAAAGGGAAAAAAGTCATTGACATTCCCATAGCAATGATCATGAAATCACCAGAAGGTGTAATCAAGAAAATTCATGAAAAATTAGGCTTATGATCAAGGAAAGGAGTAGCATACATGAAGGGGAAATTTGAGGTAAAGAAACACGTACTGACAGGAATTTCGTATATGATTCCGATCATTGTAGCCGGTGGTATTTTGGGGGCACTAGCAAAAGGGTTTGGCGGATACAATATTGGAGATTTAGTTCAACCGGGAGTCACGCCGTTTTCTGAGATGGATCCTTATACGTGGACAGGTTTTTGGTGGGGAGTCAACAAGCTGAGTTCCTATGCAATGGCCTTTGCGATTGCGGTTATGGCTGCTGGCACCGCCTATTCCATTGCTGGACGGCCAGCTATTGTACCAGCACTTATTTTAGGATATACCGCTAATGAAACAAAAGCCGGATTTTTAGGGGGCTTGCTGGTCGCTTTTGTGATTGGTTATGGTGTGAACTGGGTGAAAAAATGGAAAGTACCAAGTTGGATGCAAGGCTTGATGCCGGTCTTGGTTATCCCAGTAATAGTTACTTTAGTTAGTGGGATGTTGTTTCTAATGATTTTCTCGCCACCGTTAGCTTTCATTATGGATAGATTCCAACAATGGATCATTGCGCTGAATGGCGGAGCAAAGTCTGTGATTGGTGGGGTAATCGGTGCCTGCATGGGATTTGATTTAGGCGGGCCTATCAATAAAACTGCTTCACTGGCAGCCAATGCATTAGGAGCAGATGGAATCAACGGTCCAATGGCGGCTAAACTAGTTGGAGGGATGACACCGCCAATCGGGGCATTCATTGCCACTTTGTTAGCCAAAAAAAAATTTGCACAAGCACAAATCGATACCGCTAAAGCTGCTTTTCCAATGGGATTATGTTTTATAACCGAAGGTGTACTGCCATTTGCGGCAGCAGATCCAGTTCGTTTCATCATCAGCTCCGTCTTAGGATCTGCAACTGCTGGAGCAATAGCGGTAGGATCTGGCGTGGAATCAGTTGCGGCTCATGGCGGTATTTTTGTGATACCAATGATGACGAATCCATTAATGTTCGTTGTAGCTCTGGTAATCGGTTCAGTTGTTACCGGCGTTGTCTATGCGGTCATCAAACGTGAAACGGTAGCAGAAACTGAAACAGTAGAAAACAGTGAAACAGACGATTTCGATTTTGACATTACTTTAGAAGAATAAGAAACGCGATCATATGAAGAAGAGGGGTACAACAATGTTAGTAAGTATGAAATCAATTTTAGAAGATGCCAATAAAAATTATTATGGTGTGATGGCGATGAATAGTATCAATATTGAAATGGCGCGTGCAGGAATCGAAGCAGCCGCAGAACAGCGTTCACCGATCATCATTCAATTCGGTCCTGGTCAAATGAAAAATCATGCACATAAAGAAGAAATGATTCCATTGATCAAGGAACTGGCAGCCAGAGTTACTATTCCTGTTGCGTTGAATCTAGATCACGGCATGGACTTCCAAGTCATTGCTGAATGTATCAATCAAGGCTTTACAAATGTCATGTTTGACGGTTCAAGCCTGTCTTATGAAGAAAACTTGCAAAAGACGGCAATGGTCTGCAGTCTTGCACATAGCGTTGGCTGTTCTGTTGAAGCAGAATTAGGACATGTAGGACAAGCGCTGAACGAAGATGATGCAAATATGGATCTTTACACAAATCCTGAACAAGCATTACACTTTGTTCAAAAAACAGATGTTGATGCTCTAGCTGTTGCGATTGGTACCGCACATGGCAACTACCCCAAAGGGAAAATACCACAACTAGACTTTGAGCGTTTAGCAGAGTTAAAAGAAACGTTGCAGATGCCATTAGTGCTTCATGGAGGAAGTGGTTGCGGGAAAGCCAATTTAAGAAAAGCAGTTTCTTTAGGAATCAATAAAATCAATGTGGCTACAGATGCGTTCACTGTTGCAAAAGAAGCCATGATGAGAGAACTAAAAAAAGACGAGCAAACGGATTATATGCATTTATGTATGGCTGCTGAAGCAGGAGTCAAGCAATTTGTGAAAGATTACATTGAGGTAATCGGCTCAAAGGATCGTTATATTTTCGGCGAGGTTACTTACACGGGTCATGAATAGTTGATGAAAGGCAGAATCTGATAGGAGGGCTTTGGATTTGATAAAAGACAAATTAGTAAAGAGAGAGATCTTACGTTTTCTTCAGAAAAATCCGGAGACCTCTATCAAAAAAATAGCTGAATATGTTGGAAAATCTGAAAAATCGATTCGGAGGAAAATCGCCCAAATCGATGATTTGTTGGTAGAAAATAAACTTGGACGAATTGATACGAAGCCTGGTAGAGGGATCTTATTTGTGCTCTATCCAAATAAGCAAAACCAGTTATTAAAACATTTCAGTGATTTTTCTATACCTGAAGGAATTTCCCAAAATGATGAATGGACATTAATTTGTTTGCTGTTGGAAAGGGCGAGCAATCACTTTATCACTCAAGTAGAATTAGCTGAAAAATTATATGTCAGTATACCTACTTTCAGAAAACTAATGAGTCATGTGAAAGAATGGTTTGCTGATCATCATATTATGATTCAAACGATTCCCGGAAAAGGACTTACTTTGGTAGGTGATGAATATTCAAAACGGATAGCGATTCGAGATGCGATCCTTCTGCAAGAAGATGAAAAACAAACTGTTGTTTTGCAACGATTTGCCAGAGGAATATCTGTTGAAGAAATCTCTGAGATTATTCGAAAAGCAGAAAGTGATTGGAAAATCAAATTTTCTAATACCTCATTTATCAAAATACGAATCATGCTGATTTTGAGCGTTGGAAGATTTTCTTATGCCTCTGATATGCCAACGATTGATGATTTTGAAAGAGAATACACCAATGAATATAGTTTTGTTGAAACCCTTTATCGTGGATTAGAAAAAAGAGGATTCGGAACATTCAATGAGGTAGATAAAAGAATACTTACTGCGGAAATTCTTGTATCAAATAAATTGCGCTGGAAGGATTCGGCAGCACTCACTAATTTAAAAAATCAGTATGATAACGATTTGCTTGAATTTGTTCATACAATCATTTCATCTATTTCAGAAATTTTGCAACAGCCATTGACGGAAGACAAAATTTTGGAAGAAGAACTGACAAACCATCTTCGTTCTGCTATTTTTCGAATGAAATACGGGCACAAAAATTCATCTGAATTGACCCGAGACTTGAAAAAACTCTATGGTCGCGTCTTTTTGAGCGTTTGGTCAACAAGTCAATTATTTGAGGACTACTATAATGTACAGTTAACCGAAGATGAGATTGCTTACATCGTTTTGTATATCGAAGCCGCTATATTGAGAAATCAAAGTCAAGTTGATGCTTATTTAGTAACGGATCGAGGCCGTTCCCAAAGTTTGTTTGCCACTGAATATATTAAAAAAAATATTCCAGAAATCAAAGAGATTTATATTATACGAGAAGAAGAAATTGACTCTACCAGAAAAGATGTCCTTTATTTAACGATGGTTCCAGTAGATTCGGTCACTGCAGTTCCGATTTCTTATCTTCCTTCAAACAAAGATCTTGTGAATATTCGAACGGCTCTTTCTCGTTGGGGAATTGTACCTGGATCAATCTCTATTTTTTCCGATGCATCCAAGCCGTTGCTGGATCCAAGATTGATCTTCGTAAATCAAACATATACAAACAAAGAAGAAGTCGTGACATTTTTATCCAATCAACTAGAAAGTTTAGGGTTTGTATCGCCAAATTTCTATCTGACGGTTTGGAAAAGGGAACAAAAGACAACTACCTGTATCGGTCATCATACAGCGATTCCACATGGAAGTATGACAGAAGTATTTGAACCTAAAGTAGCAATAATGGTTTTGAATGAACCAATTCTTTGGTACGAGGATGAAATGGTGGACACGGTCTTTTTACTGGCCACTAGAATGCAGACCCCGATTGAAATTAGACAGAACAAACATTTTTATCGGGAATTAACCGATTTCACAGAAAACGACTCACTAATGGCCGCTTTTAAAACGAAAAAAAACGCTTTGGCAGCTTTCAATTATCTTTTTTTAAAAATAAATGAGGTGGAAAAGAATGAAAATCGCACTTTTGAACGAATTTAGTCAGGCAGCAAAAAATCCAATTATCCTAAATGAGTTGACAACAATCGGCAACAAATATGGTCATGAGGTTTATAATGTTGGCATGAGTGAACCTTTATTATCAGAAGATCTGCCAGAAGCTTACAGCAAAGACAATCCACGTTTGACTTATATTCATTTAGGTATTCAAGCGGCACTGCTGCTTCATTCAGGAGCGATTGATTTTATTGTGACTGGCTGCGGCACTGGACAAGGCGCATTAATGTCTCTAAATGCCTATCCCGGTGTGATATGCGGGTATTGTATCGAACCAACCGACGCATATCTTTTTTTGCAAATCAATAATGGTAATGCCCTGTCTTTGCCTTATGCTAAAGGATTCAGCTGGGGCGCAGAGCTAAACCTGGAAACAATCTTCGACCGTGCTTTTGGTTCTAACAAAGGAAATGGGTATCCTAAAGAACGGAAAGCATCACAAAATCGCAATGCAGAAATATTGAATGAAGTAAAACAAGTGATGGCAAAACCACTACTGTCAGGTTTGAAAGCACTGGATCCAGCTTTGGTTCGCACCGCGTTAACCCCACGTTTTTTGGAATGTTTTGACGCTGGCTGCCAAAATCCTTCTATAAAAGCCTTTGTAGAAAAAATGAGATAGGAATGAAGAAGAGTAATCAACAACCCGAAGTAGGGAGAACTACTTCGGGTTGTTTGTCTATCACTTATGGTAGAGAAATCTTCCTTTTCATCCCCACAATCTGTCTTTATATTCCTTTTATGGTAGACTACAACTAGACAGAGGAAGATAAAGCAGCAGTGAAAATACATAGCATAAGGAGCAACTGTTTATGGCAACGATTCGAGATATTGCAAGAATGACTGGTTATTCCATCACTACGGTTTCCCGGGTTATCAACGACCATCCGTATGTGGAAGAACAAAAGCGTCAAACCATTTTAGCCATGATGAAAGAACTGAACTATAAGCCGAATAAGATCGCTCAGAAACTAAGCTCAGGAAAAACATTCAATGTGGGAGTCATCGTACCATTTGTCAACCATCCCTTCTTCGATAGAATACTAAATGGCATTATGGAAGAAGCATTTGCGCAACAATATAAGGTGACGCTTTTACCAACTAATTTCGATAAAGCCTTGGAGAAGGACTATTTAGAAGAGTTCGCTGCCAAAGGGTTCGATGGATTGATTGTCATCACTCGTGCCAACCATATTGAGACATTTCGCCCCTATCTTGAAAATGGTCCTATCGTTTTTTGTGAAGATGCCAGCGGAACGGATGTCCCATTTGTAACGATCGATCAAGTTGGCTCAGTGACAGCCAGCATCCTTTATCTTAAAGAACAAGGCGTTAAACGGTTAGGTTTGACTCTTGGCCGCAGCAAACGACTCAGCTGTAATTCGATCAATACGATCGCTAAAGCAAAGGAGCTCTTTCCCGGGTTTTCAGAAGAGGACATTTTTTGGGATTGTATCAAAGCAGAAGATGGCGAGGCTGCGGCTGTTTTTTTCAAAGACCGGGGCGTTGACGGGATCATTACCAATGGAGATGAAATCGCAGCGACAATATTATCTCAATATGGGGAAAGAAAAGCACCTCTGATTATCGGTCAAGAAAACTTACTGATCAGTCGATTACTGAACTTTTCAACCGTTGAATTCCATTTGCACCTCTGTGGACAAGAAGCGTTCCGTCTATTCCAGGAACGGAGTAGGGAACAAATCGTTTTACCGTTTGAATTGCTTGTTCGCAGTTAAGCAATGCTCTAAAAATGTGTTATCAAAATCACCATTCTTTTTTAGGAGACTGCCGTTTTGCAAGAAAAGGATAAGAAAGCCCTCATGAGAATAGAGGGCTTCTTTTGTTGCTATTTTTAGTGCATTCTTTTTTTACTTTAAAGAAAAATCTTTAATTTGTTATGAAATACCTATAATTTGTTCCTAGATATTTCATTAAGTAAGCGCTAACATGAAGTGTATCAAATTTTATTCTGAAAGGATGGATGTTGATGAAAAAAGTCGTTTTGGGATTGTTTGCCGCTAGTTCGTTGTTGCTTTGTGGGTTTTTGTTTGGGGTTGAGGGATCTGCCACGACTGTTGAGAAATCGGAAAAAACATTTATGGTCTATTACCGCACATGGAGAGATCAAAGTATTCCATCTGAACAAAATAATCAGATCCGAATGACAGATATTCCTTATGGTATTGATGTGGTCAATGTGTTCCACGCAAATGTGAGTGATGCAGATAGTAAAGTCTTTTTTGATGAAGTCGCCAATGTTTATGCACCAGAATTACACAAGCGAGGAACAAAGCTTGTACGAGGATTAGATTATCGCGAACTATTGAAAGTTCCTACAACGCAGAGCCAACCAACAGCAAAAGAATTTAACGATTATGCAAAGCAGCTTTTAGATAAATATATGACACCAGGAATTGATGGCCTTGATTTTGATATGGAAAGTACTTATACTACCAGTCAACTGAAAATCGCCCATGGGGTGATCGAGGCCCTCTCACACTATATTGGACCGAAGTCAGACACAGATACACTGCTGATTTATGATACTGTAGATATCTTTTCCCTAGAGCCATTTACTCCTGTTTCATCAGCGTTCAGTTTTTTGGGTGCACAGCAATATGGATCGAATGCCACGCGGGCGGAGTCTTCATGGAACAACACGTTCTCAAAGACAGGTATCGAACGGTCTCAGTATTTAGTCGGTCTCTCGTTTCCTGAAGAACGTACCAATCAAACATGGGGAGATACCCGTGAACCTTATGAGTCCAGCAATCTCTATAGTGTCGCAAATTATGTCCGTACAACTGAAACTGGAGGCATGTTTCTTTATGCGATTGACCGCGATGGTATCCAAGGAAGAAACGATCAGTTGTTGAAGACGGACTTTCTCTGGACAAAAACGGCGATTTTGGAATCAAAAGGCTACTCTTTGGCGGAGTCGCAAGCTTTTGCTAAACATTATCTTGCTAGAAAGAACGACCAGTTTTCCGATCGCCAAGTTCAAGAATTAAGTCAACAAATCGAACGTGCCACTTCTCATTATGAAGTGAATCGAGTGTTTTTGGCTGCTAAGTATGAAGAAGCGATCAGCCCTGAATATGACCCATTGAAAGAAGCTGCGCTTATGGCAGCAGAACAATAGACTCTATGCAAAAAAAATCTTCGTAAATGATGTGTAAATATCTGATTATTATAGGAGGCGTTGACAGTGAACAATAAGAATCAACTAGCAGTGAAACCATCTCGAAGATTCACAGTTGCTTTTGTGGTGATGGTTCTTTTAAGTCTCTTTTCTTTGGCCGCACCGGTTTTAGAAGCTCAGGCTGCCGATCAAGTCACACCGAAAACAGTGATGTATGTTGAAGTCAATGACAACGAATTTAGAAACATTGGGAAATATACGCTAGCCGGAACGGACAAACCTGCAATCGACATCGGGATCATTTTTGCTGCGAATATCAATTATGATCCAGCGACAAAGCAAGCCTATCTTCATTTAAATGAGCAAGTACAAAAAACACTAGCCGAAAAGGAAACCCAGATCAAACCGTTACAAGCACGAGGCACAAAAGTTCTCTTATCGATATTAGGAAATCACCAAGGAGCTGGTTTTGCAAATTTCACAGATTATGCCAGTGCTGATGCGTTTGCTGCGGAGCTAGAACAAGTGGTGAAAACGTATGGTTTAGACGGAATCGATTTTGATGATGAGTATGCAGAATACGGGAAAAATGGGACACCTCAACCAAATGATCAGTCATTCATTTGGCTTATTCAAGCATTGAGAAATCGTCTTGGGACAGATAAGCTGATCACACTATATAATATTGGTCCCGCTGCCGAGAATTCAATGTATAATGAAAATGTTTCAAAGACGATCGATTATAGCTGGAATCCATATTATGGCTCTTGGCAGGTTCCTTACTTTGTTGGAATGGGGGCCGACCGTTTAGGACCAGCGGCTGTAGAAGTAGGAAGAAACCAAGCGCAAAGCATTCAATATGCTAAACGGACGAAGGCTGAAAATTACGGGATTTTCCTAATGTATAATCTTCGCAGCACCAACTCTGCCGATTATCTTTCAGGAATCACACAGGAATTGTATGGAAAGAAGACTGTATATACAGAGACTATTCCAAACTAGAAGGATTCAAATCAAAATGAGAAATGTGTCATAGATAACGACTGTGGGGGACGCTTCAACAAGAAGTGCCTTCGCAGTTTTTTTATTCGAGGATAGGATTATCAGCAGATCTCCGTAGCTGGAAATTTATCAACAAAAGTAGAATAAATGTTTTTTTATTGGGAGATTTGAGGGAAATAGAATAGTAAATCTTTGTTTTGCTCAGCAATAAGACCACTTGAAATTCGTAGAAGAATGGCTTACCATTGTTCTGTAGTTCCGAAAAACAAACAAGGAAGAAGTACCAGGCAAGAGCACTTGGGGAAGATTCTCTTGGGGGAAGCCTGATACATCTCCTGTTTTTTTATTTTAACATTATTTGCAAATAATGTAGAGAGATATTGAATAAATAAAATAAAAATACTTTATACATTTTGGTGTTTCAACGAAGCAACACTAATTGGGCTGCCTTTTTTCTGTCTTGGGGATCCTGTACCTAAAATCAGTTTCCTCAGTCTCTGAAAGTTTTATCCCACCAATGATGCAGTTTTGATTGAAAAGTTGCAAAGTTTCGCAACTCCTGTTTCAGAAGTACCTTGAATCAACACTGTAGCTGTATTTTCGTAAACATGAATAACGCTAACATCTTGTAAACCACTAAAGCCAATAACCTTTGCCTGATAGTCTTGACCAGGAAACACTTGATATTTTTCCATGTTTGCTCTCCTTTTTTATTTTAATTTATTCTTATTTCAAAAGAATAATAAGTAAAAAGCATAAAAAAGTAAAGGAAAACGATTTAAAGGAGACAACTAAGATTTTGCTGTTCATTTTGTTCTTTTAAAAATGTATTGAAGGGGATAGTCAAAGCCATGTAGTTTTCTTATGAGAACTTAAGTTATTTAATTATCAAGTAAATTAAGTAGGCATTTGGTAAGGTTTTCAAGTTATCTGGTGCTAGATTATTTGCCATATCATCATAGATTTTTAATCCATCATTTCCTTCTGCTAAATAAAGCAGTGGGACTTTTTTATTTTTCTCGAGTTTCACTTTGCCGTTTTTGATAGTAGTCACAGCACCAAATTGTCTGTCTTCCTGTGTAAGGGGAAAGTCATAGTCGGAAAGATCGGTGACTGTTTGTGACATGGCGCCATTGGAGAATAACTTCACCAATAAATGATTCTGTCCTTCCGCAATACCAAAGTTTAAATAGCCACTGATGGAAACATCTTGTTCATAAGTCAAAGAAGCAACTGATTCATGAGCACTTAATTCACCTTTGCGATAGTGATCAAAATAGACTGTTAATGAGGTTGCCGTGGTGTTGAATTTTAGTTGCGAACCATATGCCAGTAGCAAACTCGTCAAATCTGGTTCATTTTCTAGTTGAACAAGCTGACCATCAGGGACACCAGCTATTTTGCTACCCTGAAAAGGCCAGTAATTGAAGTGATTCAAGAACAGACCCAGCACTACAACAATCAGGGTAGGGAGGAGGATGAAAACAAGACGTTTTGGCTTGCGCGATTTATGAGTTGCTGGCTTTTCAGATAGCTGCATGTTGATTCGCTCCTTTTAAGTTGATCTTTCTTCTTTGATTTTCTCACAGTATAGTGTTTAAAACAATATTCAAAGTGTAAAATTACTATATAATATGACAGTACTTGTAAAAGTTGCACTAAGTGAGTTTGTTGCTGTCTGTTTCTCTCATTCATGACCAGAGTTGTAGCACCTCCGAGGAAAGATAGTTGAAATGACTTTAGCAATAGAAGAATTAAACATAACTTTTTGACTTAGAAATAATGATTACGTACAATAGGGGTGGGGGGTACCCCTATATTAAAGGAGGAATCGCTATGTCACATGCCAAAGAACATCAAACAGATGAATTACTTAAACGCCTGAATAAAATTGAAGGGCAAGTCTCTGGGATTAAAAAGATGGTCGTCGCTAATAAAGATTATGGGGATATCATGATCCAGTTGAACTCAGCTCGTTCGGCCATTCAAAAAATCAGCCAAATCCTCTTGGAGGCCCAAGCGGATCATGCGTTGATACATGTTAGTGCAGGTTCAGATTTGGATGAAGAAATGAAGGCCTTGAAACGGGTGATCACCCAATACAACAAGTTGAATTGAGTGACGGGATATGACTAAATTAAATGCTGATTTGCCAAAAGACATGCAAATCCAGAAGCGAATCATTCATTTGGCATTGCCAGCAACTGTGGAGAATGTCTTGGAAACGACAGTTGGCTTTATTGATTCATTGATGGTTTCCAAAATCGGATTATTTGCCGTTGCAGGTGTTGGTTTAGCTAATGCAATATTGAATGTATATATAGCTATTTTCATTGCTTTAGGAATTGGGACATCTTCATTGATTTCACGAAGTATCGGCGCAAATAACCTAGAAAAAGCAAAGCAGATCGCTAAGCAATCGTTGTTGTTGGCAATCATCTCTGGTCTTTTTCTTGGAATTGTAAGTTTAGTAGCTGGACCTCAGCTTTTAACGATCATGGGAGCGACAAAAGAAACCCTTGATTCTTCCCTGCAATTTTTTAGTATTGTAGGGGGCGGAGCTATTGTTATTGCAACGATGTCTACTTTAGGAAGTATGCTACGAGCAATCGGAGATACCAAAACACCAATGAAAATCGGTATTATTACGAACGTATTGAATGTCGTAGTGGATTATGTCTTGATTTTTGGTGTAGGGCCAATTCCAGCTTTAGGTGTGATGGGAACAGCGTTAGGAACATTAATTGCCAGATCGTTAGGTACGATATTACTTTATCGAAAAGTACAGCATTCTGTTATTGCTTTTCCATTGTTTACTCGATTGAATAAAAGTAGTTTCAATGAACTGTTGCGAATTTCTTTTCCAGCAGCGTTGGAGCGGTTAGTGATGCGTTTGGGACAGGTATTGTACTTTGGTCTGATCGTGGCGATTGGTGCCAAAACCTATTCAGCACACACCATTGCTGGCAGTATTGAAAGCTTTGTGTATATGCCTGCCTATGGGTTGGCGACGGCTGCTGCTACCCTGACGGGAATGAGTATAGGAAAGAAAGATTATGATGAGACAAAACGAATTGCTTTTTTATCTGTAAAATATGGTGTGATTATTCTTAGTCTCTTAGGGATTGGACTATTTATTGGGTCTCCGATTGTTGCTACTTTGTTCACGAAAGATCCCGAAGCACTTCGTCAAATCGTGGTGGCTTTGAGGATCGATGCGTTCAATCAACCAGGATTAGCGATCAGTCTCATTCTAGCTGGCGTGCTGCAAGGAATGGGAGACACCAAGACACCATTGTATAGTACAGCGTTTGGGATGTGGGTGATACGAATAGTAGGTGTGATAGTGTTAGGCAATAGCTTGAATTTAGGGATCGCTGGTGTTTGGCTGGCAATTGGGATCGACTTGTACACTCGCTCGGCTTTTTTGTCCTATCGTTTTAAAAGAAATATCCGCAGACTTACGAAAAAAGGAAGCCCCGACTGAGGACTTCCTTTTTCATTACGAACCGGTAGAAACATACTTGCTCAGACCAAAGCGCCAAAACAAGAGGGCGGGAATACCAAATGGCAAGCATAGTAATGGGGAAAACGCCCACAGTGGCTGCTCCAGCCGACCAATGATAAATAAAAAGGGGTAGTATTGAAACCAAGCCATTGGAATGACATAGGTCAAGATTCGCAAGACATGTTTGCCGTAGATGCTAAATGGATAGCGGCCAAATTCGCGGGCGCCGTCCGTAAAGATGTTCATGAATTCCAATCCCTGAAGGGTGAAAAAAGAAATGGCGGCATAAATCAAAAAGAGAAAAAAGAATAAGACGGCACCACAGAGAATCATCAAAGTCAGAGTCAGCACTTTGATTGGCTGCCAATCAATGCCGCTTGTTGGCAGTACATAGCAAAACAAGAGCAATGCTTGCAGGAGCCGACCAATGCGAGTGAATTCCATTTTAGCAGCCAGTACTTGAAAGACTAGCGGTCGGGGCCGGACCAATACGCGATCAAATTCACCATTGGCGATCATTTGCGGAAATAGGTCGAACCCGCGAGCAAAACATTCCGCTAATGAAAAAGAAAAAAGGATTGTCGCAAAGCACAGCAGCACTTCCTCAAATGAGAAGCCATCCACTTGATGGAACCGGGAAAACATAAACAAAATTCCTAGAAAAGCGGTAAAGGAACCAAGGAATTGGCCTAATGCCGTCAAGAAGAACGAAACCTTATATTGCATTTGACTTTTCAAATGGATACTAAAATATTTCCAGTAAAGAGACATCTTCAACCCCCCTGTACGATCACTCGTTTTAACGCACGAGCCATCCAAAACTTGCCACCAGCTACCAATACCACCAACCAAAAAAGCTGCATTCCCAGCGTCAGCCATAACGCATTTCCAACCAAATCCCCGCTATAAATCCGCAAAGGCACATTTTGCATCGCGGCAAAAGGCAGTAATTCAGCGATTTGTCGAAAAGGCTGTGGGAAAAATGGCAACGGAATAATGGCACCAGCGAGAAATTCACCGATTGCCCCCATCACAACTCGCACCCCGAGAGAAGAAAGGGTATAGAATGTCGAAATATAAATCAACATGGACACAGCCACTACGACGCCTAAACTTAAAACCAGCGACAGCATAAATAGCAGTATGCTCATCAGATTTTCTGGTAAGACCAAACGATAGGGCACTGGCAGCAAAAAGGCGATAGCAAAAATAGGCAGGCAGCGCAGCAACGCTTTTGCACAGCGATTCGCTGCCGATTGGCAAAACCAGCGGTCATAGAGATCCATTGGACGAGCCAACTCGTAAGCGATCGTTCCTGATGTTATGGCATCAAAAATCTCATTTTCAAAAAACCATAACATGAACAATGCTAAGAAAGCTTGCTGCATCCAGACATAAGAAACGGTTTGCTGAAAGGTCATTGGAAAAGCAGCTGGATCGGTCTGATAAAAGGCGCGGAAAGCGAAAATCTCCAACATGCCCCAAACGAATTGTGTCACCATTCCAGCGAATGCTGCCGATCGATATTGCAGACTATTTGTAAAACGGATGCGAAAAAGTGCCTGATACTTGTTCATATATGGTACTCCTTATACAACTTAGCAACCATTTCTTCTGCTGTGATACTGGAAACAGACAGATCAGTGATCTCCACTTGCTGGCTAAGCTGTGTGATGGCTTGCGGCACGGTCAGCTGATTTGGATCAATCGTTAGTTCCAATCGCCCGATTTCTGCTTGGGTCACAGTGGCGCCTGCTGGAAGTGTCGGCGCGGTTCCTAGATAATCGATCTGCAATGTTTTGGCGTCAGAGAAGCGTTGCTTCAGCTCTGGCAATTGACCATCTAATAAAATTTGCCCTTTACCAATCAGTAAAATGCGTTCTGTCAATGCTTCAATGTCCTGCATGTCATGGGTCGTTAGGATGACAGTCGTTCCCTTTTCCTGATTACGCTTTTTGATGAATTGGCGCACCGCGATCTTAGACACCGCATCAAGGCCAATCGTCGGTTCATCTAGAAACAAAATCTTGGGATCATGGAGCAACGAAGCGGCAATCTCGCAGCGCATACGTTGCCCTAGACTCAAGGAACGGGCGGGGGTTTTCAACGTTTCGCTTAGATCGAGCAAAGTGACTAGCTCTTCCAGATTTTGCCGATAGACTTGCGGATCGACCCGATAAATATCACGAATCAGCTCGAAACTGTCGATGACTGGGACATCCCACCAGAGCTGACTGCGTTGACCAAAGACAACGCCAATGTCTCGGACATGATCGATCCGTTCTTTCCATGGAACGCGCCCGTTGATCAAGCACGTTCCGTCATCAGGTGTCAAAACACCGCACATGATTTTGATGGTGGTACTTTTCCCGGCACCGTTCGGACCGATGTATCCGACCATTTCTCCTTCTTGAATCGTAAAGCTGATATCTTGTAAAGCGGGGATCGTTGAAACCTCTCGATGAAAGAGCGCTTTGGTAGCATTACGAAAACCACTTTGGCGTTTCGCGACTTTGAAGCTTTTGTTGAGGTGTTGCACTTGGATCATTTGGATTCACTCACTTTCTTTTTTGGCAAAAAACGCGACAAAAAGAGCATCCGAAAACACGAATACTCGCAACGAGTTGGTCCAAACGAACATGGTTGGGGCAGCGGTTCGTCAGCCAAACAAAAGTAACGCTAGTGTAGCATAGCGAATGATTGAATTCAATGGAAGAAAAGATGTAAGTGATAAAAACGACATTCTAAACGAGCGATAAAGGAATAACGCCTTCGACTCTTAGCTTCTTTTTTTATGGAAAGCCGTGCGGTCTTTATATAGAAAAGGTATAATAAATGAGAAACGATCACTTGTACATGTCAATAGATCGTACCACAGATGAGTGATTGGTAGAGAGAAATAAGGAGGTTCCTGATGGTTCAACGAATCAAGAAATGGCTCGTGACGTTTGCACAAACGACCCCATTTCTTTTAAGTAATACGGTAATCGTGATTCCGTATTTGTTATTCCTAGGATTGAATGATGGCAAGAGTTGGTTAACGATTCTGCCGTTTACTTTATTTTATACATTACGGATGACAGGAATTTTTCTCATCCGCAGTATACGTTTGGGATTAGACAGTTATACACTGCTGATTGGTGCTTTGCTGATGGGTGGTGTTGGAGCCTTTGCTGGAGTTCTAGGTGTTTATTATTTTCCATTTTTCTATTTATCCGGTAGTCTGCTAGGGCTGAGTGCCTCTTGGCTAGTTCCAACGAATCGCACGGTCAATCTTCATGAAAAGAACTTGGGATTTATCAATATGACTCGTAAAAAAGTGCCTTTTGCATTGTTCTTACTGATTTTGTTGTTAGTGGTGATGGAATGGTCAGGCACAACGAAGCTGATAGCCGCATTTGGCTTGTATACGATGTTTTACGTCATGGCTTACCATACAGTTACCCACTATCCTAGATATAGCATCGACTTTAAGCAAATGAATTCAAAAGTGATCGCCTTTAAAGAATTGCTTCTTTTTCTAATCTTTTTCTTGTTACTCTTTTTGCTGCGGAATGCACGTTTATTGGCAAATATCCAATTGCTTGATTGGGCGATTTATGGTTTCTTTTTCCTCTTCTTAGGTGCCGTATTTTATCTGGGACGAGCGAAGAAGCATTGGAAGCTGCCCTCATGGCTCAACGTGCTAACTTTTTTAAATGGCATGTTAGGGAATTTTGTTTTCTTATTTGGAGCGCTTTATCTAGGAAGTCTACATGGGACAGAGGCGTTGACTCGCTATTTGTATTTGCCTTATCTTGGAGGAATGATTTTGTCCATGATCTTAGGCAAACGTATTCTGCAAGGTATTTCTCCAAATACAGTTCCAGTTCTGCTTGGTGGTTTGGCTCTTTCATTGTTTGTGCTTCTTTTTCCACAAAGTTTTGTTCTTGGTTTGTTTTTATTAAGCTTTTGGCAATCTTTGACCAGCAGCTGGTTGAATCAACGGTATGCGCAGGAACCTTCTTTACCTGTTGATCAGCGAATGATCGCCAAATTTACCACTCAAAATAAGGGGAGTGTCACGCATCAATTCGTCATGATGGCTTTTCTACTGATTATGACAACTCTCTTTGATCGCCCGCTGAATATCTTGTTACAGCTATCGGGAAACGATCCATTGTCATCTCCAGATTTACACGTATTAAATGATGCCAAATGGTTGAATTGCGGTATCTTAATGGTTGCTGTCATCGTTGTGTACATCTTGTGGAAAAAAAACCACTCAACTGGAGAAAGTGACGAAACAATAAAAACGAACGATGATTTTCCATTGGAGTAAGGAAAGTCCCACTAGACTAGCAACTAGTCCAGTGGGATTTTTACGTTTTGATAACCATTGGATTTTCCCAATCCGCTTAATTGATGATCCAGCTCAAGCAATGTCAGGGTTAGACAGACAAATTTTTTTTCCTAATCGAAAGAAAGAGTGGAAATATTTGGATGTTTATTTCGTTAAGAAGGATTCTGCAATTAAGAGGTAGGCTTGTAAGCAACCCCAATTCACTTTATAATGAAAGTGAATACATGCACAAATTCAATCAAAAATAAGTAAAAGAAGCGGGGTTTATGAAGAAATATTGCGATATCAATGTGTTGGCAGCTGCTGAGGAACGTCTGACGTATATATTCAATACCTTTTCTCATGTTTATTTCTCTTTTAGCGGTGGGAAAGACAGCGGAGCAATGGTCCAATTAGCTGACCAAATTGCCCAAAAAAGTGGAAAAAAATTTGACTTGTTGATTTTAGACATCGAAGCCAATTATCGCTCAACTCGGAACTTTATGGAATTGATCAAACAGCTGAAAAGCGTTCAACAGGTCTATCATTTCTGCTTGCCATTTTATGAAGATAACACGACTAGTATTTTTCAACCTCAGTGGAAAATGTGGGATGAAGCCGAACGAGATAAGTGGGTCCAAGAAATGCCCAGGGATGCGATTTCGCTGGCAGATCTCGATGAATCAATGATGGAACTGTACCAAAGTGCAAATTTAAATCCAGATAAATTCCTGAGAAATTTTGCCTTTTGGTATGCGAACTATCACAAAGGGGAGCCGGTTGCTTGTGGCATCGGCATTCGAACACAAGAAAGCTTGCATCGCTACCGGGCCATTTTAAATCGAAACTTCAATTATCAAGGTCATTGCTGGATCAAACATCAAACCAATCAAGGAACGATCGTCAACTTTTATCCATTATATGACTGGAAGACAGAGGATGTCTGGGGAGCGTATGCCCATTTTGATTGGGAGATGAATGCTTTTTATGACAAGCTTTATACGCAGGGGGTCTCTATCACGCAAATGCGGATTTGTCAGCCATATGGCCTGCAACAACGAAAAGGACTTTCTCAATATGCGTTAGTCGAACCGGATACTTGGGAGAAAGTCGTCAACCGCGTCTCGGGCGCAAATTTTGGCCGCTTGTATGCACGGACTTCCTTGTTGGCTCATTACAATACTCAAAAACCTGCCCACATGACTTGGCAGGAGTACGCTGTCTTTTTGCTGGAATCGATTGGGCTATATTCCAAAAATCTGCAAGACCATTACTACCGTAAAATATCGATTCTGATCGCTCACTATCGGGACAAGTACGGTGTTCATGTAGAGGCGATTCCCGATGAAACCAAACGCAAAGAATGGTTGAAGAATGAAGTACTTTGGCATGACTGGAAGGGGATCGCGAAAGCATTGGAAAAAAATGATTTTTCTTTGAGTACCAGACAATACGCATTGACCAAGAAAGACGAGTCTGAACTCTATGCGTTAGCTGTGGAATTTGGTGCGGCATTAGGCATCGAGCACCTGCCAAAATACCAATTGAAGAAGTTAGGAAAGACCTATGAACAATTGACCAAGAATCAGCCGTAATCAGTTATTTGCTGAAAGGATGTGGAGTAGTTGAAAGAACAACTGATCGTCTTTTTTCCACCATATAAGAAAGGACATTTCTATCAATTGATGGGGCCTTTCTTTGCTGAGCGAATCTACCAAAAGCAATTTCCCTATCTCGTTAATTCTGGGGATTGCCATTGGTATGTGATCGTGGATTCGCTGAATCAGGTGATGGGCTTCTCTTACTATGAAAAAAAAACAGCTCGCATCGAGATTGGCGAATTCTATGAAAAAGAGCCTGCTTCAGGCAGAAAAACTCTTTTGTTAAGAAAAATGCTGCATGACATCCGAAAAAAACATCCGGATCAAGAAATCACAGTCACAACGAATCACCCTAACGAAGTGGCGTTGTTCCAGACAAAAGGGTTCACCGTTTTTCGCCAAACGAAGAACTATTATTTTCTCAAAAGGGAGTGTTCTGTTTAATGGAAAAAATTGCTTTTCCTGTGCTAGCTGTAAAAATGGTTCCATTGATTCAAATTCACGCCAATCACTACAATCCCAATAAAGTAGCGGAACCCGAGTTGGAACTTTTGGAGTTGTCGATTCGGGAAGACGGCTTCACACAACCATTAGTCTGTTATTTTGACAACGAAAAAGAAGGATACTTACTGATTGACGGCTTTCACCGCTATCAAGTGGCCAAAGAACGGTTGAACCTAAAAGAAGTGCCAGTGACTGTTATCGATAAGCCATTGGAACACCGTATGGCTTCCACTGTTAGACATAATCGAGCTCGAGGCACTCATGGTATCGAGAAGATGAGCAAAATCGTTCAACAATTAGTAGCAAGCGGATGGGCAGATGATCGGATTGCCAAAGAATTGGGAATGGAGGCAGAAGAAGTCTTTCGTTTCAAACAAAGCTCCGGCTTAAAGAGTGCCTTTTCGAATCATCAATTTAGCCGATCATGGACTGATTTCGAAAAAAAATATTATCAGAAACAAGAAGAACCAGAGAATATTTGATTAAACACTAGAAAATTTGCTGTGTTAAAATTAGAAAAACGACCATTGTATTACTCGTGATGAGCTTGCTTTCATCGTAAAACAATGGTCGTTTTTTGATGTGGTTTGCTGGGTTAGCGAAGGAAAGCCAAGTGATCAGCCTTGCAATGCTGATTGTTTTAAATAACGATAAAACGTTGCTTTCTTGACACCGGTCTTTTGACAAACTTCTGCTACTGAATAGCCCTGCTCTTGATACAAAAGGAGAGCTTTTTGGATTAACTGAGGATCTACCTTGGGTCTACCACCAATGTTTCCTCTTGCCCGTGCAGAAATCAGCCCTTCTTTGGTACGTTCGACAATAATATCACGTTCAAACTGACTAAATGCTTGGAAAACGGTCATCATCAATTTCCCCTGCGGTGTCTGAGTATCAAAATTTTCTTTGATACTGATTACTTTCACACCTTTTTGTTCAAAAAAATATACCAAATCAATTAAGTCTTTGGTACTGCGGCCAAGACGGGAAAAGCTTTCGATGATGATTTGATCCTGTTGCTTCACGCGCTTTTTTAATTTGATCAACTCTGGCCGATTGGCCTGCGTACCACTAATCTTTTCTGTATAAATTTTATGGCAGTTATATTTCTCAAGTAAATCCAATTGACGTGAAAGATCTTGCTGTCTTGTAGAGACTCGCGCATAACCATAAACCATTCCTGACATCTATATTCCTCCAGTTGAAAATTTTTCTTAGTGAAAGAATACCTTTTTTTGTACATGAAGTATATAACGTAAAATAACGAATTATTTTGTCTGACTAAATGAAAATTCGTTTTCAAACATCCTATTTTTCCCCACTCAGTTTTTTTCTTTGAAGATAGCAGATAAACCAAAACAATAATTGCTGAATTTGTTTGTCTAGAAGAGAGCAGGGCGTTGAGTAAGGACAAGAAAAAAATGGCGGTCGTTAAGTTTTTTTTGCTATTTACGGAAATAAAACATTCTAAAAAAACAATCCCTGTCACATTGCTGTTTTTAAATATATCGGTTCGTTTGTTATGTAATCCCCTGAGGAAGAAAATGTTTTCTGCTGAAGAAGGGGAACATCACGTCAATTTTTTCACTAGGTAAAGAAAATATTGGTGGGTTTTATTTTTTTTGAGGTGTTATGATTAATCTCGAGAAATTTGAATTTCTCAATCTTTTGTCTCAAAAGCCTTCGTTTTTGAGACGCTTACTTATGGGTGACACACTTCATCTGCGCTGTCTAGAGACAAAGGATTTTTGTCTTTATACAAAGTCATTTGTCCGTTTTTTTATTTGCTTATTAAAAACGAAGATTTTTGATTTTAAAAGGTGGAAGGAGGAATGTGTCTAAAAAATAGACAATAACAAACGCTCGAATGTTAAACGAGTTTAAAAACGCAGTTATTGCTTATGTAGAGTAGGAAACGCATGGTTAAATTCGCTAGTTTATACAAAAGGAGGGAATGATGGAAAAAGTAAAAAAAATGGATCAACTGATTAAATTTCTAGTTGTCTTCTCCATTCTTTTATCGCATATTCCCATAGATATGGTTTATGCAGAGGAGATCTCTCAATCCAATAATACCGTCGAATCAAATAGGCAAGAATCAGAACAAGTAATGAATCATCCTCTAGAGCGAAATAATCCCTTAGTCCAGTTAATTGCTAATCCGCCAGAAGGAGGAAATCCTCAACAATTTGTGAGTCCAACACCTACGGGATCGATCCCAGGTATAATGGCAAGACCCAATGTTAATTGGCGGTTTGTCAAGTGGGAGATTAGTAGCAGCATTGGGGTTTCTGTCAATGATGTTTATGCAGAATCTTCCTTGATCACGGTACAAGGAGCTGGTGAAGCAGTCATTCAAGCAATATATGAACGGATTCCTGGAGGAATAGTGACAGTTAGGCATGTCGATGAATCTGGAAATGAGATTGCGAATACCGTGCTTCTGAATGGCTACCAAGGAGAATCTTATATCGCAGAAGCCAAGAATATATCGGGCTGGGAACTAATGACAACTCCTCAAAATGCGGCTGGTACGTTTACTGGAGTTGACCAGACCGTCGTTTTTACTTATAAGCGAATTCCAGCCGGAGAAGTTCTTGTGAAATATGTTGATGAATCTGGAAATGACGTTGCGGAGAGTGCGACATTGACTGGTTATTACGGAGACACTTATACCGCAGAAGCTAAAACAATCGAAGGCTGGGAATTAATTACGGTACCCGATAATGTATCAGGAACGTTCTCGGATACGGGACAGACAGTTGTGTTCGTTTATCAGCGTCAGCTTTCTCTCTGGGGAACTGTTCCATGGGACTACGATGAAGTTTCAAAAACAATTACGCTTTATGGAGGGGTTGCTGGGCTTGTGGATGCAGCACCTTGGAAACTTCCATCAATGGCTACTGAATTTATTGTTGTTAAAGAAACGGTTGTCCTACCAGCAAATTCAGGACAATTATTTATGGGGGCATCAAATTTAAGGGCAATCGAAGGTGCGAATAAATTTGATACGTCTTCAGTTACTCATATGAACTGGATGTTTGGGAATGCAAGCTCCTTGGAAAGTCTTGACTTGAATCAATGGGATACATCCTCGGTAATTGAAATGACGGCCATGTTTAATGGCACGAGTTCACTTAAAGAATTGGCCATAGAAAATTTTGATACGTCCAAGGTAACCAATATGTCAAGGATGTTTGCGGGGACAACTTCTTTAGAAGAACTTTCAATAGGCAATTGGAATACTCAACTGGCTACGACAATGAGTATGATGTTTGCAAGAAGCGGGATCATCCATTTGGATCTGAATAATTGGAATACTAGAAGCTTGGAAGATATAAGTTGGATGTTTCAAAATGCTAGTATAAGGACAGTAAGTGTAAAAGATTGGAATACTACTAAAGTTCAGAATATGACTGGTACTTTTCAAAACGCGGTTGCTATTACTGAATTGGATTTAAGCGATTGGACAACAGATGCGATTCCTGTAACTATGACAAACTTGTTCGGAGGTATGTCAGGATTAAAGTCTCTTACCTTAGGAGAAAGATCCGTCTTTAGTCAATCAACTAGTTTACCAAATATCCCAGTCAATAATGAATATACCGGTCGTTGGATTCTGTATGATTCCATTGATAGTTCTCAGCCCATTGCATTTTCTTCATCTGCTGAATTTATGAACAATTATAATGGTAGCCATCCCGGAACTTACATCTGGGAACCGAATACCCTGAAAGAACTTTCTGCAGGGCTACATCCTGTCAGTGATCAATCTGACTCAATTATCGGCTATATGACCGAATCAGTGGATGTACTTTCGATTACTTATCAGAATACAGATGGAAGCACAGTGGTTATCGAGAAAGACTCACCTCGAATCGAATGGGGGGACTATCAAGACCCTCAGCAACAGATCCGTTCTTTTAAAATCATTTTAGCTGAAAACGAACGTTTGGAAACAGCTACAAAAGTAATACTTTTTCTCTCGAAACCTTCGGTTAACACATTGGAAGATATAACAATTGATCTAGAGGTTATCAAAGGTATCGAGTATCGAGCCAACAATATCACATTGGATCGTTTGGCCATTAATGATTTAGCATCAAATGATGAATTACATCAGATGATTTTACGAGAAAGCCGGGCGTCAGCTAAGAACCTCTTGACTGAAGCGGATCTCTCTTCGGAAATTCGAGTGATCGAGACGGATCTCACCCTCGATACCACTATAGATGGGACCTACTATGCACGATTGGAAGTAGGAAACAAGGCGTATCAATTTTGGATTGGCATTGATGTGTCTTCTAAATTGGGACACTTAAAGGTTACGATTCCTACCAAAATGATTTTTGAATCACTCTATGATGATGCCGAAAGTAATCGCAGTTTTGAAAGCGCGGACTATGAGATTCAGAATCAATCAAGGATCCCGGTTGATACGTATGTCACACAACTTGCTATCACTGATGATGCAGGAATTACATTATTGGCTGAGGGCGAGAGTCCACTTGATTATGTAACACCAATACATCAGGATCAAGCCTCAGAATCGGGGATTCCGATTCCGCTCTTACGACTGAGCATCAAGACGGAAGAAGCCGAGGTCCAGCTTTCTGAAAGAATGGCAGAACAACATTTTGTCCGTCTATCTCAAAGAAGCCATGTTCCTGTTAAATTGTCAGGTCATTACTATGGTCCTTACCCGCGTTGGATCACAGATGACCAGATGCAGCAAGGCGGGTATTATGAAGAGTCGCTTGCTCCGAAATATCAGATTATTCTGCGTTTTGTTCCATGAGAAACTTTCGAACATTTAACGACAGCTGCTGAAGACAAGACATAGATAAGGAGGTGGGACCTATGGAGCAAACCCATGAAAGGGCACACAAAAAGCGAGGATTATTGTGGCTATTATTGTTCGCTTTAATCATCTGTGGACTGGGAGCATATTTCTATTTTCAGAAAGATCCAGTACCAATTATCAGTGCCGATCTGCTGCCAGAAGCCGGCGATGCCACGGATCAACGTCTCTCAGAACGTGCGCAGGAAATTGCGGATGCCAATTACTTTACGTTGCAGATCAACCCAGAAGCCGTATTTGAAGATGGAAACAGTTCTGGCTCAATCGAGATTGTAAATCCTGGGACCAACGTTTATCCAATTGCGGTCGACATAACCTTATCAAATGGAGAACTAGTCTATTCATCAGGAGCAATTTATCCCAATCAGTTTGTGGAAAACGTCAATTTGATCACACCATTAGCTAAGGGAGAATACCAAGCAAAAGCAACAATCAATATCTACGACCCTGAAACGAAAGAAAAACAAGGAGTCACTGAAGCTGAATTAACGATTATCGTTAAGAACTAAAATCAAACAAAAAGTGAGGAATATAAAATGAAAAAAGCAACAGCTTTACTAAGTACAGCAACAATCGTTGGGATTTTAGCAAGTAGTATACCGGCATTTGCGGAGCAAGTAGTCGATGGACGTACAGGAGCCAATTCTGGAGACATCACTGTGAACGGAATCATCGGAGAATTTGACAATACGGTACCCGGTCCGGATCCTCACGATCCCAATCGTTGGATCAATGTTACTATTCCTACAACTGCATTATTTTGGACAACCGAAGATTCAAATCATACGGAAATCATTTCCCCAACTTATACAGTCACCAATAATTCTGCAGTTGGTGTAAAGACGTATGTGTCGACCGTAAATGACGTGTATGATATGGACGTAGTCGATCGATTAGAAATCAATGGGATTGAACTATTTGAAAATGGTGTGTCATCTGTTTCAGAGACAGAGCTATTCACTTTAGACGGGAAAGACGGAGTAGTCACTTTTGATACATTCTCATTTGCTGGTACCGCCAGCCCAACCGATGCTTCATCTGAATTAAATCCAAGCTTTACTTTAGTTTTGCGTTTCGCTGCAGACGTATAATGGCTGTTCGAATCGTTCTCTTGTTACAGAAGGGAGCAATCCAATGAAACGATTATGGAAGAGTTTCTATCTGCTGCCTATGATTATCTTGCTGGGAAGTTTTGTTTCGAAGACGGTTTTAGCGGCGGAAGCACAGAATTCCTGGACCAATGTCCAGAAACAACCCTCTTATCAATTAACTGTTCGTGGACGCATCGGAGAAGAGAACTACCCGATTGATGACCCGAAAGATGAACCCGATCCAGATAATGGGCGGAAAATCATTGTGGGAGATGGTTCGAAACTAGGAAAGCTTCCTAAAACAGGAAGTGTTGGAGAGCCATTCATCTTTCTCGGATTAGCGTTACTCGTGTTGTGGGGAATACTAGTGAGGAAGAGTACACTGGAACAATGATCATTCATTTGTTCGATGCGTCTGTTTCAGTAATAATACATCTGAAAAACTATCTGAAGACTCAAAAAAGAGCCTTCGGATAGTTTTTTGCTGTTTTAATTTGCTTATATAGTAATTAACTATCATTTTAAAGCGATTTCATTTATACTGTTTTTAATAGATCATTCAGTGATAGGGGGAAGAAAAGATGTCAAAGTTCCTAGTAGGGATACTGTCTTTGTTAAGTGTCACCATCGTTGGGAGTTGTCATACAACTCGCGAAACAAGTTCAAATGCTGAGATTGATGAATCAAGAACACTTGCAGAGTTTGAGGCAGTTCCAGAAGTTGAAAGAAAGACTGTCAACAAGTATACCATTCACCAAAAAGCCGGTGAGCGTGTCTTTGTTTTCTCCACCAATTTAAAGACCAAAGATTCGACTCAATCTTTAAGTACCCCATTTTTTAGTACGAGCGATAGCCAAAAATTAGAGCTATCTTTTGCTGAGAAAGACCGCCAATTTGAAGCTGCTCTATCTGTCACAGGAAGTGAGGACATCCAATCTACCAACTCTTTTTCGATTGAACAAAACTATAGTGAGTTTATTCCTTACGAATCAATTCGCGACGGAAAGCTGGGAGTGATTGTACTTGCTGACGACCCTATGATCATTTCAGAGCTCAAAAAAGACCCTGCTGTTGTTGCAAAATTTTTAGGTAGTGAGGCTGAATTTTATGAACAGTCGCTCGTATCTGAATAAGTTCGTTGAGTAGATGATTTTTTAGCGACTGAATGATTTTAGGAGGACTGGAACGAAGCTATTTCTTTTGACTTAAGATTATGGGATAATCAGACTGCCCAAAGCTTCTGGGGGAAAGTTAGGTGTTTGTTTTGAATCCTATCAGATGCATCTTATAAGGGGTTAAAACTTATTCTAAATCGTTTAGGTGGAAGGTACCAAGATGAAAATAAAAGAAATCAGTGAAAATTATGATATCACGCCCCATACACTTAGGTATTATGAAAAAATCGGCTTACTGTCACCAAAGTATTCTGAGAATGGCTATCGTGATTATTCCTATGAAGAAATTCAACGGTTGAACACGATAAGAGATTTGCGTTTTTTTGATGTATCTTTAGAGGAAATAAAGACGTATTTAGATACCAAGAACAAGGTTTTAACCAAAGAAATCTTAAATTTTGAGCGTGAACAATTGGATGAGCGGATCAAGGAATTGAAGCAAAAACAAGCGTTGTTGCAAGAGAGAATCGATTTACTCGAGTATGCGGAAACCAAGCAAAATCATGAAATCGAAAGGCTCTACCACAAAGATCGCTATATTGTTTTGAGCCAGGAAAAAAATACATTAGGAAAAGATTTGTATTTTGAGCTCAAGCGATTGCATAAACAGTTTGAAAAAGAATTACATGCCAACAATCAAAATGTTTTCGGCACCGTCTTAACCCCCCATGGTGAGACGTTTAAACATCAAGTTTTTTATTGTTTAACCAGTGATCTTTCTGATCAGAAAGCATTTGTTCTGCCAGCTGGTAATTATGCCTCTATTTACTATACAGGGACCTATAAGAATCGTGGAGCAGCGCTTCGTCAATTAAACGATTATTTAAAGCAACACCAACTTGCAACGATTGGTGACTACTATGAATTTTATTTGATCGACTTTCATGAGACAAATCAACCAACAGAATATGTCAGTAAAATCGAGATCCTCCTTGATCAACCGTAGATAGGTTGATCAAGGAGAATCTCGTATGCTGTTTCTTGTTAAAGAAGAAGGTAAGGCTATGACGATTTTGTCGATGGTTTTCGCAGGAACTGATGATTAACAAGACATCGAAGCCGTGTCAGACTTCGATTTTATCGGGAGAGCAACGAAGGTTAACAGCAAAAGAGTTTTCTTTTTTCAGTTCAGGTGTTCAGAATGACGATAACGGGAAACTTCCCTAATAAAGCAGCAAAGACATAAAAAGTGATTTAGATGCATATTTTTGAGTAGTAGATGGTTCGTTGATTCTAGATTGATTCATTCATTAAGCTGAAAAGTGATAGTCAGAAGTTATCAGATATGCTTATAACAATAATAATTGATTGCGAATAGATTATTATCTATAGGTAGAAAGCCTTCTTTTTCTAAATAAGTTGGCAGCAAAGCCATTGCTTGGCCTTTTGAAACGAGGTCTAAAATAGTTTCTAATGAATCTATTTCAACCAATCGCTCCGTTTCTTTTACTATTTCTAATGTTAGTTGTCTTAAAGGACAATCCAAGTCACTATTGATCAATAGTGGTACATTTGTCTTATTTCGGTCACCGCATAAAAAATTCACAAGTAATTGCTTGGTTTCTGTTAAAGTATACTCTGTCCTATTTATTTCTTGAAATGTTATGACGAAATCATAAGGCTCGCGGCAAATTTCTGAAAGAATCATTTCGGTCCGTTTGCATCTTATTTTTATCGATTCAATTGAGATTTCTTGGCATTCATTGACTAAATATTTTAGTAGCAATTCTGATGTGAGTAATTTTGGCTGCTGTTCAAAAAAATTTTTTTTAACGTTCTCAAATTTTGACAAAGTAGTAAGCGAGAAAAGATAAAATTCTTCCCCATTGGCAGTCGGAGTTACGCCATTATGGTTCCGTATGAATAAATGCGTATTACATTCATCTTCTATTGTTTGAAGACGTGCAGTGATATTCGATTGAGCATAGCCCAATCTTTTAGCAGCTTTGTTAAGCGTTCCTTCTTCATAAATCGCTTTAAAAATCATCAAATCATTAAAATTCATCAGACTAACCTCTTACTTATCATTTTTTGTGATAAGCATATCATGATTCTATATTATGCGCGATGGGGGATGTCAAGTATACTTTTTTTGATAACGAAAGGAGAGAGCGAATATGCAAGCGATGCAATATAAAATAGTTTTTCCTGCTGATTACGACATGGAAAAGATAAGAAAAAGAGTAAAGGATAATGGGCACAAGACAGATGGCTTTAAAGATTTGCTGTTTAAGGCTTACCTGATTACTGAGAAAAGTAGCGGTGATTTAGAAAATAGTTATTGCCCTTTGTATGTTTGGAAAGCAACAGACGGTATGACACAATTTATTTTTGGCGGATTTTTTGACAATATTATTGCTTCTTTCGGCTGGAAAAACATTGAGATAGGTGTTACCTCAGAAATCCGCTTAGACCGTTCCTTCTCAGAAAGTAAGTATGTAATCGAAGAATGTTATGATATTCACGAGCAGCCTTCATTAAAAGAAGTTGGACTAAAATCGAATGATTATGACAATTCATTGGGTAAACTTACCATTTATAATCCGGATAAATGGAAGTATGTCACCTTCTCATTTTTTGAGGAGAAGCCAGTGCTCAAACCAAACTTAAAGCGTTATTCTATTTTACATTTATCATTAGAAGAATAAAGAGGAGTGTCCAGTAGATCGTCATTCTGGACACTCTTTTTCATAGTGAAAACTTTCGTTCGTATAAGCAAGGTTTCATTAAATGAACTTACTCGCTTATCTGAAGCTATTTGTCATATAGTTGGGTTAAACTGGCGATTTTCCTTTTTAATTCTGTGCGAACATGTAAAGGTTCTAGACATTCGCATTTGTCCCCTAAGCTTAAAATAATCCCGTAGTAATAGTCATTTTCTACAAAGGGGAATGTGACGATATAATGGGTCTCATCCTCTCTTACAAATTGGTTATAGTCGCAATAATCGAGTAATCGTTCCATGATAGACGCATGAATTCTTAGTTTGATCGATATCTGTCGTTTATTTAAGATTTCTGGAGTAAGCAAAGGTAGCGCTGGAGGAGATTTTGGAACAAAACTGCTCTCATCCATTTTTAAATTCGAAAGGCGAGCTACTTTGAATAATCGAAAATCCTTTCTTTCATAGCAGTATCCTTGAAAGTACCATTGACTATTTTTTAAAACCAGCTGATAAGGTTCGACTTGTCTTTTGGTCCTGTTGCCCTTGTGGTTAATGTAATCAAATGTGAGTAAATGATTTTTTTGTAAAGCCCCCTTGATAATAGTAAGATATGTTTCTAAATTTCGATCGCCCAACCATTGACTAAAGTCGATATGCATTTGCTTTGCTTGTACGTGAGCTGATTCTATTCTCTCTGGCGGGATCAGACTTCTGATTTTGGTCTGTGTATTTACAAAATCATTACTTTTCATAACACTTGGAATACTGGAGATGCCTACTAAAATCGTAATCAAGTCTTCTTCTGTAAAAGTATTTTTATCCATTTTATATTTTTCCATAATCTCAAATCCTCCGCCCACGCCAGAAGTAGAATGGACTGGAATCCCAGCTATACTGATTGCCTCTATATCGCGGTAAATCGTACGGGGTGACACTTCAAACATTTCGGCTAGTTCCTTCGCGCTCACTCTTTTTTTATCCATTAGAAGGATTATAATACTGACCAATCTACTCACTTTCATTTAGAAACTCCTAGTAAATTATTTTGGTATTGTTGCCATAAAGTTGTCAACAATTGATAGGTATAATGATAGCAGAAAGAACGATTAATGGAGGGAAATTATGAAAACAATTTATCTTTACGTACTAGATACTCTAGCAGATTGGGAAATAGGATATGTGACAGCAGAGCTACATTCAAAACGCTTTTTTAAAGCGGATGCGCCTCTATTAAGGATAAAAACAGTTGGTCATTCGAAACAACCTATTCACACTATGGGAGGAATGAAAATAACTCCTGATTGTTTAGTGGAGGAAATGGATTTAAACCAAGAATCTATCCTATTGTTACCTGGTGCGGATAATTGGAGTGATTCAAGACATCACGCTGTCCTTGATGCAGCGAGAGAGTTGCTTTTGCTGGGTGGAACTGTTGGAGCGATTTGCGGCGCCACGGTAGCCTTGGGAAAGGTTGGCTTATTGAATGATCGCTCACATACGAGTAACAGTCTTGAATTTCTTGAAATGTTTTGCCTGGGATACAATGGCCAAGAACTATACGTAGATCAGCGATCTGTATCGGATAATCGTCTAATCACTGCAGGATCAACGGGAGCGTTACTTTGGACGAAGCAAATCATAGAGAGCTTACATGTGTTCAAGAAAGAGACGTTAGAAGCATGGTATAACTATTTTAGTACAGGAAATGCCAGTCACTTTTTTGAACTGATGCAGACATTGACTTCTGCTGACAATAAATGATTTTACCCGTGCCCAGAAAATATTTTCTGGGCACTCTTTTTTATGATTATAGACACCTTTTAATGCTATTTCTCTAAAATGAACTGGACTCTGTCAGTTTATTTTCTCTTCCATTTGGTTCTCTAGTTTAAGTAATTTTGGTGATAAATTATTTTAGCAATCAATTAAATCGTGCTGAATTTCATCTGTTCTGACGATATTGCCCGATTAATTGAATGGAAACGCATACAAATAACTTTAGAAATCGGTTACAATCATCTTGTCAGTGAGGTGAGAGCATGAGATTAGATACCGAAAACGTTGATAAGGTATTAATTGAAAATGATCTAGTGGTAATGCACAAAATAGATAGGATTCATTTTATGGATAAACCGCATTTTCATGATGGGTTTGAAATTCATTTTACATTAACGAATAGCACGACTTATCAGATTGATGAGCGAAAATTTGATGCAGATGCTGGTACGGTTGCTCTGTTTAGTTCAGAAGAGCTCCATCGAGTTTCCATTGATCGCAGCAAATTGTATGAACGCTATTTTATTTTGTTCAAGCCCAGTTTTATTGAAGAATTTACAACAAATTTTCCTTTTCTCTTGGAAATATTTTCCAAGCAACAGAAGGTTGACTGTATTGAGTTGACTTCAGATCAAAGTCTTAAAGTCACTGATCTTTATGAAGAAATGATTCGATGTGACCAAGAGCGAAAAGAGCCGTTTGAACTTTTGCATCTAAAATTGAAGTTGACGGAGTTACTTATTCTATTGAATAAAATCGTTTACTCTGATGAGAAATTACATAAACCAATATCTTATGAGCATTATCAAACAATTTCTGAGATTGTTTCTTTTCTTAAAGAGGAATATATGAATGAAATGACTCTGGATGAATTAAGTGAACGTTTTTTTATCAGTAAATCAACGATTATTCGCGCATTTAAAAATGCACTTGGTATGACACCAAATCAATATTTAATCTATATCCGAATCATGAAATCACGAGAATTGTTAGAACAAGGATATTCTGTGAAACAAGTTTCGGAAAAAATCGGGTACCGTGATGAATCTAGCTATATTAAAAAATTTAAAGAGATACAAGCCGAGTCACCAAAACAATACCAATTAAAAAACTTAAGAGCCAAGAGGAGTTAAGAATGGTAGTAGCAAATAATAAAATCTCACTTGTAAGAGAACGGCTTAAGCATTTTGATAGCTTACCGTTAAATCAGGAAGATTTTAGAGACAGTAATAATCAATTATCAGAAAGTAAAGGATTCTTTGCTAGAGACTTTGGTATGGAGCAATGGGACTGGCCTCAAGGCGTCGGAATTTATGGGTTGCATTTGGAGGGACCTATAAATGATGAATATATCAAACAATGGGCCACTGAAGAGATCAATAAAGGTCTTCCAACTAAAAATGTGAATACGATTTGTCCTTTACTAACACTTGTTGACTATCCGGAGTATGAAACCCTTGCTCTAGAATGGATGAAGTGGATCGAAAAAGAATTTCCTAGAACAGATGAAAATGGACTGCAGCATATTACATCTGGAATAGATAAATTCACAGTAAAAGAAAATCGGAACCAAATCTGGGCAGATACTCTTTTTATGACAGTTCTTTTTATGGGGAAAATGGGCGTGAAATACGATAATCAAATCTGGCGTGAGGATGCAATCGAACAAATGCTTCTTCACTGTAAGTACCTCTTAAATCGTAAGAGTGGTTTATTTTATCATGGGTGGAATTTTGAAGAACAATCAAATTACGGAGGCAATTTTTGGTGTCGAGGAAATAGCTGGATCACGGTTGGTATCCCGCTGTTTTTGGAAATAATGAACGGTTATTTAGCTAAGTCGTCAGAAAGGTACCTATTGAATCTCTACAACAATCAAGTGAAATCTTTGTTGGAAATCCGAAGTAAGGATGGCTTATGGCATACAATTTTAACGGATCCGACTTCCTATACGGAAACTTCCGGATCAGCCGGAATCATTGCTGGCATTCTCTTAGGGGTAAAGAGTGATTTCCTTACTATTCAGCTTTCTCAAGAGGTAATCAACGATTTAATCTCATCTTTAACAGCTAAAATAGCAGAAGATGGTACGGTATTTGGAGTGTCTGCAGGTACTCCGATTTCCTGCAATGCTGAGGACTATAAAGGAATTGTCCAAATGCCAATGGTGTATGGACAAGCAATGACGTTGCTTGCCTTAACCATCGCAGAATCTTTGAAAGAAAAGGCAATCACATGAGCTTACTTATCTATAGTTTGCCAGCTTTGGGATGGGGATTGATGCCGATTGTTTCCAAAAAAGCTGGAGGAACACCTGTGGAACAATTATTGGGCACAACCTTTACGGCATTTGGCATTTCTATCATTCTCAGTTTTCTAATGGGTGTTGAATACACATTGACGGGGACTATTGCAGCATTGATTTCGGGATCATTTTGGGCGGGTGGTCAATATCTCCAATTTCAAGCCCTTGCGACTGGGGCAGTGTCAAAAGTGATGCCATTATCAAACGGGACACAATTGCTGTTTACGTCACTCGCTTCTGGCATCCTTCTCCGTGAATGGCAGAATCTGAAACAGGTTCTTATTACCCTGCTGTTGCTGCTGGTTATTTTAGTTGCAATCTACCTTGTTACAATGAATCAGAATCAGAATAAGCAGCAAGAATCAATATCACTACAAACCATTCTCATGATTTGTACGTCATCACTTTGTCTGATGGGCTATGTGGTCACGACGTCACTTTTTCACGTGAAAGGGCTACAAATCTTTCTACCTCAAGCTTTTGCGATGTTTCTTTCCTCTTGCGTGATTGCGAAATTCGACCAAGAAAAGCAAGAGTTGTCAAGAATTTCTCGTAATGTACTGACAGGTATATTTTGGACAATTGCAAATATCTCCTTATTTTATATCGCAACACAGTTAGGCGTAGGTTTAAGCTATACCATTTCTCAGTTGTGCATCTTTGTATCTATTATGGGCGGGATTCTATTATTAAAGGAAAAAAAGACCAAGATAGAGATGATACACACGATAATTGGAGTATTACTGTTTTTTTCAGCAATTTTGGGTTTAAGTCATTTTAAATAGATCATTAGGAGGAAATATTGATGAAAAACAAGATTTTAAAGGCTGGTTTATGTGTGGGTTTATTAATGGGCTTGTCGGCATGCGGCAATTCTGACTCAGCTTCTTCCGACACTGTAAGATTGTTTGTATCGGGAGATGCATCAGAAGGCGGTGCCTATAGTAAGATGGCAAAACGTTATGAAGAAGAGACTGGTATCAAAGTAGAAGTAACAGACGTACCTTATGCAGATATGGAGACGAAAATTTCTAAAGCTGTACAGTCAGATGATGCCCCCGATGTTGCACGGGTTGCAGGGGTTTTACCAGATTGGGGAGACTATTTAGTTGATTTGACAGATATTGCTAAAAAAGGCAAAACGCTAGATTCAATGACGATTAAAGACGAAGACGACAAGGTTCGCGCCTTACCAACAGATATTACTGCGGTAGGAATGTTCATCAATACAGATCTTTTTGATCAAGCAGGGGTTTCTTATCCGCAGAATGAAGGAGAAGTTTGGACATGGGATGAATTTTTAGAAGCTGTGGACACGATCCAAGAAAAAACAGATGCCAAATATGGGTTTGTAATGGACCCTTCTGATCATCGATTGAGAGCGTTCACGTACCAATTTGGTGGGCAGGATTTTGTTCTGAATGATAAAACCGGTACTTATGAAACTGATGATGCGACAAAAGCTGCGTTACAAAAGTTCATTGACCTAAATAATGATGGAACAATTCCAAAAACGGTCTGGACTTCTGGAGAAGATGCTTCTTCAATGTTTAAGAGTGGAATGATTCCAGCATATATGTCAGGAAGTTGGCAAATCAAAGATTTCACCACGAACATTAAAGATTTCAATTGGCAAGCCATTTACATGCCGTATGAAGCAACTCGTGCTACCAATATGGGCGGTAATTTTATGGTTGGTTTTGAAAACAGCAAGAATAGTGAGGGCGGACAGAAATTTATGGAGTGGTTGTACACACCAGAAAATTATACTGAGTTATGTGAATTAGCTGGTTATCTTCCAGCAGAAGAAGGAATAAAAGTGAATTACGCAGATGCACAAGCGGCTTACGATATTTACAATCAAGAAATTGAAGCGGCGGCCCAACCAATTTCTTCTAAACAAACTGCAGATCAAGTGGCGATGACAATGGCTGGATACACTGGACTAACTGGGGCATACAAGGACTCAATGATTCAAGTGTTGAATGATGAAATCAGCTTTGATCAAATGATTGAGAATATCGAAAAAGACTACGACGAGGGGTACACGAAGAAGTAAAGTAGGAAATGATGTGGACTGGTACTCATCCGGTCCACATCCATTCTATTTTGAAAGTGGGAGAAGAATGAGCGATTATATCTATTCAGTAAAACAAGGCAGTTCGATCAATTGTTGGCAACGCAGCATGCTCCAAAAGGAAAAAGTTGAAAGCAAAGCTAGTTGTATTGATGCTCCTGTAAATATGACGGAAGGGTATCAAGAAGTCGAATATCCCATTCGAGCAAATTTCTTACAAACGCTTTCTGAGGTGCCGTATCCTGGAAAGCAAGATTTTTCAGAGATATATGATGGTTTTGAAAATCCGAGGGTAGATTTTTCTACTTTTCAAGCAACTCCGCATAAAGTAAGTACATACTTGCGGGCACAGCTTCGTTGTCAAGAGAAACAAGCGGTGGAATGTTCGTTGGTTACCTGCGGAAGAGCTATTCTTTGGATGAATGGGAAATTGCTTACTGATTTTCGGCCCTATACGCGAAACCATGGCACGAAAACCACTGTAGTTCTCCCGCTAGAACAAGGCGATAATGAACTCATTGTTTACATGGATGATCTAGCCGAGCGAGATGTAAATTTTTTTGTTGAATTAAATGTCTTGTCGAATCATCACTTTCAAGTAGTCTTGCCTTTATCGTATGACGAAACTGTTCTTCAACGGGCAGAGGAGTTCTTGAATGGACTTTATTTTGAGAAAGATTTTTATTCTAAAGGAGAAGTACGTATTTGTTCGGACTACGATTATTTCGAGAAAGTCTTTGTTACTTATGAAGAGGTCACCTTTACAGAAGAAATTGGGGGAAATATTACAGATTTCCGACGAGAAAGTCAGTTTCTACCTTTAAATAATCAACGCATTTCTTTAGGGAATGTGGAAGATATCCCTACCTCAGGGCTAACGCATCTGTTTGTGGGCGTGTTACTTCCAGACCAAACCTATCTGTTTAAAAAACTTGTTTTTACAGTTTATAACGAAGAAAAGTTAAAGCGCAACTTAGGTGGAACTTTAGAAGTGAGAAAAGCGACAGCTTTGACAATCTTTTCAAACCTTGCCATTCCGGATATGAATAGTGCGTTAGCAGAAATTCACTTAACCGGGAAATTATCAGAAGAGTGCTGGAAAAAACTTCAGCCGGCTTTTCGTATGATAAAGGAACGGGGAGATTGCGCAGATTTTATGTTCGCACCGTTACTAGGTTTTTGGCTAGGAAAAAAAGGGCAGTTGCCAGAGAAACTAAGGGTAAAACTCCGAGAGTTGGCGATACATTTTCGCTATTGGATTGATGAGCCTGGAAACGATGTCATGTGGTACTTTAGTGAAAATCACTCCTTATTGTTTCATGCTTGCCAATATTTTGCTGGATGCTTGCTTCCAGAGGAAACGTTTGTCACGAGTGGAAGACAAGGAAGTCAACAATATGAATTAGGAAAACAGCGCTTGTTACAGTGGTTTGATCAATTTGAACACTATGGGTTTTCTGAATGGAATTCTACTACGTATCTGCCTATCGATCTAATAGGTTTTTTCAGCCTTTATACGAATGCGCCAGATGAAGAGATAAAAGATGCAGCGAAAAAAGCATTGGATTTCACATTCACGATCATGGCTGTAAATTCTCATGGAGGAACTCTTTCCTCCACATTTGGCAGAACATATGAGCACGATTTGAAAGCCATGCGTTTGGGAGAAATAAGCAATATTTTGGCAATTGCTTGGGACCGAGGGAACTTTAATTACGCCTTACGAGCATCGACACTTTTTTGCCTATCTGATTATGTTCCACCAAAAGAATGCATGTCTTTGATTGATTTACAGCCAAATGAGGAATTGACAGCAACTTATCTTCAGGGGATCAATCGAGTGCAGACGTATCTCTATAAATGTCGAGAATATTCAATTGCTAGTGGAATCGAGTATCACTGTTTTCAAAAGGGCCATCAACAACATATGATGAATCTTTCGTTAGGCAGTGATGGGACACAGCTTTGGATAAACAACCCAGGTGAGTTTATGCATAGTGGTGAAAATCGGCCTAGCTATTGGGCTGGAAATGGCCGGATGCCTTGTATTAAACAATTTAAAAATATTCTGCATATGAAATACGATTTATCCAAAGCATATGTACCGTTTATCCACATGTATGTGCCCTATTGGAATTTAGAGCGGGTGGATATCAATGATTCTAATTGGCTGTTTATCAAAAAAGATCAAAGCTACCTTGGCGTTTACTTCTCGCAAGGTTATGAAATGCAGCAGATCGGGGATACTCGTGGTAGAGACATCGTTTCTAAAGGAATCAATCATACCGTACTTGTGAAGTGCGGGAGCAGGAATGAGTTTTCGACTTTTGAGACTTTTATGAAATCGGTTAAAAAATCTAAAATGACCGATGACTCTTTTTATGATCCTCAATTTGGCGCATTAGTTTGGCAGGAGATTGAACATCTTGCATCGTATCAAGTCATACCAGTTTTAAAAACGAAAGAGGGGGGCAGAGCATGAAGAAACTTAAAAAAAATAAATGGCCTTTGATTTTTACGGGAGTCAATATTGTCCTGTTCATTACTTTTTTTCTCGTACCAGCAATTTTGGGCTTTTATTACTCTTTAACGGACTACAAAGGATTTGGGACTGCTAACTTTCTTGGTTTCGAAAATTATATTGCTTTATTTCAAGATGCGAGTTTTTACCGATCTTTATTCCGAACCTTTACTTATGCAATTTGCTTGGTGCCGCTGATTTACGCTGTTTCTTTAGGAATTGCCATTTTGCTGAACAGCAAGCACACAAAGGGAAAGCTCTTAGGGAAAATTGTTTTCTTCTTGCCTTGGACAATTTCGGGTATTGTTGCTGGGGTTATTTGGAAATGGTTGTTTGGAGAAAATTTTGGCTTTGTGAACTATATCATTGGGAATTTAGGCGGCGAATCTGTTCCCTGGTTTTCCAATGCAAGCGCAGCATTTTCGGTAATTCTGTTGGCAGCGCTTTGGGGTGGGACAGCATTTAACATGTTGCAATTTATGTCTGCTCTCAAAAACATACCTAGGTCATATTATGAGGCAGCCGATATTGATGGTGCCTCATCCTTCCAGAAGTTTTTGTACATTACGCTACCTTCATTGAAGCCGACTAGCTTTATGGTGATCCTATTAGCTAGTATCGGTGCTATGAAAGAATTTGCTTTGGTTCAATCCTTGACAAATGGCGGACCAGGTACAGCAAATATGTTCATTGTGCAATACATTTATACAACTGGCTTTGACAAGATGAAAGTTGGGTATGCCAGTGCAGCCTCCATGGTATTATTTGCAATCTTATTAGTTCTCGGACTCGTTCAAATGAAAATTGGAGGTGGTAAAAATGAATGACGCATCAAAGCTTCACGATAAAACGAGCACAACCATTCTCACAGCTGCCTTAGTTCTTGTGGCAATGCTGTATTTGTTCCCACTAGTTTGGTTTATACTCAGCTCTTTTAAACCAGGGTCAGAATTATTTTCCTATCCATTAAGTGTCTTGCCGGAGCATGCCACCATGCAGAATTATCTCGATGCATGGTCCAGTCTAGATTTCGTAAGATACTTTACAAATACTTTGAAGTCGTCCGTTATTACCACGATATTGACAGTTATTGCCAGTGCAACGTGTGGCTTTGCATTTGCAAAATATGATATGAAGTGGTTGAAATTCTTTTTTGTCTGCATTATTGCAACAACGATGTTACCTACCGAAGTAATCATGAATCCAGTGTTTACAGTGATTCGAGAATTAGGTTTGTATGATAGTTTAGCCGGGATCATTATTCCTTCAATCAACACTGCTACAGGAATTTTCATGTTCAGAACCTTCTTCGTCTCTATTCCAGACGACTTAATCGAATCCGCACGCATCGATGGAGCCTCGGATGGGGAAATATTTATGAAAATCATGTTACCTATTGCCAAACCAATCATTATGACGCTGAGCATCTTTTCATTCCAATGGCGTTGGAATGACTACATCTGGCCCTTGATTGTTTTGAACGACCCCAAAAAATACACTTTTCAGGTAGCTATTAGGAGTTTGGTGGGGGCAGAAAATGTCAACTGGACCGTGTTGATTGCTGCTTCAGTGCTTTCAATTATTCCCTTAGTTCTCGTGTTTATCGTGTTCCAACGTTATATCTTAGATTCTGGTGCAACAACTGGTATGAAAGACTAATTATGAATGAAAGCGAGAAAAACGAATGTTTAAGACAAACTACTTGTCAGATCCCCAGCGCATTCATGAAAATAGACAAAGCCCGCGAAGTTATTATCTCCCCTATGCTCCAATGGATGATCATGACAATTCTTCGCGAGTTTTGTCATTGAATGGATTTTGGCGATTTCGATATTTTCCGTCTCATCTAGATGTTGAAAGGGAGCGGTTTTTTGCTGATGATTTTTGGCAAAATAGTCACCTGATTTCTGTACCAAGTAATTGGCAAATGGAAGGGTATGGACAACCGCACTATACGAATATACAATATCCATTTCCAATCAATCCGCCCTTTACGTTCTCTGAGATTCCGGTAGGGGTTTATCGATATGATTTTATTTGTGACTCTCAAAAAATGCGGCAATTTCTTAGGTTTGAAGGAGTGGATAATTGCTTTGCGTTGTATCTTAATGGTAAATATATAGGATTTAGTAAGGGCAGCCGCAATCCAGCTGAATTCGATGTAACCGCTTCTATCGAAAAGGGAGAAAATCAACTTGTCGTTGAAGTTTTTCAATGGTCCGATAGTTCATATATTGAAGATCAAGATATGTGGTGGTTGAGCGGCATCTTTCGTGATGTAGCTTTGCTGCATCGCCCCCAAGAATGTATCTGGGATTTCCACATTCAAACATCATTTGACAGCAACTATGAGAATGGTATTTTGACTATTGATTTTCCGAACATTCATGGTAATCAGCTCGATTGCGAAATTTTTTTAGAAAAAGAATCACTTGTCTTTCAAAAAAAGATTGTGATAGATAAAGAAAACCATCATTTTTCTTTTCCAGTCGTTTCACCTCAAAAATGGACTGCTGAAACACCAGAATTGTATCGGTTGCGCTTTGTCACTTCAGAAGAGGAAATTTGTCAGGAAATCGGCTTCAGAGAAGTGGCTCTTTTGGAAAACAAAATTTGTATTAATGGCAAGCCAATTCTATTTAAAGGAATCAATCACCATGAGTTTCATGAGACGAAGGGGCGAGCTCTGCCAAAAGGTTTCTTAGAAAAAGAGATCCAGTTGATGAAAGAAGCGCATTTTAATGCCATTCGAGCAGCTCACTATCCTCATAGTCCTGAATTTTATCAATTGTGTGATCGCTACGGATTATACGTGATGGATGAGGCGGACTTAGAGTGTCATGGAATAGGCAGTACCGGAGATAAAAATTATTTGAGCAGCAATCAAGATTGGGAGGAAGCTTATCTTGATCGCATGAAACAAATGGTCGAGCGAGACAAAAATTATCCTTCAATCATTATCTGGTCGGTAGGAAATGAGTCTGGAAACGGAACAAACCACGAAGCAATGATTCGTTGGTGCCGCGAAAAAGATCCTACTCGATTGATTCATCATGAAGGAGAGTCCCGTGATTGTATTTCAGAAACAGATGGGCGCTACTTTAAAGATGTTCAGCAAGCCGATTTTAATTCTAGAATGTATGCGACGATTCAAGAATTACAAGAGGTCGCAGACAATCCGCAAGTTATCAAACCATACATCCTTTGTGAATATGGACATGCGATGGGAAATGGCCCCGGTTCGTTGAAAGAATACTGGGAAATGTTTTATAAAGAACCGCAATTACAAGGTGGCTTTTTATGGGAATGGAAAGATCAAGGAATCAAAGCAAAGCGGGAAGGGCAACCGACCTATTTATACGGCGGCGATTTTGGTGATATTCCTAATGACTACAATTTTGTTTTGGATGGGTTAATGACCCCTGATTTACAACCATCACCCAGTTATTTCGATATTCAACGACAACAAGAACCAATCGCCATTGATTTTTCCTCGTATGAAGTCGGAAAAATAATCCTACGCAATCGCAATCAATTCAAAGACTTGTTAGATATGAAGTGTTGTTTTGAAATAAAGCGAGATCAAGAAGTGTTGGTAAGAAAGATCGTGACAGTTCATTTACCCCACGAAAAAGACGTCGAAGTGATATTACCTAGCGAACTGTTGCACACAAAAAAGGCCAATTTGCTAAAAGTGCAGATTTTCGATGAGCAAAAGACGCTTCGTGGCAAATTAGCTCGTATTGTCGCATCTATGCCAATCGAAGGAGACTCTCTACCAGGGCAAGAACCTGATATACTCCTATTTAATGAAATTCAGGATGATGCAAAAATGTTGCTGCTCCGAAATGGGAAAAATTATTTGAGAGTAGATAAAACTACTGGTAAATGGCAGTTCATGAACGAGCATCAAGACATTTATCTAGCCTCTCCAGAAAGTATTTTTTGGCGACCGACAACAAACAATGATTTTATTTCTAGTGAAATATGGCGGGAATATGGTGTCGATCGCATGATGACAAATTTAATGAGCTGCAGCATTGTCGCCAATGATTCTGATAAATTGAAACTATCTTTAAAGGAAGCAATCGGGCCAGCAGGAAAGTTTTGGCATATTGAGCAAACAACGAATATCACTTTTTTCAAGGATGGACGAGTCACCTATGAAATATCTGGGGAGCCTAAAAACCATTATCCGCTGACAGTTCCTCGTATCGGACTTGTTTGGCAGCTGCATAAACGATTTACGAAAACTTGCTGGTCTGGAAAGGGACCTAAAGAAACCTATGCAGATAATGAAAATGGCAGTTACTTTGATGTGTTTTCTCAAGCAACAGATGAACTGAGTTTCCAATATTTATATCCACAAGAAAGTGGCAATCATTGCCAGACGAAGTGGGCGACATTCAAGTCGGACGATCAATTAGCACTCAAGTTCCAAGGAAACCATTTCTTTAATTTTAGTGTACATTCTTATTCTGCTGCGGCTATTGATTCCGCACAACATATTCATGAACTAAAAAAAGCAGACCGCTATTATTTGTACATCGATTATCAACAGCACGGGATTGGTTCCAGAAGCTGTGGTCCGGATGTACTAGACAAATACCAACTACATTTACAGGATTATCATTATCAATTTGAGATAAGAATAAAAGGAGTGTGATCAAGTGAAGGCTAGGGCACGTATTTCACAAACACAACAAATTTCGAGAATCGATCGCCGAATTTATGGTTCATTTATTGAACACATGGGAAGAGCAGTCTATGAAGGTATTTATCAACCAGATCATGAAACGAGTGACGAAAATGGCTTTCGGCAAGATGTTTTAAAACTTGTCAAAGAATTGGCAGTACCAATTGTTCGCTATCCTGGAGGAAATTTTTTGTCTGGCTATCGTTGGGAGGACGGCATTGGGCCAAGAGAAAAGCGACCTAAACGACTCGACTTAGCGTGGCAAAGTATTGAAACGAATGAAGTAGGTTTACATGAGTATATGCGTTGGGCTAAAGAATGCGATACTGAAGTGAATATGGCCGTTAATTTGGGAACGCGGGGTATCGATGCAGCGCGTCATCTAGTTGAGTATTGCAATTTTGAAGGAGGCACCTATTGGTCTGATCTTCGAAAGCAAAATGGAGACGAAAAACCCTTCGCAATTAAAACCTGGTGCTTAGGCAATGAGATGGATGGAGATTGGCAAATTGGGCATAAGACAGCAGAAGAATATGGTCGTTTAGCAGAAGAAACTGCCAAAGCGATGAAATGGGTAGATGATTCAATTGAACTAGTGGTGTGCGGCAGTTCCAACAGCTCTCGCCCGACATTCGTGGATTGGGAATTAACGGTACTTGAGCACACATACGAATATGTCGATTACTTATCACTGCATCAATATTATGACAATAAAACTGACAACCTTGCTGAATTTTTGGCCAAGTCAGAAGATATGGACCGTTTTATCAAGTCAGTAATCGCCATTTGCGACACGATGAAAGCAAAAAAACGAAGTGACAAGACCATGATGTTGTCCTTTGATGAATGGAATGTCTGGTACCATTCCAATGAAGAAACTGCGGCGCAAAAGCCATGGACGGTAGCACCTCACATTTTGGAAGACATCTACAATTTTGAAGATGCTTTACTTGTTGGCAGCATGCTCATTACATTATTAAAGAATTCTGACCGAGTGAAGATTGCTTGTCTAGCGCAATTGGTGAACGTGATCGCACCGATTATGACTGAGAAAAATGGGACAGCTTGGAAGCAGACCATCTTCTATCCGTATCAACAAGCTTCATTGTATGGACATGGCAAAGCATTAACTACAACAGTTGATGTAGTAACTTATGATACCAACAAAATCAAGAATGTACCCTATCTTGACAGTATTGCTATTTTAAACGAAGAAAAAGATGAACTAGTTATTTTCTCTGTTAACAAGCATAGTTGTGAAGAAATTACATTCACGGTTGACTCTGATTTGAGATTGGCGTGTGTCATTGAGGCTACTGAAATGGCTGATTACGATACAAAAGCAGTTAATGGACCAAATCAAGAGTTAGTTGTCCCTTGTGATTCGAAGGAGCGGGTAGTGATTGATGGAGGAAGCGTTACAATCAGCACAAAGCCGCTTTCTTGGAATATGACTAGAATTAGGTTGAGCGAAAGAGATCACAAGACTATGACTGATTAATCAAGGAACAATACTTTTTCAAGAACAGCCATAGGACTTTTTTATGATGGAGGTCCTCAAAATGAATTTTTTCTTTACAAACCCAGCGCAGGAATGGGAGGAAACGTTGCCTATTGGGAATGGTAGTCTAGGGGGAATGATCTTTGGAAGTTTTCCTGAAAAAATTGGCTTGAATGACGAATCACTTTGGTCGGGATACGAATATGACAAAAATCGACCAGAAGCTGCGAATTATTTATCAGAAATCCAACAAGCTATTTTGGAAGGCCGTTATCTAGAAGCGGGGCAACAAGTGGAAGAGTCTTTTTTAGGGAATTACACCGAGAGCTACTTGCCTTTGGGAAATCTGATTATTACACAACCAGACCAACAAGGAGCGATTGATCAGTATCGCCGTTGTCTTGATTTAAGCAGAAGTAAAGTAGAAATAACATACCAAGGAATGAGAGGTGTCTATCAGCGCGAGTATTTTGCTAGTTATCCTGACCAAGCCTTGTGGGGAAGATTTATTGCTCCGGAAGCTGAATCCATTAGTATTGCTTATGAGTCACAGTTACACTCAAAAGTTGTTTACCATGCTAATGAAAGCTGTGTTGAAATACAGGTTCAATGTCCGGAACATGTCAATCCAAACTATATAAGCAATGAATGGGATTTTGTACAAGGGACTCGCGGGGAAACACATATTTATGAATTAATCATTGAGCAAACGGATGGAAATCTTGTTTTTAACAACGATCGACTTATCATTGAAAATGCCCGAAACGTATCATTTCTTTTTAGAAGAAAAGGGGCAGGAAAAGTTCCAAGCTTTGTAGAAGCTAAAAAGCGTCACAGGAAAGACTATCAAGAACTGTTCAATCGAGTAGAGATGTATTTGGGCGACCAAGTCCAGTTGCCGCTGAATGAACGTATTGCAAGGGTAAAAGAAGGGCAGTTAGATCCTGGCCTAATCGCTTTATATTTTCAATATGGACGCTACTTATTGATCAGTTCTTCTCGTCCTGGGAGTTTGCCGAGTAATTTACAAGGGATCTGGAGTTGGCAGCTGCGAGCGCCTTGGTCATGTAATTTCACAACAAATATCAATTTAGAGATGAATTACTGGTTAGCGGATACTTGTAATTTACACGAATGCTTTGTACCTTATAGTAACTTTATTGAACAACTCTCTAGCGCAGGAGAAAAGACCGCCTTCCTTCATTATGGTGTAGCAGGATCTGTGTGTCATCATAATACTGATCGCTGGTTTACAACCAATCCAGTGGGGACTCCTTATCGATCTCAGACTGGTAGAGGAGATGCTTCTTGGGCGATGTGGCAAATGGGCGGGGCTTGGCTAGCCAGTGATTTATACCGGCACTATGAGTACACGGGAGATAGGACATACCTGAAAGAGGTGGTCTATCCAGTATTGCGAAAGTCTGTTATGTTCTTAGTCAATACATTAATAGAAAGTGACGGAATATATCACAGCTGTCCCTCGACGTCACCAGAGAACCTGTTTTTCGATGCTGCTGGCAACAAATGTTCATTGCAGCTATCAACTGCAATGGATATCTGCTTGATCAATGAAAATTTTGATTTCTTCCGGTTAACTTGTGAATCACTAAATATTCATGATGATTTGTTGGATAGAATGAAGCGAATCCAGCCCTATTTAGCAACTGTAAAAATTGGGTCAAAAGGTCAAATTTTAGAATGGCAAGAAGAATTTGAAGAAGTGGAACCTGGACATCGCCACGTTTCCCATCTTTATGGCGCATACCCTGGTGAACTTTATAGAACAGAGGAGCTTTTAAATGCAGTGAGAAAGTCAATTTCTCTGCGATTAAAAAATGGTGGCGGACATACCGGATGGAGTAATGCTTGGTTAATCAATTTATTTGCTATCCTAGGAGATTCACAGCAAGCCTATCAACATATTCAGCATGCTATTTTAGAAGCTTCGTATAGTAATCTTTGGAGCAAACATCCTCCATTCCAGATTGACGGTAACTTTGGCGTGGCTGCTGGGATCGCCAATCTGTTTATCCAAGATCGCAACGGACATGTTAAATGGTTGCCGTCCTTACCAGCCGAATTGAAAGATGGTTTTGTCAAAGGGCTGAAAATCAAAGGGAATCAGACCGTTGAGATGCAGTGGAAAAACGGTGAGCTGATCAGAAAAAGTATTTATTAAAAGCTTTGCAACAAGAGTTTGTAACAAAATAAAGAAGACGGGACTGTGCCATAAGTCTCCTACAAGCAACACTATCCGAACATTAATGATTATTGCTCCTGCGGTGCAGGGACTCCTCGTCGCAAAAGTCAGAGGAATCAAGCCTAGCAACAGACTATTATTCGGTTTAGCTTGTTGGATGATGACTTATGGCACAGTCCCACTTTTTACTCATCCTTCGAACGTAATCGTCGTTTCTTCCCTAAATGTCTAAATACTATTGAACTAGTGATACGTTCAATAGTATCAAGACTAGTAAAAGGCGCATTTATCTGAGGAAAGTTTGCTATTGCTTATTATTCGAATGAATTGAACTGTTCAGAAAAACTTTCATTCAGAATCACACGTGTAATGTGCTTTTCCGACTCTACTAATAGAAATAGTAGTAAAGCAGGAAGAATGCTTATCAGCATATTGTTCAAGCTTAATGAAGTTGTTTGGACGATTCTCTGCAGCGGCGGGAAATAAACCATCGCTAATTGTAATAGAGCCATCACTGACAACGAATAGATCAGGGCTTTATTTTGCTTGATTTTATTACTGAAGGCAAAGCTAGTGATCTCACGACAATTGAGCATGTAAAATGCTTGACCAAAAACGATCGCATTGATGAGGACGGTCTGTCTTGTCGCTTCATCACTAAATAAATTCATGGTAAGGAAGCCAAAAAAGGTCAATAGGATACCCACGTATAGGATTCGAAACAACGTATATTTGGAAATGATTTTCTCATTCATGTCTCGAGGTGCACGGTTCATGATCATTTTGTGCGCGGGTTCAAAGCCTAGCGCATAAGAAAGTGTGATGGATGCGACAAGATTAAGCCAGAGAATTTGAACAGTGGTCAATGGCAAAGGCATGTTTCCCAGCATGGAGACGATCAGCAATAGACCTTGCGCCAAACAAGTTGGTAAATAGAAGAGGATCGTCTTTTTTAGATTGTCAAAAATTCTGCGACCTTCTCTAATAGCTTTGGCAATCGTCGCAAAATTATCATCGATCAGAATCATGTCTGCCGCTTGTTTGCTTACGTCGCTCCCTTTGATCCCCATAGCAATGCCGACATCGGCTTTTCTAAGTGCGGGTGCATCATTTACGCCATCGCCCGTCATTCCTACGATCTCACCTTGTTCTTGCAGGAAAGTCACGATTTGAAGTTTGTGTTCTGGTGTAGTCCGGGCAAAAATATTGGTGTTTTTCACAACGGTTTGCCATTCTTCTGCTGACAAACGATCCAATTCAGTACCAGTAATTGCCCGATCAGCATGATTGATTCCTAGTTGCTGGGCGATCGCTTTGGCTGTTGTAGGGTGGTCTCCGGTAATCATTACTACTCTGACACCCGCTTTTTTACAGTCTGCGACAGCCTCGATCGCGGATTCTTTCGGCGGATCAATAATACCTGCTAATCCGGTCATAACTAGATCATTTATTTCGTCATGGGTTAATAGGGTATCGTTTGCTACATCTTTGTAGGCAAAAGCGATCACTCGCTGACCTTCAGAAGCAAAAGATGAGTTGACTTGTTCCCACTGCAGGCGATCAAATTTTTGCATAGTTCCATCGATATGAGCTGCGGAAACTTTGGTCATAATGACATCCGGTGCGCCTTTGACAAAAATACGTTTCTTGCCATTTATTCTATGACTTGTAGCCATATATTTGTATTTTGAATCAAAGGGCAACGTCTCTACACTTTCTATTCGTTGGGCACCGATCCGATTCGTCCACTTTAACAAGGCTAACTCTGTGGCATTTCCTGTAACTGGACAATGAACATCCTCAAAGCTTTGCGTTTCTTGACAATTTTGCATGATCTCTGCGAGCAGTTCATTCTCCGGGTAATCTTCCTGGTTTGTCTTCAACACATCAGTTACCTGATTGTTTGTAAACAAAGTAGTTAACGTCATGTCGTTTTTTGTTAAAGTACCAGTCTTATCCGAACAAATCACTGTCATTGATCCAAGGGTTTCTACCGTAGGCAATCCTTTCACGATCGCATTTTGCTGAGACATATTTTTTACCCCAGAAGATAGAATAATCGTCAAGATTGATGGCAATCCTTCTGGGATAGAGGAAACGATCAGCGCAATGATCACAGAGACGATATACATCATGCTCATCCCGTAAACGAAATAACTGATCAGTCCAAGTAAAAGAATGAATAGTCCAATACCTTTAAAGATTGAATGATTCATTTCATTGACCTTTTTCAATAAAGGCGTTTCTTTGACTTCGATCGATGAAAGAGATTGGTTGATTTTGCCAATCTCAGTCTCGGAACCAATTGCGACGACGATGCCTTTCCCTGTACCTGATTGGACTTGCGTTCCAGAGTAAGCCATATTGGTTCGATCGGCTAAAGCTGTCTGCTCATCTAAGCGAGTGACGGTCTTCACGACTGCATCAGGCTCCCCTGTCAAAATCGACTCATCGATCTTCAATTCATTGACTGATTCGATTCGCAGATCAGCAGGGATAATATCACCTGGTGCCAAATAGACACGGTCGCCAGGAACTAGCTCTTCTGCATCAATAGACAGTCTTCCCTCTATCGATTCGATAGTTGCTTTTGAACTGAGAAGCTTTGTGATGCTTGATAGCGATTCGTCAGCTTTTCGTTCTTGATAATAACCAATCATGGCATTGAGGATAACGACTAATAAAACGATTGCTCCTTCAACAAAACTACCTGTAATAAATTTCAAAACAGCAGCACCGATCAAGACATACATCAGAGCATCATGGAAATAAGAAAAGAATTTTTTCCATTCTGGTGTTTTTTCTGATTCAGTAAGTAAGTTTTTTCCATACTTTTCCTGATAACTTGTACGCGTTTCCGAAGTGATAAGTTCGGTACTGGTTTCTGATTGTACTGCGTCGATTTCTAAATTATGCCAATGTTTCATTTTTTTCCCTCCATATTCTTTACACCCTTAGCATAAAGGTTAGAGTCGTTCTAAGGTCAACAGTTATTTTTGTTTTTTTGAAAAAAGAGTCCATTTCCTCTTTTTTTTAAAAGATATGAGCGATACGTAGCGCTAGGATCTGCTTGTGGTGATCAATAGCTTCTGACGAGGAAAAAATCAATGATTGTTTTCTATTAAAGAATAGGATACGATGAATAAAACTTTTTGATCATGAAGGGGGAGGATGGAATGAGAACTAAGGGATTGATTTTTGACTTTGATGGGACACTAGGTGACTCTAGAGAATGTGGGATATTGGCGACGCAAAAAGCATTTAGTGACATAGGTCTAATGATTCCTGATGAAAAAACGATCGAATACTACATGGGGATTCCTATTGAAAAATCATTTCTAGAGATGGCGAACAGGCAGTTATCCGAAGAGAAATTAATGGAACTTCTCACTATTTTTCGAAGCCATTATCAATTTTTTGAAGAAAAGTCGCTTAAGGTGTTCGATGGCATCCCTGAATTACTGGCAATTCTTAAAGAGCAAGGCATCAAATGTTTTGTGGTTTCCAGTAAGAAAACCGATATATTGAATCGAAATCTGAAGGGATTAGGCATTGCTGCTTTTTTTACAGAGACGATCGGATCGGATAAAGTGACGCATTATAAGCCGCATCCTGAAGGGATAACCATAATTTTGAAAAATCATGGGTTGCAAAAAGATGAGGTGAGGATGATTGGTGATGCGACCTTTGATATCGAGATGGGGCAGGCAGCCGGTGTAGGCACTGTTGCTGTTGCTTGGGGAAGCCATACGAAAGAAGCCTTATTAGCCGCTAGGCCGGACTTTTTCATTGAGCATCCACTGGATTTGATTGAAACGCTGTAAAGCTGCTTTGGCTAATTTGGCCAAAAAGCCAGCTACTTTCTAGCCGTTGAAACACGTTTTTCTGCTTTTATTGAAGTGGAAAAACGTGTTTTGTTTGTTAACGGATTGTCACCCTTTTGATAGAATAAGAACGTTTCTTTGAAGGAACTGAAAAAGATTAAAATATGGTAGAATTTTCAGAAAAAATAGATTATTTTTTCAATTTTTAGTTGCAATAGGTTATTTAACTGTGTATGATCTGGGCAAGGAGCTTAGCTCCGTTATTTTTTTGAAACCAGTTATAAGAAATGATGATTTTTTTGATTGATTTCATTTATGCCTATCGGAGAAACAAGGAGGATCTTATGAACGAAGAAAATCAATTAAAAAGACAAATGAAAACTCGCCACATTACTATGTTGGCTCTTGGCGGAGCAATTGGTGCTGGCCTCTTCAAAGGAAGCGGAGAAGCGATCGACTTGGCCGGTCCTTCGGTATTACTCGCCTTTATTTTTTGTGGTCTTATTTTATTTATGGTGATGACAGGACTTGGAAAGCTGGTTCTAGAAGATCAAAAGCAACATGGTCTTTCTGGGTTGGTCCAACCTTATCTGGGGGTGCATACGGCTGATTTTATCGATTGGCTTTACTGGTCGATGTGGATGATCAATATCATTGCCGAAGCGGTAGCAGCTGCCAGCTTTTTGCAGCTTTGGTTTCCCAATATTCCGGCGTGGGTCTTTGTTTTGATTTTGGCCCTTTTAACAACAGCCATTAATCTTTTCTCTGTACGTTTGTTTGCAGAAACAGAATACTGGCTCTCTTGGGCAAAAATCAGTGTAGTGATTGCGTTGATCATTATTGGCATCTATTTAGTCGGCACACAACTACTTGACATTGGCTTCTTGCCGACCTTTAGTCAAATCACTGACCATGGTGGTTTTGCCCCTCATGGGATTCAAGGATTTATCAACTCATTGCTAGTAGTTATTTATTCCTATGGTGGCTCAGAATTGGTGGCAATCACGATCAGTGAAGCAGAAAATCCAAAAAAAGCGATTCCTAAAGCGATCAGAGGGGTCATGACACGTATCACAGCTTTTTATATTATTCCGCTGTTTCTATTACTGATCATCTACCCGTGGAATCAGTTAGCGGATCCGAATGTGAGTCCATTCGTGATGGTCTTTCAAAAGATCCATTTGCCTTTCGCGTCGGACATCGTGAATTTGGTAATCATTCTGGCTTTATTTTCTTCGATCAATTCAGGAATCTATGCGTCTTCGCGAATCCTGTATTTCCGACTGAGCAACAATGGCAATGCTAAGCATAAATTTATTGCTTTAAATAAAAATAGTGTCCCGCAACGAGCAATCATGTTTTGTAGTGGAACGTTATACTTAGGTGTTGTGCTTTCCTATTTTTTAGGAGACAAATTGTTTGGCTATTTAGCTGGATCTCTTTCCTACACTGTTCTTTTGATCTGGCTATTGATCAGTCTGGCCGCTTTTGTCTTAGCCATTAAGCAAAAGAATCTTTTTCGTAAAGGTTATTTAAGTTTGGCGATTGTTTCTCTCGTCTTGCTGTTTCTGGGGATTTTGATCACAAATTCGATTGCCGTCACTGGTTTTACAGCGGTGTTATATGCAATCATTTTTTTCAGCTTTTATCGTCAACATAATCGGAAAGAAAGCAATCTTTGAAATAATAAATGAAGCAACGAGCAATCAATCGTAGTTATCGTTTGATGGAAAGACGAAAAAACTGCTACCTCTGTTTTTGAGAGGCAGCAGTTTTTTATTTAGCTGACTTGACAACGAGCAAACCAACTTGTTCACTACTGCGAAGATTTTTGTTATATTCTCTAAAGCCATCGCGGACGATGACTGAATAATCCGCCTTCAGTTCGATGACCGCTTTTAGCACTTTGATAAGGGCATGATCGTAGATATTTCCATTGATCACGACCTTTGCGTCCCTCTCCGAAATTTGGTCTTTTAGTTTATGACATAACTGATCAGGGGATCTTAATAATTCATGGATTGTGATGAAGTAGATGATTTCGTTAGGGGAGTGGCCTAAAAAAATATCTTTTTCCACGGTTTGCTTTGTGGATTGCTGCATTTGTTGTTTTAAATAATCATCGATTCTGGACACTCATCTGTTCTCCTTACATATAGAAATAATAAAAACGAGGGTAGCGCGTTACTGAATTTCATCAGGTTTGAATAGTTGGGAGGAGTGGCAATCATCTGTTGATTCAGGCAAAAAATGTGCGTTATCATTTTGCCTTTTCATTGACTGGCTCTATCCAAAACATTGAAGCAGTCAACAAATGGCCAAACCAACTAACTCAACAATCAACTTTCAATTATAGAAACATTTCTTAGTATCAACCTCCTTATTCTTTCTTTGCTGCTAAGTGTCACTAATAATAAGAATCGGTTGATTCTTCAAAAGATTAATCAGAAAAGTATTTATGAGAATGAAAGCAGGTTGAGAGCCGATTTTTCGAAGGTGTGAAGCTATTCAGAGAAGCACTGCTTGAAAAGAAATTGTAGTGAAATAAATACTTTGACTGTATATTATCTATCAAGACCATCCGAATAATAGTAAAAAAACAATCTGTCAGCCAATTTGGAATAGTGACAGATTGCTTATACGATTGTTTGTCAGCATCAGATAAGAGCTTATCGTCTTCCTGTAACAATCACCAACTGGAACTAACGAATGCGGTAGCAAGAAGGGGGGGAGCAGGATATCCTATTTTTCTCAATGACTAACTGCATGCTTAAGTTTCAATGGTGCGGACGATTTTGCTGGGTCAGCTCCTCGAGGGCTTGATGGATCGCCAACAAATCAGGTAGTGTGACCTGGGCATTGATCAGTAATACAGGGACTTTTTCAAAAGTTTCAGTCAACGGTGTGGTACTTAAGCAAAGATCATATGCCTCTTGGTCAAAGTGTTCGCGAATATCAATATTATAAAAGCCTTGGAAAGGCATTTTGATCAGTTTTTTTATTGTCAGTGAAACGGCTAAAGGTAAATCCGTTTCGAGTTTGATTCTGATTTGTTTCTGAAACGCAGCGGGTGATATCACTTGCGTCCAAGCCGTTGCGACATGCAATGCAAGTCCTTTGCGATTGAGTGGTTCATCATGATACAAGCTTGTCTGTTCTAAAAGTTTTTCTGACTGCATCCGCAATTCTGGGAAATGTTCTGCGAGAAATTGGACGGTGTCATAGCCTGCCAACGTATGATCGGTTTTTCCAAAAAGCGCAATGGAGAGAATGCCATTTAAAATGGTGTTCAACATCAGATTTTTCTGAGAGGATGGGAATGTTTTTCTCTCATGATGTGAGGCCATTGAAGCAATCACTTCTTGAATGGCAGTAGGGGGCTTCTCCGCCTCATTCGACGAAAAATAAGTCTCTAGCTGAGATTCCTTAAATGTACGGTCAAGATTGGATTGCAGCCAAAGAAAACAAAAACGGCGTTCGTTTTCTGGTAGAAAGAAGTGTTCGGATAATTCTTCTGCTAAGTGATTGAATATGGGCGTATTCTGATCAGTCAGTTGTTGAAACAATTGCAAGTCTTCATCTGCGAGAAAAGGTGCCATCTCCAATGAATCCGTTGGGATCGACTGCCCTTTGCGAAAACGTAAAATAGTGACGGCTAGAATATACGTCGTCATTCTTAATTCGATTTTATTGAAAGGAATCTGGTTATTTTGATAGAAGTCTTGAGCGATCGTTTCACATTTTTTTTGTGAGAGTCCCTTGAACGGCCAATGCAACCCAGAGAATGTCCGCCAAAAGAAGGCGACCATAAAATATCTGATACGTGCTTCGTCGCCAATTAATCGAACCATGCCTTTTTGTTTTCGCAAAGAAAAGCCAATAGGAGTCAATGCGTTTTCTAATTCATAAATTCTTTTACGAACAGTCGATTCAGAGAAAAAATTGTTAGCAGCAAATTGGATCAAATTGATTTCATTTTGCAGCAGCAGGGTTTTAAGTAGTTGAAAAAAAGGATTGGATGCTAAAAGCTGACTCGTCAATCGTTTATAGTCTGTTTTGGTGCCGCTGAATTTATACCCGGATCCGTGTTTGGCAATTAGAATCTCGTTTTTTTCTGCTTGATTGTTTGCCAGCTGTTTGGTCAATGAGTCAAAGCTCTTTTGAACAGAACGACGATCGAGACCTAATGTTTGACTGATTTCTTCTATAGGGACAAAGCGTTTTTGCAAATACAAAAAGCGCAGTAACTCAACGTCTTTTTTGAGGCCACTCCCAAAAAATGTATGGAATCGTTCCATCGATTTGCCTCCGATCTAGTAATTTTTTGTATCAATTTTCTTTTATCATAGCACAAAAAAGGATATTTTTTTGTGTTTGAAATTTGCATTTTTTTGCCTCTTTTATTAGCCGAAACAAACTACAATTTGGATTGGCAAATTTCGTTCACAGTTAAACGATGATTCTCCCATTAAATGAGTGGACATGAAATAAAGGAGTGTAAGAAATGCAAGTTAACAAAAAAAGATCAGGTAAAACAATTGCTTTTTTACTAATGATTATTGGATCAATGGTCATTTTTATTGGTATACAGGCAAGTGCTGCTACTTATGATTTTGATTATCAAGCCAACCAATCTGGACAATATATTACTGATGGTGTCGAACAAGGGGATACCTATAATTATGACTACGGCAATGCACCAGGTGTCGATTTTGATAGTGAAAACTATGTGAACTATCATGATGAAGCTTATGTAAAGAAGAGTGTCAAAGAGGTAGCCGGGCAGCAAGGTCTCTTTGACGTTACTTTAGATGTGAAAGGGAATCAAGTAGATAATCCAGTTGATCTTGTCCTTGTGATTGATTACTCCTCCTCTATGAAAGGAGAGAAATTAACCAACGCCTTAAAAGGGCTGCAACAATTTGGTGAGGAATTAGGAGATTCCCTGTCAAACGGCTCTATTCGTATCGGAATTGTTGCCTATAACCGAACAACTTATTCTACGAATGGCTTCTCCACAGACATCGATTATCTGCAAAATTTTTTACAGCATACGGCGGAATCACACTCAGGAACATTTATGCAAAAAGGCTTGATGGAGGGACAACGTCTGCTCCTTGAACAAAGTCGACCTGAAGCTGAAAAGATGTTTATCCATATTGGCGATGATAGTGCCAATCGCAGCTATTTACCTGCTGAAAATGCAACTGTGTATCCCAATACAGGAAAGATCGATGATTATAATGGCTATCATACTAGCAGCTATACCAAAGCTTTCCAAACAGCTAATCCTCAATACCATACAACAAGTAAGACTTCAACAGATAGTTTAGCAGTTCCAGTCAGCAGTCAAGTGGTGACTGATGAAACATTGGGAACGATCGTTGACATCAAGGAATCGAACTTTGCGGTTTATTCAGTGGCAACGGCACCTTCGGCAAGGGGTGAATACATTGCCCGTAATCTTGCTACTGCACCGGCTAATTATTTGACGACGGACGAAAACCTTAGCGGTCTTGGTTCAGCATTGAAAGAAATTGCGAACCACATTGATAAAACGATTCCCAATGGAACGATCACAGACCCTATGGGGGAAGGAATCCTTTTACAAGGAGCCGGTACGTTTGATAATAGCCATTATCAATTGGTCGGGTGGCGCAAAAATGATCAAGGAGCATGGATCCAAGCTCCTGAAATTGTTGCAGCAGTTCAAGTAACTGAAGCTAATCAAACCATCTCTATCAGCAACATCGCGTTAGGTGAAAATGAAAAACTTACCCTAACTTATCAGGTTCGAATAAATACAGAATCCGCTGAGTTTCAAGGAGAAACATGGGTCTTGTGTAATGGACGCACGACATTAACAACAGGAAGTGATGGTGAATATTTAGATTTTCCTATTCCATCCATCAAGGCACCTGTCGTAGAATTGAAAATTATGAAGAAGTGGATCAATGTTCCAGATGCTGAGATTCCTGATCAGATCGAATACCAAGTCAAAAGAACAACCACCGTTAGTGCTGAAAGTTGGCAAACGTCAGATAGTTTAACCTTGACTAAAGGCGAGGGCTATCAAGGAATACGCACAAAAGTCCCAGTTGAAGGCCAAAATGTAGTATTACCAAAGTACAATAACCAAGGGGAAGATTTCTTTTACACTGTCGAAGAAGTCAATGTTCCAGATGACTTTGAAAGTGCGGTAACCAATGAGGGTGGTACCATCATTATTACCAATACTAAAAAAGAAACATCAAGTACGACAGAGCCAAGTGTTACCGAACCAAGCGTAACGGAACCAAGCACGACAGAGCCAAGTGTCACCGAACCAAGCGTAACGGAGCCAAGTACGACAGAGCCAAGCACAACGGAACCAAGCACGACAGAGCCAAGTGTCACAGAACCAAGCGTAACGGAGCCAAGTACGACAGAGCCAAGCACAACGGAACCAAGTACGACAGAGCCAAGTACGACAGAGCCAAGCGTAACGGAACCAAGTACGACAGAACCAAACACAACTGATTCGTCCATGTTAGGGACTCAGAACAATCAATCAGAATCAAGTCACTCTGCTGCCTTAAACGCTTCAAATAAAACGAATGATAAAAAACTTCCACAGACAAATGATGAGAAGGCGAGTTGGATGCTTGTCCTCGGCATAATGATTGTGAGTGTTATAGGTGGGACAATTATCATACGCATGAAATAACTATCTATCTTTCACGATTAAATCGTGTTCTCAGCTAGGCTTTTGCCTAGCTTTTTTTTTTATGTTCAGTAAAAACTCAAAAATTTTTTAATAAACAGTATATAACACTTGATAACAGTTGTGTACTGTTATATACTGTTTGTAACGAGAAGGGGGAAGAAAATGTGAGATTGATTATTAATACTTCCTTAATGGTGCCGATTTATGAGCAGATTGTCGATCAAATCAAAGGGCATATTCGAAATGGGGAGCTGAATGAGAATGATCCGTTGCCATCTGTCCGCACACTGTCAAAAGAATTAAAGATCAGTGCTTTAACGGTCAAAAAAGCCTATGATACGTTAGAATCTGAAGGTTTTACAGTAACGGTTCACGGGAAAGGAACTTATGTAGCTGCTACCAATACAGAGCTTTTATTGGAAGAGCAAAAAAAGGAGCTGGAACAAGACTTGGAACAAGCAATTCTAAAAGGGCGACGTTGCGGGATTAGTGATGAAGAGATAAAAAGTTTGTTTGAATTGATATTGGAGGGTTGAAACATGTTGAAAATTGAGCATCTAAAAAAGCAGTATGATAATTTTTCTCTTGATTGTTCATTAGAAGTTCAAAAAGGTACTATCACAGGATTGATTGGTCAAAATGGAGCAGGTAAAAGTACTACGTTTAAAGCAGCTCTTGGTTTAATTCCTTTTGACAGTGGGAAGATCACACTTTTAGGCAAGGATAGTAAAGAACTCACCCCAAAAGAGAAGGAAAAGTTAGGTGTTGTTTTATCCGATTCTGGCTTCAGCGGCTATTTAAGGATTAAAGATATTGTTCCGATTTTACGGACAATGTATAGCGAATTTGACGAAGACTTTTTTACCGAACAAATTCAGCGATTCCAACTACCAGTGGATAAAAGACTCAACGATTTTTCAACAGGGATGAAAGCAAAACTAAAAGTATTAGTAGCTATATCGCATCACGCTAAATTGTTGCTTTTAGATGAGCCGACAGCTGGCTTGGATGTGATTGCCAGAGATGAATTACTTTTGATGTTGAGAGAGTTCATGGAAAAAGATGAAGAGTGTGCGATTTTGATCAGTTCCCATATCTCTAGTGATTTAGAAACACTTTGTGATGATCTTTATATGATCCATGATGGACGAATGATCTTACACGAAGAGACCGATGTCTTGTTAAGTGATTATGCACTATTGAAAGTTGATCCGGAGCAATACAAAGAACTGGATAAACAATTTATTCTCCGATACAAAGAAGAAAGCTATGGGTATAGTTGTTTAACGAATCAAAAACAATTTTATATGGAGAATTTTCCTAAAATAGTCATTGAAAAAGGATCAATTGATGAAGTGATTACGATGATGGTAAGGGGGCGTGAATAATGACAGGTTTGTTGGTAAAAGATTTTAAATTGATGGCCACACAAAAAAATTTCTTTTTGGTTATTCTTTTGATTGTAATAGGAATGATCTCGTTTACAGAGGATGTATCATTCCCACTAGGTTTCTTAACCTTTGCGCTTTCTTTATTCACATTAAGCACTATCAGCTATGATGAATTTGACAATGGGTATGCGTTTTTATTCACTTTACCTATTACTCGAGTGGGCTATGTGCTGGAAAAATATTGTCTAGGATTTCTACTGGGATTTAGTTCATGGCTTTTGGCAACTTTCTTAGGATTGATTGCAACAGTTGTTAGAGATACTACTTCTCTCACTGAGATCTGGGAGATTGCAGCAATGATTCTGCCTGTTATGATCATCATCCAATCTATTATGATTCCCTTCCAACTAAAGTTTGGCGGCGAAAAGGGCAGAATTGCCATTATTGGTGCTGTTGGACTTCTGATAGTCGCTGGTGTTGTGATTGTAAAAGGGGCAAAGCTCTTCTTTAATGTTGATCTGATTGCTCAATTGAACACATTGCCCATCGTCAGCATGGGAATGCTCTTTCTTATTGCATTAGTGATTGCTATGCTACTTTTTGCACTCTCTGTGAGGATCAGTATTTCGATTATGAAAAAGAAGCAATTCTAAAGAGTTCTTTTTTGAATAAAAGAGAATACGTGTCAGAAAAACAGACAAAACGAACTGAGGGAAAAAATCAGCTAGTCTTTAGATAGAGGATACCTCTGACGGGTTCTAGTGAATGATCAATGGTTTAGCTCTCTTCCTCCAAGCAATGAGCAAATGAAACAATCTTTGTTGTTAGTCATGTGGTTGGCGAAATGTGATCAACTAGCAACAGAATGTATAAGTGATAAAAATATTTTTTAAAAGAGTGAAACATTGGTTTCGCTCTTTTCTATTCCGAAAAAATGTTGCATTTGCAACAATAAAAAGGTAGGATAATGATAGAAGAGGAGAAAGAAGAATGAATGACATTTTACGAGAAATTGGTTCGATTAGCCGAATGCTTGATGCCATTGCCAATATTGAATTTAAAGAGTTAAAGCTGAACAAAGGGCAGTATATTTATTTGGTTCGTATTTTTGAGAATGAGGGGATTATCCCTGAACGATTAGCAGAGGTGATTAAAGTCGATCGGACAACGCTGTCAAGAGCTGTCCGAAAGTTGGAAGAGAATGGATTCATTTTAAAAGAATCCGATCCGTTCAATAAAAAAATCAAACATTTATACACAACTGAAAAAGGAAAGCATGTTGTGCAGTTTATCTTAAGAGAAAACGAATACTCAAACAAAATCGCTACCACTCAACTATCCGCATCAGAAATAGAAACGGTGACAAATTTACTTTCAAAGATCAGAGAATCTATTGAATCGGATTGGGCGATTGTAAAGAATGGTGGAAAAAGAGACTACTAATTAGATAGAGCAAGAGAAATCGGCACTGTAGGATAGAAAATCGTTTTCTTTTTCAAAAATGTGATCAACCTTCCCTAGTTTAAAAGGACAGGTTTAAATAATGATCAACTTTTGGAATCAATTGGCGGAACTAGCAAATATTGTTTTGCCGCTTTTTTATTAATACATTTGGAGTGTGAAAGTAATGAAGAAAATAGTGATTGATCAAGCATTCTGGGAAATCTTTCCCCATGCACAAATTAGTTGTCTCGTTGTGAAAGGGATCGACAATTCAATAGATCCTGCAAAAGAAAGTTATTTTACGGAATTGCTGGAAAACGGTAAGCGCGAAGCTAAGCGATTCTTAACGAATGCAACCTTCAGTGAAAATCCAGTTGTCCAAGAATGGCGGGAAGCTTTCCAAAAATTTAAAACAAAAAAAGGTGCCCGTTCTTCCATAGAAGCATTGTTGAAGCGTGTCAATCAAGATCGAACTTTTTTTCCAATCAATCCATTAGTAGATCTCTACAATAGTGTCTCTATGAAGTATGGGATGCCTTTAGGTGGAGAAGATTTGGCTGCAATCGCAGGTGATTTACACCTTGGACTAGCCAAGGGTGGGGAGTCATTTTTCCCATTAGGCGCCGAGGCGGATGCGCCAGCACTAGCAGGAGAATTGATTTACTATGACGAGCAAGGAGCCATCTGCCGCTGTTTAAATTGGCGAGAAGCGCAACGCACGATGTTAAAAGAAGAGACCGTCAACGCAGTATTGTTCATTGAATCAATCAATGAAGAACAACATTTGCGGGCTGATGCCGCAATGGCTGAGTTGAAAAAATTAGTCGAAGACTACTTCAAAGTCGAAACCAGCCTATATACCTTGAGCCGGGATCATACGGAAGTAACGATTTAAGAAAGGAATAGAATGCAATAAGTAGAGAGTATTGTAAAGGAATAAAAAGGGAGGACTTGTTGCGGAACCGTCAGCTTTGATGATCTACTTTAGATTGCAAGAAGTAGAGGTATCTATGAAAATGAAAAGAGTCTCTAGCGGAAGGCAAGATCTGTGAACGGTCTAAAAAAAATGTGACTGCCTTGAGTGATTTTTATTGGATCATAAATTTTATGCTAAGGACTCTTTTCAAGATGACCTATAGTCGAGGGAAATATCCTCGAAATTATTCATTCCAAGCAACTTCCTCTGTCACCTCTTGGCTTTTTAAGAATCGTAAGCTATGATAAACGGAGAAAGAGGACAAGGAGAACAGCGATGAAAGAACAATTACTTGCTTACTTGCAAAACCAGACGGCTTTTTTCTCTGCAGAAAATGTAAGCGATGTCTTTACAGCGAAAGATATTGCCGAGAAGTTTTCAGTCAAGAGAAACACGATCAGTCACTATTTGAATCAGCTAACGGAAGAAGGTCGTTTAGTGAAAATTGCGACCCGACCCGTTTATTTTTTTCATAAGCAGGCATTTGAGAGCCAAAACTACCCCTTAACACAAAACGTATACGAGAGTCTGGCTGCTGTTGCGGCGGAAAAACCTTTTTTTGATCAAAAAGAAGATTTCTTTTCCAGTGTGATCGGCAGCAAAGGCAGTCTGGCAGAAGTCATTGAACAGATCAAGATGGCCGCCTTCTATCCAAATGGTGGGCTTCCCTTCTTACTGACGGGGGAAAGTGGGACGGGGAAGAGTTTTCTGGTAAAAATGTTCCATCACTATTGTGTGGCCAATGAATTATTGGAGGTCGATGCGCCTTTGATCACCATCAATTGCGCACAGTACGCCAACAACCAAGAGCTATTGACTAGTAATTTATTTGGACATGTCAAAGGGGCTTTTACCGGCGCAGAGGAAGATCGTGCTGGTGCTTTTGAAGCAGCAGATGGCGGTGTCTTGTTTCTCGATGAAGTTCATCGGTTGAATGCTGAAGGACAGGAAAAATTATTCACTTTTCTGGATCAAGGTGTCATCTATCGAATGGGGGATACAAGACGACCAATCACGGTGGATTGTCGGTTGGTGTTTGCAACGACAGAAGATTTGAAACAAACTTTTCTAACAACTTTTTTGCGGCGAATCCCGATCCAAGCGACATTGCCTGCTTTGGAAGAACGAACGATTTCTGAACGGAAGCAACTGATCTTGCAAGCATTTTTTGAAGAGCAAAAGCGCATCGGTTTGCCGTTAGAACTCTCACCTCAAGTGATCGAAATGTTAACGACGAGTCATTTTTCTGGGAATGTCGGTGAATTGAAAAGTACGATCAAGATTATTACTGCCAAAAGCTATACTGCTAGTCTAAAGCGGAAAGCCAAAAAAATAGCAGTCACGGTCTATCATTTACCAGAACATTTACTGCAATTGACAGATGAACCCAATGAGTCAGCGACGACGCAATCGATTCTTATCGATGGGCAAACGCAAATCCAGCAGCTGACTGCCGAAAGTGAGCCAGAACAACAAAAGATCATTCAAACATATGAACAGATCCTGCTCAATTATGTCCAGGCAGGACAGGATTTTACAGCTGCAGCTGATCCTATTTCTAAAGTGATTGAAAGACTATTCGAAAATTTATTGTTTGATCATAAGCAAGAACAAAAGCAGCGGACGATGATTTTTGTGACCGAGCATGTCCAGCGAATGATGGAACAGATTGAACATTCCTTCCAAATCAGCTTTAACGGCAGCATGGTTTATACGATCAGTTATTATTTATGGCTGCGGCGAAATGTGGAGTGGCTGCCGGATGATCAAGACAAACTTTTATTGACAGAGAACCTACTGAAGAGCGTTAAAAAGCATTATTCGACAAGTGATCGCTACACCGAAAATCTGTTAGGGCTAGTACAAAAAGCATTGGATATCGAGCTAACCAGTATGGACCGCATTATCTTTACACTCTATATCAACGATATGGGGTATACCAAAGATTCATTGCTTCCGAGAAGTATCATCGTGGCTCATGGCTACGCAACTGCCAGCAGCATTGCGAATGTAGCGAATCGTTTGTTGAATGAATCGGTTTTTCAGTCTTTCGATATGCCATTAGATGTCACGCCCAAGCAAATTGCAGAAAGGGTCACTGCATATATTCAAAAAAATGATGTATCTAATGGACTAGTGGTCTTGTTCGACATGGGTTCATTGAAAGAAATCTATCAGTATATTCCAGAATTGACGGTTCCAATCGTCATGATGAACAATGTAACGACAAGTGTAGCCATCGCTGTGGGGGAATGTATCCAGCAAAATGTTTCGCTGAGGGAAATTCCAGAACGGGTAAATACCTACAGTCAAAATGAATGGGAGATTATTCTTCCGCAAACGAAAAAAGAGAAAGTTGTCATCACAACGTGTTCAACAGGGATTGGAACTGCGGTTCAAATCTCAAATTTATTAGAAAAGAGCATTCCAGATCATTTACAGATTCGAATTCTCCCTTATGAGTTCAATCAGTTGGAAAATAGGGAACATGTCAAACAGGCTTTGACATCGTATGACATTGTTGGTGTTGTAGGAACCAACAAACCTCGTCAAGAGCTGGCTCCTTTTATTTCTTTAGAAGAACTGATTTCTGGCGCAGGTACAGCAGTGCTATTAAGTTGGCTGAAAGAAGAATTGGATGAAGAGATGATTGCTTATGTGAACAATCAATTAGTAAGAAACTTTTCGCTGGATCGAGTGATTCAATCTGTGACGATTCTAGATACAGAGAAAGTGATTTCTCAAATGGAATTCTTTGTGGGGAATCTGGAACGTATATGGCAGCAAAGAATCACTAATGACCGCAAGCTTGCGTTGTTTGTCCATACAAGTTGTTTGATCGAACGACTGATTCGAAATGAAGCCATTGAGAATTATCATGCCAGCGACACACTGCTTCAGTGTCATGAAAAACAGCTGAAAGAGATCAAAAAGGCGTTTAGTGTCATTGAAAAGGTTTACAGTGTCGCGATACCAGAATCTGAAGTTTGCTATATTTATGATGTTTTATTTGGAAACACGGATTCTTCAATGGTTGAAGCGGATTTTTAATCGATAAGGAAAGCGTGCCACTTTTTTTGGCACGCTTTTTGCGTTTAATAAAGTGTAACTTGGCGCAAAGAGAGGTGAAAGCAGTGGAGCAAATCATTATTTTAGCATCACACGGTAAATTTGCATCAGGAATCTTGCATTCTTTAGAACTTATTTGTGGAAAAAAACAATCAGTCATTGCCATTGATTGTTATGTTCAAGAAGCATTCGATCTAACAGCAACTATAGATACACTGATGGAAACCTATAAACAGCACGAAATGATCGTTATCACAGATATTTTCGGTGGCAGTGTGAACAATGAATTTTTACGTTATATCCAACAACCGAATTTCTACTTGATCGCAGGATTGAATTTGCCATTGTTGATTGAATTGACAACACAACTTCAAGGAGGAGGTGCCATCTCAGAAACGATCCACCAAACGTTGGCTAATTCGAAAGATATGATCCAGTTCTGCAATGAGAGTGTAGCAAAAGAAATCGAAGAAGAAGAATTTTAGGAGGAACGACATGATTATTTTGACACGAGTCGATCACCGACTCTTACATGGACAAGTTGCATTTTCTTGGACGCAAAGTTTAGGGGCAGATTGTATCTTGATCGCCAATGATGATGTGCCGACAAATGACCTCAGAAAAACCACCATAAAGTTAGCGAAACCTCAAGGAGTAAAGTTAGTTATTAAGAATATTGAGGATTCTATTAACGCTATCAACAGTGGTGTAACAGATAAATATAAGCTCTTTATTGTTGTGGAATCAATTAAAGACGCATTTAACTTAGCCAAAAATTGTCCAAATATAAAAGAAATTAATCTAGGTGGAACCAAGGCAACAAATGGAACACAAAATATTTCTAAGTCTGTAAATATAACAATGGCAGAAATAGAAATAATAAAAGAATTAGACAAATTAGGAGTGAATGTAGAGATTCGGATGGTTCCAGGCGAAAAAGCGATAAGGGCAGTATCAATTTTGAAAAATATAAATTAGAAAGGAGAATAAACTTATGCTACAAGCTTTTTTATTGGGGTGTATTGCTTTTATAGGGAAGTGTGATTTAGCAACAGGGACAAACATGATTCAACGCCCCATTGTATTAGGACCATTAGTTGGGCTAGTTTTAGGAGATTTACAACTAGGAATAACAATTGGAGCTACACTTGAGTTAGCATTTTTGGGGCAGGTCTCTGTAGGTGCTTATATTCCGCCGAATGTAATTGTAGGTGGTGTATTAGGTACAGCTTTTGCGATAACAGTTGGTAAAGGTGCAGATATTGCTTTTACTATGGCATTTCCAATAGCACTATTGGCACAAGTAGTTGATAACTTTATTTTTACTTTAGTTCGTCCTTTTATGGCCAAAGTTGCAGATAACTATGCAGAAAAAGGTGAGGCTTCAAAAGTGACTGCGATTCATATGATTACTGGATTTATTACTTGTACAGTTTTGTTTATTATTACCTTTTTAGGTTTTTCTTTAGGTAGTTCAAAAATGGAGGCTGTAGTGAATGCTATACCTTCAGTAATTACAGATGGTCTATCTATTGCCACCGGTATGCTTCCAGCTATTGGTTTTGCTATGTTAGCTAGAATGGTTATGAATAAAGAAGTAGTTCCGTTCTTTTTTCTAGGATTTGTGTTATCCGCTTATTTCCAGATTCCAGTAGTGGGTATAGCTATTATAGGGTTAATTACAATTTTTGTGAAAATCAATTTTACAACAAGCAAAAATTCAGATGTAGCTTTTGCTGAAGGAAGTGAGGATATTGATGATGACTTCTAATGAAACAAATAGAGTAATTACTAAAAAAGACCTTAGAAAAATGTTTTGGCGTTCTTTATCAATGGAATTTTCTTGGCATTATGAGCGACAAATGCATATGGGTTTTTGTTCCATGATCAGTTCAGGTTTAAGAAAAATCTACAAGGATGATAAAGATGGTTTAGCTCAAGCATTAAAAAGGCATCTAGAGTTTTTCAATATCACCTCGCATATCTCACCTTTTGTAGGCGGAGTAACATTAGCTATGGAAGAAATGAATGCTACAAATCCTGATTTTGATACATCATCGATTAATGCTGTTAAAGCAGCTCTAATGGGACCTCTAAGTGGTATTGGAGATTCGATTATGTTAGGAACCCTTCGTATACTAGCAGTCGGCATTGGAGCTTCTTTAGCTGCTCAAGGAAATATCCTAGGCCCAATTTTGTTTTTACTCATATTTAATGTACCAGCTTTTATTTTGCGCTATTTCTGCTCATTCAAAGGTTATGAACTCGGAGCTAATTATTTAGAAAAAATTCAGAAAAGTGGCTTAATGAGTAAGTTCATGCTCGCAGCAGCAATTTTAGGAGTTATGGTGATTGGAGGTATGACAAATGAATTAGTTGTTGTGCAAACCCCATTGACTATTGGAGAGGGTGAGTCGGCCACTAGATTTCAAGAAATTCTTGATGGAATTTTACCAGGAATGCTAAGTTTAGGAATTACTGGATTTTACTATTATTTGTTGAAGAAAAAAGTAAACGTTTTATGGATGATTATAGGAACAGCTATTTTTGGGATCATTTGTGCCCAATTTGGAATTTTAAACTAAGGAGAGTAAGACAATGTTAAATTTTAATGAAGAAAGAATTTACCAAGAACATCAAAATGGGGTTGATCTTGTAAAGAAAGTTGAAAAGATTGTTGATGAAATCGTCGATAATGGATATAAGAATATTTTCCTGCTAGGAATTGGTGGAACTTATTTGTATGCAGATCAAGTAGTTCATACAGTAAAACAATTGGGATGCCAGCTGCCAATATATCTGGAAAACGCACAAGACTTTGTTTATGAAGGAAATGCTAATTTTACGAAAGATTCGGTTGTTGTAATAGCTTCATTGTCAGGGCATACAGTGGAAGTGGAAAAAGCAATTGATATCGCTCATGAAGTTGGAGCTAGAGTCATAGGATATGTAGAGCAGTTAAATACACCTTTAGCAGAAAAAGTAGATTATTTAGCGAATACTTTTGGAGCTGAATACTACTGGTGGTATAGTGTACTATTAAGATTTATGAACAAAGCTGGACAATTTGAAGAGTATGAGAAGTTTATGGATGAATTAAAATCTATGCCTTCCAATATTGTCAATGTGTATAAAAAAGCAGATAAATCAATGGAAAATTACGCAGAAAAGTATTGGAACGAACCACTCACTTATCTAATTGGCTCAGGAAATTTAGAGTCTTGGGCAGTATGCTATGGTATGTGCATAATGGAAGAAATGCAATGGATGCCAACAAGACCAATCTCTGCGGCAGATTTTTTCCACGGCACATTGGAAGTAATAGATAGAGAAATCCCTGTTGTTTTACTTAAAGGAGAAGATAAAACACGTGGTCAAATGGATCGTGTAGAAAATTTTGTTCATCGAGTAAGTAATAAAGTGACAGTTTTTGACACAAAAGACTTTGAACTTGTAGGAATAAGTGACAAGTTTAGATGGATACTATCGCCAATTGTAATGAGATCAGCATTTATGAGACTAAGTGTGCATTTAGAAAATGTTCGCAAGCATCCTTTAGATATCCGTCGATATTATAAGGCCTTAGATTACTAATTTTTTGAGTAACATATTTCAGAGAAATATTAATTAGTAATAAAAAATACCAGAGTGGAGCAATAGTCAAAAGAAAATCTGATTATTGCTCCACTCTCGTATTCGTTTTGGATTAATTTACAATCTATTTAAGTAAGAGCAGAGTGAATTTACAAAAAAAGATATATACGGATAAATAAGACGGTACGATTTACGATTAATATGAAATAAAGTAGTATCAGACCTATGTCAAAGTCTTTTTGAATATTAAGGTTCTAGATTTATTCTCTTTTCAGTTGCTTATCTGTAGTAAAATAAATTTTGCCACTTTGTAAGGTTTAGTTCGAATAATAATCTATCTAGTTCTTTTTACCTATAATGCCAGTATTTTCTGAATATTGAATGTAAATATGAATTAAAGAAAAAAGTTGAAGTGAACAAGAAAATAATTTTTATAACGTAGACTAGAATTTAGACCCTGCTGTATTGTTCAATGGATAGTACGATTCCCTTTCAACCGGCTATTTTTTCTGATAAAAAAACATTCCTTTCGATTCATTAAACAAGTAGATCATAAATTTTCCTTCAAATCCGACCCTAGCCGTAGGTCGAAACGTATCTCTTATAGTACAATAATAGAAACAGGAAAATAGTTAGATGGAGGATACTATGAAAAAAAATATCAGAAAAAAACAAATGATTTTAGCCACTCTCTTGGTTTCTAGCCAAGTTTTAGTTGCCGCACCATTAGCATTTGCTGAAGAATCAACTTCAAGTGAAGGGAGCTCAGCAATCTCACAAACGATCGAAACCTCGTCTTCGGCAGCTTCAGAGACAGCAAGCTCAAAAACTGCGACTTCTACAACGGATAGCAAAGAAAAATTGCAGATCAATGCGGTAGCCATCGGTAATGCATTAACAAAAGAGCAAGAAAACTATACCCTGGATCAACTGGGGATCAAAGGAGAAACACCGATCTATACGACTTCAGGTTCCGATTTAATGAAATATATCCCTGATGGTGGCTTTACTAAAGATTGGGCGGTGTATAGTTCTGTCCGCATGCAGACCCTTGATAGTGGCGAAGGAATCACGGTGGATATTGCGACACCTAAAAATATCACCCGCATCACTGCCGCACAATACCAAAATGCCGCACTGACTGCTGGGATCACAGATGCTAAGCTAACAGTAGCTTCTGCTGTACCGATTGACGGTTCTGGGGCATTGGCAGGAGTCTACAAAATCGTTGAAGAATCCGGCGGCATCATCAATCAAGATCGTGTCAGTGTTGCGCAAGATGAAATGGATGTCTTATCAACCATTACAGAAGAAAACAAAGACAAAGAAGGTTATTCTGATGAAGCTCTGAATGCTGCACAAGAACAAGCGAAAACAGAGCTAGCTGCCCAAACAGCTGATGGCTCAGAATTGACCCAATCCGATATTCAAGCAACTGTTGAAAAAGCATTGAAAGACAATGGTTTAGAGGGAATCGTGACTTCGGATCAAGTTACTGAATTGACAACATTGATGAGCGACATGAAAGACAAAAATATTTTTGAAGATTTTGTCAAAGAGTTGGATCTTTCAGAAGCCCGCAAACAAATTGAAGAAAAATCCAAAGGACTATGGGAAAATGTTAAAAACTTCTTCAGTGGACTTTGGTCTTCGATCACGGGTGTATTTGGCGGAAATTCTAACGAATAAGCAGTTGGCTAAATGAATGTAATCAAAAACGAACGAAGGATAATGCAAGGCGGTCGTCATCTATGATGGCCGCTTTTTTCAAAGGAAAGGAATGTGATGAGTATGAGTTGTTTAGGAAACCTGATTTGGATGATTTTTGGTGGATTGCTTGGTGCAATTTCGTGGTTTTTGGCCGGTTGTCTGTGGTGTGTGACGATCATCGGTATCCCGATTGGTTTGCAGTGTTTTAAATTCGCTTCTTTATCATTGGCTCCTTTTGGAAAAGAAGTTGTCTATAGTGGTTCAGGGGTTTCTTTGCTATTGAATATCCTGTGGCTGATTTTTTCAGGAATACCTTTGGCAATCGCTCATCTGATGAGTGCCATTCTCTTAACGATTACGATTATTGGGATTCCTTTTGCGAAACAGTCGCTGAAACTAGCGGGTCTAGCATTGATGCCTTTTGGTGCCACGATCGTTTCAACAAATCGCTAAACAAAGTGATCTGCTTGATTTCCGGCAACAGCAATACCCATCTAGTAAAACTGCAAGATTTTCTTTTCGAATAGACAGATACGAAAAAGAGCCTTTTGACGGGCTCTTTTTTGCTTGCTCCGATAGTTGATTTACGACTCACTAGGGGAATGAAGCATAAATTTTCTAAGAAGGGATCGCTCAGGCAGCACAGTGAAAAGAAAGCGACTGAGTAAATAACCAAGTAATGCCCCAACGGTATTTGCAATCAAATCTACGACATCTGCCCCTCGCCAGCTGCCTAGGAAATAATTGCTTAAAAACTGCAGTACTTCGATACTAAAGCTGACTAAAAAACCTAGCAGAACAGCTCGTAAGGCAGAAGTTTTTTTTACCATCAGATAATAAAAAACAGCTAATGGGGTCAACATAATGAGATTAGGGAGCATCGAAAGATCTGCTGCTAAGGAGAAGTTGATGCGACTAAGCCAATCGGATTGATTGGCATAGACCCCTGTTTGGATTTGAAAAGGGAAAAAAGTCAAGTAAAGGACAGCAAAACTATAGAAAACAAAGGCTCCAACCGTTATTTTTTGAAAAAGTGAAAGCTGAGCAGCATTGTAACGCAGAATCAAATAGCAAGTAACAAGAAATAACGGGATTAAGACCAGACCCGAGATCGTAAACTGCATTATTGATTGCTCCTTTCTAGATTAAGTGAGACAAGTATAACCAAATATAACAGGGTGGGCAAGAAGATAAATCCGCTAATTCGCTGTAAACAGACAGATTGTGTTACAGCTCATCGTATAAAGAAGATATAAAGAAATCCAGCGAACCTTGATACTATCTTTACAACATTTTTTTTAAGATAAGATCAAAGGAGAGGAAGAAGATGTTACTACTTTTAGGATGTTTGAGTTTTGGATTGATGCTTTATCTATTTTGGTTTCTGTTCAAGGGGGAAGAGTTATGATGAGCTTTGTTTTTCAAGGGCTGTTTTTCTTTTTTGTATTACTGATTTTAGCAGCCCCTTTAGGGTTTTATATCAAGATGATCATGACGGGGGAGACGCCCCGTTTCGTCCGCTTTATCCAACCGATCGAGCGTGGTTTCTATCGGTTGATCGGTTCTGAAAGTCAGCGAAAAATGTCCGCAAAACGTTATTTGATCAGTGTATTAGGGCTAGGAATCAGTTCGCTGCTGTTTTTGACGGTACTTTTAATGGTTCAAGGTTGGCTGCCGGGTGGAGCAAAGGTTGATAATCTGTCTTTTGATTTAGCACTTAATACAGCTGTCAGCTTTATCACTAATACGAACTGGCAAGCATATTCTGGCGAGTTGGCACTATCCAATAGTACACAAGTCTTTGGTTTGACTGTCCAAAATTTTTTGTCGGCGGCAGTTGGATTGGCTGTTCTTTGTGCATTCATTCGTGGATTGGTTCAGAAAAAAGAATCCTATTTAGGCAATTTTTGGCAAGACATGGTTCGCGGATTATTGTATATCCTATTACCACTGTCCACGATCATTGCGATTTTATTGATCTCTCAAGGAGTCGTTCAAACCTTCAGTAGCGGAATGGCCTACAACAGTTTGGAAGGAGAAAATCTTTGGTTATATCTTGGCCCTGTTGCTAGTCAGGTGGCTATCAAACAGTTAGGGACGAACGGTGGCGGCTTTTTTGGGGCCAATTCGGCCCATCCATTTGAGAATCCGACGATTTTTTCAAACTTTATCGAGAATTTAGCCATTCTCCTTTTACCAGCTGCGCTGATTTTTGCTTTTGGCTTTTGGGTAAAAGACTGGAAACAAGGACGAACGATTTTATTTGTTTCGCTGTTCTTCCTATTTGCCGCTTTTTTAGGTGTATTGATCAGTGAAAACTATGGACCGATTTTCAACGATGTCGTTGGTTCAGCCAATATGGAAGGCAAAGAAATTCGCTTTGGGATTGGCTGGTCAAGTTTGTGGGCAGTCAGTACCACGGCAGCTTCCAATGGATCGGTCAACGCGATGTTGGATAGCTTCACTCCATTAGGCGGTGCAGTGCCGATGTTTCTCATGCAACTAGGGGAAATCATTTTTGGTGGTGTCGGTAGCGGGCTTTATGGGATGTTAGCATTTCTGCTTTTAGCAGTGTTCATTGCCGGACTGCTTGTTGGACGCACACCAGAATATTTAGGCAAGAAAATCGAAGCCTTTGATATCAAAATGGCAAGTTTAGTCATTTTGACGCCGCTTCTGTTGACGCTGTTTGGGGCGATGGCGCTTGCGATGCACCCCGATATTTTGGAATGGTTGACCAACAAAGGGGCTCACGGATTTAGTGAACTGTTATACGGAGCAACATCATTGGCTAATAACAACGGAAGTGCATTTAATGGGTTGTTAGCAGATACCCCATTCTTGAATGTCTTAGGTAGTGGACTCATGCTTTTCTCTCGGTATATTCCGATCATCGCCGTTTTATTTTTGGCTGAAAACATGGGACGCAAGAAGAAAGTAGCTGTGAATGACGGTACTCTTTCTACCGTCAATCCGACATTCGTCACGATGTTGATGATTGTGATTTTAGTGATCGGGGCATTAAGTTTTCTACCTGCATTGGCATTAGGTCCGATCGCAGATTTTCTTACACTGAAATAAAAAGGAGAAGAATAAAATGAAAAAGATATATCGCTGGGCAATCAAGCAAGCATTTCTCAAACTAGATCCGCGGCAACAAATAAAAAATCCAGTGATGTTCGTGGTTTATATTGGTGCCATCGCAGCGACGGTTCTCTGCTTTGAACAATCTGACATTCCATTGTGGTTTACCATCACGATCACCAGCTTACTTTGGCTCACATTGCTGTTCGCAAATTTTGCTGAAGCGGTCGCGGAAGGTCGTGGGAAAGCTCAGGCAGATAGCTTAAAACAAGCAAAAAAAGACGTCATGACTTACAAAATCAATGATTTACAGGATATCCAATCAGAGCAGTTCATCGAAATGAAGTCATCAGATTTGAAAAAAGGTGACTTGGTTTATGTCGTTTCTGGACAACAGATTCCGGCAGACGGCGATGTCATTGAAGGTGCTGCCTCGGTAGATGAAAGTGCCATTACGGGTGAATCAGCGCCAGTAATTCGAGAATCAGGTGGAGACCGCAGTGCAGTCACTGGCGGGACAACGGTGGTTTCCGATTACTTGGTCATTCGAGTGACGTCTGAAAATGGACATTCGTTTTTGGATAAAATGATTTCAATGGTAGAAGGGACACAACGCAAAAAAACGCCTAATGAAATTGGGCTGCAGATTTTTCTGATCACATTGACGATCATCTTTTTAGCGGTGGCAGTAACATTAGTCCCATTTACGGAACTAAGCAGTATTCTTTCGCAAAAAGGAACCGCGCTTTCTAGTATTGTAATTATTGCATTGCTCGTTTGTCTAGCCCCAACGACCATCGGTGCACTGATCTCTTCGATCGGGATTGCTGGAATGAGCCGTCTGACGAAAGAAAATGTTATTGCCATGAGCGGTCGTGCCATCGAAGCGGCTGGTGATGTCGATATTTTGTTATTGGATAAAACAGGAACCATTACACTGGGAAATCGTCGGGCAAGTGCCTTTCTACCTGTAGCCGGTATTAGTGAAGAACAATTAGCAGATGCCGCGCAGCTTTCCTCATTAGCTGACGAAACGGCAGAAGGCCGCAGTATTGTTATTCTAGCCAAAGAAAAATTTGGGATTCGAGAACGCGCTTTTGAACAATCCGAAGTGAAATTTATCGATTTTAGTGCCAAAACACGGATGAGCGGCATGGATTATCGTGGCGATCAAATTCGTAAAGGTGCGGCGGATACGATCAAGAAATATGTGCTCGCTCGTGGCGGTACCTACCCACCACAGTGTGACCAAATCGTAGCCAAAGTGGCGCACTCTGGGGGTACCCCGTTGGTAGTTGTCAAAAATGACCAAGTCATGGGGGTCATCTATTTGAAGGACATCGTCAAAAACGGTGTACAGGAAAATTTTGCCGATATGCGGAAAATGGGTATCAAAACTATCATGATCACAGGAGACAACCCGTTGACCGCAGCAGCGATTGCAGCAGAAGCGGGAGTCGATGATTTCCTCGCTGAAGCAACGCCAGAAAACAAAATGGAATTGATTCGGCAATACCAAGAAAAAGGACACTTGGTTGCCATGACCGGCGACGGAACCAACGATGCACCAGCATTGGCTCAAGCAGATGTGGCAATGGCTATGAATACTGGAACACAGGCTGCCAAAGAGGCTGGCAACATGATCGATCTGGATTCCAGTCCAACCAAATTGCTGCAGGTCGTACGAATCGGTAAACAGCTGTTGATGACTCGTGGTGCATTGACGACATTCAGCATTGCCAATGATGTGGCGAAATATTTCGCCGTGATCCCTGTTCTTTTTTATGGCATCTATCCTGAACTGGCGCAATTGAACGTGATGCAGTTAGGTAGTCCACTGACGGCGATCTTGTCAGCCGTGATTTACAATGCGGTCATTATCGTTGCTTTGATTCCATTAGCTCTAAAAGGAGTCAAATACAAAGAAAAACCAGCCAGCCAAATTTTGCGCCACAATTTACTGGTATATGGACTAGGCGGATTAATCGCACCTTTCATTTTTATCAAATTGATCGATATCGTGCTAAGCTTTTTCCTACTATGAATAAATTGAAAGAAGGATGCAGAAATGAAAAAGATTCTAGGGACTCAATTGCGTTTCTTGGTGTTTAGTATTTTGTTTTTTGGCGGGGTGTATACGGCTGTGATCACTGGTGTCGGTCAATTGCTATTTTCCAACCAAGCCAATGGTAGTCAACGAATGGTAGAGGGAGAAGTAGTTGGTTCAACACTGATTGGTCAGCAGTTCCTGCAACCAGGCTACTTTGCTGGCAGAAGCAATGCGGTCTCCCAATTGTCTCCGGTCTCTGCGGAACAAGAGGGACTGGTATCCGACAGAAAGACGACGCTTCAAAGAGAAAATCAAATCACAGAGGTACCGGTTGATCTGGTGACTGCATCAGCCAGCGGATTAGATCCGCATATTAGTGTCGCTGCAGCCGAGATACAAGTACCTCGCATCGCCAAAGAACGTAAACAGAAGGAAACAGCCATTCGTGCTATAATAAAAGAAAAGACACAAAAAGATTGGTTTTCTGATCGAACATTTGTCAATGTGCTTGAACTGAATTTAGCATTAGATAAACTGTAAGTGATTGTTGATGGGAGAAGCAAACATGGATAGACCAATATCAGTAGATACATTGAAAGCAGAAAATCGAAAAAAAGGCCGGCTGCGGGTGTACTTTGGCTTTGCTGCAGGAGTAGGAAAAACTTACGCCATGCTTTTAGAAGCACAGGAACTAAAAGCCCTCGGCAAAGATGTGGTGATAGGTTACATCGAACCCCATGATCGTCCAGATACCAATAGTCTGCTGGCTGGTTTGCCGCAGATTCCGTTGAAAGAAATCCAATACAAAGGGATCACGTTGACTGAACCAGATATCGATGCGATCATTCAGCAGCAGCCTGCGATTGTCTTAATCGATGAGTTGGCCCATACGAACGCTGAAGGATCAAGAAATCGCAAGAGGTATCAAGACATTGAAGAACTTTTAAATGCCGGTATTGATGTGCATACGACGGTCAATGTCCAACACATTGAAAGCTTGAATGATATTGTAGAAGAAGTAACTGGGATCGAAGTCAAAGAGACGGTCCCAGATACATTCTTCCAACAAGCAACATTGAAAGTGATCGATGTCGAGCCAGATGAGCTGATCGATCGGTTGGCACAAGGAAAAATATATGCCAACGAAAATGCCAAGCGAGCGTTGCAGAATTTTTTTATTCCCAAAAAACTGGAACAACTGCGGGGATTGGCGATTCAGCGGGCTTCTGACCACATCAATCGAATCAGTGGCCGAACCAATGGAATCCAGAGCAAACTGATCACGATTGTCCAGGATGCATTCCCTAAAATGGCAGAAAAAAGTATTCGTTGGACAGCGCGATTAGCGCAAGGCCTAGGTGCTGAATGGACTGTGCTTTACATACGTTCGGAAGAAAAAAATGAAGCAACGACATTAGCCGAAAAGTTAGGCGCGGAAGTCGTTGTCATTGAAGAAGACAATTATTTTGAAACAATCATCGAATATGCCAAGCTGGTGGGAGCCACCGATATCATCATGGGTAAAAACCTGGCCAAGCCATGGTATGAGAAACTGTTTGTGGAAGAACTTGATGTGCGGCTACTGAAACGGTTGCCTGACACTGAGATTCATTTGATTCCTTACAAAGAGGAGCGTGCTTCTATTTTTTCTCTTTCCAAGAAAGTCATCGAAGGAGGGGGAAAGGATCTAGCGATTGCCCTGATCAGTGTTTTCTTAGCGACACTGACGACTGAAGTGATGCAGTATTTGCATTTTGGTGATCAGAATTTGATGCTCGTCTACATTTTTTTTATTCTACTTGTGGCGCGTCTAACTTCAGGCTATTTCTGGAGCGCTCTTTCTTCGATACTGAGCGTCCTAGCCTTCAACTGGTTCTTCGTTGAACCACTGTACTCCTTGACCGTCTATAAACAAGGTTATCCGATTACGTTAGTCATCATGCTGCTTGTCGCACTAATGATCAGTAATCTAATGGTTCGTTTAAAAAAACAAGCTGTTCATTCAATGGAAAAAGAACAGCAGATGGAAATACTTTATGAGTTGAACAAGCAATTTGTTCTAGCAGAAGACCGGCAGCAGATTTTTGATTTGTCAGCCACCTATCTGGCCCGCTTGTTAGATCGCGAAGTGATTTTGTATGATGCACAAGCGCAAAAACAAAGCCAATATGGAGCAAAAAAACAATCCGCATTGAGTCATCCGGAAGAAGCGGCTGTTGCTTATTGGTCTGCCAAAAATCAGAAAGAGTCTGGCTATGGGACCGATACATTAAGTGGTGCAAAGGGATTTTATTTACCGATTATTGCCAACAGCAAAACATTGGCCGTTTTAGGAATTCGCAGAAGCCGTAATTTTCCACTTGAGAACAGCCAACTAAATTATCTGCGCTTAGTGTTGACCCAGTTAGCTGTGATTTTAGAACAAACAGAATTGAAGGATGAAAAAGAAAAAATTGAATTAGAAAATGAACGAGAAAAAGTTCGCAGCAATTTGTTGCGGGCCATCTCTCATGATTTACGGACACCTTTAACGGCAATTTCAGGAATTGCGGAAACGCTCTTACAAACTAATAACTCTTTAAAGGAAGCGACTCGCAGCAAGTTATTGAGAGACATCCAAAGTGAGTCCCAATGGCTGATCCGCATGGTGGAGAATTTGCTTTCGATCACTCGCATCAACATGGACACGATGCAAGTCAAGAAAACCCCAGAACCAATCGAAGAGATCATTGGCGCAGTCTATGAACATGCAAAAAAAGTCTATCCGGAAAAAGAGTTGATCGTTCAGTTGCCGGAATCGGTCCTGTTCGTAGAAGTAGATCCGATTTTGATGGAACAAGCGATTTTTAATTTAGTAGAAAATGCCTTTCGACATGGTTCAGACTCGGAAAAAGTCTACTTGTCTGTATTTCAAGAAGGAGCGAAAACGGTATGTGAAATAAAAAATACCGGGGAAATATCGATGAAGCAGTTTGAACGGATCCAATCAAATCTGTCTTCAGACAATGAAGTGCCGGTAGACTCAAAAAATGGTCTCGGCATCGGCCTGAGTATCGTCAAAACCATTGTTCATGCCCATCATGGCAAGTTGGAGATGGCCGTAGCAGATGGTCAAACGGTCGTACGCATTTATTTGAATTAACTGGAGGTGGGCATCATGGGAAGAACTGTCTTGCTGATTGAAGACGATCCGACGATCGCCGATTTTATGGAAGTCGTTTTAGAAAAAGAAAGGTATCATATTCGAGTAGCAGAGACTGGAATGGCTGCTCTGACGATTTTTCAGGAACAATCCTTTGACTTGATTTTACTTGACCTAGGACTACCCGATATTGACGGCATGGAGTTATTGAAAATCATTCGCAAACGGATGGCGGTGCCATTGATCGTGATTTCAGCTCGCAGCAATGAAAGCGAGAAAGTCAAAGCATTGGATCTTGGTGCGGATGATTATGTGACCAAGCCATTTGGTATGAATGAATTGCTTGCAAGGATCCGCACAGCATTCAGGCATCGGAAGCAAGAGCCAATGCCGCTAGTCATCAAGAATGGTGAATTAACACTTGATACTGAAAGGCAGCTTTTGACTAAGGCCGGAACAGAGATCCATTTAACCAAAAATGAGTACCGAATTTTAACTGTTTTGTTCCAACATCTAGGCAAAGTCGTAACGTACCAAACGTTGGCGACAGAAGTTTGGGGACCTTATGGCACTGATCCGCAAGTATTGCGGGTCAATATGTCAAATATACGAAAAAAGATCGAGACCAATACCATCAGTCCCGAATACTTGATCACTGAGATCGGTCTCGGTTATCGCTTAAGGGATCATCGCGACTTGTGAGGATTTTTAACAAGAGAAAGCAGACTGTTTTTCTATGAGGAAAGACAGTCTGCTTTTTTCTATTATCATGGACTAAAAATCGAACACGCTTATGCTTAGACGGTATCAGAACTTTAATCGTTAGCTTTGGTTTTTATTTAGACTAGCCATCAATCCTCTGAAGTCCAAAGAAAGGAGAGCAGAGGAAATTACTTTTTCATAACCCATTAGTACATGATTGAAAGGTTTTAAAGATTAGGCTGCTACGCTATTTAAAGAAGGCTATTCTTTGATTTTAGAAATCGTACGTCGAACTTTCGCAATGGAGTCTTGGGATTTGTTGCGGTTGATAAACATCAAAATCACATAGAGCGAATCGATGATACTTAGTTGAGAGATTCTGGAAGCAAGAGCTTCTGAACGAAATTCGATCTCTTCGGAAACAGAAATAAATACGACATCCCCTAATTTGGCTAGCGGAGATGCTGCGTGACTGGTAATAACGATAACTTTGGCGCCGCAATCTTTGGCGACTTGCGCAAGTTCAATCGTTTCTTTCGATTTACCCGTATGAGAAATCAACAGGGCACAATCTTCTGGGGTCAGTAACGCTGCTTCCATCAACTGAATGTGATAATCCGCACTGTGAACGACAGAAATCGGTGAGCGCAAGAATTTATGGTATGCATCAGCTGCAACGATTTCAGAACCGCCTACGCCAAAAAAGAACAATCGCTTGGCACTGTCGATCATTTGGACGGCTTGTTTCAAATCTTCTTCTTGCAGTAATTTTCGCGTATCGGTCAATGTGGTGAGGTTGGAATCAAAGACTTTGCGCGCCATGGTCAGCTCGTTATCTGATTGCTGAATATTTTCGTGGAAAGAGATGGCGGATAAATCATTTTCTTGCATCAACATGGCCATCTTAAAGTCTTTAAAACCGTTGTAACCAAGTTTTTTTGTAAATTGAAAAAATGTCGAATCCGCCATTCCTAGCTCATTTGCTAAATCACTAATAGAACTATGGCTAACCTTACTGGGGTTTTCGAGTATGTAATCGGCGATTGCTTGTTCTTTGGGGCTTAAGTCTTTATAGAGGGTCTTGATTTTTAAGCGAATCGATATAGTCATAGTGTTTTTCTCCTTTTTCAATACATTCCGAAGCCTTCATTTTTAAAGTACAACGATTTCCAAAGAAATGCAAATAAAAAATATTTTTTATTATTTATATTTACAAAAAAATATTTTTTTGTATAATGAAGATAGAAATGGAGGCGCTATCATGGAGATTGGTATTATCGGTCTTGGCAAAATGGGCTTGAACTTAGCAAGCAATTTAAGAGATCATGGCTATCGAACGAAAGGGCTGGATCTTTCAGAACAAGCACGACTTGCTGCACGAAGGGAGGGAATAGAAACATATGAGACTATCAGCCAAATGGTCGCTTCATTTACTGGCAAACGAGTCATCTGGCTGATGCTGCCAGCAGGGGAAATCACAGAATCGGTACTAAAAGACTTGCTGCCACTTGTTTTACCAGAAGATATCGTGATAGAAGGTGGAAATTCAAATTATAAAGATTCGATTCGACGAGGGAAACAATTTGCAGACAAAGAGGTTGCCTATTTGGATTGCGGCACTTCAGGAGGAATATCCGGTGCGCGCAAGAATGCTTGTCTGATGGTCGGCGGCGACTTAAATGCCTTTCATTCGATCGAACAAGTATTCAAAAATGTTGCTATTGAAGGCGGATATCTTTATGCAGGCGCATCAGGAAGCGGTCATTTCTTGAAGATGATCCACAACGGAATCGAATATGGCATGATGCAAGCAATCGGTGAAGGGTTCCAACTGATTGAGCAGAGTGAGTATGCTTTTGATTCAGCAGCAGTAGCCCATGTCTGGAACCACGGATCGGTAATCCGCAGCTGGCTGATGGAGATTGCCGAAGCACAATTTTCCAACAGCCCCCACTTAGAAGAATATCGGGGTATCGTTGCTGCTTCAGGAGAAGCCAAATGGACGGTGGAAACAGCACTGGAAATGGACGTTGCCGTTCCAACGATTGCATTAAGTCTTTTCATGAGAAATTTATCACAAGAACAAGACAGCTTCTCAGCAAAAGTGGTGTCTGCGCTGAGAAATGGATTTGGCGGACACGAAATCGTAACAAAAACGGAATAAAGGAAGGAGACTTAGGATGCTTGAGTATAAGATTGCGATAGTCAACTCTAGTAGTTTTGGCAAAATATTTCCTCAACATATCCAGAGGCTCGAAAAAATCGGCACAGTGACTCATTTTGATGTGGAAAGTGACATTTCCGGGAAGGAATTGGCGCAACGTTTACAAGGTTATAATCTGATCATCGCCAGTGTGACGCCTCACTTTACAGAGGAATTTTTTGAACACAAAGATGAGCTATTATTGATCACTCGTCATGGTATTGGCTACAACAATATCGATCTAGCAGCTGCACGTAACCATCAAACGATCGTTTCGATCATCCCAGCATTGGTGGAACGAGATGCGGTGGCAGAAAATAATGTGACGAATCTGTTGGCGCTTTTGCGGTGTACCGTAGAGTCATCTGTGAAAGTTCGGCAAGATCAATGGGAGTCACGAGCCAAATTCGTCGGGCGAGCATTGTTCAATAAAACAGTAGGTGTCATAGGTGTAGGCAACACAGGAAGTTGTGTCGTGGAGATTTTGCGCAATGGGTTTCGCTGTGAGGTATTAGCCTATGATCCCTATCAATCAGCACTCCACATACAAAGTTATGGCGGGAAGAAAGTTGAGTTAGATGAGTTACTGACTCGTTCAGACATCATTTGTCTGTGTGCCAATTTGACAGAAGAAAATTATCATATGATTTCAACCAAAGAAATTGAAAAAATGAAAGACCAAGTATATTTGTCAAATAGTGCTCGCGGAGCACTTTTAGATGAACAAGCAATTGTAAACGGTTTAAAATCCGGGAAGATCGCTGGCTTAGCGACAGATGTTTTAGAAGAAGAACCGGGGCGCAAGGATCACCCATACCTGGCATTTGATAACGTAATCATGACACCTCATACGTCTGCTTACACAATGGAGTGTCTCGAACAGATGGGAGAAAAATGTGTGACGGACATCGAACAGATCATTCAAGGGCAATTACCAGAACGAGCTGTTCAAGATCAAAGCGATTTTCTTGTTTTCTCATAAGGAGGGAAGGAAATGTTAACTGATTTAAAAGTAAAAGTTGGTCCTCAGTTTTATCGTTACCATGAAGGTGCATTAGCCCATATTCCAGAGCTGCTGCAAGAATATCAAGCCAAACGATTATTAATCGTTCATGGCTCGATTTCATGGCAAAAAGCGCAACCCAAATTGACTTTTATCAACGAGGCGCCCCAGGATGTTTTTTATCATCAGTATACTGGGGAATGCAGTTACTACGGTGCAAATTTGATCAAAGATCAAGTAGAAGCACATCACATTGACTTTATCATCGGTGTAGGCGGCGGAAAATTGACCGATTTGGTCGGGTACGCAGCCCATCTGACCAATACGCCATTTGGTGTCGTGCCAACCTTAGCAAGTAATTGTGCACCATGGACACCGTTAGCTGTGATGTATAAAGAAAACGGCGAATCTGAAGGAAAGTCAGAGCACTTCTTGCGGCAAGCAGCTTTTTTGATTACAGATCCGACACTAGTGATTGATGCGCCAGTTTCCTACTTTATTGCTGGACTAGCAGATACCTTAGCAAAGTGGTATGAATCAGAAACAATTTTGGCGCAACCACAGCTTCAACATGAGCCTTTTCTACAATTGGCTGGCTACACAGCCAAACTATGCGAGAACGCGATTGTATCTCAGTCAAAACAAGCAATCCAGGATATGGAAGAGCAAAAGGTAACAGAAGAATTCATTCACTTGTCAGAGATTGTGTTTGCAGTTGCCGGTTTAGTTGGTGGATTGGGTGACAAATACGCCCGCAATGCGGCAGCCCATGCGATGCATGACGCAATCAGCAAATATCTGCCAGCAAGTCATCAGTTTTTGCATGGTGAAAAAGTTGCTTACGGCATTTTTTATCAATTAGCGATTGAAGAAAGATGGACGGTCATTGATCAGTTATTGCCGTTTTATCGAGAATTGCAGTTGCCAATGTCCCTGCATCAAATGGAGATCTATCCAGAAGACCCGCAAGTGATCGATCAGTTGGTGGCATTTGTTGATTCAAAAGAGAAAGTTCATCTGATTCCGGTTTCTATAACGAAAGAACGGCTGAAAAAAGCACTTTTAGATTTAGAAAACTATATCGAGCAGGTTTAGGAGGAGGAAAAATGGAAACTTTAAGTATTACACAGAGTTTACTGATTGCTTTATGGGTTGCGGCAGTCATGTCTAGATGGCTTGGTGGTGGGGCAACACTAACCCTTCGTTTCTCGCCATTGATGACTGGGTTGGTTGTTGGGATCGTGATGGGGGATGTAGCGCAAGCGATGATCGTTACTGCTGCACTACAGATGATTTATATGGGGGTCTTCTCTCCCGGCGGCTCAATGCCAGCTGAACCATCGATTGCTGCGGCTATTGCTGTACCGGTAGCATTATTAGGTAATCTGAAGCCCGAAGCGGCGATCGCAGTTGCTGTCCCAGTGGGACTTTTAGGCAGTTATTTGTATCAGTTCCGGTTCTTTATCAATACATTTTTAGGGAAATATACGGATAAAGCAGTGGAAGACATGAATACAAAAGCAATTACTCGTTCGATCATTTTGTATCCAACGTTGGCCTCATTTATTTTATTTGTACCGCTTGTTTTCATCGCACTTTATCTGGGTGCACCACTGATCGCTGATGTCATCAATGCCCTTGAAGGGACGGTCGTCATCCATATTCTGGAGGTAGTAGGTGGTGGCTTGGCAGCGATCGGGATTGCAACGACTGTTTATGTCATTGGTCGGAAAGATTACATGGTTTTCTTTTTCCTTGCCTATTTTATGAGTGTCGTACTGAAATCATTGGAAATCACTATGGTTACTTACGCAATCTTTGGTGTTCTGATCGCATTGATCTTTGTACAATCACAAAAAGGAAAATTAGCCCCAGCTGCTGAAACGAATACGTCCAATGCATCCTTTGATGAGGACGATTACGATGATGGATTCTAAGAAACAAGGAGGAATGAAAAAATGACAGAATCAGTGAAAGCAACACAGATCGCTCCAGAGGAGATCACAAAAAAAGATGTCACGAAAGCATATCTTCGCTGGCACTTTGCCAACGAGATCCCTCATTCATTTGAACGCTATCTGGCACCGTCACTTTTATACGCAATGATGCCGATTTTACGAAAATTATATAAGAACGAAGACGCCCTCAAGGCTGCCTATAAGCGGCAACTGCTCTTTTTCAACACGCAATTGAGCTGGGGGGGCGGCGTGATCACAGGCCTGATGTCTTCTATGGAACAGCAGCGGGCAGAAGAAGAACATGAAAACAAAGAAGTTCTGATGCAAGATGATTTGATGTATAACACAAAAGCAGGGTTGATGGGTGCTTTAGCAGGGATCGGTGATGCGATCGATTCTGGAACAGTACAGTATATCTTTATTGCGATCGCTGTCCCATGGGCCCAGCAGGGAAGTCCGCTAGGTGCATTGTTCCCATTTGTCTGTTTCGCTTTATACCAAGCATTTTTAGGTGTATTTTTTGCTCGACAAGCTTTTGCAATGGGACGAAACGCGACCGGATTGATGCAAAGCACCGGTGTTCAGACAGCAATCGAAACGTTGTCTGTTCTCGGGTTGTTTATGATGGGGGTCTTAGCTGGAAACTATGTCAATGTTTCTTCTTCGCTGAAATTTGATATTTCAGGACGAGAATTTATCATTCAAGATATTCTTGACCAGATTGTTCCAGGTATCTTGCCATTGGCTGTTGTAATGGGTGTTTATTGGTTCTATACGAAAAAAGGCTTAAAAGTTACGCAAGCACTGCTCTGGCTGACTTTGATCTTGATCATTCTAGCCGGCGTAGGGATTTTATAGAAAAGGAAGTGGAAAACAATGGGTGTAGTAAATTTAGCACGTGTGGATGAACGGTTGATTCATGGGCAAGTCATGATGACGTTGTCTCAAAAAAGCGGGGTCAACTCTATCTTCGTCGTTGATGAAGTGGTTGCTAAGGATAAATTCATGCGAGATCTATACAAAAATGCCGGCAGTCGCACAGGACAAAAAACGATTGTCGTGACACCAGAAAAAGCAAAATTTTATTGGGATGAATATGCGTTTAAAGAGTACAACTGCATCCTGATCGCAAAAACCATCAGTGTGATTTATGATCTGGTCACCCATGGTGTGCCAATGAAAGAGTTGAACATTGGCGGGATCGCACAGAAAGATCCAGAAAAAGATCTGTTAGTTACAAAATCCGTCTACTTGAATAAAGCAGATGCCGCAAGATTAAAGGAAATGAATGAACACTATGGAGTCGAAAACATCTATTTCCAAGCAACACCTTCTGCTCCTAAATCCTCTTTAAAAGAGGTCTTGAAACAATTCGAATTATAACTGCCAAATACAGCAACTGAGCTAGTTCCATCAATAACAAAAAAGCAACGGTCATTTGATGGTTGCTAGCTCAAAGGCTGTTGAAAACGTGCTGAATCCTTCGAAAAATGGGAGATGAAAAAGATGCAGAAAGACCGTTTCAATGATTGGCTGTTTCGTTACCGCTATATTTATCGTTCTCGCTTAAGTGACCGCAGCAAAAAAAGATTCCTAAATGCTTTAGTGACAGATATCTCACAAATAAGAAAAGATATTCGCGTAATCGAATATGATTTGAAACATAAAGCAGCTTCGAGAAATGTTTACATCGGAGATATTGCTCAAGCAGATCGAATCATTTGTACGTATTATGATACACCGCCGCAACATTTTGGCGCTTATCATTTTTTTGATCGAAAGGCGCAAGGTCGTCAAACAATGAATTTTATTCTTGTCAGCTCATTCATAACGATTGGGATCGGTGCAGTAGCGACATGGTTCTATAGTCAATTCGCTGCTGACAGTTTTGTACTTTTTTCTTGGCAAACATTTTTCTTAGTTCTGGCATTTGGTTCGTACTTTCTTTTATTGGGAAAAGTGGTAAAAGGGGCGGTCTTCCAGAAAAACTTAACGAGAAATACTTCTTCGGTTTTGGCATTATTGGCTTTAATCAGTGAAAATGAACGACAAAACACTGCGTTTGCGTTCTTGGATGAAGGAAGCTATGGCGAACGAGGATTAGAAGTTTTGCGAGACTCAGCCAAACGCAAGGCTACGATTTATTATCTGGATTCTGTTGGTGCCAAAGCACCTCTACATGTAGTAGGAACAGAGTTTGATCGCAAACAATTAGCACGGCTCGGAATCCTTCAAGAAGAAGGAATCCATGCAACAATCAATTATGTGATCAGCGGAAATAAGGAATCAACAGAGGGATATTATCTGCCTAAACAATTATTAAGGCAAAAAGACATCAATATGGAAAATGTAAACAAGACGATTGCCTTGTTACAGTAAACGTTTTGCATGGAAATCCATGCAGGGAGACAAAGGAGGAATGACAATGTTGGGAATCGTACTTGCTACTCATGGCACATTAAGCGATGGACTGAAAGATGCGGCAACAGTCATCATGGGAGCAGTCGAAAATATAGCGACAGTCAATTTGTATCAAGGAGATGATGTTCAAGCACTGGGAGAAAAAATCAGTACCGCGGTACATCAAGTCAATCAACAAGAAGGGGTGCTGATCTTAGTAGACTTACTGAGCGCTAGCCCTTACAACCAGTCAGTTTTGACGATCAATCAGTTAGAAAAAGAGCTGCAAGAAGAAGTTTACGTTATTGGCGGTACCAACTTGCCGATGGTGTTAGAAGCAATCAATCATCAATTACTGCAAACACCAATTGCATCAGCGGCACAAGCAGTGATCGATCAAGGAGAAGATAGTGTTGCTTTTTGGCATATCTCGAATGAGACGCCAGCTGCTGGCGATGAGGATGACGATGATGATTTTTAAGAAAGGATGTTGACTATGAAATGGGGCTTTAGATGGTATGGCGAAGGAGACTCGATTCCTTTGCAAAATGTCCGTCAAATACCTGGCATCAATGGGGTCATCGGCACCTTGTTAAACAAACTGCCAGGAGATATTTGGGAAATTGCCGAAATTGAGGAATTAAAACAATCAATCGAAAAAGAAGAACTGACATTACTAGGAATCGAAAGTGTGGCGATCCATGACGCGATCAAGGCAGGAACAGAAGAACGGGATCACTACATCGATCATTACATTCAGACGATCAAAAATCTTTCTGCTTGTGGCATACATCTGATTTGTTATAGTTTTAAGCCGATTTTTGGTTGGGCAAAAACCAATCTTTTTTATGAAAATGAGGATGGCAGTTTCTCATTGCTGTATGACCAAGCAGTGGTTGAGGGGATGGAACCTAGCGAAATGTACACATTGATCCACAGCCAATCAAAAGGATTCAAGCTGCCTGGTTGGGAAGAAGAACGGTTAAAGAAATTCAATCAGCTGATGGAGACTTATGACGGAGTGACAGAAGAGGTTCTTTTCGATAACTTGGCTTATTTTCTGAAACGAATTATTCCTGTTTGCGAAGAAATGAATGTTAAAATGGCCATCCATCCGGATGATCCGCCTTGGGAGATCTTCGGCTTGCCGCGAATCACCAAAAACTTGTCTGACTTGAAAAAAATATTGTCTATTGTTGACTCTCCTTACAATGGATTGACGCTATGCACTGGTTCGTTAGGCGCCGATCCGAAAAATGAACTAGTGTCGATCATCCATGAGGTTGGCGACCGAATTAATTTTGTACATTTCCGAAACGTTCTCTTTATGGGAGACCGCAAATTCAAAGAGTCTGCACACTTGTCTACAGAAGGTTCACTAGATATGTATGCCATTATGAAAGCCTTGGTGGATGTAGGATTTACTGGAGTGATTCGTCCAGATCATGGGCGAACGATCTGGGGGGAAGTAGCAATGCCAGGATATGGTCTGTATGATCGAGCTTTGGGGATTAGTTACTTGCAAGGACTGCATGAAGCGGTTGTCAAATCGCAAATGTCTGCAGAAATTGATCAGAAAGCGGGGGAATAGAATGGCAAACGTCGAATCATTGACCGAACATTTAGCGGCTACGAAAGTTTTACCGCTTTATACCGCCACAGACATGTCGTTGCTAGATCCACTAGAAGAATTATTGATTAAACATGATATTCGTTTGATTGAAGTGACTTTCCGCAGCGAACTGGCGTTAAAAGCAATCGAACACTTAGCACGCTCAGGGAAGTTGCTCGTGGGAGCCGGCACGGTAAGAACACTTGAAGAAGCCCAACAAGCGGTAGCAAAGGGGGCCCAGTTTATTGTCTCTCCAGCTATTGTTCCAGAAGTTATCGATCACTGTCTAAAGAATCAGATTCCGATTTTTCCAGGAACAGCGACACCAAATGATATTCAGAAAGCCGTATCGTTTGGGATCAAAACTGTGAAATTTTTTCCAGCAGATATTTATGGCGGGTTACAAGCAATCAAAGCGTTAAGCGGTCCCTTCTATGATGTTCGATTTTTGCCAACTGGCGGAATCTCTAAGGACAATTGCCAAGACTACCTTGCTCATCCGCAAGTAATCGCAGTTGGGGGTTCTTTCATCCTTTCAGAAGAGCTGGTCAGAGATTATGAGCAAGGGGATGCACATTTAGCATCCTTAAAAGCAATTCTTGAATCGACCTGAGTATCAAAACGAAGAGCGGTGCGATCTAATGCTAGACGCATGGCTCTTTTTTAAAATAAAGTAGGAGAAAGCGAATGAACACAATCCAACTAGTAATTTTTGACATGGATGGCTTAATGTTTGAAACAGGACGACTTGCCTACCGTGCCTATCTAAAATCTGCTGAAGAACACGATTTTGAATTGATCCACGATGTCTATTATTATTTGACCGGGAAAAGAGAAGCCGAGATTCGTCAAGGAATGAAAGAGTTATACGGCGATGTCCCTGTCGACCAATGGCGGGATTCGATGAACCGATACAAAGAAGCCATTTTAGCCGAAGAAAAAAGAGTCTACAAAAAGCCAGGTTTGCTCGATTTACTAAAGGAGCTGAAGCAGCACACCTGCCAAATCGCATTAGCCTCCTCTTCTTCCCGAGAAAAAATCGCCACCTATTTTGAGCTAGAAAAGATGCCGTCTATCTTTGATATCATCGTAGCTGGCGATCAAGTCAAGCAAGGAAAGCCCGATCCGGAAATTTTTTTGACGGCTTGTCGTCAGGCAAAGGTTCTCCCAAAAGATGCCTTAGTCTTAGAAGACTCGTTTGCCGGGATAGCTGCTGCTGAAAAAGCGGGCATCTCAGCGTTTATGGTCGAAGATGATTTGACAGACTTACCGACAAGAAAAGGAAGATACCCATTGAGCAAACAACCAATCATCGACAAAGAGGTGCTCTTTCAAGGTGTTCGGCGTTTTACTGATTTAACCGAAGTCAAAGACTTTTTACTAGCCAATCAATTACTTAGGTAATTGATTGGTTCGATCAAGATGAATGGTTCTATTCAGCTCTTGAAGCGTATTAGCAGCCATTCATCTTTTACATTTTTAGCGTAATTAAATGTAAAGGGAAAATGAATACGTATCCAAAAAAGATTGCAATTTTGGAAAAACGTGCTATAGTTTAAAATTGAACCGGTTCAATTTTTTAACAAGCTGATGATTTTTATTAGATCGTGAAAAATGGCATCAGAGAAAGGTGAGAAACATGGCTTCGATTCGAGATGTTGCGCAATTAGCAGGTGTTTCTGTAGGGACTGTTTCCCGATATTTGAATGGACATCAGCTGAAACAATTGAATAGAGAAAAGATTGCTGCTGCTATTGAGTCGCTTGACTACAAAGAGAATATTATTGCGAAGGGTTTAAAGAACAATCGTAGCTATTCATTTGGCTTATTGATGAATCGCATCTCCAGTCGTTTTGGCTCGGAAGTTGTTTCTGGTATCGAGAAAGTCGCGGAAGAAAATGGCTATAGTATTTTGCTGAGTGGTTTTACGAATAGCAAAGAGGACCATGACAAACTCGATTATTTATTGCAGCATGCTGTCGACGGATTGATTGTTTTCTTTTCTGATGAAAAAAAGTTTGATTTGTCGAAATGGCAGGACATTCAGATACCCATTGTCTTTTTGAATCATCCTGAAACACAAGGAATCGCCGATGTTCTCTTATTGAACGACCGTCAAAGTGTTTTTGACGTCATCAACCATTATTTAGCAGCTGGACATAAAAAAATCGGTTATCTTTCCGCTCCACAGTCGGATCACACTGCGAGAGAACGATTGTTTGGTGCGCAAGCTGCTATGGCAAACAATGAAGCAGAAATGAAAATCGTGGTGGGGGACTACACAAGACAAAGCGGTTATCGGGGAACTGAAGAATTAGTCGCATGGGGAGCGACTGCAATTTTTGTCAGTAACTACAACATGTCAGTGGGGGCTTTGGAATGTTTCAATCAAAAGAGACTGATCGTTGGAAAAGATATCGCCTTTGGTCACTATGATTATCTTTCTGAAGCAGAACAGAGTTTGTTGCCGCAAATAACTGTGAATCCGCCAGCAGAAAAAATGGGGGAGAAAGCCGCAGAACTTGTCTTAGAACGAATCAAAATGGGAAAAGCGGCCACTGAAAAGCAAGTGGTCTTAATGGAAAATCAATTACTAGGATTACCGAAGGGAGCAGAAACATGAAGGTTCAATTTCCAGAAAATTTTTGGTGGGGTTCCGCAGCAAGCGGCCCACAGACAGAAGGTCGGGTAGCCGGGGACGGCAAAGGCGAGAATATTTTTGATTACTGGTATGCCAAAGAACCGGAAAAATTTTTTGATCAAGTAGGTCCAGACAAAGCATCGGAAGTCTATCTCAACTACAAAGAGGATGTCCAATTGATGGTTGAAACCGGCCATAACTCTTTTCGGACTTCGATTCAATGGAGCCGTTTGATTCCTGATGGAACGGGGGCAGTCAATCCTAAAGCTGTTTCTTTTTATAATGATTATTTTGATGAATTGATCAACAATGGGATCGAACCATTTGTCAATCTGTATCACTTTGATATGCCAATGGCATTACAAGAAAAAGGCGGCTGGCTCCAGCGAGAGACTGTGGAGGCATATGCCAGATATGCCAAGACATGTTTCGACTTGTTTGGGGATAAAGTCAAAAAATGGTTTACTCATAATGAACCGATCGTTCCTGTTGAGGCGGGCTATTTGTATCAATTGCATTATCCAGAAGAAAGTAACATGAAACATGCCATTCAAGTCGGATTTAATGAAGCATTGGCTTCCGCTTTGGCGATCAAGGCTTACCATGAAAGTGGGCAAACTGGTCAAATCGGCATCATACTGAATCTAACTCCAAGTTATCCAAGAGACAGTAATAATCCCGAAGATGTTCGAGCAGCAGAAATCGCGGATGCTTTTTTCAATCGTTCATTTCTTGATCCTGCGGTCAAAGGAATTTTCCCAGAAGAACTGGTGAAAATCGTGAAAGAATTAGACATGGTACCTGAGATGCAAGCGAGCGATCTCGACATCATCAAAAATAATACTGTCGATTTGTTGGGGGTCAACTATTATCAGCCACGGCGAATCAAAGCGAAAGAAACGCCTGTCGATCCTGCAGCAGAGCCAATGCCAGAAAATTATTTTGATGTGTATGATATGCCAGGCAAAAAAATGAATCCTTATCGTGGTTGGGAAATCTATGAAAAAGGCATTTACGATATCCTGATCAACCTGCGGGATAACTATGGCAACCTGCCGTGCTTTATCTCCGAAAATGGCATGGGGGTTGAAAATGAACGTCGTTTCTTAGGTGAAGATGGGATGATTCATGATGACTATCGGATTGAATTTGTCTCAGAGCATTTGAAATATGTTCATCAAGCAATTCAAGAAGGGGCAAATTGCCTAGGCTACCACATGTGGACCTGCATGGACAACTGGTCATGGACCAATGCTTACAAAAATCGATATGGCTTTATTTCTGTTGATTTAGAAAATGACCGCAAACGGAGTATCAAGAAATCAGGATATTGGTTCAAGCAAGTCTCTGACAATAATGGCTTTGAGGGATGATTTTTCCGTGAGCATGCGCCGATAAAATGTCTGGTAAATCCAAACTAGAAGAGCGGATCAAACAATTAAAGCAGATAGAGGAAAGGCGATCTTTCTTTTATCTGCTTTTTCGTTGGTTCATAAATAGGGTCTGGAAAGGTTATCTGGAAAGGTTAAATGTAGGATGATTCCGAGAAAAGCATGGAATATTTTACAAGAAATCGAAAGGTTCAATGCTAAAATAGATAGAAAAGGAGGAACAGTATGAAAAAGGTTCACTATGATGAAATAGTTGGCATTGAGGCCTATGCGTTAGAAAAGTATCAAAAGAGCTTTCCCCTCCATTTTCATGATTATTATGTAGTGGGTATTTTGTTAGCAGGAAGAAGAAAGCTGTATTGCGGAGAGACACAAATCCTCGAAAAAGGCGATCTGAATTTATTCAATCCCTATCAGCCTCATAGCTGCCAAAGTCTGGAGAACCAAGAAATTACCTACCACGCCCTCAACATTTCCAAGCAAGCAATGACACAAGTGGTAAAAGAAATTACCGGCAAAAAGGATCTGCCTTATTTTAGTCAAGTCATCCTGCGAAACAATAGCACAGGAGAACTAGTCGAAGAATTGTACCAAGCGATTCTTTCAAAGAAATCACCTCTATATCGAGAGGAATTGATGTATTTGCTTATTGAAAACTTACTTGCCTATACAGCAGAAGGTTATCAGAATGAACCCGTTGAAAATGTCCTGTTAGAAAATGTTTGCCATCATTTACAAAAAAATTATACAGAAGACATTCGTTTAGAGAATCTCGTTGCGTTGACGAATTTGAAAAAAAGTTCTTTCATTCATCAATTTACAAAAAACTATGGCATGACACCTTATCGGTATCTGTTATCGATCCGAATCGATGAAGCAAAGAAATTACTGGCAAAACAGCAGTCCTTATCAGAAGTGGCGTTGATGACGAATTTCTCCGATCAAAGTCATTTCTCCAATGTATTCAAAAGCTTTATTGGGCTGACACCAAAACAATATCAAAAAATGTATTTAAGGAGTACAGAATGAAACATTTATTTAAGAATCCCCATGTCACTGCCTTGATCACGGTTTTCTTCTGGTCAACGACTTTTATTGCCACAAAACTGCTGCTGATTGATTTTTCACCCACGGCGATATTATTTTTACGATTTATCATCGGACTAGTGGCGTTGAGTGTGTTATCCAAATTTAGCAGGATACACTATCACTTTCGTCAACATCTTTATTTGATGGCAGCAGGAATATCTGGCGTTTGTTTTTATTTCTTTTTAGAGAACATAGCTTTAAGTTATACAAGTACATCGAATGTTGCGGTGATTGTTTCCATTTCTCCACTCTTCATTGGCTTAGCCTCTGCTCTCATTTATCGAACGAAATTAAAGGGAACATTCTTTATTGGTTTTTTGCTTTCTTTTTGTGGTATTTTTCTGATCAGCTTTGCAGGAAATCTTTCGTTTCATCCCTTTGGCGACTTTTTAGCTATAGCAGCCGCCCTGATGTGGATGGTCTATTCACTGTTGGTCAAAAAGATCGCTAGTTGGGGACATTCCGTGATCGACACGACGAAAATGATCTTCCTATATGGCATTCTATTTATTATGCCGCTATTCTTTTTGACGAAAAGTTCCCTTTCGTTAGATAAATTGCTTCAAACGGACAATCTGCTTTATCTGCTGTTTCTTGGACTGGGGGCTTCCGCGTTGTGTTTCGTTCTATGGAATTACACCGTCGAACAGCTAGGTGCTGTTATGGCTGGCCTCTATATTTATTTGGTTCCTGTGACGACATTATTTGCTTCTTTTCTTATCCTAGGAGAAAGGATCAGTTTAGTGAAACTACTAGGCGTGACGTTAACGCTATTCGGTCTTTTTGTATCAGAAGGAAAATCAAGCCTTCCAATAAGGGCAAGACTAAAAAAGACAAAACTAAAGAACCAAGATGAGTAATGATCAAAAGCAATGGGGAAAATTCAAGCAATTCTGACTTTGTAGGTCTATTCCTTTTTTAGAAGGGGAAGAGACCTTTTGATTTTGAATAGGAGTAAATGATTGCAGTCGAAATATATCGTTGGCGGGGTCACTGCAGGAGACATAAAAGAGTAAGCCGCTGGGAGAAGGGATTGATGAGGGGGGGTTCAATATTGTCTTGCTGGCACTGTATGATATAAGGAAAAATAAAGAATGAGAACCAAAGTATCTGACAGGAGAACACGTATGAAATTGTGCAGGAGCACAGAGTACTCCTGCAGCGCAGCGACAGTCAGCTACCCAAACTTATGTCCCAGCCCATTTGTTGTGTTGCCACTTATTGAGGTTATACGGTGGCTAAATGAATGAGTGGATTTTCTGTATCAGAAAAAAATTTTTATGGATTAAAGGAAATCAATCGTTGGAAAGCGCAGATCTTCAATGTTTAAGAAGTTCTTGGCAATCAGAACATTACCACCGAACAGAGGTGCCTGTTCGCCCAAACGACTGTTTTTGATTTTCGTATTCTGAGTGAACTGACTGGTTAATTTTTGTTGCAGGTCTTTGGTCAATTGAGGGATTTTGCGATAGACAGAGCTGTTGATATAAACCTCTTCAGGATCGAAAAATGTAATGACATTATTTAAGCCGATACTCAAAAATTCGACATTTTGTTGTGCTAGTTCAAGCGCTGATTTCTCGCCAGAACGAATAGCCTTTGCAAAAATATCTGAATTGACAAGCTCTTTTTTTGTATAGTGACTGTAGGTATCGAATAAAACTTTATTAGAAGCGTATTGCTCTAAACACCCGCGATTTCCACAAGGACAAAGGTTTCCATGAGGGAACAATGTAGAATGACCCACTTCTCCAGCTGTTCCGTGAGTTCCTGTCTGTAAACGTCCATTTACAATGATGCCGACACCGATGCCGCTATGAATACTGACACTGAGCAGATTAGTTGAATCAGACGAAAAGCAATACTCTCCTAATGCAGTCAAATTTGCTTCATTTTCGATATAGACTGCGGTATGGTATTTCTGACTAAGAGGAGAGACCAAATCAATGTGTTCCAGATCATAATAGGGCGTAAAAGTGATGTTCTCCTGATTAACGATACCGTGGATCGCTAAACAAATACCAACCAATCCATGGGTAGTAGGAGGCATCTTGGGGGTAAATTCAGCCATTATCGAATCAATCGTGGTGAATACGTTGTCTTTTGTAATCAAGATATCTTGTTTTTCCAAAATGGCTATTCGTTGACCATTGATATAAGATAGCATGCCATTGACATAATTATACCCAATATCAAACGTAATCGCTAAGCTGCTTTGATGATTGAACTGAAGCTGGATAGGTTTGCGTCCGCCAATCGATGTGGAATCACCAATTCCTACTTCTTTGACAAAATCGGTTTCAATCAATTTTTTCATTATTTGCGAAACAGAGGCTTTGTTAAGATTCGTTAAGTTGGAAACTTCAGCTCTAGAAATATGTTCGTTATCAATGATGGTTTTCAGGACGGCAGCTTCATTCTGCTCTCGGATGCCCATTTTGTTAATAATCATAGTATCTCCTTCTTCGTCTATAGTAATGTTAGTTTACCGTGCAAATTAATAAAGTGCAAGTTTATCTGTAAAAGGAGATATTCCTCAGTTAGGTGCTTAAAAAAGTCTCAAATAACTGTTGAAAGCGCTTGACAAAAATGGATGGGTCGTTTACTATCCAATTAGTTAGTTTTTTAAGCAAATTAACCTAAAAGCAATATTTTGTAAACTATAACAAATAAGAATTTCATCAGTAGCAAAGGAGAAGAATATGGCTTATTTACTAGGACTGGATCTAGGAACGAGTTCTTTGAAAGGATTGGTTTTTGATCACTCAGGGAATCTGATTGACACTGCTAGTGCAGACTATCCATTGTCGTCCCCCCGACCTGGATTCAGTGAGCAAGATCCTAATCATTGGCGTCAAGCGGCTCATGCAGTCATTAAAGCGTTGATCGATAAAGTGCCTGAGTTGCGCAAAGAATTGATCGGCATCAGCTTTTCAGGACAAATGCACAGTTTAGTCTTGCTAGACGAACAAAACAAGGTCATTCGACCAGCAATTTTGTGGAACGATGTTCGGACGACGAAGCAATGTCAGCGAATCATGGAAGAGATGCCAGAGATTCTTTCAATCACAAAGAACATTGCACTAGAAGGATTCACATTACCTAAAATCTGTTGGGTTCAAGAACATGAGCCTGAGAATTGGCAGAAGGTCCAGCACTTGATGCTGCCGAAAGATTTCTTAGCATTGTGGCTATCAGGTACCTATTCAATGGATTATTCGGATGCTGCTGGGACATTACTACTGGACAGTGAGAAGAACTGTTGGTCTGCAGAAATCCTCAACAAGTTTGCTATTCCAGAAGAAATCTTACCGACACTTTTTGAATCAGCAGCTGAAGTCGGGACACTGGTCCCTGATTTACAAACAGAATTTGGCTTTGAAAAAGAAGTCAAAATCTTTGCTGGCGGCGCCGATAACGCATGTGCCGCGCTAGGATCTGGGATTATTGACGAAGGCATTGGGATGGTATCGATCGGTACTAGCGGTGTATTCTTATCTTTTGAAGCGCAGAAGGTTGATTACCAAGGGAAATTGCATGTTTTCAATCATGCAGTGGCAAAAAAACAATACTCGATGGGTGTCACACTAGCTGCCGGTAACTCACTAAGTTGGTACCGAGATACATTCGCAGAAGGAGTAGACTTCTCCGAATTGCTAGCAGATATTGGGGAGGTTTCTCCCGGAGCAGATGGTCTGCTGTTCACCCCTTATATTGTTGGTGAACGAACTCCTTATACGGACAGCACTGTCAGAGGAAGCTTCATAGGGATCGATACCCATCACCGACGTCGGCATTTCAGCCGAGCGGTCTTGGAAGGCATCACTTTTTCTCTGAAAGACTCTCAACTGATCATGGAAGAAGAAGCAAAACGGAAATTTAGCAAAATCGTTTCTGTTGGTGGGGGTGCGAAAAACAAAGAGTGGCTTCAGATGCAGGCGGATATTTTTGCTGCAGAGATCACAACATTATCCACAGAGCAAGGTCCCGGCATGGGGGCCGCGATGTTAGCGGCAATCGGAAGCGGACTTTATCCTGACGAAGCGGCTTGTGTGAAGGCTTTTGTAAAGTATGGGTCAGTAATCCAGCCAATCGCAGAAAATGTAACGGAGTATCAACGGATCTATTCTGTTTATCATAAAGTGTATCAACAAACAGCACCTCTTTGTCGCGAATTGGCAACATTGCAGTCAGAGTAATCAACGAAAGAATCGCCACTACTAAAGGTTTCATGTAACTTATTTTAGAAGTAAGTTAGTTTGTTATGTTAAAAAACTAAAAATGGAGGAACCAAAATGAATTATTTTCCAACGATTGATAAAATCAAGTATGAAGGTCCAGAAACGGCCAATATGTTTGCTTTTCGGCATTATGATGCAGAAGAAGTAGTCCTAGGCAAGAAAATGAAAGACCATTTACGGTTTGCGATTGCCTACTGGCATACTATGACACAAGATGGTTCAGATCCTTTCGGAGCACCGGTCAATCAGCGCACTTGGTTCGGTGAAACGGAAATGGAAACCGCGAAAAATCGAGTAGAAGCATTCTTTGAAATTTGCGAGAAGCTAGGCGCTGAATTCTTCTGTTTCCATGATGTTGATGTAGCACCAGCTGGTGAAACTTTAGAGGAGTTCTTCCAAAATTTAGATGTGATCACAGACCTGATCAAAGAAAAGATGGATCAAACAGGCATCAAATTGTTATGGAACACAGCCAATATGTTTTCTCACCCACGATTTAACAACGGTGCTGCTTCAACGAACAATGCAGAAGTCTATGCCTATGCAGCTGCCCAAGTCAAAAAAGGGTTAGATATCTCTAAAAAACTAGGCGGCGAAAACTACGTCTTTTGGGGTGGTCGTGAAGGGTACGAAACGTTGTTGAACACAGATATGAAATTCGAACAAGACAATATTGCCCGCCTATTTAAAATGGCAATTGCTTATGGAGAAAAAATTGGTCACAAACCGCAATTTCTATTAGAACCTAAACCAAAAGAACCGTCGAAACATCAATATGACTTTGATGCCGCAACGACGATGGCCTTTATCCAACATTATGGCTTAGAAGGCGACTTCAAGTTGAATCTTGAAGCCAATCATGCAACTTTAGCTGGGCACACATTTGAACATGAAATTGCTGTTGCTCGTAGCTATAATGCATTAGGATCTTTAGATGCTAACCAAGGAGATATGCTTCTAGGATGGGACACCGATGAATTTCCAACGAATGTTTTTGACTCAACGCTGGCATTATACGAAGTATTGGAAAATGGCGGTATCGCACCAGGCGGGATCAATTTTGACTCCAAAGTCCGTCGTTCATCTTTTGAAATGGAAGACTTGCTATTGGCACATATTGCTGGGATGGATACCTATGCACGAGCATTGAAAGCCGCAGCAAAAATCAAAGAAGATCGTTTCTTAGATGAATTGAAGGAAAAACGCTATGCCTCATTTAACGTAGGGATCGGCGCAAAGATCGTGGCAGATCAGGAGGATCTTGAAAGCTTAACGGATTACGCATTGGCACATGATCAAGTGGAGCTGGAATCTAGCCACATTGAATACGTGAAATCTCGTTTGAATGATTACTTGATTTAATGAAATAGGCTGTGACATAAGCCGAAACAGATAACTACCTAATTGCTACCAGAGAAGTCAGCAAGTTATGGCTTTTTGAGGCAAATCGACCATTTTCGTCAGGAGACGACCGTTCTGATCGGGTAATTATTTGTTCAACTTATGCCACAGTTTTTTTTATGAAAAAAACAAAAATCTGTTATGTATGATTGAAAATATGATACGATCATATGTAATCGTTTTATTGTGATTGCTGGGAAGGATTATGAACAGGTCTTACAGCAAATGGGATTCTTTTTCCTCGGGATTTTCATGGGGCGATTGCTGCCGCGTACCAGATTGAAGGAGCCTGGAATGAAGGGGCAAAGGACTTTCGATCTGGGATACCTATTCTCAAATTGTCGGCAACCCCTTTGAAAAAATCAAGAGAAATTCTCCATCGATCGTTCCTTGACTTGACAAGTAACTACAGCTGGTCTAAAAATCTAGTATACTCATCTACAAATCAAAGAACCAGTTGTTAGCAAAATTATCATGAAATGAGGCAATTACTATGATCCATGAAGTGATCCAACCGTTTTCTAAAAGTGAAGCAACGCTTACTACCTATGTGATTGACAACTCTGAAGAGATGGAGCAGGATCGGTTGCGACCGGCAATCATTATTTGTCCTGGCGGAGGCTATGAGTTTTTATCAGACCGTGAGGCTGAACCTATAGCAATCAAGATGATGAGTTTTGGGTTTCAGGCATTTGTTCTCCACTATAGTATCAAGCCCCATGTGTACCCATTAGCATTGCAAGAGCTTGCTGCGAGCGTTCAATTGATTCGCCAAAATCATTCACAGTGGCACGTTGATCCAGAGAAAATCATTGTCGCGGGCTTTTCGGCTGGTGGGCATTTAGCAGCAAGTTTGGGCGTATTTTGGCAAGAAGACTTTTTAACAGAAACATTGTCAGGAGCCAATCACGAATGGCGCCCAAATGGGTTGTTGCTAAGTTATCCGGTTCTTTCAAGCGGTGAATTTGCTCATGAAGGGTCTTTCCGTGCTCTTTTAGGAAACCGTTATGAAGAACAAAAGGCGCAGCTTTCCCTTGAAAAGCAAGTAAGTCGCAACACACCACCAACATTTTTATGGCACACATTGGAAGATGGTCTGGTACCGGCAGAAAACAGTCTCTTGTTTGCAAAACAACTGCGTAAGTTTGACATTCCTTATGAATTACACATTTTTCCTAGAGGTGGGCATGGTCTAAGTCTCGGAACCAAAGAAACGGCCAGTGGTGGCGAACACGCCATTGAAGACTCGGTGGTTCGTTGGCCCGAGCTCTTTGCCGATTGGGTTCGATTTAATATTTAGTTAGAACCAAGATCACTCACGCTAAGAATGATTAAACTAAGGAAACGTGTAAAAGAACAGGAACGGACTTCTCGAAACCCAAAAGAACGTCCGGTCATTGTTATGTTTCATGGGTGCTGTATTTTAAAAACGCAATAGACGCTCTTTATGTAGGCGAATTCCAAATACTCATGTCAGAAAAAATAGCCAATCGTTTGACTCTGAATGTCTTACATAAACAGAGCTATGATAGAATAGAGAAAGGACGATCCTTAAGGACTGGCGTAGAATAAAACAGGAAAGCGAGGAGAAGAAGAGTGAAGATCCGCTTGAAAGATATCGCTGAAGAAGTAGGCGTCTCGATCGCTGCTGTCTCACAAGTCTTAAATGACAAACCGATTCGCATCTCGGAAAAGAAAAAACGCTTGATCAAACAATTAGCGAAGGAAAATAATTATTCGCCTAATATTGCGGCAAAAAGTTTAGTGCTAAACAAAACAAATACGATCGGATTGGTCATACCAGACATCAATAATCCTTTCTTTGCACAATTAGCAAAAGTACTGGAAGACCAGTTGCGAAAAATTGGTTACCTTTTGATTTTAGTCAATTCAGATGATCACTTTGCGGCAGAGAAAGAATTGATTCAATTATTGATCGATCGTAATGTGGATGGACTGTTACTAGCCCTTTCGAGTGAATCTTATACGTACGAAGAAGAGTTGAAAGAGTTTTTAAGCAGTATTTCTGTACCATTGGTGCTGGTTGATCGAGGGTTGGATAATTTTCCGGTTGGACAAGTGTTTTATAATAATCGACAAGGCGGCTATCTTGCGACCATGGAATTGATCAATAATGGCCATCAAAACATTGGTATTATGATGAACCCCGATAAAAATATCAACTGTATTTATCGCTACCAAGGATATCTGGATGCTCTGAAAGAAGCGCAGCTGCCCCAGCAAGAAAGCTGGCGGGTGGTCACAAAATTTCAGTTTGAAGATGCCTATGACAAAGCAGACCAGCTTTTGAACAATCAAGCAATCACCGGTATCGTGGCGGGAAATGATTTGATTGCTTTAGGGATCATGAAAAGAGCCAAGGAGTTAGGAATCAATATTCCAGAACAAATGTCCATCGTTGGCTATGATAATTTGATTTTAAATGATTTATTAGAAGTACCACTTACTTCTGTCGAACAAGATGTGACAGTTCTGGGAGAAAAAGCAGTTACCTCTTTATTATCAGCGATGAAAGAACAAGCGCCGCGTTATCTTCAATTGACGCCAAAAATCGTACGAAAAAAAAGCGTTGGCAAACGGTTGGAATCAAAGATAGAATGAAAAAGGTAATCGTTGTGTTTATATCAGGAGGTAGCTGTTTAACTGATCAACACAACGATTGTCTAGGTTAGAATTCAGCGCAAATTTATGGAAAGCTTTTTTGTATTCGATATTGACAGCGCTTTACATAAGTGGTATTCTTTGGGAGAACAAATGATAAAACGTTTTATCAAACGTTTTTATTTTTAGCTAATTGATAAAACGTTTTATCAAAAAACGAAAGGGGTTTACTTATGAACAAAGCAGTAATTATTGATACGGATCCGGGAATTGACGATGCAGTAGCATTAGGAATTGGCTTGTTCAGTGATCAGTTAGACGTGAAATTAATCACGACAGTTGCTGGAAACGTAGGGATCAAATATGTGACGGAAAATATGTTGAAGTTGCTGACTTTTTGGAACTTGAAAATTCCTGTGGCCCAAGGCGCAGCTGGACCTTTGCTTCGTGAAGTAAAAGATGCCAGCGATATTCATGGTGTAACAGGAATGGCAGGGTACGAGTTTCCAACACCAAATCGCAGTTGTTTATTGGAAGAGAGTGCCGTTGAAGCCATGCATCGCACATTGATGGCTTCTGCAGAAAAGATGACGATTATCGCAATCGGACCACTGACTAATATTGCACTTCTTCTTAAAACGCATCCTGAAGTCAAAGAAAGAATTGAAGAATTGGTTTTAATGGGTGGTGCGCTAGGCAGAGGAAACTTTGGTATTTTGTCAGAGTTCAATATCGCGATTGATCCGGAAGCAGCCAAAATCGTTTTTGAAAGCGGTCTTTCGCTAGCAGTCGCACCATTAGATGTCGGGTTGAAAGCACTGGTTTATCCTGAAGACAGCGAAAAAATCAAAGACATGAATCAAACTGGAGATATGATGTACCACCTTTTCAAGAAATATCGAGGTGGAAGTTTTGGTACCGGATTAAAAATGTACGACAGCTGTGCTTTAGCTTACGTTCTTTGTCCGGAAATGTTTGAGATCAAAGAAACCTTTGTCGCAGTAGAAACAAAAGGGGAGTATACTTCTGGCGCTACGATCATCGATCTGAACAATAAACTTGGCAAAGAAAAGAATTGCCGTGTCTGTGTCGATGTCGATGAGAATAAATTCAAGGAATGGTTTTTACATGCAATCAGTCAGTGTAAATAGGAGGGGAAAAAATGATTGAAGCAATTTTAGTATTAGTTGTTTTAGGTATCGTTGGTTATTTTATTATTAAGAGTTATAATCCAGCGCTTATTTTGATTATCGGTGCGATTGTCTTATTAGGTGCGTCGGTGGCATTGGGAAATCCTCTCTATCCTGAAGGAGAAGGAACTGGTCTGGCTTTCTTTGATATTTTTCTGAAACTGAAAGACACGATCATCTCACAAGTTAGCTCAGCAGGATTAGTGATCATGATTTTATTTGGCTATTCCGGCTATATGAATTTGATTGGTGCCAATCAAAAAGCGGTCAATATCTTAGTCAAGCCAATGACCAAAATCAAATCCAAAGCGTTGTTTATACCGATTGTTTTCCTGTTAGGAAATTTGATGTCTCTAGTTGTTCCAAGTGCCTCTAGTTTAGCAATTATTTTAATGGCTATTTTGTATCCGCTCTTACAAGGTATTGGAATTTCATCAATGACAGCAGCAGGGGTCATTGCAATGACCGCAACGATCATGCCAACACCATTAGGAGCAGACAATGTGATTGCTGCACAAACGTTGGATTACAACATTCTGACTTATGTGCTGTATCATGCGAAGGTCTCGATCCCAACCTTACTTATTTTAGCTGTTGTCCACTACTTCTGGCAAACGTATTGCGATAAAAAGGAAGGTTCAGAAGCGTTTGTCGAGATGAAAGAAGTTGAAAGTGCGGCGGATGAAAAAGTTGTCCCGACATTTTATGCCATTTTGCCATTATTACCTTTAGTCTTGATCATTATCGTTGGAATTATTGGTATTTTTAGAGAAAATGTGACGATGGACATTTTTGTTTTGACAATGATCTCATTCTTCGTAGCATTGATCATTGAAGGGTTCCGTAAGAAATCATTTAAGATTGCCCAAGAAAGTGCAGTCGAACTGTTCAAAGGAATGGGACAAGGTTTCAGCCAAGTCGTTATGTTAGTAGTCGGGGGTTCCTTATTCACCACAGCGATTCAAAGTCTAGGCGTGATCGATTCTTTGATGAGTGCGGTTGAAAACTCTCAATCTGCCGGTGTTCTAACCACATTGATTTTCAGTGGCGCGACAGCATTATTTGGTATTTTGAGTGGTGGTGGATTAGCCATGTTCTATGCTGTGATCGAGCTGATTCCCAATATTGCCCAAAAAGCCGGCATCGATGGTATCTTGATTGCGCTGCCAATGCAAATGATTGCTAACTTAGCGCGGACGATTTCACCAGTTGCAGCAGTTGTCATGATCGTTTCGTCATCGATTGGTGTGAGTCCGGTTCGTTTGCTGAAACGGACCAGTGTTCCTACGATCATAGGAATTATCCTAGTAGTTGTCTTGTCGCTGTTGTTACTGCCTTATTGATTTGATGGATAAGTTAATATATGCATGCCATGAAGAACTGGATGAAATTTGGCAGTTGTTTGTTGATGCAAAAAAAAATATGGAGACACAGGGGATCTGCCAATGGACAAGCAGTTACCCTGATAAGGAGATCGTCAAAACAGATATCTGTAAAAAACAATTACTGATTCATAAAAATGAATCAGGAGAAATCGTTAGTGCAGGAACCCTTAGTCCAGAATTTTTGGCGCAAGAAGAGAGTCATGGGTATAATGAACATACAAAATGTATCCAAAGGCTCGTGACAAAAGCATCAGAAATGGGGAATGGGTTGGGCTCGGCTTGGGTGAAAACTTGTCTAAGAGACTTTTGTAAAGCAGGGGATGCCATTTATTCTCTGACCAACCATACGAATAAGCCGATGCAGCACTTATTTGAGAAAACCGGTTTTTCTTTGATAGAGACAACTTCTGTTACGGGTCGCGAAGCGTTTGGCCCGTTCTATATATACAAAAGAAATAGGTGATTTAGTGGGTAAAATAGCAGTTTTGGGCAGTGTGAATATGGATATTGTTATCACGACTGGGCGAATGCCAAAAATTGGCGAAACGATCATAGGAGATCAAATTGATTATTTTGTCGGCGGGAAAGGGGCCAACCAAGCAGTTGCAGCCGCCCGTTTTGGCGGAACAACGACATTCTTAGGAAAAATTGGTCAAGATACGTTTGGGGAAAAAGTCTATCGACACTTAAGTGAAGAGCAACTGGATGTCCAGTCAGTTGCACAAGAAAAAAATATCTTTACTGGTATCGCAAGTATTTTTAAATTACCGCAAGATAATTGCATCACTGTAATCTCCGGTGCCAATGGACTGGTAGATCGTGAATATGTAGATCAAATAGCTGATAAAATCATAGAAAGCGATGTTTTGCTGGTACAAATTGAGATTCCGGTAGATACGCTTCGGTATGCGTTACAGCTCGCAAAGGAAAATGGCGTGACAACACTACTGAATCCCGCACCTTATCATGATATCGTAGGGGAATTACTGCCTTATGTCGATATCTTAACGCCAAATGAGACGGAATTTGCCGCATTGATCGGTAAAGAATTGATCCCTGAACCTGAAATCGAAGCAACGATTCTAGCTTGGCAGCAAACGCACGCTACCAAATTGGTAGTGACACGAGGCAGTCAAGGGGTAAGTTTCGTTGATTCCGGTAAAATCGTGACCGTGGCATCAAAGAAAGTGACCGTCGTTGATACTACCGGTGCAGGAGATACCTTCAATGGTATCTTAGCGGCTGCATTAAGTGATGGGGTGCCATTTAAAGAAGCGGTCGTTTTAGCGAATCTTGGTGCAGGACTTTCTGTTCAAAAATTAGGTGCCCAAACGGGGATGCCTACAAGAAAAGAAGTCGCAGTCATCGAGAATAACTAAAAGGAGGACTGTCTAGTTTAAAGAATGACAGCTATCCCAATAAACACACCTCCGTTCTGACTCGTTCAGCGAGTCAGAACGGAGGTGTGTTTTTTTGTCTATTTGTAGTCGGATCGCTAATGTACTGCTTCGATAGAGGAACAGACGATCATCTAGAAATAACGGAATCTCCTTCAATCAACCGATAGCCGAGGTTGATCTTTTCAATCGTATCAGGATGAGCAATTTTTGTCAGTAAAAGATCAATGGCATGCTTGCCGATGGCTGTTTGGTCTTGCTCGATATGAGTGAAAATAAAAGCATTCAAGTCAAAAATGTTGACGGTAGGATGGTCAAAGCAAACAACTGAAAAGTCATGTGGGACTTGCCTTCCCAATTGTTCAATCGCACTCTTGGCAAGTAAAGCAATATTGTATTCTGTGGTAAAAAGAGCTGTGATCTCTGGGTTCTTTTGAAGAAAGGCCACGATAAGTGCCACATCATCTTCGATCTTGCGAGAAGAACTGGGGACCACAGAGTCGATCCTCGACAAAATTTGCTTTTGGCTGACAGCCCGGTTGGCATCCACATGCGCAGAGAGAAAACCATTGACTCGTTCATCAATCGTTGAAACACTGCTATCGGAAGTAATCAAGCCAATCTTGTCATGGTGTTTGGCAAAGAGATAATTTGTCAATTCTTTTGCAGCAGCAAAGCTATCCGTTTGCACACTGCAGATCGGCAAATTTGCCATCAGACGATCAATTACAACGATCGGGAAATTTTTAGAAATCAATTCTAAGATTTTTGGCGAGGTATATTCTGATGATGTCGGCAGTAGGATCAAACCCTGAATGCCCATTTCAATCAATTCTTGGATCAACTCATTTTCGCGATCAGGATCACCATAACTGATCTTGACGATGAAATTGATTTCTTCAGCATTTGTTTCTAGAACTGTTCGCAGTATTTGAGCGCCAAAAAAGTCTGTAAAGTTGGTGATGATCAATCCGAAAATGAGTTTGTTCGGAACAATGTCTGCCTTCTTATTTGTGACAACGACAGAACCTTTTCGAGGCTTTCTGACAATGTAGCCATCCTCTTTTAACAGATCCAGTGCTTTTTTGACCGTGATCGTACTAACACTATAGGTAGTTGATAATTCTTTTTCAGTAGGCAGTGTGTCATTGATTGCGACAGTGCCTGTTTCGATTTGATGTTTCAAATCTTCATAAATCGTTTGGTACAAAGGTTTACTCATGCATGCGCCTCCATTTCTCAAAAAATAAAAGAACTATTTATGTATATATTAAATATATTATATTAATAAAGCAAGCAGTTTAATCAAAAAAACTTTTTATGAAACCGTTGACATATCCTTTTTAATTCTATATAATTCGCTTGTAAAGATATTTAATATATTAAATAGTTTTATATTATATTTAATAAGGGGGTTAATAAATGGAGTTAGGAAAGAAAAAGAGAGGGATCAATGAACAGCAAAACATTGCCTATGTATTTATTCTGGTTCCTGTTCTTCTACTAGTTGTTTTTGCAATTATCCCGATAGTGATGGCACTTTTCTATAGTTTTACCGATTATACGATCATTGAAAGCCCCAATTGGATCGGTTTAAAGAATTTCACGCGTATCTTTCAAGATGAATTTTTCTTTATTTCATTAAAGAACACTATCGTCTACACCTTACTGTATGTGCCATTGGGATTAGTCGTCTCTCTAGCAGCCGCCATGTTGCTGAATCGCAAAATGAAGACCACCAGTCTTTTCCGAACATTTTTTTACTTGCCAGTCTTATGTTCATCGGTGGCTACAGCAACCATTTGGTATTGGCTCTTAAATCCACAGTATGGTTTGCTCAATCAGTTGCTTGGTTTGATTGGAATCAATGGTCCAGCTTGGCTGTATAGTTCCAATTGGGCGATGACTGCAATCGTCATTATGAGTGTCTGGATGAGTTTTGGCCGAAACATGATGATTTTCTTGGCGGGTTTACAAGGGATCAATCCTGCTCTTTATGAAGCAGCAGATATTGAAGGCGCAAATGCGTGGCAAAAATTTAAGAGTATCACTTGGCCCCAATTATCCAAAACAACATTCTTAGTTAGCACACAATTGATCATCGGCGCTTTCCAAGTATTTGACCAAGCCTATATGCTGACAAAAGGCGGACCTGGAAATTCCACAATCACCCTTGTTTACTATATTTATAATAAAGGATTTGGTGGACTAGAAATGGGGTATGCTTCTGCGCTGTCATTTATCTTGTTCATGATCATTTTCATTTTTTCACTGGTGAATATGCGTTTGACCAATACAGAAACAAACTAAAGGAGAAAAAACGATGGCTAAAACAAAACATATGCAGTCATTCATCTGGTATTGCTTGGTGATTCTGATCAGTTTGACAACGGTTCTGCCGTTTATCTGGACCTTGTCGACATCCTTTAAATCCGATAGCGAGATTCTCAGCGGATCGATGCAAATCATTCCAAGCCACTTTACTTGGGATCATTATAAAGAAGTTTTTGAAACGATGCCTTTCTTAAACTATTTAAAAAATTCATTGATATTAGCACTTGGGGGTGTAGCGACAAATTTATTTTTTGGTTCATTAGCTGGTTATTCTTTTGGTCAGCTGAAATTCAAAGGGAAGAAACCAATCTTTCTCGTTTTTCTAGCTTCAATGATGGTTCCAAGTATTGTCACAATGATTCCAACCTTTATTGTGCTTCGCGGATTCCCGTTGGCTGGAGGGAATGATCTAACTGGTACTGGTGGGTTAGGATTGATCAATTCCTATTGGGCAATCCTGCTTCCCGGAGCAGCAGGAGCGTTCTCGATTTTCTTTATGAAACAATTCTTCGAACAATTACCAAAAGAACTCGGAGAAAGTGCTCGAATCGATGGTGCAAGTGAGTTCAAGATTTTCTGGAATGTTTATTTTCCGCTAGCAAAACCTGCTTTGACAACGCTAGGTATTATGACTTTTCAAGCAGGCTGGAATGCCTTTATGTGGCCGATGATTGTCTTGAATGCAGATGAGATGAAAACGGTCCAAGTTGGACTGGCAGCTTTCCAATACAACTACAATACAAATTATGGTCCATTGATGGCAGGAACGATTTTGGCAACACTACCTGTTTTAGTTCTATTCATTTTTGCACAACGAAATTATGTACAAGGCATGGCAGATGCCGGTATCAAATAAAACGAAGGAGTGAATGTGATGAAAAACATAATCAAAGGATTGCTGTTAGTAGCAGCGATGACAGTGTTAGGTGCATGTGGTGGAGGCAATGATCAGGCAAGCAATGATGGAGCTGGCGGAAAGCAGAAAATCACTTTTTGGGGTTCTTGGAGTGGTGACCAAGTCGATCAGCTCAATCAATTGATCGATCAATACAATGATAGCCAAGACAAATACGAGGTAACCTACAAAGTTCAAGACAACGTTGAAGAAAAGCTGCTGACCGGAATGGCGGGTGGCGAAATTCCAGATGTTATCTTGTGGGATCGCGTCAATACAGCGATGTATGCCAAAAAAAATGCCTTATTGGATCTAGATGATTTGATCAAAAAAGACAATGTAGATATGGGCGATTTTTATGAAGAAACTGTCAAAGAAATGCAATACGACAATAAACAATATGGAATCCCACTTTTAGTAGACAACCGCTCTCTCTTTTATAACAAAACATTACTGAAAGAAGCTGGAGTAGAACCACCAAAGACTTGGGATGAGTTGTTGGATGTTGCGAAGAAAACAACAAAATGGGATGGAAAAACGTTAGTGCAAGCTGGTTTTTCTCTTGATGACGTTGGATTGTTCAATATGTGGTTGCAGCAAGCTGGCGGAACCATGCTGAACGCTGATAATACTGCCACTGCTTTTAATTCTGAGGCAGGAATGACCGTTCTTGATTTCTGGGATCAATTAATGAATCAAGCGAAGGTCTATCAACAAGGATTTAATGATGGCTCTGATGCATTTGCAGCTGGTAAAGTTGCGATGACCTATAACGGACCTTGGGCATTAGCAGATTATGATAAAGTGGATGGCTTGGATTATGGGGTCGTCCCTCCAGTAACTGGACCAAATGGGGACAAAGGGGCGTTGACGGGTGGCTTTGGTTTAGTGATTCCCAAAACGGCCAAAAACCAAGAAGCTGCTTGGGACTTTATTAAATGGTGGACGACCAGCCCAGATATCGGTGTCGAGTTTGCAAAAATTTCCACTTGGCTACCAGCAAATATCGAAGCAGCGCAAAATACCTACTTTACTGAAAATGAGAAGTACAAAGCTTTTGTGGAAACCATGGATTTTGCTAAAATTCGACCAACTGTTATGGGGTATTCCGATGTCGAAAAACTAGCCCTTATTCCACAATTAGAAAATGTCTTTTCTGGAAAAACAACGCCGCAAAAAGCACTAGAAAATGCTCAACAACAAGGTGACAAAATATTGAAAGAAGGATCAGGAGAATGACCGATTTTAACAAGTATGCCGATCTTGCACAAACAAGTATCGATTATTTCTATCAAGCAGCTTCCAAAGAACAATTTATGAACAACGTTTATCCATTGCGGGATGAGAAAGAAAATGAAACCTTCAATTACTGGTGGATCGCGCATTTAGTGGATGTACGCATTGATGCTTATCTGCGGACCAACGATACGGCTTACTTGCAACAAGCAGAAGAAACCTATCATTACAATAAAGCAAGAAACCATAACACATTGCTGCATGAATTTTATGATGACATGTTGTGGAACGCATTAGCTGGATTACGTTTGTATGACTTGACTAAGAAAAAAGAATACCTAGCTGACGCCCGAGAAGTATGTCTGGATATTTTTGATACTGCTTGGAATGATCATATGAATGGCGGATTTGCTTGGAAACGCACGCAGCTTGACTATAAGAATACACCTGTAAATGCACCAATTATTATTCTAGCATTACGTCTGTATCAAGTTGAAGCCAATGAACGCTATCTGACTACAAGCCAACAGACACTGGAATGGATGAAAAAATATTTGGTACAGCCGGACACACAATTCGTAGAAGATGGTATCAATCGTAACGGCGATGGCAAAATCGATGTGCAATGGCAATTTACTTACAACCAAGGGGTCTATATTGGAGCATTGATAGAATTTTATCATGTGACTGACGATATTTCTTATTTAGAAGATGCAATCACTTGTGCCAAAACATCCTTTGAAGTTATTGGTAAAGATGGGGTCTTCAATGATGAAGGAGATGGTGGTGACATTGGATTGTTCAAAGGCATTGAATACCGTTATTTGAATCTCTTAGTCAAAGAAGCAGAAAAAGTGGGCTTAGACATAGCCTCCATCAAAGGATTTGTGACATCCAGCTGTGAACGCTTGTTAGAGCATAGTCAGAAGGAAGGACATCTGTTAGCTTACCGAGACTGGTTAGTCGCAGAAATTCCAACTAGTGTTTTCTTGTCTGACCAATTATCAGGGGTCATGGCATTAGAAAGTGCTGCAATCATTTAAAGTTTGAAGAGAAATATCAGTAGACAAAGCGAAAGAACTGGCAGCAGATTTTCAAGATCAGCGAAGGTTGGTTCATTCTTAGCAAATCGGGCATCGGATGGAGGATTGAACAGTCTTGAACATCAACTACCCGAAGCTTTTCGTTGCAGAAAGACCAGCGGCTTTGTCTACTTTTGTCGGCTCTTCTTTGTAAAAGGGGAAAAGAAGATGGGATACAGCGAAATACCGAAAGTAATTAAGAGTTTTATGGAGAAAATCACGTTGCTTTGTGGCGAAGACCATGCAAATTGGGCGGAAAACTTTAATGCGGCATTTGCCAATACCGTATTAACCACTGTCAAGAAGCAAGAAGATGGCAGTACCTTTGTTTTGACAGGTGATATTCCTGCAATGTGGCTGCGAGATTCAACCGCTCAAGTCCGTCCGTACCTGTGTTTAGCAAAAGATGATCAAGAACTGTCTGATATGATTGCCGGATTAGTCAAAAAGCAATTTATGTTTATCACTATCGATCCTTACGCCAATGCCTTCAATGAAACAGAAAATTTTGCCGGACACCAAGATGATCTAACCGAAATGAACGGCTGGATCTGGGAACGGAAATATGAGATCGATTCATTGTGCTATCCGATCCAGTTAGCCTATCTACTTTATAAAAACACCGGGCGCACCGATCACTTTGATAAAAACTTTATTGAAGGGGTCAAAAAAGTCCTAACCGTCTTTCGGACAGAACAAGATCACGCGCAGTCACCATATCAATTTGAGCGCCAAACAGAACGTCAAGAAGATACGCTGAAGTTCGCCGGCAAAGGAACCCCAGTTGCTAAAACAGGGATGACTTGGTCAGGATTTCGTCCAAGCGACGACGCTTGTGTCTATGGCTATTTGATTCCGTCAAACATGTTCGCTGTTGTGATATTAGGTTATTTGGAACTGATTTTCTCCGACATTTTAGATGTGCCTGAATTAGTGGCCGAAGCAGCCGATTTAAAGCAAGAGATCCAAGCGGGGATCGAAAAATATGCGTATACGACGAATCAAGCTGGCGAAACGATCTATGCCTATGAAGTGGATGGGTTAGGCAATGCCTCTGTCATGGACGACAGCAATGTACCTAACCTGATTTCTGCACCTTATCTAGGCTATGGCTCCATGGAAGATCCAACTTATCTAGCTACGAGAAAAACACTTTTAAGTGACGAAAATCCTTATTACTATCAAGGCGAATTTGCTAGTGGGATCGGCTCATCTCATACGCCGCATAATTTTGTTTGGCCGATCGCGATGGCGATGACTGGATTGACGACACCAAACAAAGAAGAAAAAGCCCAAATTTTAGATCAGTTGGTAGCGATCGATGCAGGAACGCATTTGATGCATGAGGGTATCAATGTCAATGATCCAACGGATTACACTCGTGAATGGTTTTCTTGGGCAAACATGATGTTTTGTGAGCTAGTAATGGATTATTTCGATATTCGAGTAGAAAAGTAGGGATAGACAATGATGTATGGAGGCATAGAAGCAGGCGGAACAAAAATGAACTGTGCAGTAGCGGATCAAGAGGGGAAGATTATTGCTTCACAGCGAATCGCTACGAGAGAACCCGCAGAAACACTGGCCGAAATTTTCCGATTTTTTGATAGGTATGAGCTGTCCGCGATGGGGATCGGCAGCTTTGGTCCAATCGGATTGGATCCCAAGCAAGCCAACTATGGGCATGTTTTGGCAACACCTAAAGCGGGATGGCAAAATTTTGACTTTTTGGGGACGTTAAAACAACGCTATCCGATTCCAATGGTTTGGACAACAGATGTCAATGCAGCGGCCTATGGGGAATTAAAAAAAGGGGCTGCTCAAGACTGCGATACCTGTATTTATCTGACGGTGGGGACTGGGATCGGTGCCGGTGTAATCGTGAATAACCAGTTATTCCAAGGCAAATCTCATCCTGAAATGGGGCATATCCGGATCAAACGGCACCCAGAGGATTCATATGTCGGCACTTGCCCTTATCATCAGGATTGCTTTGAAGGGCTGGCTGCCGGTCCTTCCATCGAAGCACGAACGGGGCAAAAGGGAGAGACTCTTCTTGAAAATCATCCTGTATGGGAGCTGCAAGCCTATTATATAGCGCAAGCATTGGTCAATTATACATTGTCCTTTGTACCAGATAAGATTATTTTAGGCGGTGGTGTCATGAATCAGACCCACTTGCTGTCAAAAATCAGAGAACAATTTTTGTTGGAACTAGGGGGCTACATTTCGATTCCAAGTGTAGAAGAGTACATTGTTCCATGGCAACTAGTGAATGAAAGTGGCATCAAAGGCTGCCTGCAATTAGCCATTGATTGGCAAAAAGAATCAATCAACTAAAATGTAGCAAAAAATGTAGCAAAAAAGAACCAAACGACCGTGAGGGTTATTGCATCGAAGCATTAATAGCTTCTGGACAATACACACTGCGGTCGTTTGATTTCTTTGTTGTTTGAAATGAAGTTTCCGCCATTTTACTCAATGCGGGGCAGTTCCCCCATGGGAAAGGCCAGCGAGCAAATCAAACGCTTATTTCTTTAAAAGCACTAAAATTTCGTCGATCTTTTTTAGTTCTTCAGCAGAAAAAGTTAATTGGTCCAAAGCCCGGACATTTGCTTGTAGTTGACTCAAACGAGAAGCACCAATCAATACGCTAGCAACAGTCTCTTGACGCAACAGCCAAGCTAATGCCATTTCTGCCAAACTTTGTCCTCGCTCTTGAGCAATATCATTCAATTGTCTGACTACATTTAAGGTTGGAGCTACACGATCTTCTGTCAAAAAAGGACTATCTGAGCGATGCGCTCGAGAGTCTTCGGGAATACCATGCAGATAACGATCAGTCAATAATCCTTGTGCCAGAGGGCTAAAGACGATCGCACCTAATCCTTCCTCTTCTAAGACAGCTGTTAATCCATCTTCGATCCAACGATCAAACATATTGTAGCGAGGTTGATGGATGATAAAGGGGGTTCCTTGATCCTTCAAAATCTTGGCGATTTCTTTTGTTTGTTCTGCAGAATAATTGGACACACCAACATAGAGGGCTTTTCCTTGCCGTACTAACAAGTCCAGTGCATGAGCCGTTTCTGCCAATGGTGTGTCTGGATCTGGGCGATGATGGTAAAAAATATCGACATAATCTAGGCCTAGACGTTGCAGGCTTTGATCACAGCTGGCAATCAAATTCTTCTTAGAACCCCATTCACCATAGGGACCAGGCCACATATAGTAACCAGCCTTTGATGAAATAATCAATTCATCCCGATAAGCCTGTAAGTCTTCTTTTAAAATGCGGCCGAAATTCTTTTCTGCCGATCCTGCAGGGGGACCATAGTTGTTGGCCAAATCAAAATGGGTAATGCCTAGATCAAAGGCTCCTAGGATCGTTTCCGCTGTTTCGCAATTGGATCTGTATCACCGAAGTTGTGCCATAGACCAAGGGAAATTGCAGGAAGTTTTAAACCTGATTTTCCGACACGGTTATATGTCATGCGTTCATATCGTTGCATATTTGCAGTATACATGGTAATCCCTCACTTTTTGTATTCGCTATCATAAGTAAACCGAATAATCGGATCAGCGTCAAGCGAAATCAGCAAAAGAGAGGTGACCGAATCATTTTTTGTGCAACCATTGATTCGTAAAAAAGCCGATTTCCTACATTTCTGTAGCAAATCGGCTTTTTTGTCAGTAATTATTGGTTATGCGTTGTAGATTGGTTGTCCTTTAAAGAAACTGCAGCTGACGTGACCTTTGCGGGCGACAAATTCAGCCGTTGAAGAAACAGGGGTCAAAAGAAAATCAGCAGAATCGCCAACTTTTGGCCATTGTTGATTTCCTTCTTGATCTAATGGCACTCTGCCATCTGTTACCAAGCCTAATGCCTGGGTCAATGCCTCTTGTGATTGAACGCCAAAAATCTCTAAATAACGAGCGAGCTTTTCTTGCAAGGAGCCGTCACCCAGTGATGACCAAGAATCATAAATATTGTCACAACCAATGTGAACAGCAACCCCATAACTTTGTAATTCTTTAAGGGGAGGAATCGTTCCCTGACTGATTGGAATACTTGAAACGATATGAATGTCCTGATCTGCTAAAGCTTGAAAAACTTCTGTGCGTTCAGCTCCTTCAAAATCATTTAAGCCAAAGGCATGGCTGATGAAGACATTGCCTGCCATAGCATATTCTTTGGTCAGCCGAATGATTTCTTTGATCGTTGCACGACCGGCTTCTTTGCGGTCATGCAGATGAATGTCTATGCCAACATTGCCTTTTTTTGCCAGCTCAAAGGTTGTTTTTAATGATTGCTGATAATCTTGATCTAATGTATAAGGATCGACCCCACCAATGAATGCAGCTTTACCAGTAGTTAATGCTTCTTCGATTAATGCGACGGCATTTGATCGCAGCAGACCGTGTTGCGGGAACAAAACAAGTTCCGAACCAAATGGTTTGTCAGCAAGCAATTCAGTTAGTGCATCAAAATAGCGCAGTTCAGTCATTGGTTCAATATCAATATGGGAGCGAAAGGACACGACACCATGAGGCAATTCCAAATCGATCAATTGTTGTGCCCGTTCTTTAATCGAAAGAGGCAATGCATCCAATTGAGGAATCTCTGTTTCAAAACGTTCTACTAAGTTGGCTGCCGGTGTGACAGGACGCCATGGAGTTCCTAATTTGCTTTTATCCAAATGGCAGTGTTTTTCAATCAAGCCGGGTAATAATAACTGGCCTTGACCATCGATAACAGTTATTCCTGGCGTGTCTTTCCATTCATCCATGGGAAGGATCTCGGTAATTTTTTCTTCACTGATCCCAATTGCCGCCCGTTTGGTTTGGCTGCCAGAGGTCCAGCCATTTTCTTTGATGTAGCTTGTTTCCATTCGAATATTTGTTAGCCATAAATCCAAGTAATCGCCTTCTTTCAAGTTTGTTTCATGGTACCATACTCTGTCAGAAGAACCAAAGTAGATGCCCCTCCCAGCTGAAGTCGGATTCTTTGCAATGGGTGTTTAGTAGTGTAGGATAGAACTGAAAGAAAAAAGCGGAGGAGACGAACAGAGATGGACAAACGATTTTTATTGCAGGCACAAGAACTCTCTCATCAGAAACCGGAATATTTAGAAACGCTGTTTGCTGTGGGGAATGGTCAAATCGGTGTCCGAGCAGGGCATCCCCTTAAAGTGAATGCGAACTATCCTGGGAATCCCGGGGCTTTTGTCAATGGTTTTTTTGACAGTGAACCGATCCAATACGGCGAATGGGCTTATGGCTATGCTAAAGAACACCAAACCATCTGCAAGTTACCCAACCTGCGGGGGCTTTCTTTAAGCATCGGACAAGAGCAGTCGTCGGACGGCGTTTGGCAGACGGAACCAATCCAGCTGACATTAGATATGTCAGAAGGCATCCTTCATGAGTCTTACCATGTAGAAACCCCATTAGGAAAAAGCTTTGATCTTGAGATGCAATCTTTTGCCTCCATGACGCGCAGTGAATTTTATGTTTGTCGTTACACAATCAAAAATGCAAATTTCACAGAGCCAATCACTGTTTCCCATCCATTGGACCAGCGCTTCACAGTCAATCAAACAGATGATCCTCGTGTTGCGAATAAAGAGCATCAGCTTCTGAAAGAAGAGCATGGCGACTATGCCATTTGGACAGCCCCTCATAGTCAAAAAAAACTGGCGATTCGGGTGATAGGCGGCGATGGTCAGATCCAATCTGGAGAATCCCTGACGACGATTTTTCAACTGCGATTACAAGAAGCAGAGGGCGCACCCTTTTATCAAGAAGCGGTTGATTTTGAAACATTTGTTGCCGAACAGAGGGAAAGCTATCAGCAGTTTTGGGCAGCGAGTGATATCGAGATCACGGGTGATCAAGAACTACAAAAGGGGATACGCTTCAATCTGTTTCACCTGAATCAGGGAGCAGGACGTGATGGCAGAACCAATTTTGCCGCCAAGGGGTTGACAGGTGAAGGGTATGAAGGTCATTATTTTTGGGATACTGAAATGTATTTGTTGCCTTTTTTTACTTACACCAATCCAGACACTGCGAAAGCATTGCTTACTTATCGAGCAACTATTTTACCGCAAGCGCAAAAACGGGCACAAGAGCTGAGCCAAGACGGTGCACTGTTTGCATGGCGCACCATTGATGGTCAAGAAACGAGTGCCTATTATCCTGCCGGAACCGCACAACTGCATATCAATGCCGATATCGTTTATGCTTTTCAACTCTATGAACGGGTCACAGGAGATGTCCGCTTTATTGAAGAAGTCGGCAGTGAAGTCGTTTTCGAAACGGCAAAATTTTGGTTGAGTTATGGTGATTTCATCGAAAAAGACGGCAAACCTTCTTTTTGTATCAATGGGGTCACCGGACCTGATGAATACAGTGCATTGGTCAACAATAACTTTTATACCAACAAAATGGCTCAAAACAATTTATATTATGCCATTGAACTGGCGAAACGATACGAAAAGCATATGGAACTGATCGATCAATGGCAGCAAGCCGCAGACCTCATGTATTTCGGTTATGATGCGTCTCGTGGACTTACCAAGCAAGATGATGAATTTCTTGAACAATCTGTCTGGCCTTTTGAAGAGACACCAGCTGCTAACTATCCTTTATTGTTGCATTATCATCCGATGATAATTTACAAACATCAAGTCTGCAAACAAGCGGATACCGTATTAGCGCAAATGCTTTTTACGGGTGATTTTACCCTAGAACAACTAAAACAAGATTATCAGTATTATGAAAAAGTCACCACCCATGATTCTTCGCTGTCTCGTTCGATTTTCAGTGTGATGGCTAGTCGTATCGGAGAAACAGCAAAAGCATATCGCTATTTCATGGATACGGCATTGATGGATTTGACTGATCTGCAAAAAAACGTCGTCGATGGCATCCATGCGGCAAATATGGGAGGCAGCTGGCTAAGTTTGATTTATGGTTTTGCTGGTCTTTATTATGATGAAGGCATTCGCTTGTCCAATCACCTACCAAAAGAAATAACAGAACTTGCCTTTAAGCTTTTTTATCAAGGGGAAGAATTGCGAATTACTTTAAAGGAAGGTAAAGTTGAGTGTCAGCTAGCTCCTGAAACTGAATTATTTATTGAACAAACGGGTAAAGACATCTGGGTGAGAAAAACTAGCAAAGAACATCTGAAAGAAGGTCTGTAAATAGAGCATGACAACATTCTATAATGAGCACATGTCAGCAACCGCTCCGAGGTTGTAAGCCGTGAGCAACTGTTTGCTGGATCATTCACAAGAATCAATTGGAAAAAAAACAATTGATTCTTTTTTTGAGGACTTCAATTTAGAGTGAATAAAAAAGAGATCTGATGCTTCCAGATCTCTTTTTTATGGTTGGGCGTTGCCTAATTTGGACAAAATGTTATAAATGCAGAATTCGCCGATTTGGTGACTATATAGGTTTCTTGCGTAGTTATTTAGTGAAAGCCGAAAATATTTTTTTGAAATTTCATAGGAGAAGTGCCAACCATTGATTTAAAGACGTGATGAAAGGTTTTGACGCTAGAAAAACCTGAGCGGGCAGCTACTTCTGCCATGGGAACCAGCTCTGTTCCTAAAATATACTTTGCCCGATGGATGCGGTATTCTGCCAGATAACTGGTAAAAGACATCCCGATATTTTTTTTGAAGAAGCGTGAGAAATAACTAGGACTAAACCCCACATGATCAGCAACATCCTGAATCGTGATCGCATTTAAATAATTGGACTCAATATAGTCGAGGATGGTGTCGATCTGGAACAATGTCTCGCGATTTTTTAATGTACTATCTAAAGCGGCTTTTTCTGTTTTTTTGTTCTTCAATGGCAGTTGGTACAAGAGATTCGCTAATTTATACAAACTGCTCAAAATACTGTATTGATACCCTTCACGCTGTTTCTGGTTTTCATGATAAATAGAAAGCAAGATAGTCTGGATCTCTTTTTGGATCGGGGTAGGCCAATCCTTACTGTAATTGACGACGGTCTCAAATACTTTGGCCAATGGACGATCATTTGGCGAGATATTGTCATGTCCTTGAAAGAGTTTGATATCAAATTGATAAACGATTCGTTCACTATTTGGCGAAGACAAGAAGAAGTGCGGTTCACCACTAGAAAAAAAATAGATCTCGTCTTCATGCATTTGAATGATCTCGTCATCCACCCCTAATCTGACAGTTCCTTCCAAACAATAAATAAATTCAATTTCTTTGTGCCAGTGAGGATAAGTGATCGACCACCCTTCATTTGTAAAGGTTTTGAAAGGGAACAGCGGATTGATTTCAGGAATTTCCAAGTATAAGCTCATGTATTCTACTCCTTTGCTCTATAGATAGTGATGCGGTGTTGCTCTCTTTATTTTACTGTGTGATGTGCCTGATAGAATAAATGTAATCGATTTCTAATTTAGAAAATAGAGCCAAACAAAAATCGGGAATAAGGAACACATAACTCGGGAAGAAATATGTATTTTCGTTTTGTATAGTATAAATTGTAAAGAAAAACAGACAGCATTATTTTGGCAACATGAAGCAATCATTTTGTAAAAAATAATCCGTCTGATTTTCTTTTTGAACTATTGTATGCGCATACAAACGGAATATAAAAAGGCAGGAGCAAAGAAGATGAAAAAAATTGGTCTACTCATTTCCACATTGGTTATAGGCGGAAGTTTTTTATTATCGGGATGTGGGAGCAATGATGATGCTGGTGATCAAGCGAGTAAAGTTACCCTCAATTTTTCTTTTTGGGGTGATACATTGGAGAAAGATTCGATCGATAAATTGATCAAAAACTTTAATGAATCACAAGACGAGATCCAAGTAAAAGCGCAGCAGATCCCTTATGACAATTATATGGAGAAGCTAAACACACAAGCTAGTACCAAAACACTTCCAGATGTCGGCTATATGGTTGAAACAAGCACGGCAGAGTGGGGGAAGAGCGGCAACTTAAGGGATCTGACAGAGCTGTATGAATCAGGAGGACCATTTGAGAACAAAATCGCAGAGACACGCTCGGAGTACAACGGGAAAGTCTTTGGATCGCCTGCAGGGCCAGGAATGCTTACACTGTTCTACAGTACGAAATATTTTGAAGAAAAGGGGGTTGAAGTCCCACCTCATGACGTCAATCAAGCGTGGGATTGGGATAAATTTGTATCCATTCTGAAAGAACTGACAGTCGACCGAAATGGCAATCATCCAGGCGATGCTGGTTTTGACGAAAAAAATATCAAAACCTATGGGATCTCCAATTTTACTGGTCTAGGCTATGAATCTTTCTTAATCAGCAATGGCGGTGGGGTGCTTAGTCAGGACGGCAAACAGATCCTGATTGGAACAGATGCTTCGATTGAAGCGTTAGAGAAAATTCAGGATTTGATGTACAAAGATTATGTGATGCCGAAACCCTCACAGGCAAGTACGATTCCTTCAACTGATACCGCAATGCTGACAGATAGGGTAGCGATGACGATCACAGGATCTTGGGACTTACGTTCTCTGGGGGACGCTATCGAACAAAAAGGGTTAGCGTTAGGTATGGGTGTTTTACCAAAAATGGGAAAAGTCGTTCAAATGAATTTTGGTCCGCCAATCGTGGTTTTTGATAATGAAAACACACAAGAACATTGGGAAGAAACCAAAACATTTTTAGAGTATCTTTTAGACCCTGAGAACAGCTTAGATGTCATCGATTCAGGATTATGGTTACCTAACCAAGACAATTGGTTCTCAGATGAAACGTACCTTCAAAAATGGGCCGTAAGCGATCGTTCACCAGAATATAAAAAAGAAGCACTGGTTGAAGCAAAAGAGCAAGCGTTGACAAAAAACAAGGCCTTCTACAGCGAAGATGCTGCTTCGATCGAGCAAATCGTGAACCCCGCGTTAGAACAGGTCTGGACTGGCAAGAAAGCTCCAAGAGAAGTAGTTGAGGAAGACATTTTGCCAAAACTAGAGAAACAGTTCGGGGACAAATACGAGTATGTGAAGTAGGTGAACGAAGGAATGATCACACTTAAAACAGATGGACAATCTAAAAAGAAACACTATGATTTACACAAAGAAGAGAATCGTGCAGGGTATGCTTTTGCAGCCCCTGCAATTCTCGGATTATTGATTTTTACCATCATCCCAATGATCGTTAGTCTGATTCTTAGTTTTACAGATTATAATGTCATCGGTGATTTCAAATTTACCGGCATCGATAACTACCGTACGATTTTTATGGATGATCTTTTTTTCAAAAAATCGGTGGTTGTGACATTCACCTTTGCTTTTGGCAGTACGCTAAGTAGTTTGATCGCTGCACTAGTGATCGCATTGTTGATGAATGTCAAAGTTCGAGGGCAGGCATTTTTTCGAACATTGTTCTACTTGCCGGTGGTAGTTCCAGCGGTGGCTTCAAACATTTTATGGATGTGGTTATTCAACCCGGATTTTGGCTTGCTGAATTCTGTTTTGCAATTTTTCCATTTGCCGCCGTCTAACTGGATTTTTGATGAACAAACAGCGATCCCATCTTTGATTTTAATGGCCGTATGGGGATGTGGTGGTACCGCTCTGGTTTTCTTAGCTGGGCTGCAGGATGTTCCCCAAGACCTAATGGAGGCTGTGGAAGTAGATGGCGGCAATTGGCGCCATAAATTTTTGTATGTGACATTGCCAGCCATCTCGCCCATCATTTTCTTTAACTTGGTGATGGGGTTGATTGGGTCTTTCCAGACATTCTCGCAAGCATACATTATGACTGGAGGCGGCCCCAATAATGCGACCTTGTTTTACGCATTGTTGATCTACCGGAAAGCATTCCAAGAAAATCAGTTTGGTTATGCATCCGCATTAGCATGGATCCTATTTGTGATTATTGGTTTGTTTACGATGCTGGTTTTTGGTACGGCAAAAAATTGGGTGTATTATGGAGGGCAAGAAAAATGACCATGAGAAAAGCAAAATACATGATGTATGTTCCATTAGTGGTGATTGGACTGATCTCATTGGTTCCATTTTTATGGCTAGTACGCAGCTCGTTTATGGATTCCTATGAAATTTTTGAGTTCCCCCCTAAGTGGCTGCCTGATCAATTATTATTTTCTAACTACGCAGATGTCTTTCAAGTTTTGGATCTAAAGACCTATCTCGTTAACACGTTTTTGATTATTATTCCCTGCATTATCGGGAATGTCTTTACTTCTTGCTTATGCGGTTACGCATTTGGCCGCTTGAACTTTAAATACAAGAATATGTGGTTTGCGATGGTCATTGCGACAATGATGCTTCCAGGTGCAGTGACGTTGATTCCGACATTTATGATGTGGAATAAATTAGGATTTGTAAATTCCTTTGTACCTTTGATCGCCCCAGCCTTTTTTGGCGGTGGTGGGTTCAATGTCTTTTTGATGCGACAATTTTTTGCTGGTATCCCAAAAGAATTAGATGAAGCGGCGATCCTGGATGGTGCAACCCACTGGCAGATTTTTTATAAGATCATGCTTCCGTTAGTTAAACCTGCCATGATGGTTGTAGGATTTTTTACGTTTATGAATACTTGGAATGATTTTTTTGGCCCCTTGATTTACTTGAATGATCCTAGCAAACAAACATTAGCTCTCGGATTATTGCAACTAAAAGGGCAATTTTCTTCTCAATGGAATATCATGATGGCGGCTTCTACATTAATGACGATTCCTGCGTTAGTCTTGTTTTTCTTCGGTCAAAAGTATTTCATTCAAGGAATCAGTCTTACTTCTGGAAGCAAAGGCTAGTTTGCCTCGTAATAAAAAAATTTGAAAAGGAAAGGACGACTATGAACAGACCAGAATATCCGCGCCCACAATTTGAACGAAGGAAATGGCTGAATTTAAACGGTAAGTGGCAATTTGATTTTACCGACAACTTAGAGGAACAACAGCCACAAGCATTGACACAGATGATCGAAGTTCCTTATGTCTTTCAGTCCAAGCAAAGTGGAATTGAAATCAAAAGCTTTCATGACGGTGTTTGGTATCAGCGAGAGCTGATGGTGCCAGATACTTGGCAAGACAAACGTTTATTGTTACATTTCGGCGCTGTCGATTACCATTGCTGGGTCTACATCAACCATCAGTTAGTAGGGGAACACATTGGCGGACACACCTCATTTTCTTTTGATGTGACTCACTATTTGACCTTTGACAAAGATCTGCTCACACTAAAGGTCTTTGATCCATCAACAGATGAAGAAATACCAAGAGGCAAGCAATATTGGCAGGAACATTCTGCTGCTATCTGGTATACCCGAACAACGGGTATCTGGCAGACGGTGTGGTTGGAGGCAGTTGACAAAAACGGCTATTTAGAAAAGGTCTTTTATACCAGTGAGTTTGATCGGGGATCCGTAGAGATCGCCTATCATTATGCTGGTGATTTGACGGATAAAGAATTGTGTACCAGAATTTATTACGGCGAAGAGCTGATCGTTTCTGATCGCCAGCAGTTGACCGAGCACCAGTTCACACGCTCTTACAGTCTATTCAATCAAAAGATCGACCGCAGTGACTTTCACGGTCGCGGATGGACTTGGACTCCAGAGACCCCGAATCTCTTTGATGTCGTCTTTGATGTTTGGTCACAAGGAAAGTGTATCGATACCGTTAAAAGCTATTTTGGCATGCGAAAAATTCATATTCAAGATGGCATGGTCCACTTAAATAACCGCCCGTATTATCAGAAACTAGTGTTGGATCAGGGCTACTGGCCCACAAGTCTCATGACAGCTCCTACAGATGAAGATTACAAGAAAGATATCGAATTAGCCAAAGCAATGGGCTTCAACGGCTGTCGCAAACATCAAAAAGTAGAGGACCCCCGTTTTTTGTTTTGGGCAGATCAGTTAGGATTCATTGTTTGGGGAGAATGTGCCTCACCGAGTGTTTATACACGAACTAGCGGGGGGAAAGTGATGGCTGAATGGCAAGAGATCATCGACCGTGACTACAATCATCCTTGTATCACAACTTGGGTACCGATCAATGAAAGCTGGGGGGTACCGAACATTAGTGTCGATCGTCAGCAACAGCATTTTTCGCAGGCGATTTATCACTTGATCCATTCTTTAGATCCTACTCGATTGGTTATCTCAAATGATGGCTGGGAGATGACAGAAAGTGATATTTGTGGGATTCACAGCTATGTTCATGGAACGAAAGAAGAACTGGAGAAATACGACCATTTTGCGGCGAGTTTGCGAACAAAAGATACGATTTTAACTTCTGAACCCAATCGCAGAAAAATTTATTGTCCAGGATTTCAACATCAAGATGTTCCTATCTTGTTAACAGAATTTGGCGGGATCGGCTATGATACAGGGGCTCAAGGCTGGGGATATACCAATGCAGCTAATGAAGCAGAGTTTATTCAGGACTATCAGCGGGTGATTGATGCTGTCTATCAGTCAGAAATTCTTCACGGCTTTTGTTATACGCAGTTGACGGATGTGGAACAGGAAAAAAACGGTTTGTTAACAGCTGATCGACAACCAAAGTGTCCGCTTGATACAATCAAACAAATCAATGTTCGTTGGCATCCGACGATTATTAATAAAATACAATTATCTGATTAAAAGAGCAAATTTTTGCTCTTTTTTTGTTATTAAATTTACTGCTCAAAGGAGATAAGTTGGTAGAGTTATGCATAATCTGTATAAAAATAAAATTCAGAAAATTCAGAAAAAGTGTTGAAAAGAAAAAAACGGAATGATATAGTCAGTTTTAAGTTAGAGGGGGGAATGAAGATGAAAATTGAACGTGTGGAAATTGCTGCAAATAAAATGATGCTGCGCAAGCCATTTAAAATTGCATTAGGCGTTATTACTGAGGTCAGCAATTTGACCATTAAAGTGATCACTGACACAGGGGACTTTGGGATCGGTGAGGCAACACCTGAACCCTTAGTGACAGGGGAGACACTTGAAGGCTGTGAAGCTGCTCTAAAGTTATTGGCTGATGCATTAACTGGAGAAGATCCACGGCAATTAAGCCGGATCCATAGCATCATGAACCAGTGCATGAAAGGCAATGGGTCTGCCAAAGCAGCTCTCGATATGGCTTGCTATGATCTATTGGGAAAAAGTACAGGACTTCCTTTGTATCAGCTTTTAGGCGGTCAGGATAACCAAGTAGAGACAGATATGACGATTTCCATCGATACTCCAGAAGTGATGGCAGAGAATGCTCAATTGTTTGTGGAACAAGGATTTACTGCACTGAAGATCAAAGTCGGATTGGATGAGAAAGACGATATTGAACGAGTAAAACAAATTCGGGCAGCTGTCGGTCCAGCCATCGAATTGAGAATTGATGCCAACCAAGGTTGGCGGGCAAAGCAGGCAATAAAAATGATTGAACAGTTGCAGAAATATGATATCGCTTTTTTTGAGCAACCAACACCTGCTAGTGACATTGATGGATTAGCCTTTATCAGAACTCAAGTCAACCAACAGATCATGGCAGATGAAGCGGCATTTGTACCTCAAGATGCGTTATCATTGATCAAAAAAGATGCAGTAGATGCTGTCAATATCAAATTGATGAAATGTGGCGGCATCTATCCAGCGTTACAGATCAATAGTATTTGCGAAGCTGCGAATATCCCTTGTATGGTAGGTTGTATGGCAGGGGAGACCAATATTAGTATCGCAGCGGCAGCTCACTTTGTTGCTGCACAAAAAAATGTTCGTTTCGCTGACCTCGACGCGACGTTTGATTTAGCAGTTCTTGCGTATGAAGGGGTTGTTGGTACAGAAAAAACACCGGTGATTCAACTTAATGAAGCGGCTGGATTAGGCGTTAAACAAAAAGAGGAGGTGGCGCAGTGAGTATGGATCCTAATGATCTATCCAATCTAGTGGTTCCTTTGCCAGAAGACATTCAACGAGCCAAAGATTTTGGTGATTTTTCTTTAACACGTAGACTCATTCATCAGAAGTTGAACAATGCCCGTATCAGTGAAGTCTTAAAAGATCGTTTGCACACGGAATTAAAGGTTTTGACTGTTTTTGAAGCAAAGCAATATCCCTATGAAGAAACCAAAGCTCTGGAGATGATGCAACAGTCCTTTGTCGATTTTCAGCGAGAAGAACTGGATCGCTTAGTGGAAGCAGGAGAGGTTGAATGGATCTACTTGAACGGCAAAAAAGTTTTCCATGAACGCTTTATTGCTAATCTCGTTAAGACGCGCTCAGACTATTATACGCGCTATTTATTTGAGGAAGAAAACGGAATTGACAGTGCCCGACAAGTAGAACTGGATGAGAATGTAGAAAAAATGAAACAACTCGGACAAAGGACTGCTCGAATCGTTTTGAAACAATCACTTAGACCACTAACAACGCTTAATAAAGAAGACGGTCCTTTCTTGACGCACATTCCTTTGCCTCGAGACACTGGAAAGGTAGCAAATGCCAAGATTCTTCAGACAAAAGGAGAGGTCAAGCAGATTGATCCCTTCGCTGCACCACAGCGAACGATCGCATTTGAAACCAACGACCCTTCCTCAATTGAAGCGACTGTGGAACACAGCTATGAATTGACGGCTGTTTATACGGATTTATTCCAGTTGTTGGATGAGCAAACCATGATTCGTGAGTTGACTGAGTCGGAAAAAACCGCATTTGCATCAGCGCTCAATGAATTCGCTCCCCATATTCAATTTACGCCTTTTCTACAGCAATTATTGCAGGAAATTTTGCCGGAAGCAAAAAATCCCTTGGAACGTGCGTATGCGATTTATCATTTTGTGACCACCAAAGTAACCTATTCGTTTATGCGAGAATATTATGCGATTCCGAATATCAGTGAGTACTGTGCAGTCAATCAGAAAGGAGACTGCGGGGTTCAAGCACTTTTATTTATCACTTTGTGTCGTATGGCGAATATCCCAGCTGAATGGGAGTCGGGTTTATATGTTTCAGAATTTTTTGTGGGCCCTCATGACTGGGCGCGCTTCTATCTACCAGAGTATGGTTGGCTTTATGTAGATGTTTCGTTTGGGGGCAGCGCATTTCGAGGCGGAAATGAAGAGCGCTGGCGTTATTATTTTGGAAACCTAGATATTTTTCGCTTACCTGCTAATAACTGTATTCAAGGGGGATTTACCGTAGCGAAGCAATTCTTACGAGCAGACCCCATCGACAATCAGCGGGGAGAATTTGAGTCTGCCAAGAAAGGCTACCGATATGATGAGCTGGATTGGCAAGCTGAATTGATTGAGATGACGATTTTAGAAAAAGCGCTTCGATGAGCGGTTGGGACGCATGTAAAAGGAGGACGTAAATGAGGAATAAAGGAAAAAAAAGAATGATGTTTTTGTTGGTTGTTGCTAGCGTCATCGGTTTTTCAGGTTGTAGTTATCAGAAAGAATCTAAAGCGACTGCCCAAGCGAGCAGTGTGGTCAATTTGATGGAACAAAGCGAAATCGGATCGATGGATACACTCTCTACACAAGATACGGCAAGTATCAATGCTCAAGTCAATGTCTTTGATGGATTGTATCAAATCGATGACACCAATAAGGTCGCACCGGCTATCGCCAAAGATTTCCCCAACATATCCGACGATGGTCTGACTTACACGATCACGTTGAGAGAAGATGCTACTTGGAGTAATGGGGAGCCAGTGACGGCTAAAGATTTTATTTATGCTTGGCAACGGCTAGCCACGCCAGCCAATCAAGCAAACTACATGTTTTTATTGGACGGTACATTTAAAAATGGCACTGAAATCATCAATGGGGAAAAAGACCCTTCTGAACTAGGTGCGAAAGCTACGGACGAGTACACGATCGAGATCCAATTGGAACAGCCAGTTCCTTATTTGACTTCGATATTGGCCTTTACTCCATTTTTTCCACAAAATGAAGCTTTTGTCACCGAAAAAGGGGATGCTTATGGCACATCAAGTGAAAATATTTTAACTAATGGCCCCTTTTTGATGAAAAATTGGGATCAAGCTTCCTCTACATGGGATCTGGAAAAAAATGAAGACTACTACAATCGTGATGCCATCAAACTGGAGAATATCCATTATGAAGTGATCAAAGAAGCTGTTACAGGATATAATCTTTTCAATGAAGGACAGTTGGATATGGCGGATATTTATGGGGAATACGTGAAGCAAAATGACGCTAACGAAGAACTACAGACGGTGCTGACCTCTTATATCCACTATTTCAAGATGAATCAGAAAAGAGATGGTAAAGATACGATCTTTGCCAATGAAAATGTCCGAAAAGCCGTTTATTATGCGATTGATAAAGAAGCTTTAGTCAAAGATGTCTTATCGGATGGATCAGAAGCAATCAATGGGTTTATTCCGAATAACTTTGTCTTCAATCCGGAAACTGGCAAAGATTTTCGAGAAGATGCGCCTCTCGAAGGACCGGATAAAGCCACTGCACTCGCTTACTGGCAAAAAGCCACTGCTGATATTGGGGATAAGATCTCCATCGAGATGTTAACCAAAGACACTGATGCAGATAAAAAAGTGGCTGAATTCATCCAGGATCAGTTACAGACAGTCTTACCGGGCTTGACCGTTGAAATCAAGTCTGTCCCATTGAATAATTCGATTGAATTGACACGAAAAAGCGATTACGAGTTAGCTATCGGAACATGGGGACCAGATTATCAAGACCCGATGACGTACCTTTACAATCTCGTTTCACCGAATAACACGAATTATGAAAATAAAGACTATGACCAGTTGATTGCTGATAGCAATACGACCTATGCCAATGATTTAGCGACACGTTGGGATACGATGATCAAAGCAGAAAAACTATTAGTAGAAGAAACCGCCGGGATTGTCCCAATCTACCAAAGAGCTCGTAGTATTATGGTCAATCCTTCCCTGAAAGGTGTGTACTATCCAACTTTCGGACCGTCAACGATCATCAAGTATGCATATATGGAAGAATAAGCCGTTCAGAGCAATGAATGACTGGTTTTTAAACTTTAAAAGGCCTGGAAGCGATCCTTCCAGGTCTTTTTTAGGCAGCTGCCTCATGGGTCTCTTTGTACTTTTCAAAAAGAATCATAATTTGCGTGCGTTTTTTTATCTCAAGTTTGATAAAAATGTTATGAACATGGGTTTTGACCGTTCCCAATGAAAGAAAGAGCTGATCGGCGATTTCCTGATTGGTTTGATGGGACAACAGCAACGCAAAGATTTCCGTTTCTCGTTGGGTAAACTGATGAATACGGCAAAAGTTTTGAATCAAGAGAGAGGCGTCTTGCTCTTGCGGTTTTTCTTCCTGTGGTTGGCGTTCTTTGATAAAGAAGTGCAGTAATAATATACAAACAACAATCGAAAAGATATCCTCTGAAATACTGCGATTATAAATCTTTGTCGCTAACGAGCTGTACTGGTCGACATTGAAAATCACGAAGCTATCTTCAATTATGATCAAAATACTAAAGAAGAGATTGATGATCATCAACTGTTTTAAATAGTGTTTGTTCAGTAGAGGGAGCTTCTTTTTGGTCCCTTGCCAACAATAAATTCCTAGATAAAAAAGGAAGAGTTGATTACCAAGATAATAGAGCCAAACTTTAAATGCTGAGTTTTCCATCAGTGGGGTCGTAATCATCCAAATGGCCAAAACGATCAATAGCGTATAATGGAGGGGAGAGAGTTTTTCTTTGCGTAGTTCGGCAAGAATAGAAATGGAGAAAAAGGCATTTCCCATAAATATAATAGTTTTAACTGCTGGTGCACTCATAAATGCCTGATCATAACTTTGGGCAAAGGAATTGAGAAATTCCGTCATATAAATAATTATATTGTCAAAAATAAAGAATGCCAGATACAAACTAATCCAAAGAAATAATTTGTTTTTTTCTTTTAAGTAAGAATAAATAGCAAAAGTCATCGTGATTGAATATAGAATGATCAATAAAATATTGTATATAAAAATAGCTATCATATTGAATCCCCTTTCAATTTTTCTTACACCAATTTTCTTATCCTAATTATAACACCATTTGTTTTTTCTTTACTTTAATTCCGCTAAACTTTCCGCTAAACTTTTGTAAACCCTTGGAAAATAACTGGTTTATATCCAAAAATAAACTTGTCCTCAGCAAGTATAGAATAAGTGTGATAACGTTTACAACTAATAGCTTATCGTAAACTCCGCCTTTTTTACCTAAAGTGAAGATGCAAAAGCAAACAAATCACTTAGGAGGTTTCATTATGGAAAAAAGAGATTTTATTACAACGGAAAATTACACGAAGGAGGAGATCCAACAAATCGTTGACCTGTCATTGAAAATCAAAGCGGCCATCAAAAATGGTTATTACCCCCCTTTACTAAAGAACAAAGTATTAGGGATGATTTTCCAACAATCATCTACCAGAACGCGGGTTTCTTTTGAAACAGCAATGACACAATTAGGAGGACATGCAGAATATCTCGCACCAGGACAAATTCAATTGGGTGGTCATGAAACGATAGAAGACACAAGCCGTGTTCTTTCTCGTTTAGTTGACATTTTGATGGCTCGCGTGGAACGGCATCATAGTGTGTATGACTTAGCAACGAATGCCACGATCCCAGTTATTAATGGTATGTCTGACTTCAACCATCCAACGCAGGAACTTGGCGATCTTTGCACCATGATCGAACATCTTCCAGCAGGCAAAAAAATCGAAGACTGCAAGATTTCCTTTATTGGTGATGCCACACAAGTCTGTTTCTCTTTAGGATTGATCGCAACAAAAATGGGGATGGAATTCGTTCAATTTGGTCCAGAAGGGTTCCAGTTAAACGAAGACCATCGCGCACGATTAGACGCGATTTGTAAAGATTCTGGCGGTTCCTATACGATATCAGATCAAATCGATGTGATCGAAGGTTCGGATTTTGTTTATACAGATGTTTGGTATGGACTGTATGAAGCAGAATTATCAGAAGAGGAACGCATGCGTATTTTTTACCCTAAATACCAAGTGAACGCTGACTTGATGAAACGCGCTGGTGAACAAGCGAAATTTATGCACTGCTTACCTGCCACTCGTGGAGAAGAAGTCACGGATGAGGTCATGGATGGACCAAACTCGATCTGTTTTGATGAAGCAGAAAACCGGTTAACGTCGATTCGCGGTCTCTTAGTGTACTTGATGCGGGATTATGCGGATAAAAATCCAATCGACGAGACCAAAAAAGCAGCGGCTGAAAAAGACTTGGAAGTTTTGTTAGATGAAACTAGACGCAAGAGATGAGGAAAGGAAATAGTCTGCGTATCAAGGGGATGCGTGAAGACTGTTTTGGTTCTTGAGGAGGGGCCAACGAACTGCGAATCGATTCTTTTGAGCGGAAGCTCGTTCTAATAATGTCGCAGCTTATGTGCTGAACTGGGATTCACGAGAGAGAAATCCGCTAGTTGCAAGAATCCTTCAATCGTTGGTCAACCCTTATTCCCTTGTACCGGAAAGGAAGAAAACAATGGGAGAAAAGAAAAAATTTAGTTTGATGAGTGCCATCTTATCGGTTATTTGTGTTGTATTTGTGGCAGAAGCGGCTGCACCGGTAGCAGCAATCGGAAATTCACAGTTTTTTTGGTGGATCTTTCTATTGGTTGCGTTCCTTTTGCCCTATGGGTTAATCTCATCAGAATTAGGAACAACGTATATTGGTGATGGCGGTATTTATGATTGGGTGACACAAGCTTTCGGTCATCGCTGGGGTTCTCGGGTTTCTTGGTACTACTGGATCAATTATCCATTATGGTTAGCCTCTCTAGCCGTAGTCTGTCCTGACTTGTTGACGACTATCACAGGTCGTGAATTTTCCACGGTGGCTGCTATCGTGATCGAACTGATTTTTATATGGGTCATCGTTTGGATCAGTTTTTATCCGGTCAGTGACAGTGTATGGATTTTGAATGGGGCAGCAGTGATCAAGATGCTGTTAGCAATCTTGATTGGTGGCTTAGGTCTCTATACGGCCCTTACCAAAGGTGTTGCGAATGAGTTCACTCTTTCTTCGATGCTGCCAAGCTTCAATTTGAATAGTTTGTCTTTTATCTCGGTAATCATTTTTAACTTATTAGGATTCGAAGTGATTTGTACATTTGCAAGTGACATGGAAAACCCTAAGAAGCAAATTCCTCAATCGATCATTGCCGGTGGACTGGTGATTGCCGCCATTTACATTTTTTCTGCTTTCGGGATCGGTGTAGCGATTCCTACGGATCAAATCAGTACCGGCAGTGGATTGATGTATAGTTTTAAATTATTGACAGGATCAACAGGCGGCTGGTTCATTATTTCGATGGCCTTTTTGTTCTTGCTGACATTGTTTGGCAACATGATTTCTTGGTCGTTAGGGGTCAATAATACTGCTTGCTATGCGGCCGAAAATGGCGATATGCCGGAAGTATTTGCCAAACGCAGCAAAAAAAATGGCATGCCTACTGGTGCGGCAATTATGAATGGTATCGTTGCTTCTATCGTCGTCGTCATCGCCCCAATTTTACCAAATCAAGATTTATTCTGGGCATTTTTCTCACTGAACCTAGTAATGTTCCTACTATCGTATGTCCCTGTGTTTCCTGCGTTTTATAAATTACGTAAAATTGATCCAGACACACCTCGACCTTTCAAGGTGAGCGGCAGCGATTTGTTCTTGAAGGTATTAGTCGCACTACCAATGATCATGATCGTGATCTCATTGATTTTCACAGCGCTTCCTTTGCAATTTAACGCTGAATCACTGAGTCAGCAATTACCAATCACGATTGGAGCAATTGTATTTGCCCTCGTTGGTGAAGCCATTATCTGGATCAAAAAAATCAAAAAAGAAGGAGTGCTGTATCATGGCGAAACGAATCGAAAAGACCACACCGAAACAAGACGGGTTTAGAATGCCCGGAGAGTTTGAACCACAAGAGAAAGTATGGATGATTTGGCCAGAGCGCCCGGATAACTGGCGTGATGGGGGCAAACCAGCTCAAGAAGCATTTGCTGAAGTCGCAAAAGCGATCAGCAAATTCACGCCAATGAATGTGGTCGTGTCGCAACAACAATATCAAAATTGCCGTCGTCAATTGCCTGCAGACATCACTGTCTATGAAATGTCTAATAACGATGCATGGATTCGTGACTGTGGTCCTAGCTTTGTCATCAACGACAAAGGCGAATTACGAGGCAATGACTGGGGATTTAATGCTTGGGGCGGATTAGTCGATGGCTTGTATTTTCCTTGGGATCAAGATGATTTAGTTGCTCAAAAGATCTGTGAGATCGAGCATGTGGATTCTTATCGGACGGAAGGGTTTATTTTAGAAGGGGGATCCTTCCATGTCGATGGGGAAGGCACTGTGTTAACGACGGAGATGTGTTTGTTGAGTGATGGCCGGAACCCCCATATGACAAAAGCAGAAATCGAACAAAAATTATGCGACTACTTGAACTGTGAGAAGGTCCTTTGGTTAGCTGACGGGATCGATCCGGAAGAAACCAATGGACATGTGGATGACGTGGCATGTTTTGTACGTCCTGGAGAAGTGGCTTGTATCTATCCTGAAGATAAAAACAGCCCATTTTATGAAGCGGCTCAAGCTGCATACAAGCGTTTGAATGAAATGACCGATGCCAAAGGCCGCAAATTAAAAGTTCATAAGCTTTGCTGCCCAGTAGAAAATGTCACGATCAATGGGGATTTCAAGATTGATTACGTAGAAGGAACCATGCCGCGAGAAGATGGCGACATTTGTATTGCTTCTTATATGAACTTTCTAATTACAAACAACGGTGTGATCGTTCCTCAATACGGAGACGAAAATGATGCGCGGGCACTTGAAGAAATAGCAGAGATTTTCCCAGATAAAGAAGTTGTGGGCGTAAATACAGTTGAGATCGTATACGGTGGCGGGAATATTCACTGTATCACGCAACAACAACCGCAAAGATAGGAGGAGACGTATGTCAAAAATTGTCATCGCTTTAGGCGGAAATGCTTTAGGCGACTCTGCGCACGAACAATTGACCAAAGCCCAAGTGGCAGCAAAATCGATTGCTGATCTAATCAGTGACGGCCATCACGTGGTGATTGCTCACGGGAATGGTCCTCAAGTTGGCAAAATTCGCTTAGCATTTGAGGAAACCAGCAAAACGCAAGAAGACGTCATGCCATTTCCTGAATGCACAGCTATGAGTCAAGGGTACATCGGTTACCATTTGCAACAAGCGATTGATGAAGAGCTTGTTTCTCGCGGGTTGGAAAATATTCCGGTCGTTTCCATGTTGACGCAAGTGGTGGTCGATCCAGCTGATCCAGCTTTTACGAATCCAACGAAACCAATCGGTGGCTACTATAGTGAAGCTAAGGCTCAGCAATTAATGACTGAAAGCGGCGACACTTATATAGAAGATGCAGGCCGAGGTTGGCGTCGGGTCGTTCCTTCTCCTAAACCAGTGGACATTTATGAAAAAATCAGTCTAAAAACATTAGTAGATGCAGGTCAAGTGGTGATTGCATGTGGCGGAGGCGGCATACCAGTGGTTTATGAAGGCACTCGCTATAAAGGAGTTGACGCGGTGATTGACAAAGACTTTGCTGCAGCCAAGATGGCGGCACTGATCGATGCGGATATCTTCATTATCTTAACCGCTGTTGACCAAGTCTTTGTCAACTATGGTCAACCAGATCAACGAGGATTGACAACAGCCACTGTCGCTGAAATGCAAACGTACATTGACCAAAATCAATTTGCACCTGGTAGTATGTTGCCAAAAGTGGAAGCAGCGATCGCATTTGCTGCTTCCAAGGATGGGCGTCAAGCAGTGATCGCTTCATTGGAAAAAGCGGCGGAAACTTTAGCTGGCAATAGTGGTACGACAATTCAGCTTTAAGTGAAGGAAAGACATTTGGTGAACATACCAAATGTCTTTTTTTGCCTTAAAAACGAACATTAGATTCTTTTTGTCAGGATTAATGTACGGTTTTTATTGAAAAAAATCCGAATGAATGTAAAATAAAACCATTGATGCTTATTTTAATGAAAACTGCTAATGTCAAAGCAGCAGTCTGATGCAGTTTGTTAAAGGAGAAAACTTATGTCAATAACAAAATATTTTAAAGGTTCTGTATTTCATACACCCACAGATGGCGTGCTGGAATACTTAGAGGATGTCCTCATTTGCGTGGATGCTGAAGGGATGATCGAAAGGGTTGTCACAACAGAACAATCAGACTATCCAGAAATGCTGGCAGCTGCCAAACAAGGAATGCTAGTTGAATTGCAGAAGGGACAGTATTTTTTACCGGGATTCGTCGACTTGCACGTTCATGCACCCCAATGGCCGCAAGCAGGAGTTGCATTGGATGAGCCGTTGAATGTATGGCTAGATGAGTGTACCTTCCCGTTGGAAGCAAAATACGCGGACTCAAGTTTTGCTTCAGAAGTGTACCAAGATTTAGTTGCGCAACTACTGGCTCGAGGAACAACGACGGTTCTTTATTTTGCGACCGTTCATTTGGAAGCAAGTTTACAATTAGCCAAGATTTGTGCTGAGAAGGGTCAACGAGGGCTAGTGGGGAAAGTAGTCATGGATGATCCCGACGCGAACCCAGATTTTTATCGAGATGCCTCAACTGCTACGGCACTAGCAGAGACCGAAACCTTCATTAAAGAAGTCCAAAAGTTGGCAAAAACGACACGTCAAGGAGTCTATCCAGTAGTGACACCACGATTCGTCCCAAGCTGCACGGATGAAGGTCTGGCTGGGTTAGGACAACTCGCACAAAAATACGATGTCCATGTACAATCCCATTGCAGTGAAGGCCAATGGGAACACGATCACGTCTTGGAACGATTTGGTAAAACCGACACAGAAGTCTTGCGGGATTTTGGCTTACTGGGAGAAAAAGCTGTGATGGCTCATTGTAATTTTATCGATGAAAAAGATGGTGAGATCTTTGTGGAAACAGGGACTGCTGTTGCTCACTGCCCGATTTCCAATGCGTACTTTGCCAATGGTGTGATCCCTATCAATCGGCTTAAAGAACAAGGCGTAACGATTGGACTAGGCACAGATATCTCCGGCGGCTTTTCTCCAAGTTTGTATGACAATATCAAGCAAGCTGTTATGTCTTCCCGCATGTTAGAAGATGGTGTGGATGTTACATTGCCCCAAACGAATCGAGGTGTTGCGAATGCGCGTATCTCAGTCATCGACGCTTTTTCATTGGCGACAAAAGGAGGGGGCGAAGCGCTACGACTACCGATTGGTCTTATCAAGGAAGGCTACGCTTGCGACCTTCAAGTGATCGATACTTGTTATTCTGGTAATCCATTGCCAGCTTTTGGTGTACTGAACCAACCGAAAGAACAATTACAAAAGATTTTGTATCTAGCAACGGCTGAAAACATTCGTCAGGTCTGGGTGCAAGGAAAAAAAGTACATGAAAAATGAGGAGATTGATACTGTGGAAACCAGAAGTAATCGTTTAACGATCGGAATGAATGAAGATATACCTTTAGGACAAGCCATTGTTCTTGGCTTACAACACGTGTTGGCAATGGATGTGTATGTCCCACCCTTTATTATTGCAACTGCTGTTGCCATGAGCTCGTCGGATGCAGCCGGGCTGATCCAATCCACCTTTTTAGGTGCTGGGATTGCTTCGCTGATCCAAGTTCTCTTTTTCTTGAAATTGCCCGTCTGTCAAGGGCCGTCCTTTGTACCAGTAGGCGCAATCATTGGTATCTATTTTGGAGCGCAAGGTATGGATACTGTCTTAGGAGCTAGTATTGTCGGGGCATTGGCTGTTATTCTTTTAGGGATGACAGGGATCTATAAGTATATTGTCCGCAACTTTATTCCCACGATCGTCAGTGGCACGATTATCATGATCGTTGGACTGACATTGTTACCTACAGCTTTTACCAGCAACATTTATCCAGCTACTGAGACATTATCGGCTAATCAGAACATGTTTTTGGCTGCAGTGACAGCAGCAATTTTGATTTTATTCTCAATGTTAGGTGATTACTTCCCTCGTTTAGGTAAATATTTCCGGATTAGCTCGGTGATTATTGCCTTAATGATCGGGACGCTGATTGCTTGGTTCATGGGCGGCGTAGACTTCCAGTCTGTTGCGGATGCTTCATTTTTCAGTTTGCCAAAACTTATTTTCGTCAATTATGGTCTTCATTTTGATGTTTCAGCTATTTTGACGATGCTGGTGATTTATATGGTATTACTAGCAGAAACAACAGGAACTTGGTATGCCGTCAGCTCTGTCACTGAGGAAGCTGTGACAGATGAACAAATCAATAAAGGTGTCATTGGTGAAGGAATCGGTTGCCTGGTGGCTGCTTTAGTAGGAACGACACCAGTGACGGGGTATTCAACAAATGCCGGTATCATTTCCATTACTGGGGTTGCCAGTAAAAAAGTCTTTGTGATGGCTTCCTGCTGGTTCATCCTCTTGTCATTTGTCGGCAAGTTATCAGCATTGATCCATGCCGTACCTTCAGCGGTAATCGGTGGTGTCTTCGCAGTTGTCTGTGTGATCATTTTGCTTAGCGGCTTTCGAGTGATCAAGAATGAAGAGTTTTCTGAACGTGAACTCTATATTATTGGTGTTCCGCTAATCTTAGCGATCGGTCTTTTGTTCATGCCGGCTGAGATCAAACAAGAAACTCCGCAATTTCTACAATACTTATTGGATTCACCGATTGCGTTAAGTGCGATTGCTGCTATTGTGATGAATAAGTTGATTCCAGTGAAAAAAACGGTTAGATAAAGTGTCAGCGAAAGATGCTGCAGCAAGTGAACGCCTGCTTCCAGTCGATGCAACAAGCATTCATGGAAACGCGCTGTTCAGCTGCAGCTTTTTTGTTACGACTGTGTGTAAATTCATCCAATTTGTAACAATTCATAAATAAAAAAGAGGGGATTCACTTTTATTGAAATAAAATAACTAATTTATATTTTTATGTTGATAATCGTTGTTGATTCAAAAGGAATTACGCGACGCTTACGAAACGTAAGAAACTCGACGCATTCGTAATCATCTGTAACGAGATTTTCACCTATGAAATATTCTCTGGTGTTAGACTAGTCTATGCGTTGGAGATTTCTCCTGCGACAGACTATAAACGCTACAAGATGAGGAGAATTATTTTATGAAGTCATTGAAAACTGTTTTGCTTAGTACAGCTGTCCTTGCAGGTCTGGGTGTGTTTCTAGGTGGACAAGATGCGTTTGCTGATGAAGAATACACGGTGCAATCTGGGGATACACTATCTACGATTGCCTATAACTATTTTGGCACCTCAGAAGCCGTTGATAAAATTGTTGAAGCAAACGGCATTACGAACAAAAACTTGATCTATGTTGGTGAAACACTGGTCTTACCAACAGACGATGCCAGCTATACAAATGAACGTTCTTCAGCAGCTGCAGAATCATCAGTCACTTATGAAGAACCAGCTTCACAACCTGCCAGCAGCCAACAAACAAGCCCGAGCTCATCTGCATCAAGCAGTTCTGCAGCAACAGGCTCAGAAGCTTCAGCTAAAGAATGGATCGCGAACAAAGAATCTGGCGGTTCTTATACAGCAACAAATGGCCAATACTATGGACGTTATCAGTTGACTAACTCTTACTTGAATGGGGACTATTCAGCGGCCAATCAAGAAAAAGTAGCCGATAATTATGTTGCTTCACGTTATGGTTCATGGTCTGCAGCAAAAGCATTCTGGGAAGCTAACGGTTGGTATTAATCAAGCCAAACATTCATACGTATCACAGACTCGCTTAGCGGGTCTGTTTTTTTATCTAAATCAACAGTTTGCTGATGAAAGAAACCCTCTAAGATATGGTACACTAAAGAAAAAATCAGTTTCAAACCGGAGGGATGGCAATGAATAATCAGATCCAACAACGAATCGATCGCCTGAAAAGTTACGGTCAGTCATTGGCAGGTGCTAATGTGGCCTATCGTGAGGATTGGGGGACGATTTATTTTGGTCTAATCGGCAAACAGTTTGGTATGATGAGTCCTGAAGCGAACGATGATGCGATCATTACGTTGAAAAATAAACCGGAAGTCAATGAAGAATTACGTGAACAATACCCTAAGGCGATTATTCCCGGATACTATGCCAATAAAACCCACTGGAATTCTATTCGTCTAGCAGCGGATGAGGTAACAGACGAACAAATTGAACAGTTGATTTTGACCTCTTATGAACTGGTTTATCAGAAATTGACGAAAAAACAAAAAGAAGAACTAACAACGCTTTAAAAAACGCAACAAAAACACCAACGAGCCTCGTGCCTTGAAATCGGAAAGCGATTTAAGGAAACTTAGTGAGATTTGTTGGCGTTTTTTTATTTTAGAGAGATATTTCGCTTGTGTAAGCCAGCCAGATAAATCGCGATACTCTCCAGAAAAACTTGACGTTCGTCGATTTGTTTGCGTTGTTGGATGCCTTCTGCCATCCCTTTTAAATGATTCTCAACAACATAGCTGCGCATAGCAGAGACATGTGCCCGCAATTTTTCATCGCCAGTTACAATTTTTGCTCGTAATTGTTCTTCTTTTTGACGATCGAGTAAGTGTCCCAATAAGAGATGATGCAATGCCTGAACGGTTTGACGGCTTTGGGCAGGAGTGAAGCCGGCTTCGATCAATATAGTGATCATTTGCTCTAAATGCAGCAGTCGGCTAGGATAGGAAGGAATCGTATGAATCTCTAGTTCTGCACCACAGGGATATTGGAGATAGAGATCGTAGTAATTGGCCATAAAGGTTTGCAACTGTTCTTGCCAGCTACCCGCAGGGACATCCGGCAGATCATTTTCCATCGTTTCAGCCATCGCTTGCAACAGCTCTTGTTTATTCGTGAAATACCAATACAATGCCGGTGCTTGAACAGAAAGTACTTTTGCCAATTTGCGCATGGTTAACTGAGAAAGGTCAGATGTTTCCTTTAGGTAGGCAAAAGCCGCATGAATAATTGATTCTTTTGATAACTTTTGTTCCATAAAAAAATCATCCTTTGTTCGCTTGCAACATTTTTCTAAAAATGTTAAATTATTGTCCGGCTTTATTTTACAGTGTTAAATAATGCCTGTCAAACTGTAAAGGAGTGTGTTTTAAGATGGATCTTGTTTTACGCCATGTAAAGAAATACAAAGGCGCTGTCTTCATTGCGCTGGTTTCTGTAGCTGTCATGGTACTGGCTACGTTATGGCAGCCGAAGCTGCTGCAACAAGTATTGGAAGCAATCATTAAAGAAGACGATAATGAAATGAAATCGATTGGGGTCCAATTGATCGGTCTAGCCGTGTTTGGGCTGGTGGCTGGGGTCATCAATACTATTTTCTCTGCCAAAGTAGCGCAAGGAGTCAGTGCGGATATTCGTGAAGAAGCCTTTCGTAAAATCCAAACTTTCTCGTTTGGTAATATCGAGAAATTCTCAGCAGGAAATCTGGTGGTTCGACTGACCAATGACATCACCCAAATCCAAAATTTAGTGATGATCTCCTTGCAGTCGTTGTTTCGGATTCCTTTCTTATTTATTGGTGCCTTTATCTTAGCCATGACCACGATGCCTCAACTTTGGTGGGTAATCGTCGCATTGATCGTTGCAGTAGTGATCATTACTGGTCTTTCTTTTACACAGATGGGCAAACATTTCATGATCATTCAAAATTTGATCGACAAAATCAATAGTGCAGCAAAAGAAAATCTTTTAGGGATTCGTGTGGTGAAATCATTTGTTCAAGAAAAAAATCAATTGAACAGTTTCACGAAAGTCAGCGACGAACTAACAAAACACAACATCATCGTTGGTACGCTTTTCTCTGTGATGATTCCGTCCTTTATGCTGGCAGCCAACTTAGCAGTCGTAGGCGCGATCTTCTTTGTCAGCGACCTTGCAAAAGACGATCCGACATTGATCGGGGGAATCGCTTCTTTCATGAATTATTTGATGCAGATCATGATGGCGATCATTATCGGCGGTATGATGATGATGATGACTTCTCGGGCAGCGGTCTCTCTTAAACGATTGAAAGAAATTCTGGTTACCGAACCAGACTTGTCCTACAAAGATGTTCCACAGCAAGAATTAGCAGGCAGTGTGGCATTCGAGCACGTTTCTTTCCGTTATCCTGGGGATGAGAAAAATGCTTTGACAGACATCAGTTTTTCAATCGCTCCTGGAGAAATGATTGGGATCGTCGGGGCAACTGGTGCAGGGAAATCGACATTAGCTCAATTGATCCCGCGCTTGTTTGATCCAACGGAAGGAACCGTGCGAGTTGGAGGCGTCGATTTACGAGAAGTAAATGAGCAAAGCTTACGTCAAACCGTTTCCTTTGTTCTACAAAAAGCGATTCTTTTCTCCGGAACCATTGCCCAAAATCTGCGCCACGGCAAAAAGAACGCCACTGTCCCTGAAATGACCCATGCAACAGAAATCGCGCAGGCAAGTGAATTCATTCAAAAATTGACGAACCGTTTTGAAGCACCCGTAGCGGAACGAAGCAGTAATTTTTCTGGTGGTCAAAAGCAACGGCTGTCTATTTCACGAGGTGTCATCGGGGAACCAAAAATCTTGATTCTAGATGATAGTACGAGTGCATTGGATGCTCGTTCGGAAAAATTGGTTCGTGAAGCCTTTGAAAAAGAACTGCAAGCTACCACCACGATCATCATTGCACAGAAAATTGCTTCTGTTGTGAATGCGGATCGTATCCTGGTGTTGGATAAAGGTCGTCTGGTTGGAGTAGGTACCCATAAAGAGTTAGCTGCCAACAATCCAATTTATCAGGAAATTTTTGAGACTCAGAAAGGAGCTGAATAACTATGACGGATTTGATCAAAGCAAGCAAGTTTTTTTATCACTATTTAAAACGATACAAACTCTCTTTCTTTTTCATTTTCATTACCGTGATTGCAGCCACTTATCTGCAAGTCCAAGCGCCGGTCTATGTGGGGCAAGCCTTTCAGGAATTAGCGAATTATGTTGGTGGATTGATGCAAGGCGTAGATGACAAGTCAAAATTCGTATCTGTCATCTGGAAGTTACTGCTGTTTTACGTATTGGCAAGTGGAGCAAACTTTATTTATAGTATCTTGTTCACGCAAGTGGTGGGGAAATCCACCAATCGAATGCGAATCGGGTTATTCAATAAATTGGAAAAATTGACGATCAAATTTTTTGATTCCCATCAAGATGGTGAAATTTTGAGTCGTTTTACCAGCGATTTGGATAACATTCAAAACAGCTTGAATCAAGCATTGCTGCAAGTATTGACCAATGTGGTATTGATGATCGGGATTTTGATCATGATGTTCCGACAAAATGTCACATTAGCTTGGGCGACGATTGCGTCTACACCAATTGCCATCCTGATTGCAGTCATTGTGATCCAAAAAGCTCGCAAATATGTCGATCTGCAGCAAGATGAAGTAGGAAAACTAAACGGGTACATTGATGAAAAAATCAGCGGCCAACGGATCATCATCACCAACGGTCTTCAAGAAGAAACGATTGATGGATTTTTGCAGCACAACCAAAGTGTTCGGGAAGCCACTTACAAAGGACAAGTTTACTCAGGATTGCTTTTCCCAATGATGCAAGGAATGTCGCTGGTCAACACGGCGATCGTGATTTTCTTTGGCGGTTGGTTAGCATTGAATGGGGATTTGGAACGTTCAGTTGCTCTAGGCCTTGTGGTGACTTTCGTTCAATATTCTCAACAATACTATCAACCGTTGATGCAGATTTCTTCTGGTTACAGCATGATTCAATTGGCAATCACTGGCGCCCGTCGTTTGAATGAGATGTTTGATGAACCGGATGAAGAGAAACCGGCAAATGGTGAAAAAATCACTGGTATCAAGCAAGAAGTGGCATTGAATCATGTTGATTTCGGTTATGATAGTGATCGTTTAATCCTTAAAGATGTCACCATCCATGTCAAAAAGGGTGAAATGGTGGCATTGGTAGGACCAACTGGTTCTGGAAAGACAACCATCATGAATCTTTTGAATCGCTTCTATGATGTGACGAATGGCTCAGTAACATTTGATGGTCAGGACATTCGACAGTTAGATTTAGATGCATTGCGGGAGCATGTGGGGATCGTGTTGCAAGATTCGGTACTGTTTTCTGGGACGATTCGGGAAAATATTGCTTTTGGTAAGCCGGATGCCAGTGAGGAAGCGATTATTGCAGCAGCAAAACAGGCCAACATCCATGAATTTATCATGACGTTAGAACAAGGGTATGATACACCAATCACGGAAGAAAACAATCTATTCAGTACCGGGCAAAAGCAGTTGATGAGTATCGCTCGCACGATTTTGACCAATCCATCCTTATTGATTTTGGATGAAGCTACCAGTAATGTTGATACGGTGACGGAAGCGAAGATTCAGCAAGCAATGGATGAAGCCATCAAAGGGCGGACCAGTTTTGTCATCGCCCATCGTCTAAAGACGATTTTGAATGCCGATCGAATCGTTGTCTTGCGGGAGGGGCAAGTCATCGAAGAAGGTAGCCATCAAGAATTATTGGCAGAAAACGGGTTTTATGCCGAACTTTACCACAATCAATTTGTTTTTGAATAGTTAACTGACGAGTTTAAACCAAAACCCAATGACTGCTACTTGGATCAAAGTAGCGGTCATTGGGTTTTATTTGGTGTAACGTGTTTTAAACGAGTTCACCTGGCCAAGCAGAAGTGCCGCCTAATACATTGATCGCCTTGAACCCTTGCTGGTCCATATAGTGACAGGCTTGCTCTGACCGAGCACCTGAGTGACAAATCACGTAGTAGTCAAGGTCTTTCTCCAAATTGGCAGTAGTGAAGTGAGATAACGGATTATTTTGCGCATTTGGTACATGGCCGCTGATAAATTCATCGACTTCTCTGACATCAATCAGGTGGAACTTCTGTTGTTTGCTTGCTTGATAAAATTCAGGCATTGTGATCGAGTGATACATGAATGATTTCCTCCGGTCTGACGGTTTGATAAAGCGCAAAAGCCCCGTCTAAATTTTTTGCCTCGTAGCCAGATTGTTTGAGAATCCGTTCGGCTAAATAGCTTCGCAGTCCGCTATGACAGCTGACGATATAAGAAGCAGTCGAATCAAGTTCAGTCAGTCGGTCTCGTAATTCATTCAGCGGAATATGCAGGGCGTTTTTGAAACGGCCAGTCATTTCCGATGTATTGCGGACATCTAGTAATTGTTTGCCGGCAGCTAATTCTGCAGAAAGTTCATGCCACTGGATTGACTCACTGATCCCTTCGATTAGATTCAATGCCGCATAGCCGATCAGGTTCACTGGATCTTTGGCGGAACCAAAAGGCGGTGCATAACTCAGTTCCAGTTCTGTTAAATCTGCCACCGTCAATCCACTTTTGATGGCTGTGGCTAATACATCCATTCGTTTATCGACGCCACTCTGTCCAACGGCCTGAGCACCATAGAGAGTACCTGTCTCTTTATTAAAAATCAATTTCAATAGCAGATCTTTAGCACCAGGGTAATAGCCAGCATGATCTTTTCCGCTGACATGAATCACAGCTGGCTGCAAGCCCGCAGATACTGCTGCTTTCTCGCTTAATCCGGTCATGGCTGCTGTAAGCCCAAAGACTCGCAGGATAGCAGTTCCAATATTGCCACGGTTTTTCCTTGGCAGACCAGCGATCACGTCTGCGACTTGCCGGCCTTGACGGTTAGCTGGTGAGGCTAAAGAAATCAACGCATCTTCTCCAGTTAATTGTTGTTTCGTGACGATAGCATCTCCGACAGCGTAAATGTCTTTTTGCGACGTTTGGTAGTTTTCGTCTACAAGGATTCCTCCTCGAATACCAGTAGTGATCCCAGCTTCCGCTGCTAATCTTGATTCTGGTTGGACCCCGATAGACAATAATGTCAGGTCTGAGTCCAGTACAGTGTCATCTTCTAACCGAATTTTTTTCCCTTCTTCTTCAAAAGAAACTGCGGATTGGCCCGTAATGACCTTGATTCCCTTCGCTATCAATTCATTTTTGACATAGGCAGCCATTTCTTCATCCATCAAAGGTAAAACCTGCGATGCTTTCTCAACGACGGTGACCTCTAAGCCACGGTTTTTCAGACTTTCTGCCATTTCCAATCCAATAAAGCCGGCACCGACTACGACGGCTTGGCGGGTATGTTGATCGATTTTCTGCAAAATAGCATCCATATCCGGCACGTTTCGTAACTGACGGCAGTTTGTGGCACGGTCTAATCCTGGGATTTTTGGTATGATTGCTTTTGCTCCCGGAGCAAGAATCAACTTGTCATATGATTCTTCATAAGTCTCAGAATCTCGATGGATAGTCACAGTCTTTTGTTCTGGGTGAATAGCCAGTACTTCTTGATTTGGACGAACATCCAAACCAAAACGTGCCTTTAAGGACTCTGGTGTTTGCAGTAGTAATTGATCGCGAGTAGTAATTTCACCTGCGATAAAGTAAGGAAGGCCGCAGTTCGCAAAGGACACATAAGGACCTTTCTCTAGAACAATGATTTCAGCATCTTCCATTAAGCGACGTAATCGAGTTGCAGCAGACATGCCTCCGGCGACCCCACCGACAATCAGTACTTTCATTTTATTTTCCTCCTTGAATTGGTCCTTGCCATTGATTCATGCCACCGCGAATCGTTGTGGCATCATAGCCCATTTTAATCAATAATTTGGCAGCTTGTTTGCTGCGGACGCCTGATTGACAGATCACATATAACGGTTCTTTTTTTCCTGAATAGTGGGCGATTTTATTTAATGGGACATTGGCGGCATTTCGAATATGCCCACCCCGGTATTCAGAGGGCGTCCGGACATCAATAACTTTCGTTTTTGCAGTCAGTGCTGCGGGAAAATCACGAATAGAGATGGAAGGGACAGAACGAAACAATGAAAACATAGACATTCTCCTTTATATACGGTATGGGGTATATTAAACCCCGTTTTTCTATATTTGTCAATGATTTGATTTGATTAACATTGCGGATACGAAAAGAATGTTTGACCGTTATACCGTTGTAGGGTATATTCTAATGGGAAAGGAGTGAGACGATGGATAAGACAAGAAGTGAACAAAAAAATGTACTGAATCGTTTAAAACGTGCCGAAGGGCAGATTCGTGGGGTTCAAAAAATGATCGAAGAAGAGAAGGAATGTATCGATATCATCACTCAGTTAAGTGCGGTACGTTCAAGTATCGATCGTGTGATGGGCATGATTGTTGCAGAGAACTTGAAAGATTGTTTTGAGAATCCAGAAAAAGATCCTCAAGAACAAGCACAGAAGCTGGAACAAGCGATTCAGATGATCATTAAGAAATAGTAGCTCTATTCTTTAGGAAGAGACTGTTTTCATAGGGGACTGGCTGATGTAACCAGTAAGCTGAATCAGTAAATCTGGAACGCTATCATGACGATCAAAGAAATGATTTGATCTGTGAAGAGTAGTATTGAAAGGAAAATGCTGTTGTATGCAAGAATTACCCTCAAAAAATTAGGACATCAGCTGTAAGCAGTTCGATCTAAAGTCTCAGCTACGGTCGAAGAGTCGTAGCTAAGGTTAGTTGAATGCTTGGACTGATGTCCTAATCTATGAATTGCTTAGTAGTATTCGCCGTGGCGATAGTCCCAGGAATTGAAGTGATCGGACAAAAACAGTTGGATTTTATCTACAGCTAAACCCTTCCGAATCAATACAGGCGCCGGGGTGATCGATCGCTGAGAGCCTTGATGAGGAATCAATTTGCCAGCAGAATCTACGAAAGAAACCATGACTCCTTGTTCGTAGCGGGTCTCTATCGTTTTATCTGGTTGGATCGAAGCGACATAGTCATTGCTTTCAATGATGAGGTCTGCTTCGTTAGCGATTTGTTCACCAATTCCTTCCACCAGACCACGATTGCCTTTACCAGAAGGATTTGCTGAGCTGGCAAACAATAGCTGTTGCTTTTCCTCCCAAAGAGCTTTAGCGATTTGTTCTCCAGGAACGCCGAATTTGATGACGAAACAACTCGTTTCCCTGGTATCCATCATCAATTCTTGCGATCCGTCAGGAATATATGCTTTTCCAGACTCTTTCCATGGTAAGATCGCGCCAAAAAGAACATCGTTGTCCCAACATTTTTGGTAAACTGCCGCAATTTCATCGTTCCATTCCGCTAATTCTTGTAATTGTTCCAATGAGCTGCATAATACAACTCCTGGCTTATTACGTTTGCGATTTTTGGCAGAAAACTTGCGTTCTAGTCCTTTCTTGTCAGAGACGGCAATAATATAGCCTACTTTAGTGGGGCAAACGATGACTTTGCCTTCTTGCTGGAGCAGTTGGATTGCTGCTTCGTTGGGTTCGCCAGACCAAGTGGTTTGTTTGTTTGTCTTCAAATGGTTCATCCTTCCTCATTTTGTTTATTTCGCCTAAAAATTCAGAAAATTCTGATTTAAAATCGTTAACCTTGATAATAAGGGAATCTCTAAAGAGAGTCAAGGGCAAAAAGATGGAAATGCAGCAGCATTCTGGATGATCATTTTCAGAGAAGGCTGAAAAAAATGCTTCTCTTTTCCAACGATTCTGTGAGAAAATGAACGTCAGAACGCAAGTCAAAAGGTTCCTGAACAACCAAGTTTTGAGCAAATTTTTCTTACCTGTACTTGATCTTATAAGAAAAAAAGTTTCAGTCTTCTGAACAGAAATTTTGTCTCAACTCAGAGATGAGGGTATAGTAAAAGCACAAGTTCTCGGAAAAAATGACAGCTTCTATTCGGATGATCAAAGAAAAGAGGAAGACAATGAAGCAATTGATAACTTATAGTAAAATACTCTCTGCACTGGTGATTCTAGCGGTGAGCATCAACATGTTTTTAGGTCCTCATCATATTGCAGCTGGAGGGGTCAGTGGCATTGGAATCTTGATGGAATCTGCTTTGGGCTGGGACCGTGCGCTTGTGATCATGGTTCTGAACAGTGTGATGTTGGTTCTGGCCTATGTTTTTTTGGGGAAAGCGCCTTTCTTCAAGGTGCTGTTCGGCAGCATAGTTTTTCCGTTAGCAATTGCCGTAGTGCCTGAATATATGTTGGCCAGTGATCGTCTGCTGTCTGTTATTTTTGGGAGTGCGATTTTTGCTGCTGGGGTTGCTATTTTATATAAAAATAATTCTTCTAGTGGCGGAACTACGATTCCGCCGCTGATCTTCCAGAAATATTTCCATATCAATCCTTCCATCGGGCTTTTAGCCACAGATGCGGTTGTGGTAACAATGAGTTTACTGGTTTTTGGGTTTGAAGAATTTTTGTTTGCGATTCTTTCGATTGTGATTACTTCGATCGTGATGAATTATATCGAAACCGGGATGGACCGCAAGAAGTCTGTGATGATCATGAGTGAGGAATATCTTGACGAGATTCAAGCGGCCATTGCAACGGCAATTTCTAGAGGGGCAACCTTGTTAGAAGCACAAGGTGTTCATCGAAGAAGTGAGAAACAAGTTTTATTGATCGTTGTCAACGATCAAGAATTTGCTGATATCAAACAATTGATTGAAAGCATTGATCCGCAGGCATTTGTAATTGCCAGCAATGTAGCTGAAGTTTTAGGACGAGGGTTTAGTTACCACCCGATTGAATGAGGCCTGTCCGCATCCGTTTGAAGCGCTGCACGATGTTGTAGGCTGGTTCTACTCTTTCATTTTTAACTGGCTTTTTAGTTACAAAGGCGTTAAACTGCTAATGGATCATTTTATCAAGAGTTTTTTAAGAGACGCTGAAACGAAATCTGCTGTTAACTTGTTTTGTCACTGCTGATTAAAATCACGTTTTAGAAGCAGCTTTGGTAAAATGAACTGGAAATTGTGCCTGAGAGATTTTTCGACGGCTTAGTAAGGATAGAAATAATGAAAGAAAGATACCCTAAAAGAACCATTGGTATGTTTGTGAGTGCTGTGCTGTTATTCATTGTTAGTGCCAGCCTATCACATAACGTAGCCGCTGGTCAGACGAACCAGTCTACAGAACAGACCAAACAGACCATTCCTAAAAAAGCAACGATCCCTACGAAAAAAAATGCAATTACTAAAAAGGAGAGATCAGGAACGTCTAAATCCTCAGAGGATTCTTCTTCGACAGAAGTAGCCGTCGCAGATTGGCGTCATCCATCTGAGAAGAAAGCCTATCCTGTTTTACAAGAAGGTGATTGGGTCGATGTCTCATTGGCAAACCAGCGGGTGAAGATCATGCGGAAGAATCGAGTGCTTTATACGATGGTTTGCTCTACCGGATCAGGAGGAGACCGAAGAACGCCTACAGGAACTTATTCCATTCAAGCTGAAAGAGGAGAAACTTTTTTTAATGAATCTTCTGGTGAGGGAGCGAACTATTGGGTATCTTGGAAAGATCATGGTGTCTACTTGTTTCATTCGGTGCCGATTGACGCTTCGGGAGATTACATTGAAGAAGAAGCAGAAGAACTAGGACAAAAAGCCAATTCTCATGGGTGTATCCGTTTGACTGTTGCAGATGCAAAATGGTTTTATGAACATGCCCTTTATGGCATGCAAGTTATCGTGCATTGAGCGAACAAGCAAATTCGCTAACGATTGAAAGGAGCTGCTTGATAGGTATGAATCCATTTTATGAAGAGGTGTATCGTTTCGTAAAGAAGATTCCGTATGGCAAAGTGGCTTCTTACAGCCAAATAGCTTGGGCTTTAGGTCGCTTGAATGGTGCACGAGCTGTAGGACGCGCCATGAAATATTGCCCAGAGTCATTACCAGCCCATCGGGTAGTACGAGCAGACGGCGAGATCGTGGGCTTTACCGCCGTAGAACGAAAGCAGCGGCTGCTAGCAGAAGGGATCGTCTTTAAAACAAACGGAAAAATCGATATGAAACAATGCAGCTGGCATGGAGAAAAGGAGTCATCCTGAAAAATGCCGCTGCATTTTTTGTGAAAATAGCTTCAAATTGATTGTTTTGTATATCTGGATCGGCCCTTTATAATAAAGGAGCAATGACATGTCGCTCGGGTTTGTCAAAGGAGGAAACAGCATGGGAAAGATGGTTTTTATCAATTTGCCTGTTCAAGATATCAAGCGAGCTACTAGTTTTTATGAAGCGTTGGGCTTTAGCAAGAATGAAGAATTTTCGAATGAAACATCAAGTGGAATGATGTGGAATGAGACGATTTGGGTGATGCTGTCAGAATATGCGTTTTATGAACAGTTTTTAAATGGTAGAAAGATTGCGGATACGCAAAAGACGAATGCTGCCTTGATCGCATTTAGCTTTGATACACCTGAAGGAGCTCGAGACTTTGCTAAAGCGGCTGAAGCCAATGGGGGACAGTCGTTTCAAGTAGAGATGGGGATTCCAGAGGAAGAAATGCTTGGTTTTGAAGTGCTTGATCCGGACGGAAATCAATTAGAATCTGTCTGGATGAAAGGGTACTAAAAAGCAAGATTCGTGGGTGTTCAAAAAAATGGACTTGCCTGATAACTTTTGAAATTGTTGTTAGCGGTTTTCTTTTTAGGAAGTCGAATTAAAAGAATAGGATCACAAGGAAACTGGCGCAAGCTAGTTTCTTTTTCTTTCGAATCGATTCAACTAAAATGTAGGTATACTCGCTTAGACCTAGTCCTACAAGAGGACAAATATAGCTTTTATTGATTAAGTGTTTTTGTGACCGCTACCAGGGTTGATGCTTCTTTTTAGTAATAAGCGATGTATAGATGGAGAAGAGAGTTACAGCCAAAAGGAGGATGTGGGATGAAAAAAAGAATCACCAGAGAAGAAGTCAGTCAACAGCTGGTTTCAGATTTGTTTTTTGAAAAAGGACATTTAAAGTTAACGTTGTGGCAATCATTTTTGACACTGCTTGCGTGGATTGCTGTGATCGTACCATTCGTTTGGGTCGCTTTCCCGGTTTTCTTTCCGCAAACAGCCGCTCAAATACGATTTAGGACCTATGTGGAGGAAGCCACTATTTTTAGAGTGTTAGCATTGTTTTTAGGAATTTCCTTCGTTCTTTTAGTTATTCTTTTTGTTCTGTTGACCGTGAGGAATAATCGGCATTTTCGCCATACATTGCGGAAAGAAGTCTTGCATGATGAAAGAAAACTTGAACAGCGCAAAGAAGTGTTGGAAGAATTTTTTGATGACCGTTTTGGTCCTGAAGAGATGCGGCATTCTGTTTGTTATTATGAAGTGAAACCGGAACAAAATCTAACGGAAACAGAAATAGTAAAGTTGTATAAAGATAAGGGGGTCTCTCTATGATTGAACAAATCGATACGGGATACCCGATAGTGGATTTCTTCCTTTTTCTATTAGTGGCCATTTTATTTACTTATCCAATCTTAGGCGGCTTTGCTTGGTTCATTGGCGTCCTTTGTCATACGTATTTGTTTAAGCATCAACAGATTGAATGGATCCCCATTCCCGAAGCAGTAGAGCCAATGATCACGATCATGGTCCCTGCCCATAATGAAGAAGTGGTCATTGAAGATACCATTCATTACTTAATGAATAAACTGAATTATACCCGTTACGAAGTGTTAGTCACAGATGATGGCTCAACGGATCAAACACCAGAAATCCTTAAGCGGTTGCAGCAAACCTACCCTAATCTACGAGTGGTACACATCCAAAAAAACCAAGGAAAAGCCCATGCCTTTAATATCGGGATCGGTTTTGCTAATGGAGAACTGATTTTGAGTAACGATGCAGATACTGTACCGGAACCCGATGCACTCTGGAAATATGTCAATTACTTTATTCGCCAAGATGCGGTAAATATTTCAGCGATCACTGCAAACATGGACGTTCAGAATCGGACGACGATTGTCAGTAAGTCACAAACTGTTGAATTTTCAAGTATCGTAGGTATTATCAAGCGGACGCAACAAGGCGTGCTAGGTGTTATCTATGCATACAGCGGTGCCAACACGATGTATCGAAAAAATGCTTTGATCGATGTGGGACTCTTCCGCCAAAATCGTGCCACCGAGGATATCAGTATTGCCTGGGATCACCAATTCCAAGGCTGGTTGTCCTTGTTTGCTCCGCGGATCATGTTTTTCATGGAAGTTCCTGAGACCATGAAGATGCTTTATCGCCAACGGAAACGTTGGGCAAAAGGCGGTACAGAAGTTTGGCTGACAAATTTCAAAAAAGTATTCACTCATCCATTTCAAAATATTGGTCGGTCCGTCATGTTTGTGGATCAAACATTGAGTATTATTTGGTCGATCTTCTTTTGGATCTCTTCAGCACTGTTCATCTTTTCTTTTCTTCGTTTTGCATTCGAAGGAAACATTGAACGAATGTATCATATGGTGACAATGGCCTTCCTATTCGTTTGTTTTGAAATGGTTGCTGGGATCATGCAGTTGTTGACTAGTTTATTGGTGGACGATGCTGGCAGAAAAATCAAGTATTTCATTTTTGCACCATTTTATATGCTGATTTATTGGATGGTCAATGCTTTAACGATCGTAACGACCTTCATACCAGCGGTCAAAACAATTTTGGGACACGGCAGCGGTGTTTGGGTCAGTCCCGAAAGACAAGGCAAAAAGAATTAGAAAAAGGCTGTGCCAAGAACTCTCTTAGTTCTTGGCACAGCCTTCCTGTTTTTATTGAAAGATAGCCGTCAGTTTCTTAGCTGCGTAGACCGCGGCCTTTTTCAATTAATTTCCAACAGACACCGTACAAAACAATTATGAATAAAACTAGAATCAGAACAGAGACTAAAATCGGCACATCAGTTGTGCCCAAAAAGCCATAACGGAATCCAGAGATCATATAGACGATTGGATTCACTTTAGAAATAGCTTGCCAAATTGGTGGCAGCATCGAAATGGAATAGAAGACGCCTCCTAAATAAGTCAGTGGCTGTAGGACAAACGTTGGCACGATCGATACATCGTCAAATGATTGGGCAAAGATACCATTTAGCAAACCAGCTAGTGAGAAAAGAATTGCGGTCATCACTAATGTCAGAATAACCATTACCCAAGAAAAAACATGCAAAGGAACAAAAAAGAGAGAAATCACTGTGACCAGCATACCAACTAAAATACTTCTGCCCAAACCACCGAAAACAAATCCCCAAATAATCACATGAGTAGGTACGGGTGCAACTAAAAGTTCCTCAATATTCTTTTGAAACTTCTGAGAAAAGAAAGAAGACGAAACGTTCGCGTAAGAACTGGTGATCGTTGACATCATGATCAGCCCGGGAACGATAAATTCCATGTAGGAGAAGCCGCCCATTTCGCCAATACGGCCGCCAATCATTTTCCCAAAAATAATAAAGTACAACGAAGTCGTTATCACTGGTGGTACGAGTGTTTGGACCCAAATCCGTAAATAGCGGTTGGTTTCTTTGACCGCTAGACTTTTTAATGCTGTAAAATAAAGACTAAACATTTTTTTCCCCCGCTTCATGCTTTTCTTCGGTTAATTTCAAAAAGAGTTCCTCTAAACGATTCGATTTGTTGCGCATGGAAAGAACTTTGATTCCTTGCTTAGTAAATTGCTCAAACAAATCATTAACGCCTTGATTGCGCTCAATCTCGACTGCTAACGTTTGATCATCTTCAAAAGCACTTTTATAGCCGGAGATCACAGGTGGTTTCACATAGGTATCTAAGTCAAAGAGGAATGTCTCAAACTGTAATTTGGACAAAAGGGTCTTCATGCTGGTATCTTCGATCAATTCACCGGATTGAATGATTCCGATGTTGCGGCAAAGCATTTCTGCTTCCTCTAAATAGTGAGTGGTTAGAATAATCGTCGTACCATTTTTATTTAATTTTTGCAAGAAGGCCCACATTTCTCGGCGCAGTTCGATATCTACGCCAGCTGTTGGTTCATCGAGGATTAAGAGTCGCGGCTCGTGCATCAAAGCCCGTGCAATCATCAAACGGCGCTTCATTCCTCCCGAAAGCATTCTGGCCCGAACATCGCGTTTCTCCCATAAATTGGATTGCTTTAGGTATTTTTCGCTACGAGCGATCGCTTCTTTGCGAGGAACGCCGTAGTAGCCCGCTTGATTGACGACGATTTGCTGTACTGTTTCGAAAGGATTGAAATTGAATTCTTGTGGAACTAAGCCGATTTGTTGCTTGACTTGAACCAATTCTTTGTCCAAATCATAACCGAAAACTTTGACACTGCCAGAAGATTTGTTTACTAGTGAAGTAATGATCCCGATGGTTGTTGATTTGCCAGCACCGTTCGGCCCTAAAAGCGCATAGAAGTCACCTTCTTCAACTATCAAGTTGATACCGCGTAATGCTTCGACGCCGGTCGCATAGACTTTTTTTAGATCTTTTATTTCAAGTGCATAGGTCATTGATTTGTTTTCTCCTTATCAAATGATGATTTGTTGTGGGGATTGGCAGCAGCTGCTGCCTATATGAATAAAACACGCTCGATTAGACATGCTTCTCTGAATAGAGGTTATGACACTTTCATAATACCCAAGAAACAAGTAGTCATTATACCACGGGAGAGACTCTCGTTTAAAGGGGGTATCGTTGGATCGGTCATGTGAGCTTTTCTGTTAGAAAGAAGTTGATTTCTTGTGCTTCCGTTAAGAATTATAACACCTGAAGCGCGGCTTTAGGTGATTTTTGTTTGTTAGTGTATGATGAAAATAAGAGGTTGAGAAAGCAACTAAATCTATGACAACTAATCATTAAAGGTGGTTTTTATGAAATTAAAGAGAAACACTCCCAAAAATAAAAAATCTCAAAAAGAGATTTTGCTGCAACAAGTGGATGAACCTGTGAAAGAATCGGCAGAACAAGAAGAGTTTCAGTCATTCTTTGCAGAAGTTTTAACCAAACTACCAAACAAAACGGCAGGGATCATTCGTCGATCTTTTGAGAAGTCAAAACATACGGCAGAAAAGATCCAAGCAAAAAGCCGTACCCAATTTGATGCCGTCTTCTCTGAATTTTTAATGGGTGTGGATGATGCGACGAAGAAGAAGGCGCATCGAATCATCCATGCCGCTTCTCTGACGGCGGCCATCATTGGTTGTTCACCTATTCCGTTTTCAGATGCGATACTCCTTGTACCTGTTCAAATGACGATGATGGCTAGACTACACAAGTTGTTTGGTCAATCGTGGGTCGAGGGAATCGCAAAAAGCATTTCTAAAGAATTAGTTGTTGTTAGTTTAGGTAGAAGCGCTGTGGGGAATATTATCAAGTTCGTACCGGGAGTCGGTACGATCGCCGGCGCGTCCATTAACGCGGGGGTAGCCAGTGCTATTACTGAATCTTTAGGTTGGGTTACTGTTAAGATGCTGAATGACGGTGAAGATATTTTTGAACAAGCCATGTCCTTTAAAGGCCAATATCACACCTTATTTAAAGCATTAAAAAAAACACGAAGCAAATCATCTTAAAACATATACCGCTCGCAAGAACGTTCGTATAGGATGAGTCCAGAAACATCAACAATAATTTTTTCAAGAGACCTTTGGCTATTCTCGAAGGTCTCTTTTGCTTGTGTAAGATAAAATAGGGGGATTTGTTTTTCCTGAAAAAGTATAAAAGCATCACATGGATAATTATCGTCAGTAAATGGCTAACCGAAAGCAGCGATAAAAAGGTCTTTATTAACAATAATTTTCCTGCATTTATAGGAGTTCCTGCCAAAACATTTCTAGTGACAATGTAAAAAAAAGTGAGTTCATTTTCCCGAATTGGGTTTCTCAAGATACAGATTAACTTTATAATTTTTAGTTAGTGGAGTTAAATTCTCATTAAAAATTGATGGCTGAAAGGAAGCACTTAAGTAGTAGGGAGGATCAATTACAGAATTAAGGTCAGAGAAGGCAGTCAGATGCCTTTTTTTATAACAGTAAAAAGTTGAGCGTTCTTCCTTTGTTGAGGCGCACTACATAGAACAGATGAAGAATGAGCGACTTATTCGACAAATGTTTAAAATTAGCTTAAAAATTAATATATATATTTAATCGTTTTATCAGTTTATATGAGTATGAAAGAAAGCAACTTATGAACGAACTTCTATTTAATGCAGGAGGAAGACATGATTATTCAGGATCTTTTTGAAAAGCGAACCCAATTAATGGTCAATTGCTTGCGTTATATTTATCAGTCAAATAGTTTTGTAACAATCGTTAATTTATCAGAAAGACTGAATGTGAATCGAAAAACAACGGATAGTATTCTTAATGAATTGCAAAAAATCAATCCGCAAGCAATCAAAATCAAAAAAGCATTAGGGTGCTCTTTTAGTGGCAATAAAAACATTTATTTTGATATACAACATGAAATTTATAATCAGTCAGTCATATATCAAGTGATCGAGAACTGTCTATTGTCAAAAAGAATTAAGATTGAAGAGTTTTGTGAATTGAATTACATAAGCCTTTCAAACCTAAGAAAAAAATTTCATTGCATCAACCGTAGTCTGCAACGCTTTGAATTAAAGATAGGCACCAAAAATAGACGGATCGTGATTGAAGGGTCCGAAAGCCAAATTCGTTACTTTGGTCATTCCTTTTTTTGGACGATTTGTAAAGGCGGTCAGTGGCCCTACCCCGAATTGAATTATGCTCATATCAGAGAATTATTCGTTCAGCGAATCTTACCTAATTTTGATTTTCAACTGAAGCAATCGATCGTGGATAAATGGTGCTACTTGATTGCGATCAACATCCTCAGAGATAAAAAAGGCAACCGCTTGAAAATGGAGGAAATGCCTCAATGGTCGATCAATATGACTCAAGATCTATTTGAAAAAGAGTTTCAAAATATCAAAGATTCTTTCTTTCAGTATAGCTTTTTTAGAGATGAAAGCATTTATTTTCTATTTTTGATGATGCAAACTTCCACGCAGTTTTACGCTAAAAAGGCGACCTATAAGCAAATCATCGATTTTTGGGAAAGAGAAAAAGCAGAGGTGTATTTAGAAGCAGTCAGTCTCTCAGAAAAATTGACATTGCCGTTAAATGGCGGAAATGAGAAAAATGTCTTCGGCATTTTATTGGCGGCGCATTCTTTTTATGACGCTTTTGAAGGATTCCTGGAAGTAGGTTCCGATTCAGATATCATCCGCTATTACAGACACTACTATCCAGTGCTTGTGAATAAAATACGTACCATTTGTTTTGGCAGCACAACAGGGCAACTTACAGAAAAACAGGAGTTTCTGCTCTTACGATATGTTCTTGCCTACACGTCTCTGATCACACCTACTTTATTTGAGAAAAAGATTGTTGTTTCGGTAGAAACAGATTTTCCTTTCTCATTTGAACAGTTCTTCATTATGCAGCTGAAAAAGATCTTCTCCGCTCTTTATAATATTGATTTTATTGCTGCGGAATCACTAGTTGAAGAGCCAGACATCATTATCTCAAACACCTACCAGAATCGTTCGGCAATCTACATGAGTGGAGCGATCGACAGTTTAGAGATTGAACGTCTGACAAAGAAAATCGAATCCATCAGAAGAGAACACATCTTGCAGGAGAATGTGATTGTTTTTTCGCAACAAGTAGTCAGTGCCGTTTTCGAAAATCATGAAAGCGCTAAGGATATTTCTGTGTAATAAAGATGTAGAAAATTATCGTTCCAAAAAAGCAACTAGCAGTTGGCAAGTAAAGAATAGAAGCAATCAAATAAATTTTGACCAGAAGCAATCAAAGAAAAATTCCTAAGGTTTTGCCTGCGGTGTGTATATATTTCTATGTATGCACCGCTGATCAATGGGGACATATACACAGTAAATGAAATTTCGATTAGAACAACTAATGAAAAATTACACAAAATATAAGCGTGATTTTATTATTTTCTATTTTTATTATGTTTATATAAATATGTTGGGTTTGTTTTTTAGATGATAACGCTGATTTTAAAGCAATTGAAATTGTTAATAGTCAAAATATTTTTTATTCTTGTTTGTTAATAAAGTAACAATCAATAGTGCTAGAGCGCTGCTTTTTCAGTGGAAGAATCAAAGAACAATCAAACAAAAGAAAGAAAGTTGGGGGAAAAAAGTGAAAACAAGTGGATTAAAGAAATTGGTCATTGGCGCTGCAAGTTTATTATTGCTCAGTGCTTGTGGTAGTAACGGGGCGACAAAAGATAGTGAAACAGCAAAAAGTTCAGCATCATCAAGCGAAATAGAAGTGGCTTCAGGTGCATCTGAACAAGAATATACCGATCCTTCTGAACTAAAAGATCAATATGACATTGTCATTGTTGGTGCTGGTGGTGCCGGAATGGCAGCTGCTTTATCTGCCAAAGAAGCTGGGATGAATCCAGTCATCTTGGAAAAAATGCCGATCGCAGGCGGAAACACATTGAAATCTTCTGGTGGGATGAATGCTTCTGAAACAAAATTCCAAAAAGAACAAGGAATCGAAGACAGCAACCAACAGTTCTTTGATGACACACTAAAAGGTGGTAAAGGTACGAATGACCAAGAACTTTTACACTACTTAGTCGATAACTCAGCTTCAGCCATTGACTGGTTAGACGGCATGGGAATCACATTAGACAACATCAGCTACAGTGGTGGTGCAAGTGTCAAACGTATCCACCGTCCACATGACGGCTCTGCTGTCGGAACCTACTTGGTAGATGGACTATTGAGAAATATCCATGAAAAGGAAATTCCTTTGTTTGTGAATGCTGATGTGAAGAAAATCAACGAAAAAGACGGAAAAGTCACTGGCGTTTCTGTAAAAATCGGTGATGAGGAAAAAACGATCAATGGGAATGCAGTTGTCGTTACCACTGGTGGCTTTGGCTCAAACAAAGAAATGATAGAAAAATATCGTCCGGATTTAAAAGGCTATGTCAGCACAACATCTGAAGGCAGTACAGGTGACGGCATCAAGATGATTGAATCTCTTGGCGGTGCAACAGTCGATATGGATCAAATTCAAGTTCACCCAACAGTTGTTCAAGATACAGGGATGTTAGTCAGTGAAACAGTCCGTGGAGAAGGTGCGATTTTAGTCAACCAACAAGGTGAACGTTTCTACAACGAATTAGAAACCCGCGACAATGTTTCTGCGGCGATTACCGCTCTTCCAGAAAGCTATGCTTACTTGATCTTTGACGATGCATTAGCAGGTCGAGCAAAACAAGTTGATTTCTACAAAGAACAAGGTGTAGTCGTTGAAGCAGATACGATCGAAGCCTTAGCGAAGAAAATCGACATGGACGCTGATACATTGGCAAAAACACTAGATACATGGAATCAATCTGTTAAAGATAAAAAAGACGAAGCATTTGGTCGAGAAACAGCAATGGATTATGACTTAACAACTGGTCCTTACTATGCAATCAAAATCGCACCAGGAATCCACCACACAATGGGTGGTGTAAAAATCAATACCAATACACAAGTCTTGAAAAAAGACGGTTCTGTTATTGATGGTTTATACGCTGCTGGAGAAGTAACTGGTGGTATTCACGGACAAAACCGTATCGGCGGAAATGCAGTTGCTGATATCATGGTCTTTGGTCGTCAAGCAGGGGTCCAAGCTTCAGACTACGCTAAAAAATAAATAAACATCACTATTCATAATAGATAGTACGCAAAAAACGTCCAGCTGTAATAAGAGCTGGACGTTTTTTTGATACTCCTGTTGCTAAAATTTAGCTGGATTGATGAGAAACAGTGAAAAAGCCTTTTGGATTCGGTTCGTAATAAGTGCTGCGCCAGACAATCAGTGTTTCCTCTATAGATGAAAACAAAGCGAGCAGGAATGTCACGACCCAAATATATCCTGATACGTCACCAAAAGTAAATGCCACGAAACACAGGAGAAACAAGGCAAGACCTGTTATCTTGTTGCTCAATGTGTGCAGCATCCCCCACTGAGCAAACTTAACTTTAGTCAAAATCAAATTAAGAAATCGAATGCTAGCGACTAAGACAATGCCATAAATGATCCAATCTGGATAGATCTTAGTTTTAATGTAAAGAAATAGGACAATGGACCAAAAAACAAAATCACCTAAACTATCTAGTTTTGAGCCCAAGGTCGTTTGCAATCGATAGGTTCGTGCAATAAATCCGTCTAAAACATCCGTCAATCCGCAAATGATGTAGCAGACTGAAAACAAAGGCTGCTGATTAATCAATAGAAGACCAGCTAACGCGATCCGTGCAATGGACAAGAGATTGGGCAGGTAGTTGATGGTGATCCCTTCTTTCTTTTTTTAGCCCAAGAATAATCAAAAAACGACAAGCTTGCTAGAGGGGGAAAAGCAATCCCGAGAGCTCAACTAAATCAGCGAAAGAGATTAAGAGAAGATCGTGGGTGAATAAAGTACTACTAGGATTGTCGTAAGACAATCTAGCCCACTCATACCTTACGACAGGTTTTCACTGATTGGTTTACATTACCTGTTTTTTTCTGCCCCCGATAGCTTGAGAAACACTTGCTTATGATTGCGTATCAGCTTGTTAACCTACCACTGGAAACAAGCCAATGATGATTCCCATAATGACTAACTCGATTGCACCATTCAATAAATGCAGACCAATCAGTTTTTTGCTTTGTCCAGCATAGGCTGCATTTACGAAAGTTGCCACAGCAAATACGCCCAGCCATAGCAAAAAGGCCACTTGCAAGCTCGTCATCATCCAACCGTCATGGTCAAACTTATTGAACCAATAGGTGACTTGTCCTAGTGTAAATGCCAATAATAGTCCGCCAACAGCTGTCCCGCCAAAAGTAAAAACGACATTGCCGGCAGACATATGATGACTTTCTTTATTTAGCATGCCAGATTCTTTTGCCCAAAAGCGCCCCCAAGCATGGATTGGATTATAAAGTAAGCTCCCGCTGATCATAAAAGCAAGTGTTGCCAAAAGAATAGCAATAAGATTGAAATGTGTAAGCATATAGGTACTCCTTTTTTTAATTATTGTAATCTTTTTTGCCTTTGTTGCCTAGCTGGATAAGCAGTATTAAGCAAATATCAATAAGTTGTAGAAGTTTTCTTACGGCAACCTTTCAATTTTGTTATTTTGGATTGGGACCTAAGGCCGATTTCCCCTGTTTTTATTTTGCTAAGATAGAAAGAGAGACGAAAGGAGAATATGATGAAAAAAATCGTACGAGCAATCTTATCCATTGGTTTGTTTTTCTTACTTCTGTGCGGGGGAATCATGTTGTACACTAACCGAGCATCGGGAGAAGTGGCAGGAATTTTAGATCAATTGAATCCACTTGTTCCAAAAAGCGAAATGTATGTAAAAACGCAAGCGCCTGAATCGGTCAACGGCTATGGCACTGCTCATTACAAACAAGTAGCTGCCACGGCAGATGGCCAGACTCGAATGATAGAATTTGAAGGCTTACAAGTGTTGAAGACAGAGCGCTTTTTGAAATTGACGAATAAAGGGGCACATGTTGAGACGTATGAAGAAATTGCCAAAGAAGACGTGCCGTCAGCAGCACTGAAAGAGATCGATGGATAGCACGAGAATGACGAATAACAGAAATAAGTTTAGCAGCAAGGCAAAAAATTTTTTGCGAAGGTCTGCTGGAAAATGAGGATGAGTTAAGATACCAGCCCAACATTTATCTGTGAAAAGGATACTTGTTGGGCCGTTTTATTCGTAAAACAGCGTGCCAAAGACCGAGTTATGCACATATTAACAGTTTTATCCACAATATATAGAGGGAACTTGTTTTCGCCTACGACATCTTGAGGTTGTATTGTCTTTGTGGATTGAGAAAGGGTTTATCCTCTTAACGAAAACATTCCTTTTATTTATAATAGTCCGCTTTGCACATGCTTATGCAGCCATTGTGAGAGTTGCTCGAACAAAAATCGGGAAACGAGATAAGTCAGCAGCACTGCAAGAAAGTAGCCAAGTAAATCAACTTGCAAGTGAGCGATCTTTTCAAAGGAAAAGAGTGCCCAATGACTTTCAAGAGGTTCATTGATACTCCTATACCAGATGAATCTTAGCGGGAAGCCAAAAGCATATTCGTACAAGGGACCAAATTGTTGGCTAGATACTGGACCGAAAAAAACACTAAAAAGCGGCAGACTAAAACTGAATAATAGGATTTTATTTTGCCTTTTCATTCTGACACCTCCCCACAGATCGTACTTTTCCATTATTACAGTAATTGTTATAGAAAAGAAGCAACCTTTTGTTTACAATGAAAGGGAAATGAAGGATGTAAACCAATGGTTTCCCCCTGTAAACCTATAGTTTCTCCTTATATTTCAAGAAAAGCGATAAAGTGAAGACAAATAAGAGAGGAGTGTTTTTATGAAGAAATTAGTTATTTTAGTAGCCTGTTTTTTAGGTTTTTTGGGGGTGTCTGTCACAGCTGCAGCGGATGAAAAGAATACAGATGAGCTTGTTTATGAAATGACCGCTGGCGTCGGTTCTCAAGAGATATCTTATATTGATGAAGCGGATGATGAAGTCGTACTATCTGTTGAATATATTCAACCCTTTGCACGAATTGCTCAAGGAACTTATAAAGTGTCTAAGACAGTCAAAGGAAGTTGGACTGCTTCTTATAATGTAAAGATCAACTCAAAAGAACAGATCACAGCGGCGACAAATTTGAGCATCAAAGCATTGAAAGGAAGTATTCTTTCGAGTTCATTAACCCATACGACTACTAAGGCTACTTGCAGCTTTAAACAAAAAGCTGGAACGATTACAACAAATGCAAGCGTGACCGCAACCATTTCTAATGGTAAACTAGTTGTAAAGTAATAGGTGTAGGAGATGAAATTAGTGGCCTTAGCGGAACAACTAAAATTATATCGTGAGAAAAGCGGATTGTCGCAAGCTTCCGTAGCAGAAGAATTAAAGATTTCTCGTCAGTCGATCTCTAAGTGGGAGAATGGGCGTGGCTATCCAGATATTGATAATTTAGTTTTACTAAGCAAACTTTATCAAGTATCGATTGATGAATTGCTGCAGGAAAATGAACAATTGAAAGAACAAATTCAAAAGAATAATGTGGAAATTGAAGATAAAAAGAAGAAGTTGAGTTTTATCACCCAACAAATGTCTTCTGATAAAGATGAAGGATTGATTTTGCTGCTTTTAGCCGGCGTATCCTCATTCATCTTTCCTTTAGGCATCCTCCTAAGCGGTTTTGCCATTTGGCGCAACAAGAAGACAAATTCTTTTTATCGACTTGTTTATATTGTCTGTGCAATCGCTTTGCTGTTAAATCTTTATGATGGGTATGTCCATGTTGCAAATGTCATGAACTGGGGGACAACGACTATCGAACAAGTGGACTAGTTGCCTGCAATTATAGCAATAGCTAAGGCCCTAGTGAAAAAATTGAGTTCTGCTTTGTATGAGAAGATTCAAGCGAAAAAAGATATCCCGCCTGAGAGTAGCTAGCCAATACTCGCGATAAAATCGTGAAGACGGGCTAACTATTTCTCAGTGTTGGGATATCTTTTATTTGAGTGAGTATTCGTTCACTTATTTAATCTTAGTAAAAATAAAAAACATCTGATTGATCGTTGAATCATCGCTCTTTTGTTACAAGATTCGACTGGAGTACAACGGGACATCGTCACCGATGGGATATCCGTTTGTCGAAGATCTTATGGCATAGACTCTATTTCTTTTTGCTTTGAAAAAGCAAATAAAGGATGATAGCAATCGTTGAAAGAGCTAGTCCTAAAAGATTGTACATCAAATCAGACGTGGGTTCATAATGATGATGATCAAAAACATTTAGTAAAAAAAACAAAAATGGTATCAAAAGAAAGAGTAGTACAACGACATTCTTTCGCCATGTAATAAATATCGATCCGATAATAAGAAACAATAAAACAGGAATCCAAAAAATCAATCCACCAATTACCTCTATATCCCTTCACCTCCATCTAATTCAGTAGAATACTTCTTTCATCTGAAAAAATTCCAAGAAAACAAAGAAATCTCTATGAAGAGGCAGTGAGGAAAAAATAACGTTTTTAAAGTAAGCCTTTTTTGCTCATGCTGATTGCTAAGTGATTACTCGTCGAAAATAGTTGTTGATGGACGGTATCTTCCTGATGGTATCTTCCTGATGGCATCTTCCTAAAGAGGAAAAGTATCTTAAAATCGAATGATTGTTTTAGCCATCGATTCGGTAGCGAGCCTGAATCGTCTCTGCCTTGGTGATGATATAAAACCCATTGTCTTGGGACCACTCTACATAAATAAGATTTTTGAAAGAAGAATAGCCTTGTTTCTGTAATTCTTCTCGTAGCCAAGTTTCGCTCAAATGATGGGATTGCAGTACAGGATATTGAATATTTCCTTGGTCAACCAGCATGATTGCCAATGTTTGCTCATCCTCTGAATGTGTTAAAACACTGATTTGCCCCGCGTTTTCCAGTACAACATACTTGGCATTTGCAAGGGAGAAACATTGTTGTTGCCGTAACATGGTTCGCAACTGCTCCATTTCGATATGATTGCGGGTAATCTCTTGTATATTGAGCTGACCATTGTGAATCAAGACTGCCGGTTCGCCTTTCAACCAGCGATTGATTGTCTCATTTTTTTGAACAAATTCTTCAATAAAGTAAATCAACAGTGCCCACAAAGCGATAGCGAAAAGGACATGGAAGACCGAAACGTTGTCATCGTAGATCGACTCTTCTAAAATTCCGCCTAAAACGAGAGTATAAATCAAGTCGAAAGGTGTGATTTCCGACAGTGTCTTTTTCCCTAACAGTCTTGCCACCAACAATAAGCCAAATAACCCAAAGAATAATTTTAGAATAATCGTAAAAACCATCTGCTCACCTCCTGTATGTTAGCACTACTATATCATTTTCTCATTTTAATCTCATTGTTCTGCACTTCTTTCATATTTTGTTTCCATTCATCATGGCTCAAATTTATTCATTTTTATCAACAGAAATTCAATTATTTGGTTTTTTTTCATCTGATATCTATAATAAAAGCAAGGTGCAATCGCTTTCTATTGCACCTTTGCTGGGATTTTAGGAAAAGCAAATAGGAGGAGAGAAAAATGAAAAAAAGGTTGATTTTTCTATATAGTATATTGAGCTTTGCGTTGCTTGTTGGTTGTTCCAGTAATAATGAGAGTAGTGAATCAGGAGATTTTGCTAGTTCAGATGAGCAGACATTGACTGTCTGGGCTTGGGATACGAATTTCAATATTCCAATTATGGAAAAAGCAGGGGAGTACTACCGTAAGGATGGGCATGATGAGATTAAAGTGAATGTCATCGAAATGTCGAATGAGGACACAAAGCAAAAAATGGTTTCTGGATTCACGTCGGGGGTATCAGAAGGATTGCCTGATATCGTTTTGATGGATGATTATGATGTACAAAGTTATCTTACGAATTATGAAGGGAAATTTGCGGAGTTATCTGATACCATCGACTTTGCTGATTTTGCCGAATACAAAGTAGAGAATGCTACCTATAAGGAGGGAATCTATGCAGTCCCATTTGATTCTGGTTCTGCCGGATTATATTATCGCACCGATTATTTAAGTGAGGCAGGCTACAGTGAAGAAGATATGAAAGATTTGACTTGGTCCCAATTTGTCACTATCGGTGAAGATGTGAAAGAAAAGACCGGTAAATGGTTTGTCGCATTCATTCCCAACCGCGGGACCCATTATCTGCAGATGGCGATGCAGTCTGCCGGACTGTGGTATTTCGATGAAGAGGGCAAAATTTTCTTGAAAGACAATCCAGCGATCCGCGAAATGATGCCGATCCTAAAAGAGATTGACCAGAAAGAGTTAGCAAAACCGGTAGATTATTTTGCTCCTGAGGGAATCGGAGCAGTTACGAGTGGTGAAGTCGCGGCGGTTAATTCTGCCATTTGGTTTTCAGCAACGATTCGTTCCGCGGAGGATCAAAAAGGCAAGTGGGCTTATACACATCTGCCGCAATTAGAGACAGTTGATGGGGCGACCCCCTATTCAAACCTAGGCGGATCAAGCTGGTTAGTTTTGAACGATTCGCCAAATAAAGAACTGGCAATGGATTTCTTGAAGACAGAATTTGCAGGTAATGATGAATTTTATCAAGAGATATTGGTCGAGAATGGGGCAGTGGGAACGTATTTGCCATCTCAAAAAGGGGATGCGTATCAATACAAAGACCCATTTTTCAATGATGCGCCAATCTATAAAGATTTTTCGAGTTGGATGGCTGAAATCCCTGGTGTCGACTATGGCAACAATACGCAAGCAGCGGTTGATGCTCTTCGAGGAGTTATGCAGAGTTATTTTGATGATGCATTGAGTTTGGACGAAATGCTAGAAGAAGCCGAAAATAATTATACAATGCAAGTCGGCGAGTAGCCGATTTGCATTAGCAGGGAGTGGATAAGATGGATCCTTCGAGAAAAAGGCGAGAAGTATGGAAATTTATTAGTTTTGCAATGATCTTAAGCAGTATTTTCATGATCTATCCAATTCTTTATTCAATTTATTTATCTCTTCATACGATGCAAGGATTGCAATCCGTTTTTGTTGGTTTAGACAATTACGTTCGGATGTTTCAAGATACCATTTTCCACAAAGCATTATTCAACAATTTTGTTTTCTTGATTTTTCAAGTGCCAATCATGGTGTTTTTAGGACTTTTACTAGCTTTTGTGTTGAATACACCAAAACTAGTTGGACGAACTTTTTTTAAGCTTGCCTTATTTCTGCCAAGTGTCACCTCTCTGGTTTCTTATGCGGTTTTATTTAAGATGATGTTCCAGATCGGTGGGATCATTAATCGGGGCTTGCTGGCAATTGGAATTATCCAACAACCGTTAGACTGGTTAAATAGCCCTTTTTGGGCGAAAGTGACGGTGATCATTGCCTTATGCTGGCGCTGGACAGGGTATAACATGATTTTTTATTTAGCAGGATTACAAAATATTTCAGATGATACGTGGGAGGCTGCGGATATAGATGGCGCAAACAGCTTTCAGAAGTTCTTTAGGATCATTATTCCTCAATTGAAGCCAGTGATTGTTTTTACCACAATCACATCGACGATCGGAACGATTCAGCTCTTTGATGAAGTGGTGAATTTAACAGGCGGTGGCCCTTCAAATGCGACATTGACTGCAGCACAACTGATCTACAATCATTCATTTGTCTATACCTCAAATTTTGGTTATTCAGCAACATTGTCGTGGGCGTTGGTAGTGCTCATTGCGGTCTTATCCTATGCGCAGTTCAAATTAGCAAAAGACGACCGACAATAAGCAGAAAGGAGCAGCGATGAAGCGAAATGTGAATACACTGATAAAATATCTTTTTTTGATCGTAGCGGCATTCGTCTCTATCTTTCCTTTCTATTGGATGATCGCGGGAGCGACGAATACATCGAATCAGATTGCTGCTGGAAAACTCACACTAGGAAATCAGCTGATCACGAACCTTCAGCAACTATTTTCTAACTATAATGTTTCCTTGATCATGTGGAATTCGATCAAGATTTCTGTAATTACTGTTCTATTTAGTTTACTGATCACATCATTGGCGGCATTTGGTTTTGAGAAATTTCGAACCCGCAGCAGTGAAATGATTTACTCGCTTTTTTTACTGTGCATGATGATTCCACTGGCTGCATTAGTCATCCCATTGTTTAAGATGATGTCAGGCCTGCATCTTGTAAATCAGCATATCGCCGTTATTTTGCCGCTAGTCAATAATCTCTTCCTGATTTTTTTCTTTCGTCAAAATTTCAAGTCCTTTCCCGATGGCATTTTAGATGCCAGCAGGATCGAAGGAGCAAGTGAGTATACGATTTTCTTTCGGATCGTTTTTCCAATGATGCGCTCAACTTATGCAGCAGCGGCTATCTATGCTTTTATGAACTCATGGAATAGCTATTTGCTCCCGCTGATCTTTTTGCAGACAGAAGATCGTCAAACGATGACGTTGCTGATATCGAACTTATCATCGGCTTCTTATGTTGCGAACTATGGCGTGCAGATGACAGCAATTGTCATTGCAACGATCCCTACATTAGTCCTTTTTCTCTTTATGCAACGAGGGTTTGTCAAAGGAATGACGGGATCTTTAAAGCTTTAACGACACAAAAAATACCTGATTATTTAGCCGAACCGAGAGTCTACTCGGATCGGTTGAATAGTCAGGCATGTTTTTCAAGCTACAAAGCAGCCTAAAGTAAATGTCGCAGGCAGATAAGGGTCATCGTTTGTCTTTAGCGGCGGATTTTTTGTCTTTTTTTGGTACAGAAGCAAGGGCTTTTTTGAAAATTTCCTCTTTTTCTTGCTTATAACTATGCTGACGCTCGGCATAAACTTTTTCTTTCGATTTCGTTTTCATTTTAAGTCACCTCTTCCTTTTTTTTACTATAGCATAATTTCACAAATAATTAAAACGGTTTCTCTTTTGTTTTTAAAGCTTTAACGCTTTTTAAAATTGTATTTGTGAAGAAAAAGGGACTAGATTGCAAATAAATGTCGAGTAGATGGAAGGATTATTGAAGAAAATTGGCCTACCTTGTTTATTTGATAGGAGCTACTCTAGTTTCCAAAAAAACAGTCGGGTTCATTCGTTTTGATAGCGTTCTATATTTTTTTCATTTAAAATAGAATTGTATTTGTATCGTTTGTATAGGTAAAACGTGGATTTAGAAAGAAAATTTTTCGGTGCCAAGGAATAAACCTACATTAAATAAATGTTACAGACAGAAAAAAGATGTTAAAAATCAATCGATTTTGATAGAATGAAAAGGAGGGGGTGTTTCATTGGAATCTCGAAAAGCAATCCGTAAGCGTTTAGTGAAACAAAAACGATCACTTTTTATTCAAAAAAGTATAGGGGTTACAACGGTGTTAGCTTCTACATCAGGTGTATTCACAACTTTGGTCAACGCACCAGAGGCCAACGCTACAGGAGTAAATGAAACAGAAGTAGCAAAGTCAACTAAATCAACTGCAACGACAACTCTTGCTCGATCGTCAGAAACAACGATCAATCGACAATTTAAAACGACCGCTTCACTGAATGTGCGTTCAGACGCTTCAACCAGTGCGAGAATTATCAACGGTGTGGGGAACAATACCACGATCAAAGCTGTTGCTCAAAAATCAGGAACTTCCGTCAATGGGAACACGACGTGGTACAAGTTGTCATCTGGGGGTTGGATTTCTGGCGCTTATGTAACAACCGCCAGCAACAGCAACTCTTCCAACAACAGTACTAGCGGAGAAACAGCTGTCAATAAGACCGTCAAAACAACAGCAGCACTGAATGTACGGTCTAGTGCATCAACCAGTGCGAGTGTCGTTCGGGGATTGAGCAGCAATGCCACGGTCACTGTGGTTGCTCAAAAATCAGGAACTTCCGTGAATGGTACAACAACATGGTACAAATTGTCTAATGGTGGCTGGATTACCGCAGCTTATGTTCAGGCTGTGTCTAGCGGTTCAACGACAAGCAATCCTGGAAACACATCAACCACAGAACAAGCAATCAGCAAAAATGTCAAGACCACCGCTTCATTGAATGTACGTTCCAGTGCATCAACAAGTGGTAGTGTTGTGGGAAGTCTGAGCAATAGCACGACCGTTAAAGTTGTCGCTCAAAAATCAGGTTCATCCGTCAACGGCAATAAGACATGGTACAAATTATCTACAGGTGGTTGGATCACGGCAGCTTATGTCAAAGATGCGAGCAATACGAGCAGTCCATCAACCGGTGGATCAAGCAGCAATAATTCTAATTCATCAAATAATTCTGCCGAACAAGCAATCAGTAAAAATCTACAGACTACGACTGGGATGAATGTTCGTTCGAACGCTTCAACTACTGCCAGTATTGTCAGCAGTTTGAGCAGCAACGCTGTAGTGAAAGCAGTGGCGCAGAAAAAAGGGACTTCTGTCAATGGTAATACGACGTGGTATAAGTTATCTAGCGGTGGCTGGATCACGGCAGCTTACGTAAAAGAAGTCAGTGGAAATACCACAACAAATCCTGGCAATTCTGGCAACAATACTATCGGTACGAATATTAACGGTGCTGCTATTGTAGCTGAAGCCCGTAAATATATCGGGACACCCTACCAATGGGGAGGGAAAGGGCCAGATGTCTTTGACTGTTCCGGTTTCACTCGTTATGTCTTTTTACAAGTAACAGGGAAAAATATTGGCGATTGGACCGTTCCGCAAGAAAGTGCCGGTACGATCATCCCTGTATCTCAAGCCCAAGCAGGAGATCTTCTATTCTGGGGTGAAAAAGGCAATACGTATCATGTTGCAATTGCAACTGGTAACGGCAGCTTCATTCATGCACCAAGCACTGGGTACACGGTTACCGAAGCAAGTTCAGGTTTTTCAACAGCCAGCTTTGCGCTTCGTGTAAAATAAGAAGAACAATGACGACAAAACTACCTGCAACATGTTTGTTGGAGGTAGTTTTTTTAAGATCGTTTGCATCTTTTTGCATTGTTTCGCAATTTTTTGCATTGTATTTTTTAGTGGAAAGGAATGACAGAGAGATGTTTGTGGAACAGCGCCTAGCTAAAATCCAAGAAGTGCTAGCAGTTGAGCAAAGTGCTTCGATTGAACGATTGTCCAAGTTGTTATCCGTATCAAAAGATACGATTCGTCGTGATCTGATTCAATTAGAAAAACGGCACGTACTTAAACGAACCCACGGAGGGGCGGTTTCGACGAACCCTGCAGCCGTGATTTATGATTATCAAACTCGCGCCGGGCAATTTTATGACATAAAAGCAAAAATTGCTAAAGCAGCTATTCAATGGATCAAACAGCCAGCTGCGATTATTTTTGATGCATCGACAACTGTAGAAGCGGTGATCAATGAACTGTCAGATTATCCTCTTCAAGCGATTACTAATTCATTGACTCATGCCCAACGATTGGCAGCGCTAAAACAGAGTACGATTACGGTTTTGCCTGGAAGATTAGACAAAGAACAATTATTTTTATATGGTGCGGATACTGTTGCCAAACTTGCCCAATTTCAGGCAGATTACACACTGTTAGGAGTATTTGCCCTTTCTACAGAAGGCGTATTTATCCATACGGAAGAAGAAGGCATGGTCAAGCGTCAGATGGTGAAACAAGGAGAGTATGTCATTGCAGTAGCTGACCATACAAAGTTAGCAACGACTGGTTTTTTTAAAGTCTGTGATCTGCCGGAGATCGATCTTTTAATCACCGATCAACAACCAGGCATCGAGTTACAAGCAGCACTTGCCGCAGCGAATGTGACCATTTATGTAACAGAGTAAATCAGAAGGAGTTTTAATCATGAAAAAAGCGATTGAATTAGCCATTTTACCAGAACCACCTATTTTTGAAGAGGTCGCTCCAGTTTTTTTAAGTGATGCGACCATGAGTCAGCGCAAACAAAGTGTCTTAGAGCGAATGGCTGCTGAAGAGTTTGACACGTTGGTGATCTATGCAGACAAAGAACATGGCAGCAACTTTGAATATCTGACAGGATTCCTGCCAAGATTCGAGGAAGGACTATTGGTTCTAGATAAAACTGGCGCCGCAACACTCATTTTGGGAAATGAAAATTTAAAGCTGCAGGCTCATTCCCGCATAGCGGCAGAGCTAGTCCATTACCCGCAGTTTTCGCTGCCGAATCAGCCTATGACAGGAGAAAAATCACTATCCTCTGTTTTTTCTTCTTTAAGGTTTAAAGAGAAGAAAAAAATTGGCATCATTGGGTGGAAGATGTTCACGACGCATCACGAAGATCCAGCCACACTCTTTGATGTTCCTTATTTTATCGTAGATGCAGTCAAACGGGCAGTCACAAGGACATGTCATGTGGTAAATGCTGCTTATTTGCTGATTGGTGAAAAAGGAAGCCGTAGTCACAACAATGCCAATGAGATCGCTCATTATGAATATGGGGCTAACCTTTCTTCTCGTTGTATTTTGAGTGCGATGAATGCGATTGAAGTTGGCAAAAAAGAAGCCGAAATTGGGGCATATTTGTTGGCAGAGGGACAAATGCCTTCTGTGGTGCCAATCGCTGCTAGCGGTAAACGATTTGAATTTGCCAATCTTTATCCAACGCACAAACGAATTGCTTTGGGTGATCCTTTCTCAATGACGATTGGTTATAAAGGGGGACTCTCCAGCCGCACGGGATTTGTCGTCTCAGAAGCAAGTCAATTGCCGGCTGAACAACAAGATTACCTTGAACGTGTCGTGAAACCGTATTACCAGGCGATCACCACTTGGTTGGAAGCAATTCGAATCAACCAAACGGGTGGCGAGATGTATCGATTGATTGAAGAAGTTCTGCCAAAAAAGAGTTATCACTGGCATTTGAATCCTGGACATCTGGTTTCGGATGATGAGTGGATGTCTTCACCAATCTACGCGGACTCTCTTACACCTTTAGAAAGCGGCATGATGTTCCAAGTAGATATCATTCCATCTGTTCCTGAGTATACTGGTGTCAGTGCGGAAGAATGTATTGCATTAGCTGATCAAGAACTGCGACAAGAATTAAAAGCCGATTATCCAGAATTGTGGGAACGTATCACGAAACGCAAAGAATATCTCGAAAACTGCTTGAACATCCAACTATCTCCCGATGTTCTACTTTTATCAAACACAGTCGCTTATTTGCGTCCATTTTATTTAGCGAAGAATCAAGCATTACGAATCAAAAAATCACGCTAATTGGATTCATCCTTAGGCGAATTTGAGGATGAAGATAGTCGAATGAAAGTCATAGCTAAAGTTAGGAGGCACAAATGAATACGAGAGAAATCAAATTAATCGTAAGCGACATTGATGGAACGATTTTAGATGATACCCATCAGATTGACCCAAACTTACAACAGGTGCTGCAACGATTAAAAGAAAGTAAAATTCCTTTTGTCTTAGCGTCTGCACGATCACCAAAAGGGATGCAGCACTTAGCTGAAGCGTTAGGAATCAGCGAGTATCCTTTGGCTTGTTACAATGGCGCGTTAGTTCTGGCAAACGGAAATCTTTCTGCTCCGCCTATCTCAAGTCATGAAGTTGCAATCAAAGAAGTTGTGCGAATCATCAGCGAGACAAGAACACACTTCTCACAAGTTTCTATCAATCTTTATTCAGATACAGTTTGGTATGTGGATCGTCTTGATGAATGGGTAAAAAAAGAAGCCGCAATCACGCAGGAGGTACCGCAGGAGGCAGATTTATTGGCCTTAGTACAGTCCTTGCAAATACCCGTTCATAAATTACTTTTGATCGGTACGTCTGCTGAGATCCAAAAAGTAAAAGGTTACTGGGAAAAGCAATCTTTGAAGACGAGCGCTCTTTACCTTTCAAAAGATAATTACTTAGAAGTCACGCATCGAGAAGTTTCAAAAGAAAAAGCATTGATGGAACTGGCTTCTTATTACAACGTGCCTCTAGCGCAAACGTTGGCAATAGGAGATAACTTCAATGATTTACCTATGATACTAAAAGCTGGAGTAGGGGTCGCAATGGCCAATGCACCACGAAGAGTCAGGGAACAGGCGGATGCCGTTACACTTTCAAATAAAGACAGTGGAGTTGCAGCTGCTCTTCAGAAATTTGTCTTATCGATCACTTCCTGAAGGCCAGCAGATGGTAATATCGGGAATCGCTTAAAGAAAACAAATCGTGTTACAAAATACACAAACGTATCTTTTGACACGATTTTAGCCTCTATTTTACACTCAAAGTTATAACGTTTGTTATAATCTATCGTTTATAAGGAGGACAAATGAATAAGAAGCTCGTAAAAACATTATCTAGTTTTGCGGAGACGTTGGGGTTGTCGGTAGATCCAAAAATGGGTGTGATTTACGGTACGTATCGTTCGTATAAAGTTATATTGACACAATTGAATAATAATAGTTATTCTTTCGCAGCAACTTTTTCGATCAGCAAAAACCAAGAACTACCTAGCTCAGAGCAAGTGAGACAAGTAGTGACTGATTCCAAAGACATATTGGACTGCTCTGTACAAGGTTACCAAGTCACTTATACATTCCGAGGGGCAATGACTGTTGCCAAAACCAAAGAAAAATTGGTTGCTGGTCTAGATACAGTCACTGATTTTCTTAAAGAAAATCACTATCAAACTGTCTGTCAGTTTTGCGGAACATCGGAAGCGCCAATAGATACCTACAGCATAGGTGGGCTGCCAGTGATCGCTTGCAGTGCTTGTTTCAAAAAGCAAAATGAAGCGATGCTTGCTAGCCTGCATGAGCAGAATCAGAAGAAAGAAAACTGGCTGGCTGGGATAGTTGGTGCATTTATAGGTTCACTGATTGGGGTCGGTGTCATTATTTTACTTGGCCAATTAGGTTATGTAGCGGCATTATCAGGTATTGCAATGGCTGTCTGTGCTTTAAAAGGGTATGAACTTCTTGGCGGAAAGCTGAGCAACAAAGGCATCATCGGTAGTGTTTTGATTATGGTCATCATGGTTTATCTAGGCAATCGGATTGATTGGTCTATCAGTGTAGCCAATTATTATACCGATGTTGATTATTTCTATGCATTTCGGATATTGCCTGACTTGCTAAGAGAAGGTTATTTGGAAGCTAGTCAATACTATGGGAACCTAGCTCTTGTCTATCTGTTTACTGCAATTGGTGCGATCCCTACGATTCTTAGTGTGATAAGAGATCGTAAGAATAGTAGAGAAAGCTACAAAATGGAAGCTTGATAATTGTTTGACTGTGATACGTAAGGAGCTGATAGGATGCTCTTGCGTATCACAGTTTTTTCTTGTTTGAAAGAGAACATAAAGGTTGTAGATTAATTATTTATGAAAAAAAGAAATTTTTTTTAATCTTTTTTGAAAAAAACGAGGGAAAAACTCTTGCAATTACCATAATTATTGATTAAAATCAAATTCAACTTCAGAAAATTCTGAAAATTATGAACTTAAGGGGAAGAGGAAAATGAAAAAGTGGGCCTTTGGATTGGTAGCAGTGTGTGGTGTCTTATTAGCCGGATGTACGACAGGAGGCACGAGTAACACAGGAGAAAGTACTTCCTCGAATGGAACAGCAGCAGCGGAACAGATCTTCAATGTTGTCGTCCAGCAAGAAATGCCTAGTGCAGATCTTTCTCTTGCAACTGATACGATCAGCTTCAGTGCATTGAATAATGTCTATGAAGGATTGTATCGTTTGGATGCTGACAGTAAGCCGCAACCTGCTGGAGCTGCTGAACTCGCAGAAGTGAGTGAAGATGGATTGATCTACCGATTGAAATTGCGAGAAGATGCTAAGTGGTCGAATGGTGATCCTGTAACAGCTGCGGATTATGTTTACGGCTGGCAACGGACAGTAAAAGCCGAAACAGGCTCAGAATACGCTTATTTGTTTGCCCCAGTCAAGAATGCTGAATCGATCACTGCAGGAAAAACAGATCCTAGCGAGTTAGGGATCAAAGCAGTCAGTGAGTACGAATTAGAGATTACTTTAGAAAAAGCAACCCCCTATTTTGATTATTTACTCGCTTTCCCATCTTTCTTCCCGCAAAATCAAGGAATTGTGGAAGAAAAAGGCGATCAATATGCAACGACCAGTGATAATTCTGTGTACAATGGCCCATTTGTTTTGACAGGATTTGATGGACCGGGTACAGATACGGAATGGTCCTACGAAAAGAATGATCAGTACTGGGACCAAGAAAATGTTAAATTACAAACCATCAATGTCAGTGTTGTCAAAGAATCTGCGACTTCGTTGAATCTATTCCAAGATGGTCAAGCAGACGATGTGATCTTAACAGGAGAATTGGCGCAGCAAATGGCAAATGAGGAAGCTTTTGTTTCAGAGCCTTTGGCCCGGACCTCTTATATCGAATTGAATCAGCGAGAAGAAAATTCTCCATTCCGTAATGAAGATTTGCGAAAAGCAATTTCTTATGCAATCGATCGTGGTGCACTTGTATCCTCCATTCTGGGGGACGGATCTCTAGCTTCGACAGGATTGATTCCAGAAGGTATGACTTTCAGCCCGACGGATAACAAAGATTTTGTTGAAGATGCTGGCAGTGTGATCGAATACAATGAAGACAAAGCGAAAGAACACTGGGAAAAAGCCAAAGCAGCTTTAGGAATCGATTCATTAGATTTTGAAATCTTGGCTTCTGATACCGACTCGACTAAAAAAGCGATCGAGTATGTCCAAAGTGCAATCGAAAGTACATTGGATGGTGTGAAAGTCAGCTTGAGTCCGGTACCTTTTTCTGTTCGGCTAGATCGTTCCAACAACGGCGACTTTGATGTTGTAATGGGCGGATGGGGGGCCGACTATGCAGATGCCAGCAGCTTTACAGATCTGTTTGTTACTGGAAATTCCTATAACCGTGGTCGTTGGAGTAATCCAGATTATGATGCAGCAGTGAATGCCGCTGCTTCAACCCATGCGGGAGATCCTGAAGCTCGTTGGCAAGATCTACTAGAAGCAGAAAAAATCATTATGGCAGAACAAGGTGTCATTCCTGTTTACCAAAACGTGGAAGCCCATTTGCGGGCGCCAAAAGTCAAAGGAGTCGTTTCTCATGGTGCAGGTGCGCAATATGATTACAAATGGGCTTCTATTGAAGAGTGAGTAGCATTGAATTAAGCAGTTAATCGGCAAGAAGTAAAAAATCCTCTTATCGTCAAACATTCTTGGCAAGTGTGCGTCAGAGTGAAAAACGATGGGAGGAATTTTTTAGATTATCAGAAAATCTTTGTAGCTACTTACACAAAGTTAGTGGAAACAACGATAAAACAGAGAATAAAAAAACACAGAAAAAACCTTGGAGATGAATAAAATCAAATCCAAGGTTCCTTTTTCGAAAGTGTTTTTCACAAAGAAAACAGTAAAAAATTATTCGCTGACTTTCACGTCACCTGTAACAGATGCGCCTTCTTTATCAAGTGTTGCTGAATCTTGAATTTCTTTAGAAGCGAACGTGATGTTTCCTTCAACTTTAGTGCCGTTCAATACGAAGCCTTTTGCATTTACTTCGATGTCGCCTTTCACTACACCGTTAACGATGTTGAAGTTTTCTGAGTTAACAACTAATTTAGGAACAGTTACAGTGTATTCAGCAGTTACTGTACGGTTTTCATCTTGAGAGTACAATGCAAATTTACGGTAGATATCATTTGCAGCGTCCCCTTTGTCATGGAATTCGCCGTCAACTGTCAAATCTTTGTCGAAAGTCATGTTGTCTGTAACAGCAACGATCCAGTTACCGTCTGCGCTCAATGCTTTTTCAATGACTGAAGTTTGGTCACTTACTGAAGCTGTTGAAACAACATCATCTGTTGATGCAGTTGTTGCAGTTGAAGCAGCAGTGGATGAACTTGCAGTTGTATTGTTATCAGAACTACATGCAGCTAGAAGAGTTCCTCCCATTAGCAATGAAGCAGCGATTAAAGTGATTTTTGTTTTTTTCATGTTACCTTCTCCTTTGTATGCCCATAGTTTTCTTAAAAACAAAATGATTATACCATAGAGGAGTTTAGTTTGTGAAACAAAAAACATAAATGAGGAGAAATTTAATAAATATCAAGCAATTCTTACTGAAAATATCATAATCCAGTTTCAAGAAAGAAAAATTTATGAGAAAGGCAGCTTTAATGGAAATTATCTTTACAGGGATGAGAAGGACATCTATGAATCAATTTACGTTTCAGCGAGTCATTAGGGATTTTCTCTACTAACTTTTAAATAATTTTACTTTTAAATAATTTTAAATAGAACTAGAATAAAAAAAAGGCTAAAAATTTCCTTAATGTTTCCAGAGACAAGTTTGATAAAATAAAAGAATTGTTCGGTGCATGTTTCTGCAAGAGGCAAGTATCGATTGGCGTTGAATCTTGTACTTGAAACCATAGCCTAGATAGCACTGTCTTAGAATTCGCTATTTTACATGTTCTTATGTACGCAAAAGCGTCGCGTGCTCTACAAATATTCTACAAAGCGCAAAGGATATGTGAAAGGAATAAGGTGGTAAAAGAGCTAGAGACAGGATTAGAAAAGCTGTTGCCAAGGAAAACTTAAGGTTTTACGAGTATCGAAAAAGAAAAGCAGCATTATCATTGCTATTTTTCTTCTGGCATGGTATTCTATAAAAGTAAAGTTCTGATATGTTAATACTTGTTTATCTTTTGATACGCACTTCAATTACACATCATTTTCTATTACAAAAATAAACACACACGATGTGTAATATGGAGGTATACGTTTATGAATAACGGTACAGTAAAATGGTTTAATGCAGATAAAGGTTTTGGATTTATTACAGGTGAAGATGGCAATGATGTATTTGCACACTTTTCAGCTATCCAAGGCGACGGCTTCAAAACTTTAGATGAAGGTCAAGCAGTGACTTTCGACGTTGAAGAAGGCCAACGTGGCTTACAAGCAACAAACATCGTTAAAGCATAATAACAACTTTTAAAAGAAGACCGGCAATGGTCTTCTTTTTTTGCTTTAAAGTAAAAAATTCATTTCCGGAAATTATTTTCTTGACCTGGTGATCTCCAAGGAAAAATGAAGGAATGAGTCAATGAATCTCAAAAAAAGACTGCGGCTGTATACTAGACGCAGTCTTTTTTGTTGGCGATGGCCTCCGCTTTTTGATCTCTAGATGAAACGTGACAAAAATTCTAATCAATTTCTGGCAAACTGACTATTGTAGAGTTGGGCGTATAATGAAGGTTTTGCTAACAGTTCCTCATGTTTGCCTTGCTCAATGATTTGTCCTGCTTCCATCACAAGGATCAAATCAGCATTCTTGATCGTGGAGAGGCGATGGGCAATGACAAAGCTTGTTCGATTTTTCGTCAATGTGTCCATTGCTGTTTGGATCATTTGTTCGGTTCGGGTATCAACACTGGAAGTCGCTTCGTCCAGAATCAAAATAGCTGGATCTGCCAAAATTGCACGAGCAATCGTCAAAAGTTGTTGCTGACCTTGTGATAGTTCGGTTTCGGATCCTATGATCGTCTCGTAGCCCTTCGGCAGTGTCCGAATAAAATGATCGCATTGTGCTGCTTTTGCGGCGGCAATGATTGCCTCTTTCGTTGCATCTTTTTTGCCGTAAGCAATATTCTCTGCAATCGTTCCTTCAAACAACCATGTGTCTTGTAAAACCATCCCAAATTTTTTGCGAATGTCTGTGGCTGAGAAATCCGTCATATCGTAGCGATCGATCCGGATCTTGCCTCCATTCAGTGGATAGAAGCGCATCAGCAAGTTGATCAAAGTTGTCTTGCCGGCCCCAGTAGGCCCCACGATGGCTACTGTCTGTCTAGGTGCAACTTGTAGGTTCACATGTTGCATCAATAATTTATCTGGAGAATAGCCGAAAGAAACATCTTCAAAATCGATTCTCCCCGACAATTCTTCTGGGACTGCAAGAGGGTGTTGGGTTTCTTTTTCTTCTGGATAATCCAAAATCTCAAAGATCCGTTCCAATGACGCTAATGCACTTTGTAACGTATTAATAATATAAGAAGCTTGTGTGATCGGTTCGGAAACTTGATTGGTATATTGCAAGTAGGCTTGGATCAACCCGATGGATAACTGTCCATTGATTACCATCATTCCACCAATCACAGCACTTACGACAAACCCGATTTGGTTGATAAAGCGAATGAACGGATTGATCGCATAGCTAGCAAATTGTGCTTTACGAAAAGCATGAAATTGCTTTTCACTTAATTCGTGCATTTCTGAAGCGACAGCAGATTGCTGATTGTAGGATTTGATCAATAAATGGGCAGTATAAAACTCTTCTGCCCGGCTACCGACTGCTCCCAATGTTGTCTGATTTTCTGAAAAGTAAACCAAATTTCGCTGAGCCAGTCGATGGGTAGCGAAAGCACTTATCAGTAGGATAATGATAATCCCTACAGTTAATAATGGACTGAGCCAAAACATCACACCAAGACCAAATAAGATACTGAGAGTGGCTGTAATGAGTTGCATCAATCCGACTTGAAGGACTTCAGAGACTTTATCCAGGTCTAGAATTGCTCGGCTTAAAATATCGCCTGTCTGATGCGTATCGTAAAATCGTACCGGCAACCGATTAAACTTGTGCGTCAATTCTTTTCTGAGGGTTAAGGTCAATGTTTCGCTGACACTTGCCATTGTGTATTCTTGTAAAAATGAAAATAGACTAATCATCAGCCAGGAGATCCCTAGAAGGAGCAGTGGCCATTTGATGACTTGCAAGAATTCACTTGGTTGCCAGCCTCCTTGCTGAAGCAAAGTGATGAGATTATCCAATCCTTGACCCAACAGTAATGGTGCGATTGTCATAAGTGTCGCGTAGCAGAGAGCAGAAATCAAAATCAGTCCGAAGCGGCTTTTTTGCTGGAATAATAATTGTAAGAGCCGCATGCTCGTATGTTTTAAATTTTTTGGTGCATCAGTTATTTTTTTGCTCATTTTTTTCTCCTCCTATTCCTTGCGAAGCCGCAAATTCTTGATAGGTGCTACAGGTTTCCATCAGTTCTGAATGGGTCCCTTTTCCGACGATTTTTCCTTCATCAAGAACGATGATTTGATCAGCATCCATGACAGTTGCAACACGCTGAGCCACGATCACTACGGCTGAATCACGGACATAAGATTTTAATGCTCGCCGTAAATTTGCATCTGTTTGATAGTCAAGCGCCGAAAAACTGTCATCAAAAAAGTAAATGTGAGCGGGCTTCACTAATGCGCGCGCAATACTCAAACGTTGTTTTTGCCCGCCAGAAAAATTGCTGCCCTTTTGAGCAACGTGACTGTCGATCCCATCGGGTAGACTTTCGATGAACGACTCTGCTTGCGCGATTTTGACGGCCTGTGCTACTTGTTGCGGATCGGGATTGACAATCCCGAAAGTCAATGTGTCCCAGATCGATCCACTGATCAACAATGCTTTTTGAGGAACATAGCTGATAAATGATCGTAGTGCGACCTGTGAGACTTCTCGAATATCACGATCATATAATGTGATTGAGCCGTTAGAAACGTCTTTTAACCGCAAAAGTGCTTTGGCGATCGTACTTTTTCCTGATCCGGTGCCGCCAACAATCGCAGTGGTCTGTCCGCGATGGATCTCAAAATCAATATCTTCCAGTACGGGTTCCTCTGCCCCAGCATAGGTGAAGGAGACATGATGAAAGGCAGCTACTAATGAGCTTTCTTTTGGCAAGATTGGCTGTGGACCGTCTGTCATCGTTTCTTCTTCAGACAAAACTTCTTCAATCCGCTGCAAGGATGTCAATCCTTTTGGGATCATGACGATCACCATTGCTGCCATGGTCAAAAACCAAAGGCTCAAAACGGTATATTCGATGATCGCAGTGATACTGCCGATGGGCAGGTTTCCTGAGAGACTTTGGAAACCGCCGAATCCCAAAATGCTTAGAATGGACAGCCCCATGAAAAAGTGTACGGCTGGATTCAAAACAGCGAATAAACGATTGACTTGGATCATCACTTTTGCGTACCCTTCAAAGGTTTGGTCTGTCCGCTTTTTTTCGAAACTAGCTTTGTCAAAGGCGCGAATCACCCGTACGCCTGTATAGGTTTCACGCAAAATTCGCATCATAGTATCTACTTTTTTCTGCGTTTTCTTTGCCAAAGGGATTGCTTGATAAATGACGAAAAGTGCGACGATCGAGAAACAAGCAATCGCTGCAATAGGGATCCACACCATTCGCCAAGATACACTACCTGTTAAAATAATCGAAGCCAAAATGATCAGTGGAGCGGGAAGAATCATTTGTAAAGCCATCATCAAGATTTGTTGAATGTTATTGATGTCATTCGTTGTTCTTGCAAGCAAGGTTGGTGTACCATATTTTTCAAAACTAGAGATCGCAAGCTCCTGTATTTTGTTGAATAGTTTGATCCGAAGATGATGTCCGAACTTCCCTGCTAGATGGGCAGAAAAATAACTAGCACTGACAGCAATCACACCAGTTCCTAGTGCAACAGCCAGCATCCAGCCCCCATAGCGGATGATAGCTGATTGGTCTTGTTTTAAAATGCCATCATCAATGATCTTGGCTACAAAATAGGGAAGAAAAAGTGTCCCGAAAGAATGGATCAGCATAAATAAAAAAGTACCTAGAAATAGGCGTTTTTCGGTGAAAAAAAATTGTTTTAATTGTTTCATAAAAATTCCCTCCAATTACGTCGTTCTGTGCTAGAATAAACTGTAACGTAACGTAACAGTCAATAGGAGGGAGGCATTTTTTTTGAAAAAATTTTTGACCATCAGTGAACTTGCGGCTTATGGCGGTGTTAGTCGTCGTACACTGCTTTATTATGATCAAATCGGGCTGTTCAAACCTAAACAGATCGGTGAAAACGGGTATCGTTATTACGGATTTGAACAGTGTGCGGAATTAGATGTGATTTTGGTCTTGCGAGCATTGGATATGTCCTTAGAGGAAATCCAAACATTTCTAAGAAACCGCAATCCTGAGACGATGCAAAAAGAGTTAATCATCCGTCGTAAAGAAGTAGATCAGAAAATAACGGAACTAGAGGAACATAAAGCCGTTTTGGATCGGTTCATTTCGCGATTTGAAAAAGTACAGACAGCCGATTTTACCAATATGACTTATAGTTATCGGTCAGAAGAATATTTTGCTGTTTCTGAAGAAATCAATGAGTATGATGAGACTTCGGTCTTTCAGGCTTTTTCACGTTTTTATCCTTATTTAGATTACAAGGATTTATTTAGTGGCTACCCCATCGGTTATTTAGTAGAAGGATCTGCATTCGATCAAGAGTCGATCCATGAAGCGCCTTACCGTGCATTAGTGATGATTCCCAAAGAACGACTGCCTCTGTACTCGGATCAGGCAATTATTTGTAGACCAGCAGGAAATTATGTGTCGGGATTCGTCAGAGGGGAGATCCATCATTTAAAAGATTTTACAAAACGATTCAAAGCCTATCTGGAATCAGCTAATTTACAGATAGATGGAGATATCTGGGAACTGATGTGGCAAGATGATGTATCCACGGATCAAAAAGAACAGCAGATTTTTGAAGTGATGTTGCCTGTTAAGGAAAGAATACCAAGCTAAATCTACACAAGAATGGAGAGAGGAAGTCTGTTGACGACATTTTTGCCAAAATGTGTTATAATGATTGAATACGAGAAATATTTTTGTACCAACGTTATCTTGTTTTTAGGAAATTTATTCAAAACTGGCGTAACTTCAGAGTTACAAGGATGCAGTAGAGGTTAGGGATTGCATCGTTTAAATGAGAAATAAATAATAGTAGTAATAGTCTGCTTCAACTTTCAAAGAATAAATATTGCATCGTTAGATAGCCTTCCCGTCTTATGACAGGAAGGCTATCGTTCATTTTATGGGAAGTGTCAGCGCATTATCTGGACTCTTATCTTCCAATAGCGAGTCAACATATTTGTTTTAGAAAATAAGAATATGTTGCCAGCAGCTGGTATTCTTCAGAATGTCGAATCGTTTCTTTTTCTTCTTGCGAATAAGCGTCGTCACCAGTAAATAACGCTGCATTCATCTTTGCAATAAATGTACATAATGTGTTGATTTGTTCTTCTGTCAATTCAGTAACAGATGCGAGCTGTTGGCGCACCATTTTAGTTGTATCTTGTTGAAAAATGGTTGCTTGATAGTTGCTATACTGCAAAAGGTGAGGATCTTTCCGCTTGTTCTTAGCAGCCCATTGGTCCAAATCAATCACCTTTTTTTCGTAGTTGATCGTTTTATCAGTAAGTGTTACGACCCCATAGCCAAGTTCCTGTGTGGAATAAGAGCCGGTGACAATTTCCTGAATACCAGAGGGCCCTTCTGTAATATCTTGGATATGGATGTGTCCAGAAAAAATCGCTGGTACCTGATAAGCAGTGAGTAATTGCTGCAATTGCGCCGAGTTATCTAAAATATAACCTTCTTTCAACAATGAATTATGTTCCAGAAGATTATGGTGCATGAAGAGAAGCGGTGTCTGCTGCTGTTGTTTAGCTGCTTCTAGTTGATCCTTCAGCCATTCTAAGGTGCTTTCTTTCAAGCGGCCATTCGTAGTTGGCTGGTTCCAATTCACTTGTTCTTCATAAATACATGAATCGAGTAATACTAAGCGATACTGGTCATTGAGATTGATGCTATAGCTTAATGAGGTCCGATCAACACTGTCAGCTTTCTCGTAGCCTTCGGAAAAAATATCTTTGAAATCTTGCGGGCTGATTTGATCGGCATAAAATTCCTTATCCCCATCAAAAATTCTGGCCCAACCATTGTAAATCTCATGATTGCCGGGCAAACTCAGTACCATGATCGAAGCTTCTTGTAATGGTGCCAATAACTCGGCGAGAGATTCTGCACTTGCTTTCTCTCCATTCAATGTCATGTCCCCTGTCAAGATCACTCCTGTTGGCCGTTTTTCTAGGGCTTCAGCAACAAAAGCTTCCAAACTTTCTGCCTGATAGCGCATTTCTTTACCAGCGGCACCTTCAGCAAACTGGTTGAAGGCTATACCATTATCGTGAAGTGCTGACGACAGGAAATGAACATCGCTTAGCAGCCAAAATTCGCTTTCTGAATCTTGCTGCAACACACTGTTCGCTTTTTTGGTCGTCCAAAGAGCAAGCAAAAGTAAGCCGCAAACCAAAATGCTACTGATCCAGATAATTATTTTTCTTTTGGAAATGATGCTTCCTCCTTTCGAGCGGTATTCTTCCTATTATAGGAAGAGAAAACTTGCTTGTCACTTAGGAAGGATCAAGTATTTTGCTTACACGGTATCTTCTTTAATGAAAAAAGAAACGGATAAAGAGAGGGCCAAAAGAGAGAAAAAAGGGGATTCACACTGTAAAAAAGCAAATTTTTTGGTTTTTTCAGGAGTTTTTGGACTACCTGAAAAATAAAAAAGCGCTTTTTTATCGATTTCTTTTTTTGAAAAACATTTTAAAAATGCTGTTTTATCAAGCTTTATAGCTAGCATAGAAGAATATTTCTGATAAGAATTGTCTTTGAAACATTTTTGTAACATTCCTTTTATCTGTATGTCATATGCTTATGTTAGAATTCATTTGTCGTTAAATCGAACTTTAAATTTTCTTATATTAAGTAAATTTTTTATTAAGACAACTAATTTACACAAAAAGCGCTAGTCGGAGGAAAAACGAGTGAAGAAAAGTTTGTTATCAGCATTAATGGTGTGTTCTCTAACATTAACAGCAGTTGCAGGACCAGGATTAGTATCAGCAGATTCCATTGATGATCAAATCGAACAACAAAATCAAAAAATCGATTCCCTAAAAGGACAACAAGCAGATGCTCAATCACAAATCGATTCTCTAGAAGCAGAAATTGATTCAGTGAGTGCAAAAGTCAGTGACTTAGAAGCTAAACAAGTTGCACTAGGTAAAGAAGCAGAAAAATTACAAGATAAAATTGCCACTTTAAAATTACGTATCGCAAAACGTGAAGAAGCCATCAAAAAACAAGCACGCGATGTGCAAGTAAATGGTCAAAGCACAAACTTTATCGATGCAGTTCTAGAAGCGGATTCTTTGACGGATGTTATTGGTCGAGTACAAGCCATGACAACAATCGTAAATGCCAACAATGATCTAGTTGAGCAGCAAAAACGCGACAAAGAAGATGTTGAACAAAAAGTAAAAGAAAATGAAAGCAAAATTCAAGAAGTAGCAGCAACTCAAGCTGAGCTGCAAAATCAAAAAGATGCATTGGCTACAAAACAAGCAGACCTGAATGTGTTGAAAGCTAATTTAGCTGCTGAACAAGCAACAGCTGAAAAAGACAAAGATGCGTTGAACAAGAAAAAACAAGAAGCGGAAGCTGAAAAAGCACGTGTCTTGAAAGCTCAACAAGAAGCAGCGGCTGCTAAAAAAGCAGAAGAAGCAAAACAGGCAGCAGCATTGAAAGAAGCGCAAGAAAAAGCAGCTGTTACAGAAGATGTTCAAACAAGTACAACGAAGACAGAAAGTTCTTCAGATACTTCTGTTGTTGAAACAGCAACTGCTGGATCATCAAGCAGCTCAAGTTCATCAAGTAATAGTTCAAATTCATCAAACAGTTCTTCATCAAATACAAATAACAGCAATAATTCTACAGTCAATACCGGTGGTAGTGGTAAAGACCACTCATCATCAGGTAACATGTATGCAGTAGGACAATGTACATGGTATGTTAAAAATCGCGCACCATGGGTTGGTACTTACTGGGGAAATGGTGCCCAATGGGGTGCCTCAGCAGCAGCTGATGGATACACAGTGAATGGAACACCAGCCGCTGGAGCAGTTGTTGTCTTTGCCGCAGGCCAATCCGTTGGCGGAGAGTGGACAGCAGATGGTACGTATGGACACGTAGCCTATGTAGAATCTTATGATCCTGCAAGCAACACCATTACGATCTCTCAAGGTGGAATGGGCTTCCCTTCACCTACAGGACCAAACACAGCAACAATGAATGCATCTGGTTATACTTACATTCATCGTTAATCAATAGATTTAACCACTAATGATTCGTCATTAGTGGTTTTTTTGTATCTGCAAATAGCGGACGCTGCTCCAACTATTCCAACTGACAGTTGGACATTCAATGCTCTACTGTTGTTAAAATTTATGTAAAAAATCCTTCCGCGCTTGAATAAAACAATTGAATTGGAGCAATTGACACGAGCTTCCAGGGTTGACGATCGCTGCAATTTCAATTATTGGACAAATGTTGTGACGAAATTATTCCGTCTAGTTCTCATCCCATGGGAAATTTTTGCATCTACGTTTTTAAGATCATAAAAGAAGACAAGTAAGATTATCACAAAGGGATGCGGATCAACGAAGAAGAGTCGGAGGTTGAAGGGACAAGTCAAAAAGGCTTAGGGTAAATAAAGTGAAACTTCATTTATCCTAAGCCTGGACAGATGCATTTGCTCAAATAGACAAAAAGGTATTTTTTTCTAAAAAAACTTAGTTGTTAAGTGCTGGATCTGGCAGTAGTTTGATTCTGGGCTTTATTCAAGAATCAATGGTTTTCGGATTAGAAAAAGGCACTAAGTTCTTTTTTATAAGTAACCAGCATACTTTCCATGCCACGGGACAGCAGTGTATACAATATTCGCTTGTCTTGTGTTGTATAGAATTGTTCGTTTGAAACGTCATAAAGAATGACATGATCAAATTCTCTTCCTTTAGCGATGTCAATCGAATAAACAGGAAAGGGGAGTTGATTTGTCTGTCCTTTGAGATATTCTTCCAAAAAAGCAGCCTCCTTATGGCTCTTTGTCAGTATCGTATATTGCCTTCCCTTTTTTATGAAAGGTGTGATAGTTGCCAGCCATTCCAACTCGTTTTCAAAACGAATAAATCGAGGAGGCTCTCCGGCCGGGCGAACAGGCATGATCGACATAGTTGTATGGTTGGCAAGCTTTGCAAACAATTTAGTAATTTCACCACTGGAACGGTAGCTAGTTCGTAAGTCATAGCGTGTGACTGATCGATTGTTAGCCTCAAAGATTTCTTGAATCTCTCTAAAATCAATCGCAGAATTAAAAATTGCTTGATTTTCATCCCCAACCATGGTGAAGGCTGCTCGAGGAAATAGTGTCAATAACAGCGTACACTGAGCGGGTGTATAATCTTGGATTTCATCGATCAGCAAAAAATCCAGCGAGGGTACAGGAAGTTTCTCGATAAATAGGTGTCGGTTGAATAAACGAATTACTGCTTCATCTAACGTGATAGTAGAATGTTTCAGATAAGGCTGTTGGGTGAACGCCGTATAATAGTGTTCTAAAAATTGATCCTCATCGATCCAGCTATTCTGTTTCAATTGTTCATCAACGACTTGATACCTCGTTCGCAATAATTGTTCAGTATACTTTTGAATACTGGAGGGAGAGTCGTCTTCGATCAAATGACCAAAGTATCGTTGCTGCTGCTGTTCAGAAAGTGCTAATACTTGATCTTGCAAGTGGTTCTTTTTGGCATTTCTGATCAATTGTGACTCCCACTCACTTATTAATCGTTTCTTGGTTGCTTGCAATCGCTCGATCATAGGGAGTTGTGGTGTAGATTGATAGATTGACTGAATCTTTTCTTTGGCTATAACGACTTTAACCTTTCGAAGGATTGAGTGAAACGAAGGTTCGATCAGGGCTGTCTTGCTGGCTGATTCTTGCAGAAAGGCCACAAACTCATTGCTGCGGAGCGTTTCTGTTTGAAAAGAAGTAGGTTCTTGTAAACGGGAAAAATAGGCTTCCTCATTTTCTAAAGGAACTGTATTTGCTTCTTGCAGCAAATACGAGCAAAATTGACGAATCGTCTGATTTAAAGGATTCTTTTCACCTAATGAAGGCAAGACATCTGAGATATAGTGGATAAAATCTTGATTGGGTGAAAGGATCAGTACATTGTCAGATGTGATCTGACTACGGTATTGATACAATAAATAAGCGACCCGTTGCATAATAACTGAGGTTTTTCCACTACCGGCTACTCCATTGACCAATAAGGTTTGACTTGATTGGTCACGAATGACTGCATTCTGCTCTCTTTGGATGGATGCTGTGATGTCGCGCATTTTTTTGCCGTCGTTCTTTTCTAGTGCGGTCAATAAGACATCATCTTGGATCGCGACAGAAGTATCGAAAAAGCGGATCAGTTTATCATGAGCGACAATTAATTGCCGTCTATTTTTAATAGATACAGCAATTTCATGTTCATTGACTTGGTAAGAAGAATCCCCTAACGTATTGTTATAAAAAAGCTCAGCGATTGGAGAGCGCCAATCATAGACTAAGTTATGACTATCTTCATCTGCAAAGCCGCTGATGCCAATATAAAAGGATTCAGCGGATTCACCATCAAGAAAGTCAACGACTATTTTCCCGAAATAGGGTGACTGGAGCAAACGTTCTACGGCTGCCAGTTCTTTTTCGGCTGTTTGCAAACTCAGATTCATTTGGTCAATTTCACGATTTTTGCTCTCAATGGCAGCATAAGTTTCCAGACTGTCTGACAAGTTATCAAAATTGAGTCGAATATCCGTGCCAATTGTTTGGAGGTCTTGCAAATGGCTTGCGTAGCCTTTATCCAGAAAAGAGCGTAGGGCTTTTTTTCGAGTGACCAATTTTTGATAAACAAAAGATAAATGACGTTTCTCTAATATGCGTTGCTTTTCCATCTGTTTTCACATCCATTTCCCAGAGTATGTTTCATTATACGAGGTGGCGGCAAAAATACTAGTCTGTTTTTTACTCGTTTTTTCCTGTATAATAACTATAGGGAAAAGAATTGCTGATAGAATTATTAATCAGCAATTCTTTTTTGTTTTTAAAAATAATAAAGGCTAACTCCATACTTAGCTAACGGGAGACTGTAGTTTTCAGCAAAGTAAATTGACTTTTGGTCTATTCGCCTACTGTTCTTTGATTCATGTTCAAAAAAACAAACTCTTTCTGCTTGTATTTCTATGTGTAACAACTATACTGATAACAAGCAGAAAATGCAATTTAATGAGTAGCGGAGGAATGTCAGTATGTCATTACTATTATCGCCAGTTGAACTGGCGGGGTTATCGTTAGAGAATCGTGTTGTCCTTTCACCAATGTGCATGTATGAAGTGAAAAAAGAGGATGGGATTGCCACGCCATTTCACTTTGTTCACTATGGTGCTCGTGCATTAAGTAAAGTTGGCTTGCTGATCATTGAGTCAACTGCTGTGGAAGCAGATGGACGAATCACCAAGAATGATCTTGGTTTATGGAATGAAGCGCAACAAGTTGAGTTATCAAAACTCGTTGCATTGCTTCATGGTTTCGGTAGCAAAGTGGGGCTTCAGTTGAACCATGCTGGGCGCAAAGCAGCGGATGCAGGTTACCCAATAGCACCTAGCGCCGTTCGCTTTAACGAAAGCTATGCTGTTCCTCACGAAATGACGCTTACTGAAATCAATCGTGTCCAAGAATCCTTTGTGGCAGCAGCCAAACGTGCGCAAGCTGCTGGCGTAGACATGATTGAATTGCACGGAGCTCACGGATATTTGATTGATCAATTTCTCTCACCAATCGTGAATCAGCGGACAGATGAATATGGCGGATCATTAGCAAGCCGCTATCGTTTCGTCAAAGAAATTGTTCAAGCGGTTCGAGCTGTCTTTGATGGGTCACTTTGGATGCGGTTGTCGTTAACCGATTATGAAACAGAGGATAAACAAAATTCAATCACAGAATGGCAACAAATTGGACAGTGGCTTGAAGCAGATGGGATTGATTGTTTAGATATCTCTACGGGCGGTTTGTTAGATAGAAAGCCAACGATCCCGGTTTATGAAGGGTATCAAACACCTTTTGCAACAGCTATGAAAGCAGCTGTTAAGATCCCAGTGGCTACCGTTGGGATGCTGGATAACCCTAATTTATGTGAACACATTCTGCAAACCAAGCAAGCGGATTTAATTTTACAAGGACGAGCGTTGATTAGAAATATTCACTGGTTGGCAGATGCCGCTACCCAACTCCACGATCGCTCATTTCAACCTTATAATGATTCCTATGGGCGAGGAATCAAAAGATAACCGAAAACACAGTATGTTTACACGTACTGTGTTTTTATTTTTTTAACTAGTATGCTTTACATACTAGATGCTTTTTGATATACTCAAATCAACTAATAGGTAAAACATACTAGTAGAAGATGATTCATGGAGGTGAAAGTCGTGAAAGAAACGCAGTTGTTAAAAGGTGTGTTAGATGGTTGCGTCTTGCAAATTATTTCAAAAAAAGAAATTTATGGCTACGAACTTGTACAAGAATTGAGAGGATATGGTTTTGAAACGATCGTTGGCGGTACGATTTACCCCTTACTTCAGAAACTGGAGAAACAACGTTTGATCAAAGCTGAACTGAAAAAATCACCAGATGGACCAGACAGGAAATATTTTTCATTGACCGAAGCTGGAGAAGAGTACCTAAACAGCTTTAAACAACAGTGGGAAAACCTAGTGAGTAAAGTAGAACGAATTATTGAGGAGTGAGAGCATGAATAAGAAAAAACAACTAGCTTATTACCGAGACAAAACAAATGAGATTTCAAAACAACTGTCAGCAAGCAATCAGAAATATTTTGAAGATTTGAGAGAGTATTTACTTTTTTCTAGCCTGTTTCAAGATGAATATGCTGTGGTTGCTCAAGTCTATGAGATAGCCAATGATTTACTTGAAGCCCAAAATCATGGTGAAACAGCAAAAGAATATTTTGGGAAAAATCCTAAAGAAATGGCAGATGAGCTGTTGCGTAACACACCCAAAAGCCGTTTGATCGATCAGTTGAATTTGATTTATATTATGGTCGGCGTCTCATGGCTGGTCAAACTGTTTAATGACTTTTCTTCTGATAGTGTCTTGCAGTTAAATCTTTATTCTTATGTGACAACTGCTGTTTTTTCAGTCGTTTTGGTCATCCTCTTTTTCTTTGGGGTGCAAAAAACGATTTATTTAAAGCAAGGTTTTTTTCAGAGTAAGTTAAAGAAATTTCTGGTTTTGTGGGTGATAGCGATGGTCTGGATTGGTGGTTTGGTTTTACTGAATCTATATACCCCTAACCTTTTTGTGGTGACGTTATCTTATCCAATGGATATGGTGCTAATGTTGGTGCTATTAGTCGCTGCCTGCGCCTTGATTTTCTTGCGCAAGGAAAAAGACTTTTATCCCGTCGCCTTTATGCTAACGATTTTCGTTATACTTGGAATCCTTCAACGATGGGCCTCCAAAGAGAATTTGACAAATGATAATCGGTTTAAAGGGCTGTTGATTGCATTGCTTGTGGCAGCTTTTGCTGTTTATATCCTTTGGACCAGACGTTCTGCAAAAGATAAGTAAGCCGTGATCGAGAATACGAACAGAAAAATCGTAGATCTTACAATCCTGGATTGGTGAAAACGTCATAAGCCATCTTTTATGCCATTCATGCTACACTAGTTATAGCTGAATGGAGGGAATGTATGGCGATTACAACAGATCTTTTTTTTCATGGCAATACGAAGAAAGCTGCATTTTTTGAAGGATGGTATTTCAAACATCAAATTGGGGATGAGGTGTATGCATTTATTCCGGGGCTATCGATTGAATCGGATGGAAGAAAACAGCCATTTATTCAAGTGATCAGCCATGAAGGCTCTCATTATTTTCCTTTTAGTGAAGCGGAATTTTCAGCTGCTGAAGATCAGTTATTAATTAAGATCGGGGAGAATCACTTTAGCGAACAGGGAATTTCGTTATCATTAGAGAGTGCGGAATTATCAGTTAAAGGCACATTGACCTACGGTGCCTTTCATCCAATATCTCGGAGTCGCTATGCCCCAAGTATTATGGGGCCATTTTCCTACCTTTCATTTATGGAATGCTACCATGGTATTTTAAGTATGGCTCATAGCCTCTCGGGAACTTTGCTATGGAATGAGCAGTCACTTGATTTCTCTGAAGGAATCGGGTATCTCGAAAAAGACTGGGGAACATCGTTTCCCGCTGCCTATCTTTGGGCGCAATGCAATCAATTTGAAGCGCCTGATGTCCGATTCTTTTTCTCAGCAGCAGACATTCCTTTTTTAGGAACGGCTTTTTTAGGGATTATTTCAGTCTTACAAATAGGGGATAAAGAATATCGCTTGGCAACGTATTATGGTGCCCGCTTAGATTCTGTGACTCGCAAACAAGGTCGATTAGTGATTATTGTTAGGCAAAAAGGGCTTGAACTAACGATTGAAGTTGCAGAAAAAGAGGGCCATTCCTTGATGGCACCAACGGATGGTGTGATGAATCGAATTATTCGGGAAAGTGCCAGTACGGAGATTTTGCTGACGTTGATAGAAAATGGCCAGACGATTTTCCGACAAACGGGTTTCTCTGCCGGTTTTGAAGAATCCGGCATCGTTCGTGGATATACCTATTAAGAATAAAGAGTGAATCCGCTGACATCATGTCAGCGGATTTTGCTATAATGGAATTATCCTAATTTTGGAGGCGGGTAAATGAAAATAAAAAAAGAGTCGTTGTTTGAGTTGAAAAGTGTGGCACAGCCAGTAGTTGCTGGTGAGCGCATATTCTATCTTGAGAATACAGTCAATGAGGAAAAGAATTGCTATGAATCGGAGATATTCAGTGTTGATCGAGTGACAAAAGAATCTCAGGTATGGGGCAACCAATTAAAAAATAGTACCGAGCTAAAAGTTTCTCCCGATGAAAAATGGCTGAGCTTTCTGTCGACAGAGAAAGAAACAGAAAAAAATCAACTAATGATTATGCCGTTAAACGGTGGACGAGCTTCTGTCTTAGTAGCAGAGCAGGGAATCAGCAATTATTTTTGGACAGACGATGCTACAGCGGTCTATTATCAAGTCTCAGCAGATAAATCAAAAGAACGAGTGGATGACTCTGAGAAAAAATACGATACGTCAAAAGAAAAAGCTGCTGAAAACGATTTTCCTAAAATAAAAATGACGACCAAATTAGGCTATCAAGCAGATGGTGCGGGCTTTTTATCTGAGAAAATCACGCGAGTAAAGAAAGTCTTATTAACGACGAAAGAATCAGCAACTATTTTTGAAACAGATCTGGAAATCCATCTTGAAGCAATCATGGAAAAAGAGCAAGGTCTACTCTATACCGCAGAGACGAAACCCGAACGAGAATGGCATTATGGAAGTATGCTGTATGCGTATGATCTGACAACGAATCAGCATCACTCATTTGAATCTGATCTGCCTGAAGGGACTTATTCTTTTGCTGCTTTATCTGGCAACCAATTGCTGCTTTTGGGGAATGACCTAACCTATGGATTTGTTACCCAGGAAGATCTTTATCTCATGGACCTTGAAACAAAGGAAGTAGTCAACCTCTCAAATGAACAAGACCTTGCCATCGGCAATACGATCATCGGTGATTTTCAACAAAAAAATCGTGGTGTTTCAGTAACCTGGATCAACAAACAACAGTTTATTGTACCAGTGACTACTCATGGAAAATTGCAATTGTACCGTGTCGATACGAAAGGACAATGGACATTACTATTTGACCAATTAATGGATATCACTGATGCAACAAAGATTGATGAAACCCACTTAGCAATCACTTATTCGACACCAACGATCCCAAGTCGACTAGCGGTGCTTGACTTAACTAGTGGCGAGCTAGAACTAGTAGCTGATCCGAATGAAGCTCTGATGAATGACCTGTCGATCAGTGAACCGCAGCGTTTTTGGTATGAGGGAGCAGATGGTTGGCAAATCCAAGGATGGTATCTACCACCGATCGAGACCAGTCAAGAGCACCCTGCGATTTTATATATTCACGGTGGACCGCAAGTTTGCTACGGGGAGACTTTCTTTCACGAAATGCAAGTTCATGCAGCCAATGGTTACGGAGTGATTTTGCTGAATCCTCGCGGTGGGCAAGGCTATGGTCAGGAGTTTGTTCGCTCGATCCTAGGAGATTATGGCAATAAAGATTACCAAGACTTGCTCTTAGGTGTGGATGACGTGCTTAATCATCATCCAGAGATCGATCCCCAAAAAATTCATGTCGTTGGCGGTAGTTATGGGGGCTTTATGACCAATTGGATCGTAGGGCACACGGATCGTTTCTGCTCTGCCGTCACACAGCGGTCTATCTCCAATTGGATCAGTTTCTATGGAACCAGCGACATTGGACCATTTTTCGTAAAATATCAGTTGCTGCATGACCTAGATGAGTCTAAGACACTCTGGGAAATGTCACCATTAGCGTATGCAGATCATGTCAGCACACCAACGCTTGTTTTACATGGCGAAAATGATCTGCGTTGTCCGCAAGAACAGGGGCAACAATTTTATACGGCATTAAAACGGAATGACATTGACACGAAATTGATCCTCTTTCCGCATTCTAGTCATGGCCTTTCTCGCAGCGGATTGCCCAATCTACGTCTTGAACGCTTATCGGCCATCACGGATTGGATGAAGACACACGAATAATAAAAAACAAGATACCAGTAAAGTATTGGATAATTACTAGAACAATTTTTAAGAAGTTGTTCTAAAATACCAGCTTGCGGGTATCTTATTTTTTTGTTAAAACAAAGTTTTTAAAGAGAGAAACAGCTATTTTTATTTCTGGTATTTTATTAAGTAGAATTTTTTTCAGAAACGATCAACGACTCATATGAAACATCTTTCATTTATAAAATAACAAAAATATAAAAAACTTCTTGAATCTTCTACTTTTCTATGATAAGGTTTAAAACGTAATCGTTACGTTTTGTTTTTGAAGAGATTTTTGGAAGGAGTTTGAGGATGCGAAATAATATTATATTGGAATGTGTAGAAACCGGAGAACGACTCTATCTGACTAGCAAAAATCAGCGCAACACACCCTATCGATTGGAATTAAAAAAATATTCACCAAAACTACGGCGAAAAGCAATTTTTCGTGAAATAAAGAAGTGAGTAAAGAATACAGATGAATCTTAAAGAGAGAAGTAGGACGATAAAGGAGGAAAAATGATTGGAAAAAACAGATCTGGCAAGTGCTTATCGCCGCTTGAAAAGTCCAAATATCAAGACTCGCAAGCGTGCGCTAAAAATTATCCATGAATACAAGCGGAACAAGAAAAAAATTAGCTAACGAAACTATTTTTCCAAGAAAGGATTAAAAAATGGCAGTACCAGCTAGAAAAACTTCAAAGGCAAAGAAAAACCGGCGGCGGAGAAATCAACAATTGAAGAAGCCAGCCATCCATTTTGACAGTACCAGTGGGAATTATACACGAAGTCACCATGTGTCATTAAAGGAATATCTTTTGAAGAAACTGATCATAACGAAAGCAAATGACTGAAAGGAAGTAGAGAATAATGATGATCCAATATCCATCATTGGTTGAAGAGGCTTATTGCTACCAAAAGAAAGTTGATCCGACAGTCACTAAAGCAGAAATTTTTCAGCTTTTATATCACAAAGGATTGATTGGGCCAAAGGGTGAACCAACCAAAGAAGCATTAGATTCAGGTTACGTAAAGGATTATACAGAGTCCATGGACCTGACATACACTGATTTCTTAATTCTCTATCCAGTATTTGCCAGATTTTCGGCTGACCATTTCAAAAAGATCGACCATTTCTGGGAAATGGATCGAACACTGCAAGAAAGGATTTTAGGTGAAGTAGAAACGAATCAGTTTACAGAGGATGAATTGATTGATTTATCGGCTTATTTTGAAGACCGTAGATTATCAGAACCAACTGTCGAATAGAAAGATCAATTGAAAAAAGCTTCTTTTCAATAGAAGATATGCAAATACTTTAACAAAAAAACGGTGTTGTTTTCCATCCGAAAAATAGCCCTTCCTACTTTCGTTTTTCTTTTGGAGATATTAAAACTGGGAAAAACAAAGCAAATCAATTTGGTTTTTAAATAGAAGTTGCTACAATAAGATTCAGGAGGGGAAGTACAATGAAAAAAATTGAAGATGTGAAAGAAACTGAGGTGCTTGCCAAAGCCTATATCGCTGTAAAAGGGTATCAAGACCAAATCAATGTTTCAGGGGATGAAGTAAGTTTTTCCGGAGAAGTCGACAGTGGTAAGCATGATGGGGTACCAAGCAAATTACCCGATACAGAAGATGAAATCAAACAAGCAATCGATCAAATGATTGAAACCATTAAAAAAGAAACGATTTAAGTAGCCACAGCTGACAATGATGCAAAAACATGAAGCATCCATTGAAACGCATGATGAGCACAACCAATCATTTATGATTTTAATTGTATTCAATAAAAAGGCATTGGCAAAATCAGGTGATTTTTGCCAATGCCTTTTTATTCAATTATTGAAATCAGCAAAGGACATAATTAGACGACTAGCTGTTTTAAAGAAAAAATAGTAAAAAAAGAAAGAGGTGATACGAATGAGGCTGCTAGATTCTTTTATTCGTTTATTAAAACCCTTTGATTACCTCCTCTTTGCTGCATTGATTGTAGGATCTTTTCTGCCATTCTTTTTCTCTGCACAAGCTGCGGAGAATACAGGTGATCGTTACGCGATCGTTCGAATCAACGGGCAAGAGGTTGACCGATTCAATCTCGAACAAATTGAATCATTGACAAAAACGTATGCTCCGTCTGGAAAACAATATAATATTATCGAAATAAATAACGGGAAAATTCGCGTGAAAGAAGACAATAGTCCAGATCAGATTGCTGTTAAAACTGGCTGGATCTCTCAAAATGGACAAACCAGTATTTGTTTACCTCATAAATTAGTGATCGAGATCTATCAGGCAGGAAGCGATGACTATTATATTTACTGATTGAGACCGTCTGGATTGAATAGTATTTATCGTAGAAGCAGTTGAAAAGTGCTCTTGCCAGTCATTCTAAACAAGAGTTAATTCTGCCTTTTTGAATGATCAGCAACTCGTCTTTGTTCTTCTAAAAAATAGTTGAATGTTTCGTCATTGTTTCCGGTAATATCGATGGTGCCTCTATTGATTTTAACGAGTGCACCATTCGCACCGCCGGATCCGGTATCGACCATGGGGTGCCACCCTTTATGAGGATCTTTTCCTCTTTCACGTAATTCAAAGTTCTTTTTTCTTAAAATCAGTTTTTTTTGCTCTTTTTTCTTTTGGTGATTTTCAATGGAGTTCTTGATGATTTTCATGAGAATACGCCCTTTCACGATGTGTTGTCGGCCTTTTGATCCTATATAGCTTTATTGTAATGTTTTTTTGCTTTAAATACAATAAAACACCTTCTCAATTCAGTTGAGAAGGTGTTTTGCCTTTTACGAATTGCATCAATAGATTTTTTTTGTAAAATATTTCAAAATCAGTGGGGAGATCAGTGTGCTCAATAAAACCACAATTACTAAGGGTGAATAAAGAGCAGGTGTGATCAAGTTATTTTGTTGTCCGATTTGTAAAATAATCAGAGCCATTTCGCCGCGAGATATCATCCCTGCACCAACCATCCAAGCACTATTGTTGGAGAACTGAGCGATTTTTCCGCCAGCAAAGCCTCCGACAAGTTTAGTCAAAATAGCTACTACCGTAAAGGCTAAGATAAAGAGTAATTGCTCATTCAACAAAGAAAAGTCTACTTCTAAGCCGACACTAACAAAGAATACTGGAATAAACACGGCATATCCCAATGCTTCTACACTGTGTTCCACTTCTTCTTTGACTTTTGTTTGGCTAACAGCGATCCCGGCAAAGAAAGCACCAATCACAGAGCTCAAACCGACTAAGTCAGCAAGATAAGCCATACCTAAACAGATGATCAGAGACATGATGATGACTGAGGCATTGGCAAAGAGCTTTTCTGCTAAAGAAAGTAAGAACGGCGCAATCCATTTAACAAGTAAGAAGATCAAAACAAAATAAATAAGTTCTACAAATAGTGTGACAGGCAAAGGGGTGCTTTGCGTACCAGAACCTCCCAAAAAGGAAAGGCTGAGGCTCAATACCAAAACGACCAAAATATCGTCGACAACTGAGGCGCCTAGAATCGTCGAACCCTCTTTGGTATTAACAACATTTAGTTCTTTGAGTACCTCGACAGAGATACTGACAGAAGTTGCTGCTAGAACAATACCAAAAAAGAAGGCTTCCGTTCCGCTGCTTTGAAATCCGATACCTGTGAGATAGCCGAATAACATCGGGAAGAGGATCCCCAAGATCGCTACAAACATTCCAGGGCGAAAATAGCGTTTCAGTAAAGAAATATCACTTTCTAAACCAGCTAAAAACATTAGCAAAATAACACCGATCTCAGAAAAATCGTGTACTAAAATGTCTGGATGTACCCAATTAAGTCCTGCACCTCCTAATAAAACACCAGCCAACAATTGCCCAATTACAGCAGGGACGCCAATCCGTCTTGCTATATGAGAGAAAAGAGTTGTTGTGAGGAGGATTAGGCATAAGATACCCACAAATTCCATTAAATTCATCCTTCTTTCTTTCAAATAATCATTTTTAGTATAGCATGTAACCAGCAATCTTGGTGTAAGTAAGCATTGTTTGCTGATTTTCAAGTTGAAAGAGAAGAAAAATTGATCAAAGGCAGCAGAGGGTTCTTTTTATAACACTCTGCTGCCTGTCAAAAATGATTTTGTTTTAGTTTTTTTGTCAGTGGTCATTTAACCAGGTATTTAAACGGGAAAAAACCATTTGGACTTGGTCATCATCTGTTTCTTTCAGGAAGTCATGCGGCAGGTCATAAACAGCTATAAATTTACTATCTGGAATTTTCTTTAATGCCTTACTATAGCGAAATGGGACTTCTTCATCGGTACTGCTGGCTGTACTAAAAACAGGAGGAAAGAGTTGTAGCTCTTCCGCTGGGAGCGCATAATCCGTCAACTGATTGGAGGAAATGCCATATACCTCAGTCAATTTTTGTTGCTGAAGTACATAAATATAAAAGAGATAACGCTGAAACTGGGGATCATCCCATACTTTCTCTGTTAACTCGTTTTTTGGCAGAAGGGACTCAGACAATGGTGGTTGAGTCGTCTGACGAGAAGTTTCAATGAAAGCTAAGTCTGTATAGCCATAAAAGTTAATTAGGCTTTCGGGCATTGGCAGTTTTTCAGCAAAAATTTTTTTCGTCAGTGCCATCATCAAATACCCTCCCGCTGAACGACCGCAGATTCGATAAGGGTGCTCCTTGATTACTTTCGCTTTTAATTCCAAGAAATTCTCCCAGGTAGCGGCAATAATTTCAGAAAGTGAACTGTTTGGTGCCAACAAATAGTCCATAGATAGGATCGTATAGTTGTGTTCATGAAACAATTCGATCAATGGTTTGGGAATATCCTGCCGACTGCCGTAAACGAATCCGCCGCCATGCAAGTAAATCAGATAGCTCTCTTGCTCAATGGAATCAGCAGGGTAAAGACTAACTGAGGCACCGGTAGATAATAAAAAGTCTGTTTTCATTTATAAACGACTCCTTTTCTTCAATTCTAATAAATACGTACCGATTTCATAATTGACCAATTGGATAGGATTTGTCAAATCAATCTCCAGCAACTGCTCGATTTTGTTGAGACGATAGCGAATCGTTTTCGAATGCAGAAAAAGAGCCTCGGCAGTTTTCTTGTAATTGCGGTTGCTGATAAAAAAAGTATAGAAAGTAGTGAATAATTCCTCGTCTTCTTCTGACATTTGGTACAACTTTGGGGGAATGCTTTGCTGCAGTCGTTCCAGCTGATTTTCTTTGATAAAGGAGCTAAAGATTCCTAAATCACTGTAAGTTAAGATCGGTCCTAGATAGAACTGGCGGTTGAAGCGAATGGCATCGAGACATTGGGGCAAGATTTCCTTGATATGTTCTTTAGTGAAGACTTCGCTGACTGCTAAGCAAGCAGATTCTTCTGATAAGAGAGAGACTTCAAATTGTTTTTCCAAGTTCTTTTTACTGATTTCTTGGGCTAGCTGCTGAAAATTATACAGGACGACTAAATAATTATGATGCTCAAAAAACACATGGGCAGTTTTCAATGCCCGTAATTTGTGCAGGACAGCTATTTTTCTTTGCTTATCTTTAAAGGTATTGGAGGCAAAAGCAATTCCTTGGTAGTAATCATAACGATCTAATTGTGCCTCTTGCAGCAATGCAGCTAATTCTTCGGAATTATTCGGTGTACTTTGCAAAATGGCTTCGGCCAGATTGTTCATCCGATTATAGCGCTCTTTTTTTAGAAGATATTCCATTTGCAGCCGTTCGTAAATAACGTCTACGACATTCTCGATAATCATGACCTTTGCTTCGGGGATCTGAGAATCTTTTTGATAAACGATCAATGTACATAAGTCATTGAATGGGTTGATGATATCCACTTTGATTGCAGTGACATACTGATTGTTCTCATGAGAAAAAAGCTCTAGATATTCATAATGATTTTTTGTGAATTCGATGGTTTTCATTGGTTCACTCTTTGTGACTACATAATTCTTAAAGGATTGACCGATCGCAACTTGAACATCCAAATGGGGGATCCGTAATGAACAAGGTTTTTCGATCAACTGATAAAACTCTTGCATGATCTGCTCAAAGGACGAATGGTTGCGTTCAACCTTCATGAAACGCTGACGGACCTCATAGTAGGTTCGCAAGAGATGTGTTTGGTGATTCAAAAGCGGTTCATAAACCGCCAACATGATTGCTTCGTAACTAACATCTTGCTGTACTTTGATCAATGGGATCTGATAATCAAAACTAAGACCAATGATCCATTCAGGAATCATTGGAATCAGGCGATCGACTTTGACGACTAACCCACTGACCCCAATCTGCTGCATCTTTTCAAAAAAAACACGCAACTGATCCATAGAAAGATCCGTGAAGGCATAGAATGAAGTCAAGATCAACTGATCTTTCTTACTCCATTTTTCAATATCGATGGCTTCAAGCACCATGACAGAGGCCACTGGATTTGTTAAACCAATCGTGCCAGTCAGTGTCTTGCTATCTTTGAAAAGCGGCAGCTCAATCAATTCTTTTAATTGCATAAGATTCTCCTTTTTCCCCTTTTGGATAAAAAGTATAGCATTTTTTTAGACTTTTATCCAATGAAAACGCAAACAAGTCACGTTAGAATAAAAATATAAGAAAAGGAGGAGAACAAATGTTAAACACAGTGATCTTAAAGAACAACTATCAAGATTCGATCAATCTCATGTTGTTGACGAATACGATCAATGATCTTGATGGCGTGACAATGAGTCAGATCATGATGGGGACAGACGCAAACAAAGATATTTTAAATAACACTGGCTTGCTGACGCCTGAAGCAGAAGCTGCTTCCCCGAATGACATGATGATCGTTGTCGACAGTGAAGACGAGCAAATCATGGAGGAAGTTTTACCGGCGATCGATACCTTTCTAGCTGATCTTTCCGCTAAAGGTGACGACAAAGAGAAACCTGCTGCAGCTTCTTGGCAAGAAGCACTGACTGCTTTGCCGGATGCCAATGTGGCGTTGTTCAGTATTCCGGGAGAATATGGCGCAGCCGAGATGGAAAAGGCTTTGAAGAATGGTCTGCATGTTTTTTCTTTTACGGACAATGTAGCTATTGAAGATGAAGTTCGCTTAAAGAAATTAGCACATGAAAAAGGACTATTAATGATGGGACCAGATTGCGGAACAGGGATCATCTCTAGTATCCCGATTGCCTTCACCAATGTGGTTTCACCTGGAAATATTGGTGTAGTTGGTGCATCAGGGACAGGGATCCAAGAAGTCACAACGATCATTGATCGTCTAGGTGGCGGGGTAGTACATGCAATCGGAACTGGTGGACGTGATCTCAGTGATAAGGTGGGAGCCATCACTGTGAAAGATGCGATCGTCGCTCTGGAAAATCATGAACCAACCGATGTGATTTGTGTCATTTCGAAGCCACCTGCAAAAGAAGTGCGGGATGAAGTCGTTCAATTGCTTCAAAGCATCAGCAAGCCAGTCGTTGCTATTTTCTTAGGTGAAAAACCTGAAGCCCATGAAGGAAAAGTTTACTTGGCACACACATTGGAAGAAACTGCACAAATCGCTGTTGATTTAGCAAATGAAGAAGCTGTCAAACGGAATTATTTTACAAAATTGGACAAACCAAACGTATCCACTTTAGACAAAGACAAAGTTGTTAAAGGCCTTTATTCTGGCGGCACACTAGCTGCTGAAGCGGGCATGTTGATTTCGGAAGCGTTGAACTTAGAAGGTTTAGTCAAGCAAGAAGGATATATTTTGCATTCTCACGGCTACGATGTGATCGATTTAGGCGATGATATTTATACGCAAGGAAAACCTCATCCAATGATCGATCCAGAGGTACGGATTCAAAAAATCGAAGAGTATGCAGAGGATGAACAAACAGGAATTATTTTGTTCGACGTGGTTTTAGGTTACGGTGCACATGAAGATATGGTCGGAGCATTGCTACCTGCCATCGAAGCAGCACAAACAACAGCTAAAACAGCTGGGCGTGATCTTTACTTCGTGGCTACAGTCTGCGGAACCACGAAAGATCCGCAAAATTATCAAGATGCAGTCGATCGCTTGAAAGCAGCGGGGGTTTATGTAGCAGAAAGCAACGCGAAAGCTGTTCAATTAGCACTCTTGTTAAAAGGTGTCGAAATGTCAGAAGCAGATAAAGCGGTGGAAGACTACACGGGGACAACGATTGATGTACCAACGGTTAGTGAGCAAGTGATGGAATTATTGACAACAAAACCGCGAATCATCAATGTCGGCTTACAAAGTTTTAATGAATCGATCTTGCAATATGGTGGACAAACGGAGCAATTTAACTGGCGTCCTAGAGCGAGCGGCAATAAAAAAATGATTCGCATTCTGGATGCACTGGAAGATTTTGAGGATCAAATTGCAGCGGACAACCAAGAAGTGACAGACAAAATCAAGAATGCGCAACCTTTCTTGATCGATGTGGTACCTGCTAAAACAGTCATTGCTGAACTAAATGAGCAGCAAAAAACGTTATTACATGCTGGACCTCCAATCGAGTGGTCAGAAATGACTGGACCGATGCAAGGTTCTTGTATTGGCGCGGCGTTATTTGAACGGTGGGCAACGAATGAAGAAGAAGCACGCCGGTTGTTGGAAAGCGGAGAAGTTCGTTTCATGCCTTGTCATCATGTACAAGCTGTTGGCCCGATGGGTGGAATCACTTCTGCAAACATGCCTGTCTTTGTGGTTGAAAATCGTCTGACAGGAAATCGTGCTTACTGTATTTTGAACGAGGGTATCGGCAAAGTGTTACGTTTTGGTGCTTATTCCCAAGAAGTCATTGATCGCTTGGATTGGATCAAAGATGTTTTAGGACCGACGATCGCTAAAGCATTGCAGTTGACAGAAGAAGGCATCAATTTGAATGTCTTGATCGCGCGTTCGATCACGATGGGGGATGAATTCCACCAACGAAACATTGCGGCCTCATTGAACTTCTTGAAAGAAATTTCGCCACTAATCATTCAAACAGATATTCCGGAAGATCAAAAGTACGAAGTTATCAAGTTCTTAGCAGATACTGATCAATTCTTCTTGAACATCATGATGGCTACCGGTAAGGCCATCGTTGACGGTGCTCGTTCAGAAACAAAAGGGACAGTAGTGACAACGATGACCCGTAACGGTGTCAATTTTGGGATTCGTATCGCAGAAACAGAGGACGAATGGCACATTGCCCCGGTCAATACGCCAAAAGGTCTGTACTTTACCGGCTTTACTGAAGCAGACGGTAATCCTGATATCGGAGACAGCGCCATTACGGAAACCGTCGGTGTTGGGGCAATGGCCATGGTTGCTGCACCAGGCGTGACGCGTTTTGTCGGTGCCGGCGGTTTTGAAGATGCCTTGGAAACATCGAATGAAATGGCAAAAATTTGTCTGGGACACAATTCGACATTTTCGATCCCAACATGGGACTTCCAAGGAACATGTTTAGGAATCGACATTCGAAAAGTAGTCGAAACAGGGATCACACCAGTGATCAATACTGGAATCGCCCACAAAGAAGCTGGAGTAGGACAAGTTGGTGCGGGAACGGTTAGAGCACCTCTAGGCTGTTTTGAAAATGCTCTAACAGCTTATGCGAAGAAACTAGGGATCGACGTTGACTGAAAAAATCGTTGCGAGTGATTACCTGTCTCCGATCCAGCAATTTGGAGGAATGGGGAAAATCCATAGTGTATTTGATCGTTCATTTAATATTCAAGTCAATGAACAGTTGATCAACATCAATAATTACCGCAGCTATCTGGCAGGATTTGGGATGTATTTACCTGAAGAACAGTTTCGGGCAATCATGCCTTATGTGGAGCCGGGAAATTTAGTCAAGATACGTAGTCATAGTTTGACATTTTATAGTACCAAAGGAACGATTGTTTTGCCTTTGACAGATGTTGCTTTTGTTTCGCTGCAAGTGAAGGACCTTACCTTCACTGCAGCGGAGCGAAACAGCTTAAAAGAAATACTGACCCAGCAAAATTTAGTAGAAAAAATTGGACTTCCTTTAGAAAAACGAGCCTTAGAAATTTTTGAAGCGTTGCGGCATCCCGAGCCAGATTGGCAGCAAGTGACTGCTTATCTAATTGGCCGAGGGAAGGGATTGACACCTAGCGGAGATGATCTATTGGTTGCTTACCAAGCAATGCTTTATGCCTTTGACCAACCAGTGGAGAAGTTAGCAACTGCTCTAGCGGTTCCTTTGTCTACTACTGATGTCAGTAAAGCCTATATTTCCGCCTCTATCAAAGGTTATGTCAATTCATTGATCTATCGATTATTGACTGATTTGAAAAGCCAAGATCAGCAGCTGATCGAAAAAGATGTAAAGGATGTCATGAAAATCGGCCATTCATCGGGCATTGATCTGTGTTTTGGCATGCTGCTAGCATTGGAATCAATCACTTTAGAATAGAAAAGAGGAGAAATCATGGAATCTATCAACCAGCGACCAGCTGAAAAAGTAAGTAACAATTATTGGAAAAAAGTTGTTGCCATTTTCTTTGTGGGTTGGATCTTAATGTATGCCACAAGGACGATCTTTAATCCAATCATGGGTGTGATCGGAGAACAATTCAATTTAAGCAATACGCAACTAGGTCTAGCAAATAGTATCTTCTTCTTGACCTATGCCATCGCCCAAATTCCTTTTGGGATCGTTGGGGACAAAATCGGTCGAAAGCTAGTCATTGCCATTGGGTTTGTACTGCTGGCCGTGACCACGTATTTCAGTGGATTAGCTACGAGTTTTGTCTTGTTTTTAGTCATTCGCGCACTTGCCGGTATCGGTCAAGGTGCGTATTATGGGCCTCAATACGCGTTATCAACAGAAGCGATTCCAGATAACAAACGAACCGTTGGGAATGCGATTATCAACAGCGGAATGGCTTTTGGGACTTCTGGCGGGTATCTATTGTCAAGTAAACTTGTTTTGGATAATGGCGATCATTGGAGCAAACCATTCTTTATCATGGCGATCCCAACATTGATTCTCGGTATCTTGTTTTACACGGTATTGAAAGAGAAAGTCATCCGTCCTGAAGATGAAGAAAAAGTGGTTAAAGAAGAAGGACCAAAAGAAAAAATCTCTCTTAAACAAATTTTTTCTAATCGTAATTTAGTGGCTGCCTTTATCTTATGTTTTACTAGCATTTATGCAAATTTTGTTATCATTACATGGTTACCACAATTTTTGATCGCAGAACGTGGATTTGAAGGAGCAAGTGTTGGATTTATTGCTTCTCTCGTCCCATGGGCTTCGATTCCTGGTGCCTTGATTTTTGCTCGGTTGAACGACAAAACAGGAGCAACGAAAAAACTGGTGTATTTCTTGGTACCCCTTGCGACACTTTCAGTTTTTGCGATTGCCTTTGTTACAGACCGCACGATATTGATCGCCGTGTTGATTTTGTATGGATTGACGGGCAAGCTTGCTCTTGATCCAATCGTGGTGACATTTGTAACGAAAAATGCACCAGCCGGAGCGTTAGGCACGACGCTTAGTGCCTACAACTTCATCGGAATGTCTGGTTCGATCCTCGCGCCATATGTCACAGGATTTTTAGCAGATTCATTAGGATCAATGCAAGTCGGTTTTTACTTATCGTGTGTGTTGCTGCTGATCGGATTAGGAATATTTGCCGTATTAGCGAAGGAAAATGAGAAGGAGACAGTAAAATGAGTTTAAATGTGATCGCACTAGGCGGAAATGCCATTTTGGATAAAGACCCTAGTGATAGTGGACAAAAAGCGGTAGTTGCTCAAGCAGCCAAATATATTGCTGATTTTGTTGAAAAAGGCGAACAAGTGATTTTGTGTCATGGAAATGGCCCACAAGTCGGTAATTTGCTGCTTCAGCAAAGAGCTGCTGAAAGCGAAAAAAATCCACAGCTGAAATTGGATACCTGTGTTGCGATGACGCAAGGAAGTATCGGCTATTGGTTGCAACATGCACTAACCAATGAATTTGCCCAACGGGGTGTGCCGCAATCCGTGATTTCTTTAATCACACAAGTCAGAGTGGATAAAAACGATCCTTCTTTCCAGAAACCATCGAAACCGATTGGTCCTTTTTATGATAAAGAAGAAGCGGAAGCAGCGATGGCTAAAACCGGGGGTGTCTATCAAGAAGATGCCGGACGGGGCTACCGAAAAGTGGTTCCTTCTCCGATGCCACAAGAAATCGTCGAAAAAGACGTGATCAAGACCCTAGTCGATGCCGGGGTAATCACGATTTGTGCTGGAGGTGGTGGGGTACCTGTTTATCAAGAAAATCAGCACTATGTTGGCGTGGAAGCAGTCAATGACAAAGATTTTGCAGCCAAGGTTTTGGCAGACAATGTCCAAGCAGATCGTCTGATTATTTTAACGGGTGTTGATAATATCTACATTAACTACAATCAACCAGACCAACAAGCTCTCAAAGAAATCACTGTCGAGCAAGCAGAACAGTATATTGAAGAAGGACACTTTGCTGCTGGCAGTATGTTACCGAAGATCCAGGCAGCCATCGGCTTTGTAAACGAGGATGCGTCAAGGACAGCAATCATTACCTCAATTGAAAATTTAGCTGTACTTGATCAACAGGTAGGGACTATACTCCGCAAATAAAGAGGGGATCAAGGTGAAAATAAAAAAAATACCAATGGTCACACAAATCGTTATTGCTGTTTTGTTGGGGATCGTTTTTGGATTGCTGTTTTCACAAGCGGGCGTTCACTTAAAAATCGTTGGCGATATTTTTCTACGGCTCATGCAAATGGCAATACCGGTATTGATCTTAGGACAAATCATTCAGGCTGTTGGGGGCATTGCCCCCAAAGAATTGACACGGTTAGGTGGGAAAACAATCGCGGTCTTCGGGATTTCCTCCTTACTTGCTGCGGCTTGGGGTGTCGCAATGGCAGTTTTCTTTACCCCTGGTAAAGGGATCGATTTTTCACAAACTGCTGCTGACACTGTCCAAGCGCAAGAAATCTCACCATCGGAGACGCTGATCAATTTTATTCCTACCAATATTTTCGATGCCTTGTCAAAAGGATCGATTATTCAGATCATCGTTTTTGCCCTGTTTTTTGGGATTGCTTTAAATCGTTTTTTGCAAAAGAATCCGCAGTCGCAATTATTAACAATCATTGTTGACTTGAATGAAGTCGTGCTGACGATCATCCGCTATGTCATGATTTTAGCGCCCATCGGGATCTTTGCGCTGATTGCTTCAACGATCAGTTCTTTGGGGTTACAGATCATTTTACCTCTAGGAAAGTATCTTCTAATCTATGGGTTAGCCACACTGACGTTTCTTGCCATATGGATTGTTGCTTTGATGATCTATTGCCGCGTGAATCCATGGCGCTTGATCCAAAATATGAAAAATATGACCATTATGGCATTAGCGACTACCTCGTCTGCCATCACATTACCGGTCGCTATGGAAGAAGCCCAACATAAGCTGGGATTAAGCAGCCGTATCACAAATCTAGTCTTACCACTAGGAATGTCTTTAAATAGTAATGGTTCTGCGATGCATATGGCGATCACAGTGATGACGATTGCCCAGATGTATCAAATGCCTTTTGATTTGATCCAAATGATTACAGTGGCTGTCACTGCAACATTCGTGTCCTTGGCGAATGCAGTTGTTCCGGGAGCTGGCCTCGTTTCACTGGCGATTGTCGTCCCTCAATTAGGACTCCCAATCGAGAGTATCGCGATTTTTGCTGGTGTAGAATGGTTTGTCGGTATGCTGCGAACGATTTTGAATGTCAATTCAGACGTTTATTCTGCGATGATCATTGCGAAATCTGCGGATGAATTGGACTATCAGATATTTAATCAATAAGAGAAAGGAGAAGTCGCTGTTGTCACTATCAGGTACTTCTCCTTTATTGTTAAAGGAGGATTCACGATGGAAGAACTAGTCACTCTTTCTATTACTCAATTGGAAGAATTGATGAAGAAAAAACTGATCGCTGCTGGGTTGCCGCAAGAAGCTGCCAGCGAAACGGCGAAACATTTAGCTATTGCAGATGCAACAGGTGTCCATTCCCACGGTGCTGTACGCATGGACTATTATGCCGAACGGATCGCTAAAGGCGGAATCACATTGGCGCCTAAATTATCTTTTGAGAAAACCGGCCCTGCTACAGGGATTTTTCATGGCGACAATGGCATGGGACAATACGTCTGTAATGAAGCGATGAAGATTGCGATCCATCTTGCCAAAGAAGCTGGAATTGCCTATGTCGGTGTCGAACAAACCAGTCATAGTGGTACCATGGCTTATTATGTCAAAAAAGCGGCAGAAGAAGAGTTGATCGCATTAGCGATGTGTCAATCAGATCCAATGGCAGTTCCCTTTGGCGGTACCCGCAATTACTTTGGCACGAACCCAATTGCATTTGCTGCGCCACGAGCGGGACATGAACCCATTGTTTTTGATATGGCTACCACCGTTCAAGCGTGGGGCAAAATACTCGATGCCCGAGCCAAAAATCAGCCGATCCCAGAAAATTGGGCAGTGGACGAGACAGGACAACCAACCACAGATCCTACGGCCGTTAAAGGATTATTACCGATCGCTGGCGCCAAGGGCTATGGCTTGATGATGATGGTGGATATTTTAGCCGGTTCACTGTTAGGACTGCCTTTCGGGAAACATGTATCTTCTATGTATGCCGATCTCACTGAAAAAAGACGCCTAGGACAAATGTTTCTAGTCATTGATCCCAAACGCTTTACGGATCTTTCGGCATTTAAAGAACAGATGGATCAAATGGTAAATGAATTACATGAAATTCCGCCTGTAGAAGGACAATCAGAGGTCTATTATCCAGGCGAGATCAGTCAACTACAGTTTGAGAAAGCAAAGCAAGATGGTGTACAGATTCCGCGTTCCATCTACGAGTACTTGATCAGTGAGATCATCCACCAGAATAAGTATGGAGGGCAAGATGCATTTGCGAAGTAGGTGCTGAACTATTTTATAGTGGAGAATAACGAATAGGTATACGTCTTAAAAAGAAGATGAACATACGTATTGAGGATACATATGTTCATCTTCTTTTATTCTGTGCTAGTTATCTTTGGTAGTAGCATTTTTTGCTGAATAACTAAGATAATAAAATCCAGATACGAGAACTGCACCACCTACTATATTTCCTAGATAGACAGGGATAAAATTTAAAATAAACGCTTTCCAAGTAGCTTCTCCTTCAAAGATTGCTGCGGGAATAACAAAGCAGTTAGCGACACTATGCTGGAATCCAATTGCCACGAAAATCATGACTGGAAACCAGATAGATAGAATCTTTCCTGCCGCATCTTTTGCACCGTAGCATAACCACAATGCGAGTCCAACAAACCAGTTACAGCCAATACCGGAAATGAAGGCTTGTGAAAAAGAAGTGTTTAGCTTGTGCTGCGCTATTTTTATGACCTGTTCTCTAAAGACATCAGTATGCGTCAGTCCAACAAAGTAACCAAAAAAATAGGCAACAAAAATTGCTCCAATCATGTTTGTAATTGTAATCAATACCCAGTTGCCTACAAGCTTCTGATAAGAAATCCGGTGATCGTAAAAGGCAATTGTTACAGCCATCATGTTTCCAGTGATTAATTCCCCGCCAGCTAGTAAAATGACGATTAATCCAATAGGAAAAATTGCTGATCCTAACAATGTCCCTAATCCGGAAAAGTTTGATGGTATGGGGGCGGATACTCGGATATAAGCTAAATATCCCAAAGAAATCATAGCACCGCCAATAAAGCCTAACAAACATTTTGCTATTAGTGTTTTTTTTGTTTTGTTTGCCCCGTTTTTGATTGCTATTTCAACAATTTCTTCTGGTGCGTACATGGTTCGCTTCCTTTCAGTAGATCACTTAAAAAAGGAAGTGTGACAGAAGTATAAACTAGCCAAAAGGTATCCGTTCTCTATAATGATGAACTGTCTTTCTCTTAAGATTGTGCTGAAGACCGACTTCACCGTAAATAGTATCATGCAGTTCAGATGTTTAGTTTATTAAAAAGTACTTATATCACAGTTCCTGGGAAAAAATAATCCGTGTTTGATTTAATCAAAAAGCGCATTGATTGCGGCATCGATGCTGCTTTGTTCTGCAAGATAAGGGATAGTGATATGATCAGTCCCTTGATTCATTTTGTTATATTCAATGGACGTTTCAATTGCGTGATCATTCCGAGCCCAGCTTCTACGTGCCACTCCGCCCATCGTATCCCAGGCAATCGCTGACTTGATGATCTCGTCCACTTGTTCTGAACCATCTAGTACAAGTCCAAAACCGCCATTGATTGATTTGCCAATTCCGACACCACCACCGTTATGCAGTGCAATCAAAGACATCCCCCTAGCAGCATTTCCGGCGTAGCATTGTGTAGCCATATCGGCACAAACATTACTTCCATCTTTAATATTTGATGTTTCACGAAATGGAGAATCTGTTCCAGAAACATCATGGTGATCACGTCCTAGCATAACAGGACCAATTTTACCTTCTCGAACCAATTCATTAAATTTAAGTGCAATATTCACTCGCCCCATACAGTCTTGGTATAAGATTCGAGCTTGTGTACCAACGACTAATTGATTTTTTTCTGCATCACGAATCCAGTTGTAATTGTCTCGGTCTTGATAACGGCGAGTCGGATCAATCACTTCCATTGCAGCATGATCTGTTGCGACCAAGTCTTCGTGTTTACCGCTTAAGCACACCCAACGAAATGGACCGTAGCCATAATCGAAAAGCATTGGTCCCATGATATCTTCAACATAAGATGGCCAAATGAAGCCATCCTTATCATCAATCCCATTTTTTGAGATTTCTTTAATGCCAGAATCATAGATTGCTTTCATGAAAGAGTTACCATAGTCAAAGAAATAGGTGCCTTTTGCAACAAGCGACTTGATTACATGGTAATGGCGTTTCAATGTTTCATCCACTAGCTGATGGAATTTTTCACTATTTGTGGCTAATAGTTTTGTTCTTTCTTCAAACGTAATGCCAGCAGGGCAGTATCCTCCATTGTACACATTATGACAAGAGGTTTGATCAGATAGTAAATCAACTGGTACATCATTTTGGTCAATGTATTCCAATAAATCGACAATATTGCCGTGATAGGCAATTGAAGTCTTTTCATTTTTATTTAGATAGCTTGTAGCAATGTTTATTGCTTCTTCTGGAGTTTCCGCAAGATTAGAAATCCATCCTTGTTCTAATCTTGTATCGATTCGTGACTTATCCACTTCAGCAATAATTGCCACTGCATTGGCGATTTCTCCAGCCTTACCCTGAGCGCCAGACATCCCACCAAGTCCAGAGGAAACAAACAGTTTTCCAGCTAAATCGCCATCATCTTTAATTCCAAGTTTCAAACGACCAGCATTCAAAAGGGTATTAAACGTGCCATGAACGATTCCTTGAGGACCAATGTACATCCAGCCGCCAGCGGTCATTTGTCCATAATTGGTTACTCCCATTTCTTCGGCAATTTCCCAGTCATCAATATTATCGTATTCCCCAACTAATAATCCATTCGTGATAATCACACGGGGAGCGTCTTTTTTTGATTTGAAAAGGCCCAAAGGGTGACCTGATTCAATCACCAATGTTTGTTCCTCTGTCATGATTTCGAGATATTTTTTAATCAAGTGATACTGCATCCAGTTGGAACAAACCTGACCAGTTTCTCCATAAGTTACAAGTTCGTAGGGATAAAGCGCCACAGCAAAATCAAGGTTATTATCAATCATTACCTGCATTGCTTTTGCGGCAGTACATTTACCTTTATATGCATCAATTGGTTTGCCATAGATTCTTTCCTTAGGATACCACCGATAACCGTAAATACGCCCACGTGTCTTTAACTCTTCTATAAATTCTGGAATCACGATTTCATGATATTTTGGATGAATGTAACGCAATGCATTTTTTAATGCGAGTTCTGTCTGGTCTTTTGTTAAACGGAATCCGCGATCAGGTGCGCGGCGAATGCCTTCTTGAAAAATAGTTTTTTCAGGTAAAAAGTCATCTAACTTAACTGTCATCGCTTGTTCGATGTCTTGTAATTGAATCATTAATATTTCCTCCTCAAGTGTATAATAATGGTGAATGAATAAAATATTCTTAATCGGCTTACGATTCTCAGTATATGTAAGCGGTGTCAACGAAACGTCTATCCGCACAAATAATTTTATTCCAATTTTATGAATGGTTGAGATGCGTCGTTTGACTTCTGTTAGACTATGATTTTTTATACTCAGAATATGAATAATTTGTAGAGGAGTAAGAATAATGAAAGCAGAAAAAATTTTAAACAATTTTAGTCAAATTTTTTGTCCGATTGATCAGGGTGCACCATTGAGAGGAAAGCAGATGAGTGAAGCGATAATCATCAACGGAGGCTATATCGCTATCAAGGATGGAAAGATTTTGCACGTAGGGGAAGGACAGCCAAACAATGATTTGGTTGATAAACATACGGAAATTATTGATTACACAGGGAAACTAGCGACACCTGGATTAATTGATTGTCACACACACCTCGTATATGGTGGTAGCCGAGAGCATGAGTTTGCCAAGAAATTAAATGGTGTGCCTTACTTAGAGATTTTAGCTGATGGTGGTGGGATTTTAAGTACAATGAATGCGACTAGACAAGCTTCATTTGACACGCTGTATAATAAATCCGCAGATCTGCTGGATAAAATGCTGATGCATGGTGTGACAACAGTAGAGGCTAAAAGCGGCTATGGATTGAATTGGGAAACAGAAAAAAAACAATTGGAAGTTGCAAAAAAATTGAATAACGAGCATGCAATCGATATTGTTTCTACTTTTATGGGAGCTCATGCGATTCCAGCAGAGTATCAGGGACGTTCTAATGAGTTTATTGATTTAATCATTGATGAAATGCTCCCAAAAGTAAAAGCAGAAAAACTAGCAGAATTTTGTGATGTGTTTTGTGAAGAAGGGGTTTTCTCTGCCGAAGAATCTTATCGATTGTTAAAAGCCGCAAAAGAAATGGGATTTAAATTACGTATACACGCGGATGAAATTGCATCGATTGGGGGAGTAGATATTGCTGCACAGTTAGGTGCAGTTAGTGCTGAACACTTAATGATGATAACTGACGAAGGAATCAGAAAGTTGAGCGAAGCCAAAGTTATCGGGAATTTGCTGCCTGGAACCACCTTTAGCTTAATGGAAAACACGTATGCACCAGCAAGAAAAATGATCGACAAGGGTATGGCAATTACATTAACGACAGATAGTAACCCTGGAAGTTGTCCAACAGCAAATTTACAGTTTATTATGCAGTTAGGTTGCTTCATGCAAAAGCTTACTCCAATTCAAGTCTTTAATGCGGTTACGATTAATGCTGCGTATTCTATTTGTCGATCAAAGAGCGTAGGAAGCCTAGACAAAGGAAAATCGGCAGATATTACTATTTTTGATGCACCGAATATCGATTTTCCATTGTATTTTTTTGCAACTAATTTGGTTACACATGTATATAAGGCTGGAGATCTTGTCGTCTCGCAACGTCAGCATAGTTAGAAATCTTTTTGCAGAGAACTCTCCAATTCTAGTGATAGAGTTAGAGAGTTTTTCTTATAAAAGGTTTAGAAGGTTTAGAAGGTTATAATGGACAGTGTTGTAAGCGGTATCTTTATTAGGTTGGTTGTTTTAAAATAAAGATTAGTAAAACTGAAAGAAGGAGCAGTGATGGAGCATACATTGTCGTTTAAATTATTAGGAACACCAACAATAAAAGTGGATGGGAACATAAAAATTTTTTCTTTTTCAAAAATCAATGCTTTGCTGTATTACATGGTGATCAACAAACAAATTAGTCGGGATGAAATAGCAGGTATTTTATGGCCTAGTAAAGATGAAAAAAGTGCCAAGAAGAATTTGCGAAATACAATTTATCAAGCAAATCGCTCGTTGGGAGGGGAATTTATTGTTTCACCGAATAAATCTATTTTGACGTTTAATTCTGATTTAATCATTGAGAGTGATACGTATCGTTTTGAAAAGGATGCTTATGCTCATCTGGAAGACTATCGGGATGAATTTTTAAAAGGATTTTATTTGAAAGATTCCGATCTGTTTGATGCATGGTTGACTAAGATGCGTAATCTCTATGAACATCAATTTATAGAATGCTGCTATCAAAAGGTTGCAGAAGACATTTCATTTCATGCCGTAGCCGATGTAGAAAAAAATATCAGAAAATTAATTGCAATTGATGAATTTGATGAGCGCAATTATCAATTATTGATGCAATTTTATATTGAAAATCATCGCAATGGGAAAGCAATTGAAACCTATTATGAATTGGCAGAGACACTTAGAGATGAATTAGGAATTGAACCAAGTGAAGAAACAAAACAGCTCTATCAAAGAACATTACAGATTGCCAATCAAAAACAGCGAGTAAGTCAAAAAAAACGCGCGAATCACTTTTATGGTCGATCCAATGATGTAGGACGGATTTTGCGGACATTCAAAATAAAAAAGAATGTGGAGGTAACAGACAATGGCAAAGACAATTTTTGAGGAAATGGGCGGCAAATACGAAAGGCAAGGCGATTATTTAATACCGTGCTTAACTGTACCCGCCGAAGAAGAACAGCCGATAGGCATCTGGGGACAGCGGCATTTGGATTATCTGAAGCATCACTGCAAAGTTACATACACCAATCTTCTTACAAGCGGCAGACTTAACGCTTACCTTGCCGACATTGACAGACAGGCACAGGAACGCTTTGAAAGGCTCATAGAGGGTATGAAACAGGCACAGGGCATAACGGAACAGCTAAAGGCAGAAAACGCCTTAGAATGGACAGGATGCCTCAATAACATAAGGGCTTGTGCGAGGGAGATTGTGGAAAAGGAAATTATTTTTGCATAAACAGATGATTAGTGGCAGGGGGAAATCCTGCCGCTTTTTCTGCTTTAGTTTGTCAGCTTGACAAATAAAGGGTTAAGGAATATAATTAGATTCAGTATTATACAAGGAGTTAATAAATATGCGGCAAGGTATTCTTAAATAAACTGTCAATTTGATAGTGGGAACAAAAAGTAGCAGTCCCGTTTCACTTTTAATATGGGGCTTAGTTTTTTGTACCCAGTTTAAGAATACTTTTATCATGTAATTTTATATGCCCGAAAACATATAAGTGTTTTGGGGCTATTGGAGTTATTTACCCAGTGATAGGAGTATTTATCACTGGGTATTTTTATGCCCTTTTTTGGGTGTTGATAGGAGGAAAATCACATGAAAATAATTAACTTAGGCATTCTGGCTCACGTTGACGCAGGAAAGACAACATTAACGGAGAGTTTATTGTATACCAGTGGTGCAATTGCAGAACCAGGGAGCGTAGATAAAGGCACAACAAGGACAGATACAATGAATTTGGAGCGTCAAAGGGGAATCACTATCCAGACAGCAGTGACATCTTTTCAGTGGGAGGATGTAAAAGTCAACATTATAGATACGCCAGGCCATATGGATTTTTTGGCGGAAGTATACCGTTCTTTATCCGTATTAGACGGAGCAGTATTATTAGTTTCTGCAAAGGATGGCATACAGGCACAGACCCGTATACTGTTTCATGCACTACAGACAATGAAGATTCCGACAATTTTTTTCATCAATAAAATTGACCAAGAGGGGATTGATTTGCCAATGGTATATCAAGAAATGAAAGCAAAGCTTTCTTCGGAAATTATAGTGAAGCAAAAGGTTGGGCAGCATCCCCATATAAATGTAACGGACAATGACGATATGGAACAGTGGGATGCGGTAATTATGGGAAACGATGAACTATTAGAGAAATATATGTCAGGGAAACCGTTTAAAATGTCAGAACTGGAACAGGAAGAAAACAGGAGATTCCAAAACGGAACGTTATTTCCCGTTTATCACGGAAGTGCTAAAAACAATCTGGGGATTCGGCAGCTTATAGAAGTGATTGCCAGTAAGTTTTATTCATCAACGCCTGAAGGTCAATCTGAACTATGCGGGCAGGTTTTTAAGATTGAATATTCAGAGAAAAGGCGGCGTTTTGTTTATGTGCGTATATATAGCGGAACATTGCATTTGAGGGATGTTATTAAAATATCTGAAAAAGAGAAAATAAAAATCACAGAGATGTGTGTTCCGACAAACGGTGAATTATATTCATCCGATACAGCCTGCTCTGGTGATATTGTAATTTTACCAAATGATGTTTTGCAGCTAAACAGTATTTTGGGGAACGAAATGCTGTTGCCGCAGAGAAAATTTATTGAAAATCCTCTCCCTATGCTCCAAACAACGATTGCAGTAAAGAAATCTGAACAGCGGGAAATATTGCTTGGGGCACTTACAGAAATTTCAGATGGCGACCCTCTTTTAAAATATTATGTGGATACTACAACGCATGAGATTATACTTTCTTTTTTGGGGAATGTGCAGATGGAAGTCATTTGTGCCATCCTTGAGGAAAAATACCATGTGGAGGCAGAAATAAAAGAGCCTACTGTTATATATATGGAAAGACCGCTTAGAAAAGCAGAATATACCATCCACATAGAAGTCCCGCCAAATCCTTTCTGGGCTTCTGTCGGGTTGTCCATAGAGCCGCTCCCTATTGGAAGCGGAGTGCAGTATGAAAGCAGAGTTTCACTTGGATATTTAAACCAATCGTTCCAAAATGCGGTTATGGAGGGGGTTCTTTATGGCTGCGAGCAGGGGCTGTATGGATGGAAAGTGACAGACTGTAAAATCTGTTTTGAATATGGATTGTATTATAGTCCTGTAAGTACCCCCGCAGACTTTCGGCTGCTTTCCCCTATCGTATTGGAGCAGGCTTTAAAAAAAGCAGGGACAGAACTATTAGAGCCATATCTCCACTTTGAAATTTATGCACCGCAGGAATATCTCTCACGGGCGTATCATGATGCCCCAAGGTATTGTGCAGATATTGTAAGTACTCAGGTAAAGAATGACGAGGTCATTCTGAAAGGAGAAATCCCTGCCAGATGTATTCAAGAATACAGGAACGATTTAACTTATTTCACAAATGGGCAGGGAGTCTGCTTGACAGAGTTAAAAGGATACCAGCCAGCTATTGGTAAATTTATTTGCCAACCCCGCCGCCCGAATAGCCGTATAGATAAGGTTCGGCATATGTTCCACAAGTTAGCTTAACAGCTTGCAAAAGTCATATAAAATGAGATTTGAAAGGATTAGAGACTAATTATGATGAAATGCGAATGGATATTGTGTCCTGTTTGTGGGAGCAAAACCCGTAATAAAATTAGGAAGGACACTGTTTTGGAGAATTATCCCCTTTATTGTCCAAAATGCAGACAAGAAAGCTTGATTAAAGTTGACAACTTGAAGATAACTGTCATCAAAGAGCCAGACGCTTAAGACGCAGAGCCGATGAAATTGTGGAACAATTCACGAATCATCGGCTCTTTTTGTTTCGTATTTGAAAGAACAAACTCACCAAATAAAAAAAACGATATTCGGGTGGGTTATTTTGTTATACCCTAAATTACCCTCTGAATTTGTTTTTAAATTTGGAGGGATTTTTTTATGTTCTTTTTTCGGGCGGTTATTCATCTGCTCATACGAAGTAAAATTTATCAATACATAGCATATCAGAGAATGGCAGGAAACCAGTTAAAAAAATTTCTGCCAGTGCAGCGGTACTTCTCACCTTGAAAGTGGAAGTACAATCTCCATACAACAGAATTTGTATTTCCCATAACCGTGAAGGTCACAGAGCCTTTGCGGTTTTTCTTTTGTCGTTTTTTGTTGGAAAGTGCCGCAGGGCTGTTTCTGGTGTGCGTTGCCGCTCCCCGCCTCTCCATCTGGATTTTTACATTTCAAAAATTCAGATTGGAGGTATTAGCGGTGAAATACGCACCAAGAAAAGTATATATCAAAGAAAGCGGCGGCTATGTGGAACTGTCCTATACGGATTTCTGCCGCCGCAGGCAAGCCGACAAGGGATATATGGACAAGCTGTTTATCCCCGTCCAAGGTTGTCTGCTTGAAGTCGTAAGGGAGCAATATGCGGACTTCTACCGTGACAGGGAGCGGTGGCGTTACCTGCAAAAATTAGATGCGAGGAACAGCCTGCTATCTCTGGACGGATTTACGGACAGCGAGGGGAATCCTCTGGACTTTATCGCTGATGAAGCGGCGGACATTGCGGAAACCGTTGTCAATGCTGTTATGGTGGACAGGCTGAAAGCCGCCCTGCCTTTGTTGTCGGATAGTGAGCAGGAGTTGATACAGGCAATCTTTTTTGACGGACTTTCCGAGCGTGAAGTCGGGGCGAGGTTAGGCATAACCCAGAGCGTTGTGAACAAACGCAAAGCCAGAATCCTAAGAAAACTAAGAAAGATAATAGAAAATTAAAATTTAAGGCGTTCAGCCCCCTTGTTTTTTCCTTTGGGAAAATGAGGGGGCTTTTCTCTGCCCTCTCAATCAATTCTGATTGGAGGAAGAAAGAATGGCATACAACCACGGACGGGAGGACAGGAAATGGCGTATCTGGAAAGAAGCGGAGGAAAAGCTGCTGCGTGAGTGCGGCGTTGATGAAGTGACCATTGAGCAGATACGCATAGCGGACAGGGCAGACTTCAATTCCAACAGGCGGTTTTACCGATGGACGAATGACGTTGCGGAATACCTTGAGGACATGGCAGACAGGGAGCGGCAAGCGGAGGTGAATACAGTTGCGGAGTTACTGGACGAGATTGAGAGCGAAAATCTCTATCAAGTATTAGTCACGGTGGACGGGCGTACCTTGAAAATCGTCCTGCTGAAAATGCAGGGGTATTCCACAAAGGAGATTGCCCCACTTGTGCATTTGACGACTGGTGCCATCTATGCGAGGTTAGACCATCTGCGGAAGAAGCTTCGGAAAATTTTGTAAGCGTCTAATACATCCCATTATTCTGCGGGCTACTGGGTGGGGAGTGGAATCTCCCCGCTTATTTTTGGCAGGAGGAAAACGGGATGGCATATAAAGCTAAGGCGTACACGCTTCGGGAGGAATCCACGGAAAGCGGTATAAGGTATTTTATCAGTTTTAAGGACGGGCAGGGGGAACACCACGAACTGGAAGTATCCGAGCAGTTATTCTTTGAATTTCGGCAGATGGAACGCAGGAACAGGAATCTTCTCCAATGGGACGAGCGGCACAGGGAGTTTTCGGAAGTATGGGACGAAACGCTGAACAGGCGGGCGTTAAAGCTGCCTAAGAGCATTGAGGAACAAATGATTGAAGCAGAACGGGCGGAACTGCTCTGTAAGGCGGTTGACAGACTGCCAGAGATACAAAGGCGACGTTTCCTGCTCTACTACGAGTATGAGTTCAATTTTTACCAAATCGCCGCTATGGAGCATTGCACCGCTTCTGCAATACAGAAATCCGTTGCTGTTGCAAAGAAGAAAGTAAAAGCGGAAATGAGGAAATATCTCCAACCATGACCGACACCGCCCGAAAAAGAAATCTGTTTTTTATTTGTGTGGGATTGGCGGTATTACATACTCTCACTTTTTTCGTGGGAGTAAATCTATTTTTAAGGAGGTCAACGCCTATGTGCAACAAAAACAAGATAACTGCCCGAAAGGAGGAAACCCATGCAGAAGTTACAGACAGTCAACGCCGAAACGCTCCTTTATGAGCCGCTTGAGAAGCCGTCCTTTGTGGTGGACAGCCTTATCCCCACAGGCTTGTCGCTGTTCTGCGGCTCACAGAAGATAGGCAAGAGCTGGCTCATGCTGAAGCTGTGCTTATGCGTGTCGCAGGGAATCCCCTTATGGGACATGACGACAATGGAGGGCGATGTGCTTTACCTCTGCCTTGAGGACACGTTCTGCCGCATACAGGACAGGCTGTTCCGTTTGACGGACGAAGCGAGCGGGCGGCTTCATTTTGCCGTGGCAAGCTGCAAGCTGTCAGACGGTCTTATCGTGCAGCTTGAGGATTATCTGAAAGACTATCCAGACAGCAGGCTCATTGTCATTGATACCTTGCAGAAAGTCCGTACAGCTTCAAAAGACAACGCCTATGCAAGCGACTATGGGGACATCTCCCTAATCAAAGATTTTGCCGACAGGCACTCTCTGGCGGTCATTGTCGTACACCACATCCGAAAGCAGAATGACAGCGATGTGTTCAACAAGGTGTCTGGGACGACAGGCTTAACGGGGAGTGCGGACGCTACCTTTGTTCTGGAAAAGGAGAAACGGGCATCTGACACCGCCAAGCTGTATGTAACGGGCAGGGACACGCCCTATCAGGAATACACGCTCCGTTTCCGTGATTGCAGTTGGGAACTTGTGGAGAGGAAAACGCAGGAGCAGCTTGCGAAAGAAACGATACCAGATGTCCTTTTTCGGTTGGTGGATTTTATGAGGGATAAGGAAGAATGGGCAGGCACGGCAACGGAGCTGTTAGCCGCTATGGGGGAAACGGAAACCATACCCACGGTGATTACGAAATGGCTGAATGAATATCACACCACATTTTTAAGCGAGAACCGTATCTGCTACCAGTACAGCCGCAGGAAAGACGGCAGGCAGATTGCCCTTGCAAGGAGGGCGGGTGACAGCGGTGACAGCGATATTGGGATACCCCCTGTTACTGTCATTGACGCTTAAAGCCATGTAAAGTTGGCGGCTCTGCCCTGCGGGTGACAGCGGTGACGGCAGTGACAGTGATTTTAGGATACCCTGCCGCTGTCATCCCTACGGGAGAACACCCCGCAAACGCAAAATGCAGGCGTGGGATTCACCCGCCCTTTTCGGGCGTGTAAAATCACCCCTGCGGTCAGAAAAATCTCTCCGATTTTTCCGACTGCGTTTACAGGGTGTAACACACTACACTTTGCCCTGCAAAGAGCCGTGTGCCAGACGTTCCCTCTGGACTCCCTTATGGCAGGTCTTACGCCCTGCTATCCTACGCCTTGCGGCTTCGGATAAAAGAACGGCGGCATGACGGTTACAGCTCTTGCGAGGGAGTATCCCAAAAACACCGTCACCATCGTCATGACCGTCATGCAGGGGATAAGGGTGACAGTTACGGCAATCGGCAGGGGGCATCCCAAAACTGCCGTCACCACCGTCACCGCTGTCACCCAAAGGGCAGTTACCCGCCGAAGAAAGGAAGATGATGGATTATGCCCTATGCAATCCTGCGTTTCCAGAAACGCAAAGCGGGCGGCGTTGCGGCTTGCGAACGCCACAACGAGCGGAAGAAAGAAGCCTACAAAAGCAACCCAGATATCGACATGGAACGCTCTAAAAATAACTATCATCTTGTCGCACCGCCAAAGTACACCTATAAGAAAGAGATTAACCGAAAGGTAGCCGAAGCAGGGTGCAGGACAAGGAAAGACAGCGTGATGATGGTGGAAACGCTCATCACGGCTTCACCAGAATTTATGAACCAGTTACCGCCCGAAGAACAGAAAGCGTATTTTACGATGGCTCTGGATTTCATTTCGGAGCGTGTCGGGGAGCAGAATATCCTCTCCGCAGTCGTCCACATGGACGAGAGAACGCCCCATATGCACCTCTGCTTTGTGCCGATTACACCAGACAATAAGCTGTCCGCCAAAACAATTTTAGGCAATCAAAAGAGCCTGTCGGAGTGGCAGACCGCCTACCATGAGCGGATGTCCTCACGTTGGAATCAGCTTGAGAGAGGTCAATCTTCGATGGAAACCAAGCGGAAACACGTCCCCACATGGCTCTATAAGTTGGGCGGCAGGCTTGATAAGCAGTATGGGGAAATCGTGTCTGCCCTGTCCGACATCAACGCCTTTAACGCAGGGAAAAAGCGTGACAAGGCTCTGGAACTGGTTGCCGCATGGCTGCCCGAAGTGGAGAAATTCTCTAAGGAAATCGGCAGACAGCAGGCGTATATCGACAGCTTAAAGGAGCAAATCGGGCAGGAAGCCGACTATGCAGGGCGTATGCGTGATGAAAAGTACGAGCAGGAATTAAAGGTGCAGAAAGCCAACCAGAGGATATTTGAATTGCAGAGAACCAACGAGCAGATGGGGCGGCTGCTCTCAAAGATACCGCCAGAAGTGTTGGAAGAATTACAGAGAACAGGCAGAAACAAATCAAGAGAAAGGTAAAAAGTGAATGAAGAAACAGGATTTTAAGGTGTTAAAGACCAAAGATTTATACCCGTTTCCCGACAATCCGTTTCATGTTGTGGAGGATGAAACGCTGTCAGAGTTAGCGGAAAGCATCAAGGAATTTGGCATTGTCACGCCGATAATCACACGCCCGAAAGAGGACGGGAACGGTTATGAAGTGATTGCGGGGCAGCGGCGTGTCCGTGCGTCCGAACTTGCAGGTATAAATACCGTGCCTGCATTTGTCCTGCCCTTAGACCGTGACCGAGCCATCATCACCCTTGTAGACAGTAATTTACAGCGTGAAAATATCCTGCCATCGGAGCGGGCGTTTGCCTACAGGATGAAATCCGAAGCCATGAAGCGGCAGGGTTTCCGCACAGACTTAACCTCGTCACAAGTTGTGACGAAGTTGCGGACGGACGACAAAGTGGCACAGGGCTTCGGCGTGGGCAGGATGACCGTCCAGCGTTTTATCCGCCTGACGGAACTGATACCGCCGATTTTGCAGATGGTGGACGAGGGGAAAATCGCCCTCACACCTGCGGTGGAACTGTCCTTTTTGAAGAAAGACGAGCAGGAAAATCTCTTTGCCACGATGGAGAGCGAAGAAGCAACGCCCTCACTCTCACAGGCACAGCGGATGAAAAGCATGAGCCAGAGCGGGCAGCTTGACATGGATATGATATTTTCCATTATGACGGAGGAAAAGGGAAACCAGAAAGAAACCTTGAAAATCAACACAAGCAAACTGAAAAAATACTTTCCGAAGGACACAACGCCGAAGCAGATGGAGGAAACCATCATCCGACTTCTGGAACGTGAGTTGCAGAGAAAACGGAGCAGGGACAGCCGCTAACCTTCTTTTTTCGGGAAGTAAATGCAGGAATTTGGAACAGAAGAAAGACAGAATTTTAAGGAGAATGAGGTAAGGAATGAAAGAAATCCAGTATGAGATTGTAAAGGAAATCGCCGTATTGTCTGCGAGTGACAGCGGCTACACAAAGGAAATCAATCTTATTTCATGGAACGGGAGAGAGCCGAAATATGACATCCGCAGCTTTTCCCCGAACCGTGAGAAGTGCGGAAAGGGTATCACGTTGAACGCTGATGAAGCAGCGGCACTCCTTGAAGCATTACAGAAAGAAGTAAACAGCGGGGATTGATGGTATCTGATTGACAGGGCGGGGCGTTTCCAGACGTTCTCCTGCCCTGTCTGGAAAGGAAGATTTAAGTATGGGCGAGGATAGGAAAACAACTGGAAGAAGAAAGCGTATTGTGCCAAAAGGGCAAGTACAAATGATTATCAGTCGAGAATATATCGGCACACAGACCGTTGCAGAAGCGTTTGTCCCGATTATCTCCGAGGATATTCGGAAGAAGATTGCCGAGGGCGACACCTTCGACAATGAGGGGCTGTCCGCTTAGAATGTACGCAATGGAACATGAAAACGTTAGGACAGATATGGAGGTTTTACAGTATGGCAGGAATAAGAACGGAGAACAAGATTTATGAAGTCGGCATTTACTGCCGCTTATCAAAGGACGATGGCACGGATAACGAGAGTGCGAGCATTGCGACACAAAAATCCATCCTCACGGATTATGTGAAAAGGCAGGGATGGCATTTAGCAAAAACGTATGTTGACGATGGCTACTCTGGAACAAATTTCCAAAGACCAAGTTTCCAGAATATGATTAAGGACATTGAAAACGGGCTGATAAACTGCGTGATTACAAAAGATTTATCCCGTCTGGGGAGGAACTATCTTGATTGTGGGTTATATCTGGAAGTCTTTTTCCCAGAGCATAACGTGAGGTATATAGCGGTCAATGACGGCGTGGACACCTTAAACAAATCCGCTATGGACATCACGCCTTTCCGCAACATCCTAAACGAAATGTATTCTGCCGATGTGTCAGTCAAGATAAAATCGGCGTACCGTGCGAGGTTTCAGCAGGGGAAATTCATGGGAACAACAGCCCCTTATGGCTATGTCAAAGACCCTGCCGACCACAACCATCTGCTGATAGATGACAAAGTTGCCCATGTGGTAAGGGAGATATTCGACCTTGCGTTAGCGGGCAACGGCATCGCCAAAATCCGCAAGCACATCAACAAACAGCATATCCTACGCCCTGCCGCTTATGCGGTGGAGCAAGGGGCAACAGGCTATGAGCGGTACTTTGAGGATAACGAGGAAAACCGTTATATTTGGAGCGAGAACAGCGTGAGGGGCATTTTAAGAAGCCCGATATATGCGGGCAACCTTGCAGGCTACAAGCGGATTGCAGCCAACATGAAAAGCAAGAAACGCCCCTCTAAGCTGCCCGAAGAATGGGAAGTGATACCAGACACCCATGAGGGGATAGTCACGCAGGAGGAATTTGACACCGTACAGCAGCTTATGACGAGCCGCAGGCGGGAGCAGAACGCAGGGGGATTTGAGAATATCTTTTCGGGCGTTATCAAGTGTGCGGACTGCGGCTATGCGATGCGGGCGGCGAGTGCCAACAGGAGGAAACGCCCCGACATCATCGACTGCGTACAATACACCTGCAATAATTATGGCAGATATGGCAATGTTATGTGTACCGCACACAGCATTGAAGCGAGGGACTTATTCAATGCCGTCCTTGCCGACATCAACCGCTTTGCGGATATGGCGGTCAATGATGAAAAGGCGGTCAGAGCCATAGAAAGGCGGCTCACGGAAACAGACCAGAGCAGGGCGAAATCATTAGAGAAAGAAAAGAAGAAGCTGAACAAACGCCTTGCGGAGCTTGACAGGCTGTTTTCCTCTCTCTATGAGGACAAGGTAATGGAGCGTATCACGGAGCGGAATTTTGAGATGATGTCGGGGAAATACCAGAAAGAGCAGCTTGAAATTGAAGCACGGCTGAAAGAGGTAACGGAAACGCTCAATGACAGCTATGAGAAATCGCAGGGCGTGAGGGACTTTCTATCCCTAATCCGCAACTATCAGGGGCTGAAAGAGTTGGACGCAACCATCATAAACGCACTCATAGACAAGATACTTGTTTCGGAACGTGAGAAACTTGCGGACGGGACAGTAAGGCAGGAAATCAAGATTTACTATAAATTCATCGGCTTTGTCGGTGAATTACATATCACACCCACAAAGCGGTGGACGGCGTTAAAGCCTAAAAATTGTACGGTGTGCGGTGTTGAATACGTCCCCAGCTCTGGAATATCAAAGTATTGTCCCGCTTGTGCTAAGAGGATACAGAGGGAGAAATCAAACGAGAGCAAACGCAGGAGTAGGGAGAGGAACCGAAGGGCATGTATTGAACTGTCCGCAAAAAATGACCGACTGAAGTGGAGCGCTTGGAGTTGAATTTGGCGAATTTAAAACAAAAAAAGCCATTTCAATCGGTCTTAGTTACCGGAGATTTAGGTGTGGGAAAGTCTTCACTGTGTCAATTAGTCATAGAAAATATTCAATATCCTTATGAGCTATTCAAAGTGACTTGTTATAAAACGGAACAAGAGCATTGCTTGCGTCCATGGCGTGAACTACTGCAACAGATCATCCATTTATTGCAAAGAGAAAAGCTAGCTGAAGTTAGTCAATGGCAACAAACATTTAGTCAACAATTTCCATTTTTTAATGATTTAATAGCACAACGCGTACTTCGGTCCATTGATTCTGTTGAGTTAAATTTTTTGGCACAATGCATATCGGAAGCTTTGCAACAGTTGGGGAAAATAACTCCTGTTGTCATTTTTATTGAAAACTTACAATGGATGGATCGAACCAGTATTAGGCTATTAACGAGTTTAATTCTGCATAACCCCCATCGGGATATCATTTTTATCATGACATTGCAATCAAGCTTTCGCAAGGAAATACAAGACTTTATCGTAAGCGTTCGCCGCTATGAAAAAATTATCACATTGAAATTACTTCCATTTCAAGATTTTGAGGTCAGGGCTTTTTGTGAGAAACAATTGCCTAATCATACGTTCCAAACATCTACAATAGATTTTATTATGAGAGAATCAGAAGGTGTTCCTCTGTACATTAGTGAGTACTTAAATCAATTGGAAGAGAGCAACACATTGGAAAGATTAACGCAAAACATAAAGGATAAGCTTAGTCTACAGTTTGTAAACTTATTGCCTGTAGAAGTGGAATTGATTGACTTGATTTCTTTCTTTCAGAAATTAGCATTTATGAGTGTACTAATTGAGTTAGTCGATGGTCAAAAAGCAGAGGTTTATAAAGCGCTCGATAATTTAATCAAGCAAGGATTGATCAATGAGAATATTTATCTCGATGAAGTATGCTTTAGTTTTAAACATAATAAGATGAAACAATTTATTTATGCAAAACAATCAGATATGAAATTACGTGTGATACATGAAAAAATTGCTGTTTTATTAGAGCAAAAGTTAAATGAAGCAAAAAACGATAGCGAATTATTGGCAGCAATCGGGTATCACTATCGTCAGGCGCATCAAGAACTTAAGTCCTTAGATTATGAACTTTCTCATCATCAATTATTTTTACGTATTCAACATGAACTCTTTCCAATCTATCATCAAGAACATTTGGCATCACGTGAATCGGTCAGAAGAGAAGACCCAAATGAATTAGAAAAATTCAAAGAGATAGGTGCAAGACTTAAAGAAATTGAAGGACAGTATGCAGAAGATAGTACTTATCAGTTGTTGCTCGTCAGATTTCTTTATCTAGAAGGTCGCTTTTTCATCAATTCCGGGGACTATAATCGAGGAATTGAAAATATTCAGCGAGTAATCGTAAAAGCGAAAGACTTTCATCTAACAACCTATTTATTGCGAGGGTATCGCCAAATGATTTATTACTATATTCAAACTGATAATGCGACGGACATGGCACATTATATCGATTTGGCAATGGATGTAGCAATTACTGCCAATAACAACGAATCTATCGGTATTTTATTGCGATTGAAAGGTTTGTATCATCTGATGATCGGTGATTTGGATCAAGCAGAATCGTACATCCAAGAATCGATTACAATTTTTAATATTGCCAACCGTTTTGACGAAAAGTATAACAGCAATATTGCTGCCGCGTATGATTATCTAGCAGAAATCCAGCGTTTGCGGTCTAACTATGAGCAGTCTATCAAACTGCAACAAAAAGCCATCAATTTGTGTGAAGGAAATAATTTGGTGACGAGCTTGGCTATTTTTTATGTTGATATGGGAATTACACTGTATGCAAAAAAAGATTATGATCAAGCGGAAACCTATTTTCTCAAGGCAAATGAATATTTTGAAGTTACTACTTCATTATGGAAAAGGGTTCAGTTAAATGCTTATTTAACATTAATTTACCTTCACAAAAAAGATTATGGAAAAGTGATAGAGTTTATTGAAAAGACAAGCTGTTACCAAAATCAACTAGCTAATCCGCGTGATAGTGGTCTCGTTTATTTTATCAAAGCACTGGTAAAAGAAAAGTGTCTAAATGAGAGGCATGCAAATCTACAATTAAATCATTTGGTTGAAGAAGATTTATCGTACTATTTGACAAAAGCAATGGACAACCTTAGTCAATACCGAGACCGCTATGAGTTGCAAGTTTTAAAAGAATTCTTTCATGTAAATCTATAAGATTGATATCTGAGGCTGTGACAGATGTGATCAGTTTCAAGAAATGAGAAGGAATTTCCGAAAAAGCTATTACTAACCGCTTATTCAGAAGAAGCTGTGACAAAACTTTTGTCACAGCTTCTTTTCACAACTAAGGGTTGAGTCGATAAAGTTTCTTCTTTAGAATGTTCAATGCTGCTTCGGGATAGTTTTGACTTAAAAGTCCCATTGCAGATAAAAGGTAGTCTTGGTCAATAAGAATTTGCGGATCTACTGGTAGCAAAGTATTAGACATGCCCTTGATGTCAGGTTTAACTATTTTTTTAGGAGATTGACTATGAATGATAACGCCACCAGTACCAATGATTGTTTGGAAATTTCGAAGATCTTTTCCATGCTGGTAGTAGATTGTACGATTTGGCGTATATTCTTTTCTTATCTTTCCAGCATGTCTCTCTAAAGCGATAGCCGTTGCCGATTGAGCTAAAAATTGATCAATTAGGCATTCTTCTCGTGTCTTTGGTACATATGTTGGATGACTACATCTATAATAGCAAGCAGCTTGAAGGGTCGTAAATTTCCAAGAAGACAATGCCCTGATTCGATTGGAATCTTCTACAATGCACCTTAGCAAGCTTACTGCAGAAGAACGCATACCGAGATCACCTTCTACGGTACGCTTCAAATAGGGTTCTTCCAATCCTTCAAAGTAAACATTTTCTGCTTGGGGTAAACCATCTCCAACAGAATGAATATCTGTTGTCGCTCCCCCAATGTCAACAACGACTAAATTCCCAAAACCTTTCGAAGCTTGTGTCCCTTCTTTTAATAGCTTGGCTGCAGCTAATACAGCTTTAGGGGTGGGGATGATGGGGGCACTTGCGTGAGCTGCAACTTGATGGATCCCTTTTGAATGAACAATTTTTTCTAAGAAAACTTTTTGGGCAATTTTTCTAACCGGAATAGGATTCAGCTTATTAACATCAGGCATCACGTTTTCGGTAAAGTAAGTATTATTTCGATCTTGCAAGAGCTTAGATAATTCTCCATAGCTGTCTTCGTTGCCAGCTACAATCAATGCAATCTCTGTAGAAAGCTGAGCAAGAAGACGGGCATTGTGACGGATGATTTCTTGATTTCCACCATTACACCCTCCTGTCAACAAAACAACATCTGGCTTTTGTTGTTCTATTTCCTCAAGCTGGTCCAGTGTCAAACGATAACAAAAAGTTTGAAGAATACGACTGCCTGCCCCCAGAGCCGCTCTTTTCGCCGCTTCTAATGTCAAACTCTCAGTTAAACCAATGGCAATCATTTTAAAGCCTCCCCATGCGGAAGAACAGAAATATTCTTCTATCTTTACTTGATCAGAAAATTTTAACGTTTGAAGTAATGCTTTTTTCCCTTCTGTATAGCACAACTGTAACCCTTCTTGACTACTTGTGGGAATCTGAGCTGTATGAAGGACTTCCATGGCGCTAGGATCGACCAGAGTTAATTTTGTATATGTGCTGCCAAAATCAATCAACAAAACAATTTTCTTCATGTTTCCACCTCTTTATTTGCTGATAATTTTCCAAAAGTTCAAAAGAATTATCGGCATAATAATTATTTTTTTCTAATGTTTATGTATAAAAAACGAAGGGCACCGACTATTAAACGTCAAAAATAAAACTTGAAGATTTTTTATGTGTTGATTACAAATTTTTGTTTATGAGTGTACCTATTCAAGCAAAAAAAGTACTTTGTAAAAGAAATCAAAAAGATTAAATAAAGTCTGTCTTGTTTTTTATTCAATGCGCAACGATAGGTTACCTTCAGTTTAAAAAAGAAAGTCAAAAAAAGGTCAAATAAAATAAAAGACAAAAAAATGCGGAAGACAATTAGGCGGATTTTCCAAAAAAAAACAGAATTTTAATTATGAAAAAATTATGAAAAGCTTTTTTTTACGGAGTTTGCAACCGATTTGAAAGAGTGTTAAGCTGATTTCGGTGAATGAAAGCGGTAACAAACAAACTGGTATATTAGGAGGTGTGGAAATAAAAATAACGCTATTCATAGATTTTTTTTAATGTAGTAAGAACAAATTTATGCCGTACCTAAAGTTCAAAATAAAAACAAGGAGCAATAGACCATGACAAAATTAATTGAATGTATTCCGAACTTCAGTGATGGAAGAAATCAAAAGGTTATTGATGGGTTGGTGGAGATCGCTAAGAATGTTAAAGGTGTCACATTGTTGGATCATTCTTCTGACACATCTCATAATCGTAGTGTTTTTACACTCGTTGGTGATGAAGAAGGAATCCAAGAAGTAGTATTTCAATTAGTGAAGTTTGCAAGTGAAAATATTGATATGACGAAGCATCAAGGAGAACATCCTCGTATGGGGGCAACAGATGTGGTTCCTTTTGTGCCGATCAAAGATGTCACCATGGAAGAGTGCATTGCTATTTCTAAGAAAGTAGCTCAACGAATCAATGAAGAATTACAGATTCCCATTTTTCTATATGAAGATTCAGCCACTACACCCGTACGTAAAAATTTAGCGAAGATCCGCAAAGGACAATTTGAGAAAATGCCAGAAAAACTTTTGGAAGAAGAATGGCAACCAGATTATGGCGAACGCAAAATTCATCCAACCGCTGGTGTCACAGCAGTGGGTGCCAGAATGCCTTTAGTTGCATTCAATGTGAATTTGGATACAGATAATATTGAGATTGCCAATAAAATCGCTAAAATTGTTCGCGGATCCTCTGGAGGATGGAAATACTGCAAGGGTATTGGTGTCATGCTTGAAGATCGTAATATTGCTCAAGTATCTATGAATATGGTGAACTTCGAGAAAACACCACTGTATCGTGTGTTTGAAACGATTCGCTTTGAAGCAAAACGTTATGGTGTGTCGGTTATTGGCAGTGAAGTAATCGGATTAACGCCAGCAAAAGCCTTGATTGATTGTGCTGAATATTATTTACAGATTGAAGAGTTCAATTATAATAAGCAAGTTTTCGAAAATCATTTATTGAATTGATAGGGGGATTGTCATGAAACTCGTTGAGATGCAAATAAACGATTTCATTGCTGTTTTAGGTTCGGATACACCGGCACCAGGTGGGGGATCTGCTTCAGCATTAGCTGCCGCACAGGGAATTGCTTTGACAAAGATGGTGACAGAACTCACGATTGGCAAAAAAAAATATGCAGAGTTCGAAGACGAAATTGAATTACTGAAAAAAAAAGCTAAATCTTTGCAAGAGGGTTTACTCAGGGCAATTGATGAAGATACAGAAGCTTTTAATCAAGTGTCAGCTGTTTTTGGACTTCCAAAAACAACCGAAGAAGAAAAAAAAGCCCGCCGAGAAGCAATGCAGAGTGCTTTAAAAGGAGCAGCTGTTACACCTTTTTCTATGATGGAAAAAATTGTGGATGCGTTAAAAGTCACACAGGCTGCGGTTGGCAAATCAAATACCAATGCTGCTAGTGATTTGGGAGTAGCTGCTTTGAATTTAAAGGCAGCTTTACAAGGTGCGTGGTTGAATGTATTGATTAACCTTGCAAGCATCAAAGACGAAATGTTTGTTCGCCAATACCGCAAAGCCGGGGAATCGCTAGTTGAGGAAGGCAGCAAAATTGCTGATGCAACCTATCAACAAATACTTGAATCGCTGTAATCATTTAGATTGGTAGATAGAAAGGAAGTTTATGGACATGGTCTTATCAGATATTGAAATTGCAAATTCTGTTGTGATGAAGCCGATTGAAGAAATTGCTGAATCAATTGGTATTGCTAAAGAAAATCTGTCTCTTTATGGAAAATATAAAGCAAAGATCAATAATATTGAGTCATTGGATGACAACGAGGATGGCAAGCTCATTCTAGTGACCGCAATTACGCCTACACCTGCTGGAGAAGGAAAGACCACTACTTCAGTAGGTCTCGTCGATGCATTGACAGCCATTGGGAAAAAAGCAGTGATTGCATTACGCGAGCCTTCATTAGGTCCTGTATTTGGTGTGAAAGGTGGTGCTGCTGGTGGTGGACATGCTCAAGTAGTCCCAATGGAGGACATCAACTTACATTTTACCGGTGATTTTCATGCAATTAGTGCCGCCAATAATTTATTAGCGGCACTATTAGATAATCATATTCATCAGGGGAACCTTCTCCAAATTGATTCTCGCAGAATTACTTGGAAACGTGTGGTAGATATGAATGATCGCCAATTGCGTCACATTGTAAATGGTCTTCAAGGACGAGTAAATGGCGTGCCACGTGAGGATGGGTATGACATTACAGTTGCATCAGAAATTATGGCCATTCTATGCTTAGCTAACGATATTGCTGACTTAAAAAATAAGCTGAGAAAAATCATCGTTGCATATAATTACGATGGGGAGCCGGTAACTGCTGGGGATTTGAAAGCAGAAGGGGCAATGGCCGCCCTATTAAAAGAGGCAATTCAGCCAAATATTGTACAGACATTGGAGCATGCCCCTGCTTTTATTCACGGAGGTCCATTTGCAAATATCGCACATGGATGCAACAGCGTATTGGCAACGAAACTTGCGCTAAAGTATGCCGATTATGCAGTGACAGAGGCCGGCTTTGGCGCTGACTTGGGAGCTGAGAAATTTATAGATATCAAATGTCGTTTAGCTAATCTACGACCAGATGCGGTTGTTTTGGTAGCAACGATTCGTGCGTTAAAAATGCACGGTGGCGTGAAGAAAAGCGATTTAGGAATAGAAAATGTCGATGCAGTATTTGCTGGAATACCTAACTTGTCTAAACACTTAGAGAATATTAAAGAAGTATACGGGATGCCAGTTGTTGTAGCTATTAACAAATTTCCAACAGATACAGCTGCAGAATTAGCTGCGGTAGAGAAAGCTTGTAAAGAAATGGACGTTGCAGTTGTTCTATCTGATGTTTGGGGGAAAGGAAGTGCAGGCGGTAAAGAGTTGGCGGAAAAAGTAGTTGCACTAGCAGAAGAGCCAAATCATTTTAGCTATGTCTATGATTTGGATGATTCAATTGAAGAAAAACTAAATAAAATCGTCCAAAAAGTATACGGTGGGGCAGGCGTAGAATTGGCACCAAGTGCGAAAAAAGAATTAAAGGAATTGGAACGTCTTGGATTTGGTAATTATCCAATTTGTATGGCAAAAACTCAATACTCATTTTCAGATGATGCGTCACTACTTGGAGCGCCAAAAGATTTTACTGTGATGATCCGTAATCTCAAAGTATCTGCCGGGGCAGGATTTATTGTTGCGCTGACACGAGCTGTTATGACGATGCCGGGATTACCAAAATCTCCAGCAGCTGAAAGAATTGATATTGATGAAAAAGGAAATATAACCGGATTATTCTAGCAGTTGAGAGCTATTTTACAAGGAGGTGGAGGGAACTCTCCTTGTAAAATAGCTAACATGAACTGCTTACTAGAATAAAACGTGTAATTGAAAACGTTTTACAATAAAAAAAGAAGAGGTGAAATAGTATGCAAAAAGATGTCGAGGTTTCAGAGATAACGGATATTAAAGACATTGACTCCGCAGAGCTAGCGAAAAATGAGAATGCAAAATTTAGCTTTGGTGGTGCGACGCTATACGGAATCAATGCAGTAATTGGTTCAGGAATTTTTCTTTTGCCCCGAACCATTTACCAAGATTTAGGTCCTGCTTCTCTTGTTGCAATGGTTTTAGATGCGGTCTTGGTTTTGATGTTGGCCGTTTGCTTCGCCGAAGTTGCGGGTTACTTCAATAAGAATGGCGGAGCTTTCCAATATTCGAAAACAGCATTTGGCGATTTTATTGGATTTAATGTTGGTGTTCTGGGGTGGTTTGTGACGATTATTGCGTGGGCTGCAATGGCTGCAGGTTTTGCGAAACTTCTGATCCAAACTTTTCCAGCGTTAGAAGGACAGAATACATTGATTAGCATTTGTTTGGTTATTTTCTTATCTGTGATTAATAGTATGGGGATTAAGACTTCAAAAATTTTTACGGTTGTTATTACAATAGCTAAATTGATTCCAATTATTGCCTTCACACTGATTGCAGTTTTTTTCATCAAAAATGGAATCAATCAAGGAAACTTTACACCGTTTCTACAATTGAATCCTGACATGACTTTATCTAAAGCCATGGCCTCAACGTCACTCACTGTCTTTTATGCTTTTATTGGTTTTGAAGCTTTACCTGTAGTAGCTGGAGAAATGCGGAATGCCAAAAAAAATGTGCCAAAAGCGATTATTGGATCCATAAGTATTGTTTCGTTGCTTTATTTTATGATTATTGCGGGAACGATTGCCATGCTTGGAACGGGAATTTTACAAAGCAATGCGCCAGTTCAAGATGCTTTTGTTGAAATGATTGGACCAGCTGGGAAATGGATTATTTCAATCGGGGCCTTGATTTCAATTGCTGGCTTGAATATGGGAGATTCTCTGATGATTCCGCGATATGGAGCTTCAATCGCGGATGAAGGATTGTTACCTAAGGTGATTGCTAAAAAAAATAATAAAAATGCACCTATCGTTGCTATTATTTTTTCTGGTTTACTAACCATAGCTTTTCTACTAAGCGGATCATTTGAACAATTAGCGGAACTGTCCGTAGTCTTTCGTTTCTTCCAGTACATTCCGACTGCATTGGCAGTTATTTGGTTGAGAAAAAAAGACATGGAAAATGTGCCTGCTTTCCGGCTGCCGTTTGGTCCAGTCATTCCAATTATCTCCATAGTTGTTAGTATTTGGATGGTCGCTGCGGCCAATCCGATCAATTTAATAGCTGGAGTTATTGGAGTTATAGTAGCAAGCATTTTGTATCTACTCTTAAACAATAATAAATCGAAGCAAGTAAATTAGAAAACTTGTGGAAACTGATACTTGGAAGGAATTTATTAGAAAAGTGGGGAATAAAACGATGAAAATGTTGATAAAAGAAGAAGCTCAGAATACCATTCCTAGTCAAGAAATGATTATTTTGGATGGTGCTAGCCTAACTTTAGAAGACGTAGTGGCTGTAGCACGCAACCATCGTCAATGTGTAATAGCCGAAAGTGCCAAAGAAGCAGTGAAAGAGTCGCGCAGGATTGTTGATAAAATTGTAGAGGAACGTCGCGTTGTTTATGGAGTCAATACGGGATTTGGTTCTCTTTGTAATGTCAGTATTTCAAAAGAAGACACTGTGCAATTACAAGAAAATTTGATTCGTACTCATTCTGCTGGTTACGGCGAGCCATTTTCGGAAGATATTGTGCGAGCTATTATGCTGATTCGAATTAATTCGTTGATTAAAGGCTATTCTGGTATTCGTTTAAGCACTGTAGAAGCATTGTTAGCGATGTTGAACGTAGGTGTCCATCCCTACATTCCAGAGAAAGGCTCATTAGGAGCATCCGGTGATCTAGCCCCATTAGCTCATATGGTTTTACCATTACTAGGTTTAGGTAAGGCTTATTATAAGGGCACGTTGTATTCTGGGAAAGAAGCAATGAAAAAAGCAGGATTGAAAATGATTCAATTAAGTGCCAAAGAAGGATTAGCTTTTATCAATGGGACAACAGTTTTGAACGCGGTTGGGGCATTGGCAACGTATGATGCTATTCAGTTATTAAAACTTTCAGATGTTGCAGGAGCACTCTCATTGGAAGTTCATGACGGAATTTCTAGTCCTTTTAAAGAAGACCTTCATACGATTCGCCCGCAAAGTGGGCAATTAGCAACCGCTCGTAATATTCGTCGTTTAATTGAAGATAGTAAATATATTACGGAAGCGACACCAGATCATGTTCAAGATCCTTACACATTACGTTGTATGCCGCAAATTCATGGTGCTAGTAAAGATTCGATTGCATATGTAAAAGAAAAAGTAGAAATTGAGATTAATTCAGTTACTGATAATCCAATCATTTCTAGAAATGGTGAAGTGATTTCCGGGGGGAATTTTCATGGAGAACCTTTGGCGCAACCATTTGATTTTTTGGGTATTGCTGCCGCTGAGATTGGCAATGTATCTGAACGAAGAGTAGAACGATTGGTGAATCACCAATTAAGTAATCTGCCTTCGTTCTTGGTGAAACATCCGGGGTTGAACTCTGGTTTTATGATCACACAATATGCATGTGCATCTCTGGTTTCAGAAAATAAAATCTTGGCACACCCAGCTAGTGTAGATTCAATACCATCCTGTGAAAATCAAGAAGACTTTGTTAGCATGGGTACAACTGCTGCCCGAACAGCTCTAGAAATCGTCAAAAATTCTCGGCGGGTCGTTGCAACTGAAATCATGGCGGCTTGCCAAGCATTAGACATCAAAGGATATCAGTCAGGACTTGGCAAAGGCACAAAAGCAGCTTATCTTGCATTTCGTCGACAAGTAAACTTTATTGAGCATGATAAAGACATCGAAATGTATGATGAATTAAACAAAGCAACTACCGTTTTAGAAGATAGAGATTTCTTAAAAGAAATTGAGAAACAAGTGACATTGGATCTGCAGTTTTAAAGGTATGACGTGATTTGTGCCGATTGACCGATATCAGAGGAAGCGATGTCTTCCTTTTATTTAAAGAAAAGGAAAGAGGATTATGTCACGTTTTAAAAGAATAGATATCTGGCAAGAGGTGGTTACAAAATTAACAGTGATTCTTATTTATGCCTTTTTATATTCCTTGGCGCTGAATCTTTTTTGGCAGCCAGGGAATATTTATGCCGGCGGCTTAACTGGGATCGCACAAATCATTGCGACTGGTCTTGCTAAAAGCCATATTGAAGTCCCTATTTCAGTTATATATTATCTCCTGAATGTTCCAATGTTTATGCTTGCATGGTTCAAAATTAATCGCAAGTTTGTCATCTATACGGTTATTTGTGTAACGGTTGCATCATTTGCCATCCACATCGTCCCAAGTACTGAGCTAACTACAGATCCGATTATTTGCGCCATTTTTGGGGGAACAATCAATGGCTTTTCTTTGGGGCTGGCATTAAAATATGGACTTTCAACTGGTGGTATGGATGCGCTCATTCTTACAATCAGACAAATCACCGGTCAAAGTATTGGCGTGATTTCGATTGTTTTGAATGGAGTCATTGTATTGGTAGCCGGTTATTTATTTGGCTGGCCCTATGCTTTTTATAGTGTTTTATCCATTTTTATAAGTGGAAAAGTTACAGATCTAGTGTATGTCAAACATAAAAAAGTTCAGGTGACGATTATTACGCAAAAGCCGAATGAAGTTATCCCAGCTCTGCAAGAAAAATTAAGTCGTGGAATCACGATCATTCCATATGCACTAGGCGCATATAATCAAGAAACTCAAACGATTCTGATTTTGGTTATTACTACTTATGAAATGGAAATTTTGGATCAAATCATGAAAGATGTTGATCAAAAGGCTTTTGTCAGTGTGGCACAAGATATTAAAATTTTGAGTCAATTTGAAGAATTAGATATTGTTTAAGGAAGAAGTGTGGGAACAATCGAGAAGAAAACATGTGAAGATTACTTGTCCACAAAGTGGTCTGGAGGACAGACTACAGAACTGTTAGTGGAACCTGATTCAAGTAGCTTAGCTAAACGAGATTTTGATTTCCGTCTCTCAACTGCGACAGTGACTATGAATACCGTGGAATTTTCTGACTTTACTGGTTATCAACGAATCCTTATGTCTTTGGATAATCCAGTTAGATTAGGGCAATTAGGTTCTTGGATTAGCCTAAATGCTTTTGAGCCCCACCATTTCGATGGTAAATTAAAAACAACGTGTCAGGGTGAGTGTCAAGATTTTAATGTTATTTTTAAAGACGATTACGACGTCTTTGTTCAGGCGCTTAAAGGAAATGAGATGCATTTTATTAAACCGCAGACTATTGCTGTCATTTATGCATTGGAGAATCTTTCAATAGTGCTTCTGGGCGATAGAACACAGCGACAAATGTTGCAAAAAAATGAAATGCTGGTTATAAAAGATGAAACATTTATACAAGTGGAATCTAGTTCATCAGAGAAACAGAATCTTTCAAACAACAGGATTGCTGTTTTGACAAAAATAAAAAAACAGAGTAGAAGATAGAGCGTTAAGTGCTATAAGGATGGGATGTTGCCTTTTAGACGAAGAAACAAATTTCACGATTCTATCTTTGCATTCGCTGCATAAATTAATTGTGTAGCAGCTCTATTAAAGGAGATGCTAAGAATGAAGAAAAAAATCGACGCACATATTATCGCAACAATGGGATTACTGATTGGATTAATGGTCGTTTTGTCTCAAGTATTAGGGTTTGAAACCCAGCTGTTGAAAATTACCTTTGATTTTGTTCCAGAAGTGGTTATGGCTAGTTTATTTGGCCCTTGGTGGACAGCAATTGGTGCTTCAATTGCTGATATTATCGGGAATACTCTTTTAGGGAAAGCTCCTTTTTTCATTGGCTTTACACTGAATTCATTCATTGCAGGTTTGCTTTATGGCTACTTTTTTTATAAAAAGCCCATTACAATAAAAAATTCTTTTCTATGTGTTCTTTGCAATACATTAATTGTCAGTTTGTGTCTGACACCAATTTGGTTGTCGATGATGTATGCAATTCCTTTGACCGATACGAAACTTTGGGGAATACGTATCGTCAAAGCGGTGATCATGCTACCTGTACAAACAGCCATGATCGTATTCTTTGGTCATGCGATTCCTTTGAAACGCTTCGCTCGTAATGTTTTCTAAACGAACTAACAATTCTATTGGGGATGATAAGAATGTTTAAAACAGGAGATGAAGCAGTACGCTGGATTCATTCGCGCAAAAAATTTGGATCGCGGCCTGGTTTGATACGAGTCAACGAGCTACTGAAGCTGTGCGGTCATCCCGAAAAGAATACTATCGGGATTCACATCGCAGGAACAAATGGAAAAGGTTCGACGGTAACTTACTTGCGTTGTTTATTAGAAATGCAGAAGCTAGCAGTGGGTACATTTACTTCGCCGTACATTGAAAGTTTTTATGAACGTATTTCGATTAATGGGAAAGCAATCTCCGCAGAAGAATTTGTCCAGCTAGCAAATGAATTTCGCCCTCTGGTAGATAGTATGGATGAGGATACACGCTATCAGGGAATAACAGAATTTGAGATATTGACTGCAATGGCCTTTTCTTATTTTCAAAAGCACGCAGACATCGCAATTTTCGAGGCAGGTATCGGGGGGAAATGGGACAGTACGAATGTTTTTATACCAATTTTAACTGCTATTACTACGATTGGATTAGATCATACAGATATATTAGGCGAAACTGAGGAAGAAATTGCCTTGCAAAAAGCTGGCATTATCAAAAAAAACATACCTATTGTTACAGGAAACATTTCGCAAAATGCAGTGAAAATAATTGAAGAAGTCGCTTCTAAAAAAAATGCGCCACTCTCTAAGAAAAATACCTCTTACCAAGTTCACTATGTGAGGCAAAGCCCTGAAAGTCATAGTCCTAAGGATTCTATAAGTGGAGAAATGTTTCACTTCGAAAATGAAGACTTTCAATTTTTAAATCTTAGAATTCCTTTATGTGGAAAATACCAAGTGGAAAATGCAGCAACTGCCCTTCAACTTTTTTTGCTTTATTGTCAGCAGCAAAACAAAGCGATACAAAAAGAGAGCATACAGAAAGCTTTAGAAAAAGCGCGATGGCCAGGTCGTATGGAGAAAATCAGTTCACAACCGACGATCATTATCGATGGGGCACACAATCCACATGCCATAAAAGAATTTGTTGATACAGTTACAGAAAAATTTCAACAAGGAAAGAAATATATTTTGTTTTCAGCGCTAACAACCAAAAATAGTAGGAAAATGATCCGACAGATGCAGCAAATCCCTAATAATTGCCTTATAATAACCACATTCGATTACCCGAAAGCGTTGAAAAAAGAAGATCTTGTTCGAGAAAATAGCCAATTTAAATATTATCAAGAGTGGCAACAAGGTATTAAGGAGATTGTTGCTAAAATGGGATCGAAAGATACTCTTTTTATTACTGGTTCATTATATTTTGTATCGCAAGTTCGCACATATTTATTAGATGATAGGAGATGTTTAGAAGGTATCTGAAGGAATAATCTGATCCATTAATCAACGTGTGTGAAGAAACCAGAGAAGCAATATAAGAATAAATATGAAAGAAACAGTAGAATGGTTAGAAATGACATACTTCAGTTTTTCCATCTTTGGAAAGCCTGAAGTATGTCACTTTTTTGCGAATGCTTTTATTTTTTCTAAAAACTATTTAATGAGGAACCCTTTTCTTAATTTCTTAAGAAGTGAAAAAGCATCTTGTGAGAAAAGAAACTTTTCATTATACTTCAAGTAATTGAAAACAAAAGGTGGGTTTTTCCCGTGAAAGAGCATAAAAAAATAGCAGCAATTCGGGTAGCGTTAGCTGTCGGTTTGACACTGATTGTGATTGGGCTAGTCATCTGGTTCATCATTGGCTTTTCTGTAGGACGAGCGGTCAGTTCGAGTGGTTCAAAATCATCAACTGTAGAGACTTCTCAAGCAAACCAATCCGCTATCAAAGAACAGCCCGTTACTTATTTTAATCAATTTCTGCCCTTTGAAAGCGAATTTAACTATGATCCGAATACACAAGGATTTAATTTATTTTATGATTTGATGCGCTATTTTTCTTCTGTGAAGGTGCAAGAAGATGTACGGATCGATTCTTACAGTGTGAGTGGTGCAACCTATCAAGATGGGCTGCTGACGGTAAAATTTACTGTGTGGCCCAAGTCGATCAATCGTGAGACAATGACATCTTATTGGGGTAAAGTTTCCGATGACGGTTCTGTGCGGGATATTTGTTGGCAAGTTAAGGTTGCTACGACTGCTCAAGGGGACAAAGCGATCACGAATGTAGATGCGGGAGATCTAAGTGCGATCACCGATAAGAACAATCAAATGACCACCTCAAAGGAAACGAATCAGACGATTGCGTATAAAACAGAAATTGGTAAGAGTCAATTGAAATTAACTTATGATAGCTGGAAACATCAAATCATTCTGCCCTATCCGTTAGATGATTTTTTTGGCGGCGAGTATAGTGGCGACAAACAAGCGCTGATCGCTGGCAGCTATATTTTGTCTCCTGAACGGACTGGATTTATTCGAACGGAATATGCTAGTGAGGGCAGTCCAACTCAAAATGTCTATTATACTTATACGGAAAATCAAGGAAATACGTGGAAGAATGTTGCTCTGGCAGAGCAGACAGCAGCTGTACGTTTTCGCAAATTGACATTTGGCCAAGACGGTTTTGGTTACATTTTCTTATCTGGTGGCCGCGTAATGGGGGAGGAAGGCTATCTCTCATATGTGACCCAAGATGGTGGCAAGACTTGGCAGGAAAAGCAAGTGGCTAAGGGAATCAGCCGACTCTTGACGGACGCATGCTACCTCAACGAGAATGTTGGCTTTATGAGTTTCGGCGGAGTAACGCCAACAGAACCAAGCCTCTATGTGACGACAGACGGAGGAAACACATGGCTGGAAGCTGCTTTTGAAATGCCTGATGAATGGAAGAAGGTTTTCGTGGTTGCTGAAGCACCTTATCTAGAAGATGGAAAGTTGAAAGTTATGGTCAATCAAGGTCCCATGGGGGATTACAAAGGTGGTACAGTCAAAGGCGTATTTACCTCAGAAGACAATGGCATGACGTGGACGTATGTCTCTGAAATAGATTCAACGACTGATGAAGGCTAAGCTCGATTAAATTTTGTTTAAAAGTCAGCGACAAAAACTGTAGAAGATCACTTTAGATGTTCTCAAAAGAATTGCAAGAATTTTTTTTTGTGATAGACTATGGCTAATCTTGCATTAGTGCGAGTCTAAATAAAATGTAGAGTGAGGGAGTAACGTGGCAACGAACAAGGTGATCCTTACTGGGAAAATTAATGAGATGCCCAGTCGAGAACAACTGGCTTCTGCAGCAGCAAATAATACGTGTGTACGGTTTAATTTAGCAGTCGCTGCACAGTGGCAAACAAGCGAACAGTTGCAAACAGAATGGTTTGCTTGTGTTATCAACGGCAAGCAAGCAGAAACTTTTTTGCGGTATACCCAGAAAGGTGCAAGTGTTAAAATCAATGGACATTTGCATATGTGTCCTTTTGAAACCAAGGAAGGACAATCTGTCTATGGTGCCGAAGTTGTAGTAGATAGTTTCCAATTGCTGGAATTGCCGCCAGAATCTCTACAAGAAACCGTCGAATCGATCGCTCAGCCTGCGGTCTCACCTAATCGTCGTCAGGAAGCTTCTGATACGGATACATTGAAAAATCAAGTATTAGAATTTTTGAAGGATGAACATTTTATTTAAGACCTAAAAGGATGTTCCCCATTTCTTCATCTTCTGAACTGGTATCGTACATCCTATTTCAAAAAAAGCGCGGCAAAAAAGAGACGAAAATGACCTTCATAAGCCTGCTCAAACGAGTAATAGTTTTTCGATTATTAAAATAGTAAAGAACAAAGTGTTGAAAAACGAAACTTTTTTAAGAAAAGACTTCCCATGCAGGAAGTCTTTTTTTGGGAGCAGATTTCTTTGTGGGCGGATTATGAAAAACTTTTTTTTGTGCCAAATAATGGCGTCCTTTGTCTTGACAGACTAAGGATTATCAAGACAAAAGAGAAAAAAGAACAAGAAGAATTATTACAGAATGGGAAAAGAATAAAGGGTCTTTTTTTATCATTAAGTGATGAAAAGGACTATAAGAAAGTCAATCATTTTAAAAAAAAATTAATAAAAATTCTTGCAAATTCTCATAGTTATCTGTAAAGTGTTACTTGTAGTCAGCAAATAAAAAAAGAAGGAGGGATTACGATGCAAAACGTTACAGCAAAATTCGCAAACAACAAAATAGTAGTTAATCCCTTATTCGGTAATCCGTTAGTACACAGATAGTGTCGATATTTTTTGACGTTATGCTCTGTCCTTTTTCCGAAAGGGCAGAGCTTTTTTGTGTACTTTTTTAGATTGAGAGGGAAGAAAATGAAATATATTTTACAACAATTAACGACGTATTTTAAAGCGCATAAATTGCGTTATGCAATCGTATTTATTTTTATGGTTATTGCCAGTGCGATGTATGTAGCACCGATCTATATTTTGCGCTTATTCATTGATGCACTGATTCAAGATGACTTTACGATGGCAATTTTGATTCGCTATGTCAGCTTGTTTGCCGGTGCGATACTTTTAGGCTATATTGCAGAATTTATTTGGACATTTAATTTATTTATCGGATCATACGATTTGCAAAAGCAATTGCGTCAGCAATTGATGAAGCATTTCTTAAACATGGGGGCTCCCTTTTATCATCGGTTTCGAACGGGAGACTTAATGACTCGTTCTAGTGACGATGTTCAAGTCATGGGAATGACCGTAGGCTATGGGTTGATGGTTTTCTTGAATACGAGTCTCTATTTGAGTTTCATCGTTGCCATGATGGCGATTACAGTCTCTTGGGTATTGACAATCATTGCACTGATTCCTATGCCCCTCTTGGCGTACTACATTTTCAAATGGGGTTCGCAAGTAGATAAAGCTTTTACAGAAGCACAAAACTCTGTTTCAGAGATGAATAGTGAAGTGTTGGAGATCATCGATGGTATCCGAGTGGTACGGGCATTCGGCTTAGAAGCAGCAACGACGCAGCAATTTCAGCAAAAAACAACAGAAACTCGTGAAAAAAACGACATCGTTTCCGAGATTGATTCCCGTTTTGGGCCGCTGATTACAATCATTTTGGCGATTAGTTTTGTGATGAGTTTCGGGATCGGGGCTTTCCTAGTAGCCAATCAACAAATCACTATTGGTGCGATGGTATCTTTCCAAGTCTATCTAACGATGGTGGTTTGGCCGATGATTTCAGCAGGAGATCTGGTAAATGTGATGCAGCAAGGGGCTGCTTCTTGGCGTCGGATCAATGAAGTATTGCAGACTGGCGATCAGCTAGAATCTACAGGACAACAACTTGTACCGATGATCCAAACAATTGAATTCTCTGAGTACAGTTTCAAATATCCGAATACGGAACGATTTGTCTTACAAGACGTTGATCTGACTATTACCAAAGGAGAAGTGTTGGGGATCGTCGGCAAAACAGGTAGTGGTAAGACTTCCTTGCTACGTCAGTTCGGACATCGGTACCCGTATTCAAATCAAATGCCAATGATCAATGGGCAGCCTTTGACTGCTTTTCAGACAGAAGAGATTCGTCGTCACTTTGCGGAAGTTCCGCAAGAACATACGTTGTTTTCACGAACGATTCGCGAAAACCTATTGTTCGGGGATCCAGACGCATCCGAAGAACGCTTATGGCAAGCGTTATCACTCGCATGTTTCGCTGAAGACATCAAACGGATGCCAGAAGGCCTTGAAACATTAGTCGGTGAAAAGGGAGTTTCTTTATCAGGGGGTCAAAAGCAACGTTTGTCGCTAGCACGGGCCTTTCTGCGAAGGAGTGATGTACTGTTGCTGGATGATGCTTTGTCAGCTGTCGATGCAAAAACAGAGCAAACGATCATCGCAAACCTTAAAGCAATGACAGATGCACCGACTTCGATCATCGTGACCCACCGCTTATCCGCCATCACGGACGCCGATCAAGTGATTGTTTTGGAAGATGGGCATGTTATCCAAAGAGGGACCCATCAGGAGCTGATCGCAGTTCCTGGATGGTACCAAGAGCAATATTATCATCAACAGTTAAAGGAGGACGATCAAGATGTTCTCAACGATTAAGCGCCTGCTGTCTTATGTAGGCTATTACAAAAAACAATTTTCGATCGGTGCAGTATTGCTACTGCTAGGTGCTGCACTGGAATTGACATCACCGCTGATTGCCAAACGATTGATTGACGGCGTCATGACTCCATCGGTTGAGACAGGGAATTTGAATATCCTTTTCTTGATCCAATTATTAGCGGGTTACTTGCTGATCAATTTGATTGGCTCGCTCTTTCGTTATATCAGCTTGCTGCAGCTGCGTAAAATGTCAAATCGCATTGTGAAGAAAATGCGGGACCAGCTTTTTGACCATATGCATCAATTGCCCGTTTCTTATTTTGATCAGATTCCTGCTGGGAAAGTAGTCGCGCGAATCACGAATGACACGGAAGTTTTGCGCTCCAACTTCTATGTGATCGTCATCAGTAATTTGATGAGCAATATCATTCAAATCATTGGGGCTTTCTTGGCACTCTTTTTCCTGAATCATACTCTAGGATTGGCTATGCTTATTCTGATTCCGATTCTGGGTATTTGGCAACATGTCTATACGAAGTATGCTTCCCGTTATAATATTGCCATGCGGGAATATATTTCTCAAATCAGTGGTCAGTTAAATGAATTTGTTCAAGGAATGGCAGTTATTCAGGCCTTTCAGAGAGAAGGCCAACTGCAGAAAGAATTCAATGAAACCGTCGAGAAATGGTTTCAGACAGGTCGAAAGTATCTGTTATTGGATTCGAGTATTGCCTGGGGATTGGGCAATCTTTTGCGGAATTCAACGATCCTGATTCTGATCACGACATTATCGGCATTCTTCTTGGATGGTCGGCTCGCTATCTCCGCAGGTTTGCTTTATGCCTTTATTGATTATATCAATCGACTCTATGACCCAATCGAAGGTCTGGTCCAAACGATCACCAATGTTCAGCAATCGCTAGCTGCTGGCAAACGAGTCTTCGAGTTTGCTGATCAGCCAATTGAAAAACAGCAAGAAGCAGTTATTGCGATCAAAGAAGGAAATGTTTCTTTCAATCAAGTAACCTTTGGATATGATCCAGAGCAAGCTGTTTTACATGAGATTGATTTTCAAGTATCTGCAGGTGAAACAGTCGCATTAGTAGGGCATACAGGATCTGGAAAATCCAGTATCTTGAACTTACTCTTCCGTTTTTATGACCCTCAAGCAGGGACTATCACGATCGATGATCAAGTGATCGAAGCATTTGACCGTCACAGCGTTCGTCGTTCGATGGCGATCGTGATGCAAGATCCCTATCTGTTTACAGGAACGATTGCCAGCAATATCGGTATGAATGATCCGTCAATCACAGAAGAGATGATCCTATCCGCATTAGAACAAGTTGGTGCCGGTTACCTGCTGACGCGTTACCCGAAAGGTATCCATCATCCCGTCGTAGAAAAGGGCAATGAGTTTTCCAGTGGCGAACGTCAATTGATCAGCTTTGCCCGTGCTTTGGTATTTGATCCAAAAATCTTGATTCTAGATGAAGCAACGAGTCACGTTGATACCGAAACGGAGTCAATCATTCAAAAAGCAATGACAGTCTTGCAAAAAGGACGGACCACTTTTATGATCGCTCACCGCTTATCAACGATTAAGCAAGCTGAGCAAATCCTAGTCTTAGATCAAGGTAGAATCGTTGAACGGGGCAATCATGCCAGTCTGGTACAAGCTGGGGGAATCTATCAGCAAATGTACCAAATGCAGTCAGAGCAACTTTGATTCATCAAGGATAAGACTCACTTTTTTAATAAGATAGAAGAAGCGTCAAGCCTAGGAATTTCCTTGTTTGCTTGACGCTTTTTTAGAGCAGTCTTTACTAACCGCTAATCGGTCAATGGCTGGATGTCACTGAGTTTGGCTACGCCGTAGTTGCCCCCTTCTAAAAGTTCGACAGTCGCTGTATTGCTCAGTAAGCGAATGATCTTGATCTTTTGTAAGGTAGGTTGTCCGATTACTTTCGCTAAATAGAATTTACTTGTACAAAGTTCTTCTTTTTTCATAAGCTTCACCTTCTTTTTTAGAGTTATACCATAGAAGTCCTTTTACAAGGAAGGCGTTTCACAAAACATTCAAACTTTTTTCGTAATTTGACAATAGCTGTCTTTATCCTATCCTCTTAAATCAAGACTTACCTGCACAGAAAGAGGGGAAAGAGGAAAAGGACAGCTAACGTTTGTAAAAAGAAAAAATCTGCCGTAGAATGAGAAAAAATAAGCGAAATGAGATGATTGGATGAAAGTTCTTTTAGTGGGACATACCGGAACGTTAGGGAAAATTTTGCTGGCTGGTTTACAAGACAAATCTGTTGAGGTTATCACGGCGAGTCGAAGTGCAGGGGACTACCGGGTGGAGATTGCTGATCCAGAAAGTATTCGGACGCTGTTTGCAGAGATCGGTACTGTAGATGCTATTATTTCCGCAGCGGGTAGTACCGTCTTCAAACCTTTTGCGGAGTTGACACCGGAAGAAAATCAGCGCTCCATTGACAGCAAGCTGCAAGGCCAAGTCAATCTAGTGTTGATCGGACAGCATTATTTAACGGAGGGCGGTAGTATCACGTTGACCTCAGGCATCATTCAAGACGAGTTTATTCCGATGGGTACTTCTTCGGCATTGGTGAATGGCGCAATCGGTGCTTTTGTTGCTTCAGCGGCGTTAGAAATTGGTCGTAGCATTCGTATCAATGCGGTCAGTCCGAATGCGCTGGCAGGCTCTTGGGAGACCTATGCTCCCTCATTCCAAGGCTTTCTGCCTGTCGCGGATGAAAAAGTTTTTGCTGCCTATGAAAAATCAGTTTTTGGTATCATGACAGGACGGACCTTTACTGTTTATTAAAGCCGTCACTCGCTAAAAAAAGCCGTCAGAAGAAGCAAATTCTTCTGGCGGCGTTTTGGTTTACGAAACAGGTTGTGGGTGAATATCAGGCATCGTTTGGAGTAGATAGTTTCTTGCGAAAGTCACATCCGTGATCCAAGGCAAAACATCTGCCTTCGACAACAAAACAGGCATCCGATCATGGATTGGTGCAATCGTTGCATTGGGCTTGGTCGTCAAAATAATGGATTCATCTTCCGAACCGCTGGCAGTAGAATGGTTCCGATAGAAACCAGCAAGGTAGAGGGGCTCCGAGGAGTCAAAGAGAAACTTGTGCTTATCGCTATCCCACTCATAAAAGCCAGACATTGGAAAGGCACAGCGTTTTTCCAGAAATGGCTTCTTGAAAGTACGTTTTTCTTCTACGGTTTCTGCTCGGGCATTGATTAAAAGTTGGCCTTTTTTGAAACCAGTAAAGCCCCAATGGGTTAGGGTTGGTACGATTTGCTGCGAGTCATCGGCAATCAGCGTGACGACCTGGTTGGAAGGGAAAACTTCATCAACAGCGATTTTTTTGTTTTGTTCTTTGGCTATCGTGACTAGTTCTTGATAATAATCAGACAGCTCACCTGTCCTTGGATCAAATAAATATCTCCCACACATGGTGTTTCCTCCTTTTTAGCAATGCTGTGAATTCCGGCTGGTCCACAGATTCAATTTATCAGCAAAAGAGATAGGCGTATAGCAAAATGCTTAGCAGCCATCCTATTTTGGACGAACTGCTTTGCCTTGAGGTTCGTTTGAGATACCATCCATTCCACCGGCATGACCACCAACGAGATTCGCCCGTGCAATCGCTCGTCCGCCTTCTAATTTACTGGCAGCATGAACGATTGAAGTAAATCCATATTTGGCGCGAATTTTATCGATCAGTAAATCAAGCTTTCGCTGTTTTAGTTGTTCTTCCGGATCTTGGAACAAATCGAGCTGAACGCTTTGGGTAAAAACCAGTCTCGAATAAGTGATCCCCACATGACGAACCACTTGTCCTGTGTAGTATTTGCGAAATAAGAACAGTGCGTGAGCAATCAATAGTTTGGTGTTATCTGTCGCAGGGATTTTCATTTGGTGGGCAAAGCCCTTCTGTGTCTCTCCAAAAGCTGTTCCAATATAGAGATGGATACATTGTGTTTGGCAGCCTTCACGGCGGATTCGGGCGGCGACTTGTTCTGCCATTTCTTTGATAACTAATTCGATCTCGCTCTGCAAGTAATAATTTCGATTTAAGACTTGATTATTGCCATAACTTTTTTCCATTGTCTTTGGGGCTGGTTCTGCTAAAATCGTTCGATCGATCCCGTTGGCATGGTGGTATAATTGTTCCCCCATGATGCCCATACGGCTGCGCAAAAAATCTGGATCAGCATGAGCCAATGCTTTGATCGATTCGATCCCCAACTGAGTCAATCGTTTTTGGGTTCGAGAACCAATCCCCCAAAAATCAGTCATCTGCGAAATTCCCCATACTTTGCTTTCCACATCTTGATATGTCCATTCGGCAATGAAGGTGGGATTTTTCTTTGCTTCGGTATCGAGGGCCAATTTTGCAAGAAGAGGATTATCACCGATCCCGACAGTTACCCGCAGTCCGGTCGCTTTGAAGACATGGGCTTTGATTTTTTCTGCCATTTTGTGCCGCTTCTCGCTTCTAGAAAGAGAAGGATCAGGAAAAAATAAATGCAACGTTTGCGTCACATCCATCAGCGACTCATCAATTGAATAGAGTAAGAGATCTTCATCCGCCACATAGTTCCGATAAACGTTGTTGACTGTCAAATTTTCTTTGATATATAGATTCATGCGAGGTGAAACTTTATATAGATCCGGGTGGTTGGGCAAGTTGTCAGCACGAGTGACATTGGTGATCCCCAGAACAGTTTTCGCCATTGGCGAAGCTGCCAAGACTAATCCGTTTCCTGTGTTATCTGAATGAGACATGACTACTAGCAAGGCGGTCAAAGGATCTAGCCCTCTCTGGACACATTCGACAGATGCATAGAAAGATTTTACATCAATGAACAAAATATCCCGTAACGGTTCTTCTTCATAATTAAATCTTCCCATCAAAAACGCCTCCCTAATTGTATAATACAAACATATGTTCTCTTTTGTAAAGCGAACACACCTTAAAACTTTTGATTTTTGTAAAATCATCGCGACAATTAAAAACAGCTGCAACAAAAAAAGCCCTTGAGAAGGGCTTTAATGACATAAAAGCAGAACAGAAGCTGGCACTAATAATCACGCGATGAGCTATCCTGTAATTTTTTCATTGCAGAAAAACAAGAGGGGATTTCCGTGACAAACTAAAATGAGTTTCGGCTGATGACGACAAACAATAGCTGGTTTTTTATTGTACTTTTCGTCAAACCTTCATTCTTTTTCGTTATAATAAAGGTATAGTGAATGAACGAACAAAAGGCTTAGATAAGTAATGCAAGCGATTACTGAACGTTGCCGCTATCTACTGGAATCCCTAGTGTAAAGGTCGTTCCATAGACGGTGCTTTTTACTTGTAAGATCCAATCGTTTTTCTTAGCAATCGATGAGACGATGAATAAGCCGAGACCAGTTCCATTGGACTCTGTCTTCGTTGTGAAAAAAGGCGTGAACATTTTACTTTCTATTTCTTTCGGGATCCCTGGACCATTATCTGTCACGGTAAGTTGCGCAAAATGTTTGTCGCAATAAGCAAGTGAATGGTTTTGGAATGCTGTCAACTGCTTATCTGCTGCTGCACTAAGTCTGACTTGGATGTGGGGGTTTTCTGGCTGAGCCTGATAAGCATTGGTGATCAAATTGTATAAAATAACTTGTAAGTCACTGGCTTCAATGAGTGCAGTGCCCACAAAAGAAGCTTGATAGGACAATGTGACTTTCTTTGGTACGAGTACGCGCATGGTGTCAATGGCTTCTGATACCACTTCTTCGATCGAGAGGGATTCTTTCGTTTTGATTCCAGTCTTAGTAAAGCGCAATACATTCGTAGACAGGTTTTGGCCTTTTTGCGCTGCTTGGTAGACTTCATTTAGATCAGCAACGAGCGCTTCGTTTGACTGGTATTCTTCAATCAACAGTTGCAGATTTCCGATCATCGGAGTAAGAAAATTATTCATATCATGAACAATGGTAGTGGTTAGCAGACCTACTGTTTCCAATTGCGATTTTTGCATCATTGATTTTTCAAGGGCATGCTTTTCCTTCAAAAAATTTTGCCGTTCAACTAAACGCAGATTTTCGATATAGGTCCGGTTTTGGCGATTGTAATGACTAAAACTGACTGCTAAAAGAATGATGATTGCTAAGAGAATGGTCAGTAAGCCAAGTATGATCAGATTTTTTTGCAGTGCGAGTCCATTTCGTTCATAAAAGTCCGATGAACTGGCAACGATCCAGCGTGCATCCCCAACCGTAATCCATTCATAGGCTGAGATTTTTAAAACTTTTTTGGGGTCTTCTTCTGTCCACCAGTAAGAATTGTAGCTTAATGTTCCTTTTTCATTGGTCTTTTGGACATCTTCTAAATGAGCCAAATCGCTGTAGTCGAGGTCAGGATATTTCAGCTTTCGCCCATTGATGATGTCTAATCCGATTTGTTCGGTGGAAGGGTGCATGAGCACTTTCATTTCTTCATTTTTGACCATCGTATAGCCATTTTGGTTTTCTGTTGTGTCAATCTCTTGCTGATATAGCTCTTCAAGATTGATTGGCAGAACCAAGATAGATTGAAGCACATGATGCTTGTCATAGACCGGTCGATATAAATTGACATAAGACGTATCATCAGCAAAGTAAGCTTCGCCGTTTTGAAGAACCGACCCCTTTAAAGCTTTGAGATAAAGGGGATCTTGATCAAAAGCCGTGACTTTGACAGGTTCTTTAACAAATTGGTCAGCATGGATGTCTTTGCCAGAAAGGAGAGTGCCCGTTGGTGAAACAAGATATAATCCGGCGGCAGCCGAGGTCTTGAATAGGAGACTGTTGTCCAACTGAGTGTCTTCGATCAGTTCATGGTAATTTTTTTCATTAAAAATATTCGAAGCATAATCTTCCAGTGCTAAAGTGTAAGATTTGATTTCCAATCGCAATATTTTGATTACAGAGTCATTGATTTTGGCTAGTTGATTCTCCCCCATTTTTAACGCATGTTTTTGTGTCTGCTGATAGCTGTTTGCTGTGATGACCATTCCTAATACAGTCAAAAAGAGGACGGTCATCATTCCTAGAACAAGCAATCTGCTTGAAGGCTTTTTCATAAAAAACGCTCCCTTTAATAATTTGATCCAAAGAACTAGGAGGAAAAAAAGTGAGAAACGAAAAAATTCTTGTCGTTGATGATGATCCAGCAATACGACGATTGATATGGAAATCACTCCAATCGACCGGAATCTTGATTTATCAAAGTGATTCGGTTGAAAAGACAGTCGATATCATGACACGGGTAAAATTTGATTTATTTTTATTGGACATTAGTTTAGAACATGAAAACGATGGGTACTATCTTGCTCAGATTATACGTGAAGAAGATCCACTTGTCCCGATCATTTTTCTCAGTGGCAAGAAAAATGAAGAAGACATCATTACTGGATTGGAAATGGGTGGAGATTATTATATTACCAAGCCATTTTTGCCTAACTTATTAAGAGCACAAGTAACAGTGACCCTTGATAGAGGGCAAGTTCTCAAAGAGCATCGTGCCCTTTCAAAAGAGAGCAAAATCATGATTGGGGATTTCTGCTTTGACAAGTCCCGCTACCAACTCTACAAAAAGGAAGAGCCAATCAAGCTCTCATCCAAGGAAACAAAATTGATGCAATTTTTTATAGAAAACCCGGATCAAGTTTTTTCGAAAGAACAAATCTATCAAAGCGTATGGAACGGCAGTGAGCTAGACGCAAATACGGTCATGGTTTTTATCAATCATTTAAGAAATAAGATTGAAGATGATCCAAAGCAAGCTCGCTATATCAAGACAGTATGGGGATTAGGCTATACCTTTTTGCCCGATGGTGTTTAAAGGATCTCTTCTAGTTGAGCAAAATAAATACCTAATGCCAATAGATCTGCAGAACCTCCAGGACTTAAGTGGCGTTGAGTCAAAATCCTATCATAGCTTTGTAATTCATCAAGCAATTCTTCTTTTGAGAAGGGGGCTTGGTGAATTTTTTTGCTTTCTTCTTTCACTGTTTGCCAAGCGGATAAACCACCGCGATGCAATAAATTCCCATCTTCGATCTCACTCATCAAGAAAATCAGTCCCCGCAATAAACGCTCCTCCATTGGGAAATCAACAGTTGTCCGTAGAAACGGGAGTAGTTTGTGCGACAAACTAGGGTAGCCTGCTGCGGCTTCTCCTCGAATCCCGGTTATTCCGTATTCCAGATAAAGCTTTTCGCCATAAGTGAGCTGGGTCTTTATCTCTAAGTCTTTGAAATCTTCTGCGAGTAGGTGGTTTGTCATTTGCTGCGTGTAAGTCAAAATCCTCTCACTATCTTCTTTTATTAAAGGCAATGCCTTTTCTTGCAAGTACCAGCCAGTCGCCCCTAAAATGACTGCAAAAGAAAAATTGGCTCCTTTATGCGTATTGATGGCATGTGTTGCACGCAGCATGGCTTTTTCTGCAGCTACTCCGATTTTTCTAAGCTTATCAAACAACTCCCTAGGGGTTCCTTTGTGTGTCAGCCCTGCATGTAGGTACTGTTGAAAATACGGACGTAAGCTGATCGTGCTATCGATAAATGTGAATAAGTTCATGTCTTGGTGCGCACCGGTTGTCAAGGGATCCACAAGTCCAGGTTTAGGACTGAGACTGACTTCATAGAACAATGCTTTGATGGCATAGTCGGTAATCTGGTTCGAAAGGGACTCAGTCAATTTGTCTACGCTCCATTTCCGCCAAAATAAACTGCAAGGATCGATCAAGGTGTTCATGCGTGATCAGCGTGATTTGTTCGACATTTTTTGTTTTCATCCCGCGAAAAATCAGCCAGTGTTCTTCCAATGCTTTATCTCTTCGTTTCGTCGAACGGATAGCGATGTCGCGAAAATAAACGAGATAGGCTTGTAGTTCTAGGACAATTGATTTTAAGCGAGGCATTTGACTTTTTTCATAGATAAATGCGTTGAAATCAGAGAAATTTTTTAAAACCAGCTCTATTTCATCGGCCTCATTATATTGTTCCCCTTGTTCTAATAATGTTTGCAGTTCTTGGAAATCTGCTTCAGTCATTTGATTCATGGCTTTGATCGTTGCTAGGGTATCTAATGATTTACGGATATCATAAATTTCGTAGGCATCTTTGATACGAATACCTTTGACGACGATTCCCGCTTTAGGAATATGTTCGACAAGTTTTTCATTCACTAATTGCTTCATAGCCAGGCGAATAGGAGTTCGACTAATGTTCAATTCTTCAGCAAAGACTTTCTCGTTGATTCGAGTACCTGCTGGAATATCACCAAGGATGATGGTTTTTCGAAACGCTTCATAAATCAGAACGTTTAATGTTTTGTTTTGTGTTAAATCAAGATTTTTTTTAACGGCTTCAACTATATTACTCATTTATTTTCCTCATTTCTCATGATACCTCTGAAAATAAAACATGCTAGTAAATTTTTTTCAAGATTTTCTTTGATTTCCTCATGTATTACTAATAAAAATAGGGACGAGACCGCAATGACGACCCGTCCCAATCAATCCTGAATATTATTGTGGAATGTAAAGCGGCATATGACCTAATAACACAATGGTAACGATAAAGATGACAAAGATTCCCAATGCATATTTTGCTGATTCTTTTTGCCATTGACCCATATCCAATCCAGTCAAACGTAACAGCAAGTAGATAAAGGCAACCAATGGGCTTAATAAGTGGAACGCCTGTCCCATCAATGAAGCAAGAGCCATCTGCATATTGGTAAAGCCATAAGCACGCCCTGCTTCTGCTAATACAGGTAGCACACCAAAATAGAAACCATCATTTGAGATGAAGAAGGTACCTGGCGCAGAAATAAGGGCGATAACTAGCCCCCAGAAGCCGGCTAATTCTTTCGGAATAATGTGAGTAAAGCTGTTAGCCAATGCTTCTGCCATACCTGAACCTTGGAACAATCCCATAAATACGCCCGCTGCAAAGACTAAGATAACGACTTGAACAGCATCTCCGCCATTGGCTCCAATTCGTGAAGATTGGTCTTTTAAAACAGGGTAGTTGACCATTAAAGCAATACACGTTCCAACTAAGAACAACAAAAGTGGTGGCAGTGCAATCGAATCAATGAATGAGCTAGCTACGAGCCATGCAATCAATCCAATCGTCAAGATACCATTGAAAAGAAAGTTTTTTGGCCGGCGAATCTGTAGTGTTTCAGGGTCTGTTACCGTTGTCATTTCTTCGATTTCATCTGCAGTCAATTCAGTGATTCCTAAGCGTGCCCGTTCCTGTTTCCCCATTCTGCGAGCAACAAAGAAGATGACATAAAGAACTGAGATGATCATTCCTGGTGCCAGATAAGTAAGGATATCGGCATCAACTTCTAAAACGGCCATAGCTCGAGCAGTAGGTCCTCCCCAAGGGAGCAAGTTCATGATGGTATTTTGCAAGATCACCAGTACCCCAAGGTTCATCATTTTCATGTTTAATTTTTTATAAATCGGAATAAAGGCTGAACAGCAGATCAGGGTAGTGGTCGTTCCATCCCCATTTAAAGAAACGGTGGCCGCAACGACAGCAGTTGCCATCAAAACTTTCATCGGATCGCCTTTTGCGAAATAGATCATTTTTTTGGTAATTGGATCAAATAATCCAGCGTCCAGCATGATCGAGAAGTATAGTATCGCAAACAGCAACATAATCCCCGTATTAGAAGTTGTTTTGATTCCTTCTAGAACAAAATCCCCGATGTTTCCTTCTTTGGATACTCCTGACACCATTGCAACTAAGGTGAAAATCAAAGGAATGACCACCAAAGAAGTGAATGGAGACATTTTCTTTTTCATGATTACAAACATAAAGACAATAATCATGGCATAAGATAAAACCGTCAATAACATATTTTTCTTCCTTTCTACAACTGATTTAATAATTTCTGTTTTTGTAAACGGTGCCAATTCATTCCAATAAAAAACAAAGCTTCATGCCTTTGGGGGAGAAAGACACGTATTGGAAACAATTAGCTTTTCCGTTTGACGACTATAGAATAAGCAATATTCATTTGATAAGATAGATTGAATTCTGAAAAAGAACAGGAAAAAAACAATTTGGTATAGGTGTTCTTAAAAGAGGTTTAACAAGATATTAATAAAATCTTAACGGCTGATAAACGTTGATTTAACAATGTTTATCAGCCTTTTTGTTGTAAGGTGAAGAAATAGGAACAGAAAAAAAACAATAATCTTTGATTTAGAACTACCGGATTGGTCCATTATCAATATAATGTGGTTGAGAACGAAAAAAATGAAAGGAGTAACTTCATGGGATTATTCGCCCGACTGTTCAAAAAAAGTGAACCACATCAAGAAATAACAAAAACATCTTCTGAAACGCTCGATGATAATGAATCTGAAATGAAATGGAAAGCGGTTCCTGCATATATCGAAGCTAGTGAAGAAGAATATCAACTTGTTAGTTTGATCGCGACAGCCATTGCGGCAGGTGATCAACCTAAGAGCCAATTTGTGGTCAAGAAAGTAATGCAGCGCAATCCGGAGGCAAAACTTGTTTCCATCATCGCGTCAAGTCTAGCTGCTGGATTAAATGAAAAGAGTCAGTTTGTTATTCGAAGAATCAATAAAAATTAGCATTTTGGAGGAAAAACAATGTTACGTAAATTTAAAATTTCGATTGATGGCAAAGAATATCTAGTAGAGATGGAAGAAATCGGTGGTACACCACAACCTGTGCTACCCGTTCAACCTGTAGTTGAAACACCAGCTCCGCAAACCGCAACACCAGCCGCATCCGAGGCACCATCTGTTTCTGAGGCACCCATTGCCGCAGGTGCAGATGCCATGCCTTCTCCAATGCCGGGAACGATTTTGAGAATCTTGGTGAATGTTGGAGATACTGTGGCGGAAAATCAACCATTGATGATATTAGAAGCCATGAAAATGGAAAATGAGATTGTTGCCGGAAAAGCGGGAACAGTAGCTGGTATTCATGTCAATCAAGGAGAGATGGTCAATCCTGGTGACCCATTGATTACGATTCATTAATAGGGATGAATCAATAAAAAATTTAATGAATAGAGGAAGTGACGTTAGTGGAAACTCTGATTGAAGGCTTTTTAGGGATGGGACAAGAACCCGGACGGATTGTCATGATGGTAGTCGGTGGCATCCTGATGTATTTAGGAATCAAAAAAGAATATGAACCAACACTACTAGTTCCGATGGGACTAGGAACGATTTTAGTAAATTTCCCGAACTCTGGTGTTTTGAGTGCTGGCGGGGAACCTGGTCCTTTTCAAGTATTGTTTGATATGGGGATCTCAACCGAGTTATTTCCATTGCTTTTATTTATCGGAATTGGTGCCATGATCGACTTCGGTCCGCTGCTCCAAAATCCTTTTCTGCTTTTATTTGGGGCTGCAGCCCAATTTGGTATTTTCTTTACGATTATCGTCGCTGTCTTATTAGGATTTGATTTAAATGATGCAGCTTCCATTGGAATCATTGGAGCCGCCGATGGTCCAACATCCATCTTTGTAGCCAACACTTTGAATTCCAAATATATGGGAGCAATCATGGTTGCAGCTTATTCTTATATGGCTTTGGTGCCGATCATTCAGCCGGTTGCGATCAAGGCGGTCACAACGAAAAAAGAGCGTTCGATTCATATGAATTATCGCGCTGGCGAAGTCTCGCAAACAGCAAAAATTCTTTTTCCGATCGTTATCTCTGTCGTTGCCGGGCTCATTGCCCCTGTATCTCTGCCATTAGTTGGTTTCTTGATGTTCGGAAATCTCTTGAGAGAATGCGGCGTATTAGACCGACTTTCTATCACGGCTCAAAATGAGCTGGTAAACATCATTAGTATTTTGTTGGGGCTCTCTATCTCAGTAAAAATGCAGTATGAAGAATTTTTGCAAGTCGATACATTGATGGTGATCGCTTTAGGCCTGGTTGCCTTCATCATGGACTCTGTAGGTGGTGTCTTGTTTGCAAAAGTGCTGAACCTGTTCAGAAAAGAAAAAATCAATCCAATGATTGGAGCCGCGGGGATTTCTGCATTTCCTATGTCAAGTCGAGTGATCCAAAAAATGGCAACGGATGAAGACCCACAAAACTTTATTTTGATGCATGCAGCCGGTGCCAATGTTTCTGGTCAGATTGCTTCAGTTATTGCAGGTGGTTTATTGCTTGCCTTACTAACCTAAGAAAGGAGAGATTCGATGTCAGCAGATTTAATGAAATCACTGGAATTATTAGTGCTGGGATGGGGCGGCGTCTTCGTGGTTATCTTGATTATCTATCTTGCTTCGATGCTGCTTAGCAAACTTTTTCCAATCAAAAAATAAAAAGATAAAGAAGAGACGTTTATGTATTCATTAAAACGGCTATGGCTAAGAGATCAAGGAGTCTATAAACAGTGGGCTTCCTTGATGGATCGAGCCGGTCTGAATAAAGAGGAAGAACTTGATTACACAGTGGGAATCTACGATAACGATTTACTGGTTGCTACTGGATCCTATTATCACAACATATTGAAATGCTTGGTTGTTTGCAAAGCCTTTCAATCAGAAAATCTACTGACGGAAATCATTCAGCATCTGGTTGATCGCTTGGCAGAAGAAGGAGAACAACATTATTTCTTGTATTCAAAACCCAGCAATGAATTGATCTTTCGCTCACTAGGGTTTCAGAAAATCATCGCAACCTCAGAAATTCTTTTTATGGAACGAGGATTGCCAAATTTTGCGAGCTATCTTTCTACGCTGGCTAAAGGGAAAAAAATGGGGACCGGAAGCGGGATAGTGATGAATGCCAATCCCTTTACCAAAGGACATCAGTATCTTGTCGAGACAGCTGCGCAGCAGAGTCAGCAAGTTTATGTCTTTGTGTTATCCGAAGATCGCTCAGAGTTTTCGACTGCAGATCGGATGGAAATGGTAAAACGTGGAGTCGCACACTTGTCCAATGTAACAGTTTTTCCCACCAATGATTACCTTGTATCTTCCGCAACGTTTCCTTCCTACTTTCTGAAAGACAGTGCCATAGAAACAGTAGCGAAGATCCAGGCAAAGGTTGATGCGCAACTGTTTAAAGAGAAGATAGCACCTGTATTAGACATTCGGACACGGTTTGTCGGAGAAGAACCCTATTCAAAGGTGACCGATACGTATAATCATGCGATGCAGGAAATGTTTGGCGACTCATTAGAATTGGTTATTTTACCTAGATTGAGTATTGATGGTGAGATCATCAGTGCTACCAAAGTTAGAGAAGCCTTGAAAAATCAGGATGACCGCCGTTTGAGACAATTTTTGCCATCAACGACATATCATTATTTAAAAAACGAGAGGTGAAACCATATGGAAATTACACAAATCGCAGTAGCCGGTACAGTAGAGTCAAGCGACATTTTGATTACTGTCGAGCCGACTGAAGCAGACCAAATCCAAATTTCTTTGGAAAGCAGTGTAGAGAAACAATTTGGTCAACAAATCAAAAAGGTGATCGAAGAGACCATCAAAAATTTAGGGATCAAGTCTGTTCGAGTAGCTGCCGTTGATAAAGGCGCTTTGGATTGTACGATTCAAGCTCGAACCATTACCGCGATTCATCGGGCAGCAAAAAAAGACGCATATGATTGGAAGGAGATTGATTCATGGAACGCTTAAGAAGAACCATGATGTTTGTTCCAGGTGCAAATGCAGCAATGCTAAGGGACGCACCCTTATATGGTGCAGACTCAATTATGTTTGATTTAGAAGATGCAGTTTCTCTTAAAGAAAAAGACTCCGCGCGTACATTGGTTCACTTTGCATTGAAAACATTTGATTACAGCAATGTAGAAACAGTCGTACGGATTAATAGTTTGGAGGCAGGTGGCGCCCAAGATGTCGAAGCAATGGTTTTGGCTGGCGTTGAGGTTATTCGCTTACCAAAAACAGAGACGGCACAAGATATTTTAGATGTGGATGCGGTCATTACATCTGTTGAAAAAGACAATCAGATTCCAGTGGGCACAACGAAAATGATGGCAGCCATCGAATCTGCAGAAGGGGTATTGAACGCACGGGAGATTGCCAAAGCGTCAGAGCGACTGATCGGAATTGCTTTAGGAGCAGAAGATTACGTCACAAATATGAAAACCAAGCGCTATCCGGATGGACAGGAATTATCCTTTGCCCGCAACATGATTCTGCATGCAGCCAGAGCTGCAGGAATTGCGGCTATCGATACTGTCTATTCCGATGTGGACAATGTAGAAGGATTCCAAAATGAAGTGCAACAAATCAAGCAGCTAGGATTTGATGGAAAGTCAGTGATCAATCCACGACAAATTCCGTTGGTAAATGCTATTTATACACCGACAGACAAAGAAATCCAGAATGCCAAAGAAGTTATCTGGGGAATTCGCGAGGCCGAAGCGAAAGGCTCTGGAGTTATTTCAGTCAATGGGAAAATGGTAGACAAGCCAATCGTTGAACGTGCACAGCGAGTGATTGCATTGGCTAAGGCAGCGAAGTTGATTACGGAGGAGGATATTTAGGCATGGTCATGAATAAAGTAGGAAAAGATATTCCACAAGTATATGCTGACCAATACGGTGTTTTTGAAGGGGAATTGGCGCATATCGATACGTATCAAGAAGCAAGTCGTACCGTTACCCCCGTTCGTCCAAGAGATACCAAACTTCTTAGCAGTATTCGCGAGGCGATCGAAAAGACAGGGCTGAAAGATGGCATGACGATTTCCTTCCACCATCATTTTCGTGAAGGCGATTATGTCATGAATATGGTCTTGGAAGAAATTGCTGGTCTGGGTATCAAAAATATTTCTATTGCCCCTAGCTCCATCGCAAATGTCCATGCACCGTTGATTGACCATATCAAAAATGGCGTTGTAACCAATATTACTTCCAGCGGATTGAGAGACAATGTGGGTGCTGCTATTTCAGCAGGAATCATGGAAAATCCTGTTGTGATCCGTTCACATGGCGGTCGGGCTCGGGCCATTGCAGCTGGAGATGTGCATATCGATGTGGCTTTTTTAGGCGCACCAAGTGCAGATGCCTATGGCAATGCCAATGGTACGGTGGGAAAAGCAACCTGTGGTTCATTAGGTTACGCAATGATCGATGCAAAATATGCAGACAAAGTCGTGATCATCACAGATACGCTCGTGCCATTTCCGAATACACCAATCAGTATTCCGCAAACCGACGTGGATTATGTGGTTGAAGTGGAAGCAATCGGTGACCCACAAGGGATTGCCAAAGGAGCCACCCGCTTTACCAAAAATCCGAAAGAACTATTGATCGCGGAATACGCAGCAAAAGTGATCACAAATTCTCCTTACTATAAAGAGGGATTCTCCTTTCAAACAGGTACCGGTGGTGCTGCATTAGCTGTTTCCCGCTTTTTGCGCGAAGCGATGCTTAAAGATGGAATAAAAGCGAGCTTTGCATTAGGCGGTATTACCAATGCAATGGTGGAACTATTGGAGGAAGGATTGGTTGAAAAAATCATTGATGTACAAGATTTCGATCATTCTTCAGCCGTTTCATTAGGAAGCAATGCAGGACATTATGAAATCGATGCTGAGATGTATGCTTCACCGTTAAGTAAAGGATCAGTGATCAACCAATTAGATACCGCTATTTTGTCCGCATTGGAAATCGATACAGACTACAATGTGAACGTGATGACAGGATCCGATGGTGTGATTCGGGGAGCGTCAGGCGGGCACTCTGATACGAGTATGGCATGCAAAATGAGTCTCGTTATTTCACCTTTAGTGCGAGGCAGAATTCCAACGATCGTTGACAAAGTAAATACAGTGGTCACTCCAGGAACAAGTATCGATGTGATCGTGACAGAAGTAGGGATTGCCATCAATCCAGATCGTCAAGATTTGATTGAACATTTTAAAACACTAGATGTGCCTCAGTATACGATCGAAGAGTTAAAAGAGAAAGCTTACCAGATTGTTGGAACGCCTGAAGCCATTCATTATGGCGATAAAGTAGTGGCATTGATTGAATATCGAGACGGCACGCTCATTGATGTTGTGAGAAATGTGTAGCTTGTTATTTGAGGGACCGGAAGTTTCATTAGCAGAAGTATTGGCGGCTAGAGAACAGCGTGCAAAACGGCAAAAGGAGTTACTGGAGTCGGCGCCCCAATACACACTGCTATCTGCCACCATGAATATTCCCGGACCTGTCAAAGCATCAGATGAGTTAGAAGCTGTGTTTAAAAGCTTGACGGATGAAGTCGAGCGAGCAGTGGCGGATGCCTTTTCATTCCTTCATCTTTATCGAAATGAAAAAACTGGCTATGAATATTTTCTTTTACTTCCTTTAAAAAAAGAAGAACTAAAGAAAAGGATGGTGGCACTTGAAGAAAGACATCCTTATGGGCGATTAGCAGATCTTGACGTGCTTTGGCTAGAAGCGGGTGAAGTGCAGTCCATCAGTCGCGAAGCGTTAGGCTATCCAAGACGGCGCTGCTTTCTTTGTGACAAGGAAGCAAAACTATGCGGACGATCGAGAACGCATTCAGTCGAAGCAATACAGCAAAAAATAAATGAATTAGTTTCAAAAGGAAGGATGCAAGCAGATGACTAAGAAAATTCAATTCATGGAAACAGTCTTACGTGATGGCCAACAAAGCTTGATCGCTACCAGAATGCCGACGTCAGATATGTTGCCCATCATCAAAACATTGGATGAAGTAGGCTACCATTCATTAGAAATGTGGGGTGGAGCAACCTTTGATTCTTGTATCCGCTTCTTAAATGAAGATCCTTGGGAACGTCTTCGACAGATTCGCCGTGAAGTGAAGAACACGAAATTACAGATGCTTCTTCGCGGACAGAATCTACTAGGATACAAAAATTATGCGGATGATGTGGTGCGAAAATTTGTAGAGACATCGATCAAGAACGGAATCGATATTATTCGCGTATTTGATGCATTGAACGATACCAGAAATTTGGCGACTTCTATCACAACAGCAAAAGAAGCTGGTGGTCATTGCCAAACAGCGATCTCTTATACAACAAGCGAAGTTCATACCGTTGAATACTTTGTGCAATTAGCAAAAGAAATGGCCCATATTGGAGCAGATTCGATTTGTATCAAAGATATGGCTGGTGTGCTGACACCTCAAATCGGATTTGAATTGGTCAGCCGAATCAAAGATGCTGTGGATCTGTCATTAGAGGTCCACACCCACGCTACTAGTGGTATTTCAGAAATGACTTATTTGAAAGTTGCAGAAGCTGGGGCAGATATTATCGATACAGCAATTTCTTCATTTGCAGGGGGAACGAGTCAGCCAGCGACAGAATCTGTGGCGATCGCATTAGAAGAACTGGGATTTGATATAAACCTGGACAAAAAGAAATTGGCTGAAGTTGCTGATTATTTCAATCCAATCCGCGATCGGTTCCGAGAGGAAGGGATCTTGAATCCTAAAGTCAAAGATACAGAACCAAAAACACTGATCTATCAAGTGCCTGGTGGGATGTTATCCAACTTATTGAGTCAGTTGACAGAACAAGGTCTGCAGGACAAGTACGAAGAAGTATTGGCAGAAGTGCCGAAAGTGCGTGCCGACCTTGGATTTCCTCCTTTAGTTACCCCTTTGTCTCAAATGGTTGGCACACAGGCTTTGATGAATGTGATTTCTGGGGAACGCTACAAACTAGTCCCAACTGAGATCAAAGATTACGTTCGTGGTCTTTACGGTCGTCCTCCGGCACCAATCAAAACGGAGATCCAAGAAAAAATCATTGGGACGGAAGCAGTGATCACAGAACGACCAGCAGATTTGATTCCACCACAGCTCCCAGAATTCGAGCAAGAAATCAAAGAATATGCCAAAACGGAAGAAGATGTACTGATGTATGCACTTTTCCCAGCTCAAGCAAAAGATTTCTTGGGAAGACGAGAAGATCCGTTTTATGACGTAGCGATCCAGACAGTCGATGTGACTATCGCGATTCCATAAAAAGAAAATGACTGAACCGTTTCTGAGCGAGAAAACACTTTGTTTCAACTCAGACGTTTCAGTCATTTTTTTTGGCTAATAGAAGTGAAAAGGGGAAGAAATGGCCATTCAACAATTGATCGCAGCAGTGTATTTTTATTTTTGACAAGCGAGAAATAAAAACAAATAGAAAAAAGGATTTGTTAGAGAATATTTTTTAACAAAACAAAAAGAGTGGTCAACAATCAATGGTCGACGACTCTTTTTCAATAGTTTAGGTTATCCAATTTTTTTAACTCTCCCGCCAATTTTATTTGCGAAGCGTTCGGCATCTTCTTTGCATGTATAAGTCAAAGCAATTGATTTATCTCGAGTTCTTTTTCCTTGTGCTGTCAGATAACCATGAAATATCTTGATAGCATACACTGCACTATCCACCTCCTCTACCTTTAAAGAATAACAAAAATACCGCTTACAATCAAGAGGACTTTAACAAAAAATAACAATTTTATACAATTCGATGCCTGTTTTTGTCAAGATGACCGTTTTTTTCATAACTGGGTCCCTTTTTCTCGTATAAATCACGATAACTGGTGCTGCCAGAAGCTTGCAACTGAGTATAATTCCTCCGCAGGGCGTATAATAAGGAAAACGATTCAGTCAATAACGGCAATGAAAACCAGTAAGGAGAAAAGAGATGAAAAATTTTCAACTTAATTTTATTACCAATAAGGAAACTGTAAGATGGCTGAAAATCTTGCATACCTTCGAGCGAATACCAACGCGATCAGTCAAAGAACTAGCCCAATTCACAAAAAGCACTTCACGAACGATCATTGCCGATATTACCGGAATTCGGCAATATTTTCAGCAGTCGATTCTGATTGAAAACACGAGTTCAGGCTATTTGTTCAAAGAAACCAATCGAGAAGCGTACCAAACTAAAAAGCGGTCATTGCTTGAAAATGAACCACTCTTTCACATTATTGAAGGGATTTTTCAAAGGCAGATCAAAGAGATCGGAGAATGGGCCGATCAACTCCACTTCTCAGAAAGTAGTTTGCTGCGCTATTTCAAAATGGTAGAAAATGAATTAGCGCGCTATCGACTGACACTGTCCCTGAAGAAAGTGGATTTCATTGGAAAAGAAATCGATATTCGCAGTTTCTTTCATGATTTTTATTATGAATCAGAAATAACTCCACACACGGTCTTGCCATCAATTGCCATCCAGTCGATTGCCTTTGCCTTACAAAAAAAGCACTTCTTCAGTAGCTATCCCAATGTTTCTTTGGGAGATTTTAGTTATACTCTAATGATTACTTTAGAACGTGAGGGAGACTTGCTTATCGAGTCAGAAATGATTCAAGCGCTGAAAGAACGAGAGGCATTCCAGCGTTTTTCAGCTATCAATGATGTGATTGATGCGTCAATCGGCAAACGTTTGCCAGTGGAGGAATTATTGTATTTGTATGTGATGATTTTGTGCCGGCGTTCATTGACGGATCTGGCTGGAGAACAGCAGTTTATTCAGGAACTCCAGCCGAATGTTGGGATTACAGACTGTGCCCAACTATTTTTATCCGCTTTTGGCCAGCAGAGCAATGACCTTCAGAGAGACATGATCCTTGTGCGGTCTTTTTTTACTATGCTGTATTTAAAAGAACAGCTATCACCAGTGACAAATCAAAATATTCTTGATATTCATGAAGTTGTCCAAGAGAAATACCCAGATTTATATCTTGAGTTATTAGCATTCTTTACCGAACACCATCAGACAATCTCAGGGGGAAAGACAGCAGTAACAGAAATCACCGTGATGGCCGTCCTATTCATGGACTCACTAAAGGAAATCCATTGGGGAGCACCTAAAAATATTGCTTTTTTATTAGAAGGAAACTACCTTGTTTGTCAGAATATCCAAGCAATGGCTATCAAATATCTTGGCCGATTCCAGCACCTGTTTTTCCCGAATGCATTAGAGATGAACTTAGATTATTTAGAGCAGAATCATATTGATCTAGTAGTGACAAATTATAGTGAATATGTCAGTGATCAATTGATTGGAAACTGGCATTTGCTTTTTAAGTCAATTCCAGACGCAGAGGATTGGAATCGACTATTGTGGGAAATCAATCCTCGAATCATCAATGAATTTTCTTTAAGAAATGGTCAGTAACACTCAGTTTGTCTCGCAACAAAGGAGGTGTCAGCAGTAGCAAATAGGAGCAAGAGGCTAGAGTCACATCCAATCAATTTGATGACATAAATCAGACGATCACGTACTGCTAGGTATCCGCTGTCAGCAGTACGTCGCTGAAGAATAAAAAAACTTCGTGTTTAAAAGAGCGTATTTGCTTATGAATAGGCTCTTTATTTGAGGTGTCGATTAGATGAGAGGAGTGTGTGGTTTGGGAAGAGCGTTGCTATTACCCATTTTATCAGTATTTAGTCTTGGTAGCTGTCTTAGTTCTTTTTTGATGGTTGTTGTTTATCGTTTGCCCCGTCAGGAATCATTGGGAGGCCGCTCTCATTGTGAGCACTGTGGAAAGGTACTAACCCCATGGCAGCTGATCCCTATTTGGTCATTTTTATTCTTAAAAGGCAAGTGCAGGAATTGTTTGGTACCGATTAATCGCAAGTATCCAATAAGTGAAATCGTTGGTGGGATCCTGTTGGTCATATTGTATATATTTTAAGGAATTGAAGGGAAAACAAAAGGGCAATGATTGAGCAGGAGTCAAGACGAAACAAAGCGAGAAATGATCAGAGGGAACAATCAAGAGGAACCAAATTATAGCCTGGCAGTATCCAGAACGAAAAAAGAATGGGGGATTAGGGTGGTGTTGACAAAAAATCCCGAATAATACGGTTGACTAGCGTGAACACAGTCAAGGGTCTTCCATGAATGAGAGCCCTCGGACGAGAGAAGCAAGTCAGCCATTATTCGGGTATTCGAGGGATATGGTCAAAGATCCAATTAGGAATTTTGCTGCGAAGCTTCGTCTTTTTGATAGACAAATGCACCGTTAAAAATGGTTGCAGTGACTTCTACCTCAAGCAGCTCTTTTTCTGAAAGGGAAAGAATATTTTTCGAAAGAATACAAAGATCAGCCAACTGCCCGACTTTGATCGAACCAATGTCTTGTCGACTGAGTGCCCGAGCTGCATCAGCGGTATGAGCAACCAGAGCATCTGCCACATTCATCACTTCAGAGGGCATCAATCCTTCTACTGGAGAGCCGTTTTTTTCTTTTCTAGCCACTGCATAATAGATCGAATCCAATGGAGACACATCGATCACTACTGGGCTGTCGGTTCCAAATGCTACTACAGCATCGTGGGCCAAAAAGGATTGAAAAGGAAACATTTGACTAGCGCGTTGCGGACCTACTTCTTCATCTAACGTTTCATAGCCGACTAATAAATGACTAGGTTGAACAGAAAGAACTAAATTGTCTTGTGCCACTAAAGAAAGATCTGCAGGATCCATGACTTCCAAATGCTCCAGTGTATTATTTTTACCGGCAGAGAGAGGGAAGCGCGCATGACTTTCATTAAAAAAAGACAACGCTTGATGGATCGCTTGGTCACCGATCGTATGGATGCGCATCGGCCAATTTTGCTGGTTTGCTAAGAAAATCAACTGGCGCATTTTTTCAATTGCAATCAGCGGCATACCAATATCACCAGTAAAATAAGGCGTTTCGTACTCCGATTTCAACAAAGCAGTATGGGTACTTGTTACACCATCAAAGAACTGTTTCACACCACCCATTTGGACTTTCTCAGATCGATAGTTTTGATAGATATCAGTTAAATGCTCTATTTCCATTCGCATCGCAGGGTAAAAAACCGCCCGTAAAGTCGCTTTTTCGGCAACTTTTTGGTAAAGCTCTGGATAAATCAAGTCGTCCCAGCTTTCGCCAGTCAGGGCAACATCGCCGATTGTAGTAATGCCATAACGATTGAGCTGCTTCATGTAAGAAAGGTACGTTGAGTAACTGTTGGCTTGAAAAGATTGCAGCACCTCCGCCAAGTAATTAATAGCAACTGCCTCAAGAAAACAACCCGTCAATTCGCCATCTTTCATCAATGCTTCTCCACTGATTCCGGTAGGAACTGAATCGGTTGTGATTTCTAAGGTTTCCATTCCTTTACTGTTTAACCAAATGCTGTGGGCGTCTCCTGAGATCAGCATGACTGGCACTTCGTCACAGTAGTGATCAATCGTTGCTTTTGTGGGATAGACTTGTTGTCCAAAGTCACTGCTGAACCAACCAATCCCAATTTTCCAGCCATGGGTCACAGGAATTTGCGGTACTTGCTGGGCAACTGCTTCTTCAGTTGTTCCAGTGACATGAGTTAAATGCCCTGCATGGAGCAAAGCGGAAAGATAAAAGTGAATATGGGCATCGATAAAGCCAGGAATGATCATTTGGTCATGACAATCAATGATCGTTGTTTCAGCCGGTAAGTTGGTAGGTGTGGCATCCAAAGGACCCACATCCTTGATCCTAGTTCCTTCAATCAAAATAAAACCAGCAAAGGTCGTTTTTCTTTCTGTATCAAAAATGTAGGAAGACTTCAATAGTATATTCATTTTATAATCCCAACTTCCATTCGAGAAAAAGATCGTTGTACTGTTCAACGGCATTTTTTCCTAAGTATTCGTAGTGTTCCATCTGTTGCATTGCTTCCGGCTCTGGATAGAAAGCTTTATTGGAGGTCAATTCAGTCGGTAGCAGTTGCTTCGCGGTCTCACTCGGTGTCGCATAACCGACATACTCAGCGTTTTGAGCGGCGTTTTCAGGACGCAGCATGAAATTGATAAACGCATAAGCTCCTTCAAGATTGCCAACTGTTTTTGGAATCGCAAAGTTATCTGTCCAGATAGCACCGCCATCATCAGGGACGACATAGGTTATAGCAGGATTCTCAGACATGACATACGCTGCATCTCCTGAATAGCCAATGCCGATCGGTGCATCGTTGTTGACCATCAAAGTCTTGATCTCATCAGTGAGGACTGCTTTGACATTGGGGCGTAATGCTTCCAATTTCTCGATGGCTTGTTGAAGGTTTGCTGTATCTAGCTCATTTTGAGAAAGATCTAAAGTCTGCAAAGCCATTCCTAACGTTTCTCTTGCGCCATCAACAACTAGAATATCGTTGGCAAATTCCGGGCGCCATAAATCTGCCCAGCCATGAATGGTGGTAGGATCGATTTGGTCACTATTAACCATGATTCCAATAGTTCCCCAAAAATAAGGAATGGAGTAATGATTGTTTTTGTCAAAGCGCTGATCCATCAGAAAATCAGAAAGATCTTCACTGCCGACGAGTTTATCATGTTCTAAAGGAATCAGCAGCTGCTCCTCAATCATTTTAGGAATCATCGATTCACTGGGGAAAATCAAATCGTACCTGGTACCGCCTTGTTTGACCTTTGTTTCCATTGCTTCATTCGAATCAAATGTATTATAAATCACTGAATAGCCACTTTCAGTTTCGAATTTTTTTATCAGATCGGGGTCAATATATTCTCCCCAATTATAAATAATAACCGTGTTAGCATCATTTGCTGATGCACTTCCTGTTTCATTGGACAGTACAGCTTTGCCAACAAAAAGAATACCTAGGATCGCAATGATCCCGCCAAAAAATACGTGCAATCTTTTCAATTCATCAATTCCTTCTTTCTTATCACATTCTTATTCCTGTAGAATAAATGAAACCTTTTAAAAAGGCAATAAAAAGTTAGTCAGTGAAAAAACTGCTTTTTCTGATAGAAAAGGGAAAGTCGAATCAGTTGTAAAATCAGGGATCATTGCCTAAGCTATGAAAGAGACCTTTCGTTTCTTTAGAAAAATGACGGAAGCTCATTTACATAATCTCAAGGAGTGATTTACATGGAAACACGAGCAGTTGTTATTAATGAATATGGTGGTAAAGAAAAACTAGCAGAAGCGAAAGTTTCACTACCTGAACTCGGTGCGGATCAAGTGTTGGTGAAAGTTGCAGCAACTTCGATCAACCCAATTGACTGGAAATTACGCGAAGGATACTTGAAGCAAATGTTTCCTTGGTCATTTCCGATTATTCTAGGATGGGATGTTGCTGGAGAAATCGTTGAAGTTGGTCAGAAGGTTAAAGACTATCACGTAGGCGATCGGATTTTCGCTCGTCCAGAGACGACACGATTTGGGACCTATGCGGATTATACGATCGTGGATACCAACTTATTGGCACCTCTGCCAGAATCTATTGCCTTCACGGAAGCTGCAGCTGTGCCTCTAGCAGGATTGACTGCATTACAAGCTCTATTTGATCATGGTTCGTTAAAAGCTGGCGAAAAAGTGTTGATTCATGCCGGAGCTGGCGGAGTTGGAACCTACGCCATTCAACTTGCGAAAAATGCCGGCGCCTATGTCATCACGACGGCAAGTCCCCGTAATCATGAACTTGTTAAAAAGTTAGGTGCAGATGAAGTGATCGACTACCATACAACGGATTTCGAAGAAGTTCTTACTGACATTGATTTAGTTTTTGATACAATGGGTGGCGAGATCCAAAAGAAAAGCTTCTCCGTTCTAAAAGAGCATGGCCGCTTGATTTCTGTACTGAGTATTGAAGATGAAACCTTAGCCGCAACGAAACAAATTGAAGCAAAAGCAATTTGGTTACGTACAAATGGAGAACAGTTAAGCGAATTAGCTAAACTAATGGCTGATGGCAAATTAGTAAGTGTGATTGGCGAAACTTTCCCATTGACTCGTCAAGGTGTCTATGATGCCCATGCATTAAGTGAAACACACCATGCGGTAGGGAAAATCGTGCTCGACAACCAAGAGAATCTGGATAAAAATCAAGCGAAGTAGAGGAAGAGCGGAAATGAGATTGTGGCATGAAGCACTTTTGACTAAATTACCCCGGCAGCAATTGCTGGGACAGCATCGGGAAGTAGCTGCGCTGAGAGGCGCTGGCTGGGGAAAGAAACATGCGACAGTCGATTATGTTTTTGATCATTCTCCATATAAGTTGTATCAATACCATCTACTCGTCATGGCAGAGATGCATCATCGGGGATACCGTCCAGCAGCAGCATGGTTAGAGCCTACTTATCGCGGTCAAAAGACACCTCCTTATCAGGTGTTAGTGCCGATTGAGCAATCAGTCCCTATTTATCCTGAACATACTGCAATGTATTTAGAGGAGTGTTTAGCTAATTTAAGAAGCAAAGGGATCTATCTCTGATGGCTAATTAAAAAACAAAAAAGTGCGCGTTCTTGTTTGAAGCAAGGACGCGCTTTTACTTTCTAAAACAATTCGTACACATTAGACTTACAAAAAGTAAGCATATCTTTCGCGTTAATAAAAAGAAGTTGTTATAGTGAATGCAGGAAGTATTTGAAAAGAGGGAAATGACATGACAATCAATAACAAACAATTAGAATTTGGGTTAGATACCTTTGGCGATCTTGCCTTTGATGACCAAACCCATCAACGAATCAGTTACAGCCAATCATTAAGAAATATTATTGCAGAAGGAAAGTTGGCCGATGAAGTCGGTGTCGATATCCTCGCATTAGGCGAACACCATCGAGAAGAATACGCAATCTCAAGTCCAGACACCGTGCTAGCTGCGCTGGCAATGGTCACTAAAAGAATCAAATTAGGAACGGGAGTAACTGTATTAAGTTCTGATGATCCAGTTCGGGTCTATGAACGATTTGCGACAGTTGATGCCCTTTCAAATGGTCGTGCGCAGATCATGTTAGGAAGAGGGTCATTCACTGAATCTTTTCCACTGTTTGGCTATGATCTGCAAGATTATGAAGAATTATTTGAAGAAAAAGTAGCAATGTTTCACGAACTCCTTAAAGGGGAGCCACTGACCTGGAAAGGCAAATTTACTCAATCTTTGGAGAATGCCGAAGTTTATCCAAAACCCGAAGGAACACTGGATACGTATATTGGTGTGGGAGGAACACCGGAGTCGATTATTCGTGCTGTTCGCTACGGCTTTCCAGTTATGCTGGCAATCATTGGCGGGGAGCCTGCTCGATTTGCCCCCTATGTACAACTTTATCAAAAAGCAGCGCAACAAATGGGCAGACCGATTCTTCCGGTAGGGATGCATTCCCATGGGGTGATTGCGGAGACGGATGAAGAAGCGTACGAAATCGGTTGGCACTATATCAAGAAAAGTATGGATAAAATCGGAGAAGACCGTGGTTGGCCCGAGATGTCGAAAGAACGTTTCGATTTTGAAGTAGAACATGGCTCTTACTATGTAGGCAGTCCTGAGACTGTGGCACAAAAAATTGCGCGAACGATGCCGCAAGTCGGCGTCGAACGGTTTGATCTTGTTTATGGAACCGGTGGACAATTACAAAAAGACCGTCTGCGGACTATCGAACTTTATGGTACAAAAGTAATCCCTAGGGTCAAAGAACTATTGAGATCAGGTGGGAAATAATGGAAAAATCTAGAATTGGCATCTTAGGAGCCGGCAAGTTGGGGTTAGCTTTAGCAAATTTAGGAGCAGAAGCTGGGTATGAGGTCTGGATCGCTAGCAGAAAGCCAGCGGAAAAGAATGCTCTAGCTGTTGAAATCCTTGCTCCAGGTGCAAAGGTGAAGAATGTCTCAGACATCCTGACGGAAATGCCAGTCATTTTATTAGCAATCCCTTTAAGCAACTATCCGTCACTTCCCAAGGAGCAGCTGGCTGGTAAACTTGTGATCGATGCAATGAACTATTGGTGGGAAGTTGATGGAACCAGCAAAACGTATTCGACTGTTGAAGAAACATCTTCAGAAAGGGTCCAAAAATATTTTGACCAAAGCAGAGTTATCAAGGCATTCAACCATATGGGTTATCATGATGTTCAAGACGAAGCTCGGCCGGCTGGTTCACCAGCCAGAAAAGCCATGGCAATCGCTGGTAATGATCCGGAATCTATGTATCAAACGGCCAAAATCGTTGACGACTTTGGCTTTGATCCGGTAGTGATCGGTCGTCTAGCCAATGGTCTTATGCTAGAACCTGGCGGCGAACTTTTTGGCGCCAGTGAGACAAAAACAAATTTAAATCATTTAATTGAAACGTTTTATCAGAGTGCTCAAGGCAAACAATTACTCGAACGACAAAATTAAAAAGAACCTCTTTAGCGAAACTCACTTTTTCAGTGAGTAGGGCTAAGAGGTTCTTTTTGTTTCTCAATCTGCTGGATCGCTTTTTCTTGAATACTGTTTGCGATATAGCCAATCTCATTTCGTGTAATAAAGATGTCTGTTGCTTTGAAAGGAACTTTCTGAAAAGGAGGGACGATATTTCCGATAATCAAATCATAGGTTGCTTTGACGGCAGGGATTGAAAAAGAGTCTAACGGATTGAGAATCGTGATTTTCAGGTCGTAGGGGACGAACTGTTTGATTTGTGTTCGGATCATTTCCGTATGGTCGCTATTGGTATCGTAGAACAAGGCGAGATGATAATCTGCATGTTGATCAATGATTTGTTTTGTAAATAGTGGAAAAGAAGTATGGAAAATATAAATCAAATGGTTGATCGTAGCAGGGCGAATCGCCGGTAATTCAGAATGAGTCACTAGCTGAACAATATCCTTGTTGATTGCTTGCTGGACAGGATCGCAGTTATCAACAAAACGGGCCAGGCGATCATTCAAAATACAATACGGAACATTCAAATTCGTTTCCAGCAAATATTTGAAACTAACAGCATCCAATTTTTCTTGAAAGTCTGTTTCGGTGTAATGGTATTTAAGAAAAATTTGTTTAGTCAATTGATAGAAGATTTTTTTTACTTGTTTATAGATAGCTGGGTCGGCTGTGATATGAGAAGTCAGATAACCCATAACTTTTTCTAAATAAGAGCGTTTGTAGCGAGAGAATTCAGCGAGATCGATTTTTTCTAGAAAATATTCAATTTTATTCGATTGCACTTCCGTGGCAAAAAGCTTCTCTCGTTTACTATGTACATAAATGATAAACGCTATTTTTCGTATGTCAGAAAAATACAGCTTTAATGGAGTAACTTCAGCCAAAAGGTGTGCAACCTTTAAAAATTCTTGTTCCTGATTTTTACTGGCATCTCTAAACTCATGTTGGTATTTCTCCAAAAAGAAAACCATGTAAAACTGGCGAATAGTAATTTCATTCCCAGCTATGCGGATAGGTTTTTTTTCTATATGAAAATCAAAAGGACGTATGACCGTGTTGATTTTTTTAATTAAACGAATAATTGAGGATTTGCTTAGATTCAATTCAATCGCTAGTGTCTCATAACTGGAAAAGTGGGATGAAAACAGAAGTTCCAAGAGTTTGAAAGCAGAAGAGTCAGCCAAGAAAAAACTATAGACATCCGATCGTGAAGCGAAAGAATGGAATTCCAGACTCACTTGGGAATGATTGTCTATATTTATTTGAAGAAAGGACAGATCGTGATTGATCTCTGTCACATACTTTCTGAACAACGACAAAGACAGGTCAAATTCATCCAGCAAATCAGCAATAAAACAGTGACGGTCATGCAACAAACTTTCAATCAACTGCAATTTTATTTGTGAAGCAGTTGACAATAAACCTCTGAACATAGCTTTCCTCCAATCAGTTATGTATTGATGGTAGCACGTTTTTCCAAATAGTCAAAAATATTTGAAAAATGATTTTTTTTGAACACTTAGTTTATGCCAAATTTGGGAAAATAAAGGTGAGATAACACATGCTTTTTTATTGATACTTGTCTCTGATTTTCTATAAAAAAGGTATGTTATTGAATGAGAAATAGGTTCTGGTCTAGCTATATCAATCGTTATGCTGTCTTCGGAAGAATGAGGGAAGAACGTACAGTACGGTGCCATCATAAATAATTATATTGGTTGGTTCTTTTAGAAAAACTTATATTTTAGAAAAGTAAAAAAATTAAGTTTTTCTAAAAAGTAACAGTTGTTTTTTTAGAAAGGATGAATCACTATGAATAAAAAACTATGTGCATATTTGAGCTTGTTGATTTTGCTAGGTGCGACTTTTTGTACACCGGCAATTGCAGTAGCTGAAATGGTTTCAAATATAGAAGTTGAAAGTCAAACGAGTCAATCGAATTCACCTGCGGCAGACACAAAAACGGAAGAATCAACAACAACTTCAGAAAACGCAGAGAGTATTAGTCAAACAGTCGAAGATACCTCAAACAGTCAACCGGAAAAAGCGACCACTACTACTACGACTGAAACGTCCACTTCAGAGTTGAATCAAAATACAATACAGCCAAGAGCACCCACGGAGGATTCAGGGACTGAATCTACCGAACAAGCAGCCACTCCAAATGCTGTTAATCCAGATTTAAATGCTCGAGGAATTCAACTATTTGATAATGTACGAATTACAGATATGAATGATCAACCTTTTGATCAAGACAATCCTCCTTATTATAACGACAATATTAAGATTCACTTTGACTGGTCATTATCTGATCAGGAGGAAATCAAAAACGGTGATTATTATATTTATCAGCTACCAAGCTATTTTGCTGTTCACAATGAGGTGTCAGGCACATTACAGCGTTCAGGTGGAGGATCATTAGGAGACTTTTATCTAAATGCAAATGGAGAATTAAAGATTGTTTTCAATGAAAACGCAGAGAATCTATCAGGTAGAAGTGGAACAATCAATCTTGAAACCGAATTGAAAGTGTCAACAATCACAGAAGATGTTGTCATCGAAACTGGTATTTATGACCGTGATGGCAATGAGATCCTGATTACTTTACCAATCTATCAAATCGATATTACGAAGAGTGGGAAAGTAAGTACTAGTGGCTCAATTGTTTGGGAGATCGTATATAATACGGAAAGCAAGGAACTGGAAAACGTCGTTGTGACAGATAAACTACCAAGCGGATTGGCATATTCTCATTCTTATGGTTACCTTTATGATGGAGACGCTTGGGTTAGAACTAGCGACTTGTATACTTATAACTCAACGACTGGAACTTTTACATTCAATCAAAAAATCGATAAGCCAGTCAAAATTGAAATTTATAGTGTTGTCAATGATCCAACGATTAACTCCTTCAAAAATGTTGCTCAAATCACTGGAGATAATTTCCATGAAAAATCAGTTGAAGCAACAGTCAGCTATGATGAATCTGCGGAATATAAGCGATTTTTAGGTTATGATCAGTCAACTGGTCGTGCTTCTTGGGAGGTTTCTTTAGATCTTAGCAAAGACGGTTCAATTCTCACTGATAAAACGTATTCTGGATCACTTTCAGAAAATGCATTGCATTATTTAGTAGCCGATTCTGTAGTGGTCAGAAACAAAAATGATAACAGTATTGTGACAGATTGGCACTTTGATGAAGCAGGAGAAATAAAAAAAGATAATCAGCTTGTTCAATTTCAACTTGTGTTTGCTCATGCTGGACAATATGTGATTCGTTATGAGACACAACTCTTTGATCCAGTACTGGCGAATACTAGAATTACTAACTATATAACTATCAAAGATGATACGACAACTTCTCATAATGGGTCGGGAACAGTGACCCCAACAAGCAAAATTGGTGTGACAAAAACAGCACCATCAAAAAGTTATCAGGATCAAACGATTCAATGGCAGATTGAGATAAATCAGCAATATGTAGAAGTGGAAAATATGGTCATCACAGATCGCTATCGAGAAATTAGCGGGACAAATATTAGTGGATTAGAATTGATTGAAGACTCTCTTGTTTTAACTGCAACTAGCCAGTCAGGAGAAGTTAAAGAATTGACTTCAAGCGACTTTGATTTATCGAAGCAGCGTGAAACCACTTCTGGAGAAAATCCAATTGAGTACGAATCTGGTTTTCAAATTAAACTAAAAGGAAACTATGCAAAGACAGCAGACAAAATTACGGTCAGATTCAAAACGACTTTTGATATGACGACACAGATCGCTTTAGGAAGTGCCAAAACACGTTTTAGTAATTCTGCTTTTGTCGATTATGAAATTGACGGTAACTCTTATAGGGAAGCCGCTCAAGCAAATTCATGGATGGACACTACTTGGACCTTAAACGCGCTAAAAGCAGGGCTTTTCATTCCAAAAGGAGGAGATGTAAAAGCATACTTGCAAGCAGCTTTTAACCGTAATTTCCCAAATATCTTTTCAGAAGATGTTGCTACAAGTGATCAAATCTATTGGATGGGATTATTTAATACGTATAAAGCGACACTTCATGAAGGAACCAAGATTGTCGATCAATTACAAGATGGTCAAACATTTAAAGAAGCAGTAGTTTATACAGTTGACGTATCCGGAACAGGAAACCAAGTAAGATCTCTGAAGGAAGAATTGAGCTCAGCTGATTATCGCTTGACGTATGATCCAGTGACAAAACAAGTGACAGTAGAACTGTTGAAAGACACTTCAGAAACGATTGCTGTCTTCATTGCTGTCGAAGCAGCTACAGATGTTTACAAGTACAATAATATGATCTCTTTGACAGATGGTACAACGGATTTAACTGCTGAAGCGCAAGTTGAGAAATCCGCAAAAGGAAACTGGTTAACAAAAAATGGCACTCAAAATGTTGACAATAATCGACTGTTGGATTGGGAAGTACTGGTTAACCAAGATAGTCGAACGATCAAGAATGCTGTGATTGAAGATACGATCAATTATAATCAACAGACTTTCTTGTACGATGAGACAGGAAAAGTCCTTGTTGATGTGTATAAAGCCGTCAAAGACGGAGATCAATGGATAAAAGGTGAGAAAGTTATTTTCAATAATCAAGACAATCCAAATGTAACAACGAATGGTATTGATGGAACATTCACATTACGTATTGCTTTTGAGGATGTCATTGACAGTCCATACTTCATCGTTTATCAAACGAAACTTGATCCTGGCATTCGAAATAATGAAGTTGTTTCAAATGATGTGTCTCTTTACGGAAGTCAGACGGAAATCCATCAAGTAACAAAAGACGTAATCGTCAAATCTACCAACGGTAGCGGTACGTCAACGGGAACAAATGGCTCGTTGACAATCAAGAAATATGACAGAGAAGGGGATAAGGAAGCTGGGATCAACAAAGAGGCACATTTCCAACTCAGTCGTAAAAATGCCGAAGGAAATTACGAAGTTGTTTTCTCCGAACTTGTTGTCAGAAATAATAAGTTGATTCAAGGAACTAGCGAATTTGACCGCTTAGATGGGCTACGATATGGAGATTATAAAATCCAAGAAACGAAAGCACCAGATGGATATGAGCGGGATGAAAAAGAATATACGTTTACGATCTCGAGCGAGGAAGTCGATTATGTCTTTGAACTAGCTAATACAAGGGAAATTATCGAAACTAGCCTAGCTTTAACGGCTACGAAAGCTTTGGAAGGCCGACAGATCGAAGACGGGGAATTCACTTTTGTTTTGGCAGATGAAGAAAATAAAATCCTTCAAGAAAAGACGAACAAGGCAAATAATATTCTTTTTGATGAGATTACTTATCAAAAAGAAGGAACCTATCGATATAAAATTTATGAAGTACAAGGTCATGACGCTACGATTAGCTATGATGATTCAATCACCAATGTTACAGTAGAGGTGAAAAATAACGACGGACAATTGGAAGCAACAGCCACCTATGAAGGCAACGCCGTCTTCACGAACATTTACACACCAAAAGCTGGCAGTGTAGTGCTGGAAGCTGAGAAAGTCTTGACTGGCCGTTCACTAGTCGCAGGAGAATTTACTTTTGAATTAGTCGATCAAGAAGGACAGGTAATCCAAAGTCAAACCAATGACGGCACAGGGAAAGTTTACTTCGATGCGATTCCATACGAAGAGGCTGGTGACTACAATTACACGATCCGTGAAAAAGCGGGTCAAGATGACACAGTCACTTATGATGATACGGAAGTGCCAGTGACTGTAAGCGTCAAGGACAATGAAGGACAACTGGAAGCAACAGCGACTTATGAAGGCAATGCCGTCTTCACGAACACTTACACACCAAAAGCTGGCAGTGTAGTGTTGGAAGCTGAGAAAGTCTTGACTGGCCGTTCACTAGTCGCAGGGGAGTTCACTTTTGAGTTAGTCGATCAAGAGGGACAAGTGATTCAAAGTCAAACCAATGACGGCACAGGGAAAGTTTACTTCGATGCGATTCCATACGAAGAGGCTGGTGACTACAATTACACGATCCGTGAAAAAGCGGGTCAAGATGACACAGTCACTTATGATGATACGGAAGTGCCAGTGACTGTAAGTGTGAAGGACAATGAAGGACAATTGGAAGCAACAGCGACTTATGAAGGCAACGCCGTCTTCACGAACACTTACACACCAAAAGCTGGCAGTGTAGTGCTGGAAGCTGAGAAAGTCTTGACTGGCCGTTCATTAGTCGCAGGGGAGTTCACTTTTGAATTAGTCGATCAAGAGGGACAAGTGATTCAAAGTCAAACCAACGACGGCACAGGGAAAGTTTACTTCGATGCGATTCCATACGAAGAGGCTGGTGACTACAATTACACGATCCGTGAGAAAGCGGGTCAAGATGACACAGTCACTTATGATGATACGGAAGTGCCAGTGACTGTAAGCGTCAAGGACAATGAAGGACAATTGGAAGCAACAGCGACTTATGAAGGCAATGCCGTCTTCACGAACACTTACACACCAAAAGCCGGCAGTGTAGTGTTGGAAGCTGAGAAAGTCTTGACTGGCCGTTCATTAGTCGCAGGGGAGTTCACTTTTGAGTTAGTCGATCAAGAGGGACAAGTGATTCAAAGTCAAACCAACGATGGTAGCGGAAAAGTTTACTTTGATGCGATTCCATACGATAAAGCCGGCGAGTACAACTACACGATCCGTGAGAAAGCAGGTCAAGATGACACAGTCACTTATGATGATACGGAAGTGCCAGTGACTGTAAGTGTGAAGGACAATGAAGGACAATTGGAAGCAACAGCGACTTATGAAGGTAACGCCGTCTTCACGAACACTTACACACCAAAAGCTGACAGTGTAGTGCTGGAAGCTGAGAAAGTCTTGACTGGCCGTTCACTAGTCGCAGGAGAATTTACCTTTGAATTAGTCGATCAAGAGGGACAAGTAATTCAAAGTCAAACCAACGATGGTAGCGGAAAAATTTACTTTGATGCGATTCCATACGAAGAGGCTGGTGACTACAATTACACGATCCGTGAAAAAGCGGGTCAAGATGACACAGTCACTTATGATGATACGGAAGTGCCAGTGACTGTAAGCGTGAAAGACAATGACGGACAATTGGAAGCAACAGCGACTTATGAAGGCAACGCCGTCTTCACGAACACTTACACACCAAAAGCTGGCAGTGTAGTGTTGGAAGCTGAGAAAGTCTTGACTGGCCGTTCATTAGTCGCAGGGGAGTTCACCTTTGAATTAGTCGATCAAGAGGGACAAGTGATTCAAAGTCAAACCAACGACGGCACAGGGAAAGTTTACTTCGATGCGATTCCATACGAAGAGGCTGGTGACTACAATTACACGATCCGTGAAAAAGCCGGACAAGACAGTACAATCACTTATGATGACGCAGAGATTCCAGTGACCGTAAATGTCGAAGATCAAAACGGAACATTGGAAGCGAAAGCAGATTATGGTAGCGAGCCAACCTTTACTAACCGCTACACGCCAGAAAAAGCTCCTGATCCAGCAAAAAATCAGAATACAAAAACACCGACGAAGAAAAACGAACTGCCAAAAACCGGTGAAACGTATCAAGTCAGCTGGATGTTAGTAGGCTTGTTACTAGTAGGCATTGTAGTAGTGGTATATCGCAGACAGAAAAGAAAGTAACTAGCTAAACGAACAAAGATTCCTTGATCTGGTTTCCTATGTTGGAAACGGATCAGGGGGTCTTTTTCTTTTGAAAGAGGTCTTGCTGAACAAAAAAGCTCTGTTTACCTTTTGCGTAACAAAAGATAAACAGAGGCACCCACCTTGTCAAACCAGCACGTGGTCGTTAATTGAAAAATATAAGTTGTACGCTTGTAACTGAACAGCAGTCATTAAACGGGTCCCTGCCAGACCCCATTGGTGTACATATAAGCCTGTACCTGCTTTGTGCTCGCTTTTGACTCCCACCCAGCTGTTTTATAAATCAACAAGCCAATTTGTTTGTTGAATCTGCCCGTCTAATTCACGTAAGGCTTTTGCGGTTTGATTCAAACGGTCGGTGATTTGCTTGGTATCGATCGTTCGGATCATACGAATCTCATTACGTCCCATCCGTGGAGCAACCTTGGCTGCTTCCAATGTTGCCGTTAGCATCGCATGCGAACGCCTTAAAGCTTCCCGTTTCTCTAATGCAGCAGCAATCGTTTCTTGTCCACCGATTTTGGCGACCGCATTTCGCTGATTGATTGCAATGACCAACTGGGCAAATTCTTGGTTTGTTGTTTCATAATCCAGCAGTAAGTCGTCGATGCTGCGGTCTAACGTATCGCCTTCTTGGATCACGGCACTACTGGCAATCTCTTCTCGTAACAGAGTGAGTTTGGATTCAAGATCTCTTCGTAGTAATAATGCTTCAGCAAGTTTCATTGATTTCATCCTTTCGAGCAAGGTTTCTTTTCTTTATCCTAGAAAAAAAACACTAAGCTGGCAAGTATTTGCCCTCCAAAAAGTCTTGAAGCCATTATTGAAAAGATTGAAAATTCTAAAAACTGTTTGACTTGAAAAACGAGGAATAGTATACTTTTATCAATTCAGTAGAATATAGGACATCGATGAGAAGAGTAGCTTTGATGACTGTTTAAAGAGAACCCGGGTTGGTGAGAAAGGGGACAGAACGCTAAGTGAAGATGAGCTCAGAGTCTTTTAACTGGTTTACGCTGGTTAGACGGAACGCAGCCGTTATCCTGCCGAGTATGCATACGTACTGATGAGGTGTTATTTGTAAAAATGACACGAAAAAGGGTGGTAACACGAAGTCTTCGTCCCTTTGTTGATCAATGATGATCAGCAAAGGGACGAGGATTTTTTTATTTAATCAAGCTTGCAACTCGCAAGTGAAAAGGAAAGAGGAGAGTAAATGAAAAAGGGTTTGGTTGTTGTAGGGATTTTAAGTTTTTTGTTAGCAGGATGTAGCACGACTGGATCGTCCGCAAAGGAGACAGATCCAGAAGTTCAAGAGATTTCAGTCAGCTTACCGGCAGAGTTGACAACATTAGATACGACGCAAACAACGGATAAAGTTACGTTTACCGTTATCCAGCATCTTTTTGAAGGGTTGTATCGTTTTGATGAAAAGAGTCAGCCAGTTCCCGGTTTGGCGGAGGAAGCAGTCATCAGTGAAGATGGCAAGACATATACCTTTAAACTAAAGGAAGAAGCCAAATGGAGTGATGGGCAGCAAGTGCAAGCAGCAGATTTTGCTTATGCTTGGAAGAAACTGGTCGATCCTAAAACCATGGGGCCTAATGCGTATCTTTTAGACAATGTCGTCAACAGTCAAGATATTCGCGAAGGGAAAGCAGACATTGCGACGATTGGCTTAGAAACACCGGATGAAAAGACCTTTGTCGTCCATTTGGAACAGCCGCAACCTTCTTTTTTATCGGTGGTGTCGATTGGCTGGTTAGCGCCTCAAAGACAGTCTTATGTTGAAGAAAAAGGGACGGCATATGGGAAAACAAGTGAAGACTTGCTCTATACGGGACCTTTCATTCTGAAAGACTGGCAACAGACCGGTGCAGAATGGACGCTTGCCAAAAATCCTGAGTATTACGATCAAGCGGTAGTTAAGTTGGATAAAATCAAAGGTTCCACGATCAAAGAGGAGAATACTGGAATCCAGTTGTTTGAAAGCGGGGAGTTGGATCTGCAAAAAATCAGCGGACTCTATGTGCAACAGTACCAAAATAATGACTCATTAGTCACTCAAAAGGATATTGCCAACTATTTTTTAGATTTCAATAAACAGGCAAATAAACCATTGGCAAATGTCCACCTTCGTAAAGCCATCGCTTTGGCGATTGACAAAGAGAGTCTCGTGAATGATGTGTTGAACGATGGAGCAAGCGTATTGAATGGCCTTATTCCCAGTGGGCTTTATGCCAATCCGAATACCAATGAAGATTTTCGCACTTATAGCGGGGACTACAATGAATACGATAGTAACAAAGCACAAGCAGAATGGAGCCAAGCACAATCAGCTATCGGTGACAAAATTGAACTGACTTTATTGGTAACAGATGATGATCACGGACAAAAAATCGGTGAATATCTGCAAAATCAGCTTCAAGATCATTTGCCTGGTTTGACGATTACAATCAATAAACAACCACGAACGAATTTGAATCAATCACGAGCAGATGGTCAATATGAGTTGTCGATTTCTGGTTGGATTGCTGGCAGCAGTGACTTGGACTCTTATTTCAATTTATATAAAAAAGGTTCTTCTTACAATTACGGTGGATATGTCAACGAGGACTATACGGCATTGACAGAAAACGCACGTACCGTGGATGCCAATGATCCAGATAAAGTATTTGAAGATTACAAATCAGCAGAATCAATTCTGTTAGCAGAAGATGCAGCTCAAGTTCCTCTATATCAGAGTGCATCAAATTATTTGATCAGGTCAACGATCAAAGATATCCAATTTCCCGCATACGGTGCCTATTTTTATTTCCGTACGGCATCTGTAGAGAAGTAAGCAAAAAACGCAGCCCTAAGCTTGCTTGGGCTGCGTTTTTGTGAGCTGCACTTAATAACAACGATCAGTAGTTACTCATTTTCTGTGGTCATTGCAGCTTCTTTAAATAAGAGAACTTTACTTTCTGGATAGGTTGGAAAGTGATTCATTGGAATCTTCCAATCTTGTTCAGGAACTTCAAACTGATAGTGGTTGACCAGTAAATCACTGAACACGCGCAACGTATGCAAGGTGATCCATTCACCAGCACAGCGGTGCATTTTGCGGAAATCACCGCCCCCTTGTGCGATCATTTCATATTCTTCCTCATAGGAAATGGCTTGTGTACGTCCGACAAAGCGATCCACTTTGAAGTCATCTGGCTGATCAAAGGTTCTCGGATCATGATTCGTACCATAAATATCTTGGACGACCCAGCTGTCCTTAGGGATCAGATAACCATCGACGACAACATCTTGCAAGCTAATGGCGGGCATCATTGGAAAGAAAGGATAAAAGCGGCGTAATTCTTGAATAAATGAATCCTGTAACTCCGAAAAGTTTTGTTTAAGTGCTTGGTAGATGGTCGTTGTACTAAAAAGGGCATGTCCCATCAAAGCGATCCAAACGGTTAAAGCAACCGTAGGGCGGATGATATTTAACAGATCGACGGCTGCAACTTCGATCGGCAGTAAATTATCTTCAAGATCAGTGGCAGTAGCGAAAGTATAAAGTGCTAATGATTCTTTCCCAGCAACAGGATGTTGACGAGCTTCTTCAATCAATCCTTGAGCCCATTTCTCAGATTTTTTACGATCTTCGACGCCTCTTAAATGGGCGACAGGGGAGGTGACAGTCCCGCTGAACATAGCAACTTGATAATCAGCTAACTCACTGATCTCTGATTGAGACAGTGGTGCTAGATTGATTCCTGACCATTCACAAATCGTTTTGAATAGAACATTTTTTGTGAGTGAAAAAAGCTCAAAGGTACCGGATTGTTTATCCAGTTCATGAGAAAGGTTTCGTTCCAACAAATCATGGTAATCGGTCATTCTCTCAGGTGTCATCAAGTCCATAAAGTAGTTTTTCCGATGGTGATGTTGTTCCCCGTCTAAAGTTTGAACCCCCTCTTCCCCTAACAAGGTTGAACGGACGAGTTTGGGCATTGCTCCTTCACGTTTAAAGTTTCGTGGATCATAAAAAATTTTTGCTGCTTCTTTTCCATAAATGGCAATCACTTCTTGATTCAGAAATTTTGCTCTAACGACTGGGGCATTCACCTCAGACCGTAATTCTCCTAAGATTTCATAACCAGCATCAAAGAGTTCTTTGACCTCAGTTAATTTGATTTTCGCTGTTGGTACTTCTTTCATTGGATTTCCTCCTGTCTTTTTCCTATTGATATACTTCTAGCTTAAGCTTTTTTCTTTATTTAGACAAAAGAAACACATAAAAAAGAGCAGATCATCCAAGATGATCTGCTCAAAATGCGGAAGATGGGAGTTGAACCCACACGAGATATACTCACACGCGCCTGAAGCGTGCGCGTCTGCCATTCCGCCACTTCCGCGTATAAATAACCTTAGCGCATTTTGAGAATTTTGGCAAGAAAAAAAATAAGTCTGTCAGCGGGGACTGACAGACAAGGAGTAAAAAATGAAAAAGTTGGGTTGTTTGTTGGGTTATTTATATAGTAACCGGAAAATATGAAAAAATTGTGATCAACCCTTAGCGTTTTAAAGAAAAAAACAGGCCAAAGGTTAAAAAAAACTAAAATAGCACCATGAAAAAAAAGGGCCTGCCAGCGGGGACTGACAGGCAAGGAGTAAAATGAAAAAGTTAGGGTTTGTTGGTATGAATAAACTATACCGCCCAAATGTGAAAAAAGAGTGACCAAAAAGGAACGTTTTTGTTACGATCCGTAGACCAAATCAAGGTTTTTTTCATTGAAGGTGTCTCCATGCTCCAAATCACCATATTTGAACCCCCGGTTGAACCATTCAACTCGTTGTTTTGAAGTCCCATGAGTAAAACTATCTGGTACGACATATCCTTGGTATTCCTTTTGTAACGTATCATCACCAATGGCATTAGCAGCTGTGATAGCCTCTTCGATATCACCAGCTTCTAAAATCGGTTGGCCGTTATAAGTTTTTCCTTGTAGATACTTGGCAAATGTACCGGCTAAATAATCCGCTTGGAGTTCCAAACGAACACTATATTGATTGTATTCTTTTTCAGAAACCTGTTGGCGGATCTTATCGAGTTGCTGTGTAATACCAAGTTCGTTTTGTACGTGATGACCAACTTCATGAGCAATGACATAGGCCATAGCAAAATCTCCGCTGGCCCCATACTTTTGAGAAAGTTCTGTTGCAAAGCTGAGATCCAGATAAACATTTTGATCAGCAGGGCAATAAAAGGGACCAACTTGAGAAGTTGCATTCCCACAAGCCGATTGAACACTTCCTGTAAATAAAACCAGTTTAGGATCTTGATACGTAGTCTGTTCTGCTTCAAAAACACCATTCCAATAATCTTCCAAATGGCCGAAGACGACAGCGGAGAATTCTTTTTCCTCTGTATACTCGTCTGAAGCCACATTTTCTGTTTGATAATTAGCGGCTTGTCCGCCTCCCAAAATATCTGTGACGGAGTTTAAATCACCCCCACTGAATAGAAAAAAGAGGACTGCGATAACAATCGTACCGATACCACCGCCGGCCATTATTTTTCCTCCTGAACCTGCGGAACGACCAGAGCGGTCTTCCACATTGGAACTTTGTCTACCCCCACGCCATTTCATTTTGTTTCCTCCTCATTTGACTGTTTACATTTATTATAAGAGAAAACGAGGAAGATGAGAAAAGTTTGGCTTGCTTGAAGCGATTTTGCGGAACAAACGACCGATATTGCTATCAAGGGAAAGGGTGTGCACACCTTTTAATCATTTTTTAATCTAACAATTGGTCTTCATATTTGTTAAGGTATCACTAGAATAAAGGTAGAGGGTGAGCAAATGAAAAACAATTATTCTTTGATCGAAGACCGACGCATGCAAATTTTTAAGCGGCTAATCAATGGGGAGCACTTGAGTTACCAGCAACTTTCTGATGAGTATTATGTTTCTAGGAGCAGTATCGCCAAAGATATCGCTTATCTAAAAACACTGTTTGTCAAAGAAAATTTACTGTTGCGTTTTGATAATTCAGGCACTTATTTTCAAGGAAGCGAGTCACAAATCCAACGAATGTTGAAGCGATTCATTCTCCTTACTATGGAGCATGGGGAGAACCTTTCTGTTCTGACAAATGTGTCATTATTTGAAAAGATAAATGCGGCTTTTCGCCATTCGATCACCGAAAAGCAAATGGAGATCCCAGAAAGCTACATCCAAAGCATCGTTGTTTCGATCTTGCTGATTGTCGAGCGCTCGAACCAGGCAAATCAGCTGGATATAGAAGAGAAGCGCCAATTTGGAAAATTGTTTTTGGAATTTGACAAGTATCCGTTGATTTATGAATTGTTGAAAGAAATTGAAGAACAAGAAATCTACCATTTTTCATCGAAAGAAGTTCAGTACCTAACCTATCTCATTGTAGGTAGTGGCTTACGTTTTTTTATGAAGAACGAATCGATTCCGTTCTCTTTTCGAGGGAAAGTCAGAAATCTGATTCAGAAAGTCAGTGAAGGCATCCAGATCGATTTGACACAGGATAGTCGCTTAGAAGAAGATTTGACGATTCATTTGTACCAGCTGTTTTTACGCATTGAGGCCCAAACTACTGTAGTCAATCCATTGCTAGATGAGATCAAACAGCATTATCCAGCGTTGTATGGGGTCGTTTGGTTCTCTTTGAACGACTTTCTAAAGGCCTACCATATTGGAATATCTGAGGATGAAATCGGGTTTGTTTCGATTCACTTTCAAGCTGCAGTAGAACGGATGCGGCAATTGAATAAAATCGTCTTTGTTTGTCCGAACGGTGTTGGCACCAGTTCATTTATTTCTGCCAAGATTCGTCGAATATTGCCTAATGTCGATAGTATTGAAACCGCTTCTGTCGCTAAGCTCAAAGAGATGGATATTTCTGCCATCGATTTCATTATTTCCACGATCGATTTACCTGATGTTTCCAAACCAGTCGTCCGCATCTCGCCGATGGTGACCAATCGAGACATGAAGCGGATCATGAATCACTATATCGATTTGATTATTGATAATGAACCGATTGCGGATAAGGTGAAAATCCTGCAAGATACACGGATGTTGATTGCACCGAAGATTTATTTTGAACGATTTGAGACCAAAGAACAAGCACTGGATTTTTTGATCAGTCAAAATGACTTTTCGTCGGAAAATCAGCGTACGGACTTTCAGCGTTCCGTCTTAGAACGAGAAGCATTGCAGTCGACCTATTTAGATAACGGTTTTGCCATACCTCATGGCAATCCTGAGCTTGTTTCAAAAACGACCTTTTCTGTATTGATTTTGGATCGTCCTGTTGATTGGGGCAACCAAAAAGTCGATATCATCGTGTTACTAATGATACGAGAAGATGAGGCCCAAGAAGTAGAACCTGTCATGAAGTTGATCATGCAAGGGATCGAAGACAAAGAATGGTTCATTTCAAAAATGTTGGAGGTAAAATCATGATCAATTTAAAAAAATTACTGCCTGAGGATCATATCGAGACCACGAATCAAATCCTCACCTGGCAAGAAGCAGTTCAATTGGCGAGTCAGCCGCTATTAAATGAAAAAGCCATCGATCAACAATATGTCGCTAATATGATCCATAGCGTTGAGGAGAACGGCCCGTATATGGTATTGGCTGATTACTTTGCATTGATGCATGCTCGTCCGGGGGAAGGTGTCTTTCATAAAGGGATGAGTTTGCTAGTGACTAAAAACGAAATCGATTTAGCTGGCAAGCCGGTCCGTATTTTCCTTGTTTTAGCTGCAAAAGACAATCAAAGTCATTTGGAAAGTTTACAGGAAATCATGGAAGTGTTTATGGATCAGGAAAAGTATCAACTTATTTTGAATGGTGACAAAGAACAGATTTGCCAATTATTCCTATAGGAGGAAAAGAAGATGAAAATTTTAGCTGTGTGTGGATTTGGTGTTGGAAGTTCAATGGTGTTAAAGATGACGATCGATAAGGTGATTAAGGAGCTGGGGCTGAAGGCGACTGCTGAGAATACGGATTTGTCTACTGCAAAAGCAACTCCTGCAGATGTTTATTTTACAAGCCACGAATTATTGAATGATTTGCAAGCTTCAGTCAAAGCACCTGTCTATCCCATCAAAAAATATATGGATGTCGCTGAAGTCAAAATGCAAATGGAAAAGTTTTTAGCTGAAAGAGAGGGATAATCATGAGTTTTGTCACAGATCATATTTTAAAGAATCCGCCAGTATTGCTCGGACTGATTGCAATGATCGGGTTGATCGTGCAACGAAAACCTTTTGCCGAAGTGGTGAAAGGCTCGTTGACAGCAGCCTTTGGGATGGTAGCATTGACCGCAGGGGTCAATATGCTGACGGGAACGATCGCACCAATCAACACAGCGGTTCAGACACAGTTGGGGGTTCAAGTAGCCGATGGTCTTTCTGATGTGACCTTCACAGCAGAATACGGGGGAACTGTTGGGTTAGCTATGTTTTTTGGATTGATCTTGCACTTATTGATTGCTCGTTTTACACCAGTTAAGACGATTTTCTTGACGGGTCATATGTTATGGTGGTTCCCATTTGTGATCGTTGCTGGTGGGGTTGAAGGTGGAATGTCGGGGATTCCATTATTGATTTTAGGAGCTGTTTTATCTGCTTGTTATTGGTCATTTATGCCTTGGATCATGCGGAAATATGTGTGGGATGCCACTGGCGATGATTCGTTCTTGATTGGACATCCTACAGGGATCTTATCGATGGTGTCCGGCTTCGTGGCAAAACGAGTAGGAAACAAAGAAAAATCGACAGAAGATTTAAAAGTGCCAGAAAACCTGTCCTTTTTCCGTGAGATTTCCATTACAGGTGCCTTGGTGATGTTTTTGATGAATATTGTTGTAGGAATTATCGCACCAGTTCTTGTCCCAGAAGGTGGGAATCTGGTCATGTTTGCTGTTCAAGCAGGCTTGAACTTTGGCGCAGGACTCTTGATCATGCTTTATGGGGTCCGCCTATTGATCAACCAAATTATTCCAGCTTTCCAAGGGATTGCCGAAAAAGTCGTCCCTGGAGCCAAACCAGCTTTTGATGTACCGATCCTATTCAATTATCGTCCGAATGCCGTGATTATTGGTTTTATCGTAGCTATGATCACCTCAACGATCCTTGTGATCATTGTCAATACGACGAATGTTTTTGGAATCTTGATCGTACCATTAGTTATCACCAGTTTCTTTGAATGTGGCGGCGCAGCAGTTATTGGAGAAGGACAAGGCGGCTTGCGTGGCGCAGTCATTGGTACCATTGCCGCATCATTTGTGATGGTCTTGTTAGTTGGTGTATCTGCCGTTCTATTCAGCACAACGATTCAAAACTGGATTCTGATCTTTGGTGGCAATGACTTATCACTTTGGGGAATCATTGGTCGTGGTCTCGGCAGTCTATTTGGGGGAATTTAATATGTATCAATATGTTGATAAAATTCATGCATTACTAGAAACCGTTGAAAAAAAGGAACAGCATGCAATCGATGAGGCAATTCGTCTCTTGACTACAGCAAATCTAGAAAAGCATTCGATTTATATTTTTGGGGCTAGTCATGCGGGGATCTTGGCAGAAGAAATGTACTATCGCGCGGGAGGGATGATGACTATCAATGCGATCTTTGGACGAGAACTGATGTTGGATCGCAGTCCCATCACCTTTACTAGCAAAATGGAACGACTAGAAGGCTACGGCACCGCATTAGCGGAAATCCAGCCGTTCAAAGAAGGAGACGTGCTGATTTTACACTCAGTTTCAGGTCGTAATCCCGTCATAATCGATTTAGCACTAGCGGCAAAAGAAAAAGGCGTCAAAATTATCGCTTTAACAAACAAAACGTATTCGCAATCAGTCACTAGCCGGCATTCTTCGGGCCTTCGTCTGTTTGAAGTCGCTGATCTTGTAATCGATAATCATGGGGAAATTGGTGATGCAGGTTGTCAGATTAAGGGGATGGATCAAAAAGTGGGGCCTACTTCAACGGTGATTGGCGCTACGATCCTTAATACCATTATCGTCGAAGTTTGCCAACAATTGAAACAAGCAGGAATCGATTATCCGCCCATCTTTTATTCCGCAAATATGGATGGCGGCGATGAATTGAACCAATCATTATTTGAACAATACAAAGAAGCCATTCACTATCAGTTGTAATGATGTTTGTACAGAAGTTTTAACTCAGAAAAAGAACTGTGAGAAAAGCATAATCCAAATGAAAACTGATCGTGTCAGAAGTTTTTACTTCTCATAAAATAGCAGCAAGACTCCAGTAGAGCCTTGCTGCTAGTAGATCTAAGGAATTCAATTGGGGCAAGTCATCTCGCAGTTCTTTTTTTTGACCATTCCAATTCCTATAATTGATGTGAGCCTATGAAATCCCTCAGGAGCTTTGTGCTGTCTCACTTTACTCAAATTCTTCATATTCTTTCGGATCTTGACCTTCAATACGTCCATCTTCTTTGTTCAAGCGATTGATTGCATTGATTTCTTCTTCAGTCAATTCAAAGTCAAAAATAGCTAAGTTTTCTCGCTGATGGCTCAGGTTTCGGGATTTTGGTAGTGGTAGAATCCCGCGATCGACGTGCCAGCGTAAGATGACTTGACCCGCAGATTTTTGATATTTATTTGCTAGATCAGTGATGATGGATTCTTTGAGCGCCGCGCTGCCACGGCCTAATGGACTCCATGCTTCAGAAATGATCCCACGTTTTCTGTTTTCTGCTACCATTTGTTCTTGGACCCAGTAAGGATGGATCTCGATTTGATTGATGGCTGGTGTGACACCAGTTGCCTCAATAATGGCATCTAAATGTTCAGGTTCAAAGTTAGATACACCAATAGAACGAATCAAACCTAATTTTTGCGCAGTCACTAACGCCTGCCACGCTTCAATGTACTTGCCGCGTTTAGGCAGTGGCCAGTGGATCAAAAAGGCGTCAAAGTAATCTAATCCCATGCGCGCCAGCGATTCTTGAATACTGGTCAGTGCATCATCATATCCATGATATTTTCCTGGTAATTTTGAGGTGATATAAAACTCAGAACGAGGGACACCGGATCGGCGAATCGCTTTACCGACGATTCCTTCATTGTCATAGTTCGTTGACGAATCAATCAAACGATAGCCATCTGCAATCGCTGCTTGCAACTGGCTTAAGCCTTCGCCACCGCGAATTTGATAGGTACCGATGCCCAAGGCTGGGCGCATATTGCCGTCATTTAGTGTAAGTAAAGGTGCTTTCATATAATGATTCCTCCTTTTTCTTATACATTCTACTCTAACGCTTTTTTAGCTTTAAGGTAACCAACTTGCTCAATAAGACAAGAAAAGAGCAATGATTTCTTGTGAATGGAATCATTGCTCTTTTTATTCGTTTCGATCAATTTATTTTTCAGGTGGCGTGCCATACATTTTTGGTGTGACAGGATCTAGTTTTGGCGCTTTGCCTTCAACTTTAGGTGTAGAAAGCCATTGGTATTCACCTTCGCCATCAAGTGCTTTTCCTTTTGCCCAAGAGCCTTCTTTACTTTGATCTCCTTCAGAGAAATTGTAAAAGTCATAGGCGATGTCTAACCGTTCTTCATTACGAGGGAAAGTGCTCGGTACTAAGATTGTACCCTCTTTTTCTTCAAGTTCTTTGACAGCTTGTGCCCAAAGGTTTTGGTGATAGCTGTCCCGAGCTAATAGCACGGATAAGAGGTCTTTAACTCCACGGTCATCAATCATTTCATAGATTCGAGCGACTTGTAATCGTCCTTGTGATTCTGCATTTAAATTGGCACGGAAGTCTGCCAGTAAATTACCGCTGGCAATGATGTAAGCGCCACTCCATGGATTACCGACACTGTCAGCTGGACGTGGTCCTAAGCCAGCAACGATCGCATGTTGTGGATTCATTCCAGAGATAATTGCGCCAATTGCTGGGTCTTTTTTCATTGCGGCTTCTTGATCTTCTACCGGTGCACCTTCTAATAAACGAGCAACCATTGTAGCAAGCATTTCAACGTGTCCAATTTCTTCTGTCGCAATGTCCATCAACATATCTTTGTACTTTTCTTCTCCACGGCAGCTCCAACCTTGGAAGAGATACTGCATTGCTACACTCATTTCGCCATACTGGCCACCGATCAATTCTTGAAGATACTTCGCAATTAATGGATTTGGTTTGTCTGGTTTTGCTTCGAACTGTAGTTCTTTCTGATGTAGAAACATAGTTGTCCTCCTCTAAAATGATTTTTATTGGGCCCAAAAATATTCTCTCACGTTTATTTAGAATGGTCTAATCAAACGCTTGCTTTATTTCCGTATTAATAAAAACCGTTGAAATAGCGCTTTTTCTTGACAAAAAGCAGTCGCCATTAGATAGTTGAAGAGAAGTGAAGGAGTTAAAGGAGAGAGGCAAAATGTATTCGTACTATAAAATCGAAAAGAACCAAATCAGAGAATCATCCGAAGAAGACTATAATTGGTTGGTAGTCAAACATGGAAATGAAGAAGAAAAAAAAGAGCTGCTGACACTTTTTGATTTACCGGAAGATATTTTTATTGGCTCCGATGAACCAGAGGAAGTTTCTCGATTAGAACATTTACGAGACACTAAATTAAACAATCCGTTTCTTTATACATTGATCGATCTTTCTTCAAATCATCAAGAACGCATTGAAAAACGCCTTGAACCTGTCACATTTATTCTTTCCAAAGGATTGATGATCACCTATGTCTCTAGAGAATCGAATCTCGTTGAGCGATTGATCGAGAAACATGGAAATGAGCTTCGACATTTTGAGGATATCATTGCTTTTGCCACATTAATGATCTATACCCACTATATCAATGGGTTGAAAGAGATTAAAAAGCAAATCGACCAATTGGATGCGGCTGCCCGTAAAACAACCGAAAATAATGAACTATTTAATCTGGCAGACACAGAACGAGATATGGTTTATTTGGATCACACATTGAAAGATCAGAATCTTACAGTGAATCACTTGATGGAACGAAAAGAGTTTTTAGACAAATTAGATAATGAATCGTTAGTTTACGACATTAAACTGCGACAGAAATTTGCCAACAAGCTTGTCACGATCTATCGCGATTTATTGGAAACCATCGGTGGTCTATTCTCGGATATGATGGACAATAATTTGAACCATTTGATGAAATATTTAGATTCAGCAGCATTAGTGGTTGCAGTGCCATCATTGATTGCTGGACTTTGGGGGATCAACACTGGCGGACTGCCTGGGAAGGATAACACGATAGGAACGATTCTAGTCTTTGGGTTAGCTGTCTTAGTAGGCATCCTTACTGCTGTCTATCTTTCAAAGAAAGACTTTTCAAAAACAAAATAAAAAAGCAACTTTGTCTAGCATTGAACGCTGGGCAAAGTTGCTTTTTTTCGTGACTTCACAATCGCGAAGACTGTCCAATAAGCAGAGGGGAGAAGCGAGAAATGAAAAACATTAAGAAGAAAGGCCGGGGTACAATCCGAACAATTTATTTTTTACTTTACTCGCTATTGCATACGCTCACTTCTATCGCTGCTTTTTCTCATAATCCTTTTACATAGTGAGGGGAAGCAGGTTTCAAATACAAAAGGCAGAATCAAAGGAATGCCAATTGTTTTGATGTTTCATCAGAAGGATGTAGTGAATGAGGTGTGTACGACAATCAGGTTTCTTTGATTGCTTTTATTCATAGGGAAGATGACGATTGAAAGCAGACAATGAAAGAAAATCGTACATAGTCTAGGTACCCTTTATCAGAAAATAACTTTTTGCTGATCAAAACGCTTTCAAAGAGCTGCGGCAGTTTTTTTGACCTCTTGCAGTGAGTGTTAACGATTCCAAAAAAGTTGATTTATCCTTAATATAACAACGTTTTAAATTTTTTTTGTTTTTTAAGAGCAAAATTTTTGTGTATTTTTAAGAAGAAGCGTAACATAATATGTGTAATAAATATTTCACAGAAAGAAGGAGAAAATTATGCATTGGTTATGGGTATTAATCGTAGGAGCTATTATCGGTTTGATTGCCGGAGCAATTACAAATAAAGGTGGATCAATGGGATGGATCGCTAACATCGTTGCAGGTTTAGTTGGTTCAGCAATTGGACAAGCATTGTTAGGTAGCTGGGGTCCTCAATTAGCAGGAATGGCTTTGATTCCTTCTATCATTGGTGCGATCATCGTTGTTGCTGTAGTATCATTTTTCTTGGGACGTTCAAGAGGTTAATCGTCAAACATATCAGCAATTTTACCTATTATCTTAAGGAGCAGCTTTTCGCTGCTTCTTTTTTTGTATGGACGAACTGCTTCTATCACTGATCATCGATGTTGTCTAACTGATGTCGCCGAATGCAAGCATTACCTTTGTCAGATTAAAAAATACTCGTTACACTTAATATAGAACGACGAAAGAAAGGATGATCTCAATGAAAAAAATGTACGAAACAGCAATGATCAATCGTGGAGGTCGTGATGGCGAGGTTGAGGCACCAAACGGAAGTATGCACATGAAGATCGACCGCCCAGGAATCCATAGTGAAGGGACAAATCCGGAACAACTTTTTGCGGCTGGATACGCATCTTGCTTCAACGGCGCGGTTCAACACATGCTGGAAGAAAATAATCTTGAGTCTGATTCTGAAGTCAAAGCACGGGTATCTTTATTTCAATTAGAAGATGGGGGCTACCAAATCGGGGTTGTTTTAGAAGTTTCTTTGCCAGGACTTGAGAAGGACCAAGCAGAGAAAATCGCAGAAGAAGCCCACGCATTTTGCCCATACTCTAAAGCAACAAGAGGCAATATTGATGTGGAAGTGACTATAGTAGAATAAGGGATTCTTAATGTTACTATAAATGAGATTATGAAAGATCCTATAAAGAAACGCTAGTAAAAGAAACATGTAGATACTGTAATTAATAGCGGTATATGTACGATTGATCGAATAGACCAAGGAGGCAAAAAAATGACACAGCGGGTAGCAATAATGATCTTAGTGTTGCTGGTCATTGGCCTCCTTGTTTACTATGTCCTAAAGTTTAAGCATTGGAAGCAGCAACGGATACATCAGGATATTGAAAAAAAGTTAAAACGGTATCCTATTGTTCAAGCAGCTTGGGAAAAGGCTGAAGCAAAACAATATAACATTCCTGGATTAACAGAAACAAGAATGGTGATGCCGGAAACCGGCGAAAATGAGGTTTGTCAATGGATGACGCCGCAAGGGTTGGCTTTTTCTCAAGATTTTGTGTTTATTTCTGCCTACTGCTATGACCATCAGCATCATTCTATTATTCATGTACTGGATAGAGAAATAGGACAGCCGATCAAACTGCTGATTTTACCTAAACGGCCACATGTAGGGGGCTTAGTATATGATACAAAACGGGAACTTTTATGGTTGACAATCACAGGATCTGCTACTGGACGAGTAGCCGCTTTACGTTTGATCGATATCTTAGCAGATACATCTGAAGCGACGGGACAGCCAATCGCTTATTGGCTGACAACTGATCTCTTAGAGATTCCACAAGCATCGTATTTGACTCAAAACAATGATCAACTGGTATCTGGCAACTTCACACTAAAAGGTGAAGGACAGTTGACTTTCTATCTATTGCCGACGGTAGCTGAAATGAAAACAGCAATTCGCCGCAAAGACAAAATCCAACCAACCGTGACAATGAGCAGAAAAACATCTGATAAGATTCAAGGTGTGGCTTTTTATGGCCATTATCTCTTAGCCAGTCGTTCTTATGGTCCTTATACCTCGGAACTCTTAGTGTCCGAGCGGGACTCTCCTAGCCGGATCCTAAAACGAATCAAATTTCCACCGTATTTGGAACAAATCGTTGTTGTAGAAGATCGTCTAGCAGTATTGTTTGAAAGTGGCGCCGCAGCGTATCGCGAGAAAGCCAATCCTGTGTTAGCCAATGTTTTATTACTAGACTTAGCTACGTTGCTTCATGCAAATAAGCGTCCCAAAAAGATTGCTGCAGCTAAAAAATAGTCGGACAACTCAAGATGATCACTGTTGTTCATAAAGAACGACAAGAAAAATCATCTAGCGATGTTCGACTATTTTATGAGTTTGAATCATTGAGCGTCTGTTGTATAGCAATGCGTATTAATCAATGATCGATCGTTGAATATCCAAAACAGTTCCTGTTTTCGCATCTGCTAAAAATTCGTAAGTGATCAGTTGTCCGTCTTCGGTCCGAGTAATACCGCCGGTATATCCTTGAGATGTCACTGCAAATTTACGAAGTGGTTGCTTCTCAAAATTGATCCAGGAACCTTCGATCGGACCTTCTTTTAAAAATGCTGCTTTGATTTGATCGAGGACGTCATCTGCATTCATCGATTGTTTTTTCTTCACCCATAATGTCGAGAAGATCCCGCCTGCAAAACCGACACCCACGCCGATGGCCAGGCCGTTTTTAAAATAATTGAATGGACGTTCATTGATCATAAATGTTGTGCCTCCTTGAAGACTTCTCCTATCCTGTTAAGGAATAAACGGAAATCCTTTTGTCTGTTTAGATTATTTTACCATAGTTTAGAATTTTTCTATAAGAAAAGAACCAGAATGAGTAATTTGCGTTATAATAAATATAGATTTGCAAGAGGAGGGAAGGCTTGTTTCGATTCAAGCCGAAAAAAGTATGGAAGAAAAAACGTTTCAACGAATCAAAGAATTAACAGAATTGCAAGGAACTAGTGGATTTGAACAGGATGTTCGGGCTTATATGCGGGAAGCGATGACTCCATTAGTGGACGAAATCCAACAAGATGGACTTGGCGGGATCTTCGGATTACGTCATCATTCAGATGCAGATGCACCACGCGTGATGCTAGCTGCTCATATGGACGAAGTTGGATTCATGTTGACACAAATCACCGAACGCGGGTTATTTAAAGTGACACCTCTTGGCGGTTGGAACCCTTATGTCGTTTCAGCACAACGCTTCACTTTAAAAACTGCGAAAGGCAACTATCCATGTATTTCTTCATCAGTGCCCCCACATTTACTACGTGGAACAGCTGGACAAAAAGCAGTAGAAGTAACGGACATTCTGTTCGATGCTGGTTTTGATTCTAAAGAAGAAGCGGAAAGTTTTGGCGTACGACCAGGTGACACCATCGTACCTCAAGTAGAAACAATCAAGACAGCGAATGGCAAAAACATTATTTCAAAAGCTTGGGATAATCGTTATGGCTGTACGGTTGTATTAGAAGCATTGGAAGCATTGAAAGAAGAACAACTGGGTCATACATTGATTGCTGGTGCCAATGTGCAAGAAGAAGTTGGCTTACGTGGTTCAAAACCTTCTGTCACGAAATTCCAACCAGATCTATTCTTCGCTGTTGACTGTTCACCAGCTGATGATACAGTGACGAAGAATGGGACTTTTGGGCATTTAGGTGAAGGTACACTGATGCGTATCTATGATCCAGGAATGATCATGTTGCCTCGGATGAAAGAATTCTTGCTGGACACAGCAGAAACAAACAATATCCCTTACCAATACTTTGTGTCTAAAGGCGGTACGGATGCTGGTGCAGCTCATATGGCCAATGAAGGAATTCCAAGTTCTGTGATTGGTGTACCAGGACGTTATATCCATACCCATCAAACACTATTCAGCATCGCTGACTTTGATGCTGCGAGAGAAATGGTGATCCAAGTCTTGAAAGGTTTGGATAAATCAACAGTTGCTACAATTGTAGAAGGAAAATAAAAATTAAGAGCTGTGATACGACTCAACGCTAGATCAGACCTATTTGGTTCAATTTTTGATCTGTTATTGTAACTGTTTACGATAATCAGGAAATGGGACAACTAGGGTGCTGTTTTCAGTGACTAGCATGGGCGTGTTCACAGCTCTTTTGCTTGTGAGTTGGTTCCCTGTTTTAAAAGGTGTATAATTTGATTAGAGAAAAGAAAGTGGTGAGCGTGTGATTGTTCCAAAAAATTTAGAAGAATTGGCAACATATGTCGAAAAAGGAAAGAATGTCTTCTTTTTTACAGCAGACTGGTGTGGGGATTGCCGTTATATTAAACCGCAATTGCCTGAGATCGAAGCAGATTTCCCTGAATTTCAATTTGTTGAAGTTGATCGTGATGCTTATATGGATGTGGCTGTTGAATGGAATATCTTTGGAATTCCAAGTCTTGTAGTGATCGAAGACGGCAAAGAACTTGGTCGTTTAGTCAACAAAGATCGAAAAACAAAAGCAGAAATCGAATCTTTCTTATCAAGTCTAAATTAAACTTTCGAGGTGAAAAACATGAGTGGGCAAAGATATCAAAATATTTTAGTAGGTGTCGATGGCTCCGACCAAGCCAATGAAGCGTTCAAAAAAGCAGTTGAAGTGGCACGACGCAATCAGGGGAAAGTCTATGTAGCGAATATCATCGATCAGCAGATCCCCACGATGATGGGATATGCTCCTTTAGATACAACGATCATTGAGCAGGAAAAGGATACTGCCCAAGAATTAATCGAATCCTGTAAACAATATGGTAAATCCGTTAATTTTGATTTGATCGAAGGGATCATTGCTTACGGCTCTGCGAAAGAAGCAATGGCCAAACAGTTACCAGAAAAATATGGGATTGATTTGATCATGGTAGGCCAATCCGGACTGAATGCTGTTGAGCGGTTTATCACCGGGAGTGTAGCGAGTTATATTATTCGCGAAGCGAAATGTGATGTGTTGGTTGTCTCTCCTAGCGAAGAATAAGCAAAAGACAAAGCTGTGACAGAAGATACAGAGACAGGAAAAAAGAGCAAGCGAGTGCTTTTTCATTCACTAGCTGCCTGTTGGTCTGATTTCTGTCGCAGTTTTTTTATGGATTGGGAAGTGCAGCGATTGTAAACTAAGAAAATTCCCATGACGAACAGACAAAAATTTGTTAAGATTATGGGCGGAATAAGTAAGAGGAGGAAGACAAGTGATTTTTTCATACAACAAAGAATATGTGGGCGATACTTTGATCGTGATCACAGCAGATGATAAAGGGATGGAACAAACGGCTGAACGAAAAGGAAATGTCGCTCAAATCAAAAATGAAGAAGGTACGATCGTAGGTTGGAACTTCTTTCACATTTCTGATACAGTTGCCATTGAAGGAAACGGGCAAGTTGTTTTGACGAAACAACAAGTGGAAACTTTGAACCGATTGATCACAGAAGCTGGCTTTACGGAGCAATTGGCAATTGATTTAGAGCCGAAAATCGTTGTGGGTTATGTCAAAACATGTGAACCACATCCAGATAGTGATCATTTATCTGTAACGGAAACAGAAGTCGGAGAAGGCGAGGTCCTGCAAATCGTTTGTGGTGCTGCCAATATTCGCAAAGGCTTGAAAGTCGTTGTTGCTAAACCAGGGGCAATGATGCCGGATGGGTTATTGATCTGGCCAGGAACGCTTCGTGGCGTCGATAGCTACGGCATGATCTGTTCTGCTCGTGAACTGCACTTAGCAAATGCACCATTGAAAAAAGGAATTCTTGAATTACCACAAGATGCCGTTGTTGGTGAAGCTTTTCCAGTTGGAAAATAATAAAAAAGATCTGCCACGTCCTGTTTGTGTGGCAGATCTTTTTTTGACTTGAATTTAGTTGCTGCTGTCAGTCGATTGTTCATTGATCGAAGTATCTACAGATAGAACGACTTTGGCTGTTTTTTCTTCTTTGCCGCGGTAGAACGTCACTGTGATCGTATCACCGACTTTGTGCTTGTACAGTGCAGATTGTAGATCTGTGGTTGTGCTGATGTCGGTATCATCGATTTTCGTGATGACATCGTATTGTTTCAATCCTGCTTGTTCAGCTGGTGTCGCGTTATTTACTGAGTATACGACTACTCCGTCAGTGACAGAAGATGGTACTTTCAAGATTTGTTCTTGTTGTTGCGAAGTGATTGAGCTTAAGTTGATTGTTCGAATACCCAATGCTGGACGAACAACTTTGCCGTCTTTTTCTAATTGGTTGATAATATCGACAACGTCGTTACTTGGGATCGCGAAGCCCATTCCTTCTACGCTGACACTTGATGTTGATTCAGAAGTGCTGGCGATCTTGCTAGAGTTGATTCCGATCACTTGTCCTTCAACGTTGATCAGTGGACCACCAGAGTTTCCTGGGTTGATCGCTGCATCTGTTTGAATCGCATTGATGCTGACTGCTTCACCAGATTCATTTTGGTTCGTTACTTGACGATTCAGAGAAGAAACAATCCCTTGCGTTACAGAATTTGCAAAGCTAGATCCTAATGGAGAACCAATCGCAATTGCTGGTTCGCCAACTTTTAGTGAATCAGAATCGCCGAAAGAAGCAACCGTGTCTACTTTATCAGAAGAGATGCGTAAAACAGCAAGGTCAGTGTAAGCGTCTGTTCCGACTAATTCAGCTTTGACTTTTGTGCCATCAGAGAGAACGACTTCCAAACCATCTTGTCCTTCTACTACGTGGTTATTCGTAACGATATACGCTTTGTCACCATCTACTTTATAAATCACGCCACTTCCTTCAGAAGAAGCTTCTAGTGAACTGTCATCGCCTGAATTCTCAGTCCCTGATCCTTGACCACCTTGCTGACCAGAGCCAAATAACCCTTCGAGGCCATTCGCATTATTTTGTTGCAAGTTGATGATCGAAACGACTGCTCCTTGCACTTTTTCGACTGCTTTTGTTACATCGCTGTTGACATCATATTTAACATTGGAGACTTTCGTTTGTCCATTGTTATCTTGAACACCGCTGGTTGCAGTCGTTCCAGGTGAAGTCAAAGAAGAGCCCATCGCCAGATAAAGTCCGCCGAAGGTCAACAAACCACCAACTACTCCGCCAAGAATGCCAATACCTAATTTTTTTAATAAACCGGAAGAAGGTTTTCTTCCTGGTGTCACATTTTTTCGTACCATTTGTTATTCCCCCTATTGAATTGTTTGTATGTATTTATTATATTCTTTCTTTCTGACAATAGTCTACTAAGAGATTTTGAAAAAAATATGAAGAAGATAGGGAGGATTTAGACCAAAACAATGAAATTTCTTTTTTTAGTAAGAAGAGGATTGCTTGAAACGAGACATACTATTATAAAAGAAAAATCCATCTCGACATATATTCTAGAAAGAAATTCCATTATAATGATAGCGGAAGGTGAGTGGTTATGAATATTAAAATCGTCACAGTAGGCAAATTAAAAGAGAAATATCTGATTCAAGGAATCAATGAATACGTGAAACGATTAGGCGCTTATTGCAAAATCCAATTCGTGGAAGTTCCTGATGAAAAAGCTCCAGAAAGCATGAGTGAAGCTGAAATGCTTCAAGTGAAAGAAAAAGAAGGTAAGAAAATCTTGGCAAAGATCAAAGACCAGGAATACGTCTTTGCATTAGCGATTGAAGGCAAAAATCCCACCAGTGAAGCTTTTGCCCAGCAGATCGAGCAATTAGGAATCCAAGGCAAAAGCCAACTAGTCTTCGTAATCGGCGGCTCCTTAGGTCTCAGCCAAGAAGTGATGCAGCGCAGCGACACCCAAATCTCTTTCGGCAAAATGACCTATCCCCATCAGTTAATGAAACTGATTCTAGTCGAACAAATCTATCGTGCTTTTCGCATCAATACAGGCGCGCCTTATCATAAGTGAGGGTGTTTTCTCCACGAAAGAAAAAATAGTAAAACAGAGGAGTAACAAATGAGTGAACTTAACCATTTTTCTGCATCTACTTTAGCTGCGTTGCAAAAAGATGAGCAACATCCTTACTATGTTTATTGTTTGGTTGATCCTAGAAACAACCAGACTTTTTATATTGGGAAAGGCAAAGGTAACCGTATTTTTGCACATCGTCAAGCGGCTCTAAGTATGTTAAGTCAATCTGATTATTTTGAAGAAGATGAATCAGCTAGAACATTAAAAATAAAAACTATCCAAGAAATAAACGGAATGAATCTGCAACCATTGAGTTATATACTTAGCTATGGATTAACTGAGAATGAAGCTTACGCTAGTGAAAATGCGTTGATTAATTATGCTCAACTGATTCAAGGACTCTCTTTGACGAATTTAGTAAAAGGACATGGTTCTAAGCCAATGCTAGTGGAAGAGGTAGAAGAGCGATATGGATTTCAACCCATATCTGTAAATCAAATAGCAACGGATGAGTTGGTCTTAGCAGTAAAAGTGAGAGATGCTTTTGAACTTTGTAAAGATGAGTCAGATGAATATCCGATTGACGACAAATTTCGTGATGATCATAATTTAAAATCTCGTACGCTAGGTAATTGGGTAATTGGTCGTGATAAAATTCATCGGATTCGCTACATTATAGCGATTAATACTGGAGCAGATAATGCGGTTGTTGCTGCATATAAAGTCTCCTCTCAATATTCAGAATCGAAGAAAAACGAAAACGGACGGACACGCCATGCGTTTCGTGCACTCTCTCAAAGAGATGATACGTTAAGAGAGCTGAATTTATACAAACGATCGTTGCCGGAGATTAAATTTGGTAGTGGAAGTGCAATTGCATATATTAATCATTAGAAAAGTGTTTCAAGAAAAGCCCAACACTAAAATGATATGACGGGATAACTTAAATAACAAAAATGCTGATAATTGATTTTTCTAAGAAAGAAAACCTTATAGACAATAGTTAGATGGAAGTTGCAATTGAGAAGAAATACATTGGAAAAGTATTGCCGGCATATTTGCTAATAATGGTAGATGACTACTTCTTCCTAATTAAAAAATAAAACCTCAAAAAGAACTGCTAGTGATAGGTTTCTCATCACTAGCAGTTCTTTTGTCAATTTCATTCGTAGGTTATTATTGTTTGGGAGAGATTGTTGGAGGTTCAAGATACTGTCGATATTTACTAACGATGATATCCATAATGATTTGATAGATAAAAGAATGGGTTTGAAAAATAGTCTCATGAGGGAAAAGAATAACATCATGAACGAAACGATAGTTACGAACCTCTTCATTTGCTGTGATTACGAAAATCTTGGCTTTTGTGTTTTCAAATACATTTCTGTAGGGTATATCATCTCTAAGTTGTTGTCGCTGTAAAAAACCGCCAGAGTTAGAAAAAATAATCAATAGTGTCTCTTCATCGGCTTGTTCTATGAATTCGATTTGTTTGAGATCACTTTGATAAGTAATAATAAACTTTCCCGCATAAGCCAATTTGTATTGAAAATCAATGGCTGCTGATTCGGAAAATAGCAGTCCAAAAGCACCTACTTTATTATAGGTAGTCAGACATTTTGCTAACTCATCAATACTTCTCATGTTGCTTTGCTGTTTGAACGCACTAATATCTTTAATGATGGCATCTAAATAATCATCATAACCATTTTTTTCAATTGGGTTGATAATATTTGAAATGTAATTTAAATCGAAATGGTATTTATTTTCAGCAAAGGTTGAGGATTTTTTTAATTCATAATAATCTTCAAATCCGATGGAACGAGCAAATTTTGAAATGGTTGATTTAGAGACAGTGCATAAAGTAGCTATATCAGAGATACTTGATTTATCGATAATGCTATAGTTATTCAAAAGTGTCTGAGCGATATGGTAGTAGGTAGAAGAAGTTGTTTCATTGTTAAGAACAGTCAATAGTCTAATAATTAAGGGTCCCATAAATACTAGCTCCTATCTGTGAAAGAGTTTCCAAAAAACGAAATTTTCATTTAATATGTTGAAAAAATTGTATATTACACATGTATTATAACAAACATAAACAAAATTGATAGGAGTTGTAACAATGGGGAAAAATTATAGTGCTCTTTCCAAAAGTATTATTGATTATGTTGGTGGAACAGAGAATATCATTAGTCTTTATCACTGTATCACTAGATTGAGATTCAAGTTAAAAGATGAAAGTATTGCACAAAAAAATACCGATGAAATTAAGAAGATTCCCGGTGTCTTGTCCGTCGTCGAAGCAAATAATCAGTACCAAGTCGTTATTGGAAATGAAGTGGAAGATGTCTATAAAACGATCATGGCTAACTATGACATTAAAAGCGCCTTGGGATCAGACGAGTCGGAAGCATTAGATGATGATCGATCTGGAAATATCTTCATCCGCTTCTTTAATACACTGTCTTCCATTTTTAATCCGATTATTATGCCTTTAGCTGGGGCAGGAATGATTAAAGCCTTGTTAGTGGTTTTAACGACCTATCATTTTATGTCAGCAGATGGAAGTACCTATAAGATTCTTTCAGCAGCCGGCAATAGTGTATTTTTCTTCTTACCGTTATTTTTGGCTTTTAGTGCGGCCAGAGTGTTTAGAACAAATCAATTTATTTCATTAGCAATTGTAGCAGCACTTTTAGAGCCTAATTTCACAGCATTAGTCACAGAAAATGGTGTAACGGTTGATTTCTTAGGTATTCCAGCAATTTTAATGGGGTATTCTGGAACTGTCATTCCTGCGATTATTTCCATTTACCTCTATTCAAAGTTAGAAACGCTGCTAAAGCGAATGATTCCAAAGAGTTTAGAAATTTTTTTGTTGCCAATGGTTGCCCTTCTTATTATGGTTCCGCTAACAGTGCTAGTTGTTGGACCAATCGGCGTTACATTAGGGGATGGGATTGGAAGCGCTATGAACTTTATCAGTGACCGCAGTGGGTTACTGGCTGGTTTGATTATTGGGGCAGGATGGACTTTCTTGGTAATGATTGGCATTCATTGGGGTGTTGTGCCAATCATGATCAATAATCTTGCAGTCTATGGTTATGACGTTATTCGACCTATGGTTGCGGCTGCCACTTTTGCAAGTGCAGGTGTGGCGTTAGGCGTATTTTTAAGAAGCAAAGATAAAAATGTTAAAGTGCTCTCGCTATCTGCGATTGTACCCGCTTTACTTGGTGGGATAACTGAACCCATCGTCTATGGCTTGTCGGTAAAATATAAAAAACCATTGATTGCCCAAACAATCGCAGGTGGAATTGCTGGAGCTTTCATGGGAGCAATGCAGACAAAGGCGATTGTCTATGTTTTTCCAGCATTAACAACGTTACCAGCCTTTTTGGGTGATACCTTTGTTTATTACCTCATCGGAATCGCTCTTGCTTTCTTCCTGTCAGCAATTTTAACTTTTGCTTTTGGACTGGGAGAAGAATCTTCATCAAGTAATGAAGAAACAGAAGGTCAAGTCAATACAATCAGTTTACCATTGGATGGGGAAGTGATTGAGTTAGAAAAAGTCAACGATCCAGTGTTTTCAGAAAAAACGATGGGTGACGGATTTGCTGTAATACCAACTGATGGCGTAATTAAAGCACCATTTAGTGGAAAGGTCGAACTGGTTTTTCCTACAAAACATGCGATTGGATTAAAGTCAACATCTGGTGTAGAAGTATTGATTCATATTGGCATCAATACCGTTGAATTAAACGGCAACTATTTTGATTTAGCTGTTAAAGCAGGCGATGACATCCAAAAGGGGCAAAGAATCGGAAGTGTGGATATTGAAGGCATCCAGTCTGAAGGCTATGATCCAACCACGATCCTTGTAGTAACCAATTTGGATGATCTTGATGAGGTAGACATTATCGACTCTAAGGGTAAAATCATCCAAACTTTCACTGGAAAAAAAACGATACAAACAGAAATGTTAGCATAAAAACAACAATCTGAAAGAGGTAATCGAATGAATAAAAGCTATTTTCCTAAGAACTTTCTTTGGGGCGGAGCAATTGCAGCGAATCAAGTAGAAGGGGCCTGGAACGTTGATGGAAAAGGGATGTCGGTAGCAGATGTCGCAATGTACAAACCCGATGTAGATAGGACAGATTATATCAGTCAATGGCACGTGTCTCCTGAACAAATTGAGGAAGCCATGCAGTCAAAAAACGATAAGTTATTTCCGAAAAGACGAGGAATCGATTTTTATCATCGTTACAAAGAAGACCTGGCATTATTTAAAGAAATGGGCCTGAAATGCTTAAGGGTATCTATCGCATGGACAAGATTATATCCAAAAGGTATTGAAAGTGAACCGAATCAAGCTGGGATCGATTTTTACGTGGGCTTATTCAAAGAGATGAAGAAGAATGGGATTGAACCTCTAGTCACATTGTCTCATTATGAAATGCCATTATATTTAGTCAATGAATATGACGGCTGGGTTTCCCGAGAGGTGATCGACATGTTTGTTCGATTTAGTAAAACTTGTTTTGAAAATTTTGGACATTACGTGACCAATTGGCTGACTTTCAATGAAATCGATAGCGTCTTTAGACATCCCTTCACTACGATGGGAGTGGTGGAAGAAAAGTACAAAACAAAAAAAGAAGCTGAAGAGGCCATTTATCAAGCGCTACATCATCAGTTTGTAGCTAGTTCCCTAGCGACTAAATATGCCCATCAAATCATTCCTAATGCGCAGGTGGGGTGCATGGTTACAAGAGCTTTAGCTTATCCGTTAACCTCAAATCCAGTGGACGTGATGCTAGCCCAACAACATAATCGGGAGAACTACTTTTTTTCTGATGTGCAGGTTTTTGGAACGTATCCGACTTTTGTCAAAAATTATTGGAGAGAGAATAATTTTACTATTGAAATGTTGGAAGGGGATGAGGAAATCATTCAGCAACACACAGTGGACTTTGTCTCTTTTAGCTACTACATGTCTATGATTAAAACAGAAGATGAAGAAGATCGGGAAAAAGTTGGCGGAAATTTAGTCACCAGCGTGAAGAACCCCTATCTTGATACGAGTGATTGGGGTTGGCAAGTAGATCCAACAGGATTGAAAATTGCATTAATCGACATGTACGATCGTTATAGAATGCCTCTGTTCATTGTTGAAAGCGGGATTGGTGCTTTTGATGCGTTTGAAGATGGAAAAGTGCATGATGATTATCGCATAAAGTATTTTGAAGACCATTTTAAAGCGGTCAATGAAGCCATCAGAGAAGGCGTTGAAGTAATGGGTTATACTACGTGGGGATGTATTGACTTAGTAAGTGCGTCGACTTCTCAAATGTCAAAACGATATGGATTTATCTATGTGGATGCGGATGATGAAGGGAACGGAACCTATGATCGGTTTAAAAAGGATAGCTTTTACTGGTACAAACAGGTGATTGCGACTAATGGAGCTTCTTTGGTTAAAGAAAATAATTAAGGATTAAACATCAAAAAAAATTGAGAGCAAAGTTGTTTGGAAAGTCAACTTGCGTCAAAAGGTCCAATCATCTTGATTCGATGGTTGGACTATTTTATTGCAAAGCTGGGAAAAATAGCTAGTCGACCAAAGGCATCAAAAAAGGCGAACCGCAACTCTTAGGGAACAAACGAGCATTTTGTCATTAGTTGAAATATTTAAGCAAACTTGCGAAGAAAAGCGCAAAGGATTCAATGTTTTCAAAACAACTACACTAAACTGTTTTTTTATTTTTATGGTCCTAAAAGTAACCTTCGCAGTTCTAAATCCATACCAATGCCATGTAATGTTATTTATCAATCTCATGTATGAGGAAGTTGTGAGAAAAAACTTCGTAAAAATTTAGTAAGCATTTAGTATATGGTCTGCTACTATATGTACACTGAATACTCCTTAAGGGTGGTTTAATAAATGAAAAAAATGCTAGTAACAACAATGGGACTCCTGCTTTTTTTTGCTGGCTGTTCCGCAAATAAAACAGAGGAAACATCTTCTACAGAAAAAGTCGTGACAACGGAGTCAAGCACGTCTCAATCAACTTCAACCAAATCAGCTAACGCTACGAGTACCGAAGCGTCTAAAAGCAGGACCACTGAATCATCTGAACAACAATCGTCAAATGAGCAAAGCGCACAACCACAAGCTTCCACGAATACTGCACAAGCAAGTCAACCAGTGACACACGTTTTGTGGGATGATTCCAAGACTGCAGAGCTTGCGACGTTTATGCAGAGCTGGGGACAAGAAATGGGGCAGCAATATCGAAGCTATGACGACCATGTGCAAGCAAATTACTATGGTCTCCAAGTACCTCAAGATATTTTTGATGGTAAATGGACAACCGTCATTAATCAAACGCCCGTCTCGGTGGAGTGGTCAGAAAATGGTGAGGGACAAGCCGATTTTCAGATCGTGGCAATCTATTCGGACATCGACCATGCTACACCAGCTGGAGGGCATCTCTATTTCTTTGGCTTCCAGCAAAAGCAGCCAAAAGTTCTAATCACACAACAAAATCAAGGAAATCAAAACAATTATCTGTATTTTAAAGAGACAGCGAATGAATCATTGAAAAATGCATTTATTCAGCTTGCCAATCGTTAAACAGTGCTAAGATGAAGAACACTTGGAACTGAATGGCATGAAAAAGATTTTGAAAAAATTGTCGGGCTTTCTGAGTCAGACAAAAGAGGGTATCCAATGAAGAAACACTACTTTATGGCTTTTTTACTTAGTTTATTCTTTTTGTTTGCTCTGCCAGTGCAGGGAATGGCAGTTGCTGGGGGACACGGCGGTGGTTCGACACGTGGCGGCGGGTCGGGGAGTGGTTCTGGCGGCATCACTACATTTGATGACTATTCGGATCATTATTCCAGAGCTTCTTGGGGAGGACGAGGGTATGGATATTATAGCCCCTATGGTTCATCATCAGTTATAGAAAATTATGTTTTGGTTGGGGCGTCAGTAGGCGGAGCCGCGATTCTCTCTTTAGTTAAACGAAAAAAAGACCAACGAACCAGAAGGAATGATTTATTCGCTCAAATTCCTGGTAATAAAAAGGAAAAGAAAAAACTGCTTGACGAAATCCAACAGACTTTTTTTGCGATCCAAACCGCTTGGGATCAAGAAGCACTTGAAAAAGCAAGCAGACACTATACTGACAAACTATTGTTGGAACACAGTCAAGTATTGCAACAGAATAAAGAGGATGGTATAAAAAATCATACAAAGAAAGTCATCCTACATCAAGTGGAGAATTATCGACAACTTCGTGCAGACAGCTTCTCCATTCGGATTGATTTCAGTTGTTGCGATTATGTGGAAGACCGGGTGAGTAAGCAGATCCTCTCAGGAAATAAACATCGAAAACAATCTTTTTCTCAACTATGGTATTTTAACTATTCTGAGAAAGAGAGGAAATGGCAGGTTGATTTTATTCAACCAATTGATTTGAATTAAGCAAGAGCGGGCTGGTGATAGTCGCAGTTGTTGGGTTAAATTCATGCATACGATGAAACATTCTACTAAGTTTTAGGTTTTAGTTATTCGAGTTAAGTTATCCAGTAAAGTTGCTGACTCCTAATGCCTGACGTTTCGTACCGACGATAATCAGGAGGCGAAATAAAGGAAGCATTTCTATACGCAAACAGTTCAAAAAAATCTTTCGATCAGATAGACGGTTACGAACCGCTTTATCAAATCGAAAGATTTTTTTCGGATGATCATTTTTTGACGAAAAAAATATAAGCAAATTTAACTGGATAAAAATCAAAGAACCCCATCGTTTGACGAGTATCGAATTCTATATGAATAACTGCAAAAACAATGCGTTCAGCGTGAATCATTTCATTTTGAAAAATCTCAAATCAACTACAGTTTCCTTACCGGTTATGATTTTCTCAAGATATCAGTACCTCTTTGATTCTGCAGTCCGCAGCGCATACGCGTCGAGCAAGATTCTAGCAAGGATCGAGAGGGGCAGTCTTGAACGAACTTCATAGTCTGGAAAGAAGGAGCCTTCTGATTTGAAGCCAACAAAAGGAATTTCGATATGCGCCATTAAGCTAGAGTGCCGATTGGCTGTCAGCAGAATGGTACCGATCTCCGCTTCATAACAGTTTTCAGCTGCGGTGATCAATTCTTTGGTTTCACCATTTAAAGAAACGAAGATCACGATATCTTCCTTCGATAGTTTCTTACTGATGTTCTTAATGATGTTGGGATCGGTATGCATCTCACAGTATTTGCCAGTAAGCTGAAATTTGACCATCATTTCTTGAGCAATCAGTTCAGAAAATCCACGAGCAAAAATCATGATTCGTCTAGCAGCTTTGATTCGTTGGATCGCGTCTTCGATATTGCCGCTTTCCACCATATTGATCGTGCGGATCACTTCTTGTTCATTCTTTAGAATCGCCGTCTTTATCCCTTCGTCCACCTTATCAAGCGCTGCAAAATTGATATTGGTATTATCTTTTTCTTTTAGTGAATGCTTGAAAGCAGTAAACCCCTCGTATCCTTTTTTCTTCATGGTACGAACAACAGTCGCCGTTGAAACGTTTGCATATTCACTTAATTTTATAATGGAGCAAGACGGAATCTCAAGGATATGACTTTGGATAAAATCCCACAGGTATTGCTCTGACTCACTTAATTTTGTATCCATGTTCTGCCTCCCTTCAGCTAGTCTTTATTGTAAATCGAAAGATTCACCTACTTCAAGGTCATGAAGTATTTCTTGTAAAAGTTTTCAGCGGTTTTGTTTATTTATGAAAACATTTACATCAAGTAGTGATCCATAATAGGTTTGTAGGAAAGGAGGGGCGCAAATGGCTGTTTATACATGTACGTTAAATCTAGCGATCGATCTTTTTATCGAAACAGATGAGATGAAACCATTTCAAGTGAATCGCACAAAGGATGATGATATCCAAGCCAATGGAAAAGGGGTCAATGTCTCATTGATCATGAAAAAACTTGGTATCGATAGTACAGCATTAGGGTTCAAAGCTGGTTTTACTGGTAATTATATTGAGGACTACTTGCATCAACAAGCGATTCAGACCGATTTTATTCCCGTTCCGGGATTTACGCGAATCAACGTTTTTACGCATGTAAATCGCGATAATAAGGAGTACAAACTTGTGAATAAGGGACCTGAAATTTCAAAAAAGCAGATCAATCTTTTGCTAGACCAAGTTAGACATTTGCAAGCTGGTGACTATCTTTGTGTATCTGGGAGTATGCCACAAGGTGTCTCGCCCAAAATTCTTATAGCAATCAGTCGTATTTGCTTTGAAAAGCAAGTGAATCTGATTATTGATTCAAGTTATTCAGAGGTGTTGGAATGTCTGCCTTATCAGCCCTTCTTGTTAAAGCCCAATGAAGAAGAGCTGCAAGCATGGTATCAGACCGAAATCAATGATCGCAAAGGCTATATCGACTACGCAAAACGATTGGTGGCTAGTGGTGCGCAAAATGTGCTGCTCTCTTTGGGAGGAGAAGGCGGCCTTCTTTTGACAAAAGATACGGTCTACTCTGGAAACTCTCCTAAAGGCAAAGTAGTGAATACAGCATGTGCCGGAGATACGTTGCTAGGAACATTTCTTGCAGGGTATTTAACAGGTGAGCCGCTGGATGTCAATTTGAAGAAAGGATTAGCTGCTGGCAGTTCAACCGCTTTTCGTAAGGGATTAACTGATTTTTCGGATGTTGCAGAGTTGGAAGAACAAATTGAAATCAAAAGAAGGAGCGAATAAAAAATGACCACTTACAAGATTGTTGCTGCAACGGGCTGTCCCACTGGGATCGCCCATACCTATATGGCACAAGAAGCGTTGGAACAAGCCGCCAAACGCAAAGGAATAGCTATTAAAGTAGAGACTCATGGACAAGTGGGGATAGAAAACCAGTTAACGCCAGAAGAGATAAAAAATGCAGATGCGGTCATTATTGCTGCAGATAAAGATGTCCAAGCGGAACGTTTTGCGGGAAAACGCGTGATCAATGTTCCGGTCAGCAAAGGAATCAAAGATGCCGATCAGCTAATTGAAGAAGCATTGAGAGGGTCGCTGATTGCAGAAAACAAGACGGTCGATGCATTGGAGCAAGCAGATGGGGGAATGGCTGCTGGAATCGGACATAGTATTTATAAAAATCTGATGAATGGTGTTTCTCATATGCTGCCATTTGTCGTAGCAGGGGGCGTGATCATCGCCATCTCATTCGCAATCTGGGGTGTCTACTCTTTTGATCCTAATGATCCCACCTATAATCCGACATCAGCGATGTTAAAAGGTATTGGGGATACAGCAATGGGAATGATGGTCCCTATTTTAGCGGCTTACATTGCTGAAGGGATTGCTAAACGACCTGGTTTGGTGGTGGGATTTGTCGGCGGCTTGTTGGCCAATGCTGGTGGCGCTGGTTTTCTAGGCGGGATCTTTGCTGGATTCTTAGCTGGGTACTTTATTCTGTTCTTGCAAAAAGTCATGAAAGGATTACCGAAACAATTAGATGGATTGAAGGCTATTTTCTTATATCCAGTGATTGGTGTTTTAGTCATTGGTGTGGTGATGTCTTTGTTAGCAAGCCCGATGGAGGCGATCAATCAAGGTATGATGGATTTCTTGGCAGGATTCCAGAATTCGAATCCATTGATTTTAGGCATCATTGTTGGCTGTATGTCCGCATTTGATATGGGCGGTCCCGTCAATAAAGCCGCTTACGTTACGGGAACGGCATTGTTAGCTCAAGGAAACCATACCTTTATGGCAGGTGTTTCTGCGGCATGTATCGCGCCACCATTGATTACGGGATTTGCTGTCTTATTTTTTGGGAAATATTTTGATACGAACGACCGCAATGCAGGGCTAGTCAACTTTATTTTAGGATCAACGCATATTACTGAAGGGGCGATTCCATTTGCAGCCAAAGATCCTCTGCGTGTTCTGCCTACGATGATGTTGGGTTCATCGATCGCAGCGGTTTTGACCTATATGTTTGGAGTCCAAGTTCCTGCTCCTCATGGCGGCTTCTTAGTATTGCCGGTTGTCACGGGGAAAATTGCTTGGGTAGGTTCGATTTTACTTGGCTCGATCATAGGTGGAGTGATTTTAGGGTTCATCCAAAAACGCAGTGTACAAAAACGTGAAGCAGAAGTTTCAGCTGATGAATGGAAAGAAACAGCGAAAGAATAGAAAAGAGGAAGACAAATGACGTTGATCAAAACAGACCACATTTTTATGAAGCGAGATTTTGTGACACAAGACGAAATAATGACCTTCCTTGCAGCACAAGCAGTTACTCTAGGCATCAGCAGTGATCAAGCTGCTGTTTATAGAAAATTGCTAACAAGAGAAGAGGAGAGTACAACGGGGATGATGGATGGATTTGCTATCCCTCATGCGAAAGATCACAGTATCGAAGAAGCCAATGTCATCATCGTCCAATTAAATAGCAAAATCGATTGGAAAAGTTTGGATGGGGAAGGAACTGATTTTATTATTGCTCTTTTTATACCTGATTCAGAAGCGGGAACGACTCATTTGAAACTATTGTCTCAAGTGGCACGGCTTTTGATGCATAAAGAGGTGACAAATTGTTTGAAGCAAGCACAGTCTCCTGATGAAATTGCCGAAATTTTAAATGGAAAACTGGCAGAAAACTAAAAAAGGAAGTAGTGAAAGCATGACATTATCAAATAAGCAAGCATATATCCAACAGCTATGTAATGAAAATGGCATTATTAGTGCTTTAGCCATTGATCAACGAGGGGCTTTGAAAAAAATGATTGGCAGATTCCAAGACCATTCAGTCACGACAGAGCAAATCAGTGCCTTCAAAAAAATCGTGTCAGCCGAGTTGACGCCCTATGCCTCAGCAATTTTACTAGATCCAGAGTACGGATTGCCAGCAGCCCAAGTTCGGGATGAACAAGCTGGATTATTGTTAGCCTACGAGAAAACCGGTTATGATGCTTCAACTCCGGGCCGTTTGCCTGATCTTTTGTCCAACTGGTCTGTGAAACGGCTAAAAGAAAATGGCGCGGATGCTTGTAAGTTTTTGCTCTATTATGATGTGGACGAACCTGACGAGATCAATGATCAAAAGAAGGCATTTATCGAACGGATTGGTTCGGAATGTCTTGCTGAAAATCTACCATTTTTCTTAGAACTGGTTTCTTATGATGCTGCTATCCCAGACACCACTTCGAAAGAATATGCTTTGAAAAAACCTCATAAAGTAAACGATATGATGCGAGAATTTTCGCAAGCATACTATGGCGTTGATGTCTTGAAAGTGGAAGTCCCTGTGAATATGAACTATGTAGAGGGCTATGCGGAGGAAGCTGCTTATACTAAAGAAGAAGCGGCGGCCTATTTCAAAGAGCAAGCGGAAGCAACGGATCTGCCCTATATTTTCTTGAGTGCAGGGGTTTCAGCTGAATTGTTCCAAGAAACACTGCAATTTGCCAAAACATCCGGCTCAAAATTCAATGGCGTACTTTGTGGACGAGCAACCTGGGCAAACGGTGTAGAGCCTTTTGTGACTCAGGGAGAAGGTGCGGCGAAAGAGTGGCTGCAGACCCAAGGACGTACAAATATTGAAGCGCTAAACAATGTTCTGCAAAAGACTGCTACACCGATTCGCTTGTAATAAAAACGTCCTTTAGAAACAACTGAAAATCAATTCTATCGGTTCCTTCGTTCTCTTCAGTGAATGAAGGGCCTTTTTGTTTGGATGAACCAAACGAATAGCGGTCAAGAATTTCTAGTTAGGTGGTAGAATAAAGCTAGTATTCGTCGTTACAGATAAATAAGGATGCGTTCTTTTCCCGAAAATCTGAGATAACAGTAGGAAAAATGTTGTGTCATAGAAGAAAGGAGTTTTCGATGGAAACTCGTGTATTAAAGTATTTTCTAGCAATAGCCGAGGAACAAAATATTACCCAAGCAGCTAAAAAGCTGAACATTACGCAACCCACTTTAAGCAGACAAATTCGAGAGTTTGAAGAACGTTTGCACACAGAATTGTTTGTGCGCCAAAATAAGAAACTTTATTTAACAGAAGCAGGTCTGTTTTTAAAAAAGCGCGCAGAAGAAATTCTTGAATTGAATCAGAAAACAGAACAAGAATTGTTCAATTATCAGGAGACGATTCTGAATGGACAAATTGCGATTGGTTGTGTGGAAGCAGAAAACTCCTATTTGCTCACACAAATCATCGAAGAAATGGTTACTGATCACCCCCAAGTGTCTTTTACTATTTTTAGCGGAACTAGTAATGATATTCTGGAAAAACTTGATAAAGGCTTGCTTGATGTGGCGATTTTGATTGATCCTGCAACGACGGATCAATACAATCGGCTGGCATTGCCTAAGAAAGAAGTCTGGGGGCTGTTTGTTGCAAATGAACACCCGTTGGCTGATCAAAGCAGTATCTCACCTGCAGACATCCTCACCACACCGTTGATTTGTTCGAGTCGTAAAGAAGTTATGGAAATGTTTTGCACGTGGGGCGGGTTCGTTGAAGAAGAGTTGACGATCGTCGGGAGATACAATTTGATTTTTAATGTCCTTTTATTGGTCGAAAACAATGTTGGTGCTGCTTTAGCAATTGCTGGAGCGATTCATCATCGAGAAAACCAAACAAAATTCATCCCCTTTTCGCCACCTCTGGAAACGAACTGTGTTCTGGTATGGAGGAAAGAGACGATTTTGGCGCCGACAGTCCAAACATTTTTGAAGAAATTCAAGCATGCTTTGCAAGCATAGAAATCAGCTTAACAAGTATTGGACGTTATGTGGATCAAGCAGTAACATGAACTTATAAGTTATTGAAAGGATTGCCGCTTTATTGATTGTGAAAGCTGACAAAATGGCACAATGGTATCAGACAAAGAGGTATGCAAGGAGGAGACAAGCAATGGCAAAATTTGAAGAGGTAAAAGATGGCGTGATTTTCCCAAGTGGCGCAAAAAATGAAGCGTATGCCCAATACTTTGTTGGACAAAGCTATTTAAACACTTTAGTTGCAGACCCCTCGGTCAATGTTGGCGTTGGGAATGTAACTTTTGAGCCAGGTTGCCGCAACAATTGGCATATTCATCATGATGGTTATCAGATTTTGCTGATTACTGGTGGTGAAGGCTGGTATCAAGAAGAAGGAAAACCAGCCCAATTTTTGACAGCAGGAGATATTGTCGTCACCCATGATGGCATCAAGCATTGGCATGGCGCAGCAAAAGATAGTTGGTTTGAACATCTGGCTATTACTGCCGGAACGCCTGAATGGCTCGAAGCTGTGGCGGAGGAAGACTATCAGCAGTTACAAAAATAAGGAGGCAATGAGAATGAAAAAACAAACAGCAGGAAGCGAACGGTTAGGTGACTTCGCCCCTCAGTTTGCGGCATTGAATGATGACGTATTATTCGGAGAAGTGTGGTCTAGAGAACAAGAATTGTCCGCCAGAGATCGTAGTTTGATCACTGTTGCCAGCCTTTTGACACAAGGTGTGCCTCAATTAGAAGCTCATTTACGAATCGCCAAAGAAAATGGTGTGACTCAAGCAGAGATCGTTGAATTAATCACACACTTGGCTTTCTATGCCGGATGGCCTAAAGCATGGTCGGCATTCAATTTAGCCAAAGAAATTTATGCGGAAGAATAATTTTTCAGTCCTTTTTACCAGCAGGTTGATTCATTGGCTTCTCCCTTTTTCTGTAGTAGAGTAAAGATAAGCACTTACTAAAGAGGAGGAGTATCATGAAGGAAACACAATTGACGATCGAGACATTGCAACGGGCCCAAGAACGATTTGAAGAAACGTTGGCGCAAATGAGTATCGCGGAAGCGAACACGATGCCGGAGCCACTGATTAAGTCAGTCACTTGGCTGATCTGGCATACCGCTCGCGAAATCGATCTGCAGATTTCCGCATTAGCGGATCAGGAACCACTTTGGCTAGCGGACTGGACGAAGCGATTTGCTTTGGATTTGCCTGACGATACAGAAGATTGGCGTCATACACCAGAAGAAGCCGTCAAGGTAATCGTTAATCAAAAAGAACTATTAGTGGATTATCTTTCTGCTAGTGTCGAGTTAGCAGTTAATTACCTTCAGTCTATCGATGAAACTAGCTTATCAGAAGTGATTGATGAGAACTGGACGCCAGCTGTGACACGACAAGCTCGGATCGTCTCCATCGTCGATGATGCAGTCATGCATTCGGGCCAAGCAGTCTATACAAGGAGATTAGTGATTGGGAAATAAAAGTTTTTAATGACATCAGAAATTTGAATCTTTGGCTGTTTTCTTGAAATATCGCTAAAATCTTCTTTAGAGCATTTACACCGGTGACGGGTTCCCTTATGATAAGCAAGGGAACCCGTTTTTTGGGGTAAATCATTGATGACAGGAGCAATTAAAATAAATGAGAAATATTAAACTTACGATTGAATATGATGGCAAGCGCTATCTGGGGTGGCAACGTTTAGGCGATTCTGATCGAACGATCCAAGAGAAAATTGAAAGTATTTTGACACAAATGACAAATGAAAAAATCGAAATCATCGGGTCTGGACGTACAGATGCAGGGACGCATGCGAGAGGACAAGTAGCCAATTTCAAGACAGCAAGCAATTTGTCCCCCGAAAAAATGTTGCAATTCCTGAATCGCTACCTACCTCAAGACATCGTCATCAAAGAGGTCGCAGAAGCCTCTGAACGGTTCCATGCCCGTTACAATGCGACCGGCAAACAATACAGTTATTATGTTTGGAATAGTCCGATTCCAACCGTATTTGAACGTCATCGGAGTTTTCATTGTCCGCAAGAGCTTGATTGGGACAAAATGCAAGCAGCTTGTGAGAAGTTTATTGGCACTCATGATTTTATTGGCTTTTCTGCATTAAAAAAGACCAAAAAATCCACTACTCGTACAATCGAGGAACTCTCACTCACAAGAGAAGGAGATATGCTGCGTTTTCGCTTTAAAGGAGATGGCTTTCTTTATAAAATGGTACGGATCATCACCGGGACGATTTTAGAGATTGGTGCGGGTACAATGGACATTTCGGCGATCGATGAGATATTTACGAATCAAGTCCGAAAAGCAGCCGGAGAGACAGTGCCTTCCCAAGGATTGTTCCTAGATGCTGTTTACTACCACTAAAAAATAGAGCTTAAAAGTAAGGTGACATTATGGAATTTGCTAAGGCAGATTTTGATTTATTCGATCGTGAGGTATTTGCCTTTAAACAACTCAAAGACATCTACCCACCAGAAACAATTCAGCGGCTGAAAGAGGATTATCAGATGAGCTGGCAAAAATGGAAACATATCCAAATGACTGTCGCAACCAATGTATCAGCAGACCTTCAACCGAAAGTTGAGAGTTGGACGAATGGTTGGAATTTGCGCAGTCATTTTTGGTGTGCTTATCGGAATGAGGCACATCCGAATCAAAATGCCTGCCTAGCTGCATTGATCAATCAAAAGCAATATCAAGTCTATTTCATGTTCCAACATTACAAAAGTGGCCAACGTTCAGGGAGTTTAGCAGCCTATAATGACTTACGCTGGCAGATTGAAGAATGGAGCAAAGACAAAAATTTGGCTGATTATTATATTTGGCCACAGGTGGAACATGAACTAGAAGATCATTGCCCATTAGCTGTATACCTCTCAGAGCCGCAAAAACAAAGACAACTTGAAGAAAAGCTGCAAGGACGCAGTTTTCAAATCGGCAAACTTTGGTTTCCATCAGAGAGCATCGAAGATGTTGAGAGATTGACGACTGAAGCATTAGAAGAATTAAGTCCATTGTATTTTTCACTAACAAGATAAACAATGCTCTTAAGATAACCAAACAGCAAAATACCTCGAACTGAACGATAGCTGATTTCTGTTCTACAGGAATTTCAGACCCTCCTATGTTGATGGTCTGTACCGCTATTTGTTCGGTTTTTTTGTCATTCAGAGAATTTTTTCTTTGGTCAGAAAGCGAATCAGTAGGCCAGATGAAGGAAATATGGTAATTTGCATATAAATCATTTCAAGTAATTGCAAGAGGATGGAACACTTCAAAGTTTTGCTGGCAGAGAGGATGAGAAGGATGGACGAGGAACGATTAAGTCAGCTTTACAATTTGATCATCAATCCAGGGACAAGAGATTGGGAACGATCCCAGTTGTTGGCAGCCCGAGATCGGTTAGAATCCGGACAAGAACAAAAAAATGTCCTATCAGAGTTGGAAGCTGCTTTGCGACCATTGGCACTTCGAGGCAACTTGACACCGGATTTACAGGATTTTTATGATCAGTTAAGAGGGATAGAAACAACTCAAACAACTCAAAAAACAAAGACACATCAAATCGCTGACTGGAGTCATCAAGAAACAGCCATTTTTGCGGGGGGTTGTTTTTGGTGTATGGTGGAACCTTTTGAACAGAAAACAGGGATCACTTCTGTTCTTTCAGGATATACCGGCGGGAATATCCCGCATCCCACGTACGATCAAGTCAGTAGCGGGTTAAGCGGACATGTAGAAGCAGTGGAAATCATTTTTGACAATCGGTTGATTACGTATGAGGAGCTAGTCTCATTGTATTGGCAGTTGACGGATCCCACAGATGCTGGTGGACAGTTTCAAGATCGGGGAAAGCAGTACCGACCAATCATTTTTGTCGGAGATCCGCAGCAACAAGCAATTGCTGAAGCGTCAAAAGAACAGCTGCAAAGGGCAGGTCATTACGCAAAACCAATCATCACAGAGATTAGACCAGCCACGACTTTCTGGCCAGCCGAGAATTACCATCAAGGGTTTTACCAAAAAATCCTCATCGGTATCGCCGGATTCAACGTGCCCGCAAACAATTGCTGGTCTATCAGCGGATTAAGCGATTCTTCAGTGGAACCAGATAATTGATAAAAGTGGCTGGTCAGATTAGGCAGAACAGCCGCTTTTGTTTCACTTTGATGCAAATGATTTAGACAATCGGCTAAAAAAAGATCGTTTTTTTTAGAATAACGTCTAAAGAAAGCGGATTCACATTCGCGTAAAATAGAAAACAGGAAGATAGGCAGAAAAGGAGAAAAGGAAGAATCATTCCCACAAATAAGCGGTGTATTTGTATGTCCGACAACTTCAAAGGATTCACCAACGGCATCTTGTGGCCGTTTATTAGTAGTGGACAGTGCAGTGAATGATTCTTAGGGAGGAGTGGCTCAGAGAACTTGTAGCTGAATAGCAAGTAGTGAAAGGGGTAGTTTTTTAAGAGTGATCTCATTTTGATTTCAATAGGTAATCGGCAGTAATTGTTTTATAGAAAGGAGAAAGCAGGCCCCGTTTGAGTTTCTCTAAATGGAATAACCTATTTTGCTAGTTACGTAATAGACTGAATCATTCGTTTTTTTCAATGCATTTATTTTTATCCAAAAAAGGACGTGGAAAAATGAAAACATTTAAAAAATGGGTTTTTTTGCTTGCTGCTATGTTTGTAGGAATGTTTTATGGCATTGCTGTACATGCTGAAGAAGCAATTGACCAAATCGTTGCACCAACAGGATTTAAAGCTATTTTGGTTTTAGTTCCATTGGTCTTGGTTTTAGTTCTTTTATTTAGAAAGGTAGATATGATCATTGCTGGACTGGTTGCTGGTATACTAGCAATGATCATCGGAGGGATCAGTTTAGCAGAAGCCAATACGCAACTGCTGGAAGCTGTGCCAACGATGTTGAGTATCACTGTCCCCATCATCAATTCTGCTGTGGCAATGGCTGTTTTCAAAGCGGGAAGCTATACGGCAGCTTTGACTTTGGCTAAACGAGGAACAAAAGGCAAGGTAGAATATGTTTCTGCATTTATTGTCATTTTGCTTGCAGCAGCTACTTATATGTCTGGTATTGGCGGCGGCAGTGCAATGGTGATCGCACCACTGGCCTTTGCAGCAGTGGGAGTGGTTCCAGAATTGATTGCAGCCATGTCGCTAGCGGCAGCTGTTTCGTTTACAACTTCTCCTGCCTCCTTAGAATCAAGTATTGTTTCCAAACTGGGCGGCTTTAGCGTTTCTTCTTATGTTGTTGAGATGCGTCCTTTTTGGTTGTTGTTTGTCGTGTTAGCTATCGCTTTGGCTTTTTGGGGAACGAAGCGCCGGCACATCGGCTTTAAAGCTTCTGCAGAAAATGAATATGAAACAAAAAGTAATGGCGAGTTGTTCAAAATCACATTACCAGCGATTTTCTTGCTTTTTGCAGTTATATTCGGCCCGCTAGTCAATGAGTTGATTGGTTTTGTTTTCTTCACACCGCTTGTTTATATGGTGATCACATTAGCATTGATTTACTTATGTACTGATTTTTCAATGAATCAATCGGTGGAAGCAATGGTAGATGGATCAACGTATATTCTGACTCGTCTTTTTCAAGTGGGAATCTTCTTGGCATTCATCAATATCATTGCGCAAACAGGAACGTTTGCCGTCATTGCTGGGGTAGCTCAAAATGCACCGGAATTTGTTGTAGTACCTGTGGCGATTTTAACCGGAGTCTTGATTGGCATTCCTGCTGGAGCGTATGTGGGCTCAGTGTTGACACTTGTTTTGCCAGTCGCCGTTTCCCTAGGATTCCCACCGATTGCTTTAGGTTTTGTCACAATGGGCGTGGGCTTAGGCAGTCAAATGAGTTTCGTCAACATCACGATGCAAGCATTATCTTCAGGATTCCAAATCCCCATTTTGGATGTGGTCAAAGGAAATGTGAAATGGCTAAGTCTTGCTTCAATTATATTGTTGTTCATTGGTTTGGTTTTTGGGTAAGTAAGAGGGAGGAAAAGAAATGGATCTACTAATTAAACAAGCAAGAATCGAGGATGGAGAAGAGTTAAAAGACGTTGGCATTACTGCTGGCAAAATCGTCGAGATCGCACCATCCATCGAAACAGTTGCAAATGAGACCATCGAAGCCAATGGACGAGTGCTGATTCCCGGTCTTGTAGAAAGCCATATTCATTTGGATAAAGCATTGATCGCTGACCGTGAACCCAACAATTCCGGCACACTGCAAGAAGCTATCGCGGTTACTGCAAAATTAAAGCCAACTTTCACAGAGGAAGACATATACCAACGGGCAAAACAAGCACTTGAGATGCTGATCGTTCATGGTACGACAGCTGTGCGGACTCATGCAGAGTTTGATCCAGCCCAAGGATTTACGGGCTTTGATACAATCATGCGATTAAAAGAAGAATACAAGGATTTGATTGATATGCAAGTTGTCGCATTTCCCCAAGAAGGAATCTTCAAGGCGCCTGGTACTGATAAGATGATGATCGAAGCAATGGAAAAAGGTGCCGACGTTGTAGGGGGAATTCCTTATAATGATGCACCAGCCAATGAGCATATTGATTTGGTTTTTTCGATTGCCAAACAGTTTGATAAAGACATTGATCTCCATCAAGATTTCGCCGATGAAGCGGATGAGACATCAATTGTTTATCTGTGTGAGAAGACCATTAAAGAAGGCTATCACGGGCGTGTCTCCGTAGGTCATTTGACCGCGTTGCATGCGATGCCGCCTGAAAAATTAGCAGAAGTCATCTCATTGATGGCGGAAGCACAAATCAATGTCATGCCATTGCCTGCCACCGATCTTCATTTAGGGGCGAGAAACGATCCTTATAATGTGCGTCGTGCAGTCACTCCGATTCGCAAATTAAGAGATGGTGGTGTAAATATCTGCTTAGGAAGCAACAACATCCGCAATGCCTTCACACCTTATGGGAATGGGGACTTGATTCAGATTGCGATGCTAGCTGTTCCAGTTGCCCACTTAGGTGGGGCTGCCGACTTGCCGACGGTTTTACCGATGATCACTACCAACACGGCGAAAGCGTTGAAACTAGCTGATTATGGATTAGCTGTTGGTAAAAAAGCCGATCTTGTATTGTTAGATACAAAGTCGAAAAGCAATGCATTGATTGATATTCCCGAACGGGTTTATGTGATCAAGAACGGTCGTGTAACGGTTAAAATCGAGAAAACGATCGAAATCTTACGTTAAGGATCATGGAAAGATATTCTTTAGTGGAAAGAGGCGGAAATCAGTTCACTGACACAAAGGATATACCCTAGCTAGAGTTTGTTTTTTGATTCAAGGGGACAAAAACGACTGATTGCTGATCCATTGAAGTGGAATAGCAACATTTTAAACACAACACCTGCTCTTTTTTCTGATAGGGGAGCAGGTGTTGTGTTTTTTGGGGGAAAGGATGAATAACAAAATCAGCTGCAGTGACTGAATATTTCCTTCCTTTAGATACCATTACTTCACAATATATAGTATTTTTTAATCTTTTTCTTACACTCTGTTCACTATATATTGTATTTACTTTTTTTAAAGATTAGGTAAAATGGATCTTGAAGTTTGGAAGGAGCGCTGTTTTTGTCATAATCGTTTAGCAGGGATTTGTGTCGAAGTGAGGCAAACAAGCATAAAGAATCCGCCATTACGACTCTGAGAAACGCACGAGTTTAGACGACAACCTGTTAGCAGAAGAGTGCCCGTTATTGGAAAAAGGACCTTCAATCTTGTAATACGTGCTGGATTTGATACACTAGAGAGGTTGCCACTGAGACATTAGTCGCGAGAAATCTTTTGTTATCAAAGAGAAATCAGTAAACAAGGTCTTTTATGAGTATTTTGCTGCTAACCAAATGCCATGTAAAGATACGCCTACGTTTTGAATCAGCTTCAGTGTTAGGTTTATCAGTGAGGCAAAAAGCGAGACAAGGATGGCTCAACGATATTTTAGTAAGAAGGATGGATGCATGTGTTATTGATAGCAGGAACGATTGGAGCAGGTAAAAGTAGTTTGACCGATTTTTTATCGAAGGAAATGGCTTCAAAACCATTTTATGAAAATGTTGAGGACAACGATGTGTTACCATTGTTCTACTCAAATCCAGAAAGATATGCTTTTTTGTTGCAAATCTTTTTTTTGAATAAAAGTTTTCTTGCAATGCGGGAAGCCTTGTCTCACGATGACAATGTGATCGACCGTTCGATTTATGAAGACAGCATGATGTTTCATTTGAATGCAGATCTTGGAAGGATCTCACCAATGGAAGTCGAGCAATACGACAATTTATTGAACACGATGCTGCGTGAGTTGGAAGACTCCGCCCCAATGAAACAACCAGACTTGATGATCCACATCAAAGTTTCTTTGGAGACTATGATCGATCGGATCGGTAAGCGAGGACGTTCGTATGAACAGGTGGCAAATGATCCAAGTTTGTATGATTACTACAAATTGTTGAACGAACGGTATGATGCTTGGTATGAAAATTTTGATGTCTGTCCGAAAATGCAGATCGATGGGGATGAACTAGATTTTGTAGCAGACCCTCAAAACTTGAACAAAATTATGAAAATGATCGAAACAAAGCTAGCCGAGATACGTACAGGAAAAGAGAAAGGAATCTATCAAACCCAGCGGGCTGTTGTAAAAGGCGATTTCTCAGAAAAGTGATTGTTCCATAGAGTCTTCCCCTTCACAAGGGAAAAATAAAATCAAAAGAGGGTGCCTGTTTTCAAAAAAACATGCTAAAATCATATCGATACTGAATGGCTGCCATTGTTGAAGCAGAGAGGGGAAAGGCAATTGAATGTAGAGAAATTTATTGCAGCACGAAAGGCTGCTGGGATGTCACAAAAAGAACTTTCAGAGGGTATTTGCACACAAGCAACTCTGAGCAGGTTTGAAAATAATGGACAAGTCCCTTCCTTGAAAATATTGATCAAGTTATGCAATCGAATCAATCTGCCTTTAGTGGATCTTTTTTCTTCAATCAATGTGGTGAATTCACAACTAGATGAACAACTAGAAAAAGCTGAATTTTCGCTGATTACCAGTGAATTTGAACAATTGGCTCAAATTTTGGAGAAAATCGATCCCAAAACGATCAAAGACGCCGATTTAAGAGCTCGTTATTATTATCTTAAAGGATTCGAGATGGTTTTTAGCCAGGCGCCGTTCACGGATGTCTTGTTCCATTTTGATCAATTGCTGATGTCAAAGACGACCGACACAGTATTTCAACTGCTGGCCTACACGGGGATCGGCATCGCTTATGCGCGTGAAGCTGAGTTGGAAAAAGCGGAAGTATATTTCGATAAAGTATTTAGCGAAATTTATACGTATCCCATCCAAACAACGGAAGACATCTGGCGCGTTTTGAATATCGTTTTCCATTGCGGGGTTTTTTACGCGCAAACGAATGATCTTGAAACCAGCAACGCACTATTAAATTATGCGATCGCTATTTGCTCAGAGAATCATTTGACCTATTATCTGGCCCGTGCAGCTGCACAGTTGGCCAAAAATGCCCAAGCTGCCGGCGAACCAGCTTCTGTCATTCTAGAATTGATACAAGATGCACTTGCGTTTGCAAAAATCAACAAAAATCGGCTGTTGATCAATGAGTTAAATCAGATGAAAAAACAGCTATAATGATGCATGACTAAAGCAAATGAAAATGAGTCGTTATTTTTGATCCGTTTTATAGGGAACAACCTTTGATCTAGCAACGAAAGATCAAAAGTTGTTCTTTTTTTATATAAGGTTAGCGCGGCTTTGTATATAAAAAAATATATAATGATATTGACAAAAATGTTTTAAAGGAGTATTCTCTGATTGTGAAAATACTAACAAAAATGATGGTTCGCTAGCGAGTCGTTTGATTTTTGGAATCAAAGAAGGGATACAAATGGGTGAAGACTTTTTTCGAGAAGAAACAAGGGTCATTCATAGAATGGGTACAACCATCACATTACAAGTTGCCCATAACGATCCAATGTCGTTGCTATCAGAATTAGAACGCCTGCTGCATGAATATGAAACACGATTTAGCGCAAACGATCCCCACTCAGAATTGATGGCGGTGAATCACGCAGCTGGTCAACATCCTGTGGTCGTCGATCCAGAACTTTATGAGCTGATCAAAATCGGCAAATATCATAGTTGCGCAGCAGACAGTCACTTGAATATTGCGATTGGTCCTCTTGTCCAAAGGTGGCGGATCGGATTTACGGATGCAAAAGTCCTCACACCCTCAGAAGTAACTGCACTATTGCCATTGACAGACCCGCAACAAATTCGTCTGAATGAGGAAGAGCAAAGTGTCTTCTTGGAAAAACAGGGAATGCTGCTAGACCTCGGTTCATTAGCTAAGGGCTACATTGCTGATAAATTACGAATGTACTGTCATCAGAACCATGCTGTTTATGCTTTGATCAATTTAGGCGGTAATATCGTGACCTATGGCGCGTCTCCTAAACATCAGGATGGTTTTTGGCGTATCGGTATCAGAGACCCCCAAGGAACAAGGCAGCAATCATTGGAGATCATCAAAGTCAAGAATGCCTCTCTTGTGACTTCTGGTATCTATGAACGCTATTTACAGCAAGGAGCATCCGTTTATCATCACATCATTGATCCAAAAACAGGCTTTCCAACCAAAAGTGACTTAGCGAGTCTGACCATTGTTTCTAAGTCATCGTTGGAAGGAGAAATCTGGACAACTCGTTTATTTGGTAAACCGATCGTTCAAGTGGTGGATCAATTGAAAGCTCAGACCGGAATCGAAGGAATCCTTGTCACAAGGGAGAATCGGGTCTGCCACACGTCAGGGATCAAAGAAAATTATTTTGGAAAGGAAGAATAAAAAATGAAATTTATAGGCTTAGTAGGAACCAACTCATCACGATCAACGAATCGCGATTTGTTAAACTTCATGAAAAACTTTTTTGCTAGTGAAGCGGAGATCGAACTTGTCGAAATCGCCGGTCTTCCCTTATTCAATAAGCCGGAAGACCATGAGTTGCCGGAAGCAGTCAGAAGGATTGCAGAAAAAATTGAAGCTGCTGATGGCGTGATCATCAGTACCCCAGAATATGACCACGCCGTTCCAGCTTCGCTGATCAATGCCTTGAATTGGCTTTCTTATGGTATTTTTCCTTTTGTTGATAAGCCCGTTATGATCACAGGGGCGTCGTATGGCACACTAGGGTCTTCCAGAGCACAGGCTCATTTGCGGCAGATTTTAGATTCACCGGAATTAAAAGCACGGATCATGCCAAGTTCAGAATTTCTTTTGGGGCACTCATTACAAGCTTTTGATGAACAAGGACGCCTGAAAGATGAAGAGCAAGTAACAAAATTGCGGGAACTATTCAGTGATTTTCTCTTGTTTGTGACGATCACAAGTCAGTTACAACATGCCCATCAAGCCAATAAACGTGAAGCAGAAAATTTTTCTTGGGAAACCATTTAATTGCGATAGGAGATAGAAAAGATGAAATTAATCGGTATCGTCGGATCAACAGCAGAAGTTTCAACCAATCGAAAATTATTAACATTCATCAAAAAACAATTCACCGAACTTTTTACTTTGGAACTGGTCGAAATCAAAGATTTGCCATTATTCAATCAAGATGATGATCAAACGAACAGTCCAGAGATCCAGCAACTAAATCGAAAAATCATTTTAGCCGATGGCGTAATCATTGCTACACCAGAGCACAATCATACAGTACCAGCAGGCCTGAAAAGTGTCTTGGAATGGCTTTCATTTAAGATTCATCCTCTTGAAAATAAGCCAGTAATGGTCGTGGGTGCTTCGTATTATGATCAAGGAACTTCCAGATCACAGTTGCATTTGCGTCAAATCTTGGATGCCCCAGGAGTCAATGCACTTGTGATGCCGGGGAATGAGTTTTTACTAGGAAAGTCAAAAGAAGCTTTTGATGAAGATGGGAATCTGATCGATCAACGAACAATTGATTTTTTAGGCAGCACGTTAGCAAGCTTCGTCAAATTTATTAACGTAGTCTCTGCATTAGCTGGACCTAAACAATTGCCACCAGAAGATTTACATGCGACTGGGAAGATCGCTACAACGGTGGAAGGCGTTGATATGTCTGATGATCAATGGCTTGAGAAAGCTGCAGAAGCAGTAGGGGCCGTTTCTGGAAATACTTATGTTCAGTTAAATCGTGGATTATTGACCGTCGATCAAATCAATTATTTTTTAGATTCAATGCCGATGGAGTTGACCTTTGCGGATAGCAATAATCAATTCTTGTATTATAACTTGCGTCAAGAAGCCCATGAAATGTTGGCAGCTCGTGTTCCCGGTCAGGTGGGCAATCCATTAGCAAACTGTCACCCTGAAAAATCATATAAAAATGTGGAATGGGTGATCCAACAATTGCGCAGCGGCGCTACAGATGCTGTTCGGGTTCATGTACCAAAACAGGTTCCAGAGAAATACATTGTCCACAATTACCAAGCCATGCATGATGAAAATGGCGAATATGCAGGTATCAACGAGTATATTCTAGATTTCAAACCAATCATTGAATGGTATCTGCAACAAACCGGTCAAAAATTGGTGGGAAACGAAGATGCTGTCTCTAGCGCTTCTGTTCACGAGAACTCAGATGCTGTTACCAGTGCTTCTGTCCACGAAGATAACGCAGAGTCAGCTACGACAACTGGTGCGCCAGAGGCTGTCGTAGTCGATGCTGTTTCTAGTGCATCTGTAAAATAAAAGAGGACTAAATTTTTCCTATCCTAAAGGAGATAGAGGAATAAAATGATTCGATCAAAACTAACTGAGTGCAACTTCTTGTTTGCTCCAGAATAGTTTTGATCTTTTTTATATCACTTGAACCGTATAATTGACGGCAATGAGAGAGCACCATCTTTTTTGATAGATTAACTGAGATCAAGTGATTCACGAAACTTTCTTGAAAAGTTTGCATATTTCGATTTTCATTCCTATAATTGATAGAGAGGCCGTTGCCTCTCTGCTAGAAAGTCGCTGCTTGTTTTTCCATTGTTAAAAATCTTCCATCTTCTATAGCTTGCTTCATCAGTTATGCCGTGTTTTTCATTGAAGATCTTGCTTTCTTCTGATCATTTACATACTAATTTTTTCCCAAACAACCACTTATAAAAGATGTCGCTCCCAATAGGGGCTAGAGGAGGAATGTCATGAATTTAACTACCAAACTATTACGTCCATTGGGCTCTGGCATCGCAATGGGCGTTCCTTTGATTACTGGGATTCTTTCCAAAGACCCCATGATTTGTTCTGTTGGAGCCATGGGAGCTTTTTCTTATTTGGCTTTTCAGCACCGTTCCTTCAGTTACAATATAAAAGCAATCCTGATCCACGGTTTTGCATTGTTGAGTGCCTTTATTTTAGGGGCGGTTACTTCATTGATTCCTTGGAGTGCACCGTTTATCATCGGCTGCTTATCCTTCACGGCTTTTTTACTTTCCAAAATCTACCGCTTGCCAAAACCAGATTATTTCTTTGTACTGATGCTCTACGCAACGGGATTCAATTTTCACCATCAAACACAGAATGTGACAGCTGCTTTACTGGCGATTCTTCATCAAAGCTCCTATCTTCTTTATGGAATCGTAGGTTCTCTGGCGGCTGGGTTGCTGATCTCCGCTGCAGAAAGGCTGCCTTTTCATTTACCCAAAGATCGCTTTCAGCAGCTTTCTCTCAAAGATAAGTATTATGTCGCTCTTTACCACCAACCGGAAATGATCCTAAAAGCGATGCATTTTTCGATGATTTTATTTATTGCTACTTATAGTGGATATCTGTTGAGAGCAAGCAATGGTTATTGGATCTTGATTTCTGCAGCCGCGGTACTCGCTGGCGAACATATGGAAAACATCAAAAAAAGAACAATCGGTCGTGTGCTAGGAGGAATAGTTGGGCTCTTATTAGGTTTCTTACTCATGGCACTGGATTTACCATTAGAAGCAAAAGCTGCTATTTTGATTGTATTGAATGTATTGACGGAATATTTCATGCCTGTCAATTATACGATCGCCAACTTTTTTACCAATCCGCAAGTGCTGCTTTTGATGACTATCGGCAGTAGTTTTGTACCACTCCATCTGATTCCTTGGCGTTTCTCGGGAACATTGATCGGTAGTTTATTGGCTATGGGATTGATTTTTCTCATGGATTTTGCGTTAAAGCAAATCCAGCAAAGCATGATCTATCGCAAAGAATGATTGCTTGTTGAATAATGCTAGCTGACTTTAGAAATTAGTGCTGTCTGGCTTTCTATCTGCCAGGATTTGCTTTATCATAAAGAGAGAATGACAGAGCACAAAGCGAGGGGAGCAGATGCAGGAGATTTTTGAGAAGTATCAGCGATTGCTAGCAATCGCTGATGCTGGGATCTATTATGGCAAGGATATTTATGATCAAGAGCGTTATGTCGAAATGAAAGAGATTCTAGTGGAATTGATGAGCCGATCGACGAAAGAAACAACCGATACGCTTAAACTTGTGCTAGATGCCAATGAGGGGTATCCAACACCAAAAGTTGATGTTCGAGCATTGATTCGTCAGGATAACAAAGTCTTATTAGTGGAAGACATTCATACAAAAGAGTGGTCTTTACCGGGTGGCTATGCAGAAGTCGGTTTCTCACCCAAAGAAAACGTTATAAAAGAAGTGTTGGAAGAGACAGGATTAGTTGTTGAAGTTGACAAACTTTGTGCAGTATTTGATACTAATCTGCGCAAAGACATTCCACAATTGTTTCAATATTATAAATTAGTTTTTGCCTGTTCGATCAAAGAAGGCTCTTTTGTGACGAACAGTGAAACCTCTGCCAGTGGCTTTTTTACGTTGGAAGAGTTGCCGCCGTTGTCAATGAAACGAACGACAGCAGAACAATTAAAGATTTTGATTGAGGAAGAGCAAAATTTTGTGGATTGATCATTCACAAAAACAGTTTAACCAATAGGTCAGCAAAAGAAATCCTGATAGGATCTTTCTGTCAGGTAGGATTGGCTTTTCTGCGGAAAAGATGATCGTTCTTTGGCTGCCTATTTTTGTTTCTGACAGTACAGACTTTTTTTGTTTTTACTATTCAAGTGGTACAATCGAAGCATAACGAGTATGAGGCACTGTGTATGGGAAATAAGCGGTTTTAGCATCTTAAATGAAAATGAAAATAGTTCTGAAATTTTTAGAAAAGTTTATTTACTTGGAGGAAAAGTTGGTATATCATTGATTTCGTTGTTTTATTAAGGATTCAGAGGGAAAATAATCGCGCCTATCTGAATAATGGAGGATTCAAAAAATGAAAAATGTGCTTCACTCTTATTTTGGGCTTGATGAGCTCAACACGACCATCAAGCGGGAACTCTTGGCTGGATTCACGACATTTATTTCAATGGCCTATATTCTTTTTGTCAATCCAACGGTCCTTGGTGCTTCTGGTATGGATGAGGGAGCGGTCTTTACAGCCACAGCATTAGCAAGTGCCCTCGGATGTATTTTGATGGGAGTCTTGGCAAAATACCCGATTGCGACAGCTCCTGCGTTAGGAATCAACGCGTTCTTTTCTTATTCAGTCTGTATCGGGATGGGTGTGCCTTGGCAAACGGCACTAGCCGGTGTTTTTGTCGCTTCGCTGATTTTTATTGCAATCACGATTTTTAAACTTCGTGAAATGATCATTGATGCGATTCCTTCCGACTTGAAATATGCTATTTCTGGTGGGATAGGCTTGTTCATTGCTTTCCTTGGTCTTAGTGAAGGTGGGATCATTGTTTCCGACGATTCAACGTTAGTTGCCTTAGGATCATTGAGTGTAGGTACGACATGGTTAACGATCTTTGGCTTGGTCATTACGGCTGTGTTGATGGTTCGTCGAGTACCTGGCGGGATTTTCATTGGGATGGCAGCGACGACCATTCTTGGTTTAGTGACAGGTTTGATCCACGCACCAAGTTCGATCGTTTCGGCAGCACCTAGTATGTCGTCGACTTTTTTAGTCGCATTGAAGCATGTCGGTGACATCAACACATTGCAAATGTGGGTCGTTGTCCTAACATTCTTACTAGTCACTTTCTTTGATACTGCCGGTACGTTAGTTGGTTTAGCCAATCAAGCAGGTTTCATGAAAGACAATAAGATGCCTCGAGTGGGGAAAGCATTAGCGTCTGATTCGACAGCGATGTTGGCAGGATCATTACTAGGAACTTCTCCAGTAGGCGCATATGTGGAATCTTCAGCAGGGATCGCTGTCGGCGGTCGTTCTGGACTAACAGCTGTGACCACAGGTATTTTCTTTTTGTTTGGTCTATTCTTTTCTCCGCTTTTATCAGTAGTGACCTCTCAGGTTACAGCACCAGCATTGATTGTTGTCGGAGTACTGATGGCGCAATCACTAAAAGAAATCAAATGGCATGAAATGGAAATCGCGATTCCTTCTTTTCTGATTTTATTAGGCATGCCTTTGACTTATAGTATTTCTGACGGGATCGCACTAGGTTTCATTTTCTATCCAATCACAATGATTGCGGCCAAACGTGGTAAAGAAGTCTCACCGATCATGTATGTGTTATTCTTTGTATTTATTGGTTTTATGTGGATCTTGAACGTTTGATCACGAGAAATAAACGGATGCTTGCTGGCTCTTTCATGAGTAGCAAGCATCTTTTTTTGTGGCTTCCTATCTTTTCATGAAGTGAATGGCATCCGAAAGAGAATCAGTGCTTATTTTTGTTTCAGTTCTTGGTATAATAAAAGAAAAAGCAAAGTAGGGTGACTATGGTAACGGTAACGATTAAAGATATCGCTGAAAAAGCAGGCGTTGCGAAAAGCACCGTTTCCCGCTATTTGAATAATGGCTATGTTAGCGAGCAAACACGTAAAAAAATTGATGCAATTATTGAAGAGACCGGCTATCGGCCCAATACGTTTGCCCGCAGTTTAAAAGCACAAGACACAAAACTGTTGGGAGTGATCATTCCTAGGCTGGATTCTCCTTCCACCAACAGTGTGTTAGAAGGGATCGATGAAACAGCTCGAAAGAATGGGTATCAATTGTTAATCACGAATTCTAATCAAAATGAACAACGCGAATTAGAAAATATTGAGATGCTGGTCAAGCAAAAGGTTGCTGGTATCATTATGCTGGCTAGAGAGATCACGAGTGAGCTAGCACAAGTCTTGCAGCAATTGACCGTTCCTGTACTGATGTTGGGTCAACACTTACAAGGAGTCCATTCGATTGTCCATGATGATTATCGTGCGGGAGAGAAACTGGCAGAGTATGCAATTGAACTCGGCCATCGGTCTTTTTTGTTTATCGGAGTGACTGAAAAAGACGAAGCAGTAGGGATCTTGAGAAAAAAAGGCTTTACGGATGTGGTCGCTCAAATGGAAGGGACCAAATTATCTTTCATCGAAACGTCTTTTTCCAGAAGTGAAACCTATCAAAAAGCTCGCTTATTTCTAAAAGAGAATCAAGCGACCTATTTAGCCTGTGCCACAGACAACATTGCTGTTGCCGTATTGAAAGCCGCGCATGAGTTAGGCTTGCGAGTGCCGGAGGATTTCTCCCTTAGCGGCTTCGGTGGATATGATTCGACGGATTATGTCTTTCCGACGATCACGACCACTCACTATCCTTACCACCAGTTAGGTGTCGATGCGGTGGAAACGATCCAGAAGTTGATCCAAAAAGTTCAAGTGCCAGAATTGATTAAGTTACCGAATCAACTGGTGATCAAACAATCAACGATTCCCATAGAACAAATACCATAATGATTCGTGAAAGGGACTGTGCCATAAGTCTCCGACAAGTAACACTATCCGAACCTTAACTATTATTGCTCCTGCGGTGCAGTGGCTCCTCGTCGCAAAAGTCCGAGGAATCTATCGCAACAGCATATGATTCGGTTTAACTTGTTGGATGATGACTTTGTCACAGTCTCTATTATTGCTCCTGCGGTACAGTGGCTCCTCGTCGCAAAAGTCCGAGGAATCTATCGCAATAGCATATGATTCGGTTTAACTTGTTGGATGATGACTTTGTCACAGTCTCTATTATTGCTCCTGCGGTGCAGTGGCTCCTCGTCGCAAAAGTCCGAGGAAACTATCGCAATAGCATATGATTCGGTTTAACTTGTTGGATGATGATTTTGTCACAGTCTCTATTATTGCTCCTGCGGTGCAGTGGCTCCTCGTCGCAAAAGTCCGAGGAATCTATCGCAACAGCATATGATTTGGTTTAACTTGTTGGATGATGATTTTGTCACAGTCTTTTTTTTTTTGATAAAACGGGTTGATTTTGCAAACGGTTTCTGTTATCCTTCTTGTAGAACCGGTTCCACAAAATAAAGTGAGTTGAAATGGAGGAAAATTAAAATGAAAGATCAGAAAATCATTGATCAGTTGCTCCAAGCAGTGGGTGGTAAGGAAAACGTTAAAAATTATGAGCATTGTGCCACTCGACTACGCATTATTTTGAAAAATGATGCGTTGCTAGACAAAAAGAAGGCAGAAAACATTTCTGAAAGCAAAGGTTATTTCTTTAATACAGGACAGCATCAGTTTATTTTTGGGACTGGAAAAGTAAATGAAGTTTATGAGGCTTTTGCTCAAACAATGGGTAAAGATGGTGAGCAGCAGACAGCCTTTAAAGAAGATGTTTATTCCAATCTGACGCCTGTTCAGAAAGTTGTTCGTACTCTTTCTGATGTGTTGGTGCCATTGATTCCGGCATTAGTTACAACTGGACTTTTGATGGGGATCCGTGGTCTGCTAGTTGAATTAGGGGTTCCTTTTAGTGCGGACTGGTATGCGCTCTTTGAAATGCTGACAGATACAGCCTTTGCTTTCTTACCTGTATTGATTGCTTATAGTGCCACCAAAAAATTTGGCGGTAATCCGATCATCGGGATCGTTGTTGGTTTGATGATGGTAGCACCTCAGTTACCCAATGCTTGGGCAGTTGCTAGTGGCGATGCACAGCCGCTTCATTTATTCGGTCTTTCTATTTCAGGGTATCAAGGTTCGATTTTCCCCGCAATTATTGTTGGTTGGCTTGTTTCCAAATTAGAAAAAGGATTTAGAAAATTTGTTCCACAAATGATGGATTTAGTCGTCACTCCATTTCTGACTATCGTAGTGACGCTGACATTAGTTTTATTTGCATTAGGTCCCATTTTGCAAGTTGCAGAAAAAGCAGTGATCAACGGCATTGTTTACCTCGTACAAGCGCCTTTTGGTATTGGCTATATCTTATATGCAGCGGTTCAGCAATTGATTGTTATCACCGGTTTGCATCATTCATTGAGCATCATCGAACTTGGTTTATTAAATACTTCAGGAGAGAATGTCTTGCAAGTTCTAGGAACAGCGAGTATGGCAGGACAATTTGGGGCAGCAATCGCAGCTGCTTTTCTTTACCGAAACAAAGTCAAACGCTCGAATGCCATTAGTGCAGCTGTACCAACCTTGTTTGGGATCACGGAACCATTATTGTTTGGGATCAATCTTCGGTCCTTGCGTATTTTTGCTTCTGGCATGGTTGGGGGGGCCATCGGCGGCTTGATGACGTATGTTTTTCAATTGGCAGCAACAGGAATGGGCATTACATTTATTCCTGGTTTGTTGTTGTATACAGGAGATTTCGGCGCCATGTTGAAATACATTGCAGTGATCCTCATTGCGTTTAGTGTGGGCTTTGCCTGCGTCCAACTGCAGCGGAGAAAGATTTCCGATGAATTGAATGAAGAAACAACGATTGAGGATGACCTTCAAACGTTAAGCGCAACCGAGAATTAATGGAAAAATTGTAGAGAAGAAAGTGGTGGATGGATTTGCGTGCAAAAGAAGCCTGGCAAGAGCTGGAACAACAATCGGAACTAAAAGCAAAGATCGCTCAGGATAACTGGCGACTGTACTTTCATTTAATGCCGGAAACTGGGTGGATGAATGATCCCAATGGGCTTTGTCAGTTTAATGGGGTTTATCATTTCTACCATCAATATGTTCCTCAAAATCCTGCAGGAAAAGAAGCACCCCATTGGGGACATAAAACGTCAACCAATTTGGTAGACTTCAAAGAAGAAGCAATTTTTCTCTCACCAGAACATTCGTATGATCGAAATGGTGTATTTTCTGGCAGTGCGATTGTAAAGGATGATCAGATCCATTTCTTTTATACAGGAAATGTGAAAAACGAAGGGGACCATGATTATACTTTTAGTGGCAGAGAGCAAAATACGGTCCATGTGATTAGTGATGGTTATTCGATTGAAAAACAAGAAGTAGTGATCCCGCATGAAGCATATCCTGCAGGGTTTACCGATCATATCCGTGATCCAAAAGTATTTGAAAAAGAGGGCCGTTACTATATGATCTTAGGGGCTCGAACTCGGGAAAGTGAAGGAAAGATTTTGATTTATCAGTCAGAGGATCTTTCACAATGGACCTATCAAGGGATATTTTTAGGGGATGATTATTCCCTTGGTTATATGTGGGAATGTCCCGATTTCTTTCAACTTGACGGACAAGATATTTTACTTTTTTCACCACAGGGAGTAGATCCGCAAGCTTATGCTTTCAATAATTTATACCAGTCTGGCTACTTATTAGGGGAAGTAGATTGGAAAAATTTGAAATTTAAGCCAACATCGGATTTCGTGGAATTGGATCGAGGGTTTGATTTTTATGCTCCGCAAACGTTCTTGGATCAAAAAGGGCGCAGATTGTTATGGGGCTGGATGGGACTAGGGGACACAAGTCCTGAATACTCGAATCCCACTGTTACTCGAGGATGGCAGCATGCGGCGACATTGCCGCGAGAACTGAGCTTCAATGGGCAACGATTGATCCAACAACCATTGCCAGAATATCAAAAATTACGTGGAAAGCCTTTCTTCTGGAATGTCGAGTTAAAGGATAGCTTTACTGCTCCAAAATTAGCTGGAGAGGTCTACGAACTGCAGGTAGAGCTAACCCAACAGACAAAAAACCTGCAGCTTCTCTTGCGCCAAGACACGATTCTCTCTTATGATGGCCATATTTTTACTCTTTCTCATGGGCCTTCCGGCTATGGACGCAAAAAAAGAAGCATTCAACTATCAGAATTACGACAGATCCAATTGTTTATGGACACTTCATCGATGGAAGTGTTCATAAACAATGGGGAGTATACCTTTACTTCCAGACTTTATCCGCAAAAAGAGCAAGACCAAATCGTCTTCTCAGGGACTGGCAGGTTGGCTATTCAACTGTGGCCATTCTCAAATTAGCAAATAGCATGCGCAATCAGCAAAGAAGCGTGATAGAAGGAAAAGAGCGTGTCTATTCGCGTTGCATCGATCGAATCAATTGCTTAAGGTTTGCTTCATTGATGCGATAACCCCTAGATTCACGATAGACACAATCGTTTTCTTTGAATGTTTTTAACGTGTAGGTCAAGTGCCGATAACTGACACCAAGGTATTCTGCTGTTTCTGTGAGTTTTTCTTGATAAATTCCCGCTACAGCTACTTCCAAGAGCAACAGCGCCAAGCGATAATTCAATTGGTAAGTCTGATTGATGGAGAAATGTTCCATCCGTCTAATTAATTTATCGCCGATATATTGACTGATCATTTTGACAAAATCAATATCTTGCATCAATACTTGCTTGGCATGATCGATAGGAAGCGCCAAGCAAACAGTTGGACCGATCGCTAAAACTTCTTTGGTCGTTTTTTCAGCGGACACTAAGGTCAGATCTCCGATGAAATCACCGGAATGCAAAAATTGTAAAATCGATCGTTTGCCATTGGCTTGAGACTTGATAATCTTTGCTTTTCCTTCAAGGATCACGTACAAGTGAGTCAGTGTCCCGGCTTCTTCTTGTATGATCTCGTTGTGAGAAAACTCGTAAACAGAGGACTGTTCTAATGTTCCAGTGGAAAAAGGCAAGTCCAATTGATGAAATTTTTTGGCAACAGGATAAAGGGTTCGTTTCATTTTTTCTCTCTTTCTAGGAGAAATCTCCTAGTTGTTTTTCTTAGCATACCACATAATGGAGGAAGAGCAAATGAAAGGAGATCTCATATGAAACGAACCCTCTTTTGGTCACTGTTTTTCTATGGTATCAGCGCATTAGGGATCAGCTTGACAATCAAAGCAGCTATTGGTGTAAGCAGCTTTAATTCATTGAATGTCTCACTATCCACAATCACAGGTATCAAGGTCGGAACCATTACGACAGCCATCAATCTGCTCTTCTTAGTCACTTGTTGGTTTCTGGACCACAGTCAAAAAAGCCGTTATCGGAAATGGATCAACTATTTGATTATGATGGCAGCTTTGCTTTTCTTTGGCAATTTAGTCAATGGTATTTTATATGGCTTACTGCCAAATCTGATAGTGCCAAACTATTTGGCACAAGTCACATGTTTTATCATTGGGACATTGATTTCAGGACTCGCTACGGGACAAGTGTTGCGACTCAATCACTTGAAATTTCCTATTGAAAATTTTTGTCAGCTGATGGCTGATAGAAGTCGCTTTTCCTTCAAACAATATCGGTATAGTGTTGATGTGCTGTGTGTCATAATCTCAATCGGCCTTTCTACAGCTTTTTCATTTCCTTTGGTTGTGAGGGAAGGAACGGCCATTAGCTTATTCTTGTTATCTGGTGCTATCTCTTGGTCGCGAGAACGGTCATTTCTGTTCTTCCTAAAAAACCAATCAGTCAATGACATTGTTCAGTAAAAAAATGTCTGATTAACATTCATTCTTTCGGATGAATGTTTTTTTGATACCTTTTTATAGTGTATAATTGTAGTGTGAGTAAAAAAATGCTGAGAATGATCTAAAAACTACCCAAAGAGAATCATGAGAAAGAACGGAACGAGAAGAATCCTGATAGAGGTTAATTGTGAAGCGAAGCATCATGCAATTCTAGTGAAACTACTCAAAAAGGGGTGAAGACTTGAAGAAACTGCTTTTTCTTTTGGCTTTTGTTATCTGGAAAGGAATAGCCATACATGGAATTCCTTCTTCCTATGCGAAATTTTTAATGGGCTATCATGAGTTGGGCGCCAAGCTAGTGTTGCTTTGTTTCTTTGTTATCCTTTTTTATAGGGATTTGTTGGATCGTTTAAAAGAACTGAAGGTTCTCTCATTGATAAAAATAGGCTTGCTGACATTTGTAGCGATTCTTTTAACAACGGTTTTCTTCAACCAGATTATCTTTCCAGGTGAACAATCAATGACTTTTTATTATCCATCGTCTCAGAGAACCGTTCCTTTACTATTGGGGGCATTAGTAGTAGGCCCATTGTTCGAAGAAATGTTCTATCGCTATACGCTTATTTATACTGGTAGAAAAAGATGGCTGAGAATTGTTACGACATTGTGCAGTCTTTTGTTGTTTTCGTGGGCCCATATTGTTAATGCTAATGGTAATATTTTTTTGTTATACCCTTACTTTATTATTGGATTTTGGCTGACAATCGTCTATTTGCGCAACAAAAATCCATGGGAGTCTGTGTTTGCTCATATCGCTTATAATTCCTTGGTTGTCTTGCTAGCGATAATCGGATGATCTGCTAGCGTTGATTTTGCTGATTAAATGCGGCTACGCGTTCTGCGTTGATCCGCATGATCTCTTCTCCAGAGATATTTTGGTCATTGATGATAAGATCGAAGTCGGGATTTTTTGGTTTATACTGATTGACGCCAAAGGCTACACTATTGGCAGGAATGTCTTTGGTAATAATGGCGCCTGCTCCAATCACAGTATTTTCACCGATGATGACTGGGCCAAGAATTTTGGCACCATCTGCAACGATTACATTTTCTGCTAAAATAGGTGTGCCCAGATTTTCCCAGGCATTCTTTTTCCGGTTAAACCGCTGATTTGAACCAATCGTTACATTCTGGAAAATCACAACATTGGCGCAAAGTTTCGCAGCAATGATCGTACAGCCGCGAGCATGGTGAGCAAAGCGGACACTTTTGTCCATCTCACCACAACGAATCTCGCAGCCATAACGATATTCTAATAATTCAGCTGCTTTCTTTCGTTCTTCTTTTTCTTCAGAAAAACAGTTGATTTGGATTAATTCTTCAAAAGTCATCGTTTCCATAATTTCACTCTCATTCATAGTTGTTTTTTATAGCTATAAAGACCGAATCTTTCATCAGGAGAAGACTTACCAACGACAGTTTAGCGGATAGTTTTCCCCATCATATAAGATCATGATAGACCGCTGTTTTCGTGGCGCTCGGTGATTCATCTAATTCCTGAATCGAAATACCAACGTGTGTCAATTCTTCCCATTCGGTGAGCGTAGGAAGACGCCCCTTACAATAAAGGTTGTTTTCTGCAAAAACTAAAGGCAAGCACGCGAGATCTTCTTGCTCTAGAAGTTCCAATACAAGTGGGTGAGTAATGAAAGGCAGAATGCTTTCAGTCAAAACAGAAGAATGAATCACCAAGGATTCACCATGAAGTTGTTTATAGGCGCGGAGCCAAGACTCCGATTGAGGTAAATAGTCATAAAATTGTGTCTCTTCTGGCTTTTGCAGTAAATAAAGATCAATTTTGGGCATGGTATATTTTCTCCCTTTCCTATGTAGTGAAACGAACAGATAAAGTAGTTTTCATCGCTCACAACCCTTTAGTGAATGATACTCGGTGACCGAGCATCCGTCAAATAATGGCTGGATAAAAAACACTCGAATCTATCACAGCACTGGCTTTGATGGATTCGAGTATTGGTTTTGTGTAATAAGTGATCAGGAATTAGTTCGCTAAGAAACTAAAATCAGTCAATTCATCATAAGTGTAAGCTTGATCAATTTGTCCTTTGTCTTTAGTCCAAGCCACGATTTTGTCTAGTTGGTCCTGTGGGACTTTGGCAGCATAAGGATAGTCTTCTTTTTGGCTATCTAAGTAAGTACTCATGGCATCTGGGAACTGATAGTCGGCTAAGATATCAGCATATTCAGAAGCTTTGTGGCTGTTCATATAATCGATGGCTTGATCGTAAGCTTGATAAAATGCGGCAACATCTTGTGGTCGATCTTTTACCACATCAGTCATAAATTGCAAGGTACCACCTTTGATGCCAGCTTCTTTGGAACTGCCCAAAACAATTGCACCTTGAGCGGCTAACATACTCGCTTGCGGTTCTGTGTAGACAGCACCATCAACTTGATCGCTTAATAGTGCCTCAGAACGAGCCGCAAAAGAAGCAATATCAACGATTTGATAAGTAAAATCATTTTCAGCAACAAACTGGTCCATGATGTATTCTAAAATGAAGTTCGGTACAAGGGTAATCTTTTTATCAGCCAATCCTTTCATTTCAGAGATGCCTGAATTTGGCGAAGCTAAGACTTTAAAGTCTTCTAGAATGTCCGAAGTGATTGTCATGTCAATGCCATTTTGCTTAAACGTCGCTTCTGTCATCACATCACTGATAGTTGCGTCCAATTCTTTGGCTTGTACGGCAACATTGCGATCATTTGGAGAAGTAAAAGATTTGATTTCAACATTTAGACCTAAATCTTTAAAATAGCCTTCTTCTTTGGCCAGAATAATTGGAATCGCAGATTCTGCTGGTAAAATCCCCACATTCAACGTTTGATCGGTCACTTCAGCAGTTGTCGCAGAGGTGTCAGTTGTCTTAGTTTCTGAAGTGGAATCTGAATTGTTTCCGCAAGCAGCAACTCCTAAAGCCAATAATGATAAGCAAGTAAATAAAATCGTTTTTTTCATTTTTCGTTCCTCTTTCTTATTTATTCCTTGAAGGGATGTTCTTAATGGGTCTTTTTGAATAATTGTTCAAAAGATGTCTTATCCAATGAGAAGGGAATAATGTCTCTTCGTAGTTCCATGCGTGGGGTTTCTAGGGTGTTGAACCCTGGAATCGTCGTGAATGACAAGACAAAACCTTTCGCTTCTAGTGTTTTGATCGTCTGTTGATCATAGAAACCAAAGGGATAAGCAAAAACATCTTGTATCGCTACAGTTTGATTGCAGCAATCTAAATCAGCCGCAAATTTTTCAGCCGGTTCCCACATTGAGCGGCCCATCATTCCTTTTCGTTCATGGAAGTGAGTCGTATGATTGGCGTATTCAAAAACATCACTCATTTCGTTCAATTCCGAGCGACTGAGTGTTTTGGAAACAGCCGGCTTATAAGGGCTCGGTTCAGCAAACAACCAACCGCTGACAACAAAAGCGGTCGCTTTGAAGCCGGCCTCTTTCAATAACGGGTAGGCATATTCCCTCATGGATTGGTAGCAATCATCAAACGTCAACAAAACCGCTTTTTCTGGTAAAGCTTTCTTTTGAAGATAGTAGTCTTTGACTTCCTCCAAAGTAAGGGTATGATATTTTTCTGCTTTCAAAAAGTCGATTTGTTGTTTAAAATGAGAACAGCTATTGAATAACGGCAATGGAAGAGCATCTTGATAGCCATCGGCAACTTCGATTGGTCTTGGTTGCTCACTTAACTCATTGTCTGATCGTATTTCATGAAACACAAGTGTGCGGAACATCAAATGCATCCCTTTCTATTTTTTTTCGCAACAATCAGTATAGCATAGAATGTGAAAGAGGGAACAACTATTTTTTAGAAAGAAGGAGCCAATTTATGGCGATTCATTTAGAATCAGTCGCATTTTCATTTCAAGATCGCTTAATCTTTAACAATCTAGATTTAACCTTAGATAAGGGCCATACATACGTCGTCTTGGGAAAATCAGGGGTTGGTAAAAGTACCCTGCTCTCATTGTTGAAAGGGTGGCAGCTGCCGCAATCAGGTCATATCGATTATGGCGATAGCCATCCTTCTGAGATCGAATTGGTTTTTCAAGACTTACGTCTGTTTCCGTGGCAGACAGTTTATCAAGCGGTAGAAATGCCTCTTCAAATCCAAAAAGTCCCCAAAAACCAAAGAGAAAAGTTAGTCGAAACGTGCTTACAAGCGTTAGAACTAGATTCTTACAAAGCGCGTTTCCCTAGTCAACTGAGTGGCGGCCAAAAACAGCGAGTGGCAATGGCAAGAGGATTAGTGACCAGTCCAGCATTTTTACTGTTAGATGAGCCGACATCGTCTTTGGATCAGGAAACCAAAGAACGTACGCAAAATCTGATTTTATCTGAGCAACAACGACTTGCGAACGGTTTAGTCGTAGTGACCCATGATACAGAAGAAGCGGCTTACCTTGGCGAGACGATCCTATTGGTTCAAGAACATCAAATACATCAGATCAAAAACCCAGTTTTCCACCAAGCTAACCGCCGTGAGACGATGGACTTTTATGCTTTTTCATTGGCATTGAAAAAGAAGATGAGAGGAGAAGTCAGATGAAAGCCGGACGTTCTTTTTTGTGGGGGGCAATGTCGTTTTTATTGTTATGGTGGGGAATCAGCTTGTTAGCGGATAACCGTTCGCTGCCGGACCCTTATCAAACTTTCCAACGATTTTGGCAATTGCGTGCAGAATTAGGGTTACATGCAGGGGCCAGTATGATTCGTGTCCTGATCTCACTATTTTTTGCGTTGCTGATCGGTATACCTTTAGGGATTTTTCTCGGAAGAACAAAAATAGCAGCAATCGTTGATCCTCTGCTCTATTTCTTATATCCGATTCCAAAGGTCGCTTTTCTGCCAGTTTTCATGATTTTTTTTGGTTTAGGGAATGTTTCAAAGGTGATCCTGATTTTTTCGGTGATCGTGATTCAAGTTGTGGTTTCGATTCGAGATGGGGTAAAAGAAATCCCAGCAACTTACTTTCAAGTGATGCAAAATTACACGCAAAACCCGCTGCATCAGATCCGTTTCTTGATTTTGCCAGCAATCATGCCGGCATTGTTTGCCAGCATGCGGGTAAGTATTGGTATCTCGCTTGCCTCCTTGTTCTTTGCGGAAAACTATAATACGACTTATGGCGTCGGGTACTTGATTTTGAGTGCTTGGTCTAAAATGGATTATGAGCAAATGCTGTCAGGCATCGTTGTGATTGCATTGATGGGCTTTTTCTTCTTTGGTGTGGTGGATGGATTAGAAAAATGGGTGTGTCGCTATCGCAGCTGATTATTTTCCATCACTAAATCAAGAGTTTCATCTTGCTATTAAAGAATCATTCGCTCGCAGAGGTCGAGAAGTGGTTCTTTTCTTTTTGTGCCAAGTGAGGGGAGATAAATTTGGAAATGATCGTGTAATTGTGAGCAATTTCGTATATAATATATGCAGTTGATTGAGAATTATTCTCAGCAGAAGGAAGGATAAGAATGAAAGAAGCAGATTTCTCAAAAAATCTCTTTGATTTAGTGTCGGAACATCCGGAAATCAAAGACATTATGAGCAAACTTGGCTTTACTGCCATCAATAAACCCGGCATGCTCCAAACTGCCGGTCGCTATATGACGATTCCGAAAGGCGCACAAATGAAAAAGATACCTTTGGAAAAAATCATTCAATCTTTTGAAAACCAAGGTTTTCTTGTGAAAGGAGTCGACAAATGAGAACGAAGGAACAACGGCAAGAACGAATCGTCGAAATTTTGAGCTTGCTTCATCAAGGCGGTTCTTTTGAAGAAGCTAAACGCTTATTCAATGAAGAATTTGACGGCGTAGATGTCACTGAGATCACCTCGGCAGAAAAAGCATTGATTCAAAGCGGTTTAGACCCTTCGGAGATCCAACGTCTATGCAATATCCATGCGGCTGTATTTAAGGGATCGATCAACGAGATCCATCATTCAAATGAAGAATATGGACAACCTGGTCATCCAGTCCATACCCTCAAGCTAGAAAACCAAGTCCTGCAATCGTTATTGACGGACGAAATCGACGGATTGCTCAAGAAAATCAAAAAGGGGGACTGGTCACAAAAAGGACGTCTGCAAGCAGCACTGCAGGATCTGTTACAGATCGACAAACATTATGCAAGAAAAGAAACGCTGATCTTTTCATATATGGAGAAGTATGGCATCTCTGCTCCGCCGAAAGTCATGTGGGGAGTCGACGATGATATTCGCGAGATGATCAAAGAGTTGAACCAGTATTTGGCAACTGACAAAGCAGCATATAATCCTCTAGCTGAAAAGTGGCAGGCAGTAAAATCTGAAATTGAAGAAATGATTTTTAAAGAAGAAGAAATCATGGTTCCTATGACATTGGATGTCTTCAGTTTAGCGGATTGGCAACGGATCGCGGAAGATAGCTTTGACATTGGGTTTGCTTATATTCCTGAACCATTGCCTTGGAAACCAAGCCAAGAGTCACTGGAGAAAGAATTGGAACGGGAGCCAGCTCGTCAATTGGCCATCAAACAAGCTCAAGAAACCACAGCTGGTATTGCCGCGGGACTTGGGTTTGAAGAATTCGCTGAACCGCCAGTGACAACGACTGCTCCCACGAACCAAACCATTGAATTTCCCACCGGCTCCTTGCAGCTGGAACAATTGATTGCTATGTTCCAAACATTGCCAGTCGATCTGACGTTTGTGGACAATGAAGATCGGGTACGTTTTTATTCTGAAGGGAAGAGTCGAGTCTTCCCCCGGACAAATTCAGTGATTGGTCGAGAAGTAGTGAATTGCCACCCACCTAAAAGTATGCACATTGTTCAAAAAATCTTAGACGATTTTCGGTCAGACAAAAGAGAAACAGCTGATTTCTGGATTGACATGCGGGGACGAAAAATCTATATTCGCTATTTTGCGTTGAAAAATCCAACGGGGAAATATCTAGGCTGTCTGGAAGTCACGCAAGACATCACAGAGATCCAAAAGATCGAAGGACAAAGTCGGTTACTGGATGAGGAGTAGGAATGGAGTATTTACTCAACAAAACACATGCAAGCAGAAAAAAATGATAAAAACGCTTGCACGAAAATCAAATAAATAGTATAGTATAAACAATCAAATGGGTAGTTACTGATAATGCAGGCTATACCTTCGTACGTGTGTATGGATCCTACACATGTATTGAGGTATAGCCTTTTTTCATTTTAAGGAGGTGAGAAACGTCTTGAAGATCAAAAAGATTCTAAATAATAATGCGGTTTTGGTCGGAAAAGATGGCAAAGATTTTATTTGGATCGGCACCGGGCTGGGCTTTAAAATGAAACCGGGACAAGCAGCAGACGAGACGAAAATAGAGAAAGTATTTGTATTGCATAAAAACAAAGCTTCTGAACGTTTTTTGACATTAATGGAATCAATCCCGGCAAAGTACGTTTCCTTAGCTGATGATATTATTCGATTAGCTAAAAATGATCTAGAGCATGAGTTAAGTGAAACATTATATGTATCCTTAACCGATCATTTATATCATTTGATTAAATTACACAAACAGGGAATGAGTATTTATAACCGCCTTTCATGGGAAATTAAGAAGTTTTATCCCAAAGAATTTGAGATAGGGAAAAAAGCACTATTTTTAATTAATGAAAAAACGGGTATCCAGTTCGAAGAAGAAGAAGCAGGGAATATTGCAATGCATTTGATCAATGCTCAGCTGACAGATGAGATCGATCAACCTGAAGATGTCCAGCTAATTGCAAAGAAAATTAGAGATATTATTTCACTTATTCGTCTATCTAATAAAATTCAAATCAATGAAGATTCGCTTGCGTTTGATCGCTTTATCACTCATTTGCGCTTTTTCTTCCAACGATTGACTACCCGGACTAAGATGAATAAGCAAAATCCATTGCTGGAGCACATTCAGAGTCAATACCCAGCAGCTTACAAAACGATGATTTTGGTTGAGCAGTATCTGAAAGTCTCTCTAAGTGATGATGAAAAGTTATACTTATCGCTACACATTCAAAAATTAATAGAGAACGAATAGAGGTTGTTACTGGTAAAGCAGGCAAGACTGATAATTATTCCTTTGTTGGGAATAATTATTTGTCTTGCCTTTTTGATTATGGATAAGGGGATGAATAAAATGGCATACAAAGATTTAGTTGAGGAAATATTGAAAAATGTGGGTGGAAAAGAAAATATTGCCGGTCTCACTCACTGTATTACTCGTTTACGTTTCAATTTAAAAGATGAATCAATTGCAGATACTGGAGCATTGAAAAAAACGAAAGGTGTAGTTACAGTAGTACAAAGTGGTGGACAATATCAAGTAGTCATCGGAAACCACGTACCAGAAGTTTATCAAGAATTTATTGACTATGCTGGGCTATCAAACGAAGCGTCGGAAGAAAAAAAGGAGAAGAAAGGACCTTTGGATGCTTTTATAGATATTATTTCTGGTATTTTCACACCTGTATTAGGGTTACTGGCAGCTACTGGAATGATCAAAGGATTAAACGTTCTCTTTGTTTCTCTTGGTTGGATTGAAAATACTTCTGGAACCTATGCCATCTTGCAAGCCGCTGGTGACTGCTTCTTCTATTTCTTTCCAATTTTTCTTGGTTATACCGCAGCAAAGAAATTTGGTCTGAAGCAATTTGTTGGTATGGCTATCGGTGCGGCAATGGTCTATCCGGCCTTGTCAGGGTTAACTGCTAATACAGAACCTCTTTATACCTTATTTAATGGTACGATTTTTGAGTCACCTGTTTATGTAACTTTTTTGGGTATACCAGTTATTCTGATGAGTTATAGTTCTAGCGTTATCCCAATTGTGATTGCAACTTTCTTTGGAGCGAAATTGGAGAAAGTGATTACCAAATTAATTCCGAGCGTTTTACGTAGCTTTTTAGTGCCATTTCTAACAGTTTTATTGATGGTTCCTTTAACATTTATCGTGATTGGCCCAATAGCCACATGGATTGGAAATATTTTAGGGGCTGCTGTGTTAAGTATTTATCAGTTTAGCCCGATTGTTGCTGGTATAGCGGTGGGTGCAATCTGGCAAGTTCTTGTCATGTTCGGTCTTCACTGGGGGATTATCCCGATTGCTATCAACAATATTGGTGTATTAGGATACGATCCTGTAATGGTTTTAGGACAAGCAACTCCATTTGCTACTGCTGGAGCAGTATTAGCGGTTATCATTAAATCCAAAAATAATTCTGTTCGTGCGATCGGTATACCCGCTTTTATTTCTAGTCTTTTCGGTGTCTCTGAACCCTCCCTTTACGGGGTAACGTTACCCCGTAAGAAACCATTCATTGCAACTTTGATTTCTTCTTCCATAGGTGGTCTGATCATGGGGCTCTTTGGGACAAAATCATTTATCATGGGAGGAATGGGCGTTTTTAGTCTTCCAAATTATATTAGTCCTAGTGATGGAATTGGCAGTGGTTTTTATGGCTATGCACTTGCAATTAGTGTGGCATTTGCACTATCGTTTGTTTTAACTATTACATTCATGTATGATCCTACTGAAGATCGAGAAGAAGCTGAATCAGAGGAAGAGCAAGAGATAGCAATAGATAATTATTTAATAACGGAAACAAAGATTGAGATGCCTATTAAAGGAGATTTACTGACATTGGCTGATGTTGAAGATGAAGCTTTTTCTTCTGGGTTATTAGGAAAAGGTGTAGCGATTGTTCCAAGCAATGGAGAGATCTATGCGCCATTCGATGCTACTGTAGAAACATTGTTCCCAACGAATCATGCGATCGGTTTAAAATCTACGAATGGTATTGAATTGTTGATTCATGTCGGAATGGATACTGTTAACTTAAAAGGCGATTTCTTTACTTCCTACGTAAAACAAGGACAGCAAGTAAGGAAAGGCGAGCTGTTGATTCGATTTGATAAAGAAAAAATTCAATCCAAAGGCTACTCGATCATCTCACCGGTTGTTGTAACAAATACTGATACTTATTTGGATGTTATCCCAGATATTGTTAATGAAGTCATTCAAGTGATTCATTAAGTTGTGTTCTATATGATACGATAGTAAAGAAGGGAAGGGAAAATATGCGCGCTATCATGCTAATGTTTGATACGTTGTCAAAAGATTTTCTGTCAAATTATGGAAATGATTGGATCCAAACACCAAATTTCGATCGCTTAAGGGAAAAAACGGTTACTTTCGATAATTTTTATGGGGGAAGTATGCCTTGTATGCCAGCACGTCGTGAACTTCATACAGGAAGATATAACTTTATGCATCGCATGTGGGGGCAATTGGAGCCTTTTGATCATTCCATTTTTGATGTGCTACAACAAAATGGCATCTACTGTCACCTAGTGACCGACCATTCTCACTATTTTGAGGATGGAGGGGCAACCTATCATAATCGCTATTCTACTTGGGAGGGGTTTCGCGGGCAGGAAGGTGATCGCTGGGTACCTAGGAAATTTGCTGAAGGCCATGCAGAAATAAATCCTTTGAATAAGCAAGGCATTTCAGTTGAACAGCATTTTGCGAACCGCACAAGACAAGTTGATGAAAATGAGATGTCGAGTGTTCAAACAATTCAAGCTGGACTTGATTTCTTGAAAGAATACAAAAAAGAAGATAATTGGTTTTTGCAAATAGAATGCTTTGACCCTCATGAACCCTTTTTTGTTCCAGAAAAATATCGTAAACTTTATGAGGACTGTCCAAATGAGTCACCTTATTTTTGGCCAAAGTATGGTCGGGTTACAGATGACATTTCTTCCGATGATTTAATTGAATTACAAAACGAATATGCTGCATTGATAGCAATGTGTGACCATCATCTCGGAAAAGTCATTGATTTTCTAGAGACGAATCAAATGTGGCAGGATACGTTGGTGATTATTAATACGGATCATGGTTTTCTTCTTGGTGAGCATGATTGGTTAGGAAAGAATGTTGCTCCTATGTATGAAGAAATTATCCATTTGCCATTTTTTATCAGTTACCCAAATGCTGAAGTGGATACCCATACTTCTGTTTTAAGCCAAACGATCGATATTCCTGCAACTTTATTAGATTATTTTGGTATTGCGAATGAATTGGATATGGATGGTAAATCATTATTGCCAGCTCTAAAGTCTAAGGAGACTGTTTTACATGATGAAATCATTTTTGGAACAAATGGCGGTCATGTCAATATTTATGATGGGAAGTACGTGTATATGCGTGCGTCTGTTGATCCTTCCAACGGCCCAATCACTATCCAAACATTGAATTACGCCATGTTAAGGGGGTTCATCAATAAGGAAGCATTAGATACCATGAAGCAAAGAAAGGGAAATCGCTTCACAAATCAGTATCCTTATACAGAAATTGAAGTCTCCACATACATTGATTCTTATTCAGTTGGCCATTTGCTATTTGACTTGGAGGAGGATCCGCAACAGTTGACTCCACTGGATAATCCTGACGTTGAAGAAAGGATGATCCAGAAATTAATAAAAATCATGGATCGAATTGAAGTGCCAGAAAGTGAATATATTCGTTTGGGATTAAGAAATTAAATAAATTAGCAACTTCAAAAAGTTATTTAGAATCGAGGCTTCTACCATGAAACATATTTCAGTATTGATTAAACCCGCATCTTCCCTCTGCAATCTTCGCTGCAGCTACTGCTTTTATGCCAATGTCAGTTCCTTGCGGGAAGTCCGCTCGTTTGGCAAAATGAAAGAAGAAGTGACAGAGAAAATGATCAAAAATATTTATGCAG